>CAVPFB010000004.1:0-1078131 GCA_963703665.1 uncultured Alphaproteobacteria bacterium | reverse complement strand
CTCACGCGGCTGTGGCGCCGCCTCGTCGGTTTGGGTCGCCGGCACTGAAAACCGGTAGCCGCGGCCGGGAATTGTCTGGATACAGCTTCGTTGGGTGCGGTCGAGGTCTAGAGCTCGCCGCAACGCCGCGACCTGCATCGTCAGATTGGCGTCTTCGACCGCGGCGCCGCGCCAGACGGCTTGCATGATCGCGTCTTTGGCGACGACATCGCCATGTCGCCCGACAAGCAGGTGGAGCAGATCAAAGGCGCGCGCGCCGAGCAACACCGGTTCGGCGCCGCCCGCGGCGTCGAGCCGAAACAGGCCACCGGGTTCGAGCCGAAAGCCGTCAAACAAAAAACTGCCATCAAACCCGCGCCGATCCATGGGCGTCTCCGCGGGCGAATATGCTGCGCTGCGTAAACCATACTTTAGCAACTGCGCCCGGCCTGGGCGAGCCCCGACAGGCCCGGGATCCTTTCGAATTTTTTGGCGAAAATTTGGACGCTTTTCGAACGGGCTCGTAGCCGGTGAGGGACAAAAGCCGGAGGCTAACGCCCCAGAGCCGTACGCGCCGCGTGGACCTCCTCGGTTGTAGGGAAGAGGCGGACCAGGACAGTTTAATACGCGAGAGGCAGGGAAATGAGCCAGCAATTGAATGCCATTACCGTTGCGTCCGATGGTTCCGTATTGGGAATCGACCAAAACAACAACATCCTCCAGGCGGTTTATGGGCAGCCGCTGACGCAGGTCACGCCAAGCCAGAGCCTTTCGGACATCAGCGCAGCTTCCGATGGTACGATTTGGGGCATTGCGGCATCCGGCACCATCCCATCCGGCGTCGTTCAATATGGGAACGGCGTCTGGCAAACCGTCAACTGCGGAACGGCGCCCGTCACGCAGTTATCGGTCGGTAACAGCGCGAACATCTGGGCCGTGGACGGGGAGGGGAACGCCTATCAATACGCCAACGGGCAGTTCTCCCCAAACGGGACCGGCTTGAGCAGCGTGAGCGCGACGGCGGATGGCTCTGCCTGGGGCCTCGATGGACAGGGCGCACCCCAGCAGTTCAACGGCTCGTCGTGGCAGCCCGTGACGCCATATCCGAATAATGATCCGTTTACCTGTCTGAGCGCGGGAACCGCCGGGTGGGTTTGGGCGCTCGGAAAATCCGGGACAGTTTATCAATATGACGGATCGGGCAGCCAGTGGTTGCAGGTCTCTCAGTTGTTGTGGCTCCCCATCGCTTCGCTGTCGTGCGGCGACGACGGGACCGTCTGGGCGCTCGACAGCTCGGGCGATGCCTACAGCTATGGCTTTGAGCAGCAGGATTGGATATTCGCCGCGAAACTAACCTCGGGCTCATTGGCAATGATCTCTGTTGCTGATGTGGGGAATATCTGGGCGCTCGGCCCCAGCGGCACCAGCGGGAATATCTATCAGAACGACGCCATGCAAGTGACGTGGAGTCGGTGGGCGCTGGCTGGAGTTCTATCTCTGCCGCCAGCCTGACCAATATCTGGGGCGTCGACAAAACCGGTAATGTTTATCAAAACACCGGCGGTCCGGCAATTTGGAACCCGATCCATATCTCAGCTGCCTTTCCACTTAGCGCGGTTTCGGCGGCGGCGGACGGCACGGTATGGGGACTGTCGGGCAACGCAATCTTCCGTTACACCGGCCCGAATAGCGGTTGGGAAGCGGTCTTCCAGCCGTCGACGTCGATACGGGTCATAACGGTCGGAAGCGCAAGCAATATCTGGGCGCTCGACAGCAACTTTGTCTATCAATACCAGGGCGGATCGGAATGGCAGCAGTCGGCGGTCCCTGTTGCCCTTACGGGAATCAGCGCGGCGGCCGACGGCTCGGTTTGGGCGGTTGCCGCGTCGGGGCAGGTGTACATGTATACCGGGCTCTCAACCGGGATCTTATGGTACCCCACGGGTATTTCTTCCCTTAGCCAGATCGCCGTTGGAAGCGCGACGGATGTCTGGGGGATCGATCAGGCAGGGAACGCGATCAACGTCCTGGCCGGTCCAACCCAGGTCGCCGAGGCCTCCGCGGCGCGCTTGGTAAGAAAGCCCGGAGCCCTGCTGCCGACCTTCGATACCGAGAGTGTGTTCGACGAAGCGCAGAGCACTCACCTCTGGATCGTCAACCGAGCCGCCCAACTCACAGGAAATCAGAGGATTATTAACCTTGTGCAGCCGGGGCTCCAGAATCAGAACAGCCCCGCGTTTCCACTGAACCTCTGCCAGGGTCTCTATGACGCGGACTTTTTGTCGCCCTACAACGGTCCGTCTCTCCCTGGACGGCCCAGCTATGTGCGGCATTTCTACGACCCAGACGACGGCGAAAACTATTTGTGGTTTTCTACGAACACGGCGTTGACGGTAGGGGAATTTTTTTTCTTCGAGTCACTCGACGCCTGGACGAACGACAACCTTGAGGCGGCCGGGTACAATCTCGGGCTGGCGCTTCACTTCTTTACCGACATGATGCAACCGATGCATTCCGCAAATTTTAGCTGGTTCAGCTCACAAGGTCTTGGGTACCACACGGCGTTCGAAACGTTTGTGATGGAGAATCAGAGCAATGTCACAGCGCCCACGCAGCACACAGCCAGTAATCTCCCAGCGAATCCCGGCGCGTACATAATCGCCGGTGCGATGAACTCAAAACACAGATATTTCAAAGGGATTTGTCCTTCGGATGTTGCCTATCGGTATGATGCGGTGTCAGGACTAACCACCGCCCAGCAGAATAAGATCAGGCCCTTGATAGCGCCAATTTTAACCGACGCGATAACATTCACCGCTCAATACTTGACTCTATGGATGTCGTTCGCGCAGAGTAATCTGTACAATAGCGTGATCGTCTCGGCAATCAGCGGATTGGTCATCGACGTTCCCCACGGCAGCACCTCTCGCCAGACACAGATGCAACAGTACACCTGGAACGGCGGGCGCAATCAAACTTTCAGCGTACAACCGGTTGCCGAAGGCATCTTTGTAATCTACCCCAACTGCGCTCAGGGGCTCGTCCTTGACGTTGGGAACGAGGGCCCCACCGCGTATAACACGCCGGTATTCCAGAACACCTATAGTCCGGGCTCCACGAGTTAGCAATGGCGGCTCGTCCAAATTGACGAAGTCAGCGTTGCGTTCCAGAATGTGTTTAGTGGCCAGTTTTTGACGGTTTCGCCGCCGCTGTCGCAAGCGACGTCACAATTGGTGCAGTCGCTCCAGAATACGAGCGGCGCACAGCAGTGGCACATCGTCCAGGCTAACGCGGCGACACAAGTGCTGCTGGCAGCGAACAACGGTTTGGCTGTTGATGTTTATAACAGCTCGAAATCTGCCGGCACGAGGGTCGTAATTTGGGGCTCGAACTCAACCCCTGCGCAGATCTTTCTATGGGTCGCGCTGGGAGGCGACGACATCGGTTACAGCATGATCCTCAATCAGGCTTCGGGGCTGGTGATTTCAGCCGGGTCTGGTCTGGTGGTGACGGATTTTTGGGACTCGTCCGACAGCGAGAAATGGAGGACTGTGCCGGTAGTGGAGGGTAGTTCGGCATTTTACATCCAAGTCAAATCCTCCGGGTTTTACCTCCGTTATGCGGAGGGGCAAAGCCCCACCAACTCACTCACGCTGACATCGGAGCTTGTCATTGCTTCGGCATTCACCTTTCAGTCCGTATCCGCAAACGCGATGTCGGGCATATCGGGGGGACAGGCCATCACCGTGGCCACCGTGGCGGCGGCAGCTGCCGCAGCCTCGTGAGAGCCGAATTGGTCGGCCCTTCGGGAGACCAATCCGTTGCCGAATTATGCGGTGAGGGCGCGTCCCTTGGCATTGGCGGCTGCGATTCTGACCCCCCGACAAATCACCCGGCAACCGACATCGTAATCGAGACGCCCTCTGATTTGATCAAGTATTGATTTGCGAGCTCGATAAGCAAGGAGGCTGCACCGAATGACTACTCTATCCATATCCTTTCATGGCGGCTCAAGTGCAAGCTCCATAAACAACATCCTCGTGGCGACAACGGCGGGTCCGTTGGTGCCCCTCTTGGCTCCAAACGCGTCAGGATCGCTGCCGTCGCTCTGCGAGTTGCGAGGTTTTTTCGCGGCCGACAATCTTCTGTACGTGGTGAACGCATACAAAGATTTCAGCAATATCCTGACCTTTTCGCCTCCGGCCAGTGCGGGAAATCCGTATACCTTTGCCGGCTCGTTTGCCGCCGGCGCATCGGACGGGCTGGCGCATCCGTTCTGTGCGGTATTAGTCCCAAATGGCGACCTTTACGTCTCAAATCAGGATATGCTTTCCGGGCAGAACTCGAGTGCCATAACTTATTACGAAGGCCCTGCAAAGAACAATCCGGGGAAATACAAAGGCGTTTTTGCCGACGGGTTCATCACTCTGCGCGGAATCGCCACCGACGGTACTTACTGGTATGCCGCCGACGAAGGCAACTCCAGATATTCAGGTACGGTGTGGATCTTTGACTCCAGTGGCAATCAAAAAAATTTGCTGTCTATCGACCAGCCGGTCCACCTGCTGTACGACGGGACGAAGTATCTATACATCGGTAGCGAAGCGCAAAATACGGTTTATCGCTACGACACGCAGAGCGGTGGCACGCCCGTTGAATTTATCACGAGCTCGACAGGGCCGAAGATCGATCATACAGCGGGGCTTGCCATTTGTGGGTCACACATCTACGTGGCGAGCCGCAAGAGCGGGTCAGTAAATCAATATTTGCTGACCGACCCCTCGCAGGCGTCCGTATATGTTAACAATCTGTCGGATGAGCCGGAGTTCTTGCTGTTTTTTTGAAGTTGCACCCGTCATTCGGGAACCGCGCTACCGCCCTTCGCTATTCGCAGCGGTGGTGGCGGCGAATGCGATTCGCCTGCCGGCAGCGACCCGGCGCTCGAGCCGGGCTTGCTCGCCGCCGCCGACACCGCGGCTGAGCGATTTCCGTCGGATCGAACGCGGGTGGGGCCCCGGTCCGATAGCGCTCACTGCGCGGCGCGGGCCGGCGTGCCTGAATCGGGTTCGAGGGCGGCTTCGGTCACCTGCTCGGCCCGCTCGGCCCACAGAAAGCGCAGGCTGTTGCGCGCGCTCTCCGGGATGTCGTCGTAATCCTTGCGGTTGCGCGCCGGCAGGATCACGGTCGCGAGCCCGGCGCGGGCCGCGGCGACGACCTTTTCCTTGATCCCGCCGACCGGCAATACCAGCCCGCGCAGGCTGATCTCGCCGGTCATCGCCGTGTCGCTGCGCACCGTATGCTCGGTCAACAGCGAGACGAGGGCCGTGTACATCGCCACCCCCGCGCTCGGGCCGTCCTTGGGGATGGCGCCGGCGGGGACGTGGATATGGATGTCGCTCTTCTCGAACATCGCCGCATCGAGGCCGAGCGAGGCCGCCCGCGCCTTGACCAGGGTCAATGCCGCCTGCGCGCTCTCGCGCATGACCTCGCCCAATTGGCCGGTCAGGATCAGCCGGCCGTTGCCGGGACTGCGCGCCGCCTCGATGAACAGGATGTCGCCGCCGACCGGGGTCCAGGCCAGGCCGGTGGCGACGCCGGGAACGCTGGTGCGCATCGCCACCTCGCCCTCGAAGCGCGGCGGCCCGAGGCTTTCGGCGAGATCGTCCGGCTCGATCTTGACGTGCTGCGCGGTGCCTTCGGCGACTCGCATCGCGGCGCTGCGCAAGGCGGCGCCGATCTCGCGTTCGAGCTGGCGCACGCCCGCTTCGCGCGTGTAGTCGCGGATGATCGCGCGGATGGCGTCGTCGCTGATCTCGGCCTGCTCGGCGGTCAACCCGTTCGCCTTGAGCTGGCGCGCGACCAGGTAGCGCCGCGCGATCTCGAATTTTTCGTCCTCGACATAGCCGGGAAGGTCAATCACCTCCATCCGGTCGCGCAATGGTCCTGGGACGGTGTCGAGGACGTTCGCGGTGGTGATGAACATGACCCGCGACAGGTCGAACGGCACCCCCAGGTAGTTGTCGCGAAAGGTCGCGTTCTGCTCGGGGTCGAGGACTTCGAGCAATGCCGAGGCCGGATCGCCCTGGATGCCGCGGCCGAGCTTGTCGATTTCGTCCAGCATCATCACGCAGTCGCGCGCGCCGGCCCGGCGGATGCCCTGGATGATGTTGCCCGGCAAGGCCCCGATATAGGTCCGCCTGTGGCCGCGGATTTCGGCTTCGTCGTGGGTCCCGCCGAGGCTGACGCGAACGAATTTCCGCCCGGTGGCGCGGGCGATGCTCTGCCCGAGCGAGGTCTTGCCGACGCCGGGCGGCCCGACGAAGCACAGGATCGGGCTGCGGCCCTCGGGATTGAGCTGCTGTATCGCCAGGTTTTCGAGGATGCGCCGCTTGACCTTGGCCAGCCCGAAATGGTCGGCGTCGAGAGTGCGCCGCGCCTCGGCGATATCGATCGGCTTGCCCGATTCGACGGACCACGGCAGCTCGATCAGCCATTCGAGATAGGTGCGCGCCATCGAATATTCGCCGGCCTGCTCGGGCATCCGCTCGAGCCGGGCCAATTCCCGCTTGGCGTGCTCGTCGACCTCAGGCGGCATCTTGGCCTCGGCGATCTTTTTGGCGAGCTCGGCGATCTCCTGGCTCTTGGCGTCGTCGCCCTCGCCGAGCTCCTTCTGGATCGTCTTCATCTGCTCGCGCAGCAGGAACTCGCGCTGGCGGTCGTCGATCTTCTCTTTGGTCTGCTCGCTGATCTGGCGCGACAGCCGCAGCACCTCGGTGCGGTAGGCCAGCATCGCCGACACCCGTTCGAGCCGGCTCTCGATGTCGATGGTTTCGAGGATTTCCTGCTTCTCGGCCGGGGTGATGTCCATAAACCCGGCGATCATGTCGGCGAGCACGGCCGGAGAGCTCGCCGATTGCACGGCGTTGACCAGCTCGACCGGGGTCTGCGGCAACAGCTGCAACACCTCGATCGCCTGGTTGCGCAGATTGAGCATCCGCGCCTCGATGTCCTTGCTGATGGCGTCGGATTCGGCGATCCGCTCGATCCTGGCCACCAGAAACGGGTATCCATCGAGAAATTCGAGGATGCGAAAGCGCCGCTCACCCTGGCTGATCACGTGGTGCTGGCCGTCCGGGCTCGTCACGTAGCGCAGGATGTTGGCCTCGGTGCCCATGCGGTGCAGATCGACCGGGATCGGGTCGTCGGTCGCCGGATCGCGCTGCAGGACCAGCCCGACCGGCCGGTTCAGCCGGATCGCGGCCTGCGCCGCGGCCACCGAGCGCTGGCGGCCCAATGTGACCGGCAGCACCGTCCCCGGAAACAGCACCAGGTTGCGGGTCGGGACCAGGATCAGCGCATCGCTCGGAAGCGCCGGGATTCCGGCCAGCGCCGCCTCGATGGCGCCGGAGGGTGGGGGCGTGGCGGGTTCCGCCGTGCGCAATTCATGTTCTTCGAGAGGCATGCGGGAAAATCCTCGGAAATAAGCTCGACGGCTGCAGCGAGGCGCCGGTCACAGCTTGTGCAGCTGCACCATCAGGCAGCCATTGGCGAGATGGCGGCCGGATATCTCGAACCGCGCGGGCGGCAGCTCGATCCGCCGCTGAAAGTGGCCATGCGGAATCTCCAGACGGTGAATCCGGCCATGCGCCATCCCGGGCGGCAATGGCCGTTCGCCGCTGACCATCAGCAGGCCGGCGCTCAAGGTCACCTTGATCTCGTCGACCTCGACCCCGGGCAGGGCGACCAGGATGGTCAGGGTGTCGTCGGTCTCGAAGATGTCGCATGGCGCCTCCCAATAGGGCGTCGCATGGCCGCGATGAAAGAACTGACGGTGCAGGCGCTCCGCGCGTTCCATCGCCTCGCAGGCTTGTGCCCACATCAACGCTTCCAATTGTCGTTCCGGCATCGTCGGCTCCGAACGGGACGGGCCCCGCCTGGCTCCTCCCGGCGACGCCTACTCAGCGTGATATAGTGACGCCGCCACGGTCGGGGAGGGCGAACGCTGTATTTGGCTCTGCGCCGCCAGCGCGATGGATGGCCTGCGATGCGGGGCTAGGCCTACGCCAAGAAACCGGCTATCAGCTTTTGAGAAACAACTCTCAGGGGCGATCGGTGGCCGAGATCAGCGAAAAAACCAAGGAATTTGTCGCCGGGATCGCGGCCGAGGCGGAGCGCGTCCTGACCCCGTGCGGCGACGGCAATATGGCTTGGCGCGTGTGGGGCAGCGGCCCGCCGCTGGTGCTGCTCCACGGCGGCTACGGCTCGTGGACCCATTGGGTGCGCAACGTGCTCCCCTTGTCGCGCGGGTTCGCCGTGATCGCCCCCGACCTGCCCGGGCTCGGCGAGTCGGCGACCCCGCCCGAGCCGCACACCGCCGAGGGGCTGGCGCGGATCGTCGTCGACGGGCTCGACGCCGTGCTGCCGAGCAGCGAGCCGCTGCACCTCGCCGGGTTTTCGTTTGGCGGGGTCCTGGGCGGCCACGTCGCGGCTCAGCTCGGCGACCGGGTGCGCGGCTTTACCGTCGTCGGCTCGAACGGCCTCGGCCTCGTGCGCCAGCCGACCGACCTCAAGCGGGTGCCGGAGGGCGCGTCGGCCGAAGAGGCGCTCGATGTTCACTGGCACAATCTCGGCGCCATGCTGATCGCCGACCCGATCAAAATCGACGAGCTGGCGGTCTATCTCCAATCGCAAAACGCGCCGCGCGCCCGGGTCCGGAGCCGCCGCTTTTCGCGCGCCGACACGCTGGCGCGCGCGCTGCCGCTGATCACCGCGCGGCTCGACGGCATCTGGGGCGAGCGCGACGCCACCGCCTATCCGCATCTCGACGAGCGCGCCCAAATCCTGCGCTCGTTTCAACCCGAGGCGAGGTTCGAGGTGATCGAGGGCGCCGGCCATTGGGTGCAATACGAGGCCGCCGACCGCTTCAACCCGCTTCTCGCCGAGATTGTCTCGCAGCGCCGGAGTGCAACGCCATGAGCATCGAGAACGCCGCTTCGCTCGCCGGCAAGGTCGCGGTGGTGACCGGCGGCAGCAGCGGCATCGGGGCGGCGAGCGTGCGGCTGCTCGCGGCGGCGGGGGCGCAGGTGGTCGTCGGCTACAACAAGGGCGTCGAGCGCGCGGCGGCGCTGATCGGCGAGTTGCCCGGCAATGGCCACCAGGCGATGCATCTGCCGCTCGAGGAGACGGCGCAGATCCGCAAAGTGGCGGCTGCGGTCGCGGACGAGTTCGGCCGCGCCGACATCCTGATCAATTCCGCAGGCTTTACCCGGATGGTGCCGCACCACGATCTCGAAGCGCTCGACGATGATCTGATCGACGCGGTGCTTGACCGCCAATGTGCGCGGGCCGTTCGCGACGATCCGCGCCTTTGTCCCGCTGCTGCGCCAGTCGGGCGACGGGGTGATCGTCAACATCTCCTCGGGTGCGGCCCAGCACGGCACCGGCAGCTCGATCATCTACGGCGCCTCGAAGGCCGCGCTCAACACGATGAGCATGGCGCTGGCCCGCGTGCTCGGCCCCGAGATCCGCGTCGTCGTCGTGGCCCCGGGGATGGTGCATACCGGCTTCGTCCCCGGCCGCACCGAGGAGATGATGGCCAACGCCGCGGCGGCGACGCCATTGAAGCGCGCGATCGAAGCCCACGACGTGGCGCTGGCGGTGATGGCCAGCATCACCCACCTGACCCACACCACCGGGTCGATCATCACTGTCGACGCCGGGCGTCATCTGTGATGGCCGCGCTGCGCAATTGGCGACGGGTAAATCTCGGCCTGCGTCCCGATCTGTCTCGCATGGAAGCGTCACCCGCCGATCATGGAACAAAGCCCGCCGAGGTCGCGTTGAACCCGCGGCCTGGGAGGGGCGCCATGGGGAACATCACGCGGCAACGCGATATTATCGACCGGCGTACCCTCGCCGAGGAGCTGTCGGTCGCGGCTCGTTCGGTCCGGAGCTCGAGCTTCGACCGCGCGCCGCTGGTCGCACCATTGAAGGCGGCGCTCGCCGCCGGACGCGCCGAGATCCGCCGCCGGTTCGACACGAACGGAGACGGCACCGCGGTCGTGCGTGAGCAATGCTTTCTGATCGATCAGCTGATCCGCGCGCTGTTCGATGTGGTCACGGGCGAGATCTATCCGCTCGCCAACCCGACTTCGGGCGAGCGCCTTGCACTGGTCGCGGTCGGTGGCTATGGGCGCGGCGAGCTGGCGCCCTATTCCGACATCGACCTTCTATTCCTGCTGCCCTACAAGCAGACCCCCCACACCGAGCAGGTCGTCGAATTGCTGCTCTATCTGTTGTGGGACCTCAAGCTCAGGATCGGGCAGGCGACGCGCTCGGTCGAGGAGTGCCTGCGCCAGGCGAAATCGGATCTGACGATCCGCACCAGCCTGCTCGAGGCGCGTTATCTGTGGGGTGAGGAAGCGCTGTTCGGCGAGCTCAAGAAGCGCTTCGACAGCGAGATCGCACGCGGCACCGCGCCGCAGTTCGTCGAGGCCAAGCTCGCCGAGCGCGACCAGCGCCATCGCCGCGTCGGCGACAGCCGCTATCAGCTCGAACCCAATGTCAAGGAGGGCAAGGGCGGGCTCAGAGACCTGCACACCTTGTTCTGGCTCGCCAAATATATCTATCGCATCGACGATGTCGCCAAACTCGTCGATCTCGGTGTGCTGTCGGCTGAAGAATCGCAGCGTTTCGCCCGGGCGCAGAGCTTTCTGTGGACGGTGCGCTGCCATCTGCATTTTCTCGCCGGACGCGCCGAGGAGCGGCTGACCTTCGACCTGCAGGGCGAGATCGGGCAGCGCATGGGCTACACCGACCATGCCGGCAGTCGCGGGGTCGAGCGCTTCATGAAGCACTATTTTCTGATCGCCAAGGATGTCGGCGACCTGACCCGGATCTTCTGCGCCATCCTCGAAGCCGACCAGCAGCGCAAGCGCCGGCTTTCCTGGGTGCGCTGGGGCGTCGGCCGGCGCGGGCTCGACGGGTTCGTGCTCGATGGCGAACGGCTGACGATACCGTCGGACGACTTTTTCAAGACCGACCCCGCCGCGCTGCTGCGCCTGTTCCACGTCGCCCAGCAGAGCGGGCTCGACATTCATCCGAAGGCGCTGCGCCGCAGCCAGCCAATGCCTTCGGCTGATCGATGCGAAGCTGCGCGAGGACCCGGAGGCGAACCGCCTGTTCCTCGAAATCCTGACCTCGCCCAAGGATCCGGAGACGGCTTTGCGGCGGATGAACGAGGCCGGGGTGCTGGGCCGCTTCATCCCGGATTTCGGCCGAGTCGTGGCGCAGATGCAATACGACATGTACCACCACTACACGGTCGACGAGCACACGCTGTTCGCCATCGGCATCCTGCACCAGGTCGAAACCGGGCTCTTCAAGGACGAATTGCCGCTGGCGACCGCCCTGGCGGCTACGATCGTCTCGCGCCGCGCGCTCTATCTTGCGGTGCTGCTGCACGATATCGCCAAGGGCCGCGGCGGCGACCACTCGGTGCTCGGCGAGCGCATCGCCCTGAAGCTCGGGCCGCGGCTCGGGCTCTCGGCCGAGGAGACCGAGACGGTGGCCTGGCTGGTGCGCTGGCACCTGTTGATGAGCAGCACCGCCTTCAAGCGCGACATCGACGACCCGCAGACGATCCGTCGATTTCGTCGAGCGTGTGCAGTCGCCCGAGCGGCTGAAGCTGCTGCTGATCCTGACCGTCGCCGACATTCGCGCGGTCGGGCCCAGGTGTGGAACGGCTGGAAGGCGGCGCTGCTGCGCGATCTCTATCAGCGCGCCACCGAGATGATGTCTGGCGGGCTCACGGTCGAAGCACAGCGATTCGCGGGTCGCAGCGGCACTGGATGCGGCGCGGGAGCTGCTGCCCGATTTCAGCGACGCCGAGTTCGCGCGCGTTCGCCAAGAGCGGCTACCCGTTCTACTGGCTGTCCTTCGACCCGGAGACCCATGCCCGGCACGCCCGGCTGATGCGCGAGGCGAGCGGCGAGCGGCGCGCCGCTTGACCGTCGAAACACGGGTCGATCCGCAGCGCGCGGTGACCGAGATCACGCTCTACACCGCCGATCACCCCGGGGCTCTTCTCGCGCATCGCCGGGGCGCTCGCGGTCAGCGGCGCCAACATCGTCGACGCCAGATCCTGACCATGTCGAACGGCATGGCGCTCGACACGTTCTGGGTCCAGGACCTCGCCGGCCGGCCGTTCGACCGCCCGGACAAGCTCGCCCGGCTCGCGGTCGTGTTCGAGAACGTGCTGACCGGCGATCTGAAGCCGCACCGCGAGTTCGCCCGGCCACCGGCTTTCCCGAGCCGCACCCGGGTCTTCACCGTGGCGCCGCGCGTGCTCGTCGACAACAACGCCAGCGCCTCGCATACCGTGATCGAGGTCAACGGCCGCGACCGGCCGGGCCTGCTGTTCGAGGTGACCCGCGAGTTGACCCGGCTCAGCCTCCAGGTGTCGAGCGCCAAGATCTCCACCTACGGCGAAAAGGTCGTCGACGTCTTCTATGTAAAGAACCTGTTCGGGCATAAGGTCGAGCACCCGGCCAAGCTCGCCGAGATCCGCACCACCCTCGAAGCCGTATTGGCCCGCGGCAATCTCGCCCCAGCGCTGGCGCAACGCGAGCCCGCGATCGCGCAATAGCTCACAAATACGATCCCCAACCGAAATCTCACGGATGAAACCGGGTCGCTGGCGGTATCTGCGCTCCCAGCGGGATTCTCACGGTGGATCGAGAGGATCTTCCACGCGCGGTGGCCGGGACAAGCCCGGCCACGGGGACCAGGGTGCGGCCAGCTACTCTCTTAAATCCTCGAAGAATTCCTTGACCCGGGCGAAAAAGCCTTCGCTTTCGGGGTGGGTGCGGGCGTTTTCACCTTCTTTCTCGAATTCGAGCAGCAATTCCTGCTGGCGCTTTGTCAGGTTGACCGGGGTTTCGACAGTGGCCTCGATGAACATGTCGCCGCGCGCGGCCGAGCGCAACACGGTCATCCCTTTTGCTTTCAGGCGGAACTGGTGGCCCGACTGGGTTCCGGGCGGCACCGTGACCCGGGCGCGGCTGCCGTCGACGGTCGGCACCTCGATCGCGCCGCCGAGGGCCGCCGTCGTGATCGGGATCGGCACCCGGCAATAGATGTTGGCGCCGTCGCGCTGGAAGATCCGATGCGGCGCCACGCTGATGAAAATATAGAGATCGCCCGGTGCGCGCGCCGCGCACTCCGACCTCGCCTTCGCCGGCGAGGCGGATGCGGACGCCGTCCTCGACCCCGGGCGGGATGTTGACCGACAGGGTTTTCTCGCGCCGCACCCGGCCTTGGCCGCCGCAGCCCTTGCACGGCTTCTCGATGACCCGTCCAGCGCCCTGGCAGCCAGGGCAGGTGCGCTCGACCGAAAAAAAACCCTGCTGCGCGCGCACCCGACCGCGGCCGTGACAGGTCGGGCAGGCGACCGGCTTGGAGCCGGCCTCGGCGCCGCTGCCGTTGCATTGGTCGCAGGCGACGAGATTGGGGACGCGGATCGTCGTCTGCTTGCCGCGAAAGCTCTCCTCGAGCGCGATTTCGAGGTTGTAGCGCAGATCGCTGCCGCGGCTCGGCCCGGCCTGGCCGCGCCGGCCGCCCATGAACTCGCCGAACATCTCGTCGAAGATGTCGGCAAACCCGCCCGAGAAGCCGAAATCGCCGGGCCCGCGTCCGCCGCCCTGCTCGAAGGCGGCATGGCCGAAACGGTCATAGGCGGCGCGCTTTTGATCGTCCTTGAGGATATCGTAAGCTTCGCTGACGTCCTTGAACTTCTGCTCGGCGCTCTTGTCACCCGAGTTGCGGTCCGGGTGATATTGCATCGCGAGCTTGCGATAGGCTTTCTTGAGGTCGTCGGCGCTCGCCGATTTGGCGACGCCGAGGACGTCGTAAAAATCTTGCTTGGCCATGATCGACGGGCGTTCTCTGGGAGGAGGGTTTGCCGCCGCGAATCACCCCGGCGGGAAGCCGCCGGGGTGCTCGCATCCGATCTGCATCTGAGGCGCGCGCCGGTTACGCCGAGCCGCGCTTCTTCTGGTCGTCGACCTCCTCGAAATCGGCGTCGACGACCTTGTCGTTGCCGCCAGCGCCTCCGGGGCCGCCATGCGCACCGCCCCCTCCTGGGCCGCCGGCGCCGCCAGGGCCGCCTTCTCCCGGTCCCGCCTGCTGCTCCTGCTGGGCCTTGTACAGCGCCTCGCCGATTTTCATCGAAGCCTGGGCCAGGGCCTCGGTCTTGGCCTTGATCTGGCCGGCATCCTCGCCGCCGAGCGTTGCCTTCAACGCCTGGATCCCCTGCTCCACGGCCTCACGGTCGCCCTGTGGGACCTTGTCGCCGCTCTCGCTCAAGGTGCGCTCGGTCGTATGGATCAGCGCGTCGGCGTTGTTCTTGGCCTCGACCAGCTCGCGGCGCCGCTTGTCCTCCTCGGCATGCGCCTCGGCATCCTTGACCATCTTGTCGATGTCGCTCTCGCTGAGCCCGCCCGACGCTTGGATACGGATCTGCTGCTCCTTGCCGGTCGCCTTGTCCTTGGCCGAGACCTGCACGATGCCGTTGGCGTCGATGTCGAAGGTGACCTCGACCTGCGGCATGCCGCGCGGCGCGGAGGGGATGCCGACCAGATCGAACTGGCCCGAGCAATTTGTTGTCCGCCGCCATCTCGCGCTCGCCCTGGAAGACGCGGATCGTGACCGCGGTCTGGTTGTCCTCGGCGGTCGAGAAGATCTGGCTCTTCTTGGTCGGGATCGTCGTGTTGCGGTCGATCAGCCGGGTGAAGACGCCGCCCAGGGTCTCGATGCCGAGCGACAATGGCGTCACGTCGAGCAGCAGGACATCCTTGACCTCGCCCTGCAGCACGCCGGCCTGGATCGCCGCGCCGATGGCCACGACCTCGTCCGGGTTGACGCTGCGATTGGGCTCCTTGCCGAAGAACTGCTTGACCGTCTCGGCGACCTTGGGCATGCGGGTCATGCCGCCGACCAGGATCACCTCGTTGATCTCGGAGGCCTTGAGCCCCGCATCCTTCAACGCATTGCGGCACGGCCCGATGGTCCGCTGGATCAGATCGTCGACCAGGCTTCGAGCTTCGCGCGCGTCAATTTGATGTTGAGGTGCTTGGGCCCGTGCTGGTCGGCGGTGATGAACGGCAGGTTGACGTCGGTCTGCATCGACGAGCTGAAGCTCGATCTTGGCCTTCTCCGCCGCCTCCTTCAAACGCTGAAGGGCGAGGCGGTCGTTGCGCAGGTCGATCCCCTGCTCCTTTTTGAACTCGTCGGCGAGATAGTCGATGATGTTCTTGTCGAAGTCTTCGCCGCCGAGAAAGGTGTCGCCGTTGGTCGACTTGACCTCAAAGACGCCGTCGCCGATCTCGAGCACCGAGATGTCGAAGGTGCCGCCGCCCAGATCATAGACCGCGATCGTGCCGCTGCCCTTGCGCTCCATGCCGTAGGCGAGCGCCGCCGCGGTCGGCTCGTTGATGATGCGCAGCACCTCGAGCCCGGCGATCTTGCCGGCATCCTTGGTCGCCTGGCGCTGGCTGTCGTTGAAATAGGCCGGAACGGTGATGACCGCCTTGCGTCACCGTCTCGCCGAGATAGGTCTCGGCCGTCTCCTTCATCTTCTGCAGGATGAAGGCGCTGATCTGCGAGGGCGCGTATTTCTTGCCGCGGCTCTCGACCCAGGCGTCGCCATTGTCGCCAGCAACGATCTTGTACGGGACGAGATCAACGTCCTTTTTGACCATCGGGTCGGTGAAGCGCCGGCCGATCAGCCGCTTGATTGCGAAAAACGTGTTTTCGGGGTTGGTCACCGCCTGGCGTTTCGCCGCCTGGCCGACCAGGCGTTCGCCCGATTCGGTAAACGCCACCATCGAGGGCGTCGTGCGCATGCCCTCGCTGTTCTCGATCACCTTGGCGTTCTTGCCTTCCATCACGGCGACGCAGGAATTGGTCGTGCCGAGATCGATACCGATGACTTTGCTCATGGACACCTCATTTCAAAAGCAGGACCGGGCGGCCTGCGAAGCACCGTCCCGATCCCCCGGGAAGTGATCGTTCAGTCATCCCCTCACTTTACCGGGTTATATATGGGGGCGCGGCGGCCGCTACAACGGTTCGGCCGGCTTCGGGCCGCCCTTGGCGACTCCGACCATGGCTGGCCGCAGCAGGCGCTCGTGCAGCAGGTAACCGGGCTGCAGCACCTCGACGATGGTGCCGGCCGGCTGGTCCACGCCGCTCGGCCTCGAAGATCGCCTGATGGAAATTGTGGTCGAAGGGCTCGGCCTGCGGATCGATGCGGCGGATGCCGTGGCGCTCGAACACCGACAACAGCTCACGCTCGGTCGCCGCCACCCCGGCGAGCAGACTGCGGGTGCGCTCGTCCCTGGCTTCCGACTCCGGCAGGCTATCGAGCGCGCGGCGCAGATTATCGGACGCCGACAGGAGGTCCTTGGCAAACCCGGTGATCGCGTATTTGAGCGCGTCCTCACGCTCGCGCTGGGCCCGGCGGCGGGTGTTCTCGGTCTCGGCGAGGGCGCGCAGCAGGCGGTCCTTGTATTCGGCGAGCTCGGCTTCGAGAGCGGCCAGCCGGGCCTCGGGCGAGGTTTCGGCCTCGTCCTCGAGATTGTTGTTGGCGGCGTCGCCGGCCGAGGCCGCCGCCATCTCCTCATGGTCTCTGCGGTCGTCCATGATTCGTCCTATCCGAGAAGGCGCCCGATGACCTTGGCGGTGTAATCCACCATCGGGATGATCCGGGCATAGTTGATGCGGGTGGGTCCGATGACCCCGATCGCGCCGACGATCTGCTCGCGGCTGTTCTGATAAGGCGCGATCACCATCGAGCAGCCGGCCACCCCGAACAGACGGCTCTCGGCGCCGATGAAAATCTGCACGCCTTCGCCCTGCTTGCTGGCGTCGAGCAGGCGCAGCACCGTCTCGCGGGTTTCCAGCATCTCGAACAGCGTGCGCAGCCGTTCGAGGTCGGCCAGCGCGGTCACGTCGTCGAGCAGGTTGGCCTGGCCGCGCACGATCAGGGCGCTGCCCTTGTCCTCGCCCGCCCAGCTGGCCAGCCCGTCCGCGACCAGTTTCGAGGTCAGCTCGTCGAGCTGGGCCTGGTGCGAATCGATTTCCGCCTGGATCTCGGCGCTCGCCTCCTCGACGGTCCGGCCGATCAGCCGCGCGTTCAAGTAATTGCCGGCGGCGGCCAGCGCGGCGGGCGGCAGGCCGAGCGGCACCTCGATCACCCGGTTTTCAACCAGCCCATCTTCGGTGACCAGCACGACGAGCGCGCGCCCGGGCCCGAGAGGAACAAACTCGAGATGCTTCAGCGGCCGGTCCTGCTTGGGGGCGATCACCACCCCGGCGCAATGAGACAGGCCCGAAAGGGCGGTGATCGCCTCTTCGAGCGCCTGCGACACGCTCTTGCCGCGCGCGACGCACAGGCTTTCGATGCTGCGCCGTTCATCCTCGGCGAGCCGACCGATCTCGAGCAGGCCATGCACGAACAGGCGCAGCCCGGCCTCGGTCGGCAGCCGCCCGGCCGAGGTGTGCGGAGCATACAGCAACCCCGCCTCTTCGAGATCGGCCATGACATTGCGGATCGTCGCCGACGACAAATTCTGGCCCAAGAGCCGCGACAAGGTGCGCGACCCGATCGGCTCGCCGGTGGCGACATAGCCGTCGACGATCAGTCGAAAGATCTCACGGCTGCGTTCTGTCAGCTCGTTGATCGGCGAGGATGCGATAGATCGAGGCATGCGATGTGGCGAAGGTCCGATGCGATGCGACGCCTGGGGCCGCCCGGCAAGCCTCTTCCTCGGCGGCGTCCAAGCCGGCCGGAGATCGCCCCCGGCGTTGGCGAGATTTGGTCATCCGGGCTGCCAAGGTCAACTCGCCCGAGCGCAACTGCCCAGGGGCGAGCCGCCATCGGCGCAAACCCGGCGAGCGCTACGGCGTTTGCTTGAAGATTGCCTCGAAACTCTCGCCTTTCGGGTCGATCAGGTGCCCCGTCATGTCGACGATCCCCGGGCGGAATGCAAATTGGCTGCCGTCGGAGTTCTGAAACCTGAGTTCGCCGCCGCGGATCACCCCGGTGCCGCGCAGCACCCCGCCCGGCACCGGCGAGCTCGATCCCTGCGGCCCGTAGATATAGATGATCGAGGCCGTGCCGTCCGCCTTGACGTCCGTGACAACCAGCGCCGCACAGGTATGCGCATCCCACGCCGCGTCGCTCCACACTCCGACATAGCGCCGGTCGTCGTCGGGAACGCTCGACGGGTCGGCCAGCCGAAAGTTGATGCTTTGCCCGCAGAACACCCGGCCCGATTGCGGCTCGCCAGGCTCGGCCTCCGAGGGCGGCGGCGCCAAGGGCTGCGGCTCGCCGATCGCCGGCGGCGGTCCGGGGGCTGGCGGCGCCTCGGCGGGCGGCGGGGCCTGAGCCATCGCCGAGGCCGCGCTCAGCAGCGAGAGACAGAAGACGGCTACGGCGCGAGGATACATCTGGCAAGCTCCGACCGGGGACAGCCGGGGCAGGCTTCTACGGCGAATATCCGGCCTGCGCCAGCCGGCGGCTTGTCGCAAATTTCGGCCGCCCCGATCAGGTTGCGCTAACGTGAGGGGCAGGTATTGAGGTGCCCTCGGCGGGCTCGCGGAGTTTGCTCGGCACCCCGAGCGCTGATGCGAGTGGTGAGCAAGGATCGGCAATGTCCCGCAACGCAGCTGACTACGAAGAAGACTTTTACGCCTGGACCGTCGAGCAGGCTCGGCTGCTGCGGGCCGGCGAATTCTCTGCAATCGACGTCGAGAACATAGCCGAGGAGATCGAGAGCATGGGCCACAGCGACCGGCGCGAAATCAAAAGCCGGCTGATTGTGCTGCTGGCCTACCTTTTGAAGTGGCAGCTGCAGCCCGAGCGGCAATCGCGAAGCTGGTCCGCGGCAATCCGCGAGCAGCGGCGCAAGGTCGAGGAGCTGCTGAGCGAATTGCCGAGCCTGCGTCCGGCGATCCCGGAGATCCTGCCGGTCGCCTACGCCGAGGCGCGCGAGGATGCGGCCGAAGAAAGCGGTCTCGCCGAAACCGCGTTCCCGGAAGCCTGTCCGTTTACCCCGGATGAGGTGCTGTCGCGGACGTTTCTGCCGGAGCGGTGAGCGCGTAAGGCGGCCGGTGCAGACCGCCGGGCGAGATCGTAAAGATCTCGTAGCCGGCGGCGGTGACCCCGACGGTGTGCTCGAACTGCGCCGACAGCGAGCGGTCCTTGGTCACCGCCGTCCAGCCATCGCCGAGAATTTTCACTTCCCAGCGGCCGGCATTGATCATCGGCTCGACGGTGAAGAACATGCCCTCGCGCATGACCGGCCCCTCATCGGGATGGCCATAATGCAGGATCGAGGGCGCGTCGTGAAAAATGCGCCCGACGCCATGGCCGCAGAAATCGCGCACCACCGAAAAGCGATGGCTCTCGGCATAGCGCTGGATCGCATCGCCGATCGCGCCGATATGAACGCCGGGGCGGACGACGGCGATGCCGCGCATCATCGCCTCGTAGGTCACCTCGACGAGCCGCCGAGCTTTGACCGGGATCGGCTCGCCGACGAAGTACATCCGGCTCGAATCGCCGTGCCAGCCGTCGAGGATCGGGGTCACGTCGATGTTCAGGATGGCGCCCTCGATCAGGCGCCGCTCGTCGGGAATGCCGTGGCAGACGACATGGTTGATCGAGGTGCAGATCGATTTCGGAAAGCCGCGATAGTTGAGCGGCGCCGAGATCGCGCCATGGTCGAGGGTGAATTCGTGGCACAGCCGGTCGAGCTCGCCGGTGCTGACCCCCGGGCGTACGTGCGGAGCAATGAAATCGAGCGTCTCGGCCGCGAGCCTGCCGGCCCGGCGCATGCCCTCGAACGCCTCGGGACCGTGAATCTTGATCCTGCCGTCGCGGACCGCCTCCTCGCTGCTTCGGGGGAGGGCAGGCGCCGTCTCCCGCCGTAATCCGGGTGTGCTCTGCATCGTCGGTCAGCGGTCGCGCCGCACCTCTGCTGAAGATCATTGAAACTTGGGGGCTCGCCCGCCGCGGGACAACCTCGTCGCCGAGCCTGTGATTGTGCCACGCCGTGCATTTCCCTATGAAGGGACGAGCGACAGCCGCCGACAGCACCGATCAACGCAAGGCCGAGTACGAATGACCAACAGCAATCCCGATCCCGGCGGCGTGCGGGCCGAGCCCCGGATCGTCACCGCCTGCGTCCTGATCATCGGCAACGAAATCCTGTCGGGCCGCACCCAGGACGAGAACCTCGGCTTTCTCGCCCGCGGGCTCAACGACGCCGGCATCCGGCTGCGCGAGGCACGGGTCATTCCCGACATCGCCGAGGTGATCGTGGCCACGGTCAACGACGTGCGGCGCCGGTTCGACCACGTGTTCACCACCGGCGGGATCGGCCCGACGCACGACGACATCACCGCGCAATGCATGGCTGACGCTTTTGGGGTGAAGCTGATTGTTCATCCTGATGCCCGGCGCCTGCTCGAAACCCATTACCCGGCGGGGCACCTGAACGAGGCGCGGCTGCGCATGGCGATGGTGCCGCAGGGTGCGGTGCTGCTGCCCAACCCGATCTCGCGCGCGCCCGGGTTCCAGATCGGCAATGTGTTCGTCCTGCCGGGGGTGCCCAGCATCATGCAGGGCATCTTCGAGATGCTGAAGCACCGCCTCGCGGGCGGCGAAAAGATGCTGAGCCGCAGCCTCAGCTGCCATCTCGGCGAGGGTGCCCTGGCCAAGGACCTGTCGGCCTTGCAGGATCGCTGGCCCGATGTCGAAATCGGGTCCTACCCTTATTTCCGGCGCGGCGATTTCGGCGTCACCTTGGTCCTGCGCGGCACCGATCGCACCCGCCTCGCCGCCGCGACCGACGAGCTGAAGGCGCTGATCGAGGGCTTGGGGGGCGACCCGCAGGAGGGGCTCGGAGAGGGCTAGGCGTCGTTGTCACGAACGTTGTTCACGGGATCAAGCATGTGTCCCTCCTGGGGTGAGCGTGACCGCAGCGTCGGTCCGCCGCAAGGACGCTTCGCGCCGGCGGTTGCCGGTCGCCTTTGGCGATCCTTGCCCCGGCCCGGCGCTGCGGTCGTCGGGCGAGCCAGGTCGGGACGCAGGAACGGCCGCTTTGGTCGAACCAAGAAACCGGGTTTGGCCGAGGCGGGCGACGGGCGGCTGGTTGGCCAGCGCGGTGTGCGGCCGCACGGTATTGTAGCGCCCGAGCCACTCGGCGAGGGCTTCGCGGCGCCGCTGCGAGGAGGCGTAGGCCTGGGCATAGGCCCACTCGCGCAGGCTGGTCTGGATGAACCGCTCGGCCTTGCCGTTGGTGCGCGGCGTAGAGGGCTTGGTTCGAATGTGGCGCAGCCCGAGTGTGCCGCAGGCTTGCCGCCAGCGCTGGCTGCGATAGGCCGAGCCGTTGTCGGTCATCACCCGCTCGACACTGACGCCGTGGCCGGCGAACCAGGCGAGGGCGCGTTCCAGAAACGGCACGGCACTCTCCTTCTTCTCGTCGGGCAGCATTTCGCTGTAGGCCAGCCGCGAGGCGTCGTCGATGCAGACGTGCACGTATTCCCAGCCGGCGCCGCGTGTGCTGTCGCGGCGATCAGCGGTGATCCGGTGTCCGACCGCCTCGATGCGGCCGAGCTTTTTGACATCGATATGGATCAGCTCGTCCGGCCGCTGGCGCTCGTAGCGCAGCGCCGGCGATTTGGGCTCCAGCGCCGACAGGCGGCCGAGCCCGAGGCGGCGCAGCACCTTGCCCACGGTCGAGGCCGGCGTGCCGAGCTGGCGGGCGATGGCCGGGCCGGTCAAGCGCCGTCGCCGCAGTTGCTCGATCTCCGCGACCCGCGCCGCGGGGGTCCGCTTCGGACAGCGCTGTGGCGCCGAGCTGCGGTCATGGAGCGACGCCTCGCCGCCGGATCGGTGGCGAGAGCACCAGCGATAGGCTTGGCGTGTCGACAAGCCGGCGGCCTGGGCCGCCTGCGCCACACTCCAATCCTGCTGCCTGATGCGTTGAACCAACAAGAGTTGACCCTGCGGCGTCAACCGCGCATTCTGGTGGATGTTCATCTGGGGCTCCGGCCGGGCTTGCTGTCGGTGGGCAACCAGCAGCTTTCCAGGTCCGTCCCGGATGAACAACCTGCGTAGCAGTCACAGCTAGGCGTCGGCCCCCGAGCGGACGCCGCAAGGCGGACCCGGCGACGCCGACATGGCGAAACGGTAGCCGCGGCAGACTAATCTCTAGCCCGCGGCGTCCCGCCGGAGTAAGCTAAATTCAGGGTAAAATAGGGGCTTAGGAAAAGGCCGGGCAGACGCGTCGATGGCATGCGCGCAAGCGCTGGGCGCCAACTAGTGGTACGAATTTGAGGTTTGGTACCCATCCCTCTTTCTCGTCATGCCCGCGAAAGCGGGCACCCAGGGGGGCGCAAGCACCGCCCTGGCATTTGGACCCGCGCTTTCGCGGGGGCGACGAGGAAAGGGAGTGGGATCCATCTGTATGGTTCAGACCACTGGGAGCCGCCAGGTTGTCAGCGCCTGCATTTCGCGCGCCGGACGCGAGCGCGCTATGGCACGAGGAAGAGACAACACCAAACGCGGACGTGGCGAAATCGGTAGACGCAGCAGACTTCAGTTGGAGTGCCTGCGGGGAAACCCGTGGAGCAGAACCGCTCAAAATCGGGGAAAGCTAAGGGGTCACCTAAGCCAATCCCGAGCCAATCCCTTCAAGGGAAGGTGTAGAGACTAGACGGGCGGCGCCTACGGCCATCGAGCTACGGCGAAGGGATAGTCCAGACCACGAACGCCCTGTTGCGGGCGGCGGCGAAAGCCGAAGTGGTACGAAAATCTGCTCCCTGAAAGGGGGTGCGGGTTCGAGTCCCGCCGTCCGCACCTACACCCGCTTTGTCGACCAGCGCCGTCTCCACACGCGACGCGAACCGGGCGAGCGGACAACCGGAAGCCGGCCCCGGTTGGAGCACCTCCTCGAGCTGCGGCGCTGCCAAGACGCTTACCTGCGCGACGATTGCTTTGATCAGGACGCGATAAGGGGCTTGCTCGACGTCTATGCCGCACGTCGAGGTCGTTGAAGAAAGCGCAATATGACGGTGCTGGCCGAGCACGGCCCCGCCGCAAAGCACGGTCCGCCATTCGTCCCCGTATTTCACCTTCCGCCGCTACGCCCGCGCGTCAGCGCCGAGCGGATGCAGGCGAGCAAATTATCCTCCTCAAAGGGCTTGCTCAGGTAACCGATCACCCCGGCAGCCAGCGCGCGATCGCGAACGCTCTCGTCCGGATACGCAGTAATCAAAATGGTTGGAATGGGCTTTCCGGAAGCCAACAGGCGCTGATGCAGCTCGAGCCCGGTCATCCCCGGCATCTGCATGTCCGC
The DNA here is from genome assembly GCA_963703665.1 of uncultured Alphaproteobacteria bacterium. GTDB lineage: Bacteria > Pseudomonadota > Alphaproteobacteria > ATCC43930 > CGMCC-115725 > AP-15. Next base: position 1,054,726 of record CAVPFB010000004.1, on the reverse strand, counting down.
AATTACGCAGGACACACGGCGGCCGCGCTCGGATTTGAGAAGATCCTTGGCGCATTCGAACGCGATTGCGACATAGCCCAGCGACCTGACGAGGCTGGTCAGAGCCTCTCGCACCGAGCAATCGTCGTCGACGATCGCTATGAGGGCTTTTCGGGGCAATTTCGATCCTTAACTCGAACCAGAAATAGCGTGCCGCCCGAGCTTTCGCCATTGCACTCGCGTCGGTTCTGGCCGCTTTAAAGGAAACATCGGCCAGCGGAAAGGGTTATAATGATTATACTTGAGCATAAGTTGAGTACACCTTGGGAATCTTGTTGCGGCGCAGCGGCTCCGTGACGCGCCGCGGCCGGCTAGAGGACCGACCGTTCCGGGCTGCCCGACGGCGCCTCGTCGACCGGCAGGGTCAATCGAAAGGCGGCGCCGCGGGGACGGTTCGGTGCTGCCGACAACCGCCCGCCATGCGCTTCGACGATCGAGCGGCTGATCGCCAGTCCCATGCCGATCCCGTCGGCCTTGGTCGTGTAGAAGGACTGGAAAAGTCGGTCGAGCATCTCCGGATCGAGCCCCGGACCGGTGTCCCGCACTTCGACGAACATATCGTTCGTATCCATGCCGGACACGATCGTAAGCTCGCGCGGTCGGTCACTGACACCGCCCATCGCCTCGATGGCATTGACGATGAGATTGATAAGTACCTGCTGCAGCTGGACCCGATCTGCCGAGACGAGAGGCAGGTTGTCCGCCAGCCGGCTCTGCAAGTTCACGCTGTTGCGCTGCATTTCGGTCTGGGTCAGAGCGATGACTTCGCGGATTGCCTGATTGATGTCCAAGAGGTCGCGACGCGGCGGCATTTTCTTTACGAGCGCGCGAATGCGGCCGATGACCTCTCCGGAGCGAGTGCCGTCCCGGATGATACGACCGAGCGCCTGTCGGACTTCGTCGAGATCCGGCCGTCGCGCGCCGAGCCAACGCAAGCCCGCATTGGCGTTCGCGATGACCGCTGCGATCGGCTGACTGACCTCATGGGCGATCGAGGCCGTCAGCTGCCCCATGGTGGTGATGCGATTGGCGTGCGCGAGCGCCTGCCGTTCTTCCTCCGCCCGTCTGCGTTCGGTCACATCTATCACGGTCCCGACGAATTCGACCACATCGCCGCATGGCCCGAAAACAGGGTGGCCGATGGATTGGATCTCTCTGATCTCGCTGCCCGGATGCACAATTCGATAACCTACGTCGAAATCTACCTTTTCGCGGATTGCTCGCTTGAAATGTTCTGTAGTTTTGGCTCGGTCGTCGGGATGGATGCGCCGCTGCAGTTCTTCAAATCGCGGCGGCGCCCCTGCGGGATCGAAACCCAGAACGCGGAACGCTTCTTCGGACCAGTAGGTATGTTCGCCGGTCCGCGGGATACCTGCCCAGCTGCCGGTGTGGCTCAGCCTCTGTGCTTCAGTCAAATAGGCTTCGCTGCGTCGCAACTCGCTGGTCCGTTCCGCCACCTTGGTCTCGAGTTCGTCGCGGGCTTCACGAAGTTGTTGCTCGCTTTCGCGCAGTGCTTCCTCGGCACGCCGGTGATCGTCGAGGATGCGGGCCATTCGAAATGCGGTTGCGGCATGATTCGCGGCCACCGAGAGCAGCAGCTGATCGATCTCGGTCGGAAAGTCGTGGTGACTGCATGCCGCCGCAACCAGACCACCTTCGGCAGCGACGCCGACTGGGATCACGATCCCACAACAGCGCTGCGCGCCAGTTCCAATGTCGCGAACGATTTCCCGATGCGACAAGCGGCCGTTGGCAAGATAATGCTGCAGCCATTCGGGAAATGCGTCACAGGCGCTTCCGCGTGCGATTTCGACCGCGGCGCCCCCGTTGGGGTCGCATAAACGCACAAAAGCGAAGTCGAGGCGCAATGAATTGACCACCACGTCGGCGAGCCCGGCGACAATGGCGGCCGGCTCTCGCCCGACCCATGCCGCCGGGATGGTGGACAGTGCCACGAGGTCTCTGACTGCTGTGCGCAGCCGCAGGGCGTCAGCTTCGGGACCCGTCGGCATTGCTGGTGATCAGCGCGCTCTTGCGGACCGGCGTCGCTCCCGGATTTCGAGCAGGAACTGATCAGGAGGAACGAAGAACGGATTCTCCTGGAGCACCTCTCCGATGATCACGGCCGGGTGTGTCCGCATCATGTCCATCACCACGCCGGCACTGAACTTAGACAGATCATAGGTGCAGATAACGGGATCGTCGTATTTGGGAACCACGTAATTGACGCGTGTCTCGTATTCCAACCAGCTATCTACGCCTGCCTTGTCGACCAGCGCCGCTTCCACACGCGACACGAACCGGGTGAGCGGATAACCGGCCGCCGACCCCGATTGGAGCACCTCTTCGAGCAAGCCCAGCATCGCGTCCTGATCAAAGCGATCGTCGCGCAGGTAAGCGTCCTGCCAGCGCCGCAGCTCGAGCTGGCCGGTCCCCATCGCCTGCTTTACGTCGATGCCGGCTTCGGCGAGCCGCTTCAGATGTTCTCCCTGCAGCTCAGGATCGACAATGTGGAAGGCCTTGTCTCCCCGGTCGAAGCCCTCTTTGATGAACGAGCGAAGCACCCTGTGCTGCTCGTCAAGGTCGTTGAAGAAAGCGCAAATATGACGGTGCTGGCCGAGCATGGCCCCGGCACAAAGCACCGAACCGCCGTTCGTTGCCATATCTCACCTCCCGCCGCCACGCGCGGGTGTCAGCGCCGGGCGGATGCAAGCGAGCCGATCATCCTCCTCAAAGGGCTTGCTCAGGTAACCAATTACCCCGGCAGCCAGCGCGCGCTCGCGAACGCTGTCGCCAATATACGCCGTGATCAAAATGGTTGGAATGGGCTTTGCGCAAGCCAACAGGCGCTGATGCAGCTCGAGTTCCCTCATCCCCGGCAGCTGCACGTCCGCAACCACGCAGGACACGCGGCGGCAGCGCCCGGATTTCAGAAGTTCCTCGGCGCATTCGAACGCGATTGCGACATAGCCCAGACCTGACAAGACTTGTCAGAGCCTCTCGCACCGGGTGATCGTCGATCGCTATCAGGGCTTCCGTGGCAATTTCGGTCCCTGATCCGATCGGAAATAATTGTGCCGCATGGGCTTCCGCTATTGCACCAGCGTCGGTTCCAGCCGCTCAAAGGAACGATCGGCCCGCTGAACGGCTTATCGCGATTATACTTGAGTATAGGATGGGGACACCTTCGGAAGCTCGTCCTGACACTCAGCAGGTCAGCAAGGCGCCGCCGGCGGCTAGAGGCGCAACCGTTCCGGGCTGCCCGAGAGCGTCCCTTCGACTGGCAGCGACAATCGAAACACGGCGCCGCGGGGCTGGTTCGGCGCTGCCGATAGCAGCCCGCCATGGGCCTCGGCGATCGAGCGGCTGATCGCGAGGCCCATGCCGATCCCGTCGGGCTTGGTCGTGTAGAAGGACTGGAACAAGCGGTCGAGCTTCTCCGAATCGAGCCCCGGACCGGTGTCCTGCACTTCGACGACGACGTCGTTCGCATCGTCTGTGCTGGAGACGATCGTCAGCTCGCGCGGCCCATCGCCGGCACCAGCCATCGCTTCGATGGCGTTGATGATCAGATTGATCATTACTTGCTGCAGCTGGACCCGATCTGCCGAGACGACAGGCAGGGCGTTCGCGAGCCGGCTCTGCAGCCGGGCGGCATTGCGCTGCGTCTCGGCCTCGGTCAGAGCGATGACTTCGGAAATGACCTGGTTGATGTCCAAGGATTCGCGGCGCGGCGGCGCTTTCGTTGCGAGCGCGCGAATGCGGCCGATCACCTCGCCGGCGCGCGTGCCGTCCCGGACGATACGACCGAGCGCCTGTCGGACTTCGTCGAGATCCGGCTGGCGCGCGCCGAGCCAACGCAAGCCCGCATTGCCATTGGTGATGACCGCGGCAATCGGCTGGTTGACCTCGTGCGCGATCGAGGCCGTCATCTCGCCCAGCAGCATGACCCGATTGAGACGCGCGAGATCGGCCTGAGCCTGCTGCAAGGCCTCCTCCGCCCGTTTGCGTTCGGTGATGTCGACCATGATTGCGCCAAAAAACGCCGGCGTGCTGTCCGTCGTGGGCACGAAGAATGGATTAATGTCGACCCATACGACCTCGCCGTTCTTGCGTCGGCAACGCTTTCGTTGCAGCACCCGGGCGGTGCCGATGCCGCCGTCGATCAGGTTTTGCGTCGCTTGCCGATCGTCCTCGTGGGTAACATCCAGCGTGGTAAGATTGCGCAGCTCGTCCTCGGTATAGCCGGTCATCCGCTGGAAACTCTCGTTCGCCGTCAGATATCTTCGGTGCTCAAAATCGAGCGTTGCAACGCCGACCGGGGCCGTCTCGAACATGGCTCGCCAGCGCTCCTCGCTCGCGCGCAACGCCGCTTCGAACCGCACGCGCTCGGTGATGTCCATGTAGACCGACTGCAAAAACGGAGCGGCGGTCTCGGTTGCCGGCACCAGTGTCGTCGTGATGTTCAGCCACACCGGGGTGCTGTCCTTTTTCAGGTATTTCTTCTCGACCTGACGCTCGGTAAGCAAGCCGCTCCCGTACCCCGCCAGAGCCTCCGCGGTAGCCGCCCGTTCGTCCTCGTGGTTGAGTTCGAGGGCGCTATGCCCGACGATTTCTTCCGCGGCGCGGCCGATCATCCGCTGCAACGCCGGGTTCGCTGCCGTAAAGACGCCGTCGAGCCGGGCCAAGGCCATGCCTGCGGCCGACGTCTCGAACAGTCTGCGCCAGCGCTCCTCGTTCGCGCGGAACGCCGCCTCGGCGCGCCTGCGCTTGATGAATTGGCCGAGCTGGCTGCCGATCGCCGACAATGTGGCAAGCTGCTCCGCATCGGGTTCCCGAGCCGCGCGGCTGAAGAACTCGACGACCCCGAGCGCTTCCGTATCGAGCAGGATCGGGAAAATCACGCCTCCATGCAGCCCCGCCGTCGCCGCCGCCGCAGCGCGCAAGAAATGGGGTTCGGTCGTCGCATCGGCGATCCAGATTGGTTTGGCGCTTCGCCAGACCTGACCGATCCGGCCTTCGTGGAACCTAAGGGTATGTTCTCGACCGACTGTGGCAAATTCCGCGGTCTCGATATCCGGCGCGTGCCACAGGCAAGCGCACCGCAGCGGGGCACCCTGCAGTTCGCGCTCCCGATCGAAACTCCACAGAGCGCCCCAGTCCCATTCCAGGTTTTCGCCGATCGCCCGAAGAATTTGCGGAGCGGCGGCCGCGAGACAGTCGGCCTCGGCCAGAACGCGCGTCACGGCGTACGCCGCCGCGACACGCTGCTCGCTGCGCTTGCGCTCGGTGATGTCCTCACAGGCAATCAAGATAACCGCATCATTTCCCGACCGCCGCACGGCCTTGGCATTTTCGCGCACCCACAGCACCGTGCCATCCTTGCGGAGTTTGCGGATCTCCCAGCTATGCGAACAGCCGAGGTCTCCCAGGCAGGTCGCCACATGGCTTTTGACGAGCTCTCGGTCCTCCTCGAAAAATACGTTCAGCACCGATTGTCCCATCAACTCGTCGGCCGTATAGCCGAGTTGAGTGGCGCCGAAAGCGTTCACCGACAGCACTGCCCCGGTTGGGCTCACCATGAAATACATCACCGGGTTGTGTTCGAACACTTCTCTCCACTGCTCCTCGCTTTCCCGCAGCGTTTCCATGGCGCGCTTGCGCTCGGTAATGAGATAGGTCGCCAGCCCGATTACAGCGACACCGATCGATGCTTTGACGCCGATGCCGCCAGCCTCCGTCTCGCTGAAACCCGGCAAGAGGAAGGCCAACAGGGTGAGACTCGCGCACCCGGCACCGACCAGCACGATGCCTCGCGCGTTGCTGAAACGGGCCGCCAGCAGCACCACGATCACGTAACATACGGCGACCGCGAGTTTCGTCGCTGTGATCGCTTCGGCAATAAAGATGCCGGTGGCGAGCGCGGCGGTCGCGAAGGGGAGAAGCGCGGAGGCGGCGCTCCGCGATGCGCGCGGTTCAAGGCTCATCTCGTTTCCGGCTCGATCGTTACGCTGTCCCCAGCTCAACATGGCAGCCCCGACTTTTATCCCAGGCAACGAGGTGCCGGCGCCGCTTGGGCGTGTGGCACCGCGATCGGCTAATAAATGTGCCTTGTCGCTCGGGCGAGCGCCTATATTAAGGGAATTCGTAGCCGCTCGCGAGGCAACCTCTTAAGGATCGCTCCGGTGCCGCGCTATCGCTATCCTCCAGGCCGCGCTTTGCCACGCTTCGCCCTGCGCGGCGCAGGAAAGGCGCGTCGGCGGCATCGCGACCGCCCCGGCGAGCGCTGACGATGGCCGAGGCGACAGCGACCGTCATCGTCATCGACGACGATTTCGCAATCCGGGAGTCGATCGGCGGTCTGCTCCGATCGGTCGGGCTGCAAGCGACGCTGCTCGCGTCGGTAGATGAATTTCTCAAGGCCGGCCGGCCGGCCGGGCCCGCCTGCCTGGTGCTCGATGTCCGGCTGCCCGGACGTAGCGGCCTCGATTTCCAGCGAGAGCTCGCCGCCGCGAACATCCAACTCCCGATCATCTTTATCACTGGGTACGGCGACATCCCGATGTCGGTCAGGGCAATGAAGGGCGGCGCGATCGAATTCCTGACCAAGCCTTTCCGCGACCAGGATTTGCTCGACGCGATCCAACTCGGCCTTGCGCGCGACCGCGCCTGGCTGGAGAACGAGAAAGCTACGGCCGCGCTGCGGGCGCGCTTCGAAACCCTCACCCCCCGCGAGCGCGAGGTCATGGCTCTGGTCGCGACCGGCCGTCTCAACAAGCAGATCGCCTACGAAATCGGCGTCAGCGAAATCACCGTCAAAGTCCATCGTGGCCAGGTCATGCGAAAGATGCAGGCGGCTTCCTTGCCTGACTTGGCCCGGATGGCCGACAGGCTGAACCTCACCGGGGAAAAGTCTCGGAGCGATTAGGCAGCGCATAGCCGGTGCCGATCCAACCGGGCGGTTGCCGCTTGCGTCGACCACCGCGGTTCACTCCGGCCGGCGCGTCTCCATTTTGGGCGCGTCGCACTCTTCCCGGTCGTTCTTAAACCAAAGTCTAATCTGAGCGATTCTGAAGCGGCATTCGTTCATCCGCAGATGCAATGGCGCGGTCTTGCGCGCTCCCTTAGCTTTGGTAGCGACATTTTACCCTTCTACTGGGGGGCCCTCGATGCGACGACGCAACGAACGCACCGTTCCGCGCCAAATTTCAAGGCGCCACAACCCGAGGCGATGGGCTGCAATGAAGACGAATGCAGAACCAGGGCCCGCGCTCTGGGGCGATACCCCGCCGTCGCTCGACGCAAGCCCTTCGAACTCGGCAACCGCCGATGCGGCTCTCGAATTCGGGCGTTTCCGCGTGCTGCTGCGTCGGCGGCAGCTGCTCGCCGACGGGGTTCCGGTCGAGCTTGGCACGCGCGCCTTCGATCTGCTGCTCGCTCTGATAGAGGCCGACGGCTTGCTCGTCGCAAAAGAGCAGCTCCTCGGCCGGGTGTGGCCGGGCATCGTGGTCTCGGAGGAGAACCTCAAGGTTCAGATGTCCGCATTGCGCAAAGCGCTGGGCGCCGACCGCGATGTCATCCGCACCGAATTCGGTCGCGGCTACCGCTTCACCGGCGTGCTCTGCTCGACTGCCGCGACGAACGGGTCTCAACGTCTGATCCGGGCAAAGCAGCGGTCCGCCCCCAGCCTTCCCTCTCCCGCAGGCGGGGGAGGGGCGGGGAGGGGGCCACAGAGCTGGCGGCAATCGCTCCGGTGCAGTTTCCGTTCGAGCTAACCGCCACGGCGGCGCCACGCCAGGAATAGCGATGTCGTCACAGAGCAGCTCGGATCCGCGGAGACGTTTCCCGATGGTGGCCTTCTCAGGGTGCGCTCGGTCCGTCTCGAGGACGAGCGCCGCTTCAGGACTTCGCCGCGCAAATGAGCCCTGACCCCCGCCGTTCTTACTGCTTGCCAACCTCGTGGAACCGGCTCCCTACCCATTGCCCCCAAATTCAGCTCCAACGCACGACCACTATTTACTGCGATTTACCGCAGTTATCGATGTTCGGGACGTGCTCTCAACCAAATTAACACCAGCGTTCGGAATCACACATCTGTCGAACTGCAGGATCATCACCGATGACACAGCTCGCTGACTTGGACGTTCTGGAAGCAAATCCGAAACGCGATGACCGTATTGGTTCGATGCGAAGCGATCCGTCAAAGTCCGATTTGGTCGAGCAATCTTCCGACAAGGAAATTTCAGCCTTGGTGCCGCGCCTGACGCGCTATGCGCGGGTTCTGACCCGCGACATCGCGGCGGCAGACGATCTCGTCCAGGATTGTCTGGCGGCCGCTCTGAGAAAAATCCATTTGTGGAAGCCAGGGACCGATCTGCGGGCCTGGCTGTTCACCATACTTCACAACCAGCATATCAGCCGGCTGCGCCGCGAGGCACGCCACCGCGCCAGCATCGATTTGCTGACATCCTATCAAACGTCAGCGTTCCCGCCCGATCAGAACGTGCGGCTCGAGCTCCGCGACGTTGAACGCGCCCTGGCGCAACTGCCGGCGGACCAGCGGTCGCTCATTCTGGTGATCGGGATCGAGGACATGCGCTACGAAGACGCCGCATCGGCGTTCAATGTCCCGCTCGGCACCGTGCGGTCGCGCGTCTTTCGCGGCCGCGAGAGGCTGCGTTTGCTAACCGAGCGCGGTCCCGCCGGCTCCAGCCATGACGCTGCCGGGGGGCGCGCGGCGGGCAATCGACAATCGTTCCAACCAATCACCACCGAGCCCTTTTAAGGGCAACATCTACAAGGAGGTTCTGCAATGAAGATTTTGTCTGTTCCGATCGCCGCGATCGGCATCTTGGCGTGCCTTGCGAGCACGCCGGTTGACGCGCAGCAGCGCGCGATCGAGGCCCCGATGCATCTGCCCGCCATTAATCCCAGCATGTCGCTGACCGCGCCGGCCACCAATCCTCTGCAGGAGCAGATGCGAGAGGATTACGCCACCGGCCTGATGAACGACCAGCGCGAGCTGCTGCAGCAGAACCCATCGGGTGCAACCCGCCAGGAGCAGGCGATCGGCAGAGAACTCAACGGCTACACGCCGCGTTAGCCGCGATCGGGGCAGCCCTTGGGAATCGTTCGCTTTGCGCTCAAGTATCCCCACACCTTCTATGTGGCGGCGGCGCTGATCCTGTTTCTTGGCGTGACGGCGGTGCTGGAAACGCCGACCGACATTTTCCCGGAGATCGACATCCCGGTGGTCTCGGTGATCTGGCAGTACACCGGCCTCGACACCACTGAGATGGAGCAACGCGTCACCACTTACAGCCAATACTCGATCAGCTCCAACGTCAACGGAATCCGGGACATCGAAGCCGAGACTGTCAACGGCATCTCGGTGCAGAAGATCTATTTCCAGCCGGATGTGAACCTCGACCTGGCAATCTCGCAGATCGTCGCCGCAACGAACTCGATCCGCGCATTGATGCCGACAGGGATCGAGCCGCCGGTCGTCGTGCAGTACAGCGCGTCGGCTGTGCCGGTCCTGCAAATCGCCCTCAGCTCGGATAACTTGAGCCAGGCGCAGCTCTACGACTACGGCATCTATCGGTTGCGGCAAATGCTGGCGCCCATCCACGGCGTCACCCTGCCCACGCCCGCTGGCGGCAAATACCGCCAGATCATGGTCGACATCGACCCGACAAAGCTGCTGGCCAAAGGCCTGACCCCGCTGCAGGTCGTGAATGCGGTCAACGCGCAGAACCTGACCTTGCCCGGCGGCGACGAGAAGATCGGCAAGACCGACTACACCGTCCGCACCAATTCGATGCCGCCGACGATCGAGGCGCTCAACGACATCCCGGTCAGCTATTCAAACGGCGCCACCATCTTCCTCCGCGACATCGGTCACGTGCGCGACGGCAATCTCGTGCAGCAAAACATCGTGCGGGCCGACGGCAAGCCCTCGGTCCTGCTCAGCATCATCAAGAACGGCAGCGCGTCGACGTTGACGGTCGTCAATGCGGTCAAACATGTGCTGAACATCGCGGCTGCCGCAGCGCCGCCCGGCATGGTGATCAAAGCGCTGTTCGACCAGTCGGTGTTTGTCGTCTCCTCGGTCGTTGCCGTGCTGCGTGAGGGGGCGATCGCCGCGGGGCTTACGGCGCTGATGATCCTCCTCTTTCTCGGCTCGTGGCGGCCGACGATCGTCGTGATGATCTCGATCCCGCTGGCGATGCTGACCTCGCTTGCGGTGCTCTACCTTCTCGGCGAGACGATCAATACGATGACATTGGGCGGACTGGCGCTCGCGGTGGGCATTCTGGTCGATGATTCGACCGTCACGATCGAGAACACCTACCGCTTGCTGGACGAAGAGAAGATGCCGCTGCCAAGCGCCACGCTTCACGGCGCCGCGGAAATCGCGATCCCGACCTTGGTTTCGACGCTCGCGATCAGCTGCGTCTTTACCTCGGTGGTTTTTCTCCAAGGACCAGCGAAGTACCTGTTTACGCCGCTCGGCCTCGCCGTCGTCTTGGCCATGCTCGCGTCTTACGGCCTGTCGCGAACCCTGACGCCGATCACGATCGGCCATCTGCTCAAAGGTCAGCAGCACGGCGGACCGGCGGGCCCCCTCCCTACCCCTTCCCCGCTCGCGGGGCAGGGGGGGATCGGGCGAATTTTCACCCGGTTTCACGCCTCCTTCGAGCGCGGCTTCGAGCATTTGCGCGAGGGTTACGTCGGGCTGCTCACAGTGCTGCTGACCCGCCGGGCTATTGTCCCGATCGTCGCCGTGCTCGTTCTCGCGCTTGGCGCCGTGATGTTCACTTTTGTTGGCCGTGATTTCTATCCGGCAATCGATGGCGGGATGATCCAGCTCCATGTCCGCGCCCCGCCCGGCACCCGCATCGAGACGACCGAGCAGATCTTCCAGAGGGTCGAGGACAAGATCCGTCAGGTGATTCCGCAGAAGGACCTCGATTTGATTGTCGACAATATCGGCGTGCCGGCGCGCTCCTACAACTGGGCGTTTGCCGATGGCACCACGATCGCCGTCAATGACGGCGTGATCATGGCATCGCTCAATGACGGCCACGCCCCGACCGCGGATTACGTCCGCAGGTTGCGCGAGGTCCTGCCGGCTGCTTTCCCGGATGACATGTTCTATTTCCAGCCCGCCGACATGGCGACGCAAATCCTGAATTTTGGGCTGACCGCGCCGATCGATGTTCGCACCGTCGGCTATGATCGGGTCAAAAACCTGCAGATCGCGCAAGAGCTGCGCCGCCGTATCGCCGCCATCCCCGGAATTGTCGACGCCCATCTGCAGCAGGAGGTCTATGCACCGGATTTTTACGTCCAGATCGATCGCGCGCGGGCTCTGCAGTTTGGCGTCACCACGAGCGACATCGGCAGCAATGTCGGCACCAGCTTGAGCTCGTCGGAGCAAGTGGCTCCGAACTTCTGGACCGACCCGACAAACGGCATTCCCTATTACATCGCGGTGCAGACGCCCCAGTATCAAGTCAGCTCGCTCAATGACCTCGGCAATACGCCGGTCAGCACCGGAGCCGCGCCGCCGACGACGCAGCCGGTGCCGGGCGAGTTGCAGAATGTGGCGACGTTCACTCGCGATTCGGTGCCGGGCAGCGCCAACCAGGCCAACATTCAGCCGGTCTACGAGGTTTATGCCAGCACCCAAGGGCGGGACCTCGGCAGCGTCGCGACCGACATCGACAAGGTCACCACCGATCTCAAGAAAAACCTTTCCCCCGGCAACACTATCCAGGTGACCGGCCAGATCGCCAGCATGAACCAGGCCTTTCGCGACATGACCATCGGGTTGCTGTTCGCAGCCGTGTTCGTTTACCTGCTGATGGTTGTCAATTACCAGAATTTCGGGGATCCGTTTGTCGTGATCCTGGCGTTGCCGGCGACCTTTTGCGGCATCGTCACGATGCTCTACATCACTGATACGACCCTCAGCGTTCCCTCGCTGATGGGCGCGATCATGGCGGTAGGCGTCGCGTCGGCAAACTCGATCCTGCTCGTCACCTTCGCGCGCGAGCAGCAGCTCGCGGGCAGCACGGCCTTCGATGCCGCGATCTCGGCCGGACACACCCGAATTCGGCCGGTGCTGATGACCGCCACCGCAATGATCGTCGGCATGGTCCCGATGGCGATCGGCGGCCCGGGAGAGGAGCAAAATGCAGTGCTGGCGCGCGCCGTCATTGGTGGACTGTTGTTCGCGACCCCGACGACCCTCCTCGTCGTGCCCTACCTGTTTGCGATGCTGCGCAGAGGCAATGACGGCAAACCGGCCCACGGCGTCTTCGAGGAGGTGCCCGAATGAACGACCTCGAGCAACCAGCCCTGCTGAAGGGGCCGCCGCCGCGGCCGCTGCTTCCGGCACCAGATCGCGACGCCCCCGAACCGCCGCCGGGCGGGCCGTCGGGTCCGGGCCGGATCGGACGCCGGCTATTGGGGTTCGGCGCAATTATCCTTCTTGTGGGCGCGCTCGCTATAGGCATATGGCGGCACTACCAGCAGCACCGGCAGGTAACGGATACCGCCCAGCAGCAGGCCGACTTTGTCCCGACCGTGCGGGTCGAGGACGTGGGGCAACATTTCGGCAGACTGCATGTGATCTTGCCTGCGACGACGCTCGGCTTCGAGGAGGCAAACATCTACGCACGCGCCAGCGGCTATGTGGTGAAGCGGTATGTCGACATCGGTGATCACGTCAAGGCCGGGCAGCTCCTCGCCGAGATCACCGCGCCCGAGATCGAGGACCAGATCGCACAATACCAGAACAGCGGTGCAGCAGCTCAGGCCACCCAGCGCCAGAATCAAGCCCAACGCTCGTTGGACCAAGTTACCTGGGGACGCGACTCGATACTTGTCAACCAAGGTTGGGTAACGCGGCAGCAGGGCGACGTCGATAGCTACACTTTACAGGCCCAGCAGCACGCGACAAATGCGACTCAGTACAATGCCGCGGCAATGCAGGCTCAGCTGAGCTATTACCACCAGCAGAAGATCTATCAAAGGGTCGTGGCTCCGTTCGACGGTGTGATCACCCAGCGCAACATCGATGTCGGCAGCCTGATCGCGGCCGACGCGACGAGCGGAACCTCGATGTTTTCGATGACCCAGAGCGGCGTGATCCGGGTCTGGGTCTATGTGCCGCAGGACGACGCGTTTGGCGTCAAGCCCGGCATCGAAGCCGTCATTCGCGTGCCCGCGATGCCCAACCTCACCTTCCACGGGAAAGTGGCGCGGATCGCCGACGCCCTGCAGCCGGGGACGCGGACGCTGCTGACCGAGGTCGATATACCCAATCCAGCGGGCGCACTACAGCCGGGGGTCTATTGCATGGTTGAACTGAAGATCCCGCGCACGGCGCCGGCACTGATCGTCCCCGCTTCCGCAATCATCTTCAATCAGGACGGCATGCAGGTCGCGGCGGTCGAAAACGGCATCGTCCATTTGCACAAAATTGCCATCACGACCGATTACGGCACCGAAGTCGAGGTCAGCGAGGGCGTCAAAGCCGGCGATCAGGTCATCCTGCAGCCGCCGGTCGATCTGGCCGATGGCGATAAAGTCCACACGATCATTGAGCCGCCGTCGCCCACATAGCCTCCCCAGCATTGGTTCAGGAGCATGGACGGGCATGAGGCGAATGATCGTAACTCTGATTGTCGTCGGCCTGGTGTCGATCCTCTCGAGCTGTGCAAATGCGATTGACGTCATCTGTTTTCCGGCAGGCCAATGTCCTAATGTCCGCTCTTGGCATGGCGGAGGCTACTGATCGATCAACGCTTCTTCCGCTGGTCCCGACTATCTGCTGTTGCGCATCTCGGACATCGGGGACTGGCGGACGCTAGGTTACCCGTTTGCATGTTCGCGGAGGGCGCGCCAGATGCGTTCGGGGGTGGCGGGCATCGGGATGTCGGCGACGCCCAGCGGGGCGACGGCATCTCGCCTGGAACGCTCCACCAAATTAGCCCGAATTTACTTAAATTTACCGGCCCAATTCGCCATCGGTCCTAACCTTCCCTGGCACCTGTCCTGCTCTGACCCAAGGGAGACAGTCCGATCATGGCAAAAACGGTCGCTGATCAGTTCGCCGAAACGCTGGCTGCCGCCGGCGTCAACCGCATCTATGGCATTGTCGGCGACAGCCTGAATGGGCTGACCGACGCGCTCCGCCGCCAAGGGAAGATCGAGTGGGTGCATGTCCGGCACGAGGAGGTCGCGGCGTTCGCGGCGGGCGCCGAAGCGCATCTGACCGGCGAGCTCGCCGTGTGCGCCGGGAGCTGCGGTCCGGGCAACCTTCACCTGATCAACGGCCTGTTCGATTGCCACCGATCGCGCGTGCCGGTTCTGGCGATCGCGGCGCAGATCCCTTCGGCCGAAATCGGTGCCGGTTACTTCCAGGAAACCCATCCGCAGAATTTGTTCAAAGAGTGCAGCCACTATTGTGAGCTGATCTCCGGCGCCGACCAGATGCCGCGTGCGCTCGAGGCAGCGATCCGCGAGGCGCTCGGCAAGCGCGGCGTGTCGGTGCTGGTGATCCCAGGCGACGTGGCATTGCAGGGCGCCGCCGCCGCCCCGCCGCCCAAGGTTGCCGGTCTGCTGCTGCCCCGGCCGGTCGTGATGCCCGAGAAGAGCGATCTCGACCGGCTCTCGGCGCTGCTGAACGGCGAGGGGAAGGTCACCATCCTGTGCGGCTCGGGCTGTGCTGGTGCGCATGGCGAGCTGTTGGCGCTCGGCGAGCGGCTCAAGGCGCCAATGGTGCATGCGCTGCGCGGCAAGGAATATGTCGAATGGGACAACCCCTACGATGTCGGCATGACCGGGCTGATCGGATTTTCGTCCGGCTACTACGCGATGTTCGACTGCGATATTTTGCTGATGCTCGGCACCGATTTTCCGTACCGTCAGTTCTATCCTCGCGATACGGGCGTACGCATTGCCCAGGTCGACACCAGAGCCGAGAACATCGGACGCCGCGCGCCGGTCGATCTTGGCGTCGTCGGTGACGTACGGGCGACGGTCCAGGCGTTGCTGCCGCTATTGCAGCAGAAACGCAATGCATCGCATCTGACGCGGGCGCGCGAACACTACGCCAGAGCACGCAAGGCGCTCGACGATCTGGCGGTCGCTGCGCCCGGCAAGCGGCTGATCCATCCGCAGCAGATCGCGAAGGCAATCAGCGACCACGCCTCCGAGGACGCCGTTTTCACCTGCGATGTCGGCTTGCCGACGGTTTGGGCCGCGCGCTATCTGGCGATGAACGGCAAGCGTCGGCTCGTCGGCTCGTTCTGGCATGGCTCGATGGCCAATGCGATGGCCCAGGCAATCGGAGCGCAGGCGGCGTTCCCCGGCCGCCAGGTGATCTCGCTGTCCGGAGACGGCGGTTTCACCATGCTGATGGGCGACTTTCTCAGCCTGGTGCAGCTCGGCCTGCCGGTAAAGGTCGTGGTGTTCAACAATGGCGCGCTCGGTTTCATCGAGCTCGAGCAGAAATCGACCGGTTTTCTCCCATTCGGCACCGAGTTCAAGAACCCGAACTTCGCTGCTATGGCCGAGGCCGTCGGCGTGCGCGGGATCAGGCTCGATGACCCGGGCGAGGTCGAGGCCGGCATCGCTGCGGCACTGACTCATGACGGGCCGGTTCTGGTCGACGCCGTCGTCAACCGGACCGAGCTCGTTATGCCCCCCGCGATCACGCTGGAGATGGCGAGGGGCTTCACCCTTTACATGGTGCGGGCGGTGATGAGCGGCCGAGGCGACGAGCTGATCGATCTCGCGCGAACCAATTTGTGGCGCTAGCGCCGGCCCACACCCAGTTCGACATGTAGCCGGAGTTGAACAGCAGCGCCGGCTTCGATGCCGTGCAGATCGGCCAGCTCGCGTTCCAGCATGAGGTGATAATGGTTGGTGCCGCAGATGTTGCGGGTGCCGCCGGCGCCGGCGCCGCGGCGCTCGATCGCGGCGTGCATCGCCGCCAGCACCTCCGGGTGCTGGCCCATGCCGAGATAGTCGTTGGAGCACCATACCGTCACCTCGCTGCAGTCGCGCCCGTGTAGTGCATCGCCCGCGGAAAATGGCCGGCTCGGCGTTCGAGATCGGTGAAGACGCGATCGCGCCCCTCGCGCCGCAGCCCCCCGAGCTGCCGCTGGAAAAAGGCCTCATAATCCATGATCCTCCCCTCCCAATGCTCCCTCCGCCGCCGGGGGCGGAGAGGGCATTTCGGCGCAGAGACGCGAAATTATGCAGCTAAGTGCTGAAAATGGCTGTGCAACTCGACCAGCCAGAGCTGATAGTCGATGCCGCGCGAGACCTCGGTGAACAGGTCGGAGGTATCGATGTCGCCGAACGAATCGCTGTCGTCGATCGCGTTGCGCGCCAACTCCCCAAAGCTCGCCAGCGCCGCCGTCACCGCCGCGATATGCGTTTCAGCGTCGGCGACCCCCAACCGGTATGGCTCGAGAAAGGACAGCCGCGCCGCCGCCTGAACTGTCCCCTCGGCGGTGCCGCCGAGGGTGCCCGCGCGTTCGGCGATCTTGTCCGAATACTCTTCGACGACGTCGGCGACCTTGTCGAACAGTTGGTGGATCGCGATGAAAGTGGGACCACGGACGTTCCAATGCGCCTGCTTGACCTGCGCGTGCAGGTCGATCGCGGCCGCGAGGTGGCGATTGAGCAAGGCGACCGATCTCGAACGGGCCTGCTCTGGCAAGCTATTGGCGGTGCGGTACATTGGTATTGCTCCTTTTGCGGGAATTGCGGTGGTTGCGTGAAATAGCGGGGTCGCGATTCTGGTCATTCCACCGCCGCCCGCTTGCGTTCAAGACCGAGGGCCCGCGCGACGCCGGCACCGTAGGCCGGATCGGCGCGCAGGCAATTGGCGATGTGCCGCTCTTTGATGTGCACGCGCGCATCGCCCATCGCGCGGGCGGTGTTGTCGAACAGGGCCTGCTGCTGGGCCGGCGTCATCAGACGGAAGAGATTACCCGGCTGCTCCCAGTGGTCGTCGTCGGCGTAATGGTTGTAGCGGGTCGCCTTGCCTTCAATGGGCAGCGGCGGTTCGTCGAATTCCGGCTGGTTGTCCCACAGCCCGGCGCTGTTAGGGTTGAAGCTGGTGGTGCCCCCGAGATTGCCGTCGACCCGCATCTTGCCGTCCCGGTGGTAGCTCATGTACGGGCATTTCGGCGCGTTGACCGGGATCTGGTAGAAGTTGACGCCGAGGCGGTAACGAACCGCGTCGTTGTACGAGAATAGGCGCGCCTGCAGCATCCGGTCCGGAGAAAAGCTGATGCCGGGGACGACGTTCGACGGCCCGAACGCCGCCTGCTCGACTTCGGCGAAATAATTTTCCGGCCAGCGGTTGAGCTCCATCACACCGATTTCGATCAGCGGGTACTCGGCCTTTGGCCAGACCTTAGTCAGATCGAACGGGTTGTGCCGGTGCGTCTTCGCCTGTGCTTCGGTCATCACCTGGATGAAAAGCGTCCAGCGCGGAAAGTCGCCCGCCTCGATCGCAGTGAACAGGTCGCGGCCATGACTTTCGCGGTCCTTGGCAACGAGAGCTTCGGCTTCCGCGTCGGTGAGATTGGCAATCCCCTGTTGGGTGCGGAAATGGAATTTGACCCAGACGCGCTCGTTCGCCGCGTTGATCATCGAAAAGGTGTGGCTGCCGAAGAGATGCATATTCCGGAAGCTCTTCGGGATGCCGCGGTCGGACATGACGACTGTGACCTGATGCAGCGCGTCGGGCAGCAAGGTCCAGAAATCCCAGTTGTTGTCGGCGCTGCGCATCCCGGTGCGCGGGTCGCGCTTGATTGCGTGGTTGAGGTCGGGAAAGCGAAGCGGGTCGCGGAAGAAGAACACCGGCGTGTTGTTGCCGACAATGTCCCAGTTGCCTTCCTCGGTGTAGAACTTGAGCGCAGTTCCGCGGATGTCGCGCTCGGCGTCGGCGGCGCCGCGCTCGCCGGCGACGGTCGAGAAGCGGGCAAACATCGGCGTCTGCTTGCCGATTTCAGAAAAGATCTTCGCCTTGGTAAAGCGGGTAATGTCTTGCGTCACCGTGAAGATGCCGTGGGCGCCCCATCCTTTGGCGTGCATACGACGCTCCGGGATCACCTCACGGTCGAAATGCGCCAGCTTCTCGAGCAGCCAGATGTCCTGCAGCAGTGCCGGACCGCGGGGACCGGCGGTCAAGATGTTGGTGTTGTCCGCGACCGGCGCGCCGGCCTCATTGGTGAAAATCCTCTTCGTGGACATGAGAAACTTCCTCGGGTAGTGTGAAAGGGTATGTGCGGCGCGCGGATGTGCCTAGCCGGCCCAAGCAGAGGCGCGGATCACGCCGCAGAAATTAACAGGCGTGAAATGCGGGTCCTTGTCGGCAAGCACGTCGGCGTTGACCGTGCCAAAGGTGGTCTCGGGCTTGTGGTGGAAGCCGTCGTAGAAGGCTTGGATGATCTCCTCCTTAAAGTGGCCGGGGCGCGGGTGGGCGCGGACCACCGCTTCGCGCTCGGCCTCGGTGAACTCGGAAAAAGCGATGCCGAGCACGTCCATCTCGACACCGGCAGTAACGAGCGCGATGACGGGATGCATGTGCGGTGGGATGCCAGGCGTGGTGTGCAGCGCGATGGCGGTCCACACCGTCTCGATCTCACGCTCGGCTATGCCATGGCTGCGGAGGAAGTCACGGGCAGCATTGGCGCTGTCGACCTCGAAACGCTCATGCGCGCTCGCCTGCTTGGGGGTGAGGCCCATGTCATGAAACATGGCGCCGGCGTAAAGGAGCTCAGGATCGAAATGGAGGCCGCGGCGCTTACCGGTAAGCGCGCTCCAGTAATAGACGCGGCTTGAGTGATGGAAAAGCAGCGATGATTCAGTGTCCTTGACCAATTCGGTCACTTCGCGTGCCAGTCGGCTGTCGGGAATGACAATGCCTGCGACTGGCTTCGGGATCACGTCGATTTCGTGTGAGGGGACCAACGTCATTGCTTCCTCCTGAAAAAACTCTTGCCCAGCAAACCGCCATTCAGCAGATCGATCGTCGTAGGCGGGCCGACCCGATATCGACTGACCCCTCCTCTCCTTCGGGCAGGTGCGAATGGCGGACCCTGTCCAGAGATCGATCCAAGCGGCGCTTTCATCAAATCGATATTTCCGATCCGGACGATAGGTGATCTCTATTGCAGCGCTCGCCCTTACTCGGCTGCGGCTCCAGACCGTACGGTCACTGTTCCCGGCGTGCGCTGCTCGACCCAGAACCAGCGGTACAGTGCGCCGGCAAAGATCGCACCGACCAGCTGGGCCGCGACGTAGAGCGGGACTTCTCGATAAAGACCGGCTGCGATCGCTGGCCCGATGGTCCGCGCCGGGTTGACGCTGCCGCCGGTCATGATACCGAAGCCCAGAATGCAGAGTGTCACCGTCATTCCGATCGCAACCGGCGCCAATCTGCTGGGGCTGCGCACGGCGGTGTGCAGGACCGTGCTGACGAGAAACAACGTGCCGACAGCTTCGAACATGAACGCACCGCCGTAGCTTATCCGCTGCGTGTCGACCAGAGTGGCGCCAAGGTGGTGGACCGGCCCGCCATACGCCAGAAGGAGCACCCAGGCGGCGGCGATGCAGCCGGCGAGCTGGGCAAGGATGTAGGGCGTCACCCGACGGCTTGGAAACACTCCCGCTGTCGCGAGGCCGATTGTGACGGCGGGATTGAAATGGCCGCCGCTGATGTCGCCGAATGCCGCGACAAACACCAGGATCGTGAGGCCGTGCGCGAACGCGACGGGCGGATCATGGTTGACGCCGAGCGCGATCGCCGCCCCGGCGCCGATGAAGATCAGCGCGAAGGTGCCGATGAGCTCGGCCGCCAACGCCCGCACCGAACCGTTTGCCGTTTCAGTCACTGTCAGCTGCCTCCATGGCCCGGCGAGCGCATGTCAGCCCGCCGCTGCTTAAGTACATCTCCGGCCGCCGGTAGCCAGTGAAACTAAGTAAATAATCGTAAAAATGGCGGCAGCAGCCCGGCCCACAAATGGTGACGGGTCGCACGAGGTATCCCGTCGACAAGAAGCCACCGCTTCAAACGAACGCAGCGCAGAGGGAGCGCCAACCCTGGGAGCTGCTGAGGCCAACGCGATGCCTTACCAATTTTTACGCGGATTTACTCGGATTCGGCCGACTGCCGGCTTAACTGTGCCATCGTGCACGCGCAAACGGGACCACACTCGATCAGGAAATGAGATTCTATGGCCGCGCCATCCGTTGCTTCCGATAAACCCGCCGTGAAGAGCGGGGGCAGCCCCCCTCTCATCATCGGCCTCGTAATGCTCGCGGTCGCCGCCGCAGGTTACCTGGGCTGGCAGCACTTCGCCCACGGCCCCGCCGCGGCACAGCCGCAGCCCGCGCCCCCCGTCCCCGTCATAGCAACCACGGTGCAAAAACAAAATTTCCCGATCGTGCTGACCGGGATCGGGGCCGTCACGGCGCTGAACAGCGCGACGGTCCGCAGCATGGTCACGGAGCCGATCCTCAGCATCGCCTTCAAGGACGGCCAGTCGGTCAAAAAAGGCGAGCTCCTGGCCCAGCTCGATCCGAGCACGTATCAGGCGCAGCTCGACCAGGCGGAGGCCAATCTCGCCCGCGACCAAGCCCATCTCGAAAATGGGCGGATCAATCTCGGTCGATACGTGCCGCTGGCAAAGGAAGGCTTTGCGCCGGTGCAGCAGGTCGCGACCCAGCAGGCGCGGATCGCCCAGGAAGAAGCAACGATCCAGGCCGACCAGGCGACGGTCGAATATGCCAAGACCCAACTCGGCTACACCAAACTGGTGGCGCCTTTTGACGGAGTCGCCGGGATTCGCCTGCTCGATGTCGGCAACATCATTCATTCGAGCACGTCGCGGGGTTCTCCGAGCGAGCCGAACGCCTTGGTGGTGGTCAACCAGGTTCGGCCGATCAGCGTGATGTTCACACTGGCTGCAGCCGACATCCTGGAGGTGCAGGATGCGCTGGCAAAGGGCCGGGTCAAGGCCATTGCATTGAACGCGGACGGCAAAACCGAACTCGACACCGGAACGCTGGCTGCGATCGACAACCAGGTCAACACCACCTCCGGAACGATCAGCCTCGAGGCAGTCTTCCCCAATCCGAAACGCCGGCTGTGGCCCGGCATGTTCGTCAATGTCCGGGTCGTGACCCAAATACAGGATGATGGTCTGACGGTCCCGCTCGACGCCGTCCAGCAGGGGCCGCAAGGGCAGTACGTGTTTGTTGTCGGCCCCGATCGCAAAGTGGCAATGCAGCCGGTCTCGGTGCGTGAGACGCTGAACGGCGAGGCGCTGATCGACAAAGGCTTGAGCGGCGGGGAGACCGTCGTCGTGCGCGGCCAGTATCGGCTGACGCCGGGTACCGTGGTGTCGCTTGCCGACCCAAACGATCCGGCCGCGGTGCCGAACCCCACCACGGCAAGCGCGGGCCTCTTGCCATGAACATCTCGGCGAGGTTCATCCGCAGGCCGATCGCCACGGCGATGCTGATGGCGGCGATCCTACTGCTCGGGCTGATCGGCTACCAGCTGTTGCCGGTGGCGGCGCTGCCGAACATCGATTCGCCGACCATCCAAGTCACCGCGCAACTGCCAGGCGCCGACGCGCAGACTGTTGCCGGCACAGTGACGACGCCGCTCGAACGGCAGTTCGGGCAGATCCCCGGCCTGACGCAGATGACCTCGAGCAGCGCCACCGAATATGCCGAGATCACCCTGCAATTCGACCGCAGCCGCACGGTGGATTCGGCGGCGCAGGACGTGCAGGCGGCGATCAATGCCGCGGCCGGGCAGTTGCCGCCGACGATGCCCAATCCGCCGATCTATCGGAAGACCAACCCGGCCGACACGCCGGTCCTGATGCTGGCGCTGACGTCAGAGACGCTGCCGCTCACCACGGTCAGCGATTACGCGAGCAGCATCCTCGCGCAAAAGATTTCGCAGATGCCCGGCGTTGGCGAGGTCGGCATCGGCGGCGAGCAGAACCCGGCGATCCGGGTGCAGGTCAACCCGGCGCTGCTGGCCGCGGACGGCCTCGACCTGGAGGCGGTGCGAACAGCACTGGCCACCGCCACGGTCGACCAGCCGACAGGCACATTGTATGGCGCCAACCAGGCCTTCGCGCTGCAGACCGACGATCAGTTGATGACCGCGCAAGGGTTCAACAACTATATCCTCGCCAACCGCAGCAGTGCTTTCGGCACCAGCGGACCGGTGCGCGTGCGCGATGTCGGCCGGGCGATCGTAGCACCGCAAGATGTAAACTTGGCTGGCTGGATGAATAGCGAGCCGGCCATCATCGTATCGGTCCAGCGCCAGCCGGGCGCCAATGTCATCGCCACCGTCGAGCAGATCAGGAAGGCGTTGCCGCAGCTCGAAGCCTCACTGCCGCCGTCGATCAAGATCCATATCGTATCCGACCGCACCCAGACGATCCGGGCCAGCGTCGCCGACGTTCAACACACGCTGCTGTTGACGGTGGCGCTGGTCGTCGGCGTCATCTTCCTGTTTTTGCGCAAGCTGTGGGCGACCGTGATCCCGGCGATATCGGTACCGATGTCGCTGATCGGCACGTTCGCGGTCATCTACACGCTCGGCTACAGTCTCGACAATCTGTCGCTGATGGCGCTGACGATCGCGGTCGGCTTTGTCGTCGACGATGCCATCGTCATGATCGAAAACATCGTGCGGCACATCGAGGAAGGCAAGACGCCGATGCAGGCCGCTCTGCAAGGGGCGGGCGAAGTCGGTTTTACGATCATGTCGATCTCGATTTCGCTGATCGCGGTGTTCATTCCGCTGTTCCTGATGAGCGGCATCGTTGGCCTGCTGTTTCGGGAATTCGCCGTTACCGTCGCGGTGGCGATCCTGGTCTCGGTCGTCGTCTCGCTGACCTTGACGCCGATGATGTGCGCCCGGGTCTTGAGCGCGGAAGGCCAAACGCGGCCGGGCCTCCTCCCGCGCGCGCTCGAGCGTTTCTTTACCGGGCTGGCCGCCCTTTACGATCGGGCGCTCGTCGTCGCGCTGCGCCATCGCTTCGTCACCTTGATGGTCATGCTCTCGACCGTTGCGTTGACCGGCGTGCTGTTTGTCGAGATCCCGAAAGGTTTTTTCCCGCAGCAGGACACCGGCCTGATCGTCGGCATCGCCGAGGGCGCCGAAAACATCTCGCCACAGGCGATGAAGAACCGCATGCAGGCAGTGCTGGCGGTGGTGACGAAGGACCCGGCGGTCGCCGCAGCGAACGCCTATATCGGACCCGGCGGGCCGACGGTGACCGAGAATGACGGCCGTATGTTCATCACCTTGAAGCCGCTCGGCCAAAGGACGGCCAGCGCCGACCAGGTGATCGCGCGCTTGAACAAGGCGCTGCAGCCGGTTTGGGGCGTCACCTTGTTCATGCAGTCGGCACAGGACATCACGATCGGTGCGCGGCTCTCGAAAACCCAGTATCAATACACGCTGGTCGATGTCGACAGCGACGAGCTCGATCACTGGGCGCGGATCCTCTTGCAGAAATTGCAGACATTGCCGCAGCTGACCGACGTCGCCAGCGACCAGCAGAGCAGCGGCCGGGTCATGAAGGTCGAGATCGACCGCCAGCTCGCCTCGCAGTTCGGCATCAACCCGTCTGCTGTCGAATTCGATCCTCTATGACGCGTTCGGCCAGCGGGTCGCGGCGCGCATCTATACGAGGCTCAACCAATATTTCGTGATTCTCGAAGTGGAGCCCGGTTTCCAACTCGGGCCAAACGCGCTCAGCCGCATCTATGCGACCTCGTCCAGCGGCGCCGAAGTGCCGCTCAGCGAGTTCGCCACGATCGCCTCGACGGTCGCACCGATCGCAGTCAACCACCAGGGCCAATTCCCATCGGTGACTCTGAGCTTCAACCTCCCTCCGAAGGTCTCGATCGGCGAGGCCGTGACGGCGATCGAGCGGGCCACCAGAGAGCTGCGCCTGCCGCCGTCGATCGCCACCAGCTTCCAGGGCAGCGCACAGGCATTTCAGAATTCGCTGAGCAGCACCCCGATCCTGATCCTCGCAGCGCTGATCGCGGTCTACATCATCCTCGGCATGCTCTACGAGAGCACGATCCATCCGATCACGATCATCTCGACCCTGCCCTCGGCGGGGCTCGGGGCATTGCTCACCCTGATGCTGTTCGGCATGCCGCTCGACGTGATCGGCATTATCGGGATCATCCTGTTGATCGGCATCGTCAAGAAGAACGGCATCATGCTGGTCGACTTCGCGCTGGTCGGCCAGCGCGAGCGCGGGCTCAGTCCCGAGGAGGCAATCCGCGAGGCCTGCCGGCTGCGCTTTCGTCCGATCCTGATGACGACGATGTGCGCGCTGCTCGGCGGCGTCCCGCTGATGCTCGGCACCGGCATCGGTTCGGAAATCCGCCAGCCCCTTGGCTATGCGATCGTCGGCGGCCTGTTGGTCTCGCAGCTGCTGACATTATTCACCACACCGGTCGTCTACATTTATATGGACCGCCTCGGCATGGCCCTGCGCCGCCTGCGCGGCTCGCGCCGCGTCCTGGCTGACACGCCGGCAACAGCCGGCGTCGCGGGATGAGCACCGTCTCGACTGCTCCGGCTCGTATCAGGGGTCTGGCCCACCAGCGCCGCACGCGCTGAACGGTTGGCGTGCTGCACACATGATTTACCAGTCTTGACCGCAGTTTACTCGGAGGCTCGGCGATCCGTCCCCATGTTGATCGCAGATGGCAGTCTCGGGCTGCGATCATCCCGGACACGGTCGGTTTGTAACGGCCGGGTCTATGTCTGCGGTCAACCGACCCGGTGATCCTCCTCCCGCACCGGGTCCACTGGCGACCGGTCTTTGCATCAGGGACCG
Source organism: uncultured Alphaproteobacteria bacterium (assembly GCA_963703665.1). Lineage (GTDB taxonomy): Bacteria > Pseudomonadota > Alphaproteobacteria > ATCC43930 > CGMCC-115725 > AP-15. The sequence continues at coordinate 1,029,752 of CAVPFB010000004.1, read as the reverse complement.
GCCGCATTTCTGGGCGGTCGCCAGGAAGTGATCGGACGATGCCGAGAGACCAATCTGCGCTGATTTCGACACCGGTGGCTGCTCCGGTAGTCGAGAGGACGCGCGCCGAGCGGCTCTCGTTGCGCGCCGCGATTTTTTGGATTGGCGTTCTGGCGCTGGGTGGCTGGACGGTGATCATAACTGCGGCAAGCTTGACCGCGCTTTACTAACAATGGCGGGTGGATCGGCAATAAATTAATTCGTGGTGCACACCGACACCGGCATCGCACCACCTGCGATCGGAGAACGACCATGCGCAGATATCGTCCCGTAACGTCCGCGTTGCTTGGCCTGGTCCTGGCAGCGCTCGCCAACCTTGCGCCGCAGGCCGTTGCGGCGGCCACTGAAGCGCAGACACCGGCGATCGCGCCGGGACTGGCGCGGGTTTGGTTTCTGCGGCCGGCGGGCTCGCTCAACGGCAATGTGTGGGCAGCATCGCCGATGATTTACGCGAATAGCGCCCCACTCGGCGACATTCCGGCGGGAGCCGCTTTCTTCCGCGATTTTCGACCAGGAACCTACCGGTTCACGGTGCAGCCTTACGGCCTGCCAACGGACCAGGCCGATACCGTGCAGCTGGCGCCTGGGACGCAGACCTATCTTCAAATCCAGTGGCTGCCAAGCTGGCAGGAAGGATATCCGGAGGCAGGCTGGGGGTTCGCGCCCAACACCTTCGGCATCCTGACGATGTCGCCCCAGCTGGCGCAGGCCTACCTCCCGACATTGGCTTATCACCCGCAATAACTCCTGACGAGACCAGGCGTACCCTATCTCAGTAGGCACGGGAAGACGGTGAAATGAAAGTAGGAATAATCGGCGCGGGCGCGGTCGGTTCCGCATGTTTGACCGCCCTGGTCGCGCGCGGCGGCGCGCGCGAAATCGTGGTGGTAAACCGAGAACGAAAAAGGGCGGAAGGTCTGGTAACCGACGCCCAGTACGGCGCCGTGTTGTGGCCGTACGTTGAGCTGCGCGCCGGCGACTATGCCGATCTCGAGGGCGCCACGCTTATCATGATCACCGCCGGCGCCAACGAAAAGACCGGCGGCGCTACCGATCGGAACGACCCTGCAGGCAGGCTGCGCCTGCTGGACACCAATGCCGCAGTTTACCAGAGCATCATTCCCGAGCTCCATGCAGTAGCGCCGCAAGCTCTCGTGCTCGTCGTCACCGACCCTCCGGACCCGCTGGCCGATGTGGTTCGCATATTGGGTCACGAGCGCGTTCTCAGCACCGGGACATATCTCGACAGCCTGCGTTTCCGGTTTCACCTGGCTCGGCGGCTCGGGGTAAGCCCGGCTTGCGTCGATGCCCAGATCGTCGGAGAGCACGGCACAACCGAGGTGTTTCTGTGGTCTTCGGCCCGCATCGGGGGGAAGCCGGTGTTCGATCTGCTGGAGCGAATTTCGGAGCAAGGCCGGGACGAGTTTCGCCACGAGATCGAGCGGCAGGTCCGTTATGCCAACATCGCCATAATCGAGGGCATCGGAGCCAGTCAGCACGGTATCGGGATGGCGTGCGCGCGCATCGCGGAGATCCTTCTGCGGAATGAGCCGGCGGTCATTCCAATCGCCTCGTACAACACGGAATACGGGGTCACGCTCTCTTTGCCGAGCGTTCTCGGACCCAGCGGCGTGACGAGGTTCCTCAAACCGCCGATGTCCGACGAGGAAGGTGAAGCGCTACAACGCGGCGCTGACGCACTTAAGTCCGCATTGAGCAAGCTACAATTTCGCCCGTCCTGAGCGGAGACGCTGCTATCACCGGCCGCGCGGCTCCGGGCGTCCGATCGTCTGCCCAATCTCATCAATGCAAAGCCGGTCAACCGGCGACACCGGGCTTAACCGGCGATGGCCGGTCTTGCGGACGGGGCGGAATGCGGCGTAATCCGGAGGGATGACGGCGTCGCAAGGAGGAGAGCCATGGATATTCCATCCGAGAGGCCGGTGGAGGCCGCCGGCCGCGAGATCGACCGGCCGGCGCCGAGCGCGCCGTCGAACCGGGTGTGGGGCAGCGATGCGATCGCCGCGGCGGTGCGCGAGCTCGACATCCCGTATGTTGCGCTGAACCCGGGGTCGAGCTACCGCGGCCTGCACGACAGCCTGGTCAACTATCTCGGCAATGCCCGGCCGCGCATGCTGTTGTGCCTGCACGAGGAGAGCGCGGTCGCGTTGGCGCATGGCTGGGCCAAGGTCACCGGCCGGCCGATGCTGGCCATCGTCCATGCCAATGTCGGGCTGATGCATGCGACGATGGCGATCTTCAACGCCTGGTGCGACCGGGCGCCGGTGATTGTGCTCGGCGCCACCGGCGCGCTCGACGCGACGCGGCGGCGGCCGTGGATCGAATGGATTCACACCGCGCGCGATCAGGGCGCCTTGATCCGCAACTTCAGCAAATGGGACGACCAGCCATCCTCGGTGGGCGCAGCGCAGGAAGCGGTGTTGCGCGCCAACATGATCGCCCAGACCGCGCCGAAGGGGCCGGTCTATCTGAATTTCGACTTGGCGTTGCAGGAGGACGAGATCGAGACCGTGCCGACGATGCCCGACATTGCGCGGTACGCACCCCCGGTCGCACCCGAGCCCGGCGGCGCGCTGATCCGCCAGGCGGCCGAATTATTGGCGCGCGCCGAGCGGCCGGTAATGCTGATGGGCCGCGCCTCGCGCGATCCCGAGGCGTGGCAGCGGCGGGTGGCATTGGCCGAGGCGTTGGGTGCGCAGGTCATGACCGACCGCAAGACCGGAGCAGTGTTTCCGACCGACCATCCGCTGCATGCCGCCGGACCCGCCACGGCATCGCCCGATGGGGCCGAGCTTCTGGCTGGGGCCGATGTGATCCTGAGCCTCGACTGGGTCGACCTCGCCGGCACGTTGAAGACCGCCTGCCATGGCAGGGCGCCGGCCGGGAAGGTGATCCAGGTCTCGGTCGACCAGTATGTCCATAACGGCTGGAGCATGGATTACCAGGGCCTGCCCCCAGCCGACATCTATCTGCTGGCCGAGCCGGATGCCGCGCTGCCGCCGCTGCTCGCGGCGGTCAAGGAGCTGCGCCCGAGCCCGCCGCCCTTGCCCGCCCCGCGTGCGCGCCGCGCGCCGCCGCCGCTGTCGGCGCTCGACACCGCCCCGATCATCGAGGTGCCGATGGCGGCCACGGCGCTCAAGGCGGCGCTGGGCGACACCCCGGTCACGATGATCCGCCTGCCGCTCAGCTGGGCCGAGCATTTGTGGGAGTTCCGTCATCCGCTCGATTTTCTCGGGACCGATGGCGGCGGCGGCATCGGCTCGGGGCCGGGCATGGCGGTCGGCGCGGCGCTGGCGTTGCGCGACACGCGAAGCGGGCGGCTGCCGGTCGCGATATTGGGCGACGGCGACTTCCTGATGGGGGTCACGGCGTTGTGGACCGCGGTGCACAACGCGATCCCGCTGCTGGTCGTGATCGCCAACAATCGTTCGTTCTTCAACGACGAGCTGCATCAGGAGCGGGTCGCGCGCGACCGCGGAAGGCCCGCTGAGAACCGCTGGATCGGCCAGTCGATCCGCGATCCCGACATCGACCTTGCGACCCTCGCCCGCGGCCAGGGCTGCGTCGGCATCGGCCCGGTCGAGGACCCGAAAAAGCTGGTCGCAGCGATGACCGAAGCGGTCGCCGCGGTGCGCGCCGGCAAGGTCTGCGTCGTCGACGTTCGCGTCGCCGTCGGCTACGACCCGAGCGGCGCCGCGGGCATCATGCAGCGCTAGCAAATAAGGACGGAGGGTATCTTGATTGTCGCCACTTGACATATGTTGTTACAGCACATATTTCACAGATGGACTTAGAGCCCAATCGCATGCAACGCACCAGATCTGATTATCTAATCTCCTAGAACGTACACACAAAGAAGTCCAACCACCCAAGAGTAACCTTAGCAGGAGAGCCACAATGATCCACAGAGCAAACACCCTCGTTGGGTGTCCAATTCTTAGGAGCCTGCAATGGACTATTGCGAGGAATTTTTCCTCAGTGCCAATGGGTTTCGTTATGTGTATCCGGACGGCTCGTGGTACAAGATAGAGATTGCCAAGACCGCGGTTACGGAGACCCATCCGGGTGGGGTGTCGTATTGCCTTGCATACTTCGATGCCCAAAGTATTTGTCGCATACGATTTGACAACGCCCACCCCGTGCGGGCGGGGATGCGCAGACGCTCACGTCCTTTCGATCACTGGCACCGGTTCGCGAATGGCGAATTGGTCCCCTATTCGTTCGTGGATTTACCACCGCTATTCGAAGATTTCTTTCAGGTGCTGGAAGCTTACCTCAACCCGGAACTTCGATCGTCGGGATGAGCTTGTCCGGTGCGAGTGAGGGCAAATGAATGAGACCAATATCAATTCAGATGAGCGTCGGCCGCTCCAGATTGGGATCGGATCGCACGAGTTTGTAAAACAACGGCTTCTTGCCGCTGCGCGGGGAGAAAAGCCTCTCCGGCCTGATGAACCGAGGCTTTGGTTTTCTTCATTGGACGTGCTGTTTCGTGTGCTCTCGGCAGAAAATCGCCAAATAATGGCGATTATCAGCCGGGAACATCCTCAGTCCATTTCAGAGCTGGCCAAACGTCTCGGCCGTGACCAGGGAAATGTATCTCGTGCGCTTTCAAGCTTGGAGCAATGGGGACTCGTCCGGCTGACTCGAGACGGCCGCGAGAAGCGACCGGAAGCCGTCGTTACGCAGCTTCATCTCGATCTTGATTTCGCAACAGAGCAAATCAATGTCGCTTGACTATCCGGCGCCTCGGCTCACAGCGGGCCGTTGGGGAGGACGAGGACCTTGCCGTTGCGATGGCCGCGCTGGGCGTGGGCGAGGGCCTGCTTGACGTCGTCGATCGCGTAGGTGGCATCGACCGGCGCCTTTAGCACACCATCGCGCAGCTTGGCGGCGAGGTCGGTGTAGAGCGCCCGCACCTGGTCGCGAGGGCGCTTGGCGAGACCGTCGCCGAGCATAAAGGCTTTGAGGTCGATCCCCCTACCCAAGGCCGCGCGGCTGATCACCAGGTCGGCGCCGCTCATCGACCCATAGCTGACCACCACACCGCCATCGGCAACGCTGTCGGCGATGCGTTTGCACGCCTCGCCCGAAACCGCGTCGATGCCGAGCCGGATCGGCGCGCCGCCGACGGCCTGCCGCGTGCGCTCGGCCAGCTCCGGGCCATCGACCAGCACGATGTCGGCGCCGAGCGCCTTCAGTTCGGCGGCGACGTCGTCGCGGCGCACCACATTGACCGTGCGCACGCCCTTGGCCTTGGCGAGCACGATCAGATGGCGGCCGACCGCGGAATTGGCAACGTCCTGGATCACCCAGTCGCCGGGCAGCAGCGCCACGTGGTCTTCCAGCAGCAACAGCGCCGTCGCCGGGTTGATGCGCAGCATCGCCGCCTGCGCCAGATCGAGCCCCGACGGCAGCGGGATCGCGACTTCGGCTGGAATGCGCCGGCGCTGCACCCAATTTTCGCGCTGCATGTGGATGACCAGATCACCCGTCCTGATGTCGCCGACGCCGGCGCCGACCGCAGCGACCCGGCCTACGCATTCCGCACCCGGCGTCGCCGGCAATGGCGGGCGCAGCCGGTAGCTGCCGCGGCAAAACGAGATGTCGGCCGGGTTGATCGGAAAGGCCAGCACGTCGAACACGATCTCCCCCGGCCCGGGGGCGCCGACATCCGGCGCCTCGATGCAATGCGCGACGTTTTCAGGCGCCCCGTAATCGGTGATTTCGACCTTTTTCATCGGCTCCTCCCGCGTTTGCTCGCAGTCAACGAAGTCGCTGGCCATTATGGGCCGGATCGGCGGCGCATCCATGCCGGCGAAGGCTCGGCAATCACCGGCGACCCCAGGTGACCGCCGCCGGTTCCTATCTACATGTGCCGGGTCCCGTGGCAGACTGATCGCTCGGCGTCTGCGGGCGCGAAGAGAGGACCAGAGCTTGACCCTGCGTGCGAACGGCCTGGTCTCCGCCGGGCTCGCCCGGCCCGAGCGGCTCGACGAAATCCGGCGGGTGGCGGACCAATTCGCCGTCGCTGTGACCGAAGACATGGCGGCGCTGATCGATCCGGCCGATGCGAACGACCCGATCGCGGCGCAGTTCGTGCCGAGCGCCGCCGAGCTCGCGGTCGCCGCCGAGGAGCTGGCCGACCCGATCGGCGACCGGCGCTGGTCGCCGGTGCCCGGCATTGTCCATCGCCATCGCGACCGGGTCCTGCTGAAGCCGACCCTCTTGTGCCCGGTCTATTGCCGCTTCTGCTTTCGCCGCGAGGCGGTCGGCCAAAAACCGGCGATGCTGGAGCCGGCCGAGCTCGAGCACGCCTTTGAATACATCCGGCAGCATCCGGAAATCTGGGAGGTCATCGTCACCGGCGGCGACCCGTTCGTGCTGGTGCCGCGCCGCCTCGGCGAGATCGTGGGCAGGCTCGAAGCCATCGGGCATGTCGCCGTGATTCGCTTTCACACTCGGGTGCCGATCGTCGACCCGGGCCGGGTCGGGCCGCCGCTGGTCGCGGCGCTGGCGGCCGAAAAAGCGGTCTATGTCGTCGTCCACGCGAACCATCCGCGCGAGTTGACGACACCGGCGCGCGAGGCGGTCGGAAGGCTCACCCGGGCCGGCATCCCGGTCTTGTCGCAGACCGTGCTGCTGCGCGGGGTCAACGACGATGCGGCAGTGCTCGAAGCGCTGTTTCGCGGTCTGGTCGCGATGCGGGTCAAGCCCTATTACCTGCACCATGCCGACCTCGCCCGCGGCACCGCGCATTTCCGCACCGGGATCGCAGAGGGTCGGCAGCTCGTGCGCGCGTTGCGCGCCGGCAGCTCGGGGCTGTGCCAGCCGGCCTACGTGCTCGACATTCCGGGCGGCTGGGGCAAGGTGCCGCTCGCGGCGAGCGCGGCCGCCCCCGACCCGGCCTCCGGCGGATGGGTCGTCGAGGACGGTGCCGGCGGCCGGCACGCCTATCCGCCCGACCCAGACAATGCCGCAGCAACGCGCGGCGACGGTCGGCGGGACCCGATGTTTAACCCACGACAGCGGTAAGGCAACCGGTCTGGGGTCGTGGTCGTCGGGCGATGAGCATTGCGAGCTGGATTCATCAGTTCGACGCCGCCCCGTCGGGGGCGTTGCCGCGCAGCGTCTATCGCTACGTGCTGGCAACGAGTCGTCGGCATCAGCTGGCGCTGCTGGCGCTGACCGCGATCGTCGCCGTGATCGAGGTCGTGCCGCTCGAGCTGCAGCGCCGGATCGTCGACAATCTGGTCAAGCACCGCGCTTTTTCCTCGGTGCTGGTGCTGGGCGCGGTCTATGCCGCGATCATCCTGGTCCAGGGCGGCACCAAGCTCGCGCTCAACATCTATCGCGCCTGGGTCGGCGAGCGGGCCAAGCGCGACCTGCGACGGCGGGTCCATACCTTTGTCGAGACCCCGGCCGCCGCCTCGCCGGCGGTCGAAGCGCAGGGGATTGCTACCTCGATGATTGTCGCCGAGGTCGAGCCGATCGGCGGTTTCGTCGGCCAGAGCATCTCCGAACCGCTGCTGCAGGCCGGGACCATGCTGTCGGTGGTAGCCTATCTGATCCATGTCGACATTTGGATGGCGCTCGCGGCATTCGGGCTGTTCATTCCCCAGCTGGTCATCGTTCCGCTGTTGCAGGCCGCGCTGAACCGGCGCACCGGCGCCCGCATCCAGGTGCTGCGCCGGCTCGGCGCAGCCATGATTGGCGGAGCTGAGGGAGCGGACGACGCAAGCAACCGCGCCGACGACCAGCGGATCGAGCAGGCCTTTGCGCTCGACATGGGAATCTTCAAGCTCAGGTTCACCACGAATTTTTTGATGAATGTGTCCAATCACCTGCAAATCGTCGCGGCGCTGCTGGTCGGCGGCTGGGCGGTTCATACCGGCCGCCTCGCCCTCGGCGGCGTGGTGGCCTTCATCTCCGGGATCGGGCGGGTGAAGGACCCGTGGGGCGACCTGGTCCATTACTTTCGCGACGCCAACCTCACCCAGATCAAGTATCGCCTGGTGGCCGAGGCGGTCAATCAGCTGAGCCCGGCGGACCTCGCCCAATCCGAGGCAAAGCTCGAAGGCAGCGGCGAACGCTAGGGTTCCGGCGCGTTCGGATCGCTCGCCGCCTCAGCCTTTCCGATCGCGCCCGGCTGAGGCCATCCCCCGATCACTCCCGGTGGAACCAGTTCCGAGCGGAGCCGGCCTCTCCTGGCTTGCAACCAGGCAGGGGCCGGGGCCGGCCAGAAGCGCCGGCGCTACTCCGCCGGCGGCGGCAGCGGGGTTTGCTGGACCGGTGCGTTTGCTGCCGGCGGAAAGCCGATCGCCGGGTTCGGGACCGGCGGCGGCGCTCCGTAGGGATAGGGCGGGCGGTAAGGATAGGGAGAGGGGTAGGGCGGGTATGGGTAATAGCCGCCGGTGTAGGGATCGTAATAGCATCCGGACAACCCGCCGGCGCTCGCCAGCACGATCAGCATCGCCAGCCACAATCGAGACCGTCGCATCCCCCACCTCATTCCTGGCCGGTAAAATTTGGGCGCCGCTTGTCGAGAAAGGCGCGCACCCCTTCGACAAAATCCTCGCTCGCCGCACACGCGGCGAAGTTTTCCGCCTCGCGCCGCAACTGAGCCTCGAAGGCGTCGCCGATGCTCGCCTGGATCAGCGCCTTGGTGCGCGCATAACCCTCGGCCGGTCCGGCGGCAAGCCGGGCCGCCAGCGCTTCGGCCTCGGCCGACAGCTGGTCCGGGGCGACGATCCGGTTGACGATGCCCAGCGCCAGGGCGCGTTGCGCGTCGAAGCGTTCGCCGAGCAGGGTTAGCTCGCTCGCCAGTTTGAGCCCGACGATCGCCGGCAGCAGCCCCGTCATGCCGCCGTCGGGGCTGGCGCCGAGATGGATATAGCCGCAGGCGAACACCGCGTTCTCGGCCGCGACGGCGAGGTCGGCCGCCAGCACCAGGCTGAGCCCGAACCCGGCCGCCGCCCCCTGCACCGCGGCGACGACCGGCTTTGGCATATGCCGCAGCCCGACCAGCAGCGGATGCAGCGCGTCGACGGTCTGATAAAGCGCCCGGCGGCGCTCCTCGGGCGGCAGGCCGATCAGCTTGCCGAACATCCCGATGTCGCCGCCGGCGCAGAAATGGCTGCCGCAGCCGCGCAGCAAGACCGCGCGGGCGGAGCGGTCCTCGGCGGCTTCGGCGGCGGCGTCGGCGAGGGCTGCGATGGTCGCGCGGTCGACGGCGTTGAGCACCTCCGGCCGATTGAGGGCAATCTGCAGCACCGCGCCGCGTCGCTCGACGATCACCTCCGGCATCGCTCGGCTCCTCGCCCGTGCAGGCTTATCATGCGCCCGCGATTTGCCGGGAGGATAGCATGACCCACACGATCCTGCGCGGCGGCCGGGTGCTCGACATTGCCGCGGGCACCGCCGGGTTCGCCGATATCCTGATCGAGGGCGACACGATCCGCGAGATCGGTACGCCCGGCTGCGCCGCACCCGAGGGGGCGGTTGAGATCGACGCCGCGCGCCGGCTGCTGCATCCGGGCCTGGTCAACGCCCATACCCACGGCCACGGCAACCTCGCCAAAGGGATGGGAGACCGCTGGACCTTGGAGCTGCTGCTGACCGCGGCGCCGTGGATCACCGGCAACCGCAGCCTGGACGACCGCCATCTCTCGACCCAGCTCGGCGCGGTCGAGATGGTCATGAAAGGCTGCACCGCGTGCTATGATCTGTCCTTCGAGTGGCCGTTGCCGACTGCCGAGGGGTTGGCGCTGGCGGCGCAGGCCTACGCCGAGATCGGCATGCGCGCGGTCATTGCGCCGATGGTCGCGGACCGAAGCTTCTACGAGGCGATTCCCGGGCTGATCGAGGCGATGCCGCCGGCCTTGCGGGCGCGCGTCGCCGATTTGCGCCTGCCGCCGGCCGAGGCTACCCTCGGGGCGATCCGCGGCGCCTTCGCCGATTGGCGGTTCAACCGCGAGCAGGTGCGGCCCGCGGTGGCGCCGACCATCCCGCACCACTGCTCGGACGCGTTTATCCTCGGCTGCGCCGATCTCGCGCGCGAATTCGATGTCGGGCTGCACAGCCATGTCGCCGAGTCGAAGGTGCAGGCGGTGACCGGCATCCGCGTCTATGGCCATACCCAGACCGCGCATCTGGAGGCACTGGGCGCGCTCGGGCCGCACTTCACGGTGGCCCACGGCGTCTGGCTCGACGATGACGACATGGCCCGGCTCGGCGACCATGGCGCCTCGGTCGCGCACAATCCCGGCAGCAACATGCGCTTGGGCGGCGGCCTCGCCGACAGCCGAGCGATGCTCGACCGCCGGGTCAATCTCGGCATCGGCACCGACGGCGCCAATTGCTCGGACAATCAGAACATGTATGAGGCGATGCGGCTCGCCTCGTTCGTCTCAAAGGTGCGGGGGCCGGATTGGCGGCGGTGGCTCACGACCCGCGAGGCGGCGCTGGCGGCGACCGAGGGCAGCGCCCGAGCGCTGGGGTTCGACGGCCGGATCGGCCGGCTGGCGCCGGGCTACAAGGCCGATATCGTCATGCTCGACCTCGACCACCCGAACTGGCTGCCGTTCAACGACCCGGTCAACCAGCTGGTCCACACCGAAGACGGCACCGCGGTCGCCCGCGTGATGATCGGCGGCCGGCTGGTGGTCGACGAACGGCGGCTGGTGGGCTTCGATCTCGACCGGCTGCGCCGGCGCGTCGAGGCGGCGCGCGACCGTCTCGCCGCCGCCAACATCGACAACCGTCGCCTCTACGACGCGCTCGAGCCGGTGGTCGGCAGCCACTGCCCCGGCCTCGCCCGCGCCCCATACCACATCGACCGCTACGGCGCGCGGCTGGGCTGAGGATGCGATGCCGGCGACGACCGCTCGTCGCGCTGCTGCTGGTCGCGGCGGTCGGCTGGGCCGCGGCTCCGACGGCTGGAGCGGCGCGGATCGACTGGGCGAAGGTCGACTGGGCGAAGGCCCGGCTCGTCACCGTCCTGGCCGTCGACTATCGCTTTGTGCCGAACCATCTGGTGTTTCGCCGCGGCATTGTCTATCGGCTGCACGTCGTCAACCGCGGGCATGAGCTGCACGAGCTGAACGCGGCCGATTTTTTCAAAACCGTCGCCTTGCGCAACCCTGCGGCGCTGGGAGAGGACGGCACCGAGCTCGTGCTCGAGCCCGGCGAGCAAAAGGATCTCTTTTTCGTCGCGAGACGGCGCGGCCGTTACGACATGCGTTGCCCCGACCACGACTGGGCCGGGATGACCGGCGACATCACCGTCAGATGACCCGCCGATCGCGGACGGCAGGTCGCCTCAACCGGCGACGTAGCGGCGTTCTCCGGTCGCTGGGCGAAAGTAGACGGTAACCAGCCTGCCGCTCTCGGGGTCGACAAAGCGCTCATCGGTGGCGACCCATTCCGGCCCGGGGCGACTGCCGGCCAGGCGCTTGTAGCGCCAGCGCTCGAACAGGGCGGCGGCAGAGAGGACGAGACCGGGGATCGCCAGGCGCAAGGCGAGGCCGAGGCCGCAGCCGGCGCCAACGAGCGCCGCCGCACCGGCCAGCATGGCCAGGCCGACGACCAGCAGCGCCGCCCGCAGCACGCCCAGGCTCATTTGGGCCTGCTCATCCGGGCAGGCGTTCGACCACCGCGGCCGTGCCGTAGGCGACGATCTCGCTCATCGTCTGGCCGATCTCAGCGGAGTCGAAGCGCATCATCAGGATGGCGTTGGCGCCCATCGCAGCGGCGTTTTCGACGAGCCGGTCGATCGCGTGGCGCCGCGCCTCCTCGAGCAGCAAGGTATATTCGTGGATCTCGCCGCCGACGATCGAGCGCAGCCCGGCCATCAAATTGCCGCCCAGCCCGCGGCTCCGGACGACGACGCCAAAGCATTGGCCCTTGATTTCGGTGACCTGGTGTCCGGCGAGATTTTCCGTGGTCACGACCTGCATGATGTTCTCCGTTTCAGTGGGGATTGGACCAGGTCGACGCGATGAGACCGGCCGCCCGGCCGGATTGCCGCCGCGCGCCGGCCGCACGCGCAGAGCGCGCCGTCGTTGTAAGCACGCTCATGATCATGCTTCCTTACTAACTGCAACCCTGCAATGATCAAACGCTCGGTTGCGGGCCGCGCCTGCGAGGCGCTAGGCTGTGCGCCACGATATCGGGGAGAGGAGCGGCGATGGCGGCGGGCACGGACTGGACCCGGAGCGAGGTCGAGCTGGCCGGGGGGAGGCTGCATTTCGCACGCGCCGGCAGCGGGCGCCCGGTGGTGATCCTGCACCACGATATCGGCAGCCCCGAGCGGCTCGACTTTTACGACGCGCTGGCGCGCCGGTTCGATGTGATCGTCCCGCACCACCCGGGCTACGGCAAATCCGAGCGCCCGCAATGGCTGCGCAGCGTGCGCGACGTCGCCGTCATCTATCAATGGCTGTTGTCCGATCTCGGGATCGAGCGCGCCTCGCTGGTCGGTCTCGGCTTTGGCGGCTGGATCGCGGCCGAGATGGCGACGATGGCGCCCAGCGCGCTGCACCGATTGGTGCTGGTGGGTGCGATGGGGCTGAAGCCGCCCGAAGGCGACATTTTCGACCAGGCGATCGTCAGCTATCTCGACTATGCCCGCGCCGGGTTTCACGATCAGGAGGCGTTCGCCGGCATTTATGGCGACGTGTCCACCGACCAGCTGGTCGATTGGGACATCTGCCGCGAGATGTGCTTTCGCATCGCCTGGAAGCCGTACATGTATAGCCAGACCCTGCCGCATCTGCTGGGCGGGGTGCGGGCGCCGGCCCTGGTGGTATGGGGCGACGACGACCAGATTGTGCCGCGGAGCGCCGGCGAGCTCTATGCCGCGGCGTTGCCCAAGGCGCGGTTCGAGATCGTGCGCGGCAGCGGGCACTGCGTCGACATGGAGCAGCCCGAGGCGCTGGCGGGGCTCGTCGGCAGCTTCATCGCCGAGAATTGAGGCACAGGCTCGGAGTCTCCGCGCGGCGCCGGGCGACAGGAACAGGAGGAATCCATGCATGTGATGTATTTCACCGAGCAGCCGATGTCCGCCTATCCGGCCGATATCGGCCTCGAATTCGGCGCCACCGCGCTGATGTTCTCCAATAAGTATTACGATCCGGTTGCCGGCAGCCGCCTCTACAACGAGTATCTCGAGCAATATATTTACGCCGAGGAGATGGGCGTCGAAGGTTTCATGCTGAACGAGCATCACAATGCACCGTTCTGCATGCAGTCGAAGTGCAACATCTTTGCCGCAATTCTGGCCGCCGTGACCAAGAAGGCGAAGATCGTATTGCTCGGCAACCCGCTGCCGCTGGCCGAGAACCCGGTGCGGCTCGCCGAGGAATTGGCGATGATCGATATGATCTCGCGGGGCCGCCTGGTCTCGGGCTTTGTCCGCGGCGGCGGCCAGGAGCAGCTGGCCAACGGGGTCAGCCCGGCCTACAACCGCGAGCGCTTCGAGGAGGCGCACGACCTGGTCGTCGCCGCCTGGACCCGGCAGGGTCCGTTCCGCTGGGAAGGCACCCATTACCAGCACCGGGTCGTAAACCCATGGGCGGTGCCGTTGCAGAAGCCCTATCCGCGGGTGTGGATTCCCGGCGTGCTCTCGAAGGAGACGATCATCTGGGCGGCGAAGCAGCGCTATCCCTACATCGCGCTCAACACCTCGATCGAGGCGACCAAGAACATCTGGAAGCTCTATGACGAGGTGGCGCGCGAAGTCGGCTATGAGGCCGGGCCGCAGAACCGCGGCTATCTGCAGCAGGTCCATGTCTCGGACAGCGAGGAAAAGGCCGAGAAGAACGCCCGCCAGTTCCTGTGGATGCAGGGCGAATTCACCGGCCTTGCCCATCCGGTGTGGTCGAACCCCGCGGGCTATTTTTCGCCCGAGTTTCGCCGCCAGTTCGTTGAGTTCGCGGTCGGCAGGGCCGAAAGCCCGCGCGGGCGGCCGACCTTTGAAAAGCAGGTGGCCGACGGGCGGGTCATCTTCGGCACGCCGAAGACGGTGATCCCGAAACTGCGCCGCGTCCTCGAAGAGACCCGCCCCAGCATCTACGGGCTGTGGGGCAATGACGGCAACGTCAGCAACGAGGATGCGCGCACCTGCATCCGCCTGTTGGGCCAGGAGGTGATGCCGGCGATGCGCGAATTCGGCAAAGAGCTCGGCCTGACCGACCCGTTCGAGGCCGACGCCCCGGTCCACCTCAACTATTCGACCGACATCAAACAGATGCCGCAAGCCGCGGAATAGCTGTCCGAAGAGCATAACCTAATAGCACCGGGGCCGCACAACAGCCCCGGTGCGAACGGCCAACAGGCCTGGACCTCCTAAAGCGGCCAGTAGAGCGCCCGCCGTTTTGACCCAAGGCGTGCCGAAGTTTGACTATCGATAGCTGTCCTGGTCGCAAATGCATTACCATGCGCCCGGTGCCGGCGGCCCGCTTGCATTCGCCTAAACCCGCGCGCGATATTTCGAGCGTCCGCGGGAGTTACAGCGATGCGATATCGGTTCTGCGCGCTTGTGGCGGCCGATCTGATCCTTGGCGGAATCCAGCACCCAACGCATGCGGCGGCGATCGACTGCGCGCCACTGAGCCCCGGGAAGCAGGCCAATTCGACCGTCGAAGATAAGGTCAAAGGCCAGGCGAACATCCTTCTGCGGTCGCTGGGGTCTGGATCGATCGAAAACGGTTATCGGCAAGTCGAAGCGGACACCCTGGCGCGCTATCCCGGTGCCGATAAGCTTCTGCTCTGGCGCGAATACATGTATGTCAGCTGCACCCTTCTGGCAGTGTCCTCACATTGGAGCGACGACGAAAAGTGGGATAAATGGATGCAATTAATGAATCGCTGGAGCGCGCCGGCGCCGACCGACACCACTACTGCGACGGCCCCGCAGCCCTCCAAGCTGTCACCCTCCGCGGCCGCTCCTCCGCCCGCAGCGGCCGCTCCGGCCGAGACGCAATTTGCTATTGGTGGGATCCGGCTGGGAACCAGTCTCGCGCAGATCCAGGCACGCAAGGATATCGAGCTGTCACTGGACAGCGACGGCAGGCCTTACGGCGAGGAGATATTCACGTTTTCTTATGGCCTCCGGCAGCTCGACGGCGATGTCGTATTCGGCCTGCGGGACGGCGCGGTTTCCAGCATCACGGTCACCCATGTCCTGGGTTCGGCGACTTGCCCTGAGAACGTAACCGCCGCGATGATCCTAGACGACCAGATCCGCGATTGGGGCGCGCCGCTCCACCGCGCGGCACCAACAGCAACCAATACTGGGGGTGATCAGACCACCAGCTACACATTTCGCCGCAGCGATATCGATATGGTGTTGGTGCTCCAAACATCATCGTCTGAGGGCGAGACGCCGACCTGCCGGGTGTCGATGAACTACCAACGAAGTTCATCTCGCGGCTAATGCGGGTTTCACCCAGATTGCTTCGTCGCTTCGCTCCTCGCAATGACGATCTCTTTGTTCTTGAATATGAATTTTCGTGTCATTGCGAGCGAAGCGAAGCAATCTCGGTGGAAAATATGTCGCCTCACTGGTTCGGCGAGGTGACGATCGAAGGCTTGAACGCCTGCTGTTCTACAATCAAAAGCTCATATCCACTGCAATTAGTCCAAGCATGAATATTGACGTAGACCGGAGTTCCATTCCGATAGAACCGCGCCAGGGCGTGCTCGTTATCGTCATTCATGTCGGCTGGAGTATGGAGTATCTCAGCTTTTAGCGATTTCAATACGGTCAAGTAATTCATGTAAATTTCCAGGTCGCTTGCGTAATTGTTACAGTCTTCTGCCCAATATTTGATCGAAATGACATGCCCTCCGACCGTAATCTTCTGACCTGGATCAGCTTGGAGATCAACTTTGTCAAATCGCCGTTCACTATAGCCATTCATCTTGTAGCCCTGGATATGCCCTAGTGGCGGATAGTCGTGACCGTCCGCAAGCGCAGGTATCGGGGCGCACAGCGGGATCAGAAAAGTGAGGTACGCCCAGCGCATCGCAGGTCTCCTCCCCCTGATAAACTGACCTTGATCCATCCGATCGAGGAATTTACCAGATTGACACGGGCACCTCGCCTCTTCGATTCAAGCCCAGGATAACCGATCGATCTCGAATTGCGTGTGATCCGGTTCACAGCGGCACCCTCCCGCATTGGGCTGCGATGACCGGGCTCAATCCTGGGCGCGCCCAGGACACCGAACTAACGCTGTAAATGGAGGCCAAAACGATGAGCGACGATTTTGCGGGAAGGGTGGCGTTGGTCACCGGCGGCGGCAACGGGATCGGCGCGGCGACCTGCCGCGCGTTGGCCGTAGGCGGGGCGCGCGTCGCGGTGCTCGACCGCGATGCCGCGGCGGCCGAGCGGGTCGCGGCCGAGATTGCCGGACGCGGCGGCCGGGCCGAGGCGTACCCGCTCGACGTCAGCGACCGCGAGGGCTTCGCCCGTCTGGCCGCGGCGATCGCCGAGAGCGCCGGCGGCATCGACATCCTGGTCAACGGCGCCGGCGTGACCGTGCGCCGCATGATCGGCGAGATGGGCGCCGAGGATTGGGACCGGGTCATCGCCGTCAACCTGACCGGCGCCTTCAACGGCATCCGGGCGGTCTTGCCGCACATGCGGGCGCGCGGCGGCGGCGCCATCGTCAACGTCGCCTCGATCGCCGGCCAGCGGATCTCGTTCGGGGGGACCGCGAATTATTCGGCATCGAAGGCGGGGCTGCTGGGGTTGACCCGGCATGCCGCCTACGAATTGGCGCCCGATCGGATCCGGGTCAACGCGGTGTGCCCGGGCCCGACCGCGACGGCGTTCGGCGGCGCCGTCCCGAGCGAGGAAAGCAAGGCCGCGCGCTCGCAAAAAATCCCGCTCGGCCGCATGTGCGAGCCCGAGGACATCGCCGATCCCATTCTGTTTCTCGCCGGAGACATGGCGCGTATGGTGACCGGCGTGGCGCTGACCGTCGATGGCGGCGTGGTGATCAAGAACGACACGCCCTACGAGGAATATTTCCGACCAAGATAGGAATCGCCGAACGCTCATGTTGCTGCCGCCGCGGGCATGACGGTCGCGGCAGCACCGCCGAGGCGGCCGGCGAGAAGGTCCATCCCCGCAGCCTGGCGGCTCGGGCGGTCATTGCGAACGGGCCGAGAGGAAACGACACACTCTCGGCGGGGAATTTGATCAGCCTTTACAGGAGCTCAGGCGCGTCCGCGCCGGAACGCCGGCATGACCTCCTCGGCGACCCACTGGAATTGTTCGAGCATCGTCGCCTGCGGCGTGCCGATCGGGCTCGACAGGCTGATGTGCTGCATCCCGGGGTAGCGTTCCTCGAAGCCTTTCAGCAATGCGATCAGCTCGGCCGGAGTGCCGGCGAACCACGAGCCCAATTTCATGAAATGCTCGACCGTCGGCACCCCGGCTGCGTCCCAGCCGCCGCGACGGGCGACCGCGTCGGCCTGCGCCGGCGTCAGCCCCGGCACAAAGCCCAGCGGTGCAAACATCTTCACATGCTCCTCGTAGATCGGCTTGATCTCGCGGACCGCCTGCTCGCGGGTGCGGGCGAGGTGGAAGTGCAGGCCGAGCTGCAGATTCTCGCCGAGCGCCAGCTGCTGGCCGGCGCGCGCCGCCGCTTCTTGATATGCGATGATCGGGCCGCCCTGCATCGTCGCCGCACCGCCGCCGACCGCACCCTTGATGCCGTGCTTGATCATAAAGTCGAGCCCGCGCGGGCTGGCGCTGACCACCGGCTGCCAGCATTCGACCGGGCGGTGGATCGGCCGCGGCACCAGGGTCAGCTTCTCTAATTCATAGCCGCGGTAAGGGACGCGCGGCGGCAAGGTGTAATGCGCGCCTTTATGGGAGAACGACTCCTCGTTGAACGCCTTGAGGATGATCTCGACGCCTTCCTCGAACACCTCGCGGTTGGCTTCGCCGTCGAGCATCGGGCCGCCGAAGGTCTCGACCTCGCGGGTGTGATAGCCGCGGCCGACCCCGAACACCGTGCGGCCGCCGGTCAGGATGTCGGCGGTGGCGAAATCCTCGGCGAGCCGCAGCGGATGCCACATCGGCACGATGTTGAAGCCGCAGCCGATCTTGAGCCGCTTGGTCACATGGGCCAGGTGCACCGCCAGCATCAGGATGTTGGGGATGCACTCGTAGCCTTCGTGCTGGAAATGATGCTCGGCGAGCCACAGCGTCTCATAGCCGAGCGCGTCCATCTGTTTGGCGATCGCCTCGGTCTTTTCGAAGACGCTGGCCAGATGCTGGTTCGAATAGCGCCGCTCGTTGGCCGGGGTCGAATCCTGCCCGCGGTCGGGAAGATCGACATGGCCGGCATAGACGGTGGTGAACTTGGTGATCATGCTTCCTCCGGATCGGCTGCCGCCGTAATCGCGGGAATGCCGCATCCCGCCACGTTGGCCCAGCTTCTCATATTTCGGCAGCCGGCGTCACGCGCGGCGGATCTGTGGCCGCGTCCATTGACACCGCCCGGCCGAAATCGGAAAGGTGCCGGTCCTGTGCGGCTTCAACGCCGCTGATCGACACGGGGAGGAATGTAGATGACGTTGTCGCGCCGAAGCCTGCTGACCCGCGCCGGCGCGGGCGTCGCCGCGGCCACGATCCTGCCCACAATTCTCCGGTGGCCCGCCGATGCGGCCGAGTTTGTCTATAAGTGCGGCGGCTCGCTGCCCGACGGCCATCCGATGGCGATCCGCGCGCGCGAGGCGATGAAAGAGATCAAAGAACAGAGCAACGGCCGGCTCGACATCACGCTCTACACCAACAGCCTGCTCGGCGGCGACACGGCGATGATCTCGCAGACGATCGCCGGCGCGCTCGAAATGTACGTGTTGCCGCTCGACCTGCTGGCGTCGAAAAACCCGGCCTGCGGCATCTTCGGCGTCGGTTATGCCTTTTTAAATTACGATAATATTTGGAAGGCGATGGACGGTGAGCTTGGCGATCACCTGCGCGGCATCGCCGGACAGATCGGCTTTCACGTCGTTCATAATTGCTACGACCACGGCTTTCGCGAGATCACCAGCCGCACCAAGCCGATCCGGACGCCCGCGGATCTGAAAGGCTTCAAGATCCGGCTGCCGGTGGCGCCATATTACATCTCGCTGTTCCAGCACCTCGGCGCGGCGCCGACCCCGATCAATTTCTCGGAGGTGTACAGCGCCTTGCAGACCGGCGTGGTCGACGGTCAGGAAAACCCGCTGGTGCTGATCGACACCGCCAAGCTTTACGAGGTGCAAAAATATTGCAGCCTGACCAATCATACCTGGGCCGGGCTCAACATTTCGTTCAGCAACATCGCCTGGAAGCGGCTGCCGCCGGATCTGCAGGAATTGTCGGAGAAGCGGTTCAACGCCAAGGCGCTCGAGGAGCGTGCCGATTGGCAGGTGATGACGGCCAAGGAAATCGAAAAACTGAAGAGCAAGGGCATGGCGTTCAATGCGCCCGACCCCAAGCCGTTTCAGGAGATGCTGCGCAACAGCGACTTTTATCCTGAGATGAAGAAGAAATCGGGCGAGAAGGCATGGGCGTTGCTCGAGAAATATGTCGGCAATCTGACCGCCTGAGCGTCTCCCGGCCCTGGTGCCGGCTCTGGTGCCGGCCCTGTTGAATGCGCGATCGGCCTCGGGTGCGGCTCAAACAGCCGGCAAGCCAAACCAGCAATGCAAAACGAGGAATGTCGATGAGCGTGTCGCGTAGAAGATTGCTGTCGAGCGCCGCGGTCGCGGCCGCCGCGGGAGTGGCGGCGCCTTTGGTCCTGCGCTGGCCGGCCGAGGCGGCGGAGTTCGACTATAAATGCGGCACCGCACTCCCCGACGGGCATCCGATGTGCATCCGCGGCCGCGAAGCGATGAAGGCGATCAAGGAACAGAGCAACGGCCGGCTCAATATTACCCTCTACACCAACAGTGTGCTCGGCCAAGACACCGCTATGTTGTCGCAGACGATCGCCGGCGCGCTCGAAATGTATTTTCTGCCGATCGACCTCTTGGCACCGAGAAACGAGGCCTGCGGCATTTTTGGCGTCGGCTATGCCTTTCTCGGCTACGACAAGATCTGGAAGGCGATGGACGGCGATCTGGGAAATTATCTGCGCGCGCTGTCGCACCAGATCGGCTTTCAGGTCGTGCACAATTGCTGCGACCACGGCTTTCGCGAGATCACTACCAAGTCGAAGCCGATCAATACCCCGGCCGACCTGCATGGATTCAAGATCCGGCTGCCGGTAGCGCCGTATCTGATCGCGCTGTTCCAGCATCTCGGCGCGTCTCCGACGCCGATCAATTTCGGCGAAGTTTACAGTGCCTTGCAGACGGGCGTGGTCGACGGCCAGGAGAACCCGCTGGTCCTGATCGACACCGCAAAGCTTTATGAAGTCCAGAAATATTGCAGCCTGACCAACCACGTCTGGGCCGGCATCCACTATTCCTTTGGCAATGCGGCGTGGCAGCGCTTGCCGCCCGATCTGCAGCAGCTCTCCGACAAGGAGTTCAATGCGAAAGCATTGCTGGAGCGCGCCGACTGGCAGGTCATGACCCAGGCCGAAACCAAACAGCTCGAAAGCAAGGGCATGGCGTTCAACAGCCCCGATACCAAGCCGTTTCAGGACGAGCTGCGCAAATCCGGCTTTTATCAGGACATGAAAAAGAAATCCGGCGATAAGGCCTGGGCCTTGCTCGAACAGTATGTGGGTCCGCTGGCATGAGCACCGAGGCGCCGCGGCTGCCGCAAGCCGTCGCCGCTAGCGAGGATTTGGCCTGGGCCGGCACGCGGCGGCTTGCTCTGAAGATCGACGCCGCAATCGGCAATCTGGCCGAAGCGGTCGGCGCCGCGTTGGTGCTGGCCGAGGTCGCCATCCTCTTTGCCGGCGTCGTCTCGCGCTATGTCTTCGACAGCCCCCTGATGTGGACCGACGAGCTCGCCAATTTCCTGTTCTTGTGGCTGGCGATGCTCGGCGCCGTGGTCGCCTTTCGCCGCGACGGGCATATGCGGCTGACCACCTTCGTCAACTCGCTCGGCCCCGAGCGCGGCCAGTGGCTCGGCACCGTCGGGGCGCTCGTCGTCATCGTCTTCGTGCTCGAGCTGCTGATGCCGGCGGCGCAGTATCTGCAGATTCAGCAATCGACGATGCTGATCACCTTGCCGATCTCCGACGGCTACCGGGTGCTCGCATTGCTGGTCGGCTCGACCCTGTTGGCGATCGTCGCACTGCTGCGCCTGCTCGAAACCACCGGCTGGCGCGGCCTGGCATTGGCGGTCGGCGTGGTCGGAGCGGTCGCCCTCGCGCTGTGGCTGGCGCAGCCATTGCTGATCGCGATCGGCAATGCGAGCCTCGTGTTGTTTTTCGTGGTGCTGGTCGCCCTTTGCGTGATCATCGGCGTGCCGATCGCGTTCACCTTCGGCATCGCCACCTTTTCCTACCTGGCGCTGACCACCACCCTGCCCCTGTCGATCGTCGTCAACCGCATCGACGACGGCATCTCGAACCTGCTGCTGTTGGCGGTGCCGATGTTCGTCTTTCTCGGCCTCCTGATGGAGATGACCGGGATCGCGCGGGTCATGGTCAACTTTCTCGCGGCGTTGATCGGCCACGTCAAGGGCGGCCTCAACTATGTGCTGCTCGGTGCAATGTATCTGGTCTCCGGGATCTCGGGCTCCAAAGCGGCCGACATGGCGGCAGTGGCGCCGATTCTGTTTCCCGAGATGCGCCGCCGCGGCGCTCATCCGGGCGAGCTCGCTTCGATGCTCGCGACCTCGAGCGCCATGTCGGAGACGATCCCGCCGAGCCTCGTCCTGATCACGATCGGCTCGGTGACCAACATCTCGATCGCGGCCCTGTTTACCGGCGGTCTGCTGCCGGCCGCCGTAGCGGCGTTGGCG
The DNA here is from genome assembly GCA_963703665.1 of uncultured Alphaproteobacteria bacterium. Taxonomy (GTDB): domain Bacteria; phylum Pseudomonadota; class Alphaproteobacteria; order ATCC43930; family CGMCC-115725; genus AP-15. Next base: position 1,007,764 of record CAVPFB010000004.1, on the reverse strand, counting down.
CTGGTCGTCGTCGCCTGGTTCCGCTCGCGCCGCGCCGATACCGGTGCCGGCGCCCGGCCGCCGGCGGCCCAGATCGCCCGCGCCTTTCTGATCGCGGTGCCGGGGCTGACCCTGCCCTTTGTGATCCGCTTCGCGGTCATCGAAGGCATCGCCACGGCGACCGAGGTCTCGACCGTCGGCGTCGTCTATACGGCGCTCCTCGGGCTGCTGATCTACCGGCAGTTCGATTGGCGCCGGCTCTATCCGATCCTGGTCGACACGGTCTCGCTGACCGGTGCGGTGATGATGATCATCGGCACCGCGACGGCGATGGCCTGGGCCTTGACCCAGTCGGGGTTTTCGCAGTGGCTGGTCAACGTCATGGCCGGGGTGCCGGGCGGCAAGGCCGGGTTTCTGGCGATCTCGATCCTGGTGTTCATCGTGCTGGGCAGCGTGCTCGAGGGGCTGCCGGCGATCGTCTTGTTCGGGCCGCTGCTGTTCCCGGTGGCCAAGGCGATGGGCGTGAACGAGGTGCATTACGCGATGGTGGTGATCCTGGCGATGGGGATCGGGCTGTTCGCGCCGCCCTTCGGCGTCGGCTTTTACGGCGCCTGCGCGATCGGCCGCATCTCGCCCGACGACGCCTTGTGGCGGATTTGGCCCTACATCGGCGCGCTGGTCGTGGCGCTGATCATCGTCGCCGCCTTTCCCTGGCTGTCGGTCGGCTTCCTGCGCTAAACATGTTATCGGCACTCGGTTGGAGAGCGACCGATGGAATATGTCACGCTAGGCAGAACCGGGCTCAGGGTCAGTGTCGCCGGGCTCGGCTGCGGCGGGTTCAGCCGGCTCGGGCTCGGCACCGGCAAGAGCGAGGCCGAAGCGGTGGCGCTGGTGCATCAGGCGTTCGGCCTCGGGGTCAATCTGTTCGATACCGCCGCGGTCTACGGCACCGAGGAGGTCTTGGGCAAGGCATTGAAGGGGTTGCCGCGCGACCGAGTGGTGGTCGCCACCAAAGCCTGGATCCCGCGCAATGCCGGCCGGTCCGCCGCCGCCGAGCGCGCGGTCGCCAGCCTCAACAATTCGCTCCGGCTGCTGGGCCTCGACTGTATCGATGTCTTCCAGCTGCACGGAGTGTCGCCCGAGGCTTACGGCCGGGCCTGCGACACGATCGCGCCGGCCCTCTTGAAGGAACAGGAAAAGGGCAAGATCCGCCATCTCGGCGTGACCGAGACCGGCTCCAGCGACGCCGAGCACGCGATGCTGCAGCGCGCGGTCGAGGACGGGATTTGGGACGTGGTCATGCTCGGCTTCCACATGATGCACCAGAACGCCCGGGCCACGGTGTTCCCGCGCACCATCGCCAACCGGGTCGGCACCTTGTTGATGTTCGTGGTGCGCAACATCTTTTCAAAGCCGGAGCGGCTGAAGACCGCGCTGCGCGAGCTGACCGCCCGGAAGGAACTGCCGCGCTGGCTCGCCGACGCGCCGAACCCGCTCGGCTTCCTGATCCATGAACAGGACGGTGGTGCGGCGACCGTGACCGAGGCGGCCTACCGCTTCGTACGGCACGAGCCGGGGGTCGATGTGGTGCTGTTCGGCACCGGCGACCCCGAGCATCTGCGCACCAACATCGCCTCGATCCTGAAGCCGCCATTGCCCGAGACCGACCGCCGCATCCTCGCCAAGCTGTTCGGGCAGCTGGTCGGGGTCGGCCTCGACCCGCCCACCTACATGCCCGGCCTCACCCTCCACTGACGCGACCGTGACCGGAGCGCTCGCGCTCAAAATTCGGCGCGCCCGGCTCGTGCGAAAACCCGGGCCTACGCAAAAGCGCGATGGTTGCGTCGGCGCGCGTGGATGCGTCGACGGTAGCGCCTGCCGTCACCAGACTGCCGGATTCTCGGCCGCGAAGGCCGCCGATCGCTCAGCGGCCTTCTGGTTCGGCTGATTTGCTCCTCGCCGCGCGATGTGCCCAGGCGGAAAAGACAAAGCAGCCGTCTGAGCCGAGACGGCACCGCCTCGGCATGCGGCAAATGCAGCCGCTCGAGCTGCTCGAGCCGCAGGCGCGCCTCGCGCGAGCGCTGGTCGAGCTCGACCCTCGGCACGCAGCTGCTCCACAAATTGGTTCTCGGCATGGCGCCCTCCACCGCACGAACGCTCCTCGGCTCAAGCCGAGGCGGGGTCACCAGTACCCCGGCGATCCCCGCAGACGTGTGACCTCAGTCACACTTCCGGCGAATAAATTCGTGCGGCGAACGGTGTTTCCGGATCGGCAGCGGTGCTCCGCTTGCCAGATAGACACCGGCGGAGATCAGGAGGATGCCGGCCCAATCGGCTTTGCTTGGCCATTCGCCGAGAAGCGGTATTGCAAACAGCGCCGACAGCGCCGGCACCAAGGCGCCGAAGGCAGAGGCGCCGGAGGCGCCAAGGATGGCAACCGCGCGGGCGTACAGAACGAGCGCAACGATCGTCACGACAATGCCCTGGAACATCGACTGAACTGCGAGGTCGGCGGGCGGCAGCCGAGCGAGGCGGGTTCCGTCCAACGCGAGATAGACCGGCAGATAGATCGCCAGCGATCCGGTCGAGACCAGTGCCGCCGCGTGCAGCGGATCGAGGTTCGCTCGCCGCATGACCACGGTGCCGCATGCCGTCAAGAACGCGGCGAAGACAAACAGCGCATCGCCGAAACCGCGCAAGGTGCTCCAGCGGGCGCCCAAAGCACCTGCGTGCCAGCCGACGATGACGAGAGCGCCAGCCATTATCAGCGAGAGCCCCAACTTTCGCATGATGGCAAGCGCCTCTCCCAAAACGATCGTGGCGAGCAACGCGACGAACAGCGGCATGCAGCCCGGGTTGAGCGCGCCCTGATCAGAGGCAGGGGCAAAGCGCAGCCCTTCTGCCGCCACCAGTGCATAAGGGGCACCCAGCCCGGCAATGAGCACGGCCAAGCCAAGCCATCCGAGACGATCGTGGGCAAGACCGCGCTGCGCGAGGACCGGTGCCAGCACGAGACCAGCCACGCCGAAGCGCAGCGCCGCGATATCCGATGGGTCGAGGCTGGTCGTAACCGCCAGCCGCGTGAGCACGCCCCAGCTCGCCCAGATCGACACGGCGGCGAAACCACACGCGGCCCCCTTCGCATAGCTGGAGCCAGCCGCGCGCATGCGATCGCAGCCCTTTTAGGCGAGCGTCTTGCTGAGGAAGATCCGGGTGGCGCCGTCGGGCGGGCAAGCGATCTCGCCGAAGCGGCGGTAACCGTGGCGCTCGTAAAAACCGGGCGCCTGAAACGTCACGGTATAGACGAAGGCGGCGGTACAGCCGCGGCGCCGCGCTTCGCCCTCGGCAAGCGCGATGATTCGGCTGCCGAGCCCGGCCCCGCGCAGCTCTTCGGGCAGGTAGAGCAGGTCGAGAAACAACAAGCCGAACGAGGTGTGCCCGAGCAGGCCGCCGAGCGGCGCGCCGCCCTCCTCGGCGCGAACGAGAACGTCGAGGGTGGCCGTATCGACCGGGCGAAAGCGTTGCGCGTTGTAGGCGGCAAGCCCCTCCGTGACCACGGCCGCGGCCCGCTCGTCGCGCTCACCGGCGAGCGTCGGCGTCGGACCGCCGGTCACGCCGCAGCTCCGGGGGCGGCCGCGATGTCGATCACCTCCAGCGAGTGAACTTCGTCGACCGCGCCCGTGTAGAGGACAAAGGCGATGGACTCCTCCGCGATAAAGGCGCTGTGCGGCTGTCCTTCGGTGTTCAGCCAATACCCCGCCGGAGCCCGGGTCGGCTCGCCCGCCTTTGTCGTCCGTCCGCCTTCGAGACCGAAGGCGTGCTCGTCAGATCGCGCCGTCGCGATGATCTTGATCAGCTTGCCAGGCGGCGGCGAGAATTTGACGAGCCAGGCGCTGCCCCCGCCCTCGGACCGGCGGTCGCTCAACAGCTTGACCTGCACGATTTCGTGGCCATTCCAAATCGCGCCAGGTCCGCAGAACGCGGTGCCGGCAGTCCATGGGATCGCATCGATGTCGACATGGGTCGAAGCCATTCCTTCCTCCAACAGCCGAACATTGTCCGGGGAGGATAACAGCGCCATACTGACACCGTTCTGTCAGGAGCCGTGGCTGGGGAAATGCGTCGCGCCGATCGCCTGTTCGACATCATCCAGACCTTGCGCACGGCGGCGCACCCGCTCACCGCGGCGATGCTCGCCGAGAAGCTCGAAGTGACCGTGCGCACGATCTATCGCGACGTGGCCGCATTGCAGGCGAGCCGGGTCCCGATCGAGGGTGCCCCCGGGCTCGGCTATGTGCTGCGGCGCGGGTTCGACTTGCCGCCGCTGATGTTCACGACCGAGGAGATCGACGCGATCGCGGTCGGGGTGCGGCTGCTGCGACGGCTGCGCGACCCGAAGCTCCAGTCCGCGGCTGAAAGCGTGCTCGGCAAATTGACCGTGGTCGTGCCGCGGGAATTGGGCTCCCAGCTCGCTGCGGCGCCGTACTACGTCTCCGAAGGCAGTGCGCCCGCGGTCACCGGCATCGATCTGTCACAGGTGCGCAGCGCCATCCACGAGACGCGCAAGCTGGCGATCGCCTATGTCGACGAGAAAGGCCGCCGCAGCGATCGAACGATCTGGCCGCTGGCCATGGCCTATTACGTCGACGTGACTTTAATCGGCGCCTGGTGCGAGCTCAGGAACGACTTTCGCCATTTCCGCGTCGATCGCATCTCGGCCTCGCGCTTACTGGACGAGCTGTTCCCTCAAGAGAATGGCGCGCTGATCGCCGAATGGCTGGCGCTGCAGAAGGAGCGGCCCGACGCGGCATCTCGGCGCTGACGCGCCTTTCATCAGGTGCGGCGGACGTTGGCGCTTTGCTCGGGAAGGCCGGTTTCCTCGTAGCACACGCGCGCCAGGGTAGCGACGCCGCGGCGGATCTCGTCCTTGGAGGGCAGCGCGAAGCAGAGCCGCATGTGCGACTTGGTCTCGGCCGGGTTGCACGACCATTCGGGGCCGGGGTTGAACACCAGCCCCTCCTTGGCGGCGGGGGCGACCAGCCGGGTCACGTCGACCCGGTCGGGAAGCTTGATCCACAAAAAGATGCCGCCTTTCGGCCGCCACATCTTTTCGACCGCGGTGCCGAACTCGCGTTCGAGCGCATCGACCATCGTGTCGAGCTTTTCCTTCAAGACGCCGGTCAGCTCGCCGACATGCTCGGTGAAATGGCGCGAGAAATATTCGGCGACGACCATCTGCTCGAGGGCGCCGGTGCCGCTGTCGGTCTCGCGCTTGCAGCCGACCAGCCGGCTCATGATTTCCCAATCGGCGACGACGTAGCCGAGCCGCAGCGCGGGCGCCAAGGTCTTCGAAAACGAGCCGACATGGATCACCTGACTCGGATCGAGCGCATAGATCGACGGCGGCGCGCCGTCGCTCCAGGTCAGATCGGCATAGCACTCGTCCTCGAAAATCGGCACGCCGTGGCGCTTCGCCAGGGCCAGCAGCGCGTGCCGGCGGTCGAGCGGCAGGATCGAGCCGGTCGGGTTCTGCACGGTCGGGATCGTGTAGATGTATTTCGGCACCGTGCCCTTGCGCTTCAGCTCGTCGAGGATCTGTGCCAGCGCGTCGAGGCGCAGCCCGTCGTCGTCGAGCGGCGCGCCGACGATGTTGACGCCGAGCCGCTGCACCTTGGTCAAGGCGCCGCCATAGGTGAATTCCTCGATGACGACCGTGTCGCCGCGTTCGAGCAATACCCGGTTGACGAGATCGAGCCCCTGGCCCGAGCCCGAGGTGATCAGCACCTCGTCGGGCGAGCAATGGATGCCGCGTCCCTTGACCTTGTCGACGACAAACTCGCGGGTGGCGCGGAAGCCCTGCGGGCCGTGCGGGTTGTAGAGGGCGAGATCAGCGCCGTCGCGCCGCAGCACCGCCTCGGCCGCCGCCGCCAACGCCGATGCCGGCACGTGCTCGCGATCGTTGTGGCCGCCGATGAAATTGTATTTCGGAAAGCCGCTCCAGCGCGGCGCCGCCGGCGGCAGATCCTTCGAAAACAGGTGGCTGTAGGCAAAACCGGTGGCGGCCATGATCTGTTGTCCTCTTCAACGCAGCCCCCAACCGTCATCACCGGGCTCGACCCGGTGATCCACGTCTTCCTTTGCCGGCGTTGGAAGGCGTGGATGGCCGGAACAAGTCCGGCCATGACAGCTGAAGAGAGGGATTGCCCTATGGTCAGCGCGCGTTGGGGGCGTGCTTTCCGGAGACCTGCGGGGTGATGTCGGGATAGGCGCCGGCGGTCTTCTGCGCCGCCTGCTCGTGCATCTGCAGCCGCGTCCGCCGCTCCCATTTGCGCTTCAGCTCGTCCTTGACGTTGAAGGCGAGCTTGCCGACGCCCTCGATCTCGAGCTCGATCTTGTCGCCGTCCATGAACGGGTTGAGCCCGCGATGGTTGGTCCCCGTGGCGACGATGTCGCCCGGCTCGAGCGCGTGGATCGAGCTCAGCCACTCGATGCAGCGCGGGATCTTGTGCGCCATGTCGCTGGTGTTGAAGTTCTGCATCAAGGTGCCGTTGTTCGACAGCCGGATCTGCAATTTCTGCGGGTCCGGGATCTCGTCCTTGGTCACGATCCACGGCCCGATCGGGGCAAAGGTGTCGCGCGATTTCATCGCGAAAAAGCCGGGGGCCGGCAGACCGCGCGCCGAGCCGTCGATAAAGCAGGTGTAGCCGAAGATGTAGTCCATCGCGTCGGCGGCCTTGACGTTGCTCGCCCGCTTGCCGATCACCAGCGCCAATTCGGCCTCGCCCTCGAAGATCGTCCCGGGCGCGTCGGGCAACACCATCGTGTCGCCCGGCCCGCAGATGGCGTTCGCCGTCTTTTGGAAGGCGTTGATCGGCGCCGGCGCGCTGCGCGTGCCGTCTTCCATGTAGTTGACCGCCATGCAGTCGATATTGTCCGGCTTTGGCAGCGGCGGCCGCAGCCTGACCGACGACAACGGCACGCCTTTGCCGCTCGCCGCGGCGTCGGCGAGCTTGCCCTTATACTGGTCGAAGTGCTGGATCAGCCCGTTGATCAGATCGCCGGGGCCGGTATGCGGAATGTCTTTTACGACCTGCGACACGTCGACGACATTGTCGCCTTTCAGCACACCCAGTTTGTAGTCGTCGAAATACACGAGCTTCATGTCGGCCTCCCTCTACTCGATGGGTACGAAGATGCAATTGCGGATCTTGCCGTCGAGCGCCTTCGAGAGGTGCCCCTTGCCGGTCGTGTCCTCGACCAGCACCACCTCGCCGGCGCCGATCCTGCGCGCTTCGCCGTCGCTGGCGGTGATCTCGACCCCGGCGTCGAGGTTGATGATGTACTGCCGCCGCGGGGCCGGGTGCCAGTCGAGGTCGTAGGTCGGCGGCACTTCGCGAAAGATGATGCCGTTGGCCGGGAGGCGCTTCGACAATTTCCCCGAGCGCGTTTCCTCGACCCATTCGATCTCGATGTTGCGCCAATGCGACTGGCCGTTGGCGTCGGCGTAGAGATTGTGGACCCGCATCGCTGCCCCTCCCAGGCAATCGGCTGATGGCGCGCATATTAATGGCCGAGCCGGCCCCGGCGCCAGCCTCTCGATACCGGAATTGCGCGCCCGGCAGCAGCGCAAGGTCCAGGCGGGACTACAGCGGGATCACCAAGAGGGTGTCGATTTTCTGGCTGTCGAGCACGACGAGGCGCTCGATGAAATGATAGGGCGCGGTGGCGACCTCGATACGGTCGAGGTAGCGGCCGGCGGCGAACAGGCTCATTTCGCCGTCATGCATGACCCTGACCGCGATGAAATTCGAGCGCACCTCGGCGACATGGTCCTCGATCCGAGCGATCCGGACCGGGCCGATGATGTGACGATAGCGGTGCGGCTCGAAGATGTTGGCGCGGCGCAACGCCAGGATCCGGTCTTTCAGCATCCCCTTGGAGGCGGCATAGACGACGCCGTGGCGATAGCCGGCCTCGTGGCTCTGCCGGCTGGTGATCAGGTAATGGCATTTCTCGACAAAGAAATCCGGCCACTCCTCGAGCCGGTCGTCGTCGATGCATTCGGCATAGGCGGCGATCAGCTCGTGAATACCGAGCCGCAGCGCAGTGTCATCCATGGCCCGAACTCACCCTGCGGTGACGACTGTCATTCCAGGATGGCCCGAAAGGGACAGGCCCGGAACCTATGAACACGGACTTATCCCTTATTTTGCAGGTCGGTGTTCTTGGGTTCCGGGCTCGCGAGTGCACCCGCGCCCCGGAATGACAGTGGCAATACCGTCGCTTGCATGCTCAGTCGCCGATCATCGCGCGGTACTTCTTCCAGAAGCCGCGGATCGCGGCTTCGCTCGACCGGAACGGCTGCGACTGGGCGTCGTAGCCGCCCATCATCACGACGCCGCTCTCGTCGTCGTTGTAACGCAGCGCGCGCTGCACAAACCCGCCGACGCAGCCATCCTCCATCGAGATATAGCCGGCGGCGCCGACCAGATTGCCCTGGCGCAGGCGGCGCTCGGTCATCGCCTCGTCGTCGCCGTCGAAGCCCAGATGAATCCATTCGAGCTCGGTCCTTTCGAGACCCCGCGGCTGGATCGCGCGCACCGCGATCGAATTCCTGATCTGCTGCAGGATCATGCCCGGGAAGATCGTCAGGATCTGCACCGAGACCTGGTCGCCGTATTCGTCGATCGATTCGACGACCGAGGGGTCTTCGAGCCGCATCTCCATGTCCGAGCGCAGCCCCTCGCGCTGGTAGTCGGAATCCTCGGCGGCGTAGTCGAGCTTGGCCTGGCTGAAATGGTGGCCGCCGCTGTCGTCGATATGAATGCCGCCCGGCATCGACAATCGGTTGATGCGGAACGTCGTCAGAAAGCTGTGCAGGATGCTGGCGTGATAGGTGTCCTTGGTGTTTTCGGCGTAGAGCTTCCAGTTGTTCGGCAGGATCTGGGTGCTGCGGCCGAGGATGTGGACCGGCCGGTTCAGCACGCGGCGGATGCCGCCGACCATCTGCGGCCCGAGATAGGTTTCGAGGTCGGGCGCCTCGCGGCTGAAGGTGCCGAAGACCAGGCCGGCCAGCTCGGCGACGCGCAGCCGCGGCAGATCGTGGTCGTCCTTCCTAAATTCGGCCGGCATCCCGCCCTGGCGCTTGACCCCGCGCTCAAAGGCGACACCGGTCAGCTTGCCGCCTAGGTCATAGGTCCAGCCGTGATAGATGCACTTGATCTCCTTGGCGTTGCCCTGGCGCTCGATGCACAGAAGGTTGCCGCGATGGGCGCAGCGGTTGACGAACGCATTGATATTGCCGTCATCACCGCGGGTGACGACCACCGCGGTCTCGCCGATCGTCGTCGCCACGTAGTCGCCGGCATTCGCGATCTCGGCGGCGAGGCAAAGATAGCTCCAGGCCGGGCCCTTGAAGATCCGCTCCTGCTCGAGCCGGTACTGCTCGGGATCGGTGTAAAGCCGGAACGGGATTTCGCTCAACCCGTTCGATGGCCACGCAACGCCTCGCATCGCCTCGGCGCCGTGCTCTGACACGATACGTTCTCCTTCTGCCAAACCGCGATCCGTCGATCATCATAGCACTCGCCATTCGAGCGGATAAGGCGGGTGGGAGCCGCGTCGCTGATGTCGAGCACGCCGTCGCGGCCGAGCGGGTATTTGCAGTCCTGGTACACCTTGACGGGGCCACGCCGATCCCCTGCGCCGCGCCGGCAACACAACCCCAGCCTTCGGTTCGGCGCCTGTCGTAAAGCCGATCTCGACGCCGGCGGCAGCTTGGGCGAGGCGGGCGCTCGACGAGGTGCGGCGGCGCTGATGATCCACCGCCTGCGGCCGCGTGATGTGCTTGCGCTCCTCCGTCGAACGCATCGCCGGCACAACCTGCCTAACGAGAGGAACCGAATTTGACCGCGGTCAGTTGAGGCGCACGTATTCGTAATTGGCCGGCAGATTGTCGATGCCGATTTCGGGAGGTGCGATCCAGCCGGCGATCTTGCCGGGCTCGGTCACCCGCTGCATCAGCGATTTGACAAAGGCGTGGTCGTTCTCGGTCGGCAGCCACTCGCTCCGCCGGGTTCGCCATGTCTCCTCGGCGATCGGGTTGCCCCGCGGGTCGGTGCGGGTGTCGGCCCAGACGCCGACCGAGCGGCGAAAGCGCGGGCTCGGCAATATGAGGCGGAAATCGTAGCCGGCCTCGGCGATCAGCCGGTTCCAGCGCTGAATGCCGATGTCGCAATCCTTGATGTAGGCCTCGCGCGTCACTTCGTTGATCGCGTTGCGCATCGGCACCTCTTCTGGGATGACGCCGCCGCGCTTATCCGGCATGTCGATGCGCAGGCGCCGGCCCAATGCGAGGTGATTGGCGAACCGCGCCTCGTCCGGGCGGCCCTTGATCCCGGTCGCGAAATAATTCGCCGCATTCGACGAGATCTCGGCGCCGAACAGGTCCAAGGACGAGCTGAACCAGAAATTGACGTAACGCTGCAAGGTCGGCAGGTCGATCGCGCCGGCGCCGCGCACCGCGGCGGGGTCGTCGTTGCCGAGCGTTTGCATCGCCTCGAGCGCGCGCCTGACCACGCGGGTGAGCCCGCTGGCGCCGACGAACATGTGATAGGCCTCTTCGGTCAACATGAACCGGCAGGTCCGCGACAATGGGTCGAACGCGCTTTCGGCCAGGCTCTTGAGCTGAAAGCGGCCGTCGCGGTCGGTGAAATAGGTGAACATGAAAAAGCTCAGCCAATCCTCGATCGGCTCGTTGAAGGTGCCGAGGATGCGCGGCTTGTCGGGGTCGCCCGAGTGGCGCGCCAACAGTTCCTCGGCCTCCTCGCGGCCGTCGCGGCCGAAATAGGCGTGCAGCAGATAGACCATCGCCCACAGATGGCGGCCTTCCTCGACATTGACTTGAAACAGGTTGCGCAGATCGTAGAGCGATGGGCAGGAGAGGCCCAACAAGCGCTGCTGCTCGACCGAGGCGGGCTCGGTGTCGCCCTGGGTCACGATCAGCCGGCGCAGGCTCGCGCGGTGCTCGCCCGGCACCTGCTGCCACACCTTTTCGCCCAACCCGTCGCCAAAGCCGATCCGCCGGTCAGCCACCGGCTCGGCGAGAAATATGCCCCAGCGGTATTCGGGCATCCGCACCATGCCGTATCTGGCCCAACCCTCGGCATCGACCGCGGTCGCGGTGCGCAGATAGACATCGTGGCTTTGCGAGCCGCTCGGCCCCATCTCCCGCCACCAGTCGAGAAACCGCGGCTGCCAATGCTCGAGCGCGCGCTGCAGGGCGCGGTTGTCGTCGAGCCCGACATTGTTCGGGATCTGCTCCCGGCAATTTATCCCCATCCTCTTCCCCCTTTTCCCCGCTATACCCGCTCCCGGTCGAAGCGGGCCCTGGCGCCGCTGCCGTAGCGTTTCAGCGCGCCGTGTTCCCCCACCGCGTTCGGCCGTGAAAAAACCCAGTTCTGCCAAGCCGACAGCCGGCCGAAGATTTTGCTCGCCACGGTCTCCGGTCCGGCAAAGCGCAGGCTCGCCTCCATCCCGGAGAGCGCGTCCGGCGACAGGCTCGCGCGCTCTTCGAGGGCGAGGCGGATTTCGTCCTCCCAGTCGAGCGCGTCGGGAGCAAAGGTGACGAGGCCCCGGTCGAGCGCGGCATCGGCATCGAAGGACGTGCCGGCCGACGGCTCGAACGCCGCGGCCATATCCTCGCTGTTGAACCTGGCGGCCAGCCGGCTGCGGCCGTTGACCATTTCCAGATCGCGAAAGTTGAGGGCCCCGAGCGTGATACGCGGCCCGTCTGTCAGCATATAGCTGCGATCGGCGGCGAGCGCCAACTCGAATAGGCTGCCGGCAAAGCACGAACCCTCGTCGATCACCGCAAAGAGGCTGCGCGAGGAGACATCGAGCCGCTGCAAGGTGCGGCGCAGGAAGCCGATGGTTTCGCGCACGAACCAATGGCACCGGTGCGCTGCGATGACAGCGTCGCAGGCCAGCACGGCCTGCCCGTCCCCGCGGCTCTTCAGCACCAGGGTCCCGATCTCGCTCTCGTTGGCGCGCAGCAGCAAGATCGCGTCGTCCAATTCGCGCGCCATCGCCAGCGGCCACCAGCGTGGGCCGGCGGCGAGGATGCCGGCCAGATCGCCGGGCACGTCCTCGGCGCGCGGCCCGGTCACGGTCACGATGGCCCTGCGAGCGTCGCGGGCGATGGCGACCTCGACCCAGTGGTAATGACCGCCGCGCTCGTCGATGCGCCGTTCGAGCGGGCTCAGCGCAATGCCTTGGCGGTCGGCGGGGCGATCACTCTCGGCCGCGAGCACCCGGGCGCGCTCGGCGGCCATCTGGCGGAATCCCGCCGGTGGCGCGATATGGTCGACCAGGCCCCACGCCTTGGCGCGGTCGGCGCGCACCCCCTCGGCGGTGGTGCAGAACACATCGGCGAGGTCGCGCCGCACCCGGCGCTTGTCGACAAGGCGCGTCAGGCCGCCGGTGCCCGGCAGCACTCCGAGCAGCGCCACCTCGGGCAAGCTGACCGTGCTCGACCGGTCGTCGACCATGACGATCTCGTCGCAGGCGAGCGCCAGCTCGTAGCCGCCGCCGGCGCAGGCGCCGTTGACCGCGGCCAAGAATTTGAGCCCGGAATGTGCGCTCGAATCCTCGATGCCGTTGCGGGTCTCGTTGGTGAATTTGCAGAAATTGACCTTTTGCGCGTGGCTCGCCTGGCCCAGCATGTAGATGTTGGCGCCCGAGCAGAACACCCGCTCCTTGGCGCTCGCCAGCACCACGACCCGGATTTCAGGATGCTCGAAGCGGATTCGGTTCAGCGCGTCGTGCAGCTCGATATCGACGCCGAGATCGTAGGAGTTGAGCTTGAGCCGATAGCCCGGTTCGAGCCCGCCTTCTTCGGCGACGTCGAGGGCGAGGGTCGCCACCGGGCCGTCAAATGACAACTTCCAGTGGCGGTAATGGCTGGGATCGGTGTCGAACTGGATCATAGGAACTTTAATTCATCATACCGCGACGCCTGATGCAACATCTTTCATCGCCGGGCTCGGCAGCGCCGCCAAGAGGCTGCGAAAACTGGCCTCGAGGCTGCGGCCCGAGGTATCGACGGTGGCATCGGCCTTGGCGTAGAGCCGGTTGCGCGCGGCCAGAATGCGGCGCAGATCGGCCATCGCCTCCTGGTTGTCGGCCATCGGGCGTAGATCGCCCTGCGCCTGCACCCGGTGCATATGCTCTTCGGGCGAGGCCTTGAGCCAGACCGTGAAGCACTGCGCCAGCAGCGGCTCGAATGTGGCGGCTTCGGCGACGAGGCTGCCGCCGGCGGCCAAGACGAAGCTCGGGTGGTGCTCGATCACACTATCGAGCATCCGTCGTTCGCAGCGGCGATACGCAGGCTGGCCGTAGAGCGCGAAGATCTCGCCGAGCGACAGGCCGAAATCGCGCTCGATCTCGACATCGAGCTCGATAAACGGCACTGCGAGATGGCGGGCGAGACGGCTGCCCAGGGTCGATTTGCCGGCGCCGCGCAGCCCGATCAGCGCAATCCGGCGCGCCCGCGCCGCATCCTTTGCCAGGGCGAAGCGCGCGGCGAGCAGGGCGCGCGCCTCGGCGAGCTCGTCCGGCGACAACCGGCGCAGCAGGTCGAATGCCGCTTGCAGTTCAACCGGCGTGCCGGCCTCGTCGCCGACCAGTCGCGCCAGCGGTTGGTTCAACGCCGCGGCGACGCGGCGCAACAGCGCGATCGAGATGTTGCCCTTGCCGCTCTCGAGCTGCGCCAGATAGCGCTCCGACAGCCCGGCATCGCGGGCCAGGATCTTGCGGGTCATGCCGCGCCGCGCGCGCTCCTCGCGCACTCGCTCGCCGAGATGGACGAGATAGCCGTCCTGGTTCGGAATTCGCCCACCGGTCGTCATGCTTGACGCAGCATAGCGGAAATATAATGCTTGTCACGAGCGTTCGGCCACAAGGGGCGCGCATATGACCTACAATGCCGCTGCTGATCTGATCGAGCGCAATCTTGCCGCCGGGCGGGCGGCGAGGATCGCGTTCATCGATGATCATGGGCATTATAGCTACGCCGATCTCGCCGCACGGGCTGGCCGGCTCGCCAATGCCGTGCGCCGGCTCGGGGTGCAGCCCGAGCAGCGCATCCTGCTGTGCCTGCACGACGGGATCGACTTTCCGACCGCGTTTCTCGGCGCGATCAAGGCCGGGATCGTGCCGGTCGCGGTCAACACCCAGCTCGGCCCAGACGAATTTGCTTTTATGGCGGCCGACAGCCGGGCGCGCGCGGTCATCGTGTCGGCGCCGGTATTGCCGGCGATGCAGGCGGCGCTGGCGCTGCTGCCCGAGCCGAGGCCCGAAATCATCGTGTCGAGCCCGGAGCCGGCGGAGCACTCGTTCGCCGATTTTCTCGCCGCCCAGACCGCCGCCGCCGAGACCGCGCCGACCCATCCCGACGAGCCCTGCTTCTGGCTCTATTCGTCGGGCTCGACCGGCCGGCCCAAGGGGACCGTGCATGTTCATTCGAGCCTGATCGCCAGCGCGGAGTGCTATGCGGTTCCGGTGCTCGGCATTGCCGAGGGCGACATCGTGTTTTCGGCGGCGAAGTTGTTCTTTGCCTACGGGCTCGGCAACGCGCTGACCTTTCCGCTGGCGGTGGGCGCGACCGGCGTCTTGACCGCCGAACGGCCCTCGCCCCCCGTGGTCGCCGGCATATTGCGCCGGCACCGGCCGACGATCTTTTGCGGCGTGCCGACGCTCTACAACGCGATGCTGGCCGACCCGGACCTGCCAAAGCCGGACGATCTGGCATTGCGCCGCTGCGTTTCGGCCGGCGAGCCGTTGCCGCCGGAGATCGGCCGGCGCTGGTCGCAGCGGATCGGGGTCGACATCCTCGACGGCATCGGCTCGACCGAGATGCTGCACATTTTCCTCAGCAACCGGCCCGGCGATGTGCGCTATGGCACTACCGGCAAACCGGTCCCCGGCTATGCGCTGATGATCGCCGACGAGCACGATCGGGCGGTCGCGCGCGGCGAGATCGGCGACCTCCTGGTCAGCGGCCCGACCGGCGCCGCCCTCTACTGGAACAATCGCGCGCGCAGCCGGGCGACGTTTCTCGGACAATGGACGCGCACCGGCGATAAATTTTTCGAAGATGAAGCCGGCTATTACGTCTATTGCGGGCGCAGCGACGATATGATGAAGGTCAGCGGCATGTACGTCTCGCCGGCCGAGGTCGAGGCGGCACTCGTCGCCCATGACGACGTGTTTGAAGCAGCGGTGGTCGGCGCGCCCGATGCCGATGGGCTGATCAAGCCCAAGGCGTTCGTCGTGGCAAAGCCCGGCATCGCGGCCGGTGACGCGCTCGCTCGCGCGCTCGAGCACCATGCGAGGGACCGCTTGGCGCATTTCAAATGCCCGCGCTGGATCGCCTTTGTCGATGAATTGCCGAAGACCGCTACCGGCAAGATCCAGCGCTTCAAACTGCGCGAAGCGGCCGGCGGCCGGCAACCCTAGCCGACCCACGCGTGGCTCAGCGCGATCTTGACGCCGATCGCGATCAAAGCGGTTCCGCCGAGGATTTCGGCGACGCGGCCGTAGCGTTCGCCGACGATGCGGCCGAGCAGGATGCCGAGAGTGGTCATCGCGAAGGTCGCCATGCCGATCGCCAGCGCTGGCGCGATGATGCCGATCTCGAGCAATGCCAAGGTCACGCCGACCGCCATCGCGTCGATGCTGGTGCCGATCGCGGTCACGACCAAGAGCCGGGCCGAATGCCGCTTCGGCTTTGCTGCTTCGGCCGGGCGCCGCCAGCCGTCCCAGATCATCTTGGCGCCGATGACGGCGAGAACGGCAAGCGCGATCCAGCGGTCGGCTGCCGTGATCTCGGTGCTCGCGGCGGCGCCGGCGAGCCAGCCGAGCACCGGCGTGGTCGCCTCGACGAGGCCAAAGATCAGACCGCAGCGCAGCGCTTCGCCCAAGGGCGGGCGATCAAGCACCGAGCCTTTGCCGAGCGCCGCGGCGAACGCATCGGCCGACATGCTGAAGGCGAGAACGACAATCCCGAGAAAGCTCATGACCGGCTCGCCGGGCGAGAGCAGCGCGCGGGTCCGAGACCGGCCGGAACGGCCCCGGATGCGTACTGGTCTCGCCAAGCAGCAGCCCTAGGGCCGTCTGCCGACCGTGCCACGCGCCGCGGCGCGAGCCTGTTGACACGGAACCGCCTGAAACCGGCGGAAGCTACTCCCCAATCGCTTTCGCAATAGGGGCTGATGCCGGCGGCGTCAACAAGAACAAGCGCCGCGGCCGGCCCGGCGGCTGCAGTCAGCCGGCAAAGTGGCGCGATAACCGGTCCAAGGTCTCATCGGGCGCCTCTTCCGGCACATAGTGGCCACAATCGATCGGGCCGCCGGTCACCTCGGCAGCATAATCGCGCCACACCGCGAGCACGTCGCCATAGACCGTGCCGGTGTGGCTCTTCGCCCCCCAAATCACCAAGAGCGGGCACCCGACCTGATGGCCGGCCTTTTTGTCGGCCTCGTCCATCGCGAAATCGCAGGTGACGCAGGCGCGATAATCCTCGCATGAGCCGCGGATCGTCTTCCAATCGAAGCAGCGCACATATTCGGCGAATGCTCGCGGGTCGAAAAAGCCGAGCCCGATGCCGGGCTTCGACAGCTTTTTCTCGATGAAATACTGCGCCGGCACGCCGGCCATCATCCGCTCGGGCAGGTCGTAGGGCTGGGCCATGAACAGCCAGTGCCACGACTTTAATGCCCAGTCTTTCGAGGCATGGGTCCAGATGTGATAGTTCGGCAGGATGTCGATAACCGCCGCCCGCTTGACCCGGTCGGGATGGTCGAGACACATACGGTGCACGGTGCGCGCGCCGCGGTCGTGCCCGGCGACAAAGAACTCGCGGTAGCCGAGTCGCTCCATGATTTCGACCTGGTCCTGCGCCATCGCCCGGAACGAATAGTTGATGTGGTTCTTGCCGCCCTCTTCCGGGCCGACGCTGTCGCCATAGCCCCTGAGGTCGGATGCCACGACATGGAAGCGCTCGGCCAGCCGCGGCGCAATCTTGCCCCACGAGGCGTGGGTCAACGGATTGCCGTGCAGCAGCAGCAAGGGCGCCCCGTTGCCGCCGTGGCGCAGAGCGATCCGCGCGCCCTTGGTCTCGATCTCGGTCCGGGTAAATCCTTCGAACATCATTTTCGATCCCCTCGCTCGGGTTCTGGCGAATTGAGGTCATTCGACCACATGTTCTAATCGTCTTGCCCGGCCTTGTGCCAAGGCTGTCCGGTTCGGCATCTTCTACGACCTGAGAACGACGTGCAGGTACGCTGATCCCGATCTCGGCACTCCTCGCCCGGGCTCGATCTGCCGCCGCCAAGCGGTCAACCCATCGCATCGTGATCTTGGGCTGCACGCCGCCTCTCTCGCCTCGCTCACGGTCCGGGTATCGCCGGCGGGGCCCGGCTGGCGGTTCGGCGACAGCGAGTGAAGAAAATCTCGTCCATGGTGAGCGGTCATTCCGGAATGCCCCATCGGGGCAGGCGACGCCTGTTCTCGGGCGGGCCCGAGCTAGGCTGGCGCCTCGCCGCGGAGTGCCGTTGCGGCGCGGCCATAGGCGGCGGCGAGCTGGCTGTCTTGCAGGAGTTCGGCCGGATCGCAGTCGTAGAGGTCGCAAAGCGCCGCAAGGTCGGCGAAATGGATGCGGCGCGTCCCGGTTTCAATGCGGTGGTAGGTGAGCCGCGGCATGCCGAGAATGTGCGCCGCCTGTTCCTGGGTCAGCCCCAAGGCGCGGCGGCGGCGACGCAGCGCGGAGCGAATGCAGGCCTGGGCATCCGCGGCAGCGGGCATCGGCTTCTCCTCGGGTCGCGGGTTGAGCTGCGGGCCAAACAGACGGGCGGCCAGGGCCGCACCGGCACGCGCGGATTTTGAATGGGCGGGCGCCGGCGACGACGGTGCGAATATTGTCATAAACACATCTATACACAATTTCACGTATATGTCAATATCGCAATTCGAGACGCGCCGGCGGTGTTGCCTTGACGGCTTGCGGCCGAACCCGGACGATGCCGCTCGCCCTCAGCCCGGCCGGCCATGCGGAGCTGCCGATGGATTTTTCGCTATCCGACGATCTCGTCGCCTTGCAGCAGCGCACCCGGCGTTTCGTGCGCGAGCGGATTATCCCGTATGAGGCCGACCCGCGGCAGACGCCGCACGGCCCCACCCCCGAACTGCGCCGCGAACTGGTGGCTCTTGGGCATCAGGCCGGGCTGTCGTCGCCGCATGTCGGGCGCGAATGGGGCGGGCTCGGCCTCGATCACCGCGGCAACGCGGTGGTATTCGAGGAGGCCGGCTATTCGCCGCTGGGGCCGGTGGCGCTCAACTGCTTTGCCCCGGACGAGGCCAACATGCACCTCCTCGAACAGATCGCCGACGCGGACCAGAAAGAACGCTGGCTGCGGCCGTTGGCAGCGGGTGAGATCCGCTCGTGCTTTATGATGACCGAGCCCGCTCCGGGCGCCGGGTCGGACCCCTCAATGCTCAAGACGACCGCGCGAAGGGCGGCCGGCAGCAACCGCGGCGAGTTTGTCATCGACGGCGAGAAATGGCTGATCACCGGCGCGGTCGGTGCTGAATTCGCAATCATCATGGCGACGACCGACAGCGACGATGGCGGCCCGGCCGGGGCGACGATGTTTCTGGCGCCGATGAATGCGCCGGGGATCGTCGTCGAGCGGGTGCTCGACACCCTCGACCAGTACATGTCGGGCGGCCATGCGGTGATCCGGCTCGATGGGCTGCTTGTGCCGGAAAGCGCGGTGCTCGGCCGGGTCGGCGAGGGTTTTCGCTATGCCCAGGTGCGGCTCGCCCCGGCGCGGCTGACCCATTGCATGCGCTGGCTCGGCGCCGCCCGGCGCGCCCACGACATCGCCCTCGAACATGCCCGCCGCCGCACCGCCTTCGGCAAGCCGCTGGGCGAGCACGAGGGGGTCGGTTTCATGCTCGCCGACAACGCGATGGACCTGCATACGAGCCGGCTGGTGATCTGGCACACCGCCTGGCTTTTGGACCAGGGCCAACGCGCCGGCCATGAATCGAGCATGGCCAAGGTCGTCTGCTCGGAGGCGATCGGGCGGATCGTCGACCGCAGCATGCAGATATTGGGCGGCCTCGGCATCACCGACGACACGATCGTGGCGCGCCTCTTCCGCGAGGTCCGCCCGTTCCGCATCTACGACGGCCCCTCCGAAGTCCACCGCTGGTCGATCGCACGCCGAATATTACGCAGTAGCGGGTCAGGCGCATAGCAGTGCCGCCTCAGGGCGGCGAGTTGCGATTGCGCTCAAAGACGGAACTTTGGGCTCCGCCGATAACCGAAGTCTCCGATCATTCAATTTCCCTCTAATCCGGCATTCCCGCCAAACGGAGGCCCTCATGAAACTTATCGCGGGCGGCCAGCATCGTCGGATTACTGTGCGGGTTGGCTTGCTCGTTGTGAATGACGCGCGTGACGGTGTAGTTCGGGAACCGCTCGTCAAAATTCCGAAGCGCCGCAGTGGCCGCTTCCTTATTGTTGTTGAGCGCATGTGCGCTAACTAAATGAAGATGATTATACCATATGTTGCCACGTCCGTCGACAGATTGCTGCAGCGATTTGGTTGCTTCCACGTAATTACCTGAAACGAAATGAGCGCGCCCCAGATACCAATAAAACATGGGACGCGAGGGGTGGTCCGGGCGGCTGATCCGGATTGCGGTCTCGATCGGCTGCAGAGCCTCCACCGCCCTGCCCGTATATATCAACTGAGCCCCTTGCTGGGCGTAAGCGAGCGCAAATTCGGGATTGAGCTCGACGGTTCGACTAAAGGCGGCGAGCGCCGCATCGTGCGCTCCCTTGGCCCGATTTATCAGCCCGTTTGCGTAATGCCCTGCTGCAAGATCGGGAACGATCTCCAACGCCCGCTCTACCGCCTTTTCCGCTTCCGCAAGTTCCGCGCTGCCGCTGTCGTTCCAGCGGTTTAAGTAATCGCACATCAAGACTTCGGCCAAGAAACAGAACGTCTCGGCCACACGGCGGGGCGCGACGCCAATCGGGTCCGCTAGCGCCCTTTCCAGCTGCTCTCGGATCAGCAGCGAATTTTCCGGCGTCATTACCTGGCCCTGGATCGCCCTGGCCTGGGATATGAGTTCCTCAGGATGATGGATTGGCTGACTTGCCATTAATATCGTCCCCGCACATCAGGCTATTGGATGGAGGGCAAGGTTCGAAAGTCGCATTGCTCGGGGGTCTTGGCCGCGAGGGTGAGGCGAATAGGCGGACCGTTGGGATTGGCTGCCTTCGCGGTTCGCCCGGCTACTTTGCCTTTCGCAGCCAGTCGTAGAAAAGCTGGCGCGCCGCGAACATCGGATCGCCGGGACTGGGCGGTGGTAAAGCCTTCAGCTGGTCCAGCACGGGCTGGCCAAAGATAGCACGAAAACAGTCTAAGGTCTGTTGAGCGGCAACGGTCTGTCTATCGGCGTCCTGCGCGCATGCCAGGTAGAGACGATTGTACCAAACCGTCGGCAGTTCCTTGATCGAGGTCTTCAACAACCTGATTGCTTCGGACCAATCGGGCTTACTGGCCGAAGTTGCTGCCTCTTGAAAACACGCACGACCCTCACCCCAATCGAAATAGCCGCAGGCCGGATGGTTCGGCGCGAGTTTTCTCGCGGTCTGGAAATCGCCGTGCGAATTTTTCGCTTGCCCAAGCAGAACCTTTTGGTTGCCGGCTTGAGCGTGGGCGCGGGCGAACCCTTGGTCAAGCTTTGTCCTCGCATACTCAAAATCGTCCGACGCCGCTTGCTGGCTTCCCTGTGCACGGTAAGTCAAGCCCCGGGCGTGGTAGGCGTGCGCCAGCACCGGAGGCGAAGGTTTGGCTTTAATCGCCAGATTTGCGCATTTTTGAGCGTCGTCGATATCGACCGGCAAGTCCAGATTCCACCAGTTAAAGTGATCGTTCATCATCACATTGACCAACAACGCTTGGACCTCGGCTGTCCAGTCGGGTGGGGCTCCCTGTGGGGGTCCCGCCGGATTGGCGAGGGCATTTTGTAGAATCAGACGGACGAAACGGCTGGCCACCGGGGATGTCACCGCGTTTGAAATCGGATCGGCGGTGTCGGCGGGCGGGTTTGTTGCGACGTGCTGGGCCATAGATCGTCTCCCTGTGCTGGTGCTAGGCACCCAATGGATCGCGACGTTTCATTGTTATCGAGCGGTCATGCCCGCGATTTGCAAGCCGTCGTGGAATTTTTGCCGAGCCGCGACGACCAGTTTGTTGTTGTTCGGAGTTGCTTTCTCGTCCGACGCTACTTTCTGCAGCGTGTAACCGGCAAACTTCGGCTGGCCGTAGAAGTCCTTTAAAACTCTTTGCGCGTCATCCTTGTTGCCGTCAAGCGCGTACGCACTTACTAGGTACAGCCGGTTGAACCAATCATTTGGCCGCAGCGCGACCGATTTCCGTAGCCACGAAATCGCATCGCGATAGCTCCCGGCAAAGAAATATGCACGCCCGACGACCCAATAAAACCCGCCGAGCGACGGATCGTGCGGACTGAGTTTTATCGCCGTCTCTATTATTGGCGGCACCTCCATCGGCCGACCGAGGAGGGTCAATTCATTGGCTTTCTCGGCAAGCGCCCGGGTCAGGCTGGGATCAAGCTCGAAGGCCCGGCTGAACGCCTCCAACGCTGCATCGTGCTCGCCTTTGGCGCGATGGACCAACCCCTCGGCGTAATATATCTGTCCAATATTAGGATCAATTGTCTCCGCTGTGCGCACCGCTTCGTAAGCAGCTTCGAGTTCCGATTTTCCGGCATTGTTCCAGCGATGCACGTATTGCATCACCAATATTTCGCCAAGCCAGCCCCACGCTTCGGCTGATTGGGGATCACGCCGCACCGATTCCTCGAGGAAGCGCTGGGCTTCTCGGCTATGCTCCGGGGTGATCGACGAAAAATAAAAACTCATGCCGCGAAATCGTAAATCCACCGCATCGGGACTGACGGCCTGCTCGCTTGTCAAACGACGACCCTCGGCTCTGATCAGTTGAATGTTCAGCGACGTGGCGATCCGCCCGGTAATCGCCTTTTCTAATTCCACGAAATCTGTGACCTCGTGAACAAAGCGGTCGGCCCAGATATGGGCACCCGATTGGGTGTCGATCAGCTGAACATTGGTTTCGAGCTGGTTGCCGGCTCGCGTAATGCTGCCTTCGAGCATGTAGCGAACGCCGCATTCCTTGCCGATCTCGCGAGCGTCGACCGAGCGGCCCTTGAACGTAAACGCGGTGTTGCGCGCGATCACAAACGTGCCCTTCAGGCGCGCCAAATCGGTTGTCACATCGTCCGTAATGGCATCGGCGACATAGCCCTGTGACGCATCACTGCTGAAATTGTCGAACGGCATCACGACGATCGACGCTCGGGGGGGAAGAGGCCGGTTGTTGAGCCAAACGGTCGGAGCCGCCATGCCGAGGATAGCCAATACAGCGAGCAGGGCCACGGCCCCGATCAGAGAAATCGCGCGCGATTTGAGAGGCAAGGCCGCCTGCAACCAGCGATGGCCCAGAGCGGCCAAGCCTCGCGATGCCGATTTCGGCCGGGCTTCCGCCTCATCGTCGACGCGATAAACCCGAATGGGCCGATCGATGTTCTTAACCCGACGTTCGCCTTTGTCTTCGAACGACAGATTGGGATAACCGAGCAGTTGATCACGGACACCGCGGGTTACATAGATTTGACCTGGTTCGGCCAGGCCCTCGAGCCGGGCGGCGATATTGATGCTGTTACCGTAAATATCGCGTTCGTCGACGATCACATCGCCGGTGTTGATGCCGATGCGGAGCTGTATACGCCGCTCCGGTGGCTCTAACTCACGCGCGGTCAAGCCGCGCTGAATATCAATCCCACAGCGGACCGCATCGAGGGCGCTGTCGAACTCGACCAGCATCCCGTCGCCCATGCTGCGGATCAGGCGGCCGCGATGCTTGGCCACCGCCGGGTCGATCAAACTCTGGACATAACCGGCCAAGCGAAGATGAGTGCCCTCTTCATCGGCGCTCATCAATCGACTGTAGCCGACCACGTCGGCCAGCAGGACCGCGGTCAATCTGCGCTTCAGATGGACGTCGTCCATCCCGCTCACCCGGATTTCTTAACATGTTAAGTTTAACACAGTTGGATGATCTTGTCACCCTCGCAATCCGCCCCGCTGTCAACCGGGAATTTCGTCGCATGCCGGCCTGCCGGAGGCCGTGTTCAGGCGGCGGCGCCGGTCAAGGGCAAGGGCTGGCGGCGGGTTGGCAGCGCCTCTTCGGGCATCGGGGTCAGCGCAGGATCGGAATAGGCGCGCGCGTCGCGTTCGACCTTGCGGCGGATCTTGTGGAGAGCGCGGTAGAAGCGGGCGAGCCGGGCGTGAGTTTCGATTACCTCGCGGACCCGGCGCGGATAGAAGATGAGCGGGTTTTCGCGCGGCAGGCTCGACCGGCGCTCGCGGCGCAGCTTGCGGCGGAAATAGCCGCCCTGCAATGGGTGCACGTTTTCCTGAATGAAGGTGAAGTAGAATTGCAGGATATGATTGAGGAGTCGCACCGGCTTGATCCCGGAGGCCTTGGCGCGGCGGAAGATGGTTTCGATGTGCTCCGTTGAATAATAAAGGTCCCAGGCTTGGCGATAGACCGTCTGCCATTCTGGCGCGGTCATGACCGGATGGCCGGTGGTGACGTGCTCGAGGTCGTATTTGTTCATGTCGGGGTCCATCCAGGTCCCGTTGGCGTCGAGCGCCTTGTGGTCGGCCGAGCCCGGCAGCGGGGTCAGGATGAAGAATTCGAGCAGATCGACCGGCAATTCCCGCTGCACGGTCCTGATGTCCTGCGCGATCCGCTCTGGCGTATCGTTCGGAAAGCCCAGGATATAGCCAGCATAGGTGATCACCCGCTGCGCCCGCCAGGCGAGAAACATCCGGCGATATTCGTGCACCCGGTTCTGCTTTTTCTTGGCCGACAAGAGATTATCGGGGTTGATGTTTTCGAGCCCGATAAAGACCCGCTTGCAGCCGGCGCGGGCCGCCTTCTCGACAAAATTGGGGAGGCGGTGGCAGAGCGTGTCGACCTGGATGATGAACTGCAGGCCGAGCCCTTCTTGCTCGCGCATATGGATCAGCCGGTCGAAAATCGGCTCCCAGTTGCGGTTGCGCGCGAAATTGTCGTCGGTGATGAAAAACCGGAACACGCCCTGGGCGAGGTTGGCGCGTACCAGGCGCTCGACATCGTCGGCGTCGCGCCACCGCGACTTGCGGCCCTGCACGTTGATGATCGTGCAAAAGCTGCATTGGAACGGGCAGCCGCGCCCGGCGTCGAAGGCGCCGAGGCTCTCGCCGTAGCGGCGCACGATGCCGGCCGGCAGAAACGGCGTCACCTGCCGCTGCAACCCCGGCAGATCGTCCATGAAATTGTAGATCGGCTGCAACCGGCCGGCGAGCGCATTGGCGAGGAGGCTTTCGAGCCGGCCCTCGGCCTCGCCGGCGAAGAGCGTGATCCCCATCTGCCGCGCCCGTTCGAGATCGGGCGGCAGCTGCGGCAGCATGGCGAGACAACCCGAGACATGAAACCCGCCGATCGCGACCGCGATGCCGGCCATGCGGAACCGGGCCGCCAGGTCCATCGCGCGCGGAAACTGGTTTGACTGCACCCCGACGAGACAGACGAGCCCGGCATCGGCGGCCTTGATCCGCCGGATGATCCGCCCGACCGGGATCGCCGTGTGGCATTCGTCGTAGGCGTGGGTCTCGAGCGCGACATCGGCGCCGAGCGCGCGTCGCGCGGCGATGTCGGTGGCGAGCCCGTACAGGCAGGCGAGCGAGTTTGACGGGATCCAGGATTTCCACCACTGGATCACATAGCCGTCGTCGTCGTAATGCGACGGCTTGATCAACTCGACGACGAACCGGCGGTCCCCCAACACACCCTCGCCCCGGCAGGCCAAATCAACGTAGAGTTCTAACTGCATTGCGGTCGCGGGAAAAGCCTTCGCTCGCAGCCTTCGCTCGCAACCTTCGATCGAAGTCGCTGGCGTGTCGGCCGGCTCGTCGCTGCCGCTGCAGCCGGCGGCGCCCACCGTCCCGGAGATCGCACCGTGGCTGCATCGCCCATTCGTGTCGTTTGCCGGTGATCGACGGCGACGGTGCGTCGCAGATATCCCGCTGCGCGCGCCTTTGGCGCTGCCGCCGGCTTCACCAACCCTTAAGCATTCCCGCCGACAATCCCTGCAGGTGATGTCGGGCGGCGGCATGATCGGCTGGGCGCTGCGCTGGATGCTGGTGGGGTGCGGCGTGACGGTGGTCTGCGTCGCCATTATCGGCGCCGACAGATGGCTGCCCTCGACCGGAATGGCGAAACCTGTGATCCTGCTGCGCGGCCCGACCCCGGCCGAGCCGGCTGCGGAGCCGGCCTTTAATACCCTCGTCTATCCCGCCGATCGGGCCGGTCATGTCATGATCGATGCGGTCGTCAACGGCGCGCCGATACGGCTCCTGGTCGACACCGGCGCCAGCCTCGTCACCCTGACCGCGGCTGACGCGCGCGCCGCCGGCATCGCCCCGGGCGAGCTGATATTCAACCGTCGCGCCAGCACCGCGAATGGCCTCGTCCGCATGGCGCCGGTGACCTTGCGCGAAATCCGCATCGGCCAGCTTTCGATCGGCGAGGTTCCGGCCGCGGTCCTCGAAAACCTGAACGTGTCGTTGCTCGGGATGAGCTTTCTCGGCCGGTTGCAGAGCTACGGGATGCGCGACGGCAAGCTGACGATTACCTGGTAGCCGCCCTGACCAAGGTTGCGGCCGCGGTTCGGGTCCGCTGGGGTCGGTCAGATCCCGTACAAGTTTTCCGGCGCGGCCGGCATCCTGCCGTGCTCGACCTCTTTGACGGCGGCGATCAGCTTCGCGTGAGTTGGGGCGGGAAGGCCGACCTCGGCACCCTTCGAGGCGATCAGCCCGTTGATGAAATCGATCTCGGTGCGCCGGCCCTTGAGCATGTCCTGACCCATCGACGGCCGCTGCAGGTCGCTGCGGGTGTTCGAGCCCGCCTCGGCCAGGATCTGCGATTTCGATCTCGTCGAGCGCCTTCGGGTCGCCCTCGCCGGCGCGCGCCAGCGTTTCCGGATCATGCATGCGGATGTGCTCGAGCTCGTAGCCGAGCGCCTGACCGACCCGCACCGCCTCGCTGCCGAGCCGGATCGAGAGCCGGCGGATCCGGTCGTGCCGATCCATGCCGTTGCCGGAGAGGCCGGTCGAGGCGCCGATGCCGTTTCGCATGCCGTTGACGCACAGCTTCGACCAG
Source organism: uncultured Alphaproteobacteria bacterium (assembly GCA_963703665.1). Classification (GTDB taxonomy): domain Bacteria; phylum Pseudomonadota; class Alphaproteobacteria; order ATCC43930; family CGMCC-115725; genus AP-15. The sequence continues at coordinate 981,398 of CAVPFB010000004.1, read as the reverse complement.
CGCTCACCCCACAGATTGGTGGTCGGCCTGACCGTGTCGATGGTGGCGATCATCGCCGCCAGCTCTTCGAGCCGCTTGGTGATGCGGCCGTGGACCTCGCCGACGCGATAGACTTCGTAATGCGAGGCGCCCTTGGCGACCGTGCGCCGCACGCGACCCGGCGCATAGAGCTCAGCCGCGAGCAGGGCCGGAATGACGCCGACCGTCTTGTCCCAGCCGACCACCCCGGCGATCCGCTCCTCGTTCATGCAGTTCTGCAACGAGACGACATAGCCGTCCGGCGCCAGGTATTGCGCGATCAACCGTGTCGCCCATTCGGTGTCGTAGGATTTGACCGCGACCATGGCGATGTCGATCGGCTTTTCCCTGGCCAGCTGCTGCACCTCGGTCAGGTGCATGGTCCTCGGCCGGGCGCAGACGAATTCCTCTTTCGTCACCCCTTCGATCGCCAGCCCGTCCGTGCGGATCGCCTCGATATGCTCGGGCCATGGGTCGATCAGGGTCACGTCGAACCCGTTATGCGCAAGATGGCCGCCGGTGTAGCCGCCGATGGCGCCGGCGCCGATCACCGCAATGCGCCTGTCCATGATCTGATCCCTCTTTGCCGCGGGCGGCGCCATGATAAGCTGACCCCCGCGAGAAACCATCCGATAAACCTTCGAGGACGCTGCCACCATGAACTGGACCGAACGGCGCGAGCGCTTTCGCGCGATCCTTTCCGGGAACCGCTGCGTGCATCCAGGATCGGTGTATGACGCGATATCCGCGCGCATCGCCGAGGATCTCGGCTTCGAGGTCGGGATGTTTTCGGGCTCGATCGGCTCGATGTCGGTGCTCGGCGCGCCCGATCTCGTCGTCCTGACCCTGACCGAATTCGCCGCTCAGGCCAACCGAATCTGCCGAGCCGGCAATCTGGCGCTCTTGGTCGATGCCGATCATGGCTACGGCAACGCGCTCAACGTGCGCCGCACCGTCGAGGAATTGGAGACCGCCGGCATCTGCGCCATGTCGGTCGAGGACACGGTGCTGCCGCGCCCCTATGGACCCAGCGGCAAGCCGAGCCTCAGCGCGGTCGAGGAGGGCGTCGGTAAGATGAAGGCGGCATTGTCGGCGCGCCAGGACAAGAACCTGGTCATCGCCGGGCGCACCAGCGCCTTGGCGATCGCCGATGTCGACGAGGCGGTCAAGCGGGCCAAGGCCTATGAGGCGGCCGGGGTCGACGCCGTGTTCCTCGCCGGCGGGGTGACCGTCGAGGCGGTCGAGGTGGTGTCGTCGGCGATCAGGATCCCGCTGATCCTCGGCGGCGGCAGCGGTCAGCTCGGCGATCTCGCTTGGCTCGCGGCGCACCATGTCCGGGTAGCGCTGCAGACGCACGCGCCGTTCTCGGCGGCGGTCCAGGCGGTCTACGACACGCTGAAGGCATTGCGCGAGGGCGCCAAGCCCGGTGATCTCTCCGGCATCGCCTCGCCCGAGCTGATGCGGCGGGTCACCCGCGCCGACGATTATCAGCGCTGGACCAAGGATTATCTCGGCGGCGTCTGACGCGGACTTCGACGAGGCGTTCGACCGGCTGTTCGCCCCGGCGGCTCCTCGGGTTGCCCGATCGGCCGGTGCAGGCGGAATTGTGCCTGTCCTTGCGTTAAGGTAGAAGATGCCGGCCCCCGGATCAGTTTCCGGGGGAAGGTGGGCGAAGGCTATGCCGCGCGTGCCTATGTTGTCCCTTGGTAATACCGCCGCCTCGCGCGGCTCCCGAGCCTGCGATCCCGCCGACTGAAAGAGCAAAATCCGTGCGATCGACCTTGCTGGCCCTCGTGCTCTTCTGCACCGCCGCGTGCGCGCCGCAGCCGGTGCGGCCGGGGACCCTGCTGCTGAGCAATCCCAATTTCGGCCCGACCAATGTCGAGGCCGTGATCACCGCCAACCCGGATTGCGCCTCGCGCGGTCCCGGCTACGTGTCGACCCTGGAGTTTCTGCTGCCGAACGACGCGACCAAGTTCGTCGACGTTCCGCCCGGCACCGAAATCTGCTGGCGGCGCGATCGCGATCCCGATCAGCCGGTGGCCGGGGAATGGTCGCCTTGGGACCGGGCCTATGTCGCACCGGGCGCGACGATCGACGCCGATCTGTAGGGCCGGCCCGGCCGGCGCCTTGAACCAAGCCGCCTCAGCGGCCCAGGCTGAACCGGATCGCCACCGAAACTTCAATGCTCGGCTCATCCATGTCAGGCGGGAAAGGCGGCAAGGTGGCGCCCCGCATCATGTCTTCGAGGGCGGCGTCGAGATCCGGGTAGCCGGTGCTTTTGACGACCGCAAATTGGGCGACCCGGCCGCTGCGCTCGACCACGAAGCGCAGTATCGCGCGCCCTTCCTCGTCCTGTTGCCGGGCGCTTTCGGGGTAGCGCTTGTGGGTTTCGAGCCATTCGCTGAGCAGCGCCCGGTAGCCCGGTCCGATCGCGGTTGACGGGGCGAGGGCGGGGGCGTGGACCGGCGCCGGTGGCGCGAACGCCGTCCGCGGCAGGGCAGCGGGCGCCGGCGTGATCGGCGGAGCCGGAGGTGCGTAAACAGGATTGGGCTGCCGCCGTTCGACCCGCCGCGGCATGCGTTCGGGCAAGGGCGGAACCGAGGGCTTGGGCGGGGGCGGGGGCGGCGGCGGTTCGCTCACCGTTGCCGGCGCTTCGGGCGCGGGCGGCGGCGGTGGCGGCGGAGCCGCGACCGGCGGCGGCGGTGGCGAAGTTGCGGCCTTGACCGGCGGCGGGGCAGGGGGCGTCGCCGGTTCCGGCAGCGAGGGCGCAAAGGCGATCTCGATGCCGCCGGCGCTGAGCGGCGGCTCGGTCGGCGGCGCCGGCGCCGGGATCAGCAGCAGCAGGGCCAATAGTATGGCGTGCGCCGCCAGCGACAGCGCCAGGGGAATCCTGAACCCGCTCACTTGCTTCCGGCTGCCGCGGCGACCAGCGTGACCTTGACGAACCCGGCGCGGTTGACCTCACTCAGCACGTCCATCAATTGCGCGTAGCTGACCGTCCGATCGCCGCGGACATAGACGATCCGCGCCGGATCCTCAGCGGCGAGTGCCGCCAGCTGCGCTTCCATATCCGCGGGCGGGACCGGGTTGTCGCCGATAAACATCTCGCCGCTGCGGTTGAGGCTGACGATGATCGGCTGTTTTGGCGCGACGATCGCGGCGGCGCTGGTTTTCGGCAGGTCGAGCGGCACCCCGACCATCAACAGCGGAGCGGTGACCATGAAGATCACCAGCAGCACCAGCATGACATCGACCATCGGCGTGACGTTGATCTCGGCCAGCGGCGCATAGCGGTCGCCGCCCTCGTCGCTCGCGGCGGGCCGAAACATGGCCATCGCTCACCCCTCCGCCGGAATCCGCGACAGCAGTCGCAGCGAGCGCCCGATCAGCCCTTGCATTTGCCCGGAGAAGCGTCCGAGATCGACGGTGATCTTGTTGTAGGCGACGACCGCCGGGATCGCCGCCGCCAGCCCCATGGCGGTGGCGAACAGAGCCTCGGCAATCCCCGGCGCGACGACCGCGAGGCTGGTGTTGTTGGCCGCGGCGATGCCGGCAAAGCTGCGCATGATCCCCCACACCGTGCCGAACAGCCCGATGAACGGCGCGGCCGAGCCGAGGGTGGCGAGAAACGGCAGGCGGGCTTCGAGGCGGCGCAGCTCGGCATTGAGCTCGATCCGCATCGCCCGCTCGATCCGCTCGCGCCGTTCGCTCGCGGTTTCGGGCGCCGACCATGCCGGCCCCGCGCTCTCGGCCCAACCGGCTGCCAGCACGATTCCGGCCGGGTCGGAGCCGTCGGGCCGGCCCGAGGGCGCCATCAGCTCCGCCGCCGACTGCGCGGCGGCGACACGCCCCTCATGCGCCTGGACCGAGCGGCGCGCCGCCGCCAGCCGCCCCAATTTATCGATGATCACGGCCCAGCTCCACACCGAAGCCGCGAGCAGCAGCAGCAGCACCCCCTTGACGACAAAATCGGCATGCAGAAACAGGGCGACGACCGACAGGGTTGGAGCGGAAGCGGTCACGGGCGGGCCTCGGCGGCTTGCTGAACAGGGAATACACCGGATCCCGGGGTCCGACCCCCGATAACGGTGCTGTCGGCGATAGGCTAGACACGCAGCCATCATGGCAATTTCATGGAGACCCCATCCATATGGCAACTGCGCCATGCCGCAGAGCTCCCAAAAACTCAGAACGCCTTGTTGAGACCGAGATAGACCGAACGCCGCGGCCCATACTGGTTAGAAAATTCTCCGACCCCAGTCATGCTGCGCAGCAGGTAGATCTTGTCGAGCAGGTTGATCACGGCAAGACGCACGGTGACGGGACCGCCGGGTGCTGCGAACGTGTGCGATATGCCGAGGTTCACCTGCTGGTAGGACGGGACGGTTTCTCCGTTGTATTGAAGATCGTTGGCCGGCACGGTACGCAGGCCGGATCCGGCGACCAGGTCGGCGCTGTAGCGCGTGCCGCGCCATAAATACGCCATCCCCGCGGATTCGGTTTTCAGCTGGCTGTGATCGGTATTGACAAACATGCTGTCGGCCGACGCGAGCTGAGCCGGGGTAAAGTTGAATTGCGCCGAGTTCGATGCCCTTCGCGAACTGGTTCGCGATCGCCAGATTGCCGTAAAAGCTAAAATTCCCAAGAGTATAATCGGTGGTCAGCTCGACGCCCTTATTGATCCCGACATGGTAGTTGAACGGCGTCAGAATGATCGGTGCTCCGAATTGACTTTCGTCGAGCAGATTTCGCGCATATTTGTAGTAGATGTCAACGCCGACCGTGAGCCCCGGAATCATCTGCTGCGTCACCCCGGCATCAAGGTAATCTGCTTTTTCGTTCTTGATCGGCGAATTTTCCGTGCTTGGAGGTGCCCCGCTGGTATTCTCATAAAGAACGACATTTTCGGTCGAGACCAGCTCCTGCGGGGGCGGAGTGAAGTAGCGGGCGTAGCCGGCGTGCAAGGTTGTCGACGGCGTCGCCTGCCACACCGCGCTGATGCGCGGGCTGAGCTGACTGCCCATGGTATAGCCGTTGACCAGATCGAAGCGGGCCCCGTAGTTGACGGTAACCGTCGGCAGGGCTTTCCATTCGTCTTGAAGATAGGCGCTATAGGTAAAGCTCGTCTTCTGGGTGTTGGAGGCAATCTGGGTCGTCGTGGTTGCGAAGATCGGATTTCCCAAACTATCGGTGCCGGTCTGGTCGAGCACGTCGGAGTTTGTCTTCGCTGTCACATGTTCGCCGCTGACAAAAATGCCGCCGCGTAAGGTGTGGTTGGGGGCCAGCCGGTAGGTGCCCTCTGCCTGAAGGTCGTTGGCCCAGCTGGTCCGCGCCGCATCCTCGCTGATGCCGTTGAACGCCAGATCGCCCAATAACGTATCCGGATAATATTGCAGGAAACTATACTTCGATACCGCCGACACTTGAAAATCGAGATCCCCTTGCGAATGCAGAAACGAGACCGCCCCGAACTGGCTGCCCTCGACCTGCAGCTCGTTGAGCTGCGCCGAGTTGAATGCCGCGATCGGCACACCGTTGATCGCGGTAATGCCGGGAAAGGTGGACTGACCCGGGTTGTTTGGTATCTGAAACAAGCCGTTGAACTCGCCGAACATCGCACTGACCCGGTTGTTCGGGTCGATAATCTTGTCGATATAGGCGAAGTCGTGGGTCTGCTGCGTAAAGTCATGGATCTGATTGTATTTCGCGGTGACGTCGTTGATGCCGTTGTTGCTTTGCAGGTAGCTGCCGGTGACGAAATAGTTGTAACCGTCGACAGCGCCGCCTGCTTCCATGCTCGGATTGACGGTGGCGTAGCTGCCGCCATACATTTCGACCGAGCCGCCCGAGTTGAAGATCCCGCTTTTGCTCTGGATATCGATGATGCCGGCGGTCCGCAGACCGTATTCCGCGGGCAGGGCGCCGGTGATCAAGGTCATCGAATTGACAAAGCGCAGGCTTAAATCCTGCCCGAAGAAACTCACCCCGTCCGGAATGATCACGCCATCGATGCGATACTGCACGTTCAGGTGTTCGTTGCGGATATGAAGCCCGCCATTGGCCAAATTGTCCTGGTCGACGCCGGGCATTTGCAGGATTGCATTGTCGATCGGCGTGTTCTGAGCGCCGGGCAAATTCCGAATGGCGCTTGGCGTCAGCGTGTAGGTCGAGGCGCCGGTCCGCGGCTCGATGTTGATGCGCGCCTGGTTGAGCTGCTCGGCGACGACATTGAGATCGAGCGAAAGGCCGGGTTCCGGATCTGCGCCGACTTGCGGAATGGCGTTGCCGCCCGAACTTTGCGCCGAGCTCTGTTCGGTCGCAGCGGGCGCGGGTTGGGCTGCCAAAGTCGGAGTCCCGACATGCGGGTTGGCCAAAGCGTCTGGGGTCGTGCCGGAGGCAGTGCCGACGGGCGAGCCGGTCAGCAGAACCGGACCAGCTTGGGCCGGCGCGCTGCCGGCCATGCCGGTCTGCGCGAGAACCATTAACGGGAGCGCAGGCGCGCGCCACACTCTCGCAAAAATGCGGCTCACTGTGGGATCCTCGCATCGTCAGTGCGAATTGGCCGTGCGCCCTGAGATCTGCATCACATAATGATATATCATAACGTTGTTCCCTTGCGTTGCAACTCCGGTGCAGCGAGTCCCGAAACCCTTAGCCGGGGCCGGGGCCGGCGAAGTGCTTACGCGCCGCCGAGCGCCGATTTATGCTCGCGCGGTCCTCTGCGGAGCCGACCCGATGAGACCCGTGCTCGCTTTAGCCGCCGTGCTGGTTGGGTTGCCGCCGATCGGATCAGCGCGCGCTGCCGCCGAACAAGCCCAGGCGAAGGCCCCCGGCGTCGATCTCGAGGTGGTGCTCGCCGCCGATGTGTCGCGTAGCATCGATGACGGGGAATTCCAGCTGCAGCGCAAAGGCTATGCCGCGGCGCTGACCGACCCGCGCGTCCTCAAGGCCATTCGGGCGACCAAAAGCGGAGCGATCGAGGTGTGCTTTGTCGAATGGTCGGGCGAGGACGAGCAACAGGTGGTGCTCGGCTGGACCGAAATCCGCGACGAGGCGGATGGCGGCGGGGCGGCGGCCGCGATCCTCAAGGCGCCGCGATCCTTTACCGGACGCACCTCGATCAGCGCCGCGATCGATTTCGCAAAAACGTATTTTGCCAAGGCAAAATCGCCGGCCGCGCGCCATATCATCGACATCTCGGGCGACGGCACCAGCAATGCCGGCCGTCCCGTGCCCGATGCGCGCGATCAGGCGGTCGCTGCCGGCATCACCATCAACGGGCTCGCGATCGTCAACGAGCAGCCGAATCTGGGCTATTCGGCGCATACCCATCCGCCCGGCGGTCTGCCCAACTACTACCGGCAGAACGTGATCGGCGGGGCCGACGCCTTTCTGATCGTAGTCAAGGATTTTGGCTCCTTTGCCGAAGCGATGGCGAACAAGCTGGCCAAGGAGATCGACGTCGCCGGCCGCGCGGAACGCGAACCGGCTGCCGGGCTGCGCTGACGCCGCGCCGCTGCCGACTGAGGTTTCGCGCGGATAACGTGCTGCGGTGACGCTTTCCTGACTAGGGATTCTCGCTGCGTCCTCCTAAACTCGCGGCGATGACCAGCCGCCGCGATCTTTTTCCGCCGATCGAGCCCTATCGCACCGGCACCCTTCGCCTCGATGCCAGACACACGATGTACTGGGAAAAGTCGGGGAATCCGCGCGGCGCGCCGGCGCTGTTTCTGCACGGCGGCCCGGGTGCGGGCGCCACCGCGGTGCACCGCCGCTTTTTCGACCCCGATTACTGGCGGATCGTGATCTTCGATCAACGCGGCGCCGGGCGGTCGCTGCCGCTCGGCGAGACGCACGACAACTCGCCATCCCACCTCGTCGCCGACATCGAGCGGCTGCGGCTCGAGCTCGGCATCGACCGCTGGCTGGTGTTCGGCGGCTCGTGGGGCTCGACCTTGGCGCTCGATTACGCCGAGACCCATCCCGGGCATTGCGCCGGGCTCGTCCTGCGCGGGATTTTCTTGTGCCGGGCCGAGGAAATCGACTGGTTTCTCTATGGCGTGCGCCGAATCTTTCCCGAGGCGTGGCGCACCTTTGCCGGGTTTCTGCCCGAGAGCGAACGTGGCGACATTCTCGCCGCCTATCACCGCCGCCTGCTCGACCCCGACCCTTCGATCCACCTGCCGGCGGCACGCGCCTGGAGCGCCTATGAGGGGGCCTGTTCGACTTTGCTGCCGAACCACGAGACCGTCTCTGCGTTTGGCGAGGAACGGCTCGCCCTCGGTCTGGCGCGGATCGAAGCACATTTTTTCCAGCGTCATCTGTTCGAGGGCGCGCGCGACCTGATCGCCAGAATCGGGCCGATCCGCCAGCTGCCGGGAATCATCGTGCAGGGGCGCTACGATATGGTGTGCCCGATCGGCAGCGCCGACGCGCTCGCCCGCGCCTGGCCCGAGGCGGAGTACCGGATCGTCCCCGACGCCGGCCACTCGGCGATGGAGCCGGGCATCCGCGAGCAGCTGGTGGTGGCGACCGAGCAGATGGAGAGGCGCGCGCGCTGGTAGGGCAGGCGGCCTCGTGCTCGCCGGTGATGCCGCGTCATCGCACTGCATCTGTCTTCGGCGGACAATATTCGCGGTCCTCCCTGTCACAACCTCAGGTCGAAATCGGAGGCGCGGATTTACGGTATGGTTTTTCTTGCCGGAAGATCTTCCGAAAGGCAATGTGCCGTCAGCTTTTCCGTTCGAAACGGGGGTGGCACTTGACCTTGGGGAACGCCGCGAACCGAACAATAATGGGCATGCTTCTGATGCTCGGTATTGCCACGGCGCGGTCCGCCGCGGCGCAGGTCACCTTTGGTTCGCCCGGCGATCCGCCGCGCATCGCCCTCGGCGGCGGGGTCTTCGACGTGCTGCCCGACGTCAAAAAACAGAATGCCGTCAGAACCTTTATGGTGGGAAGCGAATACCGATTTGGCGACGTATGGTGGATCTTTTCGCCCTTCGTCGGGGTTTTTGGGACCGCTCAAGGCGCCTTTTACGGTTATCTCGGGTTTGGCTTCGACATCAATTTCCCGTACAACCTGGTCTTGACTCCCAGCGCCGCGGCCGGCTATTTCGAGCCCGGTCACGGTCTCGACCTCGGATACTGGTGGGAGTTCCGCACCGGTGCGGAACTCGACTATCGCTTTGCCGATCAGCGGCGTATCGGGGTCGGGTTTTATCACATCTCGAACGCCGGGCTCGGCAAGGAAAACCCCGGCCAAGAGATGGCGACCGTCGTTTTCACTCTGCCGATGCGGTGATTCCCGGTGCGGTGATCCCGGTCGTCGTTGTCGCCGGCAACGGTGCGCTGGCCTGGTGGCGCGGAGTTGACCTCGGCCCAGCGAACGCCCGCGCGCCCATGAATTCCGAAGTTGAATGACGGGGTTTCGCATCTCCCCGTCGATTGGCGGGATGATCGCCGCGATCTTTGTCGGGCAGGCTTTGGGGATGGCCGGGATCGTTTCGTTCCCGGCGCTTCTGCCGCAATTCCAGCATCTGTGGTCGCTGTCCGGCGGCCAGGCCGGGTTCATCAGCGGCATCTACTTTGCCGGATACATCGTTTCGGTCCCGGTTTTGAGCGCGCTGACCGACCGGCTCGACCCGCGGCGTATTTACGTCTGGTCTCTGTTGTTCGGCGGCGCCACCGCCCTCGGCTTCGCCCTGTTCGCGAGTGGTGCGGCGAGTGCTGCCTGGTGGCGGTTTTTGCAGGGGGCGGCGTTCGGGGGAGCTCACATGCCGGGGATGCGGGCGCTCTCGGACGCGGTCCCGGCAGACAGAGAGACGCGGTCGGTTGCGGTCTACACCGCGACCTTCACCGTCGGGGTCAGCCTCTCCTACGCGCTTTCGGGGCTGCTGGCCGACGCCTTCGGCTGGCGCCTTGGCCTCGCCCTTCTCAGCCTGGGGCCGCTTGCCGGGGCGGCGATCGGCTGGGCTGTGCTGCCCCCTCTGCCGCGCGCCGCCCCGCAAGGCTCTCGCTGGCTCCCGGCACTGGGTCCGATTCTGCGCAATCGCCGGGCGCTCCTGTTCGTCTGCGCCTATGGGCTGCACAACGGTGAGGTCTCGGCCATCCGCGCCTGGCTGGTGGCGCTCCTGGTGTTCGCCGCCGACCGGGCGGGGCGGCCGAATCTCGCGGGCTATGCGACGCTCGTCGCAACCGTCGCCAACCTTTGCGGAACTCCGCTGATCGTCGCCGCCAATGAGCTGGCGGCTCGGTGGGATCGGCGGTCCGTCATCGCGATCACGATGGCGGCTTCGGCGAGCGCCGGGCTCGTTCTCGCCTGCGCCGCAGTGTGGTCGCCGATCGCGGCCGGCCTCGCCGCGATCCTCTGCGTCGCCGCCGCCACCGCCGCTGCCGGAACCATCAATGCTGGGCTGGTCGCGGCGAGCGACGCTGGACGACGCGGCGCCTTTCTCGCGGTCCAGGCGCTCTCGGGGTTCGGCGCATCGGCGGTGACGCCGATGCTGTTCGGGCTCGTTCTCGACCTCGCCGGAGGCAGCGGACACGCAGCTGGCTGGATCACCGCCTTCGCCGTTCAGGCGGCGATCGGCCTGGCCTGCCGCTAGCCTATTTGAACGCCCGCATCAGAGCCCGACGCGCGACCCTGCCGCAAGCCGAATGAGCCCGCGAAGTTGGTGTGAGCGCTGCCCGCGGTCCCGAAGCCACATCCACGGATCAACCGAATCCAAAGTCGGCGCACCGCCAGCTCCCGATCGAGATCCTCGATCGCCTCGCGCGGGTCGCCCGGCCTCGCCGCGCGGCCGAGCTTCGTGAGGTGGGGCGCCAACAGCACGGACGTCGCCCAAATCCCGTCTGGTGCGAGTGATGCGGGCCCAGAGCAAACCCGGTTGACGAAATTTTGACGGCATCTTCCAAATAAAATCGAAGTGCTGCGATGGTGGTCATCGCCGCTATTGCAAAGCACCTCGGCCGACTGCAAAAACGCGAGGATGACCCCGGAGCAGTTCATCGACAGGTGGCGCGGCGCCACGCGCACCGAACGCTCGGCGGCTTACGAGCATTTTCTAGATCTGTGCGCGCTGCTCGACGTGCCAAGGCCGGCCGACCTCGACCGCCACGGCGCCGAATACACGTTCGAGAAATCGACCCGGAAGATCGGCGACACGATAGGCTTTGCCGATGTTTGGAAGCGGCGTTGCTTTGCCTGGGAATACAAGGGCGCCCGCAAGAACCTCGTCCAGGCCTATGCGCAGCTGAAGCAATACGCCGACGCGCTCGACAACCCACCATTGCTGATCGTCTCGGACATGCAGGAGATCCGGGTCCACACTAACTTCACCAATGCGATCGCGCAGCAGCATGTGATCCAATTGGCCGAATTGCGCTCGGTCGAGGCGCGGGCGCTGCTGCGCAACTGCTTTCTGCATCCGGAACGCCTGCAGCCGACCCGGACGCGGGAGAGCGTCACCGCAGAGGCGGCGGCCAGGTTCGCCAACATCGCCGTGCTGTTGCGGCGGCACTACGACGAACGTCGCGTCGCGCATTTCATCAACAAGCTGGTGTTTTGCCTGTTCGCCGAAGACATCGACCTGCTGCCCGACCGCATTTTCGCCGACCTCCTCGACGAGGCGAGAAAGCGCCCGGACGATTTCGTGCCGATGCTGGGCGACCTGTTCCGCGCCATGGCGAACCGCAACGGCCGCTTCGGGACGGCGGCAATCCCATGGTTCAACGGCGGCCTGTTCGACGACGACGATGTCCTGCCGCTCGGCCCCGTCGCGGTCGAGGATCTGCGGACAGCGGCGCGGCTCGACTGGAAGGCGATCGACCCGACGATCTTCGGGGCGTTGTTCGAGAGCGGCCTCGACGACAAAAAGCGCGCCGAGATGGCCAGCCTGTTCGATGCGCCCGACCCCGAAGACCACGCACAGGCGTCGTTGTTCAACGCGCCGGCGACCAATCGTGGTGTCGGCATCCACTACACCGACGAAGCGACGATCATGAAGATCATCGAGCCGGTCGTGGTGGCGCCTTTGCGCCGCGAATGGGAACAGACCAAAACCGAAATTCGGGAGATCGAGGGGCAACGTGCGCGAGAGCACACGCCGGCCCGGAAAAACAAGCTGTTGGCGAAGGCTCGCGAGCTTTATTCCGATTTCCGGACAAGCCTCGGTCGCTATCGCGTCCTCGACCCGGCCTGCGGCTCGGGCAATTTTCTCGCGCTCTCGCTCCGCGCCCTCAAGGATTTCGATCTGTCGGTGGCGGAGGATGCCGCTGGGATGGGGCTTCCGCTCGACCCTCCTCGCGTTGGCCCGGAAGCAGTGTTGGGCATCGAGATCCATGGCTATGCGGCCGAATTGGCCCGCCTGACGGTATGGATTACCGAATTGCAATGGCAGTTGCGCAAGGGCTTGGGGCTGACTCGCCGGCCGATTTTCGACAAATTGGACGGGATCGTGCGAGCGGACGCGCTGGTCACCCAGAGCGGCAAAGACAGCGCTTGGCCGGACGCCGATGTGGTGGTCGGCAATCCGCCTTTTCTCGGCGGCAAGCGGATGCGCAAATCACTGGGCGACGACTACGTCGACCGCCTATTCGCCGCCTTTGCCGGCCGCGTCCCGGCCGAAGCCGACCTCGTCGCCTATTGGTTCGCCAAAGCCTGGGAGCGGCTTCGTGAGGGACGGCTGAAACGCGCCGGCCTGGTGGGAACCAACTCGATGCGCGGCGGCGCCAATCGGCGGATGCTCGACGCCATCGTCAAAGAGGGCAAAATCTTCAACGCCTGGGACGACGAGCCCTGGGTCATTAAAGGTGCCGCCGTCCGAGTTTCTCTTATTTGCTTCAGCACCGATATGGAAGAACAGCAGCCGCAACTCGACGGAAAGCCGGTCGCGCGCATCGGCTCGGACTTGGCGGCATCGCGGAGCGATCTGACCACGGCGCGACCATTGGCCGAAAACAAGGGCGTCGCCTTTATGGGCGACACCAAGGGCGGCGCTTTCGATATTCCCGGAGATTTGGCCCGCCATTGGCTGCAATTACCCTTGAACCCCAACGGCCGACCTAACTCCGACGTGCTGCGGCCGTGGATGAACGGGATGGATTTGACCCGGCGCCGAGCGGACAAATGGATCGTGGATTTTGGCCCGGAAATGGACGAGTCGCGAGGCGGCGCTGTACGAAGCGCCGTTCGCTTACTGCCTCGCCAGGGTTAAGCCCGAGCGTGACCAGAACCGGCGGGAGGCGTACCGGAATTTTTGGTGGCGGCACGTCGAGCCGCGGCCCGGAATGGTGCGGGTCTTGACATCCCTTTCGCGATACATCGCAACACCTACGATCGCCAAGCATCGGCTATTTTGCCTGGTGGATGGGTTGCTTTGCCCGGATCATCAGCTAATAGTAATTGCGTGTGAGGGTCACACCTGTTTCGGGATCTTGCACAGTCGTTTTCACGAAATATGGACGTTGCAGCTCTGCACTTGGCTCGGAGTCGGAAACGATCCGCGCTACACCCCGTCTACCACCTTCGAGACCTTTCCTTTCCCCGAGGGGCTGACCCCGAACATCCCAGCGGCGGAGTATGCCGACCATCCGCGCGCTATTGCGATCGCGGCGGCGGCGCGGCGGCTCGATGAGTTGCGCGAGGCGTGGCTGAACCCGCCCGATATGGTCGAACGGGTGCCGGAGGTGGTGCCGGGCTATCCCCTTCGCATCGTCCCGGTCAGCGCCAAGGCGGCGGCGATCCTGAAGAAACGCACCTTGACCAATCTGTACAACGAGCGGCCGGCCTGGCTCGATAATGCCCATCGCGAGCTCGATGCCGCTGTCGCTGCCGCCTATGGCTGGCCCGCCGATCTCTCCGAGGAGGACGCGCTCGCCCGGCTGCTGGCGCTGAACCTGGAGCGCTCGCGGACGTAATGACGGCGGCCGGTGAGATCGAAGCCAACGCCTGGTTGCCCACGCCCGTTTTCGCGATCCCCGTCGAAAGCCGGCACCCAGGGTGCAGCATCGTAACCACGACACCTGGATCCTTTCTTCGGCCGCGCGAGGGCGGACGCCGTGGGCCGGGACTGATGACTGCCGTAAAACGGCGCCATCAGAAGGCGCATCAGGTAAAAGCTCGACCCTCATGATGTCTCGGCCTTCTCCCCATGCTCGTCATCCCCGCACAGGAGCGCGTGAAGAAATGCCGAGACGTTGTCATTCCGGGGCGCGGGCGCAGCCCGTGAGCCCGGAACCCATGAACACAGGAATATGAACATATTGGAAATGCAGGTGTTCTTAGGTTCCGGACCCGCCCCTTCGGGGCGTTCCGGAATGACAAATTGGGGAAGGACAATTTCTTCACACGCTCGCAGGGCCGCGACCCAGGTCAGCCGTCAGCGCCGGCTTTCCGCCGGTGTGACGACACTTGCCGGGCGATTTCTGTCTGAAATGCCTGGCTGGATGGAGGCAGGCCGCGGCAAATCCGGATCAATCGGTGTCCGACCACGCAACCGCCACAGTCGCGTCGTATCGTTTGGGAACAAGGGGCCACCCAGCGGGGCGAACCAGACAGATGCTTCCCATTCCCTTTCTCGTCGCCCCCGCAAGAAGCGGGGGTCCAGGTGCCGGGGGCACCGTGCGGGCAGCCGCCGGTTCGATCCAGCGGTTAGCCCCGGGTGCCCGCTTTCGCGGGCATGACGGGAAAAAATGGAGAGCACCAACCATCCAATTCGCACCATTGCGGGGGCCGGATTGGTGTTGAAGGAGTGCCGAATGCCTGTTTTTCACCTGCAAAAAACAGGTGGAACAGGCGAGAGCGCAGAGAGGAGCGCGGAGTGATGCTGACCTTCGACGATTTCGTGATCGGCATGGAGCAGTGCGGCCGGCGCATCCGGCCATCGATGCAAAGCCGCGCCGAGGCGCTCGCCGCGTGAGCCTGCTGGCCGAGGAGGCGCTCGCCGTTCTGTTCACCGAGGCACGCACCTCTACCCGCTGGCAGCAGCGCCCGGTGCCGGAAGGCGTCATCGAAAAAGCGCTGGAATTGGCCCAGCTCGGCCCGACCAGCGGCAATTGCGAGCCGATGCGGCTGGTTCTGGTGAAGAGCCCGGCGGGCAAGGAGCGGCTGTTGCCCTGCGTCTCCTCCGGCAATTCGGAAAAGGTGCGCACCGCTCCGGTGACCGCGATCATCGCCTATGACCGCGAATTCTATGAGCACCTGCCGCGGCTCTACCCGCACACCGACGCGCGCGGCTGGTTCACCAGCAACGCGGCATTGGCGCTCGAAACCGCGTTTCGCAACAGCTCGCTGCAGGGCGCCTATTTTATTATGGCATTGCGCGCCCAAGGCCTCGATTGCGGGCCGATGTCCGGCTTCGACAACGCCAAAGTCGATGCCGAATTTTTCCAGGGCGGCCGCTGGCGCAGCAATTTTCTGCTGAACATCGGCTATGGCGAGCGTCCGCACCCGCACCCGCGGCCGCCCCGGCTCGGCTTTACCGAAATCGCCGAGTGGGCGTGACCGGTGGTCAGGCGGTGCGGCGGATCAGCTCGGCCCAGCGGTCGAGGATCGGCAGGATCCTGTCGCTCGGCTCGGACAGCAGCATCACGACGACCCGGGCGACGCCGATGTCGCGGTAGCGGGCGAGCTGGTCGGCATCCTCGTCCGGGTTGAACAGGGTGATCGGCAGGGATTGCGGGTCGCGCCCGGCATCGCGCGCCATGCTCCGGAATTGCTCGAGCATGTCGAGCGGGCTCGAACCCGGCCGCCCGCCGATCGGGCACCAGCCATCGCCATAGCGGACGGCACGTCGCGCCGCCTGCGGCCAGGCGCCGCCGACCAGGATCGGCGGATGCGGCTTCTGCACCGGTTTCGGCCAGGCCATGATCTCGTCGAAATCGACCATGTCGCCGTGATATTCAGCCTTGGTTTTGGTCCAGATCTCCTTCATCGCCTCGATCCGCTCGCGCATCAGCTTGAAGCGGGTCTTGGGATCGGTGCCGTGATTTTCCATCTCGTCGGCGTTCCAGCCACCGCCGACGCCGAACAGGAAGCGCCCGTGCGACACCTGGTCGAGCGAGGCGACGAGCTTCGCCGTCTGGATCGGGTCGCGCTGCTGCACCAGGCACACCCCGGTCCCGAGCTTGAGCCGGGTCGTGGCGACCGCGGCGGCGGTCAGCGACACGAACGGGTCCATCGCGTCGCAATACCGCTTCGGCAATTCGCCGCCGCCCGGAAACGGCGTCTTGCGCGAGGTCGGGATGTGCGAGTGCTCGGGCGCCCAGACCGATTCGAAGCCTCGCTGCTCCAACGCCTTGGCGAGATCGACCGCCGAGATCGCATAGTCGGTGAAGAACATCAACGCGCCGAAATCCATCTCTGCTCTCTCCGCTGGAGTTGCCATCTATTGGGGTGGAAGCTTATCCGGGATCGACCCTCGTCGGCTAGCGCCGAGCCGTCCCACCTTATAGCCGCTAACGCCGCGCCGAGTTTAGCATGTCGCCATCTACGGCTGCTCAGCTAGTAGAAATCATGACGCGTTGGGTAGACGGCCGGCCGGCGTGCCGGGCGCTTGCAATTGCGGGGTCATGGGCGAGGGGCGAAGCAAGGCCCGACTCGGACCTCGACCTCTTAATTCTCACAACCACTACCGAGCAGTGGAAAAACGATAGCGGGTGGCTGCTCGAAACCGGATTGTGCGCCGAGAATTACCGCGTGATATCCACGGTTCGGGCTCAATACGGGGTCGTCTTTTCGTGGCACGTCCTGCTGGATCCGGACGCTCGGATCGAGCTCACCTTTGCTGACCTGAGCTGGGCCGAACGGTTTCCGGTCGATCCCGGAACGCGACGTGTTATCAGCGATGGCATCAAGATAATCATCGATAAAGACGGTTTGCTCGCTGCGCTCCGACATCAAGTTCCACAGTAGGCGACCTTGATTGCTCAAACCATACGATCGAAGACCGCCGCGCGGTTGCGGCTGTGCACGTGCGAGCGCATTCTCGGCGCATGGCCCGCTTGGGAGAGGCGATGCCGGCGATCGGCGGCAAACGGGTCGGCGTGATCGGCGCCGGCATGGTCGGGGTGTGCGCGGCGAGCTATTTGCAGCGCGACGGCCACAGCGTCTTCATCGTCGAGGCGGGCGAACCGGGCCATGGCGCCTCCTTTGGCAATGCCGGCGCGTTCAATGCTTCGTCGGTAACGCCGGTGTCGATGCCGGGCGTTGTATGGAACGTGCCGCGCTGGCTGCTCGACCCGCTCGGGCCCTTGTCCCTGCGCTGGTCCTACCTGCCGATGATCGCGCCGTGGCTCGTGCGCTTTATCCGGGCCGGCACGCCGGAAAAAATCCACGCCCAGGCCCGCGCATTGCGCCCGCTGGTCGGCGCGACGCTCGCGCGCTGACGCCGCTGGTCCGCGACGCGGGCGCCGAGGAACTCGTCCATCGCCTCGGCCACCTCTACGTCTATCGTTCGCCGCAGGGGCCGGAAAAGGACCGGCTCGCCTGGGAACTGCGCCGCGAGAATGGGGTCGAAATCGACGAATTCGACGCCGACGAGCTGCGCCAGCTGGAACCGACCCTGTCGCGCGACTATGTTCGCGGCATCCTGGTGCGCGAGAACGGACACACCTCAAACCCGCTCGGGCTGGTGCAGCGCCTGCTCGACCGGTTCCTGCGCCTCGGGCGGCGAACTGGTGCGCGCGCGGGCGCTCGGGTTTCGCCTCGACGGCCGCCGCCTCGCCGCGATCCGCACCGATCGTGGCGATCTTCCCGGCCGACGCCGCGATCGTCTGCGCCGGTGCCTGGTCGAAGCCGCTCGCCGCCGCCCTCGGCGCGCATATCCCGCTCGAAACCGAGCGCGGCTATCATCTGATGATCCGAGACCCGGAAGTCATGCCGCGCATCCCGACCGCCGACGCCGAGGGCAAGTTCGTCGCGACCCCGATGGGTGACCGGGCTGCGCTTTGCCGGCACCGTCGAGCTCGCCGGCCTCGCCGGCCCCGCCCGATTGGCGCCGAGCCCGGATCCTGCTGGAGCAGGGGCGCCGGATGCTGCCCGGCCTCGCCGCCGACCATCCGGAGGACCGCATCTCGCTGTGGATGGGCCACCGGCCGAGCCTGCCCGACTCGTTGCCGGCGCTCGGGCCTTCGCCGGCGACGCCGGATGTGATCTTCGCTTTCGGCCATGGTCACGTCGGCATGACCGCGGCGCCGATGACCGGCAAAGTCGTCGCCGATCTCGTCGCCGGGCGGCCGCCCTCGATCGACCTCGCCCCGTTTGCTCCCTCCCGGTTCGGGTGAATCCCGAGGGCTGAAGAGTGGCGTCGCCCATCGGGACCGAAGACTTCAGCCCGATCCCTGCAAGCAATACCGCAGGAAGCCAACCCTATCCTTTGCTGCCATCCACACCGAGCGCTGGGAACCTTGCAGTCTTTGCGCCTGTTCGACCATTAAGCCGTGAGCCCAACTTTGTGGATCAGCGGTGAAGACCGAAACCATAGGAGAATGATTATGGCAGATCGGGATCAATCCCAGAAGGGAGGCCAAGTAGGCCGCAGCCACCAGAATCCTGCTGCCGGTTCCACAGGGGACCGCCCGGATATCGGCAAGCCTGGAGGCACCGTCGGCCGCGAGGTCCCCGAGCACAGCCATGCCAAGGACACGGAAATCGCGGTAGACGCTGAGCGCAAGGGCCGCGAGCACCCTGAGGACAAGGCTGGAAAGGGCGGCGAACGCAGCCACGACCGGCATTAGCATTCTCGCACCAACCAGAGAGCCCCGCAAATTTGCGGGGCTCTCGCCGTTTTACCGGCGGGTCCGCAGAAATGGGATGTCACGAGACTGCAATTAAGCGCGTCAGCCATGCAGGTCAGAGGCCGTCGCCGGGTCGGCTGACGTTTGCCGATCTTCCGGCGCTGCCCTACGTTGAGCTGCAGCAGCAACGTGGCCGAAACGCCGAGGAAACCCGATGAGCCCGACCATCGAGCAGACGACGATGCGCAAGGTCTATGCGCGCCTGCTGCCGTTTTCGATCCTGTGCATGTTCGTTTGCTATCTGGACCGGGTGAACGTCGGCTTCGCGGCGCTGACGATGAACAAGGATTTGGGGTTCAGCGCCTATCTGTTCGGGTTGGGCGCCGGATTGTTCTATGGCGGCTATTGCCTGTTCGAGATCCCCAGCAACCTTGTCCTCGAGCGGGTCGGTGCCCGCTTCTGGCTGGCGCGGATCATGATCACCTGGGGGCTGTGTTCAGGGGCGATGGCGTTCGCCCGCGGGCCGATCAGCTTCATTGTCCTGCGCTTTCTGCTCGGCGCCGCAGAGGCCGGCTTTTTCCCCGGCATTCTATTCTACTTCCATTCCTGGTTCCCGATGCGGCATCGCGGCCGGATGATCTCGTGGTTCACCGTTGCGACGCCGATCTCGGTGGCGCTCGGCGGCCCGATTTCGACCGCACTGCTCGGGCTCGACGGCACCTTCGGCCTCAGGGGCTGGCAATGGGTGTTTCTGTCCGAGGCGGCGCCCGCGTTGATCCTCGGCTTTCTATTGCTGACCTACCTCCGGGACCGGCCCACCCAGGCCTCGTGGTTGACGCGCGAACAGCAGGAATGGCTCGTGGCGGACCTGGCGCAGGAGCGGCGTCAGGTCGAGGCGGTGCGCACCTACACGCTGTTTCAGGCGCTGACCAATTTTCGCGTGCTGGCGCTGGCGGTCATTTATTTCGGGATTGTCACGGCAAGCGTCGGATTGGTCATTTTCGTGCCGCAGATCATCAAAGAGCTCGGCGTGTCGAATTTGCAGACTGGTTTCCTGACGATGGTCCCCTATGTCGTCGGCACCATCAGCATGATCGTCTGGGGCTATGTCTCCGACCGGATGCAGGAGCGCCGATGGAACCTGTTCGTCGGCTGCATCGTCGGCGCCGTCGGGCTGATCGCGGCCGGACTGCTCGGCGGAAGCTTCTGGTCGCTTGCGGCCATGTGTCTCGCCACAATCGGCTTTTATGGTTCGAAGGGTCCCTTCTGGCCGTTGCCGTCGAGCTTTCTGACCGGCACCGCCGCGGCCGCCGGCATGGCCCTGATCAATTCTGTCGGCAATTTGGGCGGCTTTTTCGGGCCGTTTATCGTCGGCTGGATCAAGACCAGCACCGGAAGCTTCGATAACGGGCTTTACGCGCTCGCGGGTTTTATGGTGTTGGCGGCAGTCGTCACCCTCGTTGGTGTGCGGGCGCAGCGTCCCAGCACGACACCCGCCGGCCTTGGCGTCAGGGCTGCGGAATAGGCGGCCGTGGTCACGATCTCCGCCTCAGCGAGGCCAGTTCTCCGCCGTCGGCATTGGCGGCAAGCTGCTCGAACGCCTCGGAATTAGAGCTGAAAGGTGTCGCGATTGCCCAGCCGAGATGCGGCATGCACAGCACGTTCGGCATTTCGAGGAATGGGTGGTTGCCGCCCGTTGAAGGCTCTTCGTCCTCAGACATCGTTCCGCGGCAAACCCGGGGCCGGCCGGACCAAGCCAGCGGCGACCGCGTGACCTGCGAGCATCGCAAAGCAGTCGAGCCGCTCGACGACATCCTGGTAACGTCGGGGATCGCGATCTTCACGGTTCTGTTCGCCCGCTCAATATGGCCGGCCGTCCCGGCGGACGAAGAGCCGTGCGCCGTCAGGCGCCAACGCGCGGCCGATGTCGTCGTCCGGGTAGATCACCGTGTCTGCGGGGTTGCGGTCGCCGACTTCGAGGTAAACCACATCGTGCATCGTGCGGTTCAAGAGGTGGTGCGCATCGCCCGAGCCGGCCTTGAACCCGGCGCACATGCCGGGACGTAGCTGGGTCTCGCCGGCGTTGGTCGCCAGCACCGGCTCGCCTTCGAGGATGTAGATGAATTCGTCCTCGCGCGAATGGGTGTGGCGCAGCGCCGACATCCCTCCAGGCGGCAGCCGCGTCAGGTTGATCCCGAAATTGGTCAGGCCGAACAAATCGCCGAGCGGCCGCCGCACCCGACCCGCCACCCGCGCGGCGAACGGCTCGGGATAGCCGCGGCCGGGAGGCGCCGTCGGCGCCGAACCCGCCTCGATCGCCCGCGGGGCATTCGCGTTCGCCATGTTTCCCTCCGTTTGCAAACCCAGCGCGATTATGGGTGCCGGTGATTATGGGTGCCCGGCGATTATGGGTGCCCGGGCGGGCTTCGGCAATTCGCCGCGGAAGTGCTAGAACGGCGAGTCGGCAGGGGCGCAGCTTCTCGCCATCAAACGCGATCGGGGGACCGCCAATGAATCAAATGTCGCGACCGGCGCAAACCGACGAGCGGGCGATCACGATCCGCTTCGCCACACCCGTCGATGCCGGCGTGGTGCTGCGGCTGGTTCGCGAGCTTGCGGTCTTTGAGAAGGCGCCCGAGGCCGTGGTCGCGACCGAGGACGATCTCATGCGCTACGGTTTCGCACCGGACCGGCAGTTCGAGGCGATCCTCGCTTTTCTCGACGGTGTGCCTGTCGGCCTGGCCCTGTTTCATCCGCGGTTTTCGACCTGGCTCGGCCGGCCCGGGATGTATCTCGAAGACCTTTATGTCGTGGCCGAGGCGCGCGGGCAGGGAGTCGGCCGCCGGCTGATGGCGCGGCTCGCTGCGATCGCGGTCGAGCGCGGCTGGGGCCGCATCGATTTTCAGGTGCTCGACTGGAACCCGGCTCGCAATTTTTATCGCCATCTCGGCATCGAGCATCTCGGCGAATGGCTGCGTTACGGCGCCGGCGGCGACGCCTTGCGAAGCCTCGCCGAGGAGGACATCCCCGACATAGCGTCATGAATTGTCATTGCGAGGAGCGCAGTGACGAAGCAATCCCGGTCCGGCGGGCAAACGGTGACGCGATTGCTTCGCTGCGCTGGCGATGACATCGTGTCCGGAGCGCAACGCAAGCGGAAGACTCTGTGATGTTGGAAGTGTGGAGCTGCCCGCGGCATTCCGACCATTAGCCCACAGACTCAAGCACCCGAAATACTGCACGGCGCAACTCAGCCTCCGGAGCATTCCTGGGTCGCCCATGTATGCGACGTGACTGGGCGGAGGCATGGCTCAGCGCGCGCTCACCATCAAGATAGGCGAAATTACTTTTACGCATAGTCAAGGAACTCTGTGGCAGGCCGATCAGCGTAGCAATCTCCGCCTCGCCCACCGCAAGAAAGCGGGTGCCGTGGGGTGAAAGGTAGAAGGCGATCAAGTCGTCATCCTCAGTCCAACGATGGCGCGAGCTAGCCGTACATCTCTCCTGCGCTCTGTGCCGCCCATGGGGTACATTCTCTGCACTCTGGTTTAGCCGATCCACCCGGTCCTCTACAAATTTCGTTGCCCGGTCTGCGTCGTCCATTCTACCCCTCGCGTCGTACAGCTGTTCGCGATGTCAGCGGCACACCGTGATCTTTCACCGTGAATCACACCCGCTCGAAATCGGTGCGCTCGGTGACGGGGAGGCCCTGGAGGTAGCGGCGCAGGCAGTCGAGGCCGAGCTCGACGGCGCCGAGGCGCACCCAGTCGCGCCCGCCATAGATCCGCGCGCGGCGGGATTCGACCCCCTCGGGAGCGGCGATCGCCAGATGGATGCTGCCGCCGAAATCGATGCGGTCGGGGCCGTCGTCGACCTCGATCAGCACCGCCAGAGCGTGGGAAGCGCCGGTTTCCTCGCAAGCGGCGCGGGCGACCGCCTCGGCCGTCTCGCGGCTCAGCTCGCCGGCGATCAGCGCGCCGTCGAGGCCGAGCGCGGCGGCGATCTCGGCCGGGTCGCGGGCGACGAGACCGCGGCGGAACACCTTTTCCGCGCCCGGCAGAGGGGCGATGCGGGCGGCGATCTGGCCGCCGGTAAAGGTCTCGACCACCGCGAGCGAGCCCTCACGCGCGGCGAGTGCGGCCAGCACAACACCTTCGAGGGTTTGCTCGTCTTCGGCGAGGATGAAATTGCCGAGCCGCTTGCGCACCTCCGTCTGCACCGGAGCCAGCTTTCGCTGGATATCGTCTGGATCGATGCCGCGCACGGTCAGCTTGGTTTCGATCTGCGGATAGTGGCTGCGAAAGCCGAGCTTGACCGTGCCGCCCGGCACCAGGTGCTCGACGCCGGCCAGCAGCTGGTCGACATGCAACTCGCCGAGCCCATAGGAATGAAACCGCTTCAGATGGATCACGCCCGGGGTCCCGGCGCGGGTCAGGAGGCGCGGGATGATCTGTTCCTCGAGCATCCGGAACAGCTCGCGCGGCACTCCCGGGGTGAAGAAAAACCGAGCCTTGCCGATGTCGAGCGCAAAACCGCAGGCGGTGCCGACCGGGTTGTCGAGGATCTCGGCGCCGACCGGCAGCATCGCCTGCTTTCTGTTGTTGGCCGACATGACCCGGTTGCGGCGGCGAAAGAAATCCTCCATGCGGCCGAGCCAATCCTCGTTCAGCACCAGATCGACGCCGGCGGCGCGCGCCGCGATCTCCTGCGACAGATCGTCGACAGTGGGGCCGAGCCCGCCATTGACGATGACCGCGTCGGCCCGCTCGCCGGCCATGCGAAACGCCGCCAGCAATTCCTCGCGATCGTCGCCGACGATGGTTCCCCAGGCGACCGACAGCCCGAAATCCTCGAGCTTCTGGCTCATATAGCTGAAGTTGGTATTGACGATCTTGCCGGTCAGCACCTCGTCACCGGTGCAAATGATCTCGATCCGCATGTTGATCCCTATTGGTCCAGAGGGTCTGGCAGCTACCGATAAAGTGACGCTCGGGTGAGCGAAAGTCCTTATACTATTCTTCCGCGTCAATGGCGCGGCCGCATGTCCCAGGCTGTCGCGCCGAGCATCGCTCGCAGCTGCGCACGCCGGTTGACAGCGGCGGCACGATCAATCGAAGGTCTGCCGACCCGCAATGGGAGAACAGGCAATGGCGCTCGACCTGGTAATCAGAAACGGTACCGTGGTGGACGGCTCAGGGATGCCGCGCCAGCGCTCCGATGTCGGCGTCAAGGGCGGAAAAATCGTCGAGATCGGCCCAATTCGCGCCGCGGCCGAGCACGTAATCGACGCCGATGGGCTGATCGTGGCGCCGGGGTTCATCGACGGCCACACCCATATGGAGCAGGACCTGCCGGGCGGCGCGCGGCGGCTGGTGCAAAAGGCCGATGGGATCGCCGCGACCATTGTCAACGGCGTCGTCGCAGTCGAGAACGGCGAAGCCACCGGCCAATCCGCCGGCATTGTGTTGAAGGGCCGGCTCGCCAAATAGGCGGCTCGCCGGCGCCGGTCGTTTTCGGGCCGATGCCCCGCACCGGGGTCTGGACGGTTGCGATCGCCGGCTGCGGCGTCGGCCGCGCCCATATCGCGCAGGGCTATGCCCGCCTCCCCGAGAAGTTCCGGGTCGTGGCGCTGTGCGATGTCGATGCCGCCCGCCTCGCCGCGCTGGGCGACGAATTCGGGGTTGCGCGCCGCACCGCCCGATTCGACGAATTGCTCGGCATGGACGATGTCGACATCGTCGACGTCTGCACGCCGCCCTCTCTTCATGTTGCGCAGGCGGAGCGGGCGCTGTCGGCCGGCAAGGAGGTCGTCTGCGAAAAGCCGCTGGCCGGCTCGCTCGCCCAAATCGACCGGCTGATCGCCGCCGAGCAGCAGGCATCGGGCCGGATCATGCCGGTGTTTCAGTACCGCTTTGGCAACGGGGTGCAGAAAGCCAAGCGCATCGTCGCTGCGGGGATCGCCGGCAAGCCCTATCTCGCCACCGTCGAGACCGCCTGGAACCGGTCGGCGGAATACTATGCGACGCCATGGCGCGGGCGGTGGTCGACCGAGCTCGGCGGCGTGCTGCTGACCCACGCGATCCATGCCCACGACCTGATGACCTGGCTGCTTGGGCCGCCCGCATCGGTGTTTGCCCGTATCGCGACGCGGGTGAACCCGGTCGAAACCGAGGATTGTGCGGTCGCCAGCCTCGTGATGCAGAGCGGGGCGCCGGTTTCGCTCTGCGCCATTGGGTTCGCAGCACGAGATCACGCGGCTCCGACTGTGTTTCGAGCATGTGACGCTCGAAAGCGCACAGTCGCCCTACGCCCCCGGCGATGACCCGTGGGCGATCGTCCCGGCCTCGCCGCAAATCGAAAATGCGATCGGCGATCTGCTGGCCGACGACCGCCCGGCGGCACCGCGCTATGAAGGCCTGTTCGCCGCCTATCACGTGGCCTTGGCGACAGGATCGCTATTGCCGGTCACCCTTGCCGACGCCCGCCTCGCGACCGAGCTCGCCACCGCGCTCTATCTCTCGGCCGTCAGCGGCGCCGCGGTTAGCCTGCCGATCGGCCCCGGCCAGCCGGGCTATTACGGCTGGCGCCCGGCCCGCTGAGCTGCGCCGCGCGGCACTGCGGGCTTGGCACGGTTTTTGTAGAGCATAGTCTCAGGTCCGGGCCGTCGCGACGAGCGCACAGGCCGATCCGGGCCGGGATCGCCGGATCGCCCCCGGACCTCATTCCCGGACCAGCTTTCCGCCATGCCCAGGCGATGGTCATCTGCTCAAAGACCGCGCAGCCAACACGAACCCGCCCCAATGCCAAGCTGCCCGCGGCCGGGCGAGGGCCTAGCTAGGCGGCGAGGACCACGGCGCTCTCCGCCGTGCGATCCTCGGTCCGAAAAGGCCGCCGAGATTGCCGAGCGAGTTTGATCCAGGCAACACCAGCTGCGGCGGCTAGATTCCCTTGAAGATCGATGTACTGACCGCGCAGCGTCTCGCTGCGGATGGAGACCATGGCAAAAAACACCCGGCTGCGTAGCCTCAAGCCCGAATGCATCGTCGAGGATTGAACCCTCTCGACAGCGCAACCCGCGCCTTGGGAGAATACCGGCTCAGATCGGAGAGGCCGATGACGACTGCCGCAATCCGCCGCGCTGCCGCGCCCGCCCCGGAGGAGCTGATCGCCCGCGCCCGCGGCCTGGTCCCCGAAATCCGCGCGCTCGCCGAGGAGACCGAGCGCAACCGCCGGATCTCGCCCGCGATCATCGCCAAAATCCGCGATGCCGAACTGTTGCGCACCACGAGGCCAAAGGAATTCGGCGGCTTCGAGTTCGACCCCACCGTGGCACTCGAAATCGCGCTGACGATTTCGGCCGCCTGCGCCTCGACCGGCTGGGCGGTCAATGGCGCCCTCTCCAACGGCATTTCCTTCGGCCATTACCCGGTCGCGACCCAGCGCGAATTATGGGGTGACGGCAGCGACCCGTTCAGCTGCGCCTGCTTTGCCCCGACCGGTGCCGCAACCCCGGCCGAGGGCGGCTATGTGCTGAACGGCAAATGGTCGTTCGCCAGCGGCGTCGACCATGCGAGCTGGATCAGGCTCGGCGCATTCATCAACTCGCCGGAGGCCGCCTCGCCCGCCGATGGCGCGTTCTTCCTGTTGCCGACTGCCGAGGTCGAGATCGAGGACAATTGGTTTGTCTATGGCCTGTGCGGCACCGGCAGCAAGAACATCATCGTGCACGACGCCTTCGTCCCGGCTCATCGCGTGTTGCTGTTCGCCGATGCGCGCGCCGGCCGCAGCTCGGGCGCGCAAAACCACCAGAACCCGCTCTACCGTCTGCCGTTGCTGGTGCTGGGCGCCTCGATGCTGTCGTCGACCGCGGTCGGCGCGGCCAAGGGTGCGCTCGCCGACTACCTGGAGATGACGACCGGGCGCCGGACCAGAGGTGCGCTCGCCGGCGGCGGGTTGGCGATGGCCGAATTCGCCACTGTGCAATTGCGCTATGCCGAAGCCGCGGCCGCGGCCGAAGCCGCCGAGCTGATCCTGATGACCGACATGCGCACCGCGATGTCGAAATTGCGCGCCGGCGAGGTGATCACCGTCGCCGATCGCATCCGGGCCCGCCGCAACCAGGCCTACGTGACAAAGCTCGCGCTGCAAGCAGTCGAAGCTCTGAACGCCTCGACCGGCGGCGCCGGGCTGCTGCTCGGCAACCCGATCCAGCGCGCCTGGCGCGACGTCAACGCCGTCGCCCGTCACGTCAGCCTCAACTGGGACGCGGTCGGCACCATGTACGGCCAGCACGCCTTCGGCCTCGAGCCAAGAGGGCAATATTGAGCCGCAGGATGGGCTGACCCCGGGGGAAGCCCGTCGCCTCACCGGAGCCGTATGGGCATCCCATCTGGGACACCACGGCATCGTGTCGGAGAATCGGGGATGTCAGAAAACTTGTTCGACGACCCTGTTCTGCGGCGCATCCGCACATCCCTCCGCGCGATCTACGGCGATCGCCTCGAGCGGCTGGTGCTGTTCGGATCGCGCGCGCGCGGCGACGCGCATCAGGATTCGGACTACGACGTCGCGGTCTTTCTCAAAGATATGACCGATCGCTGGCACGAGTTCCACCTTCTGGCGGACCTCAGAACAGATATCCTCGCCGAGACCGGGGTGTTTATGGAGGCGCGCCCGTTCCGGGCGGGCTCCTACCGCGACCCCACCCCGCTGATGCACGAGATCCGCCGCGACGGCGTCGATCTGTGAAATCCGAATCCGCGCAATACCTGGATAAAGCGCGGCAAGCACTCAGGGAAGCGCGTGCGGTCGCAGGTATCGGCCTCCCCGAAGCCGCCGGCCGAGCTGCCTACCTCGCCGCATTCCACGCTGCGCAGGCATTGATGTTTGAGCGAACCGCCAAGGTGCCGAAGACGCATCGCGGGGTTCACGCTCAATTCGCCCGGATGGCGAATGACGAACCGAAGCTCGATGCCGAGCTGTCGCGGTTTCTGTCGCAAGCCTACGATTTCAAAGCGGTCGCCGACTATGAAATCGGCCCGGACGCAACCGTGCCGCTCGAAGAAGCTATCTCCGCAATGGCCGCCTCCGAAGCCTTCGTCGATCAAATCGCCGAGTTGCTGGAGAAAATTAATACCAATTAATACCAGCGCAGCGGCGCATTTCGCCGATTCGCCTCGCTACTACCCGGATCGTCGTCGTCAGGCGATCGGCTTGTCGACGGCTGCAGCCGGCATGGAAATTCGCGAAGGAAGGTTCCGATCGTCACTCGGCGGCTTGGGCGACGGCGGCTTCCTTGCGGCGCCAGGTGGCGAGCTCGTGCCAGCTTTCGGCTTCCATGAACTCGGCCCAGCGGCGGTAGAGGTTGCGCATCGGCTCCTCGCTCGATTGCGCCTGGGTGATGTCGATGACCCTGCCGGGGAGGCGCAGCCCGTCCCATTCGAAATTCTCGACCGCCGTGCCGAGCCCCATCGCGTAGCAATAGGGATGGCGGCGAGCGATCGTGCCGCGGCTCGCGGAATGGGCGTAGTTCCAGTTTTCCATGTCGTCCTGCTCGGTCATCCCGGCCGGGCCCGAATAGCGGATGTAATAGTCGCGCAGGAAGTCCTTGACCTCGGCCGGCGCCTCACGGTCGACCAGAAACCAGCGCCACACCTCGGTCTGGTGCGCGCCGCGCGGGTGCCACACCGCGATCGTGCGCGGCTGGCGCGGCAACAGCGCCGCGTTGGGAAAGATCTCGCCGGGCGCGCCCAAAAGCCTGCTCTCGTCGCCGCGGGTGCGGCGGCGCTCTTCGTCGCAATGGCGAAAGTATTCCGAGACGATCGGCGAATGCTGATAGGTCGCGGCCGGCGGCCGGTCCTTCGGCAGGGCGTAGACGATCGTCTGGTGGCCGCGGTCGGGTATCGTGACATGCAATTTGCGGCCGGCCAACAGCTCGGCCATGTCGCGGCGGCCGGCGCCCGACGGCCCGATGCCTGCCAGATCGACCGAGCGATGGCTGATGTTGTGATAGCTGTCGCCGCTGAAATTCTCGGCCGGGAATTTCCAGTTGCACGGGATCAGCCATTTCTGGATGCCGCCCAACACCTCGGCCTGGCCCTCGCGCCCGTCGCGGCCGTCGAGGATCAGGTCGAGATAGCGGGCGAAGCCGCCGAGATATTCGGTGAAGGACGGGGCGGCCGGGTCCCAGGTGGCCCATACGCTGCCCTTGTAGACGCAGAGTTGCGCGACCTCGACGAGGCCCCATTGCGCGCGGTCGAGCTTGGAATGATAGGCCTCGCGAAAATACGGCACGCCGACCAATTTGCCGTCGGTGCCGTAGCTCCAGCCATGATAGGGGCAGGTGAAAACGGGGGTGTTGCCCTCGTCGTAGCGGCACACCTTCATGCCGCGATGCCGGCACGAATTGAGGAACACGTGGACTGCGCCGGCGCGGTCGCGACAGAGAATGACCGACTCCTCGCCCATGCCGGAGACGAAGAAGTCGCCGGGGTTCGGGATCTGGCTCTCGTGCCCGACAAACAGCCAGGCGCGGGCGAACACCCGCTCCTGCTCCTCGCGGTAGATCTCCTCGTCGACAAAGATGTCGCGGCTGATCTCGCCGGTTGCCGCATCGACGAGGCCGGTCCGATACCCCGATCCCGCTGCACCCGCCATGGCGCCACTCCTATGCTGCTTCTCCCATGTTATTGCCCCCGCCGCCCCGACGCCAGCCGCACGCTCGCTCCTTATTCACATATCGCTGCAGTTGCCGAAGTTAAGAGATTCGGCACCCCACGCGAGAGTGCTGAACGGGTGTTATGGCAAATCTGCCGATCCCGCCGCGTATAGACGCCATTCAAGATGTTGAACAGGGATGAACACCACCCGACCTCTTACCGGCGAGCCGCGCGGCGTGTGCTTACCTCCATGAAGCCAAGCTATATATGGTGCAAAGGATATTGTGGATGACGTTAGAAAGTTTTGAAGATCAACTTGCAAGGGTAAAAGGAAAAATTCGACATATAAACATGTGGAATGGCTACGACCGCGACCACGACGCGCTGCTATACTATTGGAATAATGCTGAAAAGCTGAGAAAGTCTGCAAACATTGTATGGGATAACCAAATGTTGGGCCGTGAAATTGGCTTGATGCTTGCCGGATTGTCGATTGAATTGTTGCTCAAAGGTACAATTCTGGCGTTGCAAGACGTTTTTCCGCATTGCCACCGTCTTGATTGCTTAATCGCAACCGCCGGGATTTCAGTAAGCGACCGGAATCACCAGACTTCGCGGTTGCTTACAGAATACATTGTTTGGGCGGCCCGCTATCCCACGCCTAAAGACGCAGAAGATTGGTTTTTGGAGGAAACCGGCGGCTGGCCTCTCTCCCGCGCGCCAGAGGAGGTTGGCGTAAACCAGAGAGGTAACTACGAAAATCTTTGGAGCGCCTTAGCTCCGTATTTTTGGCGCGTGCAGAAAGAGACATTTGAAAGCGCCGAGCTAGAAATAGACAGCTACGGCACACTCAAGAAGCGGCCCAAACTCAAGCACGTGCATGCTTCCCGACGAGTGGAGTTGGTGGCGCGATAGGGCTTCATCGCGCCCCGTACCTATAAACCATCTCTGGTTCGGCAAATTCTCTTGCCCCTGCCTAATCAAGGGGTTACGTTTGCCGTAAGTTATGACCGGAACTCACCCGCAAAACCGCCTCATCGGCTATGCCCGCGTTAGCACCTACGGCCAGACGCTCGAGGCCCAGCTTGAGCAGCTTCGCGGCGCGGGATGCAGCAAGATTTACCGCGAGAAGGTGACAGGCGCGCGGGCCGACCGGCGCGAGCTTCTCAAAATGCTCAAGGCCATCGCGCCCGGCGACATGGTGACGGTGACGCGCATAGACCGCCTCGCGCGCAGCACCTTCGACCTGTTCGCCATTGTCAAGCAGATCGTAGACGCCAAGGCGCAATTCCGTTCACTGGCCGAGCCGTGGGCCGACACCGGCACCAGCACCGGGCGCTTGATGCTTGCCGTTCTCGGCGGCTTGGCGGACGTGGAGCGCGATCTAATCCGCACCCGCACCGCCGAAGGCAGAAGCCGCGCCAAGGAAAGCAAATGGGCCGTCCCCGTACCCTCAATCCGCCCAACAGGAAGAGGCCACCAGACGCCGCGCGCAGGGTGCTACGTTGCGCGAATTGGCGGACAGCTACGACCGCAGCATTTCTACCGTGCGCCGCACCACCCGCGATGCATGAGTAAGCAAGAGCGGTCGCGCTCTATGGCAAAGCCTAGGCTGCGTGCCATATCCTCTGCCAATTTCCGAGACTGTCGGCCTTGACCCTCAACCTTGTAATAATCAATCGATCCGGCATTTGGCAGTCGGCAGATTTTCGCGGAACCGATCCAAAAACGGGCTCCATCGTTGACGATTATCTGCCGAAGTGTGCGGCGCTCCGTTGCACAGATGGCTCTGCGACACTCGCCTACACTGGTCTCGCGGCGGCGCTGGTGCAAAATAAAAGAGTGAGGATTTCTGACTGGATCAGACAGATTTTACGCGGCGAATTGCGGACTGTAGATCAGTCACTCATCTATTTGCGAGAACGAGCTACTGCCGACCTTGGCCCCATCTGCGCGAAACACCGCATCGCCCACGTCTTCACCATTGGCGCATTCTTGGGCGGGCATCCGTGGCTTGCTCAGATTCGTAACTTTGGATTTGCGCCGGGGGTATTTGGGCCTCCCGTCCCGAATTTCATCACTGTAGCAGAGCGGATTGATGACGCCAGTAGGTTTGTTGCGCTGGGAACCCCTAACGTCGTGCGCCCCACCGATCTACGCACGTTAGATAGGGTAGCGAATATCAAAACGCGCCAACCCAAAGAATTAAGAAAACTGCTTGCAGCCATAAATCGTCGTGCGGCCGCAACTAAACCCCACGGCCATTACGTGAGTCCACACTGCGCTACCGTATATCTACCGCCTGCCGGAGAGCCATTCGAGCATGAGATTCATGCCGCAACCGGCGCATCAAAACCTATCGTGATACCATTCTTGCTTTTTGGTATCGACATGACGGACGTACAGGAATTAATGCTACAACGCTCTCAGGTGGTGAAGGAAGGAAAAAGTCACCCAGACGATGCCAGGTTCACGTTAATCCATGAGCGCCTTTCACGCGAGTTCAGTAATTGCCCGCAACCCTCTCCGACCCACTCTCTCGATTACAGGAAACCTAACTGATAAAAGTGATCTTTAGCCTGACCTACTTTCCGTTAATTTGGGTTCTGCGTGGTTTTTCCATAAGGTTCCTTATCGGGCTTTTGCTCGCTGATTTTCCAGAACGCGAATTATGCGACACACGGGATCACTGTTCTGCCGCTTCCGCAAGGGCGGCGATCGGCATCGTGAGCATTTAATTGCCATATTCACATGGTAGATTCGCGCTGGTAATGGGTGTTCGCGCGGGTGCGAATTGTCGTTGCGGGAATTGGCGCTGCCTGATTTCGGACCTGCAAATAACAGGTGAAACAGGTGCGGCGGAACCGGCCTGGGCGCGGTCGCCGGCGCCCGGCGAGCGTTCATCGCGATTGCGGATTGCCGCTGCCTTGAGGATTGCCGGCGGCCGAGCGGCGCGGGTCTTGGGCCTGATATGGGGCTGTTTCGCGCCCGTGCTGCGAACGCAGCTCGTGGCCGGCCATCGCTTCGAGGATGCGGGCGGCGATCGGGAACCCGTCCTGGCCCCAACCTTGGGCTTGGGCGCGGTGCAATATGTCGTGCGCGAGGAGGCCGAGATTGGCCGGGGCGCCGACTTCGCGGGCGAGATCGCCGGCCAGATGGAGATCCTTGGCGACGATGTCGAGGGTGCCGCCGGCGGTGAAGGCGCCCGTCAACACCGAGCGCGGGATGTTGTCGAAGGTGCGGCTGGCGCCGGCGCTGAACGGCACGATCTGGGCCAGGACGCCGGGATCGACGCCGGCCTTGGCGCCGATCAGCATTCCTTCGAGCGCGGCGACGAAATTGGTGTAGCCGAGATACTGGGTGACGAGCTTGGCGATGCAGCCGGCCCCCGCCGCGCCGACATAAAAGATGTTGCGGGCGATGGCCTCGAACAGCGGCCGGCAGCGCGCGAAAGCGGCCGCCTCGCCGCCGACCATGACCGTCATCCCCGGCGGCCGGCCACTGACCGGCGCGTCGAGCATGTCGATCCCCTTGCCGCGACAGGCCTCGGCCACCCGCCGGGCCACCCCCGGCGCGTTGGTGGTCAGGTCGACATAGCCGCCGCCAGGGCGCAGCCCGGCCAGAATGCCGGTCGCCGGATCGAGCGCCGCCGGCTCCATCTGGTCCGGTCCGGGCAACGAGGTGAATACAATTTCGCTGCACTCGGCCACCGCGCGCGGGCTGTCGACTGCGGCGGCACCCCGCGCCGCCAATACCGCGGTCGCCGCCGGCCGAATATCGCAAACCGTCAGCGAATGGCCGGCATCGATCAGACATCCGGCGATCGGCGTCCCCATCGTGCCGGTGCCGACAAACCCGAGCTGCATCGGAAATTCCCCGTATTCATGGCTGCGACCGCGTCCGGCAGCCTGTGTCCCAGTGTATACCCGGGCATAAGCAGCCCGGCTATTGTGCGCCCGCGAGCACGCCAGGAGGAAGAGGATGCAGATTGGCTTCAACCTGCCGATCAGCGGCCCGATGTCTGAGCCCGGGACCGTGACCCGGATCGCGCAGGCGGGCGAGGCGTTGGGCTACGACTATCTGACCCTGACCGACCACATCGTGCTGCCCAACCTCAAGGTGCCGGGCTATCCCTATTCCGAGAGCGGCGAATTCTTTACCGAAGGGCCGGAGCGCCGGCACGACCAGCTGACCGCGGCGGCCTATATCGCGGCCAAGACAAACCACATCCGGCTGGTGCTGGCGGTCATGGTTGTGCCGTATCGCCCGGCCGTGCTCGCGGCGAAAATGCTGGCGACGATCGACGTGCTGTCGGGCGGCAGGCTCACAATCGGCATCGGCGCGGGCTGGCTCGAGGCGGAATTCGACGCGGTTGCGGTGACACCGTTTGCCGATCGCGGCGCGGTCACCGACGAGTACATCAGCGCGTTCCGCACCCTGTGGACCGAGGAAGCGCCGCGCCTCGATGGCGCTTGGGTCGAGTTCGACGATCTCTTGTTCGAGCCAAAGCCGGTGCAGCGGCCGCACCCGCCGATCTGGGTCGGCGGCGAGAGCGGGCCGGCGCTGCGCCGCGCCGCGCGCCTCGGCGACGCCTGGTATCCGATCGGCAGCAACAACCGGCACCTGCTCGACTCTCTGCCGCGTTATCGCGCCGGCATCGCCCGGCTGCGCCGCTTCACCGCCGAGGCCGGGCGCGACCCCGCGAGCGTGGCACTGACCTATCGCATCAAGCGCTATGGCGAGGCGGTGCCGGACAAGGCGTCGGATGGCGAGCGTCGGCTCTTTTCGGGCAGCACCGCCGACATCGTCGCCGACCTGCGGGCGTTGCGCGGGCTCGGGGTCGGCGCCATCGACATCGATTTCGAGCGCCCAGACCCCGATGCCTCGATCGCCGAGATGCGCAGGTTCAGGGAAACCGTGCTCGCCCAGCTCTAAAGGGCGCCGATCGAGACGCAGAAGCAGGTTGCGTTGGCGGCGGCTTTATGCACTTGCCAACACGGGCGCGATCAACCGCAGTATGCCGACTGCGGCTGCCGCCTCCTTCCGGGCTATTCGACCGGCACGAAGATCGAGTGGCGGATCTTGCCCTCGACATGCTGCGAGAGGTGGCCCTTGCCGGTGGTGTCCTCGACCAGGATCACTTCGCCGGTGCCGATCACCCGGCTCTCGCCGTCGCTGGCGGTGATTTTCACCCCGGCGTCGAGATTGACAATGTATTGCCGGCGTGGTGCGGGGTGCCAGTCGACGTCGTGCTCGGCCTGGGTTTCGCGAAAGATGATGCCGTTCGCCGGCAGGCGCTTCGACATTTTACTGCCGCGCCGCTCCTCGACCCATTCGACCTCGATGTCGCGAAAATGCGATTGGCCGTTCGCGTCGGCATAGAGATTGTGGATCCGCATGGCCATTCCTCCCCGGTAAGAAAGCTCGGTAAAAATCATACAGCACGGCCGCTGCTTCGGGCGATCGCCGCTTTAGCCCGGCTGCCACGCCCGGCTGGCATGAATTCTGTGCATTTGTGCGGTGCTGATGTATCGTCGTCGCAAGCAAGCCCGACCACGCCGTGTGGGACTAGGCTGTAGGCGCAGATCGGGGCCGCTGCGGGAGAAGGATGAGCGATGGCGACGCTCGACGAGATCGTTGCGGCGGCGGCGAAGGTGTTCCGCACCAAGGGCTATCACGCGGCCACGGTGCGCGACATCGCCGACGCGGTCGGCATCCTCAAGGGCAGCCTCTATCATCATTTCGAGAGCAAGGAGGCGCTGCTCTATCTCGTCGTCAAAGAGCCGATCGCGCAGATGTATCGGACGATCGCCGCGATCGCCGAGGCCGAGCTGCCGGCCACCGAAAAGCTGCGTCGGGCGATTTTGGCGCATCTCGAAGCCTTCGACCGGCATTACCCGCATCTTTTCGTGTATCTGCGCGAGCGCAAGTCGGTGAAGCGTCGGTTTCGCGAGATGATCGGTTTTTCGCCGAAAGATTACGAGCGGTGCTGGCAGCAGATCTTGCGGGAGGGTGTCGAGCAGGGCGAGTTTCGCCCCGATCTGGACATCCAAGTGAGCTCGTATGGGGTGCTGGGCATGCTGAACTGGCTTTACAAATGGTACGATCCGCAAGGCCGCCTCAGCGTCCAGGAGGTCGCCGAGCAGTTCACGATGCTGGCACTGGCCGGTCTTGTGGCGGCCGAGCCGCTCGCCGCCCGGACCCGCCGCCGCACGACCGACGGCCCGGGGGCGCAGACGCGTCGCCGAACGAGCGGCTTTGACAAAGCCGTAATTGAGCGATAGCGTTCTGCTACCAAACGCTTGGTTGGTTCCTCGGTTCAGGCTGATAGGAGACAGGTCATGCGCAACCAATATAACGTCATCGACGCCGACGGTCACATCCTGGAGCCGCTCGATCTTTGGGACAAATACATCGACCCCAAGTTCCGCGACCGGGCGCCGCGCATCGTCAAGGGCGAGAACGGCAAGGAGCGGCTGGTCATCGAGGAGCACATGGTCGGCGACGGCCGGCTCGGCATCGGCCGGATCGGCGCGGTCGGCGCCCGGCAGGGTGTGGTCGAGGCCGACACGATGGCCTACAAGGACGGCAAGCCCGGCGGGTTTGACCCGCACAAGCGCATCCCAGACATGGACGCCGACGGCATCGATGCGGCATTTCTGTATCCGAGCCTCGGCTTGTTCTCGGGCGCCATCCACGACCCCGAGCTCGCGGCGGCGACATGCCGGGCCTACAATCGCTGGCTCGCCGACTACTGCAAACCCTATCCCGACCGGTTGTTCGGCGTCGCCATGCTGCCGTTGCAGTCGGTTGACCTCGCCATCGACGAGATGCGGTTCGCACGCAAGGAGCTGGGGTTCCGCGGCGGCTTTATCCGGCCGAACCCGTACAGCGACAAGATGATCCATGAAGAGCGTTACGAGCCGTTCTGGCAGGCGGCCGAGGATCTCGATTTTGCGATCGGTTTTCACGAAGGCGCATCGAGCGGCATGCCGACGGTCGGCGTCGACCGCTTCGAGGGCCGCGGCGCCCGCCACATCATCAGCCACACGATGGAGATGATGCTCGCCTGCATGAGCGTGATCTGGGGCGGCATCGCCGACCGCCATCCCAAATTGCGGGTCGGCTTTCTCGAATCCGGCGGGGGCTGGATCGCACCCTGGCTCGATCGCATGGACCGGCATTTCGACGACCAGGGGTTCAACGATTCCGGCTTGTCGATGCGCCCGAGCGAAATCTTCCAGCGCAACTGCTGGATCTCGTTCGAGCCGGTCGAAGGCAGCATCAAGGTACTGGCCGACTATATCGGGCCGCACAAGATCCTGTGGGCGACCGACTACCCGCACCCCGACGGCTTCTTCCCGGGCGCGCCCAAGATGATCGAACAGCGCATGCAGGGACTGTCGGCCGAGACCAAGCACCAGATCATGGCCGGGGGAGCAATGGGCTTTTACGGGTTGAACTGAAGAACTGGATCGGCTCCGTGCGTGCTTCGACACGCGCCTTCGGCGCTCCTCAGCATGAGGCATGCCATCAATGGCATTGAGAAAGATTCCTCATCCTGAGGAGACCGCGCGGCGGTCGTCTCAATGGACGTACGGTGCCTGCCGAGCCCGTCTTCTATATTGACCCAGCCAGGTGGGAGGGGAAAATGTCGCTTCGACTGGTGGTTACGATCAGCGCCGCGCCGGGCAAGGGCGCGGAATTGGCGCAGACCTTCAAGGGCCGCTGCGCCGAGGTCATGAAGGAACCCGGCTGCGAGCAGTTCGAGGTTTTCCAGAGCGCCGTTGATCCGGACAAGCTGGTGCTGCTCGAACGCTGGGCCGACCAGGCCGCACTCGACGTCCACGCCAAGGTCAACACGACCCGCCCGCCTTTGCCGTCCGGATTGCGGGTCGGCAACGGCGAGCGCGAGGATTACGAGTACAAACGCACGCGCTGAGCCGGGGTTTCGTGCGGCGAAAAACAGGAGGTCGCGATGGGCTGGCTCGACGGCCAGGTAGCTCTGGTGACCGGCGGCGGCTCCGGGATCGGCCGCGCCGTCGTCGAGCGCTATGTTGAGGAGGGCGCGCGGGTCGGTGTCATGGACCGCGTGCTCGGCCGCGGCGAAGAGCTGCAGCGCGAATTCGCCGACAAGGTCACCGCGATCGCCGGCGACGTGAGCCGGCTAGACGACAACAAACGCGCTATCGCCGAAACTGTCGCCGCCTTTGGCCGGCTCGATATCTTTATCGGCAACGCCGGACTGCTCGATGGGTTTATCCCGCTGGCCGAAATGGCGGAGGAAAAGCTCGCCGCGGCCTGCGACGAGTTGTTCGCCGTCAACGTCAAGGGCTGCATTGTTGGCGCCAAGGCGGCGCTGGCCGAGCTGACCAAGAGCGACGGCTGCATGATCTTCACGGCGTCGGGGGCGGGTTTCACCTCGGCCGGCGGCGGCGTGATCTACACCGCCTCGAAACATGCGGTGGTCGGGATCGTCCGGCAGTTGGCAGTCGAACTGGGGCCGCAAATCCGCGTTAACGGCGTTGCTCCCGGCGGCACGATGACCGACCTGCGCAGTGTCGCGGCCTTGTCGCTGGAAGATCGCTCACAATTCGCCATTCCCGGCGCCGCCGAACGGATCGCCGCCGGCAACCCGTTGCGCCTCGCGCTCGACCCGGCCGACCTCGCCGGCGCCTATGTGTTTCTGGCATCCCGCGCCAACGCCCGCGGCATCACCGGCTCGATCGTCTCGGTCGATGCCGGGTCGACCCTGCGCATGCCGCGGCGGAGTTGAGTGATTCGAGCGGCAATGCCGCCATCAGCAGCCACCTTGCCCGGACTTGCTCCGCATCCACGACTTTGGGGGACGCAACGGCGAGACGTGGATGGCCGGGTCAAGCCCGGCCACGGGGTGAACAGAAGGGATGGCGAGATTGTGCCAGGCGAATCGGAAGGCATTTGAGATGGCAGCAGATCTGAAGCACTTGGTCGACAACGACAATGGCCTGGTCAGCCGGCGCATCTTTATCGAGCCGGAGATCTATGAGCGGGAGCAGAAGCAGATCTTCGCCCGCTGCTGGCTGTTTCTGTGCCACGAGAGCCAGATCCCGCGGCCCGGCGATTTCTACACGACCTATATGGGTGAGGACCCGGTGCTGGTGGTGCGCGACAGCCACGGCAAGGTCAACGCCTTTCTGAATGTCTGCCGCCATCGCGGCAATCGCTTGTGCCGCGCCGACAGCGGCAACGCGGCGAGCTTCACCTGCGCCTATCACGGCTGGACTTATCGCAACGACGGGGCACTAACCGGCGTCCCGCACCTCAAGGATTTCTATTACAACGCGCTCGACCGCGAGCAATGGGGATTGGTGCCGGTGGCGCAATTGGACAGCCATCGCGGGCTGATCTTCGCCACGTTCGATCCGCAGGCGCCGCCTTTGCTCGAGTATCTCGGCGAGATGGCCTGGTATCTCGACGTGTTCTTCGATCGGCGCGAGGGCGGCGTCGAGGTACTGGCCACCCATAAATGGATCATGCCGTGCAACTGGAAATTCCCGGCCGAGAATTTTGGCGGCGACGCCTATCACGTGCAGTGGACACACCTGTCGGCGATCACCACCGCGTTCAGCAGCGGAGTCACCGCCAACCCGAAATCGAAGGGCGCCATGGTGTCGCCCGGCAACGGCCACACCCTGATCTGCGTCGGCCCCGACGATTACGGCGATCCCCCCGTGCCGGCGATCCAGGCCTATGAGCGCGAGATCCGCGACGAGGTAGCGAGGCGCCTGGGGCCGCGCGCCCGGCTGATCAGCCCGATCGTCGGCACCGTCTTTCCACATTTCTCTTTCTTGCGCAGCACCTCGCGGACGTTTCGGGTGTGGCAACCGCGCGGGCCGGACAAGACCGAGGTGTGGTCGTGGGTGTTCTGCGACAAGGCGGCCCCCGCCGAGGTCAAGGAGCAGGTGCGGCTCGCCGGTGTGCGCGGCTTCAGCCCGTCCGGCACCTTCGAGCAGGACGACATGGACAATTGGCAGGAATGCACCCAGACCTGCCGCGGCATAGCTTCGCGACGCATGCCGCTGAACTATCAGATGGGCATCGGCCACGAGCGCTATGATGAGAAGCTCGGCGCCTTGGCCAGCGAGCTGCGCATCAGCGAGAGCAACCACCGCCAGTTCTACCGCCGCTGGGCTGAGCTGATGATGGCCGAAGATTGGGGCGCGCTGGCGCCTCATGCGTGGGTAGCCGGGACATGCCCGGCCACGGGGGGCAAGGCGCAGGCCGCCGATGACTGACGACGCGATCCGCGAGATCGAGCAATTCCTTTACCGCGAGGCGCGCCTCTTGGACGAGCGGCGGTTTCGCCAATGGCTCGACCTGTTCACCGACGATTTGCGCTATACGATGTCGACGCGCGCCAACCGTTATCCGGTATCCAGCAAGGCGGTCGCGGTCCTCGATCCGGCGCGCCTGCCGAACGACGAGTTGGCCGACGAAGACGCGCTGGCGATTCTCGACGAGACCAAGTCGAGCTTGGCCCGGCGCATTGCACGGCTCGAGACCGGCATGGCCTGGGCCGAGGACCCACCTTCGCGCACCCGCCACTTTATCGCGAACATCGAAGTGGCGCCCGGCTCGGCCGATGCGGAGATCGCGATCCACTGCAACTTCATCGTCTACAAGAGCCGCTCGGAGACCGAGCAGGATTTTTACGTCGGCGCCCGCCGCGACGTGCTGCGCCGGATCGACGGCGCCTGGAAGATCGCCGCCCGTAAGCTGACCCTCGACCAGAACGTGTTGCTGGCCAAGAATATCAGCATCTTTTTTTAAGATGGAATGGCGGGACGGCGGATTTGTCGTGGCGGTGCGCCGGCACGGCGAGAGCGGGCTGATCGTCGAATTGCTGACCCGCGAGCATGGGCGGCATTTGGGGCTGGCGCGCGGCGGGCAGTCGCCCAGGGCGCGGGCGGTCCTGCAGCCGGGCAACGAGGTCGCGGCGATGTGGCGCGGGCGTCTCGCCGAGCATCTGGGCACGATCGCCTGCGAACTGGTGCGCCCGCACGCGGCGCGGCTGCTCGACGATCCCGACCGGCTCGCCGGTCTCGCCGCGGCGGCAGCGCTGGTGACTGCGACCCTGCCTGAGCGCGAGCCGCACGCCGATGTGTTCGCGGCGTTCGCCGACCTGCTCGCGGCGCTCGATTCGGCGCCCGATTGGCCGGCGTGCTATGTCGAATGGGAGTGCGGCCTGCTGAAGGCGCTCGGCTTCGGCCTCGATCTGGCATGTTGCGCCGCGACGGGCGCCACCGCCGGCCTCGCCTATGTATCGCCGCGTTCAGGCCGCGCGGTGTCGCGTGCAGCGGGCCGGCCCTATCACGACAAGCTCTTGCCGTTGCCGGAATTTTTGTGGCGCGACGCGGTCGCCGACGCCGCCCAGATCGCGGCCGGGATGAACCTGACCGAGCACTTTCTGCTGCATCACGTGCTGCTGCCGCACGGCCGCACCCTGCCGCCGGCGCGCGCGCGCCTCGCGCAGCGCATGCGCCAGCCGGCCGCCGCGGATACAATGGCGTTACCCTTGGGGCGAAACGAGGCGTTACCCTTGGGGCGAAACGAAGAGCAATGATCCGGGGCGCCACCCTCACCCACCCAGCCCCCAGGTCCGCCGTCTCCTGCATTGCGGGAGAGGGTGACGAGCGCAGCGAGGCGGGTGAGGGCCAAACCCGGTGACCGCCCTCTCCGGCGA
The DNA here is from genome assembly GCA_963703665.1 of uncultured Alphaproteobacteria bacterium. GTDB lineage: Bacteria > Pseudomonadota > Alphaproteobacteria > ATCC43930 > CGMCC-115725 > AP-15. The sequence goes on along the minus strand of CAVPFB010000004.1, from coordinate 940,256 downwards.
AATCCGCGACGTCGATTTCGCCGCGGCGCTCGGCGAGCGCTATCTGTCTTACGCGCTGTCGACGATCATGTCGCGTTCGCTGCCGGATGTGCGCGATGGGCTGAAGCCGGTGCATCGCCGCATCCTGCATGCGATGCAGCAGCTCGGGCTCGACCCTGCCTCGGGCTACAAGAAATGCGCCCGCGTCGTCGGCGACGTGATCGGCAAGTTCCACCCGCATGGCGAGCTGGCGGTCTACGATGCGCTGGTTCGCCTCGCCCAGGATTTCTCGCAGCGCTACCCGCTGGTCGACGGGCAGGGCAATTTCGGCAATATCGACGGCGATAACGCCGCGGCGATGCGCTACACCGAAAGCCGGCTATCGGCGGTGGCGCAGGCGATGCTCGACGGCATCGACGAGGACGCGGTCGATTTCCGCCAGACCTATGATGGCGAGGACCGCGAGCCGATCGTCCTGCCGGCGCGGTTTCCGAACCTGTTGGCCAACGGTGCCTCCGGCATCGCGGTCGGCATGGCGACCAGCATCCCGCCGCACAATGCCGGCGAATTGTGCGCGGCCCTCTTACACCTGATCGACGACCCGGCCGCCTCGGTCGAGACCCTGCACCTCCACATCCCCGGCCCCGATTTTCCCACGGGCGGGGTGCTGGTCGAGCCGACCAAGAATATCCACCAGGCTTACGAGACCGGCCGCGGCAGCTTCCGCCTGCGCGCGCGCTGGCAGAAGGAGCCGCTGGCCCACGGCCTCTACCAAATCGTCGTCAGCGAGATGCCCTATCAGGTACCGAAGGGGCGGCTGATCGAGAAGATCGCGGCCTTGCTCGAAGAGAAAAAGCTGCCGCTCTTGGCCGACATACGCGACGAATCGACCGAGGATGTCCGCCTCGTGCTCGAGCCGAAGACGCGCAACGTCGAGGCCGAGATGCTGATGGAGCAGCTGTTCCGCCTGACCGAGCTCGAGATCCGGGTCCCGCTCAACCTGAATGTGCTCGACCCCATGGGCGTGCCTCGGGTGATGAGCCTTAGGGAGGCATTGCAGGCGTTTCTCGATCATCGCCGCGAAGTGCTGCAGCGCCGCAGCCGCCATCGCCTCGCCGCGGTCGCCCGCCGGCTCGAGATCCTCAAGGGACAAATCGTCGTCTATCTCAATCTCGACGAGGTGATCCGCATCATCCGCGAGGCCGACGAGCCGAAGGCCGAGATCATGGCGCGCTGGGAATTGAGCGAAATCCAGGCTGAGGCGATCCTGAACCTGCGGCTGCGAGCGCTGCGCCGGCTCGAAGAGGTCACGATCCGTAAGGAGATGGAGGCATTGTCGGCCGAGGAGGCGGGGCTTGCCCAGCTGTTGGCGAGCGAGCGCCGGCAATGGCGCGCGGTGGCCAAGGAAGTGCGCGAGACCGGCGCCGAATTCGGCAGCGATCCAAATCATGGCGGTGATCCTGGGCTCGGCCGCCGCCGCACCGCGTTCGCCGAGGCGCCGCTACCGGTCGAGATGCCGGCCGAGGCGCTGGTCGCGCGGGAGCCGGTGACGGTGCTGTGCTCGGCCAAAGGGTGGGTTCGCGCGGTTAAAGGGCACAATGGCTCGGCCGCGGAGCAGAAGTACAAGGAAGGCGACGGGCCGCGCTTTGCGATCGCCGCCGAAACCACCGACCGGCTGATCGTGTTCGCGACGAACGGCCGATTTTACACGATCGGGGTCGAGCGGTTGCCGGGCGGGCGAGGGCAGGGCGAGCCGTTGCGGCTGATGGTCGACCTTCCGAACGAGCACGACATCGTGGCGATGTTCCCCTATCGGCCGGGCATGGAGTTGCTGGTCGCGGCCAGCGACGGGCGCGGCTTTGTCGTCGACGGCGAAGAGGCGGTGGCCCAGACCCGTGCCGGCAAGCAGGTGCTGACTCCGGGCGGGGGTGCGACGGCGCGGATCTGCTTGCCGGCCGAGGGCGGCGACGCCGTCGCTTTTGTCGGCGACAACCGCCGCATGCTGGTCGTCAGGCTCGACGACATCCCGCTGATGACCCGCGGGCGCGGGGTCATCCTGCAACGCTATAAATCGGGCGGCCTCGCCGACGCCAAGGTGTTTCGCCTGGCCGACGGTCTCTCGTGGCGGCAGGGCGAAAATCGCACCCGCACCGAGACCGACCTCGCCCCGTGGCTCGGCGCCCGCGGCGGCGCCGGCCGCCTCGTCCCCAACGGCTTCCCCCGCTCCAACCGCTTCGGATGAGCTGCCCCCACCGCAACGACCGCCCGGTCAAGCGCAGACAGCGAAGCCGTACCGTCGACCATGATTCTTGCCGAAGCGTTCGATGCGCTGATCGTAGGTGACGAAAGGACAGGCAAGCTCGATGGCGGTAGCGATCAGCAGGCGATCCGCCGGATCGCGATGCTCGAGATGATGGAGTTCGTAGCTGCGCACAGCTGCGCGGTGGCCGAGCGGCGCAGGTTTGATGCCGGGGCGTTCGAGAAAGCGCGCGATCCACCCCTCAAGGGGAATATCCAACTCGACCCGCCCGGTATCGACGAGCAGCGCAATCTCCCAGGCGGTGACGGCGCTCAGGCAAACGGTTCCGCCATCCTGCCAGCAATCGTCGATCAGAGCGCGCGTCGATCGGCGCAAACGGTTATCGCCGCTGTCGAGCCAGAGGACGATATGCGTGTCGAGCAGCAGCGTATCCGTCACCGTTCGATCTCTCGGCCGGTTCCGGCGTCGGGCTCGACATCGAGGACCGGCGCGATCAGATCCACTCCATCGCGAACCCGGACGGACCCTGGGTGAGCCCCGAACAAGGAGCCCGCGCGGGCATCCTCGTCGAGCAAATGCCGCATCGCCAGGGCGACCGCCTCGGTCTTGTTGCCGCGGGTCAGCTTTTTGGCGGCCTCTTCGATCAGCGCGACGACGTCCGGCCGATTGATGGTGACGACATTCGGCATAATTTGCCCCAGAGGATAATTGTGTGTGTACTTATATAATGACGCAATCAGCCAAGCAATGCCGCTCGCCCCGATCCGACCCCGGCCCGGTGCGCAGGGCGCGGCCCGCAGACCGCAGCCCGCAGCCCGCAGACAGCGCGAGCGATGCCGGGCGCGGCTGGTCAGCCCTTCGCTGCGTCAATCGTCGGCAGCCGATAGCGGTCCTGCGGGTCGTCCCAGCCTTTGAAATCGGGCCGGCGCTTTTCGGCGAAGGCCGCGCGCGATTCGATCAGGTCGCTCTTGGCGCCGTGCTCGTGCAGTGCTGCCGCCAGGCGCTGTTGCTCCGGCCCCGGCGCCGGGCGCATCTGCCGCATCATGTGAACGGTGTTGACGCGCGATGCCGGCGGCAAGGTCAACAGGTGCTCGGCCATCGCGATGGCACTCGGCATCAGCTGATCGCCTTCGACCAGGCGGTTCAGGAAACCGATCTGGTAGAAGCGCTCGGCGGTGAAGCGGAAGCCCAGCGCCATCTCCATCGCGACCGGATAGGGCAGGTTGGCGACGTGCCCGTGATTGTAGCCGCCGAGCAGCCAGCGCTTGGCCTCCGAGACCTCGAACACCGCCTCGCGCACCGCGACGCGCAGGTCGGTGCGCTCGACCAGCATAAAGCCGCCGCCCATCGCATAGCCGTTGACCGCGGCAATGACCGGCTTTTCGAGCGCCCCGGTCATGAACGGATCCTCGATCGCCGGGCGGCGACCACCGGGCGTGCCGGCCTGCAAGGATTCCTTCATGTCCTCGCCGGCGCAGAACCCCCGCCCGGTCCCGGTAAAGATCGCGACCTCGAGCTCATCGCTGCGTCGGAACTCGGTCCAGGTCTCGGCGAGCCGGGTGCGCATCTCCTGATTGAGCGCATTCAAGCGCTCGGGTCGATTCATCCGCACCACGAGAACCTGCCCGTGACGCTCGGTCTCCACGACGGCCATGTCTGTCCCTCTCCAACATTCGCGGCGAAGCTACCATCGGCAGCCGGCAGATCAAATCTTGCCGGGACGAAGGGCGGCTCCGCGGTCGGGCTAGATGGCGCCGCGCCCCGCGTATCCCGCCCGCCCCAGACCTCGCCGATGCCGCCGAGCACGGCCGGGTCGTCGATCGTCGCCGGCATCGCATAATCCTCGCCGTCCGCGATCTTGCGCATCGTGCCGCGCAGGATCTTGCCCGATCGGGTTTTTGGCAAGCCGGCGACGACGAGCGCGGTACGGAAGCTCGCCACCGGGCCGATGCGCTCGCGCACCAAGGCCACGGCCTCGCGCTCGATTTCCGCCGCGGGCCGCGTGATGCCGGCTTTCAGCACCAGGAGGCCGAGCGGAACCTGCCCTTTGAGGGCGTCGGCGACGCCGATCACGGCGCATTCGGCGACGTCCGGATGAGCCGCCAGCACCTCCTCGATCCCGCCGGTCGAGAGGCGATGGCCGGCGACGTTGATGATGTCGTCGGTGCGGGTCATCACGTGGACGTAGCCGTCCTCGTCGATGAACCCGGCATCCGCGGTCTGATAAAACCCGGGAAAAGCCGACAGGTAGGTGTGCACGAAATGGTCGTCCGCCTGCCACAGGGTCGGCAAGGCCCCCGGCGGCAACGGCAATTTGACCGCGAGCGCGCCGATCTCGCCCGCCGCCATCTCGCGCGCTTCTCCCTCGGTTTCGGCGTCGAGCACGCGGACGTCCCAGCCGGGGACGGCGCGCGTCGCCGAGCCGTGCTTGACCGCCAGCCGCTCGATGCCGAGGCAGTTGGCGGCGATCGGCCATCCGGTCTCGGTCTGCCACCAATGGTCGATGACGGCGACCCGCAGATGCTGCTCGGCCCAGGCGACGGTCGGCGGGTCGGCGCGCTCACCGGCCAGGAACAGCGCGCGGAATTGCCCGAGATCATGCTGCCGGATCAATTGCCCGTCGGGATCTTCGCGCTTGATCGCGCGGAACGCGGTCGGTGCGGTGAAGAACACGCGCACACCGTGCTGCGCGATGACCCGCCAGAAGGCGCCGGCGTCGGGCGTGCCAACCGGCTTGCCCTCATACATGACCGTGGTGCAGCCGAGCAGCAGCGGCGCGTAGACGATGTAGGAATGGCCGACGACCCAGCCGACATCCGAGGCGGTCCAGAACACCTCGTCGGGCGCCACGCCGTAAATGTTCGGCAGTGACCAGCGCAAGGCCACGGCGTGGCCGCCATTGTCGCGCACGACGCCCTTGGGAATGCCGGTCGTGCCCGAGGTATAGAGAATGTAAAGCGGGTCGGTCGCCAGCACCGGAACGCAGTCGGCCGGCCGCGCGGCGGCGGCAAGCTCGTCCCAATCATGGTCGCGCCCAGCAACGAGCTCGGCACGGCACATCGGCCGCTGCAGGATCACGCAATGCTCGGGCTTGGCGCGCGCCTCGGCGATCGCCGCGTCGAGCAGCGGCTTGTAAGGGATGATCCGATTGACCTCGATCCCGCACGAGGCCGACAGGATCACCAACGGCCGGGCGGCGTCGATCCGGGTCGCCAGCTCGTGGGCGGCAAACCCGCCAAAGACCACCGAGTGCACGGCGCCGATGCGGGCGCAGGCCAGCATCGCCATCGCCGCCTGCGGCACCATCGGCATGTAGATCAACACGCGGTCGCCCTTGACGATGCCGAGACCGGCGAGGGCGCCGGCAAGCCGCGCCACCGCGTCGCGCAGCTCGCGATAGGTGAAATGCGCGATCTGGCCGGTGACCGGGCTGTCCCAGATCAGCGCCGTGCGTGCACCGGCTCCCGCCGCGACATGGCGGTCGAGCGCGTTCCAGCAGGTATTGAGACGGGCGCCGGGAAACCACCGGGAAAAAGGCGGCCGGCTGGCATCGAGCACCCGGTCCCAGCGGCCTTCCCAATCGATCGCCTCGGCGGCTTCGGCCCAGAACTCCTCGGGCCGTTCGATCGACCGGCGATAGGTTTCAGCATATCCCGTCATCTGCGCTCTCCCGTCAGCAACGCTCGTTGAGATGCCCGCTCGTTTAGGCGGCGCGGCGTTGTGGTCGCATGTGGCCGCTGACATCGGCGCCGTCGACTGGGCTCAAACGCAAAAATCCGAGCGCAGCGATTAGCGGCAGCAGACCAACCAGAAAGAACGCGAGTCGGAAATCCACGACCGTCAGCCGCGACGGACCGGCGATCACCGCCAGCAACGCCGCGCCGACAGCGACGCCAAAGCCGCGCGCGACCTGCTGGGCGACCCCGCCGACACTGGTGCTCTTGCTCAACAGCGGTGCCGGCATGTCGGCATAGCTCACGGTGTTCAGGCCGAGATATTGGACGCTGCGCACGCAGCCCGACATCAGGACGAGCAGCACGATCAGCCACTCCGCAGTATCGGCATGCAGCAAGCCGAAGCCCGCGGTCACCGCGGCGGCGAGGCAGGCGTTGCCGGCCAGCAGCCGACGAAACCCGAACAGACGCAGTAACGGCCCGGCGAAGGAGCGGGCGAACATCGCGCCGGCGCTGGAGGAAAAGGTCAGCAGGCCGGAACGCAGCGGGCTCATCCCGAACCCGATTTGGAACAGCAGCGGCAGCAGAAACGGGACCGCGTCGAGGCCCATCCGGCATACAGCACCCGTCGCCGTGCCGATGCGGAAGGTGCGAATCCGGAACAGGGAGAGGTCGAGAACCGGATCCTTGCGCCGCCGCGCATGCCAGCCGTAACCGGCGAGGACCGCCAATGCCGCGGGAAAAAAGGCCGCGCCGAGTGCGTTCGGGATCAGCGGCCGGCCGAGGTTTTCGATCGCCAGCTCGAGCAATGCCAAGCCGAGCCCGGAAAGCAGAAAACCGCCGAGATCGAAGCGAGTCGGCGACGGGGCGCGGAAATTGTCGATCAGCCACAATACCAGCACCACGTTGCTGACGCCGATCGGCAGGTTCAGAAAGAATATCGCACGCCACGAGATCCAGCTGGTAATGACGCCGCCGACGATCGGGCCGACGGTGGGGCCGATCATCGCCGGGATCGTCATCCAGTTCATGGCCGAGACCAAGCCCGAACGCGGGAAGCTGCGCAGCAGGATCAGCCTGCCGACCGGCGTCATCATCGCGCCGCCGAACCCCTGGATCACGCGCATCCCCAGCAGCATCGGCAGGTTCGTCGACAGCCCGCACAGCGCCGATCCTGCGGTGAAGATCGCGATCGCCGAGCAGAATACCACGCGCGCGCCCAGCCGGTCGGCGATCCAGCCGCTGACTGGGATGAACACGGCGAGGCTCAACAGATAGGTGGCGACCACCAGATTGAGGCGCAGCGGGGCCTGGTGGAGACTTTTGGCCATCGCCGGGATCGACACGGCGATCATCGTCGAGTTGAGCCCCTCCATGAAAAAAGCACAACCGACGACTAGTGGAATGACGATGCTGGAGCGCGGCTTTCCCGAGAAGCCGGGTATGGTGGCGGTCTCGCTCACCGGTGGCCGCGGCCGCGGCTAGATCGACCGGTGCCGGTCATTCTCTTCTGGCACCTTTGCTCGGGATCGGATGGCCCATCCGCGTGCCCGCCCCCTGAGGTTGACATTGACTGCGTGTCGGACCATAGCCGATCGTGAACCTTCGGTGGGGCGGCAAAGGTGGACGAAGGCGAAATCGGTCCCGAGCTTCTCGACGGCTGGGCGCTTGCCTATCTCGGGCGGTTCGCGAGCTCGGCTGAGAATTTGCGCCGGGTGCTGCTGCGGCGCGCGCGGCGGCGCGGATTGCCGGCCCCGCAGGCGAGGGAGCATACCGCCGCGCTGATCGACGCTCTGGTCGAGCGATACCGCCATTCGGGTCTGCTCGACGATGTGTCCTACGCCGCGGCCCGGGTGCGCTCGCTGCATCGCCATGGTGAATCCGTGACCAAAATCCGCGCCCGGCTCGCGGCCAAGGGGGTCGCGAATTCGGTCGCAGCCGAGGCGGTGCTCGGGCTGCGCGCCGAGACGGCCGATCCCGATCTCGCCGCCGCCTGCGCCTTTGCCCGCCGCCGCCGGCTCGGGCCCTATCGCCGGGCCGCGGCCGACGCGGCGCGCGAGCTCGGCACCTTTGCCCGCGCCGGGTTCGGCCGCCGGGTCGCCGAGCGGGTGCTCGCCTGCGCCGACATCGAGGCGGTCGAGGCGCTGGCCGGCACCGAGCCCGACTAACTTTGCCCGACTAAACTTTGATTCGTCAGCGAACTGCTTGCGCGGGGCATCTTGGCCGCCAGCACAGCGAGCTTTATCGGGCCGTCTCCCGCGCCCGCGTGCGCGCCCGGCTGAACAGGTCGATCATCCCGCGGTTGAAGGCCGGGATGTCGCTCGGCTGGCGGCTCGTCACCCAATTGCCGTCTTCGACGACCTCGCGATCCACCCAGTTTCCGCCTGCATTGCGGATGTCGTCCTGCGTGGTGTGATAGCTGGTCAATGTCCGCCCACGCACCAGCCCGGCCGAAACCAGCTCCCACGGCGCATGGCAGAGCGCGGCGATCGGCTTTCCGGCGTCTTGCATTTTCCGCAGGAAGGCTTGCACCTCCGGCACCATGCGCATCCGGTCGGCGTTGACGGCGCCGCCGGGAAGCTGGACCGCGTCGAACTGGTCCGGGCCGACCTCCTTCAGGGTGCGGTCGACCTTGATCGTGACGGTTTTTTCGAGGTCGTGGCGGACGCCCTGGACCTCGCCGGGTTTGGGCGAGACGATGGTCACCACTGCCCCGGCATCCTTGAGCGCCTTGACGGGCTCGGTCAGCTCCGGTTCTTCGAAGCCGTCCGTCACCAGGATCGCGACCTTCAATCCCTGTAGATTCTCATTTGCCATGTCACACTCTCCTGTGCGGTGAGGTGCCGGGCCGAACGATCCATGACGGCTTCGCTCGGCCAGTGTGGATCAGGTCGCGCAGGTGACGGTTGTAGTGCTTGATGTTGGCCTGGCCGGTTCCGATGTGCTGCCCCTTGAACCAGAAAAGCCCCATGTCGAACGCGATCTCGCCTTCTTTGGCCAGCTTGTCGGCACCCCCGGGGTCTTGGGGTAGGAAAATGCCGACGACGCCGATGCCGCCGGTGAACTTCACCGATTTTACGAGATTATTCATCGTCAGGTTGGGGATCTCATGCCCCTCGTGGTCATGACACTGGTAGCCGACGCACTCGCAGCCCCGATCGGCACCCTTGCCGTCGGTGAGCGCCAAGACCTGATCGACCGGCGGCCCCTTCGTATCATCTATCGGGATGACACCGATCTGCTCGGCGAGCCGCAGCCGGTCGGGATGCCGGTCGACGATCATGACCTTGCTGGCGCCCTGGATCATCGCCGAATACGCCGCCATCAGGCCGACCGGCCCGGCGCCGTAGACGACGCAGGATTCGCCGGGCTGCAGGCCGGCGAGCCGGGTGCAGTGCCAGCCGGTCGGGAAGATGTCGGCCACCATCACGTAATCGGCCTCCTTCTCGCGTGCATCGGAGGGGAGCCGCAGGCAATTGAAGTCGCCAAACGGGACGCGCAGATATTCGGCCTGTCCGCCGTTGAAGGGTCCCATGCCGGCAAAGCCGTAGGCGGCGCCGGCCATCCCGGGGAAAACGGTCAGGCAGTAGGCGGTCAAACCCGCCTCGCAGTTTTTGCAAAAGCCGCAACCGATGTTGAACGGCAAACAGACCATGTCGCCGACCTTTATTCGCTCGACGCCGCCGCCGATCTCGGCCACCTCGCCGAGATTCTCGTGCCCGAATACCATGCCCTTGGCGAAATCGGTCCGGCCCTCGTACATGTGAAGATCGGACCCGCAGATGTTGGTGCTCGTGATCTTGACCAGAACGTCGGTCGGTTTCTCGAGCTTCGCATCCGGCACGTTTTGTATGCTGACGTTGCGACGCGCCGAGCCCGACTGAGCGCCCTTACCTGGTGAGTGCCCTTACCTGGCCGGCGGGTCAGGCCGACGGGTCAGCAGGAGCGGCGGCGATCGCGATCCTGCGGGCGAGCAGATCTTCGACCTCCGCCTCGTCCAGCCCCGCCTCGCGCAGGATCTCGCGCGAGTGCTCGCCGAGCCGCGGCGCCGGATAGCGCATGGCGCAATCCGCCGCGCCGAATCGCACCGGCGGCCGGACGGTCCGGATGCGGCCTTCCGTGGGGTGGTCGGTCACCGGGAAGAAATCAACGGCAGCGAGCTGTTCATCCTGCGGCAATTCGGCGAGCGGGTTGACCGGCCCGCACGGGATGTCGGCAGATTTGAGCCTGGCGAGCCAGTGCGCCGTTGTCTCCCCACGCACGCATTCGGCGACCAGCGCATAGAGCTCGGCGATATGGCGGCTGCGGGTCTGCGCGTCGGCAAGGCGCGGATCGTCGGCGATCTCCTGCCGGCCGGCCATGCGAAAAAAGTCCCGCCATTGCCGATCGGTGTAGGGAAGGATGCAGATGTGGCCATCGGCGGTGCGGTGCGGGCGGCGGTCGGGCGCCAGCATCCGCGCATAGCCGGGCGCGCCCAGAGGCGGGTCGAACGTCAGCCCGCCCAGATGCTCGGCCATCACGAACGCGGTCATGGTTTCGAGCATCGGCACCTCGACCACCTGGCCCTCCCCGGTGCGCTGGCGGTGCAACAATGCCGCCATCACCGCGTAGACCATGGTCAGCCCGACGGTCTTGTCGCCGACCAGGGTCGGGACAAACCGCGCCTCGCCGCCGGTCGCCTGTTCGAGCGCTACGAACCCGCTCGCCCCCTGGATGATGTCGTCGAAGGCCGGCTGGTCGGCGAGCGGGCCGTCCTGGCCGTAGCCATGCGCCGAGCAATAGACGAGAAGCGGGTTGGCCTCGCGCAGCCGCTGATAGGCAAAGCCCAGTCGCGCCATCGCCTGCGGCCGCATGTTGTGCATCAAGACGTCGCTTTGCCGCACCAGCGCCAGCAGCACCGTCGCCGCCTCGGGGCGTTTCAGGTCGAGCACCAACGAGCGTTTGTTGCGATTGAGATTGAGGAAAACGTGGCCCATCTCGCGGTGCCGCGAGGGGCCGGCGTAGCGCATGATGTCGCCCTCGGGCGCCTCGACCTTGATCACCTCTGCGCCGAGGTCGCCCAGGATCTGCGTCGCCAATGGCCCCAAGACGACCGTCGTCAGATCGATGACCTTGATCCCGGCAAGCGGGCCGGGTTTTTGCTCGGTCTCGGGTTTTTCCTCGATCAACGCCGCACCTCGAGTCGATGCCCGCCTGCCGCGGACAACAGCACATTAGCCAGAGGAATTGTGCCGAACCAGCTCAGAACTCGATCGCTCTGCGCGCCGAGAAATCCTGCTCTGCAGGGATCTGCCAATGTCGATCAGTTCGCTGGTATTGCCGCCACGCCCAGTTGGGCCGCGACTGCGTGCAAGCGCCGATCATGCGTCCACAATTTGGCGCCAGGCGTCAGCCGCGCCGCCGCCAGCAGATGGGCGTCGACATAGCCGATGCCGCGCCCGAACAGCGCCTGGCCATTAATAAAGCGGAGCAGCTCGTCGTCCGCGGCGACCGCCACCCGAGGCAATCTCCGATAGGCGTGCAGGAAGGGATCCCGCAGTTGTAAATTGCCGAGCGCAAGCTCGCCGATCACGAATGGGTGCCCGAGAACTTCGCCGCCATTGAGCAACGTTGTCAGCCGCTCGTTGCCAGCCTGCAGATGTCCAACCCAGACCGAGGTGTCGACCAGGATCACCCGCGTTTCGTCCGTCGCCGCGGGATCGGCGCGAGATCGGGCTCGCTGCCGCCGAGGCGCGCCAATCGCCGCGCCGCCTCGCGTTCGATCAAGGCCCGCAACGCCTCGCGGACCAAGGCGGATTTTTCGTGCAGCCCGGTATAGGCCTCGGCCTCGGCGAGCAGCTCATCGTCGAGCGCGAGGGTCGTGCGCATCTTGTTGTCCCGCCCTTTTACAAGGCACGATTATGTCATCCTTTGATGTCGTGGTCAATGCCTGACGACATGCTGCGCGCAGCGGTGGAACGGCAGTTCGAGATCATCGGCGAAGCGTTCGCAGGACCCCGCCGCGTCGATCCCGGGCTGGCGGCCGGCATCCCGGATCTGGCGCGAGTGATCGCCTTTCGCAATGTGCTGATCCACGCTTATGCCACCGTCGATGATCGCCTCGTATGGGATGTCGCAGAGCGAGAGCTCCCGGCGTTGCGGACAGCAATCGCTCAGCTGCTCGACGGGTGAGCCCCCGAGCCTTCGACTTACGGACCAGAGTTTACTGTAGAGTGCGCAGGAACCAATCGAGGATCTCTTCGCCGGTCCAGAACAGCACGTCCTGGTGCGCGCGGATATGAGAGAGGGTGTTGCGGAAGTATTTGAGGCGGTGCGGCGCGCCCATGATATAGGGGTGCACGACGAGCGCCATGATCCGCGCCGAATGGGCGGCGTCGTGGTGGATCTGCTCGAACTGGTCGATAGCGCGGTCGTAGTATTCGCCGGCCTTGTGATGCTGGATCAGCATCATCGCCACATCGTTGCATTCCTGCGTGTAGGGCAGGTTGACGATCGGCCGGGTGCGGGTCTTCAGCCACACCGGCTCGTCGTCGAGCACCCAGTCGCAGACATAGTCGTAGCTTTCCTCGGCCAGCAGATCCGGCGTCTCCCAGGTCTCGGTCAGACCAGGGCCGAGCCAGCCGCGCGGGTTCCGCCCGGTGACCCCGCGGATCGCGGCGGCGGTCCTGCGGATGTCCTCGCGTTCGTCGGCGACCTTCTGCATGTTCTTTTGGCTGAAGCCGTGGCCGATGAATTCCCAGCCGCGGTCGAATGCAGCGCGGGCAATCGGCGCGTAGCGGGCAATGGCCGAGCCGTTGATCGCCAGCACCGCGCGGATTTGCTGCTCGTCCAAGACTTCGAGCATGCGCCAGAACCCGACCCGGTTGCCGTATTCGTGCCAGGCCCAGTTCGGGATGTCGGGCATCGGGGCGCCGCCCGCCGGCGGCGTCAGGACCGTGCGCGGCATCGGCTCCAGCGAGTCCCACTCCTCTACGTTGACGATAACCCAGACCGCCATTCGAGCCCGGCCGGATAATTCGAGACGGCGCCGCCCGGCGATGGGCGAATAATCGAGCCGCTCGGTCGGCAGCATGATCCGTGTTGCGCCGGTCATCGGCCGCCCCGCGCCCTGTTGTACCAGTCGAGGATCTCGATCCCGTTCCAATGCAAGACCCCGGCATGGCGGGCGATGTGGTCGTAGACCGCTTCGAGGTATTTGATCCGGTGCGGCTGGCCGCTGATATAGGGGTGGATCGCGATCGCCATGACCTTGGCCCGCTCCGCCCCCTCCTGATAGAGCCGCTCGAAGCTGTCGATGCAGCGCTCGGTGAAATACCGCGATTCGTGGTGCTGGACGAGCATCATCGGGATGTCGTTGAGCTCGACCGAATAAGGCAGCGTGACCAGCGGGCCGCGCCGGGTGCGGATCTCGGTCGGCTCGTCGTCGTAGACCCAGTCACCGAGATATTCGATCCCGGCGGCGGCCAACAGCTCGGGCGTCTCGTAGGTCTCGGTCAACCCAGGGCCGAGCCAGCCCCTGGTCTTGACCCCGGTAAAGCGCTCCAGCACATCGAGCGACTTGGCGATCATCGCCGCCTGGTCGTCGACCTTGTGGATCGGCATTTGCTCCCAGGCGTGGCCCATGAATTCCCAGCCGGCGTCCCGCGCAGCACCGGCGACGCGCTCGTATTCCTCGCAGACCCGCGCATTTATCGACAGAGTTGGGCGAATCCCGAGCCTCCTGAACAGCTCGAAAAAGCGCCAGACGCCGACCCGCATGCCGTATTCGTGCCAGCTCCAGTTGGGCAGGTCGGGCAACAATACCTGGCCGGTCGGGGCCGGCAATACTTGACGCGCCATCGGCCGCGAGATCGACCAGTATTCGAGATTGACGATCGTCCACACGACGATCCGGGCGTGGCCCGGCAATTCGAGCGGCGGCCGGTCGACGATCGCGGAAAACGTGCTGCGCTTGCGCGGAATCATCGCGAACCCTGCTTTGCCCGGAAAATGACGGGCCACTCTCGCCCGACGCGGGTCCGCGGGCAAGGATTTGTCGCTCCGGTCGGATCGCACCTGCGCCCGCGCATCGGGCGCGCCCTTTGTGCAATGCAGCGATGCAAAGTCAACATTCCGCCGCCATCGCGGCGACCGACATCCTTCGGCCGCCGTTAGCCTGCGTATGGTCGGGCCAGAAGAGGTGGGAGGCGATGAGACTGCAGTATTTCCGGGGCAATCTGTTTGTCGCGAACCTGCCGCCGGATCTCACCGACGATCAGTTGGCCGAGGCCTTCGACCCGTTCGGGATGGTGTTGAGCGCCTTTGTCGCCCGCGATCCGGCCACCGGAAAGCGGCTGCGCTACGGCTTTGTCGACATCGCCACCGAGCGCGCCGCCAAGCGCGCTGTTGCGGCGATGAACGGCACCGCGATCGACGGGCACGACGGGCACAATCTCGATGTGCGGATCAGCGAGCGTCCGGCGGCGCGAAAGAAGCCAGCAGGCGCCCATTCGGCGCCGCGCCGCACCGCACCGCCGCCGCGGGAGAGCGCCGCAGACTTCGGATTCGGGCGGGGACTTTGCGCCGCGCCCAGCGCCGAGGCGGCAGCCCACCTTTCAGGTCGAACGCAGGTCGTTGCCGCGTCGCGTCTAATCGAGGACCGTCACCCCGGCCTCGGCCATCCTCCGCATTGCGCGGGCGAGCGACCCGTCGAGATCGATCCCCCGACAGGCGCTGGCTATAACGACGACCTCGAACCCTGCCATACGGGCATCGAGCGCCGAGAACAGCACGCAGAAATCGGTGGCGAGCCCGCACAGGGTCACCCGGTCGAAGCCGCGCTCGCGCAGATAGGAGCCGAGCCCGGTCGGCGTCGTCCGGTCGTTTTCGCGAAACGCCGAATAGGAATCGATCTCCCGGCGAAAACCTTTGCGCAGCACGAGCTCGGCATGCGGCGCGGCGAGGTCGCGGTGAAACGCCGCGCCTGGAGTCCCCTGGACGCAATGGTCCGGCCACAGGATTTGCGGCCCGTAAGCCGCCTCGATCGTCTCGAACGGCTGCCTGCCGGGGTGCGAGCCGGCAAACGACAGGTGGTCCGGCAGATGCCAGTCCTGGGTCAGCACGACATGGGCGAACCGCGCCGCGAGCCGGTTGACCGCGGGAATGATCGCATCGCCGCCCGGCACCGCCAGCGCCCCGCCTGGGCAGAAATCATTTTGCACATCGACGACCGCCAGCACGTCGCGGTCGCCGCGCGAGCGCGCCGCCCGGTCTGGGCTCGAGGCTCGGTTCATTTTCCCTCGCCAGTCTGTCGTCCGCCAGATAACACATGTCGGCATCGAACTGTGCTGGCGGCAGGGTATCGTGGCCGCGACCGATCCCGGTGATCTGCGCCCGTTGATGGCGCTGCTAAAGGCGCTGTGGAAATTGCGTCCGCCGGGCGGACCCGAGCAGCCGGGGGCGCGGCTGCTGCGGCGCTGGCGCGAGAAGCGCCTGCTCTCCCGGCTCGAGCGCGAATGGCCGGGCGGGTTCGCGCTGCATCGCACCGGCGATCTCGTCTATGTGCCGCAACCGCTCGACGCGCGCGGCCGACACGCGCTGCTGCACCCGCCAGCAGTCCATCCCGCGGTGCTGGCCTTTGTCCCGCAAGGCGGCGTGGTGGTCGATGTCGGGGCCAATCTCGGCGAATGGACGGTGCCGCTCGCCCGCGCCGTCGGCCCGAAAGGGCGGGTGCTGGCGATCGAGCCCCAGCAGCGCGCCGCCGCCGCTCTGGCCAAGACGCTAGCCGCCAACGCGTTCGCCCAGGCGGATCTCCTCGGCTGTGCCCTCGGCGACCATGATGGTGCAGCGGAATTCGCCGTGCCGAAGGTGACCTCGGCGTCCGTCGACACCGGCACCGCCCATCTCGGGCCGCGAGCAGCGGGGCACGAGGTCGTGACGGTGGCACTGCGCCGCCTCGACACCGTGGCGGCCGAACGCCGCCTCGACCGGATCGACCTGATCAAGATCGATGTTGAAGGCCATGAGCGGCAGGTGCTCGACGGCGCCGGCGCTACCCTTGCGCGGTTTCGGCCGGTGCTGGTCATGGAAACCGGCCACGAGGGCGACGACGACCGTCAGGCGATCGGCGACCGGCTCGGCGGCCTCGGTTATCGCCTGCTCGGGGTATTGCTCGATTTCGGCATGGCCGAGGCCGATTGGCCGGCCTATGTCGCGGCCTCCCCGCCGTTCTGCCCGGGCGACGCGTACAATCTGCTGCTGGTCCCCGGCTGACGGGTCCCGGTCATGTCCCGACCGAGAGCGGGCTCGCCAGCTTTTTGAGGGCGGCGACGACCGACAGTGGCGTCAGGCGTCCGGTCTTCGGGTTTTCGGCGGACGGCACGTTTTCGATCTGCATCGACAACCGCGCGGCCTCGGCCTCGACCTCGATCCTATGAATGTTGCGGGTGACCTCGGGGTCGGCCCAGATCTCGACCGTGGTCCGCTCCGGCCCGATCCCCGCCAGCGCCAATGCCGCCGCGACGTTGACATTGGCCGGAAAGCCGCGAGCGGCCTCACGCGCGCTGCCGGCGAACACGCATTTCGCCGTGTCGAGCCCTTCGATCGAAATGCCGTGCTGCTCCAGATAGGGCGCGCCGGCGAGCCCGCCCGGCGGCTTGCGGGTGATCATGTGCACCCTCGCGATCTCGCCCTCGGCCGCCGCCGCCACGGCGTCGAGGCCGAGCAGCGCGCCTGTCGGCACCAGGATGCGGCCGCCGTGCCGCCTCGCCAACTCGACCAGGTCGAAATTGTCGAGCAGCGCGCCGCAGCTCAGAACGATCAGCTTGCGCCCGTGAGCGAGCGCCGGCTCGGCGATCTCGCGCAACAGGAGGGCCGGCGCGCATTCGACGACGATGTCGGCGTCCTCCCACAGCTGCGCCAACGGCACGACCGGAACTTTGCGCGCGAACCCTGCCATCGCCGCCTCGGCCAGCGCCATGTCGCGCGCCGACACCGCCGTCAGCGCCAGCCCGTCGATCCCCCGGTCGAGCCGCCGGGCGACCACCTTCCCGATCGCGCCAAACCCGCCGATCGCCACGCGCAGCGGCATTTTCCCCGCCTCCCGAACCCGAGCATGACACCATTTCATGGTATGATACTGGATGATCGGCAGGCATCGCAGAACGTTCGAGGCGATTTTTGCCGACCCGGTGCGGGCAAATATCAGCTGGTCCAGTATAGAGGCGTTGTTCGTCGCGGCCGGCGCACCATTTCGGAGGGCCGGGGATCTCGGGTGCGGGTTAGCCTCCACGGGGTTGATGCCGTTTTTCACCGCCCGCATCCGCGTCGCGAGACCGATCGCGGTGCGGTGCGTTCAGTGCGCCGGTTTCTGCGCGGGGGCAGGGGTTGCGCCATGACGACGATGACCTATGACGACTACGTGGCGAGGGTGGAGCTGGACGAGGACGCCGGACTGTTCCACGGCGAAGTCATAAACACGCGAGACGTGTTGACCTTCCAGGGGCGCACGCTCGACGAGCTGAAGGCAGCCTTCGCCGACACCGTCGCCGATTACGTCGAATGGTGCCGCGAGCGGGGAAAGGAGCCCGAGCGTCCCTGCTCGGGAAATTTCACGGTTCGGGTATCGCCCGAGCTTCACCGGCGCATCGCCGCCGCCGCCGCGCGCGAGGGCAAGAGCGTCGACGCCTTCATCGCAGCGACCCTGGAACGTATAGCCTGAACCTCAATACGATTTCGGCAAGCCGAGCACGCGCTCGGCGATGTGGGAGAGGATCAGCTGCGGGCTGACGGGGGCGATGCGGGCGATCTGGATTTCGCGAAAATAGCGCTCGACATGATATTCGCGGGCATAGCCCATGCCGCCATGGGTCATGACCGCGGTCTCGCAGGCACGGAACCCGGCCTCGGCGGCGCAATATTTGGCGGCGTTGGCATAGGCGCCGACCTGGCCCGCCTCCTCGCCCCGGTCATAGGCGGCGGCCGCGCGCAGCACCATCAGCTCGGCCGCTTCGAGCTCGATCCAGCGCTCGGCGAGCGGATGCTGGATCGCCTGGTTCTGGCCGATCGGCCGGCCGAAGACCACCCGCTCCGCGGCATAGCGGGCGGCGCGCGCCAAGGCCGCGCGGCCGAGCCCGACCGCCTCGGCGGCGATCAGGATGCGCTCCGGGTTCATGCCGTGCAGGATGTACTGGAAGCCCCTGCCCTCCTCGCCGATGCGGTCTTCGACGCCGGCACCTCGAGCCCGTCGATGAACAACAGGTTCGAATCGACCGCCTTGCGGCCCATCTTGGGGATCTCGCGCACCTCGACCTTGCTGCGGTCGAGATCGGTGTAGAACAGGGTCATGCCGAGCGAGGGCCGCGCCACCTCCTCGATCGGCGTGGTGCGCGCCAGGATCAGCATCTTTTCGGCGACCTGCGCGGTCGAGATCCAGATCTTGCGCCCCGACAATTACGTAATGGTCGCCGCGCCGCTCGGCGCGGGTCTTGAGCCGCGTCGTGTCGAGCCCGGCATCGGGCTCGGTCACCGCAAAGCACGCCTTTTCCTGGCCGGCGATCAGCGGCGGCAGAAAGCGCCGCTTCTGCTCGTCGGTGCCGAAGACGACGACCGGGTGCAGGCCGAAGATGTTCATATGCACCGCCGAGGCGCCCGAAAACCCGGCCCCCGACTGCGCCACCGCCTGCATGACGCACCGCCGCCTCGGTGATGCCGAGGCCGCTGCCGCCAAATTCCTCCGGCATCGCGACGCCAAGCCAGCCGCCCTCGGCCATCGCCCGGTGAAACTCGTGCGGAAAGCCGCCCTCGGTGTCGCGCTGGAGCCAGTAGGCGTCATCGAAACGCCCGCAAAGCCGCGCCACCGCCGCGCGGATTTCCTGCTGCTCGGCCGTCAGCGCAAACGTCATCTCGCCCTCCCGCGGCGCGACCACGGCTGTTCGGAGTCGCAGTCTGTATCAGAAATCGCCGGCCGATGGGCGAGCAAGAAGACGCTCGGTCCCGAGCCTGCGGGATGTGTCACTTCCCGAAGCAGCGGAACGCCGGTCCGCGCTCAGAGTTAGCCAAAGAGTATCGCCGCAGAATGTCGCTGAGGAGATCATCGAGATGGCCGAGCTGGACAAAAAGAGAGCGGTCGAGCTGCTCAATCAGATCCTCGAAGCCGAGCTGGCCGGGGTTATTCGCTACACCCACTATTCTTTTCTCGTGTTCGGTCACAATCGAATCCCGATCGTGACCTGGATGCGCGAGCAGGCGACCGAGTCGATGACCCATGCGCAGCAAGCCGGGGAGCTGATCACTTTGCTCGGCGAATATCCGTCGTTGAAGATCGGTCCGCTGCTCGACACCCATCGCCACGATATCGATGCGGTTATGCGCGAGTCGCTCGAGACCGAAGGGAAGGCCCTCGCGCTTTATCGCGAGCTGCTCAAATGCGCGGAAGGGCGCTCGGTCATTCTGGAGGAATACGCTCGCCAGATGGTCTATGCCGAGGAATTGCACGCGAGCGAAGTCGACAAGATGCTGCGCAAGCCAGGCGCAATCGCCGCCTTTCAACCAGGTGGGCCGTCGGCCTGAGAGGACCTTCGCCAACGCGCTGTATCGACCCGGCTCGGCTGCGCCTATATCTTGGCCCGGAGTTGAGCCCGGAGGTGATAGTTGCCGCTCGACATCGTCCCCAGCGTGTGCCCGCACGATTGTCCGAGCGCCTGCGCGCTCGAGGTCGAGCGCATCGACGGGACGCGCATCGGGCGGGTGCACGGGGCGAGGTCGCAGCCCTACACGGCGGGCGTCGTCTGCGCCAAGGTCGCGCGCTATGCCGAGCGCCAGCATCATCCCGACCGTCTGGCGAGCCCCTTGCGACGGGTCGGCGACAAGGGGGTCGGGCGCGCCGCCTTCGCGCCGATCTCCTGGGACGCGGCGCTCGACGAGGTCGCCGAAGCGCTGACCCGCGCCGCCCAGCGTAACGGCCCCGAGGCGGTCTGGCCCTATTACTATGCCGGGACCATGGGCTTGGTGCAGCGCGACGGCATCAACCGGCTGCGCCATGCGATGCGTTATTCGCGCGAGGATCTGACGATCTGCAACGCGCTCGCCGATGCCGGGTGGCTCGCCGGCGTCGGGGTCAAGCGCGGCGTCGACGGGCGCGAGATGGCCAAAGCCGACCTGATCGTCGTATGGGGCGGCAACCCGGTCTCGACTCAGGTCAACGTCATGACCCATGTCACGGCCGCGCGGCGCGAGCGCGGGGCGAAGCTCGTCGTGATCGATCCATACCGCACCGCCAGCGCCGAGGCCGCCGATCTGCATCTCGCACCACTGCCCGGCACCGATGGGGCGCTCGCCTGCGCGGTCATGCATGTGCTGTTCAAGGAAGGCTATGCCGACCGGGCCTATATGGCGCGCCATACCGACGATCCCGCCGGGCTCGAAGCGCATCTGGCGAGTCGCACCCCGGCCTGGGCGGCAGCGATCACCGGCTTATCGGAAGAAGAAATTATCGATTTCGCCCGCCTCTACGGCTGCACCCGACGCAGCTACGTCCGCGTCGGCTACGGCTTTTCGC
Source organism: uncultured Alphaproteobacteria bacterium (assembly GCA_963703665.1). Taxonomy (GTDB): domain Bacteria; phylum Pseudomonadota; class Alphaproteobacteria; order ATCC43930; family CGMCC-115725; genus AP-15. Next base: position 919,807 of record CAVPFB010000004.1, on the reverse strand, counting down.
GCTCGCGCAACGGCTCGGCCCAGGTTTTCGCGGTGACCTGCCTGCCGTCGGTGACCGGCGCCTGGCGCTATGAGGGCGGCGGCGCGCTCTATTCGAACCACGGTCTGGCGCCGCTCGACCGCACTCTCGTCGAGGGTCTCGACCTGCTCGATCCCTCGACCCGGATCCTCGACCAGTCGCGGATCGGGGCGGTGCTGACCGGCGACCCGCGCGACCTCGGCGACGGCCCCCCGGTCACCGCGCTGCTCGTCCAGAACACCAATCCGATGGTCGTCGCGCCGGAATCTGGACTCGTGGAGCAGGGCTTCTCCCGCAACGACCTGTTCGTCTGTGTCCACGAGCAGTTCCTGACCGAGACCGCGGCGATGGCCGATATCGTGCTGCCCGCCACCACCTTTCTCGAGCACGACGATTTCTACACCGCCGGCGGCCACACCTATCTGCAGCTGTCCCGCGCCATCCTGCCGCCTTATGCCGAGTGTCGCTCGAACCACGATGTGGTCTGCGCCCTCGCCAACCGCCTCGGCGCCCGCCATCCGGGCTTCGAGCTGAGCCCGCTCGAATTGATCGACCGCACCCTGCGGGCGAGCGGGCTGCCCGCGGTCCAGGATTTCCCGCCGGATGGCTGGCTCGATTGCTGTCCGCCGTTCGCGACCGCGCATTTCCTCGACGGCTTCGGCCATGCCGACAAAAAGTTTCACTTCCACGCCGACTGGCGCGCGGTCGGGCGTGACCATGCGAGGCTGCCGGCCTTTCCCGACCATGTCGCGATCACCGACGACGGCGATCCGCAGCGTCCGTTTCGTCTTGTCGCCGCCCCCTCGCGCTCGTTCTTGAACACCAGCTTCAACAACACGCCTTCGGGGATCGCCCGCGAGGGAAGGCCGACCGCTCTCGTGCATCCCGAAACCTTGGCCGGGCTGCGGATCGCCGATGGCGAGCGGATGCGGATCGGCAACGGCAAGGGCAGCGTTGTCGTCCATGCCCGCGCGTTCGACGGGCTGCAGCGGCGGGTTGTGATCGTCGAGGGAGTGTGGCCCAACCATGCTTTCGAGGAAGGGATCGGGATCAATCTGCTGACCAGCGCCGACCCCGGATCGCCGCGCGGCGGTGCGGTGTTCCACGATACCTCGGTATGGCTGCGCCCGGCGTGAGGAGCGCGGATGAGCGACGACGATAACCGGCTTCCAACCGAGCAGCGCTCGGCCGAGGTCGCGGAATTCCTCGACAAGCTGAAACGCGCGCCGGCGCGCGCCGGCGGCGGACGCGGGCGGCTGATCTTCGCGCTCGACGCCACCGCCAGCCGCGAGCCGAGCTGGGACCGCGCCTGCAAGATCCAGGGCGAGATGTTCGAAGCGACGGCGGCATTGGGCGGGCTCGAGATCCAGCTGGTCTTTTATCGCGGCTTTTCCGAATGCAAGGCCAGCCGCTGGATGACGACCGCCGCCGATTTGCACCGGGTCATGCGCTCGGTCTTTTGCGTCGGCGGCGAGACCCAGATCGAACGGGTGTTGAGCCATGCGATTCGCGAGACCGGCAAGCGGCGGGTCAACGCGCTGGTATTCGTCGGCGACGCGATGGAGGAAAAAATCGACCGGCTGTGCCGGCTGGCGGGCGAGCTCGGGCTGCTCGGGGTGCCGGTGTTCGTCTTTCACGAAGGCGGCGAGCGCAACGCCGCGGCGGCGTTCAAGCAGATCGCGAGCCTGTCGCGCGGCGCCTATCTGAGCTTCGACCTGGCTAGCGCCGAGCGCCTCAAAGAGCTGCTGGCTGCGGTCGCCGTCTATGCCGCCGGCGGCTATCGCGCGCTCGCCGCCTATGGCGCCGGCAAGGGCGGCGAAGTCCTGCGGCTGACCGCTCAGCTGCGCGGCTGACGGTCAGCTGAAGGACTGGCGGGGCGGCGATGCTGTTCCTCTTCGGCGGGTGCGCGGTCCTGGGCGGTCTGCTGCTGCTGATCTACCTGTTCGTCAATGCCGACCCGGTGCGGCTCGCGCGCAATCTCAAGTGGTCGGGGATCGGCATCGCCGCCGTGGCGGTGGTGGCAGCGGTGCTGATCCCGCCGCTGCGGGAATTGGCGGCACTGCTGTTTCCGCTCGCCATGTCGATGCCGCTCCTGTCCCGGCTGCGCCACCTGTTCGACCGATACCGCGCCCCCGCCGGCGGGCAGATTTCGACGGTGACCACCGCGTTTTTGCGGATGAGCCTCGACCACGACACCGGCAGCATGAGCGGCACCGTGCTGCGCGGCCGGTTCGCCGGAACACGGGTCGAGGAACTCGGTGTCGCCGACCTCTTGGCATTGCTGCGCGAATGTCGCGCCGCGGACGAGGAAGGGGCGCAACTGCTCGAAGCCTATCTCGACCGCCTCCACCCCGATTGGCGCGAAGACCTCGCCGGCGGCCATGGCGGTGGCCGCGGGACGGGGAACGGCGGTGCCGGGCGCGGCGGCGGAGGGCCGGCGAGCGGCGACATCAGCGTCGAGGAGGCCTATGCGGTCCTTGGCCTTGCTGCCGGCGCCACCCCGGAGCAGATCAAGGAGGCGCATCGCCGACTGATGGTCAAGCTGCACCCCGACCACGGCGGCTCGGACTATCTCGCCACCGAGATCAACCGCGCCCGTGACGTCCTGCTGCGCCGGCGTTAGTCGAGCGCGACTGAACGCGCCCAGCATGTTCTGGCGGTACGAACCTGACACTTGGTGCCGGCGAACCCTCACCCGCCTCGCGGCGCCAGGGTGCGCTGGACAATGCCGCCTCACCCGAGCGCCTGGCGCAACTGGCGGACGGCGACGACGAGCAGCGCCAGGTCCGGGGCGGTGCTGGCGCGCACCTCGCGGGCCGGCAATTCGGCGGGCGCGAGTGCGGTGGCATTTGCCGCGGCCCAGGCAGCGAGCGGATCGGGGTCGCTCGCGTGCTCACTCGCCAGAATGCGTCGCACGATGTCGGCCTGCAGCGCCAAGAGATCGTCGACAGTCGCCTCGACGGCGAGCTTCTGCCATTGCGTTTCGGCGGGCAGGCGGCGGGCGGCGGCGCGCATCTCGTCGAGCGCAAAGCGCACCCCGGCCCCGTAATAGACGCGCGCCGTGCGGTTGAGCGGCTGTGCCGCACCCTCGGCCAATTCGGCGATGTCGAGCGCCGGCGCCAAAAACATCATCGCGCCGATTTGCGCCGCCAGCGCGGCCGGGACCCCGGCCTCGGTCAGGCGCAGGCTGCGCTCGGCCGCGAGGCTGTTGTCGCGCGGCGGCAGCAGCTCGGCGAGGGACCCGGCAAGGCTGCGCACGCCCGGTGCCAGCGGCGCGCTCTCGGCGGCAAGATCAACGCGGCGATGGCGCAGCAGCCAGGCGGCGGAGTGCTCGACGACGAGTGCCGTCTCCAGCAGCATCTCGGTCTGGACCCTGGCTGCCACCTGGTTGTCGAGCGCTTCTATCTCGGCCCACAACCGCCGCAGATCGAAGAGGTCGCGCACAATCAGATACGCGCGCGCGATCTCCGGCGCGGACCGGCCGGTGCGCGCCTGCATGTCGCTGACAAAGGTGAGGCCGGCACGGTTGACGAGATCGTTGGTGACGATCGTGGCGGTAATTTCGCGGCGCAGCGGATGGGTCGGGATCAGCGGCCCGAGACGGTGGCGCAGTGCCGCCGGGAAATAGCGGCGCAATTCCTCGGCCAGCTCCGGTGCGTCGGGCAGGTCGGAGGCGAGAAGCTCGTCGTCGAGCGCCAGCTTAGAATAGGCGAGCAGCACCGCCAGCTCGGAGCGCACAAGCCCCCGGCGTTCCGCCGCGCGCGCCGCGAGGGTTTCGTCGTCGGGCAGGAATTCGAGCCCGCGGTCGAGCCGGCCGGCGCGTTCGAGATCGCGGATCAGCCGCGCCTGGCGGTCGAGAGCCGCCGCACCTCGCGCTTCGGCGACCGATAATGCCTCCCCTTGCAAATAATTGTCGCGCAAGACCAGCGCCGCCACGTCCTCGGTCATCGCGTGGAGCAGCGGCCCGCGTTCCTCGGCCGGCAGCGCGCCCGTGGCGATTGCCCGGTCGATCAGGATCTTCAGATTGACCTCGTGGTCGGAGGTGTCGACCCCGGCTGAGTTATCGATCGCATCGGTGTCGATCCGGCCGCCTCTGAGGGCATAGACGATCCGCCCGCGCTGGGTGACCCCTAGATTGGCGCCCTCGCCGACGACCTTCGCCCGGACTTCGTCGGCGTCGATGCGCAGCGCGTCGTTGGCCCGGTCGCCGACCTCGGCATGGCTCTCCTGCGGTGCCTTGACATAGGTGCCGATCCCGCCGAACCACAACAGATCGACCGGCGTCCCCAACAGCTTGCGGATCAGCTCGGCCGGGGTCAGATGGTCGGCGTCGATGACGAGGAGGCGCTTCATCTGCGGGCTGATCGCGATCGATTTGGCGCTGCGATCGAAAACCCCGCCGCCCGCCGAGATCAGCGCGCGGTCGTAATCGGCCCAGCTCGATCGCGGCAGGCGAAACAGTCGCTCTCGCTCGGCAAAGCTGCGTTCGGGGTCGGGGTCGGGGTCGACAAAGACGTGCCGGTGATCGAAGGCGGCGAGGAGCCGCAGACGGCGCGACATCCGCATGCCGTTGCCGAATACGTCGCCCGACATGTCGCCGACCCCGACCACGCTCAGCTCGCTGGTTTCGAGATCTCGCCCGAGCTCGCGGAAATGGCGCTTGACCAGCTCCCATGCGCCGCGCGCGGTGATGCCGATCGCTTTGTGGTCGTAGCCGGCCGAGCCGCCCGAAGCAAAGGCATCGCCGAGCCAGAACCCGTATTCCTCGGCGATCGCATTGGCGTAGTCAGAAAAGGTCGCGGTGCCCTTGTCGGCCGCGACCACCAGATAAGGGTCGTCGCCGTCGTAGCGCATGACGGCCGGCGGCGGCACGATGCGGTGGCCGTCCGCCCCCTCGGCGACGATGTTGTCGGTCAGGTCGAGCAGACCGCGGATCAGGACCTTGTAGCATTCGACCGCCTCGACCCCGGATTGGTCGCGCAGCGCCGGCGGCTGCTTGACGACGAACCCGCCTTTCGACCCGACCGGCACGATGACCGCATTCTTGACCGTCTGCGCTTTCATCAGCCCGAGGATCTCGGTGCGGAAATCCTCCTTGCGGTCGGACCAGCGGATGCCGCCGCGGGCTACTTTGCCGGCGCGCATATGCACGCCCTCCATCCGCGGGCTGTAGACGTAGATTTCGAACAATGGCCGCGGCCGCGGCAACAGGTCGATCTCGCTGCTGGCGAGCTTGACCGCGAGATAAGGTTTAGGCCCGCCGGAAGGCAGTTTCTGGAAATAATTGGTGCGCACGCTCTTGAGCACCAAAATGAGAAAGCTGCGCAGGATGCGGTCTTCGTCGAGGCTGGCGACGTTGTCGAGCGCGTGATCGATCGCCTGGACTTCGCCGATCGCGGCGAGCGAGCGGTCGGCGGCGGTGCTCGCCGGTTCGAACCGGATCTCGAACAGCCGCACCAGCCGGGCGGCGATGTCGGGATGGGCGCCGAGCGTGTCTTCCATATAAGCTTGGCTGAACGCGGTCCCGGCCTGGCGCAGCACCTTGGCGTAGAGGCGAAGAATGGTGACTTGGCGAGCCGCCAAGGCCGGCACCGAGGACCAGCCGGTTGAAGCGGTCGCTCTCGACGCGCCCGGTCCACACGGCGACCAGCGCCGCCTCGAAACGCGCCCTGACCTCGGCAGTAGCCGTGATCGCGGCGGCGGCCCCGGCGATCTGGAATTCATGTACCCAGACGACGCCGCCGTCGGCGCTGTCGATGCAGAAGGGCTCTTCGGCGACCACGCGCAGCCCGAGATTTTCGAGCATCGGCAGCACATCGGAGAGGGCGACGGGCTCTTTCGCCCGATAGAGCCGCAGCCCCGGCCGCCCGTCTTCGGCGATCGGATGAAGCGAAACCTCCAGAGCCGAGCCTTTCAGCGCATTCTCGATCCGCGGCAGGTCGGCGATCGCCTGGGCGGGCTGGGTCAGGGCCTGGTAGGCGACTGGAAACGGCTTGAGGCGGCGCAGCCGGATCTGCGCCTCGGCCTCGCCGAATTCCGCCTCGGCCGCCTGCTGCAGCCGGTCCGACCAGCTTCGCCCGGACTCGGCCAATTGCTGTTCCAGCGCCGCCACGTCGACTGCCGGCACGGCGCCCCGGGTGGTGTGGATGATGAACTGGACGCGCGCCAGCACCGATTCGTCGAGATGGGTGTAAAATGCCGAGAGCCGGCCAGCGAAGGCTTGTTCGAGGATCGCCGCGAAGCGCCGGCGCAAATCGCTGTCGTAGCGCTCGCGCGGCACATAGACGAGGCAGGACACAAAGCGCTCGAGCGGGTCGCGGCGCACGAACAGCGTGATGCGTTGCCGCTCCTGCAGATTGAGGATGCCGATGACCGTCTCGAATAGCTGGTCTTCGCTGCTCTGAAACAGCTCGTCGCGCGGCAGGCCGTCGAGAATGTGCAGCAGGGCCTTGCCGTCGTGGCCGGTCGGCGACAGCCCGGCACGCGCGACGACCCGGCGAACCTTGAGCCGCAGCAGTGGGATCGCGCGTGGGCTGCGGCTGTAGGCGAGCGAGGTGAACAGCCCGAGGAACAAGCGAATGCCGACCACCTCTCCGTCCGCGCCGAACCGGCGCAGCCCGATCGCATCCATATGCGCGGTGCGGTGAACGGTGGCGCGCAGGTTCGATTTGGTGACGACGAGCAGCTCGCGGCGGCGGATGAAATCTTGCACGTCAGGCGGCAGCGAGGAGAGGTCGCGCAACCCGCCGAAGATCGGATAGTCGCGGTCGCGCAGGATCCCGAGCGCCGGCCGCGCCGGCTCGGCCACGCCGGCGAAATCGTATTCGCGGTAGCCGAGAAAGGTGAAGTTGTCGTCGTCGAGCCAGCGCAGAAAATCCTGGGTTTCCGCGAGCTCGGCCGCCGGCACCGGTGGCGAGGGTGGGCCCGGCAGCTCGTCGAGCAGCGCGCGCAGGGTTCGGCGCATCGGCTGCCAGTCGTCGACCGCGACGCGCACATCGGCGAGGACGCCGGCGATCGTCTGGGTCAAGCGGGCAAGATCTGCCGGATCCGCTTCGCGGGTGATCTCGATCTGCATCCACGATTCGCGCAGCCCTTCGGGTTCGCCGCATCCCTTGGATGCGCCCTGCCCGTCGGGTTCACCCTGCCCGTCGGGTTCACCCTGCCCGTCGGTTTCACCATGCCTGTCGGGTTCGCCCTGCCCGTCGGGTTCGACCGGCCGGGAGGTGTCGCGCAGCCCCCGCGCGCCGGCCTCGCGGATCTCGCCGAGCCGGCCGCTCGGGTCGCGCCGGACGCTCAGGATCGGGTGGACGACCAGGTGGACAACTCGCTCGCGGGCATTGATCGCCGCGGTCGCCGAGTTCGACGAGAAACGGCATGTCGTCGTTGACGACCTCGACGACGGTGTGCGGCGACGACCAGCCATCGGCCGCCGGCTCCGGGTTGTAGACCCGGATCTTGGCTTGGCCCCGGCGGCGCCGCCCGGCCAGGCGCCACAACGACAGCGCGGCGCCGGCGAGGTCGCGCGGGCTGCGCCCGACGACATCGGCGGGCGGCACATGCCGGTAGAACTCGGCGATCGCGCGCTCAGCTGCGGCGCGCTCGGCCGGGTGGAGTGCCTCCTCGGCCAGGGAAGCGGCCTTGCGGACGAGCTTCGTCTTTTTCACTTCGTCCGGCGGACGGATGTGACCGGTGTGGTCGGGTTCGCCGGTCTCCCCAGGCACGCCCGGGCGCGGCAGTTCGATTGTCTCGTTCATCGGGATAGAAACACTGGGCGCTCGGCGGCGTTCGGGCAAGCCGTTTAGCGCATCGAGGATTCTGGAAACCCTCGGCCGACTGCGCGATGATGTCACCGGCCGGCCGCTCGACCCGAGACATGCGCCTCTTCACCCATCTTCGCCGCAGCATCCTCTATCTGCTGCCGCTCACCGTCCTGCTGGCAGCGATCGGCGCGCGGATCGCGGCATCGGACCTGCTCGACCGGCTGTCGTTGATCGCGTTCGACGTGTATCAGCGCGCCCTGCCGCGGGCGCCGGGACATTCGCCGATCCGCATCGTCGACATCGACGACAAGAGCCTCGCCCAGATCGGCCAGTGGCCCTGGCCGCGCGCGATCGTGGCGCGGCTGGTCGAGCGCCTGGCCGCCGCCGGCGCCGCGGTCGTCGCCTTCGACATCGATTTTGCCGAGCCCGATCGGACCTCGCCCAAGCTGCTGCTGCCGCTGATCGCCCAAAACGGCGTCAGCGCGGCGTCGGCACAAAAGCTGCTTTCGACCCTGCCCGATCCCGACCAGCTCCTGGCGGCGGCGATGCGCAAGGTGCCGGTGGTGACCGGGTTCATCCTGACCGATCGCGGTGGCGCGCGGGCGCCGGCGGCCAAGGCCGGCTTTGCCTTTGCCGGCGACCGGCCGCTCGGTCACGTCGACAACTTCACCCGGGCCATTCCCAACCTGCCCGAGCTGGAGGCGGCTGCCGCCGGCGATGGATTTCTCAACCAATATCTCGATTGGGACCATGTCGTGCGCCGGGTGCCGCTGATCCTGACCTTGAACGGCAAGCCCTACCCCTCGCTCGATGCCGAGGCGCTGCGGCTCGCCTTTGGCGCCACGACCGACATCGGCCGGGCCGCCGGCGCCAATGGAGAGCAGAATTTCGGCCAGGACACCGGTCTGACCGCGATCCGCATCGGCCCGTTGGCGGTGCCGACCGACGCTGCCGGCCGGGTATCGGTGTATTATGCCCGGCGCGAGCCCGACCGCACCGTTTCCGCCGCAAAAGTGTTGGCCGGGAAATTCGATCCGGCGCTGTTTTCGGGGCACATCGTGCTGATCGGGACCTCGGCGGCCGGCGTCATCACCGACCAGCAGGCGACCCCGCTGTCGCCCGCCGTCCCGGGGGTCGAGATCCACGCCCAGCTGCTCGACGAAATTCTGCAGGGCAATTACCTGACGCGGCCCGATTGGGCGATCGGCGCCGAAATCCTGTTCGCTCTGTTGGTCGGCGCCGGGCTGATCCTGATCGTGCCGCGGCTCGGCGCATTGCCCAGTGCGGCACTCGGCGGCGCGTCGGTGGCGGCGGCATTCGGCGGCTCGTGGCTCGCCTTCAGATACGCGCACCTGCTGATCGATCCGGTCTATCCCTGGGCGGTCACTACCCTGGTCTACCTTGTGGCGAGTCTGCTGGGCTATCTGCGCACCGAAGCGCGTCAGCGCGAAATCCGCAGCGCCTTTTCGCGCTACATGTCGCCGCATTATGTCGAGGAGCTGGCCGCGCATCCCGAAAAGCTCGTCCTCGGCGGCGAGACCCGGATGATGACGATCATGTTCTGCGACATCCGCAATTTCACCAGCCGCGCCGAGGGCATGGACGCCAAGACGTTGACCCAGTTCATGAACAGCTTTCTGTCGCCGATGACCGAGATCATCACCGAGGAAAAGGGAACGATCGACAAATACATCGGCGACTGCGTCATGGCCTTTTGGAACGCCCCGCTCGACGATCCCGGCCACGCCAAAAACGCGGTGCGCGCCGCCCAGGCGATGCGCCGCAAGCTCGTCGAGCTCAACCGCGTCTGGGTAGAAGAGGCGACGGCGGCCGGCAAAGAGTTCGGTCCGGTCCACATGGGGATCGGGATCAATACCGGGGAATGCTGCGTCGGCAATTTCGGCTCGGAGCAGCATTTCGACTATTCGCTGTTGGGCGACCCGGTCAATCTGGCCTCGCGCCTCGAGGGCCTCGGCAAGCTCTACGGCATCGATCTGGTGATCGGCGAGGCAACCGCGGCGCATCTCGACGATCCGGCGTTGACCGCGGCGTTGATCGAGGTCGACCTCGTCGCGGTCAAGGGCAAGAGCCACGCCGGCCACGTCTATACCTTGCCGCCCGAGAGAATCGAGGAGGACGAGTTCGCCGACCGGCACCGGGCGTTGCTGCACGCCTACCGCCGCCAGGATTGGGCGATCGCGCTGCGGCTGCTCGATGATGGGCGGCTTCTCGCGGCCCGGCACCTCGCCCCGGTTTACGATCTCTATCGGCGGCGCATCGCCGACTTCCAGATCGAGGCTCCGCCCGGCGATTGGAACGGCGTGTTTACCGCCGAGGAAAAGTGAGCGGCGCGGCCGGAAGGTTAACCTGTTGAACCGCTGATCACTTGCCGAAAATTTACCCTCTTTGTGTCAATTCGTAACAGAATTGACTTTATTTGTAGCAGCCGCTCGACGATAATCGTCGGCACGGGAGCACCGGAGATCGGGGAAGAGACCCGCCATGGCGGCCGTTGTCGCCCAAGGAGCGCAGCCGATGAGTGTCATGGAATTTCAGGTGTGCCGGCGCGGCCGTGAAGCGCGGTGGGTGGTCACCCTCGGAAACGCGGTCTATGGCGCCTATCTCGACCGGGAGCAGGCCTTGCTCGACGCGGTCGACGCCGCCCGCGACGCGCTGCAGGCCGGCCGCGAGGCGCAGGTCTGGGTCCGCGACCGCACCACCGCCGCTCGGGTGTTCTGAGGGACTTAGGCCCGGCTTCGCCGACGCGGATATTCCATTCTCAGGGTGCGCCCGCTGCGGCGGTCCCAGGCGGGGCGCGCGGCGTGAACCAGCAGGTCGGCTCGCCGAGATTGGGGTCGGCGCCGGCCTTGATCCACTCGCGCTTGATGCGGGCGAGCGCCGCTTGGCAGCCTTTGTCGGACCAGTAGTCGAAATCTCGGCCTCAGTAGTCGCCCGGCCTCAGCCCTGTTGTTGTAGCCGAGCACCGACTTCGAGGCTCAGCTATCTCGCCTCCCTGTCATATGGGCGCCATACCTCTCGCGCGTGGTCTGGGCAAATTGCCATAGTCCAACGTAATCTATCTTGGATTCTTCAGGCACTCGTCAACTAACAGATCTAATGCATCCATTTCGTCTATTATCGCGGGCAGCACTTCCGGCGGCGTCTCATGCCGGCCGCGGTGCAAACCAGCAGATCGGTTCGGCGAGATTGGGATCGGCGCCAGCCTTGATCCATTCCCGCTCAATCCGGTCGAGCGCCGCCTGGCAGCCCTCGTCCGGCCAATAATCAAACCGAGTACCAAGGTAGTAATCGCCAGGCCGTAGGCCTTCCTTGTAAAGCCGTGCAACGATCTCCAGGCTTAATGACCGTGTTTCGTCTGTGGTACGAGCACCGAGGTCCTCGCGAGATGCCTGCGCTATTTCCCACAAGCCGACAAAATCGGTTTCTGATTCTTTCACGAAGTCCTCTATAAGCTCCTTCATTTCCATAAGGATTCTCGCTAATTGAAATGTATTCTTCTGAACGGGACGCCTGGGACGTTAATATCGATCGCGGGAGAACTGCTCGTCGATGTAGCGCGAAAAGTGATGTAACCTGCATTGCTTGGCAGCTTGATCAATGTTCCTTCCAGGTCCGGATCGTCGACGATGCTCCCGCCGACCCTCAGGTAATCGAACATGCTTCTGGCCGCCTGAAGACCTCCTGAAAGCTCACGAACTCGTGAGCTGTTGCCAGACTGTCCGATCGGAACCCCGCCCGACATCACTTTGTCGGTTACCCGTTTTATCGCCGCGGCCTCGATCGCAGTGTTGAGGCTGTCGAGGTCTGCCTCGCTCGGCACCCATCCCGGCGTGCTCATGTAGGTGAGCTGCGGATTGCCTGGATCGATCTGGCGCAAGGTCGCGATCTGCGCGTCCCATAGGGCTTTCCGCACCGGAGCCTCGGGGTCGAGCATGTCCTCGGGCGCGCGCTCGTCTTCTTCGCCCTGGGCGACCTGCGTCGGCTTGTCCGCGAACCAGCCGGGATTGGGCGGAACTCCGGCACGCGGATGCTCGGCGGGTCCCAGCCGGTGCGGGGGCGAGGACGTTGCCGCTCCGCTCGCTCTTGATCAGAAAATCTTCGCTCTCCATGCCGTCCCGCGCATGCAGGTCAGGCAACTCGGGAACCCGCAACTGCACCGCGACAATTTGCGCCAGGCAAAGGTTCCTTTCGTCCAGCGCCGACTTGACGACGGCAAGCCCCGGCATCAGCCGGTCGAGATCGATTTCGGCGCGGTAGGCGCGGCCCAAGAGCCGTTCGAGATCGGCTCGCGGGCGGAGAACCCAGCCCTTCTCATGCTGCTCGATCAGCGGCGTGCGCCCGAGGAACAGCCCGTCCTCGGTGCACGAGAGCCCGAGGCTCCGATCCCCGCCTTCACTCAAGCTCCCGAGGTGAGCGTCTGCGGGAATCACAACTCCTCCCACGCATACATAAAAAATGTACCCTATTCGTTCTCAAATGTCAAGAAATTCGCCATCCCCGCACGGCGCTCACCCTAGTGCCGCCAGCATTTCGGCGGTGACGAGGGTGACCCCGCCGTCGCTGCGGTAGAAGCGGCGAGCGTCGAGTGCCGGGTCTTCGCCGATCACCAATCTCTCCGGGATTTGGCAGCCGCGGTCTATGACCACCTTGGTCAGCCGCGCGTGACGGCCGACCTCGACCTCGGGCAGCAGCACCGCCTCGCGGGTCTGGGCGTAGGAGTTGACCCGGCAGTTTGAGAACATCAAGGAGCGCCGCACCGTGGCGCCCGACACGATGCAGCCGCCCGAAACCATCGAATCGACCGCCATGCCGCGGCGGTCGTCGTCGTCGAACACGAATTTGGCCGGCGGCAATTGCTGCTGATAGGTCCAGATCGGCCAGTTGGGATCGTAGATGTCGAGCGACGGCGTCGGCATGACCAGATCGATATTGGCCGCCCAATAGCCGTCGATCGTGCCGACGTCGCGCCAATAGGCCTCGGCCTCGGGTGTCGTCTTGACGCAGCTTTCCTCGAACGAGTGTGCTACCGCACGCCCGCTTCTGACCAGGTGCGGGATCACGTCCTTGCCGAAATCATGGCTCGACCCGGGGTCGTGGTGATCGCGCTCGAGCTCGGCATAGAGGAATTCGGCGTTGAACACATAGACGCCCATGCTGGCCAGCGCTCGATCGGGCTTGCCGGCCATCGCCGGTGGGACCCGCGGCTTTTCCCGAAAGTCGACGATGCGCATCGCCGCGTCGACCGCCATGATGCCGAAATCCGAGGCCTCGGCGAGCGGCACCTCGACGCACGCGACCGTGCAGTCGGCGCCCTTGGCGACGTGGTCCCGCAGCATGTTCGAGTAGTCCATCTTGTAGATGTGGTCGCCGGCCAGGACGACCAAGTATCGCGGGCCGGCGGCGCGCAGAATGTCGAAGTTCTGATAGACGGCGTCGGCGGTGCCGCGATACCAGGTCGCCTCGTCGAGCCGCTGCTGCGCCGGCAGCAAGTCGAGGAACTCGCCCATTTCCGGGCGCAAAAAGGACCAGCCCATCTGCAGATGGCGCAAGAGGCTGTGCGCCTTGTACTGGGTCAGGACGGCGATCCGCCGGACGCCGGAATTGAGGCAGTTCGACAGCGTGAAGTCGATGATCCGGAACTTGCCGCCGAAAAACACCGCGGGCTTGGCCCGCCGGTCGGTCAACTGCTTCAGCCGGCTGCCCCGGCCGCCGGCCAGAACCAGGCCGAGCGCCTGCCGCGCCAGCCTCTGTTGGATGCGCGCGCCCGACAGCATGGTGGCCTCCCCTGAACCGGATCTGGACCGCGGCTGGGCGCAGCGGTGACACTCGCGCCTTGCCGAGCTGCGCGAACGCGGGTCCCCCGCCGAACGGCACGGCCAAAACGCCGCGGCTGGCATCAACCCGTCCCGCGGCCTGAGCCGAGACTACCTCGGGATCGTGCGGCGGGCACGCGTCACGTGCGCCGGCCGGCTCGCCGGCCGCGATTGCCGAGCCGCGCATTTCGAAAGGCAGCCCCCGGGCAGCCTGTTTCACCTGTTTTTTTCAGGGAATCATCAGGCCGAGGCGGCTTCCCATCGCCGCGCTTCTCAAACCCTCCGCAGGGCATTGGGGCAGCGCGACAGGCATGAGTGTCTCCCGGGGCAACCTCGCCGCTCGACGCCGTTTCTCGGATCCCCACGAGGAGCGCCAGCTCTGTCGAAATCGCTCGCTCGATCGCCGGCACGGCGGCCGAACCCCCGCCGGCTGCTTCTGAACGAATCGGAACGCTCCTGGGCATGGAGCAGTCCGGCTTCCATCCCAATCAAGAGGCCAACTATAAGGGCGCGAACTACGGCCGGCAGAAGTTCATCGGTGGCCGGGAACGAGTTGTCGCCGGGCTGCCGGCATAGGGCCGGCTGGCGAAACGAAGGATCGGAGAGAACATGAAGCCGACGAGTCGTCCGAATGGCGAGGCCGCTTCAGCGAACATCACCAAGCGGATTCAAGAGCTGGGGGATTGGAGAGGAGAGACCCTCGCTCATATCCGTCAGCTCATCCACGATGCCGACCCCGACATCCAGGAGGAGTGGAAATGGATGGGAACCCCCGTCTGGTCCCATGACGGCGACGTCTGCACAGGGGAATCGTACAAGCAGGTCGTGAAGCTCACCTTCTTTCGCGGAGCCTCCATCAAAGACCCGAAGAAGCTCTTCAATTCCAGCCTGGAAGGGAACACGCGGCGTGCGATCGACCTCCGCGAAGGGGAGAAGATCAACGAAGCTGCCTTCAGGCAACTCATCCGCGCCGCGGTGGCGGCCAACTCCGCAGCGCGCGCTCAACGGGCAGCCAAGAAGAAGTAGGCCCGGCTCTCAGGGTTAATCAACGATGCCCGAACCGTCGCGTCAGCGGGCGCTCTGGGATGCGACAAGACCCGCGTCAGGAGCCGCCGTCCCCGCGCCGCCCAGCTGGGCTGGGGGGCGGTTTCGTCCATGGTATTGACACTGCACTGTTTGCGTGTATCGAAGCCCCCAGACCTTTTCATTGCGGGATTTCCGATGATGTCCGTGGCCAGGGCAGGTGATGATTGGGACCGACGCTCCCGTCTGCGCCCGCTTGCGGGGGTGCGATCACCGCGAAGGGGTTGGTCCTCGGTTCAACCGTTCTCGTTCCGATGCGCCGCGATGCCGGCGGAATGCCGCAACTGGATGTCGATGGCGGCGAGGAACGCGTCCTGGGCTGCTTGCGATCGCCCATGGCAAGGCCGTCCTTCCTGGCGTTTTCGGCAACATCCGGCGAGCTGCGCGCGAACGGCGCCATGGCGAAGCCTGCCTCGCGCAAATTGACCTCGCCCATAGCGTCCTGCCACCGCTGAAGGACGAGACAGCGGCCTCGCTTCGTCTATCCCTCGGAGACAAGCTGCTCGCCGACGGCGTCACTCCACGCGAACTGATAAAAGCCTGTGGCCTCGACCCCGCCGCGCTCGATCTCCTGAAGGCCGGCTACGATCCGGGTCAGCCCCTCGTCCCCGCGGGGAATCCCGACGGCGGTCATTGGACCACGGATGATGGCGACGCTCCGCCGACGAGGCCGGTGTCGTGCCGGCCAATTATACCGTTGTGACGCGGAGGATGGCCGAGGCGTACGCGTTTTTTAACTCGAGCAATTATGGGGACAAGAATCAGACAGGCTGGCTCGATCAGGTTTGGCGGGACGCGACTGCCGGTCGATGGAAATGAACCATGGCGATCCGTCTCCGTCACGCTGCGGCGGGACAGGTGGTGCGAGCCCTGGCGGCTATTGGAATCGGAGCCGGGCTCGTCCACCTCGTACAACTTGCAGAACTCGCTTCGACCATGTTCAAAATTTTCTGCGAGTGCGCGAGGATCACGTCCGTCGGCTAAGGCCCGTGCGATGATGCCGGAAACACACTACAGGATGAACTTGGACAGATCGGCGTTTTGCGCCAGCGCGCCGACCTGGTCGCGGACATAGGCGCGGTCGATCCGCACCTCGGTGCCGTCGGGCCGGTCGCTGGCGGTGAAGCTGATCTCTTCCAAGAGCCGCTCGAGGATCGTGTGCAGGCGGCGCGCGCCGATGTTCTCGACCGCGGCGTTGATCTCCTCGGCCAAGAGCGCCAATTCATCGATCGCGTCCTCGTCGAAATCGAGGGTGACGCCCTCGGTCGCCAACAGCGCCTTGTACTGCTTGATCAGACTCGCCTCGGGCTCGGTCAGGATGCGGCGGAAATCGTTGCGGTCGAGCGCCTTCAATTCGACCCGGATCGGCAGCCGGCCCTGCAATTCGGGCAGCAGGTCGGAGGGTTTGGCCTGGTGGAAGGCACCGGACGCGATGAACAGCACGTGGTCGGTCTTGACCGCACCATGCTTGGTTGCGACCGTGGTGCCCTCGATCAACGGCAGCAGGTCGCGCTGCACCCCCTCGCGGCTGACATCGGGGGCGCCGCCGCCGGCGCGCTCGCCGCGCCCGCTGATCTTGTCGATCTCGTCGATGAAGACGATGCCGTTCTGCTCGACTGCGGCGATCGCCTCGCGCACCACCGAATCCTGATCGAGGAGCTTGTCGCTCTCCTCGGCGATCAGCACCCGATGAGCTCTCGCCGACCGTCATCTTTTTCGGTTTGGTCCGGGTGCCGAAGGTCTTGCCGAAAATGTCGCCGAGGTTGAGCATGCCCATCTGCGCGCCGGGCATGCCGGGGATTTCGAAAGTCGGCAAGCTCGACGCGGCGCTCTCCTGCACGGTGACTTCGATCTCGCGCTCGTCGAGCACCCCTTCGCGCAGCTGCTTGCGGAATTTCTGGCGGGTGTCGGCGCTGGCGCTCCCGCCGACCAGCGCGTCGAGCACCCGCTCCTCGGCGGCGAGCTCGGCCTTGGGCTCGACCTCCTTGCGCAGCCGCTCGCGGGTCATCGAAATCGCGATCTCGACGAGGTCGCGCACGATCTGCTCGACGTCGCGGCCGACATAGCCGACCTCGGTGAATTTGGTCGCCTCGACCTTGACAAAGGGCGCTTGCGCGAGCCGCGCAAGGCGGCGGGCGATCTCGGTCTTGCCGCATCCCGTCGGCCCGATCATCAGAATGTTCTTGGGCAACACCTCCTCGCGCAGCTCGGGCGTGAGCTGCTGACGGCGCCAGCGGTTTCTGAGCGCGATCGCGACGGCGCGCTTCGCGTCGTGCTGGCCGACGATGTAGCGGTCGAGCTCGGAGACGATCTCGCGCGGGCTGAAAGATGGCATCGGATGTCAGCTGTCGAGTTTTTCCAATGTGATCTTGTCGTTGGTATAGATGCAGATTCCGGCGGCGATGGCCATCGCGCGCCGGGCGATCGCTTCGGCGTCGAGGCTGTCGATGCCGACCAATGCCCGCGCCGCGGCGAGCGCGTAGCCGCCGCCCGAGCCGATGCCGATCAGCCCGTCTTCCGGTTCGAGCACGTCGCCGGTGCCCGACAGGATCAACGACACGCTCTTGTCGGCCACCGCCATCATCGCTTCGAGCCGGCGCAGATAACGGTCGGTGCGCCAATCCTTGGCCAACTCGACGCAGGCGCGCGACAGTTGCCCGGCGTATTGCTCGAGCTTCGCTTCGAGTCGCTCGAACAAGGTGATCGCATCGGCGGTGGCGCCGGCAAACCCGGCGATGACCGAGCCGCCGGCCAGCCGCCGCAGCTTGCGCGCGTTCGACTTCATCACCGTCTGGCCCATCGTCACCTGGCCGTCGCCGGCGACCACGACCTGCGCGCCCTTGCGCACGCACAGAATGGTCGTGCCGTGCCAAACCTTGCCGTCGGACTGATCCATGCACCTGTTCACAAAGCCGGTATTGCACACTCTCGCGAACGGAGGACTGAGATGTGGGCGCAGCGGGTTCGCGGTCAACCCGACCGACCCGACGGTGGCAACTCCGCGGCGAAATCGCTAAATAGAGGTGTCGCGGCCAATCGGCGGCGGAGGAGAGCATCGTGCGGGTGGCGACGGTAGAACGCAACACCAGGGAAACCCAGATCAGCGGCCGGGTCGATCTCGACGGCAGCGGCGTTGGTGAAATATCAACCGGCATCGGGTTTCTTGATCACATGCTCGAGCAACTGGCCAAGCACAGCCTGATCGACGTCACATTGCATGCCGCGGGTGATCTGCACATCGATTTCCACCACACCACCGAGGATACCGGCTACGTCGTCGGCGAGGCGGTGTCGAAGGCGCTCGGCAACCGTGCCGGCATCGCGCGCTACGGGCATGCGGTGATCCCGATGGACGAGACCTTGACCCGGGTCAGCCTCGATGCCTCGAACCGGCCGTACCTCGTCTGGAAGGTCGCATTCACCCGGCCCAAGCTCGGTGAGATGGACACCGAGCTGTTCAAGGAGTGGTTTCAGGCCTTCGCCCAATCGGCGGGGGTGACGCTGCACGTCGAGAACATCTACGGCGAGAACAATCACCACATCGTCGAATCCTGCTTCAAAGGCCTGGCGCGGGCGTTGCGTCAGGCGGTCGAGATCGACCCGCGGCGAGAGGGTGCGGTTCCCTCGACCAAGGGCGTCCTCGGCGGCACCCTCTGATGCCCCGGTCGTGATGCGCGTCGTCATCGTCGATTACGGGTCGGGCAATCTGCGCTCGGCGGCAAAGGCCTTCGAGCGCGCCGCCGCCGACCGCGGCATTGCCGCCGAGATCGCGGTGACGAGCCGGCCTGAGATGGTCGTCGCCGCCGATCACGTCGTCCTCCCCGGGGTCGGCGCGTTTGCCGATTGCCGGCGCGGGCTCGCCGCTGTGCCCGGGCTCGAAGACGCACTGCACGAGGCGGTGATGCGTCGCGCCCGACCGTTTCTTGGGATCTGCGTCGGCATGCAGCTGATGGCCGAATGCGGACGCGAGTTCGAGACCGTCGACGGGCTCGGCTGGCTCGGCGGCGAGGTGATCGCGATCGAACCCGTCGACCCTGGCCTGAAGATCCCGCATATGGGTTGGAACGAGCTCGAATTGCGGGCGTCGCATCCGCTGCTCAACGGGCTCGGGGGGAACGCCCATGCTTATTTCGTGCACAGCTACCATTTCCGGCTGGCCGACCGCGGCGATCTGCTGGCTGTCACCGAGTACGGCGGCCCGCTCGCCGCGGTGGTCGGGCGCGACAACCTCACCGGGACCCAGTTTCATCCCGAGAAAAGTCAGGAGGCGGGGTTGCGGCTGATCGGAAACTTTCTGCGCTGGCGGCCATGAGCGATGGGCGCATCATCGCCGCGGCGATCTCGGTCGAGCGGGCGACCCGCTATTCCGGCAACGATCTCGACGACCTCTGCGAGGCGACCGAGAGCGCCATTGCCGAGGGCGGCGGATTTGGCTGGCTCAAGCCGCCGCCGCGCCAGGTGCTGGAAAATTATTGGAAGGGCGTGCTGCTGGTGCCCGAGCGCCGGCTCGTCGTCGGCCGCCTCGACGGGGTGGTCGCCGGCTCGGCGCAGTTGAGCCGGGCGCCGCGCAACAACGAGGCGCAGGCGTTTGCCGGTACCCTGACCAGCGCCTTCGTGGCGCCGTGGGCGCGCGGCCACGGCCTCGGCCGCGGCATCGTGCTGGAGATCGAGCGGCTGGCGCGGGAATTGGGCCTGGGGGTCCTCAACCTCGATCTGCGCGACACCCAGCGGGCGGCGATCGGGCTTTACGAGAACCTGGGCTACCGCCGCTGGGGCACCCACCCGGTCTATGCGCGGGTCGACGGCCGGATCGTGCCGGGCCACTACTACTATAAGCTGCTCGACGACGATCCGGCGCATCCGTGATCCTCTACCCGGCGATCGATCTGAAGGACGGTGCCTGCGTGCGCCTGGTCCGCGGCGAGATGGCGAGCGCCACCGTGTTCAACGACGATCCGGCAGCGCAGGCGCGCCGGTTCGCCGAAGCCGGTTTTGAGTGGCTGCACGTCGTCGATCTGAACGGCGCCTTTGCCGGCCATTCGGTCAACGGCGCGGCGGTGGCGGCAATCCGCGACGCGGTTGGGGTGCATATCCAGCTTGGCGGCGGCATCCGCGACCGCCGGGCGATCGAGCACTGGCTCGATCTCGGGATCGACCGCGTCGTGCTCGGCACCGCGGCGTTGCGCGAGCCCGACCTGGTCCGTCGGGCGGCCGCCGATCACCCGGGGGCGATCGCCGTGGGCATCGATGCGCGGGTCGGGCGGGTCGCGGTCGCGGGCTGGGCGGAGACCGCCGACATCGGGGTCGTCGAGCTGGCGCGCCGCTTCGAGGATTGCGGCGTGGCGGCGCTGATCCATACCGACATCGCCCGCGACGGCGCGCTCGGCGGCGTCGACGCCATGGCGACGGCCGATCTGGCGCGGCAGGTTCGCACACCCGTCATCGCCTCGGGCGGGGTCGCCTCGCTCGCCGACATCGCCGCGCTGAAAGGGCACGAGGCGGCCGGCATCGCCGGGATCATCTGTGGGCGTGCCCTCTATGACGGGCGGATCGACCCGCGCGCGGCATTGCGCTTGGTGGCGCAGAGGGCCTCATGCTGAAGATGCGGGTCATCCCCTGTCTCGACGTCAAGGACGGGCGGGTCGTCAAGGGCATCAACTTCGTCGAGCTGGTCGATGCCGGCGACCCGGTGACGCAGGCGCGGTTTTACGATCGCGAGGGTGCCGACGAGCTGTGCTTTCTCGACATCACCGCCAGTCATGAGGGTCGCGACACCCTATACGACGTGGTGCGCCGCACCGCCGAGCAGTGCTTCATGCCATTGACCGTCGGCGGCGGGGTGCGCACGGTCGAGGATATCCGCCGCCTGCTGCTCGCCGGCGCTGACAAGGTGTCGGTCAACACCGCCGCCGTCGCCCGGCCGGAATTCGTCCGTGAGGCGGCGCAGAAATTCGGCAGCCAGTGCATCGTCGCCGCGATCGACGCGAAAAATTCGGGACCCGGCGAATGGGAGGTGTTCACCCATGGCGGGCGGCGGCCGACCGGCGTCAACGCGGTCGACTGGGCGTGCCGCCTCGCCGGTTACGGCGCTGGCGAGATCTTGCTGACCTCGATGGACCGCGATGGCACCAAAGCGGGATTCGACATTGCGCTGACCCGCGCCGTCGCCGACGCGGTGCGGATCCCGGTCGTCGCCTCGGGCGGCGCGGGCTTGCTCGACCACCTGGTCGAGGGGATTCGCGACGGTCATGCGACCGCGGTGCTGGCGGCATCGATCTTTCATTTCGGGACGTTCCGCATCGCCGAGGCCAAGGCCCGGCTCGCCGCCTGCGGCATTCCGGTGCGGAGCTGAATGATGGCGGAGGAACTGGGCGTTGCCCTCGACCGGCTCTGGCAGGTGATCCAATCGCGCCGCGGCGCCGATCCGCAGACCTCATACACGGCCCGGCTGTTCGCCCGCGGCCGCGCTAAGATCGCCCAGAAGCTCGGCGAAGAAGCGGTCGAGGCGGTCATCGAGGGGATTCGCGGCGATGCGCCGAAGCTCGTCGGCGAAAGCGCCGATCTGCTCTACCACCTCCTGGTGCTGTGGGCGGACGCCGGCGTCTCCCCCGCCGATATCGCGGCCGAGCTGGCCCGCCGTGAGGGCATCTCGGGCCTCGCCGAAAAGCGCGGTCGCGCGCAGCTGTGACCCGCAGCCCACGAGGGACCAACCCCGGCTCAGCTTCTCAAGGCTTGTGGCCTTGATCCCACCCGATCGATCTATCAAGCGCCGGCTACAACCCGGACGAGCCGCGCGTCCCCGCCGGCAACCCCGCTGGCGGACCTCGGCAGGCGCTCTATCGGTCGAGATCAATCCCGTCGATCCCGGCGCCGGCCTCGTCGCGTACAAGCCGGTGCACGAGTTGCCGGACGACGCAGCGGTTTCACGACACCGGCTGGCGAGATCATTCCAGACCCGCGTTCGAAAACCAAAAAGCTGATGGCGCCGCCGGGCGCCGACTATCGCGAAGTCTACGCCGCCGGTCGAGCGATCGCGCCGCTGACTATACCCGAGCAATACAGCCTCGGCCGCGCTGCCATCGCCCAAGGTGGAACCTACGACTTTCAAAGGGATGTACGGCAAGAGAAATTCTATGACGCGTATGTGCACGCCGCTAATTACGCTGTGGGTATGTATAGGGCGGGCGCTGGGTACTCCCTCGAAGGTACTCGCGTGTTCGCGAAACTGTACGCTTTGCGAATTCCCGTAATTACGATAGCCAAGATCAATTGGGTTGGATCAAACGGGGCTGGAAAGACGGAAAATCTGGAGTGTGGAAGTAAGGATCGGCGTAGTTTCGCCTTAGCTAAGTCGTCCAGCGATGCCTGGAAAATCGCTGCGGCGCGTCCTGCTCTTCGGCATTCTGATAGGACTCGTCGTCGGAACGTTCTACATCGTCCGCTTTTTGGTAATCGCATGGATGTGGGCCTCGATTCTCTATGGTCGCGACTTTATGGATGCGTCGGCCAAAAACGGGCGCGGCGACGTGGCGACCACCGAAACCGATTTTTTCGGCGCTCCCGAGCATCGCTCGAAAACCGTGATCAGCCTGAGGCGTCCAGGCCACTGGTTTTCGACCACCCTGGTTGAATCCCGCAGCTGGGAGGTTCTGGTCGGGCTGAAGTGGCGGGACGACAACACCCTCGACCTACAGCTCGATTTCGGTTGCGACGCGCAGACGAGCGCGCCGGTTGCCGCCGTCGGGCCGATCCATATCGTCTATCGCTGCGGCGACCCCGGTCACGTGCCGAAGATCGGCTACGAAACCTTCCGCCGCCGTGATCTCCCACCCGAACCCTGCCCATGACCAGAAGGGCGTCGCAGGCGAATGACGCGACGGCTGGCCGGTGGAAGTAGTCGGTGTAGGCAGACTGCGGCGCTTCCGACATCGTTGAAAAGAGCCTTCATAATAGCAAAATGGCTGGGATGCATTGCCCTGACCGCGGCCAGCCTTTACGTCCTGTACCTGGGAACCTTAGCATTTTATTTTCAAGAATGCTTTATTTTCGTAATATAGAGGACACCTCAGCGAAAAACAGTCGCGGCGATCAAGTATATGCCGAGACGAACATCGAGGGAGGCGACACGCATCCGTCGAAGACGGTGATCAGGCTCAAACCGGCGCGTCATTGGTTCGCGACAATCCCGCTGACGGCGGAGAGCAACTATTATCTGGTCGGCTTCAAATGGCGCGAGGACGACCGTCTCGTGCTGATCCTGGATTTCGGCTGCACCCCGCACATGACCGTCCCAGTGCGCAGCGTCGGGCCGATCGAGATCGTCTACCGTTTCGACCGCTCCGTCATCCTGCCCGATCACGGCTACAGTTCGTTCTCGCGGGACGGGCCACGAAAGCCATGCAAATGAGGCCCTGCCCCCATCCCCCGCGATGCCGGCGGGTGGGCTGTGTCGTGCTCGAAGAGCCGGCCCGGCCATTCGCGGCGGATTTGCTGGCACGTCCTCTTGCGAGGCGGCAATAATCAGCTCCAATGGCTCGTTTCGAGAGAGGCGAATGATGCCCTATGACCGCGACAATGTTTTCGCCCGCATCCTGCGCGGCGAGATCCCGTGCAACAAAGTCTACGAGGACGAGCACGTCCTCGCCTTCCACGACATCAACCCGCTGGCCCCGGCCCATATCCTGGTCATTCCGAAGGGCGAATACGTTTCGCTCGACGATTTTTCGGCGAATGCTTCAGCGGCCGAGCACTCGGCCATGTTCCGCGCCCTGGGGCAGATCGCCAAAGAGCGGGGCGTCGCCGAAACCGGCCACCGCATCATCGCCAACAGCGGCCGCGACGGTCACCAGGAGGTGCCGCATTTCCACGTGCACCTGTTCGGAGGACGCGATCTCGGTCGGATGCTGCTGCGCCGGTGATCAGCCGCGCCGCTCGGCGCGCGCTGATCGGAGTGCGGGGATCAGCCCGAAGCGGAGAAGCCGCCGTCGACCGGGATCGCGGCGCCGGTGACGAAGTCCGAGGCGGAGGAGGCGAGAAAGACGGCGACGCCGGCGAGGTCTGCGGGTATGCCCCAGCGGCCGGCCGGGGTGCGCGCCAGCACTCGCTCGTGCAAGCCCGCGACCTCGCGGCGCGCGTCCCGCGTCAGCTCGGTGTCGATCCAGCCGGGCAGCACGGCGTTGACCTGGATGTTGTCCGCCGCCCAGGCTGCGGCCAGCGATTTGGTCAGCTGGACGAGCCCACCCTTGCTCGCGGCGTAGGGCACCGCATAGGCAGCGCCGAAGATCGCGAACATCGAACCGATATTGATGATCTTGCCGCCGCCGCCCTGTTTCATCGCCGGATGGGCGGCCTGCGCGCACATGAAGGCGCCGGTCAGGTTGGTATCGAGGACGGAATGCCACTCGGCCGCGCTATAGCTTTCCGCCGGTTTGCGGATCGACCTGCCGGCGTTGTTGACCAGAATGTCGAGCCGGCCAAAGCGGTCGATTGTCGCCTCGACCATCGCGCAACAGGAGCCCTCGTCGGCGACATCGAGCTGGATGAAGCAGCTTTCCGGGCCGAGCTCGCCAAGCGCTGCCCTGGATTTGGCCTCGTCGCGTGCCGCCACGGTGATCCTGGCCCCGGCGGCGACGAGCCCGCGCGCCATGCCGAGCCCGATCCCGCCGTTCCCGCCGGTGACGACGGCAACGCGTCCCGAAAGATCGAAGAGGGTCACACCAGAGCGGGCGCGCCGGCTCAATAGACCTGCTTCAGCGGGGTCGTGTCGCGCTTGTCCACGGAAGCGTCGGTGCTGCCGGTGCCGCTGTAGCCCAACAGCTCGCTCGACAGGCTTTGCGAGCCGACGACCGCGTTCTGATCCGGCGCCTGCGGATTGAGATTGGGCAGCCCGTTCGCCGAGGCGCGCAGGCGGAAATCGGGCGCCTGCTTGCCGGGCTCCCCGGGTCCGGCTTGCTCGATGGCCTGCTCGGCCTGCTGCTCGGCGCTCTTCTCCTGCGGCCGCGGCGCACCCGGCTCCGGAGGGCGCAGGTCGAATTCGGGCGGCACCGTCAGCGGCGCGCGCGACTCGACCGCGAATTCGTCGGGCATCGGCTGATCGAGGCCGACCATCTGCTTCAAATCGGTGCAGCCGGAAAGCAGCGAGGCTCCAGCCAAACAGACAATGGAAAGCGGAACGACACCGCGGCCGGCGCCGCGAACTCGCCGATGTTCGATCATGGCAGTAGTCCCTCCCGCCCGCTGTTTACCGCGCATCGCGATGCAGAAGCAAGCCGTCGAGCAACATTGCCGCGACCCCGACGCAGATTGCGCTGTCGGCGAGGTTGAACGCCGGCCAGTGCCACGATCCTATATGGAAGTCGAGAAAGTCGACGACGGCGCCGAGGCGAATCCGGTCGGCGACATTGCCGGCGGCGCCGCCGATGATCAGGCCGATCGCGACCACGAGCAGCGAGCTCGAAACCCGGCTGAGCCAATAGACGAGGCCGGCGACGACTGCCGCGGCAGCAAGCGAGAAAAGCAAGGCGTTGATCCCGGCGCCGCTCCCCGCGCCCGCATTGAACAGGCCGAAGCTCACCCCGCGATTGTAGATCAGGACCAGGTTGAAGAACGAGGTGAGCCGCTCTCTATCGAACCCATTCCCGGCGAAATGGCCGAGAATGGCGGCCTTGCTCGCCTGATCGAGGATCCCGACGACGGCGGCAACGGCGAGCCCGCGCGCCAGCATCACCCGGTGCTCGAGCCCGCGCGCCAGCATCACCCCGCGCTCGCCGCCTGCGCAGGGGCCGGGCGCGATCCGACGATTCCGGCGCAGCGGCGGCACAGATCGGCGTGACCCGGGACCTGACCGACCTCGGAAAGCACCCGCCAGCAGCGCTCGCATCGCTGCCCCGGCGCCGGTGAAACCCGCACCCCGATATCGGCCACGTCCGGGAGGGTGAAGGCGTCGTCGGGAATCGGGCCCGCACCGACCGTCCCGGACGAGGTGATGCACAGCTCGGCCAGATCGACATCGCCGACGAGTGCTGAGAGCCGGTCGGGGAGAAAGACCTCGACCGCGGCCTGCAGGCTGGAGCCCAGTCTTTTCGCGCCGCGCTCCAGCTCGAGGGCGCCGGTCACGACTCGCCGCAGGTCGCGCAGGACTGCCCAGCGTTCGCCCAGGGCCGGATCGAGCCAGCTCTGCGGCACCGGGGCGAACATTTCGAGGTGAACGCTGCGCTCCGGCGTGTCGCCGTGGCGCGAGAGCCAAGCTTCCTCAGCGGTGAAGCACAGCACCGGCGCCAGCCAGCGCACCAGGCAGTCAAAGGTCAGATCGAGCACGGTGCGCACCGCCCGCCGCCGGGTGTCGCCCGGCGCGTCGCAATAGAGCCGGTCTTTGCGGATGTCGAAATAAAACGCCGACAGGTCGACCGCGCAGAAACTGTAAAGGGCGGTGAACATGCCGTGAAAATCGAAGGTTTCGACCGAGCGCCGCACCAGCGCGTCGAGCTCGGCCAGACGATGCAATACCCAGCGCTCGAGCTCGGGCACCGCCTCGACGCCGATCGCCTCCTCGGCGGCAAAGCCGTCGAGCGCGCCCAGCAGATAGCGCAAGGTATTGCGCAGGCGCCGGTAGACGTCGCTTTGATGCTTGAGGATCTCGGGACCAATGCGCAGATCCTCGGAATAATCCGAGCCCACTACCCACAGGCGCAGGATGTCGGCGCCGCTCTGCTCCATCACCTGCTGCGGGGCGACCACGTTGCCGAGCGATTTCGACATCTTGCGGCCCTCTTCGTCGAGCACGAAGCCGTGGGTCAGGACCGCCTCGTAAGGGGCGCGTCCGCGGGTGCCGCAGGCTTCGATCAAAGAGGAGTTGAACCAGCCGCGGTGCTGGTCCGAACCTTCGAGATAAAGCGAAGCCGGCCATTTGAGCTCGGGTCGCTGCTCGAGGACAAAGGCGTGGGTCGAGCCCGAATTCGAACCACACTTCGATGATGTCGGTGACCTTCTCCCATTCCGCCGGGTCGTAGGCGTTCCCGAGGAACTGCACCGAGTCTGCGCTGAACCAAACATCGGAGCCGTCGCGCTCGACGGCCGCGGCGACGCGCTCGACGACGGCCGGGTCGCGCAACGGCTTGCCGGTGTCGCGATGGGTGAACACCGCGATCGGCACCCCCCAGGCGCGCTGGCGCGACACGCACCAGTCGGGCTTGCCCGCGACCATCGCCTCGATCCGGTTGCGGGCCTGCGACGGGACCCAGCGGGTCTCGGCGATCGCCGCCAACGCCTTCTCGCGCAAGCCGTTGGCCGCCATGCTGATGAACCATTGCGGCGTGTTGCGAAAGATCAGCGGCGCCTTCGACCGCCACGAATGCGGATAGGAATGGACCAGCGTGCCGCGCGCCAAGAGTCCGCCCGCCGCGTCGACTGCGGCGATTACCGCCTCGTTGGCGTCGCCGGGCTTGCCGTCCTGCCGGTAGACGGTGCGGCCGGCGAACAGCGGCACGCCGGGCAGGTAGACGCCGTCCGGTCCAACCGTGTCCGGCACCGGCAGACCGTTCGCCTGGCCCAGCTCGAAATCGTCAGTGCCGTGGCCCGGCGCGATGTGCACGAGCCCGCTGCCCTGGTCGGACGCAACAAAGCCCGCCGCCAGCAACGGCACGTCGAACTCGTAGCCCTGGCCGTGGAGAGGATGGCGGGCGACCGTCCCGCCGAGCGCGGCGCCGGGAAGACGCTCGACCACCGAATAGGCCTCGATGCCGGCCTCGGCCGCGACTGTGTCGGCCAGGGAGCCGGCGACGAGCAGGGTCTCGCCCGGCTGCGCGCGGCTGCCCTCGGCCGACCGCTCAACCCGGATCGCCGCGTAATCGAGCGCCGGGCTGAATGCGATCGCGCGGTTGCCGGGGAGCGTCCAGGGCGTCGTCGTCCAGATCAGCGCCGCCGCCTCGACCAATGCCGGCAGGCCGGTGCGCAGGATCGGGAAGCGCACCCAGACGGTGGTCGATTTGTGGTCGTGATACTCGACCTCGGCCTCGGCCAGCGCGGTCTGCTCGACGACCGACCACAATACCGGCTTCGCGCCGCGGTACAGCCCCCCATTGACCAGGAACTTACCGATCTCGCGGACGATCTGCGCCTCGGCCGAATAGGCCATCGTGGTATAGGGATTGGCCCAGTCGCCGATGACCCCGAGCCGCTCGAACTCGGTCTTCTGCACTTCGATCCAATGGGCGGCGAACTCGCGGCATTCGCGGCGGAACTGCTCGGCCGGAATGCTGTCCTTCGACAGCTTCTTCGCCCGGTACCGTTCCTCGATCATCCACTCGATCGGCAGGCCATGGCAGTCCCAGCCCGGCACATAGGGCGCGTCCTTGCCCAGCATCTGCTGCGAGCGGTTGACCACATCCTTCAGGATCTTGTTCAGCGCGTGGCCGATATGGAGATGGCCGTTGGCATAAGGCGGCCCGTCGTGCAGCACGAATTTCTCGCGCCCCGCCGCCGCCTCGCGCAGCCGCCGGTAAAGCCCGATCGCCTGCCAGCGCTCGAGGATCGCTGGCTCGCGCTTCGGCAGGTCGCCGCGCATCGGGAACTGGGTCTTGGGCAAAAAAACGGTCGGACGATAATCCGTCGGCATTGTTGAGCCCCTGGATCAGATGCGAAGAAGAATTCAAAAGACCCCGACCCTCAGCCGAGGATCGGGCCTATAATTCGCAGCATGTATCCGTGACTCGTTGCCATTCTCCAGATATAGCAGCGGCAAGGACCGAATTCGAGAGCCTCGTTGCCAAAGAGGCAACCGCGGCGGATCGCCGATACCGCAGCTCAGGTCAGCCAAGGCTGCGGTGATGCGGCGAGGATTTCGCGGGCGCGGGCGGCGTCGGCGGCGATCTGCGCCTTCAGCGCGTCGAGGCCGGCGAATTTCTGCTCCGGGCGGATGAAGTCGACGAGGGCCACCCGCAGGTGGCGGCCGTATAGGTCGGTGTCGATGTCGAACAGATGCGCTTCGAGCCGCGGGACCTGGCCGCCGATGGTCGGGCGCAGTCCGAGATTGGCGACGCCGCCGACGGTGCGGCCGCCGAGCGGGTCATCCGGTCCGTCACCGCTGACCCGCACCGCGTAGACGCCGAAAGCCGGCCGCAGATAGTCTTCGAGGCCGAGATTGGCGGTCGGAAAGCCGATCGTCCGGCCGCGCCGGTCGCCGGCGGCGACCCGGCCGTCGATCTCCCAGAACCGGCCGAGCAGCGCCGTCGCCTGCCGCGGCTTTCCCGCTTTGAGCAGTTCGCGGATCTGCGTCGAGGAATAGACGGTTTCGTCGGCGCCCCGAACCGGCTCGATCACGGTCACGGCAAAGCCGCGCTCGGGCCCGGCGGCGCGCAGGAAATCTGTCGTCCCGCGGCGGCTCTTGCCGAAGGTGCAGTCCCATCCGACGACGACATGCGAGGCGCCGATCGCTCCGACGATGATTTCTGCAAGAAAATCTTCGGCGCTCTTCGCCGCAAACGCGAGATCGAAGTGCTGCACGAACAACAGGTCGACGCCGAGGCGGGCCAGTTCGCGCTCCTTGACCCGGAACGGGGTCAGCCGGAACGGCTCGGCATCAGGCACGAACACGCTGCGCGGGTGCGGCTCGAAGGTCAGCACCGCGGTCGCCCGGCCATGCTCATGCGCCAGGTCGCGGGCTCGGCCGATCAGCAGCGCGTGACCGCGATGCAGCCCGTCGAAATTGCCCATCGCCAAAACCGCGCCGCGCGGGTGGTGCGATTGGGGGCCGGGATGTCGGACGACTCGGATCACGGAAGACGGCGGCAAAGCTGCATCGATAGTCAGGTGGCGCGAAAATAGCCCTTGCCGCGGGCGGAGGATAGCGGCTCGCGGCGGCAGTGGCGGCAACGCGGGGTCCGAAAAGCCGTCTCCCGTCGCCGGGCCCCCGTTTTCGCCCCAATCCTCTATA
Source organism: uncultured Alphaproteobacteria bacterium (assembly GCA_963703665.1). GTDB lineage: Bacteria > Pseudomonadota > Alphaproteobacteria > ATCC43930 > CGMCC-115725 > AP-15. Next base: position 890,183 of record CAVPFB010000004.1, on the reverse strand, counting down.
GTCCTGCGCGAATGGTCGGCGGAGGCGGGATGGGCGAGGGGCGGGTGCGCCGCGAGCAGATGGAATACGACGTGGTTGTGGTCGGCGCAGGGCCTGCGGGTCTCGCCGCCGCGATCCGCTTGAAGCAGCTCGCCGGCGCGGCGAGGCGAGAGACCACCGTATGCGTCGTCGAGAAGGGCTCGGAGGTCGGCGCCCACATCCTGTCGGGTGCGGTGTTCGAGCCGCGCGCGCTCGACGAGCTCCTGCCGGACTGGGGCGAGCGGGGGGCGCCGCTCGTCACCAAGGCGACCGAGGACCGCTTTCTGCTGCTGACCCGGACGCGTGGGCTGCGCCTGCCGACCCCGCCGCAGATGCGCAACCACGGCAACTACATCATCAGCCTCGGCAATCTGTGCCGCTGGCTGGCGACCGAGGCCGAGGCGCTGGGGGTCGAGATCTACCCCGGCTTTGCCGCCGCCGAAGTGCTTTATGACGATGCCGGACGGGTGCGCGGGGTGGCGACCGGCGATCTGGGCATCGGCAAGGACGGCCAGCCGACCGACCGCTACCAGCCCGGCGTGGAGCTCGGCGCCAAGGAGACCTTGCTCGCCGAGGGCTGCCGCGGCTCGTTGACCAAGACCCTGATCGAGCGATTCCGGCTGCGCGACGGCGTCGACCCGCAGACCTATGCGATCGGCATCAAGGAATTGTGGGAGGTGGCGGCTTCGCGGCACCAGCGGGGGCTCGTGGTCCACACCATCGGCTGGCCGCTCGACACCTCGACTTATGGCGGCTCATTCCTCTACCATCTCGAGGACGGGCAGGTGGCGGTCGGGTTTGTCATCGGGCTCGACTACAAGAACCCCTACCTGAACCCCTTCGAGGAATTCCAGCGCTTCAAGAACTCATCCCTCGATCCGGCCGTTCTTCGAGGGTGGGCGGCGCATCTCCTTTGGGGCGCGGGCGTTGAACGAGGGCGGGTTTCAGTCGATCCCGCGGCTCGATTTTCCCGGCGGGGCGCTGGTCGGCTGCGCCGCCGGGTTTGTCAACGTTCCCAAGATCAAGGGCAGCCATACGGCGATCAAATCGGGGATGGTCGCGGCCGAAGCCGTGTTCCGCCGGCTCGCCGGCGACAATGCCGCCGAGGTCGGGCGCGCTCTCAGAGAGAGCTGGGTGTGGGACGAGCTGCGCCGGGTGCGCAACATCCGGCCGAGCTTCCGCTGGGGGCTTTATGCCGGGCTCGCCTATTCGGCGCTCGACACCTACATTCTGCGCGGCTCGGCTCCGTGGACGTTTCACCACCACCCCGACCACAGCCAGCTGATGCCGGCAACGGCGGCGCGGCCGATCGACTATCCCAGGCCCGACAGTGCGATCACCTTCGACCGGCTGTCCTCGGTGTTCATCTCGAACACCAACCATGAGGAGGACCAGCCCCCGCATCTGCGGTTGCGCGACCCGAAGAAGGCGATAACCGTCAACTATCGGCTCTACGATTCGCCCGAACAGCGGTATTGTCCGGCCGGGGTCTATGAGATCGTGCGACCGGAAGGGGCGGCCGACCCCTATTTGCAAATCAACGCGCAGAACTGCGTTCACTGCAAGACGTGCGACATCAAGGACCCGGAGCAGAACATTGATTGGGTCGTGCCGGAGGGCGGCGGCGGTCCGAACTACCCGAATATGTGACCCCGGCGAATTGGGGAGAGAGATGGGGATAACGGTGATCGAGATTTCGTGGTGGAGACGTCTCGCGGGCTTCCTGCTGGCGGCGGCCTTGGCCAGCACGGCCGGCATTGCGGCGTCGGCCAAGGACGAGCCGGCAGGGTCGGCCTCTACGCCGTTCGGCGCGTATCTGGCGGGCCGGCACGCGCAGGAGGAGCGAGACTATCAGGCTGCGGCCCTGTGGTACGAGGCGGCGTTGCGGGCCGACCCACAATCGCCCGAGCTGATCAGCCGGACCTTTTCGATGGAGGCGGATGACGGCCGCTTCGCCGAGGCCCGCCCGCTCGCCGAACAAGCGCTTAAGCTCGACGGCTCCGATGCGGTCGCCGATTTGGTGATGATGGTCGATCGGGTCAATGCGGGCGATATGGCGGGCGCGCTGGCCCGCGCCCAGGCTCTGCCGGACGACGGGCTGCACCGCTATGTCGCACCTCTGGCCCTCGCCTGGACCCAAATGGGGACGGGCAATCTTGCCGGCGCCGACGCCGCGTTGCAGGGCCTCGACAAATTCGACGGCTTTGCCCCGCTCAAAGATTTCCAGCTCGGCCTTCTTTACGACTTCGCAGGAAATGCGCCCAAGGCTGAAGAATATTATAAAAAGACGCTCGATGCGACCGGCCAGCTGAATTGGCGCTTGACTGACGCGATGGCCAATTTCTATCGCCGGCACGGACGTCCCGATCAGGCCCAGGCAATCTATAAACGATTTGTCAAGGAGAACCCGGGCAGCGAGCTGGCTGAATCGGTGCTGGCGATGAAGCCGGCCGGCACGCCGCCGCCGCTGATCGGCTCGGCCAGGGATGGTCTCGCCGAGGCCCTCTTCGACCTGGCCAGCGTCGTCAACCGGCCCGAGACCATGGATCTGGCGCTGATCTACGATCGCTGCGCGCTCGAGCTGCGTCCGCATCTGGCGGTCGCCGAGCTGCTGCTGGCCGACATCCTGAGCGCCGAGGACGAGCCGAAACAGAGCCTCGCGATCCTCGTCGACATCCCGGCGAATTCGCCTTATGCGTGGTCGGCGCAGCTTCGCGTGGCGGCCAACCTGGAGACCTTGGGCCGCATCGACGAAGCGGTCGCCCAGCTCCAGGCGATGGCCGCGAAATCGTCGGATCGGGCTTCGGCCGAGATTCAGCTGGGCGATTTGTTGCGCGGCCAGAAGCGATTTTCCGAGGCGGCGACCGCCTACAGCGAGGCGATCCGGCGGCTGAAGGCGGCCGACATGCCGCCGCACTGGTCGATCTATTACAGCCGCGGCATCGCTTACGAGCGCTCGGGCCAGTGGAATCTCGCCGAGGCCGATCTCGAGCATGCGTTGGAGCTCAAGCCCGACCAGCCGCTGGTTCTCAACTATCTCGGCTATTCGTGGATCGATCGGGGTGAAAAGCTGAAGCGCGGTTTGAAGATGATCGAGCAGGCGGTATCGCTGCGGCCCGAGGACGGCTACATCGTCGACAGCCTCGGGTGGGCGCATTACCGGCTCGGCGATTACGCGAGCGCCGTCGAATACCTCGAAAAGGCGGTCGAGCTGGTGCCCGAGGACCCGACGATCAACGACCATCTGGGCGACGCCTATTGGAAAACGGGCCGGCTGGTCGAGGCCCGTTATCAATGGCGGCAGGCGCTGCAGTTCAAGCCTGACAAGGAGGACGTCAAGCCGATCGAAGCAAAGCTCGGCGGCGGCTTGCCCGCCGCGGCCACCCGGGCCGGCGGCGGCTGAACCGCGGCGCCGAGCGAGAATGGCGGTTACCGGCTTTGCCCCGGCAAAGGTCAACCTTTATCTGCATGTTACCGGGCGGCGGGCGGACGGCTATCATCTGATCGACAGCTTGGTCGGCTTTGCCGATATCGGCGACCGGTTGACCGTCCGGCCCGATGCCTCGCTGTCGCTCGAAATCGGCGGGCCGCAGGCCGCGGGCCTCGCCGGCTCGGGTGCCGACAATCTGGTGCTGCGCGCCGCGCGGCTGCTCGCCGAGGATGCCGGAGTCACCGTCGGCGCCGCCATCGATCTGCATAAAAACCTGCCGGTCGCGGCCGGGATCGGCGGCGGGTCGAGCGACGCGGCGGCGGCCTTGCGGGCGCTCGCTCGGCTGTGGCATGTCGCGAGCGACGAGGAGGCCTTGTCCCGTCTCGGCGCGCGGCTCGGCGCCGATGTCCCGGTCTGTGTGTTTGCCCGCGCCGCCTGGGTCGGCGGCATCGGCGAGCGGATCGAGGCCGCTCCGCCGTTGCCGGATGCCGGGATCCTGCTCGCCAATCCGCGGGTCGAGCTGCCGACCGCTGCAGTGTTCGCAGCCTGGCATGGCCGGTTCGGCGAGGCCGCCCGCTTCGCCCCGATGCCGCGCGACGCCGCGGGTCTCGCCGCTGCGCTGAGCCAGCGCCGCAACGACCTGACCGAGGCGGCGATTGGCCTCGTCCCGGAGATCGCCGCGGTGCTGAGCGCACTTTGCCGGCTGCCCGGCGCCCTGATCGCCCTGATGGGCGGCAGCGGCGCCACCTGCTTTGCGCTCTTCGCCGACCGCGCCGTGGCCGAGCAGGCATGCGCCGCGCTCGTTGCAGCCGAGCCCCGCTGGTGGTGCGCCGCCGGCGGATTTGTTGCCGCGGAGGGGCTTTCCCGGTAGTTTTGGCCTCGCTCGCCGGTGGGGCGTAGCCAAGTGGTAAGGCAGCGGATTTTGATTCCGCCATACGGAGGTTCGAATCCTCCCGCCCCAGCCAGCCGAACGCTTGCCGGGAGATAGCGATGCCAGACAACCAGCATTGGGTCGGGACTTGGGCCACGGCGCCGGCGCCGGCGGAAACCGGCGCCTTCAACAATCAGACCTTGCGCATGACCATGCGCGCCAGCCTCGGCGGCAACCAGCTGCGGGTGCGGATCTCGAACGCCTATGGCCGCCGCCTGCTCGACATCGGCGGCGCGCATATCGCGCTGCGCGAGGCCGGGGCGGCGGTGATTGCCGGCTCCGACCGCAAGCTGTCCTTCGGCGGTGCGGCGACGGCGACGATCGCTGCGGGCGCCGTCTTGTTGAGCGACCCGGTAGCGCTCGACCTGGCGCCGCTCGCCGACCTCGCGGTCAGCCTCCATCTGCCGGGCGAGATCCCGAACGATTTTCAGATCACCGGCCGCTATGCGCGGCAGACCAACTATGTCTCGCCGCCGGGCGATTTCACCGCGGCAAAAGTGATGCCGATCGCCAGCCTGACCAGCGACTGGTTCTTCGTCTGCGGCGTCGACGTGCTGGCCGGCGCCGACGCCGGCGGCATCGTCACCCTCGGCGACTCGCTGACCGACGGCAACATCTCGACGATGGACGCCTATTGCCGCTGGCCCGACCAATTAGCCCGCCGCCTGATGGCGCGCCGTCGCGGCCGGCCGATGGCGGTAATGAACCAGGGGCTGGGCGGCAACCGCATCCTCTACGACATCCGCGGCGACAGCGGGCTGCGCCGCTTCGACCGTGATGTCCTCTCCCAGCCGGGGGTGACGCACGTGATCGTCATGCTCGGGACCAACGATTTGCGCAACCGCTGGAAGAAGCCGGAAGAGGAGCCGACCGCGGCGCAGATGATCGCCGGGCTCCAGCAGATGGCGGTGCGGGCCCAGGCGCGCGGCATCCGGATTATCGGCGCTACGCTGACGCCGTTTGGCAACGAGACCTATATGGCGGGCGCCTGGAGCCCGCAGCGCGAGGAGGTTCGCCGGGCGGTCAATGGCTGGATCCGCGACGGCCGCGCCTTTGACGCGTTGGCCGATTTCGACCAGGCGTTGCGCGACCCCGAACATCCGACGCAGATGCGCCCGAGCGACGATTGCGGCGACGGTCTGCACCCGAGCGACCTCGGCTACACCAAGATGGGCGACGCGATCGATTTGGCGCTGTTCGAGTAGGAGGAAATCGCCGGAATATTAAGCCAAGGATGTTGCCACACCGGCGAAGGCCGGTGCCTATGGCTGACATGGGTCCCGGCCTGCGCCGGGATGGCGACGGAGGTGTGGCTGCAACCGAATAGTTTGGCCATTAGGAAGAAAACTCGCCGGCCGCGTTGCTCGGCGATTTTCCCGGCATTAGCGCGCCGCGAACTGGGTCTTGCCGAAATAGCTTTCGCGCTCTTTGTCGGTGATCTGGCCGCGCCGTTGGGGTTCTGCGAGCACCGCGACCCAGCGCTCTACCGCCGGCCGCGCCGCGATTTCGTCGTTTCAGCGCTTGACCGACGGGAATTCGGTGAGCTCGATGCCGCGCCGGTCGGCGCCGCGGATCCACGGAAAAGTGATGATGTCGGCCATACTCGTCGCCGGTGAGCCAATGCGCTTCAGCGAGGCGATGCTCGAGCACCCGGTGCAGGCGCTTCACCTCGTTGGTGAGCGATCGATCGCGTAAGGGATCTTTTCGACGGCGTATGAGGCGAAGTGATTCGATTGGCCGAACATCGGGCCGACGCCGCCCATCTGGAACATCATCCATTCGAGGCATTTGTAGCGGCCGATCGGATCTTTCGGGATCAGCTTGCCGCCGGTCTTTTCCGACAGGTAGACCAGGATCGCGGCCGATTCGAAAAGCGTGAAGGGCTTGCCGCCCGGACCGTCGGGATCGATGATCGCCGGGATGCGATGGTTGGGGGTGATCTTCAGAAACTGGGGTTTGAACTGGTCGCCGGCGCCGATATCGACCGGGATCGTATTGCAGGCCCAGCTCCTCGAGCGCGATACACACCTTGTGGCCGTTCGGCGTCGGCCGCTGAAGCGCGTGGTATGGGATTAATGATGGACATCTCGACCGAGCCGACACGAGCTTCCAACGTGGTTTTGGTCCACAGCTCCGATATTCATGTCGACGAGAGCCGCATCGGCGCGGCGCATTGCGGTGACGGGACGGCGGGGCTGCGCGCGGTCCTGGAAACGGCGCGGGCGCTGCGGGCCGATGTCGTTTTGCTCGCCGGCGACACCTTTGACAGCAACCAGCTGAGCGTCGCCCTGATCGACCGCGCCGGACGGCTGCTGGCCGATGCCGGCATGCCGGTGGTGATCCTGCCCGGCAACCATGACCCGGCGTTGCCGGATTCGGTCTACGTCCGAGGTGGGTTCGCGCAGATCCCGGATCTCGCCATTCTCGGCGTGACCCATGACGAGGCGCTGCTGTTCCCGGCATATGAGCTCGAAATCTGGGGGCATGCCCATCGCGATTATTTCGACATGCCGCCGCTGCCCGGGCCGAGGCCGCGCATGACCCGCTGGCAGGTCGCCGTCGGGCACGGCCATTACGAGCCGCCCGAAACCCGCGCCAACCCGCTGCGCCCGTCCTGGGTGTTCGGCGACGAGGAGATCGCGGCGACCGCGGCCGACTATCTGGCGCTCGGCCACTGGGACCGGCCGATGCGCGTCGGCGACGGCGCGGTGCCGGCCTATTATTCTGGCTCGCCCGGATTGGCGCAGACCGTCAACCTGGTGCGGCTCGTCGCGTCGGGAGCGGCGGTCGTCACCCGAGAAGCGCTGCTCCGCCAGAGCTGACCCGGTCCGAGCCGGTGTTGCGACCCGCCCCGGCCGGTTGACAAATCCGCTGTGGCGGCCCAGCAATTCACGCGGCCGTTGCACCGTGGAGGAACTATGCTTTCACCGGACGCCCTCGCCACCTATCAGCGCGACGGGTTCATCGTGCTCCCCGATATCCTGAGTTCGGCTGAGGTCCAAGCGCTGCGCCGGGTCACTGACCGGTTCGTCGAGGATGCGCGCGCCGTCGCCGCCAATGACGAGATTTACGACCTCGAGGACTCGCATTCGGCGGCCGAGCCCAGGGTGCGGCGGATCAAGACACCGCAGCTGCACCACCCGGAATACGCGCGCGCGGCCCGGCACCCCAACATCGTCGCGGTGCTGACGGATCTGTGGGGCACGGTGCGTTTCGACACTGGCAAGCTCAACATGAAATCCGCCGGCTATGGGGCGCCGGTCGAATGGCACCAGGATTGGGCGTTCTACCCGCACACCAACGATGATCTCGCCGCGGTCGGGATCATGCTCGACGATTGCGAAATGGAGAACGGGCCGATGATGGTGGTGCCGGGCAGCCACCGGGGCCCGATTTGGGACCACCACGGCCCCGACGGACGGTTCTGCGGCGCGATCGACCCCGAGAGCTGCGACATTGGCGTGTCGCGGGCGGTGCCGTGCCTGGGCAAGGCCGGCTCGATCACGGTGCATCACGTGCGCGCGGTGCACGGCTCGGCCACCAATTTCTCCGGCAGGGAGCGGCGGTTCCTGCTGTTCCAGTACCGCGCGGCCGACGCCTGGCCGTTGCTCGGCTTCAAGGACGGGATCGAGAAATTCGATGAATTGCTGCTGGCCGGCGCCTCGACCCTGATGCCGCGTCTGGCTTCGGTTCCAGTGCGGCTGCCATTGCCGCCGGCCGAATATCAAGGCTCGATCTACGAGAACCAGCGCGCCGCCGGAAGGCGGTTCTTCGCGACCGCGGCGGGCGAGGAGACGATTGCGGCTGCGGCCGATTAGCCGCCGCCTAGAGCGCCGATGTTCGACTGGAGTTGGTCATGAGCGAAGACACCGCCGCGACGGCGGCCACCCTCGACGCGACCGGGCTGCTGTGCCCGTTGCCGGTGCTGAAGGCACGCCGCGCGCTGAAGCCGCTGGCGCCGGGCGCGGTGCTCGAAGTGCTGGCGACCGACCCGGGTGCGGTCAAGGATTTTGAGCATTTCTGCAATACCACCGGCTGCACCTTGCTCGAATCCTCGGAACAACCGGGCGGGATGTGGCGCTTTCGCCTGAAAAAGCGGGGGTGAACGGAAGGGGACCGCGATGATCGCCACCATCACCATGCCGCGTTCGCTGGCGATCGGCGGCGGCGCGCTCGCCGAGCTGCCCGGCGCCTTGCAGCGTTTCGGGCTGACCCGGCCGCTGATCGTCACCGACCCCTATATCCGCGATCGCGGCATGCTCGATCGCGCGACAAGCCTGCTTGATGGTGCCCGGCTCCGCTGGGAGGCTTTTTCCGACACGGTTCCCGACCCGACCACGGCGGTGGTCGAGGAGGGTGCTCGCATTCTCGCCCAGGGCGGGTTCGACAGCCTGGTGGCGCTCGGCGGCGGCAGCTCGATCGACACCGCAAAAGCGATGAGCGTGCTCGCCGCCAATGGCGGGCGAATGCGTGACTATAAGGTCCCGGCCGAGATCCCGAAGGCCGGGCCGCCGCTGGTGGCGATCCCGACGACGGCCGGGACCGGCTCGGAAGTCACCCGCTTCACCGTCGTCACCGATACCGAGACAGACGAGAAGATGCTGATCGCCGGGCTCGCCTGCTGTCCGCTGGCGGCGATCGTCGATTTCGAGCTGACTCTGACGATGCCGTTGCGGCTGACTGCGGATACCGGGCTCGACAGCCTGACCCACGCAATCGAGGCCTATGTCAGCCGCCGCGCCAGTCCTTTCACCGACGGGCTCGCGAGCAATGCGATGGGGCTGATCGCGCGCCACATCCGCACCGCCTGCGCCGAGCCCGAGAACCGCGCCGCGCGCGAGGCGATGATGCTCGGCGCGACGACCGCGGGGATGGCGTTCTCCAATTCCAGCGTGGCGCTGGTCCATGGCATGAGCCGGCCGATCGGCGCCTTTTTTCATGTGCCGCATGGGCTCTCGAACGCGATGCTATTGCCCGAGATCACCGCCTTCTCGGCGCCGGCCGCTCTCGACCGCTACGCCGATTGCGCCCGCGCGATGGGGCTGGCCGACACGAACGAGGGCAGCCAGGGGGCGGTCGCGCGGCTCATCGACGAGCTGTGGCGGCTGAACCGCGATCTCGAGGTGCCGAGCCCGCGCGAATGGGGCATCGACGCCGGCCGCTATGAGGAACTGCTGCCGGTCATGGCGGGCCAGGCGCTAGCTTCGGGTTCGCCGGCCAACAACCCGCTGGCGCCGTCGAGCGACGAGATCATCGCGCTCTATCGGCGCGTTTACGGGTGACCATATCTCGAGACGATTTTTCACCGACCTCGCCGCGCTCAGCACCCTTTCCCACATTGAGGGAGAAGGGGACCCGGCGCGCAGGGCCGGATGGGTGAGGGCTGCCCGCTTCCGTCAAACAGCTCAGCCCAGCTTGATCTCGATGTCGTCGCCGACGAGGCGGACGGGGTAGGTCCTCAAATCCTCGCTCGCGGGCGGGTCGAGCACCTTGCCGGTGCGGATGTCGAAGCGCGCGGCGTGCAGCGGGCACTCGATCGTCGAGCCCTCGAGCCAGCCGTCGGACAGGCAGGCATAGGCATGGGTGCAGATGTTGTCGGTGGCAAAGAGGCCGTCGTCGCTGTCGTAGAGCGCGATCGAACGGCCGGCGACCTCGACGCCGATGACCTCGCCCGATGCCAAATCGCCGCGCGCGGCCGCCCGTACCCATCCCGCTTCATCGGCGCTCATCGCTTACCCTTTTCCAATTCGTCGAAACCGGGATGGCATCGCTCGGGCGCGAATGCAAGCGAGATGGTCGAGGCGGGGCGGCTCGGCTAAGCCGACGAATCCTCGGAGAACGCCTTAAAGGCGATGATCGTGAAGGTGTCCTTGATGCCGGGGAGCGTCTGCAACCGCTCGGTGACAAAATGCCCGGTATCGACCGTCTCCGGCAAATAGACCTTCATCAACAGATCGTACTGGCCCGAGGTCGAATAAACCTCGGAGACCTGCTCGACGTGATTTACTGCCTCGTCGGCGACCGCATAGGCTTGGCCGAGCTCGCATTTGACCATGACGAAGATCGTCTTCATCGCGGCCCGCCGGCAGTTCAGGGACCGGCGAGGACGCGCGGCGGGCGGGCGAGAAAGGCCGGGAGATCGTTGCCAAAGCCGACGATCTTGCGGTCGTCGTCGGGCTGATGCTGCGGTTGGCGCGGCCGGCGCGGCTCGGCGGCCCGAGGGAACTGGGTTACTGTTGCGCCATTCGCCGCATTCGCGCGGCTCGCTCCATTCGCCCCGTTCGCGGCCGGAGCGTGGGTTTCCGACCCGACCGCAACCGGGCGCGGCTTGCGCCGGGCGGGGCGTTCCGTCCGCGGCGCGGGGCTGGCCGGGGACCGGTCGCTGGCGGCGCGGGGCGCGCGATCGGGCCGAGCGATGCGCGGGGCAGCGGACCGAGCGGGCGGGCGCGATCCGCGGCCGCGACGCGCGCTATAGTCCAGTTCGGCGGAGGCGACGCCCTCGACTGCGACCCGCGGGACCTCCCGGCCGATCAGCTTGACGATGTCGGCGACGGCTCGTCCGTCCTCGGGCGCCGCCAGCATAAACGAACGCCCCGACAGACCGGCGCGGCCGGTGCGGCCGATGCGGTGGACATAATCTTCGGCGTGGATCGGCACGTCGAAGCAGAAGACGTGGCTCATGCCTTTGATGTCGAGCCCGCGAGCAGCAACGTCGCTGGCGACCAAGAGCCGGATTTCCCCGTTCTTGAAGCGCTCCAGGGTCTCGGTCCGCTTCGGCTGCGGCATGTCGCCATGCAAAGCCGCGGCATCGAGACCGTGGCGCGCGAGCGATTTGAACAGGATATCGACGTCGCGCTTGCGATTGCAAAAGATCAGCGCGTTTTTGACGTCTTCAGAAGCGATCAGCCGGCGCAACGCCTCGCGCTTGTCCTGCGGCTCGACGACGGTGAGCGATTGGATGACGAGCGCCGCCGGCGAGGCCGGAGGAGCCACCGCGATTTCCACCGGATTGCTGAGGAAGGCGTCGCCGAGCCTGCGGATTTCGGCCGGCATCGTCGCCGAAAAGAACAAGGTTTGCCGGGTCTTCGGCAACAGGCCGACGATGCGCTCGACATCAGGGATAAAGCCCATGTCCAGCATCCGGTCGGCCTCGTCGATGACCAGGATATGGGCGTCGGATAACGAGAATCTTGCCGCGCCCGTGCAGGTCGAGCAGGCGGCCGGGTGTCGCGATCAGCACATCGACGCCGCGATCGAGCTTGCGCTCCTGGTCGACAAAGCTCTCGCCGCCGATCAGCAGGGCCATGGTCAGCCGGTTATGCTTGCCGTAAAGCTCGAAAGAAGCGGCGACCTGGGTCGCCAGCTCGCGGGTCGGCTCGAGGATCAGCGAGCGCGGCATGCGCGCCCGCGCGCGCCCGGCCGCCAGCATGTCGATCATCGGCAAGACGAAGCTTGCGGTTTTACCGGTTCCGGTCTGGGCGCAGCCGAGAACGTCCCGTCCACGCTGCACGTGCGGGATCGCCTGTTCCTGGATCGGGGTGGGGATCGTATAGCCGGCGTCGGAAACTGCCTGAAGAACTTCAGGCGACAGGTCAAGTTCGGAAAAACCCATTGAGATGTTGTAGCCTTTTTGTAACAATTAGTTGCGTTGAAGTCTGGGCTGTAGATCGGGTCTGACGATCGACATGTCAAACACTTTCTGCGGGCGAGATATGCCGGCGGGACAGGGCAGCACCCCGTTCAGCGCCGGCGGAATTGCGGACGCGGCGTCATCGGCGCCGCCGCCCGCTCGTCCTTGTGGCGGAAGTTGATCCGGCCCTTCGACAAATCGTAAGGGGTCATTTCGACCGTGACCCGATCGCCGGCGAGAATTCTGATGCGGTTTTTCTTCATCCGCCCGGAGGAATAGGCGAGAGTTTCGTGCCCGTTGTCGAGGCGCACGCGAAAGCGCGCGTCGGGCAGAAGTTCGAGCACCATGCCGTCGAATTCGATCAAGTCTTCTTTGGCCAAACAGTTCTCCCTGGTAAAACGACGCGGGACAAAGCGACGGGGGCGCCGCAGCACCCCCGCATAGGCTTGTTGTCCTCCCTCAGACCGGGCGCAGGTTGACCGCGGATACCCGGCCTCGCTGCCCCTGCTCGAGCTCGAAGCTGAGCTTTTGTCCTTCGCGTAGATTGTCGATCCCCGCGCGCTCCACGGCGGAGATGTGGACGAACACGTCAGCGCCGCCGTTTTCGGGCTGGATAAATCCATAACCCTTTTGCGCGTTGAACCATTTGACCGTACCGGTCGCCATCAGCAGTAACTCCACGTAGCAAGATCAGGCCGTTGCACGAATGCGCAACGCATCGGACTTCGATTGGCTCGGGAGACACGGTCGGACGATCGCATACGAACGCTAGGCCGGAAAGCCGAACCCAAACGGGTCGACGTAAGTTACGTAGGCGGGTTGCCGGCGTTGCGCAAGTGATCTTTACAGGTCGAGGTCGTGGACGAAGCGGGCGTTTTTCTGGATGTAGTCGAAGCGCAGCTCGGGGCGCCGGCCCATCAGGGTCTCGACCAACGCCTGGGTGCGGGCGCACGACCCGGCCGCGGACGCCGGCGGCGGCGTCGCCACCACCAGGTCGGCCTCGGCGGCGACCCCCACCCGCAGCAACGTGCGCTGCGCCGGGTCCATCGTCGTCGCCTTCAGATAGCGCGCCGGCATCTCGCCCAACCCCTTGAAGCGGCTGATTTCGATCTTGCCGCGGCCGGCAAAGCCGGTGTGCTGCAGTTCCTCGCGATGGGCGTCGTCGCGGGCGTAGAGGGTGACCTCGCCCTGGGTCAGGCGATAAAGCGGCGGCAATGCGAGAAAAAGATGGCCGTTGTCGATCAGCTGCGGCATCTCGCGAAAGAAAAAGGTCATCAAGCAGCGAGGCGATGTGGGCGCCGTCGACATCGGCATCGGTCATGATCACGACCCGCTCGTAGCGCAGCGCGTCCTCGCGGTAATGCGCGCCCGAGCCGCAGCCGAGCGCCAGGATGATGTCCGAGAGCTCCTGGTTCGCGCGCATCTTGTCGGCCGACGCGCTCGCGACGTTCAGGATCTTGCCGCGCAACGGCAGGATCGCCTGGGTCTCGCGGTCGCGCGCCTGTTTGGCCGAGCCGCCGGCGCTGTCGCCCTCGACCAGAAAAATCTCGGTGCCGGCGGCGCTGTCGCGGCTGCAGTCGGCGAGCTTGCCCGGCAGCCGCAGCTTGCGGGTCGGGGTCTTGCGCGCGAGCTCGCGCTGCTGGCGCCGCCGCTGCCGCTCCTCGGCGCGCTCGACGATATGGTCGAGCAGCACGCCGGCGGCGGCCGGGTCGGCGCCCAGCCAATGATCGAAATGGTCCTTGACCGCGTTCTCGACGAGCCGGGTTGCCTCGGCGGAGGCGAGCCGCTCCTTGGTCTGACCCTGAAACTGCGGATCGCGGATAAAAAGCGACAGCAGCATCGCCGCGGCCCCGGTCACGTCCTCGCCGGTCGCCTGAGCAGCGCGGCGGTTGCCGGCGAACTCGCCATAGCCCTTGATCGCGCGCAACAGCGCATTGCGCAGGCCGGCTTCGTGGGTCCCGCCCTCCGGCGTCGGGATCGTGTTGCAGTAGGAATGGCTGAACCCGTCCTCCTGATCTTCGGGCCAGGCGACTGCCCATTCGACCTTGCCGCCATCGGCGAGAGTCGCCTCCCCGACAAACGGCCGCGGCGTCAGCGTGCCCTGGCCGTCGAGGCTCGCGGTCAGAAAGTCGCCGAGGCCGCCCGGAAAATGGAGGCGCGCCTCGGCCGGCACCTCCTCCGGCAGCGGCACCGACGGGTCGCAGCTCCAGCGGATTTCGAGGCCGCGGAACAGATAGGCCTTCGAGCGCGCCATGCGGTAGAGCGCCGCAGGGCGAAAGCCGAGGCCGCCGAAGACCTCGGGATCGGGATGAAAGCGCAGGGTCGTGCCGCGGCGGTTGTGGACCGGCCCGCACTCTTCGCAGCGCGCCCAGCGGGGTTCCGCGGCGGTAGCTCTGGCGCCACAGCCGGCGGTCGCGTGCGACCTCGACCTCGAGCGCGTCGCTGAGCGCGTTGACGACGGACACGCCGACGCCGTGCAGGCCGCCCGCGGTGCGATAAGCCTCGCCGCCGAACTTGCCGCCGGCATGCAAGGTCGTCAAGATCACCTCGAGGGCCGATTTGTCCGGGAAGCGAGGATGCGGATCGACCGGAATCCCGCGGCCGTTGTCGCGCACGGTGAGCCAATCGCCAGCGCCCAGCTCGATCTCGATGCGCGTGGCATAGCCGGCCACCGCTTCGTCCATCGCGTTGTCGAGCACCTCAGCGGCGAGATGGTGCAGGCCGCGCTCGTCGGTGCCGCCGATATACATGCCGGGCCGGCGGCGCACCGGCTCCAGGCCTTCGAGAACCTCGATGTCCTTGGCCGAATAGCTGTCGGCGGGCCGCGGCGCCGCGGGGTCGAACAGATCGCGCATCGGGCAAATATACGTGAGCGCGGGGACTGCGCAAGCGGTATCCTGTGGCCCCTCGGCTGATGGCAACTACATCTTGAATGCTGCGATCGTCGTGTCCTAAGCTCTGCACACTGCCGCCCGCGGGCGTGGAACTCTGCGCCGGCCTGCCGCCTTTACATTCATGGCGATGATGACCAACGAGCGCAAAATCTGGGAAGCGGCACTGCTTCTCGTTCGCCGCCATGGCGCCGCCGCGGCCGAGGTCGCGCAGCATGAGGCGCAGCGCCTGCGCGGCAGGGACGATGAGCTGACCTGCGTCGTCTGGTGCTGGATCGCCCGCTCGACCGCGGAGCTGCTGCGCCCGTTTCCGGATAAGGGCGAACGGGTGCATTGAGCCTTTTGCGCGCCGCCCCTTAACCTCGGCTGCACGCGTCCCGATATCCGCTGGCGGTGGATCGCCGATCGGAGAGCACGCTATGGCTGGAAGTCTGTTGGGTCGGCTCGGCGGCAAGGGCCATTCGAGCGGCAAAAAGTTTGCCGTGTCGCTGAGCGAGGAGGAGTGGCGCAACAAGCTGTCCGCGCCGCAGTTCCGGGTGCTGCGCGAGCACGGCACCGAACGCGCCGGATCGAGCCCGCTCGACAAAGAGCACGGCGCGGGGATTTTTCATTGCGCCGGCTGCGGCCAGCCGCTGTTTTCGTCGGATGCCAAATTCAACAGCGGCACCGGCTGGCCGAGCTTTTCCGAGCCGCTCGCCGAAGCTGTCGAAACCGACACCGACCGTAGCTTTTTCATGGTGCGCAACGAGGTCCATTGCAGCCGCTGCGGCGGCCATCTCGGTCACGTTTTCGATGACGGCCCGCAACCGACCGGCCAGCGCTACTGCATGAACGGCATATCGCTGGCGTTTCAGCCCGGCGAGACGCAGCCTGGCAAGACGCCGCCGGCTTCCGGCGCGGATGGTGCCGGCAAGTCGGAGCCCGGGCCGGCATAGCCCCCGTTTCCGACTGATGGCGCCGCGCCGCCGCGAGAGAGCGCGCGCAGGTCGGAGCGCAGGCCATCGGGGCTGGCCCCGGTAAGGCGGTGTTCGATTGCCGCGTGCTCGCGCTGCCACACTGGGAAGGCGGCTGCGAGCAAGTTTCGGCCGGTTGGAGTGAGGCTCAGCCGGCGGCTGCGCCGGTCGGCATCGCCGACCGTCACCTCGACCAGGCCGCGGCGTTGCAGCGGCTTCAGGTTGGCGGTGAGCGTCGTACGGTCCATGGCGAGCAGCGCGGAAACCTCGCCGATGCTCGGCGACTTGGGACGATTGAGCGACATCAGCAGCGAAAACTGCCCGTTGGTCAGCTCCAGCGGGCGCATGGCCTCGTCGAAATGCCGGGCCACCGCCCGCGCCGCCCGCTGCAGGTGCAGGCACAAACAGAGATCGCGAACGTAGCGGGTGGTCTCGAACGAAACCTCATTACGGCTTGACATAGCCTGTTATAGGTTGATATCAACTCATCGGTCAAGGGGATGCGCCATGCCGACGGTCTGGTTCACGAGTACCCTGCAACGGTTCTTGCCGGCCGCCTCCGCCGCGGTGAAGGGCGCGACCGTCGGGGAAGCGCTCGGCGCGGTGTTCGCGGCGCAGCCGGTGCTGCGCGGCTATGTGCTCGACGATCAGGGCATGCTGCGCCGGCACGTCGCGGTCTATGTCAACGGCGAGCCGGTGCGGGATCGAATCGGGCTGACCGACGCGATCGGCTGCGCTGAAGAGGTTTATGTATTTCAGGCGCTGTCCGGCGGCTGATGGAGGGAGAGGATGGCAGACCGGCTCCATGTCGCAACCCGCAAGGGGCTGTTCGAGGTCGCGCGCCGCAGCAGCGGCTGGGAAGTCGCCGACGCGCAGTTCCTCGGCGATCCGGTCTCCGCCGTGCTGGCCGACGCCGACGGCGGTGTCTATGCCGCACTCGATCTCGGCCATTTCGGGGCCAAGCTGTGGCGCCGCGCCGGCGGTCCGAGCAGCGGTGCCGGGGCGTGGCGCGAGATCGCGGTCCCGGCATTTCCGCCCAAGCCCCATGACCAGGACGACGATCCTCACCCCTGGTCGCTCGGCAAGATCTGGGTGATCGAGCCTGGCGGCGTGGCCGGCCGGCTGTGGGCCGGCACCATGCCGGGCGGGCTCTTCCGCTCCGACGATGCCGGCGCCTCGTGGTCGCTGGTCGAGGCGCTGTGGCGGATACCCGAGCGCCGGCAGTGGGTCGGCGTCGCCGGCGGGGAACAGCCCGGCATCAACTCGGTGCTGGTCGATCCGCGCAATCCAGCCGACATCCGCGTCGGCGTGTCGACCGCGGGTGTCTGGGCGAGCCCCGATGCCGGCCTCTCGTGGCGCCTGATCAACGAGGGCATGTATGCCGAATACATGCCGCCGCAGCTGCGCGCCGAGCCGATCGCCCAGGATATTCACCGTCTGGCGCGTTGCGCCGGCTCCCCCGAGATCGTCTGGTGCCAGCATCACAACGGCGTCTTCCGGTCCGAAAACGCCGGCGCCGCCTGGCGCGAGCTGACCGCGATCCGCCCGTCGAAATTCGGCTTTGCCGTCGCCGCCCATCCGCACGATCCCTTGACCGCCTGGTTCGTGCCGGCGATCAAGGACGAGCGGCGCATCCCGGTCGACGGCCGGGTGGTGGTCGCCCGCACCCGCGACGGCGGCGCCAGCTTCGAGGTGCTGACCCGGGGCCTGCCGCAGCGCCATGCCTACGATCTGGTTTGGCGCCACGCGCTCGCAGTCGATGACACCGGCGAGCGACTGGCCTTCGGCTCGACCAGCGGCGGTCTTTGGATCAGCGAAGATGGCGGGGATTCGTGGACGATGCCCGAGGCGCGGCTGCCGCCGATCGCGGCGGTGCGGTTCGCACCCGTGTAGTGGCCCCATTCAGCGAGAAGAGCTCGGGCAACAGCCGTTCCACCCTTCCGTCCCGGCCGAGGATGGCGAGTGGAGCCGCCCGCCGGCATTCGCGTCGGGGGCGGGGGCCTCGTTCCGACGATCGACGACTATCTCGCCTTCGGGCAAATGATGCTGAATGGCGGCAAGCACGGCCGCGAGCGCATCCTGTCGCGACCGTCGGTTGAGCTGATGACGACCGATCAGCTGACCCCCGAACGGAAGTCGGTGTCCGGCATCGTTCCCGGCTTTTTCGACGCTCACGGCTGGGGGTTCGGCGTGTCGGTCGTGACCCGCCGCGAGGATTTGGCAGGGTCGGTCGGCTCTTTTGGCTGGGGCGGCGGCCTCGGCACCTCCTGGTGTTCGGACCCGCGGGAGGGTCTGGTCGGGGTGCTGATGACCCAGCGCGCCTGGACCTCGCCCAATCCTCCGCCGGTCTGTCTCGATTTCTGGACTTCGGCCTATCAGGCGATCGACGACTGAAGCGCCGATTGGAAAGAACATTCACGTTCAATCCCGAGAAGGAGACCCGCGATGCAAGTTCAATCCTATCTGTTCTTTGATGGGCGATGCGAAGAGGCGATCGAGTTTTACCGCAAGGCGCTCGGCGCTGAGGTGGAGATGATGATGCGCTTCAAGGACAGCCCCGAGCCTATGCCGCAGGGCATGGTCCCGCCCGGTTCGGAGAGCAAAATCATGCATGCGAGCCTGCGCATCGGCGACACCAATGTGGCGGCATCGGACAGCCGGTGCACGGGGCAGCCGAGCTTTCAGGGCTTTGCGTTGGCCCTGACGGCGAAGAGCGAGGCCGAGGCCGATCGCCTCTTTGCCGCCCTCGCCGATGGCGGGCAGGTGCAGATGCCGCTGGGCAAAACCTTCTTTTCTCCGCGCTTCGGCATGCTCGCCGACCGCTTCGGCGTCTCGTGGATGGTACTCGTCGAGCACTGAGAGAGGGGCGGCGCCGGCCGGCACGGAGAGGTAACAATGCGGTTCATGATGCTGATGATTCCCAAGGGGTACGGGGCGGCGGCGCCGGGCGCGATGCCCGACGCCCAAGCCGTCGCGGCGATGATGAAGTACAACGAATTGCTTCGAGAGGCCGGCGTGTTGCTGGCGCTCGATGGGCTCCACCCACCCTCGATGGGCGTGCGCGTCTCGTTCGCCGACGGCAAGCCCAAGGTAGCCAATGGTCCCTTCCCCGAGGCGAAAGAGGCCCTCGGCGGCTCTTGGATGATCGACGTAAAGTCGAAGGAGGAAGCGGTCGCCTGGGCCTCGCGCTGCCCCGCCTCGCCGAACGAAATCATCGAGATCCGCCAGATGCGGGAGATGTCGGAGTTCCCGCCGGAGGTCCAGGAGCAGGCGGCCAATTTGCCCGAAATGCAGCGCCGCGGGTCGTGACACGATAGCCGCCTCCGCACCGAAGCTTGCATTGGCGGCCTGGGCTTGATCTGATCGCTTGCCTTCCAGGGACGAGCGATGACACTGCCCGAAACGAGCCGCTTCCAGTTCGCCGGCGATCTTTCGATCTGCCGCGTCCTCAACGGGATGTGGCAGGTCTCCGGCGCCCACGGCCGGATCGACCCGGCCCGCGCCGTCGACGCGATGTTCGCCTATCACGATGCCGGGTTCACGACCTGGGACCTGGCCGATCACTACGGGCCGGCCGAGGATTTGATCGGCGAGTTTCGCCGCCGGTTCGCCGCCCGGCACGGCGCCGAAAAGCGGCCGGAGATCCAGGCGTTTACGAAATGGGTCCCTCGTCCCGGGCCGATGACCCGGCGCGTCGTCGAGGACGCGATCCAAATCTCGCTCGCGCGAATGGGCGTCGCGGCGCTCGACCTCCTCCAATTCCACTGGTGGGATTATGGCGACACGCGCTATCTCGACGCGCTCGAACATCTCGCCGATTTCAAGCGCGAGGGCAAGATCCGCCAGCTGGCGCTGACCAATTTCGACACCGAACGGCTGCGCGTGATCGTCGAGCGCGGCATCGGGGTCGTCTCGAACCAAGTGCAGTATTCGTTGATCGACCGCCGGCCGGAAGCCCGGATGGCTGCGTTCTGCGGCGATCATGGAGTGACCTTGCTGACCTACGGCACGCTTCTCGGCGGGCTGCTCTCCGAGAAATACCTCGGGCGCCCCGAGCCGCGGCGTGACGAGCTGGCCACCGCCTCGCTGCAGAAATATAAGCACATGATCGACGCCTGGGGCGGCTGGAAGCTGTTCCAGGAATTGCTCGCGGCCCTCGAGCAGATCGCCGCCCGGCACGGCGTCGGCATCGCAAACGTCGGCGTGCGCTACGTGCTCGACCGTCCGGCGGTGGCCGGCGTCATCGTCGGCGCGCGGCTCGGGGTGGCGCAGCACCTCGCCGACAATGCCCGCGTGTTCGGCTTCGCGCTCGACCCGGACGATCTCGCCGCCATCGAGACGGTGCTGGCGAAATCGCGCGACCTGATGCAGGCGATCGGCGACTGCGGCGACGAATACCGCTAGGGGCGGGCTACCACTGCACAAAACAATCGCTTTCCGCGGCAGGCGTGTTGCGCCGATGATCGGCGCAGCCGAACCGAGGGAGAGCGAGGTGGCCATCGACTACGAAAAGCGCGACGGCGTCGCCTACATCCGCCTGAACAATCCGGAAAAGGCGAACATCCTTGACAAGCCGACTTCCGACGCGATCTCGGCGGCGTGGATCGATCTGTGGGAGGATCGCGACATCCGCTGCGCGATCCTGACCGGCGCCGGCGACCGCCATTTCTGCGGCGGGCACAACCTCGCGCCGCGCCCGAACCTCACTGAGGAGGAACGCGAATACCTGCGCACGCAGCGCATCTTCTGGCCGCTCGCCGGCACCGTGCACGGGCAGAAGACCGGCGTCGACGGCCGTATGGGCGACCATTACCCCAGGATGTGGAAGCCGGTCATTGCCGCGGTCAACGGATGGGCCGCAGGAGCCGGGCTCTATATCCTGCTGTCCTCGACCGATATCCGCATCGCCAGCGCCGAGCATGCCCGGTTCAAATTCGCGCTGACGACCCAGGGGTGGCTCGGGCATGGGCCGGGCGCCACCCTGCTCGCCCGTCAGTTGCGTTATGTCGACGCGATGAAGATCTTGTTGACCGACGAGCCGTTCGACGCGCAGGAGGCCCTGCGTATCGGACTGGTCAACGAGGTCGTCCCGCATGCGCAGCTGATGGAACGGGCGGAAAAGATCGCCCGCCATCTCGTCACCATGCCGCCGGTCGCGGTGCGCATGATGAAGGAGTTCGTCGTCCGCTTTGGCGATTTGCCGACCGACCAGGCCTGGCACATCCAGACCCTGATCAACTCGCTCCTGATCCAAACGACGACCGACGGCGAGGAAGGCCGCCGCGCCTTCAACGAAAAACGGCCGGCGAACTTCACCGGCGCCCTGCGCCGCCGCGGCGAGGCCTGGGAAGAACCCAGCGGCGACGACGCGCAGCGCCTCGACGAGGCTTATCGCAGCGGCGAGTTCTGAGGAATCCCCACAGGTTATCCACTGGGTCGGTGCGATCCCGCATTATCGGGTCGGCGGATCGCATGTCGAGTCGTTGTTCCAGGAGTGCTCCGCCGAGCTCGACGCCGAGGCAGGCCGCGTGATCGCGCTCGTGGCGCAACGGGCCAACGATTAACCGGGGGCGGCGCCCGAGGTCGTCGCCGGAGCGGGTCGGATCAGACGCGTCATCGCTGCTTCGAGCGCGTCGATGATCGGGATCAGCTCGTCCGTCGACAGATGAAGCGTTGTCCCGCATGGACAATTCATCTGGCGGTTCTCCCGAAACCACTTTACCGGCTTTTGTATCTGTGCGCCGCAATGCGGGCAAACGACCGGCAACACATAGTTTTCCAACAGGCTCGGCATGTCTGATCCTCGCTCGGCGAAATTTATCTGTTATGGCTGTTCACCCGTTTTCGGAAGAGGACTGCTGCCCGGCCGAGTCGATCTCCGCTTCGGCGCGATGCCAATGATCGAGCTCGCGGCCGTCCGGCCGACCTTCGTCCTCCCACATCGCATAGGCGCGCTCCCGGATGGCCTGCTCTCTCGTCGCGTGCCCCTCGCCCGAGGAGACGGCCGCTACCACCTCGGGCTCGGTTTGCCGCGTCGCCGCGGTCGATGTCGGCATCGCTTGGACCGCTGTGTCGCGCATAACCCCTCCAGCCTTCCCTGACGCCGATCGTCGGCGCCTCCGGTCTGGCTAACGCCGTCGGCAACGCAATGCTGCGCCGACGGCAGCAAAAACCTGCATTCGGCGAGATACCGGCGACCGATCCCATGACCATGGCGCGCGCGGCGGAGCGACTATTGCGCCTGGCACCCGAGGATGCGACCATTGCGACAGCCGCCCGGAGGGCGTGTGAGGCGGCGCAACCCGTCCGAAGGGCTCAGTCCGAGGATGCCTCGATCCGCGCCATGTCGGCGTCGCTGAAGCCGAAATGATGGCCGATCTCGTGGACCAGCACGTGGCGCACCAGATGGCCGAGGTCTTCACCGGTCTCGCACCAATATTCGAGGATCGGCCGGCGGTAAAGAAAGATCATGTCCATATGCGGATGCGGGTCGCTGACGCTTTTGTGCGGCAGGGCAACGCCGCGATACAGGCCGAGAATGTCGAACGGGCTGTCGAGGCTCATCGCCCGTTCGGTCTCTTCGTCCGGAAAATCCTCGACCCGGATCACCACCCCGCCGAGATGACGCTTGAGGCGGCGCGGGATCGTGGCCAGCGCCCGGTTCGCCAGCTCCTCGATATCGGCGAGGGTCGGCGCCGCCAGCCCCCTCATGCGGTCACCCGGCGCTTGATTTCGGCCCCGCCAGCGCGCAATTCAGCGTGAGGCGGCGGGAAAGGGAGAGCGACATGGTCGAGAAGCTGGTCGGAGCGGCGCGGCATGCCGCACTCTTGCAACTCCACGGCTGGGTTGAGGTGGCCGATCGCGATGCGATCCGCAAGAGCTATCATTTCGGCAATTTCTCGGAAGCCTGGGGCTTCATCTCGCGAATCGCACTGTTGGCCGAGAAGATGGATCACCACCCCGAACTGTTCAATGTCTACAATCGAGTCGAAATCATGCTGGCGACCCATGATGTCGATGGGCTGAGCGAGCGCGACATAGCCCTCGCTCGGGCAATCGACGAAATCGCCCCGGAACGCGACCGTCGCCCGCCCCTGCCTTGATTCGGCACGGACCGGCGACCCGGCACAGCCCGAAACAAGCGCTTGAAAGAAAGCCACCAACTCGCTGCCTGCTGCTCGCATTGGCGGACATGAGAGTGGTCCGAATCTGACCCTTGCCTCCGTTGGCGCTGCCATCCCGGCCCAGGCCGGGACCCATCCCTGCCGTGGGCGCCGGCCTTCGCCGGTGTGGGGGAAAGCCGGGTGCTGTCCGTCAGAACTCATCCACTGGCGGCTGGCGTCGGTCGGCTCGTAGACGCCCGCACGGAAAGGCTCGTCATCACACAACGTCTCGACCCGAGCGGCAGAGCGGCGGTTCGATTGAGGAGTCGCGCGGGCCGGCGAAATACCTTAAAATCTTTCGACGCCATGTCTTGGGAGGATGACCTCATGCCGGTGATCAAAGCATACGATCTCGCCTATGGGCGGCTGCGCTCGCCCGACCTCGACCGCCAGGAAGAATTCCTGACCGATTTCGGCATGGTGCGCGCCGATCGCACCAAGAATGCGCTCTACATGCGCGGCACCGACGCGCCGCACCACCTCCATGTGACCGAATTGGGCGAGCCGCGCTATGTCGGGATCGCGGTCCATGCCGCCGGCATGGACGATCTCGAACGGGTGTCGCGCGCCCCCGGCGCCTCGAAGATTGAGGACATCGACGAGCCGGGCGCCGGCAAGCGGGTGCGGCTGACCGACCCCGACGGCTATCAGGTCGAGGTGGTTCACGGCATGCAGATGCTCGACCCGATCCCGTTGAAGCGCCCGAAAGTCAATTCCGGCGATGACAAGTACCGCCGCAAGGGCGAGCTGTTTCGCGTCGATCCGGGCCCGTCGCATATCAAGCGGCTCGGCCATTTTGTGGTGATGAGCAAGAATTTCGAGAAGACGCTCGGCTGGTATCGCGAGATGCTGGGCTTCCGCTGCTCGGACGAATTTTATGCCGGCGACCCGAACAACGTGGTGGGCTCGTTCAACCGGCTCGACCGCGGCGACGATTATGTCGATCACCACGCCTTTTTCTGCATTCGCGGCGACAAGAGCGGCCTCAACCACCTGTCCTATGAGGCCGCCGATATCGACGACGTGATGGCCGGCCACGAGCAGCTGGAGAAGAAGGGCTATCAGCATATGTGGGGCATCGGCCGCCATCTGATCGGCAGCCAGCTGTTCGATTACTGGGCCGACCCGTGGGGCCGGGTGCACGAGCACTGGGCCGACACCGACGTGTTGAACGCCGGCACCCCGCCCAATCGCCTGGAGCGCGGCGCCGGCGGCGGCGGTCCGTGGGGCCAGCCGATCCCACAGATCTTCATGGGCCACGCCTCGCCCTGAGCCGCGCACGGCGGCGAGGACGGGAGCGTCACTCTCTCCCGCAGCTGCGGGGGAGTGACGGCGCGAGCGGGTGAGGGCAACGAACTGGCTGTCTCGATCGCGAGAACGCGGGCGGGCGCACCCGAGACATTACCCCGGCATCGCGTTGCTCGCCCCGAGCGTTGGCATGTTATCCTCTGTGGTCCGCGGGTGGCGGCGGGGCGGTGGTGCGGGGCCGGGCGGATGCGGGCGGACGGATGGGTCTATCGGGTCACTCTGGCGCTGTCCGGGATCACCCTGGTTCTGCTGGTCGTCTACATGTTTCTGGTGCAGCAGAACCGCTCGGTCCAGGCCAAAATCAATCAGCGCCAGCAATTCATCGACCAGAGCATCGAGTTCAGCCGCGTCAACAATGCACTGGTCCAGGCGATCGCCAGGGCCGCCGTCAGCGGCAAGGATGACAAGCTGCGCAGCTTGCTGACGCAGAACGGGATCGCGATCGATCCCACGACCGGCGCGCCATCGGAAAAAATCATCCCGTCGGGGTCCGGGGCGCCGGCTCAATCGGGGAAGTGAGGATGGCGCTCGGGCCGGGCGGCGGTTGGAATCGGAACGGGCTGCCGGCGCCGCTGATCCTGGTCGTCCTGACTCTGTTCGTGTTGATGGCGTTCGAGACCAGCCAGGCGATCCACGACCGCGGCGCGCTGGCGGAGCTCAGCCGCTCGCAGGAGCCGACGATAAAGCAGGCGGTCAAGCTGCGCCGGCAGCTGCAGATCCTAGCCGGCAAGACCGCCGAACTCGCCGCTGCCGGCGATGCCGGCGCCGAGAGCGTCGTCGAGCAGATGAAACGTCAGGGCGTCACCCTGGCGGCGCGGAAGAAGTAACGGCCGCGGCGGCTAGAGCGCTTTCCGATCATATTGAACTATTGAACCGTCATTCCCGCGAAAGCGGGAACCCAGGGGCCAGCGACTGTACGGTTGCCCCCTGTTCAAGCCAGGGGCAGGCCTGGCCCCCCGCTTGCGCGGGGGCGACGAGGATGGTGCGACTTGATCGGATAATCCTCTAATACATCTCCGGCGTGATCACGTTCTGTGGGCGATTGGTCAGGAGCGCGGCGCGCATCGTTTCAGCCGATTTGACGCGGGTGTCGTGCTCCAATTCGGGGGTGAACCAGGCGGCGTGCGGGGTGATCACCAGGCGCCCTTCGAGCCCGGCCTCGCGCTTGCGGTAGGCGCACAGGATCTCCGGGACCGGATCGACCGGCGGCTCGACCGGCAGCACATCGAGCCCGGCGGCAGCGATATGCCCGTCGCGCAGTAAGCCCAGCAAGGCGCCGAGGTCGACGATCGGCCCGCGCGCGGCGTTGACCACGACCGCCTCCGGCCGCAGCAGCGAAAGCTGGTCGTGGCCGAGCATCCCTCGGGTCTCGGGGGTCAGCGGCGCGTGAACCGAGAGGGTGTCGGTCTGGCGCAGCAGGTCTTCGAGAGTCGCGGCGCGACTGATACCGAGCGCCAAATCGGCGCCGTTCGGCAGATAGGGATCGTAGAACACCACCCGAAACCCGAAAGCGCGGGCGCGCAACGCCACCGCGGTGCCGATGCGGCCAAGCCCGAGAATGCCGAAGGTCTGCACCCCGAGCCGCCGGATCAGGTCGTTCTTGACCGCACCCCAGGCGGCCGGCGGGTTCGACCGCAGCCGTTCGTGATAGAGCACGACGCCGCGGCGCAAGGCCAGCACCAGAGCCATCGCGTGGTCGGCGACCTCGGTCGTGCCGTAATCCGGCACGTTGCACACGAGGATATTGCGCGCCGCCGCCGCCGGCCGGTCGATCTTGTCGTAGCCGACCCCCATGCGCACGATCGCTCGCAGCCGCGGGAAGCGGGCAATGTCGGCGGCCGAGACCGCGTGGCGCATGATCATCAGCCCGTCGGCCTCGGCGCAATCCGCGGGGTCGAGTTCGGCGAGCGCCTTTTTGGTGCGGCGGACAATTCGCACCTCGGAGCCGAAGATCTCCTGCTCCAGGCCGAGGTCCGGGATCTGGCGGTCTTCGGGGTAGAGCACAGTGACGGGCATTGGCGTTTCCATCCCTCGCGGGCTCTTTAGAGGTCACTGCCCCGGCCGGCAAATCGGCGCGGCGCCGTGATGGCTTTTCTCCGCCGCATTGCGTTACGGGAGAGAGGAGACCCGGCCAACCCTTACCCTCCCCCGCGTGCGGGAGAGGGAATGGGAGGGGGCAGGGCAGGCGAGGGGCGCCTACCCGAAGCGCGAGACGTCGACCGCCTTTTCGGTGATGAATTCGAGCAGCGCCGGAGTGCCCTCGCGGGTCTTCTCGATGCCGCGCCGGATCGCGGCCTGGATCTCGCCGGGCTCGGTCACCCGCTCGCCATAGCCTCCCAGCGCCTTGGCGAAATCGGCGTAGTGGCCGCTGATGTCGGTCGAGCGGTATTTTTCGGTCGCGACCGGCATCACCTTCAATTCGATCGCCATCGAGAAGTTGTTCAAGAGGATCGACAGGATCGGAATCCGCTCGCGCACCGCGGTCTCGAAATCCATGCCGGTAAAGCCGATCGCGGCATCGCCCCAGACGTTGATGCACAATTTGTCGGGCTTGGCCAACTTGGCACCCATCGCGATCCCCAGCCCATAGCCGAGCTGGGTGGTCTTGCCCCAGCCGATATAGGAAAGCGGGACTTCGCTGACCCAGAACGGCGACAGCTGGTCGCGCGGGCTGCCGGCGTCGTGGGTGATGATCGTGTTCTTGACGTCGACGGTGTGCAGCAATTCCCAGATCACGCGATAGGGCGACAGGGGCGTGGTGTTCTGCGTCAGCCGCGGCATCCACTGGCCCATCCACTCTTCCTTCAGCGAGCGGATTTCGCGGGTGACGGCAGGCGCCCGGTCGCGGGTCCTGCCGTGCAGCCGGTCCTTCACTTCCTCGAGCAGCGCGTCGAGGGTCAGCCCGGCATCGCCGACCGCGGCCAGCTCGGTCGGCACGTCCTTGTTGATGTCGGTCGAGTCGAGCGTGGCATGGACGATGCGCTTGCCCTTGGGCATCGCGGTGGCAAAGCTCGACCGGGTAAAGCTGCAGCCGATGCCGAACACCAGATCGGCATTTTGCAGGAAGGTGTGCAGCTGCTTCGAGATGCCGATACCGCCCGAGCCCAAGGCCAAGGGATGCGCCTCGGGAAAGGCGCTCTTGCCCGGCAGGGTGGTCATGACCGGCGCTTCAAGTAATTCGGCCAGTTGCTGCAATTGCTTCCACGCCTTGGCGTAGTGGACGCCCTGGCCGGCGACGACGACCGGGCGCTGGGCTGCGACCAGGGCCGCAGCGATTTCGGAAACCGAGCGCGGGTCGGGACCGCTCTTCAGCCGTGGGGTTTTCTGGTAGTCGAGCGGCCCGCTGATCTCTTCGCGCAAGAGGTCGGAGGGGAATTCGATCAGCACCGGCCCCGGCCGCCCGTTCTTGACTTGGGTAAAGGCGCGGCGCAACGCTTCGACCGTGGCGTCGGCCACCGTCACCTGCTCGCACCATTTGGTGACGTTCCTATAGTTGAGCGCGGCGTTGAAGTTGGGGCGCACCTGGTTGATATTGCGCGCGTAGCCCGCCGGCAGCACGACGACCGGGCAGGAATCCCCCCAGGATTGGGCGACCCCGCCAAAGGCGTTCTCGGTGCCGGGGCCGTGCTGCATGGCAAAGACGCCGATCCGGTCGCCCGAGGTGACCTTCGCGATCGCGTCGCACATGTGCAGTCCGATCCGCTCCTGGCGCACCATGATGGTGCGGATGTCGGCCTCCGCGGCAGCCTCGATGATCGGGTTCACCGGGTAGCCGATCAGAAACTCGATCCCTTCGCGCTTGAGGATTTCGGCGACGGCGTTGGCGACTTTCATAGGTAACCCTCCTCGGTCCGCGGTGTCCGGCGATTGTGGCACAACCGGCGACCGGCGTGCGAGTTCTGTCGTGCTCTGATGACCGTCGCCATTTTCCCGCTTCTCCCGTCGTGCAAGGTTGAGTCGCACCGGCAGCTACGGGTGCGTGTGCAGCAGCTGCATCGAGGCCTGCAAGCGTCCCCCGGCGAGGGACAATCTTCGGGCCGATCCGCAGCTTGAACCCGGGCGACGGTTCGAACCCTGGATTCCGCTCGTCGAGCGTGCGAAGACAGGCCGACCGGCGTCGTTCCGCAGCCCGGACACTGGCCACGACGCTTCGCAGCGCGGCGGAACGACCGCCCGTCAGCTTGGAGGCGGACGATGCAATTGGCGATCGCGCTCAGGGTCTCCCCTACCGCCGGAATCGACATGGGTCTGGTGGCCGAGGCGGAACGCCTCGGCTATGAGGCGGTGTGGTGCGGCGAGGCCTATGGCACCGACGCGGTGTCGCCGGTCGCCTGGGTCTTGGCTCAGACAACGCGCATCAAGGCCGGCACCAGCATCATGCAGATGGCTGCCCGCACCCCGGCCTGCGCGGCGATGACCGCGATGACCTTGCAGGCATTGTCGGGCAACCGTTTCCTGTGCGGCATCGGGCCGTCGGGGCCGCAGGTGGTCGAGGGCTGGCATGGCGTGTTGTTCGGCAAGCCGCTCACCCGCACCCGCGAATACATCGCGATTATCCGCCGGATCCTCGAGCGCAAGGCGCCGCTCGAATTCGCCGGCGAGCATTACCAGATCCCTTACACCGGGCCGGGCTCGACCGGGCTCGGCAAGCCGCTCAGAAGCATCGTACATGGCGACCCGAGCCTGAAGATCTACACCGCAGCGGTGGCCCCGGCCGGGCTGCGCACCGCCGGCGAGGTCGCGGACGGGACCCTGCCGTTTTTCATGTCGCCCGAAAAGGCGGCGGCGATCACCGGCCCGGTGCTCGAGGGCATGGCCAAGGCCGGAGGCGGCAAGAGCCTCGCCGATTTCGATCTCGCTCCCTATGTACGGGTTGCGATCGGCGATGATTTGGCAGCTTGCAGAGACGCGATCCGGCCCAATCTGGCGCTGTATATCGGCGGCATGGGCGCGCGATCGAAGAATTTCTACAACGATTTGGCGAAACGCATGGGCTATGAGGCGGCGGCCGGAACGATCCAGGACGACTATCTCGCCGGCAGGCGCAAGGAGGCCGAGGCGGCGGTGCCCGACGCGCTGATCGACGAGACCTCGCTGATCGGGCCGAAAGAACATATCCGCGACCGGCTGCAGGCCTGGAAAGAAATCGCCGCAGACCACCAGGTGGGCTCCCTGGTGCTGGCCGGCGCCGACCTCGCGGCGTTGCGCATCGTCGCCGAAGCGGTATTGTGAGGGAGGGGCGATGAGCGGTTCGCTGGGCCAACTCGCCGGCGCGATCGAACGGGACGGGTTCGCCTTTGTCCGGGCGCCGCAGATGCGCGCGCTGTTGGGCGAGGCCGAATTGCGCGACTGGGACGCGTTCGCCGCCAGCTGGAACGATCTCGGCGTTGACGCCTATATGGCCGATGGCGGGCGCTATCGCCGCCGCCGCTTCGCCGCCTTCCGCGCGAATCCGGCTGGCATCATGCGCAAACCGCACCAGCCGCATTATCAGAGCCAGGACTACAATCCGCTCAACGGCGGCATCGAGCGCTGGTTCGAGCCGGTGACCGAGGCCGCCGCGCACCATCCGGCGCTGAGAGCGATCCTTCGTACGAGCCACGAATTGTTCGACCGGATGACGCCGCCAGCGGTCCGTCCCGAGGCTTGGCATGTCGAATTGCATCAGTTCCGGATCGAGGCGCGCCGCGGCCAGGAGGGGCGCCCGACCCCGGAGGGCATGCACCGCGACGGGGTCGATTGGGTCCTGGTGCTGATGGTGCGGCGCGAGAACATCGCGAGCGGCGAGACTACGATCTACGACCTTGCCAAGCATCCGCTCGGCAGCTTTACCTTGACGGAGCCGCTCGACTCAGCCCTGGTCGACGACAGCCGGGTGTTTCACGGCGTCACCGCGGTCGAGCCGCTCGACCCGTTATTGCCGGCCTATCGCGATGTGCTGGTGGTGACCTTCCGCCGCGAGTAGCGGCAGCTGCTCGGAGAAACCGAAGGGTTCTGAGGAACCGGCTAGGGATGCGCATGCAGCAGGATTTGCGTCGCCGTCCATATCATCCCGCCTACGGCCAGCGCCGCAGCGACACCGACCCCGATCACCCATTTGATCAGACGCAGCTCGACCTCGGCGATCTCGCGCCGCAAATCGGCAATGTCGGTCTTGGTCGCGAGGTTTGAAGCATCGAAATCTTGGGCCAGCCGCACCGCGCGCGTGATCGCCTCCGCCTGTGCGTCGGTAAAGCCCGAGGCCTTCAGGTCCTTGACGAGCTCATGCGTGTCGAGCGTGCTGATCATCGCGGCGCGGCAATCTAGCCGCATTCGCGGCGTCCGCCCAGCTCCCGGTGCGGGAAGCGGTCGACCCGGCTGCCGGTGCGACGACGATGAACATTATGCGGACGACCTGGAGCAAGGTTAAGATCGCCGATCGAGCCGGAACGAGGAGTTTGCCGATGTCGCAGCATCACGTCTTGCGGGCCAGCCCGGAAACCTGCCACTGGGGGTTTTTCGATGCCGGCTTGAGTCCGGTGCTGACCGTCGCCTCGGGCGATACCGTGACCATCGACAGCGTCTCGGGCGGACCCGACGTGCTGCCATCGGATGGCCGCTTCGACATCCTGCCCGAGCACAAGGAAATCCATGCGGCGATCGAGCCGCGGCTCGGCGCGCATATTCTGACCGGCCCGATCGCGGTCGACGGCGCCGAGCCCGGCGATACGCTCGCCATCGAGATCCTGGCGATCGATCCGCGGCAGAATTGGGGCTACACCCGGATTCGCCCGCTTTCCGGGACCTTGCCCGAGGATTTCCCGGTGCGCCGCACCTGGCACACCGCGATCGACCGCCAGCGCGGCATCGCCACCGTGCCGTGGGGTGCGGAGATCGAGCTGGCACCGTTTTTCGGGGTCATGGGGGTGGCGCCGCCGCCAGCTTATGGTGCAGTCACCTCGATCGTGCCGCGCGAATTCGGCGGCAACATGGATCTTAAGGAATTGACTGCCGGCACCACGCTCTTTCTGCCGGTATGGAACCCGGGCGCGCTGTTTTCGGCCGGCGACGGCCACGGTGTGCAGGGCGACGGCGAGGTCTGCGTGACCGCGCTCGAAACCGCATTGACCGGCACCTTTCGCCTCAGCTTGCGCCGGGACATGCCGATCGACCTGCCGCGCGCCGAAACCCCGACGCATTGGATCACGATGGGCTTTGACGAGGACCTCGACGACGCCGCCAAGACAGCACTGCGCCAGATGATCATCCTGATCGGCGAGCGCATGGGTCTCGGGCGCGAGGACGCCTATATGTTCTGCAGCCTCGCCGTTGACATGCGGGTGACCCAGCTGGTCGACGGCAACAAGGGCATCCACGCGATGCTGCCGAAGCGCTACGTCAACGGCGGCCAGTAAGCGGGGGAATTAGAAAGCAAGCGGCGGATAGCGCCCGGCTGGCCTCCGCGCCATCTTCCACCCATGGATGATGGGCAGGAGATGACGATGCTCGATTTCGACAAGTGCTGGGCGGCGGTCGGAGAGCCGCGACGCCGGCGCCGACGGCAGCTTTTTCTACGGGGTGCGGACGACCGGCGTCTATTGCCGGCCGGGCTGCCCGTCGCGCCGGCCGTTGCGCGCCAACACGGCGTTCTTCGCAACCATCGCCGAGGCCGAGGCGGCCGGGTTGCGGGCGTGCAAGCGCTGCCGCCCAACCGACGCCTCGACCGCTTCGCGGCACCTCGCGGCGATCGAGAAGGCGTGTGCGCTGCTGCGGATCAGCGAGACGATGCCGAGCCTGGCGCAACTCGCCGACGCGGCGGCGATCAGCCGGTTTCATTTTCACCGGGTGTTCAAGCAGGTCACCGGCGCCACCCCGCGCGACTACGCCCGGACCCACCGGCTCGGCCGGTTGGCCCAGCGGCTCGATGCCGGAGAAAAGGTCACCCAAGCGATCTATGCCGCGGGGTTCGGGTCGAGCTCGCGCGCCTACGAGGCCGCACCCGCCGCACTCGGTATGACCCCGGCGGCGCGGCGGCGCGGCGGCGACGGCGAGACGGTCCGCTTCGTGACGGTGGCGACGCCGCTCGGCTGGGCATTGGTCGCCGCCACGACGCGCGGGCTGTGCATGACCGCACTCGGGGACGACCGCGAAGGCCTTGTCGCGATGGTCCGGCAGCGCTTTCCGGCGGCCTTGGTGGTGGCCGAAGATCAGGGGCTGAAGGATTGGGCCGACCGGGTGGTGCGGGTGATCACCGACCCCGGCCAGGCACTCGACCTGCCGCTCGACATCCGCGGCACCGCGTTTCAGGCGCGGGTGTGGCGCGCCTTGCAAAAGATCCCGCTCGGCCGGACCATGAGCTATTCCGAGATCGCGCGGGCGCTCGGTCAACCGACGGCGGTGCGCGCGGTGGCGCAGGCTTGCGCGGCGAACAACCTTGCGCTGATCGTGCCGTGCCACCGGGTGATCCGCGAGGATGGCGATCTCGCCGGCTATCGCTGGGGCGTGGAGCGCAAGCGGGCCCTGCTCGAGCGCGAACGTGCGGCGGCGGCGGCAGATGCAGATGCAGCCGCCTGAGGCGGCGGCCGAGCGCGTCGCCGCCTTCGATTGGCCGGCGGTGGCGGCCTCGCTCGACGAGCGCGGCTACGCCACCCTGCCGGCGCTGCTCGATGCCGCGGAATGTTGCAGGCTCGCCGCCCTATACGGCGACGACAGGGTTTTCCGCAGCCGGGTCGTGATGCAGCGCCACGGTTATGGCAGCGGCGAGTACAAATATTTGCGCTATCCGCTGCCCGGCGTGGTCGAGGCATTGCGCCGGGCGATCTATCCGCATCTGGCGCCGATCGCCAATCGCTGGTGCGAGCGGCTGCGCGACGAGGGGCGGTTTCCGCCGGCTCTCGACGCCTATCTCGACCTGTGCCATCGAGCGGGACAAGAACGTCCGACGCCGCTCATCCTCAAATATGGCGCCGGCGACTACAACTGCCTGCACCAGGACCTCTACGGCGCGCTGGTCTTTCCGCTGCAGCTGACAGTTTTGCTCAGCGACCCGGCGGAGGAGTTTACCGGCGGCGAGTTCCTGCTGGTCGAGCAGCGGCCGCGGATGCAGTCGCGCGGCGAGGTCGTGCCATTGCGGCAGGGTGAGGCGGTGATCTTCCCGGTGCACCACCGCCCGGTCGAGGGCGCCCGCGGCCCCCATCGCGTGACCATGCGCCACGGCGTCAGCCGCATCCGCAGCGGCGAGCGCTGCACCCTCGGCATCATCTTTCACGACGCGGCGTAAGCTCCGACCCTGGTCATTCCGGGACGTAGGCGAAAGTCGGGCCCGGAACCTATGAACACCGACAAAAGAGTGCGCACTAGCCACTGCCGCGCACTCCATCGAAGCCGGTGTGCATGAGTTCCGGGCTCGCGGGCTGCGCCCGCCCCCGGAATGACAAACCACTCAGCCGGGTTCGGCGATTGCGGCGGACCAGGGGGACATCACGTCGGAGATGCCGTGATTCACACCGTCGGCATCGCGCAGCACCAGGTTGGGGCAGGCGAAGCGGCTCGGGAACACGCCGTGCTCGACCACGGTGGCGCCGGGCAAGGCCGAAAGACGCTCGACCATCGCCGCGGGCAGGCGGCAGTCGATGCCGAACCGCTCGCCGCCGCTGACATCGATGCGTGGGTGGTGCGCGGCCGTCTGCGGGTCCATGCCGAAATCGATGACAAAACTCGCCATCTGCAATACCGCGGCGAGGATGCGCCGTCCGCCCGAGGCGCCGGCGCCGAACCACGGCCGTCCGTCCCGCAGGGCGACGACCGGGCACATGTTGGTCAGCGCGCGTTTGCCGGGCCCGATCGAATTCGCCCGGCCGGGGCGCGGGTCGAACCACATGATGCCGTTGTTCATCAAAATGCCAGTGCCGGGAAGCACATAGCGGCTGCCAAAGCTCGACAGCAGGGTTGTGGTCAGTGCTGCGATCGTGCCCTCGCGGTCGATCGCGGTAATGTGCGAGGTCGAGGTCGGCATGCCGGTCTCGGCATCGCCGGCGTGCTCGAGCCGGTCGGCATAGGCTTCGCCCACTGCGTCGATGACGGCAGCGAAATAGGCGGCGTCGGGACTTCGCGCCGAAACGCTGGCGCGCGAGCCGTTCGAGAACAGAGGCCAGGGTTGGGCCGGCGGTCATTCCCGGCGCCGATTGCAGGGTCGCGCCGCGATAGGGAATGGCAAGCGCCGGCATGACCCGCGCGCGACAGCCGGCGAGATCCTCGGCCGACAGCACGCCGCCGGCGGCGCGCACATCGGCCGCGATTGAGCGAGCGATCTCGCCCTCGTAGAAATCATCGGGTCCGACGGCGGCGAGGCCCTCCAGCGTGGCGGCGAGACGCCCGAGGTGCAGGTTAACGCCGTCATGTTCGGGCGGGCAGACCGGCGGCAGGCCGTCGGGCAGCCACACCCGCCGGCTCTCGTCGTAGAGCCGCAATTCCGCCGCCGCTGCTGCGACCTTGACGGTGGTGAACCAGTCGACCGGCAAGCCCTGGCGCGCCAATGCCGCTGCCGGTGCCGCCAATTCGCCCCACGGCATACGGCCGAAGCGCTCGACCGCCGCCGCGTAGCCGCGCACCGCGCTCGGGATCGCGAAAGCGAGCGGGCCGTGGATGTTGCGGTCGCCCTCGACCTGCGGCCAGGTGAACAGCTCGGTCTTGCTGGCGCCGGTCAGCGGATAGGCGGCGGGGTCGAGGCTGCGCGGCGCCACTGGGCCGAAATCGACGGCCTCGGCATGGCTCGCGCCGGCGCGGTGCACGACCATGAAACCGATCGCCCCGAGCCCGCTGTTCCACGGCTCGACCGCGGCCAGGGCCAGCGCCGTCGCCACGGCGGCATCGACCGCGGTCCCGCCCATCGCCAAGATTTCGGCGCCGACAACAGCGGCGGTGCGGCTTTGCGCGGCGACGATGCCGCCCTTGGACGAGGCTCCCGGCTTGCGGATCTCCCAATTCTGGGTCAGGTGCATCGGGGCCGGCCGCTCAGACCGCGGCGATCGAATCGACCCGATTAGGATAGAACGCGTAATATCCGGCGATCCCGGCCACCTCGTCGTAAGGAGTAAGATAGCCCCAGACGGCGTTTTCCGATCGCCGGGTTTCGCCGCCGGCCGACACCTCGATCGTCCAGTACGACGCTTCGCCCTTGAACGGGCAACGGCTGTGATGGTCCGTCCGGCGCATCAGGTCGAGCCGGACGTCCTTTTCCGGAAAGTAGTGCACCGGGCCGTGGCCGGTCTCTTCGACCCGCAACGTCGCGGCGCTGTCGGCGATCGTGGTTCCGGCGAAGACGATCTTGATGCGCCGCTGGTCGGGCACGAGATCGACCCGGTGCTCGGGGTTGCTGGCGAAGCCGGGTGCAGTATTGGGCATGGGTGCTCCCTCCGTCGAAGAATCCTCAATGTTGCGGTGCGCCCTCGCTGTTGAACGAGGCGAGGCACTGCGCGTGCAGCTGCGGATCGGTGATCGGCCCGCACTCCTCCTGCATGCGCTTGGCGCGGAACGACTTGTTGCCGTGCACCACCTGCGAATAATGCTCGCTCTGCTTGACATTCGCCTCGGCTGCCGGGTTGTTCTGCGGCATCGTCTGCGCCGAGACGGTTCCGGCGGCTGCCAGCATCAGCGTCGCGGCCAGTATCCTCGCTGCATAGCTCGGCATGAATTGTTCCTCCTCTTGCGTCAATCAGCCATGGTCAGCCCGCCGCTGACGCTCAAGACCTGGCCGGTGATATAGTCCGATCGCCCGCTCAAAAAGAACAGGACCGCCTGCGCGATCTCGATCGGCTGGGCGATCCGGCGGAACGGGATGGCGCGGGTCAGCGCCTCTCTCATCCGTTCCGGCTGGCGCTGAAACAGTGGCGTGTCGGTCGGGCCGGGGCACACGCAATTGACATTGATGCGATAGCGCGCGAGCTCGCGAGCCAGCGATTTGGTAAAGGCGATCAGCCCGCCCTTGGCTGCGGCATAGACGGTCTCGCCGGTGCTGCCGACCCGCCCGGCATCGCTCGAGATGTTGACGATCTTGCCGACCCTGGCCTCGACCATCGGCGGCAGCACCCCACGGGTCAGCCTGATCGCCCCCATCAGATTGATGGCGATGATGCGGTCCCACATTTCCGGGGGGTTTTCGAGAAACGGCTGGATCTGGTCCCAGCCGGCGGCGTTGACCAGGCCGTCGACCCGGCCCGCCCGCCGATGCGCCGCCGCGACAAAATCGTCGACCGAGGTTTTGACGGTCAGGTCGAGCGGCAGATAGTCGACAGCCCCCCCGTCCGAGCCGCCCTGGGCCGCTGCCGTCCGTCCGCCCTCTTCGTCGATGTCGCCGATAAACACCTTGGCGCCTTCTGCGGCCAACAACAGCGCCGTTGCTCTGCCGATGCCCGAGGCGCCGCCGGTGACGATGACGGTTCGTCCTTGCAGATCCATCGCTGACATCCCGCGCCGCCGCCATGTTGCCCCGAATGTTCCTCGCAGGCGACGGATGTTCTCCGCAGGCGGCCGGCGGTGTCAAGCCGCGCCGAGCGCCGGGCTTCTTCTGTTCCCCTCGATGGCACCTCTCTGCTCCAGCCGGTCGAGAATCATCTGGGGCAGACGATGCGCCGGCAGGTCGAGCCGATGCGCGCGCCGCGCGGCGCCGTCCAACAACACATAGTCGCTCGCCCATTCGTCGAAGCCGAAATGGCGAAACGCATGCGGCAGGCTCGGCACATGGTCGCCGTAAAAGCCGAACAGGCAGTCCTGCCGACCCGGCCCCAAGCCTTCGAGCAAAATCTGCAGCATCGCGTCCGACCGCGCCAGCCCGTCGAGATAGCGCAGCAAGGGGCCGCCCTGCGGCAGGCCCGCCGGATCGAAGCGCCGCCGCAGATCCGGATCGATCGCCGGCCCGGATGCGAGCCACGGACCGTGATTGCCCATCGTGATGGCGAAGACGAAGGTGCGCGGCCCGGACTCGGCCAGCACACGCAGCACCCAATAAGCGAGGTCGGAGTCGGAGCAATAGGGCGGCCGGCTCGATCCCCCCAGGGTATCGCGGCCGAGAAACCGCTCGAAGCCGAGCGCCGGAATGGTCTGATCGCGGCGGAAGAAGCCGCGGTCGAACGGGTGCAGGCACACCGTTTGGTAGCCTTCGGCGCGCAGCCGCCAGGCGAGCGAGGCGATCGGCGTGCGGGCAAAGGCGTGGTAGGGGTTGAACCGGTCATAGCCCAAATCCTGATCGGGGATACCGGTCAGTACCGCGAACTCGGCGCGCATCGTGTTGGCGCCCCAGCCGGCGACATCGAGCCGGCCGAACGTCGCTCCCCCTTCCCGGCAGGCGTCGAGGCCGGGCAGCAGATCGTGCGGCACGGAAGGCGATAAGCGGCGCGCATCGAAAAACGATTCGCATTGCACCAGCACGAGCGGCACCGCCGGGGCGGCGCCGGCCAACGCCGGGGCCGGCAACACCGCGTATCGGGCATGGCGGGCGGCGCGCTCGGAACGGGCGATAACGCCGTAAACGAGCAGCGTGGTGAACGGGCCGAGCCTTGCCGTGTCGGCGAACGGCTCACCGATCGGCTCGAGCCGCCGCAGCATGGCCGCCGCCGCGCCGAGCAACGGCTGCCGCGATATTCCCCACGCGGCGGCGCAGACACCGAGCCATGCGAGCGCGACCAATACGGGACCGGCGGCCCATAAAGGCGGTTCGAAACAGAGCAGCGCGACGCCGACAGCGAGCGTCGCGAGCGCCCCGCCGACGACCAGGCGCGGCCCCGCAAACGGCAGATAGAGCTGCGGATGAGTAAAGACATGCGGCAGCTCGGACATGTCCGAAAACACCACCGGTTCGCGCACCGCCTCGCGCTTGGTCTGATCGGCGAGCGCGAACCCGGCGCCGAGCGAGAGGAGGACGAGGCCGGAAAACACCGGCCGCCCGGTGGCAATCAGCAGCAGACCGGCGGCCAGCAGCACCGACGCGAGATCGAGCAGGACCGCCGGCAGGCTGCCGATGCCGGCGCCCGCGACCCGGCGCGGGATGAGCCATGCCGCCAGGGCCAGCCCGGCGCCGACGGCCAGCTCCAATGTTGCGCTCATCCCGGTCAGCCCGGGCGGATCTGAAAGCGAAAGCGGCGCAGGATCGCGTCGCCGATAAAGGCCGGAGCGATGTCGCAGAACTGCAGACCGAGCACCAGCGGCCACGGAAAGGCCACCCGCCTTCGACCGCGATCGATGCCGCGCTTGACGATCCGCGCGGCACTGCCGCCCTCGCGCAAAAACGGGGTCGGCCCGTCGAACCGGTCGGTCATCGGCGAATCGAAAAATCCCGGGCACACGCTGGTGACGCTGATGCCGCGCGGCGCCAGGCGTGGCCGCAGCGCCTCGGCATAGGCGCGCAGCCCGGCTTTGCTGGCACAATAACCCGGACTGTACGGAAGCCCGCGATAGGCCGCGATCGAGGCCACCAGAGCGATGTGGCCGTGGCCGCGCGCGCACAGGCCCGGCAGCAGCGGCTCGACCGTGTTGATCGCGCCGAGCAGGTTCACTCGAATTTGCCGCGCCGCGCTCTCCGTGCCCTCGGAGGGGCTCTCGTAGTCCGGCCCGGCCGAAGTGCCGGCGTTGGCGACCAAAAGATCGACCGGATAATCGCGATCGAAACCGGTCAGCCAGGAGGCCATCGCCGGCGCGTCGGCCACATCGATCGCCGCCATCCGCACGCTCGCCCCCTTGGCTTCGCAGGCATCGGCGCTCGCCGCCAGCCGTTCGCGATCGCGCCCCAACAGTCCCAGCTTCGTCTCCGGCCCGGCATAAGCCTCAGCCAAAGCGGCGCCAAGCCCGCTGGAAGCCCCGGTAATGACTACGACGCGAAACTTTGGCCGCATCCCCGCAAGCTAAAAAACCGGCGTCCAAAAGGCATCACCGGGAGGTTAAGCATTGCAGTCAATTACGACGCAGCCCCAACCCCGTATCCCCGCTGCTGGAAAGCTTGCGGGGTAAAATTGCCGCAGCCCGGAGATCGCGCAGCTCCCGTCGCAGCGCAGTCCGGCGACAGCACCGACCCGCGCGCGCCGGCGCGATCAGTCGGAACCGGCTTGACGCGCCAGGGCCGCGCGCCGCGGCGGCGGCCGGGGCGCCTGGTGCGCGGCGGCGAGGCAGGCTTCCACGGCATCGTGCAACGTGCTCACATAATAATCTGCGCCGACCGTCCGCCCTAGATCTCGGTCCGTCAGGATCGGGTCGCGCGCTGGCCACAGCCCGACCAGGAGCGGGGCCTCGGGCAGGCGCGCACGCAGCCGCTGCAGCAGGTAGCGCAGGTGAGCCGGGTTGCCGGTGATTTCGAGATACGAGACGCACACCATCGCCACCCGCGGCAGGTCGAGGGAATCGATCCTGGCGCGGGAGACGGCCTCGTGCGGCACTACGCGCGCGCCGAGCCCATGCTTGCCGAGCAGCTGGGCCAGCATGTTCGACGCCGCCTCGTCGAGCGGCCCGCGCCCGGCGATGCACAGGACCGGCGTATCCCCTTGCCACTCCGGCGCCAGCCGGCTCTTGTCGAATGCGTCCCCGGCCGGCGGCGGCTCCTGCGGCAGCGTCTTCTGGTCGGCCGTCGGCCCGGCGACGGTGTTGTTTTCCTCGGCGCGCGATGGGGTGGCATCGCCGTATTTGGCAACCTCACGAACCAGCGCGTTGATCGATTCCTTGAGGTGCTCGACTTTTGCCGGCGCCAGCGTCCCGCGGGCGACATCGTTGGCGGCGAGCTGCAGCCCCTTCAACGCCACCTCGTCGTAGTAGGACGAAAGCGGCCGGTCGGCGAGATAGCGCTCGGCCTGCTGTTCCGCCTCGTCCGGGTCGTCGGCCAGCATGCGCTGGTAAAAGCTCTCGACCGGGGTCAGCGGCGGGCGGTCGCCGAGCAGCACGTCGAGAAATTCCAGCCGCTCGACATAGCGCCCGGTCAATACGAGGCACAGGGTCAGCGGCGTCGAAATGATCAGCCCGATCGGGCCCCAGATCCAGGTCCAGAAGATCGCGGCGATGATCACGGCGAGCGGCGAGAGGCCGGTGCTGTGGCCATAGACCAGCGGTTCCACCACCTGACCCATGGTGAGCTCGGTGAGGGTGTACAGCGCCGCCGTCCAGATCACCATCGACCAGCCCGGCTCGACGGCCGCAGCCAGGGCGATCGGCAATGCGGCAGCGATCCAGGACCCGATATAGGGGATGAAGCGCAGCAACGTGCCGAGCACGCCCCACAGCACCGGGTTGGGCACGCCGATGAAATAGAGGCCGACGCCGACGATCACGCCAAAGCTCGTGTTGATGCCGAGCTGGGTCAGGAAATAGCGGCTGAGCCGCCGCCCGGCGTCGTTCAGCGCCACCGTCGTGCGCTCGAGGTCGCTCGATCCGAACAACCGGATCGCGCGGTCGCGCAAATCCTCCTTTTGCAGCAGGGTGAAGATGGTCACGACCAGGATGATGCCGGTCGTCGCCAGCGGGCTCAGCACCGGCGAGACCACCTTTTCTCCGATCTCCAGCGCCGACATGGTGGGCTGGGTCACCACGACCGGGACCGGCTTTTGCTGTGGTGGCTGCGGTCCGGCGCTGGCCGGGGCGGGCGTGGATGCCTGGGGCGGGGCGACGGTGGAGCCCGCGCCGAAGACCTGATTGCCCAGGCTCTTGATCTTGTCCGACAGCCTGCCGACGGTGGCCTCGCGCAGCCTGGTGATCTTGTTCTCGATCGTCGTCTGGTACTCCGGGATGTCGCGGGCCAGCTCCGCCACCTGAGAGCCGATCGCGGTGCCGAGCCCGAGGATGACGCCGAGCGCCAGGACCACCGCGAGAATCACCGACAGGATGCGGCCCAGCCACGCCCGCCGCAGCAGCTCGACGAGTGGGCTCAATAGAAAGCTCAGCAGCACCGCGAGGGTGATCGGGATCAGCACCTCGCGCCCGAAATAGAGCGCCGCCACCAGGACGACCGCGACGACGATGGTCAGGCCCGGCGTGCCGGGTGCTCCCGCCGCCCGGACCTGAGCCGGCGGCGCCGGCACCGCCGCGGGCTCCGGCGGGTTCATCGCGTCCGGCATGGCTGATCGTCCTCCCGAGACCGGAGCTGCCGAGGATGGCGAAACGCGCGCCGAGCCTCTACACTCTCCTAGGTCAACACCGCAGGGGCGAGCAATGATCGTCGAACAGATCTGGACCGCGAACGCCGGCCGCAACTTCAATTATCTGATCGCCTGCCGCGAGACCGGCGAGGCGCTGGCGGTCGACCCGCTCGACCACGAAAAATGCCTCGCCGCCGCCAAGGCGCGCGGCTGGACCATCACCCAGATCCTCAACACCCACGAGCATCGCGATCATACCGGCGGCAACCCGCAGATGGTGGCGGCGACCGGCGCCCCGGTGCTCGCGCACAAGAACGCCAAGGACCGGATCGCGGAGATGAGTCGCGGCCTCGGCGCCGGCGACGTGATCCGGGTCGGCAAGACGGTCGAGCTCGAATGCCTCGACACCCCCGGTCACACGATGTCGCATATCTGCCTCATGGCGCATGGCGACACGCCGGCATTGTTCTGCGGCGACACCCTGTTCAACGCCGGCGCTGGCAACTGCCACAATGGCGGCCACCCGAACGAGCTCTACAACACCTTTGCCGGCCAGCTCGGCAAACTGCCGGAAGAGACGCTGATCTATCCGGGGCACGACTACATCGCCCGCAATCTCGCCTTCACCCTCGACCGCGAGCCGGACAACACGCGCGCGAAGGCGATATTGCCGCAGGTCGAGAAGCAGGATACGACCCGCCCGCTCGTCACCACCTTGGCGCAGGAGCGTGAGATCAACACGTTTTTCCGGCTGTCGAGCCCGAGCGTGATCCGGCGCCTGCGCGAAGCCTTTCCCGACCTGCCCGACGACCCCGACTCGCGAACCGTGTTCCTGAAGCTGCGCGAGCTGCGCAACAAATGGTGAGCGCGGCGCCCGCCGCACCTGGGGAGAGACTGCGATGCCGCAGCTGACGACCGATGACGGCGTTCGGCTTTACTATGAAGAGACCGGATCGGGGACGCCGATCGTCCTGGTCCATGAATTCGCCGACGATAATCGCGGCTATGAAGGACAGATGCGCTATTTCGGGCGGCGCTATCGCTCGATCGCCTACAACGCGCGCGGCTATCCGCCCTCGGACGTGCCCGACGACCCGGCGCGCTACTCGCAGGACCGCGCCCGCGACGATATCCGCGCCGTGCTCGACGCCTTGAAGATCGAAAAGGCCCATGTCGTCGGCATCTCAATGGGCGGCTTTGCGGTGCTGCATTTCGGGCTCGCCTATCCGGGTCGCGCGCTGTCACTGGTGGTCGCCGGCTGCGGCTACGGCGCTGAGCCCGGCAAGCGCCGGCAATTCCACGACGAGACCGCCAGGACCATCGCCCTGATCGAAGGCCGGGGCATGGGTGAGGCGAGCAAGACTTACGCGCAGGGCCCGAGCCGGGTGCAGTTCCAAAACAAGGACCCGCGTGGCTGGGCCGAGTTCGCAGCGAACCTCGCCGGCCATTCTACCCAGGGCTCGGCGCTGACGATGCGCGGGGTGCAGGCGAAGCGGCCCTCACTGTGGGATCTGGTCGAGCCGATGCGCCGTCTCGAAGTGCCGACCCTGGTCATGACCGGCGACGAGGACGACCCCTGCCTCGAACCCGGCATCCTGATGAAGCGGACGATCCCCAGTGCGGCGTTGATCGTCTTTCCGAACACCGGGCATGCCCTCAACCTCGAAGAGCCCGATCTGTTCAACCGCAGCCTCGACGAGTTCTTTCATCAGGTCGAACGCGGCCGCTGGCCCCGCCGCGACCCCCGCGCCGTCACCGGCTCGATCCTCGGCGTGCGGTAGGTCGTCGGACCGACATGAATGATCCCGGTCGTAATCCGCCACCCGAGCGCAGCGAGGCGGGTGAGGGTTTTCCGCCACGACGCCGTGATCCCCACAGAGGAAACCGCCACCGCGATCGAGACGACAACGCGGTTCGTCGCGTGCATCGCGGCGCTCCTGGGGTAGCGGCGCTGACCATCCTGGTTTCGGTTGCTTGCCGGTCGTGCTGCTCGGCAACGCTGGGCGGCAGCGACGAGGGAAATCGGGGGCTAAGGCCGGCGCCGCTGGCTGCGCCTGCGTAAGAGCAAATACCACCAGGCCAGCACTATCAGCAGGATGAGGCCGCCGATTACGACATAGGGAGGCAGGTGCGACCGCTCCTGCTGCTGCGGCGCGCCGGGGCCGCCGACCCGGATCATCACCCGCGCGACCTCGGTCTTGGTGCGGGCTTCGGCGCGTCCACATGCCGTCGCGGTCGGCGTCAAAGACGAACTTGCCCTGCGCATCGGTACGCCCGGTCTCGACCGGGGTCTGTCAGATCGCCGGGCGCGAAGACCCGCACCTCGGCGTTGGCCATCGGCTTGCCGTCGGCGGTCGCGAACTGCGCCGTCACCTCGTGGGTGGCGAAGAGGTCGAAGGCGTGTGCCGGCCGATTCGGCGAGGCACGCACAGCCGCATGCGAGCCAGCA
The DNA here is from genome assembly GCA_963703665.1 of uncultured Alphaproteobacteria bacterium. Taxonomy (GTDB): domain Bacteria; phylum Pseudomonadota; class Alphaproteobacteria; order ATCC43930; family CGMCC-115725; genus AP-15. The sequence goes on along the minus strand of CAVPFB010000004.1, from coordinate 846,323 downwards.
AGCAACGCTCGCCCACCGCGCGAGCGCGGCCGATCGGGGCGACGAAGCCAAGCGGACACATTCCCTCAACATAGCGATCCTGTCGCGTCGGCGCCAGGTCGCCGGCGACGCTCTGCTTGCCTGGCCGAGCGCGGCGCATGGCAAAAGCCGCGGCGACGGAGGGGCGATGCCGAATTTCGCGATCGAGCGGCGCTGTGCGGGGATCGTCTGCGGCATCGACGAGGCCGGGCGCGGGCCGCTCGCCGGTCCGGTCGTCGCCGCCGCGGTGATGCTCGATCAGCAAGCGTTTCCCGCGGGTGCTGCGCGAGCGGCTCGACGATTCGAAAGTGCTGAGCCGCCGGCGAGCGCGAGGCCTGCTGGCGGGCGCTCGGGCGCTGCGTCGAGCGCGGCGCCGCCCATATCGGCGTCGGTGCGGCGAGTGCGCGCGAGATCGACACGCATCAACATCCTGCGCGCGGCGCTGCTGGCGATGGCGCGCGCGGTCGCGGCGCTCGGGGTCCGCCCGGACATCGCGCTCGTCGACGGCAACATCCCGCCGCCGCTCGCCTGCGCCGTGCGAGACCGTGGTCGGGGGCGACGGGCTCAGCTTTTCGATCGCCGCGGCCTCGGTCGTCGCCAAGGTCACCCGCGACCGCACTGATGCGGGCGCTGGCCCGGCGCTATCCGGGCTATGGCTGGGAGACCAATGTCGGCTATGCGACGCGCGAGCACGGCGAGGCGATCGCGCGGCTCGGACCCACACCGCATCATCGCCGCTCCTTCGCGCCGGTGCGGCTCGCGCTTGCCGGCGAACTGCCGTTGTTCGAAGCGCTCTCGTGACCTGCCAGTCGCCAGTGCCGAGATTGCGTGACGGGCGAGTTTTTTCATCAGGGTCGGCAGCGCATGCTCGCCGAGCTTGTCGACCGGGCTCCATAAGCCCTCGTCGACCCTCTCCGCTTGTCCCGCCACGACCGCGAGTTCGAGCTGGAAATGGGTGAAGCCGTGGCGGACCGTGCCGGGCAAGCGGCGACCATCGGGCCGCGCGCCGGTGCCGCGGCGATCGCCTCGGCGAAGGTCCACGGTTCGGCGCGCCAGGCGGTCGAGGGGATCTCGATCATGCCGCCGAGCAGACCCGTTTCCGGGCGGCGGCGCAGCAGCACCGCGCCGTCGGCGCGGGTCAGCCAGAAGGCGACGCCGTAGCGCAGCGGCCGATCCGGCTTTTCCGCGCGAGCCGGCAGCTCTTCCGCGCAGCCCGCTGCGCCGCCGCGGCGCACGCCCCGCGCCACGGGCACAAGCACGCAGCGCGGCCGGCGCGGCGTGCAGATCGTGGCGCCGAGATCCATCATCGCCTGGGCGAAATCGCCGGCGCGCGGCGCGCGGCACCAGAGCCGCGGCCAGCGCCTTGCAGCCGCGGCTTGGCCGCCGGCATCGGCTCGCCGACCGCGTAGAGCCGGGCGACGACGCGCTCGACATTGCCGTCGACCGCCGCCACCGGCCGGTCGAACGCGATCGCCGCGATCGCCGCCGCGGTGTAGTCGCCGATCCCGGGCAGCGCCCGCAATGCCGCCAACTCGATCGGAAAAACGCCGCCGTGGCGTTCGGCGACGGCGCGGGCGCAGGCGTGGAGGTTGCGGGCGCGCGCGTAATAGCCGAGCCCCTGCCAGTCCTGCAGCACCTCGTCGAGCGAGGCCGCCGCCAGCGCCGAAATGTCGGGCCAGCGCGCCGACGAATCGGTCAAAATAGGGGCGCGACGGCGGCCACCGTCGTCTGTTGCAGCATGATCTCGCTGAGCCAGACCCGGTAAGGATCGGGGCGCCGGCCGGGCGGCGCCCGCCACGGCAGGTCGCGGCGATGGCGGTCGTACCAGGCGAGCAGCAGCGCCGGCGTCGGGCGCGGTCGGCGGCGATGAGGAAGCGGATCGGATCGATGACATGAGCGCGGCGAAGCGGACAGCGGCAGCCTAGCCGGCCCGACGGCCGGCAGCGAGCGCCGTCACGGATTTCGCGCGGTCGGGGTGGCGGTCGTCGAAGCTCGCGCGCGCCGATCGTCGGCCAAGCGCGGCGGCGGGGTCCTGGTGCGGCTCAAGGCCGATTGGGCGGCGATCGTCGGCGCCGATTGGGCGGCGCGTCGCCTGGCCGGTCGGCGCTCGGCCGCGACGGCGCGTTGAAGCTGCGCACCGCGCCCGCCGCGGCGCTCGAACTGCAGCACCGCGCGCCGCTGCTGATCGAGCGGATCAACCTTTACTTCGGCCGGCCGGCGGTCGACCCGCCTGGTCCTCGTCCAAGGGCCGCTGCCCTTCCCGCGTCGCCGGAGCCGCCGCATCCGGTGCCGCGTTCGCCCGCCGCGGGCGAGGCGACAGCGCTCGACCAGCGGCTCGCCGATATCGCCGACCCCGAGCTGCGCGCCGCGCTCGCGCGGCTCGGCCGGGCCGTCGATCGCGGCCGGCGAGCTGACCCGGCATGGCGGCTTGCGCGCTGCGCTCGGTCGAATGACCGATAGCTTCAACATGTTGTAGAGAGGACGATGATGATGCGGAAGATCTGGTTTGCCTGGTGCGCGTTGTGGCCGCGGTCGTGCTCTCGCCGTGCGCCAGCGCCGGCGGCGGATCCGGGCGCCGAACCCAGCCGACGTGCAGAGTCTGCTCGGCGGTCAACAAGGACGACCGCATCCTCGGCAACCCGAACGCGCCGATCACGATCATCGAATACGCGTCGATGACCTGTCCGCACTGTGCCCATTTCGCCGACGACGTGTTGCCGGAACTGAAGAAGAAATGGATCGACACCGGCAAGGCGAAGCTGGTGCTGCGCGATTTCCCGCTCGACGACGAGGCGGTGCACGCGTCGATGATCGCGCGCTGCGCCCCGCCCGACCGCTTTTACGCCTTTGTCGACACCTTCTTTGCCGACCAGGCCAAGTGGGTCGACGGCGTCCGACTACCAGGCCGCGCTGACCCGGCTCGCGGCGCTCGGCGGCATGAGCAAGCCCGAGGTCGACAAGTGCCTCGCCGACAACGCGCTCGAAAACCAGATCCTGAACAGCCGCCTCGTCGCCGTCAAAGCAGCTCGACGTCAACGCCACCCCGACCTTCTTCGTCAACGGAACCAAGTTCACCGGCGAGCCGACGGTCGCGAGCGTTCGACAAGCTGCTGTCGGGTCTTGCGCAGAAATCGTGAGCGCGGGCCGTGGAGGCCGATGCAGATCGACCGGCTGCGCCTTGTCGGTTTCAAATCCTTCGCCGACGCGGCCGAGGTGGCGATCGGCCCGGGTCTGACCGGCATCGTCGGCCCGAACGGCTGCGGCAAGTCGAACCTCGCCGAAGCGCTGCGCTGGGTGATGGGCGAGAGCTTCGGCCCAGCGGCTGCGCGGCGGTGCGATGGACGACGTGATCTTTGGCGGCACCGCCGGCCGCCCGGCGCGCAACCTCGCCGAAGTGGCGCTGACGATCGACAACAGCGCGCGCGACGCTCCTTTTGCCTTCAACGACCGCGAGGACATCGAAATCGTGCGCCGCATCGAGCGCGGCGGCGGGCTCGGTCTGGCGCGTCAACGGCCGCGATGTGCGGGCGCGCGATGTGCAGCTCTTGTTCGCCGACGCCGCGACCGGCGGGCCGTCCGGGGCCATCGTCAGCCAGGGACGGGTCGGCGCGCTGATTGAGGCCAAACCGGCCGAGCGCCGGTTTCTGCTCGAAGAGGCCGCCGGCACCGCCGGGCTGCAGGCGCGCCGACGCGAGACCGAGCTGAGGCTCGCCGCCGCCGACGACAACCTCGACGCGGCTCGACGACGTCATCGCGACGCTGGCGGCACAGCTCGGAGCCCTCAGAAAAGCAGGCGCGTCAGGCGCAGCGCTATCGCCGGCTCGGCGAGCAGATCCGGCGGCACGAGGCGCTGCTGTTTCACGCCCGCTGGCTTGCCGCCGCGACCGAGGCCGAGAGCTGCGCCGCCGAGCTGCGCGCGGCCGAATGCGACGCGGCCGAGGCGGAGGCGCGCGCCGCTGGCGAGCGGCTCGCCCGCGACGAGGCCGAGGCGGCGTTGCCGGCGCTGCGCCGCGAGGAATCCGCAGCGGCGGCCGAATTGCAGCGGCTGACCCAGGCGCGCGCCGCGCTCGAGCAGGAACTGGCGCGGGTTGTCGCGGCGCGCGGCGAGGCCGAGCGGCGGCTGGCCGAGCTCGCCCGCGACCGCGAGCGCGAGGAGGCAGCAGCTCGCCGATGCCGACGCGGCGCTCGCCCGGCTGGCGGACGAACGGCACGCCCTAGCCGCCGCCGCTGCCGCTGCCGGCGCCGCGCGGGAGCCGGCCGCCGCGAGGCTGAGGCAAACGACGGCGCGCCTCGCCGAGGCCGAAGCGGAATTGCAGCGCGCGACCGAAGCCGTCGCCGCCGCCGCGGCCCGCCGCTCGGCACTCGACCGGCGGCGGTGCGAGCTCGCCGACCGCCGCGCCCGGCTGGAAATGCGGCTCGGCGAGGCCGAGCGCCAGCGCGCTGCGCTCTCCGCCTCGGCGGTGCCGGAGGCCGTGGTGATGGCGGCCGGCGCCGCCCTCGCCGAGGCGGAAGCGCTGGTCGAACGCGGCCGCACCCCGGTCGAAAACGCCCGGCGTGCGGTCGAGGCCGGCCGGCAGCGCGAAGGCGCGGCCCACGACACGGCGCGCCATGCCGCGTCGCGGCTCACGCGTCTCGAAGCCGAGGCCGAGGCGCTCGACGCGTTGCTGACCCTTGCCCCAGATGCCGGCGGCGAATTCGCTGCGGCGGCCCGCCGGTTCTGTCGGCATTGCGCGTCGCCGCCGGGTTCGAGGCGGCGATCGGCGCCCTGTTCGAGGACGAGCTGTTCGCTCCGCTCGGCGCCGACGCGGCGGCCGACGCGGCATGCTTCTGGGTCGATCTCGGGGCATTCGACGCCGCCCCGGCATTGCCCCCGGGCGCGCACCCGATGGCCGAGGCGGCGACCGTGCCCGCCGCGCTCGGCCGCAGCCTCGCCCAGGCCGGCTGGGTCGGCAGCGAGGCCGATGGCCGCCGTCTGCAGCGGCAGCTGACACCAGGTCAGCGGCTGGTCGACCGCGACGGCCGGCTGTGGCGCTGGGACGGCTTCACCCGCTATGCCGCCGGCCCGTCCGCGGCAGCCCAGCATTTGGGCCACCGGAACCGCCGTGCCGAACTCTCCGGCGAAATCGCCGCAGCCGCAGCCGTCGCCCACTCTGCCGCTGCCGAGGCTGGTGCCGCAACCGGCGCCCTCCGGGAGTCGGCTGACTCCGAGCGGCAGGCGCGCGCGCAGCTCGCCGAAGCCGAAGCCGCGCTCGCCCGGGCGCGGGGAGCAGAGGCCGAGATCGCGCGGCGTGCGCTGACCGCGCAGGCGCAGCTCGCGGCACTCGACGACCGGCTGGAGAAGATCGCCCTCGACCTCGCCGAGGCGCAGGCCGAGGCCGAGGAGACCGGGCGCGCAGTCGCCGCCCTGTCCGGACCGTCGGCGCCGGCCGCCCCGGCGCTCGAAATGGCCCGCGCGGCGGCGATCCAGGCGCGGCGCGAGGAGGCCGAAGCGCGCGCCGAGGCCGAAGGCTTGGCCGGGGCAGCGCGATCCCAGGGCGACCGCCTCGCCTCGATCGATCTCGAGGAGCGGTCGTGGCGCCAGCGCGCGGCCGGCTCGATGGCGCAGCGCGGAAGCTTGGCCGAGCGGCAGGGCGCGCTCGATCGGGAAATTGCCGCCATGGCCCTGCGCCCGGCGGCGATCGCGGCCGACACCGCGGCCCTCGGCGGCAGGATTTGGGCCTCGGCACAAAATTGCCGACATTCGGCCGATCGGCTGACGCGGGGCGAAAGCCAGCTGCGCCAGGCGATCGAAAGCTCGCGCCTCGCCGATCAGGCATTGGCCGAGGCGCGCGAACGGCGCGCCCGGCTCGAGGTGCAGAGCGACGGCGCCAAAGCGGCTCTCTCGCTCTCGCCCGCGATATCCGCGAGCGGCTCGATACCGTCCCGGCGGCGCTCGCCGATCTCGCCGGCCTCGCCGATGGGCGCCGCGCCGGCCGAGGCGAGTGCGGTCGAGGCGCGGCTGGCGAAGCTCGCGCGCGAGCGTGACGGCGTCGGGCCGGTCAACCTGGTGGCCGAGAGCGAAGCCGGCGAAATCGGCGCGCGGGTCGCGGCGCTGGAGCGCGAACGCGCCGATCTGACCGAGGCGATCACCCGGCTGCGCCGCGGCGCAGCGGTGCTCGACCAGGAAGGGCGCGCAGCGCCTCTCGGTCGCGTTCGAGCAGGTCAACCGGCATTTCGGCGGCGCTGTTCACCCGGTTGTTCGGCGGCGGCAAGGCGGAGCTGGCCCTGACCGACGACGGCGATCCGCTCGACCGCCGGGCTCGAGATCATGGCGAGCCCGACCGGCAAGCGGCTGCAAAGCCTGTCGCTTTGTTGTCGGGCGGCGAGCAGGCGCTGACCGCGCTCGCCCTCTTGTTCGCGATGTTTCTGACCAAGCCGGCGCCGGTCTGCGTTCTCGACGAGGTCGACGCGCCGCTCGACGACGCCAATGTCGACCGCCTGTGCAGCCTCGTCGCCGAGATCGCCGATACCACCGGCACCCGGTTTCCTGTTGGTCACCCATCATCGCATCACGATGGCGCGGGCCGATCGCCTTTTCGGGGTGACGATGGCCGAGCGCGGCGTCTCGCAACTGGTCTCGGTCGATCTCGCGCGCGCCGCCCGACTGCGCCAAACCGCTTGACCCTGGGCCGCCTGACCCTGGGCCGCCTGACCTTGGGCCGCCTGACCTTGGGCCGCCGCGCTCAGTCGGCGGCGCGAGGCGTCGCCAGCGTTCGCGCCGGGTGCTCGCCGAGCGTGCCGCGCGCCAGCGCCAGCGCCGCCACGGCGCCGATCAGCGCCAGCACGCCCGCCGCGACAAAAGCCGAGTTGAAGCTGCCGGTCGCGGCGACGATGTAGCCGGTCACGATCGGGGCCAATAGGCCAAAGGTGTTGCCGCCGAGAACCAGAAACGCGAAGGCCCGGCCCGCGTCCCTGGGCGAGCGCAGGATGTCGGCGACCAGCGCCCCGTTGGCGGCTGGCCCGACATTGGCGAACGACACCGCGACCGTGACCAGCGCCATGACCCCCGCCAGCGGCCGGACAAACGGGATGGCCAGACCCACCGCGGTCAGCAGCAGGCACAGCGCCACCAGATAGCGCCGCTTGCCGGCGCGCACCGCCGCGGCCGATAAGAGCCGGTCGCCAAACCAATTGGCGATAATGCAGACCACCGCGGCAAAGATAAACGGGATCGCGGTGTAGAGGCCCGAGCCGACGATCGATATGCCGCGCGTCGTCTGCAAGTAGTTCGGCAGCCAGGACATGTAGAGATAGAAGGTATAGACGAGGCACCCTTGGGAGATGAACAGCCCCCACATCGCGGGACAGCGGACGAGCCCGAGATAGCCGATGCCGCCATGGCTCGGCGGCTCGATGCCGGCGTCGCGCTCGGCCAGGATGTGCTCGCGCTCGCTCTGCGGCAGCCAGCGGGTCTTTTCCATGGACGACACCAGGCTGAGCCAGACCGCGACCCAGGCAAACCCGACGGCGCCGGTGATGATGAACGACCAGCGCCACGACAAACTCTCGATCAGCCAGCCGACCAGCGGCGCGCCGAGCGCCAGCCCGAGCGGCGGCCCGGCCGAGATGGCGGCGATGGCGGTGCCGCGCTCGCGATAGGGCGACCACGAGCGGACGCTGCCATAGGTCACCGGGGCAAACGGCGCCTCGCCGACCCCGAGGCCGAGCCGTGCCACCAGCATCGTCGCAAAGCTGCCGACGATCCCGGTCGCCATCTGCGCGGTAGACCACACCGCGGTGGCGACCGAGGCCACGACATGCGTGCCCCAGCGGTCGATCAGCCGCCCCCCGGGCAGCATCATCAGCACATAAGCCCACAGAAAGGAGGAGAACAGATAGCCGAGCGCGATCGGCGACAGGCCGAATTCATGGGCGATCGGCTTGCCGGCGACCGACATGTTGACCCGGTCGACATAGGCAATGACGTTGAACAGAAACAGCAGGAAAAACACCCAATACCGGCGCCGGGTCGTCTTCATCGAAGCGCTCCTCGTTCGCGTTGCGCCGGCGCCCCGACGAGGGCGCGCGACGCTCAAGGAGCCGCCCGATTCGACCCGGCGCCGACCGCTCCAGCGTGGCTGGCGCCCGACGGCGCCGACGCTTCTGCAGGCGGCTTGCCGTGCAGGGCGACTAAACAACTCTTTGCCGAAATTCGCCAGCCCGCCGTTCAATCCGCCGCGGCGCCATTTAATCCGGGGCGGACGGGCGCCGCCGATGTTCGACATCGGTCAACAGCCAGTACAGCGCGCCCAACGACAACGCCAATCCACCGAGACCCAGCAACGTATTGATCCCGGTCTTCTCGTAATTCAGGAGGATCAGCTTTCTCGCGATCACGATGATGGCGAGCAGGACAATGACGCGAACCTGCAAAACTCCCGACCTGCGGCGCATCGCCAGGGCGATCGAGTGGTTGAACTCGATCAGGATCAACAGCCCGAGGATCAGGCCGAACGTGTCCTTGATCGCGTCGTTCTGAGCAAAATAGACGCCGGAGCGGAAATCTTCGACAATAGTGATCACCACCAGGGCCAACGAGTAAACGATTATTATCGAAATGATGACCAGTAATATGCCGGAGATTACAGTCTCAAAGCGATCGTATGCGGCTTGAAATTTGAACTCGCCTTTGAATTTTCGAAGAAACGGCATGCGCTGCTCCCTGCGCCCGGATCGCGGTTGGCGTGGTGGCGGAGCGCCGCACTCTGCCACGCGCGCACGGCGCGACCAAGCAGCACGGCGCAACCAAGCAGATAGCCTGGGCCGGTCCTCGACGACGCGGTGCAGCGCCGTCTGGGCCGCTGGACTTGCGGCCGCGCCTAGGTCAAGCTCGCTGCAAAGCGGGGAGAGGGGAAGAGATGACGGACGAGACCGCACGGCAGCGCTTCCGGCGTTACCTGAAGCGGCGACCGGCCCAAGCGCGCGGCTACTCGCAGGCGGTCGTCACCGCCGGCGGCAAGACGGTTTGGCTCGCAGGGCAGGTTGGGACCGCCGACGCCGCGGGGACGGCTCTCGCCGGTGATTTCGACGGCCAGGTCCGCGCGGTTTTTGCCCGGCTCGCCGAGACCTTGGCCGAGGCGGGCGGCGCGCTCGGCGACATGGTGACGATGACCGTGTTCATTACCGATCCGCGTTATGGCGACCGCTTTACCGAGCTGCGCAAGGAAATTTTCGGCGACGATTTCCCGGCCAGCGCGCTGATTACCGTCGCCGGTCTCGCCCGCCCGGACATGCTGGTCGAGGTCCAAGGGGTCGCCGTCATTCACTAGCGCGCCGCGATCTGCGATTCGGGTACGAGGACGGCGCACCGTGAGCAGGTTCGCTAGGGCGCTTTGCGCCTTGCTGCTGGCGATGGCCGCGACGGGCGGCGCCGCCGCCCAGGATTGCTGGCCCGCGCGCCTGGCGCAGTTCGCGGTCAGCTTGATGGGGAATGTTCCGGTCGTCTCGGTGCGGGTCAACGGCTCGCCTGCGGCCCTGCTGTTCGACACCGGCGCCGAGCGCACGGTGTTGACCGCTGCGGCCGCCAAACGCTTGGGGATCGAGCCGCATTACGAATATGCGCGGCGGATGCGCAGCCTCGGCGGCGCGGTCGCCAGCGGCGACGCAACGCTGCGCAGCCTCGACTTCGGCAGCACCGCTTTCCGCGACGTCCGGATTCTGGTCGGCTCGGTGTCGTTGCCGGATGTGGCCGGCAAGCCGCTCGACGGGCTCCTGGGCGCCGATTTCTTCACCAGCTTCGAGGTCGATCTCGATCTGGAGCACCGGCGCGTGACCCTGTTCGAGCCGGCCCCGTGCGCGACCGAAGCACCAGTGTGGAGCACGCCCTTTGCGACGATAAAAGCCAACCTGTCGCTGCACGAGCGCCTCTTCTTCCCAGTTGTCCTCGATGGTCACAAGATCGATGCGCTGATCGATACCGGCGCGCAGCTGACCGCGCTCGATGCCGAGGCGGCGGCAGCGGTCGGCGTGACCGGGGCGGAATTGGCGCGCGATCCGGTCGCCGACCTGCGCGGCGCCGCGGCCGAAATGGTCAAGGCGCGAGCACACCGTTTCGCCCGGCTGGAAATCGACGGCGAAATCTTGCGCGACCAGATCATTGTCGTGACCCTGCTGGGGTTGCAGGACGCCGACCTCGTGCTCGGCAGCGACTTTCTGCATTGGCAGCGGGTCTGGCTGTCCTATCCCTCGCACCAGATTTTTGTGCAGCGCCGTTTCTGAACCGCGGGCGTGACACTCTGACCCGGCTCAGCGCGGCATAGGCCGCCTCGTCGGTGCGGTCGTAGCGCAGCGGCGTGACCACGATGCGGCCCGCATTCAGCGCCTCGATGTCGCTCTCCGGGCCCTGGTCGCGCTCGCCGCGGCGAAACCCGACCCAGTAGTAGGTCAGGCCGCGCGGATCGGTGCGCGCCTCGACCTCCATGCCTTGAACCGTCCCCGCGCCCTGGCGCGCCAGGGTCAACGGCCCGACTGCTGCGGCCGGAAGCCCGGGAAAGTTGACGCTGAGGCAGGTGGCCGCACCCCAGCCGATCTCGATCAGCTGGAGCACGACCTGCGGGCCGAGCGAGGCCGCGGTGTCCCAAGGGACCGGGCGCGGTCGGTCCAGGCCTGGCTCAGCGCGATCGAGGGAATGCCCAGCATCATCCCGGTCATCGCCCCGCCGACAGTGCCGGAGAACACGGTCTCGATCCCGAGATTTGCGCCGCGATTGACCCCGGACAGCAACAGCTGCGGCGGCATTCCCGCCATCAGATGGCTCAGCGCCATGACCACGCAGTCGCCGGGCGTGCCGGTGACCGCCCAGCGCCGCGGCCCGCGCGGGCTGATCCGGATCGGATGATGCAGGCTGATCGCGTGCGAGACGCCGCTCTGATCATGCTCTGGCGCGACGATCCATACCTCGCGGGCGATCTTCGCTGCGATCCCTTCGAGCACTTCGAGGCCGGGCGCATCGATGCCGTCGTCATTGGTCAGCAGAATGCGGTCGAGCACGCTTCGTCTCCGGTTGTTCGGTCGGCGGGCTTAGCATCCTGCGGTGACGAAATCGAGATGCCCGGCAGAACCGATTTGCAGATCTCGCCGCTGCTTCATAAGTATGAGCCGGATCTCACAGCCGAGGGCCAGCCCTTGATCACCGACGGGCCCCTGCCGCGCCCGCCGTTGCGCCCGTCGAGCTTCGACAGCGCGCTCGGCCAAAAAATCATCGAGCTGAACGTCTGGGCGGTGCGCCAGGGATTGCATGGAGCTTCGGCCGATCTGCTGCTCGACGGGCTCTGCCGCCGTCTGGTCGAGGCCGGGGTTGCGGTATGGCGCGCCTTTGCCGGGATGCGCACCTTGCATCCGCAGTGGGGCGGCTACGGCTACATTTGGCAGCGTGATGTGAACGCGATCGAGCCCGCACTTTTCGAGCGCGGCTCCCAGTACAATAAAAACGTCGCGAACAGCCCGTTTGGCCAATTGATCCACCGATTGGAGACCTCGAGCCGCGACGAGCCGTGGCTGGACATCCGTCGCCGTCTCGCGGGAGCCGAGGCCCAGCTTGATTTTCCGGTGCTCCACGATCTCGCCGCTGCCGGTGGCACCGATTATTTTGCGCAGGTCGTAAGCTTCGGCGCGGGCGGCGACCCGTCGCGGGGAACCGGCATCGGCTATTCCTTTGCGACCGATCGGCCGGGCGGGTTCCGCGACGATGATTTGATGCTGCTGCAGGCGGCGTTGCCGGCGGTCTCGCTCGCGATGATGACGCATGCCGGTCATACCATCGCCTCCGGTCTGCTCGCCGCCTATCTGGGTGCCGATGCCGGACGACGGGTTCACGCCGGGGCGGTGGCGCGCGGCTCCGTCGACAGCATCCGCGCTGTCTTGTGGTATGCCGACATCCGCGGCTTCACCGCGATCGCCGACACCACGCCGGGTCTCGCTGTCAACGAAATGCTCGACGAGGCCTTCGAGACCCTGACCGCTGCGCTGCGCACCCGTGGCGGCCAGGTGCTCAAATTTATGGGTGACGGGATGCTGGCGATCTTTCCTTTTGAGGATGCCAGCCGAGACGAAACCTGTGACTGCGCCCTCGATGCGGCGGCCGAGGCGATCCAGGCGATCGGCCGGCTGAACGAGGCGCGCCGCGCGGTCGGTAAACCCTTTGCCGCGGTCGACCTGGCGCTCCATGTCGGCGAGGTGCTCTACGGCAATGTTGGCGCCGCCGACCGCCTCGACTTTACGGTGATCGGGCCGGCGGTCAACGAAGCTGCCCGCATCGAGACCTTGTGCGAGCCATTGGGGTATAACGTACTGGTCTCGGCCGAACTCGCCGCCGCGGCAACGAACAGCGCCCGGCTGAAGCTCGTCGGCCGGCACCGGCTGCGCGGCGTCCGCGACGATCGAGAGATCTATGCGCTGGATCTCGGCGCATAGGACGGGACCAGGAGGCGGCGATGACTCGGCCGGCAGGCGCGGCTGCCTATGAAGACGATTTCGTCGCTTGGGTCGAGGATCAGGCCCAGCGCGCGCGGCGCGGCGAACTCGACGCCCTTGACCTCGACAATATAGCCGAGGAGCTCGAAGGCATGGCGCGCAGCGACCACCGGCGAAATCAGAAACCGCCTGACCGTGCTCCTCGTTCATCTGCTGAAATGTTGGGACGATTCGAGAGACGCGCTGCCAGCGGGCTCGGGACGATTGCCGAGCAGCGCGACAGCATCACCACAGTGCTCGACGACAGTCCGAGCTTGCGGACTTATCCGGCTGAAATCCTCGACCGCTGCTATCCGTCAGCTCGCCGGAAAGCGGCGTATCAAATGCGGCTGTCCGAACCAGGCTTTCGCGAAGACTGCCGGTTCGCGATCGGGGAGGTGCTCGACCGGCGCGGGCTGCCGCCCGATCGGACCGCGTAAGGAGGGTGTCATGTACGCGCTTAACGGCCGCGTCGGGCTGGTCACCGGCGGCGGCGCCGGCATCGGCCGCGAAATCGCCCGGCGTCTCGCGCGCGACGAAATGTCGGTGGCCGTGCTCGATTGCGACGGCCAGGCGGCGCAGCGGGTTGCGGCCGAGGTGGGCGGCCTCGCGCTTGCCGCCGACGTGACCGCGCCCGAGGAAATGGCGGCCGCCGTCACGGCGGCGCTCGCCCGGTTCGGCCGGATCGACCTCTTGGTCAACAATGCCGGGATCGCGTGGACCGGACCGGCGCTGGAGATGCCGCTCGACACGTTCCAGGCGATGCTGCGGGTCAATGTCGAGGGCGTGTTCATCGCCAGCCGGGCCGTGCTGCCGCACATGATCGCGCGGCGTTCGGGATCGGTCGTCAATCTCGCCTCCTGGGCCGGCAAGACCGGTGCTGCTTATTTCGCCGGCTACAGCGCGACAAAGTTCGCGGTGATCGGCCTCACCCAGGCCTTGGCGCGCGAGATGGCGCCGCACGGCGTCCGGGTCAACGCGATCTGCCCGGGGATCGTCGTCGACACCGCGATGCGCTCGGCTCTCGAAGCGCAGCAGCGCCAATGGCAGCTGCCGCAAACTGCCGAGCGGAAAAAGCTGATCCCCTTGGGGCGGGTCTCGGTGCCGGACGACGTGGCCCGGGTCGCCGCCTTCCTCGCCTCGGACGAGGCGGCCTATATTACCGGCGAGTCGATCAACCTCTCCGGCGGCCTGTTGATGGATTGAGAGACAGCAATGGCGACGACGACCAAGCTCGGCGAGCTTTACGATCGGGATTTTGTGCTGTGGACCGAGGAGCAGGCGGCGGCGCTGCGCCAGGCCAAGGGCGCAACCCTGCCGCTCGACTGGGAGAACCTGGCCCAGGAGATCGAGAGCTTGGGACGATCGGACCGTCGCGAACCGAGATCGCAAATTACCAGCGTGCTGCGTCATCTGCTGAAGCTCGAAAGCTCGCCCGCGACACTACCGCGCGCCGGATGGCGGGGAAGCATTGATGAAGCTCGGGACGAAATCGAGGGCTTGCTGGAAAACAGTCCCAGTCTCCGGCGCGAGGTCGAGGGCTTGATAAAGAAGCAGATCCGGGCTGCCGCAAAGCTCGCCGCCGATGATCTCGATCAGCGCGGCGAACCGGCGGAGGCGGTGCGGGCGCGGGGGGAGCAGGGCGGGTTCACCGCCGAGCAGGTGCTCGGCGACTGGTTCCCGGACGCACGCCGCTGATCGCGGAAGAGAACCCGAATGGCGTTGCGCACCAAGCTGACCGAAAGGCTCGGCATCCGCCATCCGGTGCTGCTGGCGCCGATGGGCTATGTGTCCGGCGGGGCGCTCGCCGCGGCCGTCACCGCCGCCGGCGGGCTTGGCTTGATCGGCGGCGGCTATGCCGAGGCCGATTGGCTCGAACGCGAGCTGGCGGCGGCCGGCAATCAGCGAGTGGGCTGCGGCTTTATCACCTGGGCCTTGGCGGAGCGGCCGGCGGCGCTCAATCTGGCGCTTGGCCACGCGCCGGCGGCGGTGATGCTGTCCTTCGGCGATGCATCGGGGTTCATCCCGTTGATCAAGAGTGCCGGCCGCCCGGTGATCTGCCAGGTGCAGAGCGTCATGCAGGCGCGCCAGGTTCTGGACCAGGGGGCCGACATCATCGTCGCCCAGGGCACCGAGGCCGGCGGCCATGGTGCGGCGCGCTCGACCCTGCCGCTGGTGCCGGCCGTCGTCGACCTGGTCGCGTCGTCGGGGCATGACGTCCCGGTCGTCGCCGCCGGCGGGATCGCCGACGGCCGCGGTCTCGCCGCCGCGCTGATGCTCGGCGCCGACGGCGTGTTGATGGGCTCGCGCTTCTACGCCGCCGAAGAATCCTTGGCGGCCTCCGCCGGGAAAGCGCGCATTGTCGCCGGCAGCGGCGACGACACGATGCGCACGCGGATATTCGATATCGTGCGCGGTCGCGACTGGCCGAAGGAATACGCCGGTCGCGTGCTGAGGAACCGCTTCAGCGAGGCTTGGCACGGCTACGAGGCGGCATTGGCCGAAGCGGCCGGGCGCGAGAGCCCGCGCTATGCCGCGGCTGCGGCGGAGGGCGATGTCGATATCGCGGTCATATTCGCCGGCGAGGGCATCGACCTGATCCACGCGGTCGAGCCCGCCGGCATGATCCTCGACCGCGTCATTCGCGAAGCCGAGGCGGCGCTGACGCGACGCTTCGACTGAGCCGGGGCTTGCCGGATCAGCCCGCGCCGGCTGCGGGTTGGGCCGGACGGCCGTGGATGTGGACGTGATGCCCGCCCGCCTCTTCGAGGATGCGGGTCGCGGTCAATTCGCGGTCGGGGTCCTCGCAGCGCGTCCATAATAATGCCGCGCCGGCCTCGAGCGCCGCCCGGAAATTCTCGCTGTGGCGGGGTGCCGTGTAATCGTCGAACAGCTCCTTCAAGGCCGCGCCGCCGAGACCGGCCCCGACCAATGCCGCTGCGACCGCGGCGATCGGTCCGCCGGACAGGAGGACGAACCCGGCCAAGGTCAGCGGTGCGATATATTTGATTTCGTCGCTGAGGCCCGCGGGCACGATCTCCCGCTCGGCGCCGCCCGGCTCGCCCGCAGCCGAGAGCGAATCGTGCGAGGCCAGCACCGACAGATCGCTCGGCGCGAACCCGGCGGCGAGCAGGCCCGACACGGCGCGGTGAAAATGACCGCGATCGGGAAACGAGGCGACTGCCTCGCGGATGACCGGGAAAGACGCCGGGGCCTCGACCATGCCGATCCTCTCATTCGTGCTCCGTTGCTGCGCATGGTACCGTCAAACACCGGCTTCTGTCCGCCCTCCTCGCACCCGCCGTCGATGCCCGCTCGCCAATGAACGAACCTTCCCGCCCCCATCCCGGCGCTCCCGCACCCGTGGGATCGCCGGTGATGGTTCAGTACCACGAGATCAAAGGCGCCAATCCGGGCTGCCTGCTGTTTTTCCGGATGGGCGATTTCTTCGAGCTGTTCTTTGACGACGCGGTCGCCGCGGCGAAAGCGCTCGACATCGCGCTGACCAAGCGCGGTCGGCACGACGGCGCCGACATCCCGATGTGCGGGGTGCCGGTCCACACCGCCGAAACCTATCTCGCCCGCCTGATCCGCGCCGGGTTCAAGGTTGCGATCTGCGAGCAGATCGAGGACCCGGCGGAGGCGAGGAAACGCGGCGCCAAGGGCCCGGTGCGCCGCGCGGTGGTGCGCGTCGTGACCGCCGGCACCCTGACCGAGGAAGGATTGCTCGACGCGCGCCGGCACAATTACCTCGTCGGCCTCGCCGAGGCCGGCGGCGAAATTGCCCTCGCCTGGCTCGATCTGTCGACCGGCGCCTTTGCCCTGGCGCCTACCAGCGAGCCGGCATTGCCGGGCGATCTCGCGCGCCTGTCGCCCGGCGAAATCCTGCTGCCGGAGCGGATGCTGACCCGCTCGGCGCTCTTCGAGCTGCTGGCCGAGTGGAAGCCGGTCCTGACCCCGCTGCCCAACCCCCGCTTCGACAGCGATGGGGCGCGCCGGCGCCTCGAAAATTTCTACGGGGTCGGCGCGCTCGACGGGTTCGGCAATTTCGGCCGCGCCGAGATCGCCGCGGCCGGCGCGCTCATTGATTACGTCGGCCTGACCCAACAGGGCAAAGCGCCGCACCTCGAACCGCCGCGGCGAGTGACGCCCGGTTCGGTCATGCAGATCGATGCTGCGACCCGGCGCAATCTCGAGCTGGTCGCGAATTCGGCGGGCGAGCGCCGCGGCAGCCTGTTGACGACGATCGATCGCACCGTCACCGCGGCCGGCGCGCGGCTGCTCGCCGACCATCTCGCCGCACCACTGACCGCACCGGCCGCGATCGCCGCGCGCCTCGACGCGGTCGCGTTCTTTGTCGATTGCCCCGACCTGCGCGCGGGATTGCGCGAGCTGCAGCGGCATTGCCCGGATATCGAGCGCGCGCTGACCCGGTTGAGCCTCGGGCGCGGCGGCCCGCGCGACCTGGCGGCATTGCGCCAGTCGCTCGGCGAGGCCGCGTCACTGCGCGAGATGTTGGCCGAGCCTGGTTTCGTGCCCTTGCCGGAGCGGCTTGCCACCGCGCGCCGAGAGCTCGGCGAACATGGCGTCCTGGTCGACCGGCTCGGCCGCGCGCTCGCCGATGAATTGCCGCTGTTCGCCCGCGACGGCGGCTTCATCGCCGCCGGATATTCGGGCGAGCTCGACGAATGGCGGCGGCTGCGCGACGAGAGCCGGCGCATGATCGCCGCTTTGCAGGCGCGCTACGTCGCCGAAACCGCGATCGCCGCCCTAAAGATCCGCCACAACAACGTGATCGGCTACTACATCGAAGTGTCGGCCAGCCACGATGGCAAGCTCGGGTCGGAATTCACCCATCGCCAGACGATGGCCGGAGCGCAGCGCTACACGACGGCCGAGCTGGCCGAGCTCGAAACCAGGATCGCCAGCGCCGCCGAGCGGGCCTTGGCGCTGGAGCTGCGGTTGTACGACGACCTCGTCGGCGAGATCATGGCGCGGCGCGCTGAGATCGCCGAGGCTGCCGCAGCGCTCGCCACCCTCGATCTCGCAGCGGCGCTGGCCGAGCGCGCGGCGGAGGGGGGCTGGGTGCGGCCGGTGGTCGAGGACGGGACGGCTTTCGAGATTCGCGGCGGGCGTCACCCGATGGTCGAGGCGGGGCTCGCCGCCGCCGGCAACGGCGGCAGCTTTGTCGCCAATGATTGCGTCTTGGCCGACGAGCGGATCTGGCTCGTCACCGGCCCCAACATGGCCGGCAAAAGCACCTTTCTGCGGCAGAACGCGCTGATCGCGATCCTGGCGCAGATCGGCTCCCACGTGCCGGCCCGCTCGGCCCGGATCGGCATCGTCGATCGCCTGTTCAGTCGGGTGGGTGCCGCCGACGATCTGGCGCGCGGGCGATCGACCTTTATGGTCGAGATGGTCGAGACCGCGGCGATCCTTAACCAGGCCGGAAAGAACGCCTTCGTCATCCTCGACGAGATCGGCCGCGGCACCGCCACCTTCGACGGCCTCTCGATCGCCTGGGCCTCGCTCGAGCATCTGCACGGGGTCAATTGCTGCCGCACCCTGTTCGCGACCCACTACCATGAGCTGACCGCGTTGGCGGCGAAGCTCCCGGCACTGGCCTGCCACACGATGCGGGTCAAGGAGTGGAAGGGCGACGTCGTCTTTCTGCACGAGGTCGGCCCGGGCGCCGCCGACCGCTCCTATGGCATCCATGTCGCCAAGCTCGCCGGCTTGCCGAGAGCAGTCACTGCCCGCGCCGAGGAGGTGCTGGAGATACTGGAAAAGGGCGAGCAGGGAGGCGCCCTTGCCCGCCTCGCCGATGATCTTCCGCTGTTCAGCGCCGCCCGCCGCCGCGCCGAGCCGCCCCCACCCGACTCCGCCGCCGAAGCCCTGCTGCGCGAAATCCGCCCCGACGAGCTGACCCCGCGCGAAGCCCTCGACCTGCTCTACCGGCTGAAGGCGCTGGTCGCAGGGTAAGCCGCTGCGGAAGGTTTATACGAGGAGCCGAAACAATGCCGCCACACCGCCAAGAATCGCCAGGGTGTGCAGGCCGCCGGCGCCGAACATCCATTTCAGGATCTCGCCCTTGGCTTCGGCGAGCTCGACCTTCGTGGCCATTGCGGCGCCGACCTCGCCCAGGCGCAAATCAAGTTCGCCGTGGATCTCGCCCAAGCGCAAATCGAGCGCGGCCCGCAACTCGCCAAGGCGCAAATCGAGTTCCGCTCGCAACTCGCCAAGACACAGATCGAGGTACTCGCGGGTGACGACGACCTCGCCGATCGTGTCCGAGAGCGCGCTCGCGACATCCGGCGCCTGCCGCGGCGGCAGCCCCGCCGCCTCCAGCCGCTGGGCGAGCTTGAGCGTGTCGAATGCGACCGGGCTCATTGGAACGAAGACACGCGGGAAAACTCGCGGTGTCAACAACGATAAGATTGTGGCCTGCGGTGCTCTTCGATCTGGGGCTCGTCATCGGCTCAATCCGCAGCCGAGGCTGTGCTGCGCCGGTCGCGGAGGCCTAATGGATGACCGGAATGATGCTGGGGGCCGGCAGGTCCTTTGCCGAGTTGTTCAATGCCAGCAATTGAGACACCAGCTCCAGAACTTGCGACGAGCGGTCATGCCCCGCCGGATCCACCTGGATTGCATAGCTCTTGCCGTCGTAGGTCGCCGATATCGCTCCCGCAGGCGGCGGTCCCGCCTGCAGCCGAAACAAGCATACCGACGTCGCCCGGTCGGTCGCGACCATTCGACAGGGCATTGGCGGCCCGTTCAACCCGAGTTGCGCGCGGGCGACTTCGCCGAGGTAATAAATCAGTTGTTCCACCGACATTGTCGTCATCGTCAGCTCCTGCGCCGAACTCGAGGGCGGGCTCGGCGAATAGCCGGAGGACCCCGGCGTCGCGGCGTGCGCGCCGACGTCGACGGGTGTTTGCAGCGCCGGTGCGGCGCCGACGAGGCCGAAGCGGAGGGTGTGGAGCTGCTGATGCGCTCCGCTGGGAGGCGAGGCCGGTATCGGCGCTGACGCTCTGACATTGGCGGCGGCTCCGCACACCAGCCCCGCATTCATGACCAGACCGGTGTCGGCGATTTGCTGGCCGACCTGCGCGCTGTTGCCGTCGAAGCATAAACGATACGACACGGTCGTCTTTTCCAAACGATAATAGGTGCGTACCCCTTTGGCCTTTAATTCGGCGCGCTCCGCCGCGGTCAGGTTCGCGTCCGGGGTGGCGCCGTCGTATTTTGCCAATGCCTCGTTCGGGGGCAATCCGGCCAATGTCGCGAGACTGCTGACCTCCTTTTCGGCCAGCGGGGGCCCGATCGGCGTCGTCTCGTCGACCTCTTCGGCATCGAGGCCGCGACTGATCAAGTGCTGCAAGAGGGCGTGGAAATCGGCGTACTGTTCGCCTGGCGGGACCGTCGACTCGGCATTATTATAGGCATGAATGACCTTTCCGTTCTTTTCGTATTCTATGTCGGCGATTAACAAAGTCAGCAGCAATTGTCGTGGAAAACCTTCATGCAGGTAAAGCGTTACGAATTGTAAAGAGAGAGGCTGCATGATGCCGTTGTAGAATTCCTTGGTGTTCAGGATCGACACGGTAAAATTCGGCCCGCCGGTCAAGGTGCCGGACGGCATCGCCGTGAACGCTCGCGCCATCGATCCGGGGATCGCGGCGAACGGCAACGCAAACGCGGCCGTCACCGACGCCGTGGTCAGCCCGGTGACGGTCGAGAAATCGGAAAATTGCATCGGCTTGCGATAGGCCGCCCGGATGATGTTGAGGAGGATCGTCTGATCCCTGATCTGTTCGGCCTGCAGATTGTAGTCGACGGCCGTCGGGGCGAACGCGTCGACCGCGGCGCAAGCCGTCAGCATGGCTGCAACGCAGGCGGCCAGCGCTCGGCGAGGACCGCGATGCTTTTTTCGACTCCGGTCCGATGGAGGGCGCATGGCGGCACCTCGCCGTTCGTATCGGCTGAGCAGGCTGGGCGAAGCCGGTTTTGCTGTCGAGCGGGTAAGCCCAATGTTTGCGCAGCTCGTCCGCGCCGCCGCTGTGCGGGCGATGTTGGCAGGCTAAATCATTGAGCAGCGGCTCGGATCGTCTGCGTCCGCGGGCGCCTGCCTTGCACTCGATCGCTGGCTGATCGACGCCGGAGATCATGAAGGGTCTGGCGCGGCGCGAATCACGCCGAATCGGCTGCCCGAGATCCATGCAATTGGCGGGGGCGCGATGTCGAATTCCTGGAGCATCGCGTCTTGCACGGCGTCGAGGTCGCGGCAGTAAGGGGCTGGTTTCCGGCGAGAACGACGTCGATGTCGCCCATCAGTCTCAGGCGCTTACCGAGGTCCCCGCTTTCAAGGCCGGCGCCAAAGATCCCGATTAAAATCGACGATCTCGGAACTGCATCCTCGCCGGGATCGTCCGCCGACCCGTTCAAGCGCGAAACCGCCCCGATGCGTCGACCCGCGCACAGCCCTCGACTTTGTCTATCGGCTCGAAGCGCTGGCCGCAGCGTTGAACGGCGCGGCAAAATTGTTGCGCGCCTGCTCCCGCCGTCTGATTATCGGCCAACACCGGGCAGCCGGGAATATATGCGAAGAACGGGGAGGGAAGGCCATGACGACCGCCGAGATCGTATCCGGTTCCTTGTCGGAAGCCGATCACCGCGCACAGCTTCGCCGCGCGATCATCGCCAGCACGGTCGGAACGACGATCGAGTGGTACGACTTCCTGCTTTACAGCGTTGTGACCGGACTGGTTTTCGGCAAACTCTTCTTTCCCAGATCCGCGCCGCTGGTCGGCGTGCTGCAAGCGTTTGCGGTCTATACCGTCGGCTTTATCGCCCGCCCGATCGGGGCTGCGATTTTTGGCCATTTCGGCAACCGCATCGGCCGCAAGGCGGCGCTGATCGCGACCCTGCTGATCACCGGGCTGGCAACCTTTGCCGTGGGTTTTGTGCCGGGCTACGCATCGATCGGCATCTGGGGCGCGGTCATCCTGACCATCATCCGTTTTATCCAGGGCGTCGGGGTCGGCGGCGAGTGGGGCGGCTCGGTGTTGCTGTCGATGGAGTGGGCGCGCACCAGCGCCCATCGCGGGTTCATCACCTCCTGGCCGCAATGGGGCGGGCCGGCCGGGTTGCTGCTGGCGAATTTGGCGGTGCTGGTGTTCAGCGCAATTTCCGGCGATCAGTTCCTGGTCTGGGGCTGGCGCATTCCGTTCATGCTGAGCATCGTCATGGTCGGGGTCGGGCTCTATATCCGGCTCGGCATTCTCGAAACGCCCGTGTTCCGGCGCATCGTGGCCGAAGAGCGGGTCGAGCGGGCGCCGGTGCTCGAAGTCATCAAACGCCAGCCCAAGCAGGTCATCCTTTCGGCCTTTTTGCGAATGGCGGAGCAGGGTCCCGCCTACATCTATCTGGCCTTTGTCTTTGCCTATGGGACGCAGGTGTTGCACACCTCGCGCAATTTCCTGCTGACGTCGCTGATCGTCGCAGGGCTGGTGTCCTTCGTCACGATCCCGGTCGCCGGGGCCCTGTCGGATCGGTTCGGTCGCAAGCGCATCTATCTGATCGGCTCGGTCGCCACCGGGATTTTCGGCTTCATCTACTTCGCGATGCTGAACACGATGGTGCCGGCCTGGATCTTCTTCGGCATCATCCTGTCCTTTGTCCCGCACGATCTGATGTATGGGCCGCAGGCGGCGCTGATCGCCGAATCCTTCACCCCCCGGCTGCGCTACAGCGGTTCATCGGTCGGCTACCAGCTCGCATCGATCATCGCCGGCGGGCCCGCGCCGCTGATCGCAGCGGCGCTGCTGGCCGCGACCGGATCGGGCTATGTGATCGCCCTTTACATCGCGGCCTGTGCGGTCGTCAGCATCATCGCGACCGTCATGATGCCGGATCTGACCGGGCGCGACATCTCGCAGGAGCACGCCTAGCCAGCCCTGACCCGGCCGGCTGGTCCGGATCAGCGCGCCGGCGCAGCTCTCGGTGCGGCCGCGTCCTTCGCGGCGAATTCTTGGAGGAGGGCGTCGCGCACGGTGTCGAGGTCGAGGTTGTGGGCGGCGATCAGCGGGCTGGTCTCGATGATGATGTCGTCGATGTCGCCGATCAGCTTGAGGCGCTTGTAGAGGTCCTCGGCTTCGAGGCCGAGGCCGGCGCCGAGGATCTCCATGAAATTGACGATCTCGAAGCTGCGCCCGTCGCCGGCGTCGCACAATTCGCGGTGGCAGGCGTGGTAGACCGTGGCCAGGGTCGTGACCCCGGCGTCGGCAACCGCGGCGAGCTCGCGCTGCACCAGATCGCGCTTGAACGCCGGCAACACGGCGAGGCTGTTGGCTTGGGTCCCGACCCGCGGCACGTCGATTTCGACCAATTCGACGCCCGGCACGATCGACAACAGCTTCTTGACCGCCATCATGACCGCCGGCAAGACCGGGCGCTCGTGCAGGGCGACGCGCTTGTCGACCCGGTGGGTCATCATAGGGGCCAGCGCGTCGGCCCGGTCGGCCAGAAACACCAGGAACGGGTTCAGGTCGAAGGGCCGCGCGCCGAATTGCGACTCGTAGCTCGGCAAGGCCACCTCGCCGATCTGCAATTGGCAGCTCGGGCACCACGACAGCACGGTCGAGGTACCGGCCTTGGCGAGGCCGTCGATCGTGGCAAAGCCGACCCGCCCAGTGCTGGCGAAATCGCCCTCGCGGAACTGATAGACGCCGCAGCATTGCCCCGGCCCGCCCATGACCTCGTAATCGACGCCCAGCAGGTCGAGGGTGTCGAGGCACAGGAGTGCTATGTGCGGGGTCTTCAGGATGTTGCACCCGGTGTAAAAGACCACCTCGGGCGGGCTGGTGCGGGGCGGCGTGTCGAGCCCGCGCAGCCGCGCCAGGGTCTCGGGCGGCATCTGCAGCCGCGAGAGGATGCGCACCCCGCGGCTCATCCCTTGAAACGGCTGGCGCCAGCGCGTGGCGAGCGGCCGGTCGCCGATCCGCGCACGGGCAAAGCCGCGGGCCAGCTGCACCATGAAGCGCGGGTTGATCCCGTAATTGCAGGCCGGGATGCAGTTGCCGCTGCCGCTGCACATCGAGGCCCAGCGCACCGCGTCGTCATTGCCGGGGCCGCCGGTAATGAGGTCGACGATGGCGGCGGCGGTTTCGCTCGCATCTGCCGCGCCGAGCCCGGCCGGCTCGACCATCGGGCAGGCCCGAAAACACTCGCCGCAGCGGGTGCAGGCGTCGGCGATCGCCTCGCCCCGCGCCCTGAATTCGTCGACATACGAGCTTGCCGCCAAACCGCCGTCGCTCATCCGGGAACTCCGCTCGGTGATGCCGGAGGCTAGCGCATGGCGCACTTCCGGGAAAGCTGCGCGAGGACGCTAGAGGGGATGCGCCAATCTCCGCAGGCTGGCGCGGAGGGTCGCGAATGCCGCGCCGCCGCCGGGCCGGGCGGCGCCGGGCCGCTGGCAAGTCCCGGGCTTGAGCCGCAATGCCGGGTTCTCGACCAGGTGCCAGGACAGGAAGGCGAGGGCAGCGGTGGCGGGCAGGGCGGTCGCGAACACCTGCCACCACGGCGCCCGGCCGGCAGAGAGCCAGATCACCGCTTCTTCGACCGGCCAGCCATAAATATAAAGTCCGTAGGAGAGGTCGCCGAACCGCGCCGCCGGGATCGCCGGCAAACGCGGGTTCAGCGCCAGCCACAGCGCCAGATAGCAGCCGAACAGCGGAAACAGCAGGATGAACTGGCGCAATGGCACGCTGAGAATGAGGCCGGCCAGCGCCAGCAGCGCCACGCGCGGATCAAAGATACGGCTGTCGCGCAGCTTGTAGATGACCATGCCCGCGGCAAAGAAGCTGAGCAGCCAGCCCCATCCGCCGAGGAAACCGAGCCCCGGGAAACGCAGGCAGGCGATGCCGAGCGCCAACAGGCCCAGCGCTGCCGGCAGGGTCAGCAGCCGGAGCGCCCCCAGCCCCAGCACCATCAGGTACATCATGAATTCGCAGCGCAGGGTCCACATCGACCCGTTGATCTCGAGCCCGACCGGATTGCGGACGAACATCACCCCAGGCAATTCGTGCACGCCCGGATCGAGCAGAGTGTTGGCGAGGACGTACTGGTAGGGCTGCGGCCGGCTGAAATAGGTGCTGGTGACCAGGCTGGTGACGAACGGCGCCAACACGAAAGCGGACAACAGGGTGGCGACGAACAGGCCGGGAAATATCCGCAGCGCGCGCTTGGCGAGAAAACGCAACGGGTCGTCGGTCAATTCGAAGCTCTGGGTCACCAGATACCCGCTGATCGCGAAGAACACGAACACGCCGCACAGGCCGAGGATTGACTGGTTGCCGGTCAACAGGATCAGCCATTCGTGCTTCTGCGTGCCCTGCGCGATCAGAAAGGCGTGCGAAAACATGACCGAAATCGCGGCGACGAGGCGCAGCGCGTCGAAATTGTTGCGCCGATCTGCGGTGCCGGCCGACATGTCCGGCAAGCTCGTCACGGCCCGGCGCGCGCGGCGGCCTCTCGGCGGGTCACGCCGTGTGTGCAACACTGCGCTTCGGGACTCGTCCACCCTGCTGGCATCGGGATTTCCTCGGTCGAGACAACACGCTGCCGACGCGCGATGTTCTCAGAACCCGGAGCGCGATGCACCAAAGCCGTGGGAGCGGCGCGCGAGGCGTTCTCCCGAATGGCCGCTTCCTCGATTGGACGCAACGCGTCGCCTCGACCCAGCGGCTCCGGCCGCCGCTCTGCGCTCTGAGCGAGAGCGTGCCCTATGCTCGGCGACCCAAGCGGCCGCCCCGCAAAACGCCGAGGAAGACGAGGGCGCCCCCGAGCAGCACGAAGGTGCACGGTTCCGGGGCGCTCAAGGCCGCGAACAGCCCCTCGGTCTCGTTGTCGAGACCGGTGGTGAAATAGAGAATGTCCGGGCTGCCGCCGCTGCCGCCATTGCCGAAGGTCAGCGCCCACAGGCCCTGCCAGGCGGTGTTGGCGTCGAGAGTGCCGAGAAACATGCCGGTTGCGGGGTTGTAGGCGTTGATCTCGCCGTCGATGTAGCTGAAATTGCCGACCAAGAGGTCGCCGCCGAACGGGCCGAAGCCGGCCGGAGCCAGGGCGATGCCCCAGGGCGCCGCCAACTGGCTGCCGCTGATCAGCTGGCGGATGAAGTTGCCGCTCGCGTCGAATTCGGCGACGGCCCCCGATCCGGCGGTCGCCATCGTCTGCGGCGACCGGTCCGCGCCGTTGGTGGCCGGCGCATAGGTCACGTAGATGTTGCCGCCGATGTTCTGGACGTTGAACGGCACGAGCCCGGTCGGCACGGAGGAGTCGACGAACTTGCCCGCGAATACCGTGCCGGTGACGTTTGTAAACGTACCGTCGAAAACGTTGATGCCGCCAGTCGTCCCGGCGCTGTTAGCGGCGTAGAGGTAAGGCGTCCCGCTGACATTCCCAATGGCCAGGCCGGTGTAAACGGCCCCCGGGGTAGTCGCTTCGACGGCGGCGGGAGTTCGACGCCGCCGCCCAGGCGGCGATGGTCCCGTTCAGGTTGGCAAAGATGAAGTGAGCGGGAGTGGTGGAGGCAGGAGTGGTGTTCAGCGGTATCACAAAGGACGTGGTGCTGTTGTTGACCTGCCCGGTGGGTCCCTGGGGTCCGCTGACCGTCGTCGGGATGGTGACCACAAGTGGAGGCGTTCCGCCCGCCGGGGTGGCGGTCAACCCGTTCGCGCCGATAGTGTAAAGAGTGGCGACACCCGCCGCTTGATCGGAGATCCACAGCGGGCTCGTCGCGCTCTCGGAAACACCCCACGGGTTCGCCAGGTTCGGGTCCGTGACCGGAGCCAGCCCTGTGACGTCCGAAACCAGATTGGTCTGAACATAGGCGCCCGCCTCGGTTCGGCCCGCGTCGGCATACAGCGCGGCGACGGCAACCGCGGTCATCGCCACAGATTTTCGCAGCAGCGCTGAGAGTTTCATGGGTCAAGCCCTCCCACAGAGATGCCCCGTTCCGGCCGGCTCAGGCTTTTCTTTAATCCTGCCTTTAATCTTCCCGGCACGCAAGGCCGGGTTTTAAGCGTTAAGTCCGACTGGCATTTTACAGCGGCGGGGTGCGGCACTTCGTGTTGGTCGGCTTGCCGAGGCCTTCCCGCGTATAGACTTTTTGAACCCGGAGGCGCCTGTCGAATGCGGGACCCACGCGGAAGGGATCTCTTGGCCGCTGATCACCGCGCGTTGAGCTTGCGGGCGGCGTCGACGGCGGCATAGGTCAGGATGCCGTCGGCGCCGGCGCGTTTGAAGGCGAGGAGGCTCTCCATGATTGCGCGCTCGCCGTCGATCCAGCCGTTCAGCGCTGCGGCGTGCAGCATCGCGTATTCGCCGCTGACCTGATAGGCGTAGGTCGGCACCCGGAACGCCTCCTTGACCCGGCGGACGATGTCGAGATAGGGCATGCCGGGCTTGACCATGACCATATCCGCACCCTCCTGCAGGTCGAGCGCGACCTCGCGCAGGGCCTCGTCGCCGTTGGCCGGGTCCATCTGATAGGTCCGTTTGTCGGCGCTGCCAAGAGCGACCTTGGAGCCGATCGCGTCGCGGAACGGCCCGTAAAAGGCGGATGCGTATTTTGCGGCGTAGGACATGATGCGGACACGGTCGAAACCGGCCTCGTCGAGTGCCGCGCGCACCGCGCCCACCCTCCCGTCCATCATGTCGGACGGCGCGATGATGTCGCAGCCGGCTTGCGCCTGGACCACCGCCTGACGGCAGAGGATCGCCACCGTCTCGTCGTTCTCGACATAGCCGGCCCGGATCACCCCGTCATGGCCGTGCGAGGTGAAGGGGTCGAGCGCCACGTCGCACAAGATGCCGAGATCCGGCAGCGCTTTTTTCAAGGCCGCCACCGCGCGGCAGACCAGATTGCCGGGGTTCAGCGCCTCGCTGCCTTCGCCATCCTTGAGTGCCGCCGGCACCGCCGGGAACACGGCGATCGTCGGGATGCCGAGTGCCACCGCCTCGCCGGCGGCGTCGACCAATGCCGGGATCGGCAGGCGGAACACGCCGGGCATCGAGGCGACCTGCTCCTTGTGGCCCTCGTCATGGACAAAGACCGGCCAGATCAGATCGCCCGCGGTCAGCACGTTCTCGGCGACGAGCTTGCGCGACCAGGCGTCGCGGCGGTTGCGCCGCAGCCGGAGGCGAGGGTAGGGGGCGAGCGGCGGCAAGAACGAGGTCACGGGATCATCCCCCGAAGCAAAGGGCCGGCGAATGGTGCGAAAATACGCTCACGCGCCGGACGATACAACGCACCGCCATGTCCCGGACGACCGTCGGTCGAGCGCGTAATCGTAACGGATGAAGCGTTAGTGGGCGATCCGGTCGTAGAGCGGGCCGCGCAAATAAAAGGCCATAGGGCGGAAACAGCCAGAGGCTGGGCAAAAATCCGGCTGCATCGCCATCGCGCGTGCTTCGAGACGCGCTCCGGCTTCGCCGAAGCGCTCCTCAGCATGACGGTATGTGTTTGATGGCATTAAGAAAGAACGTTATCCTGAGGAGCCCGCCGTAGTGGGCATCTCGAAGGACGCACGGCATCAATCCATCCTCTTCGACTATAAATGCCTAGCCTCGCAGCGCATTCCGGCATCGGCGCATTCCGCGACGGCTGGATCTCGGGCATGGTGTGCCGATGCCGGACCATCGATCTAGCCGGACCCTTGCATGCGGTGGAGTGGGATGGACAATTCGAGGAAGACGAATTTCGACGACCGACTGAACGCGGCGGCGAACGCGAAGAGGGCGGAGCTGGAGAAGTTTCGCGCCAGATCCGGGGCAAACGATCCGGCATTCGCCGAGCGGCAGGCGTCCCGGCGGGCGACCAGCACCGCCCGCGATGCGCGCGCGGCCGAGCGCGACGCTGCCCGGCTGGCCGGCGTCGCCCGCGAGGCCGACGAGCGGGCCGCCCGCGATGCCGCAGCGACAGCCGAGCAAGCCGCCCGCGACGCCGCAGCGGTGGCCGAGCAGACGGCCCGCGACGCCGACATCGCCCGCCAGGCGGCCGACAACGTCGCCTTGGAAGCCGACCGTAAGGCGGCCCGCGACGCCCGCTACGCCGCGCGCAAGGCGCGGCCGCGAAAACGTTAGCGCGCCCTCCGTTCAAGTGCGCGGCCCGACCGACGATGCAGCACTCGATGTGCCGGCCGAGAGCGCCGAGAGACCCCGGCGTTCGCGTATGCCCTTGTGCAGCCAAAGGCCGCATAATTGGGTTACGGAAAATCGGTGCCGTTGGTTGAGAAACGCCGTGTTACTAACCACCCCATGTTCATAACTGGGGTTCTCTGCTGCCCCGCTAAGATAATCGATAACGCAAACCAGATCCGCGTTAAGGTCGTATGCAACTGGATATATCCTGGCGATGAATCCAGCAAGCATAGGGCGGAAATGCGCAGCGCATTCCGCCACTTAGCTGATGGCGGTTTTCCGGTCTCGGGTGTTCTGCGCCGCCACCGAGCCAATCGGCTGGATAAAGCCCGCCGGTCACGCAGCGCCCCGAAGCTCGAGTATCGCCAATCCGCCGGGGTGTCCGCCAACCCGTGCTTTTATCGGGTTGACGTGGATGTAGTCCATGTGGGCGGCGTAGTCGTGATCGTCGCGAATTGTGAGCTCCAGGTATCGGCGCCGGCAGATACTGCGTGCGCCCCGGGCAGACGTGGCGAGCAGGTCGGAATGCCGATGGCGCAGGTTCACTGTGCCGATGGCGCAGGTTCATCGTAAAGAAATGAGTGGCGCTCGGGATCCGATTGCGTCGATAGTCCGGCACGCCAACAGCATGTCCGAGATAGAGTCGTCGCGAAATGCGCCGATGGCGGAATGCGCTGCCCCCACCTTTGCGGGGGCTAAGGCCTTTTTCGCCCTACCCAGTCGTGGCCGCATTTAGCGCATTATCCGATCAAGTTGCACCATCCCTCGTCGCCCCCGCGCAAGTGGGGGTCCAGAGCCTGCCCCCCTGTTCGGGCAGCGGCAGGCTCCGGCATGAAAGGGGGCGACCGTGAGGTCGCTGGCCCCTGGGTTCCCGCTTTCGCGGGAATGACGGTTCAATATGATCGGACGCGATTTAGTCGAGCGGGTAGTCGTAGCGGATGAAGCCGTTGAAATGGGCGACGCGGCCGTAGAGGCTTCGCGCGATGGCGTTGTCCTGCTTGGTCGTCCAATAGAGGCGCAGGCAGCCGCGCGCGCGGGCGATTGCGGCGACGGCTTCGATCAGCTTGCGGCCGGCCCCGTGGCCACGAACATTGCCGTCGACGAACAGATCCTGCAGATAGCACACCTCCTGAGGCGTCCAGGCGTGGGCGTGAAACAAGTAGTGGGTGATCCCAACCAGCGGCGCAGTGTCGGTGCCGAGCCGCGCGCCGAGGCCGCGGATCGGGCTTTCCGCGGCGATCAGGCGCTGCCAGGTGTGGTCGTAGATCTCGGGCGGTAGCCGCGTCTGATAAAAGTCGAGATAGCCGCGCCACAGTTCGGTCCAGCGGGCATGGTCTTGCGGCAGGAGCGGGGTTACGACGATCTCGGTCATGGCAAGCCCCTCTAAATTTCGCCGTCATCGCGGTAGAATAACCGAGGCGCATCGGCATATCACGGAGGTTGGCGATGTTGGTGTTCCGGCAATTGTTCGATCCGCCGTCCTCGACCTATACCTATCTGCTCGCCGACGGCAAAAGCGGCACGGCGGTCGTCATCGACCCGGTATTCGAGCAGGTAAGGCGCGACGCGGCATTGATCGCCGAACTCGGCTTGCGTCTCGTCTATACGCTCGAAACCCATGTCCATGCCGATCATGTGACCGGCGCATGGCTGTTGCGGCAGCAGACCGGATGCCGCATCGCGCTGTCGGCCGACAGCGGCGCCGAGGGGGCCGACCGCTATCTGGTGCCGGACGACGTGGTCGCCTTCGGTGCCCGCAATTTGCAGGTGCGCAAGACGCCCGGTCATACCAATGGCTGCCTGACTTATGTGCTCGACGACCGCAGCATGGCGTTCACCGGCGATTGCCTGCTGATCCGCGGCAGCGGGCGGACTGATTTTCAACAAGGCGATCCGCATGCGATGTACCGCTCGGTGCATCAGCAGATCTTTCCTCTGCCCGACGAGTGTCTGTTGTACCCGGCGCACGATTATCGCGGGCTGACCGTCACCAGCGTGCGCGAGGAGCGCCGCTATAACCCGCGTCTCGGCGGCGAGACCGGCGAGGCCGATTTCACCGGCCACATGAAGAATCTGCGGCTGGCGCATCCGAAAAAGCTCGATGTCGCGGTGCCGGCGAATTTGAAATGCGGTCGGCCCGAGGCCGACTTCGACGTCGCGGCGGCCCCGAATTGGGCGCCGCTCAGATACAGCTTTGCCGGGATCTGGGAGATCGACCCGCTCGGGCTCGAAGAGCATGCCCGGGCGGTGCAGATCCTCGATGTGCGCGAGCCCGAGGAGTTCACCGGTCCGCTCGGCCACATCCGCGGCGCCGCGCTGATCCCGCTGGGCGCCTTGGCCGAGCGCGCACCGGAGCTGTCAAAGGATCGCCCGATCGTCGCCGTGTGCCGCGCCGGGAGCCGCTCGGCTCAGGCGACCGTCATCCTGCGCGAGGCCGGGTTTGGCAATGTCGCCAATCTCTCGGGCGGGATGCTGCGCTGGCGCTCTGAGGGCCACACCGTCGAAGGCGGCAGCGCCTGGGAGCAGATTGCCGAATATTCGATCTGACCCTGGCCGATTTTTGACGAGGCAGCGGGAATCGGGTGCTACACTTTTCAACCGGAACCAGTGCGTCTGTCGCAACCACGAAGAAAGGGATGGAAATGGCGTATGATCTGCTGATCAAGAACGGCCGCATCGTCGACGGCTCGGGAAGCCCGGCGTTCCGCGGCGATGTCGGGGTCAAGGACGGCAAGATCGTCGAGCTCGGCAAGTTGAGCGGCCCGGCCAAACGCACGATCGACGCCGAGGGCCGGGTGGTGGCGCCGGGCTTTGTCGACAACCACTGCCATTACGACGCGCAGGTCACCTGGGACCCGCTGTGCTCGTTCTCGTCCGACCATGGGGCGACGACCGTCATGTTCGGCAATTGCTCGCTGTCCCTGGCGCCGGTGCGGCCAGGCACCGGAAAGCGGGTCGCCGAGTTCCTCTCCTATGTCGAAGCGATCCCGATGGAGGTGCTGAACACCGTCGAGGTCGACTGGGAGACGATCCCGCAATACATGGACCGGCTCGACCACCATCTCGGCGTCAATGTCGGCAACCTGATCGGCCATTCGACGGTGCGCTACTATGTGATGGGCGACGAATGCCAGAGCCGCACCGCGACCGACGACGAAATCGCAAAGATGCAGGATGTCGTGCGCGACGGCATCGCGGGCGGGGCGCTGGGCCTCTCGGTGTCGCGCAACCAGGGCCATTACGACCCGCAGGGCGTCCATATCCCGGCCTTGTGGGCCGACGAGAAGGAAATCTTCGCGCTCGGCGACGTCTTGCGCGAAATGGGCACCGGCATCATCCAATCGGGCGGCGGCCGGGCGGCGGAGCTCAAAAACGGCCTGATGGCCCGTCTGTCGGAGGCGACCGGGCGCCCGGTCATCTACAACAACCTCGGCCAGACCGTGCGCGAGCCCGATCTGTGGAAAAAGCACATGGCGCGGGTCGATGAAACCGCGAAGGCCGGCATCCGGGCCTATCCGCTGTGCAGCCCGAACCGCACGACGCAAAGCTTTACGATGCGCAACTGCCAGACCTTCCGCGGCTCGCCGACCTGGCATCCGATCCTGCTCGCCTCGGACGACGAAAAACTAAAGGCTTATGCGGACCCGGCTGTCCGCCAGAAACTCCACGAGGAAGTCGTCGAGCACTCGGTCGAGGTCCCGGCCGCCGGCTACTCGCGCGAGTGGTACAACTATATGTGGGTCGAGACCCCGGTCCTGGATAAGAACCAGGGGCTCAAGGGCAAGACCATCGGCCAGATCGCCAAGGAGCAGGGGAAGCGGGTCATCGACGCCTTCCTCGACTTGGTTGTCGAAGAGAACCTCGATACCGGCCTGATGCAGTCGGAAAACAACGTCGACGACGCGGCGATGGCCAAGATCCTGACCTATCCGAACGCGATCGTCGGGTTGTCGGACGGCGGCGCGCATGTCCAGTTCCACGGCGGCTACGGCTATTCGACCCGGCTGTTGTCGGAATGGGTGCGCGAGAAGCAGGTCATGACCCTCGAACACGCGGTGCGCCGGCTGACCTTCGACTCGGCCTCGGCCTTGGGGCTGTTCGACCGCGGCCTGTTACGCCCCGGCATGATGGCCGACATCGTGATCTTCGATCCCGACACGGTGCGCCCGTTGCCGGAGAGCGTCGTGCACGACTTCCCGGCCGGCGGCTGGCGCATGAAAGAGCCGGCGGCCGGCATCATGGCGACGATCGTCAACGGCCAGGTCTCTGATCGAGAACGGCAAGCACACCGGCGCCCTCCCCGGCCGCGTCCTGCGCAACACCTACTACAAAGCCAACCACGTCTAACTCAGCCGGATAACTCTCGGAAGGCCGCCCGCGACTTCGGTTGCGGGCGGTTTTCTTTTAGCGCGATCCGGCCGTCCATTTGATTAAAAGGCAGCCTGCGATTTCCGGGACCCCCGACAGGAGCAATCCTCGAACCGATGACGCTACGCGAGGTTCTTCGCCACTGCCCCGCGACGGAGGCGGAGGATACGGACACGCAGCCCTCCGGGGGTGCCGCCTTTGGCGGCAACGATCTCCGCATACGTCCACCCGGCACCGACTGCGCACAAGAGATCCCAATCCGCTTTGGTCATCCGCGCTCGGACTGCCCGAAGCTCCTCTCGGACTTCCAAGGAGGCCAGCGGGTTGGATGTTGGTTCCTCATGAACGAGATGGAGGCGGCGCAGCGCCATCCGATGCCGCTCCTGCCTCTGCGAATTGCTGACGACGCGGTCGATGTCATCGTTAGCTGGAGGTGTGCTCGGCTTTTCATCAGACAAGATATAGCTCAGTCCTGCTTCAAGACCCCAGCTCCAGTTACTAGCCTCCTGGCGCTCCCGCAACTCTGTTTGCATGCGGGCGTACTCAACCCACGGAATATCAGCCATAGTTTTTCCTCTTTGTGGTAGCCGATGCTGGCTACGCAGGTGGCGAGCGGCGCTTGTCGCCTCTGGTCCCCCGGGGATCTCCGACCGGGGCGCTGTGCCCGATTGGAGCTTTCCGAGGTCCGTTAGGGATTTCCTCTCCGCCCGGCAATAAAATGTGCACGCTCGTTCGTCCGAACAAGACCGGATCACCGAGTTAACCTTGAAGGTAAGCTCGGCGGCCCCGTTTCTCATTTCGTTATGCCATGATCATGGGATCTCGTTGCCCAGGAGGAAGCGGGCGGCGCCCACTGGGTGCCGCCCGATAGTCTAAGCTCTCATCATCTGGATTCGATATGCCTCCGACCATTCCCGCTGCAACCCTTCGAGCAAGTCGCGGAAGTCATCGTCGGCCCTCGAAAGTCGGCTTTGGGTTCTGGCTAGCGATAACAAGAGTAGATCGAGTGCCACAATCGGCCCTTGCTGCTCTGCTGCCGGCGGGGACGCGGTTTCCTCGCCGTCATCGGTACCAGTATGGGTCAATCCCATCTTGCACACCGGGTCGTACAAATGGGTGAAGAAGGGATGTGCGGTGTTAATGGTCAAAATCACCCGGCCATAGCGGTGCTTTACATCATAAAAAGGCCAATATTGGTCATGCCGAAAATCGATGATGTACTTCGAGTTCTTTACCCTTTCGAACGCCTCCTCATCGGTCTCGCCATCTCGTCTCAAAGCCGCAGAGAGACCTCGCAAGTTGGCATCGAGCTGTGCTTCCTCTTCCGGCGTTGAAACGGACACTCCGTCCAACGGGTTGTGCTGAAATGGATCAGCCTCACTGGCTTGGATCTCGCTGGTGCTTGGCTTAGCGGGACTCCTCGCTGCCGCCTTTTGCCCCTGAAAGCGTTTGAGCTCCTCGTTAAGCG
Organism: uncultured Alphaproteobacteria bacterium; assembly: GCA_963703665.1. GTDB lineage: Bacteria > Pseudomonadota > Alphaproteobacteria > ATCC43930 > CGMCC-115725 > AP-15. The sequence continues at coordinate 811,780 of CAVPFB010000004.1, read as the reverse complement.
TCGTGATTTCTTCACCGATCGCTTCCTTTATGGCATCCACCACATAGCCCTTTAAACGAACCCCCTGCTTGTTCGCAGCGACGCCGAATGCCTCATCAAGGACCCCCGGGAAGTCAATCTGGATTCGGTACCAATTCGTAACGCTGTGGCGTGTGGTGATGTTGGGCATCGGGCCCGCGAAAACTTCGCGGTCGTTTCGCAGAATTGAGACTGTCAGACCATTGAACACCTGCAAATCGTTCTTCTGCGTCTTCCGTGCTAGACCTGACCATTCCTCGATCGGTAGCTTATAGATTTTGATCGTAATCGGCGCCGTTTCGGGACTCCGTTCGTAAATTCTAACCTGAATTGACTTGGAGACCAAGAGCGCGCTCTGCTTGGCGGTCACGTCTTCCAGGAAGCGAACATGCCGAGCACTTGGCATCGAATAAGTGGGATCAAATGCCTCCACAATGCGATTGTTCACGAATAGCCTCAAGCCCCGCCCAATCGCCCTTCGGTAGACCCGCGCCATCTCCTTGACGGCATGATCGACCAGCGTACTCGCCTTCGCGTACGTCAGCCGGTCACATTCGGGCATGTAGACGATCGTGCCTGATCGTCCAAGCTGTTCCTGGAGGTCCTGATGACCCGATGCCAAAAGTTCCTGCCCGTTCTTATCCGTAGGGTAGGCCATCGGCTTCCGAAAAAGGTCGGCGACCTCATCCGGGAGTTCCGTAAGAAGACCTGGATCAGGGAGCTCGACAAGGTTAGCACGCTCCTTGCCGACCGCTTCAACATCAAGCGTCATATTGTAAATGGCGCCCGGTTCCTGCCAGGAATACAGCTCCAGGACTGGACTCATGCTCAACCCGGCTGTCTTCATGCCCATACCAAAGCGGGCGATCCCCGTGCGGTTGCCAAAATTCATAGACCCGCCAAAGGCGGTTGCAACTTTGAGCACGGATGCGGGCATTCCATGCCCATTGTCGTAGACTGCTGCATCTATTTGGTATTCGCCGCGTTTTCCGGTTTGCCGGAAGAAAATGCGAACCTCGCTCGCGCCTGCCTGGATGGCGTTGTCCACGTGCTCGCATAGCGCGGATGTGGTGTGGTTGTAGCCCACGTCGCGCAGCGATTGGACCAGCGTTTGCGCGAAAAAAAGCGGCACGGTCGCCTTGTCCTGCAAGAGGCGATTTAGGACAGCCCGGGCCCCGCGCGGCGCATCCGGTCCCCAGTTCGGAGTCGGAGTATCCGCGGTGTCTTGCGGCGCTTGGTTTAAGGATTCTTTGTACGCAAAAGCAGGTTCACTCATCATCAGCTCCATTGTCTGTGACGCCGCCTATTCGGCGTCAGAGGCTGAGCCCAATCGATTTGGCTCACACATTTTCAGGAGATGGACGAGGGTGCCCGTTACAGGTGCGCTGGTGGCCGTAGTCGAACATAGCTGACCTGATTGCCGGCTAGGGCGGAAGCCCGGTAATCTCCCGCCATGGATTTCGAGCTGTCGGAGGAGCAGCGGGCGTTTGCCGAGACGGCGCGGGCGTTTGCGCGGGAGGAGTGGCTGCCGCAGGCGCCGGGGTGGGACGAGCGCCAAGAGTTCCCGGTCGCGGCGTTGCGCCGGGCGGCGGGGTTGGGGTTCGCCGCGATTTATGTCGGCGAGGAATTCGGCGGCAGCGGGCTCGGCCGGGTCGATGCCGCAATCATCTTTGAGGAACTGGCCGCCGCCTGCCCGTCGACCGCGGCGTATCTCTCGATCCACAACATGGCGTCGTGGATGGTCGACCGCTTCGGCTCGGCCGAGCAGCGCGCGCGGTTTTTGCCGCACCTCACCACCATGACGCATTTATCGAGCTATTGCCTGACCGAGCCGGGCAGCGGCTCGGATGCGGCGGCTCTCGCTACCCGTGCCGTGCGCGACGGCGACGATTACGTGCTGAACGGCACCAAGGCGTTCATCTCCGGCGGCGGCGTCAGCGACATCTATGTGACGATGGTGCGCACCGGCGGCGAGGGGCCACACGGCATCTCCTGCCTGGTCGTCGAAAACGGCACGCAAGGCCTCTCTTTCGGCAAAAAGGAAAGAAAACTCGGCTGGAATTCGCAGCCGACGGCGATGGTGATCTTCGAGGATTGCCGGGTGCCGGTCGCCAACCGCCTCGGCGCCGAGGGCGACGGCTTCAAGATCGCGATGATGGGGCTCGACGGCGGCCGGCTCAACATCGCCGCCTGCTCGCTCGGTGGCGCGCGGGCCTGTCTCGACACCGCGCGGGCGCATCTGTTGGAACGCCGCCAGTTCGGCCGCCCGCTCGCCGATTTTCAGGGGTTGCAGTTCAAGCTCGCCGACATGGCGACCGAGCTCGATGCGGCGCGGCTGCTGGTGTGGCGCGGAGCCGCGAGCCTCGATCATGGCGACCCGCAGGCAGTCACCCATTGCGCGATGGCCAAGCGCCTGGCGACCGATGCCGGGTTCCACATCTGCAACGAGGCCTTGCAGCTGTTCGGCGGCTACGGCTATCTGAAGGACTTCCCCGTCGAGCGCTACCTGCGCGATCTGCGGGTGCACCAGATCCTCGAAGGCACCAACGAGATCATGCGCGTCATCATCGCCCGCCGCCTGCTCGGCCCGTCGAATGAATGACACGGGCGATGGGTGACGGCCAATGAGCGAGGGCGACGGCGAAATCCTGCTCGGCCGCCTGGGCGGGCTCGCCAGCCTGACGATCAACCGGCCGCAGGCGCTGAACGCGCTGACGCTCGCCAATTACCGCCGTTTTGCGCCGGCGCTTGCAGCCTGGGCCGAGGACCCCTCGGTGCATGCAGTCATCGTCCGCGGCGCCGGCGGACGCGCGTTCTGCGCCGGGGGCGACGTGCGCGCGGTCTATGAAGCCGGGCGCGGGGGCGGCGGCGATCGCGAGCTGACCGCGGTGTTTTTTCGCGAAGAATACGAGCTGATCCGGCAAATCCACCAGTTTCCCAAGCCCTATATAGCGATGATCGACGGGATCACGATGGGCGGCGGCGCCGGGATCTCGGTCAACGGGACCCACCGGGTCGCAACCGAACGCACGCTGTTCGCGATGCCGGAGACCGCAATCGGGTTGTTTCCCGATGTTGGCGCGACCCGGTTTTTGAACCGCTGTCCCGGTCAGATCGGCCGCTATCTCGGGCTGACCGGCGCCCGGCTGCAGGCGGCGGACGCGCTCTATTGCGGGTTGGCCACGCATGTGGCGGCGCAGGACGCGGTCGAAGCACTCTTCGCGGCCTTGGCCCGGACCGACTGGCGGGCCGGCGACGAGCATTCCCAGGTCGAGACCATCCTTGCGCGGTGGTCGATGGTGCACACCGGCCCGCCGCCCCTGGAAGAGTTGCGGCCGGCGATCGACCGCTGCTTTGCCGCCGACGCGGTCGAGGCGATCCTCAAAGCACTCGCGGCCGAAGCGCAGTCTGGCGGTGCGGCGGCCGGCTGGGCCGCAGAAACCCGCGCCGGGCTTATGACCAAATCGCCGACCAGCCTCAAGGTCACGTTGCGCCAGCTCTCGCTCGGCCGGGAATACGACCTCGACCAGGCGCTGATGCTCGAATACCGGCTGACCCAGCACATGATGGCCGGTCACGACTTTTACGAAGGCGTGCGCGCCGCGCTGATCGACAAGGACCAGAAGCCGCGCTGGCGGCCGGCATCGCTCGGCGAAGTTGATGACACCATGGTCGCAGCCCATTTCGCACCGCTCGGCGCGCGCGAACTGGTTTTCCCTCCCGAGATTAGCAGCAGCGCATAAGGGAACTCGACGAGGGGCGGAACTGCGCCCGTGTCGGTCTTGGCTCCCATACTTTGTGCACTCAATGGGACGTGGCCGGTGGGATTGAAGGGGTGGCTTGGTCAGCCGTCGGCAACTGCGTGGTTTCGTACACGCTGTGGGCTTGGTAAGCGCCCGCTAAGGCGCTGATGGCACTGAAAAACGCGGCGATGGCGGCGGCTCGTGCGGAAGTTCTGGCCGTCGTTGCCAGCCTAAGCTCAAACTTTCGGCGGCTTTCCTCCTGCTGTTCGGCATACTCCTGGTCGCGGCGCAAGATTTCTTCCTTGGCTGCAGCACCTGCACGGCCCGGCGGATACGCTGTCATCCCTGCGGCAAGGTCTCAAGATCCTTGCGACTAAGGTTCCTTACATCTTCGGTCCTCAAATCAACAGTCATGATATGAGTCTTCAAATCATACTCTGACCGACATTGCGGGCGATGCTGCGCTGCGTTTCACCAGCCGCGATGCGCTGGCGGGCCTGTTCCTGCTGGGTGCGTGGCGAGGATCGGCTTGCGGCCGAATTTGAGGCCATTGACTTTGGCACCGGCCCGGCCGCGCGCGGCGCGTTAAGCCCGCGGTGAACTGAGCCAAGACCAAGACATGCTCATGAAAAAATGATGGCTGCTGCTCAGTAATATACCGACCGCCCGGCCCCGCCGCCTGCCGCCACCAGTTCGCCGGAGACCGCCCAGGCCTTTTCCGAGGCCAGGAAGACCGCGACGAACGCGACCTCCGCGGCGTCCACCATGCGGCAGATGGCATTGCCGCGCGGCGAGTCCGGGGCGAAGTCCCGCCGCTCCGCATCCTCGGGGGACACGCCCAGCTGGGTGGCGCGGGCCGCGAGCAGGCTCGGCGTGCGCTCGGTGCGGGTCGTGCCGGGATGGATGCAATTGACCGTGATCCCGTGACGGCCCAATTGGACCGACAGCGTCTTGGTCATGTGCACCAGGCCGGCATTGCGGGCGCCGCCGCTGAGATTGCCGGCGTTGCGGGCGTTGCCGCCGCTGATGTTGATGATGCGGCCCCAGCCCGCCGTCTTCATGAACGGGATGACAGCGCGCGAGCAGCGCAACGAGCCGACATACTTCACGTTGAAATCCTCTATCAAATCCTCGTCGACGACGGTTTCGATCGGGCCGGTCGCGGTGGCCGAGCCCCCCGGATGGGACCCGCTGTTGACCAGGATGTGCACCCCGCCCAGCTGCTGCGCCGCCTCGGCGACCATATGGTCCACCTGCTCCTTGCTGGTGACATCGGCTGCGAGGGGAAGGATGCGCCGGTTGGTCTCGGCCGCCAGCTCGCGCGCGCTCGCCTCCAGATCCCCCTTGTTCCGCGCCACGATCGCCACATCGACCCCTTCGCGGGCCAATTCCCGCGCTATGGCTTTGCCGATGCCCCGACTGCCGCCGGTCACGATCGCATGCTTGCCTTGCAATCCGAGGTCCATGGCACTCTCACCCCTTGTTCGGCGTGACGCGATTCTATTGCGTCTCTGCTCATTGTTCTCTCTGCGGGTACCTGGCGCAAGGGCGTCGCCGGGCGCAGGACGATGCATGGAACCCGCCTACATGCCTCCGGCAGAGCCGCCGCCGCTCAGGCACGATACATGCGCGCCCCATCCCAAACCGTTGAGCCTCGGCGATGGGCGGCAGCCGGCGGTTCGGGCCGGAGGCACTGCGGCCGCAGGCCTCTTCCAGGGGCGCCGGAGACTCCCTATCGTGGTGCGCGACCCGGCGAAGTGGAGGACACCGCGATGGCGACGGTCGGATTTATCGGGCTCGGCAATATGGGCGCGCCGATGGCGGCGAATTTGCTCAAGGCCGGCCATCAGGTCGTCGGCTACGACATCGCGCCGGCGCCGGTTGCGGCGTTCGCAGCGAAGGGGGGTCGGGGAGCGCAGAGCGCCGCCGAGGCGATCGCCGCCGGCGAGATCGTGGTCACCATGCTGCCGGCCGGGCCGCAGGTGCGCGAGGTTTATCTGGGCAATGGCGGGGTCCTGGGCCGCGCGGCCGAGGATGCGCTGTTGATCGACTGCTCGACGATCGATGTCGAGACCGCGCGCATGGTCGCCGCCTCGGCCGCGGAGGCTGGGTTCGACATGCTCGATGCGCCGGTCTCGGGCGGCACTGCCGGGGCCGAGGCGGCGAGCCTGACGATCATGGTCGGCGGCAGCGCCGCGGCCTTTGCCCGCGCCCAGCCGATCCTGGCGGCGATGGGGCGGACGATCGTCCATGCCGGGCCGGCCGGCAACGGCCAGGCGGTCAAGATCTGCAACAACATGCTGCTCGCCGTCTCGATGATCGGGTTGTGCGAGGCCTTCGCGCTCGCCGACAAGCTCGGGCTTTCGGCGCAGACCCTGTTCGACGTTTGCAGCAAATCCTCGAGCCAATGCTGGGCGTTGACCAGCTATTGCCCGGTGCCGGGGCCGGTCCCGACCTCGCCGGCCAACCGCGATTATGCTGCGGGCTTTACCGCGGCGATGATGCTGAAGGATCTGCGGCTGGCGCAGCAGGCGGCGGGAGCGAGTGCCGCACCGACGCCGCTCGCCGCCACGGCTGCCGCACTCTATCAGCTGTTTGTCGACCAGGGCAAGGGCGGGCTCGATTTCTCGGCGATTTACCGCTTTATCGCCAAGCCTGGCCGTAAAAGGTGAAACCAATAATTAACTAAGTCCGCGCTACTCTGTCCGAGACCGGTAACGAGGCTCGGATGAACAACCATTATCTCGAAGTGATTTCGCTCGTCGAGCGCCTGCACCGCCATTTCCTGGAGGTCGTGAAGCTCGAGCTCGAAGGGCTCGGCATTCACGATATCAACAATGTCCAGGGCATGATGCTGTTCAACATCGGCGACGCGGAGATGACCGTCGGAGAGCTGACCCTGCGCGGCTGCTATCTCGGCTCGAACGTCTCCTACAACGTCAAAAAGATGGTGGAAAACGGCTACCTCGTGCAGCAGCGCTCGCTGCACGACCGCCGTTCGGTCCATGTCCGGCTGACCGACAAGGGGTTCAAGCTCCGCGACAGCCTGACGGCGATGCATCAGCGCCATGCCGAAACGCTGGGACAGGCCTTGGTCAGCCTCGAGGATCTCCAGGCCGTCGGGGTCACCTTGCGCCGGCTCGAACGGTTCTGGATCCGCGCCGGCGACATGCTGCAGCGAACCTCGCAGTTCGCCGCCTGATCTTTTCAGGTGACCTCGGCGACGCCACCTGCGAGTCTGCACCGGCCAAATCTGCACTGGCAAGGTGGTGGAGGAGCAGCATGACAGCCGAGCTTATTCCGCTCTCGCCCGGGCTGAGCGTCGCCGGCCGGCTCGATCGCGCGGATATTGAGGCGCTGGCGCAGGCCGGGGTGCGCACGATCGTCAACAATCGGCCCGACGGGGAAGACCCGGGACAATTGCCGGCGGCCGAGGCGCGGCGGCTGGCCGAGGCGCAGGGACTTGCCTATCACCACATCCCGATCACCGCGGCGAGCCTGACGCGCGCCGATGTCGATGCCTTTGCCGCGACCCTGCGCGATGCTGAAGCACCGGTTGTCGCCCATTGCCGCAGCGGCACCCGCTCGGCCCTTTTGTGGGCGCTTGCGCGGATGCGCGAGGGGGCCGACCCGCTGAACCTGGTCGCCGAAACCGCGCGCTACGGCATCGACATCGCCGGCCTTCCGGCGGTCGCGGCACGGCTGCGCCAGCGCACCGGCTGACATATCGGGCCATCCGAGCCGCCGAACGGTCCGGCCGCAGGACGAGGCGGTGCTCGATGCGGCTGCGGCCAATCTCAGCGGCGCCCGGACGCCGCGAGCGGCAATCGAAGGCAGATACCCTCAGCCGCAGCTGCGAAAAGAACCGCAGCGCCATCAATTTCGATAACTGCCCGGCTTTCAGTCGACCGGCGATGGGTCGGCGGGCGAGGCGTTTGCTTTATCGTGGGAGCTGCGCAACGCGCCGCGCCAGGCGCCGCTAGGAGGCTTGATGGAACTCTGGAACCACTGTGAAAACCCCTATCCGTTCGTTCCAAACGAGGTGCTGGAGCAGGCCCCGTCGGTGAGGGCGAGCCTGCCCAATAAGTACTGTGACCCGAAAATAGCGGCGCGCCTTTATGACGAAGTGTTCGACGAATATCGGCTGTGCGACGACATCGGCCTCCACATCGTCACCAACGAGCATCATTCCGGGATCAACAATCTGTGGGCGGCGAGCCCGGTCATCACCGGAGTTGTGGCGCGGATTACACGGAACGTGCGGATTCTGTCGCTAGGCACTCTGGTGACGGTTCGGCCCGATCCGGTTCGCGTCGCCGAGGAATATGCGACGATCGATGTGCTGTCGCGCGGGCGGCTCGAGATCGGCTTTGTCAAATCCGGAGCGACCGAGATGGTGTCGGGCGATGCCAACCCGATGCGCATCCGCGAGCGCGAATGGGAAGCGATCGACCTGATCGAAAAGTCGCTGACGACGCATGACGGACCGTTCAGCTGGGAGGGCAAGTTCTTCATCCATCCGCATGTCAACATCTGGCCGAGGCCCTACCAGCAGCCGCGCCCGGATTTCTGGGCCGCCACCAGCGATTTTCCGACCTGCGCCGAGCTCGGCCGGCGCGGCATGGTCAACACCCTGCTGTTCGGTGGCTATGACCGCACCCGGCAGGCGTTCGAGGCCTACAAGAAGGCGCGCGTCGAGGCGGGTCTGCCGCCGCCGGGTGAGGGCCGGTTTTCCTATATGGCGTTCTGCTATGTCGGCGATACCGACGAAGAGGGCATCCGCATCGGCCAGAAGATCGCTTGGTTTCTGACCGTCAGCATCAAGAGCGCGCCGCAATTCTCGAAGTTCCAGCCGGGCGCCGTCGCCCCCGAGATGGCGCCGGCGGCATGGCGCAGCGGCGTCTCCAGGCGCCCGCGTCCGACCAACCTCGACGCCGAGGTGCTGATCGGCCAGGGCCAAATGTTCGCCGGCAATCCGGATACAGTCGCAAAGCAGATCAAGGAGTTTCGGCGCCGGGTCGGCGGCGTCGGCCATATCATAATGATGACGCGGCAGGGGCTCGTGACGCACGCCGAGGCGGAAAAGAGCTTCACCCTCGCCGCCAAGGAAGTCCTGCCGCAATTGCAGGAGCTGGAACCGCTCGACGAGGACGAGGCGACTTGGCAAGCGCGCCGCGCCGCGGCAGCGGCGGCCTCGTGACCATGCCCGATGCGATGCCGCCGCCGCCGGGTCCGGGAGCCCGACCCGCGCCGGACCGTCTGAGGGTCGGAACCTTCGATCTCGAAATCCTGCGCCGCGGCAACCCACGCAGCGGGCCGCCGATCCTGCTGATTCACGGCATCAACAATATCAGCCGGCAGGCGCCATTCCTTGATCTCCTCGCCGAGCACGGCGAAGTCGTCGCACCCTCGCATCCGGGGTTCGGCCACTCACCGCGGCCGGCCGATTTCGACACGATGTACGATCTCGTCCATCTCTATCTTGCGGTGTTGGACGAGATGCCGGGCGACAGGGTCACCGTCGTCGGGCTTTCGTTCGGCGGGTGGATCGCGGCCGAGGTCGCAGTGTGCATGCCGGGCAAGCTCGACCGTCTCGTTCTGGTCGACCCGGTCGGGGTCAAGCTCCGCGGACGGGAGGACCGCGACATTGCGCATTTCTTCAACACCTCGCCGGAGGAGCTGAACCGGCGCGCCTGGCACGACCCGGCGAAACGGCCGCCGGGCAATTACGGGCTCGGCTGGCAGACGGCGATCGACGAGGCCATTAGCGACGAGGACCTGATCGCCTTGGCGCGCAACTGGGACACGCTCTGCCTCTACGCCTGGCGTCCGCACATGTACAATCCGCAGCTCAAACATTGGCTGCATCGCATCGCCGTGCCGACCCTGGTGCTGTGGGGTGCCGGCGACCGGATCGTGACGCCTGATTACGGGCGCGCCTACAGCGAGCTGATCCCGGGCGCGCGGTTCGAGATCATCGAGGCCACCGGGCACCATCCTGAGCTCGAGCAGCCGAGCGCCTTCGTCGATCGGATTGCCCGGTTTCTCAAAGAGCAGAATGAGAGGGCGCGGACCTTATGATGTTCATCCTCCGCAGCACCGGCGACAGGCCGAAGGCGGCATCCATCCAGATCAAAGCCGTGCGCAAGACCCCGGCGATCGTCCCCGGGGCGGCAGGCAACACCGACTATTTCTGCACCGGTGAGGCCGAGGCGATCGCGGCGCTGCGGGCCGAGGGCCGCCAGGTCGTCGAATTGCGCGACGGCTGGTACGAAGACGATAAGGGTGGCGGCATCGCGATCTCCGGGCACGGCAAGTATTGGGAAGTTCGCGACACCCCGTTCACCGTCAAGGAAGCGGTCGGTGCCGCCAGCGAGACCGAGCGGTCCAGCAACGACGGCGACCAAGTCAACGTGCGCGGCGCGATCTTCGGCGTATAGCGGTACGCCCCATCGGACATTCCCAAGCTCTAAAAGCGCTTGGCGCGGTCCGGCTGGGTCGCAAGAGACGATCGGCTCGGTCAGTAACCACCGCCATGCCACGTCAGCGGCCCGGGCAATTCGCAGCGGTAGCCGGGGGAGCCGGGAACCGCCCGACAGTGCCGCGCAAGCATGCATTGATCGAATGCGAGATCGGCTGGCATCCCCACCTGCGTGGCTGCATATTGTCGACAGAGGGCCTCGATCATAGCTGCGTAAGCAACATCGGGACCGGTTTGCGCGCTGGCGGCGGCGCCTGCGACCAACAAAATCAATGCAGCCCAAAACGCCGGTCTCACCGCGCCCGCCGCGGTCGGCTTTTGATGTAATGGTCGGAGTGAGAGGATTTGAACCTCCGGCCCCTGCCTCCCGAAAGCAGTGCTCTACCAGGCTGAGCTACACTCCGCCGATCCGACGCGGTCTATAGTCTCTAAGCCGCGGGTGCGCAAGACGGCGGCGCCAGCCGGGTCTCGCACCCCATGCCCGCGCCCCGTCGGCGATACCCTTGATCGAGTCGAGGCGTGTATGACCGAGGTCGGGCTCGGTCAGGGAGAGTGCCGCTGTCGGAACTTTTTCGTACGGACAGCCCGTGTCGATCAAAAGCTGCGCTCGCTGGCGAAGGTGGCGGCGTCGATCAATGCCTGCCGCTCGGGCCCGTCGCGGAACATCGAGAGGGCGTCGGTTGCGGCGGCGGCATAGCGGCGCGAACGTTCCAGGGTATCGGCCAGGGCGCCGCGGCGCTCGACCAGACAGATGGCGTGCGCGAGATCGGCCGGCTGCTGGTCCATGTCTTCGAGGGTGCGTCGCCAAAACCCGCGCTCGGTCTCGTCGCCGCGGGCAAAAGCGAGCAGGATCGGCAAGGTAATCTTGCCGTCGCGGAAATCGTCGCCGACGCTTTTGCCGAGCTCGGCCTCGCGCGCCGAGAAATCGAGCATGTCGTCGGCCAGCTGAAAGGCGATGCCGAGATTGCGGCCAAAGCGGTCGAGCGCTTCCTCCTCTTCGGCCGGGCGTTCGGCCACGACCGCCGCGATGCGGCTCGCCGCGGCAAACAGTTCCGCGGTCTTGGCCTCGATAACCGCGAGATAGTCGGTTTCGGTCGTCTCGGTGTCGCCGGTCGTCATCAGCTGCATGACCTCGCCCTCGGCGATGACCGCGGAGGCGCGCGACAAGATCTCGAGGATGCGCAGCGAGCCGTCCGCGACCATCAGCTCAAACGAGCGGCTGAACAGAAAGTCGCCGACCAAAACTGCGGGCTTGTTGCCCCAGACCGCGTTCGCGGTGTCGCGGCCGCGGCGCAGATCGCTCGCATCGACGACATCGTCGTGCAGCAGGGTCGCGGTGTGGATGAACTCGACTGCGGCGGCGAGCGCTAGCTGCCGGTCGCCGCGATAGCCACACAGCCGCGCGCAGCCCAAGGTCAGCATCGGCCGCAGCCGCTTGCCGCCGCCGGCGACGATGTGGCCGGCGAGCTGCGGGATCAGCGCTACCGGGCTCTGCATGCGCTCGACGATCAGACGGTTGACGCGTTCGAGGTCGTCCTTGAGAAGCCGCGCCAGAGGCTCGAGCGACGGCTCCGGGCCTGCGTGCTCCTGCTCGACACCCGCCACCAGCGCCACCCGATTCTCCTGCGTGTCCGCTGCGCCGGGCGACCGACCGCCCGATCGGCTTGACGTGCCCGAACTCGAACGAGCATAGAATGCCGGCGAGACCGGTCAAGAGGCGACCAGCCGGGGCGACCGAAACGTTGCGAACGATCTATGCGATGAAGGAGCTGCTGCGCACCAACAACGCCGTCCGCCTTTCCTGGGTGCAGGCGCTGCTCAGGGATTCGGGGATCGAGAGCTTGGTGCTCGACCACCACACCAGCATCGTCGAAGGCAGCATCGGCGCCATCCCGCGCCGTCTGATGGTGGCGCAGCGCGACTTTGTCCGCGCTCGCGCCCTGCTCGCCGCGGCGGACGAGGACGTCCGGTGAGCCCGGAGCTCGCCGCGGCGCCTGCTTTCACCGAAGACCGGCTGCTGGGCGGCCGCATTCGCCTGCGGCAGCCCGCGACCGGGTATCGCGCCGCAATCGACCCGGTGTTTCTCGCCGCCTCGGTGCCGGCCGAGCCGCACCAGACCGTGCTCGATGTCGGCTGCGGCGCGGGGGCGGCGATGTTGTGCCTGGCGGCGCGGGTGCCACATACCCGCCTCGTCGGGCTTGAGATGCAGCGCGACCTGGTTCGGCTCGCCGGCGACAACGCGATCCTCAATGGGATGGAGGCCCGCGTTTCGGTGATGATCGGCGACCTCTTGCATGCGCCGCCGCGGCTGTCGCCGGGCGCCTTCGACCATGTCATGGCCAACCCGCCGTTCAACGAGCCCGGCAGCACCACACCCCCGGCACAGAGAGGCAAGGCGGCGGCCACCATCGAGGGCGACGCCAACCTCGCCGCCTGGGTGCGCTTTTCGCTGGCGATGGTGCGGCCAAAGGGCACGGTGACCTTTATCCACCGCGCCGACCGCATTGACGCTCTGCTCGGCGAAATCGCCGGCCGGGCGGGCGAGGTTGTCGTCTTTCCGCTGTGGCCCGGCGAAGGGCGGGCAGCGAGTTGCGTGCTGGTGCGTGCGCGCAAGCAGGTCGCGGCGCCGGCGCGGCTCGCCCCTGGACTGGTGCTGCACCAGCCCGATGGGCGGCCGACCGATCGCGCCGAGGGCGTGCTCCGCGAGGGACGGGGGCTCGACCTGTGACCTCCGGCTGTGGCCTCTGGCGTGCGCGCCCGGGTGCCGGCGAGCGCGCCCTCCCATCTGAGACCAGATGAACCTGCGTGATTATCTCGACGTGGAGCGGCTGTGGCGGCGCGGGCCGGTGGTCGCGGTGCTGCGCTTCGAGGGCGTCATCATGCCGCGGGCCCGCCGCGACGGCATCTCGCTGGCGAGCCACGCCCGGGCGATCGAGCGGGCGTTCAAGCTGCGCGGGGTCGTCGCCGTCGCCATCGTGGTCAATTCGCCGGGCGGCTCGCCGGTGCAGTCGGCGCTGCTGTTTCGCCGGATCCGCCAGCTGGCTGACGAGAAGGCAGTCCCGGTGATCGCTTTCGCCGAGGATGTGGCGGCCTCGGGCGGCTATTGGCTGGCGCTCGCCGGCGACGAGATTTTCGGCGAGGAGACTTCGCTGGTCGGCTCGATCGGGGTGATCAGCGCTGGCTTTGGCCTGCACGAGCTGATCGGCCGGCTCGGCGTCGAGCGCCGCCTTTACACCGCCGGCGCGCACAAATCCCTGCTTGACCCGTTTCTGCCGGTGGACCCGGACGATGTTCAGCGCCTGACCGGGTTGCAGCAGGACATCCACCGGGCTTTCAAGGAGCATGTCCACCGTCGCCGCGCCGGCAAGATCGACGCTGCCGACGACACCCTGTTCAACGGTGACGTGCTGACCGGGCACATGGCGGCCGAGCGCGGGCTGATCGACGGCATCGGCGAATTGCGCGCGGTGATGCGGGCGCGCTACGGCTCCGAGGTCCGGCTGCGCCCGATCGCGGCCGAGCGGCGGCGGCCGTTCTGGGGCCGGCTGCCGTTCGCCGCCCGCGAGCCCGCGGCGGCGATCGCCGATCTCGCCGAGTGGCTCGAAGCACGGGTGATGTGGGGCCGGTTCGGGCTGTGAGGATAATTGTCCATGGTGGCCCGGGGGATTTCTTGACCCGGCTCGCGCCGGACCGCTAAACCTCGCCGATGTTCGAGGTTCCGAAGCTCGTCTTCATGATCCTGGTGATCGGCGCGGTGTGGATAGCATACCGCTGGCTGAACGGACCGGCCCGCGAATTGCCGCGCCGCCGCTCGGCGGCGCCGCCGCAACGGGCGATCCCGGCCGAGGATCTGGTCGCTTGCGGCGTGTGCGGCGCCTATGTCTCCACGCAGGCGCCGGGCTGCGGCCGGCCCGACTGCCCGCGACCGCGCTGATCGCGGCAGCTTTGGGGCGCGCCGGTGAGCTTTCAATCGATGATCTTCGACTTGCAAAGCTATTGGGCACGTCTGGGCTGCGTGATCCTGCAGCCCTACGATGTCGAGGTCGGCGCTGGCACCTTTCACCCGGCGACGGCGTTGCACGCGCTCGGGCCCGAGTCGTGGCGCGCCGCCTATGTCCAGCCGTCGCGCCGCCCGACCGACGGCCGGTACGGCGAAAACCCGAACCGGCTGCAGCAGCACCACCAGCTGCAGGTGATCCTGAAGCCGGCGCCGCGCGACAGCCAGGAGCTCTATCTCGCCAGCCTCGCGGCGATCGGCATCGAGGCGCGCCGGCACGACATCCGCTTTGTCGAGGATGATTGGGAGAGCCCGACGCTGGGCGCCTGGGGGCTCGGCTGGGAGGTCTGGCTCGACGGCATGGAGGTCAGCCAGTTCACCTATTTCCAGCAGGTCGGCGGCATCGAATGCGATCCGGTCTCGACCGAATTGACCTATGGGCTCGAGCGCTTGGCGATGTACGTGCAGGGGGTCGAGAGCGTGTTCGATCTCGACTACAATGGCGTCTCCGGCCCTGGCGAGATCACTTATGGCGAGGTGTTTCGGCGCGCCGAGCGGGAATTCTCGAATTACAATTTCGAGACTGCCGACACCGGTCGTCTGGCCGGCCATTTCGCCGACGCCGAGGCTGAATGCCGCGCCGTGCTCGAACGTGGACTGGCATTGCCGGCCTATGACCAGTGCCTGAAGGCGAGCCATCTGTTCAACCTGCTCGACGCGCGTGGTGCGATCAGCGTGACCGAGCGCGCCGCCTACATCCTGCGCGTCCGGGCGCTCGCCAAAGGCTGCTGCGAGGCCTGGCTTGCCGGAGCCGCCGGTTGAGATGGGCGAGCTGCTGCTCGAATTATTGTCGGAAGAGATCCCGGCGCGGATGCAGCGCCGCGCGATCGAGGATCTGACAGGGCTGCTGCGCGACAAGCTCGTCGCTGCCGACATCCCGGCCGCGGAGTTGCGCGGCTATGTGACGCCGCGCCGGCTCGCAATCGTCGCCGCGGGCATTCCCGCGACCCAGCCCGATCGCACCGAGGAGCGGCGCGGGCCGCGGGTCGGCGCGCCGCCGGCGGCGATCGACGGGTTTCTGCGCTCGGCCGGGCTCGGCTTGGTCGACGAGTGCGAGATCCGCGACACCGGACGCGCCGAATTCTATTTCGCGGTGCTCAAGCGCTCCGGCCGGCCGGCCGCGAAGGTGCTCCCCGAACTGATCAAGGCGGCGATCGTCGAACTGCCCTGGCCGAAATCGATGCGCTGGCCGGGCTCGCCCTTGCGGTGGGTGCGGCCCCTGACATCGGTGCTGTGCCTCTACGACGGCGACGTCCTGCCGTTGGCGCTGGAGGGCGTGCCGGTCGGCCGCACCACGCGCGGCCATCGGTTCATGGCGCCGGGCGAGATCACGCTCGAAAGCGCCGGCGATTACCTCGAAAAGCTCGAAGCGGCTTATGTCATCCTCGACCAGGACCGCCGCAAAGAAATAATCCGTGTCGATCTCGACCGCCGGGCTGCGGAATTGGAGGTGGCCGTCAAGCCCGACCCCGCTTTGCTCGACGAGGTCGCCGGGCTGGCCGAATTCCCGGTCATGCTCTCCGGCGCGATCGACCCCGACTTCATGACATTGCCGCCCGAGGTCCTGCAGACCGCGATGCGCGTGCACCAGAAATATTTTACGTGCGCATATCCCGACGGCAGACCGGCTCCGCATTTCCTGTTCGTCGCCAACAACCTCTCCGAGGACGACGGCAAGGCGATCATCGCCGGCAACGAGCGGGTGCTGCGCGCCCGTCTCGCCGACGCCCGCTTCTTCTGGGACCAGGACCGCAAGGTCCGGCTCGAAGACCGGGTCGACGCGCTCAAGGACCGCGTCTATCACGCGAAGCTCGGCAGCATGTACGACAAGTCCGAGCGGATGGAGCAGCTGGCGGAGTTTCTCGCGGATCGTATCCGCTACCCGGATAACCCCTTCGTCGCCCCCGCGGAAGCGGGGGTCCAGAGCCTGCCCCTGGCTAGAACAGCGGGCGACCGTTCATCACTTGCGCTGGGTTCCCGCTTTTGCGGGAATGACGACGAGGGTGGCTTGAGTGCGAGAGCCCGCCGAGCTGCACGGCTCGCCAAAGCCGACCTTTCGACCGGCATGGTCGGTGAGTTCCCGGAATTGCAGGGGATCATGGGGCGGTACTACGCACTCAATGACGATGAGGAGCTTCCGGTCGCCGATGCCGTCGCCGAACATTACAAACCGCTCGGCCCAAGCGACACCTGCCCGACTGCCCCCGCAAGCGTCGTCGTCGCGCTTGCCGATAAGATCGATGCTCTTGTCGTTTTTTTCGCAATCGGTGAGCGGCCGACCGGCTCTGGCGACCCCTTTGCTCTACGCCGCGCTGCGCTAGGCGTGATTCGAATCGTCCTGGAAAACCACCTTCGACTATCGCTGCGCCAAGCCTTCATTCAGACGGATACCTCTTTAGGCGGTATATTGCCGGAAATCGTCGAGGAGATTCTTGCCTTTCTTGTGGATCGCCTGAAGGTCCACCTTCGTCAATACGGTTTTCGTCACGATCTTATCGCGGCAGGTTTCTCCGGTGCTGGCAAGCGTGAAACGGAGGACGACCTTATGCGGCTGCATGATCGGGTGTTCGCCCTTGGAAATTTCATCTATTCGGAAAACGGCAACAATTTGCTGACGGCCTATCGCCGCGCGCTCAGCATCCTCAACATCGAGGAGCGGCGAGATGCGCGGACCTATGATGGTGAGCCCGACTCCTCTCGCTTCGTGGCATCCGAGGAAAAGACCTTAGCAGAGGCTCTG
Organism: uncultured Alphaproteobacteria bacterium; assembly: GCA_963703665.1. Lineage (GTDB taxonomy): Bacteria > Pseudomonadota > Alphaproteobacteria > ATCC43930 > CGMCC-115725 > AP-15. The sequence continues at coordinate 794,741 of CAVPFB010000004.1, read as the reverse complement.
ATCGTGGTCGGCGCGGACGTTCAGCAGTGTCTCGCGGAAGAGAATTTCGATACTGCGATGTCCTTTTTGGCGGGATTGCGGCAGCCGGTCGACGAATTTTTTGACAAAGTCACCGTTAACACCAATGAACCGAGGTTGCGCGAGAACCGGCTACGCCTCTTATCGCGTATCCGTTCGACCATGAATCAAGTGGCCGATTTCTCGCTGATCGAAGGGTGAGCGGCGGATGACGAAATGGGTCTATGGGTTTGGCGGCGGCACGGCCGAGGGCGGTGCGGCGATGCGCGACCTGCTCGGCGGCAAGGGCGCCGGGCTCGCCGAGATGAGCGATCTCGGGTTGCCGGTGCCGCCCGGCTTTACCATCACCACCGAGGTGTGCACCTGGTTCTACCAGAACGGCAAGACTTACCCGCCCGAGCTCGAAGCAGAGATCGCCGGCGGGCTCGCGGCGATCGAGCGGGCGCTCGGCGCGCGCTTCGGCGACGCCGACAACCCGCTGCTGGTCTCGGTCCGCTCCGGCGCGCGGGTGTCGATGCCGGGCATGATGGACACCGTCCTCAATCTCGGGCTCAACGATCGCGCGGTCGAAGGGCTTGGCCTGCAAAAGCGGCGACGAGCGTTTTGCCTACGACAGCTATCGCCGATTTATCCAGATGTACGGGCAGGTGGTGCTCGGCATCGAACATCATCATTTCGAGGAGCTTCTGGAAAACCACAAGCTCGACAGCGGACAAACGCTCGACACCGACCTCACCGCCGAGGACTGGAGGACGATCGTCGACGGGTTCAAGGACGTCGTGGCGCAGGAGACCGGACAGCCCTTCCCGCAGGAGCCGAACTCCCAGCTGTGGGGCGCGATCGGCGCCGTTTTCGGGTCATGGATGAATCCGCGCGCCGTTACTTACCGCCGCTTGCACGAGATCCCGGCCGATTGGGGGACCGCGGTCAATGTCCAGGCGATGGTGTTCGGCAATATGGGCGCTGACTGCGCGACCGGCGTCGCCTTTACCCGCAACCCCTCGACCGGGGCCAACGAATTTTATGGCGAATATCTGGTCAATGCCCAGGGCGAGGATGTCGTCGCCGGCATCCGCACGCCGCAGCACCTGACGGTCGCCGGCAAAGAGGCGACCAAATCGGTGTTGCCGGCGATGGAAGAGGTTATGCCCGAGGTACTCGACGAACTGTGCCGGGTGCGCCGGGTGCTCGAGGACCATTACCGCGATATGCAGGACATCGAATTCACGGTGCAGCGCGGCAAATTGTGGATGCTGCAGACCCGGTCCGGCAAGCGCACCGCGCAGGCGGCGCTGAAGATCGCGGTGGCGCTGGTCGAGGAGGGGGTCATCGACCACGACGAGGCGATCCGCCGCATCGAACCGAATTCGCTCGACCAGCTGCTGCATCCGACCCTCGACCCCAAGGCCAAGACCACGGTCCTCACTCGCGGCCTGCCGGCCTCGCCGGGTGCGGCTTCGGGCAAGGTCGTGTTCTCGGCCGAAGAAGCCGAATCGCTCGCCGCCCGCGGCGAGGCGGTGATCCTGGTGCGGATCGAGACCAGTCCCGAGGACATTCACGGCATGCACGCCGCCAAGGGCATTCTGACCACCCGCGGCGGCATGACCAGCCACGCCGCGGTAGTCGCGCGCGGCATGGGGCGCCCCTGCGTCGCCGGTGCCGGCGATCTGCACGTCGATTACGCGGCGGGCACGATGTCGGCCCGCGCCACGCTGATCAAGGCGGGCGAGGTGATCACTCTCGACGGCTCGACCGGCGAGGTCATGGCCGGCGAGGTGCCGACGATCCAGCCTGAGCTGTCGGGCGACTTTGCAACGCTGATGGGCTGGGCCGACGCGATCCGCAAGATGGGGGTGCGCGCCAACGCCGAGACCGCGCTCGACGCGCGGACCGCGCGCCGCTTCGGCGCCGAGGGCATCGGCCTTTCCCGTACCGAGCACATGTTCTTCGACGTCGACCGCATCGGCCCGATCCGCCGCGTGATCATGGCCGACGACGAAAGGGGGCGGCGCGCCGGGCTCGCCGAGCTATTGCCGATGCAGCGCCAGGACTTCGCCGAGATCTTTCGCATCATGAAGGGGCTCCCGGTGACGATCCGGCTGCTCGATCCGCCATTCCACGAATTCCTGCCCAAGACCGACGCGGAATTCGACGAGATGGCGCGGTTGACCGGTCGCGACGTCGCCCAGATCCGCCAGCGCGCGCTGGCATTGCACGAGACCAATCCGATGCTCGGCCATCGCGGCTGCCGCCTCGGCATCACCTATCCCGAGATCTACGAAATGCAGGCGACAGCGATCTTCGAGGCTGCCGCGACGGTGATCAAGGAGACCGGCGACCCGGTGGCGCCCGAGATCATGCTGCCGCTGATCGCGACCAGAAAAGAATTCGACATGCTGAAGGCGATGATCGATCAGGTCGGCAAGGGGGTCATGCAACGGGCCGCGGTCGAGGTGCCCTATATGGTCGGCACCATGATCGAATTGCCGCGGGCGGCCTTGTGCGCCGGCGAAATCGCCGCGAGCGCGGAGTTTTTCAGCTTTGGCACCAACGACCTGACCCAGACCGTGTTCGGCCTGTCACGCGACGATGCCGCGAGCTTTCTCGGTGCCTACCAGCGGCTCGGCATCCTCGAGCACGACCCGTTCGTGACCATCGACACCGAGGGTGTCGGCGAACTGGTGCGCGTCGCCGCCGAGCGCGGCCGGATCGCCCGGCCGGGGTTGAAGCTCGGCATCTGCGGCGAGCACGGCGGCGATCCCGCCTCGATCCGGTTTTTTCAGGATGTCGGGCTCGATTACGTGTCGTGTTCGCCCTATCGCGTACCGATCGCGCGCCTCGCCGCGGCGCAGGCTGCACTCGCTGGCGAACATCGGGACGCGACGGCTTGATCCGACCGGCGGCCGCTGCGCTCGTCATCGCGTTGGTCGTCGGATCGGCAGCGCCCGCCGACGCTGCGATCCAGACGCCGCTGCCGCAGTTCCTGCCGCAGGCTGCTCCGGCGCCGGTGCCGATCACGCCAGCGCCGTTGCCGCCGCCGATCAATCCCGGCTACGCCGCGACCCCGCCCAACGGGCTGTCGCCGCTCTTGACGCAGCCCGGCCCAGTCTACCAACTGCCTCAGCCGGCGAACCCGGCCTATCCGCCGCTGCAATTGCCGGGTCCGATCGACCAGCAGAAATTAGAGGCCTACCGCAATGCCCTGCGCGCCCAGCAGTGGGAGGGTCTGAGCCCGGGCAGCGAGCGCAGCCGAGACATCCAGCAGCAGCTGAACGCGCCCGATCCGCAATAATTCGCTGCGAGGGAGGGGTACCTACGCCTCGCCGTCTCCGGGAAGACGCATCCAGTCCGGCCTGGTCGGAACCACGACCGCGTCACCGGCGATCAGGCGCTTGGCGCCGAGCGCGGCGTCGAGGCGCAGCATCGCCAGGCCATGACGCTGACGGCTCGATCGCATCTCGCCGATTTCGCGCCCGTCGTCGGTGACAACCGTCCCCGGCGCGGGTGCGGGCCCTTCGATCATCACCGGCACCAGCCGGCGCTTGACGAGTCCGCGATATTTCGTGCGGGCGGTCAACTCCTGGCCGATATAGCAACCCTTGTTCCAGTCGACCCCGTTCAGCTCGTCGAACCCGGCCTCGAGCAGGATCGACTTTTCGAGCTGCAGGTCGCGGCTGCCGTCGGGAATTCCCAGTTCGAGGCGCAGATCGTCCCAGGCGGCAAACCCGGCTTCGGCGAGTCCAGCCTCGGCGAGCGCAGATCGGGCGCTCCGACGAGGTAGGATGCAGCGCGCACCCAACGCCGCGAGCCTTGGATCGACAAAGGCGATGCCGCCGGCAAAGGCCCGGGCGCGACCGGGCTCGTCGGGAAGGCCAAGAGCGGCGAGCGCGGCAGCGCCGAAGACCGCCGCCACGGCGAGCTCGGGACGCTCCTCGATCGACGCTCTGGCCCGCAGCCGGTAGATCGACAGCCGCCGTTCGAGGTCGGCCAGGCGCCCGGCTTCGGCGTCGAGCAGAATCAACTCGCCCATCTCGGCCATCATGAAATCGTGCAGGTATTTCCCTTGCGCGGTCAGTAATGCCGCATAGGCCGCCTCTGTCGGGCCGACCTTGTCGAGATCGTTGGAGACGAGTCCCTGCAGAAACGCGCGGCGATCAATCCCGTCGACGGCGAGAACGCCGCGCTCGTCGAGCAGCACAAAGAACGGTGCAGACATGGCTCGGCAGAATGGTTCCGGCCGGTTAGAGGTGGGCCTGGATTGCCGCCTTGGCAAGCCAAGGGGTGCAGGATATAAGCGCTCTCGGATCGGCGAGATGGACATTCTGTTTGTCACTGCGACGCGCATCGGCGACGCCGTGCTGTCGACCGGTCTCATCTCCTACCTGATAGACCGTTATCCGGGGGCGCGGCTGACGATCGCGGCGGGATCGGTCGCGGCGCCGCTGTTCTCTCTCGTGCCGGGGCTCGAGCGGCTCGTCGTCATCGAAAAGCGGCGCTGGTCGCTGCATTGGCTGCCGCTTTACGCTGCGGTCGCGGCGCGGCGCTGGGATCTGGTCGTCGATCTGCGCGGCTCGGCGCTCGCCTGGCTGCTGCGCTCGGGACAGCGCCGGGTCATGGCCAAGGGCGATGCGGGCGAGCACCGGGTGCGCCAGCTCGGCCGCCTGTTCGCTCTCGATCCGCCGCCCGTCCCGTTGCTCTGGACGGGGCCGCAGCACGAGCGCGGCGCCGCTGCGCTGATCGCTCCGGGCGGCCCGGTTCTGGCAATCGGCCCGGCGGCGAACTGGCGCGGCAAGCAATGGCGCGGCGATCGTTTTGCCGAGCTGGCGGGTCGGCTGACCGCAACCGCCGGATTGCTGCCGGGGGCTCGAGTCGCGGTCCTGGCCGCCGGCCACGAACGCAGGCAGGCCCGGCCAGTGCTCGAGGCGATCCCGGATGACCGCCGCATCGACCTGGTCGGCCGGATCGACTTGCTGACGGCTGCGGCGGTGCTGCGGCGCTGCGCCCTGTTTGTCGGCAACGACACCGGGCTGATGCACATCGCCGCGGCGTGCGCCACGCCGACATTGGGGCTGTTCGGGCCGAGCCCGAGCCGTCAATACGCGCCATGGGGACCACGCGCCGATTTTGTCTGCTCGGTCGATGCGCCGGCAACGATGTTTGGTCCGGGCTTCGACCACCGCACCACCGACAGCTTGATGGACGGGCTCTCGATCGACGCCGTCGAGGCGGCGGCCGGCCGATTGTGGGGCCGGGTCGCGAGCGCTGCGGCGTGAACCCGGTGCGGCTCTCCGCACTCGTCGTTGTCCATGACGAAGAGCGCCAGCTCGCCGACTGCCTCGTCTGTCTCGGTTTCGCCGACGAGATCGTCGTCGTCCTCGACCGCTGCACCGACCGCTCGCGCGAGATTGCGCACGGCGTTACCGATCGCCTCGTCGAGGGCGCATGGGAGCGCGAGGGGCCGCGTCGCCACGCCGGGATCGACGCGTGCCGCGGCGAGTGGATTCTCGAAATCGACGCCGACGAGAGGGTGACGCCAGAGCTCGCCCGGGAAATCCGGCGGGTCGTCGCCACCTCGCCGGCCGCCTGGCACCTCGTTCCGGTCGACAATTTCATCGGCGACCGATTGGTCCGCTGGGGCTGGGGCGCGTCGTTTGGGCGCTCGGCGCATGCCGCGCTTTATCGCAAAGGCACCAAAGAATGGGGCGGTCAGCGGGTCCATCCAGCGGTGGCATTGTCCGGCAGGCAAGGGCCGGCATTGTCCTCGCCGATGCTGCATTACGTCGACCGCGATGTTTCCGACATGCTGCGCCGCCTCGACCGCTATTCGACCGCGCGGGCGCAGGACCTGCGCGAGGGCGGCGACATCGGCGGCTATGGCCGCAATTTGCGCCGCATCGCGTCGCGCTTCTGGAAATGCTATGTCGGCCGCAAGGGGTATCGCGAAGGCCCGTGGGGCTTTCTGATCGCGTTGTGCGCCGCACTCTACCCGATCCTGTCCTACCTGAAGGCGCGGCTCGATACGCCCGCATGCCCCGAAGCCGGACAGGATGGCGCGCCCGTTGAGAATGCCTGTCATGGCCGGCCTTCGTGCCGGCTATCCACGCCTTCTGCCGTTGCAGCCGGGGACGTGGATCATCGGGACAAGCCCGGTGATGACGGCATTGGGCGCCAAGTCGACGCGCTTCGACCCGAGCGCCGGTGATGGCGAGCGTGGTGATGGCCGATGACGGCATCGCTTTTGATGGGAGAATGGCGGAGACGGCGCCGCTCGGCGGGGCCGAAACCGCTTTTGTGGCGCTGGCCGAGGCGCTCGCTGCACGCGGCCACCGGGTCGAGGTGCGCAACCGCTGCGGTGCCTCGCTGACCCATAATGGCGTGCGCTGGGCGCCGCTGTCGGGGAAAATTCCCGATTCCTGCGACCTCTATATTGGCAGCCGCGGCCATCGCGTGATCGGTCTGGTCCGCCGCGCCGGGCGCCGGCTGTTCTGGCTGCACAACCCGGCCCGATATCTGAGAAAGCCGCGCAATGTCATGCGGCTCGCCTGGCATCGGCCGCTGCTGGTCGCGACCGGCGCCTATCACGCAGGGACAATTCCCCGCTGGTTGCCTTGCGGCGGGCGGCGGATCATCCCCTACGGGGTGCTCGATCGCTTCCGCGGGGCGGTCGCGCGCGAGCCGCCGCCGCCTCGGGCGATCTTTACCTCGAACCCGCTGCGCGGGCTCGACTGGCTGCTCGATTTGTGGGTGGCGCGGATCGCGCCGGCGCTGCCGGGAGCCGAGCTGCACATCTATGCCGGAGCCGCGGTTTACGGGGGCGCCGCGAAGGCCCGGCGGATGGCGGCGATCCTGGCGCACGCCGACGCGCTCGCAGCCGCTGGGGTGCGCCGCCTGGCGCCGGTCTCGCACGACGCGCTGGCGATCGCCCTGGAGGGTGCTCGCGCCATGCTCTATCGCGGCGATCCGGGCGAGACTTTCTGTCTCGCGCTGGCCGAGGCGCAGGCGATGGGGGTGCCTGCGGTGGTGACCCCATTGGGTGCGGTCGGCGAGCGGGTCGCCGACGGCATCAGCGGCCGGGTGGCGCCGGACGACGACGCGTTCGTCGCGGCCTCGATTGCGGTGCTCCGCGACGACCGGCTATGGTGGCGCTGGCACCTCGCGGCGTTGGAGCAGCAGCGCGGGTCGAGCTGGGACGCGGTCGCCGAACAATTCGAGGCGCTGATCGAGTGACCCGCCGGATATTGCAGGCAATCGCCGGGGCGCGCCATGGTGGCGCCGAAGCCTTTTTCGTGCGCCTGGTGACGGCGCTGCAGCGCGCCGGCGAAATCCAGCGAATTCTGATGCGTCGCGACCCGGTCCGCTCGCAAAGCCTGAGCGAGGCGGGGATCGCGATTGCCGAGCTGCGATTTGGCGGCCTGCTGGACCTGGCCACCGCCTTCGCCTTTCGCCGCGAGGTCGCCGCCTGGCGCCCCGACATCGTGTTGACCTGGATGAGCCGGGCGACGCGGCTTTGCCCGCGTGGCGATTTCGTGCATGTTGCCCGGCTCGGAGGGTATTATGATTTGAAATATTACCGGCGTTGCGACCGCCTGATCGGCAACACCCGGGCCATCGTCGATTACGCTGTGGCGGAAGGTTGGCCGCACCAGCGGATCGATTATTTGCCGAATTTTGCGCCCGACATGCGTGACGCGGCCTTCCGCTGCCCGGCTTCGTCGGTCGCAGTGGCGAAACCTGTGCCGCTGGGGCTGGCGCTCGGGCGGCTGCATCCGAGCAAAGGGTTCGACCTCTTGCTCGCGGCTCTGGCCGAGACGCGCGAGGTGCGCCTTGCAATCGCCGGCGACGGGCCGCTGCGCGCGCCCCTCGAACGGCTCGCGGAAGATCTCGGGATTGCCGGCCGCGTCGGCTTTCTCGGCTGGCGCGAGGATGTGCCGCATCTGCTGGCGAATGCGGATTTTCTGGTCTGCCCGTCGCTGCACGAACCGCTCGGCAACGTCGTGATCGAGGCTTGGTCCGCCGGAGTGCCGGTGGTCGCCACCGCCAGCGACGGACCGGCCGGGCTGATCGAGGACGGGGTGAGCGGGCTTTTGGTGCCGCTTCCCGGCCAGCCGGGTGGCGGCCCCCGGGCATTGGCCGCGGCGATCGAGCGGGTCGCCCGGGACCCTCGGCTGCGCAACCGGCTGGGGCAAGCCGGGCGCCTTGCCTATGAGGCCGAATTCACCGAGGCCGCGGTCGTCGCCCGCTATCGCGGCTTTTTCGACCGACTGACGCCCGGATGTGCGGCATCGCCGGGTTGATGACCCTCGATGGCGCGCCGCCGCCCGCCGCACCGTTGCTGGACATGGGCACGGCATTGCGCCATCGCGGCCCCGATGGCGACGGTCGCTACCGCTCTGGCGATGTCGGCATGGTGCAGACGCGCCTCGCGATCATCGACCTGGCGACCGGCGACCAGCCGCTGTTCGAGCCGGGCGGCGCAGCGCTGATCGCCAACGGCGAAATCTACAACTACCTGGAGCTGCGCGAGGAGCTGATGGCGCGCGCGGCCGATCATGTTCTCGACCCAATCGGATTGCGAGCTGCCGCTTCACCTCTACCGCCGCTACGGGCTCGACTTTACCCTGCATCTGCGCGGCATGTATGCGCGGCGCTGCACGATCCGGCCGCCGGACGCCTGGTCCTGGCCCGCGACCCGTTCGGCATCAAGCCGCTCTATTACGCCGAGACGGCGCGCGGTTTTGCCTTCGCTTCCGAGCCGGGCGCGCTGATCGAGGCGGGCATCGTAGCCCCCGCTATCGCCCGTCGCGCGCGCAACGAGCTGGTGCAGATGCAGTTCACCACCGGGCGCGAGACGATCTTCGCCGGCATCAACCGGGTCCTGCCGGGTGAAACCGTGGTGGTGCGCCGCGGGCGGGTCGTCGAGCGTCGTCGCCGGGCGGCCTTGCCTGATTTCGGCCCGGTGGCGCTGGGCGAAGACGAGGCGCTGACCCGGCTCGACGCTGCTTTTGCCGACAGCGTGCGCCTTCACCAGCGCTCGGATGTGCCGTTCGGCATGTTTCTGTCGGGCGGCATCGATTCGACGGCCGTGCTGGCGATGATGGCGCGGCTGGCCGAGCGTCCGGTCAAGGCGTTCACGATCGGCTTTGCCGATGGCGATGTCGCCGATGAGCGCCCGGCCGCGCGCGCCGCGGCCGGGGCGGTCGGCGCCGATCATGTCGAGATCCTGTTCACCGAGGACGATTTCTGGAAGCTGCTGCCCGAAATCGTATCCGCCGTCGACGACCCCGCCGCCGATTATGCGATCCTGCCGACCTGGGCATTGGCCCGAGCCGCGCGCGCGGCCGGGCTCAAGGTGATCTTGTCGGGCGAGGGCGGCGACGAGCTGTTCGGCGGCTATGGCCGCTATCGCAGCGTCATGCGCCCGTGGTGGGCCGGCGGGCGCCGGCCGCGCGCCCGCGGCGTACTCGACGATCTGGGCGTGCTGCGCGGCGAGATCGCCGGCTGGCGCGATGGCATCGCGGCGGCCGAGGTGCATGGCGGCGGCCATGGCCGCACCCCGTTGCAGGCGGCGCAGGCGGTCGATTGTGCCGACTGGCTGCCAAACGATCTGTTGGTCAAGCTCGACCGGTGTCTGATGGCGCACGGCGCCGAGGGCCGCACCCCCTATCTCGATACCGAGATGGCGGCGCTGGCCTTTCGCCTGCCCGACGAATTGAAGATCCGGCGCGGTCTCGGCAAATGGCTGCTGCGCCGCTGGCTGGCCGGGCAATTGCCGCAGGCCCAGCCGCTCGCCCGCAAGCATGGCTTTACCGTGCCGGTGGCGCGCTGGATCGCCCGGCGCGCCGAGACGATCGGCCCGCTGGTCGCGCGCTCGCCGGCGGTGCGCGAGATCTGCCGCCCCGACGCGATCGAGAATTTGTTTGCCGCCGCCGGCCAGAAGCGCGCCGGACGCGCCGCCTGGAACCTGTTGTTCTACGCGCTGTGGCACCGCCGCCACATCGAGCGCGCGACCTTGCCGCCCGACACCGCCGAGGCATTGGCACTTTAGCGCTCGCCGGGGAATTGTTGCTGTTTCCGATCGCTGGCATATTATGCCATTACAATTATGATGTCCCACGACGAGATCGGAGGGAGGTACCAGCATGCCGACACGCAACGTCGTGTTGACAACGCACCATGAGAGCGTCATCGAAGCGCTCGTCAAATCGGGGCGCTATCAGAATGCGAGCGAGGTGCTGCGCGACGGATTGCGTCTGGTGGAGGCCCGCGAGGCGCGCGAAGCGACCAAGCTGAAGGCCTTGCTGGCGGCCGCGCAAATCGGCTTGGCCGATCTCGAGGAGGGCCGCTGCGAGGAATTCGAGAGCGTTGATGATCTCGCCGACTATTTGCACGATCTGTCCGAGCGGGTGCTCGAACGAGCGCGCGATGACCCTTGATCCCCGCCGGCAATTGGCGAGCACGTCTCAGCCTTGCGGCTGAACGCGACTTCGCCTCGATTCTAGAATGGACCAATGCGCGCTTTGGCTCTCGGCAGGCCCGGCTCTATCGCGATGCCCTGGAAAAGGCAATCCGAACCCTGCGCAACGGCCCGGACGTTCCCGGCGCCAGACCCCGTAGCGACATCCGCGCCGGAATATGGTCGCTACACATCGCGACAATACGGCGGCGCGGTCAGCACTTGCTGCTCTACCGCGTGATGGGGGAGACCACGATCGAGATCGTCCGCATCCTTGACGACAGCATGGACGCCTTGCGCCACCTGCCGGATCAGCACGAAGAGAGGTGACGTGGCATCCCACCGTGCCGGCGGCGCGCCCGATCGCCTAGCGCGCCAAGACCCGCCGACACCAAGGCGGCCTAGCCCGGGAGGTCTGAGCATCGCGCTGCTCCAGCAAACGGTGCGAGATTTACGCTAGCTCGCCGCTTTTGGTTAATGTAACGTCGCCCGCGTTGCGCGCGAAATCGAAAAGGACAACAGCCGACAAAATCCTCTCTGCGATCGGAGGGTCGAGAGCGCGCAATAGGCGCCAGCTGACGCCGGTTCCTGACAAAAACAGATAAAGTGGAGGAAAACCCGATGAAACCAAAGCGCGCTTATGCCTGGAGCCTGGCCTTGTCGTTGGCCACCGTGGCGTCGCCGGCGGTGGCCGCCGCGGCGACAACCTGCGGCAATCTGGCCACCCTCAGCTTGCCAAACACGACATTGACCGCAGCACAGCTGATATCCGGCGGATCGTTCACCGCTACCAATGGCCAGACCTTTACTGGCCTGCCCGAGTTCTGCCGCGTGGCCGGCTATTCGACGCCATCCAGCGATTCCGATATCCAGTTCGAGGTGTGGATCCCATACAGCACCTGGAACAACAAGCTCGAGGTGGTCGGCGGCGGCGGCTTTGCCGGCACGATTTCGTTTTCGGCGATGGCGACCGCGCTCAATCTGGGCTATGCCACCGCCTCGACCGACACCGGGCACCAGGATGCCAACAGCGGCGATGGCAGCTGGGCGCTCGGCCATCCGGAAAAAGTCATCGATTTCGGCTATCGCGCGATCCACGAAACGACGGTCAACGCCAAGGCAATCGTCACCGCCTATGCCGGCGCGCCGAAATACGACTATTTCAACGGCTGCTCCACCGGCGGCCGACAGGCACTCAAAGAAGCACAGATGTTTCCGGACGATTTCGATGGGATCATCGCCGGCGACCCAGCCAATTACTGGGTCGAGCTCAATTTTGGACAGCTGTGGCCTTATCTGGTGAACCATCCGGATTCGAGCCCGACGCCGGTGCTGCCGACGAGCCTGTACCCGCTGATCAACAATGCTGTCCTGCACCAATGCGCCGGCCATGATGGCGGGGTTTCGTCCGACCTCTTCATCAGCGACCCGCCGACCTGCAACTTCAATCCCAGAGAGCTGCAGTGCAAGCGCAACCAGGACCCGACGACCTGCCTGACCGCCGCACAGGTCGAGGTGGTCGACCAGATCTATGCCGGCGCGCACAATCCTTTCACCTACCAGCCGATCTTTCCGGGGTTTGCGCGCGGCAGCGAGACCGATTGGGCAGGCGAGGCCAACAGCCTATTCGCGATCGCGGTCAGCTATATGCAGTATTGGGTGTTCGACGACCCAACCTTCAATGTGCAGACCAGCCTCAATTTCGGCAGCGACGTCGCGCTGGCGCGGCGCCTCGACAATGGGGTCACCGAGGCGACCGACCCCGATCTGCAACCGTTTCTAAGCCACGGCAAGCTGATCCAGTATCACGGCTGGGCCGACGGCACGATCGCGCCCGGCGAAATCTCCGCAGTATTATCAGAGCGTAGCAGCGACGCTGTACCCGCATTCGAGCCCGAGCGACGCGATCCGCGAAGCACAAAAATCGTATCGCCTGTTCATGGTCCCCGGGATGTATCACTGCTCGGGCGGCCCTGGGGCGAATACATTCGATACGCTGAGCGCGCTCGATAGCTGGGTCGAGCAGGGGACAGCCCCTGATCAGATCATCGCCACCCATTACAACAACAATGTGCAGTCCCAAGGGGTCGCGTTTACCCGTCCGCTGTGCCCCTATCCGCAGGTGGCAAAGTACAGCGGCGTCGGCGCGACCACGAATGCGGCGAGCTTCGTCTGCGCCGATGTCGGCGGCCACGGCGACCGCTGAACCTTTGCCGGCCTCCGATCGCCAGGGCTCGATGAGCCCGGGCGGTTGAGCGGCCAGGCTATCGCGCCAGCAGCTCGCACACCGCGTCGTCGAGGAATTTGGCGTCGGCCGGATTTTGCGCGGGGTTGCCGGCGCGGTGGCCCCAGATCGACGGGATCGGGCGCAGTTCGGCGCGCGGCATTTGGGCGACCTCGCGGCGGTTGTCCTCGACCGTGAAATAAAGATCGGTTTCGCACGGCATGACCAGCGCGTCGGCAGCGATCGCGCCCAGTGCCTGGCGAGATCGCCGTAATATAGCTCGTTGGCGCTGATGTCGGCGTGCTGCCAGGTCCACAGCATGGCCAAGAGGTCGTTGGCGTCGCGGCGGCGGAAGCCCGCCTCCCAATTGCCGACCAGAAAATCCTCGAGCGAGGAAAAACCGAGCTTGCGCCATTCCTCTTCGCGGTAGAACGCCTGGCTCAGCCCCCAGCCGGCATAGACCCGGCCCATCGCCTGAAAGCCGCGGACGGGCGGCGTCGCGAACCAGCCATCCTGCCAGGCGGGGTCGGCAGTCAGCGCGGCCTTGACGCCTTCGAGGAACACCAGATTATGCGGCGTGGTCTTGGCCGAGCCGCAGATCGCGGCGATTCGCTCGACCCGGTCGGGGAACAGTGCTGCCCAGTGAAACGCCTGCTGCGCGCCCATCGAAAACCCGTAGACCAGCTTCACCCGCTCGATGCCGAAGACTTCGTGCAACAAACGCTGCTGCACCCGCACATTGTCGGCCATCGTGAAATGCGGATACCGGCCACGGTCGAAGGGCGGCGGCGTGTTGCTCGGCGACGACGACAGGCCATTGCCGAATTTGTTGATGATGACGATGAAATATTTGGTCGGGTCGAGCGCCTTGCCCGGGGCGATCGCCCATTCGAGGTCGTAATGCTGCGCGCCGTATGAGGTCGGATAGACCACGGCGTTGGACCTCGCGGCGTCGAGCGTGCCGTAGGTCTTGTAGGCGAGGCGCGCCCTGCGGTAGGTCAGTGCTGATTGCAGGACGACGTCGCCCGCCTCGAAGATCTCGTAATCGGGCATGGTCACGACCGACTCGCCAAATGATCAGGGCGCCGCGGCTTACTGGACGAACGTGATCTTGCCGGCGCCATTGACCTGCGTGTTGCGCTGTTTAGGATTGCCGTAGACTGTGATCGAGCCGGCGCCGGAAATTTGCGCGACGATCCCCTGGCGCGCATCAACCGTCGCATCGCCCGAGCCGTTGAGCGTGACATTCGCCGAATCAGCCGCGAGCCCCTGTGCCGCGAGATGATTGGCGCCGCTCATCACACAGGTCAGCGCCGCGGTCTTGCCGGAGAGCGCCGCGTTGTTGGAGCCGCTCAGCGAGATCGACAGAGGGCCTGCATCGAACCCGGCGCCGTCGATCCGGTTGCTGCCGGAAGCGGCGATCTCGGTGATGTTCGGCGACGACACTGTGATCTTGATCCGGCCGTCGACCGCATAGGATTGTTCGGAATAGATCTCCAGCCGGCCGTTCGACACCGTCGTTTTGATGATCGGCAGGATGTTCTTGTCGGCTTCGATGTCGAGCCGGGGCGCCGGCCCGTTTTTTATCGTCAGCGCAAAGGCGCCGTCGCTGCGGATCTCGGTGACCGGGCCGATCGGCCGCTGTTCCGACGCCGGCTGACCGTCGCCGACGACCCGACCGCCGGTCGCCGCGGTATCGACTGAAATCGACCGGCCGCTGATCGTGACGCTGCTGCCCTCGCCACTGACGCTGACGTTATTCTGCTGGATCGCGCCCGGCTGCGACGACGTGCTGTTCTGCTGGATCACGCTCGTCTGCGCGTCGGCGTGGTGCGCGGCCAGGCAGATCGTCATTACAAACGCCGCGAGAGCTGGGTATCTCATCTGAGATCGAAGACCTCCCCGATGTCGGCCCGAAACGGTAACGCCGCGGTGCCGTCGATGACCGTGCCGTTCTTGATCGGCAGAGACTGCAGGTCACCGGCTTTTCCCTTATCCGGGACTGCTTGGGCCGGGCGCCCGCGGACCTCAGATCGCCCCTCGACCAAGCGCGACTGCGCGAGCCTAGCGCCAGAGCGCGCCGCGAGTCGATTGAAACCGGCGGCGGGCGGGTGTGTGCGCGCCCCGCGAGCGGGCGAAACCGGAACCGCGGGGGCAATCGCCTGTTGAACGGTCATGTCCCGAATTTGGAGGCTCGCCATGATCCGCATGCTCGCCATGACGGCGATTGTTGCCGCCGGTCTGCTGTCGATGCCGGCGGTAATGGCGCAAACCAGCCCCGCTGCTCCACCCGGCGCCGGGGCGCCGTCAGCTTCTGCCCGGAATGCGCTGAGCCCGAAGGACAAGGAATTTGTCGACCAGGCCGCGCGGGGCGGGCTCGCCGAGATCGACCTCGCCAAGCTCGCGCAGAAATCGGCAAACCCTGAGGTCCGGAGGTTCGCCGACCGGATGGTCACCGACCACACCGAGATTGATCAGCGCCTGGCGGCGATTGCCCGAGCCGACAACGTGATGATGCCGAGCACGCCTGATATCGAGCACCGCAAGCTGCTTGAAAAGTTGGCGAACCTGCACGATGGCGCGTTCGACCAGGACTACGCCCGGGCGATGGTCACCGACCATGATCAGGCGATCAAGTTGTTCCAGCAGGAACGGGCGTCGGGCGACAATGCCCGGCTCAAGGAATTTGCCGGCAACACGTTGCCGATCCTGCAGCAGCATCGGCAAATCGCGGTGGCGCTCTCGCACAAGCTGGCGCAGACGGCGGCCAATTAGCACCGCAATTCGCGCAACTCTTGTAGCCGTGTCGGCGGTCGCCGCGATATCCTGCCGCAAAGGCATCAGGAGATCGGCATGGCGCGGTTTGTCGTTGGCCTCTACCAGTCGAGCGGTATCGCCCTCGACGCCTACCACCGGCTGAAGACCGAAGGGGTTTCGGCAAATCGCCTCGCCTACCATGTCTTGAAAGAAATCGGGCCGGTGCCGGATGTGATGCAGCCCGAACTGCAGGCGCTGCAGGTCGATCCGATGGTGCTGGGTGACGCGCGGAATACCTTTACGCGTTTCATCCGCAATGGCGAGACCGCGGTGTTCGTGCAGGTGGCCGATGACGAGGAGGCCGCTTTCGCCGCCGACATCCTGAAGCTCTACGCCCCGGTCGCGGTCGAGACTATGTCTGCCGCGGCAACTCCGACAGCGCCGCCCGAGGTCCCTCTACCCCCGCAAGGGCGCGCGAGCTGAGGAACGGCCGGACGGGCCGGACGGGCCGACCGGGCGGTCAGGCCGCAGCGGGCCGGTCGCCCGTCGTGCGCAGGCTGGGCTCCGGCCGGGTGGTCACCTTCCCTCGCTCCACCCGATGCACCAGCGCGCCCAGATGGGCCGGCATCTGCTGTCGCAGCCATGGCTGCGCCGCCAACGCGGCGCGCATATCGCGATATCCCGCGGCCCGCCGCTCGGCGGTCGAGCTGCGGGAGAATTCTGCATCGCTGTTGGGGATCTCGTCGCGAGCAGGGCGATAGACGATGTGCACGATGTCGAGCCGCCGCGCGCTCAGCAGCGGATCGTCTGGCACCGCCGCCACCTCCGGAACCCCCGCCGTCTTCAGCAAGCGCATCGCATGACGCAGATTTACCTTGGTCGCCACCGCGTCGATCTGGTGCGCCGTGCGGCTCGCATATTGAATCTGCTTGGCGCGCCACAGCACTGCGTTGAGCGTCTGCGGCGGCGACCCGGCGGGGTCCCACAGGTCGATCAGGAACACCACGATGCGCGGATGCCCGGGTTCGTCGATGACGGCATCGAGCGGCGTATTGGAAACGCAGCCGCCGTCCCAGTACAGCTTCCCGTCCGCCAGGGTGGCCGGGAAGCCGGGCGGCAGCGAGCTGCTGGCGAGCACATGCTCGGGTCCGATCGTCTGCCGCCAATTGTCGAAGAACTCCAGGTCGCCGGTGGCAATGTCGGTCGCCCCCAGGCTGACCCGCGTGGCGCGGCTGTTGATCAGCGAAAAATCGGCGAACCGCCGCAATGTGCGCAGCAACGGAGCAGTGTCGTAAAAGCTGACCTGCTCCGGCGGCGCCCGAGGCAGCAACAGCGGGCTCACCGGCCGCGGGGTGAAGAAATTCGGTTGGCCGAACAGCAGCGCCTCGGCGTTGCTGGCCATGTTGTGCAAGGTTTGCCAAGGGGTGAGCTCCGGACTCGTCGGCAGATCCGGCCAGGAGATCGCCTCCCAAAACGCCGCCAGCCGCTCCACTCGGTGTTCCGGCCGGTTGCCGGCGATGATCGCGGCGTTGATCGCGCCGATCGAAATGCCGGCCACCCAATTTGGGTGCTGGCCGCGCTCCGCCAGCGCCTCGTAGGCGCCGATATGGTAGGCGCCGAGCGCCCCGCCGCCCTGCAGCACCAACGCGAGGGTGGGGGTCTCCTGCAACCGCTGTGATCCCGGACTGGCGCTCACATCGCTGCACTCCTGTTGATGCAGCATAATATGGTGTGGCCTACCTATTCCCTATTCGTAGCGAGCACGATGCGGCGGCTCCTCCTCGAAACCGGCCGACCGCGCGGGTCAGGCCGCCTGCGACGCGCCTTTGGGGAATTGCTCGGCGCGATAAGTCGGGCGCAGCACATCGAGCCGCATCGGCACCGGAGTTCCGAGCCACATCGCGTTCTTGCTGTGGTCGTCGTACGAGCTTTCGGTCAGCGGATGGACCAGAACGTCGAGCCCTTCGCGGTTCAGCATCAGCCACGGCACGATGTTCTGGAATTCCCCGGTCCTGAAGACGACGGCGAACTGAGAAATCGGGTGCGGCCCTCGCGGCTCGTCGCTGAGATCGCGCGGTTCGACCGCGAATTTGCCGGCGAGCGTCTCACGCAGCCGCGCTGCGATGGGCCTGGTTTGGGCGTTGTAATAGACGTGCGCGTGATAGCCTTTGAGTTCGCTCACTGGAGACCCTCCGCATCGATCCGAGGTGACGACTTCGACAGCCAAATTGTCGCAGAGCGGAACCGGCCCCGCAACATCGCCGGCGATCGGCCGGCGCGGGGCACCCTTCAAGCGTATTTCAACATGCTGTTTGACCGTCGCCGGGCGCTGCCCTAGGTTGCGGACCTGGGATCGGGCGATCGATCGGCACGCGGAGGGCAGCATGGACGGCATGGCACCGATGGATCTGAAGAGCGTCATGGCGCCGCTGAATTTCCTGGCGCCGATGGCCGAAAGGCCGGTCGCCTACAATTACGAGCCGCCGCCGGGAACGCCGCAGCGCACCGGCCGCAATGTCGAGCACCAGGTGCCGATCCGCGATGCGCGGCCGATGATCGGGCAGCTATCGCTAGATAGAGAAGGGTTCGTGCTGCTGCATCACCCGACGGCGGTGACCGATTTCTACGACGAAGAGCAGATCAAGAGGGTCTACTACCCCGAATGCGAGCGGGTCATGAAGGAGGCGACCGGGGCCGTGCGGGTCGTCGCCTTCGACCATATCGTGCGTAACGCGGCGATGTCGGCCAAGGACAAGACGATCAAGATCCCGGCAAAGCGCGTCCACAACGATTACACCGCGTGGTCGTCGCCGCAGCGGGTGCGCGACCTGATGGGCGAGGAGGCCGAGGAGCTGTTGAAGCATCGGTTTGCGATCAACAATTTGTGGCGCCCGATCCGCGGCCCCGTGCTCGAAATCGCCGCTGACCCTGTGCGACGCGCGCAGAGCCTCGCGCAAGAAAACTTGATCGCCAGCGACCTCAAATACCTGGACCGCACCGGCGAGACCTATTCGATCACCTACAACCCGAGCCAGCGCTACTACTATTTCCCAAAGATGCAGGCCGACGAGGCGGTGTTGATCCGCTGCTTCAACTCGGCACAGCATGGCGCCGCCCGCTTCTCCGCGCATACCGGTTTCGACGACCCGACCTCGCCACCCGACGCCCCGCCGCGCGAGAGCCTCGAAGTGCGCATGCTGGTGTTCTACCCGCCCGGCTCCTAGCCGAGCATCGCCTCCCTCCTCACCCCGGTCGCCCGCACGCGTTGCGAGCGACCGCGTCCGGGAGGCCTGCTGCTCGCGGGAAAGAGGGTGTTCCGGTCACAACTAACGGGAACGGTAATCCTTTGACTTGATGAGGCCATGCAGGCTTGCCGAAAGTCTTGAATCGTGCACGTCGGTCACGCCCACCGAAGACGGCGAAGGTGTAAAGTATCCGCGAGCGCGGCAGCGGGTGTGAAAAAGGGGTTTGTGCATTAAATGGACTTGATCGATACTAGCGAGCTCGGTGAGCATTGACGCCACATGACAGCTTATGTCCAGCTTACTTTGGAAGCACAAGATGTCGGAACAGCGCTACAGCCAAAATATTGAATGCCGGCATTGTCATAACACGGTAACGATGCCAATCGTCGCCACATATTCACAAGTGCAGGATCATGAGGCTAATGGCGGTACTGTGATATGGAGCGGCGGAAATGTTTTTGAGATACTGAAATGCCCGGCGTGCAATGGCGTTACCTTTCAACGCGGTTACTTCCACGACAACTTTCTAGATGAGTGGCAGCCCGTTGTCCTTTACCCGACAGAGACCCAAAAAGTAGAAGGCCTTCCAGCCGAGATTGAGCGTGCCTACGCAGCAGCCTTGGCTGTTAAGGGCATAGAAGCACACGCATTCGCCGTGTTGGTGCGCCGCCTGCTAGAAATGATCTGTCGGGATAAGGGTGCCCAAGGAAGGAGCTTGTTTGAGCAATTGAAATTCCTAGCGCAAACAGGTGTGATTCCGCAGCAACTCAGCGACATAGCGAATGGGCTTCGAAATTTTGGGAACATCGGTGCCCACGCTGCAGGAGTGCAGCTATCAGAAAATGAGGTGCCCGTCATTGATGCCCTATGTCGTGCGATCCTTGAGTATGTGTATGGTGCTCCGCATCTCGTTGCGTTGGCTCAACAGACGCTTGACAGGGTGAAAGCAGCGAGCCCAGGGCACTGAGGCAGCATGGAAGCGAAAACCGACACGACCAATGATTTCTCGCCATTTTTCAGAAGGGTTGAATTTCGCAACACGCCCGCCGGGAGCGCAAGACCATTTATATATGGAAAAACTTTGGAGGGCCTGAGCCGGTTCTGTTACCTCTCGCCTATATAAGCCTCACAGGCTGCGCCACGACTTAGGGTCCCATGATGCCAGCACTCGAATCTTTCGAAGCGCTTAAGGGGAGTGCACTTGGCATAATATTTCTTGGTACTATCGGGAGCTTAGTAGCCGCGGCAATTGCCTTCTCCACACGCCACGTAACTAAAGCATTTTACAGAAGTGCCAAAGCGACCCAATGGGATTTCGGATGGATGTCGGCTTATTGTGATGGTGAGTTGAAAAATATACCGATATTTATTAATTTCCTCATGTCCCACGTAAGCAAGATCATTCTGCTTTGTACGATCACAATCTCAATGGTTGTAACATCGGTATTTTTCCTTTTCGTGTCGAACGACCTGTTGAGTTACGGATTTTCGATTGCTCCCCTCGCCGTCGGCATATATACATTTATAGTATCCTATTCGAACTATAAATCGCTCAAGGTCAGTACCCAATGGTGGATAGAGCAACGGAAAAAAGAGCAAACAAAAAGACGATCCCCCACGACGGCGAGAACAAGACGAGAGATTGGCAGAGGTGCATAACCCCCATACACCCCCTTTGGCGACGCATCGGCGGAAGCGCGTAGGATGGGCAGAGCGTAGCGAAGCCCATCGCCTCGGTGATTTTGGTGGGTTTCGACGATGCTCAACCCACCCTACATCCGGCGGCGCAAAGTTTCCTGATGTGGCGGCCAGTCATGTTCCTGAGTCACCCGCTGGCGCGGTGCCGCGCAGCGCTGATAATAGTTCGTCGCTGATCAGCCGCGTGGCGGCGGCCGCGTCGTCCTGGGCTGAGTTTAATCCCGAATACGCCGCTCGCACTTTCAAACCCGCTGGCGCTTTGCCAGCTTCCGGTTTCTTGCGTCCACAAGATTGGGAGGAAGCGGGAATAGCTGGTCAACGTAAACAAAATCGTCCTCGAATTTTTCAGTCTGCGAATTCGGATCTATTGTAATCTTTCGAATTGGATCACTTTGTATCGAAAGAAAAACTGTCGGGCCAAATTCCGGGTCGGTTATAAAGCCGTGGGCCACTGTCATGCCCACCGAACTCTGGTTTGCTGCTGGTAGGCGCTCCATTCATGGTCGCGCGACAGATGACCGCGCCCGCCGACTATAAAAAACTCGCTGTCTATTTTCTGATGAGCATGCGGCAGATAAGCACCGTCGATGATGACCAGTTCCCAAACCCGTCCCGCGGACCAGCCGAGCCGATAGAT
This sequence comes from uncultured Alphaproteobacteria bacterium, assembly GCA_963703665.1. Classification (GTDB taxonomy): domain Bacteria; phylum Pseudomonadota; class Alphaproteobacteria; order ATCC43930; family CGMCC-115725; genus AP-15. The sequence continues at coordinate 773,709 of CAVPFB010000004.1, read as the reverse complement.
GTCGAATGAAGCACCGCTTTTGTCATCGCCGCGAACGAGGTGCTTGACAGTGCCGAACGGATTGCCCTCGGCGTCCGTGAACGGCAGATCATTGGTCCGTAAAGCCATAATGCGCGCGGAGAATGGTTCTTCCGACGAAGAATGAAATCGATGATAGAGCTGCGCCATTATTTCACTATCATCCATGACAACTTTATCCTCTCGTTGTCGTGTGCGGCGTGAACACCGCTTCCCCGTAGGCACTTCCCTTGCCGGCGCCGGACGCGGCGCGCGGCAGCGCCGCCGGTTTAGCCCGTCAGCTTCGCTGGCGCGACCCGACGCAGCGCGGGCAACAATTCGTCGCTGATCAGGCGCATGCTGGCGAGTGCCGAGCCGACCGGCATGCCGCTCCAATGGGTGCGGAAGATCAGGAAATTCGCGCCGGCCTGTTCCCAGCACGGGCGCAGCTGCTCGAAGCATTCCTCGGGGCTGCCGAGGACAAAGCGGTCGCGGGTGAGCGCGTCGAGCGACTGGCGGAACAAATCATGGCCGGGCAAGACCTGGTCCTGCCCCCATTGCGCATAGGTGCGGTATTTCTGGGCGAGATAGGGGCCGGCCATCTCCAGCGCGGTACGCTTGTCCTTGGCACAGAAGATTTCGCGCAGATAGGGCAGCACCTTGGGAAAGGGCTTGCCGTGGCGGGCGAGCTCGGCACGGTACAGCGCCATCTGCCCGGTGATGACCGCCATCGTCGCATGCGGGTTGATAAACAGACTGTCGCCGAGCCGGGCGGCGCGCCGCACCGCGGCGTCGCTGTTGGCCGCGATCCAGATCGGCGGGCCCGGCCGCTGCACCGGGCGACAGGTCGCGGTGACGTTGGACAATTTGCAAATGTCGTTCTCGAAGCTGACGTTTTCCTCGGTCCACAACCGCCGCACCACATCGAGGCATTGCTCGAAGCGGCGCACCCGCTGGCCCTTCGGCACGCCGAACGCATCGAACTCGGTGTCACGGTAGCCGAGGCCGACGCCAAAGATAAAATTGCCGCGCCAGATCGCGTCGAGCGAGGCGATGCACTCGGCGACCTCGACCGGGTTGTGCAGGCCGGCCAGCAGCACGCCCGCGATGCCGGTCATCTCGCCGGCTTCGGCCGCGAGCCGCGCCAGAAACGGGATCAGCTGCAATTGGCGCACGCCGTCGCTCAGATAATGCTGGCCGCTGGCAACGGCGTCCCAGCCGCGGTCGCGCGCCAGACGCGTCATCGCGAACTGGCCTTCGAGCTCGGCGACGACGTCGCTGGCGGGCGGATGCTGGCCGGTCAGAAAAATCCCGATCTTCATGTCGCCTCCCTTCAGGCGGAGCGGGCCACGATGTTAGCCAATCGAGCACGAGAAGTCCGGAAAGACATTGGCGGCGAGCGAACCGCCGGCAAGCCGCAAATGCGGAGGACGGGTGCCGACAAACTTGCAATTGCCGCAATCGCATCGCATTATCTGGCTGCTGGCCGGGTGCGGGCTGGCTCGGTGGGGCGGCTGCCGCACCTGTTCTCGACCTGCAAAAAACAGGCGGAACAGGCGCGCGGGAACTCGGGGTGCGGATCTGCCGTCGGTCCTCCGGTAGATCGGACAAGGGAAGCTGTTCAATGACCCGCTACGACGCCGTGCTGTTCGATTTGCTGACGGCGCTGGTCAATTCCTGGACATTATGGAACAGGGTTGCCGGTAGCCCCGAAGACGGCAAGCGGTGGCGGGCGGCCTATCTGCGCAACACCTATGGCGCAGGCCGCTATCGACCCTATGAGGCGTTGGTGGCGGAGGCGGCCGAGGAGGTGGGTCTGCCGCGCTCGCTGGCGGCCGAGCTGGCCGCCGGTTATGCGGCGCTGGAGCCCTGGCCGGAAGCACGCGGCGTGCTGCGCGCGCTCAGCCGGAACCTTCGCCTCCCGCTCGGAATCGTGACCAATTGCTCGCAGACATTGGGCCGGGTGGCCGCGGCGCGGACCGGTGCGGATTTCGCGGTCATCGTCACCGCCGAACGCGCCGGTTTTTACAAACCGCACCCTCGGCCGTATCAGATGGCGCTCGATGCGCTGGGGGTCGCGCCCGCGCGCTGCCTGTTCGTCGCGGGCTCGCCATATGATCTCTTCGGGACGAAGAGCCTCGGCCTGCCGACCTATTGGCACGACCGTATCGGCGTCGCGGCTCCGGCGGGTGCCCCCGTGCCGATGTGGCGCGAACCAAGTCTGATGCCGCTGCTCGACGTTCTCGACCTGGCAAAGCCGCGCATCTCCGGCTAAAGGACGCACCACGGAAATATATGCGGAGGCGCCTATGGCGAGCTTTACCGCGAGCGACGGTGTGCGGCTCGCCTATGACGTTGACGACTTCAGCGACCCGTGGAAGGAGGCGCCGACCCTGTTGCTGCTGCATGCGGCGATGGGCAGCGCCAGGCGCTATTACGCCTGGGTCCCGCCGCTCGCCCGGCATTACCGGGTGGTGCGGATGGACCTGCGCGGGCACGGAGGCTCGGAGATCCCGCCGGCCGACCGGGCGTTGACCCTCGAACGGGTCGTGGCCGATGTCGCCGAGCTGATGGATCATCTGGGCTGTCGCAGCGCGCACATCGTCGGCAATTCGGCCGGCGGCTATCTCGGCCAGCAATTGGCGATGAACCACGCCGAGCGCGTGCGCAGCCTGATGCTGTTCGGCTCGACGCCGGGGCTCAAAAACAGCCAGGCGCCGAGCTGGATCCCGCAGATCGAGGCCAAGGGCCTGCGCGCGTTTCTGGCCGAGACCATCGCCGACCGGCTGCCGCTCGACGAGGTCGATCCGGGGCTGGTCGAGTGGTTTCTCGACGAGGCCGCCAGAAACGATCCGGCCTACATCGCCAAATTCATCCTGCTGATGGCGAGCTACGACTGGAGCGGCGAGGTCGGCCGCATCGGATGCCCGACCCTGGTCGTTGTCCCCGGCGCCGAGCCGATCGGCTCGACCGCCAATTACGAGCCGTTCCGCCGCCTCGTCCGCGACGTCGAGATGCGGGTCTACGACGGGGCGCCGCACAACATCTGCGACGCCTTCCCCGAGCGCTGCGCCGGCGACGTGCTCGATTTCCTGACCCGCCGCTTCGGCCGCGGAGTGTGACGAGCGACAACGGCATCGGAGTCCGGGCCCGCCTCGACGAGGGTGATCGAGGCTGATCCGGAATCAGTCGCGCGCGCGTTGCGGCTCCGAAAGGCCGGGTGACCTGCTGCGGCCGTCGTTCGCCGTCAGCCGCCGAGGCCGGGCGGGTGGCGTTCGTGCCAGTCGGTCGCCTGCTGATAGGCCCAGCCGATGCGCAGGGCGGTTGCCTCGTCATAGCCGCGGCAGACGATCTGCAATGACAAGGGCAGCCCGGTCGCGGTGAAGCCGTTGGGCACCGCCAGCGCGCACAATTCGAGCGCGTTGACAAAGCGGGTGAAATGCGCCGGAGTCGAGTTCTGGTCGACGGCGTCGAGCGGGACCGCGGCGCTCGTCGTGGTCGGGGTCAACAGCGCGTCGACATCGCCGAACGCCGCCGCGAATTCCTCTTTCGCCGCGTCGCGCTCGCGCAGGGCCCAGAGATAGTCGCGCGCCGAAATGCCGCGGCCGGAGGCGATGCGCGGCCGCACTGCCGCGTCGATCGGCAGCTTCATATCATCGATCAGGTCGCCGACCAGGAAATAGGATTCGGCGCCGATGATCCGGCCGATCAGCTGCGTATAGGCCGAAAACCGGCGCGGCAGGTCGATGGTAACAATCTCGGCGCCGAGCCGCGCCAGGGTGTCGAGCGCCGTATCGTAGGCGGCGAGCATTTCGGCGGCGACCCCGTCGCGCTCATGCGCCGCCATTCGCGCCAACCGCAATCCGCGCACGCCGCGCCGCATCGTCGCGAGCGACCCCTTGGGCGGCCGCCCAAGGGTTCGCGGATCGAGCGGGTCGGGCCCTTCGATCGCCTGGTAGAGCAGGGCCGCGTCCTCGACCGAGCGGGCCATCGGTCCCGGCGTGTCGAGCGACGGGCTCAGCGGCAAGATCCCATAGGTGCTGACCCGGCCGATCGTGGTCTTGAGCCCACTGAGCCCGCACCACGCAGCCGGCAATCGCACCGAGCCGCCGGTGTCCGTGCCGATCCCCCACGGAGCCATGCCGGCAGCCACCGCGACCCCGGTGCCGCTGCTCGAGCCGCCGGGGGTGCGCGGCTGCGCCGGGTCCCACGGGTTCCACGGCGTGCCGCGGTGCTGGTTGGTGCCCCAGCCGCCCATCGCGAACTCGACCGTGTGAGTCTTGCCGATCACGATCATGCCGGCCGCGATCAGGCGTTTGGCGATGGTCGCGGTATAGGCCGAGCGCCGGTCGTGCCAGACCTGCGAGCCGCCGGTCGTCACCCGCCCCTCGATCTCGATCAGATCCTTGAGCGCCACCGGGATGCCGTGCAGCGGCCCGATGCGATGTCCGGAGCGGATCGCCTTGTCGGCGGCCTCGGCAGCGAGCCGCGCCTCGTCGGCATAGACCTCGACAAAAGCGTGCAGCTTTTGATCCTGCGCGCGGATGCGCCCGAGCAAGGCCTCGACCAGATCGACCGGCGACAACCGGCCGCCGCCGATCTCGGCGGAGAGGACATGGGCCGGCAAAAAACCGGGATCGGTGTTGGTGGACGGCATGGGCACCCCCGGCGAGCAGCGGACAAGCGAGCATAGGCCCGCTCGCGCCGCTGCTGTCAACCGGCCGGGCCGCGCTCCTGAAAGCTGCCGAGATCGCTAGGCTTGGTGATGCGACTTGGCCTCGACCTGCCGCGCCGCCGGAACATGGCCGGGATAGCGAGCGGGCTCGGCGTGCACCGCCAGACTACGGGTTCGAGCACCCGGATGGAGGCGAGCAAAGGAATAAGAGTGGCCCGCGGGCCGACCAGCAGAGACGGCGGCGTGCAGCATCTGCGCCGGCGGCTTTCTGCGCTGCGATCCACGCCCCGAGGTGCGGTGCCGGGCGTACCGGCGCCGGTTATCATCGTCGACAGCGACAATGGCATGGAACACGCCGAAGCGCGGGTTTGGGTCGTAAGCGGCCGGGTCGGCGGCGAGGTAACCGCTGAGGCCGGTGGCACCCTCGCTCGCGACGATCTCGCGCGGGCCGGTTTGCGGATAGACAAAGCCGTAGCTCGGGTAATCGCGGCCGTATTTCCCCGACCTCAGATCCATGACCGCGACCGCGGTCCAGTCGTTCGCCGGCGATTCGTCGACCACCGGCACGTCGCGGGTGACCATCCCATGATACCAGTTGGCTTGGTCGACCACGATCTCCCGCGGGCCGACTACCTGGGCCACGACCGCGACATGGCCGGACGGAATGGCCCCGGTCCGCCGGAACACCAGGATCGCGCCGGTTTGCGGGACCCGGCCGCGCCAATAGCGGCTCGCCGCCTCGTCCCACCAATCGCCGGCGGCGCCGTAAAGATCGACGCCCGTCTGCGCGCGCGCATATAGCGCGCAATTGCCGGCCGCCGCGCGACGCGACGGCAGCATCATAAACGTCATCATAAGGGCACCCCATACGAGGCCCCAGCCGACCTTCGCCTGCATCGATTTGCCCCCCGGCTGATGATGGCGCGACGCCCGTTTGGTAAAGCGGTCCCCTGCTGCGCGCCCATTAAGGTTCGTTAACGCCGTCGATAGAACCTCAGGTCGGAAGCGGAAACACCAACTTTCTTAATCGGAGAGGCAAAAAACCGCCCGATCTTGACGATTGCGCGCGGGTACCGTCGGTATATTCGCGCATTACGCGGAATGGATCAGCGGGGCCTGGTGCGCATAGGCCGCGCGGGCGACAAACCCGGCGGGCGATTCGGAAACAGCCGTCGAACAGGCCCGGCCGATGGCGTTCGAGCCTCCGCCTCATGCGACAGGATGCCCGCCCCGTCGGCGGCCCCGCCTTTCACCGCGGTGCGAGGTATTCTGGGCGAGGCTTCTGCAAAGCGGCCGGGAACCGGGAGATTCGAATAATTCGATCGAGGACCAGCACTCAGGCGGAGGATCGTTGCCTTTGCTCTGATCGCCGCCTGCGGCATCTCACCCGCGCCATCAAGGATCGGCCGCGCCATTCTGGGGCAAAAACCGAGCTATGGTCCGGCGGTCACCAGTGAAGTCCCGAATTTGGCGGCGATCGACCAACTCATCTGGATGCCGGGGCTTGGCGATGGCTGGGACCCGCAGGGGCTGGCGGTGGCCCGCGGCAGCCTGCTCGTCTCCGGCTATCGCAGCCTCGCGACCTGGCGGAACCGCGGCCCGTGCCGGGTGTTCCGCATCGATCCGAAGACCGGTGCGCAGACCGGGCATTTCACGGTGCCGCCGCCCTGTCGTCACGCCGGCGGCCTGGCCTATGCCGGCAGCGGCAAACTGTTCATCGCCGACACGCACACCCTGTTCGAGGTCGATCTCGACCGCGCCTTTGTCGATCTGAACCCCAAATTCCGGGTCTTTCGGCTGGGCGCCGGGCTCAAGGGCGCGTTCATGGTATCAGGAGACGGCACGATCTGGATCGGCGATTACGAGGAAGACCGGCCGGCCAAGATGTTCAAATTCGACCTCGCCATGCTCAACGCGCTGAAGAACGGCGTCGCGCTGAACGCCGATGCCGCCTCGACAATCGTGCGGATCCCGAGCTATGCGCAGGGGGGAGCCGTCGGGCGCCTCGGCGGGTTGTGGATTGCGCGCAGCGATCTCGGCTGGGGTGCGCTGGACAAGCTCGACCCTATCACGGGGCGGCTCGAACAGCGCTACGCCGTGCCCGGCGGCACCGAAGGAGTCGCCTTCGACAGCGATGGAAAGCTGTGGTGCGTCTCCGAAGCCGGAGCGCGCCACCAGCCGCTGCGCTACCCGTTCTTTCCGCTGATCTTCCGGCTCGACTCGGCGCGGCTCAGCCCCGCCGCTCCCGCCGACTGAATCAGGCGCGGACCGGAACGCCCTTTTGCTCGAGCACCTGCTGCAATTCGCCGGTCTCGTACATCTCGCGGATGATGTCGCAGCCGCCGACGAACTCCCCTTTGACATAGAGCTGCGGGATCGTCGGCCAACTCGAGAATTCCTTGATGCCCTCACGGATCTGCGGGTCGGCGAGCACGTCGACGCCTTTGAACTTGACCCCGAGATGGCTAAGGATCTGCACCACGGCCGCGGAGAACCCGCATTGCGGAAAGACCGGCGAGCCCTTCATGAAGAGCACGACCGGCGTGTCGGCGATTTCCTGACTGATTCGTTCTTGAACCGTGCTGTCCATGATGTTCGTCCTCGGTTTCGGAGAGAATTCGCTGCCTCAATCCTCGGGGGCTCGATCCTCAGGGGCTCGAATCCTCGGGGGCGCCGGTCTGCAGCGCGAGCGCGTGCAGTTCATTGCCCATCCGGCCGCGCAGGGCCTGGTAAACCATCTGATGCTGCTGGACCCGGGTCTTGCCGCGGAAGGCGCCCGAAACGACATGCGCCGCGTAATGGTCGCCGTCGCCGCGCAGGTCTTCGATCGACACCCGCGCATCGGGGAGGCTTTCCTTGATCAGCTGCTCGATCATCGCCGCGTCCATCGCCATCGCCCGGTTCCCCTCGCTCACGCCCGATCCATATAGCCCGGCAGCCAAGCCTCGTTTGCCGCTTTCAGTACGCTGACGGATATGGCACCGGCGCCCGATAGTGTCAACGCGACCCCGCCGACCACGCCGATGACGCGAGCCGGCACGCCGGCGGCGCGCGCCGCCGACAGCGTGGCGTCGGGCGCGTCGGTCTCGATCAGGTATCGCGCCTGGTCTTCGCCGAACAGCCAGGCTGCACGCGACACGTCCCCAGGCGGCGGGTCGAGCGCGACCCCCCGGCCGCCGGCCATCGCCATCTCGGCGACCGCAGCGAGGAGGCCGCCATCCGACAGGTCGTGGCAAGCGACGGCCCGGCCCGCGTGAATTTCGGCGCGCACGAAATCGCCGTTACGACGCTCGGCGGCGAGGTCGACCGGCGGCGGCGAGCCCGACTCGCTTGCCTCGATCTCACGCAGATAGAGCGAGGCGCCAAGATGGCCTGCGGTTTCGCCAACCAGGATCAGCGCGTCGCCGTCGCGTTTCAGCGCCAGATCGATCGCCTGCCGCGCCTCGGCGATCAGCCCGACGCCGCCGATCACCGGGGTCGGCAGAATCGCCCGGCCGCTCGTTTCGTTGTAGAGCGACACATTTCCGGAGACGACCGGATAGTCGAGCGCCAGGCAGGCCGCGCGGATGCCTTGGACGGCGCCGACGAACTGCCCCATGATCTCCGGCCGCTCGGGGTTGCCGAAATTCATGTTGTCGGTCAACGCCAGCGGCAGCGCCCCGACCGCGGTCAGGTTGCGCCAGCTCTCCGCCACGGCCTGCATGCCGCCACGCACCGGGTCGGCGCGGCAGTAGCGCGGAGTGCAATCGGTCGCCAGGGCCAGCGCCTTCCTCTCGCCGACCCGGATCACCGCGGCGTCGCCGCCGGGCCGCTTGACCGTGTTGCCCATCACCAGATGGTCGTATTGTTCCCAGATCCAGCGCTTCGAGGCGAGCGTCGGCGAGGCGACCAGCTGCTTCAGGCATGAGAGCGGGTCGCGGTCGGGGAGGGCGGCGGGGTCGATTTCCGGCTCGGGATCGGCGCGCCGCCACGGCCGCCGGTAGACCGGCGCTTCGGTCACCAGTGGCCCGACCGGGATGTCGGCGGCGGTCTCGTTCTGCATGCGCAGCACCAGATGACCGGAATCATTGACCCGGCCGATCACCGCGAAGTCGAGCTCCCATTTCTCGAAGATGCGGCGGGCCTCGGTCTCGCTGCCCGGCCGCAGGATCATCAGCATCCGCTCCTGACTCTCGCTGAGCATGATCTCGTAAGGCGTCATGCCGGTCTCGCGCACCGGCACCTGGTCGAGATCGAGGGTGATGCCGAGGCCGCCCTTGCCGGCCATCTCGACCGCCGATGAGGTCAGCCCGGCCGCCCCCATATCCTGGATCGCGACGATCGCGTCGCCCTGCATCAGTTCGAGGCAGGCCTCGATCAGCAATTTCTCGGTGAATGGGTCGCCGACCTGTACCGTTGGCCGCTTTTCGCCGGCATCGCCGCCGAATTCGGCCGAGGCCATCGTCGCACCGTGGATGCCGTCGCGCCCGGTCTTGGCGCCGACATAAACGACCGCGTTCCCCGGCCCGGCGGCGGTCGAATAGAAGATACGGTCAGCGCGAGCGAGCCCGACGCACATCGCATTGACCAGGATGTTGCCGTCGTAGCTGGGGTCGAACTCACACTCGCCGCCGACCGTCGGCACGCCGACGCAATTGCCGTAGCCGCCGATCCCGGCGACGACCCCGGCGACGAGATGGCGGGTGCGGGGATGGTCCGGGCTGCCGAAGCGCAACGAATTGAGGATCGCGATCGGCCTGGCACCCATCGTGAACACGTCGCGCAGGATGCCGCCGACCCCGGTCCCCGCCCCCTGATAGGGCTCGATAAAGGATGGGTGGTTGTGGCTCTCGATCTTGAAGACGACCGCATCGCCGTCGCCGATATCGACGACCCCGGCATTCTCGCCCGGCCCGCAAATGACGTGCGGACCGGTGGTCGGCAGGGTCTTCAGCCACACCTTGGAGGATTTGTACGAGCAGTGCTCGCTCCACATGACCGCAAAAATGCCGAGCTCGGTCATATTCGGCGCCCGGCCGAGGATCGCCATCGCCCGCGCGAACTCCTCCGCGGTCAGCCCATGCTCGACCGCCAGTTCGAGCGTGACGTTGGAAGCGGTTATAATGCTCCCTGATGAAATATTCGCCTTATTGCGCACCATGCGCTATCACCTAACGCCGCTTCGCTCCTTAAACAAGCTAACTATGGGGGGCGATCAGGTCGGTTGGGTGAGCACGACAGTAGTTGTCAAGCCAATAGTACACGGCCTCCCTGCTTAACATACGTCCGTCTGCGTTCCAAAATTCCATGCCCATTCCTATACTGAGTCCGTTCAACAAACCAATTATGTAGTCTTCCAAAGCGACAGACGTGTTCCTCCCTCGCCCGGCGAGCCAATCCCGCAATCAACGATGCCCTCAACGTGTACGGCTTGGTTAGGCAGTGTTGCTGCGGTGGCAGGGAGCCCGCACAAGCCAAAAGCAAAATAAGTAACACAGCGGGCGGTTACGTTCTCGCGCATTGCTCTTGATGAGCCTCCAGTTTCTCATTTATCGCCTCGAAAGCTCGTTCGCTCTCGTCTAACTCCATAAGCTCGGATGGAGTTGCAGGATTGTGATGAAGACCCGCCGTTAGGCGACGCCTATGTGCGGCGGTGTAGGCCTCTAGAAGAGTTCTGCAATCGGGACACGCTTCCATTCAGTTTCTCCTAATGCAGCGCGCCCGCGAGGCCGGCGAAGAAGGCTTGTCCGTCGGTGCCGCCGAGGAGCGGATCGGTGGCGTTTTCGGGATGCGGCATCAGCCCCAAGACGGTGCGGGTCTTGTTGAAGATGCCGGCGATCGCCCGCGCCGAGCCGTTGAAATTCTCCACCTCGTCGAGGCTGCCGTCGGCGGCGCAATAACGAAAGGCGACGCGGCCCTCGCCTTCGAGCCGGTCGAGCGTGTCGGGGTCGGCGGTGTAGTTGCCGTCCTGGTGCGCCGTCGCCACCCGGATCGTCTGGCCGGCGGCGTAGCCGCAGGTGAAGATCGTCTGGCTGTTCTCGACCCGCAGATGGATGTCGCGGCACACGAAGCGCAGTGCGCGGTTGGGTAAGAGCGCGCCCGGCAAGAGCCCGGCCTCGGTCAGGATCTGAAAGCCGTTGCAAATGCCGAGCACCGGCGTTCCCCGATCGGCCCGCGCGCGCACCTCGCGCATGATCGGCGAATGCGCCGCCATCGCCCCGCAGCGCAGGTAATCGCCATAGGCAAAGCCGCCGGGCAACACGATCAGGTCGGTTTCGGGCAGCGCGGCTTCGCGGTGCCAGACCCGAACCGGCTCATGCCCGGTCGCCCGTTTCAGCGCCAGCGCGAGGTCTTGCTCGCGGTTCGAGCCGGGAAAAATGACGATCGCGGATTTCACCGGGGCCTCAGCACAGCTCGATCGCGTAGTCTTCGATGACCGGGTTGACGAGCAGTTCCTTGCACATCGCCTCGACCTGTTCGCGGGCGCGGGCGGGGTCGGTCTCTGCGAGGTCGACCTCGATCATCTTGCCCTGGCGCACCTCGCCGATGCCGGTAAAGCCCAGAGAGGCGAGCGCGTTCCCTATCGCCTTACCTTGCGGGTCGAGCACATCGGATCTGAGGGTGACGCGCACGCGCGCTTTCATGGCGATGACCGGCGCCGCACTGTTTGCGCCTTCGATATAGCGGGGCGGACCCGGCCGGACAATCCCGGCCGGCACCTCATCCAGTGCCGATATCCTGCCACGGCGTCGCCTCGGGCTCCCATGCGGCGAAACGGAAATGGGCTCGGCGATCGGACGCGCCCCGCGCCGGCAATCCGATCAGCGCGCTCGATACGGTGCCGTAGCCATCGGTGCGAAACCGCATCGCCGCACTCGCCGGCTCCCCCGGCGGGGCTCGGGTGCTGCCGAGCAGCGACTCCCAACCGGCCCAGTCGCCGCGATCGGGGTCCGGCGCCGGCCATTCGCGAAACGCCGGAATCGCCAGCTCGAGGCGCCGGGTGCCGAGATCGTCGACATCGCCGGCGGCGATCAGCGACAGGCCTTCTTTCAGCGGGTGGACCTCGATCCGCGCGCCGCCGGCATGGCGCAGCCAAAAGCCGTCGCGCTCGTCGGCAACGATCAGGTTGAAGGTGCGATAGGAATTGGGGTCGAGAAATGACAGGGCTTCGGCCGCGGCGACCGCGTCGGCATGGTCGAGCGCCTCCAGCACCAATTCGCCGCGCGACCGCCGGCCGGGCGCCGGTCCGAGCGAGCCGGTCCGGTTCAGCACAGCGGCCACGACGCCCCAGTCGTTGATCCCGAGCCACGACCCGCCGGCGAGGATATCGAGCCCCGCCACCACCTCCGGCCGGTCGGGCCAGTGCCGGCCGGGGGGCTTCCACGGGCGTTCGATCATCTCGTCGCGGTTGGCGCCGAGTATGACCGGCCAAGCATCGTCCGGCCGGCGCAGGATCACCAGGGTGCACATTCAGCCTCTGACATTCCTCACAGTTCCTGGCAAAACTTGCTTGCCGCCGTAAAATTGCCGCACCATGTCGCGAGAAGCGATGCTTGCGCGGCGCCGCATAGCCCGGGGTGAGAGCACGATGACCACCTTTGCCGACCGCGAAAGGGAGTTCGAAAACCGCTTCAAGCACGACGAGGAGCTCCGGTTCAAGGCCACAGCGCGTCGCAACCGGATGCTCGGGCTGTGGGCGGCACAGCGTCTCGGCCTCGCCCCCGACGCGGCGGAAGCCTACGCCAAGGACATCGTCGCCGCGCAGTTCCAGCCGGGCGGCGACCAGCGCGTCATCGACAAGCTCTCCACCGACCTTGCCGCCCAGGACCCTGTCATCACTCCGGCGCGCATCGCCTTCGAGCTCGATCATTTCGCCGCACAGGCAAAGCAGCAGCTGATGAACGAGTAAAGCCCTTGCTCACACCGGCCGGTCGCCCTTGACCGTGACTCGGTGGCCGGAGCGGGTGTGCGGCCAGTAATCCCACATCGCATGGTGCTGGACGCAGCGGTTGTCCCAAAAGGCGATCGAATTCTCCCGCCAATGGAAACGGCATTGGAACAGCGGGTTCGCCATGTGCTCGTACAGATAGCGCAGAATGCCCTCGCTCTCGTCGAGCGGAATGCCGACAATACGGCGGGTGAAACCCTTGTTGACGTAGAGCGCTTTCTTGCCGGTCACCGGATGAGTGCGCACAACCGGATGCTCGGCGCGAGGGTACTCGGGCTTGTCGGCAATGCCGTAATTTGCGTACTGGCCGCGATAGTGCTCGCCGGTGTGCTCGGCGGTCAGCCCGTCGAGATAGGTCTTCATCCGATCGGACAAAGCGTCATAGGCGGCGTACATGCTGGCGAACAGGGTGTCGCCGCCATTGGGCGGACATTTCCTGATATAGAGGATGCTGCCCATCGGCGGCTCGGGGTCGCAGGACACGTCGGTGTGCCAGCCTTCGCCATTGGCGCGCGGCGAATCCTTGTCGGCGTGGATGATCATCAGTTCGGGCTTGCCCGGCGCCGAGGGCGCCGCCGGATGGATGTGCAGATCGCCGAACATGCGGCCGAACGCGAGATGCTGGTCTTCGCTCAAATGCTGGTCGCGGAAAAAAATGACCGAATTCTCGGCGAGCGCGCGGTGGATCTCGTCGAGGGTGCGGTTGCCAAGCGGCTCGGCCAGGTCGACGCCGCCGACCTCGCCCCCGATGATCGGCGTCAGCTTCTCGACCGTGATCGTGTCGTAAGCGCCGCCCTCGTCGGCGACATGCCTGATCCGGGGACCGTTGCGGCTGCGTAACGAACTCATATCGCTGCTCCTGTGACCGGGCTACTCGCCGAAGACGCGGCGAAAGATCGTGTCGACATGTTTCAGATGATAGGCGGGATCGAACAGGCCGTCGATCGTCTGCGCCGAGAGATGGCGGCCGATCTCCGGGTCGGCCTTCAACCGATCGGCGAAGCGGCCCTCGCCGCGCCAGGCGGCCATCGCGTGGCGCTGGACCGCGGCGTAGGCGTCCTCGCGGCTCATCCCGGCCTGGGTCAGCGCGAGCAACACGCGCTGCGAATCAACCAACCCGCCCAGTGATTCGAGGTTCGCGCGCATCCGTTCGGGATCGACAATCATCCGGTCGATCAGCCCGGCCAGCCGATTGAGCGCAAAATCGAGCGCGATCGTAGCGTCGGGGGCGATGACCCGCTCGACCGAGGAATGCGAGATGTCGCGCTCATGCCAGGTGACGACGTTTTCGAGCGCGGGGACGACGGTCGAGCGGATGAGCCGAGACAGCCCGGTCAGGTTTTCCGACAGGATCGGGTTGCGCTTGTGCGGCATTGCCGACGAGCCCTTTTGCCCCTCGGCGAAATATTCCAGAGCCTCGCGCAATTCGGTGCGCTGCAGGTGGCGGATTTCGGTCGCCAGACGCTCGATCCCGGCGGCGATCAAGGCGAGCGTCAGAAAATATTGGGCGTGCCGGTCGCGCGGGATGATCTGGGTGGAGATCGGCTCGGGTTCGAGGCCGAGCTTCTCCGCGACATGGGCTTCGACCCGCGGGTCGATATTGGCAAAAGTGCCGACCGCACCCGAAATGGCGCAGGTTGCGATCTCTTGGCGCGCGGCGACCAGGCGCTCACGGTTGCGGGCGAACTCCGCCCAATGCCCGGCGAGCTTCAGGCCGAAAGTGGTCGGCTCGGCGTGGACGCCGTGGCTGCGCGCGACCATCGGCGTGTATTTATATTCGAGCGCGCGCCGCTTCAGCGCGGCCAGCACCGCATCGAGATCGCAGAGCAGCAGGTCCGCCGCATCTTTCAGCTGCACCGCGAGGCAGGTGTCGAGCACATCGCTCGAAGTCATCCCCTGATGTACGAAGCGCGCCGCGGCTCCGACATGTTCGGCGACATTGGTCAGGAAGGCGATGGTCTCGTGACGGACCTCGCGCTCGATCTCACGGATGCGCGAAACCTCGAAAGCGCCGCGTTCGCGCACCGCCTTTGTCGTGCCGGCAGGAATAACGCCGAGCTGTTCCTGCGCTTCGCAGGCATAGGCCTCGATGTCGAGCTGGATGCGGAAGTAATTTTCCGGCGCCCAGATCCGGGCCATCTGCGGGCGGCTGTAGCGCGGGATCACGGCCGCGGCTCCAGCGCCGGCGGCAGCGGCCTGGCCATCAGCACCTCGTCCCAGTAGCGCCCGTTCTGCTTCAAGGAATTCTTCTCGATGCCGTATTCGACAAAGCCGAGGCTCGCATATAGGCGCCGCGCGCGCTCGTTGTCGGTAACGACGGTCAGCTGGAGCACCTCGACTTCGTGGCGCGCATGGTCGATGACCGCCTCGACCAGCCGCCGGCTGACGCCGGTCCGTCTCGCCTTCGGCCGCACATACATGCCCCAGAGAACACCCTTGTGGGCCTCTTTCGGCCCCTGCCCGGCAAAAAAGCCGGCAACGCCGAGCAATTCGGGTCCGATGAACGCGCCAAACACCGCAGCAGCGTCGAGGCGGTCGGCGAACCACACCAGCGGCTCGGCGCTTTCCACCGCAAAGGTGCTGCCAAAGGCTTCCGGGCTCAGTTCCAGCGCCTCGAGCCGAATGTCGCGATAGAAGGCGGCATCGGCCCGCAGCAACCGTCGAATCTCCAGCTTCGTAGCATTCACCTCAACTCGGCTCCGACGCGCTGCGTTCGGCAGGATCATAGCCGAGCCGCTGCAAGGCCGCGAGCATATGCCGCGGCAAGGGCGCGGTGACCGCAATCGGCGGCTTCGCGGGATAGAGCGGCAAGGCGATCGCGCGGGCATGGAGCATCAGCGGCGCGCCGTCCACCCGGCCATAGACCGGGTCGCCGACGACCGGACAGCCGAGTTCCGCGCAATGCACGCGGATCTGATGCGTCCGGCCTGTGCGCGGCCGCAATTCGAGCCAGGCGCGGCCGTCGGCCATGCCGAGCATCCGGTAATCGGTGACCGCGCGCTGGCCTTCGGGGTCGATCGCCATCCGCCAGCCGGCGCCACGGGTAAGCTTTTTCAGTCCGGTCTCGATCCGGCCTTCGGGCTCGGACGGCGCGCCGTCGACCAGCGCCCAGTAGAGCTTCTCCACCCGGCCCGCGGCGAACAGCTTGCCGAGCCTCCGCAAAGCTTTGGGATGGCGGCCGAGCGCCAGGCAGCCGCTGGTGTCGCGGTCCAAGCGATGGGCGAGGGCAGGAGGTCGCGGCAGGCCGAAGCGCAGTGCTGAGAGCTCGCTTTCGAGGTTCGGGCCGCCGCCCGGCCCCGGATGCACCGCGATCCCGGCCGGCTTGTCGATGACCAGCACCAGACCGTCGCGATAAAGAATGCGATCCGCGAGCGAAGACTCCTCACCCCGACCCTCACCCCGCAAGCGGGGCGAGGGAGGCGAATCGCGGCGCGGCGAGCCCTCAATCGCGGCACGACAGTCGACTGGACAAATCCGCGCTATTCCGCTGCGCTGCGGTCCGGGGCGGGGGTGCGGAATTGGCTCCGCCGGGCGTCCCATTCGTCGGCCCCGACGCGCTGGAACATCTCGCGCACGGTCATTTCCTTCGGCGGTGCGGGATGGCGGCGGATCGCCTTCAGCTCCGAGAGCTTTTCCTCGCAGATGCCGACCACGCATTTCATCAGGAGCCCCGGCACGATCGCCAGCTTGTAGCCCATCGCCGCGGCCTCGCGCAGATCGAGGTCGGGGGTCTTGCCGCCGTAGACAACATTTAAGAGGCACGGCCCGCGGACCAGCCGCGGCACCGCGGCGACCTCTTCCAAGGTTTGCGGCGCTTCGACAAAGGCCATCTCGGCGCCGCCGACGAGGGCGGCGTTGGCTCGGGCGATCGCCTCGTCGAAACCGGAGACGGCGCGTGCATCGGTGCGGGCAATGATCAGGAAGTCCCGATCGCGGCGGGCCGCGGAGGCGGCGCGGATCTTGGCTAGCCAATCCTCGCGCGGCACGATCTCCTTGTCGTCGAGATGGCCGCATTTCTTCGGAAAGCCCTGGTCTTCGATGTGGATGCCGGCAACCCCGCTGCGCTCGAACTCGCGCACCGTGCGAAACACGTTGAGCTCATTGCCGTAGCCGGTGTCGGCGTCGGCGATCACCGGGACATCGATGGCGGCGGCGATGCGCTCGGCGTTGCCGACCATCTCCGTCATCGTGACCAGACCGAAATCGGGGTAGCCCAAGGTCGCAGCGGTGCCGGCGCCGGTCATATAAACCGCATCGAACCCGGCCTGCGCGATCAACTTGGCGGTGATGCAATCATAGGCGCCGGGCGCCACCACCAAGCCGTCCCGGTGCAGCAACTGGCGAAAGCGGCTCGCTTGGGTCATCACTTCCTCCCGCTCGATCGACGCGACGAAGCTATGGATGGTTCCCTGCTTCGTCCAGCCCGTTTGCATTGCCGTTGGCTTGCTGGCCGTCCGTGCGCGGTTTAGGCTGCGGCGGAAATCACGGAGGGGGGCCGATGTATAGTTTCAATTTGAAGGCCGAGCAGGCGTTCGACCCGAAAAAGCATCTGGAACGGGTGCTGGGCACGACCGGCGAGGGCGATGTGACGATCGCCTGCTGGGAGCCGGGCCAGACCAGCCCCTATCACTGTCATCCCGACGCGACCGAAATCTATTTCTGCTTCGAGGGCGGCGGCACGATGCGCACACCCAACGAGACGATCGCGATCGCGCCGGGCGCGTTCGTGGTCCATCCGCGCGGCGAACTGCACGAGTATAAGAACGGCCCGCAGCGCACCCTGCTGTTCCGGGTGCGCTACGGCGAGGCGATGTCCGGCCGCACCAGGGAATGGCCGAGCAACCCGAACTGGCGGCCGCGTCCCGAGGATCTCGACTACTTCACGCAGAACCCGGCGGCCTGAGGAGCTTCGCGATGATCCCGGTCTCGGCGCGCAACATCGATTTCGTCGGCAGCTGCGACCAGGGCGGCCGCGGCGATGGGGTGCAGGTCATGGTCCACAAGGGCCATGCCTTTGTCGGCCATATGTTCAGCGACGGCTTCACCGTTGTCGATGTCCGCGACCCGAAGAACCCGCGCACCGCGAACTTCGTCGCCGCGCCGCCGAACTCTCGGGCCTTTCACCTGCAGACCCATCGAAGACCTGCTGCTGACGGTCAATTCCCCGAATATCTGGGTATTGCAAGGCTATTCCGATCCCAACGATTATTTCAAAGGCTCGATCACCGACACCTTCACCCGGCGCGAGAAGGCGTTCGCCGCGGGCTTGCGGGTGTACGACATCTCCCGCCCGGCCGAGCCGCGCGAGATCGCCTTTATGCCGGTCGAGGGGCTGGGGCTGCATCGCCTCTGGTATGTCGGCGGGCGCTATGCCTACGCCTCGGCGCATTGGGAGGGATTCACCGACCATATCCTGGCGGTCATCGACATGAAGGAGCCGACCCGGCCCGAGGTGGTCGGGCGCTGGTGGCTGCCCGGCATGCACGCGGCCGGCGGCGAGACCCCCACCTGGCCAAGGGGCCGGCGCTATGCGCTGCATCACGCGATCATCGCCGGCAACCTCGCCTACGGCGCCTGGCGCGACGGCGGACTGACGATCCACGACGTCTCGGACCCGACCGCACCCAGGCTGCTCGGCCGGCGCAACTGGTCGCCGCCGTTCGGCGGCGGCACCCACACGCCGTTGCCATTGCCCGACCGCGACTTGCTGATCGCGGCAGACGAAGGAAACTTGGACAATTGCGCCAACGGCATCCAGCGCTGTTGGGTGTTCGACGTGCGGGATCCGGCGAGCCCGGTGTCGATCGCCACCCTGCCGACCCCGGACGAGGAGGATTATTGCGCCAAGGGCGCCAAATTCGGCCCGCACAATCTGCATGAGAACCGTCCGGGATCGCTGGTCAGCTCGACCCTGGTGTTCGCGACCTACCAGAATGCCGGGGTCCGCGTATTCGACATTTCGGACCCGTTTCAGCCACGCGCGGTCGGGCATTTCGTGCCGCCGGCGCCCGAGCACATGGTCGATCCGCGCCCGAACCGGCCGCGGGTGATCCAGTCCAACGACGTCTATGTCGCGCCGGACGGGCTGATGTATCTGACCGACGTCAATGCGGGGCTGACAATTCTGCAATACCGCGGATAATCGCCGGATGAGCGGGCGCGACCGCCCCGATATCGGAGCGGTCTGTCAGCTGCTGACCGAGGTCGCCCGCGATCGTTTCCGGGCACGACCGGCACTTCGATTCGGTTGACCGCGGGTTCGACGAGCATGCCGGCAAGCTCAGCGACCTGATGGTCACCGTCAACGGGCATGCGGGAAAGCTCGACGAGCTCGCTGATGTCGTGAACGGGCACGACCCTGAACACGATGAGCTTTCGGCGAGCCTGGCGGATTTGCGCGGGACCTTGCCCCATTATCACTCATCGGTGCTCGGCCACGGCATCCTGTACAGCGAGATCGAGGAGCGGGTGCGGGGCCTCGAGCGCCATCTGCACCCCGACCCGGCCGCCTGCTGAGGCTGCCGCTCAGAAGCAATAGGGCGGAGCCGTCATCGGCCTCCGATCGCCGATCAGCATGCCTATTGCGTCAGATTGGTGCCCGCGGTTCGGTACACGGCGGCCAAAGTCGGCGGCGACGCGGCGGCCGCAGCCGGCGCTGTCGCCCGGGCTCGACGGTGACGGGCTCGACCGCGACCGCCGCCACGCCGGCATACCTCATCCCGAGCTCCTCGGCGGCGCGCGGCGACAGATCGATGATGAAGCGGCGATGGTAGGGGCCGCGGTCGTTGATCTTGACGATCACCGATCGCCCGGTGTCGAGGTCGGTCACCTTGGCGCAGGAGCCAAGCGGCAGCGAGCGATGGGCGGCGGTCGGAGTTCACCGTGTCGAGCCGCTCGCCGCTCGAGGTCCGGCCGCCGACCAGGTCGTACCATGCCGCCTGCCCGATTTCCGGAGACCCGACCACGCGCGTCGTACCCCAATTGAGATCGCTCGGTTCGGCGCCGCGATTGTCGGTCCGGTACGCCACCGCATTCCGGTAGCGGACCCGTGCCTGGCGATGCCGGGCCAGCCGCGACGGCGATCGGGCTTGGACGAGCCGCGGCAAACTTCGGGGTTTCTCGGTTCGATTTGCCGATCTCTGGTGGCCCGCATCGGGAGGCTGGCTCGGCTGGTGCGAGGTGCTCGTTTCCTGGGTTTTGGCCATGGCGCCGGCGGAGGCCACCAACAAGGCGAGGGAAATGCCGATCGTCTGACGCAAGGGCATCCGACATCATCTCCTTCTGGGTTGAGCATTCCCGCGCCGCAGGCACGAACGACCACACCGCCATGCCAATTGTATCGGATGGGCTCGGGAATGCAGATCGGTGTCGTCCCGGATTGTTGCCGACGCATCCGGGTAGGACAGGGAGGAACAATCTGAGCTAAACAGGGTAAATCGGCCCTGTCAACCCTCCGTGCACTTTCTTTTTCAGCGGCCTTTTGCCGGGCCGCCAGCGGTTCAGCTAGGCGTAACGACGGCTTCGGGTTTGTTTCACTTAAATGCACCAGCCTTATTCTTGCGCATGTCCCAGGTTGTTTTCAAACATCTGATGTCGGTCGAGGCCGGCAAAAGGATGCCGGCGCCGGTATCGGCAAAATCCTAAGGATTTGTTAACAAAGTGTCCGATCGCGCGGCGAGTCGCGGTTCGGCTTATTTAAGACGCGCCGTTTGGGCGGCATCGCGTCTGCCGAGGTCGAGGCCGGAACTAGCGGGTCCGCCGCTCATGCCGGCGGCGGAAGGCGGGCGATCCAGTGGCGGGCGATGTCCTCGCGCCGGCAGACCCACACCCGGTCGTGGGCGCGGATGTGCTCGATAAAGCGGATCAGCGCCTTGGCGCGGCCGGGATGACCGGTCAGGCGCATGTGCAAGCCGACCGACATCATGCGCGGCCGATCGGCCCCCTCCTCGTAGAGCAGGTCGAAGCTGTCGCGCAGCAAGGCGAAGAAATCCTCGCCCGAGCCGAACACGCCGCGGCCGAACTTCGAATCATTGGTGGTCAAGGAATAGGGGACGACCAGATGCGGCTGGTCGCCCACCCGCACCCAATACGGCAGCTCGTCATTGTAGGTGTCGCTGTCGTAGAGAAACCCGCCATGCTCGACCAACAGCCGGCGGGTGTTTTCGGAAGGGGCGTAGCGGCAGTACCAGCCGAGCGGGGTCTTGCCGGTGGTTTGGCGGATCAGCGCCACCGCCTCGGCGATCTGGCGGCGCTCCTCGGCCTCGGGCAGCCCCGGATGGTTGGTCCAGCGGTAGCCGTGGCTGCAGATGTCCCAGTCGCTGGCGGCGATTGCGGCGGCGGCCGGCGGGTTCGCCTCGAACGCGCGGGCGCAGCCGAAGATCGTCACCGGCACCTGAAAGCCGGTGAAGATCCGATGAAGCCGCCAGAAGCCGACCCTGGCGCCATATTCGAACATGCTCTCGGCGCCGAGGTCGCGGCCCTTGACCCCGAGGTCGCTGCCGAGCATCTCGGTCAGCCCGCCCTCTGAAACGCCGTCGCCGGCCGGGTAGGAGAGCTCCGACCCCTCCTCGAAATTGATCACGAAGTTGATGGCGATGCGGGCCTCGCCGGGCCATCCGGCGATGGGGCGGCTCGCCGCCGTAGCCGACAAAATCGCGGGTCACGGCTTGTCTCCGGGCCGGTCGGGATACCAATCCTCTCGGCAGATGTCCTCGAACGAATAGGGGCAGATGTGCGGCATGGCAGCGGCAGCGGCCGGTTCACCGTGTTCTCGAAGGCTGGCCTCGGCCCGCTTTCGAGCGTCCGCGTATAGCTTGCCCAGGTTCGCCTCCGCATCGTGTCGCAAGGTGGGCGTTATCCTATCGGACAGTTCCTGCCGGGCATCGCGTAGCGTCTCGGTCCACCCGAAACGCGGCTGCGCCGCAGCGGAGCTGGCAAGCTTTAGCAGGTGCTCGATGATGCGGCGGATCTGGCTGCGCACTGCGTTGCGCTCGCTCTTGCCCAAATCCTCGATCTCCTCGGCGACGTGCTCGCGGTCGAAGCGATTGTCGGTTGCCGCCATCTCGCGCAGCACCGCCGCCTGGTGCTGGGTCCAGGCATAGAAATCATCATCGTAGCGCGGTCCGTCCGACATGGGCATCGATGCTCCAAATCTGCCGACATCATACGCCGGCGGCGGCCGGGAGTGGAGAGCGCACAGACCCCGAGCAAACTCGTGGCGCGCGGCTGGTGCGGCGGCGGGCGAGCCGGCAGGCGCCGTTTCGCCGTTAGGCGGGAGAAGCGAATGTCACGGCCGCGCGGCGTCGGCCACCTCCAGCGCGCTCAGCCGCCGCTCGAAATCGCTGGTTTCGACGCGCGGACAAAAATCTCGACCACCCCCGCCAGTTCGAGCGTCTTCCCGTTCAGCGCCTCAGCTTCGCCGTCGAGCAGCAGTTCGCCGACCAGGGTCGCCTTGCGCGCGCGCGGCGGGCGCCCGGCGGGATTGCCCGACCGCCCCTCCTGAAACTGCCCTCGGGGTTGAGGGTCTCTCCCTTCAGAAACCGTCCTTGGGCGTCGCACCGCTCCGATTGGCCCTTGACCTCCGCCCTCGGCTGTTTCTGCAGTGAATTTACAAGCAAGTCACTTCTCCTCGACGATCCCGGTGGCGCTGTCCGAACGCCGCTCCTCACCGCAGAGTAGGATATGATTATGGCAATTTTCCTATTGCTATTGCGCTGCGTATCTGAGCCCGGCGTTCGATTCGCCGGAATAAGCTTGCCTTGCCCCGGAAGAAAGTCAGCGTTGTGGGCTACCGGGTATCTCTAAAGTCAAGACTTCCGAATTTTCCGAAAGATATGACCGTGATACAGGTGTAGCGACCGCGCTGCCGGAGCAGACGACGGCACTTTCCATATTAGAACTCTATGCTGCATTCATGTCACAAGCACGAGGCAGCATAGGATACAACATCTGGGAAAGCGACAAAGGCTAAAAGTTTGTCCCAAAAGACATTCGTGTCCCCAGGTTTTCCCGAGAAGGACAGCCTCGCCTTGTCGTCTAAACGAGCTAGAAGCACAGCACTCGAAATACCGAAATCGGTTCCTTGGGTTGCTATCGTAAAACGCGGCTCTATTACCACTCAGACGCCCGGCGCCTTTAACGTCAATAGTTTCGCGAGCGCGTCGCCCAATTTCCCGCGCCCAAACGGCTTCTGCAGCACCGGAAAACATTGATAACCGTTTGGTAGGCTGTCCTTCGCATAGCCGGTCGAAAAGGCGAACGGCACCCCGCGCGCGGCGAGCGCGTCGGCGACGGGGAAGCTCCTTTCCCCGTTGAGATTGAGATCGAGCACCGCCGCATCGATGGCCTCCGCATCGAGCATCGTCAGAGCCTGAGTAACGCTGGCGGCGGGGCCGACGACCACGCAGCCTAAATCACCGAGCATGTCTTCCAGCAGCCACGCCACGAGCATCTCGTCCTCGACCACAAGGACGCGGCAGCCGGAGAGGGGGCTATTCACGGCTCACCCACCCCTCGACCCGGATAGGCATGACGATTGTGCAAACCACGCCTGCCGGCTCGTAGTCGAGGCGGACCTCGCCGTCCAGCTCCTGCGCCAGCCCGTGCTCGATCAGCCGCGACCCAAAGCCCTTCCGGGCGGGCGGCCTCACCAGCGGCCCGCCACTCTCTTGCCAGCGCAGCCGCATCCGCTCACCTTCGAGCTGCCAAGCAATGTCGATCTTCCCGGCGGCATTGTTCGAGAGAGCGCCATGCTTCGCTGCATTGGTCGCCAGCTCGTGGAACACCATGGCGAGGGTCAGCGCCGTTTTCGGTTGCAAGCGAACGTGATTGCCGTTCACCGAGAAACGGATAACCCGGGGGTCGTCCAGACCAAAGGGCTGCAATATCTGATCGATCACATCGCGCAGGCTCACCCCGTCCCAGTTCTCGCGCCCCAGCAGGCCATGGGCGGTTGACAGCGCCAGAATGCGCCCCTCAAAGGCGCCAACCACTTGCTCGTCCGCCACCCCACACAGGGTCTGCACGGCAATCGCCTGCACAGTGGCGAGGGTGTTCTGTGTGCGGTGGTTCAGTTCATCCAGGAGAAACCGGAGCCGGTCTCTCTCCTGCTTATGCTTGGTCAGATCCACGAACGAGGCGAAATGCTGCACAACATCACCGTTCTCATCCCGAACCGGGTTGATCGAGATGGCGGTCCAGAACACGCTGCCGTCCTTACGGCGATAGGGAATTTCCGGCTCGTTGTCGGAGCTGCCGTGGAACGCGGCTTCGACTTGCGCCATCGCCTCAGGATCGGCATCGCGCGCCACTAGAAAATTGAAGTCCTGGCCGAGCACCTCTTGCCGGTCGTATCCGGTTAGAGAGAGAAAGCTGTCATTGGCAAAAACTATCGGGTGCTCGGGTTCCTTCGCATCCGTAAACACCATCGCCATCCGTGTCTTATCAGCGGCGACAACGAACGGGCCAAGATCTTTCCGAAAGCTCTCGACTTTGGCCTCTGCGGCTTTTTGCTCCCCGGATTTGTCCTTTTCATCCGACATGATTGTCCCCCGTTCTTCTCGCGCGCGACCGGGGCTCACGATGGAGCCCGTCCTCCTTCTCCTCTTTCTCCAGCAGCCGTAATGCGGCCCGGACAACCTCGCTTGCGCTACCATAACGGCCAGAGGCAACCCTTTTTGGAACGGAGCGCTCCAACTCGGGCGTGAGCGATACGTTCATGGTTTTTCGCATCAGCATAATGCGATCTGACAAAGAGGCACGATTTGTAGCAAACATTGCTACAGCTCCTCATGTTCCATGCGGCCCGGCAGCCCTTCGCATCGGCTGCAACCAATCCTCTAGACCGTGCAGAAATCAAGCAAACGTAGGCGTGTGTGTACCACAAGAGCCCGAAACGAGTGTTTAAGATAATAGTCGTGTTGATGACCGGCACCTCATGGCCGCCAGAGTGAGGGCGGGCGTCGCGCCGACGGCGCTGGCGGCTTCGCCGCAGGCATTGGTGCTACGGGATCGTCAGCACCATCCGGAACCGCGCGGCGCCGCGCATCATCCGCGCATAGGCCTCCGGCGCGCGTGCGAGCGGCATTGTCTCGATCATCGGACGTACGCCTGACCGCGCGCTGAAGCCGAGGGTGTCCTCCGAGTCGATCGACGCGCCGGCGGCGTGACCCACGACGCTGCAGCTCGCGCCGATCAGTTGCAGCGGGGAGACCTGGATCGGCTCGGCATCGACGCCCACCACGACGAGGCGGCCGCGCACCGCAAGCCCGTCGATCGCGGCCGTCATCGCCTTGGCGCTGGTGACGGTGGCCAGCACGGCCCGCGCGCCACCGAGGCGGTTGAGCGCCGCCGCTACGTCCTCGGCCGC
Source organism: uncultured Alphaproteobacteria bacterium (assembly GCA_963703665.1). Lineage (GTDB taxonomy): Bacteria > Pseudomonadota > Alphaproteobacteria > ATCC43930 > CGMCC-115725 > AP-15. The sequence goes on along the minus strand of CAVPFB010000004.1, from coordinate 748,743 downwards.
ATTGTCGATGAAGTGGTGTGCGCCGAGCTTGTGGGAGAGCGCCTCCTTGTCGGCGCCGCGTGCGATCGCGACGGTGCGGAAGCCGAGCTTGTTCGCGAACTGCACCCCGAGATGGCCGAGGCCGCCGATCCCCAGGATCGCGACCACGTCGCCAGGCATCGCCCCGCTGTGGCGGAGCGCATTGAAGGTGGTGACTCCGGCGCAGAGCAGTGGTGCTGCTTCGGCGGCGCCAAACTCGTCGGGGATCGCGACGAGCGCGTCGGCGGGGGCCACCATCGCCTCGGCATAGCCGCCGTCGTAGGAGATGCCGGGTATCCGCAGGTTGCGGCAGTCGATCAGCCAGCCACGCCGACACGGCTCGCAATGCCCGCAATGTCCTCCAAACCAGCCGACACCGACGCGCTGCCCGGCGCGCCAGCCGACCACGCCGGTGCCGAGCGCATCGATCACGCCGGCGATTTCGTGCCCAGGGATGCGCGGGAAGGAGAGGCCGGGCCACTGCGCTTCGACGGTGAGACTGTCGCTGTGGCACACACCGCAGGCTTCGACACGGACGCGGACCTCGCCCTGCGCCGGCTCGGGCATTTCGCGCTCGACGAGTTCGAGCGAGCCGCCGGCCCGCGCCACCTGCACCGCCCGCATCTTTGCCATCGCCGTCTCCTCCTAGTCGGGCGCGGAATGGCGCGCCCGGTGCCGATCAGCCGAGAAGCGGGGTCGCTGCGCGACGCGTTAAGAATCGCACGCGAAGTCGAAAAATCGCGTCAAATCAAGGCTTCAGATATTTTGGTTTTGCAAAGGGCACGGCCGCCCCACTCTATCGCCGATCGAGAGCGCGCAAAGATGGACCCGGGCCGGGTTGGGTGCAACAGCCTGGCGCGGCGGCCGCCTCACTTCAACCGGCGGCGAACCTCGATCGCCGGTCATGACCAGCCACGGCAGACGCGGCATCGTTTCGCCGCTGCGGCGCCGGCGGGGCCTATCCTGCCGGTGGATCGGCGGCGGCGGCGAGCCGGAAGAAACGGGCGAGCGGCGGTGATACCGAAACGGCGCAAGCGAGGATGACATCACGGCGGAACAGCGCCCCGCATTCGGCCGCTTTCCCGGATCGCTTCTCGGTCGCATCACGCAGGCGACAGCAGGCGACAGGTCGAAGGCGGAAGGCGCTGCGGTCTTCCGCCCGACGTTTGCTCACCCCGCAGCGACGTCAAGAATCGTCAGCGCGAGCGCTTGGGCGCGGGGGACGAGGGTGTCGATGCGGCACCATTCTTGGTCGGTGTGGGCGTTGCCGCCGATCGGGCCGGTGGCGCACAGGGTGGGCGTGCCGAGGGCGGCGGTGAATCCGCTGTCGGCCGAGCCGCCGGTCGCTTCGCCGGCGACCCCTTGAATGCCGAGGCCCTCGGCCGAGCGGGCGTAGGCCTCGAGCAGCTCCCGGCTCGCCTCGTCCTGCTCCAACGGCAGGAAGTTGCCCTCGCGCAGGATGCGGCTCTCGCTGCCCGGCAATTCGCTGTAATTCAAGATCTCGCGCACCTCGGCGAGGATTTTTTCCATGATGTTGAGGGTCGGGAAGCGCACATCGATCGCGGCGGTGGCGCGAGGTGCTACGGTATTGACCGACTGGCCGCCCTGCACCAGCCCGACATTGACCGTGGTGCCGAGATCGTAGTCGGTCAATTTGTGCAGGCGCTGGATCTTGCGCGCCATCGCCTCGATGGCGCTGACGCCTTGGGCATGGGCGGCGCCGGAATGGGCGGCGCGGCCGGTCACTTCCAATTCGATGAAGGCGGCGCCCTTGCGCCGCGAGACGAGGTTGCCGGAGGGGCGGCCGGGCTCGGCGTTGAAGACGGCGCGCGCATCCTTGGCCTCGGCCTCGATGACCGGGCGCGAGGACGGCGAGGCGATCTCCTCGTCGGCGGTGTAGAGGCCGACGAGCGGGCAGGGCGCGCCGAACCGGCGCAGCGCATCGAGCACGAAGCTGTTCATGACGAGGCCGGCCTTCATGTCGGCCACACCCGGGCCGAAGGCCTGAATGCCGTCGATGCGGAACGGCCGCTGCGCCACGGTGCCGTCGGGGAAGACCGTGTCGCAATGACCCATCAGCACGATCGGCCGGTTGCCGCCCCGACCACTTTGGCCGCCGCCGCTGCTTGCCGGAAGGCGCGCCGCCATGCAGCCGCCGAACCGGTCGTGCGGAAACATCTCGCAGGCGATGCCGGCGGCTTCGAGCCAGGCCCGCAGCCGAGCCTGGACCGCGTCGACGCCGCCCTTGTTGTAGCTGCCCGAATCGATGCCGACGAGCTCGGCCAACAGCGCCACCATGGCTTGATGTTGACGGCCGAGATCCTCGAGAATGGCGCTCTTCGCCTCGATGCTCATAACCCGCGCTCCAAAGGATCGACCCCGCGAGAAGCTGAGGGTAATGCGTCCGCCTGTGGCAAGCGAGGGTCGGCGATGGGCCAGGGCGCCGGTTTTGGCGTTATCCCGCAAAGCATGCGCCAGACCCGGCGCATCGGGCAGTCGAGCCGAGGGGGTTTTTGATGGCGGCGATTTACGGGTGGATCCACGAGTGGGTACCGCATTGGGTGATCGGCATGGTCATCATGATCGTGCCGGCGCTGATCGTGCTGTCGATTTACCGCTGGTTCACCCGCCGGCTGATCCGCCTGGCCGGACGGTTCAGCCCGTTCCTGCAAACCCTGCTGGCGCGCGGACAGGGGCCGGCGAGCACCTTTGTCGTGGTCCTGGTTCTCGGGGCGGCGCTGCCCGCCGCGCGGTTTCCCTATGGGACGGCGATCGCGATCGGGCGGGCGCTGCTGCTGGCCTTCATCCTGACCATCGGCTGGGCAGCGGCGATCGCGATCGACATCGGCACCGCGGTCTATCTGCGTCGTTTCCGCACCGATACCGAGGACAACCTCCTCGCCCGCAAGCACGTGACCCAGATGCGGATTTTGCAGCGGGTCGCGAAAACCCTGCTGGCGCTCGTCACGGTGGGTGCCGCGCTGATGACCTTCGAACTCGGTTCGGCAATACGGGGTCAGCCTGTTCGCCTCGGCAGGGGCCGCCGGCCTGGTGCTGGGTCTCGCGGCGCGCCCGGTGCTGGGCAATTTGCTGGCCGGCATTCAGATCGCGATCACCCAGCCGTTTCGGGTCGAGGACCAGGTCGTGGTCGAGGGCGAAACCGGGTGGATCGAGACGATCACCAGCACCTATGTCGTGGTTCGTCTGTGGGATTTGCGGCGGATGATCGTGCCGCTGACCTATTTCATCGAGAAGCCGTTCCAGAATTGGACCTATGAAAGCGCCGAGCAGATCGGCGCGGTGGTGCTGCGGGTCGACGCTTCGGTTGCGGTCGACCGGCTGCGGCAGAAGCTCGACGAAATTCTGCAGCAAAGCAGGCTGTGGGACGGCAAGGTGGCGAAACTGCAAGTGACCGACCTGTCCGACGGCAAGGTCGAGCTGCGCGCTCTGGTCAGCGCCCGCAATCCGGGCCAGACCTGGGATTTGCGCTGCGAGCTGCGGGAAAAGCTGCTTGCTTTTTTTCAGGCCGAAGCACCTGCCGACCCGCCGACGCTCCCGCCGCCGGAAACCGTCGAGCCCCCCGACGCGGCGGCCGAGCCGTCCGCGGACAAAGGCCGGCTGGCGCTCGCGGACGGCCGCGCCGACCGGCATCCTCGGCATTAGGCGGGGTGTTATCATCGAGCCGCTGGGGTCCGCCGGCAGGAACGGAGAGAGCGATATGCCGCTGATGCCAATTCCAGATGGATATCATAGCGTTACCCCCTATCTCGTGGTCGAGGGCGCCGCCACGCTGCTCGAATTCCTGAAGCGCGCGCTCGATGCCGGTGCCGCCCCGCTGTCCGCGCCCGCCGGTCAGTTTTATGGCGACTGCAGCGCCGGGGTCGTCGATCCGACCGGCAACCGTTGGTACATCGCCACCCGAATCGGGGATTTGTTGCATGACGAGCTGGCGCAGCGCGCCGCGGCGGCGACGCGGCGGGCATCAGAAGGCTGAGACCTTAAACGGCGTCGTCTGCGAGAGGCTACCGCAGCACGCGGCGTAAGCCCGATTCGGCAAATCCGGCTCTCGCCCACAGTGGTGCAAATCGCTGCGATGCCGCGGCAAGCCTATTTGTATCTCGCGGCCATGGTGGTGAGCTGGGCCGCCAATTGGCCGTTGATGAAGCTGGCGCTCGGCGATGTGCGCCCGCTGCCGTTCGTGCTGTTGCGTCTAGGCGGGACGCTTGCCCTTCTCGCCCCGTTCCTGCTCGCGCGCGGCACGCCGCTGCTGCCGATGCGCGGCGAGCGGCTCGGCCTGTTCTGGGTCGGGCAGCTTCAGGTCGCCGGCTTTCTGGTTTGCAGCATCATCGGTTTGGAGATCGTGCCGCCCGGGCGGGCCATCGTGCTCGCCTATACGATGCCGCTCTGGGCGGTCCCGATCGGGCTGTGGTTGTGGCCGGAGCCGCTCGGGCGGTTCCAGCTCGCCGGCGCCGCAGTCGGCTTTGCCGGCCTGATCCTGTTCATGAACCCGGGGCTCGTCGACTGGGGCAACCGGCGCGCGCTCGCCGGCAATGGGCTTTTGCTGCTCGCCGCGATCTGTTGGGCGCTTGGTTCCTGCCTCTATCGCAGACGCCAATGGCTCACTTCGTTTTGGGCGCAGATTTTTTGGCAACTCGCGGTCAGCAGCGTACCGGTTGCGGCGATCGCGCTGCCCGGCGCCGTGGGTCAGCCGATTCGCTGGTCCCCCGGCCTGGTCGCGATTCTCGCCTACAACTGGCGTCGTGACCACGGCACTCGGCTATTTCCTGTGGAGCAAAGTCTTGACGATGATGTCGGCCGCGGTCGCCGGCCAGGTGCTGGCGCTGACCCCGGTCGGCGGCTTCCTATTGTCGACCTTAATGTTCGGGGGCGCGGTTGGTGGCGACGTCGTGGTCAGCATCGTGCTGATCATTGCCGGCATCATGCTGACCCTGCGGTCGTGAGGCGCCTTTCGGCTGCATCCGAGCGGTCCCGCTCGACTCGGTCGGCTGCTTGACATTGCCGCAGATCATTTTCTATCATCAATGTGATCGTTGCGAGGTGCGGAAGCCGGTGAAAGCCCGGCACGGTCGCGCCACTGTGATTGGCTCGCGCAGAGAAGGCGAGCCGAGAGTCAGACCCCCCTCGCAATCGGATAGGCCTCTAACCGGACGCGAAATCCAAGGAGATCCAGCGATGAGCATCACTTCCTCCACCCCCACGACACGGCCAGTCGCCGTTCCGCTTCGCGAGATTTTGCAGTGGGCAATCCTCGGCGGCCTGCTGCTGATGCTGGCGATCTATTTCGTCGGCGCAGAAGAAGGCGCAACCTCGCTGATCCGGGGCATGTATGTGCATGAGTTTGTCCATGACGGGCGTCATCTGCTCGGCTTTCCCTGCCACTAAACGAAAGCCTGCATCGTGGCGGGCGCGCTGCTGCTGCGCGGGATGCTGATTGGTATTGTCGCCGGCTTCCTCTGTTTCGGCTTTTTGAAGATCGTTGGCGAGCCGCAGGTCGACCGCGCCATCGCCTTTGAAACGCAGCTGGACCAGGCAAAAGCTCAGGCGAAAGCGCGCGCCTTGGTCGCTCAAGGCTTGCCCGCGCCGACGGAAGAACCAGAGCCCGAGCTGGTCAGCCGACGGGTTCAGGCGGGCCTTGGCCTGTTCACCGGCGTCATGGTTTATAGTGTGTCGTTCGGCGGGCTGTTCGCGCTGGCGTTCTCCTTAGCCTATGGCCGGGCGAGCGAGTTGGGCCCGCGAGCCACGGCGGCCTTGCTGGCGGCTGTGGGCCTTGTCGCCGTCTATGTCGTGCCAAATCTAAAATATCCGGCAAACCCGCCATCCGTCGGCGATCCGGCCACCATCGGCCCGCGCACGGCGCTGTATTTCAGCATGATCGCGATCTCGCTCGCCGCGATGATCGCGGCGGGAATGCTCCGTCTGCGGCTGGTCGCTCGCTATGGCGGGTGGAACGCGGCATTGATCGCCGGCGCCGCGTATCTGATCGTCGTGGTCGCGGCCGGCTTGGCGTTGCCGACCATCAACGAGGTGCCGGGACAATTCCCGGCTGTCGTGCTGTGGCAGTTCAGAATTGCCTCGTTGGGGGCACAGCTGATCATGTGGACAACCATCGGCTTGGTCTTCGGCGCCAGGACGGAGCACGTCACGACGAGCCGGAGGGAATTGCGGCTTAAGACATCGGCGCTCTGAGCCGATCCCCCGCCAAGCGGAACCGGCTGTTGAAATGGGCGGCGGTTCCATTGAGGCCTCGCGCTCGATTGCCGGGCGCCGCACGGGCGGCGGGCGCTGCTGACGGCTCGGTCCTGTGTCGCTTCTGTCGGCCGCTGAGGGCGTTGCTGGCCTTTGCGCTAGGGGCATTCGTCGCGCCCGCCGCCGGGTCGGCGCAGATTTGGGATGGCCCCGCCGACGCCTGCGCGCCGGACACGCTGCTCGGCGACTGGGACGGGTTGCGCAGCCGCCTGTTGGATTACGGCATCGGCTTCGGCCTGCAGGAACAGAGCGAGTTATGGGGCAATCTGACCGGCGGGCTGAGGCGGGGCGCCGCCTATGACGGCCTGGCTCTCGCCAGCCTGTGCATCGATCTCGATGCGGCGACAAAAGCCCGCTGGCCGGGCGCGCATGTCTTCGTCAGCGGCTTTCAGGTCCACGGCATCGGGCCGACCCCAGAGCTCGTCGGCTCCCTGCAGCTGATCAGCGGCCTCGAGGCGACCCCGAGCGCCAAGCTCTATGACCTGTGGTTCGAGCAGCAGCTGTTCGGCAACAAGTTCTCGCTGCGGTTCGGCCAGGAGGGCGCCAACGACGAGCTGATGCTGTCGCAATACGCCGGCCTGTTCCTGAATTCGAGCTTTGGTTTTCCGGCGCTGCTGGCGCTCGATCTGCCCTCGGGCGGCCCCAACTATCCACTCGCCTCGCCGTTCGTCCGCGGCCAGTTTCAGGCGAACGACGAGATCACCTTGATCGGCGCGGTCTATACCGACGATCCGGCCCCGCCCGGCGTCGGCGACCCGCAGCAGCGCGACCTGCACGGCACCGCGTTCCGCCTCAACGATCACACGCTTTCCTTCGCCGAGCTGTGGTATTCGCCCGGCGTTTTGGCGCGCTTTGGTCAGCCGGGCACCTACAAGCTCGGGATGTGGGTGGCGACCGGGCCGTTCGCCGATCCGCTGACCGCCACCGACGGGCTGTCCTTGGCAAATCCGCAGAGCACCGGATCGCCGCTGCGGCACGCCACCGACCATGGTTTCTATGCGGTCATCGATCAGACGATCTGGAGGCAGCCGAATACCGCAGCACAGGGCATAAGTCTCTTTCTGCAGGTCATGCACGCACCCGGCGACCGCAATCCGAGCGACCTGTTCATCGATGGCGGGCTGAATTGGAAGGGTCCGGTTCCCGGCCGGTCGCACGATATCGCGGGTCTGGCGGTGACCTATGCCGGGATCAGCGCCGCCGAGCGGCAATACGGCAGCGACGTGGTCTTCTATACCGGGTCCGGCGCGCCCTACAGCCCCGGCGAGACGATCGTCGAAGCCACCTATTACGCGTGGCTCACGCCGTGGTTCAAGGTGCAGCCCGATCTGCAGTTCGTCGTCAACCCCCGCGCCGGCGTCCCGGGCGCGCAGAGCGCCCAGCCGTTGAAAAACGCCCTGGTCCTCGGAATTCGCGTCACCGTTGATTTCTGACCACCGCGTAGAGGATCCTCGTCACAGCAGGCCGAGTCCGCCCAAGACCCCGCCCGCGCCGAGCAACCACAGCGGGCTGATCCGGGTTCTCAGCAGCAACCCCGCGGTAGCCGCGGTCAGCGCCAGTCCCCGCCAACCGTTGCCGGGGGTTTGCGCCAGCACCCAGCCGCCGGCGATGATCAAGCCGATCGTCAACGGCACGACGCCGCGGCTGACGGTCAGCCGCCACGGCGCGTCGCGAAATCGGTGCCACAGGCGAAAGCCGATGAACGTCAAGCCGCAGGACGGCCCGGCGATCCCGAGGGTGGCCGCGACCGCTCCCAACGGGCCGCCCAGCTTCCACCCGATCAGGCTCAGCATGAAAATGAAGTTCGGCCCGGGCATGACCTGCGACAGCGCGAAAAAATCGGCGAATTCGCGGTCCGTCGCCCAGCCGTTGGCGACCACGACCAGCTGGTGGATCTGCGGCAGGATGACCGGGATGCCGCCAAAGCTGATCAGCGACAGCGCCGCGAGATGCGCCGACAGCGAGACGGCCGCGGCCGGGTGGCCCATCATGCCCGCCGCGCCTGGAGCCAGGGCACCGCGATGCTGAACGGCGCCAGGCCGAGCAGCACCGCCGGGAGCGGCAGCCGGGTCAAGACGATGCCGGCGAAAGCCAAGAGGGCGAACAGCAGCGCCATTGGGCGGCGGCGATAGGGCGACAGCATTTTGAGCCCGGTCGCGATCACCAGCCCGGCTGCGGCGCTCGACACCCCGCCCAGGGTTCGCTGCAATACGGCCAGGTGGGCGACGTGGAGGTAGCCGACCCCGAGGCCGAGCGCGAGCGCCAACGGCACCAGGGTCAAGCCCAAAAAGGCGGCGACGGCGCCCCAGACGCCGCGGAATTTGGCCCCGACGCAGACCGACAGATTGGCGAAATTGGCGCCGGGCAGAAATTGGCAGAGGCTGAGCGTGTCTGCAAACTCGGCGGCGCTCATCCAGCGCCGCTGTTCGACGATCACCCGGCGGGTCCACACCAGGAGGCCGCCGCCGGTGCTGCACAGCGCCGCCTTCAAAAACCCGGCGAACAGCCCGCCGAGCGAGACCCGGGCTTCGACATCCGCCTTTTCTGCCGCCAGCGACACGGCCCGCCTGCCTCCCGAGCTCGTGCGGGGAAATTCCGCCTGCGAAAAACGCGTGTAGCCGTTTCGTATCACACGATGCAACGCCGTCATGCGCGCGACGGGTTCTGAGACCCTATCGGTGTGCACCATTGTCATTCTCAGCTTATAGAAAACCTGAACCGGACAGCCGTGGACTCGATCCGGCCATCCGCGCCGGATCGGCGGTCGACACAGCCCGTTCCAAGAATGGCGGATTTTTCAATGCTTCGCGGGCTCAGGAGGGATCGGCATCCGGCACGATCGCGCCGCCCGGCGGGCCTGGCCGGGGATGGCCGAGGCGGCGAATTCGGCCTAATCTCCGCCATATCCGAGCGATGATCGTAGACGCGGCCAGATGATGGACATCCCGGTTCGCATGATGACGGCGGCCGATGACCCGCTGGTCGCCGCCCTGGTTCTGTTCGCTCTAAGCGGGCTGGTGACGCACCTGGCGTTTCGCCGGCACCCGCTGCGCCGGGCGATCGTGCGGGTCATTTTGCTGTTTGCGCTGACCCTGGTGTTGCTGCGCGCCGGGGTCGTTCCGTACCAGCCGTTGCGGATGACCGGCGGCCCGTTCCGCGACGTGGTCCACGGCGCCCTGAAGATCGCGTGGTGGTTGTGGTCGGCCTGGTTCCTGGTCGGGCTGCTGCGCGCCTTCGTCGTCACCGAGCATCGGCCGCGCGAGAGCAAGCTGGTTCAGGACCTGCTCTCCGGCCTCGTTTATCTCGCCGCCCTTTTCGCCATTATCGCCTATGTCTTCGACCTGCCGATCCAGGGGCTGTTGGCGACCTCGGGAGCCATCGCCATCATTCTCGGCCTGGCGCTGCAGAGCACGTTGAGCGACGTGTTTTCCGGCATCGTGTTGAATTTCAGCCGGCCCTACCGGCCGGGCGACTGGATCAGCATCGACGGCGCCACCGACGGCCGCGTCATCGAGATGAACTGGCGCGCGACGCTGGTGCTGACTGCGAAGCGCGATCTGGCGATCGTACCGAACAGCGCCATCGCCAAGGCCAAGATCGTCAATTCCAGCTCGCCTTCCGGGATTCACGGGATCACGGTGACGATCCAGCTCGACGCCAAGGCCTCACCCGCGTCCGGCGCCGAGATCCTCGAAAAGGCGATCCTGAATTCGCGGCTGGTCCTGGCGACGCCGGGGCCCTCGATCATGGTCAAGTCGATCACCGCGAGCTACACCGAATACGAGATCACCGTTTTCGTCGAAGAGCTCGCTCAGTCCGGCCGGGCGCAGAACGAGCTGTTCGATCTGATGTCCCGGCACCTGGCGGCGGCCGGCATCGAACTGGCTTCGACGCAGAGCCCGCCCTACTGGGCGCCGGCGGCCGATGGGCGAGCGCTGCGGCAGACCGCCGAGGAACGGGCGCTCGGCCTGATCGAGATCTTTGCCGCGCTGACCGCGGACGAGCGGCGGTCCTTGGCGGCGAAGCTGAAGCAAAAGCACTATGAGCAGGGCGAGACCCTGGTCGCGCCGGGAACCGTGTTGAACGCACTGTTCATGATCGGCGCCGGCGTGCTGTCGCTGACCCATGTCTCGACCGAGGGCGAGATCGAGATCATGCGCCTCGGCCCGGGCGACCATTTCGGCGAGATCGGGCTGCTGACCGGGGCCCCCGCCACGGCCAGGATCTCGGCGCTGGCGCCGGCCACGATCTATGAGCTGGCCAAAGACGATCTGGCGCCGATTCTGGAGGCGCGCCCGCCGGTCGCGCAAGAGCTATGCCGGGCATTGGCGCGGCGTCAGGCCGCCGGCCAGCTGATCGCCTCGCCCGAGATCGACACATCGGTGCCGGCCAATCGTGTGGCCGGCTGGTTCTCCGACCGGCTGCACCGCCTGTTCGACCTCGCCGGCGCCCCGTGAGCGAGCCGGTCCGCCCTCGACGGCACCGCGCAGAGGGTCAGTAAGAGAAGGCGTAGAGGCGGTTGTCGGCGCCGACATAGAGCCGGTCGCCGGCCGGCAGGAGGTCCTGGAAGTGGTGGAGGCCGGTCATCGCCTCGCCGGGGCCGCCGCCATCGAACAGCGTCTCGCCGGTGTCGCCGCGATAGCCGTGCAGCCGATCGTCGCCTTCGGCGCCGACGACCCAGACGATCGGGTTGGCGCGCCCGTCGGTGGTGGTGACCACCGGCGAGCCGCGGCCGCGGAACGCCGCGCACCAGGCAGTGGCGAGAGCGGGGGGCGATCCGGCGCGGATCTTCAGCACGGTCAGCGCGCCGCCGCGACCCTGTGCCGGGCAATGCGCGCCCGGCCCCTGGAATGCGACAAAGAGGCCGTCGGCGGCCGGGTAGGCGGAAGCTGCCGTGCGGATCGGCTCGGTCGAGACGGTCTCGGCGACGAGGCTGCCGCCGATGCCGCCAAGATTGTCGCGGTCGAGCAGATAGGCGCGCGCGTCCTTGCCGAGCGCCAGGATCAGCCGCTGCGCGCCGTTGCCGGCCGGCGTGTCCAGCGGCAAGGGGCTGGTGCCGCCCAGATCGGCGTCTTCCGAATCGAGGGAGCGCCAGTCGGACGGCGCGAAGTAATCCTGCGGCCGGTCGTTACGGGCGAGGCCGGGGGATAGGCGAAACACCGCCTCGCCATCGCTCCACCGCCGGGCGCCGAAGGTATTGCCGGTGGCGACGAACAGCGATCGCCCGTCGCCGGCGATGCCGCCCGGCGCCCAGATCCCGCCGCCGCGCCCGCGCGTGCTCCAGCCGACGACATCGCCGGGATCATTGAGCGCCACTCCCGACCACCCAGCCGCGGTAGTCGCCGCAATCGCCGAAATGGCCGCCATAGGGGACATAGACCCGGCCGTCGAGGATCGCGAGCGCGCCGCGCTCATTCTGATCGGCGGCGTTGAAATGCCGCCCATGCGCCGCCAATGCCGCTGCGACATCGACCGGCCAGCCCGGCAGCGGCGCGCCGTCTTTCAGCGACAGGGCGAAGATCAGGTGCCGCGGCCCCGACGACTCGGCGACCATCGCGTCGAGATAGACCGCCTGGGATTGTCGATCGATGATCGGGGTGCCGGTGATCCCGAGCGGGTCGATATTGCCGCAGGGCTGGGTCGAGAGCGGCACCGGGCGGCCGAGGCTGCGCGACCAGACCGTGTTCCCGGACCGCGCGTCGATCGCCAGCACGGTGTCGTCTTCGGTGGCGACGATCAGCTGCCCCGAAGCCGCTCCGGGCGGTTGCCAGTAGAGCGGCTGGGCGTAGAGATGGCCCGAGAAGCCGGGGCGGAAATTCGCATCGAGGTGGAGCCCCCGCGCGCGCTGCCAGGTCAGATCCGGGACAGTGAAGTTGCCGTTTCGGTCGGGGCTGCCGTGATACTCGAGCACCGAGGTCGTGTCGGCGGCGAGCGCGTGAGGTGCAGCGGCCGGCTGCGCCAGCAGCATGAAGCTCGAAAACGCGGTCAGCCATTCGATGTAGGGATTGCTCATGCGCTCATCCGGTCGGCCGGGTTCGCCCGGCTAACGCCGCGGGGCGGCACGGCGATCCGACAAGCGCGTGTGCGAGCGGTGTCCCGGACCGCGGCGCCAGCCCTCGACGGCGACGGCAATCTTTGCGATAGATGCCGCGTGCGCCGATGCCGCGACACGATCATTGAGGGGAGAACCGTCCGATGCGCCGCCTGATCCCGACCCCCGCCGCACTCTTCGCCGTCGTCTCGATCCTGCTCGCGGCGACGCCGGCGCTCGCCGGCTACGGGGCGATCGCCTGGGACCGGCAAAGCGGCAAGTACGGCGGGACCTGGAACCGGGCGACGGCGCGAGAGGCCGCCGAGGCGGCGCTCAGCGATTGCGGCGCCACCGGCTGCAAGGTCATCATTCGTACCGGCGCCAAGCAATGCGCGGCGCTGGCGACGATCGCCAGCGGCAAATTCGTCGGCGCCGCCGCGCGCAAGACCAAGGACGAGGCGCGGCTGGCGGCGCTGTCGAACTGTCAGAAAGGCAAAGCCGGCGACTGCGTCGTGCGGGCCAGCGACTGCAACAAATAGCCCGCTCGCGGCGCCGGCCCGGCCGCCCGCCTTCGCCTCTGGGGCGGGAAGCGGAAGAGGCAGGAGTCGAACCTACCGGGGACGCCTTCGCGCCCCCCGACGGTTTTGAAGACCGCGCGCCCCACCGGGGACGATACTCTTCCGCGGCTGGAATAGCGCAGTTTCAGCCGCAAGCAAACCGCGGAGCGCCGGCGCTGACTGGCGCCGGGAACAATTCATCGAGGGACCAGGCCGGCGCCGGCTGAGGCAATCAGCCGGCACTGGGTGGTGCGGCGAGCTCAGGCGGCGAAGCCGTAGAGGCGGGCGGCGTTGCCGCGGGTGATCTTGAACCGGTCCTCGGCGCTGGCATCCTCGAAGTCGCGGGCCACGACCTGCTGCGAATGAGGCCAGGACGAGGCCTGGTGCGGGTAGTCCGACGACCACATCATCCGGTCGACGCCGATGAACCGGCGGCTCGCCACCCCGACATAGTCGTCGATATAGGTGCACCACATCTGCCGCTGGAAATATTCGCTCGGCTTCAGCTTGTTGGTAAATCCGGCCGCGATGCGCTGGCGCTCGAAGGCGCGGTCCATCCGCTGCAAATAATAGGGGATCCAGCCGCAATTGTTTTCGGCCGAGACGATCTGCAGTTGCGGGAATCGATCGAGCACGCCCGAGAAGATCAGCACGCTGAACGAGCGCTCGACCTCATGCGACAGCACCGTCGCGCGCATGTAGCGCTCGCCCCAATTGTACTGGCTTTCCATGCCCATGCCGGTGATCGCGTGCAGGCTGACCGGCATGCGCAGCTCCTCGGCGGCCGCCCAGAACGGGTCGTAGAGGTCCGAGCTGTAGGGCTGCTCGTCCGGCGGCGAGCACCAGATCATCGCCCCCTTGAGGCCCATCTTGGCGCAGCGCTCGAGCTCGCGGGCGCCGGCCTTGGGGTCGTAGAGCGAGATCATCGGCAGCCCAGCCATGTGCTTCTTGTCATAGCTGACGAATTCGGCGAGCCAGTCGTTGTAGACGCGGAAGCAGTCGGCCTGCAGCCCCGGGTCCTTGAGCCAGAAGATGCGGAAGCCCAAGGTCGTGTACAGCACGTCGGCCTCGACCCCGTCGACGGCGTTGTCCTTTTGCCGCTCGGCCGGGTCCCAGCCGCCGGGCCGGGCGTCGGCATAGGTCGCCTTGGTCAGGAATTCCTTCAGCTCTTCGGGGCTCTTGCCGGCGCCGAGACCGATGCCGATCGGATGCGGCGCATAGCCCTCGTAATGAAAGTAGGCGCCCTCCTTGCCCGGCGGGTTGACCATCAGCTGCGGCGCCCGCTCGCGGTATTTTTGGTCGACCCGCGATGCCCACAAATCCGGCGGCTCGCTGACATGCGAATCCGCGGAGATCAGCTTATATTCCGCCATCTTCACCCTCCCTTAAAAAGCCTGCCGCCACCGGCCCCGCGCCGTTGCCGGCACTCCATCCTAAACTACGATAGAGGAGGATCCGGCGTCCCGTCCAGGCTAAGCCCGCCGCGGTAGTGTCTCAGCTTCAATGTAACGAGGTCACGGGGCCGCTGACACGACGGACGCGAGACACCAGCACCTGCGCCCGCAGCCGCTCGTCATCAGCACCCTTTGCCGCCCCTCGCTTCGCCAAGCTGCGCACGAGTTCCTTGCCCCGCTCCAACCCGCGGACTTCGTACCGGCTCATCCCTTGCTCAGCCAGTCGATTTCTATGGGCGGCGACCGCTCGCCGCTGTGAGGCAGTCACCCGCTGCTCTCCAAATCTTCCCGGTCATTTAGCCGGAATGCGCATGGCGTCAAGCCGCTCACCGGCAGCCGGGATAGCACTTCCGCGACACGGTCGCGTTGCTCAACCCGCTGAGTACCGGAACCTCGACGCCGGCCCGGTACCATCTCTATGGACCAGCTGGCGAAATGGCAGCAGAGCTTTCAGACGAGACGGGCGCGAGCATGATGAAGGGTCTGCAGGACAGGTGCTTGCCACCGAGGCGGCCGGATGGATCGTCATAATACACGCGCTAAACTGAGACTACCGGAAAGTTCCACAAACACGCTCAAAGAACGTCAATTCGTCTTCGCCCTGGTCCTCGCCCGCATTGTGGAAGAGGGCCAGACGCGAAGCGGCGGGTGAGGCGGTGCGGTCAGAGATACTTGGTCGGGCGCATCAGGGTGCGCCACATGTGCGCGACCGGGCTGTTGTCGAAGCCGAGACCTTCCTCGGGCTGCTTGAAATTGCGGCCGATCACGTCGGTAAAGTCTTCGAGATTGACGACCACGTCGGGCTCGAACGAGTAGATGTCGTGGACGGTGATCATCCGCGCGGTCATGTACCATTTGTGGCTGCGCGCCCGGTTGTACTCATCTTCGATATAGGGATCGGGCTTGTAGTCGGCGCCGAAATTCTTGACGTAGGATTCGGGATAGGAATAGCCGACCGATTCGTCGGCATAAAAGCGCAATGCCTGATGCGCGCGGATCGCCCAGGTCACCTCGGGTTCGACATAGGGCTCGACCAGCTGCGCGCCCCAATAGCCGTGATCGGCCCGAATAAACCCGATCACGCCGATGTCGTGGAGCAGGCAGGCGAGCACGATCTTTTCGTCCATGCCGGCGCGGACCGCGTGCCGCGCGCTCTGCAGCAGATGGTTGGCCGGGCCAAAGCGGAGCTTGAAGAAATCGACGAGGGTCGGCTTTTCCGGCATTTTCGGCAGGCGCGGATCATCGCCCATCACGAATTTCTTGCCGGGGTTTTGCGCCAGCAGCGCGGCACCGTTCGGGGTGCTCATGTCGCCGTCGGCGAGGTTGAACAGCCGCGACTTGACGTAGATCGCCTGATCGAGGTCGTGCATCATCTGGTGTTCGAGCGCATCGGCGCGCTCCGCCAAGGTCATCGCATCGTTCATTTCGTGATCCCTTTTTCTGAGCGGGTGAGGTGATGGATCATTCTAGCAAAACGCGAACGCCGGCTCCAGCCCGCTTTGCGTTGCGCAGCACCGGCGGGCCGCAGAAGCTTGCAGCACCATGATTGCCATACACTCTTACCGTATGAAAAGTATGAGATATGATATGGCGCATGCAATGCTGAAAGCGCGCCTCGGGGTGAGGCCCAAGTGGTGCTGCCGAAGCCCGTGCGCGAGGCGTTGGGGGCTCGAGCCCGGCGACGATTTCGCTTTTGTGATCGACGATGGCGAGGTCCGCGTGGTCCGCGCGCCGGCCGAGTGGAGAGGATCCGTTCGCGTGCTTTGGCGAACGGGGTCCGAACCCGACCGGAAGGGTTATGCCGACCTTTAGCCGATATGATGTCGTCTCGGTGCCATTTCCCTATACGGACCGGGCAGCGCCCGAGCGCCGCCCGGCCTTGGTCGTTTCCAACCCGACCTTCGAGAGCCGTTTCGGGCTGCTCTGGGTGCTGATGATCACCGCCGCCGAGAACCGCTCGTGGCCGAGCGACGTGCCGATTCCGGACCGTCATGGGGCGCGGCTGCCGATCCTGTCGATCGTTCGCCCGACCAAGATCGCGACGGTCGAGCCGAGCCGAGCCGTGCGCGAAAGCGGGGGCAGATATCGGCGGCGACCGCCGCCTTGGTCGGAGGCGATCAGATCCGTCACCGTTAACCTCCTCCCCGAAGGCGCACCGGCAGCATCGCCAATCTCGACAGCGTTGTCGGCCGCACGGTAGGATCATCGCCCCGTGCCTCCGCGACCCTAATCGAAAGGCCTGCGACATGACCCGCCATTTCGGCGTTCTGATTCCCTCGACCAACACCACGGTAGAGATTGAATGCCGGTTGCTGCCGTCCTCCTATCAGGCGCATATCGGGCGGCTGATGACGAGCACGCCGGGCCAGACCTTCTCTCCGCCGCGCGACGAGGATGTCGACTACCAGTCGAGGCTTCTCGGCACCGCCAAGGTCGAGCTGGTGATTCTGGCGCAGACCTCGGCCAGCCTCTTTGCCGATGATTACGACGAGCTCACCGCGCGCCGTATGAGCCAGGGTGCGGGCGTGCCGGCGCTGACCTCGGCGCAGGCGGTCGGGCGCGCGGTCAAGGCGCTGGGGGCGCGGCGAATTGCCGTGGTGTCGCCCTATTCGGAGGCGGTCAACCAGCGTGCGGCGCATTTGTTCGCGACCCAGCACGGGCTCGAGACGGTAGCACTCGAAGGCTTTGGCGCCACCGATTCCTATGCGATCGGCAATCTCGGCCCCGAGCATGCGCGCGACGCGTTTGCCCGCATCGACCGGCCCGAGATCGAGGCGTTTGTGGTCCCGGGCGGCAATTTCCCGACGATGGCCTCGATCGCCGAATGGGAGCGCGAGTTTAAGAAGCCGGTGGTGACGACCAACCAGGCGTCGTTCTGGGCGATGCTGGTCATGCTGAAGACCGGCGACAAGGTGCCGGGCTATGGCCGTCTGCTGGCGGAGGTTCCGGCGCGGGCTGACTAGGAAAGAAAAGGAATTGTGCGAGCTCGCTGGAGCAATTCTGACCGATACCCAGCGACATTGTCACACCGGCGAAGGCCGGTGCCTATGGCTGACATGGGTCCCGGCCTTCGCCGGGATGACGGGAACGGGGGGCTACGGTCACAAAGGTCAGGTTCGGACTATCATCGGTTCATGTACCGGTCTTCCAAGTATTGTAGGAGGTCCCACGGGTCCACTCCTCTGCGCCCTTTCTCCTGATTATGCTTGAGGCAGGCAAGCTGAATGTTCGCCCGCTCATTCCCGCCCCCATAGCAGAACGGGATCTTGTGATCGACCGTGCAGTCTGCAAGTTGAAGCGGTTCACCACCCAACGCGCATAATCCGTTCTGCTGACGGTAGAGATCCTCAATGACATGGGAGAGCCACGGTCGTCGGTGCACTGGACTTATGTCTTGCAATGCAGAACTACATCCGACCACGACGCTCCAAAATTCAGCCCATGTAACAGCGCTTAGTTCCTCAGAAGCGCGCATAAGCCTATCAAGCCTGGAATTGGTCATGAGGCCTTCTTGAGCCCGTCAAGTGCCTTCTCGGCACGGGTACGATTTATCCGCAATCGAAAACGCAAATTCTTGGCTCTCTCGGCTCCTCTGACGTTTTCAAGGACTGAGATGATGTTCTCCAACACGTTCATTACTTTATCGAGATCGTCGATTAACTCCTCTAAATCCATTGGCGAGCAATTCTTGTAGTTCCCAAGCCGCGCCACTATCCTCTGAAGTCGGTCCTCAAGAGAAGGTTCTCGAACTTCGATCTCCACAAGCTGCTGTTGCGGTGCGAGTTTAAGGATTCGCTGCAGCCAATCTGGCATCTACGGGCCCTAAGCTGGCGTGCAGTATACATCCTTAAATCCTGCCAAACCGTTATCGCGTCCCATCACGGCCGGTAATAAGCGAAGACGACCGGGGAGACGAAGGCCCAGGTCTCAATAAAGGTGGAGCGGTCGGGCTTGCGGCCGAGCTCCTCCATGGCACCCAAGAGGCAGAACCAGTTCAGCACCTCGTGCTGGCCGCTGTCCTCGATCTGGTCGGTCGTGTAGCGATGCCAGGTTGCGTAATCGCCCGTTTCCAGGGCTTCGTAGAGGCGGCGATCGGCCGGCACGTCGGGCCACAGCTGCCAGTTTTTTTCGGTCAGGAACGAGTGCGACCAGCTCGACGAGGCGACGATCGCGGTGCGCCACGGGCTCTGCCTCATGACCCGCGCCGCGGCGGCACCCACTTCCATGCAGCGCGCCGGGTTCGGGGAGGGCGGGTCGAGGTCGCGAATCTTGCCGCGCATTGCCAACGGCAGGCGCAGCCCGCGCGCGGCGTTGACCCGGCGCCCGTAGCAATTCACCGAAACCGGGATCAGCGGATAGTCGAAGCCGCGCCGGTCGTCATCCAGCAGCAGGATCGTGTTCTCGAACGCGTGGCCGAGCGGATGATGCAGCGGCTTATAGGCATAGGCCGCGTCGATGCCGCTCTCGATCAGGCCGGTGGCGAGGTATTTGCCGGCCTCGCGGTGACCGCGCAGACGAAAGGTCGTGTCGGCCGGCTCGCCCCATGGGTTGTCGGGCGTGCGACGGTGCTGCCACGGCTGGATGTCGCGGTCCTCATAGGCGAGCACGGCGAAGGGCGGGACGATGTCCTCTTTGAAGTTCTCGTACTGGTCGTCGCCGAACATGACGATCACCTCGGGCCGAAACCCGTCGAGCGCGCGGCGCGCCTCGGCAAAGTGCCGGCGGTAGACCTCGCGCGCCCGACCCGCCGCCGCGGTGCCCCAATCATTGCCGAGCTCCGCGCGCAGTTGTGGCGGCCAGTTGGCCGGGTCCTTGGCCGCGGCCGGCATGTCCGGGTCGTCGAGCGAGGTCCGCATCATAAAGGTCCAGTCCTCGTCCCGGCGCAGCATCACCGGCCGGTGGGTGCAGCCCAACCCCAGGATCTCGCTCATTTATTTCCTCCCTCTGACGATGATCCTGCGCGGCCGGCGGCCGCTGCGGTTCAACCGCGTTCGGTGACCGGCTGATAATGACGCTGATCCGAGCCGGTGAAGAGCTGGCGCGGCCGCATCAGCTTGGCGTCGGTGTCCTCGATCATCTCGGTCCATTGCGCGACCCAGCCGGTGGTGCGGGCGATCGCGAACAGCACAGTGAACATCGACACCGGGAAACCCATCGCTTTCAGAATGATCCCGGAATAGAAGTCGACGTTCGGATACAGCCGGCGCTTGATAAAGTAATCGTCATTCAGCGCGATCTTTTCCAATTCTTTGGCCAGGTCGAGCAGCGGGTCATCCTTGATGCCGAGCTCGGCGAGGACCTCATGGAAGCTGTCGCGCAACACGTGGGCGCGGGGGTCGTAGTTCTTGTAGACGCGATGACCAAAGCCGAACAGCAGCTCGTTGTCCTCTTTGGATTTGACGTGGTCGAGGAATTCCTTGATGTGCGATTTGTCGCCGATGCGGTCGAGCATCTTCAGGACCGCCTCGTTGGCGCCGCCATGCGCCGGCCCCCACAAAGAGGCGATCCCGGCCGCAATGCAGGCGAACGGGTTGGCGCCGCTCGACCCGGCATTGCGCACCGTCGCGGTCGACGCGTTCTGCTCGTGGTCCGCATGCAGGATAAAGATCCGGTCCATCGCCCGCGCCAGGATCGGATTGACCTTGTACTCCTCGCACGGCACGGCAAAAGTCATATGCAGAAAATTCTCGGCGTAGCCCAACGAATTCTGCGGGAAGATAAACGGCTGACCCAGCGAATATTTATAGGCCATGGCGGCGATCGTCGGCATCTTGGCGATCAGGCGGTAGGACGCGACCATCCGCTGATAGGGGTCATGGATGTCGGTCGAGTCGTGGTAGAAAGCCGACAACGCGCCGACCACGCCGCACATGACCGCCATCGGGTGCGCGTCGCGCCGGAAGCCGCGGAAAAAGCTCGACAGCTGCTCGTGCACCATCGTGTGGTGGGTGATGTCGTGAACGAACTGCTCCTTTTCCTTGGCGGTCGGCAATTCGCCGTTCAGCAGCAGATAGGCGACTTCGAGAAAATCGCTCTTTTCCGCCAGCTCCTGGATCGGATAGCCGCGGTACATCAACACGCCTTCGTCGCCGTCGATATAGGTGATGCTCGACCGGCAGGCGGCGGTGGCCATAAAGCCCGGGTCGTAAGTGAAGTGCCCGGTCTGGGCGTAGAGCTTGCGGATGTCGATGACCTTGGGGCCGATCGTGCCGCCGATCACCGGAAGCTCGACCGATTTGCCGGTTTCATTGTCGGTCAAGGTCATCGTTCCGGTCGTCATGTTGTTCCCGTCCATCGATGCACCTCTCGTTGCCGCGCCCGCAGGCCGTTCCCGGTCTCAATAAATAGACCCGCCGGGGCCGGTTGGCAAACCGTTCGCAGGTGCGAGATGAGGGCGGCTGTCAAACCGGTTCGGCGGCGTCGGCGACGCGGCCCAAGGTCTCCTCCCGGCCGAGAACCTCCATCACGAAAAAGATGCCGGGCGAGGCTAAGGACCCGGTCAGTGCGGCGCGCAGCGGCTGGGCGACGGCGCCGAGCTTCTCCCCCTGTTCCTCGGCGAAGGAGCGCACGCGCTCTTCGAGGGCGACCGCGTGCCACTCGAGGGGGTCGAGGGCAGGAGCCAGCGCGGCGAGCAGGCACCGCGCCTGCCGCGTCAGCAGCCTGGCTGCCTTGTCATCCATCGGGATCGGCCGCGGCGTTGCCAGAAAGCGGGCGTTGGCGGCCAGCTCGGCCAGGGTCTTGGGACGCAATTTCAGCTCGGGCATCGCGCGCAGGAGGCGGTCGCGGCCGGTCTCGGCAAGGGGACAGCCGAGGGCTTGCTCCAGCCGTCCGGCGACCAAGGCAACGAGGCGCGCGTGGTCGGCGCTGCGGATATAGTGGCCGTTCAGATTGTCGAGCTTGGCGAAATCGAACCGGGCCGGGGCGCGGCCGACGGCGTCGAGGTCGAACCATTGGATCGCCTCGTCGGTCGAGATGATCTCGTCATCGCCGTGGCTCCAGCCGAGGCGCAGCAGATAATTGCGCAATGTTTCCGGCAGGTAGCCCATCTCGCGATAGGCTTCGACCCCGAGCGCGCCGTGGCGCTTCGACAATTTGGCGCCGTCGGGGCCGTGGATCAGCGGCAGATGGGCGAATTCGGGGACCCGCCAGTCGAGCGCCTGATAGAGCTGGGTCTGAAGAAAGGCGTTGTTCAGGTGCTCGTCGCCGCGGATCACGTGGGTGACGCCCATGTCGTGATCGTCGACGACGACCGACAAATTATAGGTGGGCGTGCCGTCGGCGCGCAGGATGATGCGGTCGTCGAGCTCGCTGTTGGCGACCGAGACTTCGCCCTGCACGTGGTCATGGATCGTCGTCGCACCCGCTTGCGGCGCCTTGAACCGAATGACCGGCGCCACGCCGGGAGGCGCCGCGGCCGGATCGCGCTCGCGCCACGGGCTGTCGAAGCGGATCGAGCGCTTTTCGGCGCGCGCCCGCTCGCGCACCGCCTCGATTTCGGCGGGCGTGCTCCAGCAGCGGTAGGCATGCCCCGAGGCCAGCAATTCTCGCGCGACCTCGGCATGGCGCTCGAGGCGCGCCGATTGGTAGACGACCTCGCCGTCCCATCGAAGCCCGAGCCAGTCGAGCCCATCGATGATCGCGGCCACCGCTTCTCGTGTCGAGCGGGCCCGGTCGGTGTCCTCGATGCGCAGCCGGAAGCTGCCGCCGTGATGGCGCGCATAGAGCCAGTTGAACAAGGCAGTGCGCGCGCCGCCGATATGCAAAAAGCCGGTCGGCGACGGCGCGAAGCGAACGATTGGCATCATTCTCGAAGGATGGGGAAGGCCGCCGCCGATATCAACGCACCTCTGCAAGGCGTGCGGCCGCAAGTCGGCGTCTTATGTACCTCGAAGCGATCCGATCAGGTCGGTGAGGGAATCCGGCCAGGCTGCCGCTTGTGCTTGCTCACGGTTCCTATTCTGATCGATATACCTCGACGCTCGTTGAATTGATCTCGTAGTGCGAGCACGCTTTGCTGGGCCGATGCCGTACTGTGAGCGGGAAATTGGTGCCGCTCGGCACGATTGCCTACCGTCCGCTGGACTCGCCGGCCACCGTGGCGCATGGAATCACGGGCTCTCATTACGATCTTTACAGAGCGAACCAAAATCCCAACAACGGGCGGTGCTTCTGGCAAAGTATCGGAGTGGTGCCGGCTCCGCAGCTGCCTCGCAACGCTATCCCCATCGAGCCGTTTGTGGCCCAGAGAGGCGCGCTCAAATGAAATACCCTGACGGACAGGAAGTGAAATTAGGTGATGTCGTGGCCCTGGGAACAGATCAGCGCGGCGTCGTCGTTTGCTCGATTGATACCGGGGAATATAGCGATGCCTATCCGCGAGCGGAGTGGGGTTATCTCAACGGCGGCGTTTTGATCGAGTTTCGTTCCTATGGACTGGTCCACTACAATGAGCCAGACCCTGGCCTTCGTCTGATTGCGCACTCATCCGCTTCGTAGAGAGTAGAGCACAGCAATACGCGCCCACCCGGACAGTGGGTTACGCTTCGCTAAACCCACCCTACGCGCTAATCTATTTCCCGACGAACTCCCAATTTGGGGTCTCGTGGTCGGGGCCACAGCGTTCGACAATGCCCATCGCAGCGAAGGCGCGGCAATCGAAGCTGCGGCAAACCGCAGGCCGCTGATCGTACACCGTGCAACCCCGTTCCCCCAGGTGAATGCAGGCCCCGTCGGCGCGCCGTCGGAGCACCAATTCTCCATCAGCGCCGCGCTCAGTGAGCAGGTGGGGCAAACGCCGCCTGTCGCGCTTCGCGTCCACGGGGATCCCCGCGTAATAGCAGCACGCCGTGCACCCGCCGCACGGAACCGGCCCAGCGTCCCCCCGCCACCAAGCCGCGAGGAAGTCCTGAGCTGAGCAGCTCACTGTGCGCGTTGTCTGGCTCACGAATTTTGGATCTCGATCATGCAAGTGTTTAGCGCATAACGGATGTTATGTAAAATGCCCGCAGCCCGCCTAAGCCGCCCAAGCCACAACATCTAGAAACCGCCGGGCGACGGATTCGGCATCCTGACAAGCCGTGTGATAGCCCCGCGCGCCGCCCTGGCAACGTCCCGGCCCCCGAGTCGCACCAGCCTTGCCATTTCGCCGCGAAGACAAGACAACCGACAGATCACAGCCGCCAGCGACGCTCTCTCAACCGGAAAGCCGCCGCCGTCGTAATCCGTGAACCAGTGCGCCGTTGTCATCATCCCGGCCTAGCACAATCGCCGCCCTCTGGCCAACTGGCAGCCGCCCATTCGCTACATATCTAAGGTAGGTAGATGCCACGCTCTCCCCGGAAACGTACACCGACAGAAATTGAATTGGCGGTGCTCGATCGAAGCCGCCGTCGTTGCACGCTATGCTTTCACCTTCACAGCGACACGAGAGAGAAGCTCGGCCAGATCGCTCATCTGGATCAGGACCGGTCAAACTCCACAGAAGACAATTTGGCATTCATGTGCTTGAAACATCACAGTCTTTATGATTCCAGACGAGCCAGCACAAGAACTAACAATGCCGGAGGTGAAAGCTGCCCGACAGCGGCTCTATGGGCTTATCGAAACCGACGGTCATCTTCAGACCGTTACGCCGACCCAATCGAATGCATCCGAGCCGACCAGAGGACGCTACAAGATATTCTCAACCTCATGAAAGAAGCGCCCGTTCAGTTCTTGCAATTCCATGCGTTTGCAGCAGAACGGTTTTCGTGGTCAAAGGTCGAAGGACTTGTGACCATCGTCATACAACGACGTGAACCACAACATGAATTTATAGATATGGACCTAGAGAAGCTACGTCATAACTTTATCGAAAGTGCTGCGTATCTTCTCTCGATGCTACAGATTACGATGTTTCGGATACCCGACACACCCGACTTCTATTCGGTCATGCCGCATGAACGAGAACGGCTTCCCCAAATCTACTTGGGGACGGTGAAGAATTCTGGAAAGACTTCAGGCCGAGACGTGCGGGGCTTACCAAGCATTGATCCGGGAGGCGCGCAAACGGCTTGCCTAATTAGGGGAAAGCCGTCCCTGTCGTAATCCGTGAACCAGTGCGCAGGTTGAACAACGCCGCCCGGCGTCATCGACCCGCGATCATGGCTTATTGGAATAACAAGATAGGCCGCTATCCCGCGCCGCCGCTGCCACAGCGCACCTTTGTTTGGCTAGTCAGCTAGTCACTTCCCACGGCTCTGTCATTAATTCAAGACTTTCGGGGAATCCCCTCAAACCAATGGCGTCAATGGGTTGGCTGTTGCGGAAGATATGGCCAGAAGTTTCGTGGCCGCGGGGTGGGGCGCAGCGAAACCCGCCAGCGCGGCCCGAAGCGGTGGATTAGCCCAGGCTTTCGCCGGGGTTCAGCCACCCTGCCCGTCAAAATCCTATCCATCGCGCGGGCAGAACATTTCGCGCAGGCGGGTCTTCATGATCTTGCCGGTCGCGGTGTGCGGCATCTCGTCGATGATGACGACGTCGTCGGGGAGCATCCATTTGGGGAATTGTCCGGCGAGAAGGGCGATCAGCGCGTCGCGGTCGGGCTTGCAGCCGGACCGGGGCGTGACGATCAGCAACGGCCGCTCGCCCCAGCGCGGATCGGGGCACGGCGATCACCGCGGCTTCGGCCACGTCGGCATGGGCGACAGCGGCATTTTCGAGATCGATCGAGCTGATCCACTCGCCGCCGGATTTGATCACGTCCTTTGCGCCGGTCGACGATCTGCATGTAGCCGTCGGGATCGATCGTCGCGACGTCGCCGGTGTGAAACCACCCGTCCTGCTCGACCGCCGCGGCGCTCGCCTCGGCATCCTCGAAATAGCCGCTGACGATCCACGGACCGCGCACCAGCAACTCGCCGAGCGACTTGCCGTCGTGCGGCTGCGCCTGCGCCGTATCGTCGACGATCTTCAACTCGACGCCGAAAACCGGCCGGCCCTGCTTCGTCATGGACCGCAACTCGGGCTTTGGCGAGTCGAGTCCGCTGATGCTTGGCCTTCAGCGCCGCCGTCGTCCCGAGCGGGCTCATCTCGGTCATTCCCCAGCCCTGGCGCATGTCGATGCCGTGACGCGCAAATGCCTCGATCATCGACGGCGGCACCGCCGCACCGCCCGACAGGACCCGCTGCAAAGTCGAGCAGCGCACGCCGGCGGCCGAAAGATACGCCTCGAAGCCGAGCCACACGGTCGGCACGCCGAGGCTGTAGGTCACGCCCTCGGCTTCGAACAGCTCGTAGAGACTAGCCCCGTCGAGACGCGGTCCCGGCAAAACGAGCTTGGCCCCGTTCATCGGCGCGGCGTAAGGAATGCCCCAGGCGCAGGCGTGAAACATCGGCACCACCGGACAAACCACGTCGTGGGCCGAGATCGATATCGCATCGGGAAGCGAGATCCCGAACGCATGCAGCACCGTCGAGCGGTGGCTGTAGAGGGCACCCTTGGGGTTGCCGGTGGTCCCCGAGGTGTAGCAGAGCGACGGCGGCGGTCCGCTCGTCGAATTCGGGCCACTCGAAATCCTCGTCCTCGGCCGCGATCAGCCGCTCATAGCAGGGCAAGCGACCGGCAATTGCGTCGCGGGCAGCGGCATCCTCGTCGGTCAGCAGCACGAAACGGCAATCGGCCGGAAGCTGCGAAGCGAGGCGCTCGACCAGCGGCAGGAAGGTCGCGTCGACAAACAGCAGCCGGTCAGCGGCGTGGTTGACGATATAGACGATCTGGTCGTCGAACAGCCTCGGGTTGATCGTGTGACAGACCGCGCCGATGCCGGAGATGCCGTAATAGAGTTCGAAATGGCGGAACGTGTTCCAGGCGAGCGTGCCGACCCGATCGCCGGGCTCTGATCCCGAGGCGCAACAGCGCCCGAGCGAGACTGTTTCGCGCGCCGCTCGGCCTCGGCATAGGTGTAGCGGTGGATCCCGCCCTCGACGGTTCGCGAAACGATCTCGGTATCGCCGTGATAGGTCGCGGCATGGCGTGATGATCGCCGAGATCAGCAGCGGCCGCTCCGACATCAATCCCGAGCATCGCTTCCTCCCGTGCCGTGCGCCAATTCGGCATCGGCAGATTTGGTATGGCAAATTGGCCCCGAGGTAAACCAGGGCCTGGGCTCGACGCCGATCTCACAGCCGCCCGAATTCCGTCGAATCGCGGTCTGGTGCCCGCGAGCCGAATGGACGCGCCGCCGCCCGCCTCCTATAACGGACCGTGTTCCATTTGTGTTTTAGTTCGACCGATGCACGACATCAGATGGGTCCGGGAGCGTGCCGCGGAATTCGACCGTGGCCTCGTCCGGCGCGGTCTGCCGCCGAGCGCCGAGGAGGTGCTGGCGCTCGACCGCACTTGGCGCGCCGCCGAGACCCGCGTCCAGGAGGCGCAGGCCCGGCGCAACCGCATCGCCCGCGACATCGGCGCCGCCAAAGGCCGCGGCGAGGACATCGAGCCATTGCTGCGCCGGGTCGCCGAAGACAAGGATGCCGAGGCTGCTGCCGCGGCCGAGGCGGCGCGGCTGCGGACGCAGATCGACGAGACCCTCGCAGCACTGCCCAATTTGCCGGCCGACGACGTGCCGGACGGCGCCGACGAGAGCGCGAACCTGCTGCTGCGCCGCGAGGGCGAGCCGCCGCGTTTTAATTTCGCGCCGGCCTCGCACGAGGCGATCGGCGAGCGCCTCGGGCTGATGGATTTCCGGCGTGCCGGCAAGCTCTCCGGATCGCGCTTTGTCGTGTTGCGGCGCGACCTCGCACGACTGGAGCGGGCGCTCGCCCAATTCATGCTCGACCTGCACACCGGCGAATTCGGCTACGCCGAGGTGTCGCCGCCATTGCTGGTGCGCGACGACGCGGTGTTCGGCACCGGCCAATTGCCGAAAGCCGCGGAAGACATGTTCCGCACCACCAGCGGCCTGTGGCTGATCCCGACCGCCGAGGTGCCGCTGACCAACCTCGTCGCCGACGAAATCCTCGACGAAGGTGAGCTGCCGCTGCGCTTTACCGCCTGGACGCCGAGCTTTCGCTCGGAGGCCGGGGCGGCCGGCAAGGACACCCGCGGCATGATCCGGCAGCACCAGTTCTACAAGGTCGAGCTGGTTTCGGTGACGACGCCCGAGCAATCGGCGGCCGAGCACGAGCGCATGACCGCCTGCGCCGAAGCGGTGCTGAAGCGGCTCGGCCTCGCTTATCGGGTCATGCTGCTGTCGTCGGGGGACATGGGGTTTGCCGCGCAGAAGACCTACGACATCGAGGTGTGGCTGCCGGGGCACGGCGCCTATCGCGAGATTTCGAGCTGCTCCAACTGCGGCGCATTCCAGGCGCAGCGGATGAAGGCGCGCTACCGCCTGGCCGAGGGCCGGGGGACCCGGCCGGTGCATACCCTGAACGGCTCGGGGCTGGCGGTCGGCCGCACCTTGATCGCGATCCTCGAAAACTTCCAGCAGGCGGACGGGAGCGTGTCGATTCCACCGGCATTGCAGCCCTATCTCGGAGGGCAGACCCGCATCGAACGACATGGCTGAGCCTCCAAATGGCTGAGCCCGGCCCCGATCCGGGTCTCGTCCAGCGCAAGCTGCGGCTGCTGATGGAATTGCGCCGCGCCGGGATCGGCGATGCGCGGGTTCTGGGGGCCATCGAAAAGACGCCGCGCGAAGCCTTCGTGCCGGCAGCGTTCGCCGATCAGGCCTATGAAAACGTGGCGCTGCCGATCGATGACGGGCAGACGATCAGCCAGCCCTATGTGGTGGCGCTGATGACCGAAGCGCTGCTGGTCGGCGACCGGCACAACGTCATCGAGCTCGGCACCGGCTCGGGCTATCAGGCCGCGATCCTGGCGCGGCTCGCGCGCCGGGTGTTTTCGGTCGAACGCCATCGCGGCTTGCTGCGCGCGGCCGAGCGCCGGCTCGAGGCGCTGGGCCTGCGCAATATCGTCTATCGATTCGGCGACGGCGCCAAGGGCTGGCCCGAGCAATCGCCCTATGACCGGGTCATCGTCACCGCCGCGGCGCCCGAGATTCCGGCGGCGCTGGTCGACGGGCTGGCGCCGGATGGGATCTTGGTGGCGCCGGTCGGTGCCGATCGCCGCGATCAGCAGCTGGTGCGCGTCCGCCGCACCGAAGACCGCTTTGTCAGCGAAGATCTGGGGCTGGTGCGGTTCGTGCCGTTGGTCAGCGGGCTGCCGCGGCAGCGTGCGGCACCACAGGGTTGACATGTCCCGACCATCGAGTACCAAGGACGAGCATCGCTTGCGGGCCGGGCATGGGGGCGTGGCCTGCGCGCCGGGAGGCGGGCGAGGGGGGAGAATGGCGAAAGGCAGTGTCGCGCGGCGCGGTGCGGGGCTCGCGCACCCTATCATCCTGCTGATATTGCTGCTGGCCGGATGCGGACCGCGGTTCGGCGGGCCGGCGCCGGTCGTCAACGGCGGCGAATCGCCGCCGGCGCAGATCCCGGCGCAAATCGTCATCGAGCCCGGCCAGACCCTGTCGGGGATCGCCCACCACTATCATGTGCCGATGCAAATGATCGCCGCGGCGAACCGTCTGTCGCCGCCCTACCGGATCCTGGCGGGAGCCACCTTGATCATTCCCGGTGGGAGCGCCGGGTTCGCTGGGCCGCCGGTGGCGATGGCCCCCGGACCGCCGCTGGCAGCGGTTCCCGAGGCGCCGGTGGCGATGACGTCGTTGCCGCCACCGCAGCAGCCGGAACTTCCGAGCCGCACGGCGTCGCCGACGCCCGATCGGGACCGGCCGATCCCCCTGGTGCGGCCCGCGCCCGTTGAGCCACGGCCGGAAGTTGCCAGTCGGATGCCCGATCAGCAGGCTGACCGTGCTCTCACGCCCGACCGCACGCCGCCCGACCGCACGCCGCCCGACTCAACCCTGACGCCGCCAAGCTCACCCGTTGCGCCAGCGGGTTTGGAGGCGTCCCGTGCTGCCTCGGCGGAGCCGCCCTCTGCGGCGCATCCGCCGACTGCTCCCGGTGCCGTGGCTACAGCCGAGCCGCCGCCCGCCCAGCCGCCCGGTGCCCATCGCGGCGGTGCCTTCCTATGGCCGGTGCGGGGCCATATCCTCGAGAATTACGGCGCCGGGCCGGACGGCACCCACAATGACGGGATCAACATCGCCGCGGCGCGCGGCGCGCCGGTGCAGGCGACCGACGCCGGCGTCGTCGCCTATGCCGGCAACGAATTGCGCGGCTACGGCAATCTGGTCCTGATCAAGCACCCGAACGGTTGGATCTCGGCCTATGCCCATTGCGATTTGATCCTGGTCAAGACCGGTCAGAAGGTCGCCCGCGGCCAGGTCATCGCGCGGGTCGGCTCGACCGGCAACGTCACTCAGCCGCAGCTGCATTTCGAGCTGCGCCGCGGCAAGCGCCCGGTCGATCCGCGCGACTACCTGGCACCGCTGCCGAGCGCCGCGACCAAGGCAACGCACGCCGGGTAAGCGATCGCCAGCTTCCTCTCCACCCGACCCGGAAAGACTTTCTCTCCACCCGACCCGGAAAGACTTTCGAAACATCAAACCCTCGGCGGTCATTCCCGCGAACGCGGAGGGTGGTCCGGGGAAATTTTCCTGGCGCCATAATTGAGAGTACCGGCTCATTATATCCGTCTTGACCTGGCTTGACCCGGCCATCCGCGCCTGCGGGCGCCCGAAGCAAGGCGTGGATACGCGGGACAAGCCCGCGCAAGACGAATTCAGGTGGCGTGCGATAGGGCCCTCACCTTCAAGTTGGTAATCCGTTCGGCCCGGGGCCAGTCGCGTTCGCTGATCGGCCTCTCCATTCCGGATTTCCCGGCGAAACAGCCTGTGCAAGCACGGACGCGGTGCGTGGTTCGAGACGCGCCTCCGGGGCTTCTCACTATGACGTACGTTATTGATGGAATTCAGAAAAGACCATCATCCTGAGGAAGCCGCGGAGCGGGTGTCCCGAAGAGCCTGCGCTCGCGAAAGCGGGGGATGCACCCCGCCGATCCTGCCGGAGTTCAATTTCTTCACACAATCCTCCGCCGGGAAAGCGATAGGAACGGCGCTGAGCCGCCATGGGATCGGATTACAGCCGCTTTCTCGGGGGCGACGGCAACCGTCGGGAGCGTTCGCCCGATTTGGTCGGGCCCTCCTCAGGCGAGCGGCTTACCAAGGCGGCCGGCGAGATCCTGGATGAATTGCCAGGCGACCCGGCCGGACCGCGCGCCGCGGGTGATCGCCCATTCGTTGGCTTCGGCGGTCAGCCGGTCGGCCGGCAGCGACAACCCGTAGCGTTCGGCGTAGCCGCGCACGATCGCGTGGTAGGTAGTCCTGGTCGACATTGTGAAAGCCGAGCCACAGGCCGAACCGGTCCGACAGCGAGACCTGCTCCTCGACCGCCTCGGCCGGGTTGACCGCGGTCGAGCGCTCGTTGTCGATCATCTCGCGCGGCATCAGATGGCGGCGGTTCGAGGTGGCGTAGAGGACGACGTTCGCCGGCCGTCCCTCGATGCCGCCTTCGAGCACGGCCTTCAGCGATTTGAAGCTGGTGTCGTGCTGGTCGAAGGAGAGATCGTCGCAGAACAGCAGGCACCGCCGCGCGCACGGCCGCAGCAGCGACAGCAGATGCGGCAGGCTCGGAATGTCCTCGCGATGGATCTCGACGAGCGCCAACGCGTGCGGCCGTTCGGCGTTGACCGCGGCGTGCGCCGCCTTGATCAGCGAGCTCTTGCCGGTGCCGCGCGCGCCCCACAAGAGCACGTTGTTGGCCGGCAGCCCGGCGGCGAACCGCCGGGTGTTGTCGAGCAGGATGTCGCGCACCCGGTCGATGCCGCGCAACAGGTCGAGCTCGACGCGATTGACCTCGCCGACCGGTTCTAGCCAGGCGCGGCCGGCATGCCAGACAAAGGCGTCGGCGACACCGAGCTCGACCGGCGGCTCCGGCGGCGGCGCCAAGCGTTCGAGAGCCTCGGCGAGGCGGCGCAGCAGCGGCAGCAGATCGGGGTCGGTCATCGGCGGGATCATCGGCGGTGGGGGGCGGCAGCAGCGGGCGAAAAGGGCGCGGACGCTATCACAGGGCGTGCGGCGCGGGAAATGCGCGCAATATCCCGCCATTGCTCTTTAACCAGGCATCGCGTACCTATCCTTCGCCGAGCGGTCGGTGATTTCGCGGCTGCGGGAGAGCGCTCCGCCTCCGGACGACGGGCGCATGATGTCGAGGCTCGATGCCGATGCTGATCTCCACCGCTTACGCCCAAGGAACCGGCCTGTCGGGCTTGTTCGACAACCAGAGCACGATGCTCCAGTTCCTGCCGCTTGTGCTGATCTTCGTGGTGTTTTACTTCCTCTTGATTCGCCCGCAGCAGCGTAAGGCCAAGGAGCACCGGGCGACGCTCGATGCGCTGCGGCGCGGCGACCGGGTGGTGACCGGCGGCGGCATCATCGGCACCGTCGTGCGGGTCGAGAGCCCCGACGAGGTCAGCGTCGACATTGCCGACGGGGTTCGCGTGCGCGTCGTGCGCGGCACGATCACCAGCGTGGTGGCCAAGCCCGACCCGGCCGCCGCACGCGAAGCGGCGAAGCAGAGGGAACAGGCGCGGGCCAAGGCCGAAACCAAGGATTGACCCGGCTGCGACGAAGCGTGCTGAGCCGGTTCGGCAAAATCGGATGGACGCGCCCGGCGGCAGCGGGCATCGTCGGCCGTTGGATCGCCACAGACGGAGTGTTGCAGTGCACGATCGAAGAGCAATTCTAGGGGCCGCGCTGGCGGCTCTGGCCTTTCCGTTTCGCGCCGCCGTGGCGCAGCCGGCGACTCCGCCGGGACCCCCGCCTGCCTCGGCCCCGCCGCCCTCGCCTGCGGCCCCGCCGCCCGGTCCGCCGCCGACCGCGGAGCCGCCGCCGCCCGGTCCGCCACCATCGTCGGCCGGCGCGCCGCCAGGTCCGTCGCCGCACCATCATCCGGCGCACCATCGGCCGCCGATGCCGCCGCCGCGTCACGAGGCGCGACCGCCCCATCCGGCGGGGCATTACCATTGGCATTGGCTGCCCGGGCATTGGCGCTGGAACGGCTATCGCTGGATCTGGGTGCCAGGACGGTGGCGGCACTGACGCACCGACGCGGAGAGTTGCAGGCACGGGCGTCGGGCCGGGGGCGGCCGCGCCGCCCGGTGCCGCGGAAATGACGGCATGCTTTATTTCGCCAACTGGAAAATTCTGCTGATCTGCGCGATCTGCGCGCTCGGCGTCCTGCTCGCCGTGCCCAACCTGTTCAGCCCGGCGGCGCTGGACCGGCTGCCCGACATCGTGCCGCACAAGCAGGTGGCGCTCGGGCTCGACCTGCGCGGCGGCTCCTACCTGCTGCTCGAGGTCGATGTCGCGGCGGCCGAGCGCGAGCGTTTGAGCTCGATTATCGATAATGTGCGCAATGCCTTGCTCGACGCCAACATCGGCTACACCGGGCTGGCGGTCCAAGGCGATGCGATCGTCTTCAAGATCCGCGACCCCGGGCGGATCGACGACGCGCGTCAGGCGCTGGCCAAGATCGACCCGGACCTGACCGTCGCCATCATGCCCGATGGCACCGGAACGGTGCGCTTCACCGCGGCGGCGACCGAGGCGAAGCGCAGCCTGGCCGTCGACCAGTCGATCGAGATCATCCGCCGCCGCATCGACGAGACCGGGATCAAGGAGCCGACGATCGAGCAGGAAGGGCAAGACCGCATCCTGGTCGAGTTGCCCGGCATCTCCGACCCCGAGCACGTCAAGGAGCTGTTGGGCCGCACCGCCAAGCTGACGTTTCAACTGGTCGACACCGGCGTCTCGCTCGAAGACGCGCGCAGCGGCCGGCTGCCGGTCGGCGACGAGATCCTGCCCGCCGCGGCGAGCAATGCCCAACGGGTCGGACCCGACGCCTATGTCGTGCAGCGGCGGGTCATGGTCGGCGGCGGCATGCTGGTCGATGCCCAGCCGAGCTTCGAGGGCAACGAGCCGGTAGTCAGCTTCCGCTTCGACGCCGAGGGCGCCCAAAGGTTCGGCGACGCGACCCGCGCCAATGTCGGCAAGCCGTTTGCGATCGTGCTCGACAACAAGGTGATCAGCGCGCCGGTCATCAAGGAAGCGATCCTCGGCGGCAGCGGCATCATTTCGGGCAGCTTTACCGTGCAGTCGGCGAGCGACCTCGCCCTGCTGCTGCGGGCCGGCGCGCTGCCGGCGCCGATCACGATCCTCGAGGAGCGCACCGTCGGACCGGGGCTCGGCGCCGATTCGATCCATGCCGGGGCCATGGCGTGCATCGTCGGGGTGGCGCTGGTCGTCGCCTTCATGGTGCTGTTCTACGGATTGTTCGGCGTGTTCGCCGATATCGCGCTGTTCTTCAACCTGTGCCTGATGCTGGGCAGCCTGTCATTGCTCGGCGCCACCTTGACCCTGCCGGGCATCGCCGGCATCGCCCTGACGATGGGCATGGCGGTCGACGCCAACGTGCTGATCTACGAGCGCATCCGCGAGGAGGTGCGGGCCGGTCGAACGATCCTCTCGTCGCTCGACGCCGGGTTCAAGCGCGCCTTCGGCACGATCGTCGACAGCCATGTGACGACGCTCGTCGCCGGCGCGTTGATGTTCTGGCTCGGCTCGGGGCCGGTGAAGGGCTTTGCCGTCACCCTCAGCATCGGGGTTCTGACCTCGCTGTTTTCGGCGATCCTGGTCACCCGGCTGCTGATCGTGACCTGGGTGCGGCGCTGGAAGCCCAAGGTGATCCCGATCTGAGTCGTAGATAGCCCGGTCCAGACGAGGGAATTTTGCGCACCGCAAATAGAGACTTTTGACAAGGCCGATCAATCTTGTTCAGACCGCTGATCGTGATCCGGCGCACGCCGCAGATCGACTTTATGAAATGGCATCGGCTTGGTTTTGCCTTCTCCGGGCTGCTGATGCTGGCCTCGATCGTGCTGTTTCTGACCGTTGGGCTCAATTACGGGATCGATTTCGTCGGCGGCACCCAGATCCAGGTTCGGGTCACGCCCGGGCCGGCCAACCTCGCCGAAATGCGGCAAAAGCTCGATGCGCTGCATATCGGCGACGTGTCGCTGCAGGGCTTTGGCCCACCGACCGACGTGTTGATCCGGCTGCCGCGGCAGCCGGGCGGCGATGCCGCGCAGGAGCGGGCGGTCGAGGTGGCGCGCAAGGCGCTGGGGCCGGGGATCGACTATCGCGGGATCGAGGTGGTCGGCCCGACCGTCGGCGGCGAGCTGATCCGTGCCGGCGTGATCGCGACCGTGCTCGCCCTGGTGGCGATCGCCCTCTATATCGCTTTCCGCTTCGAATGGCAGTTCGGCGTTGGCGGGATGATCTCGACCCTGCACGACGTGATCACCACGGTCGGGCTGTTCGCGCTGTTCCACCTCGAATTCAACCTGACGACCCTGGCGGCGATCCTGACCGTCGCCGGGTACTCGGTCAACGACACCGTCGTGATCTACGATCGGGTTCGGGAATCGCTGCGCAAATACCGGACGATGCCGTTCCGCGACCTGATCAACCTCGCCTTGAACGAGACCCTGTCGCGCACGATCCTGACCGTCAGCACCGTGGCACTGGCGGTGCTGTCGCTGTTGTTTCTCGGCGGCGCGGTGCTGCGCGGGTTCAGCATCGCGATGTTGTGGGGCGTCGTGATCGGCACCTATTCGTCGCTGTTTATCGCCGCGCCGATCCTGCTTTACGTGCGGCCGAACCGCGCGGCGATCGCGCGCACGAGCGAAGCGGCCAAGGCCCCGGCCTCTCGGGCGCGCTAGCCGCGGCCTGGCTGGGCGAGGATCGGCGGCAATGGACCTCACTCCGCTGGTTTCGTCCGGCCGTCAGGTCATCGAGCGCTATGGCCCGAGCGGGTTCCGCATCAGCGGGGTGATCTGGCGCGGCCCGGTGCTGGTCTTTCCCGACCTGACCTTGCCATGGGCAGCAGCGGACGCCGCGGCGGTCAGCTGGGACAGCCTCGCTCCGGTGGTCGAGCATGGCGGGGTGCAGATCCTGCTGCTCGGTCTCGGCAACCGGGCCGGGGTCGTCACCGGGGCGCTGCGCCAGGCGATGCGCCAGGCCGGGATCGCGCTCGAGCCGATGCACACCGGCGCCGCCTGCCGCACCTACAGCGTGCTCCTGGCCGAGGACCGCCGGGTCGCCGCAGCGCTGCTGCCGCCGGCCTGAGGCCGGATCGGGGCGCAGAACGGCCGGCGGCGCCAGAGGTTGACCCTACGGGCTTGTCATCCCCTCGGGAACCACTCGGCCTGTGCAGCGGTTTTCAGTGCAATCGCCACAGCGAGTGAGCACCGTTATGTATACACGTATCCTGACCGCCGCCGCGTTCTCGGCGGCCCTCGCGCTAGCGCCCACCGTTCATGCGGCCGATTGGCATCACGGCGGGGGCGGCGGGCATTACCGCGGCGGCTACCGTGGCGGCGGCGGGGGCGGCGGCGCCGCGGGTGCTGCGATCGTCGGCGGGATCATCGGCCTCGGCGTCGGAGCCGCGATCGCCTCGAACAACGGTTATTACGCGCCGCCGCCGGTTTATTACGGGGCGCCCTCGGGCTACTACGCTCCGCCGCCGCCCGTCTATTACGGCTACGGCTATTGAGTGCTGCGCGCGGCCCGGCGAGTTGGCCGCTCATCCGGCCCGTCGCGCTGGGCAATGACCGCTTGGCAACCGCGGACACTTCAAACCGAGGAATGATTCGATGAAGAGTATCCGGTCGACTTATCTCGCTTCTGCAGCCATCGTCGCGCTGCTGGCAATGCCTGCCGCAGCGCTGGCGCAACCCGCCCAGTCTTCTACGCCCGCCGTGCCGCCGGCGCCGGGGGCCTCCTCCTCGCCGATGGCCGCCCAGCCCGCTCCCGGCAAGAACGTCGAGGAACGGGTTGAAGCCCACATCACGCAAATGCGCACGCAACTGCGCATCACCGCGGCCGAGCAGGCGCAATGGGACCAGTTCGCTCAAGTCATGCGCGCCAATGCCCGCGACATGGATCAGGCGTTCATGCAGCGCGCCCAGCAATATCCGACGATGACCGCGGTGCAGAACATGCAGTCCTATGAGCAGATTGCCGAGGCCCATGCCGCGGCTCTGCAGAAGCTCGTGCCGGCCTTTCAAAACCTCTACAATGCGATGCCTGAGCAGCAGAAACGGATGACCGATCAGGTCTTCCGCGCCAATGCGGAAAGCCATGCGCAGAAGCGGGTGCAGACCGGTCGAGCCGAATAATCGCGCCCCAACTTCGAGACGGGGATGGCCGGATCGAGTCCGACAAAATTCCCTGGACACTCCCGTCTCCTCTGCCGCCCGGCCTCGGGCACAACCGTGGGCCGCCGCTCGATCCAGGTGTCGAGTGGCGGCTGTTCTGCTGGCGAAAGGGGCATTGCAGGGTGTGGCAGACGCCGCCGCGCGAGATCGCGCTCGCTCGACTTGCGCGCGCCGAGGCGGTCGGGTTGACCTATCGCGAGTATACCGCGGTGCTGCTCGACCGCGGTGTTCACCTGTGATCCCGGCGGCGATCGTCCTCCCTCCCTCGCCGTTGAGGCGGGGAGGGAGGACGCGTCGGCGGCTGGGTCAGCCCGCTTTGGCGAGGTTTTGGGCGACAAAGTCCCAATTGACCAGATGGTCGAGAAAAGTTTGCACGAAATCGGGCCGGCGGTTCTGATAGTCGAGGTAATAGGCGTGCTCCCACACGTCGCAGGTCAGCAGCGCCGTCTGACCTTCGGCCAGCGGGTCGACCGCGTTCGGCGTGCCGATGATCTTGAGCTGGCCCTTGTCGGAAACGAGCCACGCCCAGCCGCTGCCGAACTGGCCGACCGCCGTCGTCTTGAACTGTTCCTTGAATTTGTCGACGCCGCCGCAGTCGCGGGTGATCGCCGCGGCGACGTTGCCGCTCGGCGCACCGCCGCCATGCGGCTTCATCGAATGCCAGAAGAAGGTGTGGTTCCACACCTGCGCGGCGTTGTTGAAGACGCCGGTCTTCGAGCTGTCCTTGTACGTCGCCTTGATGATCTGTTCGAGCGATTGGCTCTCCATCGGCGAGCCCTTGACCAGGTTGTTCAGGTTCGTGACATAGGCCTGGTGATGCTTGCCGTGGTGGAAATCCATTGTCCGCTCGGAGATGTGCGGCTCCAGCGCATTTTTCGGGTAGGGCAGGGGCGGCAGTTCAAAAGCCATGGCGACCATCCCGTGTCAGGTGAAGCGGTTGCGTGAAAAAACGCCGGCTGCGGCCAGGCGTTCCGCCGCCGGCGCGGAAGCGTTGTCGCCGGCCGCGGCGTTGGTGCGGCATCACGACCGCGACCGGTACCAGACGGCGCTGTTTGCCCCGGCCGCGCGCCGCGAGGCGCTGTTCGCGCTTTACGCCTTCAACTATGAGATTGCAAGGGTGCGCGAGGCGGTCAGCCAACCGGTCCTCGGCCGGATCCGGCTCGAATGGTGGCGCGAAAACATCGACGCCATATACGCCGGCGGCCCGGTGCGTCGCCATCCAGTGGTCGAAGCGCTGGCCGTGACGATCCGCGAGCGGGAGCTGACGCGGGCTTATTTCGACCGGCTGATCGAGGCGCGCGAGGCTGATTGCAACGAGGCGCCGCCGGCCACTCTCGCCGCCCTCAAAGACTATGCCGAAGGAACCTCGTCGCAGCTGCTGTACTTGGCGCTGGAGGCGCTCGGGGTGCGCGATGCGGCCGCGGTCGAGGCCGGGTGCCATGTCGGCATCGCCTATGCGCTCTCGGGTCTGCTGCGGGCGATGCCGTATCTGACGGCGATCGGGCGGCCGATCGTCCCGCTCGACATTGCGGCGCGCAACGGTCTCGACCCGGAGGATGTCGCTGTGCGGTCGGGCTCGCCGGCGGTGCGGGCCGCCATTGCCGAGATCGCGGCCGCGGCCTGGCACCCTCTGCGGGCGGCGCGGGCGATGCGCGCTGCGGTCCCGCGTCCGGCGCTGCCGGCGCTGCTGCCCGCGGTCGTCGCCGAGAATTTTCTGCGGCGGCTCGCCCGCGCCGGATACGACCCGTTCGCCCCGGCGCTGGCGCAGCCCGACCCGCTGCAGAGCTGGCGGCTCGCGGTCGCGGCATTGCGCCGCCGGTTCTGATGTCTCGGGTCAGCGGCCGCGGAAATCGGGGAGGCGGCGCTCGGCCATCGCCTTGACGCCCTCGGCGAAATCTTCGGTGCGGCGCAGCCAGTCCTGCTCGACGAGCTCGCGCTCGGTCGCCGCCTCGATCGCATCGACGAGCCCGCGGCGCACGGTTTCGCGCGTCGCCACGACCGCGAGCGGCGACGATTGGGCGATTTCGAGGGCGAGCTTTTGCGCCGCCGAGCGAACTTCGGGCTGCGGCACCAAGAGATCGGCGAGGCCGATGCGGACCGCTTCGTCGCCGGCGATGCGGCGGCCGGTAAAGAACAGCAATGCCGCCTGCTGCGCGCCGACGAGCCGCGGCAGGGTCGCGGTCAGGCCGAAACCGGGGTGAAAGCCGAGACGGTTGAAGTTCGCGCTGAACCGCGCCTCCTGGCAGGTCACGCGGAAATCGGCGACGAGGGCGAGGCCGAG
Organism: uncultured Alphaproteobacteria bacterium; assembly: GCA_963703665.1. Taxonomy (GTDB): domain Bacteria; phylum Pseudomonadota; class Alphaproteobacteria; order ATCC43930; family CGMCC-115725; genus AP-15. The sequence continues at coordinate 709,853 of CAVPFB010000004.1, read as the reverse complement.
CCCGCCGCCGACCGCCGCACCCTGCACCGCGGCGACGATCGGCTTTTTGGTGCGGAACAGGCGGATCGCCTCCTTGTAGAGATGCTTGCCGGCGATGCTGCGGGCGCTTTCGGCGACGGTGCCGGTGTCCATGCGCTTTGCGAAATCGGCGCCGGCGCAGAACGAGCGGCCTTCGGCGGCAAACACGATCGCCCGGCAATCGGGGTTGGCGTCGAGCCGCTCAAAGGCGTCGCCGATCTCGGCGACCAGCGCGCTGTCAAAGAAATTGTGCGGCGGCCGGCGCATCTCGACCGTGGCGACATGGCCGTCATGGCTGACGCCGATCTCGCGGTAGGAGGAAATTTCGGGCATTTTGCGGGGTCCTCGTTGCGGATAGGGCGCAACTTCAACTTTAGTCGATGTTACCAGCAACCCTGTTATCAGATCGAGACTAGGCACCCTACTCGCGCAGAGGCTGTTGCTGACGCCAGCACCCAGTGCGATCGCCCGCCACTGTGCCGCTCTTCACCAAAAGCCGTCAAGATTTGGTCTTTAAATTGGACACCCGCGTTCCGACCGGCGGGTAGGTGGCGGCACGCCATCGCTAGGTTGGCAGGTCAACGGATTGCGACCTACGGACCGAATTTGCGACGAACTCCCTCGGCGACATGGTCGAGAAATAGGCGGACCTTGGGCGAAACGTGCCGGCCTTGCGGATGTACAATGTGAATGGGTATCGGCGGCGGTTCGTATTCGACGAGGACGGTTTGCAATCGGCCGGCCGCCGCATACGGCTCCGCCTGATACGACAAGACACAGGTGAGCCCGAAATCTTCGAGCGCCGCGTCGAGCGCCGCTGCGGTGGTGTTCACCACCAGCCGGGGCGCGACGGTAACGGATGTGACGCCACTCGGACGGTGGAACGACCAGCGGTTGGGAACGGGTGTGACGGCTGAGCACGCCACCACACTGTGATTTTCGAGATCGCGTGGCGTCGCCGGCAGGCCGCGGCGTGCAATGTATTCCGGCGTCGCGCAAACGACGCGTCGTACCTGCCCCGCTCGGACCGCCCGCAAAGTGGAGTCCGGCAGCTGACCGATCCTGACGCCGAGATCGAGTCCGTCGTCCACCAATGAGACGATCCGGTCGAGCAACAGCAGCCGAACATCGACCTGCGGATAATCGTCGAGAAAGCTTCGCACGAGAGGGAGAACCTGGAGCTGGCCGAACATTACCGGTGCCGTGACATTGATCCAGCCCCGCGGCTCAACCCGCTCGGCGAACTCCACCGCCTCGAGCTCGTCATAGGTGGCCAGCAAGCGTCGGCACCCATCGAGATAACGCACGCCGACATCGGTCAGTGCCACTGAGCGCGTTGTTCGATTGAAAAGACGGGTTTGCAGACGCTCCTCAAGGGCTGCAACGGCCCGCGTCACCGACGCCGGCGATCGGCTCAATTGCCGCGCAGCTTCAGCGAAGCTCTGCCGCTCCGCTACGGCGACGAAGATCGTCAAGGCGTCGAGGCGGTCCTGCATATTGTTGCGAAGCTTGAAACAGAGAAACGCGTTTTCGTTCAATTCAATTGCCGACGGCAATGCGCATTTTCGGCCTGGAAGTCAACGTTCCACGCACCAAGGAGCCGCGCATGCCCCCGATCAGCTACCGTACGGTCGCGGTCGACGGTCTCAAGATTTTCTACCGGGAAGCAGGTCGGGCCAACGCTCCGCCATTGCTCCTGTTGCACGGATTTCCGACGGCCGGGCACATGTTCCGCGATTTGATACCACTTCTCGCCGACAGCTTTCATCTTGTGGCGCCTGACCTGCCGGGCTTTGGTCAGTCGGACATGCCACCGCGCGATGCGTTCAAATACAGGTTCGGGAACCTTGCCGAGACGATCGACCATTTCACCCAACTCATCGGGCTGAAACGGTTCGCAATCTATATCTTTGATTACGGCGCTCCTGTGGGCTTGAGGATTGCTCTAAAGCACCCGGAACGCATAGCCGCAATCGTCTCGCAGAACGGCAACGCCTACGAGGAAGGGTTGAGCGACGCCTGGAATCCGATCCGAACTTATTGGCTCGAACCGACCCAGGCGAACCGCGATGCGCTGCGGAATTTCCTGGCGCCCGAAACGACACTCTTTCAATACACCCATGGCGTGTCAGATCCGTCGCTTGTTTCACCTGATGGCCGCTCGCTGGATGACCACTATCTGAACCGGCCGGGAGCACATGAGGCGCAGCTCGATCTGCTTCTCGACTATTCTAGCAACGTCGCTCTCTACTCTGACTTCCACGCCTATTTCCGAATGCACCAGCCTCCGTTTCTGGCGGTTTGGGGTAAGAACGACCCGTTTTTCCTCCCCGCGGGAGCCGAAGCGTTCAAGCGCGATATTCCGAACGCCGATGTCCGCTTGTTCGACACGGGGCACTTCGCGCTGGAGACCCACGCAGCCGAGATCGCCGCGGCGATCCGGGACTTTCGGGTTGGCGGGATCGGGTCCGCAGAGCCAGTGTCTGGCGACGGGGCGGCAGTAATCGCAAGACAGTGAAACAAGTCCGAGGGTAAGAAGATGGCTGCTCTTCCTCTAATTGTCTTCGACGTCAATGAGACGTTGCTCGATCTGACGACCATGGAGCCGATTTTTGAGCGGATCTTCCGTGACAAAGGGGCCATGCGCTTTTGGTTCGCCAACTTCATTATGTATTCCTCAGCTCTGACGGTAGCCGGGTGTTATGTGCCTTTCACGGATATCGGTTCGGCTGTGATGAAGATGCTGGCGGACACCCGCGGCATAAGGATCGAGGATGCCGACAAGAAGGAGTTGCTTGAAAAATTCTCGACGATGCCTCCCCACCCGGAGGTGCCTGGGGCCCTTCAGAAGCTCCGCGCGGCAGGATTCCGGCAATTCACGTTGACAGACAATTTGCTGGAGGTGCAGACGCGGCAGCTCGAACACGGCGGCATTGTCGATTTCTTCGAGCGTCGTTTCAGTGCAGACGGGGTTAAGCATCACAAGCCCTCGCGGCAGGCCTATCCCTATGTCGAGAGGGAACTCGGGGTTGACCCGTCTCGGCTCTGCCTAATCGCTTGTCATACATGGGACACCCTTGGCGCCGTCGCTGCGGGGTGGAAGGCCGCCTTGATCAAGCGGGTGGGCAACGACGTCTTGGGAGTGGGCCCCCAGCCTCACATCGTCGGTGCAGACTTGGACGATGTTGCCGATCAGCTGATAGCACGGCACAAGGAGAGGGCCAATGTCGCATGAGAATGTGAGTGTTGTCCTGGTGCACGGGGCTTGGGCCGACGGATCGAGCTGGGCCAAAGTCATCGGGCCGCTGGCCGCCCAAGGCGTCCGCATAGTCGCGGCGCCGCTGCCCCTGACCTCGTTTGCCGAGGATACAGCGGCCGTCGAACGCACCTTAGAGCGAGTTTCGGGCCCCACCGTTCTTGTGGGGCACGCCTACGCCGGGGCCGTGATCGCGGCGACCCGGAATGAGAAGGTGAAGGCGCTGGTCTACGTCTGCGGCCTTGCTCCCGATCAAGGCGAGACCGTCGCCGATGTCTTTTATCGTACCGAACCTCATCCGCTGGCGCCAAAGTTGGCACCCGACGATCATGGACTGATCTATCTGCCGGACGAGGCATTCGCCGCGGCGTTCGCGCAGAATGCCTCGGCTGATGAACTGGCGTTGCTCTCAGCGGTTCAGCGGCCGATCTCGCCTGCATGCATCACGGTGCCGGTCAATCGTCCACTCTGGAAAGACCGCGCGACTTGGTTTCTGCTGGCGGAGCAGGACCGCATGATCCTCCGTGACACGCAACGGTTTATGGCGGAGCGGATGCGGGCCCACGTGCGCTCGCATCCGGTAGACCACGCGCCAATCGTTACGGCACCCGGCCTCGTCGTCGACATCATACGTGAGGCCATTGCGCAAGCGATCAGCGGGTGATCGCCCTTGCTTGGCGTAGGGCAGGTGCAACCCGTGACCCAGGCGCACCGGCGGCGGGTTGCGCTTGCGCTACAGCCGCGCCGGTGGATCGGCGGCTCCTGTCCCAACATTGCCTGCCTTCCTAGCAAGAATGAGATTTGGAGCGCCCGGATCGCGCATTTGGCGCGCCACGCATCGGAGTTCGGTACGGTGACCGGCCCTGTCACGACGGACATGGCCAAGGTGCGCCAGCGCAACATGGTTGACGCCGAGATTGCCCTGCATCTGCGCAACTACCAGACAAGCGGGGCCGAACTGATCATGGGGACCGGCCGCTTTGTGGCGCCAAGGCATCGTTCGAAGCGGACCCGCGAAGGTCCGCTGACCCTTACGCACTCGTCTCGCGCGTTGCGGGGCTACGGCTTATGATTTGGCGGCTTGGCGTTTGACGATCAGCGCGTCGACGACGCTGACGCCGTGGCCTTGGGGGTGGAGGATGACCGGGTTGAGGTCGATTTCGGCGATTTGGTCGGCGTGGTCGGCGGCGAAGCGGGAGAGGGCGGCGATCAGCTCGCAGAGGGCGGTGCGGTCGGCGGGCGGGGCGCCACGCACGCCGTCGAAGAGGGCGGCGCCGCGCAGTTCGGCGATGAGGGCGAGGGCTTCGTCGGGGCTGATCGGCACCGGGGCGAAGGCGACGTCGCGCAGGATCTCGACATGGATGCCGCCGAGGCCGACCATCAGCATCGGGCCGAAATCGGGGTCGCGGCTGACGCCGAGGATCATTTCGAGGCCGGGGGGCGCCATTTTTTGCACCAGCACACCCTGGATCGCGGCGCTGGGGTGGGCTGCGACGGCATTGCCCAACACCTGCGCGTAGGCCTCGCGCACCGCCGCCTCGCCGGCGACGCCGAGCGCTACGCCGCCGACTTCGGTCTTGTGGGTGATATCGGGCGACTGCACCTTGAGCGCGACCGCACCGCTGATATGGGCGGCAGCCGCTGCAGCCTGATCGGCGGAGATCGCCAGCGCCTCGGGCGGGCGGGGGATGCCGTACAGGGCGAGCAAGGCCTTAGCCTCGTGCTCGGTCAGCACCGGCCCGGCGGCGGCGAGCGCGCGGGCGGCTTCCTCGCGCAATGCCGGCGCGGTCGTGGACGGCGGCGGATGATGCCGGCGTGCCTGAAAGCGGCCGTAATCGACCAATGCCCGCATCGCGCGCGCGCAGCTCGGCATCGAGGTGTAGCAGGGGATGCCGGCGTCGGCGAAGGCGGCCATCGCCGCCGGCGAGGCGCTCGTATAAGCGCATAACAGGATCGGCTGGTCGCGCGGTCCGGTCAGCTTTGCCAGCTGCGCGGCGTGCCCGGCGGCGGTTGTCTCGTTGGCGAGCGAGCCGATCAACAGGATCGTGTCGATCCGCTGCGACTGGCGCAGGATCTCGATGATCCGCGCATAGCCGACCTCGTGGATCGCCTGGGCGGTGGCGTCGACCGGGTTCCGCGCCGAGGCGTAGGACGGCAGCAATGCGAGGATATGCCGCTGAATGTCGTCCTCCAGCTCCGGCACTTCGAGCCCGTGCGCCGACAGGATGTCGGCCATCCATACCGCACTGCCGCCCGACCCGGTGATGACCGCGACGCGGTTGCCGCGCGGCAAGGGGCAAAACGAAAATGCAGCGGCGACGTCGAGCATGTGGTCGAGGTCTTCGCCGCGGATGATCCCGTGATGGCGGAAGATCGCGTCGTCGATCACGCCGGCATGGGCGAGCGAGCCGGTATGCGAGGCCGCGGCGCGGCGCCCGGCGTCCGAGCGGCCGACCTTGGCGACGATCAGCGGCTTGCCGGCGGCCGCCGCTTTGTCTGCGACGGCGCGGAAGCGCTCCGGGTCGCGGATCCCCTCGAGATAAACGAGAAAGAGGTCGGACCCGCCGTGGTCGAGCATCCAGTCGATGTAGTCATGCGCCTCGAGGATCGTCTGGTTGCCGGCGCTGACCTGATAGGTGAAGCGCAGCTGGCGGTCGCGGCCGCGGTTCAGGAAGGCGAAGGTCAACGCTCCGCTCTGGCAGCTGACCGCGATCGGGCGGCCGTGCGGGGTCGCCGGCAGCAGCGGGCGGGCGGGATCGTGAAACACCGGGCTGAAGGTCGCGACGAGCCGCTGCAGCGGGTTGACCAGGCCCTCGGAATTGGGGCCGCAGACGAGCAGGCCGTGGCGCTCGGCGATCCGGCGCAACTCGACGTCGCGGGCCTGCGCGGCCTCGCCGCTCTCCTCGGCAAAGCCCGAGCTGATCACGACCGCGGCGCGGATGCCGCGCATGCCGCATTCGTCCAAGGTGCGCGGCACCACTGCCGCCGGCACCAGAATGACCGCGAGATCGGCCGGCTCGGGCAGGTCGGAGATCGAGGGGTAGGTGCTGAGCCCCAGCACCTCGCCCTGGTTGCGGGTCACCGGGTAGATGCGGCCCTCGTAGCCATGGCCGATCAGCGCGCGGGTCAGCCGGCCGCGCAAGGTCGCGGCATCGGCCGAGGCGCCAATGACCGCGATGCTGGCCGGCGATAGCAGGGGGCGAAGATCAGGCATGTGGTCGCTGCCCATGACAAAAGTTGCCGGCCTGATCACCACCATTCCGGGATGCCCGCAGGGCAGGCCCGGAACCCGTGACCACGGACTTTTCCACGAGGCTCGCAGGCCAGTGTTCATAGGTTCCGGGCTCGCGGCTCTGCCGCGCCCCGGAATGACCGACGTTCAGCATCCCTCGGCGGCCATCAGCGCAGGCCGAGGCCGCGGGCGATGATGCCGCGCAACACCTCGCGGGTGCCGCCCTGGATCGTCAGCTTGGGGGCGATCAGCGTGGTGTAGCGCAAGGCCTCCTCGAACTGGTCGTCATTCGCGTCTGGCTGCGCGTCGCTCGGCGGCGGCGCCAGCAGGCGCACCTTGTCGGGCAGCGCCTGCTCGAAATTGGTGCCGAGGTCCTTGACCACTGCCGATTCGACCGCCGGCGTCTTGCCGGCCTGCAGCATGCCGGCGACCGACAACGACATGCGGCGCAAGGTCGCGAGGTGCGCCACCTGCCGGCCGATGCCTTCGGCCAGGCGCTCGCCCGGCTCCTCGCCGGCGACCCGGACCAGCTCGACCAGGCTGGACAGGGTCTCGATCCAGCGGTCGGGGCCGCTCCTTTCATAAGCGAGCTCGTCGGTCGCCTGCTTCCAGGCCATGTCGACCTCGCCGATCAGGTGCGAATCGGGCAGAAAGGCGTCGTCGAACACCACCTCGTTGAAATCATGGCCGCCGGTCAGGTTGATGATCGGCCGAGTGGTGATCCCGGGCGTTTTCATCTCGACCAGGAACTGGGTCAGCCCGTGGCGGCGGTTCTCCTTGGTCGCGGACGAGGTGCGCAACAGCGCGATCATGTAGTCGGCCTGGTGCGCATTGCTGGTCCAGATCTTGCGGCCGTTGACCAGCCAGCCGCCGTCGGTCTTGCTCGCGCGGGTCGAGGCGGCGAACACGTCCGACCCCGAATTGGGCTCGGAGAGGCCGATGCAAAAGCACAGCTCGCCGGCGGCGATGCGCGGCAGGATCTTTTGCCGGACCTCCTCCTGGCCGTAGCGCAGGATCACCGGGCCCGACTGGCGGTCGGCGGTCGAGTGGGCGCGGGTTGGCGCGTGCGCCGCCAGCAACTCCTCGGTCACGACGTAGCGTTCGAGCTGCGAGCGCTCGTGGCCGCCGTATTTCTTGGGCCAGGTCATGCCGATCCAGCCCCTGGCCCCGACCTTGCGGCTGAACTCGCGCGAAAACCCGCCCTTGCCGTCGTGCGGCGAGTAGGTCCCGGCCTCGGCCTCTCTGGCCAGAAAGGCGCGAACCTCTCGACGCAATTCCTCGGCCTCGGGCGGCAATTCGACGGGATCGAAACGAAAGCTGGTGGTCATCGACGCCTCGCGATCCCGGTGTTTTAGGAGTGTTGGGTGATGAAGGGCCAGAGCCGGTCGGCGCCCTCGGCCGCGACCAGACGGCCGAGGCGCCTCGCCCACACCGCCTCGTTGCCGAACTCCTCGCGCCAGGCCCATAGCCGGCGCGTCGCGTGGTGCAAGGAATGCTCGTAGGTGAAGCCCATCGCACCATGCACCTGATGGGCGATCGCGGCGCCGCTGCCGGCGGCCTCGCCGGCGCGCACCTTGGCGACCGCGATCTCGGCGATGCCGGGGTCCGGGCCGGCGCAAGCCTCGGCAGCAAGGTCGGCGGCCGCACCCGCCGCCGCGACTTCACCGGCCAGAGTGGCGAGGTTGTGCTGGACCGCCTGGAACTTGGCGATCGGACGGCCGAACTGCGAGCGGTCGAGCGCCCACTGCACCGACTGATCGAGGATCTTTTCTAGGGCGCCGGCCATTTGCTGCAGCCGCACGGCCGCGCCCAAGCGCTGGATCGCGTCTTCGTCGAGTTCGGCCCGCTCGACCCTTTGGGCCACCGCCCCGTCGAACGACACTGTGTCCCGCGGCTCGCCGGCGAGGCTCCGGTCATGGCTGATCGGCAAGCCCGCTGCCGCCACCAGCGCCACCATGCGCTCCTCTCCGCGGCGCGCCAGGATCGCGATGTGTGCGGCGTTGCGGGCAAACGGCACCCGCCGGGCGCGGCCCGCGAGCCGGCCGTCAGCGCCGAGCGCCAGATGGCCGTCGGCATGCACCGGAGCGATCGTCATCGGCCCCCCCGGCACGGCGATTCCGGCGCGCACCAAAAGCCAGCCGGCCATCAGGGTTTCGGCGAGCGGCACCGGGGCGGCGAAACGCCCGGCCGCGCGCAGCACCGCAAAGCCGTCGGCCATCGACGCGCCGGCCCCGCCGAGCTCCTCGGGGACCCAAGCGAGCGGCAGCCCAGACTCCTCGAGCGCATCCCACAGCGACTTCGGCCACGCACCCTTCTCGGCGTCGTTGACCGTGGCCGGCGCGCACAGATCCTGAAAAATGCGGGTCGCGGTGTCGACAATGATGGTGTCGGTGTTGTCGCGCATCCCGATACCCGCTGCTGATTAGCCATTGCGGTCGATCGTAGTGCAGGCGAGGGAAGACGGGAAGCATGAGTGTCGAACGCTCGGGGTGATCCGGCTTGCCTGTATCCGCCCTGTTGTGGGCAGTATCGGCCGGATCGGCAGCGAACAAGGAGGCATAACCTATGTTCATCGCGATGAACCGCTTCAAGGTCGTTCCCGGAGCGCAGGCGGATTTCGAGCAAGTATGGACGACGCGCGACAGCCATCTCGACGCCATTCCCGGCTTTATCGCGTTCCATCTGCTTCGCGGGCCGGAGCGCGACGACCACGTGCTTTACTCCTCGCACACCTTGTGGCGCAGCCGCGCCGATTTCGAAGCCTGGACCCGATCCGAGGCCTTTCGTCTCGCCCATCGCGACGCCGGTTCGAACCGGCCGCTCTATCTCGGCCATCCCGAGTTCGAGGGTTTCGAGGTCATCCAGACGCTGGGAACCGCGCCGGCTTAGCGGCAAGTCGAAGAAGTCGTAAGTCGGAGATGGAAACGAGCCCCTCGACCCGAAGATCGGTAAGCATCATGGGCGGATCGTCCAGACGACCGGCGACGGGCTGCTGGTCGAGTTCGCCAGCGTCGTCGATGCGGTGCGGTGCGGTGGCGGTGTAGGGTGAGATGGCGATGCGCAACGCCGACGTGCCGGCCGAGCGACCGTTGCGCTGACCTTTTATGCAACTTCACCATTGACGGGCCAGTCATGTACATCATCGATGCGCAGGTTCACATCTGGGGTGCCGATACGCCGCAACGGCCGTGGCCAAAGGGGCGCAGCGCGCCGCACCGGGCGCAGCCGTTCGCGAAAGACGATCTGCTGGCCGAGATGAACGCCGCCGGGGTGGCGCGGGTGGTGATCGTGCCGCCCTCCTGGGAGGGCGACCGGAACGATCTGGCGCTCGAAGCGGCACGGCTGCACCCCGACCGCTTTGCGGTGATGGGACGGCCGCCGGCGGAGCCGCGCCCGCTCGACGACTGGCGGAGCCAGCCGGGCATGCTCGGGTTGCGGGTGACCTCGAATACTGCTCAGGCGCGGGTGTTGTTGGACAATTCGGCCGGTTGGGTGTGGAACGAGGCCGAGCGCGCCGGATTGCCGGTCATGGTCTCGCCCTCGGGCCTGTTGCCGCAGGTCGATCATATCGCCGGGGCGCATCCCGGGCTCAAGCTGGTCATCGATCATCTGGCGCTGCTGCGGGCCAAGGACAACGCCGCCTTTGACGATCTGCCCAAGCTGTTGCGACTGGCGAGGCGGCCCAACGTAGCGGTCAAGGCCTCGGCGTTACCGGCCTATACGAGCCAGGATTATCCCTATCTTAATCTGCACCCGTATCTGCGCCGGGTGTTCGACGCGTTCGGTCCGCGCCGGATGTTCTGGGGCACCGACTTGACCCGGCTGCCGTGCAGCTACCGCCAGGCGATCACGCTCTTCACCGAGGAATTGCCGTGGCTGTCGCCGGCCGATCAGGAATGGGTCATGGGCCGCGGGATTTGCGAGTGGCTCGGCTGGCCATTTCCGGCCTGATTGGTCAGGCGAATGCTTTGACGATTAGTGACGCGAACCCGGCGATCACGAGTCCCAGCATCCACTTTATGATCGCGAGATCTTGCTCGATTTTTGGCGAACCGAGTTTCATATGCGGCGAGCTCCTCTGCGGCGGCGCGCGCCTTCTCCTCCGGGGGCGCCCGCTGAAACAAGAGCGTCGTACGTCTTTGACAGCATTACTGTCATTCGGGTGGTGCCTCCGTCTCGGTGAGATCGGGATCCAACGCTCGATTATCAACTGCAGAGTGCACTACGCAATGACCTTCGCCTGGCGAAGTTCCTGCAACGTCGCGCGATCGTAGCCCAGAATGCCGGAGAGCACCTCGTCGGTGTGCTGGCCGGGGGTCGGCACCGGGCCGACCCGGCCAGGGGTCTTCGACATCTTGATCGTGGCGCCGGGCAGGTACATCTCGCCGGCCACCGGGTCTTCCATCTTGACCAGCATCTCGCGCTCCCACAGATGCGGGTCTTGGGCCACCTGCGGGATGGTCTTGACCGGCGCCACCGGGATGTCGGCTTCGACCAGTGCCGAGACGATCTCGTCGACGGTATGCGCGAGGCACCAGGCCGCGACCGCCTGGCGCGGCGAATCGCCGAGGCTCATCCGCCCGGTAAAAGCGCCAGTGTTGGCGACGGCATCGGGGTTGCCGGTGGCGATCCGCATCAGCCGCGAGCCCATCTCGCGCCCGGAGGCGGAGATCACGACATGGCCATCCTTGGCCTGGTAGGGCGGCCTGCCGCCCTCGCCGCCTTCCTCGCCGGTCGCGAGGTAATACGAGGTCGGGATCTCGACCATGGTCAATGCCGAATCCAAGAGGCAGACATCGACGACCTGACCTTCGCCGGTACGGTCGCGGTGATGCAATGCCGCCAGCATCCCGATTGTCGCGTGCAGCGAGGTGTAGCGGTCGACGATCGACGAGGCGGTGCCGAGCGGCCGACCGACCGGGATCCCGGTCAGGTGCATCAGCCCGCTCATCGCCTGGCCCAAGGGATCGAAGGCCGGGCGGTCGCGATAAGGGCCGTACTGGCCGAAACCCGAGACCGAGCCCAGGATGATGTCGGGCTTCAACTCGCGCAGCCTGTCGTAGCCGAAGCCCATCTTGTCCATGACGCCGGGGCGGAAGTTCTGCAATACGATGTCGGCGGTCTTGACCAGCGCCGCGAAAATCTCCTTGCCGCGGGCGGTGCGCAGATCGAGGCACAGGCTCTTCTTGCCACGGTTGTAGACCGAGAAATAAACGCTCTGGCCGCGCACCAATGGCGGCGACTGGCGGGTCTCCTCGCCGCCCAGCTTCTCGATCTTGATGACCTCGGCGCCAAGGTCGGAGAGGATCATGCCGCCGCGCGGGCCAGCCTGATAACGCGCCAATTCGAGCACCCGCACACCTTCCAAGGCTCCGCTCATCGCCGTCTCCCAGCCATCCGCGCCGCGCCGAACCGGCACCGAAAGTTGAGCTAACACCCGGTCCCGCGTAGTGTCAAACCACCAACAAGCCGCAAAGGGACGCCGCAATGGCTCACGAATTCATTCTGACCGAGTGCCGCGACCAGGTCGCCGTGATCACGTTGAACCGGCCGGACAAGCTCAATGCGCTGAGCTTTGGCCTGGCGCGCGAGCTCGACGAGGCATTGACCGAGTATGAGAGGGACGACGCGGTCAAGGCGGTGGTCCTGACCGGAGCCGGCGAGCGCGCCTTTTCCGCAGGCGCCGACATCCACGAGATGGCCGGGCTGTCGAGCGAGGAGTTGGCCCAGCGCCAGGCTTTCCGCAGCGAGGCCACCTGGCATGTCGCAACCTTTGCGAAGCCGTTGATCGGCGCGATCAACGGGCTCGCCTATGGCGGGGCGGCGTTGCTGTCGTCGACGCTCGACCTGCGCATCGGCTGCGAGCGCACCCAGTTCCGATTCTTGGCGGCGAGCTACGGCCGGGTCAACTCGACCTGGTCGTTGCCGCTGCTGGTCGGGCTGCCAAAGGCCAAGGAATTGCTTTACACCGGCCGGGCTGTCGCCGCCGAGGAGGCCCTGCGCATCGGTCTTTTGAACCAAGTCGTGCCGGCGGCACGGCTCCTCGAGACCGCGGTCGAAATGGCGCAAATGATCGCCAAGAACGATGCGCGCATGGTCCAGGGGATCAAGCGCCTGCTGCACGAGCAGATCGGCATGGGCTGGCGCGACCGGTACGGCGACGAAGAGGACGCGCGCGCCAGTTGGCTCGCCGCCGGCCATCCGCGCGACGGGTTTCAGGATTTTTTGACCCGTAAGCCGGCCTAATGGTTTGCCGGCGTTTTCTGGTGGGGCGCTGATGCTGTCGAGACGGTCTGATGCCGGGCCGGGCGCGGTGGCCGAAGAGGGGCGTTCCGAGACCCGCTCATCGACGCCGAGCGCGGAACTCACGGTTGTCGTGCCGACCTTCAACGAGCGCGACAATGTCGAGGCGCTGGTGGCGCGCCTCGATGCGGCGCTGTGGGGGATCGAGTGGGAGGTCGTGTATGTCGACGACGACTCGCCCGACGGCACCGCCGCCAAAATTCGCGCGCTCGCCCGGACTGATCCGCGCATCCGCTGTCTGCGGCGCATCGGGCGCCGCGGGCTGTCGACCGCGGTCATCGAGGGCATGCTCGCGAGCAGCGCTCCCTACCTGGCGGTCGTCGACGCGGATCTCCAGCACGACGAGAGGCTGCTGCCGCAAATGCTGGCCATGATCAAGGCGGAAGGGCTCGATGTCGTGGTCGGCAGCCGGTACGCCGCCGGCGGCGGCCTCGGCGATTGGAACCGTCGCCGGGTAGCAATCAGCGGGTGGGCCGCGCGGCTCTCCCGGCTGATCATCGCTGCCGAGCTGTCGGACCCGATGAGCGGATTTTTCATGATTTCCCGGTCGGCGTTCGAGGGCGCGGTCAGGCGACTTTCCGGCCAAGGCTTCAAGATACTCCTCGATCTTTTTGCCTCTACCCCGGTTGCCTATCGATTCAAGGAGATCCCCTACATCTTTGGCCAGCGCCAGCACGGCGAGAGCAAGCTCGACACCCTCGTCGTCTGGGAATACCTGATGCTGCTATTGGACAAGCTGGTGGGCCGGTATCTCCCGGTGCGGTTTTTTTTGTTCGCTGCGATTGGAACGTCGGGGGTCGCGGTCCATTTTCTGACGCTTTATTTTGCGCTGAAGGCGGTCGAGTTCCCGATCGCCCAGGCATTGGCAACCCTCGTCGCGATGACCAGCAACTTTGCCCTGAACAACGTGCTGACCTATCGCGACCGTCGCCTGACCGGCAGGCGCTTTGTGACCGGGCTGCTGTCATTCTATGCGGTGTGCAGCTTTGGCGCGGTCGCCAATGTCGGCATCGCCTCGGCGGCGTTTGCCCATCATTACACCTGGTGGGTGTCCGGACTCGCCGGCGCCGCGGTCGGGGTCGTGTGGAACTATGCGGTTTCCTCGGTTTTCACCTGGCGCGGCAAGTGATCCTCGTTGTCCGCCAAATTTCGCGGCGGACGCAAACAACGGAGTCCCGACGTATCCGAGACTCATCCCTCGTCCCCGCTTTTGCGCCGCTGTCGCAATGGCCGCTCGATCGAGGCCGAGCCGCGCCAAATCCTCGAGGCGGCGCTCGGTCCCGCGAAAACGGGCCGCGAGCCGAACCTCGCGGACACGATGCACCGGCGGTCTCCGGCGCTGGGCGGCTCGCGGACGCGCTGCCGCACCCGCTGGTGCCGGCGGGCGATCCGCCCATGATCGGCGCGGTGACCATGTTCGGCCGGTGATCGTTCTCGACACCAATGTTCTCACGGAATTGATGCGGTCGCAGCCGGACGCGGCGATCTTTGCCCAGGTCGCGAATTGTCTTCATCGCCTTCAGAAACCCGTCCGCGGCCAGATCGGCGCCGACCCTGCGCATCGCTTCGCCGAACACCGGTTCGTGTGAGTGCGAAGCCGTTTGCCCTTTCTCAACACGATGATCAGGACCCTCGTGCTACTTTCAGGCTCGCATTAACCTTAACGCGAGCCTGAAACGGGCCCGTTGGGGTGCCGGTATCCGCACCGATACGAGGGAGCAACGCCATGAATTATCGGGTCAAGCTGGTCCTGCTTTCTACCGTTTCGCTGGCGGCGCTCGCGGCAGGTGGCGGCATGGCGCGGGCCGCCAATACGGTATGCAACGGGTCGATGACTGGGGCCATTGCCGGTAACCTGGTGGTGCCGGCCGGCGGAGCCTGCACGCTCTACCAGGCAAACGTCAGCGGCAACGTGCAGGTTTCGCAGAATGCGAGCCTGACCGTCGATGGGCTGGAGGAATGGTCGTCGATCGGCGGCAATGTCCAAGCCAATCAGTGCGCCTCGACCCTTCTCGAAGGCTCGGTGACGGTGGGCGGCAACGTGCAGATTCAGAATTGCACCGGAACCAGCGGTTTTGCCGGACCGGGCATCAAGATCCGCGGTAACTTCCAATGCCAAAACAATCAGGGAGCGTGCGAGGCGACCCTCGGCGAGGTCAGCGGCAATGCGCAGATCCAGGGCAACAGCGCGGCCGTGGCCGGCGACATCAGCCTCGACGTGATCGGCGGCAACCTTCAGTGCCAAGGGAACACCGCGGCGCCGACTCACGCTCTGGGCGGCGAGTGGGTCGACGGCAACCTGCAAGGCCAATGCGCATCGAATCTCGGCTTCGCGGCTGCGCCCTATTCATGCGGCAGCCTGACCGGGTTGTCGCTGCCCGACACGACGATCTCGTCCGCACAGGTCTATTCGGCGGGCAGCGTGATCCACGGCACGACCACGGCTCCGGTCTCGCTGTGCCGGGTGGTCGGCAACATCATGCCGAGCACCAACCCGGCGCACGATTCGAACATCAATTTCGAGGTCTGGCTCCCGACCGCAGATTGGACGGGGCGCTACGAACAGGTCGGCAATGGCGGTTTTGCCGGTTCGATCGAATACACTGCGTTGAATGGGGCGGCCGCGATCAACAACGCGGCGGTTTCGACCGACGACGGCAGCAGCCAGCCGGCCGGTGCGGCCGGAGGATCTTTTGCCCTGGGGCATCCGCAGAGGATCAACGACTACGGCTACCGCGCGGTCCATCGGACCGACCTCGATGCCCAGCTGATCGCCACGGCGTTTTACGGTACCCCGCCGGCGCACGCCTATTTCAATGGCTGCTCAAAGGGCGGTGAAGAAGCGCTTATGGAAGTGCAGCGCTATCCCGACGATTTCGATGGCATTCTAGGAGGGGCACCGGCCAACACCTTCGTTCCGCTTTTGTCAGAACAGACCTACAACGCGACGCAAGTGACCAATCCGAACAACCCGAACGGGTTCATTCCGAATTCCGTCCTGGCGAACGTTACTGATGCGGTGCAAGCTGCCTGCGCTAACGCGAAAACGGTTCCGAGCGACAACTTTCTCGGCAACCCGGCGCAGTGCGCATTCAACCCACAGACGTTATTTGCGTCGATTCTGACACCGGCGCAGATCACCGCCATCGGCAACGTCTATGACGGGATAGTAACTGATGTGGGTGTACCCCCCTTTAACGTCGGTCCCGGTCCCGAGCCAGGCAATGAGGCGCAGGAGTGGCCGGGAAACGTTACCGAGGCGACCTTGACGACAGTGCCGTCGACCAGCGACTACCTGTTTGGGAACGGGATCTTCACCCAATTTCTCCAGCAGCCGACCTTCAACACTCTCCTGGAGTTCAACGTCAGCACCAGCCCCGGAATGCTCAGCTCCTTCGCAATTGTTCCACCCAGCCCCGGCAGTGCCGTGCAGACGATCGGATCCGCGTTGACGGCAGACAACCCGGACTTGACCGAGTTTAAGGCGAACGGCGGCAAGCTCATCGAATATCACGGCTGGGCTGATCCGCTGATCTCTGCCCTATACTCGGTGGACCATTATAATGGTGTCGTGGCGTTCGAGGGACACGGTTACCAGGGCACCCAGAACTATTACCGTCTCTTCATGGCCCCAGGCATGGGGCATTGCAGCGGCGGTCCCGGGCTCAACTCCTTCGGTAACGTAACATCGAACAGTGGCTCGGGGCCGGCATCGAGCGACATATTCACGGCGTTGGAGACATGGGTCGAGCAGGGCACGCGCCGGCCCAGGTCATCGCCACCGATGCGCCCAATGCCTTCACGGTCGGCACCTTCACCCGGCCGCTCTGCCCCTACCCGCAGAATGCGACCTACACCGGCACCGGCAGCACCAGCGACGCGGCGAATTTCGTTTGCCGCTAGACATTCGGGGCGGGGGGCGCATAGCGGATCGGCGCGCGTCCCCGGCCGCCCTATAAAGGACACTTTCCCGACGAAGCTAATCCGCGAAGCACGACGAACGCGAAAGGCGGACGCTGATATTGACGAGCTCATCGGGTCATGGCGGCGGCTCCATCCGGCAATAGCCGCGCACCGTTGCGTATGTCGCTCGGCGTCGGCGACATCGCGCCTGCTTGCGTGCTTCCGGATCGCGATGGAACTATCGTCGATCTGCGCGGCGACGCCATCGCGGGAAATCCCCTCGTCATCGTCTTTTGTCCCAGGTTCACGCCGCCTGTCGCGCAGGTGGTGGACGAGTATTGTTCTCGGGCGCCGGCGATCAGCGCCTTGGGCGCCCGGCTGTTTGCAGTAACGCCGAGCCAAGCCGGAGCGCCCGCTGCGCCGGACATCCCATTTCCCATTCTGCGCGACGCGGATGGAAAGGTGTTCCGGGCCTTTGCTGCGGAGACAAAGGATCACCCGACCACGATCGTATTGCGACCGAACCAGCACGTCGCCGCAATAGTCAGATCAGCGCCAAAGGCCCATATCGCCGAAGTGCTGGCCGTGGTCGAGCGCCTGGCCCAAGAGCGCAGACCCGCGCTGATGGGGCCGCATCCGCCGGTGCTGATGGTGCCGGAGGTGCTGACGCCTGCGGAATGCCGGCGTCTCGTTGGCGTATATGAGACGCGGGGCAACGTCTTCATGCCGCCCGGTCCCGGCATAGACTATATCGGCAAAGACTATAAGATGCGGATCCCCGAGCACGGGCGCCGCGACCGAGTGGACCACTGGATCGTCGAGGAAGATACCAAGGCCTTTCTTCGCTCTCGCCTGGAGAGCCGGCTGTTTCCGGAAATCGCTAAAGCATTTCATTACGGCGTTACCGCATGGGAGCGGATGCGGATCGGCTGCTACCAGGGGGATCGCGGCGGCAAATTGCACGGCCATCGAGACAATGTCGAGCCCACCCCCTATCGTCGGTTCGCCATGTCGATGAATTTGAATGTCGGGGAATTCAGCGGGGGCGAGCTGAGGTTTCCAGAGTTCGGCGACCAACGCTACCGCCCCGACAACGGCGCCGCTTTTGTCTTTTCGTCATCGCTCCTGCACGAGGCGCTCCACGTCACCTCCGGCCGTCGCCTCGTCCTGCTCGCTTTCCTTTTCGGGGATCGATGACCTGCCGACCGCTTCCGAAGATGTTGTAAATAAAGCTCCGAAACCTTGATCATGTACGATAAAAAACAGCGCCGTCTTGCGGCGGCGCTGTTTGCGGGTAGCTGCTGACGGTGGTTATTCGGCGGCGGCGCGGGTTGGGGTGGGGGTTTCGGCGAGGAGGGCGGCGGCTTCTTTGGCGATGCGGGTGCCTTCGAAGAAGCGGGGGTTCTGCGTGCCCCAGAGGCGCACCGCGTTGGCGAAGGTGAAGTCGCGGAAATCGGCGGGGGTGATCAGCCCGTCTTCGACCAGCTCGTAGGCCTCCGGCACCGGCGACAGCATGTCGGGCACGTCGAAATGGCCGATGTCGGAGCTGAAGATCGCGTTGATCCGGGCGCCGAACGGGTTGGCGCGGCCAAAGGCCGTGACGTTCATCCGGTCGTCGGCCTCGCAGCCGAAATAATAGGGCTTGGCGTAGAGCTCGAGCCAGTCCTCCTTGCGGGTGATCCGGCAGGCTGCGTAGTCGTCATGGACCGGGACGCCGCCGTCGACCCTATCCTCCTCACGCGCGGGCCAGCCGTCGCGCCGGTCCAATTCCGCGGCAATGTCGGCGTAGCCGTATTGGTCGACGTAGCGGCGCAACAGCGGGCGGTCGAGCTTGTCGGGGTGCATATAGGCGAGCCCCTTGGCGCCGCGCCGTTCCCAATGCTCGATCAAATCGGCGAACAGCTGGCAGCCCCAGCCGACCCCGCCTTCGAGAAAGCCGAAGCGCAGATCCGGGAAGCGCCGGGTCACCCCGCCGAGGAACAGGGCCTTGGCCACGGCATGGCCGGCGGCGGCGAAATGGCCGATATGGTTGAAGGTGAAATTCGACGGCGAGTTGCGCAGGCCAAAGCTGCGGCCGCCGGTGTGGAAGGTCGGAGCGATCTTCAACTCGCGGCATTTCTGCCAGACCGTGTCGTAATCATGCTCGCTGTCGATGCCGAGCTGGTCAAAGGAAACAGCATGGCGCGCGACCTGGGGATCGACGCCTTTGGCCGCCGGCAGCGGCCGCGCGATGCCGCTGCCGAACATGCCGACCTTGGCGCCCAATTGTTTGGTCGCGAATTCGAGCTCGGCGACCGCCTCTTCGGGCGTGTACATCGGGATCACCGCGGCCGGGGTCAGCCGGTCGCTGAGCTTGGCGAAATAATCGGCGCTGACGATGTTGAAGCCGCGGACCACGGCACGCCGCGTCTCGTCGTCGGCGATGCGGGCGATGCCGAGCCCGGCGGTCGGATAGATGATGCCGAAATCGATCCCCAGTTCGTCGAGCCGGTCGTAGAGCATGCGCGGCATCATTGCGGTGGCGCGGTCGCGGGTGTTGGTGGTTTGCCGCCCCCAATAGCCTTCCATCGCGATGCCGCGCTGTTGGCGCTCGGCGATCGACAGGCCGAGCGTGTCGGGAATGCGCCCCGTGTGCGCGAGGAAACCCTCTGCTGCCTTGTCGCCGGCGGCCTTGCGCATCCTTTCGGCGAAAACCGGCGTGTACTCGATCCAATGTCCGTCGCCGTCGATGATCGGATGGTCGAGCTTCGAATGGATCTGCTCGGGGGTCGCGTGTGCGCTCATCGGGCTACTCCAGGATCGTTGTCGGATGGGTCGAGTTGTGAGAGGCGTTGCAGGGATTATCGTGCCGGCGGTCAATCGAGGCCGTAGAGCCGGGCGGCGTTGTCGCGGGTCAGCTTCTTGCGCATCTCGGGCGCGAGACCGCTCATCTGCCGTTCGATCGCGGCGCGCGAATTGGGCCACACGCTGTCGGGGTGCGGGTAGTCGGAGGCCCATAAGAGGTGCCCCTCGCCAAAGAACGGAATCAACGCCATCGCCGCGTAATCTTCCTGGAAGGTCGCCCAGATCTGGCGCTTGAACAACTCGCTGGGCTTGGTTTCGAGTGCCGCACCGCCCTTGTCGGCCCAGAACTCCTTGGCCTCCCACAGCCGCCAGTGACGGTAGTCGAGCTCCTGCACCAGCCACGGGAGCCAGCCGGTGCCGGCCTCGGCCATGACCATCTTGAGCTTCGGATGGCGTTCGAGGATGCCCCACGCGAACAGATCGACAAACGGCTCGAGGAAATTGGCCATAAAGAACTTGGTGTTCTCGAACACGCTCGCCGCCTTGCCGGCGACGCGGTCGCCAGGCTTGCCGACAAACACGGTGATGTGCCAGGAGAGGATGATCCCGGTGTCTTCGAGCGCGGTCCACAGCTTTTCCCAGGCCGGGTCGTCGAGCTTGGGGCTGATGTTGGCGATCATCAGGGTGACCTGGCGCACCCCGCCTTTCGCCGCGAGGCGCAGCAATTCCTCGGTCGCCCCGTCGGGGGTCTCGGGCAGCATCGGCACGCCGATCAGCCGGTCGGGTGCGGCGGCGCAGAATTCCATCAGCCAGTCGTTGTAGACACGGTAGCAGGCGACCCGCAGTGCCGGGTCGTCGGTCGAGATCTGGAAGA
This sequence comes from uncultured Alphaproteobacteria bacterium, assembly GCA_963703665.1. Taxonomy (GTDB): domain Bacteria; phylum Pseudomonadota; class Alphaproteobacteria; order ATCC43930; family CGMCC-115725; genus AP-15. Next base: position 689,483 of record CAVPFB010000004.1, on the reverse strand, counting down.
TCGGGCCGAAGATGACCTGGCTCTGCACTCCGTCGCGATCCATGTCGGCCAGGCGCAGCTCGGCGACGGCCGGCCGGCGCGCGCTCTGGTCCGCGACGCCGCCGCGGTCGAAGGCGTTGTAGAGCGGCTTTGGCCGCGCCAGCTGTCCCGGCGAGAGCGGCTTGCCGGCCCAGCTGCCCCACGGCTTGCCGTCGCACACCCAGATGGCCTGGCCGTCGCGCTCTTCGATATGCGGGGCCCGGTCGCGCCAGGAAGCGGGCAGCCGGGTCGTCCACAGATCGGCCGGCAACTGCCCGAGATCCATGTGGTCGTCGCAGGAGATCAGCTCGTTGGCCATAGATTGCCTCTACTCAAAGCCAGGGCTCCTCATCATTCCCGAGAAAACGGGAACCCAGGCGCCGGGGGCCGCAGCAGCTGCCCTGGACCCCCGCTTGCGCGGGGGCGACGAATACTTTCGCAACTTGAACTCGTAGCGGTCACGCGGCGGCGAGCGAGATGCCGAGCGCCTGCAGATCGGGCGCCACCCGGTCGCTCAGCACGCCCACTTTGCGCAGATTGCGGACGAGCCCGGCATGGAGGTCGCGGCGGAAGAATTTGCGGAACGCGGTCTCCTCGCCGCCGGCCGCGCGTTGGCGCCGCAATTGGCGGATTTCCTCGATCTCGGCCCGGCCGAAGCCGGTTTCCTCGTAGGCGTCGAGCGGGAAGATGCCGCGCAGGGTGCGGTTCAACGCCCAGACCGCGAAGTCCTCCATCTCGCGCCGCTCGGCAGCACTGGCCCCGGCCACCACCGCCGGCAAGGACAGCATGCCGAACCCCATGTGCCGCGCCTCGTCCTGCAATATGCGCCGGCAGATCTGGCGTAATACCGCGTCCTTCGAGGATTCGGCGAGCATGCGGAACAACGACACGGCAAAAGTTTCGGCGACGAGCTGCAATCCGATCGTCTTCAGATACCACGAAGCGGTGCCGAGCAGCGTGTCGAAGATCTCCGCGACATTGTTGGCGAGCGGATAATTCCGCCCCTCCAGGCGCAGCGTCATGTAGCGGTGCAGGACCTCGTTGTGCCGGGCCTCGTCGACCACCTGCGTTGCCTGGAACAGCTTCTCGTCCTGGCCTTGGACGTTCTCGACCAGCTGGCTGCACACCAGCATCGCCCCATGCTCGCCGGCCATCAACGTCGACAGCCGCCAGCGGGCGACGGCGCGGTTGACCTCGACCCGCTGCGACGGCGAAAGACGGTCCCAGAAGCGCGTCCCATGGATGTCGACCAGATCGTCGGCGATCAGCCCGAGGTCGGTGTCGAGCGGTTGCGCCCAGTCGATATCGGTCGCGGCGTTCCATTGATCGAGCTTGGCCTGCTCGTAGAGGTGGCGCATATCGGCCGCTTCGCCGTCGTAGTTATGACGAAAATAGGCGATGTTGCGGCTGTCGACCTGGTGCCCACGCTCCATCCGGGTGCCTCCGCCACTTATTTTTCGTTATTCCCGCGAAAGCGGGAACCCAGGATCAACCGCACGTCGCTCGCCCCCTGTTCGAGCCAAGGGCAGGCTCTGGACCCCCGCTTTCGCGGGGGCGACGATCAACGGGTCTGTGCAGAAGGGCCGCATCTCAAAAGGCCGCATCTCAAAAGAACGCCAGGGTGCGGATTTCGATGCTCTCGCGCGGCCGCGCATTTGGCGGTGTCGAGGGGTCCTCGAAGGCGGTGTGCGCGGTGAACCGGGCGCGGCCGTCCTGCATCAACTCATAAGTCTTGAACACCAGCGCCTCGTCGGGCCGCATCTGCGGGAACCAGTACCAGCGATGCGCCGGGTTCCAGGTGATCGCCGAGGTCTGGCCGACGCGGTCGGGATAGCGGCGCTCGGTCACCACCATGTCCGAGGGCGAGAGGCTCTGCGCGTCGGCGATGGCGAGCGGCCAGCTCTCGACCGGGTGGCGGATCGGCCGCCACGTCTGGATGATCGCAAACCGGCGGGCGAGCAGGGAATCGGCCTCCTCGCCCATCAGGTCGCGCACCCGCTGCGGCCCGGACCATTCGGTATAGTCGTTGTGGACGCGGCGCACCGGATCGCGGATCTTGGCCGTCTGGCGCAATGCCTCGTCGGCGGTGCGCAGCGTGTGATCGAAGACGACGACGCGGTTCGCCCCGCTTTCCTGTTTCACCAGCCTTTCCATCTCCGGGTAATAGACCCGGCGGATCTCGTCCTCGTCGAAGAAATCGGCGACCCGCGTCTGGTGATCGACAAAGCGGAAGCCGGTCTTTTCGAGCGCGAAGTCGGCGGTGTGGGGCCGGCCGTTACGGATCGTGACCCGGTGCGGTTCGGAGGCGCCGCCGCCGGTGCGCCGGTCGGATTGCCCGGGGGCGCCGACCAAGGTCACCGGCATAGCCTTGGTATCAACGAAATAATCAAGGGTCGCGTCGAGCGTTTGGCGCTCGATATCGAGTTCGGCGAGCTGGACCATCGGGCTCCTCTACACGCTGGACGCGATGATAGATTGCCTGATGATAGATTGGCTGGCCTGCCGACACAACAAGCGCCAATCCCTCACGGATCAGGCGAACAAGAGGAGACAAACCCCGATGCCCGACCCGACAGATCCTGACACCGATGCCCGCACTGCGCTGAGGCTGATCGGGCCCGACCCGCAGAACTGGGTCCCCGAGCGGCCGGGGATCGACCACAACGTCGTGATCGTCGGCGGCGGGCAGAGCGGGTGCGCTTTCGCCTTTGCGTTGCGCCGGGCCGGGATCGGCAAGGTCGCGGTGATCGACATGGCCGAGGACGAGGCGCGGGCCGGGGTCTGGCTGAATGCGGCGCGGATGAAGGTGTTGCGCACGCCGAAGACCCTGCCGGGGCCGGAATACGGCATCGCCGCCTTCAGCTTTCAGGCCTGGTACGAGGCGCGCCACGGCACGGCGGCCTATGCCGCGATCGAGCGGATTCCGCGCGCCGACTGGGCCGAATACCTGGGCTGGTACCGGCGTTTCCTCGGCATCGCGGTGCGCTATCGCGCCAGGCTGGTGCGCATCGAACCGGCGGACGGGCATTTCCGGCTGCACCTGGAGGCGGACGGCGCGGTCACGGCCGAGACTGCGCGCAAGGTGATCCTCGCCAACGGCGTCGCTGGCAATGGCGGGGCCTATCTGCCGCCGGCGTTGACCGAAGGATTGCCGGGGCACCTCTATGCCCATACCGCCGACCCGATCGATTTCGCCGGGTTGCGCGGCAAGCGGGTGGCGGTGGTCGGTGGTGCGGCCTCGGCCTTTGACGCGGCCGGGGTGGCGCTCGAAACGGGGGTGGCCTCGGTCGATCTGTTCGCTCGTCGGCCGGCATTGGCGTCCCTCCCGGTCGGCGCGGGTGCGCGGCTACCCCGGCGCCTACGACAATTTCCCCGAATTGCCGGACCGGGTGCGCTGGCACCAGGCGATCCGTTTTCGCCGCGCCGGCTCGACCCCGCCCGCCGACGCGATCGAGCGGGTGCTGAAATTCCCGAATTTCCGGCTGCATCTGGCCGCACCCTGGCTCGCGGCACGGGAAGAGGGAGGTCGGATCGTCGCGCGGACCGCCGACGGCGAGTTCGATTTCGACTTCGCGATCGCCGGCACCGGCTATTTCGTCGACCCCGGCATCCGCCCCGAACTCGCCGACTTCGCCGATCGGATCCTCTTGTGGCGCGACCGCTACACCCCGCCGCCAGGCGAGGAGGACGACTATCTCGGCGCCCACCCCTACCTCGGCGCCGCCCACGAATACCTCGAAAAAATCCCCGGCGCCGCACCCTATCTGAATGACATCCACGTCCAGAACCCGGCCGGCTTCGTCAGCTTCGGGGTGCCGGTCGGCGACGTGCCGAGCATGAAGCGCGGCCTCCCCGCCGTCGTCGCGCGCATCAGCCATGACCTGTTCTTCGCCGACTTCGCGGCCCACCAGCAGCGCCTCGCTGGCGACGTCACCCCCGAATTCCCCGAACTCGCTCTACGCCGCCGCGGTATGGAAGCCGCCCTCCGGGTCACGCCAGGCCTAGAAAGACGGCGAGCGCCCGGTTGACGGCGAGCGTGGTCGTGTCGCTACATGTCGCGCCGGCGGCGATGGTCGCAAGCTGCCGGATACGAGGCGCGAAGTGGGGAAGTGCTGCCCAAGCGGTTACTATAACCGGGGACGGAAACGAGGAGACGCAAGATGAGGAACGGCTTACGCGTGTACGATGCCGACACGCATGTCAGCCCCGCCGCCGAGGTGCTGGAGCGCTACGTCGATCTGGGCTTTCGCCCGCGCCTCGCTGAGCTCGCACCCTATCGTCACGCCAGCGGCGAGGGTCGTCACCACTACAGTTTCGGCAGAAAATACTATCGCCGAATTCTCGGCGAAGCCGAGCCGCGCGAGAGCTTCACCGGGCGCGAGAGCCGCTGGCGCGGCGGCAAGACCCCGCGGCCGGGGACCCAGGACGATAGGGCCGACAACCGGGTCGCCGACATGGACGATGAGGGCACGGATGTTCATTTCCTGATCCCGGGCTCGTTCATGAGCTTCGTCGGGCTCGACGACCCGGCGTTCGAGGTCGGGCTGAGCCGCGCCTACCACCGCCACATGGCCGATTTTTGCGGCCAGTTCCCGACCCGGTTAAAGAGCCTGATCGTCGCTTCGGGGCGCGCGGTCGACGAGGCCGTGCGCGAGATCCGCGAGTGGGGGAATTCCAAATGGGCGGTGGCGGTCAAGCCGCTGCTGCCCTTCGACATGCCGCCCGACCACCCCGATCTCGACCCGATCTGGCGGGCGGCCGAGGAGCACGGCCTGCCGATCGCCCACCACAGCTCGACGTGGAACCCGCCCTACTACCCGGCCTACCGCGATGTCTGGGACAACATTTTTCTCGGCCGCCTCGCCTCGCATCCGTGGGGGGCGATGCGCTTCGTCGCCTCGTTCATCGGCGGCGGCATCTTCGACCGATATCCCGGCCTGCGCATGGCTGTGCTCGAATGCGGCTTCGGCTGGCTGCCGTTCTGGGCCCGGCGCATGGACGAGCAGGCGGTCTATGTCGGCGGCACCGCACCCTTGCAGCACGAGCCGAGCGACTACCTGAAGAGTGGCCGCTTCTTCTGCAGCATCGAGCGCCAGGAGGGCGAGGACATGTTCAACATGGTCCGCGGCTTTCTCGGCGACGGCGTCCTGATGTACGCCTCCGACTACCCGCACTCGGAGTGCCAGTTCCCCAAATCGATCGACAACATCCTCGCCTGGCCGACCCTCACCCCCGACACCCGCCGCGCGCTCCTCTGGGACAACGCCACCCGCTTCTTCAAGCAGACGTGACCAGGGGCGGGGGCGAGCCTCACCAAACCGCGTCACCACCAAGATCGCTCGCCGCGGCAAGGGCACAGCCGTCATCTCGACGGATCAGGGAACGGCCGTCATTGCGAGGAGCGCCGCGACGAAGCAATCCCGACCCGACGAAGCGACCCCGTCGCGAGATTGCGTCGCTGCGCTCGCAATGACCGGAGCCGGCGCGTTGGCGATCGTGTCCGCCGCTTCGCCGCGGCCGGTATCCGCCCGGGAGGCCATGTCGATTCGGTGGAGTCGGGGCCGCGCCAACTGGGCGGACAGCCGCATCACACCGGCGAATTAGCCGAAGCGGATGCCGGGCTTATCGTATATAGGATTGTAACTCGTCAGCACCACACTCCTAACAGGATGGCAGCGACAACCTGGTATTGAGGCGTTCTCGAACATAAGTGGAACAATTCTCCTTGAGGATGTGCCTGGTTTGTGCCACGATTGGAAATGCTGCCCGCACATCGGGGCTCAGCATCCGGCCTGGACGCAGCATCTTGCGATGGTGCCGAGAAGATCTACCATATGAGGCAAGGGGAGTGAGAATGGCGAGAAGAAGCGTCGCTTGGCGGTCCGAAGAGGCTGGCGCCCGCCGGTTATACGGCGACCGCCCGGTTATTCCCGCCACCGACAATGAGCCAGGGGCCCCGGCAGCGCTCCTGAAAGCGAACAAAATCTTTCGCTCGCGTCGGTGGCCAGCGCCATACGATCGAACGCGGCACGAGATAATCCTCGGCGACGCCCGCGACCTGAGGGCCATCCCAAGCGAATCGGTGCATCTCGTCGTTACCTCGCCGCCTTACTTCAACTTGAAGGCCTATGCTTCTGACGCGGGCGGTTCGCAGCTCGGTCGAATTGGCGACTACGACGCTTTCCTTGACGAACTGGATCGGGTGTGGCGGGAGTGCGCGCGGGTTCTTGTCCCTGGCGGCCGAATTTGTTGTGTCATAGGTGATATTCTGATCCCGAGGCGGGCAGATGGCCGGCACCGGGTCCTGCCGCTTCCCTCCGATATTCAGGTCCGCAGCCGCAATAACGGCCTGGACAACCTGACGCCGATTCTGTGGTTCAAGATAGGAAACCGGACAAACGAGGCTGGTGGCGGATCAAGCGGATACTACGGCAAGCCGTATCAGCCCGGCGCGATCATCAAGAACGATCACGAGCACATTGTGATGCTGCGCAAGTCGGGCGGCTATCGAAATACGCCGATGATCCAGAAAGCACTCTCGATGCTTCAACGCGACGAAATGGATGCATGGATGCGCCCCGTCTGGTCGGACATTCGCGGCGCCAGCCTGCGCGACGGCCACCCGGCGCCGTTCCCGCCCGAACTGGCCGAGCGGCTGATTCGAATGTTCAGCTTCGCCGGTGACACGATCCTCGACCCGTTCGCAGGTTCCGGATCGGCCGCTGTCGCGGCAATCCGTGCCGGCCGAAACTCGGTTTCGGTCGAGATCGAGGAGGAATACCTGAATTCTGCAACGCGACGCGCCGCTCGGGAAGCGGCTGCCCGGCTGATCGAGTGTCACACGGCGATGGTGATCGAGTTCGACGAATCTGCCGAGGTGGTGAGCCTACCGAGAGAGCACTGTTGCCCTACTTTCTCCTCGACCAGTTTCGGAATCTCTTTGACGGAGTTTTGTACCGACACCGCGACTCGAGCCCTCGGTGATTCCGTGGCTTGGCGCCTTCCGGAAGATCTCTACGCGTTACATCGCTTGCCAGGTCTGAGTGGTCGGATCGAATCCGGAGAACGTATCTTGAATATGCGGAATACTCTTCGTGGCGTAAAATCGCGACGGGGAGATTCAACTTTTGGTGAACTCGTTCCTCGTACACAGCCCATCAAAGCGCCTGGGTTCGTTGTGCAACGAGGGGAGATCGCGACAGTCGAGATTGGCACAGAGGTAAAGATTCTTGCAAAGGCTATGATCAAACAAATCGATAGGGTAATCGGCGATCTTACCCGTCAGGTACAAGATTTTAAGAGCGCGGGAGGAAATCCGATCTGCGTTGGTGTCGCCGGCATTAACTTCGCAGACCGATATACCTCACATGAACGCGATAAGCTATGGCCAACCAACGGCCAAAAATACAAACATCCGGCACAAGAAGCTGCGGAAGCTGAAAAGCGTCTCGTTTCCCGGGCAGCCTCTGCTTTCGACGAATTTATCGTTCTTCGCTTCCGAGCACGCAATGAGCCACCATTTGAATTTCGGTGGATCGATGAGGAGAGAACATCGCTCGATTACGGAGCTGCCTTAACAAGGATTTTAAGGAAATACGAGGTAAGATTTCTGCGATAGGACGCCGACGAGAACAAGCGCGCGTCAACAAGATGGCTCCTTTACTACCTTGTATCGCTTGAGTTCACCGCAAATAACGGCAAACACAGGCGGGAACCGTGCCCCTCGCGTAATTGGTAGAAGAGGCCGCCGACGATATCGTCGCGTTGAGCCGAAGGGATCGATTTCGTATGGTTCAAGCGGCGCGCAGCACAAAATCGATGTGGATTTCGACGTAGGGGAACCGGATATGGCTGTCTTCGGCGCGGTCGAGGACCCCGGCTTTGAGCAGCGCCTGGATGTCGCCGTGCACGGATTTGACGTCGCGGCCGACCCGGCGGGCGATTTCTCGGATCGAGATTGGGCCGGCGCCGGTCAGTGCGCGCAACAGCTCCAATCGCTTCGGCGTGATCACTTTCCACAACAGCTCAGGGGTGGCGAAGCTGACCAATGCCCCTTGTTTCTCGCCCTGGAACACATGCAGCATTCGCCCTTTCGTCGCCTCCACCGAGGAGACGCCGATCGTTACCGTGGTCATGGCACGCCCCATCTGTCGATCTCGTTCCAGAAATCCGTTACCAGCCGCTCCAAGGTCGTAAAGGCGTAGGCGCCAGCATCAGATCGGCTATTCCGCTTTGGCCGGGCTTGCCCTACGGCTTTCAGGTTCGGCGGAGACGGCTGTAGGTCAGCCCCTAGCCTCTACTGCCAGTCGTCGTCATCACCGGGCTCGTCCCGGTGATCCACGCCCTCTTCGATGCCGATCCGAGCACGTGGATGGCCGGAACAAGTCCGGCCATGACGACGAGCGAGGAGCAATTATTTTGAGTGCCAGGCTGCCTTGTATACAAACCCAAACACTGCGGGCTTGGCTCGTGGGCTTTCAGCCCACGGACTTGATCCGTGGGCATCCACGCTTCGCCGCCCGAAAAAAAGACGCGGATACGCGGAACGAGCCCGCGCAAGATGATTGCAAATCGTCTCGTATGGGGAGCACAGGCCTTGCTCGCCCGCACAATTTGTCCACACCACCCTGAGTGGGGGGCTGCGACGCTGCCGACGCTCCCGATCACCTCTTCGCCCACCCTGCCGCACTGCTGCCGGCGCGGCGGCCGAAGACGAGGCCGGACATCAGGCCGGTGCCGCTGGCGTAGTTGTGGTAGAAGAGACCGCCGACCATTTCGCCCGCCGCGTAGAGGCCGGGGATCGGGTGGCCGGTCACATCCTCGACTTGCGCGTCGTTGGTGATCTTGAGGCCGCCGAAGGTGAAGGTGATGCCGGTCGTCACCGCATAAGCTTCGTAGGGCGGGGTGTCGAGGCGCTGGGCCCAGTTGGTCTTGTCGATCGCGAGGCCCGCGGTTCGGAGGCCGTCGCGGATGTTGGGGTTGAACGGCACTGTGGGCCGGGGTGCCGCGTTGAAGGCGCGCACGGTGTCGAGAAACCGGCCGGGGTCGACCCCTTCGAGGCGCGGCGCCAGGGTCTCGAAGCTGTCGGCTTTTTCCTTGGTGATGCGCGGGATGCGGTATTCCTCGCGCAGCAGGTGCACGACCTTCTGGTCGAAGACCTGCCAGGCGAACATGCCCGGCTGGTTCAGGATCTCGCCGCCGTATTTGGCGTAGGTGTAGCTGTGGAAATCGAGGCCCTCGTCGAGGTAGCGCTCGCCCCGCGCGTTGACGACGATGCCGAACGGGTAGTTGTGCTTTTGAAAGCGGTCGCCGACATCGAGATCGCCAAAGGGCGGCGCGTTCAGGTCCCAGGCGACCGCGTGCGCGCCCGACCAGTGGCCGTGCACCGCCGCACCCAAATCGAGCGCCATCTTCAGCCCCTGCCCGGTGTTGAAGCGCGAGCCGCGCACCTTGGCGAGGTCCCAGTTGGGCCCGAGATAGCGCGCCCGCATCTCGGCATTGGCCTCGAACCCGCCGCAGGCCAGCACCACCGCCTTTGACCGCAGCTCACGGATCCGGCCCTGGTGGCGCACCCGCACCCCCTCGACCCCGCGGTCGCCGGTCAACAAGCCAACCGCCGGCGTCTCGTACAGAACAGTAACGCCGTCGCGGGCGGCGCGGGCATGCAATGCCTTGACGAGTTCCTTGCCGCCGCCCCAGATGTGGCAGGCGAGCCCGCCCCAGAATTTGAACCTGCCGTCGACGCGAAACGCCTGGCGGCCGAGCCCGAGCTGAAACCGCACGCCCTTTTCGCGCATCCACAGCGCGGCGTCGAAGCTGCCGCGGATCAGGATCTCGGTCAGGTCGGGGTCGCAGCGATACTGGGTCAGCCGGCCCATATCGTCGAAATATTGCTCCTCGGTGTAGGTGCCGAAATCGACATCGGCGAGCTCGGTCTCGTTCATGTCGGGGATCAGCCGCGCGAGGTCGTCGCCGCTGTGATAGACGACGCGAAAGGCGCCGCCGGTAAACGCCGAGTTGCCGCCCTTCTGCTCCTCGGGAGCGATTTCGAGCATCACCACGCGGGCGCCGTTGTCGCGCGCCGACAGAGCGGCGCAGGCGGCGGCGTTGCCGGCCCCGACCACGATCACATCGAATTCTTCAGCCCGGTCCAGCGCCACGGCCCACTCCTCCTTACCCCGCTCACGCCGACCCTCGCATCGACCCTGCTGATCATGGTCGGCAATCCGGGCTACGGCAACGTCTCGCCGCCGGTGTAGCGGCGCCAGGCGCTCATTTGGATGGCCGAGGTCAGGCAGTGGACGACGACCGGCCTGGTCTTGACCGCGAAGGCATGGGCGATGGCGTCGGCGATGTCGGCTTCGCTCTTGATGGTGATGCCTTCGGCGCCGAAGGAGCGGGCCCAGGCCGCGAAATCGGGGTTGGTCAGGCGCGTGCCGGCCATGAACGGGCGCTCGGGATAGCGCACGTAGGAGTGCATGCCGATCGTGCCGTACATAGAATTATCTGAGACGACCATGATCGGGTTGGCGCCGTATTGGAGCGCGGTCGCGATCTCGTTGCCGGTCATCAAGGCGCCGCCGTCGCCGACGAAGGCCACCACCTGCGTGTTGGGCCGGCGCAGCGCCGCCGCCACCGCCATCGGCACGCCGGAGCCCATTGCCCCGACCACCGAGGACAGAAACACCTGGCCCTGGCGAAAGCCGATATAGCGGTGGACAAAGCTGCCGAAATTGCCGGCGTCGGTGGTGACGGTGGCGTCGGGCGCCAAGTGCTTGTCGACCTCGCAGACGATCGCGGCGAAATTGACTCCGTCGGTGGTCAGCGTCCCATTCCTTGGCCAACAGCTTGCGGTGGATCGCGTTGAGCCCGGCGACCCAGCCCCGGCGCCGTGCCGCGTTGGCCGGCGCGCCCCGGCGCAGCAATCCTTTGATCACCTCGTAGGGGCTGCACGGCAGGCCGAGATCGGGCCGCCACACCCGCCCGACCTCGTTCGGATCGGGCCAGACATGGACGAACGGCAATTGCGGCTGGGGTGCCTTCGGGAAGCTGTAGGACTGGCTGACCGAGTTGGTCATGCGCTCGCCCAGGGCCACCATCAGGTCGGCGCGCTTCATCTCGCCGATCAGATCGGGCGGCACGCGGATCCCCATATAGCCGCCAAAATTCGGATGGTTCGCGTCGAACAATTGCGGCCGGCGATGGGTCGGGCAGATCGGCAGCACCCATTGTTCGGCCAGCCGGTTGAGGTCGGCGAAGACGGCCTTGTCGTGCACCGCATCGGCCAACAAGGCGCCGCCGACCAGCACCAAGGGCCGCTCGGCCGCCTCGAGCATGACCGCCAGCCGGTCGAGGTCGTTCGGGCGCGGCCCGGCGACGACGCGCGGCCTGGCCGGGTTGAAGGCGGCGTCGGTCTCGGCGTCGAAGATGTCCTCGGGCAGGATCACCGCGACCGGGCCGGGGGTGCCGCTCTCGGCCAGGTGAAAGGCGCGGGCGATCGCTTCCGAGGCCTGCTCCGGCTCGTTGACCTCGATGACCTCCTTGGTCACGTCGGACAGGAGCCGCGAATAATTCTGCTCCTGCAAGGCGAGGCGGCCGAAATCCGGGCGCTCGACCTGGCCGACCAGCATGACCATCGGGGTCGCGTCGTGATAGGCCGAGTGCAAGGCCACCATCGCGTTCGACAAGCCCGGCCCGCGCGACACGACCGCGACGCCGGCGCGGTCGCGCAGCCGCCCGTCGGCCACCGCCATATAGCCGGCGCCGCCCTCGTGCCGGCAGACGACGACCCGGATCGAGTTCTTTTCGAGGAGCGCGCTGGTCAGCCCGACATAGCTCTCGCCGGGCACGCAGAAGATCTGGTCGACGTCATGGGCTTCGAGGCTCTCGGCCAGCAGGCGGGCGACGGTCTGGGTCATCGGAGCGTGCTCCCTTCAGGGCCGCGACGCGGCGAGGCATACAGGAAGTCCACGCAACCCGGAAAGCGCAATCGCTACTTCAGCTGATCGGCGACCTTGTCGAGCCCGGCCTTGGCGCAGGCCTCGTCCTTGTCGCCGCCCGGCGAGCCGGAGACGCCGACCGCGCCGATGACATCATTGCCGATTTTGATCGGCAACGCGCCCTGGGCCGCCATGACCCCGGTCAAATGCACGGCGCCGGTGGTCGGGTTGGCCGCGACGCGCTTGGCGAACTCGCCCGAGGGGATGCGGAAGGTGCGCGCGGTGTAGGCCTTGCGCCGGCTGTTCTCGACCGTATGCGGCGAAGAATTGTCGCCGCGCAACATGACCAGCACTTCCCCCTGGCGGCCGACCACGGTGACCGACACGCGATTACCCTCGGCCTTGCAGGTGTCGGCGGCGGTGGTGGCGATGGTCAAAGCCGTGGCCAGGGAGATGTCCTTGTGGTCGAGCAGTTGGGCGCTGGCGGGTGCGGCGAGCGATACGGCGAGCGCGGCCCAGGCAAAACGATGAGCGGCCCGGGCAAAGCGGTAAACCGACATGGCTATTCCTCCCTCGAATCGATTTTTCCCGATCGGCAGGGCGATTATAGTCGCGATCGCGAGAGGAAAGGGACAATCAGATGACCGGGCAGCGGGATGTGTTCGACGCCGATTTCGTCGTGATCGGCGCGGGGTCGGCCGGGTGCGCGATCGCGGCGCGGTTGAGCGAGGACCCGGCGACGCGGGTCCTGCTGCTCGAAGCCGGCGGCGAGGACAAGAACCGCTGGATCCACATCCCGTTGGGCTTTGGCAAGACCTTTGCCGATCCGAGCGTCAACTGGTGCTACGAGACCGAGCCCGACCCGGGTGCGGCCGACCGCGCGTGTTCTGGCCGCGCGGCAAGGTCCTCGGCGGCTCGTCCTCGATCAACGGCATGGTCTACATCCGCGGCCAGGCCGAGGATTTCGACCATTGGCGCCAGCTCGGCAACACCGGCTGGTCGTTCGACGACGTGCTTGCCGTATTTCAAGCGCTCCGAGCACCAGACCCGCGGCGCCGACGCGTGGCACGGCACCGGCGGGCCGCTCTGCGTCTCCGACGTCCCTGACAAGCACCCGATCTGCGAGGCGTTTATCGAGGGCGCGTGTCGCTTTGGGCTTTCCGCGCAACAACGACTTCAACGGCGCCGGCCAGGACGGCGTCGGCTATCACCAGACGACGACGCGAAACGGCCGGCGCTGCTCGACCGCGGTCGGCTATCTGCGCCCGGCGATGACCCGTCCCAATCTGCGCGTCGTCACCAACGCGCTGACCGAAAAGATTATTTTTGATGGGCGGCGAGCGACGGGCGTGGTGTTCCGGCTCAACGGCGAGACCCGCACAGCGCGGGCTGCGAGCGAGGTCATTTTGTGCGGCGGAGCGGTCAACTCGCCGCAATTATTGCTGCTGTCGGGCATCGGTCAGGCCGAGCACCTGGTCGCGCACGGCGTCCCGGTCGTGCATCACCTGCCGGGGGTCGGGCAGAGCCTGCAGGACCACTACTCGGCACCGTTGAAATTCAAATGCGCATTGCCGATCACCGTCAACGACGTGATGCAGAGCAATCTCAAAAAGCTCAAAGCGGGGCTGCAATATTACACGTTCAAGACCGGCCCATTGGCGATGGGCACCTCGCCGGCAGCCTTGTTCGCCCGCACCCGGCCGGAATTGGCCTCGGCCGACATCAAATGCTCGTGCTCGCCGTTCAGCGCCGACCGGCCGCAGGACGGGCTGCATCCGTGGTCGGGGTTTACCACGATCGTCTATCAGCTGCGGCCGGAAAGCCGCGGCCGGATCGAGCTGAAGAGCGCCAACCCGGCGCCGCCGGCGGTCTTCCCGAACTATCTGGCGACCCCGACCGACCAGCAGACCATCGTCGACGGGCTCAAGCTGCTGCGCCGGGTCATGGCGACGCCACAGATGCAGCGCTTTGTCGAGTGCGAATTCCAGCCGGGCCCGGCGATCGAGAGCGACGACCAATTATTGGACTACGCGCGGCGGCGCGGCGGCACCGTCTACCACCCGACCAGCACCTGCAAGATGGGGGTCGATGCGATGGCGGTGGTCGATCCGCGAACTGCGGGTGCATGGGCTCGAAGGTCTGCGCGTCGCCGACGCCTCGATCATGCCGAGCGTCGTCTCCGGCAACACCAACGCCGCGACGATCATGATCGGCGAACGCGCCGCCGACATGGTGCGGCAGAAACTCAGGCTGGCCGCGTGACGGTATCGACAACCTTGCCGTGACGCGGCCCGTGCTCTCCCCTATTGCGCGATCATTGCATCAGCGCCCGCTTAGGAACAATTCATCTGAGAGATGCCGATGATGATACGCCCCTACACTGCCAAGAGGTTGGCCGCATATGCATTGTGCATGGCTATAGGCGTTATCGTTAGTGCGAAAACAGATACCGCAAGAGCGCAGTCCAGTCCTCCCGTTCCCCTTCAGAAATATGATGGAGCGTACACAGGCTCTCTCGCGATAAAAACGATAAAACAGGAAAATGTTACCGGCCTCGCAGGTAGACTCCACCTTGCCGCACAATCAACTCCTTGCAGATTGCTCGACTACAGCAGAAGCCTAACAATCAAGGACGCTCAAGTCCAATTTTTCACCCCAAGAAATGTTCGTGTGACCGGGACGGTAAGCAATGACGGTGTGATAGCAGCGTTCGGAACCACGTTTTCCGGAGGCGTCCGACTGAATGGAAAAATGCAGGGAGACATCTTTGTAGGTGAAGTCGACAACGCGTATTGCACGTTTACGCTCCTAATGAGGAAGAAGTAGAATTTAACCCACTCACCGCATTTGACTCTCAAACACATGCCGCTGGATCACTTGCCGAAGGCTTGTGAAAAGTTTCCGGAACGGCCGGCAACACCAATGCGGCGACGGTGATGATCGGGCGAGCGCACGGCCGATATGGTGCGGCAACGAATGCGCCTCGCGGCGTAGCCGCCGAGGCGATCCGCCTCGCACGGCGAGCGACTTCCAGCGGGTTCGGTCGGTAATGGCTCAGTTTGAATTTCCGCAGAGGGGAAGCGGCCGTTCGCTCTTCGATCACCAGCGTCTCGCAAGCGCCAAAACTGAAGTTGCCGCCCTCACTCGATCACCTTATCGGCGCTGGCGAGCACGGTGGGCAGAATGTGCAGGCCGAGCGCCTTGGCGGCTTTGAGATTAATCACCAATTCGTATTGGGACGGCAGCTGCACCGGCAGGTCCGCGGGTTTCTGGCCACCCAGAATGCGACCGACGTACACGCCAGCCTGGCGGAGTTGCTCCGACAGCGAGATGCCATATGAAGCCAAGCCGCCTTGCGCAGCGAAAGATGCAAACCCGTAGATCGCAGGCAGCTTTTCGCGCGCCGCGAGTTCGATAATCAGCTTGCTTTGCCTCTCCAGGAAGCCGTCCGGCGGCACGATCAGTCCGCCGCCCGGCTCACGGGCCAATGTCGTCATCGCGGTCTCGATCTCCGCCGCGCTGTGAACCGCCGCCAATGCGGCTGTAACGGCATGGTTGTGCGCGGCCGCCTCCACGGCAGCATAGGGCTGTAACGGGCCTGGATTGCTCGGGTTGCACATATAGGCGACGCGGGTGACGGCTGGTGCCATCTCCGAGAGCAGCTCCAGCCATTTCCCCCCGATCGTAGCCGGCGGCATGGTGAAGCCGGTGGCATTGCCGCCCGGATGTGCGAGACTTTCCACGAAGCCTTGCGCGACGGGTTCATATATCGTCACGAAAACGATCGGTATCGTCGGCATCGCCTTCTGCAGCGCCGCCACGGTTCCGCTGGTCATAGCTACCATGACGTCAGGCGGGTGTGCCCGCAACTCGGCGATGGCGGCCTTGGTCTTGTCGGCGCTGTCGATAGCCCAGCGATAGTCGATTTGAACGTTGCGGCCGACTATCCATTCTCGCTGCGCGAGGCCGTGCTCGAATGCGGCAAGGGTTGAGTTGAGCGGATCGTCTTCGGCCGAGGGCAGGAGCACGGCGATGTGACGCACCGATTGCTGCGCGCGTGCGCCATGAGGCCACGCTGCCCCGGCAGCGCCGAGCAGCGCGAGGAACTGGCGTCGTCGCATCCGATTTCTCCAATCCTACGAGCAATGGGATCGTCGCCGTCAACTAGCATACGGGAAGGGGGCGGTCGCAGCGCCCAAAGTCGCTACGGGTCGGAAGCCGAAATTCAAACCGGGACACTACCCTTCGTCGGCGGAATCGACTTTCGGATATCGCTGTGCAAAGAATGCCGCACGCATTGCAACCTCCAGGGAGGAGCAGCCGATGACCGAGAAGACCACGCAATCCGTCGCGAATTTGGGCTATCACGCCCACATCTATTACGACCCGACCAAGACGCGCGCCGTCGCCGAGCGGGTGTGCGGTGCGGTCGCCGAGAAGTTCGAGGTCGAGATCGAAGAGTTCCGCGACACGCCGCGGGGACCGCACCCGATCTCCAATGCTCTGGTTATCTTCAAGCCCGACCAGTTCGAGCATGTCGTGCCTTATCTGATGCTGAATCGCGAAGGGCTCGACGTGCTGGTTCACCCGCTGACCACGGACGCGGTGGAGGACCACAGCGGTTACGCGATCTGGCTCGGCAACCCGGTCGAGCTGAAGCTTCACACCTTGCCCCGCGGCCGCGGCGGGCAGCTGCCAACCGGGGTAAGCGCGTAGTCAGCTGGGCGTCTCGCCCGCTTGGCGCATGTGCGGCCGGCGGGCGCGGTCCGGTCTGGGAGGAACGCCGTGCGATCGCGGCATAAGAGCCGCGATGGCAGGATTTTTTCGCGAACGACCAGCAACGGGAGGCGACGCCGATGCCTTTGGAAGTCTCGGACGAGGCGCTCGATTTTCTGCTGGCCCGCGCCGGGCTCAGCCTCAGCGATGCGCAAAAGGCCGAACTGAAGGCGGTCTATGCCGGCGTCGCGGCGATGGCCGCGCGGGTGCGCCAGCCGCGCGGGCGCATGGCCGAGCCGGCGCTGACCTATGGCTTCACCGAGGAGGATCTGGCATGAGCGGCGCGATCCCGACCATCGCCGAGGCCGCGCGGCTGATCGCGGCAAAGCGCCTGTCGCCGGTCGAGCTGACCCGCGCCTGCCTCGACCGCGTGCACGCGCTCGACGACCGGCTGCACGCCTTTATCCATCTGACCGAAGAGCGCGCGCTGGCCGAGGCCCGCGCCGCCGAGCGGGCGATCATGGCCGACGGCCCGAAGGGGCCGTTGCACGGCATCCCGATCGGGCTCAAGGACATCGTCGACACCAAGGGCATCCCGACCACCTGCCAGTCGAAGATCCTCGCCGACAACATCCCCGATGCCGACGCCGCCTGCGCCGAAAAGCTCGCCGCCGCCGGCACCGTGCTGATCGGCAAGACGACGACCCACGAATTCGCCGATGGCGGGCCGAGCTTCGATCTGCCCTGGCCGCCGGCGCGCAACCCGTGGAACCCCGATCACTTCACCGCCGGCAGCAGCAGCGGCACCGGCGCCGGGGTCGCCGCCGGGCTGATCCTCGGCGGCATCGGCACCGACACCGGCGGCTCGATCCGCGGTCCGGCGGCCTTGTGCGGCATCGCCGGGATCAAGCCGACCTACGGCCTCGTCAGCCGCGCCGGGGTCGCCCCCGCCGCCTACACCTCGACCATATCGGCCCGATGGCGTGGACCGCCGAGGATTGCGCGCTGATGCTGCAGGCATTGGCCGGCCACGATCCGCGCGACCCGGCGAGCGCCGATCGCCCGGTACCCGATTACGCGGCTCAGCTCGGCAGCGGGATCAAGGGGCTCAAGATCGGCGTGATCCACCATTTCCACGAGACCGACTACCAGGTCAGCGCCGGCACCCGGCGCGGCATCGACGAGGCGATCGCGACGCTTCCGCGGGCTCGGCGCCGAAATCCGCGAGGTGCAATTGTCGCCGTTGCAGGATTGGATGGCCTGCGGCTCGCTGATCTCGATCGTCGAGCGTGCCGCGGCCTATGAGGAATGGGCGCGCACCCGGCTCGGCGATTTCGGCGAGCGCGTGCAGCGCCGGCTGATGCTCGGCGCCTTCGTGTCGGGGGTCGATTATGTCCAGGCGGTGCGGCGGCGGCGCGAGTTGCGCGCCGCAATTGCAACGGGCGATGACCGGGCTCGATGTCGTGCTGACCGCCGCCCAGCCCGCCGAGGCGCCAAAGATCGACGCCCTGCCGAAATGGGACATGTTCGAACGCCGAGCTTCACGATGCCGTTCAACGTCGCCGGCTACCCGGCGATCTCGATCTGCTCGGGCTTTGGCGAGGGCGGATTGCCGGTAGCGATCCAGCTCGTCGGCAAGCCGTTCCAGGAGCCGACCGTGTTCCGCATCGCCGACGCCTTCGAAAAGGCGACCGAATTCCGCAGCAAACGCCCGGCGCTGGTGAGTCCGCTCGCGTCGCGGCCTGAGCGGCACGTTGCAACATATTTTCGGCAAACTTGGCGGATCGGCGGACCCTGAGCGAAGCCCGAGAGAAACAACGCGTCGGTAACGGTCCAAGAGCTTCAACCCGATCGAGAGGAGACGCGCCGATGGAGAAGAGATTTGGTGTGGTATCCGCGGATGGTCATTGCCGGCTGATGCACCTTCCGTTCGATTTGTGGACGAAGCGCCTGCCGCGAAAATTCCAGGATGACGGCGCCGAGGGTCGTGCGGGGCGCGGACGGCACCCGACAGTGGATCGTCGAGGGACGCCCGTGGAGCGGGGTCGGCTGGGCCGGCGTCGGGCCGGGGGCCGGTCAACTGCTACACGCGGGCGGGCTTGCCAGAGGAGCCCGAGCCCGGCATCTTCCGCGCCGCAAATGCCAAATATCGCTGCGAAGACATGGACCGGGACGGAGTGGATGCCGAGCTCGTCAACGGTCCCTACGAGCAGATATCGGCGATCAAGAACCCCGAGCTGCGCGCGGCGTGCGTTCGTGCGGTCAACGACTGGGCGCGGGAACTCTACGAGGAGTCGAACGGCCGGTTCATCATGCTTCTCCCATTACCCTGCCAGACGCCAGAGGAGGCCGTCGCGGAATTGCTGCGGGTGGCGGAGTTCGGCCTGCCGACCGGGGTCATCTTCGACTGGGCGAACGCTCCTGAACCGGTCATCCACCAGATGTGGGAGCCGGTCTGGGCGGCTGCCGCGGAGACGCGTCTGCCGGTCAACCTGCACGCCAACCCGAGCGGCGGGTCGCGCCAGATCGGCGTCGGGGTCGCGGGTCTCGAACCGCGCAACCAGGCGCTGATGCGGGTTGCCAATTTCCCGATGGGGCTGATGGCCGAATTGATGAGCGCCGTGGTGTTCTCCGGCATCTGCGACCGCCATCCCCAGGTGCGCTTCGTCCTCGAAGAGGCCGGCGTCGGCTGGGTCCCGTTTCTGTTCTGGCGCTTCGACCGCGAGTACGAATTCGGCGGGCCGACCCAGGTCTTTAAGCCCGACATCCCGCTTTCCGACAAGCCGACCGAGTTCGTCAAGCGCCAGGTCTTCTTCACCTTCGAGGTCGAGGAGGAGGGCGGTTTTCGGCGCGCGCCCGAAATTGGCTTAGGGAATTTCCTATGGGCCAGCGACTTCCCGGGCCTCGACAGCCCGTGGCCGCACTCCAAGGCGATGGGACATGCTCCGGCCGAGGCGGCTCTGGGCAAAGCGGCGCTGAACCAACTGGTCTTCGAAAACGCCGTGAACCTGTATCGGATTCCGGTCTCCTCGCAACAAAAGCCAGCGCTCGCGTAACCGCGAAGTTGATCTCGGACCAGGCGCGCGGCCTGGCCTGGGCTGGCGGTCGAGCCGGACGGCAGAAAGAGTCCGGCAATATCGAAGTGGCGGCCGGCCCCGCGGCCGGCACGGCGCCCCGTCCCGACGTGCCGTCTTCACCGTGATGTGATCGCGCCTCACCTTGGCATCCGCCCGATCCGCCGCAAATACACGTTGCGGCCCACTCGCTTCGGCCGGTTGCGACGGGAGAACGATCGTGCGGCTATACCTTCTGACAATACCGCGAATGCTCGGTCTATGCTTGCTGGCACTTGCCGGTTGTGCGCAGCCCGCTCCAACCATATCGCAAGCGCAGGTCCCGCCGGTCAAACCGGGAGCGGCACGGGTCTGGTTTTTGCGCGGATCGGTATCGCCGCAATTTGGCGCGGTCCAGGCGGCAGCGCCGCTGATCTACGCGAACGGCGCGACGGTCGCAGCCCTCCCGCCGGGGACCGAGTTTTACCGCGACTTCGCGCCGGGAACCTATCGGTTCACGGTCCAGCCCTTTGGCCTTCCGACCGACCAGTCGACCACCCTTCAGCTGGCGGCCGGGACCCAGAATTATCTGCAGGTCGATTGGGTCGCCAGCTGGACGCAGGGCTATCCGCCGGCGAGCTGGAATTTCGCGCCCAACACCTTTGCCATCCTGACGATGCCGCCGCAGGTGGCACAGGCATATTTCCCGACCTTGGGCTATCTCGGCGAGCGATAGGCCGCCGCCCCGCTTACGATCGGACGCAGCCGACCGGCACCCGATCGCGCGGCGGTGCTCGCCTTCCTGCAACGCCGAGCGGATCAGCCGCAGCCGCGGACGCAGCCTTTCGGCTTCCTCGGTCGAGCCATAGGCGGCGGCGAGAAGGCTTGCGCCTTGATCGTCCGCTCGTATTCGATAAGTCGCGCCGACGCGCGATCAGCGGATTGGCCCCGAGAAACAAGCCCTCCGCCCCGCAATAAAGGCCGGCATTGCCGCCGCGGCGCTCGGCGAGCTTGAACATGCCTCTTTCCGGGAAGGCTAGATCCTGTCCGCAGCATACACAAATTACTTATATTGTCAATATAGCAATTGTGCCATGCGTCTCACAACGGCGTGGACGGGACGCAAGCTGCCGGTTCACAATGGCGTAGGCGTGCGCCGAACCGGGCGAGGGGGCGAAGGATGAAGGACGGCTTTCGCGTTTACGACACCGACACCCATATCGACCCGGGCGGCCGATGTGCTGGAGAAATACGTCGATCCCAGCTTTCGCAAGCGGCTCGACGATCTGGCTCCCTATCGCGTCGCGATCAAGTCGCGCAGCGTCGATGGCGGCGAGCGCCACACCTACCGCTTCGACAGCAAGAAATACGAGCGCACCCTGGGCGAGGCCGAATCGCAGCCGGGATCGGCCGACGGGCGGGTGTGGCGCGGCGAGCGGCGGCCCTCGCCCGGCGTCGTCGACGACCGCTCCGACAACCGTGTCCTCGACATGGATGCCGAGGGGTCGGACGTGCATTTTCTCGTGCCGAGCGTGTGGACCAGCGTGGTCGGCCTGCCCGACGTGTCGCTCGAGGTGGGGCTGATCCGCGCCTACCACCGCCACATGCACGCGTTCTGCGGGCCCTATCCGGACCGGCTGAAAGGCCCGATCGTCGCCTCGACCCGCGATGTCGTCGAGGCGGTGCGCGAGATCCGCGAATGGGGCAATTCGAAATGGGCGGTCGCGGTACAGCCGCTGCTCGATAACGATCGCCCCGTCGACCACCCCGACCTCGAACCGATCTGGCGCGCCGCCGCGGAGCACGATCTGGCGGTCGCGCATCACAGCTTCACCTGGTCGCCGCCCTATTTCCCGGGCTACGAGGACATGTGGGACAATGTCTACCTGGCGCGGCTGTGCTCGCATCCCTGGGGTGCGATGCGGTTCATGGCCGGGTTTCTCGCCGGCGGCATCCTCGACCGCCATCCGGGACTGCGCCTATGCGTCCTCGAATGCGGGTTCGGCTGGCTGCCGTTCTGGGTCCGGCGCATGGACGAGCAGGTAAGCTATGTCGGCCGCACCGCGAAACTCAAGCACCTGCCGAGCGAGCATTTTGCTGCGGGCCGCGTGTTCTGCAACATCGAGGCGCATGAGCACGAGCCGATGTTCAACATGGTCACCGGCGCCTTGGGCGACGGGGTGCTGATGTTCGGCTCCGATTACCCGCATTACAAATCGTGGTTCCCGCATTCGGTCGAGAAGATCCTGGAATGGCCGAGCCTGGGTCCGGACATCAGGCGCAAATTGTTCTGGGAAAATGCCAACCGCTGCTTTAAGCAGACTTGACCGGCCTTGCGCTCGAAAGGCGCACGCGGCTGGTCGGCTCGTGCCGTCGTCGTCCCGGCGAAAGAGCCTGTGAAGGAATTCGGGATCGGAGCAGTCCGGCATCGACATCCTGGGTGCTTCGAGACGCGCCCAACGGCGCTCCTCAGCACGACGTGCGCTGTTGATAGCATAAAGCAGACGCGTCATCCTGGGGAAGCGACGGAGCGGCTGTCTCGAAGGGCTCGCCTTCGCGAAAGCGGGGGACGCACCACGCCGATCCAGCCGAGTTCAATTCCTTCACAGGCTCGAAAGCCGGGCCCATTTCTGCCACGGATACCGGCTGTCACCGGCGTGACGCGTGAGCATGACCGGATCAGGAGGTGAAGATGGCCGAATTGCCGCCGTTCGACAGCGCCGCTTTGCCGGCCGGGGTGCGGGCGAGTTTTGTCGACAACGTGAACGGGCTGCGGATGCATGTGCTGGAAGCCGGCTTTACGCCGCGGGGCCGGCCCGCGATCCTGCTGCTGCACGGCTTTCCGGAATTGGCCTATTCGTGGCGCAAGATCATGCTGCCCTTGGCCGAGGCGGGGTTTCACGTCGTCGCCCCCGACCAGCGCGGCTATGGCCGCACCACCGGATGGAGCGCCGATTACGATGGCGATCTGCATCCGTTCGGCATTCTGAATGCGGTCCGGGATGCGCTGGGGTTGGTGTCGGCGCTCGGCCATAGAACGGTCGCGGCGGTGGCCGGCCATGATTTCGGCGCTTCGGTCGCGGCCTGGTGCGCACTGGCGCGGCCGGATGTGTTCCGTTCGGTCGCGTTGATGAGCGCGCCCTTTGCCGGGCCGCCCTCCTTGCCCTTCGACAGCGCCGACGCGGCGCCGGCGCGTGCAGCAGCCGCACCCGACATTCATCACGCATTGGCGGCGCTCGAGCGGCCGCGCAAGCATTACCAATGGTACTATTCGACGCGGCCGGCCAATGACGACATGCGGCGCTGCCCGCAGGGCGTCCACGCCTTCATGCGCGGCTATTTCCATTACAAGAGCGCCGATTGGCAGGGCAACCGGCCGCACCCGCTCGCCTCGTGGAGCGCCGAAGAATTGGCCAAGATGCCGACCTATTACATCATGGATCGCGATCGGAACATGGCCGAGACCGTGGCGCCGGCGATGCCGTCCGCGGCCGAGATCGCAGCTTGCCATTGGCTGCCCGAGGACGAGCTCGCGGTCTATGCCGGCGAATACGAGCGCAACGGCTTTCAGGGCGGGCTCAACTGGTATCGCAGCCGCACCACCGGGCTCGCCGATGGCGAATTGCAGTTGTTTTCCGGGCGCACGATCGACGTGCCGTCGATGTTCGTCGCCGGCAGCAGCGATTGGGGCACCTACCAGCGCCCCGGCAATTTCGAGCGCATGCAGGGCACCGCCTGCACCCAGATGCGCGGCTGCCATCTGCTCCCCGGCGCCGGCCACTGGGTGCAGCAGGAGCAGTCCGCCGAAGTCAGCAGATTGCTGCTCGATTTCCTGCGTCGCCGAGACTAGGCGCCTGGCCGCGGCGTTCGGGGAGGCGGCGATGGCCGACCTGTCCCGGCCGGTATGGCCCGCGTTTGGCCGATCGCCCTGCGCCGGCGCGGGAAGACCGGCAAACCAGGCCGGTTCCGACCGTTCCGGGCGTCAGGAATTGTTCGGGTAGCAGGCCGATGCGGTCAGGGTAATGCCGCCGGCGCCGAGCTGGACCAAGGTCGGGGCGACGCTGGTGAAGGTGCTGGTCAGCGTCACTTGCGAGAGGCCGGCGCAGCCGCCGCTGGTGGGCGTGCTCGGGGTTATCGTCGCGAGCGTCAGGCCCCAGGCTTTGGCGACTTTCGTGACATAGCTCGTGGTCCCGCCCGACGCGCAAGGGCTGCTGGTCGGATTCGAGCCTTGAGCGATGGCGACGCACCGCGCGCCGGCGATCGCGGTTTCCTGCAAGGCCTCTTTCACCCACAGCAACCGGCCGAATTCGACGGTGCCGAACACCAGCGCCAGAAACAACGGTGCCACGAAGGCGAATTCGACCGCGGTGGCGCCGCCGCAGGCGCGGAAAAGCGAGCGGAGCCGGCGGCGGCTCATTGGGTCTCGACCAGGGCGCTGCGGCTGATCGTGCCGCTCTGGACAAAGCCGAAGGTCGGGAACATCGGCGAGATGGTGGTGCTCGCAGTGATTGTGACGAACTGACCGCCAACTCCGCCCCCGGAACAGGCGCTGCCGCAGGTCACGGTGCTGCCCCATGTCCAATTGCCCGGCGTGCCGGTCGGGCAGTAGCAGCCGGTGCTGTCGTTGCCGTTGTTGACGTTGACCGTGCTGGTCGCCCAGCCGGTGCCGTTGGCGTTGTTGACGATCTCCGAGATGTTGGTGTTGAGGCCGCTCGGATTGGAGGCGACCAGTGCCGCGCTGTTCGCAGCGTATTCGGCGCCGGCGCTGACCGCGGCATCGAGCTCGGATTGGGTGAACAGCAGCAGCCCGATGTCGACCGTCGCCGCGACGATCATCAGAAACACGGTGCCATAGATGGCGAATTCGATGGCCGCCACCCCGGCGTCCTCGCGCGCCGCCAGCAGCCGCAATACGCGCGCGAGCGGCGTCCGATCGACTGTTCGGCGCTTCACGCGATGTCGTCCATTTTGTCCCGTCGGGCGGAGAGGGAAAACGCGTGAACGCGCGCGGCGCCCCTAAAAAACGACATTACAGGAGGCATTACTGCACCAGGGTGACGGTGGTGCCCAAGCTGCTGCCGCTCAGACCGCTGCAGGTGCTGGTGGCGGCGGAGCCTCCGGTGAGCGCGATCTGCGAGCCGACCAGCTCCAGGCATCCTCCGCCGCTGTTGATGGTGCCGGCACCGCTCATGGTCACCGGACCCTGCGGGAAATAGAACGCGCCGGACAGGTTCACATTAGTGGCACCTTCGGCGAAGGTGGCACCGGCGGTGCTCGTTGATGGCGGAGTGGGACCAATTACCACCAGATTTGCCGTGGTAGATCCCGAGGCCGGGGCGGTCAGCGTAACGTAGCTGTATCCTGCCGCCGCGCAGAATGCTTGTCCGGAACAGGTGCCGGAGGACGGCGTCGCAGAACCGCCGATCACGAATGTGACGCCGCTGCCGATGACGCCGACCTCGCTGCCGCCGCAGGAGACCGCGCCGCCACCACCGGAGCCGAACGCGACGTAATCGCTCACCGTATAGACGCCGGCACCGAGGGTTGTTCCGCCGGCAAGCGAAATGTAGCCGTTGATGTCGTGCTCGGCAGCCGCGGGGATCCACAGGCACGTGCCGCCACCGCTCGTGATATTGCCGGCCGTCTGAAAGATGTCGCCGGCGCCGGTCGCATCGGCGAGGGTCGTCGACTTGCTGGTACTGGCGTTGATCGAATTAGAGTCGCCGGCTTTGCCGATATTGTAGCTGTTTGTGCTACCGCTCCCGACGGACAGCGTTGCGCCACCGCCGTTATAGATGCCACCCTGCAATACGAAAGTGCTGGGGCCGCCGATCGTCAGGGTCGAGCCGTTGCAGATGCTATAGCCGGCCGAAGGGCAAGGGCCGGTCGAGGTCGTTCCGATGTTAAATGTGCCGGCGCTAAAGCTCATCGGGGCGCCCCCTCCGGTGACCATGCCCGCCGCTATGTTGTATATGGCGCCGCTCCCCCCATTGAAGATCAACCCGTTTGTGGAGTTGGCGTTGATCACACCGCTAAAATTATAGGTCGCACCCGATGAAGTGTTCGTGACAGTCACCGAAAGTCCGCCACCGATCGAGATCGCCCCGAAATTGAACGGGCCAGTGCCGGTACAGGTCAGCGTATGGGCCGAGGAGCTGTAGACGTCAGAACAGTTTGTGGGTAACGTTGTCACCTTGGTGTAGCCGAACGTTACGGCCGTACCTGCAGGGACGGTCGGCGCGCTGGGGGCGGCTTGACTCTCGACCGTAGCGAGGCGGCTGGTGGCGCTGGTGACCTCGGTGCTGCCGGGGCTGCCGCTGCTCGGGCTCAATGGGTCCGAGGTCGTCACCTTGGAGTACGTTACCGAGGACGTGCCGGACGGCGGAACGATGCTGCTGCCGCCGCTGGTGCTGTAGCTCGTGCCGTAATCGACGTTCTTCGCCGTGATCTTGGTGCCGCCGGTCAGGGTCACCGCGTTGTTCGAGGCAACGGCGCAGTCATCGGCGGTGATCGCGGTGCCGCCGCTGAGCGACACGCCGGTGCCGCTGCCGCTCAATGCGATGACGCAGCCGGGCGCGTTCGATTGGACCTCGGCATAGGCGGTGGCGCTGACCGGCATCGTCGTCTTGGTGGTCAGGACCCGGGCCAGAAGCAACGGCACATTGCTGGTCACGGTGACCTTGACGGCGTTGTTGCCGTCGCCGGTCGGCGAGCTGACCAGGGCAGGGGTCGCGGTCAGCCCGTTGAGGACGGCGATGCTGCTGGCGGCGTTCTCGGCGCTGGTGGTGGAGGTCGTCGAGCCGTAGACCAGCGCGCCGGCGTAGGCGGCGAGGTCGGCCACCCGCTGGTTTTCGGTCTTTTGCAGGAGGCCGTGGCCGTATTCGAGGGCGAGCGCCGAGACGCCGATCACGCCGACCATGACAAAGGCGGCCAAGACGCTGATCGCGCCGCGCCGGTCGCCGAAAAGCCGTCGCAATCTGCCGATGTCGCCGCGCATGAAGTCCGGACTCCGCCACTCCGGCGAAGTTGGCGGCAGGGGAATGAATATTGGGTTAATGGCGGCGCGGAGAGCGGCCGATGAGGTTCCTGCCGCACGGTCCGCCTCACGCGGGGCGAAGATCGGCGCGCCCGCTAGCGGGTGTCGGGCGGTGCGGGCGGGGCGGGGGGCTTGGTCGCGGCCAGCATGGTGACCGGCATGGCGGTGCGCCAGCCGTCGAAACGCCCGAGCGGGGCGGCATGGGCGACCGAGATGCGGGCGAGTTCGCCCCCGGTGCGCTGGCGCCAGGCGGCGAGGATCGTCTCGCTCTGCAGGGTTACGGCGTTGGCGACGAGGCGGCCGCCCGGCGGCAGAGCGTCCCAGCATTGCCGCAAGAGGTCGGGTTCGGTCAGGCCGCCGCCGACAAAGACCGCATCGGGCGGGTCGAGGCCGCGGAGCATTTCGGGAGCGCGGCCGCTGACGATCTGCAGGCCGGGCACGCCCAGCTGCCGCCGGTTCCGCTCGATCAGCCTGCAGCGTTCGGTGTCGGCCTCGATCGCGACCGCCCGGCAGGACGGGTGGCAGCGCATCCATTCGATCCCGATCGAGCCGCAGCCGGCGCCGACATCCCACAGGAATTCGCCCGGCGACGGCGCCAGATGCGCCAGGGTCGCCGCCCGCACGTGGCGCTTGGTCAGCTGGCCGTCATGCGCAAAGGCGGCATCCGCCAACCCGGCGAGGGTGGAGAGGCGCGCGGCGTCGGGGTCGGGCCGGCAATGCACGGCCACCAGGTTGAGATCGGCAGTCTGCTCGAATGGCCAGTCGGCGGCATAGCCCTCGAGCCGGCGTTCGCTCGGGCCGCCGAGATGCTCGAGGACGCAGAGGCGGCTCGGCCCGAACCCGCGCTCGCGCAGCAGCCGGGCGATCGCAGCCGGGGTCTGCCCGTTCTCGCTGAGGATCAGCAGACGCGCGTCCGGGTGGATCTGCGGATGCAAGGCTTCGAGCGGCCGGCCGTGCACGCTCAGCGCGCCGGCATCCTGCAACGGCCAGCCGAGCCGCGCCGCCGCCAGGGTGAAAGACGACGGCGCCGGGTAGACGCGAAACTCCTCGGCCGGCAGCATCCGGGCGAGGCTGGCGCCGATCCCGAACCACATCGGGTCGCCGCTCGCCAGGACGCAGACCGGGGTTCCGCGCCGCGCCAGCAATATCTCGAAGGCGGACGCAAAGGGGCTCGGCCAAGGGATGCGCTGCTGCGTCCCGCCGGGCGCAAGGGGGTCGGGCAGCAGCGCCAGATGGCGCCGTCCGCCGAAGAGGGTGCGCGCCCCCACGAGCGCCGCGCGGGCCGGCTCGCCGAGCCCGGCGAGGCCGTCGTCGCCGATCCCCACCAGGCTGAGCCATGGTTGCATCTGGGCGTTCATCCCGGCGAGCTGCGTTAACGCCACCGCGCTCCGAAGCCGGCGCGCAGCGACGAAATCGGTCCGACGATATTTACGACAATCGGTGCGATCATGTTAGTGTGCGGCGATCGGCGGTGCCCGCGAGGGCCCGAGAGGGAACACGGTGCGGCTTAGCGCCAAGGCCGTGGCTGCCCCCGCAACTGTAAGCGGCGAGCCGTTCGTCGACAGCCACTGGCGGCCCGGCCGCCGGGAAGGCGACGAGAGGCGAGGACCCGCGAGCCAGGAGACCTGCCGCCGGTCGGGGTCACGTGCGAACTCGCCGGACGGGGGCGTTCCGACGGGCGGCTGGGCGGGTCAACCGACGCCCGGTCCCGCGCTGGCCAGCGCTGCCGCGGGAGTGGGACGATGGCCGACGGGTCCCTCGATATCGCCGACGAGCGCGCCGGTGCGCGGCGCGGCTTCGCCGGGTCCGCCTGCCCCGGCCTGTTCCGCATCGTTGCCGCGCGCGACGGCGGCATCTGCCGGATCAAGCTGCCGCTCGGGCATCTCCGCGCCGCCGAAGCGCGCGCCGTTGCCGGGGCCGCCGTCCGGTTCGGCAACGGGATCGTCGAGGCGACCAACCGGGCGAACCTGCAAATCCGCGGAATTCGCACAGTGGTCGAGGCAGCGCTGATCTGCCGCCTGATCGATGCCGGGCTCGGGCCGGCGCGGCCGGAGGCGGACGATCTCGGCAACGTCATGGCCAGCCCCACGGCCGGCATCGACCCGTTGCAGGACATCGATGCGCGGCCGATCGCGCGCGCTCTTCTGAGGCTGCTGCAAAGCGGTGGCGGGCACCGAGCGCCATCGCCCAAGCTCTGCGTTCTGGTCGATGGCGGCGAGAGCGTCGCCGCGGTGGCCCACCCGCACGATTTGTGGCTGGCGAGCATGGCCGGCGGCACCAAGATGGCGCTGGGCGTGGCCGGGGTCCCGCCGACCGAGGCCGGGGACGAGACCCAGTTCGTCACCGTTGGTTGGGACCATGTGGCCGAAGCCGTCGCGGCGGCGCTCGCTCTGTTTGCCGAAGAGGCCGGGCGCGACCCCACAGTGAGCCGGTTTCGGCACCTGTTCGAGCGGACTTCCCGCGCCGGGTTTTTTGAGCGCCTGGCCGAACGGCTCCCGCGCGGGGTCGAGCGCGGCGCCGAGATTGCAGCCTGGCGCCGCCAAATGCCGGCTCGGCTCGGCCATGTCGGAGTCAGGGAGCAGCGTCAGCAAGGGCTGGCGTTCGTCGGCGCGGTCCCGCCGCTCGGCCGCCTGTCTCCCGACATGCTGGTGCGGCTGGCCGAGATCGCCGAAGAGCTCGGCGACGGCAGCATCCGCCTGACCCCATGGCAGAGCGTCATTTTGCCCTCGGTCCGGCGCGAATTTGCGCAGAGCGCGGTCGAGGCTCTGGAGCGGCTGGGGTTGATTTGCGCCCCGGGTCATCCGCTGGCCTCGATGGTCGCCTGCGCCGGGATGACCGGGTGTGCGCGGGCGCGGTCCGACACCAAGGCGGATGCGCTGGCGCTGGCCCGGATGCTCGGCGCTGCCCCGGGACCGCGGCGCTCGATCCACCTGAGCGGCTGCGCGAAATCCTGCGCCTGCCCCGGCGTCGCCGAGGTGACGCTCCTCGCCTCGGCTCCGGGACGTTACCAGATGTTTGTCGAGGCGAGCGACGGGAGCAGCCGGTTCGGGCGTCCGGTCGCCGGCGATCTGACCGCGTCGCAGGCCGCCGAGAGCCTGCGAGAACTGTCTCCCGCGCGATCCGCCCCCGCCATCGGAGGAGGCGCGTGATCGACTACCTTCGCGACGGCGCGGAAATCTACCGGCGCTCCTTTGCCGCGATCCGCGCCGAGGCCGATCTGAGCGCCATTCCCGCCGGTCTCGAAACGCTGGCGGTCAGAGTGGCCCATGCGAGCGGCATGGTCGACGCGATCGCCGATCTGGTGTTTTCGCGCGACGCCGCCGAGGCCGGGCGGCGGGCCCTCTCCTCGGGTGCGCCGATCCTGTGCGATTCGCGGATGGTCGGCGCGGGCATCACCCGGGCCCGCCTGCCGGCCAACAACGCCGTCCTCTGCACGCTCGGCGATCCGTCGGTGGCTGAGCTCGCCCGGCGGCTCGGCAACACCCGCGCGGCGGCGGCGCTGGAGCTGTGGCGCCCGCACTTGGCCGGCTCGGTGGCGGCGATCGGTAATGCACCGACGGCACTCTTTCGCCTGCTGGAGATGCTGGAGGAGGGCGCCCCCAGGCCGGCGCTGATCATCGGTTTTCCGGTCGGGTTCGTCGGCGCCGCGGAAGCCAAAGAGATGCTGGCCGAGGACAGAAGCGGCGTGCCGTTCATCGCAATCCGAGGGCGGCGCGGCGGCAGCGCCATGACCGCGGCGGCGGTCAACGCGCTTGCCACGGAGCGCGAGTAGTTGGCGCCGCCGGGCCGGTTGCTGGGCCTCGGCGTCGGCCCCGGCGATCCCGAGCTGATTACGCTGAAGGCGGTGCGCCGGCTGCGCGAGGCGCCGGTCGTCGCCTATCTCGCGGCGAAGGGCAAGAAGGGCTACGCCTTTGCGATCGTCGAGGAATACCTGCGGCCCGACCAAACCGTCCTGCCGTTGGTCTTTCCGGTGACGACCGAACATCTGCCGCCGCCATTGTGCTATGAACGGATCATCGCGGATTTCTATGACACGGCGGCCGAGAACCTCGTCGAATATCTCCGCCAGGGGCAAGACGTAGCGGTCATCTGCGAGGGCGATCCGTTTTTTTTCGGCTCATTCATGTACCTGCACGACCGGCTGGCCGATCGCTACCCGACCGAGATCGTCCCCGGGGTGTGCTCGGTTGTCGCCGGCGCGGCGGTGCTGGGCACGCCGCTCGCCTATCGCAACCAGAGCCTTGCCGTGCTGTCGGGGGTGCTTGGCGAAGCGGAGCTGGCGTCGCGCCTGGCGCAGGCCGATGCGGCGGCGATCCTGAAGCTCGGCAGAAATTTCGAGAAGGTGCGGCGCGTCGTCATGCGCCTCGGCCTTGGCGACCGCGCGCGCTATGTCGAGCGGGCGACGATGGGCAACCAGCGCTCGCTGCCGCTCCGGCGGATCGAGCCGGAGAGCGTGCCGTATTTCTCGATGATCCTGATCCCCGGACGCAGATGGCAGGGTTAGGCGGCGCGACTGCGGCGATCCTCATTCTCGGCGCCGGCAGCCTTGCTTCGGCGCGACGCGTTCAGCGCGCGCTGGAGGCTGCGGTGATCCATGGGCTTTCCGGCCGGATGACCGGGGCGGACGCGGATTTCTCGGATATCGGCGGCGCCCTGCGGCAGCTGTTCGACAACGATGTGCCGATCGTCGCCTTTTGCGCCGCCGGCATCGTGGTCCGCGCGCTCGCGCCGCTGCTGGCGGACAAGCGGGTGGAACCGCCGGTCCTCGCCGTGGCCGAGGACGGCAGCGCCATCGTGCCATTGCTCGGCGGGTTGCGCGGCGTCAACGCGCTGGCGCGCAGGATCGGCGAGGCTCTGCACACCGTGCCCGCGATCACCACGGCCGGGGAGGTGCGGTTTGGCGCCGCGCTCGAAAATTCCAAAGGCTGGGAGCCGCGCAACCCCGGCGACGCCAGGCGCTTCATGCCGGATCTGCTCGCCGGCGAACGGATCAGGCTGCCGGGCGATGCGCCCTGGCTCGCCCACACCCGGCTGCCCTTCGCGGCGGACGGGAATCTGTCGAAGGCTGTGACGCTGGTTGACCGGGAGCCCGCCGAAGGCGAGCTGGTCTTCCTGGACCGTGCCGTACCAGATCCGGTGGCGTCTCCGGCGATCGACGGGCCGGTCGGGGTGGCGATCGCCGCGTCCCCGATCGCGGCGAAAGCTCTCGGCCGCAGCCGCGGGCATTTGGCGGTGATCGGGCTCGGTCCCGGCGGCGGCGCATGGCTGGTCGCCGAAGCCCGCTTGGCGCTCGACGGCGCCGAGGACATCGTCGGCTACGAGACCTATCTGCGGATGGCGGGCCCGTTTCGCGACGGGCAGACGATCCACGCCTCTGACAATCGCGCGGAAATGGACCGGGCGCGGCAGGCGCTGGCATTGGCGGCGCGCGGCCGCAAGGTCGCGATCGTGTCGTCCGGCGATCCCGGGATCTTTGCGATGGCCAGCGCGGTCATGGAGGCGCTCGACCGTTCGGACGATCGCGCGTGGCATGGCGTCGAGCTGGTCGTGATCCCGGGCGTTTCGGCGGCGCAGGCGGCGGCGGCGCGCGCCGGGGCGCCGCTCGGGCATGATTTCTGCACCCTGTCGCTATCGGACAACCTGAAGCCGTGGCCGGTAATCGAGCAGCGGCTGGCGCTGGCCGCGGCGGCTGACCTGGTGCTGGCGCTGTACAATCCGGTGTCCCGCGCGCGCCCCTGGCAGCTCGGCCGCGCCGTGGAGATCGTTCGCCGCTACCGTATGCCGGCGACGCCGGTGGTGCTGGGGCGCGATCTCGGCCGCCCTGGCGAAAGCACCCGGGTTTTGTCGCTGGCCGAGCTGTCGGCGAGGGATGCCGACATGCGCACTGTGGTCATCATCGGCTCCTCGGCGACGCGGGTCTTTCCGCGAGCCGATGGAGGGATGTGGGTCTATACGCCGCGGCGGTACGAAGACCCGGCGCCGAGCGTCAACGAGCCTGCAGCGCGCGTACCCAGGCCACAGCCTCGCTGACCGAGGCGGCATTCGGCAGATCCGGGCGCGCTGGGCGACGCTTCATCACCACCGGAACGCCGAGTTCGCGGGCGGCGACGAGCTTCGCATCCGCTGCCGACCCGCCGCTGTTGCGGCACACGATCGCATCGATGCGGCGCCCGGCCAGCAGATCGCGTTCGCCGTCGAGGGCGAAGGGCCCGCGGGCCAGCAGGAATTCGGCCAGGGCGAAACCTGGTGTCGGGTTCGGCGGCTCGACCGAGCGCACCAGGAACCAGACATGGCCGAGCGCGGCAAAGGGGGCGAGCTCGCGTCGGCCGAGCGCGAGCAGCACCCGCCGGAATGTCTTACCTACCACATCGGCGGCGTCGTCCCAATCGTCGACCTCAATCCAATCGTCGCCGGCGACCGGGCGCCAGGCCGGACGCTCCAGCCGGAGCAGCGGCACCCCGGCCTGCCGGCAACCCTTGTCGGCGTTTGCGCCCATGGTCGAGGCGAACGGATGGGTGGCGTCGATGACGGCGCCGATCCGGCGCAGGCGCAGATAGGCGGCAAGGCCGTCGGCGCCGCCGAACCCGCCGATCCGCACTTCGCCGGGCGGCAGCCGCGGGCTCGCCGTGCGACCGGCGAGCGAGCTGACGATGCGAAATCCGGGCTTGTCGGCCAGAACCCGCGCGATCTCGCGACCCTCGCTGGTCCCGCCGAGCACCAGGACGGTCAGATCTGCGCCGCGCGCGGTGGCGCGGGGAATCGTTGAAACGGGCATGGCTCGAAGGCCGCATCCTCGGACAGCATCGACAATCGAGATTGCCGCGGGCCGCCTCGTTCGTCCAGGAAGGCGGACGCCGGCACCATGAACGACGGAAGCGATCCCATCAGCGTTGAGTTTCGCGCCATGCCGGGAGTAATCCTGCAGCGGCCTGCCGACCCGAGCCTCCGCAGGGGAGGACGAGAATGAACGCGACCTTGACGCTCATCGACCTCGCCGGATCGATCGCCCTCTTGCTCTGGGGCGTGCACATGGTCCAGAGCGGGATCCAGCGTGCGTTCGGACCGAATTTGCGGCGCCTTCTCGGGGCGGCGCTGGGCAGCCGGACAAAGGCGTTTCTGGCCGGTCTCGGGATTACCGCGGTGTTGCAGAGCAGCACGGCGACCGGGCTGATGGTGACCGGCTTCGCCGCCGGCGGGCTGGTCGATCTGGTGCCCGGGCTCGCTGCGATGCTCGGCGCCAATCTCGGCACCACCCTGATCGTGCAGCTGCTGTCGTTCGACATCACGCGAGTGGCGCCGCTGTTCATCCTGATCGGGGTCATGATGTTCCGCCGCGGCGGGGTCACCCGCACCCGCGATTTGGGGCGGGTCGGCATCGGCCTCGGGCTGATGTTGATCGCGCTCGGTCAGCTGCTGACCATCCTGACGCCGTACGAGGATGTGCCGAGCCTGCGGCTGCTGCTCGGCACGGTCGCGACGGTGCCGGTGATCGCCGTGATAATTGCCGCGGCGTTCACCTGGGCGGCGCATTCGAGCGTCGCAATCGTGCTGTTGATCATGTCGTTTGCCGCGCAGGGGGTGGTGCCGCCGGAAGCGGCCTTTGCCCTGGTCCTCGGCGCCAATCTCGGCACCGCCTTGAACCCGCTGTTCGAGGCCGGTTCCAGCGGCGACCCGGCGGCCAGGCGGCTGCCGATCGGCAATCTGCTGAACCGGGTGGTCGGCTGCCTCCTCGGGCTGGCCTTGCTCGGCGTGATCGGCCCCCGGCTGGTCTCGTTCGAACCGAACGCCGCCCGCGCCGTCGCCGATTTCCACACTTTCTTCAACCTGGCGACGGCGGCGCTGTTCTTTCCGGCGCTGGGACCGCTCGCCCGCTTGCTGAGGCGGATATTGCCGGCGAGCGCCGTCCCGGCCGATCCGTCGCGCCCGGTATATCTCGACTCCTCGGCCCTCGAAATCGCCGCGGTCGCCTTGGCCGCCGCGTCGCGCGAGGCGCTGCGCATGGCCGATGTCTTGGAGACGATGCTGCGCGCCGTGCTGGAGGCGCTCGATCGCGGCGATCGCAAGCGTATCGCCGAAACCAGGCGGCTCGACGATGTGCTCGATCGGCTCAACGGCGCGATCAAGGCCTATCTGACCTCGCTCGATCACGAATCGCTCGACGCCGAGGACGACCGCCGGCTGACGGAGATCCTCGCGTTCATCACCAACCTCGAACATGCCGGCGACATCGCCGAACGGGGCGTGGCGGCGAACCTCGCCAAACGAGCGAAGCGCAGCCTGGCGTTCTCGGCCGAGGGGGCGGCCGAGATTCACGCGATGCTGCACCGTCTGGCGACAAACGTGCGCACGGCCGCCGCGGTGTTCATGACCGGCGATGTGCGCGCGGCGCGCGAATTGCTGGGCGAAAAGGAGGTGTTCCGCGACCTCGAAGCGCGCGCGACCGAGGCGCATTTCACCCGCATCCGCGCCGGCCGGGTCGAGAGCGTCGAGACCAGCGCCTTGCATCTCGACATGCTGCGCGACCTGAAACGGATCAACGCACACATCGCCGCCGCCGCCTACCCGGTCCTCGAACAGCGCGGCGAACTACTGCCGAGCCGCCTCAGACAGGAGGGCTGAGTCGTTGTCCGGTGTGTGCCGCCGCACATTGACGTTGCCTGCCCTCGCCCATAAGTTGGCCGGCAGGGCAAATGTCCATATCTCGATGGATCGCAGAGAATCAAGTCGGCGACCTTGCCAGCCTCGTCGGCGTTGCCATTTCGATCGTAGGGTTTGTCGTAACAGTCTGGAACGTTCGGCGATCGAAATCAGCGGCTGAACGAGCGGAAGTCGCCGCGAACGAGGCCCGACGCGTAATCCGCGGCTACCAGACGGTCTCTGACTTTTCAGCCGCAATTGCTATTATGGAGGAAATCAAGCGGCTCCATCGCGTCGGCCGAATCGAACCCCCTGCTTGATCGGTACGGGGCATTGCGAAAGGCGTTAATCGGAGTAAGGATACTTGCACCTTCCTCACCCGGGCGATGGATACAGAAATCCAGGCTGCGATCACGACATTGGCAACGATGGCAGAAGTCCTTGAACGGGCAAGTTCGGATAGAAGCTCGCCCGATTTCCCGGAACTGAATCGGTTGCTCTCCAGAGATATAGATAGGCTCCAGGTCGTTCTGATCGAAATGACGGCGCTGGACGAGAGAGAAATTTGATGTCATCTAAAAAATATTTACAGCTCATTGACAAGTTGATGGATAAGACTGGTGAGGGGCAGCTTGATTGGAGGGAAACTGCGTGGTCTGAGACGTTTCAGGTGTCATTTACCAATTACTCTATAACGCTTTCCCAGGTACACGCAAATGGGACTCTCGGGTATGTAGATCATATCTTAAACTATGAGGGCAGGACCGTTGATTCCTTTAGTGATGATGATCTTAAGCCGGAAGGTCTGGATCGAATGGCTGAGCTATATCAAAAAGCGCGACGGAGGGCGCTTAATGCCGACAACGCTCTCGATGAGATATTGAGCCAGCTTAGTAATGCGCATTGACCAGGCGCGCCATGCGTCGTTGGGGTGATCCGGCGGGTAATTTCCCGCAAAGAAATAGCCTCCCGCCTCCCGCGATTTAAACTTAATGCTGCGCTGCCGCATTGACGCGGCACGAGCGCGATCATAAGTTCCGCGGCGGGATACCGCCTCCCGGACGGGCCGCCTGATTTATTAAGGAACGGTGCGATGAAGCCGACGCGGCGCCCACGCAACCCCTGTTTCTCGTCGGGTCCTTGCGCCAAGCGGCCGGGCTGGTCGGCGGCGGCATTGGAGGCGGCACTGGTCGGCCGCTCGCACCGCTCCGGCATCGGCAAGGCGCGGATCGTCGAGGTCGTCGCCCGCTCGCGCGCGATCCTCGGTATCCCGGCCGATTGGCAGGTCGGCGTCGTCGCCGCCTCGGATACCGGTGCGGTCGAGATCGCATTGTGGTCGCTGTTGGGCGCGCGCGGCGTCGACATGCTGGCCTGGGAGAATTTCGGCGAAGGCTGGGTCGAGGACGTGAGGCAATTGAAGCTCGCCGATGTGCGGGTGCTGCACGCGCCCTACGGCAAGCTGCCCGATCTGCGCCAGGTCGATTGGGCGCGCGACGTGGTGTTCCCGTGGAACGGCACGACCTCGGGCGTGCGGGTGCCGAACGGCGACTGGATCGCCGCCGACCGCGGGGGCCTCGCAATCTGCGACGCCACTTCGGCAGTGTTTGCGATGCGGCTGCCCTGGGACAAGCTCGATGTGGTCACCTGGTCGTGGCAGAAGGCGCTCGGCGGCGAGGCCGCGCACGGCATGCTGGCCTTGTCGCCGCGCGCCGTCGAGCGGCTCGAGAGCTACACCCCGCCCTGGCCCTTGCCCAAGCTGTTCCGGCTGACCGCCAAGGGCAAATTGATCAAGGGCGTGTTCCAGGGCGAGACGATCAACACGCCCTCGATGCTGTGCGTCGAGGACGCGCTCGATTCGCTCAAATGGGCCGAGAGCGTCGGCGGGCTCGACGGGCTGGTCGCACGCTCGGAACGGAACCTGGCGGTGATCGCCGCCTGGGAGCAGCGCACCCCTTGGGTCGAGTTCCTGGCCGAGGACCCGGCCACCATCTCGTGCACCTCGCCGCAGCTGACGATCACCGACCCATGGTTCACGGCACTCTCGCCCGACGAGCGCTTCGCGACCGTGCGGACGATGACCGCGCGGCTCGAAAAGGAAGACGCCGCCTACGACATTGCCAGCCATCGCGCCTCGCCGCCCGGCCTGCGGATCTGGACCGGGGCCACCGTCGAGGCGGCCGATGTCGAGGCCTTGCTGCCGTGGCTGGACTGGGCCTGGGACGAGCAGCGCCGCGCCGCCAAAGCCGCCTAGAAAAAATGTAGCTTCAAAGCCGAGGTGTCCAAGGGGCACGCGAGGATCGCAAAAGAGCAGGTCGCCTCGCGCCCTTTGCGTTTCCTCCGCGGCCTCTGCGTCAAAGCGTTATTTTTTTGAGAAAGAGTGTCGAATGCCAAAGGTGCTGATTTCCGATGATCTGAGCCCGCGCGCGGCGGAGATCCTGATGGCTCGCGGGGTCGAGGTCGATCTGCTACCGGGGATCGGCGCCGAAGAGCTGAAAACCCGGATCGCCGACTATGACGGGCTCGCGGTGCGCTCGGCGACCAAGGTCACCGCCGAGCTGATCGCCCGCGCGCCCAAGCTCAAGATCGTCGGCCGGGCCGGGATCGGTGTCGACAATATCGATGTGGCCGCCGCGACCCAGCGCGGCATCGTCGTCATGAACACGCCTTACGGCAACTCGACGACCGCGGCCGAGCACGCGATCGCCATGCTGTTCGCGCTGTGCCGGCAAATCCCGGCGGCGGACCGCTCGACCCAGGCCGGAAAATGGGAGAAATCGCGCTTTATGGGGGTGGAGCTGACCGGCAAGACGCTCGGCCTCATTGGCTGCGGCAATGTCGGCTCGATGGTCGCGGCGCGCGCCTTGGGGCTGCGCATGAAGGTCTTGGCGTACGATCCGTTCCTCTCGGCCGAGCGGGCCATCGACCTTGGAGTCGAAAAGGTGCCGCTCGACGAATTGCTGGCCAACGCCGATTTTGTCACCCTGCACACGCCGCTGACCGATGCGACCAGAGACATCATCGGCGCCGCCGCCCTCGCTCGGATGAAGCGCGGCGTGCGCCTCGTAAATTGCGCCCGCGGCGGCCTCGTCGTCGAGGAGGACCTGGCCGCCGCCCTCGACAGCGGCCATGTCGCCGGTGCGGCGATCGATGTCTTTGTCGAGGAGCCGGCGCGCAAGAACCCGCTGTTCGGCCGCGACAATGTCGTCGCCACCCCGCATCTCGGCGCCGCTACGACCGAGGCGCAGGAGAATGTGGCAGTCGAGATCGCCGAGCAGGTCGCCGATTTCCTGCTGACCGGGGCGGTCTCGAACGCGGTCAATGTGCCCTCGCTTTCGGCCGAGGAGGCCAAGCGGATCAAGCCGTACATCAAGCTCGCCGAGCAGCTCGGCAGCTTTGCCGGGCAGCTGACCGAGAGCGGCATCGCCGCGGTCGCGGTCGAATACGAAGGGGCGATCGCCGAGCTCAACGTCAAGCCGTTGACCGCGATCGTGCTGACGGCGCTGCTGTCGCCGCAGCTCGCCAGCGTCAACATGGTCAATGCGGCGGTGATCTGCCGCGACCGCAACATCCGCGTCAGCGAAACGCGGCGCGCCGAGCCCGGCGATTACCAGACGCTGATCCGGGTCGTGGTGACCCCGAACGGCCCGCCGGCCCAGCGCCGGCCGCGCGAGGTCGCCGGCACCTTGTTCGGAGGCGACAAGCCGCGCCTCGTCTCGGTCGAGGGCATCCCGCTCGAAGCCGAGCTCGGCGGCAACATGCTGTTTGTGCGCAATCTCGACAAGCCGGGGTTTATCGGCGCGCTGGGTCAGGCGCTCGGCGGCGCCTCGGTCAACATCGCCACCTTTCACCTTGGCCGGACCGCGGCCGGAGGGGACGCGATCGCCCTCGTCGAGGTCGATCAGGCGCTGACCCCGGCGCTGCTCGACACTGTCGGCGGACTGCCCAACGTGATCCAGGTCAAGGCGATGCGGTTCTGACCCGGATGCGGGGCGACCGCTGTGCCGAACCGGGTCAAGGCGATTGTCTGCCCTCCCTCGACGGGGAAGGGTTGGGAGCGGTGGCGACTTCGGAATGCCGGTGCGACAGTGAAAAAACGTCTAATCGCTGGCGTCCGCAACCGAGCGTGAGCCCTACGACGACATGACCGAGGCCGAGAGGCACATCTGGTGCATCTTGCGGTCGCGGCAAATCGACGGGCATAGATGTCGCCGGCAAGCGCCACTCGGGGCCGACGTCGCCGATTTTGTCTGCTGCGACGCGCCCTGATCATCGAAGTGGACGACGCCGACACGGCGGATCATCGCCGTCGGAGATCGAACGGAGCCAATTCCTGCAAGACCAAGGCCACCGAATTCTTCGGTTCGCCGAGGCCTTGCGGCGCCACCTCCCCAACCCTCCCCGATCGAGGGGGAGGGCTTTGAGACATCAGAGAAGGTCGCTGCCCTATGGCTCGAGTTTTGGGCTGAGGGTGTTTTCTATCTGACCTCGGTGTCTCTGTGGTGCAAACTGACGGGATGAACGACACCCCGCACCCCGCGCTGTTGCCCATCGGCATGCACGATCTGCTGCCGCCCGAAGCCGAGATCGAGGCGCAGGTCGTTTCGCGGCTGATGGCGATCTTGGCCGCGCATGGCTACCAGCGGGTCAAGCCGCCGCTGGTCGAATTCGAGGACACGTTGCTGTCGGGCGCGGGGGCGGCGATGGCCACCGCCACCTTTCGCACGATGGACCCCGGGTCGCACCGCATGATCGGGGTGCGCGCCGACATGACCCCGCAGATCGCGCGTATCGCCGCGACCCGGCTCGGCAACGCAGCGCGGCCGCTGCGCTTGAGCTATGCCGGCCAGGTGCTGCGGGTCAAAGGCTCGGAGATCCGCCCCGAGCGCCAGATCGGCCAGGTCGGCGCCGAGCTGATCGGCGCCGCGGGGCCGGCCGCCGATGTCGAAGCGATCGCAATCGCAGGCGCAGCGCTGGCCGCCCTCGGCGTGCCGCATCTGTCGGTCGACATCACGCTGCCGACCCTGGTCCCGGCGGTGACCGCGGCTTTCGGCATCGACGGCGAGCGAGCAGCGGCGTTGCGCGCGGCGCTCGACCGCAAGGATGCCGCCGCGGTCGCGCAAACCGCCGGGAAGGCCGGAGAATTCCTGGGGCGGCTGCTCGCCGCCGCCGGTCCGGCGGCGGCCGCGCTCGCCGCCCTCGACCGGCTGGATCTGCCGGCGCGCGCGCGCGCCGAACACCTGCGGCTGGGCACCGTGCTCGACGGGCTCGCGGCGGCGGCGCCGCGGCTCAAGGCGACGATCGACCCGGTCGAGAACCGCGGCTTCGAATACCACAGCGGGATCAGCTTTACCTTTTTCGCCGGCGGCGGGGCGACCGGCGAACTCGGCCGCGGCGGCCGCTATCAGGCCGGCGACCCGGCCATGGCCGAGCCGGCGACGGGCTTCACGCTCTATACCGACACGATCCTGCAGGACGCTGCCGGAGATGCCGGCGCCCCGCCGCCTGCTGCTGCCGCTCGCCGCCGATCGGGGCCGCGCCCATCGACTGCGCGAGCAGGGCTGGATCACCGTTGCCGCACTCGAGCCCGTCGTCGATTGGCGGGCGGAGGCGCGCCGCCTCGGTTGCAGCCATGTCCTCGAAAACGGCGAGCCGCTGGCGCTCGGCTGAGGGAGAGCGCCCGATGGGTAACGTCGTCGTGGTCGGCGCCCAATGGGGCGATGAGGGCAAGGGCAAGATCGTCGACTGGCTGTCAGAGCGCGCCGATGTCGTGGTGCGCTTTCAGGGCGGCCACAATGCCGGCCACACCCTGGTGGTCGGCAACATCGAGTACAAGCTGAGCCTGCTACCCTCCGGGGTGGTGCGGCCGGGCAAACTGTCGATCATCGGCAACGGCGTCGTCGTCGATCCCTGGGCGCTGGTCGAAGAGATCGAGACGATGCGCGGGCAAGGGCGCTCGATATCTCGCCCGCAGACCCTGAAGCTCGCCGACAACGCCGCGCTGATCCTGCCCTCGCACGGCGCGCTCGACCGCGCCCGCGAAGAACGGCGCGGCGACAAGAAGATCGGCACCACCGGGCGCGGCATCGGCCCGGCCTACGAAGACAAGGTCGGGCGCCGGGCGATCCGGGTCTGCGACCTCGCCGACGCGCAGGCGCTCGAATGGCGGGTCGACGAGGTGCTGCTGCACCACAACGCGCTGCTGCGCGGGCTCGGCGAGCCCGAGGTCGACCGCGGCGAGCTGCTCGGCCGCTGCGGAGATCGCGCCGCGCGTCCTGCCCTATGCCGGGCCGGTCTGGCGGCTGCTCGACGAGGCCCGCAGCCGCGGGCAGGCGCATCCTGTTCGAGGGCGCGCAAGGGGCGATGCTCGACGTCGACCACGGCACCTACCCGTTCGTGACCTCGTCGAACACGGTCGCCGGGCAGGCCGCGGCCGGCGTCGGGAATCGCCGCCGCCGGCGGTCGGCTTCGTGCTCGGCATCACCAAGGCCTACACGACGCGCGTCGGCAGCGGGCCGTTTCCGACCGAGCTCAGCGACGCGTCGGCGAGACGCTCGGCGAGCGCGGCCGCGAGTTCGGCGTCGTCACCGGACGCAAGCGGCGCTGCGGCTGGTTCGACGCGGTCGCGGTGCGCCAGGCGATCAAGACCGGCGGCATCGACGGCATCGCGCTGACCAAGCTCGACGTGCTCGACGGCTTTGACGAGATCGAGATTCTGCACCGCCTATCGCCGCGGCGGCGAGACCTACGATTACGTCCCGGCCGGGATGACCGCCCAGGCCGAGATCGAGCCGGTCTACGAAACCGCCGAGGGCTGGCGCGAAAGCACGCGCGGGGCGCGCTCCTGGGCGGACCTGCCGGCGACCGCGATCAAATACATCCGCCGGCTCGAAGAGCTGATCGGCGCGCCGGTGGCGCTGTTGTCGACCAGCCCCGAGCGCGACGACACGGTGCTGGTGCGCGACCCCTTCGCCGACTGAGCCCGCTACCGCGGTCCGCGGACGCCGCGGCCCTGGGGTGTGACCGGAGCCTTCTCGGCGAGGCGGGCGTGATCGCGGATATAGCCGTCGACATGGTTGGTGATCGTGTCGAGACTGTCGGCGAAATAGTGGTCGGCGCCC
Organism: uncultured Alphaproteobacteria bacterium; assembly: GCA_963703665.1. Lineage (GTDB taxonomy): Bacteria > Pseudomonadota > Alphaproteobacteria > ATCC43930 > CGMCC-115725 > AP-15. The sequence continues at coordinate 646,966 of CAVPFB010000004.1, read as the reverse complement.
GGCAATCTTGCGAAAATCGATCTTGATGTCACGCTGGTGCGACAACTTGGTGACGAGCTTCTGCACCGAGTTCGACGGGCACCACCGTATCCTGGTCGCCTTGCAGGATCAGGCCCGATGACGGGCAGGGCGCCAGAAAAGTGAAGTCGTAGATATTGGCGGGCGGAGCGATCGCGATGAAGCTCTCGATCTCGGGGCGCCGCATCAACAGCTGCATGCCGATCCACGCCCCGAAGGAAAAGCCGGCAACCCAGCAGGTCGCGGCATTGGGGTTGTAGGTCTGCATCCAATCGAGCGCCGAGGCTGCGTCGGACAGCTCGCCCTCGCCGCGGTCGAAGCTCCCCTGGCTGCGCCCGACCCCGCGAAAGTTAAAGCGCAGGGTGGAAAAGCCGTGGCGCACGAAGGACTGGTAGAGCGCGTAGACGAGCTTGTTGTTCATCGTGCCGCCGTGCTGCGGATGCGGGTGCAGCACCAGAGCCATCGCCGAGGCCGGTGCCCGGCTGTGGTGATAGCGCGCCTCGATCCGGCCCTCCGGGCCGTTGATGATTACGTCAGGCATGGTCGTTCCAACCGATATTCGCCAATCGGCACCGGGGCCGATATCCCAGAATGCCGCTCGGTCGCCGATACCCCGGCCGGCTGTCTCTGCGTCCGCAATTCTTGATCATTTTTGTCGGACAATTATATGCTCGTTCACGGCGCCCGCGCGGCGAAATCCGCTGCGGCGGCAGCGCCCCAGAGACGTTAATATAGTGACAACGATGCTGCTGAAAAACCTGCGCGACGAAATAGACGCGACGCTCGCCCGCGATCCCGCCGCCCGGTCGCGGATCGAGGTGGTGTTGTGCTACCCAGGGTTTCAGGTGCTGTTGTTTCACCGGCTCGGGCACTGGCTGTGGCAGCATCGATGGCTTCTCGCTGGCCGTTTCGTGTCACATATCGGGCGGGTGCTGACCGGCATCGAAATCCATCCTGGGGCGCGTATCGGCAAGCGGCTATTCATCGACCATGGAATGGGGGTTGTGATCGGCGAGACTGCAGAGATAGGCGACGACTGCACGCTGTATCACGACGTGACCCTTGGGCGGCAGGGCGCCTCAGCGCGGCGAACATGGTCGAAAGCGGCATCCGACCCTCGGCAACGGCGTCATCGTCGGCTCCGGCGCACAGATCCTCGGCCCGTTCCGCGTCGGCGATGGCGCTGAGAATCGCAGCGCAGGCCGTTGTGCTGTCGGAAGTGCCCGATCGGGTGACGATGGTCGGTCCTTCGGCCCGTCCGGTTGCCAGACGCGGCGCTGAGAAGCAGTCCGAGTCGGTGTTCCAGGCTTACGGCATCCCTGGCGAGGAAATTCCCGATCCGATCGCGCGGGCGCTGAACGGGCTGCTCGACGAGGTCACGAGCCTGCGGGCGCGCCTGGCCGAGCTCGAGCAGGCCGATCTCGTGCGCGGCGGCCCGCGGCGAGTCGATCAGGCCGAGCCGCACCACGGCAACGGCGCCGACGAAAACGAGCGCGTACCCTGAGGGTCGCGGCATGAGGCTCAGCACCAAGGGGCGCTACGCCGTCATGGCGATGGTCGATCTGGCCCAGCACAGCGGCGGCGATCCGGTGTCGCTCGCCGAGATCGCCGAGCGGCAGGAGATTTCGCTGTCCTATCTCGAGCAGCTGTTCGCGATGCTGCGCAAGGGAGGCCTCGTCAAGAGCGTGCGCGGGCCGGGCGGCGGCTATCTCTTGGCCCATGACCGCGGCGAGGTGCGCATCGCCGACATCATCCGCGCGGTCGACGAGCCGATTCGCGCCACACGCTGCGCTCCGGGCGCGCCGGTCGGCTGCCGCGGCAACCAAACCCGCTGCCTGACCCATGATTTGTGGGAGGAGCTCGGCAATCAGATCCACCTATACCTGAGCTCGGTCTCGCTTGCTGACGTTTGCGAGCACCGCGTGCTCGGGACCAGCGGACGGATCCATTGCGAGATCCTTGGCGCCGCCGCTGCGACCGGAAGCTGACGAGCGCGCGCCATGTCCCGGAGAGAAACCTATCTCGACTGGAACGCCACGGCGCCGTTGCGCCCCGAAGCGGCGGCGGCCGTAACGGCGGCGCTGGGACGTAGCGGCAATCCCTCGTCAGTGCACCGCTGGGGCCGGGCGGCGCGGGCCGAGGTGGAACGTGCCCGTGCCTCGGTTGCGGCGCTGGTCGGTGCGGTGGGCAGCGGTGTCGTCTTTGTCAGCGGCGGCACCGAGGCGAACCATCTGGCCCTCTCGGGCGCCGGGCGCGGTCGCGTCCTGGTCTCGGCCGTCGAGCATGATTCGGTGCGGCGCGCGGCGCCCGAAGCCGAAGAGATCCCGGTCGATGGCGATGGCGTCGTGCGGTTCGACGCGCTCGAATTTCTGCTGCTCGAGGATTCCCGGCCGGCGCTGGTCTCGGTCATGCTCGCCAACAACGAGACCGGGGTGATCCAGCCCGTGGCGCAAATCGCCGCGATGGCCCATGCCCACGGCGCACTGTTTCATTGCGACGCGGTGCAGGCTGCGGGCAAGATCCCGCTCGACATGGCGGCGACCGGCGCCGATCTTTTGACCTTGTCGGCGCACAAGCTCGGTGGCCCGCCCGGAGTGGGCGCGTTGGTCGTGATCCCTGGGCTCGATCTATTGCCGCTGCTGCATGGCGGCGGGCAGGAGCGGGGACGCCGCGCCGGCACCGAAAACCTGCCGGGGATCGCCGGATTCGCCGCCGCTGCCGAGGCCGCGCTCGTACAGCTCGGGGTCTATGATCGTGTCCGCGCCCTGCGCGAAGGTTTGGAGGCCGAGGCCGCGGCGATGATGCCCGAGGCCGTGGTGCTCGGCGCCGCTGCACCCCGCCTGCCCAACACTGCGGCCATCGCGCTGCCCGGCCTCGCCGCCGAAACCCAGGTCATCGCACTCGATCTCGACGGCGTCATGGTCAGCGCCGGGGCCGCCTGCTCGTCGGGTAAGGTCGGACCGAGCCATGTGCTGGCGGCGATGGGAGCCGCACCCGACATCGCCCGCTCGACGATTCGGGTCAGCCTCGGCTGGAGCACCAGCGAGGCCGATGTGTCCCATTTCCTGCAGTCCTGGGTGGCGCTCTACCGCCGCCGGCGCGGCTGTGCCGAAGAGGTGCGCGCGGCATGAACCCGACACTCGGCCAGGCGCTCCCGCGCGAGGCCGCAAACATATTGCCGATCTATCTCGACAACCAGTCCTCGACACGGGTCGATCCGCGCGTGCTCGAGGCGATTCTGCCTTATTTCACCGAGCATTTCGGCAATCCGCACAGCAGCAGCCACGCCTATGGCCAGATCGCCGCCGAGGCCGTCGAGCTGGCGCGGTCGGAGGTCGCAGCGCTGATCCATGCCGATCCGCGCGAGATCGTGTTCACCTCGGGGGCGACCGAAGCGAACAATCTCGCGATCAAGGGGGCGGCGCATTTCGCCCGCGCGCATGGGCGGGGCGGCGTGCTGCGCGACCACATCGTGACCCTGGCGACCGAGCACAAATGCGTGCTCGAAAGCTGCGCGCAGCTCGCGCGCGAGGGGTTTGAGGTCACCTATCTGCCGGTCGAGCCGGACGGGCTGGTCGATCTTGGCAAGCTGGCGGCGGCGCTGACCGAGCGCACTCTGCTGGTCTCGGTTATGGCCGCGCACAACGAGATCGGGGTGATCCAGCCGCTCGCCGAGATCGGCGCGCTTTGCCATAAAAAGGGCGTGCTGTTTCACAGCGACGCCGCCCAGGCCGTGGGCAAGGTCCCGCTCGATGTCGAGGCCATGCGGATCGACCTGCTGTCGATTTCCGGCCACAAGGTCTATGGGCCAAAGGGTGTCGGCGCGCTTTACGTCCGGCGTCGCCCGCGGGTGCGATTGTTGCCGCTGATCGACGGCGGCGGGCAGGAGCGCGGGCTGCGCTCCGGGACCCTGCCGACGCCGTTGTGTGTCGGCCTCGGCCGGGCGGCGGCGATTGCCGGCGCCGAGATGGCGGAGGAGGCGGCGCGGCTGCATCAGCTGCGCGATCGGCTCTATCAGGGTCTGGTGCGGCGGGTCCCCGGGCTCGGCCTCAACGGCGACGCCGAGCGGCGGCTCGCCGGCAATCTCAATCTGAGCTTTCCGGGGATCGAGGCGCCGGCGCTGATCGAGGCGTGCCCGGCGATCGCAATCTCGACCGGGTCGGCCTGCACCTCGGCGACGGTCGAGCCGTCCTACGTGCTGCGCGCCCTCGGGCTTCCCGACGCGGTCGCCAATACGGCGATCCGCATCGGGCTCGGCCGCTTCAACACCGCGGCAGAGGTCGATTTCGCGGTCGACGCGCTGGCCGCGGCCGCGGCCCGGCTCGCCGGCGACGGCAAAGTGCAGCGGAACCGCGGCGCGATACCCACATAACCGTGAAGAGCATCGGTTGGAGAAGCGGATGAGGGCGAGAACGCAGGCTTTGACGGTTACGGAAGCCGCGGCGGAGCGGATCCAGGCATTGCTCGCCAAGCGCGGCAAGCCGTCGGCCGGGGTGCGGATCGGGGTGCGCGCGCGCGGCTGCTCCGGGCTCAGCTACACGCTCGAATATGCCGATGAGAAGGGCAAGTTCGACGAGGTCGTCGAAGACAAGGGCATCACCGTGCTGATCGACCCGAAGGCGGTCATGTTCATCCTCGGCACCGAGATGGATTACGTCGAGGAAAAGCTGCAGAACGGCTTCACCTTTCGCAATCCGAACGAAAAAGGCCGCTGCGGCTGCGGCGAATCCTTTCACGTGTAGCTCCGTCCGGTCGTTTTCGCGTGAAGCTGTTTCAGATCGAGGAACCGGACGGCGGACCGGGTGATCCGAGCGCGCCGGGAATGGCGATCGCCATCGATGTCAGCGGACCCGGTGCGCATGTGGCGGTGTCGGTTGGCGGCAACGCCGCGGTGCTGGCCGATCGCGAGGGCTTTGAGCAAGATTTGACGGTTCCCACCCGCGCCGCCGTCCGGGAGCAATGGGAGGAGCTGTTCGCCGGGGCGCGCCTGCGGGCCGAGCGGGCGCTCGCCCAACCGGCGACGCATGCCGTCATCGTTGTCGCCGCAGCGGCGGACGAGGCCGAAGCGGTAGGTTTGAGCGAGGCTGCGGTGCTGGCCGGGCTGGTGGTGCTGCGGCTCGTCGCAGCGGCCGAGCTGCCGTCGGGCATGGCGCCGGTGCTCGCTGCGGCACGCCTCGCCGAGGATTTGGCGCCCCGGCCGGAGCCGGGCGCCGAGCCGGGCACAAATTTTACCTGATGCCGAAGATGGTTTTCATCGAGCGCGACGGGAGCCGCCGCGAGGTCGAAGCACCGCTCGGACTCTCGGTGCTCGAGGTCGCGCATCGCCACGGCATCGACATCGAGGGGGCGTGCGAAGGCTCGCTCGCCTGCTCGACCTGCCACGTCCTCGTCGACCCCGAATGGTACGATTTGCTGAAGGAGGCGAGCGAGGACGAGGAGGACATGCTCGATCTGGCGTTCAATCTCGGCAAAACTTCGCGGCTCGGCTGCCAGATCATCATCACCGAGGAGCTCGACGGGCTGACGGTGCGGCTGCCCGCCGCGACCCGCAATTTGCTGCTCGGCTGAGCCGCCGGTGCGGCGTATGGCGGATGGACTCTTTTCTCGATTGGTCGCCGCTTCTGCCGATGCGTGGCGCGCGTACACCCGGCACGAGTTCGTCCTGCTGTTGGCCAAGGGTGAACTGCCGGAAGCCTGTTTCCGGCGCTATCTGGTCCAGGACTATCTGTTTCTGATCCATTTCGCGCGCGCCTGGGGCCTCGCGATCTATAAATCCGACGCGCTCGCGGAGATGCGCCGGGCGCAGCGGATGGTGGCCGCGACCCTTGATGTCGAGATCGGCCTGCACATCGATTACTGCCGCAGCTGGGGCCTGTCCGAAGCGGCGATGACGACCGCGCCCGAGGCGATCGAGACCATCGCCTACACCCGTTTTGTGCTCGACCGCGGTCTGGCCGGCGACCGGCTCGACCTCGAAACGGCACTCGCTCCCTGCGTCCTCGGCTACGCCGCGATCGCGGCCGAACGCATCGCCGATCCCGCGACCCGGCTCGACGGCAACCGCTACCGAGAATGGCTCGAAATGTACGCCGGCGCCGAGTACCGGGACCTCGCCCTCGAGGCCGAGACCGCGCTCGACGAGCAGTTTGCGCGCCGCGGCGGCGAAGGCCGCTTTCCGTCTCTCGCCGCCGTCTTTGCCACCGCCGCCAGGCTGGAGACCGATTTCTGGCGGATGGGGCTCGCGGTCGAGCATTAGCGCCGCCCAGTGCCGCGGCGTCGGCATGTCTCGATCGGGAATTCGCCGGCGGTCGCGGTGTTGACAAAGTGTGGCGCTAGGGCGTCACCAAGCGGAGGGTGTGGTGTCGGAGTTCTCGGGTGCGCAAGACGGCGGGGGTGGTCGGCGTCCTCGTCGTCGAGGATGATCCCGAGTTGCGCGACCTCGCCGCCGATCTCCTCGAATTTCTCGGCTATCGGACGGTGGTGGCGCCAAGCGGTGATGCCGCCCTTGCGATCCTCAAGGCCGAGCGCGGGATCGACCTCGTCTTCACCGATCTGGTGATGCCGGGAAGGCTCGACGGCCTGGCCTTGGCCGAGGAGGCCCGGCGGCTGGATCGCGGGGTCAAAATCGTGTTCACCTCAGGTTATGTCGGGCACGCCGCACTGAAGCAGCGCCTGCCGGGGCGGCACGAGGTGTTTGTCCACAAGCCGTATCGGACCCACGAGTTGGCGGCTGCAATCGAGCGCGCTCTCGCCGACTGATCGGCTCTGGGCGCGGGGCGGGCGAGCGGTTGCAAGCCGGCTTGGTGTCCTTATAGTCGCGTGCATGAGAGATCTTCTCGAAGATGTCGATCTCGCCGGCCGTCCGTCCGACCAGCGGGTCGTGGTCGCGATGTCGGGCGGGGTTGACTCGTCGGTGGCCGCGGCCCTGTTGGCCGAGCGCGGCTTCGAGGTCATCGGCATCAGCTTGCAGCTTTACGATCACGGCACCGCATTCGGGCGCAAGGGGACGTGCTGCGCCGGGCAGGACATCCACGACGCCGCCCGCGTCGCCGAGCGACTCGGCATCGCCCACTATGTGCTCGATTACGAGAGCCGCTTTCGCACGCAGGTGATCGAGGATTTCGCTGAATCCTATCGCCGCGGCGAAACCCCGGTGCCGTGCATCCGCTGCAACCAGCGGATCAAGTTTCGCGATCTGCTCGCCACCGCCCGCGATCTGGGCGCCGCGGCGCTGGCGACCGGGCATTATGTGCGGCGGGTGACCGGCCCCGCCGGGCCGGAGCTGCACCGCGCCCGCGACAGCGCCCGCGACCAGAGCTATTTCCTGTTTGCGACGACCCGCGCCGAGCTCGATTTTCTGCGCTTTCCGCTGGGCGGGCTCGCCAAGGACGAGACCCGCGCGCTGGCCCGGCGTTTCCGCCTCGCGGTCGCCGACAAGCCGGACAGCCAGGACATCTGCTTTGTCCCCCAGGGTTCTTATGCCGGGCTTGTCGAGCGGCTGCGGCCCGAGGCCGGAGAGCCGGGCGACATCGTCGATCGCGACGGGCGCGTGCTCGGTCGGCATCGCGGCGTCGCCCGTTTCACCGTCGGTCAGCGCAAGGGGCTCGGGATCGGCGCGGCGGAGCCGCTGCACGTGCTGGCGATCGAGGCCGAGGGTCGTCGGGTCGTCGTCGGGCCCAGAGCGGCTCTGGCCGAAACCCGGGTGTCGCTCGGGGAGCTCAACTGGCTGATGCCGAACCCGCCGAGCCCGGCCGGGGTCAGGCTCGCGGCGAAGCTCCGCTCGGCGCAGCCGCCGATGCCGGCGACCCTCTACCCCGGCGCCCGGCCCGGCGAGGCCGAGCTCGTTTTCGCTGCTCCGGCCTATGCGGTGGCGCCCGGCCAGGCCGCCGTCCTCTATGATGGCGAGCGGCTGCTCGGCGGCGGCTGGATCCGGCGGCGGGAGGGGCTGGTGGGCGGCCCTGGCTTGACCCTCACCAGCCCATCTCCTATATCCGAGCCCGCGCGGCGGGATAGCTCAGCTGGTTAGAGCAGGGGAATCATAATCCCAAGGTCGGGGGTTCAAATCCCTCTCCCGCTACCATCCATTATATTGCGTCGGTGCTCGCGGTCCGGTTGTCGCGGCCATAGGGCGTGGGGGGATCGCGCGGCGCCGAGGCTTGCCGGAACCCGGGATTGAACCGGACCGGATGCGCCGGCGTTGTTTCACTGGCACCAGCATCGTGTGCCGCGGAGGAAAACTCGGATGAAATTTATGTTGTTGCCGGCAGCCGTCGCGTTCTTGGCAACGGCCGGCTGGATTGGGGCGCCGGCGCAGGCGGCCGGGTGCCTGAAGGGCGCCGTGGTCGGCGGGGTCGCCGGGCATGTGGCGGGCCATCATGGCGCACTCGGCGCCGCAGCGGGCTGTGCTGTCGGCCATCACGAGGCGACCAAGCACGCCCGGCAAAAGGTCGAGCAACAACCGCAAGAGTTGAGCGGCGGCGGCGGCCAGGCTACCTCGAATTCGCAGCACTGACCCACCGGGTCGCGGGACCGGCAAAAACAGTCCGGGGCCGCGCGACTGGGCCAATTTCATAGGTGAGCAACGCCGCGATGCCAGCCCGCCGCGCCAGCACCACCCGCCGCGGCCACAGGAAAATCAGCCCCATGCGGCGGTAGGCGCTCGGCGCAGTTGTCTCGCAGCCGTCCCTCGTAGGACGGCGACAGGAACTCCGCTCGGCTGCCATATCCTTCACGGATCTAACCTGGCTGCACGGCCGGCTTTGCCTTTGCCCGCAGCGCGTCGAGCGCCTCGGGGGTGTCGATGTCGACGAGGATCGCGTCGTCGTCCATCTCGATCTCGGCGACCAGCTCGGCGTGCTCGCCAATCAGGTGCCGGGCCCCGACATCGCCGGCGATTCGGGCCATCTCGGAAAAGAAACGCTTTGACCACAGCACCGGGTTGCCGCGCTTGCCATGCCGGGTCGGCACGATAATGGCACGGCCTTCGAGCGGGTTGAACGCGGCGATCAGCCGGTCGATGTGCCGGCCGGCGACGAGCGGCATGTCGCCGAGGCACACGAGGGCGCCGTCGAGATCGGGCGGCAGCGCCGCGATCCCGCGCCTCAGCGAGCTCGACAGCCCGTCGGCGAAGTCGGGGTTGCGCACCCGCTCGACCGGGAGCTTGCCGAGAGCGGCGTCGACCTCGTCGGCCTTGTTGCCCAAGACGGCGAGGATCGGCCGCGCCCGCGAGGCGAGCAGCCGCTGCGCCACCCGCGCCACCATCGGAGTGCCGTCGATGTCGGCGAGCAGCTTGTTCGGCCCACCCATCCGCCGCGATTGACCGGCGGCCAGCAGTAGCGCGCCGATGCGCAGGCCTTGCGGTTTTTCCCGGAGTGCGGCGGGCGGGGCCCCGGCCCGCGGCAACGGCCGCGACGGGATCTCGGCCAAGAGGCCACCGCTCCCCATCCGCATGATCTCGGCCGCCCCGACCGGCAATCCGGCGACCAGCCGCTCCAGCACCCAGTCGAAGCCGTTGACCTTGGGGGAGCGGGCGCAGCCGGGCAGCCCCAGCACCGCCCGCTCGCCGACATGGCCGAGGAGCAAGAGATTGCCCGGGTCGACCGGCATGCCGAAATGGTCGATCCGGCCGCCAGCGGCGACGATCGCCGCCGGGATCACATCGCGTCGGTCGAGGATCGCCGAGGCGCCGTGGATCAGCAGAATGTCGATGCCGCGGCCCAGCGCATCGCGGATGGTCGCCGCCAATTCGCCGCTCGCATGGGCGCAGCGCTCCTCGAAGACGAGCTTGCAGCCGAGCGCCGCCAGCCGCCCAACTGTGACCTCGCGGGTCTTGTCGAGGATGCTTTCCTTGAGCCCGGGAAGGCGTGTTTGGATCAGCCCGAACGAGAGATTTTGAAACGGCGCCAGCCGCAGCAGCGGACCTTCGGAAATGGCAGCCTTGACGCATTCCTTTACGGCTTCCTCGGGAGCGGCGAACGGAATGAGTTTTACGGTCGCAACCATCTGCCTCGGCTCGACCGTGGCGAACGCCGGCAGAGTCCCGAGCGTCACCGCTTCGTCGACGAGGTTGAGCCGATCGATCCGCTCCCTCGCGAAGACCAGCAATCCGCGCCCCTCGGCATGGAGGTTGGCGCGTCCGGTGAACGGCGCCGCCACCGAGATGCCGGGCCCGGCCGCCGCTACGGCGATCCGTTCCGCGGCTTCATCTTCCGGAACGTCGTCCGGATCGAGGCGCGCGACAGTGATCTCCGAAACGCCAGCGGCGGCAATCAGCTCGGTATCGGCCGGCGACAGCACACGCCCTTTCTTGAGCGCCGTCGTCCCGAGCTTCAGGCTGTGCGCGAGGATCGCGCCCGCCGCCTCGGCGACCGGAACCTCGCCAAATCTCATGCCGCCTCCGCGGCCTGGGCGTGGCGCAGGATCTGGGTCATCTGGGCGACGATCGAGATCGCCACCTCGGCCGGCGACACCCCGCCGATCGCCAACCCGATCGGGCCGTGAATCCGCGCGAGGTCATCCTCGGCGAAGCCCAGCTCCTTGAGCCGCGAACAGCGCGCGGCGTGAGTGCGGCGCGAACCGAGGGCGCCGATGTAGAAGCAGCCCGAGCGCAACGCCACGGCCAAGGCCGGGTCGTCGAGCTTTGGGTCGTGGGTCAAGGTCACCACCGCCGAGGCGCGATCGGGATGCAGCCGTTCGAGCGCCTCGTCGGGCCATTCCTGGGTCAGCTCGACGCCCGGAAAACGCGCCTCGGTGGCAAAGGACTGGCGCGGGTCGATCACGGTGACGGCGTAATCGGCCAGCGCCAGCATCTGCACCAGCGGCTGGGCGACGTGCACGGCGCCGACCACAAAGCAGCGCCGCGGCGGGCTGAACACCTCGACAAAGACGCGCCCCTGCGGCGTTTCGATCGTGCGGTTGCGGTCGGCGCGCAAGGCCTCGCGCATTGTATCGAGCGCGGCCTCGTCGAGCGCCAGATCGCCCTCGGCGCCGTCGCCGTCGAGCAACATTTGCCGTCCGGTGGCGATGTCGGTGGCGAGCACGACGGAACGGTGCTCGCGCCCGGCGGCGACGACGCGGTCGAGGATACGCCCCTTCATTCGACGCGCTCGACAAAGACCTGGATCTTGCCGCCGCAGGCGAGGCCGACCTCCCAAGCCTGGTCGTCGCTGACGCCGAAATCGAGGAGCCGCGGCTTGCCGTCGCGGATCGCTTCCAGCGCCTCGCTCGACGACCGCGCCCTCGACGCAGCCGCCCGACACCGAGCCGACCATCGCGCCCGTGTCGTCGACCGCGAGCTTGGCGCCGACCGGCCGCGGCGACGAGCCCCAGGTGGTGACTACGGTCGCCAGCGCCACGCCCGACCCGGCTTCGCGCCAGCGCGCCGCCTGTTCGAGGATTTCCGCCGTGTCGCTCATGCCGCCCTCTCTATGTTCTGCTGCCACACTGCCGCGCCGCGCCGCGCGATCGGGGCGCTCAGCACCGCGATCAAAGCTTCGAGACTTTCCAGATTGTGCACCGGCCGGAACTCGTCGACATAGGGCATCATCGCCTTCATCCCCAGAGATCTTGGCTCGAACCCCTCATATCGCAACAGCGGGTTCAGCCAAATCAGCCTGCGGCACGAGCGGTGCAGCCGGTCCATCTCGCGGGCGAGCCCGGCGCCGGCGTCGCGGTCGAGCCCGTCGGTGATCAGCAGCACGATCGCCCCCTGGCCCAACAGGCGGCGCGACCACAGCCGGTTGAACTCGGCGATCGAATGGCCGATGCGGGTTCCGCCCGACCAGTCGGCGACCGCCTCGCCGACCCGCTCCAGCGCCAGATCGACATCGCGGTGGCGCAGATAGCGGGTGATATTGGTCAGCCGGGTGCCAAAGACGAAGTCGTAGAACTCGGTCGCGGTCGTTGGTGACCGTGTGCATGAAATGCAGGAAGACCCGGCTGTAGCGGCTCATCGAGCCGGAGATGTCGCACAACACGACAAGCGGCGGCGGGCGCCGGCGCCGGCTCTTGCGCTTCAGCTCGATCAGGCCGCCCGAGCGCAACGCGGCGCGCATCGTCGCGCGCAGATCGGCGCGGCGGCCGTGCCGGTCGGGGGCGAAGCGGCGGGTCGGCACATCCTGGACCGGCAGGCGCAGCCGCGCGATCGCGGCCTTGGCGCGGGCCAATTCTTCGAGCGACATCTTCTCGAAATCCATGCCGCGCAATTGCTCGCGGTCGGAAAAGGTCATGACCGCGTCGATCTCGGTTTCGGTCTCCTCCGGCTCGCCGGCGGGTTGCTGCTGGTTCGGATGCAATGCCTCGGCCAGCCGCCGCGCCATCTCGGCGCCCCGGTCTTCTTCGGCTTCAACCCGCATTTCGGGCAGCACCAGGCCCATCATCTTTTTCAACAGATCAGGATTGCGCCAAAAGATGTGAAACGCCTGGTCGAAAATCAGCCGCTGGTCCGGCCGGTTGACGAACACCGCATGCAATGTCCAGTAGAAGTCGCGCCGGTCGGTAATCCCGATCGTCCGCACCGCATCGACCGCATCGATGACCTTACCCGGCCCAACCGGCAGCCCCGCCGCGCGCAGAGTGCGCGCAAAATGCATCAGATTGGCGAGCAGCCGCCCGCCGGCTTCAGACGATTGCGACATGATTTCTGCGGGCAGCCCTCACCCTACCGTCGATACCGCGCCGGGTCCCACCCTCTCCCGCATTGCGGGAGAGGGTGCCGACCCCGGACTACGATCCGGCGGGAGGCTGGTGAGGGGGACGGCGGTCACGGCGTCACCCTGCTGCCGCGGCTTCGGCCTTGACCTGGTCGAGGAGGCGCGCGGCTTCGCTGCCCTGCAGGCGGGCGATGTCGTCCTGGTACTTGAGCAAGACGCCCAACGTGTCGTTGATCGCGTGCGGGCTGAGCTCGAGCACGTCCAGTTGCATCAGCGCTTCGGTCCAGTCGATTGTCTCGGCGATGCCGGGCAATTTGAACAGATCCATCGTGCGCAGCCTTTGCACGAAACCGACGACCTCGCGCGAGAGGTGTTCGCTGGCGCCGGGCGCCTTGCGCGCAAGGATTTCGAGCTCGCGCGCCGCATTCGGGTAATCGACCCAGTAATAAAAGCAGCGGCGCTTCAGCGCGTCATGGATCTCGCGAGTGCGGTTCGAGGTGATGATCACGATCGGCGGCTCGGCGGCGTGGATCGTGCCGATTTCCGGGATCGTCACCTGAAAGTCGGAGAGCAGCTCGAGCAGGTAGGCTTCGAACGGCTCGTCGGTGCGGTCGAGCTCGTCGATAAGCAATACCGGAGCGCCGGCGATGTCGGGCTCAAGCGCCTGTAAGAGCGGCCGTTTGATCAGAAAGCGGTCGGAGAAGATCGTGCTCTCGATCTCGCCGCGGTCCTCATCGGCCGCTTCGGCGAGGCGGATCTCGATCATCTGCCGGGCATAGTCCCATTCGTAGACCGCCGAGGCGACATCGAGCCCCTCGTAGCATTGCAGACGGATCAGGCGGCGCCCGAGGGCGCTCGCCAACACCTTGGCGATCTCGGTCTTGCCGACCCCGGCCTCGCCTTCGAGGAACAATGGCCGCTTCAGGTGCAGCGCCAGGTGCACCGCCGTCGCCAGGCTGCGGTCGGCGATGTAATCGGCGCTGCCGAGCATGGCCAAGGTGTCGTCGACTGCAGCGGGCAGCTTGGCGGAGGGGGAGGCAACATCCATCAAAACGATCCGATCGCAGCAAAATCCCCCTCCCGTCGGGAGAGGGCGGGCGGACAATGCAAGCCCCGGGGTAACCCCGCAGGTTCGGGCCCACGGTCAACATTTAATGCACGTGCCGCGGCGTCGCCACCCCGGCCTCGACCCGCTGGACTTCCACCACTCCGGCGCTATCATCTGATAGCAACATTTGGGAGAGCTTGCATGGCCCAACTGCTGGTTCGAGACGTTCCCCAGGATGTCGTCGAGGCCCTAAAGCGCAGAGCCGTCGAGCACGGCCGCAGCGCCGAAGCCGAGCACCGCATCATTTTGGAAGAAGTCCTACGTGCCGGCCGCGCCGCGTTTTGGGAGCGCGCCGCGGCGCTGCGCGAAGCGACGCGCGGCCGGATCTCGGTCCCGTCGGAGGACCTCATTCGCCAGGACCGCGACGAACGTTGAGCGTTGTCGTCGACGCCTCCGTCGCCCTCAAATGGGTTTTCGACGAGCCTGACAGCGCAGCGGCGGTGGCACTCCGCAACGAGGAGCTGATCGCGCCCGCTTTGTGGCTCGCCGAAGCGGCAAACGCGCTGTGGCGACGTGCTCAGCGCGGTGAGATCGCTGTCGGGGAAGCGGTGGAGTGGCTTTCCGATCTGCGTAAAGCCCCGAATTCCCTCGCTCCCGATCGAGCCGCATCTCGAGCAGGCGCTACAGCTCGCCATCGAAATCGGACATCCGATCTATGACTGCCTCTATCTGGCGCTGGCGCTGCGCCATCAGACGCATGTCGTAACCGCCGACCGCAGCTTCGCATCCGCCGCGAGCCGGCCGCATCTTTCCGGCACGGTTCGTCTTCTTGGGACGTGATCTGCGACCGGCGTTTCGATCGCTCCCCAACTCTCCGCCGAGCAAATGGCGAAGCAAAAAACCCACGCCCGGCAGCGAGATTTGTGACAGACTTCGCGGAGCGCTGCGGGCGGAGCGCGGCGAGGCCGGAGACGGAGAAACTCATGCAACTGATGTACTTCACCGAGCAGCCGATGTCGGCCTACCCGGCCCAGGAGGGGTTGGATTTCGGGGCTACGGCGCTGATGTTCTCCAATAAATACTTCGATCCGGTCGCCGGCAGCCGGCTCTATAACGAGTATCTTGAGCACTATATTTACGCCGAGGAGATGGGCATCGAAGGCTTCATGCTGAACGAGCATCACAATGCGCCGTTTTGCATGCAGGCGAAATGCAACATCTTCGCCGCGATCCTCGCCGCGGCGACCAAAGAGGCGAAGATCGTGCTGCTCGGCAACCCGCTGCCCTTGGCTGAGAACCCGGTGCGGCTGGCCGAGGAGCTGTCGATGATCGACATGATCTCGCGGGGCCGCCTCGTTTCGGGCTTTGTCCGCGGCGGCGGTCAGGAGCAGCTCGCGGCCGGGGTCAGCCCGGCCTTCAACCGCGAGCGGTTTCAGGAGGCGCACGACCTGGTCGTCGCCGCCTGGACCCGGCAGGGTCCGTTCCGCTGGGAAGGCTCCCATTACCAGCACCGGGTCGTCAACCCTTGGGCGGTGCCACTGCAGAAGCCGCATCCGCGGGTGTGGATCCCCGGGGTCATCAGCAAGGAGACGATCCTGTGGGCGGCCGGGCGCGGCTATCCCTATATCGCGCTCAATACGCCGATCGACCGCACCAAGCAGATCTGGCAGATCTACGACGACGCGGCGGCCGAGGCCGGCTTTACGCCCGGCCCCGATTATCACGGCCTCTTAAAGCAGATCCATGTCGCCGAGACCGAGGAAAAGGCGATCCAGAACGCCCGCCAATTCATGTGGATGCAGGGCGAGTTCACCGGCTTGGCCCATCCGGTGTGGAGCACGCCCTCGGGCTATTCGAGCCCCGACAACCGCCGCGCCTTTGTCGAATTCGCCACCGGACGGTCGAAAAACCCGCGCTACCGCCCAGCCTTGGAAAAACAGCTCGAAGAATTGATGATCATCGCCGGCACGCCAAAGCAGGTGATCGCCAAACTGCGCATTTTGCTCGAGGAGACCCGCCCCGGCATTCTCGCCTTTTGGGGCAATGACGGGACTGTCACGCATCAGGACGCCAAGACCTGTATCCGCCTTTTAGGGCAGGAGGTATTTCCGGCGGTGCGCGAAATGGCCAGGGAATTCGACCTGAAGAGCCCGTTCGAAACGAACCAGCCGGTCAGCGTGGATTACCTGCCCGGTCTGCGACACCCGGTGCGGGAAGCGGCCGAGTAGCCCGGAGCAATCTAGGCCGATCCACGCGGGGCGACGTGCCCCGTTCGGTCTGGTAGCATTGCCGGGCAGCGGCGTCCCAGTCTTCGGTCAGCAGGCTTCTGTCTTCCTCACGGGCGCGCCGCAACACTTCCGGGTCGGTGACGCCCGGCACGACCTCCGCAACGTAGGCTACCTCGTGTCCGACGGCGCGAAGCTGGTCAACAAGACCCGCATCGACGCATTCGTCGACGAGCCAGCGCACAAAGCTTCTCTCACGATAAACAATTTCCTCGTCTGCGGGGTAATCGATGGCAAAAGTCTGCGCTGCGCGAACGTCGTCGAGGGTCAGCTTTGGATGATCCGCAATGATCTCCTCGGGAGCCATGCCGGCCCCGAGCTTGCACAAGACCAGGTCCACCGGGACGCGCGTGCCGCGAATTACCGGCTTACCGACCATGATCTCAGGATCGATCTTGATGCGCTCGCGAGCCATCACCCAGCGTTCCAGATTCCTGTTGCGTCCTCAATCCAACCCTTCTGTCGGGTGTATCACATCCCGGTGTGACCGCTGACGAGCCGGGGCGGACAGGAAGCGACCCGCTGAAGACGGCAGGCGGTGCCATCACCCTGTCGAGGCGCAGGCGGCGACGGCGCGGCGGGCCATGACGCCCACCAGGTGGGCGCGGTATTCGGCGCTGGCGTGGATGTCGGAATTGAGCCCGTTATCGGGGATTGCAATGTCCTTGATCGCGTCGGGGGTGAAGGATGTCGCGAGTGCGGCTTCCATCTCCGGGACGCGGAACACGCTTGGACCGGCGCCGGTCACGGCAACGCGCACGCCACCCGAGGTGCGCGCGACAAAGACGCCGACGATCGCATAGCGCGAGGCCGGATTGCGGAATTTCTGGTAGCATGAGGTCTGCGGCTTGGGAAACCGCACCGCGGTCACGATCTCGGAGGGTTCGAGCGCGGTTTCGAACATGCCGGTGAAAAAATCCTCTGCAGCGATCTCGCGCTTGGTGGTGTGCACGGTGGCGCCGAGCGCCACGAGGGCGGCCGGATAGTCCGCCGCCGGGTCGTTGTTGGCGATCGAGCCGCCGATCGTGCCGCGGTTGCGCACCGCCGGGTCGCCGATCATGCCGGCCATCGCCGCGAGGCCGGGGATCGCCTGTTTGACGACCGGCGAATTGTGGACCTCGCCGTGTCGCGTCATTGCTCCGATCACCAGCGCATCGCCGGCGTCGGTCACGCCGCGCAGCGAGGTGATCGCCGCGAGGTCGACCAGATCGGATGGGCGGGCGAGCCGCAGCTTCAAGGTCGGTACCAGGGTCATGCCGCCGGCGACGAGCTTCGCGTCCTCGTTGGCGCCGAGCAGGTTCGCGATCTCGTCGAGGCTCGCGGGCTTGTGATAGTTGAATTCGTACATCGGGCTCTCCCTATTCCGCGGCGAGCGGCTGGCGGTGCTGCTGGATGAGGCGCCAGAGCTTTTCCGGGGTTGCCGGCATGTCGAGGTGCCGGACCCCGAGCGGCTTCAGCGCATCGACCAGCGCGTTGGTGATCGCCGCCGGCGCACCGATCGCCCCGGCCTCGCCGCAGCCTTTGACGCCCAGCGGGTTGTGCGTGCACAGGGTGACGTTGGTCGACAACGCAAAGCTGGGCAGGTCGGCGGCCCGCGGCATCGTGTAGTCGTTGTAGGAGCCGGTCAGCAGTTGGCCGGTCTCCTTGTCGTAAACGCAGCCCTCGAGCAAGGCCTGGCCGATCCCTTGGGCGAGCCCGCCATGGACCTGGCCGGCGACGATCATCGGGTTGATGATACGGCCGAAATCGTCGCTCGCGGTAAAGTTGGCGATCTCGACATGCCCGGTCTCGGGGTCGATCTCGATTTCGGCGATATGCGCGCCCGACGGATAGGTGAAGTTTTTTGGGTCGTAGAACGCCGTCTCGTCGAGCCCAGGCTCCAGATCTTCGGGATAGTTGTGCGGCACATAGGCGGTCAGCGCCACCTCGCCGAAGCTTTTGGAGCGATCGGTGCCGGCGACCGAGAACTTGCCATCGGCGAACTCGACATCGGCCTCGGCCGCTTCGAGCAGATGGGCGGCGATCTTGCGGCCCTTGGCGACGACCTTGTCCATCGCCTGGACGATCGCCGAGCCGCCAACCGCCAACGAGCGCGAGCCGTAGGTGCCCATGCCGTAGGGGATCTTGGCGGTGTCGCCGTGGACGATCTCGATGCTGTCGATCGGGATGCCGAGCCGGTCGGCGACCAGCTGCGAGAACGTCGTCTCGTGCCCCTGCCCGTGGCTGTGCGAGCCGGTCAGGATCGACACACTGCCGGTCGGGTGAACCCGGACTGCGGCGCTTTCATAGAGCCCGGCGCGCGCCCCAGCGAGCCGACCACGGCTGAGGGAGCAATGCCGCAGGCCTCGATATAGGTGGCGATGCCGATGCCGCGCAGCTGGCCTCGGGCCATCGCATCGCGCCGCCGCGCCTCGAAGCCGGCATAGTCGGCCGCCTTCAACGCCAGCTCCAAAGTCGTCCCGTAATCGCCGCTGTCGTATTGCAGTGCGACCGGGGTCTGGTAGGGGTACGCGTCCTTCGGGATGAAATTGCGGCGGCGCAGTTCGGCCGGGTCCATGCCGATCTCGTCGGCGGCGAGGTCGACGATCCGTTCGAGCAGAAACGTCGCCTCGGGCCGTCCGGCGCCGCGATAAGCGTCGACCGGGACGGTATGGGTGAACACCGCCTTGGTCTCGACATAGATCGAGGGCGTCGTATAGGTGCCGGCGAGCAGGGTTCCGTAGAGGTAAGTCGGGATGCACGGCGCAAAGGTGGAGAGATACGCGCCCATATTGGCGATCGTCGCGACCTTCAGCGCCAAGAACTTGGCCTGCGCGTCGAGCGCCAGCTCGACATGGGTCACGTGGTCGCGGCCATGCGCATCGGACATAAAGCTTTCCGAGCGCTCGGCGGTCCATTTGACCGGGCGCCGGACTTTGCCGGCCGCCCAGGTGACGATCGCCTCTTCGGCATAATGATAGATCTTTGAACCGAAGCCGCCGCCGACATCGGGAGCGACGACGCGCAATTTCGCCTCGGGGATGTGCAGTACAAAGGCGCCCATCAAGAGGCGGATCACATGCGGGTTCTGGCTCGTCGTGTAGAGCGTGTAGTCGCCGGTGGCGCGGTCGAACTCGCCGATCGCGGCGCGCGGCTCCATCGCGTTGGGAACGAGCCGGTTGTTGACCAGGTCGAGCTTGACCACCCGTGACGCCTTGGCGAAGGCGGCGTCGACCGCGGCGAGATCGCCGAGGCTCCAGTCGTAGCAAAGATTGCCCGGCACGTCGGCAAAGACCTGCGGCGCCCCAGGTTTCAGCGCCTCGGCGGGATCGACGACGGCCGGCTCATCCACGTAGTCGACCTGCACTTGTTCAGCGGCTTCGCGGGCCTGCGCCAAGGTCTCGGCGATGACCGCGGCGACCGGGTCGCCGACATGGCGCACATGGTCGAGCGCCAGCGGCGGGTGCGGCGGCTCGGCCATCGGCGAGCCGTCTTTCGAATGAATCTGCCAGCCGCAGGGCAGCCCGCCGACCCCGTCGGCCATCATGTCCTTGCCGGTGTAGATCGCGGCGACCCCGGGGGCCGATGCCGCCGCGGAAACATCGATGCCGGCGATCTGCGCACGAGCGTGCGGGCTGCGCAGGATGTAGGCGTGAAGCTGGTGCGGCCGGTCGATGTCGTCCGTGTAGGTGCCCTGTCCGGTCAGGAAGCGGTAATCCTCGCGTCGCCGCACCGGGGTTCCGACCGTGGCCATCGCCTTACTCCGCCGCCGCCCCATGGACGTTGGCCGGCGGCGCCTCGCCGCGCATCACCGCCGCCCCCTCGGCGATCGCCAGCACGATGTTGTGGTAGCCGGTGCAGCGGCACAGATTGCCCTCGAGATATTCGCGGATCTGGCGCTCGGACGGGTTCGGGTTGTTCTTGACCAGGTCGAGCGCGCTCATGACCATGCCGGGGGTGCAGAACCCGCATTGCAGCGCGTGATTGTTGCGAAACGCCTCCTGCATCGGATGCAGGGTGTCGCCGGTCGCCACCCCCTCGATCGTCAACACCGAGCGGCCCTCGGCCTGCAATGCCAGCAGCGTGCAGGACTTGACCGCCTCGCCGTCGACATGGACGACGCAGGCGCCGCATTGGCTGGTGTCGCAGCCGACATGAGTGCCGGTCAGCCCGAGCTGCTCGCGCAGCAGCTGCACCAACAGGGTGCGGCCCTCGACCGTCGCCGAAACCGGCTTGCCGTTCACGGTGAGGCTCACCGTCTGTTGCATCGAACCCTCCCTGGACCGCAAATCACGGGATCGCACATCACGGCCGTCGGCGGACGGCGGCGGCTGGGCGGAGTTTTGGGCCGGCGCGCGCTCCCGGTCAAGGCGTTCGCAGACCGGGTGCAGCCGCTAACGCACACCGCCGGTGCGGGTAAAATAGTACAGGATCAGAGCGACGACCGCGGTCAGCCCGGTGACCCATACCGCCGGCGACAGCCTGCCCGCCGCGGCGGCGGCTGCAGCATCGCGATCGGGCGCGGGCCCGGGCCCGGGTGCGGTTTTGCGATCGGCCGCTGCCGGCTCGACCGCGACGCGCGCCGCCGGCCCAGTCTCGCCGGCGGCTGTCCCGCCAGCGGCTGTCTCCTCTGCGGCTGTGTCGCCCGCGGCTGGCGCCGGCGCCGGCGAACCCGCCTGCTCGGGCGCCACCGCGGCGGCGAAGCGCGTAAAAAAATCCTCGGCCATCTTGCGCGAGGTCGCATCGATCAGCCGCGAACCGATCTGCGCGAGCTTGCCGCCGACATGCGCCTGGACCTCGTATTTGAGCACGCTCGCGTCGCCGGCCTCGTCGAGGCTGACTTTGGCGCTCCCCTTGGCGAAACCGGCGACCCCTCCGGTGCCTTCGCCGGCGATCGTATAGCCCTTGGGCGGATCGAGGTCGGAGAGGGTGACCTTGCCGCTGAAGGTCGCCTTCACCGGCCCGACCTTGGCCACGACCTTGGCGGTGAACTCGGTGTCCGAGACCTTCTCGATGGTCTGGCAGCCGGGGATCGCCTGCTTCAGAATCTGCGGATCGTTGAGTCCCGCCCAGACGCGCTGGCGCGGTGCCGGAATGCGAAATTCGCCCGTCATCTCCATCGGCGTGATCCTTTCCTGCGTGCGCTCAATGTGCTGCCCGAAAGCGGCGAATGCAACCGTCGATGACTTGCCGCCCGGCAGGGTCCGGCCCTGCGAGGCGGCGGCGTTCTCAGGCGGGCTCGTCGGGGATGACCGCGATGGCGCTGATCTCGATCAGATAGTCGGGCGAGGTCATCTTGGCGACTTCGACCATGGTCGAAGCCGGGAGCGGCGCCGTGAAATATTCTCGCCGAACTTTATGGATGACGTCGAAATGCTCCATGTTGCGGACGTAGACGTCGACCCGGCAGATGTCGTCGATCTTGCCGCCGGCGGCCTCGGCAGCGGCTTTCAGGTTTTCGCAGACTTGGCGCGTCTGGGCCTCGATGTCGCCGACGCCGGCGATTGCGCCGTCGGGGCGTCGCGAAGTCAGGCCGGAAATGAAGACGAGCCGGCCGCGCGCCTCGATCATCGTCGCCTGGGAAAAATGGCCGCTCGGCCGGCCCAGCCGGTCCGAGGTGATTTGCTGTTTCGCCAAGGCGTCCTCCTGCGTTAGGCTCGGGCGCAATGATAACAGCTGCCGCGGCCGTTGGCCCCGATTCCGGAGGAAAACATGAGCTCGGTCGGCCTCCGCCGCGACATTCCCTTGCGGATCGAAGACCGTCTGATCGTCGCTCTCGATGTGCCGAGCATCGCCCAGGCGCATTCGCTGGTCGACCGGCTGGACGGTGTCGCGTCGTTTTTTAAACTCGGGCTGTGGCTGCAATTCGCCGCCGGGTTCGAACGGCTGGTCGGCGATCTTCTCGCCCGCGACAAGAAGATCTTTCTCGACACCAAGATGTTCGATATCGGCGAGACGGTCAAACAGGGGGTCGCCCGGGCCGCCGAACGCGGCGTCAGCTTTGTCACGGTGCATGGTGACGACGCCATCCTCAAGGCCGCCGCCGAGGGTAAAACCGGGAGCGATTTGAAAGTTCTGGTGGTCCCGGTCCTGACCAGCCTCGACGCCGCCGGGCTGCGCGAGATCGGCTATGGCGGCAGCCTTGCCGAACGGATCGTCGACCGCGCCAGGGCGGCCGCCGCCGCCGGCTGCGACGGGATCATTGCCGCACCGCGCGACAATCCGCGCGAGATCCGCCGGGCGGCAGGGGCTGAGGGGCTGCTGGTCGTCACCCCTGGGATCCGGCCGGCCGGCTTCCCGGCCGACGACCACAAGCGCTCGGGAACCCCGGCCCAGGCGATCGCCGCCGAAGCCGATTACCTCGTCGTCGGCCGCCCGATCGTCAACAGCGACGATCCAGCCGGTGCGGCGGCGCGTATCATCGCCGAGATGCGCAGCGCCGCTTAGCCGGCGCGCGCGGCTCGGCGGCGCTGGCCGGCATCGATTGCGAGCCGATCACGAGGGCGTCTCCCGGTCATTTTTTGGCGACGCTCCACATGAACGGGATCGGGCCGATATCCACCCCGACCAGATTCTTATGAAACGCGGTTCGGGCGGAATATTCGCCGGTCGGGATATAGGGCACGCTTTTGAAAGCCTCGCGCTGCAGGTTGGCGGCGATGGCTTTGCGCTCGGTCTCGCCGGGGGCGAAAATCCACTCGCGGCGCAATTTCTCGATGATCGGGTCGTCCGGCCATCCGACCCAGGCAGCGGGGCCGTTGGCGCGCAGCGGCGCATCGACCGCCGGATCCATAATCGCGATCCCGGGGAACGTCGTCAGAAATATGTTCCAGCCGCCCTGATCGATCGGCGCTTTGGAGGCGCGGCGGGACACTAGGGTGCCCCAATCCATCGCCTGAATTTCGACATTGACGCCGAGCCGGCGCAGAAGATCGTTGGTCACCAGCGCCAGCGCGTGGATGGTCGGAAAATCGATCGGGTCGAGCAGCACAATTTTTTCGCCGTGATAGCCCGCCTGCATAATCAATTGCTTTGCTCTGGCCAAGTCGCGCGGTCCCTCGAGCGGGCCGGCGCCGGCCTCGCTCGCCATCGGCCCGCCGCAGCTATAGAAGCTGAAGCAGGTGTTCCAGTATTTCTTGTCGCCGGCGAGCGCCGCCATGTCTTCGGACTGGTCGACGGCATAGAGCAGCGCCTGCCGCATCTCGACGTTGTCGAACGGCGGCTGCAGCTCGTTGAAGCGCAGCAGTCCGCTGGTGCCGAACGGGCTGCCCTGGATCAGCGTCACGTCGGGATCGCGGGCGAGTATGGGATAAAAATCCGGCGGCGGGTTTTCCCACCAATCGGCCTCTCCGGCGGTGAACGCCGCCAACGCGGTGCCGGGATCAGGAATGTAGAGCCACACGATCCGGTCGATCTTGACGTTCTTGCCGCCCGACGCCCAGCTCGGCGGCTCCTGGCGCGGCACATATTCCGGATTTTTAACAAAGACGGCCTTGTGGCCCGGCTGCCATTCGCTGTTGACGAATTTGAACGGCCCGGAGCCGGTGGTGTCCTTGATCTGCTGGTCGGCGCTGGTCTCGGCAACGCGCTGCGGCATGATGAAAGGCACGATGCTGTCCGGTTTGGCAAGGGCATCAAGCAGCAGCGGAAACGGCTTTTTCAGAATAATTGAGAAGGTTTTCTCGTCGACCGCCCGGTATTCGGCGATCGCCGAGGCGACGGTCTGGCCGAGCGCGTCGCGCTTGCTCCACCGTTCGAGCGAGGCAATGCAGTCGGCGCTCCTGACCGGCTGGCCATCGGTGAATTTGAGGCCGTCGCGCAGGGTGAAGGTATAGGTCAGGCGGTCATTGCTGAGCGTCCAGCGGTCCACCATCTGCGGCTGCGGCTTGAAATGGCTGTCGAGCGCGAACAGCGTGTCGTAGACCATGTAGCCGTAGTTCCGGGTGATCGTCGCAGTGGTCCAGATCGGATCCAGCACCCGCAGATCAGCTTGAGCAATAAAGTACAAGGTCGTGCCGGGGGCAGCGGCCACCGCGGCGCCGGTCGGCAGGCCGAGCGCGAACGCCAGCAGCAGCGTCAAAGGTGAAAAGCGGTTCATCTCACGCGTCCAATTTATCGTCCGTCGCAATAGCGCGCGGCGGCGTTCTGTCCTGGTCCTGGTTAACATCGCCGCACAACGGCGCCGAGCTTCCCCGCACCGCACCGGGCGCGCAGCGCCTGTTGCGACCATATCGTCCGCAATTCCCTGTCATATGGTTAACCGATCCGGCGGCGAAACGCAGCTTTTTACCAGCGCCGACCGGACCTGGCCCCGTATCTGCTTCGATTGGCACAGCTGTTCCCGCGGCAGTTGGAGCCCGCCTGCCGGTCGCGAGCGCTGACGTTGCCGCATCCGGTCCCTTTTCCCGTCGACCGCCGCCCTTGACGGCTGCCGCCTTGCGGCGCAACGGTGCGGGCGGCGCAACGCTGCGGGCGGAAAGCTGTGCCGATCGGGCGAGGGACGAGATGACAGCTCGCAATCCAGGCGGCGAGCGCCCCCTCGGCGGCGTCGCCGGTGCGCTGCCACCCGAGCCGCGCCACGGACGATTCGGACCGGCGCCGGGCCCTTGGCCTTCCCCCCAGGAGTGGCAATCCAACGGGATGCGCGCGCGCAGAAATTCTGGGATTATGACCCGCTGACAACCTTGAGGAGTTGATCCATGGCCGAGACGGCGATCTGGAATTTTCGGCAGCTGGCGCACCACGAGCTCGACGGCTTTGGCGGGATCGGCGAGGGCATGTCGATCCAGATCGCCAAGGACGGCCGCCGCATTCTGTGGCTCGCCCACGAAAGCGCGCCGAAGAATTTCACCGCCGTCGACGTGAGCGACCCGCGCGCGCCAAAGATCGTCGCCCGCCGCGATCTGCCGCAATCGCATATGCGCTCGAACTCGCTGGAGACGGTCGGCGACATTCTGGCGGTCGCCTATCAGACGACGCTGCCGGGGCTGCAACCTGCCGGGTTCGAGCTGTTCGACATCTCGGCGCCGGAAAACCCGCGCTCGATCGCCTTTTTCGACTGTTCCGGCCCGACCTCGCGCGGCGTCCATCAGCTATGGTTCGCCGATGGCGAGTACATCCACATGAGCTCGGGCGCGCCCGACTTTCAGCCGAGCCACCCGAAGGACGACCAGTTCTACCGGATCATCGACGTCAAGAACCCGTCAAAACCGGTCGAGGTCGGGCGCTGGTGGCTGCCCGGCACCCGCGAGGGCGACAGCGCGCCGCCGCCGGTGCGCCATCCGGAGGGTGCCGACACCGGCTTTCGCCCGCACAACACCAACGTCTATCCCGAGCGCCCCGACCGCGCCTATCTCGGCTATATCGACGGCGGGCTGGTGATCCTCGACATCGCCGACAAGGCGCAGCCCAAGATGGTGGCGCGCTGGGACTACCACCCGCCTTATTTCGGCTTTACCCATACCGTCGTGCCGTTTTTTGACCGCGGCCTCCTGATCGTCAGCGACGAGTGCACTCGGACCGAGGGTGCGGACTGGCCGAAGCTCGTCTGGGTCGTCGACGGGCGCGAGGAAACCAACCCGGTGCCGATCGCGACCTGCCCATTGCCGCCGCTCGACAGCTACATGCGGCCGGGCGCGCGCTATGGCGCGCACAATCTTTACGAGAATCTGCCGAAGCCCAATGCGTGGAAATCCGACCGCATCGTGCTCGCCACCTATTTCAACGGCGGCCTGCGTGCCTACGACACCTCGAATCCCTACCAGCCGGCCGAGATCGGCTATTTCGTGCCCGAGCCGCCAGCGCGGGCGCCGAGCGGCGCCATTCAGATCAACGACGTGTTCGTCGACGAGCGCCAGATCGTCTATACGGTGGATCGTCATGTCGGCGGGCTCTACACCCTCGAAATGGATTTCTGAGCCGCGGCTGGGTGCGGGCCTTTTTTCGACGTTGCCGAGATTCGGGCGCGTCTCGAAGCACGCACGGCGCCCGACGCAGCACACCCTTGTCCGGCCTCGGGCGTTCATTCGCCGGCGTCGTCGTTCGGCGCCGCGCTGCGCTGTTCCTTGAGCGCGGCGCGGCGGGCCTTCGCGGCGAGCCGGCGGCGTTTGGCGGCGGCGGTGGGCTTGGTCGGGCGGCGCGGGGTCGGGGGCGCGGCGGCGCGGCGGATCAGCGCCACCAGGCGGTCGAGCGCGTCCTGCCGGTTGCGCTGCTGGGTGCGGAAGCGGCGGGCGGTGATGACCAGGACGCCGTCCTGGGTCAGGCGGCGGCCGGCGAGGCGCGCGGCCCGCTCGCGCACCTCCGGCGGCAAGCTCGCGGCGCGGGCGAGGTCGAGGCGCAGCTGCACCGCGCTCGCCACTTTGTTGACGTTCTGGCCGCCCGGACCCGAGGCGTGGATAAAGTTTTCCTCGATCTGGCTGTCATCGAGGACGATATGGCCTATGATCGGGATCATGGTGCGGCGCAGCGCGGCATCCGGTGGGAATCGGGCGAGGTGATCGGAACATAGCGCTTCCCGCCGCATGGGATGGTAGTGTAATCGAGGGCGATGCGGTGCTCGGCGCTTGCCCCGACTCGGCCGTGCTGCGTCGGCGAGTTCGTCGGGGGTCAGCGAGTTTTGTCGGGGCGTCAGCGAGTTTTGTCGGGCCGGACCGTGGTGTCCGGGTCCCCGCGTCAATCAGGAGCGAACATGCCAAGTTTGAGCTTTTCCGCACCGACGAGCGTCGACGAGGCCGTCAAGATTTTGGCCGGCAGCTCCGGCATGGCCAAAGTGCTGGCCGGCGGAACCGATCTTGCTGGTGCAGCTGCGGTCGGGTCGGACGCGGCCCGACATGATCGTCGACACCAAACGGATCCCGGGGCTGATCGGCATCCGCGAGGAGGCGAACCAATTCGTCATCGGCGCCTCGACCCCGGGGATCATGCTGTTCGAAAACGAGGCGCTGACCCATGCCTGGCCGGGGATCGTCGAGGGCATCGACCTGATCGGCTCGGAGCAGATCCAGGGCCGCGCCTCGCTCGCCGGCAATCTGTGCAACGCGTCGCCGGCGGCCGACAGCGTGCCGGCGATGATCGCCGCGCGCGCGACCTGCGTGATCGCCGGGCCCAACGGCAAACGCGAAGCCGCCGGTCGAGGCGATCGTCACCGGCCCCGGCCGCACCTCGCTGCAGAAGGGCGAGTTCATCGTCGAGTTCCACCTGCCGAAACCAAAGCCGCATCAGTCCGACGCCTATCTGCGCTTTATCCCGCGCACCGAGATGGACATCGCGGTCGTCGGCTGCGGCGTCAACGTCACGCTCGACGGCAAGCGGCGTGTGCACCGACGCGCGGGTCGTCCTGGGCGCCGTGGCGCCGACCCAGATCGTCTGCGACGAGGCGGCCAAGGCGCTGATCGGGCACCGGCTCGACGAGCCGACCTTGGCGGCGCTCGACGCCGCGGCCGGGCGGGCCTGCAACCCGATCACCGACAAACGCGGCACCATCGAATACCGGATCAAGGTCGCCGGCGTGCTTGCGCGCCGCGCGGCCACCATTGCCTTTGAACGCGCTGGAGCACGCTAATGGCCAAACACCACGTATCGACCATCATCAACGGCGAGCCCGTCGAATTTCTGTGCGAGCCGCAGCAGACCCTGCTCGACGTTTTGCGCGACGAGCTCAACCTGACCGGCAGCAAGGAAGGCTGCAGCTCGGGCGATTGCGGCGCCTGCACGGTCATCGTCGACGGCAAGATCGTCTGCTCGTGCCTGATGCTCGGCGCCGAGGCCGAAGGGCGCAAGATCCAGACCGTCGAGGGCATCGCCCAGGGCGATCATCTGCACCCGGTGCAGCAGAAATTCCTCGAGCACGCGGCCTTGCAATGCGGGTTCTGCACGCCCGGCTTCATCGTCGCGGCCAAGGCGCTGCTCGACGAAAATCCGAACCCGACCGAGGAAGAGACGCGTTATTGGCTCGCCGGCAATCTGTGCCGCTGCACCGGCTATGACAAGATCATCCGCGCGGTGCTCGACGCCGCCGCGGTCATGCGACAGGAGGCCGCCCAATGAGTTTCCTCGACAAAGAGACCCTCAAAGTCGTCGGCACCCGCCCGATTCGCCCGGACGGCGTCGACAAGGTCACCGGCCGCGCCAATTTCGGCGCCGACATGGTGATGCCCGGCATGCTGTGGGGCAAGATCAAGCGCAGCCCGCACGCGCATGCCCGGATCGTGTCGATCAACACCGACAAGGCGATGGCATTGCCGGGCGTTCGAGGCGGTGACGACACGGGCCGATTTCCCGGACATCACGCCGGCACGGGCGTTTATCGGCGCCGCCCCGGCCAATCTGCGCGACCTGTCGCGCAACTGCATGGCCAAGCGGCAAGGCGCTGTACGAAGGGCATGCGGTCGCTGCGGTCGCCGCAATCTCGCCGGCGATCGCCGAGCAGGCGCTCGATCTGATCGAGGTCGAATACGAGGTATTGCCGCACGTCATGGATGTCGAAGCGGCGATGGCGCCGGACGCGCCGGTGCTGCATGACGACATCTTCACCTCGGGCGTCGACCCCAAGCCGACCAAGCCCTCCAACATCTCCAAAATGGTCCGCTTCACCAAGGGAGACGTCGAGGCCGGGTTCCGCGAGGCCGAGGTCGTCATCGAGCGGCGCTATACGACAAAGCCGGTGCACCAGGGCTACATCGAGCCGCATGCCTGCGTCGTTTCGGTGGCGCCGGATGGCCAAACCACGATCTGGAGCTCGAGCCAGGGCCAGTTCATGGTGCGCGGCTACACCGCCCGCATCGTCGGCGCCGACATCGCCAACATCCGAGCGATCCCGGCCGAGATCGGCGGCGGGTTCGGCGGCAAGACGATCGTCTACCTCGAGCCGGTCGCCTACATGCTGTCGAAGAAATCGGGACGGGCGGTCAAGATCGTGATGAGCCGCGAGGAAGTGTTCCGGGCGACCGGACCGACCTCGGGTGCCGTCGTCGAAGTCAAGCTCGGCGCCAAGAAGGACGGCCGGATCGTCGCCGCCCAAGCCGTGCTCAAATACCAGTCGGGCGCATTTCAGGGCTCGCCGGTCCAGCAGGGCTGCATCTGCGGCTTTGCGCCGTATGACCTGCCGAACGTCGAGTTCGATCGGCTACGACGTGCTCTGCAATCGTCCCAAAGTCGCCGCCTATCGCGCCCCCGGCGCACCGATCTCGGCGTTCGCAATCGAAAGTTGCCTCGACGAGCTGGCCCGCGAGCTGAACATCGACCCGTTGGAGCTGCGCCAGAAAAACGGCGCCAAGGATGGCACCAAAGCGGCGCACGGACCGACTTGGACGAACATCGGTTACGCCAAAACCCTCGAGGAAGCGAAAGCGCATCCGCAGTGGCAAATGCCGCTAGGCCCGAACCAGGGTCGCGGCATCGCCTCAGGCTTCTGGCACAATGCCGGCGGTGAATTCGAGCGCTGCGGTGCACGTCAACGAAGACGGCACGATCACGGTGACCGAGGGGCATCCCGACATCGGCGGCTCGCGCGCCTCGATGGCGATGATGGTGGCCGAGGTGCTGGGGGTTCCGTTCGAGAATGTCCGGCCGGTCGTCGGCGACACCACGGCGATCGGCTTCAGCGCCTCGACCGGCGGCAGCCGGGTCACTTTTGCCGGCGGCATGGCGGTCACCCAGGCAACCCAGAAGGTCGTTGAGGAGCTCAAAAAGCGGGCCGCGGTGACCTGGGACATCAGCCCCGAAGCGGTCGAGTGGAAGGAGGGCAAGGCCCATCCGGCCGGCGCCAATGCCGGTGGCTTCGAGCCGTTGCCATTGGAGGAGCTCGCCGCCAAATCGGCGCGCACCGGCGGCCCGATCAGCGCCGAGGTCCAGATCAACGCGCAGGGGCAAGGGC
This sequence comes from uncultured Alphaproteobacteria bacterium, assembly GCA_963703665.1. Taxonomy (GTDB): domain Bacteria; phylum Pseudomonadota; class Alphaproteobacteria; order ATCC43930; family CGMCC-115725; genus AP-15. The sequence goes on along the minus strand of CAVPFB010000004.1, from coordinate 617,113 downwards.
CCGGCTTCACGACCCATATCTGCGATGTCGAGGTCGACCGCGAGACTGGCCACGTCAAGATCCTGCGCTACACCGCGATCCAGGATGTCGGCCGGGCGATCCATCCCTCCTACGTCGAGGGCCAGATGCAGGGCGGCGTGACGCAGGGGGTCGGCTGGGCATTGAGCGAGGAATACATCTACGACAAGAACGGGCGGCTCGAAAATCCGGGCTTCCTCGACTATCGCTGTCCGGTCGCCTCCGACATGCCGATGATCGACACGGTCATGGTCGAGGTGCCGAACCCGCGCCATCCGTTCGGCGCGCGGGGCGTCGGCGAGGTGCCGATCGTGCCGCCGATGGCGGCCGTCGCCAACGCGATCGCCGACGCGACCGGGATCCGGATGCGCGATCTGCCGATGTCGCCGCCGCGGCTGCGGGCGGCGCTCGACCAGGCGGAGCCGATGCGTCAGGCGGCGGAGTAGCGGTCCTGTCATTGCGAGGAGCAGCGCGACGAAGCAATCTCGATCGGCTTGCGCTCCCTCGGCACGAGATTCCTCCGCTGTGCTCGCAATGACAGCCCAATTTTCCCCGGTGTCGGCTTCTGTCTGGGCAACGGCACAATAGGAGTGAGGTTTCATGACGTTCATCGCGAAGGAATTTCAGAAGGTCGTCGGCACTCGGCCGATCCGCCCCGACGGGGTCGACAAGGTCACCGGCCGGGCCAATTTCGGCGCCGACATGGTGATGCCCGGCATGCTGTGGGGCAAGGTCAAGCGCAGCCCGCATGCCCATGCCCGCATCATGTCGATCAACACCGAGAAGGCCCTGGCATTGCCCGGGGTCAAGGCGGTGATCACCTGGGAGGATTTCCCGTCGATCGCATCCGAGGAAGCGTTTGTCGGCGAGGGGCCGATGAACTTCCGCGACCTGTCGCGCAACTGCATGGCGCGCGAGCGCGCGCTCTATGACGGGCACGCGGTGGCTGCGGTCGCCGCGATCTCGCCGGCGATCGCCGAAGAGGCCTGCGAGCTGATCGAGGTCGCCTATCATGTGCTGCCGCACGTCATCGATGTCGAAGAGGCGATGAAGCCTGACGCTCCGCTATTGCACGACGACCTCTTTACCCAAGGCGTCGAGCCCAGGCCGACCCACCCCTCGAACGTTGCCAAGCGGGTCGCCTTTGCCAAGGGCGACGTCGAGGCTGGCTTCCGCGAGGCCGATGTCACGATCGAGCGGCGCTACACGACCAAGCCGGTGCACCAAGCCTATATCGAGCCGCATGCCTGCGTCGTCTCGTATGCCAGCGACGGGCAGTGCACGATCTGGAGCTCGAGCCAGGGCCAGTTCATGGTGCGCGCCTATTGCGCCAAGCTCCTCGGCATCGACATTTCCGATATCCGCGCGATCCCGGCCGAGATCGGCGGCGGGTTCGGCGGCAAGACGCTCGTCTATCTCGAGCCGATGGCCCTGGCGATGGCCAAGAAGTCGGGTCGGCCGGTCAAGATCGTGATGAGCCGCGAAGAGGTGTTCCGCGGCACCGGACCGACCTCCGGCGGCGTCATCGAGGTCAAGATCGGCGCCAAGAAGGACGGGCGCGATCGTCGCTGCCGACCTCGTGCTCAAATACCAGGCCGGCGCCTTCCCCGGCTCCCCGGTCGGGCCGGGTTGCATGTGCGGCTTTGCCATGTACGACATCCCCAACGTCAATATCGTCGGCTACGACGTCGTCTCGAACCGGCCGAAGGTCGCGGCCTATCGCGCGCCGGGTGCGCCGATTTCGTCGTACGGCGTCGAAAGCTGCCTCGACGAGTTGGCCGATCAGCTCGGCATCGACCCATTGCGGCTGCGCGAGAAAAACGCCGCCAAAGACGGCACCAAGGCGGCGCATGGGCCGACCTACGTCAATATCGGCTATGCCGAGACCGTAGATGCGGCGCTGAACCATCCGCATCTGAAGGAAAAACTCGGCCCCAACCAGGGGCGCGGCATCGCCTCCGGCTTCTGGTTCAATATTGGCGGCGAGTTGAGTGCGGCGTGCCACATCAATGAAGACGGCACCGCGGTCGTGGCGGTCGGCACCCCGGACATCGGCGGCTCGCGCGCGTCGATGGCGATGATGGCGGCCGAGGTGCTCGGCATCCCGGTCGAGCGGGTGCGCCCGATCGTCGCCGACACCAGCTCGATCGGCTTTTCGTTTCTGACCGGCGGCAGCCGCGTGACCTTCGCCACCGGCATGGCGACGACGCAAGCCGCGGAGAAGGTCGTCGAGCAGCTGAAGCAGCGCGCCGCGATGATCTGGGACATCCCCCCAGACGCGGTCGAGTGGAAGGACGGCAAGGCCTATCCCGCGGGCGCCAATGCCGGCAGCTTCGAGCCGTTGCCGTTGGCTGAGATCGCGCTCAAATCGGGGCGGACCGGTGGACCGATCAGCGCCGAGGTGTCGATCAACGCGCAGGGGGCCGGCCCGGGCTTTGCCACCCATATCTGCGATGTCGAGGTCGACCGCGAGACCGGGCATGTCAAGATCCTGCGCTATACCGCAGTGCAGGATGTCGGCCGGGCGATCCATCCCTCCTATGTCGAGGGCCAGATCCAGGGCGGCGTGACCCAGGGGGTCGGCTGGGCCTTGAACGAGGAATACATTTACGACAAGGACGGGCGGCTCGAAAACCCTGGCTTTCTCGATTACCGCTGCCCGGTCGCCTCGGACATGCCGATGATCGAGGCGGTCATGGTCGAGGTGCCGAACCCGCGCCATCCGTTCGGCGCGCGCGGCGTCGGCGAGGTGCCGATCGTGCCGCCGATGGCCGCCGTCGCCAACGCGATCGCCGCCGCGACCGGGGTGCGCCTGCGCGATCTGCCGATGTCGCCGCCGCGGCTGCGCGCGGCGCTCGACGCGCGGGAGCCGATGTTGAAGGCGGCGGAATAGAGCACTGTCGATGCCCCACGTCGTGATCTCTGGCTCGGCGGCCCGCCGGTTTACCGGCGGACTCTCCGAGTTCGACGTCGAGGCCAATAATTTCCGCCGGCTGATCCTGGAGCTCGACCGCCGCTTCCCCGGCCTCGGCCATCAGGTCGAGGAAGGGATGGCGGTGGCGATCAACGGCGAGATCTACCAGGACGCTTATCTCGCCCCGCTCGCTCCGGACAGCGAAGTCTATCTGATCCCGAAGATCGGCGGCGGCTGAGCGGCTGCACGCCGCTCACCCGATACTGCAGCTCGCGCTCGGCGCCGCAGAGGCTGCGGCGCCGCTCCCTCGTCTTTGGCGAAAGACAATGGATCGGAAGACATTGTAGGGCGTTTGCCAGCCGCCATATCAAGAGGGTCGGGCGGCCGTCATGGTCGAAGCGGTCTGGGAACATTTGTTGCAGGGCCGACGCCGGGCGCGGCGGCGCGGCGGGCGGGATGGGCGGTGGTTTGCGCGCATCGTCATCCTGTTGCGCGTGGCGACGGTGCTGGTGCTTCTGTCGCTGTTGGGCTGGGGCATCGCCGCCGAGACCCGGACCTCGTTTCTCGAATTCCGGATCTTTTCGGATCTGGCGCGGGAGTTGACCTTTTCGGTCGGTTCGGGCCCCAGCAAGACAATCCTCTTCCCCAAGGGCGGTCCCTATGACCAGCGTCTCGGCTATGCCGAGTTGCCAAATTTCGTAAGAGCGCTCGGAGAGGATCATTTTATCGTCGCCCGCCAGGCCCGCTGGTCGCCTTCGCTCGAACATTTCGTCGAGGATGGCGGCTACGCCGTTTACCGCGAGAAGACGCGCGCCGGTTTGCAACTGTTCGATCGCTACGGCGCGCCGCTCTATCGTGCGCGGTACCCGGAGCGCACTTACCGGAATTTCGCGTCGATCCCGCCATTGGTCGTCGCCAGCCTGTCTTACATCGAGGATCGCGACCTGTTTGCCCCACGCGATCCCGAGCGCAACCCTGCGGTCGATTGGGACCGGTTCATGCTGGCCGCGGCCGGGCGCGTCGCCGGGATCGTCGATCGAAGGCTTCGCGCTGGGGGCGCCAGCACGCTCGCTACCCAAACCGAAAAATTCCGCCACTCGCCAGACGGGCGCACCCCGGACATCGCCGAAAAGCTGCGCCAGATGGTGACCGCCTCGACCCGGGCCTATCTCGACGGACCCGACACGACGGCGGCGCGGCGCGACATCGTGACCGCGTATCTCGATACGGAGCCGCTGGGCTCGCGTCCGGGATTTGGCGAGATCATCGGCCTCCCGGAGGCGCTGTGGCACTGGTACGGCACCGATCTGGCCGAGGCCGACCGGGTGTTGAGCTGGCCGGCCGCGACGCAGGCCCAACTCGCACGCAAGGGCGAGGTCTATCGGCAGGTCCTCAGTCTGTTGCTGGCCGGCCGCCGACCGGCATATTACCTCGACGCCGACCACGCGGCGCTGGCGGCCCTGACCGACCGGTATCTGCGGCTGCTGAGCACAGGCGGGGTCATCGACCCCGCGCTGCGCGACGCGGCTCTCACCGCACCATTCGGTTTCCGCACCGAAGAGGCGCCCGAGGCGCCGCCGCCGGTGGCCGGAAACCAGGCGGCCGATCAGCTCAGCGACGAGCTCGTCGCACGGCTCCATTTGCCGAACCTCTATGCCCTCGACCGGCTCGACCTGAGCGGTTGGGCCAGCATCGACCAGGCCGTGCAACAGCGCATCGGCGAAGTCCTATCGCGGCTCGGCGAACCTGCCTACGACCGATCCCTCGGGTTGGTCGGCCATCAGCTGCTCGGCGGGGCCGACCCGTCTCGGCTCGCCTGGAGCGTTGTGCTGTACGAGCGCGCCGCCCGCTGCAACTATGTTCGCGTCCGTGCGGACAGCTTGAACGAACCCTTCGACATCAATTCCGGAGCAAGGCTGCAGCTGGGCTCGACCGCCAAATTGCGCACGTTGATCACCTATCTCGACATCGTCGACGGGCTGCATCGCAAATTAGCGGCCTGGCCGCGCAGCCGCCTCCTCGCCGAGGCCGCCGCCGCGAAAGACGATCCGATCACCCGATGGGCGGCCGGCTATCTCGCCGACGCCAAGCAACGCGGCCGGCGGCCGATGCTCGACGCGGCGATGGCGCGCACCTATTCGGCGAGCCCCGGCACGTTCTTCACCGGCGGCGGCATGCAGAGCTTCGCCAATTTCGCGAAATGGGAAAACCACGAAAGGCCGAGTGTCGCCGACGCCTTTGCGAATTCGATCAACCTCGCCTTTGTCAGGCTGATGCGCGATGTCGTCGACTACTATGTCGCGGCCGGTGGCCGGCGCACGGCCGAGCTGCTGACCGATCCCGACGATCCGCGGCGCATGGTCTATCTGTGGCGCTTCGCCGCTCAGGAGGGGGAGCAGTTTCTCGCTCGCTTCTGGCGCGATTATCACGGCCTGACCCCGCAGCAGGCGCTGGACTTGTTGGCGAGCCGCACCCGGCCGGACCCGCGGCGGCTGGCCGTGGTCTTCCGCACGGTGCGTCCGGACGCGACCAAGGACGCGCTGGCGGCGTTTCTGGCGCGGCGGTTGCCCGATGCGGGACTCGACGGCGACAACCTCTGGGATCTCTATCGCGAGGCGAGCCCGCGCGAGGTGTCGTTGCAGGACCGCGGCGCCATCGCCGGCGTCCATCCGCTCGAACTGTGGCTCGTTGCTTATCTGCAGCAGTACCCCGGTGCGTCGCGAGCCGAAATGCTGCGGGCGAGCGAGCCGGCCCGCCAACAGGTTTATGCCTGGCTGTTCGAACCGCGCAGCGCGCATCTGCAGACTCTGCGCATCCGCACCCTGCTCGAACAGAGCGCATTCGACCAGATACTGCAGAATTGGCGGCGCCAGGGTTACCCGTTCGCGCGTCTCGTCCCGTCTCTGGGCACCGTGCTCGGCAGCTCGGGCGATCGCCCGGACGCGCTCGCCAGCCTGATCGGGATCATCGTCAATGACGGCATGCGGCTGCCGACGGTCGATGTGCAGCGGCTGGATTTTGCGGTCGGCACCCCCTACGAGACCGACATGACGATGATGCCGCGGCCGCAGCGGGTGCTCGATCCGGCGGTGGCCGAGACGGTGCGGCAGGCGCTGGTGACGGTCGTGGCGCACGGCACCGCGACGGCGGTGCGCGGCATCTATCACATGGCGGACGGCAGCCCGCTGCCGGTCGGCGGCAAGACCGGAACCGGCGACAACCGGCTCGACCGCTTTGGCAGCGGCGGCCGACTCGTATCGCAGCGGGTGGTCGACCGCACCGCGACTTTTGCGTTCTTTCTCGGCAATCGGTTCTTCGGCACCGTCACCGCTTATGTGCCGGGCGCGATCGCCGCACACTACGATTTCACCAGCGCACTCGCGGTGCATCTCTTGAAGGCGATCCGGCCGCAGCTCGAACCGCTTCTCGATTCGCCAGCCCCGCCATTGCCGGCGGTCGCGGCGGCACCCAACCCGGATTGGTCCGACGGCATCCCCGGTTCCACCACTGCGCCGCCCGACTAGGCTCGACGCGGCAGGCTCGACGACGCCGGCGCCCCAGCGCTGTATCCGACAGTTTGCTCCCTCCTCGTCGCCCCCGCACGAGTGCGGGTGCAGAGCCTGCCCCAGGCTCGAACAGGGGGCAGCCATTAAGTCGCTCGCCCCTGGGTTCCCGCTGTCGCGCGCTGTCGCGGGCATGACGGTTTGATACGTTCGCAAGCCGCGAGCGCGAAATGGATTGCTCAAACGAAAACGGAGCGGCCGCAGCCGCTCCGCTCTTCTCGGCCCTAATGGTTAGGGATCACCAGTACGGATCGACCCCGTAGTAATTGTGGATGTTGCGCTCCCAATCGCGGTTGACCGCGCCGGTCTCCCAGCCACTGCCAACTGCCGGGGCTCCGCGCAACTGATCCTCCGTCACGTTCACCTCATAGGCGTCGAGGTTTTCGTTGTAGTGCAGCACATGCCAGGGCAGGGAGATGTAGTCCTGGCCCATCCCGAGGAACCCGCCGAAGCTCATCACCGCGTAAGCGACCTTACCGGTCCGCTTGTCGATCATGACTTGCTCGATGCTGCCGATCTTGTCGCCCCGGCTGTTGCGCACAGCGGTTCCTTCGACTTTGTCGCTGCCGATCAGCCGGGCGGTTTCGCGCACCGAGGGGTCCGTTCCGACCACCGTATCCATTCTCGACCTCCGATTCCGTTGGCTCGAACCCCGAACGACGGCAAGGCGAGATCGGTTCCGATGGCGATCGAGAGCCGATGGGAACGACGTCGGCCTCAACCCGGCGCCGCGCGATCGTTCTCTCGGCCGAAGAAGGCTTCGCGGCCGCCGAAGAGAGGGGTTTGCGCGTCGGGCCTGCCGAGCATTTCGATTATCCCGGCGATCAGTCCGGTCCATCCGGTTTGATGGCTGGCGCCGATGCCGGCGCCGTTGTCGCCGTGAAAATATTCGTAAAACAGCAGATGATCCCGCCAGAGCGGGTCGTCCTGAAAGGTTTTGACGCCGCCGAATACCGGGCGCCGGCCGGTTTCGTCACGCACGAAGAGCCGGGTCAGCCGCCGCCCGATTTCCTGAGCCACCTCGAACAGGTTCAGCAGCTTGCCTGATCCGGTCGGGCATTCGATCCGGAAGCTGTCTCCGTAATACGAATAGTAGTGCATCAACGCCCGAATGATCAGCGCGTTGACCGGCATCCACACCGGACCGCGCCAGTTGGAGTTGCCCCCGAACATGGCGCTGTCCGATTCGGCCGGCAGGTAGCCGACCCGGTACTCGCGGCCCTCGACCGAAAACACATAGGGATGCTCGGCGTGCCAGCGCGACAGCGAGCGGATCCCATAACGGCTCAGAAACTCGTTCTCGTCGAGCATTCGGGTCAGGATGCGGCGCAGCCGCTCATGGTTCACCAGACCGATGATGCCGCGGCCGGCGACGCCGAGATTCCCCGGCCCGGTCGCGTGGATCGACTGGGCCAGCTCGGGCATCTGCCGCAGCCGCTCCTGCATTTGCACCGCCAGCCTGGGCACCCGCTCGCGCTGCCGCGGATCCATCGCGGTCACCGCGCAGAACGGCAGCAGGCCGACCATCGAGCGGACCTTGAGCCGGGTGGCGCGGCCATCGGGAAAACGCAGCACATCGTAGTAGAAGCCGTCCTCCTCGTCCCACATGCCATCGGGACCGATCGCGTTGACGGCGCGGGCGATCAGCAGGAACTCGATTGCGTAATTCGACGCCAGCGCCTCGTAGCTTGGATCGTGCACCGCGAGCTCGATGGCGATCTCGAGCATGTTCTGGCAGAACAGCGCCACCCAGGCGGTGCCGTCGGCCTGCTCCAGATAGCCGCCGGTCGGCAACGGCGCGCTGCGGTCGAACACCCCGACATTGTCGAGCCCGAGAAAGCCGCCCTCGAACAGGCTGCTGCCAAAGCGATCCTTGCGGTTCACCCACCACCCGAAATTCATCGACAGCTTGCCGAACATCAGCTTCAGAAAGTCGATGTCGCCGGCGCCGCGCTGCGCCTGCTCCATGCGAAACAGAAAGATCGCGGCCCAAGCCTGGACCGGCGGATTGACGTCGCTGAAGTTCCACTCGTAGGCCGGGATCTGCCCGGTCGGATGCAGGTACGCCTGATCGAGCAGCAGGGCGAGCTGCTGCTTGGCAAAATCGATGTCGACGGTCGACAGCGCCAGCGTGTGAAAGGCCAGGTCCCACGCCGCGAACCACGGATATTCCCATTTGTCCGGCATCGAGATCACATGGTCGGCGACCATGTGAAACCACTCGCGGTTGCGCAGCCGATGACTCGCCGGCCGCAGCGGGTCGACGCCCTGCTCCTTGAGCCATTGGTAGACGTCGAACGCGAAGTATTGCTTGCTCCACAGCATTCCGGCGAGCGCCTGGCGCATCACCATCGCCGCGTCCGCGCCGACACGCGCCGGGGTGATCGAGCGATAGAATTCGTCGGCCTCGCGCCGGCGCGCCTTGATGGCTTGATCGAACCGGCTGCCGAACGGGTCGCTCGCCGCGGTGCTGGTCAGCACCAGGCGGATCAGGCCGGTCGCCCCCGCGGCCACCGTCAATCGGTAGTGCGCGGCCGCTTTGGTCCCCGTCCGGGCGGGGTTGACCGCCCCCTGCCGGCCCATCACGACATAGTCGTTGATCCCGTCCTTGACGTAGGGCGTCGGGTTAGGGGTGGCGAAGATACGCTCGTTGTTGGTCTCATTTTCGGTGAACAACAAATGCGGCGTTGCTTCACAATAAAGGAAGTAGTCCCCGAGGTCGGCATGCGAGGCCAACACGGCACAGGCGCCGGCCGCGGCCTCGGCCTGCCGCAGCAACGGTTTTGGTGGCTGCGGCCACCATGCCCAGGTGTTTCGGAACCATAGCGTCGGCAGCACTTCGATCGCCGCCGCCTCGGAACCGCGGTTGCTGACGCGGATCTCGATCAGGATCTCGTCGGCTGCCGCTTTCGCATATTCGACCAGCACATCGAAATATCGGTCGTCGGCGAATACGCCGGTGTCGAACAGCTCATATTCCGGATCGTGGCCGCCCCGCCTGCGGTTGGTTTCGACCAGGTCGCTATAAGGGTACCCGTCTTGTGGGTATTTATAAAGGTATTTCATGTAAGAGTGGGTCGGAGTATTGTCGAGATAGAAATAGTATTCTTTGACGTCCTCGCCGTGATTGCCTTCGCTGTTGGTCAGCCCAAATGCCCGCTCCTTGAGAATGGGGTCCCGGCCGTTCCACAGCCCCAGTGCAAAACACAAGATCTGCTTGTCATCGCTGATGCCGGCAAGGCCGTCTTCGCCCCAATGATAGGCGCGCGAGCGGGCCTGGTCATGGCTGAAGGAGTTCCAGGCGTTCCCATCTCTGCTGCCGTCTTCGCGTACGGTGCCCCACTGGCGCTCGCTGAGGTATGGCCCCCATCGCTGCCACGGCACGCCACCTTCGCGCGCCTCGTCGAGACGCCGCTCCTCCGTGGTCTTCGGCCGCGGCGAGTTCTCGGCCAATCGCATGCCTCCCGCGTCAGCGCCTTGTACGTTCTTAGTTCAAGATCGTCAAAGCAGCATCAACCTTTGAGATGGCTGGTATCGTTCCACAGCCGGATCGCCGGCTCGGTCAGGTCGTGCTCGTAGCCGAGAATGCTGAGGCTCGCCGTGCCGAGCAGGAAATAGCGCCCGCCCGACGGCGGCACACCGAGCCAGCGGGCGGCGACAACGCGGGTGATGTGCGCGCTCGAGACGGTCAGCACATTGCCGCGGAACGCTCGGATGCGGGCGATAACGCGGTCGGCGCGGGCGCCCACCTGATCCGCCGATTCTCCCCCGGGGCGCCGTCTCGGAATAATCGCCAGTCCGGGCGCTCGGTCAGGATCTCGGCGGTGCGCCGCCCCTCATAATCGCCGTAATCCCATTCAGCAAGGTCGGGCTCGATTTCGGCCATCGCCCCGAAGCCGGCGAGCGCGCAGGTCCGCACCGCACGCTGCGAAGGGCTGGTGAGCACCGCGACGAAACTCGATCCTTGCAGCCGCCCGCCAAGGGCCCGCGCCTGGGCTTCGCCGCGCTCGGTCAACGGGAGGTCGGTGCGGCCGGTGTGCTGGCCCGACAGGCTCCAAGCGGTTTCGCCATGGCGCGCCAGATAAACGAGCGGAAGCGGTTCGGTCATGATTTTCTCCTGTTCAGGATGCCGCAGATGCTGTCGGCATTGACGCCCGATTGCCTGGATTGACGCCACAACCGACCGCCTTCGACGACTTGCCAAATCCCGAGGGCCGGCAATCCGATCGTCAAATCGCGCGCGCGCTTCAACAGCGACAGCGCCAGCGCCATTTCCGGCGTCAGGCCAAAGCTAGCGCCGATCAGCACATAAGCGCCTTCCTGCACGCCGATCGCGTTCGGGATGGCGAAGGCGAAGGTACGGACCGCGTAGAGGAGACTTTCGATCACCAGCACCGTCTCGAACGGCAGTGGCGCGCCGGCCAGCCGCAAGGCGAGCCAGGCTTCGAGAGCGCCGGCAACCCAGCAGGCGAAATGCAGAAAAAAACCGGCCCACAGGCGGGTTTTACGCTGATAGGCCCGGCGCAGGGCGGCGTGCAATGCGGCAGCACCGGCCGCGGTTCGCTCCGCCCAGCCCCGGCCGAGAGCTCGGGCGAGGCGGTCGAACAGGCCGAAGCTGCGCTGCTGGGCCGCGACGAAACCGGCTGCAACCAGGCTCGCCGCCGCGATGCCGAGGGTCATCGGCATGGCGATTTTCGATCCCGGCTGCAGACCGACCAGCAAAGCGAGGGCCAGCGCCGTGTAGCCGAGCTTGGCGAGAAATTCGAGAGTGAGGTCGACGATCGTGCTGGCCGCCGCGGTCGAAGCCGGCACGCCGGCGAGCGACAGCGTCCGCGCCCCGATCACGCAGCCGCCGACCGGCGACAGTGGCAAGACCTCCGAGCCGGCCTCGCGGACCAGGCGGGCCCATAAAAACGCCCAGACCGGCGCTCCCGGCACCAGCCCGCGCCAGGCGATCCCCATCACCGCGATCAATCCGAGGTGAATGAGGCAGACCGCAGCGAACCCTCGCCAACCGACCGCCAGCAGCGAGCGCACCACGGCACCCGCGCCGAACACGGCGACGAGTGCGGCGACCGCGGCGAGGCCGAGCAGCGCGGCGAGGATCGATAGCGATCTCATATCTTCCCGATAGCGGGGTCTCGAGCAGGCCGCAAGCGGGCCGCTGCGGCCACATCGCAGGAAACCGCGATCGGGGCGGTGTTCAGGAAATCAGCTCCTTTTGGTCCTGCCGGGCCTGCAAGCCGAAATCCCAAGTCCCGAGACGGCGACCAGGGCAGGTCAAACGAGGTGGCAAAGGCACCGATCCGACGATATAGCTCAACCCAGCATCAGGCGGCGTTGGGCATGCTCGCGCCGATGCCGCCCCGTGATCCGACAATGTGCCATACGATCAATCCGAAAAGAAAACTCAATGGAAGGCTTCTCATCATCGACAATTTCCATGTCTCCGTAATCACCGCTGGCAGAACGAGAGACATTGCGACGATCAATATTTCCGGTATGGTAGACCGTTCTGCCCCAGACCGCCGGATCACGAGCGCCAACGCGGCATTGGTCACCATCGGCGTGTCATAAACAAAGGCGTAAGGCGTCGCGAGAAAGGTGCCGACCAACAGCGCTGCGGTCGCCAAAACCGTCACGCCGCGGCGAAAGCAGATCCATATTATGATGGTAACGAGAGCGGCCGCACATGCCTGGACGGTTCGGGCTGCCGACAAATCGACGCCCAAAAGCGTCAAGTTTCCAGCTATTGTGGTGCTGAGCCGGCTGTTGGCGTTCGCGGCCCAGCTCGCATGCGAGACGAGCTTCAAGAGCCACAACGGCCAGATTGACCAGCCAAACGCCAGGCTGCTCGCGACGACGAGGGCGACGACAGTTGCGCCCGCCGCCGCCGCGCTCCGCCACTGGCGCGCCGAGATCAGAGCGACCGGGACCAATATTCCCAGCTGCGGCTTGATCGACGCCAATCCAAACAATATTCCTGCCAGCATCGGACGCTTCCCGATGAGGCGAAAGCCGCCGATTATGAGGGCTGACGACAGGAATCCGGTTTGCCCCGCCGCAAATGTAAAAATGGTTGCCGGGGCAAACAGGACCAGGAAAACGAGATCCCGGCTCAATTGTTTATAGGTGGACGCTATAAAATATAACACGAACGTTCCAAGCGTCCAGAGTCCGAAGGCAATATAATAAGACATCGAACCTAGTGGTATAATAAACAGCAGGAATGATGGGGGATAGGCATATGGTAGATAATCTCTTGGAGAGCCGCCGAGGTCCATCTGAAAATTACGCAAGGTAGAATTATTGTAAATTTGCGGGGCGCTGTGAGCCACTGAAAATTTGGCGAACGACCAAATTCCAAAGAAATCGTTTGCCCAAATGTCATTCTGCAAAAAATTGGCGAATGTCGCCTGAATATACTTAGCCGCATATAGGAGAAACGCGAGCATCAACCCCCATTTCACAATTCTATGAATGATGTCGTTATGCACCGCCATGCCCAAGCCGTGCCCCCGCGCTGGCGAAAATGACCAAGCGACTACCCGGTCGTCTTGGGCGAGCAACAGGGCGAACCCACCGACCCGCGCGCGGATGGGATCGGGCTAGTAGGGCGGCGGATAGTAGTAGGGCGGCGGATAATAGGGCGGCGGCGCATAGTAGGAGGAAGCCGCCGCAGCGCCGACTGCGGCGCCGACCGCGACACCCGCGGCAACCCCGCCGCCGTAATAAGCGCCGCCGCGATACACCGTGCCGCCGCCGTAATAGCCGCCGCGAACCGCGGTGTTGCCATAGGGGCCGCGCACCGCGCCGCCGCCATAGGGACCGCGAACCGCAGCAGCGCCGTTGGGGCCGCGCACCCCGGCGCCGCCCATCGGGCCGCGATAGGCGGCGCCGCCATTCGGACCGCGCACCGCCCCCCAGCCAAAAGCGTGCGGCGCCGCCGACAGCGCCAAGAAGACTCCGAGACAGAAAACGGCCGGCCGGTTCATGGCTTGCTCTCCGCGGGCTTGCTCTCCATTGGCTCGCTCCCGGCCGGCTTGGCGGCCGTCGGTTTGGCTGGCGCCTTCAGCGCGACCTTGACCGCTCCCGGCGGCGGCTGGAAGGCAAAATCCGCATCCGCCGGATGGATCGCGAAATTCCAGTTCGCGAATTCGGCGACAAAATCCGGCTGGCCCGGCAACTGGCGGTAGGTCACGATCAGCCGGCGCGGCACCGATTGGGCGCCCTGTTCGAGCCACAGCTCGAGCTCGATCCCAGGTGGCTGCGAAAAGAACAGGTGGAGGCAGGGGACGCCATCGATCGTCATCGTGTTAACCACCTCTCCGGAGGTTACTCCGCTCAGAAACGCCTTGCCCGGCGCGTCGGTCAGAAAATCGGCGAGCGGAAAGTCGACGCCGAGGCGTCCCATCGCCACCTTCATCATCCCCTCGATCGTGTCGGGCACCGGAATCGAGGCGTATTTGTTGTCCCTGCCCATGTATATGACCAGGGTCTTGCCGCTATAGACGAGCTTTCCCGGCCCGTCGTCGCCGTTCCGGTCGACCAGCAATCGGTCCGGACGGCGCACCGTCACATCGAGGGTATGGAAGATGTGCAGGATCTCGTTCTGCGGACCCGCATAGACGCGGATCGTCCGCGCCTGGAACGAAAACGCTTGCGACTTCAGGCTCTGGTCCATACGCGCCAGTGCCGCGCTCGCCTCCGGGCTGATCGACGGCGTGGCTGTGGCGGCGGACGCGGCGAGCGCCGCGAAGGGGCCTAGCCCAACAAGGCCGCCTAAGAGCAGCCCGCTCAAGATCGCAAAATGGCGAAGCTTCACGAATTCCTCCCAATCTCGGGCCGCTCGGGTTTAACCATGCGCCGGCCGAATCTAACCATGCGCGGATCTGGGGCGAAGCACCGCGCGGAACGCCTGCGGCACGGTCAAGGAGGGGGTCGCGGCGCACTGCCGCATGACTTTGGCGACATTGCCGTCGATGCGGCTGACGTCGATGACATGGATTCCCGCCTTGGCTGCCAAGTAGCCGTAATAGAACATCGCCGCAGCGGCGCGATCGGCGTCGGAGGCTTCGAGCAGGTCCGAGCAGCGCACCCGCTCGACATTCCACCGCCCGGGCGCGATTTGCGCCTCGGACGGCGCCGATGGGCGAGCCGCGGCGACCGGTGCCGGGGACGACGTGGGGGCTGCCGGCGCGGCGGTTTCAGACATCGCCGGCTGGGCGGCGCAAGCGCCGAGGCAAAGCGCCAGCAACGCCGCGCTGACCGTCGTGTTCATTCCTCTCTCCTCCTGGCCCGGCGGCTCCACCCGGAAAATCCGCGCCGCCATCAGTAGCAGGCGCCGGAGCTGCGCGCCGTGCCGCGGCGGATCGCCCCACCGACCCCGCCGATCGCCGCGCCGATAGCGGCGCCGCGTCCGGCATTGCCGGCAATCGCGCCGAAAAGAGCGCCGCCCGCGGCCCCCCGCGCCGCGCCGGCAAAGGGTCCGGGCGTCACCGCGGCGCAGGGCGGAGGGCCATAATTGGGCGGCGGCCGATAACCCGGCGGCGGATAATGATAGGAATACTGGGCGTCGGCGGAGCCGGCTATTGCCGCAACGATCCAGCCGGCGGCGACGAGTGCCAAAGCAAACCGACCCATATCCCTCGACACCGGATGATCGGCAGGTCGCCGCATCGGCCCACCGCAGAGAGCTACAATACTGGAGCGCCCTACCGCCGGCAATCGGCGATGGGGAGCGCCCCAAAAGAACCGCGGAACGCCGCTGCGCGCCGCAACTGGCTCGCTTCGCCCACGGCTGCCGATCCGCAGCGGCCCGCGGCCAACTGAACCGTCACAGCGGCGCCGGGCAGCGGCCCGCGCATCCTCATTGCGGTGTGGTCCGCTTCTCGTCCAAGTGTTCCATCGAATGCGGACCCAATTGGGTCCGCTTCTCGTCCAAGTGTTCCGTCGAACGCGGACCCGATCGGGTCCGCTTCTCGTCCAAGTGTTCCATCGAATGCGGACCCGATCGGGTCCGCTTCTCGTCCAAGTGTTCCATCGAACGCGGGCCCGATCGGGTCCGCTTCTCGTCCAAGTGTTCCATCGAATGCGGACCCGATCGGGTCCGCTTCTCGTCCAAGTGTTCCATCGAATGCGGACCCGATCGGGTCCGCTTCTCGTCCCCGTCTCTACCCTGGCCTCGGAGGCGGGGCGGGCGCTGCAGCGACCGGGGACCAGCGACCGGGCACCAGCGGTCCAAGGGTTCGATCGAACGCGGACCCTAATGGGTCGGCTGCGCCGGCAGCGGGTTGTTGTCGGTGCGCGGCACGATCGCCCAGGAAGGGTCGGCGGCGAGGCTGCCGCTGATCGCCAGCGGCTGGTAGACGTTGGCCTGCATCCAGGTTTCGGCCTGGGCGGCGCCGGGCGCCGCCTCGTCGACCAGCGTCGCCAACGCCGCCGAGGCGTAGGCGGCATAGCCCTGGCTCGAGATCATGCCCTTGAAGAACACCGGCAACGGCGCCTGGCCGCTGGTGGTTGGGTAGGCGTTCGGGTCCGTGCTGGTCAGATAGCCCGCGGACATTTCCCCGACGATCGCCGGCCAGGTCGACAGGAAGGTCGTGCCGGCGCCGACCGGGAGGACATAGGCAGCGATCAGCTCGGGGTAGCCCGAATTGTTGATCATGCCGGTCAGGAATCGCCCGCTCTGCAATGCCAGCGGCCCGGCGGCGAACCCCAATTCGGCGGCGCGGCCGATCGCGTATTGCGTGTACCACTGCATCCACGGCGGCGTCACCCCGCTGATCGTGGCGTCGGTCCACACCCCGGCGCCGACATAGGAGCCGACCCCCGCGGTATCGTAGACATCGGCCCCCCACTCGCCCAGGGACGCCGGCGGCGGCGGCGAGGTCGGGCCGTACTGGGTGCTGGTCTCCGGATCGCCGGTCTGCTGCGCCCAGATGTATTCGGCCGAGCCGCTCAGCACCGGGTCGGTGACGCCGAGCGAGCCTTCCCAGCGGGCGATGTCCTCCTGCGTCAGGATCGTCAGATAGGTCTTTTCCGGGTCGCCGTCGGGTGCGGCGAACGCCGCCTCGGCCCGGCTGCGGATGGTCCAGCCGTCGCCGCGCAATTGGTCGTCGGCACCGCCCTCGTCCCCGGTCGGGCCGCGCCCGGCGTTGCTGGTGGTCGCCTGCCCGACGTTTTCGGTCGCATCGTAGGCGGCCCAGTTTTCCAGCTCCAACAGATAGAACGGGTCGCCGGTCAGGATGTACGGCACAAAGAACGGGCTCGGCTCGTGCGACGCGTCGAATTCCCACGGCTGGCCGAAGTTGATCGAACCGACGACGTTCAGCTGATCGGAAACGGGCGCCCCCTGCGACCCGGCGTAGTAGAGCAGGTCGGCCTCGCCGCCGGCGGAAGCCCCCAGCGTCTTGCGGTCGGTGATCGAAACCGGCAGGCCGTAGCCGCTGCCGGTCTGGCCGCTGGTGGGCACCGGATCGGCGCGGTTGAGGCGCTTTGAGGGATCGCCCTCGCGCAGATTGGCCGGCCACGCCGCGGCGAGGTCGGCCTGGGTCAGCGACAGCTGGCGCATCCGCCAGTCGCCGGTATAGAGCCATACCGCGTCCCAGGTCGGCTCCGGCCCGATATCCTCGCGAGCACCAGTCGTGCCCATCGCCGTCTGCCAGCCCCCGGCCTCGCCGATGTCATGGGCGACATTGGTGTAATATCCGGCATAATCGTAGGCGATCGCCGCCTGGGTGACGGTGACCGACGGGTCGTAATTCGGCACGAAGCGGGTCAATTCGAGATAGGCGAGGTTGTTGTCGATATTCACTTGCGGGCTTGGCGTGCCGCCCAGCCAAAAGCTTTTGGTCCAGCTCGACATCGCCCAGTGAGCGAGGTTGGCATTGCTGTAGAGCTTGGCATTGGCGCCGGTCAGGGTCAGGCTGTAGGCGAGGTCCTCGAGCTCGGTTGTGTTGCCGTTCTCGCCGACGAAGCGGACAAACACCTGCTTGGTCGCCGGCCAGAAAGTCGCGTAATAGCGCGGCCGGAACGGATGAAACCCGTCGCCAAAGCCGATGTCGTATTTGCGCGCCGGGCTGTCGTCCGCGAGCATGACGGTCTGCGCCACCGGCCCCGAAGTCCACAATTTGTAATTGCCGCCGGTCAGCATCGTGCGCGCGTCGACGCTCTGGGCGCTGCCGCCCGCGGTCGGCGCCAAGATCATCTGTGCGCTGAACATATAGGCGATGCTGAGCATCTGCGCTTGGGTCAGCGGCGTGTTGTTGCCCGCGGTCTGATTTTGAAAGGTCAAGGTCACCGACCCGCCCGCCGGAAGGCTCGGGATCATGACGGCGACGACCGCATACTCGACCGAGCCGTCGGGGTAGCGGTTCTTGACGTCCGCCTGAGTGGTGACCGGGGTGCCGCCGATCAGCACCTGCGGCTCGTCCTCGATCGCGCCGTCGAGGAACGGCCGGCCGAATTGCAGCGGATAGTTGCGGATAGCGACGCCGCTCTGGTTGGTTACGGCGATCGAATTGACCGGGCTGCCAGGCGATGCAGCCGGGGACAAAATCTGCGTCTGCGCGTATCTGACGGGCGGATGGGCGGCGCTGGCGGCAGGTGTCCGGATGTGGTTGCCGGTGGCGGTGAAATTCGCCGGCGCCGCTCGACCCGCGAACGGCGACAGGGCCGGGCCGCCAAGCTCGCTGCGGGCAGCCGGGTAGGCCGAAAGGGAGCTCAATAAAACAGCAAATCCCGAAGCATAACCTAAGTAACGAAACCGACTCATACCTCAACTCCTCACAGGATCTGTGTCATCCCCCGTCTCGGAACCGACGTGAACGGAAACTCCATGGATGCAGCACTCGGTTGTCATTCCGGCGAGAGCAGGAACCCAAAACCGCAGGGCGGGACGGTTGTCTTGGACCCCCGCTTTCGCGGAGGCGACGACGGTATGCTGGCGTTGTCCATCTCATTTCAGGTCGGATACTCGAACAACGCTCGGACGATATTGTGCGAGGGTTAACACTCTGTGGTTGAGTCAGGCGATATCGGTTCAGTTTTCCGATAAATTGTGCGCAGCCGCGGGTGCGGCCTCGGGGCCGTTTCGCAGGCCCCGGGCTTGCCGGCGATTTGCGGGATGGGTCAGCGCCCGCGGGCGACCAAGCCCGCAGCAACAATCTGAATTGGTGCGGACGGCGTCTTGCGCATGACTTGTTTATCGTCGGCCGCTACAGGGACGGTCGAACGAACCGGAACGGGAGTGGCGCGCAGCGCGGCGCGGTCGGGACCGACCGAGATTTGCTTTAGCCGGGTTCCGAGATGGCGTCGCCCCCGCCCGTCGGGAAGCGGCCGATATCACGGCTGTAGAAATAGGCGGCCAAGCCCCTCCTCTCGCTCCCCCGCGTGGCGCCGCGAGCCGGGGAAGGCGTATCGTTGGCATCTTGATCGCCGCGGCCGCGGTCTTGAGGCGGTAGAGCGGCCGCCGCGCCAAAGCTCTCTTCCTCTGGTGATGGCCATCTCGGTGGCGACGCCGCTGGCCTCGGCCTGTTCGACCGCCGTCATATCAATCGGCGGATCGATTACCGCGCTTGGTGCTGCCATCCGAGGTCGTCACGGTTCCCGAAGAACCCTGGGAGGCCAGGGCGAGGAGCTCTCGAAAAATCACCCTCTCCCGCGTGCTGCGGGAAAGGGTGCATTGGGCGGGTGCTGAGTAGTGGGACGGCTGCGGCGAGGATCGAAACCTCGCTCTCTTCAAGTCCGGCTGGCTTGGCTCCCCGCGATGCCGCCCGCGGCCGTCAGGCCGGCTGGGCCGAGCCGGTCGGCAGCAACTCGCGGCGATAGGTCGGGCGCAGAATATCGAGCTTCATCGGCACCGGGGTGCCGAGCCACAACGCATTCTTGCTGTGGTCGTCATAGGAGCTTTCGGTCAGCGGATGGACCAGAACGTCGAGGCCTTCGCGGTTCAGCATCAACCACGGCACGATGTTCTGGAATTCCCCGGTCTGGAAGATGACGTTGAACTGCGAGATCGGGTGCGGGCCGGCGGGCGCGTCGCTGAAGCCGCCGGGCTCGACCGCGAACTTGCCGATGATCGTCTCGCGCAGCCGCGCGGCGGCGGGCTTGGTCTCGGCATTGTAATAGACGTGGGCGTGATAACCCCTGTTTTCGGTCATCTGAAGTTCTCCTGATGATGTTGCGTGGTCGTGCGGGTGGCGCGCCGGCAGTTGATCGGCTTCACGCTTCGAGCTTGGCCGCGATCTTTTTGCTGATCTCGGTCCGCCACTCCTCGATCGGCTTGAACCCCTCGCGGGCCCGGCAGTTGGCCTCGGTCTCGCGGAACAGCTCGTCCTCGGCCTTGTCGAGGTCGATCTTGAAACCCAGGGGCTGCGGCACGTACCATGGCGTGTCGCAGAACATCTCGATGCGGTTGCCTTCGGGATCCTGGAAATAGACCGACCAGGCATTGCCGTGGCAGATCGGGCTGATGCCCTCGCAGCCGGCGTCGCGAACCTTGCGGAACGCCTTCTGCACTTGGGGCAGGGTCCCGACATTGAACGACACCTGCTGCACCATCGGCACTTCGGCATCGGTGGCGCGGCCGCGCACCAGCACGACCTGGTGATGGTCGCTGGGGTTGCGCGACAGGAAGGTGATGCGGCCGTCCTCGGCGCCGTCGCTGACCACGAAGCCGAGCACGCTCGTATAAAAGTCGATCATCTTCGGCACATCGTGGACATAAAGCCCGACATGGCTGAGGCGCGGCGCGGTGTCCTGTGGCATGGCTGGCGACTCCCGTTTGCGGTGTTTGCCGGCGCCATCAAATAGAGTACGCGTGCATCTATCAAATCGATAGATGGTATGATATTCATTCACTAGATGGATATTCGGGCGGTCGACCTCAACTTGCTGAAAGCCTTCGACGCGCTGTCCAACGAGCGCGCCGTGACCCGCGCCGCCGGCCGCATCGGTCTGTCGCAGCCGGCGATGAGCCACGCGCTGTCGCGCCTGCGTGGGCTCTTTAACGACGATCTGTTCGTGCGCACCCCGAGCGGCATGGAGCCGACCGCTCGCGCCCGTGAGATTGCGCCGTTGGTGGCGGCCGCGATCGAGCACATCGAGGCCGCGCTCAACCTCGGCATCGGCTTCGATCCGGCCAAGAGCGCCGGCATCTTCACCGCCGGCATGGCCGAATATGCCGAGGTGGCGCTGGTCGGGCGGCTCGCCGAGGCCTTTGCCCATCGGGCCGCCAGAGCAACCTTGCGCCTGACGCCGCTGACCGGCGTCGATGCCGCCGAGCAGCTCGACCGCGGCGCGATCGATGTCGTCGTCGCACATCTCGGCACCTTGCCGACTCATGTCGAATTCGATCGTGCTGCTGCGCGACCCGTTTGTCGTCGTTGCCCGCCGGGGCCATCCAATCGCCGGACAACACCTGTCGCTCGAGGCCTACGCGGCGCTCAACCACATCCTGGTCTCGCCGCGGGGCGACACCAGCGGCGCCCTCGACCGTATTCTCGTGGATTTCGGGCTGCGCCGCCGCATCGCGCTGTTGGTCGCGACCTATCTGGCATTGCCGGTGGCACTCGCCGCGTCCGATCTGGTCGCCACCGTGCCGCGGCGGACCGCGCGCCAGATCGCCGCCGCCGCCGAAATCGAAATCATGCCGTTGCCGATCGATTTCTCGATGACCGTATCGATGGCCTGGCACCGCCGGGCCGCCAACGAGCCGGCGCAGGCCTGGTTCCGCTCGCTGATGATCGAAGCGGCGGCGGAATGACCTGACGCGATCGCGATCGCCCGGCAAGTGGTCGGAGCGCCGCGGAGACCCGCGGGCGCCGAGGCGAATCGACGTTCGGGGCCGCTGCCGCGCGATTTCGTGCTTCGGCACGAGGCCTGGACGGGATACGCTTTGACGAAATCCGGAGTTGACCCGGACCGGCAATGCTTTGGGAGGAAACCATGCATGTCACCCGTCGTAATCTGGCGATTGCAGGTGCGCTCGCGCTCGGCACGGCGACTGTGCTGAGCAGTTCCGCGGTGCTGGCCGACGCGTCCGACGAGGCGGTCAAAGCGAAGGTCGAGGCATTGCGCAAGGCGCTGCTGGCGGCGGACCGGGCGCAGCTGGAGCAGCTGGCGGCCGAGCAACTGAGCTACGGCCATTCGAGTGGCAAGGTTCAGACCAAGCCCGAGTTCGTCGACGGGGTCATGACCAGGAAAGCGACCGTCAAGTCGCTGACCTTTCCCGATCTGAGCGTCGCGGTGGCCGGCGACGCGGCGATCGCCCGTCACCTCTACGTGTCCGACTCCGAAACCGACGGCAAGCCCAACCATATCAGGATCGGCGTGCTCGCCGTCTGGCAAAAGCAGGACGGCGATTGGAAGCTGTTGGCGCGTCAGGCCTACAAGCTGAGCTGACCTGCGGCCGAGCGCACGGCCCCGCTTGGCGAGAGTCGAGCACCGGCTTTATGCTGATGCCGGCAAGCGACAGAAACAAAGGAAGTGAAATGCCCGCAGCAGATTCCGACAGGGTAAGCGCGCGTGCCGCTGCGGCGGCTTCCGCAACAGCCGCAGCAGCGCCGGCGCCGCCCCCCGCCATCGCCCCGTCGCTGCCGCCGGTGCACGCGGTCGATCTGATGACCGTCGCGGGTTCGGCGGCGTTCGGTGCGCGCTGGCGGACGATGGAGGCGAAAATCGTCGAAGTGCCGGCCATCCCGGATGCGATGCCCGAGTTCAAGACCACCTACGATGTCCAGCCGCATGCCGGCGACCGCGGCTTCGACGATTCCGCCTGGCCGGCGATCCCGCCCACCGAGCTCGGCGCCAAGCGCGGCGGCGGCCGGGTATCGTTCATCTGGTACCGCGCGACGCTGACGGTTCCAGCAGAGATAGGGGGCTTTGCGACCTCGGGAGCCAAAGCGGTGCTGACCGCAAACATCGACGATTACGCCGAGATCTGGGTCAACGGGCAATTGCCGCGCGCCGCCGGCCGGCCGAGCCCGGCCACGATCCAGGGCTTCAACATGCCCAATCGCCTCGTACTCAGCGACGCGGTCAGCGCCGGCGACACGTTCGAGATCGCGGTCTTCGGCGTCAACGGGCCGATTTCGGCGGCACCGCCGAATACCGTCTGGTTCCGCGAGGCCAAGGTCGAGTTTTACCGCTGATTCGCTGCGGGGTCGTCGGTGGACCGGATCGGCAGATTTGATCGGCGCGGCGCGAAGGAGCTTTGTCTTTCAGCGCCGGCGCTCGGAGTCCTGCTCGCGGTTCCTGTTCTGGTTCTGGGCACGGCCGGAGGACATGCGCACGTCCCCGTCGGCGGCGGGCAAGTCTCGGTGCCCGGCTCCAGCATCGAAAGGCCCGGCGACACCGGGGCGCGGGCTCACACCAACATTCTGATATTCAGGCTGAACAGAAGCCGGCCCGGCGCACCGCCACCATCGGGCAACCCCGGACCCGGCGCCGCCGCGCCGGGTTCCTCTCCCGCGCCGGGAAGCTCCGCCCGGCCGCCATAATCGCCTCGCCGGCGCGCCGATGGAGCCGACCGCCGAGCGCCTGGTAACCGATCGTTAAAACGTTGGGCGCATAGCCAGAGGTCATCGCCCGAAGCAAAGCCGAGAGCCGGACCCTGTCGGCGAGCGGCAGCTTCCCGGGCTTTGCAGGCTTGGCCTGGTGAAGGCTTGACGAAGGGCAGACCATGACCCCACGACACCTGTTGACGGCCGTCCTCCCGTTGATCGGCGCCGCGGTTCTCGGCACCCTGCCGGCGAGTGGTGTTTCCGCCCAATTCGCACGGCGCGGCGGCCAGGTCGAGGTCCCCGGGTCGAGCATCGAACAGCCCGGACACATCGGCGTCCAGGCTCACACCAACCTCAAGGTGTTCGTGCCCACGGACGGCATGGACGCGGTGCAGCCGCCGTCGTTCTCGCGCGAGGCGGCTCCGCTGGAGAGCCCGCCCTATCCCGGCTATTTCTTCGAAACGCCGGCGTCGCTGGGTTGCGTCTATAAGCTCGTGGCAGCCCAGGCCGTCGGGTGCAATCCCAACACGGTGGTCTACGATCCCTCCGGCGGCGCCCGCGCGATCGCGATCGTCGACGCCTACCACTATCCGACCGCGCTCAGCGACCTGCGCGTCTTTTCGGCCCAGTTCGGGCTTTCGCTCCCCACCGGCGCGACTTTCCAAATCGTCTATGCCGGCGGCCGACAGCCTCCGGTGAACGCAGACTGGAATCTCGAGGAAGCGCTCGACATCGAGTGGGCGCACGCGATGGCCCCCGCGGCGAAGCTCTATCTAGTCGAAGCGGCCTCGGCCAACTTCAGCGACCTCCTAACCGGGGTCTCGTTCGCCAATTCCCTGGTGAAGGCAGCCGGCGGCGGCGAGGTTTCGATCAGTTGGGGCGGCAGCGAATTCCCGACGGAAACGAGCTACGACCAATATTTTACCCAGCCGGGGGTGGTCTACTTCGCGGCCTCGGGCGACGACCACGGCGTGATTTGGCCTTCGACCTCGCCAAACGTCGTCTCGGTCGGGGGCACCAGCATCAGCCGCAACCCGACAACCGGCGCGTTCCAGCAGGAGGTTGCCTGGCAGTCGGCAGGGGGCGGCTCCAGCGCTTACGAAACCCGCCCCAGCTACCAGAACGGGATCTCGGCTGTGGTCAAGACCCAGCGCGGCAGCCCGGACGTTTCCGCCGACGCCGACCCTTCCACCGGGGTTTGGATCTATGACAGCCCCTACTGGTACATCGTCGGCGGCACCAGCGTTTCGACCCCGGTCTGGGCCGGCATCGTCAATGCCGCCGGCGGCTTCTCTGCTGCGACCCGGAGCGAACTCGCCACCATCTATGCAAATCGGGGGAATGCGTCCGACTTTACCGACATCGTGCAGGGTTCCTGCGGTCCGAACGAAGGTTACCTCGCGGCCGCCGGTTGGGATTTCTGCACCGGGGTCGGCAGTCCGCTCGGGAAGCGCGGGAAGTAGCGCCGACCAATCGCGCCCCGCAATCGGACGCCCTGCGCCTATAGTGACGTGGACAACCTTATAGCGACGTTACCGCGCTTTTCCGGGGCTCGTCTCCGGCCCCGTAAACGCGCAGGTGGCGGAGCGCGAAACCGTGGCGGCGGGCGAGGATTTCTGCGATGCGACGGCGGTGGCAGACCTGCCAGTCGGCTTCGTAGCATAGAAGGCAGCTCGGCGCCGCTTCGGCGACGTCGCCGGCGCGCCGCAGGTCGAGCTCGGCCTCCGGGCGGGCGAGCTTGTCGTCGACGATCGCCCAGAACCGGTCCCATTCCCGGCGGCGCCCGGCGAGCCGTCCCTCGGGCGGGGTGCCGAGCGCCCTCAGATGCACATAGCGCATCCCCGCCTCCTCGACCGCCGCGGCGAGCTGGCGTTTCGAGAAGCCGGGCCGGCGCGAGATCGGCCGGTCGCGCACGTCGATCAGCACCGCCACGCCCGCCGCGCCGAGGGCGGCGATCACGTCCTCCAGCAGCGCCTTCTCGTAGCCGATCGTATAGAGCACCCTTGCGTCGGTCATGGGCTGCGGTAGCGGGCGACCGCGGCTGGGTCGAGCTCGATGCCGAGGCCCGGACGTTCGGAAAGCCGGATCATGCCGTCATCGTCGATCCGGATCGGCTCGTTCAGCAATTCGTCGCGCAGCCCGTTGAGGTTCTGGTCGAATTCGAGCACCAGCCCGTTCGGGATCGAGGCGATGAAATGCAGCGAAGCGGCGAGGGTCACCGCGCTGGCGAAGGCATGTGGCGCCACCATCAGGTGATATGCCTGGGCCAGTGCGGCGATGCGGCGGCATTCGGAAAAGCCGCCGGACCAGGCGATGTCGGGCTGGACGATGTCGACCGCACCGCGGGGTGATCAGCTCGCGAAAGCCGTAGAGGCCGATTTCGGTTTCGTAGCCGGCGATCGCGGTGGCGAGTGTGGTGGCGACCCGCGCGCTGCCGTCGATGTCGTCGGTCGCGACCGGCTCCTCGATCCAATAGAGCCGGTAGGGTTCGAGCGCCCGGCCCATCTCGATCGCCATCGCCGGGCTCCAGGCGCAATTGACGTCGACCATCAGCTTGGCTTTCGGCCCCAACGCCCGGCGCACCGCCGCGACCCGCGCGATGTCCTCCTCAGGCTCGACCTCGCAGCTCTGCGCATCGGCGGCGAGGTGGCGAAGGTGAGATTGCGTCGAGGGGTTGCGCCCGATCTTCATCTTCATGCCCTTGAAGCCGCCGGCTCGGTAGGCCTCGGCCTCGCCGGCGAGGTCGTCGGCCGATTTGCCTTCCTGATAGAAGCCGCCGCTGGCATAGGCCTCGACCCGGTCGCGGCAGGCGCCGAGCAGACGGTAGACCGGCAGCCTCGCGACCTTGCCGGCAATGTCCCACAGCGCTATATCGATGCCGCTCAACGCATTCATGACGATGCCGCGCCGGCCGTATTGCCGGGTGCGCGCGAACATCTTCTGCCACAGCCCTTCGATCAGCAGCGGGTCCTCCCCGAGCAGCATCGGCCGCAGCTGGTTTTCGATCACGGTGCGGGTGCTGCCGCCGCCGACCCCGGCCTCGCCGATGCCGGTGATGCCGCCATCGGTTTCGACCTCGACCAGGAGGCCGCCGCGGGCGGACTGCATGCCGCCGGCGCTGCCATAGGGCGGCTCGCAGCGGTAGGACAGCGGGATCGTGCGGATATCGGTGATCTTCATCGGCTCAGCCTTTGTCCAGCACAGCCATCAGGTCGCACTGGATCTGCATCGGCGCCGCCAGATCGCCCGAGGTCATGGTATGGCGCGCCGGCCGCGAACCAGGGTCCGGGAATATATCGACCCAATGCTTGTTGAGGATCGGGCGCAACGCGCGGTCGGTGATCCACACATTCATCTTGACGATGTCCTCCGGGGTGCCCCCGGCGGCTTCGATGACCCGGCGGACATTGGCAAACATCGTGCGGCATTGCACATCGAGATCGGAATCGACCTTGCCGGTTTCCGCGTCGGCGCCGGAGATCGCTCCGGTCACGACAAAGGGCCCGCGCCGGCAGGCGCTCGGGATCGGGTTGACATGCCGCGCTCCGGGCACGTTGATGCTTTGCCGCTGTTCCATGATTGTCCTCCGATTGCCTCGCCGGCGGCACCCGCGACCGCGGACCCGCCGCGGGTGTAGTATGGCAGCAGCGTTCCCGGGTTTGGAGCCCGCATGCTGAGCGACAATCAGCGCCATTTTCTCGACAGCCGCCGGGTCGGCCATCTCGCGACCGCCGATGCGCATGGCCGCCCGCATGTCGTGCCGGTGTGCTTTGTCGCCACTGGCGACAAGCTCTACATCACGATCGACCAAAAGCCCAAGGGCGAGCCGCAAGCATTAAAGCGGCTGCGCAACATCGCGGCCAATCCGGCGGTGGCCTTTGTCGCCGACCGCTATGCCGAGGATTGGACCCGGCTCGGCTGGGTCATGCTGCGCGGGCCGGCCGATATCCTTGAAAGCGGGCAGGGCGGGGAGAGCGGCGCGGAACACGGACGGGCACAGGCGCTGCTGCGCTCGCGCTATCCGCAGTACCGGGCGATGCGGCTCGACGACCTGCCGGTCATTGCCGTCCGCATCGAACGGGTGGCGAGCTGGGGCGACCTCTCGGGCGATCCTTGACGGCTTGGCCGCGGCAACGGGTGCGAGCTATGCGCAGTCGGCGCTGCTGCGGCCGACGAGATCGTCCTAAAATCGCGGTCAGCGTGGGCGGATCCGATCGAGGAGCGAAGAGGCTATGGTTGCCGCAGCAAACAACCGGGAAACGTCCCGTCTTTATGGTGAGCTCGAGGATCGGCTCCTCGCCCGCGACCAGGTCGGCGGCAGCCGGGTGTATTACGAATTGCTCCGCCGCGGCCGGCCGTTGCCGGAAATCATGGCGCAGGCGGTGCGCATTCATGCGCCCTATACGCACGTGCCGTACCATCAGCGCATCGATGCCGGCTTTCCCAATTTCGTCAACAACGACCATTGCCTGTTGTCGGCGCGCGCCGCGGTCAATCTGACCACGATGTTGCCGGAAAAGCTGGCGGCGCTGCCGTTGGCGCAGACCATCTGGTACATTCCCTCGGGGCTGGACATCTGGAACCAGAAGATCCTGAAAGCGCCCGGCCACTACGCGACCCGCGGCTACAAGATGCCGAACACCGAGCCGCCCAAGCCGGTCGTCTACTGGCCCGACCAGGAGCCGCTGCGCGAACCCGGTCCGCTCGCCGAGCGCCTCAACCATTGGCTGACCCTGGTCGAGCGCGGCCAGGTCATCGACGCCTACCGCGTTTTTCTCGGGCTGATGGAGGAAAAGGAGCACCGCAAGGAGGTCTTGGCGCAGCTGGTGTTCGCCGGGCTGATCGATGTCCAGGACCGCATGCTCTACAACCGCTCCTATACGACCGGGCACAAGGCCTACCGCGCCCGCTCGGTGGTCGAGATCGGCAATGCGATCGGCTGGGACAACGCGCATGACGTGATCTATGCGGGCGCACTCGACATCGCGGTGGGCCCGCGATGGCATTCGGTCTACGAGATGGCCTGCAACGTCGTCACGATGTTTATCGAGGGTGCGGAGGTCCACGCCGTCCCCCAAGGTGGCACCTCCGAGCGCGAACGCGCGCTGCTCGACAATACCGGCCGATCTCGGCATCGGCGAAACCGACGAACTGGTCGACGCACTGATCCGCCAGCACGAGCCGGCTTACATCGAGAAAATCAGCGCGCTGCTTCTGGCCGGGACCGCGCCGCGGCGGATCGTCGACGCGATCCAGCTGGCGGCCGGGCAGGTCGTGCTCGAGACCCAGGGTCCGAACGCGTTCTCAATGCCGCAGCACACTTACGAGTACTGCAACACGCTCGGCTGGTTCTACGACAATTTCGCGCACCCGCAGCGGCTCAAGCTGCTGTTCGTGGCAGGCTCGATGGTCAATCAGGCGGCGTGGAACCAGAAGCATATGGGGTGGACCAAATCCGAGCCGATCACAGCTCCGGCTGGCGCCGACCGCCTGACCGGCGCCCAGATCGTTGGCCGGCTTGAAGACGCGCTGGCGCAGCTCGATAGCGCGCAGTCGGTCGCCTGGACCAAGGCCTATCTCGACAGCGGCGAGGACCGCTCACCGTTGGTCGAGCGGCTGGCATTGATGGCGACGCGCTTCGGCAACGACCCGCACAACCAGGAAATCCCGCAATGCCTGTTGCAGGATTACGGGCGGAACCGATGCGCCGACCGCGACCGGTTGCTGCTCGCCTGCGCGCACATCTCCGCCGGGCACCGCAAATACGGCGACACCTTCGAAGCGGCGCGCCGCTTCGGCGAAGCGATGGGGCTTGCCGAATTGCAGTAGCCTCCCAGCGCAACGGCCCGCACCCACCAGCCCTGGCGGTCTGGGTCCACCCTGGCCCGCTTGCGGGAGAGGGTGCCGAGTGCGGCGAGGCGGGCCCATCGCGATGGGGCGGGTGAGGGGAACCGCGGCGCGTTCTTTATCTCAATGGGGACGCCGGCGACCTTATCGCAAAGCGGCCGGGCCGGGTGCTTACGCGACGCGGAACCCGGCAAAAGCGAAGCTGTCGCTGCGAAATTCCTCGACCT
This sequence comes from uncultured Alphaproteobacteria bacterium, assembly GCA_963703665.1. GTDB lineage: Bacteria > Pseudomonadota > Alphaproteobacteria > ATCC43930 > CGMCC-115725 > AP-15. The sequence goes on along the minus strand of CAVPFB010000004.1, from coordinate 588,039 downwards.
GTTCGAATCGGCTGCTCAGGAACGCGTGTGCGGCACGCACACCGGGCCAGTCGATATCGTCGAGGACGATGGTTCCTCCCGAGGCCACCAGCTGCGACCAATGGGTGACGTCATAGATCGCCTGTGCCTCGGCATGCGCCCCATCGATGTGCAGGAAGTCGATACCCCGCCCCACTTGCTGCGAGACGGCGGCGCAGGCTTCCGCCGAAGGCAGCTCCAAAATCTTGATCAAGCTCACCAGGTTCTGAGAGACCATTTCGCGCAGAAATGTGCTTTTGATCGCGACCAGGTCGACGCTGTCCCACCACTCATGGTCGTCGTCGTCGTCGGTTGGTGCCGAGGTCGCAACCGCATTCTCCCAGGCATCGACCGCGTAGACGGCGCGGCCACGGTTGGCGGCGATCGCCAAGGCGATCGGGAACACCGAGCGGCCCGCGTAAACGCCTAGCTCTGCGGCGGTTTTGTACCCATTTTCCAAGATCCGGTCGACCATCCATCGGGCTTTTTGTTCCGGACACCACCCGGGCAGGCGTGCGTCCATTTCTTTGAGCCGTGCCGGAAGATTGTCGAGGCGCGGCGGCAGCCGAGGGGTTTCCAGGCGCCGGACCTGACCCTCGAGCCGAGCGATCGTCTCCTCCCTGTCGCGGACCGTCGCCTCCCGACGGGCAATCTCGGTCTCAGCCGCGCGTTCGCGTTCGCGTATCGCGGTTTCCCGATCTCGAAGCAGCCCCTCGAGATCTGCGATCGTCGCCTCCAGCGAGCCGATCCGCGCCTCTCGGCGGATCAACCACCCCTCGCGCTCGGCGACCATTTGCGAAAGCTTCCTGTTCTGTCCCCACATCTTCATCTGGTAGGACCTAACCGGTTGCGCTCCGGCTGTCTCCGCCTCCGAACCAAACGGCGAAGCACTCTGCGCCGACGGACGCGGACGACGGCCCTCGCGGGCCGCCCTGTTCCGAATGAAATCAGTGAAACTGCGGCTTGACCTGTTCGCATAACAGCTGAAGAGACTTCAACACCCGCTGGTTCGGGATCTTGGTGCCGCAATTCATCTCGGCGAGGATGCCGTCGAGACCGAGCTCTTGCCTTAAGCCCATGAGCCGGTCGGCGACCTGCTCGGGGGTGCCGACGATGATCTTGTCGCGCAACGCCTCGTCATAGCTGATGGTCTGCAGCCGGCGGCCGCGCGCCGCGCGGTCCTCGACCGCGCGCACGCCGGCGCGGGTCGCCGAATCTTCGAGCCGCTCGCCCAGATAGCGGTAGAAGTACATGATGCTCTCTTCCGGCTCCTCGCGGGCCTGCCGTGCGGTCTCGGCGACATAGACCGGGGCGCGCAGGAACACCTGGCCCTCGCCGGGATGGCCGGCGGCCTTGTAGGCCTCGCGATAGGCGCGGATGTTCGGGGCGAGCTCCTCCAAGGTGCCGAGACGCACGGCGACGAACACGCCGTGACCGAGCTTGCCGATCGCCGGAAAGGTGTCGGCGCTGTTGGCGGCGATGCGGATCTCCGGCCACGGCTTTTGATAGGGCTTCGGGGTCAGCCGGACATTGTCGAATTTGTAGTACTGCCCGGAATAGGAAAACGTGTCCTCGGTCCAGGCGCGCTTGATGATTTCGAGGGTCTCGGCAAAGCGCTCGCGGCTTTCGCCATAGGGCACCCCATAGGCTTCGTAGGTGCGCGGAAATCCGCTGCGCCCGACCCCGAAGATCAGCCGCCCCTGGCTGATCTGATCGACGGTGGCGGCCTCCTCGGCGATGCGCAGTGGGTGGCACAGCGGCAAGACCTGGACCCCGGTGCCGATCCGCATGCGGCTGGTGCGGGCGGCGATGGCGCTGGCGATGGTCAGGGGGGCGGCGCAGACCGAACGCTCGGGAGCGACATGGATCTCGGCCAGCCACATCGCGTCGAGGCCCCAGCGCTCGGCGGCGTCGACCTGAGCGAACGACTTGGCGAAGGCCGCTTCCTGGCTGGTTCCGGCCGGGCATTGAAACTCGTGAAACATACCGAATTCAAACGGCATCCCGACTTCTCCTGTGCAATACCCGCCGCCGAGGCATGGCCGGCCGCGCTGCGCTTCGCAGACGGCGCTCGCCCGTCGCAGTGTCGTTCGATGACCGTCGAGCCGTCACACTAGGAGTGTCGGCGTGGCGATGCCAGACAAGAAATCCGCGCGCGGCGATATAGCGCCGGCTGAAGCTGGACGTTGTCGCAGATCGAGGCGGCCGCGGCTTCTGCTGCGACGCCGACCGGGGCACGTAAGCAGATCACTGAAAGCACATACTTTTGACGATAAAGTGACGATGAGGACGACAGGCTTCTGACGAATCCGGACGATACTAGCGTGACGCCGTTCCTTGGCCTCGGCGAGTGCCGGGATTTCTGATCCCGCCGTTGGCCTTGGAGCCGTGGTGAGCGTCTTCATCCGGCCCGTCCGATCGAGAGTACCGCATCATTGAGCGACGCCCTCGAAATACCGACCAATGCGACCGGCGACGCCGCTTTGCAGCCGGCGTTGGGCGACGACGATTTGGCTTGTTGCCAGCGCGCTCTCGCCGATTGCGCCCTGCCGGACGATGAACGGGCGGCGCTCTACTGCCGACTGGGGGAGAGGCTCTTTTATCGCGGCGACCGCGACGCGGCGGTCGATTGCGCCCGCGCCGCATTTGACCTGCGTGACCAAGATCAGTCGGTCGCCGATTTCTGCGCTTGGCTGTTCAGCAATTGCGAACGGCATCGCGAAGCAGCGGCGGCCTATCAACGCCTGTTGGAGCGGCGTCCCGACTGGGCCGCCGGACACCGCCACGCCAGCGGCTCCTTTGCCGTTGCAGGCGAGGTCGACCGCGCGGTCTTCCATGCAATCCGGGCCTGCGAGCTCGAGCCGGGCTCGTCCGAACTTGCGGTTCACGCCGGCGGTCTACTCGCCTCGGCCGGCCGGCACGCGGACGCGCTCGGCCATCTGGCACGCGCCGCCGAGATCGACCCGACCGACGCTGCGGTCCTGCGCCAGTTGTCGGCGGTGGCCTTTGCTCTCGACGAAACCGAAAAGGCGGTGGCACTGGCGCGGCGCGCCCATGCCGCGGCGCCCGCCGACCGCGCCGCAGCACTCCATGCGGCCGAGCTGCTGCTGCGTTCGGACCGGTATGACGAGGCGGCCGACGTCGTCACCGCCAATCTCGTTCTCGCCGGCGCAGACCACGTCGCCTATCGCCTGCTGTCGGCGGCACAGATGATGCGCGGCCAGATCGAGGGCGGGATCGAGGCGATCGACCGCGCGCTGGCCTTGGCTCCCGGCGCGGCGGAATATCACTTGCACCGCGGCAACCTGCTCTACCGGCTCGGCCGGTTCGACGAGGCGGCCGCGGCGCTCGACCAGGCTGCATCGCTCGACCCGGAAAACCCGGCGGCGAGGCGATCGCAGCTGGCCGTGTTTCTCGACAGCGGCCGCTATCGCGAGGCGCTCGCGGTCGGCGGCGAGCTGATCCGCACCGCACCCGACAACGAGGAATACGCTCGCGCCGTGCTCGAGGTGCTGAACCGCCGGCTCGAAACCATCGACGGCGACTACATCGTGATCGGAGAGCGCTGCCCGCGGCCGGACCGTGCGCCCGGATCGCAGCCCGGTTGCTGGGCGGCGTTGCGCACCCAGTGGCGCGTCGTCCATGCTCTGATCGTGCGCGAGACCCGCACCCGGTTCGGCGATTCGACCCTCGGCTACGGCTGGGCGTTGCTCGAACCGATCCTGCACATCCTGACACTGTCACTGGTGTTCGCCGTTTTGATGCATGGCCGGCCGCCGATCGGCAACCAGTTTTTTATATTTTATTATACCGGGATCATCCCCTACCACCTGTTCGTCCACACCAGCAGCAGCATGACCTACGCCGTCACCGCCAACGGCTCGCTGCTGCAATTGCCGTTGGTCAGCACCTTCGACGTGATCCTGGCGCGGGCCCTGCTCGAGTTCGCGACCGATCTCTTGGTGGCGGTCATCCTGCTGGCCGGGTTTGGCGCGCTTGGCTTGGGCACGTTGCCCAATGATTTTGCCGGCCTCTGCGCGGCGGTCGCCACGGTCTGGCTGCTCGGCTGCGGCTTTGGCTTCGTCAATGCCGTCGTCAACGCCTTTTTCCGATCGTGGGACAAGATATGGGCGCAGTTGACCCGGTTGTTATATTTCTGCTCCGGGATCTTTTACGTTCCGGGCAACATGCCCGATTGGATTCGCAATATCCTCGCCTGGAACCCGGTATTGCACGCTGTCGACTGGTTCCGGTCGAGCTTTTTCCTCGATTACGAGCCGCATTGGCTCGATCGCACCTATCTCGCCACCCTGTCCGGGTTGGCCTTGCTGGCGGGGTTGGCGCTCGAGCGCGGCCTGCGGCGCAAACTCTACGAACCCGTATGATCCGGCTCGAACGCGTAGCCAAGGCCTATCGCACCCGCGGCGGTCGCAGGGTCGTGCTCGACAATGCCAACGCCGTGTTCGAGTCGGGGCACAATTTCGGCATCCTCGGGGTCAACGGCGCCGGAAAATCGACATTGATCCGCCTGCTCGCCGGCTCCGAGCTGCCCGATCGCGGGGTGGTGCGGCGCCGGTCCCGCGTGTCGTTCCCGCTCGGCTTCGGCGGCACCTTCCACGGTGCCCTCTCTGGACGCGAGAACGCGGCGTTCATCGCGCGCATCTACGGCGCGGCGATGCGCCCGACGATCGGCTATGTCGAGGAATTCTCCGAGCTCGGGGAATATTTCGACATGCCGGTCAATACCTACTCCGCCGGGATGCGGGCGCGCCTCGCCTTCGCCGCCTGCCTCGCCATCGATTTCGACGTCTACCTGATCGACGAGGTCACCGAAATCGGCGATCATCGGTTTCGCCGCAAATGCGCCGAGGCATTCCGGGCGCGGATGGCGCGCTCCGACATCATCCTCGTGACCCACAACCCTCAGACGATCCGACAGTATTGCGATCGCGGCGCAATCCTCGCCGACGGCGCTCTCTCGCTCTATGAGGATGTCGGTGCGGCACTGACGCGCTACCATCGCATGCTGCAGGACGCAATCTGATGCCGCCGACGGCGCTCGCGCGGCGCGATGCCGCTGCCGGCCCGGAGACGGCCGACCGCACCGCGGCTCCGGTCGCTCCGGCGCGCGTCCTCGGCCTTGCCCGACGCGAGCCGGAGGGCGAAGTCGCACTTTACCGCGAGCATAATCGCGAATGGCGCCCGGCCGCCGGACACCGCCATATCGCCTACGCCTGGATCTCGTTCGTGCTGGTCGTGGCGCTGCCCGTCGCAATCGCGGCGGCTTATTATTTCTTCCTCGCCGCCGACCAGTACGTGGCCGAGTTTCGCTTTGGCCTGCGCTCGGCCGAGCCGGCGCGCGCCGAGCCCGGCGCATTGCTGCAACAGGGGGCGGCGCCGTTGCAGATCGGGCTCGATTCCTACGTCGTCGCGCAATACATCCGCAGCCGCGCGATCGTCGACGATCTCGACCGGACCCTTGATCTGCGGCGGATGTTTTCGCCACCCGCCGCCGACTGGCTGGCCCGACTGCACCTGCCGGTGCCGATCGAAGAGCTGGTGGTCTTTTGGCGCGGTCAGGTCGACGCGTTTTTCGATCCGACCAACGGTACGATCGTGGTCCGCGCCCGCGCCTTTGCTCCGCAAGACGCCCTGGCGCTGGCGCAAGGCATCCTCGCTTCGTCCGAGCGGCTGGTAAACGGGCTCTCGGCGCGGGCGCGGCGAGATGCCGTGCGCAACTCCGCAGACGAGGTCCAGGCGGCCGAGCGGCGTCTGACCGCGGCGCTGCGCCGGTTGCGCGATTATCGCGACAAGCAGGGCCTGATCGACCCGAATAAAACCGTCGATGCTCGTGCCGCGCTTGCCGGTCGGCTGCGCGACGAGCTGGTCCGCGCCGGCACCGAGCTGTCGACCCTGAAGGCGTTCGTGCACGGCGATGCGCCTGCGGTCCAGATCCTGGAAGCACGGATCCAATCGCTCGAGGCGCAACAGCAATCGGTCGAGAGCGAGATCACCGACACTGCCAATACGCGCGAGCTGGCGCTTTCCGAAGTGATGGGCTCCTATGAGGAGCTCGAAAGTGAACGGCGCTTTGCCGAAAACGCCTATCAGCATGCGCTCGAGGGGCTCGACCGCGCGCGCAGTAACGCCGACCGCCAGCAAATCTACATCGCCGATTTCGTCCAGCCGAGCCTGCCCGAGGAGGCACTCTATCCGCGCCGGCTTCGCGCGCTGGGCGTCGCGTTTCTGATCGCCTTCACCGTCTGGGCGATCGGCGGCCTGACCATCCGGTCGGTGCGGGATCACCTGTTGTAGGCGGCAGCCGTACAGCGACAGGCGGCGGGAGCGAAAAAGCATGGCGAGCCTAGAGTTCGAAGCCACCGGACCCGTGCCATTCCCCGCCGGCGCGGTGCGCGCGCCGCCCTTTGCCGCGGCCCACCGTGCAACCCGCCCACGCCTCGCTCTGGTCTCGACTTACAGCGATCTGTGCGGGATCGCCGCCTATTCGAGAAGCCTCGAACTGCAGCTTGCCGATGCTTTCGATGTCACGGTCTTCGATCTGAACCAATTTCTGCTGCGCGCCACCCACGCTCGGGTGCGCCGCTTCGCCGACCGCCACATCCAGGAGATTTGCCGGGAGATCAGGGAATTCGACGCCGTCAACCTGCAGCTGGAACACGGCACGTTGGGCCGGGCCTGCCGCGACATCTTCCGCCGGTTCACCTGGATCGCCCGAGCGGCGCCGCGGCTTTCGGTGACGTTTCACACCGTGTTCGAAGCCGAAGAGTTCGATTTCGCGCGATTTTTCCGAGAGATCCTCAGGCTCAACCTCGGCAAGGCGATCAGCCTGCGTTCGGAATACAACCGTGCCCACCTGCTGTCGGCCGGGGTTGCCACCCATCTGCGTCGCGCCCAGCGGCTGAAGCCGGTCGCCGTTATTGTTCATACCCGCCGCGAGCTGTGGCACATGAGGTATGTCCACGGCTTGCGCAATGTCTATGATCACCCGCTGTCGTTTCTGAGCGAGGAGCAGGCGGACGAGATCCGCCGCACCGCGTCGCGCGACAAGTTCCCGTTGCTGGACCGGGTCCCGAACGACGCCAAGCTGATCGGGGTTTTCGGATTTCTCGGGCGCTACAAAGGTTTCGATGCTGTCATCCGAGCCCTGCATCACCTGCCGAAGGACTACCATCTGCTGATTTTCGGCGGGGTTCACCCGAACGAAATCAAATCGCATCAGCCGCTCGATCCGGTCGTGTCATCGCTGTTCGATGCCGGCTATGTCGACACCAATATCGCCGAACGGATGCGGACCGGCGCTGCGCGCAGCGCACCCACAGTTTCGGTCGCCGTCGACAGCTCGATGCGCGACCTGCTGATCGACCATCCCAAGGATCTGTCGCCGCGGATGCATTTTCTCGGGGCCACCAGCGACGCCGAATTCCTGTCGGGGATGGCGGTTTGCGATACCGTGGTCTTCCCTTACCTTGAGGTCGGCCAATCTTCGTCCGGCCCGATCTCGCAGGCGCTCGAGCTCGGCTGCCGGGTGATCGCCTCGCGAACCCATACGTTTCTTCAATTCGGCCGCTATCATAAGAACGTGATCGAATACTTCGACATCGGCAATCATCTGGAATTGTCCGCCCGCATCCTGGCGCGGCCGCAATACGACCTGCGCGACCGCCGGCTCGCCTATAATGTCGAAACCAACAAGGCGGTCTACCTCGCCGCCAACGGTGCCGCGCCAAAGAAGATCCGACTGGCTGTCGACCATTCCACCCGGTAAGTCCCGCTCCAAGCCGTCCGGCGGCCGCCGGCATCGGCAAGGGCTGGTCGACAAGGCCTGGCGGCGATCCTATGATGGCGCGGTCAAAGAAGACCGCACCGGCGAGCGCCGAACGGAGGAGAGGCGAAATGAAGAATGGTTTCCGCGTCTATGATTCAGACACCCATGTCAACCCGGCCGCCGAGGTGCTGGAACGCTATGTCGATCCGGCCTTTCGTGCGCGTCTTCCCGAACTGGCACCCTATCGTGTCTCGGCGGGGCAGGCGGTCGAAGGCAAGGGTGAGCTCCACAACTATCGCGTCGGCGTCAAATACTACCGGCGCGTTCTCGGTGAAAAGGCGCCGCGTGAGACCTTCACCGGTCGCGACACGCAATGGATGGGAACCAAGCAGCCGCGGCCCGGCACCCAGGACGACCAGGCGGGCAACCGGGTCGCCGACATGGACGATGAGGGCACCGATGTCCATTTCCTGATCCCGACTTCGTGGCTCAGCCTCGTCGGGCTCGATGACCCGACCCTCGAAGTCGGCATCATTCGCGCCTACCACCGCCATATGGCGGATTTCTGCGGCGACTACCCCGACCGGCTGAAGAGCATGATCGTCGCCTCCTCGCGCGACGTACCCGAGGCGGTGCGCGAGATCCGGGAATGGGGGAAGTCGAAATGGGCGGTGGCGGTGATGCCGCTGCTCGCCAAGGACGTGCCGGCCGACCATCCCGATCTCTACCCGATCTGGCAGGCCGCCGCCGAGCACGACCTGCCGATCGCCAACCACAGCTTTACCTGGACCCCGCCCTATTATCCAGGCTATCTCGATCTGTGGGAGAACATCTTTATCGGCCGCGCCGCCGCCCATCCGTGGGGCGCGATGCGGTTTGTCGCCTCGTTCATCGGCGGCGGGCTGTTCGACCGCTATCCGAGCCTGCGCATGGGCGTGCTCGAATGCGGCTTCGGCTGGCTGCCGTTCTGGGCCCGGCGGCTCGACGAGCAGGCGGTCTATGTCGGCGGCATTGCGCCATTAAAGCACAAGCCGAGCGAATACATGGCGAGCGGCCGGTTCTTCTGCAGCATCGAGCACCATGAAGGCGAGGATATGTTCAATTACGTCACCCAATTCCTCGGTGACGATTTGCTGATGTACGCCTCCGACTATCCGCATTCGGAGTGCCAGTTCCCGAATTCGGTCGACAACATCATCGCCTGGCAGAGCCTGAGCGGCGACACCAAGAAGAAGCTGCTCGCCGGCAACGCCGATCGTTTTTTCAAACAGGCCTGAGCGCTCGGCACAAATAGGACCACCCGTCGCCCCCGCGTAAGCGGGGGCCCAGGCGGGCGAAGTGACCTTGGCCCCTGGATTCCCGCTTTCTGCGGGAACCATCCCGGCCAGCCACGCAGAGGTGCTGCTCTTCGACGAGAATCTCGCGCTCGCCTGAGGATTGCGGGCCGCCGAAAAACCGCCACAAGGCGGAGCGATGTCACGGCGTCGCGCGGATCTCGGCGATGTCTTGGGCGAAGATCATGTCTTCGCAGCCGACGACCGAGGGGTCAGTGGGCGAGGACAGATAGCGGGCGAATACCCAGACGCCGTCCAACGGGTTCGAGACCACCTCGGCGACGGCGCCGTCGACCAATACGATCTGCATGCCGGGGGTCAGAAGCCGGGTGTTGACGATTTCGCTCATTCGGCGGCCCGCACGATGTTGGCATCGGCCCGACGCCAGGTCGCGAGCTGGTCCCAGCTGTCAGCCTCCATGAATTCGGCCCAGCGGCGGTAGAGGTTGCGCAGATTGTGCTCGCTCGATTTCGCCTCGGTGATGTCCATGACCGTGCCGGGGATGCGCAGCCCCTGCCATTCGTAATTCTCGATCTCGTAGCCCTGCCCCTGCTCATAGCTGTAGGGATGGCGGCGCGCGATCACGCCGCGGCTCGCGGCATGGGCGTAGTTCCAGTTTTCCATGTCGTCCTGCTCGGTCATGCCGGCCGGGCCCGAATAGCGGATGTAATAGTCGCGCAGGAAATCCTTGACCTCCTGCGGTGCGGCCTTGTCGACAAAATACCAGCGCCAGCATTCGGTCTGGTGGGCGCCGCGCGGATGCCACACCGCGATCGTGCGCGGCTGGCGCGGATGCAGCGCGATGTTGGGAAAGACCTCGCCGGGGCTGCCGATCACCCGGCCCCATTCGCCCTTGCGGCGCCGCCGCTGCTCTTCGCAATGCGCGAAATATTCGGAGACGACCGGCGAATGGCTGTAAGCCAGCGGGGTCGGCTCGCCTTGCGGCAAGACATAGACCCCGGTCTGGTGGCCGCGCTCATAGAACGACACCTGCAGCCGGCGCGCCATCTGTCGCTCCCGCATGTCGCGCCGTCCGCTGCCCGACGGCCCGATGCCGACGAGATCGACCGAGCGATGGCTGATGTTGTGATAGCTGTCGCCGCAGAAATTCTCGGCCGGGAATTTCCAATTGCACGGGATCAGCCATTTCTGGATGCCGCCGAGAACCTCGACGCCGTCTTCGCCGCCCTCCCAGCTTTCCAAGGTCAAGTCGAGATAGCGCGCGAAATCGCCGAGATATTCGGTGAAGGACGGCGCCGCCGGGTCCCAGGTGGCCCACACACTGCCCTTGTAGACGCAGAGCTGCGCCACCTCGACCAACCCCCATTGCGCGCGGTCGAGCTTGAGAATGGTAGGCCTCCCGGAAATAAGGGACGCCGACCAATTTGCCGTCGGTGCCGTAGCTCCAGCCGTGATAGGGGCAGGTGAAAACCGGCGTGTTGCCCTCGTCATAGCGACACACCTTCATGCCGCGATGCCGGCACGAATTCAGGAACACGCGGATCTGCCCGGCGCGGTCGCGACAGAGAATGACCGACTCCTCGCCCATGCCCGAGACGAAGAAATCGCCAGCGTTCGGGATCTGGCTGTCGTGGCCGACGAACAGCCAGGCGCGGGCGAACAGCCGCTCCTGCTCCTGCGCGTAGATCTCGTCATTAACGAAGATTTCGCGGCTGATCTGCCCTTTGGCGAGATCGACGAGACCGGGCCGATACCCCTGGCTCCCTGCTTTCAAGGTTGCCTCCACATTTGCGCCAACACCTCGTCATCCCGGCGCAAGCCCAGACCCATGGTTGCGATGGATATCGGCTTTCGCCGGCATGACGGAGCGACGGCAGGTTCAGCGCCGAAATCGGCTCGCTCCCGACGCTAAAAGAAAAACGTCAGGTTCTTGGTCATCAGCACGTTCTGGTCGAGGATGATCTTGCGGCGGGCGAGCTGCCAGCCCTCGCCGGCGCGGCGCAGCCGGTCCTCGCGCTTGCCGACCAGGATGTCGGTTTCGGTCTCGACCCGGTTGCGGTAGATCAGAAACCGGCATTTGGCCAGGACCTCAGCCGCCTCGGCGAGCGCGGGCCGCACCTCGAGCAGCTGCACGTTCGAGACCATATGTGAGATGCGCGAGACCGGCTCCTCGGCCCAGTGAATCCCGGTCATGATCTGCTTGACCCGCCGCTCCAAGGTCTCCTTGCCCTCGTCGAACCAGTTGATGTCATGGTCGGCGCGGGTGAACTCGCGCTCTTGCTCGCCGACCTTGACGTTGCGCCGCATCGGCATCCAGTAGCGCACGTCCTCGGCGACTAGCACCAGCCAGTCCTCGTAGCGCCGCTCGTCGAGCAGTTCCGCCTCGTGATAGAGAAACTCTTCGATCTCCTGCCTCAGGAGCAAGCGGGCGACTTGCTCGTTCCGGTTCGGCATCTGCATCTCACTCCGACGAACCGTATCGAGACCGTCATGCCCGGACTTGATCCGGGCATCGATGGAGCCGCGATGGAGGTCCCTCTGTGCGACGAAGGCGTGGATGGCCGGGACGAGCCTGGACGAATCCGGCCAAGACGAGCAAAAGCTATGGCCCGCGAATCGACGGGCAATCGCCCTTCCCTGGGATAGGCCTCCGCGCCGCTCAAAACAGAAGCGACGACAGGTTACTGCGCGGCGACCGGTTGCGGCGCCGCGGCCTGTGGCCGCATGAACGCCTCGTCGTTGTCCCATGGGCCGGGGAAGCGGCCATTGCCGGTCTTCTCGCGGGTGAACACGTGATAGTCCACCGGCCATTCGGCGCGCGGCATCTCGTAAAACACCTCGACACCGTTCCCGTCGGGGTCGCGCATATAAATGCCGAGCGAGATACCGTGATCGGAGATGCGCTCGATCGGCTGCCTTTTTTCCTTGCAGCGGTGATAGAACTCCTTCAGATCGTCGAGCAATTCGAGCCGCCAGGCCATGTGGTTGAGGCCGACCTGGCCCTTTTCCTGCAGCGGCGCGTCCGGCCCCAACTGCATCAGCGCCACCTCGTGCGACTGCTCGGTGTCGGCCGACATGAAGGCGGCCCAGCCCGGCCGGTATTCGTAGGTGTGCAGGCCCAAGAGGTCCTCGTACCACTGCTTGGAGCGGTCGGCATCGCGCACGTAAAGGTTGACGTGCTGCAGATACATCGGCTTTTTCATGATTTCCTCCATCACAAACGGTCGTCGTCGCGCCCGAGAAAATCGAGGACGCGGTCCATGACTTCCTTCTTCGGATAGATCGTGGCGATTGCCCGCGCCCGCGTCAACGGGTCGCTGGCAAAGAAGCGCTCGTACAGCACCTGGCGGCTGCCGAAGGCGCTGCCGGCGAGATCCCAGGCCAACCGGAACAGCTTGACCCGGTCCTTCGCCGCCGTGTTGTCGGTCGCCAGATACTGCTCGATGTCGGATTTGAGCGGGCCTTTGAAATCGGCCTCGCTCGGCGTCAGCATAAAGCTCGACGACCCCAGCAATTGCAGGATCTCGATCATCCGCGGATAGGCGGTCATAAACAGATTGCGCGGGCTTTCCACCATCAGCGGATCGGGGGTCATGACCCCCCATTCATCGAGCTGGGCGTCGGCCTCGGCGGCGCGCATGCAGGCGCGGGTCAGCTGGGTCGTCAGCATCAATTCGCCGATCCGCTCCTCGACATGCGGCAGGTGCGCATTGCCCAGCGTCTGGGTCATCAGCAGCGCCGTGCCCAGCACGAACTCGCATTTGGCCAGGTTCTTGGTCGCGCCCTGATGCGCCGAATGGGCCGAGGAATGGGTCGCGGTGGCGGTAGCGTTGAGCCGGTCGACGTCGCCGAGCAGAAACACCCGCTCCCACGGCACCAGCACGTCGTCGAAAAACACGACGCAATCCATCTCCTCGAAGCGCGAGGCCAAGGGTTGGTCGAAATGCGAGCGGCCCTGGTCAAAGCTGTCGCGGCACAGGAATTTGAGCCCCTTGGTCCCGCACGGGATCGCAAAGCTCAGCGCGAACGGGCTGTGGCTCTCGGTATGCCGCCCCATGCGCGGCGAATAGACCCCGATCTCGTCGGCGAGCGGCCCCAGGGTCGCGAGAATCCGGGCGCCGCGCACGATGATGCCGGCATCGGTCTCGCGCACCACCTGCAACGCCGTCCCCTCCTGCAGGTTGAACACGCCGGAGACGGTGCGGCTGCGCTGCAGGTTGATCAGTGAGTGGGTCAGGGTCAGGTCGTTTTCGCGGATGTACTCATAATAACGGCGCATGTTGTCGCCGTATTCGGGCTTGCCCTGGGCGAAGAACTCGGCGGCCCCGGCCCAGGCGGCGTAGGTCACGTTCATGAAATCGGGGGAGCGTCCCATCATGCCGCAGGTGGCGCGCGCCCAATTGAGCATCATGACCCGGCGCGTTTCGAGGTCCTGGCGGGTGCGCGGGATCAGAAAGGACAGCCCGACCCGGTCGCCGCTCGTCGGCGACGCATAGGTCATCTGGTCGCGCAATTTCGGGTCGTGCTGCATGTCGTAGAGCGAGGCGATCGCATGCACGCCGCCTCTCAGCCCCGGATGGATGGTGACGTCCCGGACCCGCTCGCCGCCGAGCCAGACCTCCCGCTCCTGCTCCCGCAACCCTGCAATGTATTGTTTTCCGCTACGCGCTCCCATTACGCCTCTCCCAGCCGGCGGAGTGGCCGGGAAAGTACGACAAGGCTCGACTAAAGACCAGCGGCGCTGTCGAGATCGCCGGCCCAGGCACATGATATGGACCGACGATCTCCGAGGTCAGGCCGCAGGCGCGATCGCGTAGACATGCGCCGGATCGGGGATATTTTTCAGGCGTTGCTCGCCCAAATCGACGAATTCGGCGGCGATCGCCCCCTGCACGTGGCGCCAGGCATCTTGCGAGATGCAGATGCCGCCCGGCGCGGCGAGGCCTTCGAGACGCGCGGCGAGGTTCACCACCCGGCCGTAGACGTCGTCCGGCGCGACGATGACATCGCCGAAGTTGACGCCGATACGCAGCTCGACGCGGCGGCTCTGCGGCACCTCGGCATTGCGTGCGACCAGGACCCGCTGAACCTCCAATGCACAGCGCACTGCGTCGACGACGCTGCCGAACTCGACAAGAGCGCCGTCGCCGGTGTTCTTGACAACCCGGCCACGATGCTCGCGGACTTTTGGTTCGATGACCTCGCGCCGATAGGACAGCAGCCGACAATGAGTGCCCTCCTCGTCGGCGGACATCAGACGCGAATAGCCGGCAACATCAGCCGCAAGGATCGCCGCGAGCCGGCGTTCGACACGATCGCCGAATTTGCGCGCGCGGAAACGCCTCAATGCCTGAATTGCCGAGGGCGCTATCCATTGGGCGGCGACGGATGCGCCGCCAGCCAAGAAACCGGTGGCGAAGGTCCTAGCCAGCTCCGGCCAAACATCGTCCAACATGGCCCCGCGTCCCTCGATCGCAGAGACCCGCCGGGCATGATCGGGCGAAAAAACAAAAGCCCCGTCCGTGTCCGGCGGGGCCTGGAAACCGTCTGTGCGCGCAGATCGCTCAGCGCAAACGAACCTCCTCTGACCCCGTGCTCTGGAGAATCCAGAGGGCAAGGAAAAAAGTCTCCGACATCTGAATCTGCGCCATTCGGTTCATCGGCCGGCATCTACGCGAGGTTGGGTGTCCTGTCAAGTCGGGATCGCAGTGCGGTGCTGCCACCTTCTAACAGCGCCTTCGCCGCTGAGCGGACCGCATAGGGGACCGGGCGTAGCGCTGGCTGCCGAGGGCGTGCGCCGGCGGTCGACAGGGCTGCGCGCCTATTGCAGGATGTGCCGTTAATTCACCCCACGTGAAGGAAACCCAAAGATGCCCGAGACGCCGACCTTTGGCCGTTATGCCGAGATCCCGTATGACCAGATGACGCCGGAGCAGCAGGAAGGCTACCGCTCGCTGATCGAGAGCCGCGGGGCGCTCGGCGGACCGAACAAGATCCTGGTGCACAACCCGAAGCTGGCGAAGGTGGCGGGGCCGTTCGGGGGCCATTTTCGCACCGGCTATTCGCTGTCCGAGCGCGAGCGCGAAATCGCGGTCTGCATCATCAACAGCAAATGGCGCTCGGCTTATCCGACCAATGCGCACGAGCGCGCCGGCAAGGCGGCCGGGCTGCCGGCCGACCAGGTCGAGGCGATCCTTTCCGGCCTGCCGACCGCGTTCTCCGACAAGCGTGAGCAAATCGTCTACGAGATGGCCACTTGCCTCGCCAATTCGCGCTGGGTCGCCAAGGGGCTCTTCGACCGCGCAGTCGAGGCGCTGGGCCATGTCGGCATCACCGACGTCATTTGCCTGATGGGCCATTACACCAGCGTATCGATGATCCTTGCTTTCTACGATGTGCCCGCCGGCGCCGAAGGCCTGCAGCGCTGAGAGGGACGGCGCGTCGGTCGACAGGGACGCACGACTGTTGCAGGATGCGCCGCCAATTCACCCCGGGGGGAAGGAAACCCGAAAATGCCCGAGACGCCGACCTTTGGCCGCTATGCCGAGATCCCTTATGACCAGATGACGCCGGAGCAGCAGGAGGGCTACCGCACGCTGATCGAGACCCGCGGCCGGCTTCCCGGCCCGAACAAGATCTATGTGCACAATCCGAAGCTGGCCAAGGTGATGGGGCCGCTGGGCGCCTATTTCCGCACCGGCTATTCGCTCAGCGAGCGCGAGCGCGAGATCGCCGTCGTCATCATCAACAGCAGATGGCATTCGGCCTACCCGACCAATGCGCACGAGCGCGCCGCCAAGGCGGCCGGGGTGCCGGCCGACAAGGTCGAGGCGCTGCTTTCGGGGTTGCCGACCTCGTTCGACGACAGGCGCGAGCAGGTCATCTACGAGATGGCGACGTGTCTTGCCAATTCGCGGTGGGTGTCTAAGGGGCTCTTCGACCGTGCGGTCGAAGCGCTCGGCCACGAGGGCATCACCGACGTGATCACCCTGCTGGGCTTCTACACCAGCGTGTCGATGACCCTCGCCTTCTACGACGTTCCCGCCGGCGCCGAAGGCTTGGCGCGCTGATCGCACGGTCATTGCGAGGCGCGGAACGACGAAGCAATCTCGAACCTCCGAGCTCTGCGCCAACGAGATTACTTCGCTTTGCACGCAATGACAGTTCGATGGACTTGAAATATCGAGGAGTAACGCCATGCTGATCGTCGATGCACAGGTTCACATCTGGTCGGCCGGGCCGCCGACCAACCAGGCTCATCGCCAGGTCAATTCCTATTCCGCCGAAGAATGCATCCGCGACATGGATGCGGCCGGGGTCGATGCCGTGCTGCTGCATCCGCCGGGCTGGGACCCGAACTCGGGCAAAATCTCCGAGGAGGCGGCGAAGAAATACCCGAACCGCTTCGGCATCCTCGGCAATTTCCCGCTCGACAAGCCGGAGAGCCGGTCGTTGATCGACGGCTGGAAGAGCCGGCCGGGGATGCTCGGGCTGCGCTATGCGTTCACCGCGCCGCACCAGGCCAATTGGATGACCGACGGCACGATGGACTGGCTGTGGCCGGCGGCCGAGAAGGCCGGCATCCCGATCGCGCTGATGGCCTCGAACTACCTGCCGCAGGTGGGCCGGATCGCCGAGCGGCACCCCGGCCTCAGGCTGTTGCTCGACCATTACGCGCGGGTGCGCGACGGCAAGGACGACGCGGCGCACGGCAATCAGCCGGCGTTGCTGGCGCTCGCCAAGTACCCGAATGTCGCGGTCAAGGCGACCGGCGCGCCGGGCAATTCGAGCCAGACCTATCCCTATCGCAACATCCACAAATACACCCAGCAGATCGTCGAGGCCTTCGGCCCCGAGCGCACCTTCTGGGGCACCGACATCACCCGGATGCCGTGCTCGTGGAAACAATGCGTGACGATGTTCACCGAGGAGATGCCGTGGCTCAAGGGCCGCGATCTCGAGCTCGTCATGGGCCGGGCCGTGTGCGACTGGCTCGGTTGGAACCTGCCCGGCTGACCCCAACTCGGGCTAGGGGCCGGGGCGCGCCGCCAGCGCCGTTGCCAGCATCGCCTGGCGGCACAAGGTTTCGGCGGGAAAACCGGTCGTCTTCATGTCGATTTCGGCCTGGGCGAGGCGACCGAGCGCGGTGCGCAGACCCGCTTCGCTCCACCGTCCGAGCTGGCGTCTGACGCTGTCCTGATGCTTGAAGAAGATCGGCGGGCGGGCGCTGCGCAGCACCTCGTCGACCGTCGTCCCGGCGGCGGCGCGGGCGGCGAGGCCATGCAGCCGGTGCAGATGCCGTAACAGCGCGCGGACCACCGTGACCGGGGCTTCGCCCTCCTGAAAGACCCGATCGAGCACCCGGTCGAGCCGGACGGCGTCGCCCTCGGCCGCCGCCATTACCGCATCGTCGAGGTCGAGCGCCGCGCTGTCGCCGACCGAGTGCCGTGCGTCCTCGAGCTCGACCCGGCCGCCCTCGCCGGCATAAAGCGCGAGCTTCTCCAGTTCCGAGCGGGTCAACAGCCGGTCGCCGCCGAGGTGCTCGACCAGATATTGGGTCGCGTCGCGGCTGGCGGTGACCCGATGGGCGGCCAGGCTCTCGCGGATCACCGCGGCGCGGTCGCGCAAATTGTCGGGGTAGCAGCCGATCGCCGCGCCGCGGGGCGAGTTTTCGAAAGCCCGGCGCAGCGCCGAAGAGGTCGCCAATTCGCCGGCCTCGGCCACGATCAGCACGTCACCCGGCATCCCTTCCAAAAATCCTGCGAACAGCCGCGCCAGGCCGTCCGCGGCGCCGCGGACCCGCACCACCCGGCGACCGCCGGCGAGGCTCAGCTGCGCGCTCTCGTCGACGAGCCGGGCCGGATCGGCGGCGAGTGCCGAGCCGGTCAGCTCGGCAATCCGGAACGGGTCGCTCAGATCCGGGCAGACGGTGCGCGCCAGGGCGTCGCCGCGCTCGCGCACCAGACCGGCGTCCGGGCCATGGAGCAGCACCGCGCGGATTTCGCGATCGGGGCGCTGGAGAAAGGCGGCGACCCGCGCCGGAGCGAGCTTCACGGCATTTCAGACCGGCCTCGCGGTCTTCTCGGCGGCGCGATGCTCCATGAACAGGGTGAGGCGCGCGACAATCTCCTGGTTCAGCTCCTCGACGCTGCGCACCCCGGCGTCGGTCTGGCCGACAACCGTCGAATACTGGTTCGGATCGAGCGCGAACGAGTTCTGCACATGGATCGTGTTGGTCTGCAGGACGGCCCCGCTGTGGAAATCGAGAAGGCGGTAGGTTGCGATCACGTCGAGCCTGCCGAGCGTCCCCGTGCCTTGCGATTGGATTCCCAGCGCGGACAGCACGACGGAGAGGGTCGTCTGCAGGCGATAGCGCGGCGCCGTCGGCTCGCCGGACGGATTGAGCGAGGCGCGCAGCGCCAGCTCGAGCCGCTGCCCGATCCGCTCGGGGATCGGATCGACGCGGATCGCGCGCAAATCCACGCTCGCCGCTCCGGTTTGCGGGTCGGCGTACAACGGCTCCCAGCCGCACCCCGGCAATGTCAGGGCAAGCAACGCGCCGAGAACGAGCAAAACACGGCATCGCGCCATGTCAGGCGACGATGCTGACGACGCGATTTGGCACGACGATGATCTTGCGCGGCGGCCGGCCGTCGAGCCAGCGCGTCACCTGCGGCAGTTCGAGAGCGGCGCTCTCGATGGCCCCGCTCGCGGTGTCGCGCGGAAATTCGAGCGTGCCGCGCAGCTTGCCGTTGACCTGGACGGCGATCGTCACCTGCTCGTCGCGGGCGAGATCCGGATCAGCCACCGGCCAGGGCTGCTCGGCCAGCAGACCGGCGCCGCCGAGCACCAGCCACATTTCCTCGGCCAGATGCGGCATCATCGGCCCCAACAGTCGCGCCAGGGTTTCGAGGCCCTCGCGCAATACCGCGGGCGCACCGGGTTCGGAGCGCAGGGTCTCCTCGGGCAGCTCCTCGATTGCGTTGCTCAATTCGCGGATGCGGGCGACCGCCCGGTTGAAGCGGAATTTGTCGAGATCGTCGGTCACTGCCGCGATCGTCTGGTGGATCGTGCGGCGCAGCGCGGCGACAGGCGGCGACAGCGCCCCCGGCACCTGGGTCCCCGGCGGAGGCAACGGCACCGGCGGCTCGCTCGCGATCCGCCACAGCCGGTTGACATAACGCCAGATCCCCTCGATCCCGGTCTCGGTCCATTCGAGATCGCGCTCGGGCGGACTGTCCGACAACAGATAGAGCCGGGCGGTATCGGCGCCGTAGGTGTCGACGATGGCGTCTAGGCCGACGACATTCTTTTTCGACTTCGACATCTTTTCGGTGCGGCCGACAGCGACCGGATGACCGTCATGATCGACGAACCCACCCGTGGGGCCGGCCGCGACCTCCTCCGGAAACAGCCAGTCGCCGCTTTCGCTGCGATAAGTCTGGTGACACACCATGCCTTGTGTGAACAGACCCGCGAACGGCTCCTCGATATCGAGATAGCCGCACTGCTTCAGCGCCCGCGTGAAAAACCGAGAATAGAGCAGATGCAGCACGGCGTGCTCGATCCCGCCGATGTACTGGTCGACCGGCATCCAATAGGACGCCGCCTCGCGGGTGAACGCGACCGGCGCGCGCGCCGAGCAGAAGCGCAGGAAATACCACGACGAATCGAAAAACGTGTCGAGGGTGTCGGTCTCGCGCTCCGCTGGCCCATGGCAGCGCGGGCACGCGACATGCTTCCAGGTCGGATGGTGGTCGAGCGGATTGCCCGGCAACTCGAAGCTGACATCCATCGGCAGCTCGACCGGCAGATCGTCTTCGGGAACCGGCACGATGCCGCATTCCGGGCAATGGACGATCGGGATCGGACAGCCCCAATAGCGCTGGCGGGACACGCCCCAGTCGCGCAGGCGATAGGCGATCGTGCGCTCGCCGCGCCCCAACGCTTCGAGCCGCTCGCCGGCAGCGCGCTTCGCGTCGGCGACCAACAGGCCATCGAGGAAGGCGGAATTATAAATGGTGCCGTCCTCGACATAGGCCGTCTCGCCGATCTCGAAGGTCGTCGGGTCTTCTCCCGCCGGCAACACCACCGGGATCACCGGCAGCCGGTATTTGCGGGCAAATTCGAGGTCGCGCTGGTCGTGCGCCGGACAGCCGAAGATCGCGCCGGCGCCGTACTCCATCAGCACGAAATTCGCGACCCAGACCGGCACCCGGCGGTTCGGGATCGAACGGGTGCACGCGCTTCGAGCCCGGTGCGCATAGCCGCGTTTCTCGGCGGTTTCGATCACGGCCTCGCTGGTGCCCATGCGGTTGCATTCGGCGATGAAATCGGCAAGCCCAGCGTCGCTTTCGCCTAGGCGCTGGGTCAGCGGATGGTTCGGCGACAAGGCCACGAACGAGGCGCCGAACAAGGTGTCCTGCCGCGTCGTGAACACCTCGATGCGCTCGTCCCGGCCGGCGATGTCGAAGATGACTCGCGCGCCCTCCGAGCGGCCGATCCAGTTCTCCTGCATCAGCCGCACGCGCTCGGGCCAGCGGTCGAGCCCCGGATCGCTTCGAGCAGCTCCTCGGTGAAGGCGGTGATGCGCAGCGACCATTGCGCCAGCAGCCGCTTCTCGACCACCGCTCCCGAGCGCCAGCCGCGGCCGTCGACGACCTGCTCGTTGGCGAGGACCGTGTTCTCGACCGGGTCCCAATTGACCCATGATTCCCGGCGGTAGGCGAGCCCCGCCGCCAGGAAGTCGAGAAACATCTTCTGCTCGTGCCGGTAATATTCCGGGTCGCAGGCGGCGATCTCGCGCGACCAGTCATAGCCAAAGCCCATGCGTTGCAGCTGGCCGCGCATCGTCGCGATGTTCTGCCGGGTCCAGACCGCCGGGTGCATCTTTTCGGCGATCGCCGCATTCTCGGCCGGCAGGCCAAAGGCGTCCCAGCCCATCGGGTGCAGCACGTTGAAGCCCTGGGCGCGGCGATAGCGGGCGACGAGATCGCCCATCGTGTAGTTGCGGACATGGCCGACATGCAGCTTGCCCGACGGGTAGGGGAACATTTCGAGCATATAATATTTCGGCCGCGCGGGTTCGGCGGCGACCTCGAACAGCCGCCGCTCGCGCCAGATCCGCTGCCATTTCGTTTCGGTTTCTCGAAAATTGTATCGGGGCATCGTCCGACTACATCTTTCCGCGGTTTCAACCGGCAGGGACAACCCGCGCCGGCAGCGGCCGCCGCCAGGGTCCGAGGCCGCGCACCTTTAAATAGAGACCGGGCAGGGCTGCGGGCAAGGCCCCGAATCCGCGCCCGGCTGCCGACCTCGCGCCTTACTCGGAGGCGTACTGCTTCATCCAGGACCGCTTGAGCTGACCCGCCCGCCGCAGGATCGCGCTTTCGAGATCGTCCTCGACCTTTCGCGCGATCGTGGTCGCGACCCACTCCCCGGTGGCCGAGCGCTGCTGCCGGTCCACGGTGACCGCGACCGAATCCGAGCGCAGCTCGCGAGAGAGGACGAATACGGTGATCCTGAAGCGCTCGTCGGGTTTGTCCTGCGGCGAGTACCAGTTGGTGACGAGCATGCCGCTCAGCGGGTCCTCCGAGCTGAGCTTGACAAAATTCAGCGTATCCAGCGCCGCCTGCCACGCGATCGGGCTGACCGTGCTGCCGGTCTTCGGCCCCGGCTCGCGCTCCGACGGCTTCTTGGCGAGGCCGAGCACGGTCCAGAGCGTCGCCTCGGTGTCGATCGCGGCGGGCGGGTCCGCAGCGGCGGTCTGCGGTTTTTCGGTGCCGGGCGCCGCATTGGCCACGGCGGCCTTGCCGCCGGGCGGGCTCGCGGCGCACCCAGCCAGGATCAACGAAAGACTTGCGGCGCAGAGGCTCGACAGGCGGTAATGGGCAGCAGACATCCGGCGCTCCCCCAAGGACAACGCTGCTCGCAGCCGGAGCGAGCGGCACTCTTTTTGTGCCAGGAATGGAGCCGATATGGAAGGGGTCATCGCAGCCAACCTCGCCGTCGTCAGGGACCGGATCGGGGCGGCGGCGCGCGCCGCCGGGCGGCCGGCCGAGAGTGTGGCACTCGTCGCCGTCAGCAAAACCCACTCGGCTTCGGCGGTGCGCGAGGCGCTCCTCGCCGGGCACCGCACCTTCGGCGAGAATCGGGTGCAGGAAGCGCAGGCCAAATACCCCGCGCTGCGGGAAGCGTTCCCCGGTCTGGCGCTGCACCTGATCGGGCCGCTGCAGACCAACAAGGTCGGTGACGCCGTAGCGCTGTTCGATGTGATCGAGAGCCTCGACCGGCCGCGGCTCGCCGAGGCGCTGGCCCGCGAGATGGAACGCACCGGGCGCCGTCAGCCCTGCCTGATCGAGGTCAACACCGGCGAGGAGGCGCAGAAATCGGGGGTCATGCCCGAAGCCGCCGACGATTTCGTCGCCCTCTGCCGCGACCGGCTCGGCCTGCCGATCGTCGGAATGATGTGCGTGCCGCCGCAGGACGAGGACCCCGCGCCCCATTTCGCGCTGTTGCGCGAGATCGCCCGGCGCACCGGCCTCGACCTCCTCAGCATGGGCATGAGCGCCGATTTCGAAACCGCGATCCGCTTTGGCGCCAGCCACGTTCGGGTCGGCACTGCGATCTTCGGCAGCCGCGGCACATAGGAGAACCCGATGCGCGTCTTCACGACATTGCCGCAGGAAAATCTGCGCGAGGTCGCCGCCTCGGCGCGCGCAGTCGAGGCCGAGGCCTATGACGGCGTCGTCGCGATGGAAAACAAGCACGACCCGTTTTTGGCCCTGGCGATCGCCGGCGCTGCGACCGAGCGGATCGAATTGCACACCGGGGTGGCGATCGCCTTTGCCCGAACCCCGATGGCGGTGGCCAATGTCGGCTGGGACCTCGCCGGCGCCACCGGCGGCCGGTTCGTCATCGGCCTCGGCTCGCAAGTGAGGGCCCACAACGAACGGCGCTTTTCAGTGCCGTGGACGCCGCCGGCGCCTCGCATGCGCGAATATGTGCAGGTGCTGCGGGCGATCTGGCAGTGCTGGAAGACCGGCGAAAAGCCGGATTTTGAAGGCGAGCACTATCGCTTCACCCTGACCACCCCGAACTTTACGCCCGAGCCGATCGACGCACCCCCGCCCGCGATCATGATCGCCGCGGTCGGCCCGGCGATGCTCAGGGTCGCCGCCGAGGAATGCGACGGGGTCAAATTGCACGGCTTCTGCACCCGCAAATATCTGACCGACGCAATCATGCCGCGCCTGGCCGCCGGGCTCGCCAAGGTCGGCCGCACCCGCGAGAATTACGAGATTTCCGGCGGCGGGTTTCTGGCCACCGGCCGGGATGACGAGACCGTTGCGCAGCGCTTCGAATGGGTGCGCCAGCGGGTCGCGTTTTACGGCTCGACCCCGGCCTATTACCCGGTGCTCGCGGTGCACGGGCTCGAGGACCTCGGCCACAAGCTCAACGCAATGACGCGGCAGGGGCGGTGGACCGAGATGGCAACGGAAGTGCCGGACGACGTCGCGCATCTGTTCGCCGCGGTCGGGCGCCACGACCGGATCGTCGCGGCGATCGGCGAGCGGTTTGGCGGCCTCGTCGATGCGCTGACGCTGCGTGCGGACGGCAGCGGCGAGGTGCCGCCGGATCTTGTCCAGGACATCCGCCGGCTGCCGCACGCGTTTGGCGGTTTTGCTTCGGATGATTTGGTGGCGAAGCGCCCTCAGGTGAGCGGGTTCGCGTCACCGGTGATCAGCCGCGCGCCGCGGCCATAGGTTAGCCAGGCCCAGACCCAGTTCAGGAATACCGATACGCGATTGCGGAACCCGATCAGGAAAAAGATGTGGACGATGCTCCACAGCACCCAGGCGACCCACCCGGTGAGCCTGACCCGGTCGAAATCGGCGATCGCCGACGAGCGCCCGATCGTCGCCAAGGCACCTTTGTCGCGATAGCGGAAAGGCGGGGCCCGGATACCGGCGATCCGGCCGGCAATCGCCCGTGCGGCATACCGCCCCTGCTGCTCGGCGACCGCGGCCAGACCGGGCAACGGCCGGCCCTCCGGTCCGGTGGCGAGCGCGGCGTCGCCGATGACGAAGATTTCAGGATGACCGGGCGCCGACAAATCGGCCTCGACCGCGACCCGCCCGCCAGCGACCGCGGGCAGGGTGAGCCACTGCGCGACCGGCGTCGCCGCCACGCCTGCGCACCACAGCACGTTGGCGGCCTCGATGTGTCGACCCTTGGCCGTGACCCCGTGGGCGTCGATCGCTTCGATCGGCGTCCCGGCAATAATCTCGACACCCATGCGCTTGAGCGAGCGTTGGGCAAAGTCGGCGAGCTTGTCGGGGAACTCCGAGAGGATGCGCGGCCCGGCTTCGACCAAGACGATGCGCGCGGTCCCGGGATCGATATGGCGGAAGTCGCGCGACAGGGTGGCGCGCGCGAGCTCGGCCAAGGCGCCGGCCAACTCGACCCCGGTCGGCCCGGCGCCGACCAGCACAAAAGTCAGCAGGCGCCGGCGCATAGCCTCGTCTGTCGTGGTCTCGGCCTCCTCGAACGCGAGCAGGATGCGGCGGCGCATCAGGGTCGCGTCATCGAGCGATTTGAGCGCGGGCGCGAGCTGCGGCCAGTCCAAATGCCCGAAATAGTTGTAACGCGCGCCGGTAGCGAGGACTAGATAGTCGTAGCGATGCGCGCCACCGAGACGCGTATCGACGCGCCGCCCGACGAGATCGATGCCGGTCACGTCGTCGAGCAGCACTCTGGCATTGTCCTGGTCGCGCAAGATCGCGCGGATCGGCATTGCGATATCCGCCTCGGACAAGGCCGCGGTTGCGACCTGATAGAGCAGCGGCTGAAACAGATGGTAATTGTGGCGGTCGATCACCGTCACGTCGATCGGCGCCCGCGCCAGGCCGCGCGCCGCGGCGAGTCCGCCAAAGCCGGCGCCGACGATCACCGCCCGCGTTCGGCCGTCGGCTGCGGACATCGGCGCGCTCCGGCGGCTCAGCCGCCCTCGGCGAAATCGGGGAACAGCGTCATGCCGCCATCGACAAACATGGTCGCGCCGACGACATAGTCGGACTCGTCCGAAGCGAGCCAAACCACTGCCCGGGCGATGTCCTCGGGCTCGCCGATGCGCTGATAGGGGACCAGCGTCATCAGCTGGCGGTAGGCCTCGGGGGTGCTCCAGGCGGCGGTGTTGATCGGGGTGCGCACCGCCCCGGGCGCGATGCCGTTGACCCGGATGCGCTGCGGCGCCACCTCCTGCGCCAGGGTCTCCATCATCATCTTCACGCCGCCCTTGGAGGCGGCATAATTGGCGTGCCCGGCCCACGGGATCATCTGGTGCACCGAGCTCATGCAGATGATCTTGCCCGCCGCCTTCGATACCGACGGCACGACGCCGCGGCGCAGAAATTCGCGCACCGCCTCGCGGGCGCACAGGAACTGGCCGGTCAGGTTGACCCCGATCACCGCGTCCCACTGCGCCAGGGTCATGGCATGGAACGGCGCGTCGCGCTGCATGCCGGCATTGTTGACCAGAATGTCGACGGTGCCGAATTCCGCCACGGCGCGGCGGAACATCTCTTGCACTTGGTCTTCGCGCGAGACGTCGGCTTGGTGTGCAAAGGCCCGCACGCCCAATCGGCCGATCTCCTCGACCACTTTCTCGGCTCGGTCGGCGCCGGTCACGTAATTGACCACGACATCGGCGCCGGCCCGCCCGAGCGCCAGCGCCGCCGCTTCGCCAATGCCGGAATTCGCGCCGGTCACCACGGCCCTTTGACCGGCCAGAGGCTGTGCCGGGCGGCCGGTCACCGGAGTTCTCCGACAGACGCATGGCGGCCATTTGCGATCGGGTGGCGCGATGCTTCGCGGTCGAGCATGCCGCAGTGGCGGCGAACCCGGTCGGGGCGATCGGAGACCCGGCGCTCGCGACGGCGAGGGAAGCGCCCGGCGACGGGGTGGGCAACCCAGGCCGCGGCGCCGCTGCCAATGGTCCGCAGAAAGCCGCTGTCGGTCATGTTCCCGCTCCTCATCCCAAGGGCCTGCCCTCGACGGCAAACGCCGGGCCGAGGCAGACCTCTCGCCGGGCGGTCACGATCAATTTCGTCGACAGTCCGCAATTTCGTCGACAGCCCGCAATTTCGTCGACAGCCTGCCCCGGCAAATTCCACCTCCGTCGGTTGTGTGAAAGAAAATTTTCTTCGTTGCGCGTGAAAAAGCGCTTGCCACGGGGTCCTGTTTTGTTCTATTAACCAACCGGCCACCGATAGGGAGATTTTGATGAAACAATGGACGCTCGCCGCCGCCGCTGCCGCCCTCCTCGCGGCGGCTTTGTGGCACCTGCCCGCGATCGCGCAGCGCGCCACGCCACCCACGGCCCCCGCAACGACGGCCACAACCTCTGCGGCTCCGGCACCCGCTGCCGCCAAAACCGCAGCTGCCCCTCCTGCGGCTTCTCCTTCCGCCGCCGCCCAGCCCAAAGCGGCGCCTGCTGCTCAGGCCGCACCCGAGTTGATCACCTTCGACGAGTATCGCGACTTCCGCCTGCAGTACATCGAGCAGCGCCGGACCCGCCTCGATCGGGAGTTGTCGGCCACCGATCTTTCGGCGGCGCAGAAGGCCAGCCTCGAACGGCGCAAAGCCTATTACGATGACCAGTCGACGATGTCGGCCGCGGAGCGCGACAGGCTTTTCCGCGCTCGTTTCGACCAGATCGACACCGATCATGACGGCACGCTCGATGGCGCCGAGCGAGCCGCGTGGCGCGCGAAGCAGCGTGAACATTACCGCCAGCTGGCGGCCGAGCGCCACCCGCCGTCGGCTGCTCAGCGCTAGCCCCGATTGCGACCGGCGCGGCCGCTAAAGGCTAGGCGGGCCTCGCGTGACGCGATGGGCGTCGAAACCGGTGCGGCGCCCTCGGCGTGCTGTTATGGCAGCGCGGCTCGCGCCGTTCCCGGGCCGGCCGATCAACCGCTGCCGGGTGCTGAGCGCCGCGCTCGGGGCTCGACCCGAGCCGCCAGTAGCTCTGGCTGTCGTCGGCGACCGCGTGCTAGGGTGCGCGCGGAAGGAAACCGCTCAATCCAACAAAAGGAGAAAACCATGGCGCAATCGCAACCCTCGTCGGCCCGCGACCAGGTCCGCCACATGGTTCCGGGGCTGATCGATCTCAGTGAAAAAGTCCTGTTCGGCGACGTCTGGGAGCGTCCCGCGCCTGTCGAAGCGCGACCGCAGCCTGATCACCTGCGCGACCTTGATCGCGCTCGGCCGCGAAAAGCAGCTCGTCGGCCATCTGCAGCGCGCGCTCGACAACGGCCTCACCAAGAACGAACTCAGCGAAGTCATCACCCATCTCGCCTTTTACGCCGGCTGGCCGGCGGCGATGACCGCCGCACTCGTCGCCAAGGACGTGTTCGAGAAATAGCAGCCGACAGCACGCGAGCACAGCGCAGGAGGGCAAGATGAAGATCGGGTTTATCGGTCTCGGCATGATGGGCTCGGGCATGGCCGCGAACCTGCAAAAGGCCGGCCACGAGCTGGTCGTTCACGATCTGCGCCGCGCTGCGGCCGAGCCCTATCTCGCCGCCGGTGCCGCCTGGGCCGACACGCCGCGGGCCGTCGCCGAGGCCTCCGAAGTCGATCTTCACCTCGCTCCCCGGCCCGCCCGAGGTCGAGGCCGTGGCGCTCGGCGACAACGGCCTGTTGAGCGGGATGAGCCGCGGCAAGGCCTATTTCGACCTGTCGACCAACTCGCCGACGATCGTGCGCAAGATCAACGCCGCCTTTGCCGAGCGTGACGTCTACATGCTCGACTCGCCGGTCAGCGGCGGGCCGCGCGGCGCGCGCACCGGCAAGCTCGCGCTGTGGGTCGGCGGCGACGAGCAGATCTTCAACCGCTACAAGACCGTGCTCGACGCGATGGGCGACAAGGCGCGCTATGTCGGCCCGATCGGCGCCGGCTCGGTCGCCAAGCTCGTGCACAACGGTGCCGGCTACTGCATCCAGACCGCACTCGCCGAAATGTTCACGGTCGGGGTCAAGGCCGGGGTCGAGCCGCTCGCCTTGTGGGAAGCGGTGCGCGACGGCGCCAGCGGCCGCCGGCGGACATTCGACGGGCTGATCGACCAGTTTCTGCCGGGCACCTACGAGCCCGCCGCCTTCGCGCTGCGCCTCGCGCACAAGGACATGTCGCTCGCCACCCAGCTCGGCCGCGACTTCAACGTGCCGATGCGGGTCGCCAATCTGGCGCTCGCCGAGCTGTCCGAAGCGCTGAACCGCGGCTGGGGCCATCGCGACTCGCGCTCGCCGATGCTGTTGCAGCAGGAGCGTGCCGGCGTCGAGATCCGCGTCGACCAGAAGCGGCTGCAGGAGGCGCTCGACCGCGACCCGCCGTCAAAGGACGACCCCAAGCACGGTCTAGCCCGTTGATCGCCCGATCCCGCGGGCGCATCAACGCCGCATCCCTGAAGTCACCAATCGGACAGGTCAACGGCGCCTCATCGCCGATCCCTGAAATCAGCGGCCGGTGAACCTGGGGGCGCGCTTTTCGCGGAAGGCGGCGACGCCCTCGGTGTTGTCGGCGGTCATGTGCAATTGCGGCTGCACCAGGCTCTCGATGTCGAGATATTCGTCCAGGCTCGGCCCGATTGCGGCGTGAAACAGCTTTTTTGCCAGCCCCAGCGCAAAGGTCGGCGCCTTCGGCGAGATCGGCCGCCAGCGCCTCGGTCCGGGCCGTCAATTGGTCATCGTCGACGACATGGTTGACCAGCCCCAGCGCCAGTGCCTCCTCGGCCTCGACAAAACGCGCCGAAAACACCAGCTCCTTGGCCTTTGCCATGCCGAGCCGGCGGGTCAGGAACCAGATGGCGCCGCCGTCGGGGGCCAACCCGATACGCCGGAAAATCTGCGAAAACCGCGCAGTCTTCGATGCCACGACCAGGTCGCAGGCGAGGGCTATGCTCCAGCCGATGCCCACCGCCGGGCCGCGCACCGCGGCGATGATCGGCTTTTCGATCGCGTGCAGCGCGCGGATGAAAGGTATGGCCACCCTGCTGCAGCCGCTGGCGGCCACCGCGCAGATCATGGTGCTGCCCGGCCATGCGGTCGACATCGGCGCCTGAACAGAACCCGCGGCCCGCGCCGGTGACGACCACCACGCGGACCTTATCGTCGTAGCGCAGCCGGGCAAAATACTCGCACAGGCTCTGGCGCATCTCCAGGTCGAGCGCGTTCAATTTTTCCGGGCGGTTCAGCACGACTTTGGCGACCGCGCCCTCGACCGTCAGATCAACCGGCATTCCGTGTCCCTCCGATCAGATCCTGCGGGTCGTATTGTCTCGCCCGCACACTGGTCCCGGGGACGCCGCCCCAGCGCTCATCACTCCTCGGCGGCAGCATCTTCCGGCTCTTTGATCGCTCGCGCGCGGCGCGTGCGGGATTTGACCGTGGCGGTTCGGGTCGCCTTCACCCGGGCCAGCCGGCGCGCGCCCAATTCGGCCTCAACCGCCGGAAGCAAGACTGTGGCATCGGATCGCTGGCTCGGCGTCCCACTGTGCTGGAGGCGCTTGGCGTTGGTCCGAAGATTGGTCAGCGCGTCGTCCGACATCTCCGGCAGCTTGGTGATCAGATCCATGATGGCTTTCCTGGGCGCCCGGATTTGGTGCCCGCGACAAGACCGCGCCCATTAAGCCAGGCGAAGGGCGTATATCGCCTCGAAAGGCCGACGCCCGCACCGATCCGGGCGACCCAGGACCCAATCGGCATCGACCTCGGGATATTAAGGCCAATATAGTGACTCTGCACCGCATCGACCAGGAGGGAACACCCGATGATCGCAAGCAGCGAGGCTGGGACCGCAAGCAGCCAGACCGAGAACCGCAGCGCCGACGGCGGCAAACCCCGGCTGGTAGGGATTAACCATATCGCCCTCGAAGTCGGCGACATCGAGCAGGCTCTCGCCTTTTATGGTCGAATTTTTGATTTTACGCTGCGCGCCAAACGTCCCGGAAATGCCTTCATCGAGCTCGGCGATCAGTTCATTAACCTGATCCAAAGCGGCGAGGAGCACCATGACCGGCGCCGTCATTTCGGCCTCGTCGTCGATGACCGCTCTCAGGTGCGCGCGCTCGTCCAGGCAGCCGGCGGCGAATTGCTGCCGGGACCGTTTCTCGATTTTCTCGATCCCTGGGGCAACCGCGTCGAAATCGTCGAATACGCCGATATTCAGTTCACCAAGGCGCCTCATGTGATGCGCGCGATGGGCCTCGACGCCGGCAAGAACGAGAAGGCGCGGCGCGAGCTCGCCGACAAGGGCATGGCGCCATAAGGGCATGGCGCGTCAGCGGGGGTACGCGCCTCAGCCGGTCCGACGCAGCTTTCCGGAGGGTTCATGGCCATCGCCAATATCGCGGTCGGCCGCGCGCCTCCCCATGACGTCAATGTGATCGTCGAGATCCCGCAGGGCGGCGAAGGGTCAAATATGAGCTCGACAAGGAATTGGGGGCACTGGTGGTCGCTCGCTTCCTGACACGGCGATGCTCTATCCCGGCAATTACGGCTTTGTGCCCTGGCGCAGGCCGTCGCCCGCTCGACGTCGACCTCGGCCGCTGGCCGATGTCGACGAGGTGGCGGCGCCGATCGAGGAAGCTATCGCCCGCGCGCGCAGCTGACCATCGCGGCGCAGACGGTCGGACCATCCGGCCCGCACACAAGCTCGGGCGTCAACCGATGAGCGATCCGTCGGCTGAGGCGCCGGGATTTTCCGGATGACGCCCGTAGAGAAGCCCGAAACCAGGGGGACCAGGGGATGAAGCTGCCTCGATTTCGTTCGCTGCTGCTGCTCGCGCTTGCCGCCGGCTGCGCTGTTGCAGCGCCGCCGCTGGCGGCCGGACCTCTATGGAAGTTCGCTGCGCCGCTGCCCAAGGCAATCGGCGAGATCTACGGAACCAGTGTGGCCGGCAAAATCTATGTTCTGGGCGGCCTCGACAATCGGCCGGGCATCAACGCGCCGGTCGGATACAACTGGGAATACGATCCCGCCGCCGACAAATGGGCGACGCGCAAAGCGATGCCGCGCCCCGCGCACCACATCATGATCGCGCCATGGCAGGACAAGATTTACGTGTTCGGCGGCTTTGTCCGGCCGAAGGGCTTCGCTGCCTGGCAGCCGATCGACAATTCATGGGTTTACGACCCCGCGGCCGACAGCTGGAGGGCGCTGGCGCGGATGCCAACACCGCGCGGCGCCGGCCAGGCGGTGGAGCTCGCCGGCAAAATCTACGTGATCGGCGGCGCGAGCTCGAACAAGCCGGGAGATCCGGGCGCTCCGATCGCCCTGGGCTCGTCCGACCAGCTCGTCCTCGGCACCGTCGAAGCCTACGATCCGGCAACCGACAGCTGGCAGACGCGCGCATCGATGCCGACGCCGCGCAATCATTTTCTCGCCGCGGCGGTCAACGGCAAGATCTATGCGGTCGACGGACGCATCGGCAGCTGTTTCGTGACCAAATCCGCGGGGATCGACCTCGTCGAAGCATACAACCCGGCGACGAATCTCTGGGCGTTGGTGAGCCGCGATCTGGTTCCCCGCGGCGATGTCGTCGGCGGCGTGCAAGGCGGTTCGATCTACGTGGCCGGCGGCGAGGGTCAGGACTTCGCGCGAAAGTACACCTTTTGGCTGGTGGATGCCTTCGATCCCGCGACCGGGGGATGGACGAGACTGCCGCCGATGCAGATCGCCCGGCATGGCTTTGCGGCCGCTTTTGTCGGCAAGCAGCTCCATGTCATCGGCGGCGGCTTCCAGTCGGACGGAATGCCGCGGGTCGAGGTGATTACCGATACGCACGAAGTGCTCGACCTCGGCAAGTGAAATCTCGGTCCCGGTCCGTCTCAGGCTGGGACGGGCGACAGCGGCGTTGCCGCGGCAGCGGCGCGCGCGGTCCGAATAGCCCGCCAGACCCGCTCGGGCGTCGCCGGCATCTCGATGTGGCGCACCCCGAATTCGGCGAGCGCGTCGACGATCGCGTTGATCACCGCCGCAAGTGCCGGGGTGGTGCCGCCCTCGCCGCCCGATCGCACGCCGAGCCGGTTGGTCGGCGCCGGCACCTCGCTGAGCGCCGTCCTCAGCAACGGGAAGGTGTCGGCGCGCGGCACCGCGTAATCCATGAAGCTCGCCGCCAGCAATTGCCCGCTCTCGGGATCGTAATGGCAGTTTTCGAGCAACGCCTGACCGACACCCTGGGCGATCCCTCCATGCGTCTGGCCGTGCAGGATCAGCGGATTGACCGCCCGGCCGACATCGTCGACCGCGGTGTAGCCGACGATTTCGACCTCGCCGGTATCGGGGTCGACCTCGATCTCGCAGACCTGCGTACCGTAAGGGAAACTCGCGATCGGGATGGTCTGGTCGGAAATCGCCGCGAGCGGCCCTTGCAGGGCGGGCGGCAAATCGGTGCGGGCGACCGCAGCGGCGGCGACGTCGAAGATGCCGATCTCGCGATCGGTGCCGGCGACCCGGAAACGGCCGTGCGCGAACTCGATATCGACCTCGCCCGTTTCGAAGAGGAAGCTCGCGATCCTGCATCCCTTGGCGATGATGTCGTCGGTGGCCTGGCCGACGATGGTGGCGGCGAGCTTCATCGAGCGCCCGGAATGCGAACCGCCGCCGGCCTCGACTCGGGCGGTGTCATGGGCGACGTAGACGATGCTGTCGAACGGCACGCCGAGCCATTCGGTGACGAGCTGGGCAAAGCTCGTCTCATGGCCCTGTCCGGAGGACATCGTCCCCATCACCAGCTCGACCCGTCCCTCGGGCAGCACGGTAACCTCGGCGCGCTCGCGTGGCGCGCCGCTGGTAACCTCGACGTAATTGGCGATGCCGATGCCGCGCCGCCTGCCGCGTTGCTTCGCCTCGGCGCGCCGGGCCGGAAAGCCGGCCCAATCGCCGAGCGCCAGCGCGGTCTCCATCGCCTCCTGGTAATGGCCGCTGTCATAGGTGAGGCCTAGCGGGTTGGCGTAGGGCTGGGCCCCGGGCCGGATCATGTTCTGCCGGCGCAGCGCGGCCGGGTCGAGCCCCAGCCGATCGGCCGCCAGATCGACCAGCCGCTCGACGACGAAGATCGCCTCGGGCCGGCCGGCGCTGCGGTAGGGGGTGGTCGAGACGGTGTTGGTAACGGCGCCGCGGCCGCGGACATAGCCGACCGGGATGCGATAGACGCTCGACATCAGCCCGAGGCCTTTTTGCAGGGGCCCGAAGGCCACGGCATGCCCGCCGAGATTGCTCAGATTGACGCCGCTGACGGCGAGGAAATTGCCATCCTCGTCGAGCGCGAGCTCGGCTGCGACCGTCAGATCGCGCCCCTGCCAGTCGCTGAGAAAGGATTCGCTCCGCTCGCAGGTCCATTTGATCGGCCGGCCGACCCGGCGCGCCGCCCAGGCGAGCAGCGCGTATTCGGGATAGAAGAGATTGCGCGTGCCGAAATTGCCGCCCATGTCGCGGCATAGGACCCGCACCTGCTCTGCCGGCACGCCGAGCACCTGCGCGAGGTCGAGCCTGACTTTGGCGACGCCGCGGCCGCTGCCGGTATAGAGCGTGTATCGGCCGCTCGCAGGGTCGAATTCGGCGAGATTGGTGCGCGGCTCCATCGGCGCGCCGGTGACGCGTTGCGCCCGGGTTTCGAGCCGAACGACATGGGCGGCGCGGGCGAAAACGGCGGCAGTGGCGGCCTCGTTGCCGAGCTCGATGTCGATGCAGAGATTGCCCGGCGCCGTGTCCCACAGCAGCGGCGCGCCAGGCTTCAGCGCGTCGGCGGCGCGCGCCACCGCCGGCAGCGGCTCATAGACGATGCCGAGCAATTCCGCGGCGTCCTTGGCTTCGGCGATGGTCTCGGCAACGACGACGGCGACCGCCTCACCGACAAAGCGGGTTGTTTCCGACGGCAGCGGAAAATGGACCGTCGCGATCGGCTCGAACCCCAGCACTCGCGCTTGCACATCGGGCGGCGCGCTGAGCCCGGGATTGTGCGGGATCGGCCCGAGCCCGTCGGCGAGATAGTCGGCGCCGGTCAACGCCGCCAGCACGCCAGGTGCGGCAAGCGCCGTCTCTTTGCTCACCGATAGCGATGCGCGCATGGGCATGCGGCGAACGGACCATCACCGCGTGCGCCAACTTCGGCAAAACGAAATCGTCGCCAAAGCAACCCTTTCCGGTGAGCAGGCGCAGATCCTCCTTGCGCCGCACCGGCTGACCGATGCCGTTGACGACGGTGCTCGTTGCGCTCATCGGCTTGGTCCTCCGTCGAACAAAAAGGGCGGCTACCGGCGAACGGTATACCCCGGGTGCGTTCCGTATGCCCGCATTCGGGCGGCCCGGGCCGATGCAATCCGTTGCGAGGCGGCGGGGCAGTGCGCTATTCACCGGCAGCCTCGTCGCGAAAGGATCATCACGCATGGCGCAAGCGGGCCCGCTTTCCGGCATCACCATCGTCGACCTGTCCCGCATCCTGGCGGGCCCCTACTGCACTCTGTTGATGGCCGAGCTGGGCGCGAGGGTGATCAAAGTCGAGCCGCCGCGGCAGGGCGACGACGCGCGCCATTACGGACCGTTCAAGAACGGCAAGTCGGCCTATTTCGCCTCGGTCAACCGCGGCAAGGAATCGATCGCGCTCGACCTCAAAGCGGCGGAGGGCCGCGACATTTTCGAGCGGCTGTTGGACAAGGCCGACGCGCTCGTCGAGAACTTTCGCCCGGGCACGATGGAAAAGCTCGGCTACGGCTGGGACACCCTGCACCCGCGCTATCCGCGCCTCGTTTATGCCGCGGCCTCGGGCTTTGGCCATAGCGGCCCCTATTCGCACTACCCGGCCTACGACATGGTGGTGCAGGGGCTGGGCGGGGTTATGAGCATCACCGGGCATCCGGGGATGCCGTTGACCCGCATCGGCACCTCGATCGGCGACCTCGGCGGCGGCCTCTTCAGCGCGATCGCGCTGAACGCTGCGCTGCTGCACCGCGAGCGCACCGGCGAGGCGCAGAAGGTCGACGTGTCGCTGTTCGACTGCCAGCTGGCGCTGCTGGAAAACGCGATCGTGCGCTACACGACGACCGGCGAAATCCCGGGGCCGATGGGTGCGCGCCACCCCTCGATCACCCCGTTCGAGGCCTTCGCCACCGCAGATGGCAACATCATCATCGCCGCCGGAAATGACGGGCTCTACGTCAAGCTCGCCCATGCGCTCGAGCGCGCCGATCTCGCCGACAACCCGCTGTTCAAAACCAACGCGCTGCGCAACCAGCACCAGGAGGCGCTGAAGGCCGAGATCGAGGGGGTGCTGCGTGATGCCGGCACCGAGCATTGGATCGCGGTGCTCGAAGCGGCCGGCGTGCCGTGCGGCCCGGTCAACAACATCGCCCAGGCCCTGGCCCACCCGCAGACCGCCGCCCGCAACATGCTGGTCGCGTGCGACGACCCGGTGATCGGCCCGCTGCAGCTGGCCGGCAATCCGATGAAATTGTCGGCCTTCGCCGATCCGCCGACGCGCGCGCCCGCGCCGGATCTCGACGGCGACCGCGACCAAATCCTGCGCGAATTGGGTCTTTGATGCGCGTCCCTCCCCATTCCCTCCTTGCGCGCGGGCCTTGCGCGCGGGGAAGGTCCGGCCTGGGGGAATGATCCGCAAAGTCCTCGTCGGCCTGGCTGCATTGCTGTTGGTGCTCGCCTGCGGGTTCTACCTCTATCTGCGCTCGTCATTGCCGCAGACGAACGGCCGGCTGGGGGTGACCGGGCCAAAAGATGCGATCTCGATTGCCCGCGACGCTGACGGCATTCCGACGATCACCGCGCAGGACGATGACGACGTTGCCTTCGGCCTCGGCTTTGTCCATGCCCAGGACCGCTTGTTCCAGATGGAGTTGCAGCGCCGCTATGCCGCCGGCCGGCTGGCCGAGATCTTCGGGCTGGACGCGGTGCCGACCGACAAGCAGATGCGCGTGCTCGGGCTCTACCGCGCCGCCGAGGCCGAGATCCCGTACCTCTCGCCTGAGGTCAATCGTGCGTTTCGGGCCTATGCCGCCGGGGTCAACACCTTTCTTGCCCAGCACCATGGCGCGTTGCCGCTCGAATTCCTGCTGCTGCATTTCCGGCCCGAGCCGTGGCATGAGGCCGACAGCCTGGTCTGGGGCAAGCTGATGGCGTTTCAGCTCGACGGCAATTATCGCGGCGAATTGCTGCGCGCGCAGATGGCGCGGACGATCCCGCCGGCGGACATGGCATTCCTCTACCCTGAATATCCGAAGGATGCGCCGATCACCTTGGCGATGATGCTGCCGTTCTACCGCCGGCTGGCGCTCGGCCGTCTCTATGATCTGCTGCCGCCGACGGCCGGGCCGCATTATGCCTCGAACAATTGGGTGGTCGACGGCAAGCACAGCCAGAGCGGCAAGCCGCTTCTCGCCAACGACCCGCATCTCGCCTTTGGCGCGCCGGGCTTCTGGTATCTGGCACGGCTGAAAACGCCCAAGCGCGAGATCGCCGGCGCGACCGCCGCGGGTGTGCCGCTCGTCGTGATCGGCCACAACGACCACATCGCCTGGGGTTTCACGACAACCACCGCCGATGTCGAGGACCTCTTTGTCGAAAAGGTCGATCCCGCCGATCCCGGGCGCTATCTGACTCCCGACGGGGAGGCGCCTTTCGTCACGCGACAGGAAAAGATCCTGGTTCGTCGCGGCGCTCCGGTCGAGCTCACCGTGCGCACGACCCGGCACGGGCCCGTGCTGTCCGACGTATTGCCGCCGGGCACGGCCGATCCGGGCTACGTGCTGGCGCTTTCGGCGACCTTTCTGGTGCCGCAGGATCGCAGCGCCGAGGCGCTGTGGCGGGCCGACCGCGCGGCCGACTGGCCGAGCTTTCGCGCTGCATGGCGGGGCTTTGTCGGGCCGATGCAGAACACCGTCTACGCCGACGACGGCGGCACGATCGGGTTTATCGCGGCGGGGCTGGTGCCGATCCGCGGCAAAGGCGAGGGCTGGATGCCGGCGCCGGGCTGGACCGGCGACTATGACTGGAAGGGCTTCATCCCGTTCGACGCATTGCCCCAGGCGACCAACCCGTCCGCGGGCCATTTCGTCAGCGCCAACAACAAGATCGTGCCCGACAGCTATCCCTATTTCCTCGGCCGCGACTGGGACCTGCCGAACCGCGCGGAGCGGATCGAGGAATTGCTGGCCAAGACCCCCTTGCAAAATCCGGCGTCGAGCGCGGCGGTCGAGGCCGACACCTTCTCGCTGATGGCCAAAGAGCTGGTGCCGCTGATGACCCGGATCATCCCGATGGACGCGGCTTCGCGCGAGGCCCTCCGCCGGTTGCAGCATTGGGATTTTCACATGGACCGCGACCAGGTGGCGCCGTTGCTGTTCACCGCCTGGCTGCGACGATTCAGCCACGCGATCCTGTTCGGCCGCTTCGGCAACGCGGTGGCGGGGTATTGGGACCTGAAGCCGCGGGTCATGGAGGCAGTGCTGACCCGGCGACCGGACTGGTGCGCCGACCCGAAGCGGAGCGGAGCGGAGACTTGCGCCACCCGGCTCGCCCAATCGATGCGGGCGACGTTGGCCGAGCTGCGCCGCGCCTATGGCGACGATATGGCGGCATGGCAGTGGGGCAGGGCGCACCGGGCGGTCTTCGCCAACCCGGTGTTCAGCCGGATCCCGGTGCTGCGCGACTGGTTCGATCCATCGATTTCGACGCCCGGCGGCTACGATACGGTCAATCGCGGTCCGAGCCTGATCCGCGACGACCAGCATCCGTTCGAGCAGGTCTTCGGCGCCGGCCTGCGCATCGTCACCGATCTGGCGGCACCCGAGGACTCGCGGATGATCATCACCATCGGCCAGTCCGGAAACCCGCTATCCCGCCATTTCGCCGATCTCGTCCGCCGCTGGCGCGATTTCGCTTGGCTCATTCCCGGCCGCGCCGCGCCGGTTTCCACCCTCGAATTGGTGCCCCAGAAATGAATGATCCGCCGGTGACAATTGCCGATGTCCGCCGGGCCGCGGCGGCGATCGAGGGCGCGGTGGCGCGCACGCCCGCCATCGCCGCGCCGACGCTTTCCGCGCTCGCCGGTGCCGAGATTTACCTGAAGCTCGAAACCCTGCACCGCACCGGCTCGTTCAAGGAGCGCGGTGCGCTGAACAAGCTCTTGACCCTGACCCCGGCGCAGCGGTGCCGCGGCGTCGTCGCGATGTCTGCCGGCAACCATGCCCAGGGTGTCGCCTATCACGCCCTCCGCCTCGGCATCCCGGCGACGATCGTGATGCCCGAGGGCACGCCCGTTCATCAAGATCGAGCGCACCGAGGCGTTCGGCGCCGCGGTCGTGCTGAGGGGCGACAGCCTCGCTGCAGCGCGCGAAGCGGCCGCAGACGCTGGCCCAGGCAAGATCGGCTCGTCTTCATTCATCCCTATGACGATCCGGTGGTCATTGCCGGGCAGGGCACGATCGCGCTCGAGCTGCTTGCCGACTTCCCCGATCTCGACTCGCTGGTCGTGCCGATCGGCGGCGGCGGGCTGATTTCAGGGATCGCCGTCGCCGCCAAGGCGCTCAAGCCCGATATCGAGATCATCGGCGTCCAATCGACGCTCTACCCGTCGATGTCTCGCTTGTTGCGGGGCGAAGACCCCGGACCGCGGGCCGAGGCGGCGACCTTGGCCGAAGGGATCGCGGTCAAGGAGCCCGGCCGGCTGACCCGCCGGCTCGTCGAGGCGCTGGTATCCGATATCCTGCTGGTCGACGAGGCCAGGCTCGAAGACGCGGTCGAGATCCTGCTCGATCGCCAAAAGCTGGTGGCCGAGGGCGCCGGCGCGGCCGGCCTCGCCGCCGTGCTCGGCGCTCCCGAGCGGTTTGCCGGCCGGCGGGTCGGGATCGTCGTTTCCGGCGGCAATATCGACGTGCGCCTGTTGGCCTCGATCCTGATGCGTGGCCTGGTGCGCGAGGGTCGCCTGGTGCGGCTGCGCGCCGAATTGCCCGACCTGCCTGGCGCGCTCTCCCGCGTCTCGGGGATCATCGGCAAGCATGCCGGCAACATCGTCGAGGTCCATCACCAGCGCCTGTTTCACGACACCTCGGTCAAACGCGCCGAGCTCGACGTCGTCGTCGAAACCCAGAACCGCCGGCATGTCGAGGTCCTGATCGCCGCCTTGAACGAGGCCGGCTTTCCGACCCGGCTGCTGTTGGGCGCCGCCGCCGAATTCGCTTGAAATCGGTCTTACACGGTCTCCCGCACTCGGCCCCGGCCCTAACCTGCCCCGCACGCGGGGGAGGGAATGGGCGGGGGCTGGGTGGGTGAGGGTGCTTCAGCCGGCGCCTTCGGCCAGGATCAGCCGGCCGGTCGAAGCGCTCTGCCGGATTTTCACGGCCTGTTGATACTCCTCGGAGCGGTACCAGCGCCGCGCTGTCTCGGCGTCGGGGAATTCGATGACGACGATCCGCTGCGGCGCCGGCGCGCCTTCGAGCAGCAGGGCCTCGCCGCCGCGCACGACAAAGCGGCCGCCGAAGCGGGCGATGCTGGCCGCGGCCAGCGGCCGGTAGGGTTCGTAGGCGGTGGGGTCGGTCACCTGAACATCGGCGATGACGTAAGCGGGCATCGGGTCCTCCTGCGGGGCTGCATCCGCAGCCTAGCACGCCGCGTCGTCACGGCAGTGGCTTGCCGCGGCGCCGGCAATCCCCACATGCCGGGCGTCGATCCGCAAATTGAGGCTGCCAGTGACCGCCGGCTATGACTTTTCCCCGCGCGACTATCGCGACCCCGGGATGCCCGACCCCGCGGCCTTTCCGGAAATCTACGAGAGCGTGCTGTGGCGCCGCATCGCGGCTTACGTCGTCGATCTTTTCTGCATCGGCGTACTCGCGATCGGTGTGTGGTGCGGGTTCGCGGTGCTGTGGCTGTTGAGCTTTGGCCTGCTGGGGCCGCTGTTGTGGTTCCTGTTCGGCATGCTGCCGCTCGCCTATCACAGCTTGCTGCTGAGCGGGCGGCGTTCGGCGACCTTCGGCATGCGATGGTGCGACCTCGAGCTGCGCTCGGTTTCGGGAGAGCGGCCGACTTTCCTTCAGGCGCTGGTGCAGACCGCCCTGTTCTACGTCACGGTCGGGCTGACCTGCTCGCTGATCCTGTTGTTCGCGCTGTTCAACCGCCGCCGCCGCACCTTGCACGACGTGCTCGCCGGCACCGTCATGGTGCGCACCCTGCCGGCCGCGTAGCGATCCCGCCTGGTGCGCAGCGGGGCTCGGGCCGATCAGCAGTGCGGCTTGCCGAGCGCCTCGATATCGACGAGCTTGGCGCGGATCGAATAGTCGCCGTAGTCGATCACCATGTCGGTCGAAACCCCGTTGTCGAGAAGGCGCATCCCGAGCTCGTAGTCGGGCTGCTCGGCGGTGGCGTCGGCCGGGAAGAAGGCGAGCCGAACATTCCACCCCGGCCGCTCCAGCAGCGGGCTCAGCTTCGCCGAAGCGGGATCGGCGGTGACCCTGCTGCCGATCACCGCCGAGACCTGAACGGCGTTTTCATCGGCAGCGCCGTCGAACACCTGACGTGAGAGGAACGTCTTGCCCGCGCGGGCCTGATCGATCAGCAGGATCGTGTGGGCGCTCGGAAACAGCACGCCCGGCGCCAGCTTGATAGTGTGCACCTGCGGCATCGTGAACTCGGCGACGCCGCCCTGTCCCGGCCCATCGAGCTGCGCGGTGCCGCGAATCTCCTGGTCGAGCTCGCCGTTGCGGGTCTGGCGCTGATTAAACCGGTAACGCAACCCGTCCTTCGATTCCCAAGTGACGAAGCTCGAGGTGATGTCGACGTCACGGCTCTCGACATAGCGCATCTTCAGCCGGTAGCGCTGCTCGATGGTCCAGCCGTTGCAAGTCTCACCCCATTCGTAGTCCATCGTGCCGGTCGCATCGACGACCCCCGAATCACTGCGTGTCGATCCGAGGGTCATCGTGTAGAGAGCGCGATGCGGGGCGATCTCCGCCGCGCGGGCGATCGCCGCCGCCGCGCCGGCGAGCCAGACCGCGACCAGCAAAATGCCGATACGCCGCGCGATCATAGGCAATCGGCTCCCGGCACGCTGCCGCCGGGCGACGGCCGCAGCACCCACTGCTCGGTATTCATTGGTGTTCTCTCTGCAGAAGATAATCCAGGCAGCGCGACAGAGCACAGCGGCGCGCTCCGGGGCGGCTTAGGATCTCGGTCCCTTTTCCGAGGGTAATGCCAACCGCAAATGCAGCTCGGCCAGCCGCTCGGGCGAGATCGGCCCCGGTGCCTGCATCAACAGGTCGCGCGCCTGCTGATTCATCGGGAAAGCGATCACTTCGCGAATGTTTGGCGTATCCGCCAGCAGCATGACGATGCGGTCGATACCGGGCGCCAGCCCACCATGCGGCGGCGCCCCGTATCTGAAGGCGTTGAGCATGCCGGCAAAGCGGGTTTCGACCTCGGCTGCCGAATAGCCGGCGATGGCAAAGGCCCGGTACATGATCTCGGGGCTGTGATTGCGGATCGCGCCCGAAGCCAATTCGACCCCGTTGCAGACGATGTCATATTGATGGGCCAGGATCTCGAAGCGGCTCCTGCTGTTCGAGTGCCGCGAGCCCGCCCTGCGGCATCGAGAACGGGTTGTGGCTGAACTCGATCTTGCCGGTCTCCTCGTCACGCTCGTACATCGGAAAATCGACGATCCAACAGGAGCGGAACGCGCCTTCCTCGACGAGACCGAGCTCACCCGCGATGCGGGTGCGTGCCTGACCGGCGAGCCGCTCCGCCTCGATCTTGGCGCCGGCGGCGAAAAAAACGACATCGCCGCCATTCAGTCCCGTAAGCTCGGCGAGCCTGACGATCTCCTCGGGCTCGAGATTGTTCGCAATTGGGCCACGCCCCAACGGCATCGGCTCGTAAAGCTCTCTTTCGGCGCTGTAGCCAACGCTTTCAGCGGGTTCCGGTTTGCCTTTTTCAAAGATGACGTAGCCGAGCCCCGGGGCACCCATCTCTGATTTCGCCCATTCGTCCATCTTATCCAGGAAGGACGAGCGCGGCCTGGATGCCGCTCCGGGAGCGGGAATAGCTCTGACCACACCGCCGCTCTCGACAATGCGCCTGAAGGCTCGGAATTTCGAGCCGGCGAACACTTCCGAGACATCGGCGATGACCAGCGGGTTGCGCAGGTCGGGCTTGTCGGTACCGTATTTGAGCATCGCGTCCCGGTAGGCGATCCGCGGGAACGGCGGTGGCGTAACCGGTCGAGCGCCGCCGAATTCCTCGAAGATCCCGTGCAATACCGGCTCGACCGCGGCAAAGACGTCGTCTTGGGTCACGAACGACATTTCGAGGTCGAGTTGATAGAACTCGCCCGGCGCGCGGTCGGCGCGGCCCGCCTCGTCGCGAAAGCAGGGTGCTATCTGGAAATAGCGGTCGAACCCGGCGACCATCAGCAATTGCTTGAACTGCTGCGGTGCCTGCGGCAGCGCGTAGAACTCGCCGGGATGGAGCCGGCTCGGCACGTAGTAGGGGCGGGCGCCCTCGGGCGAATCGGCGGTCAGGATCGGCGTCTGGAACTCGGCGAAACGCTGCGCGGTCATCCGCCGCCGAATCGAGGCGACGACCTGTGAGCGCAGCATGATGTTGGCGTGCATCCGTTCGCGCCGCAGATCGAGAAAGCGATAGGCGAGCCGCGTCTCCTCGGGATAGTCGGCCTCGGCATTGACCGGGAACGGCAGCGGCTCGGCCTCCGACTGGATCTCGATCTGGGCGATCGTCAGCTCGACCTCGCCGGTGTCGAGCCTGGGGTTGACCGTGTCGGCAGAGCGGGCAGCGACGGCCCCGGTCAAGGTCACGACGCTTTCGAGCCGCAGCGCATCGGCCGCCGCAAACAGCGGCGAGGAGGCATCGATCACGCATTGGGTGATGCCGTAATGGTCGCGCAGGTCGACAAACAGCAGATGGCCGTGGTCGCGCTTGCGGTGGACCCAGCCCGACAGCCGCGCCGGCCGCCCCGCGTCGGCGAGACGC
Organism: uncultured Alphaproteobacteria bacterium; assembly: GCA_963703665.1. GTDB lineage: Bacteria > Pseudomonadota > Alphaproteobacteria > ATCC43930 > CGMCC-115725 > AP-15. The sequence goes on along the minus strand of CAVPFB010000004.1, from coordinate 544,889 downwards.
AGCGCTCCACAGGTATGGGTTCGATAAACGTGCATTGGCGTCGGATCCGGCGCGGCGTTGCAGGCGAGCGGGTACACGGCACGGAACGCGGATGCTTGTCAAGCCGGCCCGGAGGGGCCTGGCCGCCGCCGCGGACGGGTGCAATTTGCCTCCCCCCGGACGAGCGGATATGGTAGCCGCTGTTGCAGCGAGGGCTGGCCGGGGCTGGTGTGAGCGACATCTTCCGCGAGATCGACGAGGAGCTTCGTCGCGACAACCTGCTCAAGCTGTGGTCGCGCTACGGGCGTTATGTCGTGGCCCTGGCGGTGGTCGCCCTGTTGCTCGCCGGCGGGGTGGTGGCTTGGCGCGACCATTTGCGCTCCGAGCGTCTGGCGCAATCGGCCCGCTATGCCGGCGCGCTGGAGCTGGCCCGCGCCGGCAAGACCGCCGACGCCGCCATCGTGTTCGCGTCGATTGCCCGAGAGGGCGGCGGCTATGCGCTCCTCGCCTCGTTCGAGGACGCGGCATTGCTGGCGAAATCGGGCGATCGCAAAGGTGCCGTCGCGGCATACGACCGCATCGCCGGGAATAGCGGCGTCGACCCCGCCTTTCGCGATCTGGCCATCCTCGATCGGGTGATGGAGAGCCCACCCGGGACCGATCCGAAGGCGTCGATCGCCCGTCTGGCGCCGCTGACCACGCCCGGCAACCCGTGGCGGCCGACCGCAGTCGAGCTCACCGCGGCGCTGCACCTCGCACTCGGGGACCGAAAGGGCGCGCTGGAGCTGTACAAAAATCTCACCGATGATCTGGCGACGCCGCGGAACCTGCGCGCCAGAGCCGCCGAAATGGTCGCGGCACTTGCTCCATAGTTGAGGCAGGCCTCCCGCGATGTTCCGACCGGCTCCTGTAGCACTGCTGTGCGCCGCTTTGATGCTCGCCGGATGCAGCTGGTTCAGCACCAAAAAAGAGCCGCTGCCCGGCGAGCGAATCTCCGTGCTGAGCCTCGATCGTCGGCTCGAGCCCGACCGCCAGCTCGCCAACGTCCCGATCACGCTGCCAAAGCCGGTGGTCAACCCGGACTGGCCCGAGCCCGGCGGCTACCCGAACCATGCAATGCAGCATCTGGCGCTGCCGTATCATTTGGCCCAGGCATGGAAGACCAGCATCGGCGAGGGTTCCTCCCGCTATACCCAGGTTTTGGCGCAGCCGATCGTGGCCGGGGGCCGGATTTATGCGATGGACGGCGGGGTGCGGGTCGGCGCCTATGACCCGGCCAACGGCAATCAGATCTGGCAGGTGAACCTGAAGCCATCCAGCGACTACGGCAATTCCGTCGGCGGCGGGGTGGCGTTTTGGAAGGGTCGCCTGTTCGTCTCGACCGGCTACGCACAGGTCTTCGCGCTCAATCCGGCGAACGGCAAGGTGATCTGGAAAGCCGCCGTCGGCACCCCGGTGCAGAGCGGGCCGACGGTAGCTGACGGCCGCGTCTTTGTCGTCACCGTGGAAAACGAGCTCGTCGCCCTCGCCGCCGATGACGGGCGGCGCCTGTGGAGCCACAACGGCATCCCCGAGACGGCGGGGCTGCTCGGCAGCGCCAGCCCGGCGGTCGAAGGGGAAGTCGTCGTGGTGGGCTATTCATCCGGCGAGATTTATGCGCTGACCGTCGAGAACGGGCGGCCGCTGTGGTCCGACAATTTGGCGGCGACGCGCAATGTAGATGCGGTTTCAGCGCTCGCCGATATTCGCGGCCGGCCGGTCATCGACCGCGGGCGGGTGTTCGCCGCGAGCCACAGCGGGCGCATGGTGGCCATCGATCTGCGCAGCGGCGAGCGCGCCTGGGAGCAGGACATCGGCTCGACCCACGGGCCCTGGGTCGCCGGCGACTATGTCTATATCTTGACGAACGACAACGAGCTCCTCTGTCTGACGCGGAACGAGGGCAAGGTGCGCTGGCTGCGGCATCTGCCGAGCTACGAGGACGAAAAGGCCAAGGAGGACCCGATCCAGTGGGCGGGACCGGTACTGGGCAGCGACCGGCTGATCCTGGTGTCGTCGGATGGCTGGGCGCTTTCGGTGTCGCCTTATACCGGCAAACCGCTCGGCCGCGAGCAGATGCCCGCCGGCGCCTATGTCGACCCGATCATCGCCGACAACACTCTTTATATTCTGACCGACAACGCCGAGCTTTCCGCTTATCGCTGACGGTTGCGGAGCGGCTGCCCGATGAGCCTCGCGGTCGTCATCCTCGGACGCCCCAATGTCGGCAAGTCGACCTTGTTCAACCGGCTGGTCGGCCGCCGGTTGGCGCTGGTCGACGACGCTCCCGGCCTGACCCGCGACCGCCGCGAAGGCGAGGCCCGGATCGCCGATCTCGAATTCCGGGCGATCGACACCGCCGGGCTCGAAGAAGCGGCACCCGCATCGCTCGCGAGCCGGATGCAGGCGCAGACCGAGCGCGCGCTCGCCGACGCCGATGTTGCGCTGCTCGTAATCGACGCCCGCGCCGGCGTCACCGAAGCTGACCGGCATTTCGCGGATTGGCTGCGGCGCAGCGGCAAGGCGGTGGTGCTGGTCGCCAACAAGACCGAAGGCCGCGCGACGCTTCCCGGCATCGGCGAAGCCTATCGGCTCGGCCTCGGCGATCCGGTGCCGATTTCAGCCGAGCACGGTGAAGGACTGGCGCTGCTGTACGAACGCCTGGCGCCGTTCGCCGATCGGGCTGCTTTCCCGCAGGAGGCGGAGCCGGGGGGATTGCCGCAGAAATCGGGGCCGGAGGCATCGGTAAAACCGCTGCTGCTCGCGATCGTCGGCCGTCCGAACGTCGGCAAATCGACCCTGGTCAACCGGCTGATCGGTGAAGACAGGTTGCTGACCGGCCCCGAGGCCGGGATCACCCGCGACGCGATCGCGGTCGACTGGGCGTGGCGGGGTCGGGCGATCCGTCTCGTCGACACCGCGGGAATGCGCCGCCGGCCGCGCGTCGAGGGTCGGATCGAACAACTGTCGGTGGCCGACGCATTGCGCGCGATCCGCTTTGCCGAGACCGTGGTGCTGGTGCTCGACGCCCTGCAACCGCTCGAGCGACAGGATTTGACGATCGGCCGGCTGGTCGCCGACGAGGGGCGAGCGCTGGTGCTCGCGGCGACAAAATGGGACATGGTCGCAGATCCGGCCGCGACGCTGAAGCGGCTGCACGAGCGGTTGTCGATTTCGCTGCCGCAGTTGCAGGGCGTCGCCGTCGTGCCGGTGTCGGGTCTGACCGGGCGCGGCCTCGACAAGATGATGGAAGCGGTCGGTGCTGCGGACGAAACCTGGAACCGCAGGGTACCGACGGCCGAGCTCAACCGCTGGCTCGCCGCGACCCAGCAGCGCCATCCGCCGCCGCTCGTCGCCGGCCGCCGGCTGCGGCTGCGCTACATGACCCAGGTCAATACCCGGCCGCCGAGCTTCGCGCTGTTCGCCTCAAAGCCGAGCGAGCTGCCCGATTCGTACCGGCGCTATCTGGTCAACGCCCTGCGCGAAGTGTTCGGTCTGCCGGGCACGCCGGTCCGCCTGATGCTGCGTCAGGGCAAGAACCCCTACGAGGCACGCTGAGGGATCGATCCCTGGACCGGGCGACTGCGCCGCGGTTCGCAGCTCACCCCCCGACCAGCGTAGAGATCAGTTCCGCCAGCTCCTGTTGCCGGAACGGCTTGGCGAGGCGCGGCAGGCTCAATTCGTCATTCTGCACATCGGCATAGCCGGTCATGATGCCGATCGGCAAACCCGGCCGAGCGCGACCGATCGCCGCTGCCAGTTGAGCCCCGGTCATCCCGGGCATCGCATAATCGGTGATCACCAGGTCGGCGACGATGCCCGAGCCCAGCGCATCGAGCGCGGCCGCGGCCGAGGATGCTTCGATCGCGACATGCCCGAGATCCTCGATCATGGCCACGGTGCCGGCCGCGACGATCGGATCGTCATCGACCACCAGCACCCGGAAATGGCGGGGCTCATCGAGGGATACCGCCGCAGTCGTCGCCGCCAGCTCCGCTTCGGCCAACTTCGCGGCCGGAAGCCACAATTCGACCTCGGTGCCGTGCTGGGGTTGGCTGGCGATCCGAATGGCGCCACCGGACTGGGCGACAAAGCCCTCGACCATCGACAGCCCGAGGCCGGTGCCGCGGCCCGGACCCTTGGTCGTGAAGAACGGCTCGGTGGCGCCGGCTGAGGGTCGCGCCGTCCATGCCGCAGCCGCTGTCGCCGACCCTGATGCAAACGTAGTCGCCGGCGCTCAGGCCCGGCACCCGGCCATTGCCGATCCGCTCGCTGCGCGCTGTCAGCTGCAGCAGCCCGCCCTGCGGCATCGCGTCCCGCGCGTTGACCGCGAGGTTTAACAGCGCCAGCTCGAGCTGGTTGGGATCGACCCGGGTCGGGGCGAGGTCGGAGCTGAAATCGGTGGTAATGCGAATCGACGGACCGAGCGAGCGCTGCAACATCTCGATCATGCTGCCGACCAGCTCGCCGACCTGGACGATTTCGGGCCGCAGCTCCTGGCGGCGGGCGAAGGCCAGCATCCGCTTGGTCAGGGACGCGCCGCGCTCGGCGCCCTGGATCGCGCCATCGACCAGCCGCAACAGGCGCGGATCCGCCGGCAGGCGCTTGCGCACCAGCTCGAGATTGCCCAGCACCGCCATCAACAGATTGTTGAAATCGTGCGCCACCCCGCCGGTCAGCTGGCCGAGGCTTTCGAGCTTTTGCATCTCGTGCACCTGGGCGAGGGCCGCCTCGCGCTCGCGGGTGCGCTCCTCGACCCGACGCTCGAGGTCTTGGTTGGCCCGAGCGAGCTCGGCGGTGCGCGCAGCGACCCGGCTTTCGAGCTCGGCATTGAGCTTTTCGAGCTGCCGGGTCTTGCGATAGAGCTCGGCGAATACCTTGACCTTGGCGCGCAGCAGCTCGGGAACGACCGGCACCGGCACGTAATCAACCGCACCCAGCTGGTAGCCGCGCAACAGATCGATGTCGGTCACTTGGATCGCGGACACAAAGATGATCGCGGTGGTCTGGAAGCGCGGATGCTCGCGGATCATCGCGGCGAGCTGGAAGCCGTCGAGATCGGGCATGCACACATCGATCAGAATGATCGCGACGCTGCGCTTTAAGAGCTGCTCGAGCGCCTCGGCGGCGGACCCGGCCTTGATCAGGTTTTCCCCGAGCTGCTCCAGAATGATCTCATAGCTCAACAGCTTCGACGGCTGGTCGTCGACCAGCAGGATATCGACCGGCTCATGGGGCGCGATCACGGGCCAGCGCTGCGGACCCGCAGGCTCGCCCGGCGCCGCGAGCCCGGCGATCGGCACCGTTGCTTCAGGCTGCATCGGGTGCTAGCGGTGCAGCCACATCCGCAACGCCGAGAGTAGCTGCTCGGTGTTGACCGGCTTTGCCAGGTAATCGGAGGCGCCGGCGTCGAGGCACTTTTCCCGGTCGCCGTTCATGGCCTTGGCAGTCAGCGCGATGATCGGCAGCCGGCGATGCCCGGGGTCGGCGCGGATCACTTGGATCGTCTGATAGCCGTCCATCTCCGGCATCATGATGTCCATCAGCACGATCGCCAACCCCGGGGTCGATTGCACCAGAGCGATCGCTTCGTTTCCGGTCGTGGCGGTCAGGACGTTCATGCCGCGACGTTCCAAAACGCTGCTCAAGGCGAAGATATTCCGGGCGTCGTCGTCGACCAGCAGCACCGTCCTGCCGATCAGATCCTGATCGGAGCCGTGCAGGCGTTCGAGCATCGCCTGCTTGTCGGGCGGCAGGTCGGCGACCACGCGGTGCAGGAACAGCGCGGTTTCGTCGAGCAGGCGCTCGGGCGATTCGACCCCCTTGACGACGACGCTGCGCGCGAACGTGTGCAGCTGGACGTCCTCTTCCGGCGACAGCTCCCGGCCGGTGAAGACGACGATCGGCAGCTCCGATAATGCCCGATCCGCGCGCACCTCCTCAAGCAGATCGAAGCCCGACATGTCGGGCAGGCGCAGATCGAGCACCGCGCAATCGACCTGACGGTGGCGTAAGGCGTCGAGCGCTGCCGCACCGGTGCCGGCGGTCACCACGTCGATGTCGTCATGCCCCAGCAATTCGGAGATGCCTAGCTGCTCGGCCGGGTCGTCCTCGATGACCAGCAGGCGCTTGCGATGGGGTTTCACATATTCCTTCAGTCGCCCGAAGGCGGCTTCGAGATCGTGCGTGGTGGACGGCTTGGTCACGAACGAAAAGGCGCCGCTCGCCAGCCCATGCTGTCGGTCCTCGTCGAGGGTGACCATCTGCACCGGGATGTGCCGCGTCGCCGGATCCTGCTTGAGCTGGCTCAGCACCGTCCAGCCCAGCATGTCGGGCAGGAACACGTCGAGCGAGACCGCGCTCGGCTGGTATTCGCGGGCCAGCGCCAGCGCTTCGCTGCCGCGCGTCGCGACCAGCACCTTGAACCCGGCGTCGTGGGCGAGATCGGCCAGGATGCGCGCGTAATGCGGATCGTCCTCGATCGCCAGGAGGGTGGCTTCGCCCGGTTGAATGATCGCCCGATCGTCCGGCACGCGTTCGACCGGCAGCTCCGCCAGGCGCGCCGCGGCAAGAAGCGCGATTTCGGACTGCGCAGCCGCGCCCGATACGATCCGCAGGCTCGCCGAGGGCCCGGCGTATCTAAGCGGCAGATAAAGGGTAAAGGTGCTGCCGATCCCCGGCGTGCTTTTCAGCTGGATCTCGCCGCCGAGCAGGTTCGACAACTCGCGGCTGATCGCCAGGCCGAGCCCGGTGCCGCCAAACCGGCGGCTGGTGCTGGCGTCGGCCTGCTGAAACGCCTCGAACACAATCTTTTGCTTTTCCAGCGGGATGCCGATGCCGGTGTCGGACACCTCGAAAGCGACCACCGCCGGGGCGCTGTTCAGCAGCGAGTGATCCGGGCTCCAGCCGCTGATCGCCGAATGGATGCTGAGCTTCACGCCGCCCTGATCGGTGAATTTGAACGCGTTCGACAACAGGTTCTTCAGCACCTGCTGCAGGCGTTTCGAATCGGTGATCATGCCGCGGCCGAGCTTAGCGTCGATCGAGACATCGAAGGCCAGGCGCCGGCGCTCGGCTTCGTGGCGGAACGGCCGCGCCACCATGTCCTGCAAGGCGGCGAAGGAGACCTCCTCGGCATCGACCGTAACCGTACCCGATTCGATCTTCGACAGATCGAGGATGTCGCTGATCAGATTCATCAGATCGGTGCCGGCACTGTGTATCGTGCGGGCGAATTCGACCTGCTTCCCGGTCAGGTTGCGGTCGGGGTTGTCGCCGAGCTGCTGGCCGAGGATCAGGATGCTGTTCAGCGGCGTGCGCAGCTCGTGCGACATGTTGGCGAGGAAATCGGATTTGTATTTCGAAGCGAGCGCCAGTTCGGTCGCCTTCTCTTCGAGTGCCCGGCGCGCCTGCTCGATCTCCTGGTTCTTGCGCTCGACCTCGACATTGCGTTCCTCGAGCTGCTGCGCCTTTTGTTCGAGCTGCTCGTTGGTCTGCTGCAATTCGCGCTGCTGGGTCTGCAGCTCGGCCGCCAATTGCTGCGACTGGGTCAACAGCCCCTCGGTCTGCATCGTCGCCTCGATGCTGTTCAAGACTATGCCGATGCTCGCGGTCAGCTGGTCGAGAAACGAGATCTGCAATTCGGTGAAGGTCGCCAGAGAGGCCAATTCGATGACGGCTTTGACCTGGCCTTCGAACAGTACCGGCAGAACGATGATGTTCTTCGGCATCGCCCTGAACAGACCCGAAGTGACCGGCGCCACGTCGGCCGGAATGTCGGTGATCAGCATGCGCTGCGGATCCGAGCCGCATTGGCCGACCAGGCCCTGCCCTGGGCGCAGGTGCCGAGGATGTCCGCTCGTCTCGTCATCGGCGAATGTGGACAGGAGACGCAGCCCGGATTCGCCCTCGGTCAGATAAATGACGCCGTTCTGAGAATCGACCAGCGGCGCCAGCTCGGACAGCAGCATGCGCCCGACCGTTGCCAGATCGCGCTGGCCCTGCAGCATGTTGGTAAAGCGGGCGAGGTTGGTCTTGAGCCAATCCTGCTCGGTGTTGCGGTCGGTCGTGAGCCGCAGATTGTCGATCATCGTGTTGATGTTGTCTTTGAGCTCGGCGACCTCGCCGCGCGCCTCGACCTGGATCGAGCGGGTCAGATCGCCCTTGGTCACCGCGGTCGCGACCTCGGCGATGGCGCGGACCTGCGTCGTCAGGTTGGCGGCGAGCAGGTTGACGTTGCCGGTCAGATCCTTCCAGGTGCCGGCCGCACCCGGCACGTTGGCCTGGCCGCCGAGCCGCCCTTCGACGCCGACCTCACGCGCGACCGTGGTGACCTGATCGGCGAAGGTGGCGAGCGTGCCGGTCATGTTGTTGATGGTCTCGGCCAGTGCGGCGACCTCGCCCATCGATTTGACCGTCAGGTTCTGCTGGAGGTCGCCGTTGGCGACGGCGGTCACCACCTTGACGATGCCGCGCACCTGCTCGGTCAGGTTGGCGGCCATGACGTTGACGGTGTCGGTCAGGTCTTTCCAGGTGCCGGCCACTCCCGGCACCGCCGCCTGGCCGCCGAGCTTGCCTTCGGTGCCGACCTCGCGCGCGACCCGCGTCACCTCCGAGGCGAAGGCGTTCAATTGATCGACCATCGTGTTGATCGTGTTCTTGAGCTCGAGGATCTCGCCTTTGACGTCGACGGTGATCTTGCGCGACAGGTCGCCGCGGGCCACTGCGGTCGTCACCTCGGCGATGTTGCGCACCTGCGTCGTCAGGTTGGCGGCCAATAGGTTGACGTTGTCGGTCAGGTCCTTCCAGGTGCCGGCGACGCCCGGAACCACGGCCTGGCCGCCGAGCTTGCCCTCGGTGCCGACCTCGCGGGCGACCCGGGTCACCTCGGCGGCGAACGAGCGCAGCTGCTCGACCATCGTGTTGAGCGTCTCCTTGAGCAGCAGGATCTCGCCGCGCACGTCGACCGTGATCTTCTTCGACAAATCGCCGCTGGCGATCGCGGTGGCGACCTCGGCGATGTTGCGCACCTGCCCGGTCAGGTTCGACGCCATGAAATTAACGTTGTCGGTCAAGTCTTTCCAGGTGCCGGCCACCCCTGGCACCGCCGCCTGGCCGCCGAGCTTGCCCTCGGTGCCGACCTCGCGCGCGACCCGCGTCACCTCCGAGGCGAAGGCGTTCAACTGGTCAACCATCGTGTTGATCGTGTTCTTCAGCTCGAGGATCTCGCCTTTGACGTCGACGGTGATCTTGCGCGACAGGTCGCCGCGCGCGACCGCGGTCGTCACCTCGGCGATGTTGCGCACCTGGCCGGTCAGATTGCCCGCCATCGAGTTGACGTTGTCGGTCAAATCTTTCCAGGTGCCGGCCACGCCCTGGAACCTGCGCCTGGCCGCCGAGCCGCCCTTCGGTGCCGACCTCGCGGGCGACGCGGGTCACCTCGCCGGCGAAGCGGTTGAGCTGGTCGACCATCGTGTTCAGCGTCTCCTTCAGCTGCAGGATCTCGCCGCGCACGTCGACGGTGATCTTGCGCGACAGATCGCCGTTGGCGATCGCGGTCGCGACCTCGGCGATGTTGCGCACCTGGCCGGTCAAATTGCCGGCCATCGAGTTGACGTTGTCGGTCAGGTCCTTCCAGGTGCCGGCGACGCCCGGAACCACGGCTTGGCCGCCGAGCCGCCCTTCGGTGCCCACCTCGCGCGCGACGCGCGTCACCTCGCCGGCGAACGCGTTCAGCTGATCGACCATCGTGTTGATGGTTTCCTTCAGCTGCAGGATCTCGCCCGAGACCGTGACCGTGATCTTTTTCGACAAATCGCCGCGGGCGACAGCGGTCGCGACCTCGGCGATGTTGCGCACCTGGCCGGTCAGGTTGCCGGCCATGTAGTTGACCGAGTTGGTCAGATCCTTCCAGGTGCCGGCGACACCCCGGACCTGCGCCTGGCCGCCGAGCTTTCCTTCGGTGCCGACCTCGCGGGCGACACGGGTCACTTCTCCGGCGAACGCGTTCAGCTGATCGACCATCGTGTTGATGGTGTCCTTCAGCTGCAGGATCTCGCCCGAAACATTGACCGTGATCTTTTTCGACAGATCGCCGCTGGCGATCGCGGTGGCGACTTCGGCGATGTTGCGCACTTGGGCCGTCAAATTGCCGGCCATCGAGTTGACGCTCTCGGTCAAATCCTTCCAGGTGCCGGCGACGCCGAGCACGTTGGCCTGGCCGCCGAGCCGCCCGTCGGTGCCGACCTCGCGAGCGACGCGGGTGACCTCGCCGGCGAACGCGTTCAGCTGGTCGACCATCGTGTTGATGGTCTCCTTCAGCTGCAAAATCTCGCCCGAGACGTTAACCGTGATCTTTTTCGACAGATCGCCGCGGGCGATCGCGGTCGACACCTCGGCGATGTTGCGCACCTGCGCGGTCAGATTGCCGGCCATGAAATTGACGCTGTCGGTCAAATCCTTCCAGGTGCCGGCCACCCCCGGCACCTGCGCCTGGCCGCCGAGCCGGCCTTCGGTGCCGACCTCGCGCGCGACGCGCGTCACCTCGGAGGCGAAGGCGTTCAGCTGATCGACCATCGTGTTGATGGTGTCTTTGAGCTCGAAGATCTCGCCGCGCACGTCGACCGTGATCTTGCGCGACAGATCGCCGCGGGCGACCGCGGTCGTCACATTGGCGATGTTGCGCACCTGGTCGGTCAAATTGCCGCACATCGCATTGACCGAGTTGGTCAGATCCTTCCAGGTGCCGGCGACGCCCGGAACCAGCGCCTGGCCCCCGAGCTTGCCCTCAGTGCCGACCTCGCGCGCGACCCGCGTTACTTCCGAGGCGAACGAGCGCAGCTGGTCGACCATCGTGTTGATGGCCTCCTTGAGCAGCAGGATTTCGCCGCGCACGTCGACCGTGATTTTTTTCGACAAATCGCCGCTGGCGACCGCGATCGTGACCTCGGCGATGTTGCGCACCTGGGCGGTCAGGTTCGAGGCCATCGAGTTGACGCTCTCGGTCAGGTCCTTCCACACGCCGCTGACCTCGCGGACCTGCGCCTGACCGCCGAGCTTGCCGTCGGTGCCCACCTCGCGCGCCACCCGCGTCACCTCGGAGGTGAACACGCCCAATTGCTTGATCATTGTGTTGACGATCGTCGCCGAGCGCAGGAACTCGCCCTTCAGCGGCCGCCCGTCGACATCGAGCGGCACCGTGCGCAGCAGATCGCCCTGCGCCACCGCGGCAATCGCGTGAGTGACGGCCGCCGTCGGCCACAACAGATCGTCGATCAGGGTGTTGACCGAGATCTCCATCTCGCTCCAGGCGCCGTCCGACAGCCCGAACCGAACGCGGCTCCTGGTTCTGCCCTCGCGGCCGACGACATGACCGACCTCTTCGAGCTGGCGGGCCATGCGCTCGTTGGCGGCGACGATGTCGTTGAAGGTGTCGGCGATCTTTCCGGTCAATCCGGTCTGGTCGCCGGCAAGCCGCACCGAGAAGTCGCCGCGGCGCATCGCCTGCAGGGCGTACAGCAGCGCATGCTGATCGAATCTTCCGTCGAGGTCGCCACTGGCGTGCCCGTTGGTGTCGCCGGTCCTCCCGTCGGGGTCTGCCGGCGGTACACTCGACATGCGATCGGGGATCGTCTCGGTGACGTAATCGCTCGACGACATGGATCGATCCTTATCCTGGCAAGGAGCTTATAAGGGCTGCGGAGAGGACGATTTGGGCTCAGCTTCGCGATGCTCGAGGGAGGCGATATGCCGTCGCTCGGACGAAATGACCGGGGCCGGTGCGATCTGTTGCAGGGTCCGACCGTGCGCCCACCCGCCAGCCTTCTGTTGTCGCGACAGCGCGCCACTTTCTCTAAAACAGAGAGATCATCAACGATGCTACCAAAATTTTCAAGACTTGGTTGCACTTATGGGCGCATGACTGTAACATTTTGTAACTAATGTTGTCTGGTTCGCCGCCGGACCGAATTTATACCCGGCTTTATAGGGACCCGGTGACTGCGGGCAATGTTCCTCACCGGTTGGGCCGCCGTTTGACGCCGCCCATCTCGATTCCGGTTCATGCGGCACATCGCCTGCCGATTGCATCAGCCGCGCCACAGGCGATAATTGTTTACTGCGGGCCTCTCGCCCGATATCGGTTGCGACTGTGTCAGGCGCGCGTCCGGTGGCGAGCTGCAGGCAGCTGGCGGAAACCGTACCGTACCGTACCGCGCCGCGCCTGAAGGGACAGGGCGTTTTTGGGAGGCGAGCAATATGTTGAGAACGATCGCAGTCTGTTCAGTGCTGCTTTTCGCGGCAGCGGTCCCGGTTCGGGCCCAGCCGATGCCGGCACATCCGGCGGTTGCGCATACCCGTGCGACATCGACGCGGCCTGGCGCGCAGTCCGGCGCCGCCGCCGACCAGTTCGCCTCGGAGCAGGCGGCAAAGGGCCATTGTCCCGGCGACACGATCGTCTGGGCCAATCTCGGCGGCTCGAAGGCGTATCACATGAGCGGCAACAAATATTACGGCAAAACCAAGCACGGCGCCTTCATGTGCCAAAAGGAAGCCGATCAGTCAGGCTTTCATCCGGCGGGGCGCAAGGCGCATGGCACGGCGGCAAAAAAGGCCAGTACCAAGACCGGCGAGTGAGGAGGCCTCGATGAGTCTGTTCGATACGATCGGCTCTATGCTCGGCAAGAGCGAGGGAACCCCGGCGAGCGTTCCTGAGGCACTGGTGGCCGCGCTAGGCAGCCAGGAAGGAGGCCTCGGTGGGTTGATCCAGAAATTCCAGTCGGCGGGATTGGGCGATGTGATCTCGTCTTGGGTCGGCACCGGGCAGAACCAGACGGTGGCGCCCGACGCGCTGCGCGGTATTTTGGGCAGCGACCTCGTCCAGCAGATCGCGGCCAGGACCGGGCTGCCGATAGAGCAATAGCTGCCGCAAATCTCCCAGCATTTGCCGCAGCTCATTGATCACCTGACCTCCAACGGCCAGGTGCCGTCCTCGGGCAACGCCGTGCTCGACGCGGGCCTCTCTTTGTTGAAAAGCAGAATGGCCTGACGGCCGCCCTCTCTCTAACCAGGAGAGGCCGAGACCATGACCAGCTCGCCATTCTGGGTGCACTCGGGGAGCGCCAGCGAAACGAAGGCATCGGCGATGCTCTCGGGCGAAGGCAGCGAGGCTGGGTCTTCGCCGGGAAAGGCGCGGGCGCGCAACCGGGTTCGCACGACGCCCGGATCGATCAGGTTCGCCCGCACACCTGTGTTCTCGATCTCGGCGGCATAGATCCTGACCAGCATGTCGAGGCCCGCCTTGCTGACCGCATAAGGGCCCCAATAGGCGAAGACGCCCTGCGCAGCCCCGCTCGTCACAAAGATCGCCCGGCCGGCCGGCGCCGCACGCAGCAACGGGTCCATCGCCCGGATCAGGCGCCAATTGACGGTCAGGTTCAGGTCGATGATTTCGGCCCACATCGCCGGCGGAATATGGCCGAGCGGCGAGAACATCCCGAGCGCGCCGGCATTGCCGACCAAAACGTCGAGCCGGCCATAGCGCTCGCGGAGTGCTGCGGCGAGCTCGTCGATCTTGGCGAAGTCGCGCAGATCGAGGGGAACGAGGGTGGCAGTGCCGCCGGCGGCGCGGATTGCGTCGTCGACCTCTTCGAGACCGCCCACCGTGCGCGCTGCAAGGACCACATGCGCGCCCTCTGCCGCGAAGCGAAGCGCGACCGCGGCGCCGATGCCGCGTGAGGCGCCGGTGACGAGCGCGACCTTTTCCGCGAGCTGCTTTGTCGGGCCGGCCCCTACCGCAGCCAAATCGGGTCCCACCGCAGCCAGAGCAAGAAAGCTCAGGCGGGCTCGGACAGCAGCGACAACTGCACCGAGACCTTGCCGTTGTCGGCATCGACCAGCGGGATCGGGTAATCGCCGGTAAAGCAGGCGTCGCAAAAGCGCGGCGCGCGCGGGTCGCGCCCGGCTTCGCCCATCGCCCGGTAGAGGCCGTCGAGCGACAAAAAGGCGAGGCTGTCGACGCCGATATGCTCGGCCATCTGGGCGATATCGTAGCGGGCGGCGAGCAGCTGGTCGCGCTCGGGGGTGGCGATCCCGTAGTAGCAGGGGTAGCTCGTCGGCGGGCTCGAGATCCGCATATGCACCTCGCGGGCTCCGGCGCGCCGGACCATCTCGACGATCTTGATCGAAGTGGTGCCGCGCACGATCGAAATCGTCGACCAGGATGACCCGCTTGCCCTCGAGATTGGCGCGGCTGGCATTGTGCTTCAGCCGCACGCCGAGGTGGCGGATCTGTTCGGTCGGCTCGATAAAGGTGCGCCCGACATAATGGTTGCGGATGATGCCGAGCTCGAACGGCACCCCCGCTTCCTGCGAATAGCCGAGTGCGGCCGGGACCCCGGAATCGGGCACCGGGACGACGATGTCGGCGTCGACATGGCTCTCGCGGGCGAGCTCGCGCCCGATGCGCTTGCGCGCGTCATAGACGCTCGTCCCCTCGACGACGCTGTCGGGGCGGGCGAAATAGATGTGCTCGAAGACGCAGAACCGGCTGTCGCGGCGGCCGAACGGCGAGAGGCTCCTCACGCCGTTTGCGCTGATGATGACGATCTCGCCGGCGGCGACGTCGCGCACGAAATCAGCGCCGATGATGTCGAGCGCGCAGGTTTCCGAAGCCAGGATCCAGGCCTCCCCGAGCCGACCCAGCACCAACGGCCGCACCCCCAGAGGGTCGCGCACGCCGATGATCTCCTCCTGCGAGAGTGCGGCCAGCGAATAGGCGCCTTGGATCTGGCGCAGCGCGTCGGTCAGCCGGTCGACCACCGTCTCCTTGAGGCTCGTCGCGATCAGGTGGACGATGACCTCGGTGTCGCTGGTCGATTGGAACAGGCTGCCGCGGCGCACCAGCTGGCGGCGCAGCTGGTACGAGTTGGTCAGATTGCCATTGTGACAGATGGCGAGCCCGCCGAACTCGAAATCGGCGAACAGCGGCTGGATGTTGCGCAATGCCACCTCGCCGGTCGTCGCATAGCGCACATGGCCGATCGCGGCCCGACCGGGCAGGCGCGCGATCACTTCTTTCGAGCTGAAATTGTCGCTGACCTGGCCCATGCCGCGATGGACGCTGAACTGCTCGCCGTCGTAAGCGACGATGCCGGCCGCCTCCTGGCCGCGGTGCTGCAGCGCGTGCAGCCCGAGTGCCACCAGCGCCGCCGCCTCCGGATGGCCATAGACGCCGAACACGCCGCATTCCTCATGCAGGTGATCCGCGTCCAAGGGATCGACGACCGGATCGGCCAACGAGTTGGCGTTGGGGAGAATGGCATTCGCGGGATCGGTTGAAAGCATGAGCGATCCTCGTCTCGGCTCACTCGAATTGGTTACGAAACCGGCCGAATGCGAGTGGGACCGCATGCCGCAACCCCGCTAGCGCGAGTTGTCGATCAGCCGGTCCAGATCGTGTTGCTCGGCAGGCTTGTAGGCTGGCGCCGTCGCGTCCGCGGGCTTGGGCGGTATCGGGGCGGCGGTCGGGCTCGACAGCGCGCGCATCGCGGCGCGCGCGGTTTCGGCCTGGCCGAGCGCGTGCTGGGCGTCGTCAGCGGCTGACGCGGTCTTGATCTGCAGGGATTGGGGCAGCATGCCGCGCAGCATGTCGGCACCCTGCGCCAGATACGGCTCGCTTTTCGCGTTCTGCAGCCAGCTCGGGCGGTCGGTTTGCGGCAGGCTGATGTCGATCACCAGATAAGCGAGCGAAACCAATACCAAGCCGCGCGCCACGCCGAAGATCAGGCCCAGGGTCCGGTCGATCGGCGACAGGGCGCTCGCGCTGGCCAGGCGCGCCATGGACCCGGTCAGGATCGTCAAGCCGACCAGAGAGATCAGGAACAGCCCGGCGCCGGCGACCAATTCGGCGAGCAGCGGGGTCGTCAGCAAATGCGCGATGATGTCGTAGGCGTAGCCAAATCCATAGAGCGTGATCAGCGCCGCTCCGACCCAGGCGACGATCGACAGCGCCTCGCGCACGAAGCCGCGGGCAAAGGCGAACACCGCCGACAAGGCGATCACCACGAGAACCGCGAGATCAACGGCGTTCACGACGCCACCTCGACCCGCGGGCTAATCCGCGGGCCGATCCGTCCGGGGCGGCGCGGTGCGCGCCGTGACGACAGCCGCTCGACCAGATCATTCAGATGGGCCATCGCCGTAATCGCCGGACCGGCCCCGGCGGCGGCCGCGCGCCGGCTTCCGCCGCGGCGCGGAATCCACGCTTCGGCAAAGCCGAGCTTCTGCGCTTCCTTGAGCCGGGCTTCGCTGTGGCCGACCGGGCGGACCTCGCCCGACAGCGCGATCTCGCCGAAGACGACGGTATTGGCCGGCACCGGGGTTTCGCTCAGCGCCGAGACCAGCGCCGCCGCGACCGCCAGATCCGCCGCCGGCTCGACGATGCGCAGCCCGCCGGCGATGTTCAGATAAATGTCGTTGGCGCCGATCGGGAGCCCGCAGCGCGCCTCGAGCACCGCGGTGATCATCGCCAGCCTGGTGCCGTCCCAGCCGACCACCGCCCGCCGCGGGGTCCCGAGCAGGGCCGGTGCGACCAGTGCCTGGACCTCGACCAGCACCGGGCGGGTGCCCTCGATGCCGGCGAACACCGCCGAGCCGCTGACCGACCCGGGCCCCGTCTCGTCATGCTCGTCTTCCCCCTCGGCGCCGGCTGCATCCGGCCCGGCCGCCTGGTGCCCGCTGAGGAACAGCGCCGAAGGGTTCGGCACCTCGACCAGCCCGCAATCGCTCATCTCGAACACCCCGATCTCGTCGGTGGCGCCAAAGCGGTTCTTGACCGCGCGCAAAATGCGGAACCGATGACCGCGCTCGCCTTCGAAATATAAGACGGTGTCGACCATGTGCTCGAGCACGCGCGGCCCGGCGATGACCCCTTCCTTGGTCACATGGCCGACCAGGACCAGAACGAACCCGCGCTGCTTGGCGACGCGGATCAGCTCCTGTGCCGCGCCACGCACCTGGCTGACGCTGCCGGGCGCGCTGTCGAGGGTGTCGAGGTACATGGTCTGGATCGAGTCGATGACCACCAGGTCGGGCGCGCCGGCGCGGTCGAGCGAGGCGAGGATGTCGCGCACATTGCTCGCCGCCGCCAATTGCACCGGACTCGCCGCGACCCCGAGCCGCAGCGCGCGCAGACGCACCTGGTCGATCGCTTCCTCGCCGGTAATGTAGGCGGCGCTCGCCGGTTTTCCCGCGGCCGAGGCGATCGCCGCCGCCGCCTGCAGCAGCAGGGTCGACTTGCCGATGCCGGGATCGCCACCGACCAGGATCGCCGAGCCGGCAACGAACCCACCGCCGCATACCCGGTCGAGCTCGGCGATGCCGGTCACCCGGCGCGGCGGCAACAGGCTCGGCCCGGTCAGCCCGACAAACCCCAGGCTGCGGCCGCCATGATGGTCGAGGCCTTTGGGCAGGCCCTCGCGCGGCAATTCCTCGATCAGGCTGTTCCACGCGCCGCAGCCCTCGCAGCGGCCGGTCCATTTGGCGTGAACCGCTCCGCATTGCTGACAGGCAAATCGCGCCTGGGCGCGCGCCACCGGCTAGCCCCGACCGGTTCCGTGAGCCGACGGACCGGCGCTCATGCGGCGCGGACCTGCATACGGATCGGCCCCTCGGCGCGGCCGTTGACGAACTGATCGACAAACGGGTTGCCGGAATGGTCGATCTCGGCCGCCGCGCCCTGCCAGACGATTCGCCCCTTGTGCAGCATGGCGATCCGGTCGGCGATCTTGCGCGCGCTGACCATGTCGTGGGTGATCGAAACCGCGGTGGCACCCAATTCGCGGACGCATTTGAGGATTAGGTCGTTGATCACATCGGCCATGATCGGATCGAGGCCGGTGGTCGGCTCGTCGAAAAAGATGATTTCGGGGTCGGCCGCGACCGCGCGGGCCAGCGCCACCCTCTTTTGCATGCCACCCGACAGCTCCGCCGGGCGTAGCTCGCCGACCTCGCGCCCGAGCCCGACAGCGGCGAGCTTTGAGAGCGCGATCTCCCTTGCCGCCTGGCGTTCCATGCCGCGTCCCTGGATCAGCCCGAACGCGACATTCTCCCACACCAGCAGCGAGTTCGAACAGGGCGCTCCCCTGAAACAGGACGCCGAATTTCTGCAGCAGGCGCTCGCGGGCGGCGCGGCCAAGGCGCGCCGTCTCGGCGCCGTCGATGCGGATCGATCCGGCCTCGGGACGCAACAGGCCGAGGATGCATTTGACCAGAACGGATTTGCCGGTCCCCGAGCCGCCGATTACAACGAGGCTCTCGCCGGCGGCGAAATCGAGATCGAGGCGGTCGAGCACGCGGTTCCGGCCGAACGACTTTTCCAGCCCGTGCACGCTGATCTTGGGCATCGCCCCGACACCAGCGGTCATGGCCAGGCGCTCATCGCGAGAACAACGCCTGGGTGATCCCGTAATCCAAAACCAGGATCAGGATCGAGGCCGAAACCACGGCATAGGTCGTCGCCTGGCCGACGCCTTGTGCCCCACCGCGCGAATGGTAGCCGTGATAACAGCCCATCAGCGCGACGATAAAGCCGAACACGGCGGCCTTGATCAGGCCGGAGACGACGTCGCTCGCTTCGAGATATTGCTGGGTGCGGGCGAGATAGGCCTGCGGGTTGAAGCCGAACTTGTAGATCGCGACCAAATACCCGCCGAAGACGCCGATGATGTCGGCGACGAAGACCAGGAGCGGCAACGTCACCAGCCCGGCGATCAGCCGCGGCAGCACCAGGTAGCGCAACGGGTTGACCGACAAGGTCGTCAGCGCGTCGATCTGGTCGGTGACGCGCATCGTGCCGATCTCGGCCGCCATCGCCGCCCCGACCCGACCGGCGACCATCAGCCCGGCGATCACCGGCCCGAGCTCGCGAGTGACCGACAAGACGACGACCGTCGCGATCGCGCTCTCGGCGGCGAATCGACTGAACCCGGTGTAGGATTGCAGGGCCAGCACCATGCCGGTAAAGATCGCGGTCAGGCCCACCACCGGCAGCGAGAAATACCCGATATCGAGCATCTGGCGCAGCATCGCGCGCAGGTAGAAAGGCGGCGAAAAGGCCGTCGCCAGCGCCGCCCCGGCGAACATCGCCAGCCGCCCGGCCGCGGCCAGAAAGCCGAGAAAGGCGGCGCCGATCGAGGCGATAAATTTCATGGTCCGGTCAACGTGCTCGATTTGGGCGGGGCGCTCGATCCCGGCCACGCGTCAGCGGCGCCGCGATAGACCCGGTGATAGCGGCGGCCAAGCGCGGTCAGGATCTCGTAACCGATGGTCCCGGCGTCGGCTGCGGCAGCATCGACCCCGTAATCCTCGCCCAGAAGCTCGATCAGCGCACCGGGCCGCGTCAAAGACGGCTCGACCGCAGATACATCGAAGACGGCGAGATCCATCGAAACCCGGCCGAGCAATGGCACGCGCACCCCACCGATGCGACCCGACCCGCGATGGCTCAGCGACCGCAGCCACCCGTCCGCATAGCCGACCGCCACTGTTGCCAGGCGCCCCGCCGCGGGCATCACATGGGCGGCACCGTAGCCAACCGGCTGACCCTCGTCAACCTCTCGGATTTGCAGGATTCTTGCCTTCAGATGGACGATTTGACCGCATCGGATTGGCGGTGCCCGGCTGCGGATTGACGCCATAGAGCGCGGCCCCCGGCCGGACGAGATCGAAATGGAACCCGCGGCCGAGGAAGATCCCCGAGGACGCGGCGAGGCTGGCCGGCATGCCGCCCAGCCGGCATCGCGCCGCGACGAAACGCGTGCGCTGCTGCGCATTGAGCGGGTGCTCCGGCTCGTCGGCGCACGCGAGATGGCTGACCAGGGCAAGCCAGCAGATCGCACCGGGGCGGCGCAGGCCGTCTGCCATGCGGTCGAGCTCGACCGGGGTCAACCCGAGCCGGGCCATCCCGGTGTCGACATGCAGCATCGCCGGCGCGGGCCCGTGCTTCGCCGCTTCCCGTCCCCATTCGGCGATCTGGCCCGGATCGTTGAGCACCGGGACGAGCCGATGCGCCGCAAACTCCGCCGCCGAGCCCGGCACCGGGCCGTTGAACACCGCGATCTCGACCGAATCGGGCATTAGGGCGCGCAGGCTCACCGCCTCGTCGAGGGTGGCGACGAAAAAGCGGCGGCACCCGGCCCTGGCGAGCGCTGTCGCCACCGCCGTGGCGCCCAGCCCATAAGCATCGGCCTTGACCACCGCGGCACAGGAAGCGGGGGCGACGAGCTGCGACAGCAAGCGCCAATTGGCGACGATGCCCGCGAGATCGACCTCGAGGACACCTCCGGCGCGCTCGGCGCGATCGATGGCCATGTGCGGGCCCCCACCCACCGGTCGGCAGACGGACACGGATCGGCCCGCCGTCCGTTTCGGATCCGCCGGTACAGGATCATGATTCGTGCCGCTCGGCCAGTTCCTTTGCCGGCGCCGCGGACCGGGCAAGCGCCGGGAGCGCGCGCGGGCTCCGCCCCGCTGGCAAAAGGGGATGCGGCGGCCACGGTCCGCGGCGGCGCGACCCGCCCAACAGGCGGTGAGCGGAAGCGCTTTTCGCCGGCGGCGTCCGGTGCCATCTTGATCCGATGGTCCCACTTTCGGTTCTGGATCTTTCTCCGATCGTCGAAGGCGGCGACGCCGGGCAGTCGCTGCGCAATTCGCTCGACTTGGCACGGCATGTCGAGGCGCTCGGCTACCGGCGGTTCTGGATGGCCGAGCATCACAATTTGCCCGGCATCGCCAGTGCTGCGACCGCGGTAGCGCTGGCCCATGTCGCGGCCGGCACCAGTCATATCCGGATCGGCGCCGGCGGTATCATGCTGCCGAACCACGCGCCCTTGATCATCGCCGAACAGTTCGGCACCCTCGCCGCGCTGCATCCCGGACGGGTCGAGCTGGGCCTCGGCCGCGCACCGGGGTCCGACCAGGTCACCGCGCGAGCGGTGCGCCGGGCCTTGCTCGGCGGCGCCGAAAACTTTCCCCAGGAAGTCGTCGAGCTGATGGGTTATTTCCGCCCCGCCGAGCCTGATCAGGCGGTGCAGGCGGTTCCCGGCGCCGGGCTGGAGGTGCCGATCTGGATCCTCGGGTCGAGCCTCTACGGCGCGCAGGTCGCGGCGTATCTGGGGCTGCCGTTCGCGTTCGCCTCGCATTTCGCCCCGGCGATGATGATTGAGGCGATGGCGATCTACCGCCAGCGGTACCGCCCGTCGGCGCAGCTCGCCGCCGCCAATATCATGCTCGGGATCACCGTCGTCGCCGCGGAATCGGACGAAGAGGCGCGTTTCCTCTACTCGTCATTGCAGCAATCGATGCTGAACAACCGGACCGGACGTCGCGGCCGAGTGCCGCCGCCGGTCGCGGATTTCGAAGCGCGGCTCGATCCCTACGCCCGCGCGATCCTCGATGACGGGCTGTCCTGCGCCGTCGTCGGCGGCCCCGACACCATCCGCCGCGGCCTCGACGACTTCATCCGCCGCACCGGCGCTGACGAATTGATGGTAACCGCCAACATCTTCGACCACGCCAAACGCAAACGCTCGTTCGAAATCGTCGCCGAGGTCCATGGCGGGATGCAGGGAGCAGCGTCCAGTCAACAGATCTGACGAGAGTGCGAAGCCTGGCCGGGGAAGAGGCTGGTATCGCCAGCGTGAGTTTCGGATTTCCCATCCGTAATCGCGGCTCTTTTACTACCTTCGGATTTCAGTGATTTAGCGCTTCAGGTGCGGCACGTGCAAGGTATTTCCCATATCAAACAGCCGCTTCTCTACGGCCGCCGCGGCCGGCGTCCGCAACAGCGCTTCGAGAAGTGCGGAGGCGTCGACCACGATCACTCTGCGTCGACCACGATCACTGGGCGTCGCGCTCGGCACGGACCGCCTGTTCCGGCGTGACGTCGGGGTCTACCGCGGGGCGGCGTTCCAAGCGCTCGCGCAGTTCTGCGAGGGTCGGCCGCTCGGCCACCCGACGCAGCTCGGCGAGCAGATAATCGGAAAGGGACATGCCTTCGAGGGCGGCGCGCGATTTGAGCCTGCGGTGCAACGCATCGGGAACATTGCGGATCTGGATCATGGCGGGCATGCGCCAAACGTAAAAATATGCGGTGCACATGTCAATGCCGCCAGCCTCACGACGGCCTCGCGCCGCTGGATCGACGGTTCATCGCCAGCCACGAAACCGCGGACCGGGGCGCTGCCGGCCGCAGGCGATCATTCCCGATAAGGTCGTGGAACGGTTGCGGCCAGGACGACCGTGCCGTCGGCAACCGCCCGGTCGGCGATCGCCATCGCCGCCGCCATCTGGTCGCCGCCGACCTCCGCCGGTCCATGGAGGGTGCCGATCCAGGGACGGCCCGGGTGGTTGCGTTCATAGGCGTGAACCTGGGCATCTAATATCGGCATAGCTTCCGGCCCTCCCGATCGGGCTATCGTGCGCCGGCAATGCGGCGCCCCGCACAAAGACGAGTCGAACCGCCCTCGTCGCTTCGTGGCACGGGTGGAGCGCAGCGAAACCCGCCGTTGCTTCCTCTGTGGTGGGTTACGCTGCGCTAACCCACCCTACGGGTAATGCGACAGCCTTTTCAGCAGGATGCACGATGAACCATCAACCTTCGGTGCCGCATCAATGGGACGTAGAAGCGGATGTCGTCGTCGTCGGGTTCGGGGCGGCGGGCGTCGCCGCTGCCGTCACCGCCCACGATCTGGGCGCCAAGGTCGTCATCCTGGAAAAGGCGCCCGAAGGCGAGGAAGGCGGCAACACGCGCGTCGCGGGCCAGGGCTATCTGAATACGTCATCGGCCGAAGAAGCCGCTCGCCTATCTGACCGCGCTGTGCGGACCCTACACCGTGCCGCGAGACCATGGTGAAGGTGTGGGCGGAGGAGATGTGCCGGAACAATGAATGGCTCGAAAGCCTCGGCGGCGATCCGCAAGAGCATCAGCATCCGCCGGTCGGCATCGAATTTCCGGATCTGCCCGGCTCGGGCTGTGTGCATAAATTCCACGACGGCCCGACCTACGGCTATTCCTACACCTGGAAACTGTTCGAGCGCCTGGTCAAGCAACGCCCGATCCCCATTCTCTATGAAACGCCGGGCAGAGAGCTGATCCAGCACGACATCACCAAGGAAATTCTCGGGGTGCGCGCCCAGCGCGGGAATAAATCGATCTACGTCAAGGCGCGCAAGGGCGGTGGTGCTGACGTGCGGAGGCTTCGAAAACAACCAGGAAATGATCCGCAATTACCTGCCCGGCGTGCCCTATTGCTATACCTCGGGCTCGCCGTACAACGAAGGCGACGGCATCGCGATGGCGATGTCGGTCGGCGCCGATCTCTGGCACATGAACAATTACGCCGGCCCCTCGATGGCGCTGAAGGTCCCGGAAATCCGGACGACGTTTTCGATGCAGGCGCTGCACTACAGCAAGCAGATGCCGGGCGGCATGATCGTGGTCGGCCCCGACGCCAGACGCTTCACCGACGAAAAATACAAGACCCGCCACGGGAAAATCCCGGTGAACGGGCGCTGGCTGCCGCTCTCCACCCCGTGCCCGATGTTCATGATCTTCGATCACACGCTCTTCTCCGCCGGCCCGCTCTACGACAAGCACCCGAGCCACGGCTGGACGCAAATCATCGAGCGCTACGATTGGAGCGAGGACAACAGCGCCGAGCTGGCCAAGGGCTGGATCAAGACCGCCGACAGCCTCGCGGGTCTCGCCTCGGTCGTGGGTCTCGACCCCGCCGCGCTGGCCGAGACCGTCGGCCGGTGGAACCGCTACTGCGCTGCAAGACACGACCCGGATTTCGGCCGAACCCTGATGATGGCGCCGATCGTCGACGCGCCGTTTTACGCGGTCGAGCTGTCGCCCTCGATGCTCAATACCCAAGGCGGCCCGAGACGCAACGAAAAGGGCCAGATCGTGCGCCCCGACGGCACGCCGATCCCCAGGCTGTACAGCGCCGGAGAGCTGGGCTCGATCTACAGCTATCTGTACCAGGGCACCGGCAACATCGGCGAATGCCTGGCCTTCGGCCGTGTTTCCGGGCGGAACGCAGCCGCCGAAACGCCCTGGGAATAGCCGAAGCACCGTGGGAAGAGGTGATGACGGCGCGGCATGCTCACCGCATTGGCATCATGTTGGCGTTGAGGTTGGCGATGATCCAAATTGAACCGGTGATGACGAGAAAGACGACCATCAGGCCGAAGGCGAGGGCGAGAATATTGTTCGTGTTGTCGGGCCCGCTGCCCAGATGCAGAAAGAAGACGAGGTGGACGCCGATCTGGGCGAAGGCGAGCACGATCAGCCCGACCGGCACGCCCGGGGCCCATAGCAAATTCGTCTGCGACACGACGAACGAAGCGATCGTCAGCAGGATGGCGAGCCCGAGTCCCACCGTGTACGACAGAACGTTGGCCGTCGACTCCAGGTGCTCGACACCGGGCGCTCGGTCGTATAGGCGATCGTCACCGTCCATCAGCGGGCTCCCATCAGGTAAACCAGCGTGATCACTCCAATCCAGATGATGTCCAGCGCGTGCCAGAACAGGCTGAAGCACAGGAGCCGCCGCAGCACGTGGGGCCGCAGGCCCTTGGCGACGACCTGCGCCACCATATAGGCGAGCCAGAGGAGGCCGCTCGTCACGTGCGCGCCGTGCATGCCGACCAAGGTGAAGAAGGCCGATAAAAAGGCGCTGCGCGAGGGTCCGGCACCCTTGCTTACCATGCCGGCGAATTCCGAGATCTCGATGAAGAGGAAGGCCGCGCCGAGCACGAAAGTGAACGCGGCGAAGACCAGAAAGCGGTCCCGCTGCCGCCGTTCGGCGGACAATGCCCCGAGCCCGCAGGTGTAGCTCGACACCAACAGGCACATGGTCTCGATAAAGACGTGGCGGAGATTGAACAGCTCACTCCCGGTCGGTCCGCCGGCGGTCCGGCCCGACAGCACCGCGTAGGCGGCGAACAGGCCCGAAAACATGGTGATGTCGCTGAGGATGAAGATCCAAAACCCATAGGCGACGACGGTCCGTGTCGGGGCCGGTCCGCCGCCGCCCCGCCCGCGCACCAGCTCGGTGGGAACCGCGTCGACCGCTGCTATCGTCATGCCGGCCGCCCGAGGCCCAGCCGGACCCGTTCCATTCGCGCCATCTCGTTGGCCGGGATTTCGCGCTCGCGGTTTTCGCTCCAGCCGAACACCATGACCGTGACGGCGATGGCGAGCAGGCCGAGGATCGCCATCCACCAGATCTGCCAGATCAGGGCAAAGCCGCTCATCACCGCAAAGAAGGCGATGACAATTCCGATCGGGCTGTTGCGCGGCACCTCGATGGCTTCGTAGACCGGTTCGGTCCTGGCCAGCCCCCTCCGCTTCATCTCCCAGAAGGCGTCGATCGTCTCGACCCTGGGCAGCACTGCGAAGTTGTAGGCCGGCGGCGGCGAGGAGGTCGACCACTCCAAGGTTCGGCCGTTCCACGGGTCGCCGGTCAGGTCGCGGCGGCTCTCGCGAGTGCGGAAGCTGACATAGAGCTGCATAAGCTGGCAGAGAATGCCGAGGAAAATGATGACGGCCCCGGCCTCCGCGACCAGCAGCAACGGCCGCCAGCTCGGGTCGGCAATGTGCTGGAGGCGCCGCGTCATGCCCATCAGGCCGAGAGCGTAGAGCGGGGTGAAGGCGAGATAGAAGCCGACAAGCCAGCACCAGAAGCTGGCCTTGCCCCATTTCTCGTCCAGGGTGAAGCCGAACGCCTTCGGAAACCAATAATTGTAGCCCGCCAACGCGCCGAAAATCACGCCGCCGATAATGACGTTATGGAAATGGGCGACCAGGAAGACGCTGTTGTGGAGCACGAAGTCGACCGGCGGAACCGCCAAGAGAACACCCGTCATGCCGCCAATGACAAAGGTGACCATAAAGCCGATCGAAAACAGGACCGGGGTCCTGAACACGACCCGGCCACCGAACAGGGTGAACAGCCAGTTGAAGACTTTGACGCCGGTCGGCACCCCGATGATCATCGACATGATGCCGAAGAAGGCGTTGACATCGGCGCTCGCGCCCATTGTAAAGAAGTGATGCAGCCACACCATGAAAGAGAGGACGCAGATCGCCAAAAGAGCAAGAACCATCGAGCGGTAGCTGAACAGCGCCTTGCCGGAAAAGGTCGCGATCACTTCGGAGAAGACGCCGAACGCCGGCAGGATCAGGATGTAGACTTCGGGATGGCCCCACGCCCAAAACAGGTTGACATACATCATCATGTTGCCGCCGGCATCGTTGGTGAAAAAGTGCATACCCACGTAACGATCGAGCAGCAGCATCGCGAACGTCGCGGTCAGGATCGGAAAGGCGACGACAATCAATATGCTCGACGTCGAGCGCGCTCCAGCAGAAGACCGGCATGCGGAAATAGATCATGCCCGGGGCGCGCAATTTGAGGATCGTGGTGACCATGTTGATGCCGGCGAACAAGGTGCCGATGCCCGAGATCTGCAGCAGCCAAAGGTAATAATCGACGCCGACATCGGGCGAATAGGCCAGTTCGGACAAAGGCGGGTAGCCCATCCAGCCGGTGCGGGCGAAACTGCCGACGACCAGCGACACGTTGATCAGCAACGCGCCCGACGCGGTCAGCCAGAAGCTGACCGAGTTGAGCACCGGAAAGGCGACGTCGCGCACGCCGAGCTGCAACGGCACGACAAAGTTCATCAATCCGATGACGAACGGCATCGCCACGAAAAAGATCATGATCGTGCCGTGCGAGGAAAAGATCTGGTCGTAGTGATCGGGCGGCAGGTATCCCTGGGCGCCGCCGATCGCAATCGCCTGCTGCGAGCGCATCATGATCGCGTCGGAAAAGCCGCGCAGCAGCATGATCAGCGCCAGAATCAAATACATCACGCCGATCCGCTTGTGGTCGACGCTGGTCAGCCACTCGCGCCACAGATAGGGCCACCCCCCCTTTACGGTGACGACCCCGAGCACGGCCAGAATGACGATGCCGACCACCCCCATGGCGTAGAGCGGCAGAGGTTGGTAGAACGGGATCGCCGCCCAAGCTCAGCTTGCCCAGCATCTCAGCCTCCCGCCCGCCGCACCGGCGGAGACCAGGCCCCGCCGGCCCGCGCTTTTCCGGGGCTGAGCGCGGTCTGGTCGACGATTCGCTCAAACAGCTGGGGATCGACCGCGCGATAGGTCCGTCGGCGGCACGGCTTGGCTCGGCTTCGCCAATGCGGCATAGCCGGGAATGTCGAGCGCCGATCCCGAGCCCCGCACTTGCGCGACCCAGCCGGCGAAATCGCCGGCCGATACCGCGTGGACGGTGAACCGCATATCGGCAAAGCCGTCGCCGCTGAAATTCGCCGACAGGCCCGGATACTCGCCCGGCTTGTCGGCCAAGAGGTTGAGGTGGGTGGTCATTCCCGGCATCGTGTAGATCTGGCTGCCGAGTTGCGGCACGAAGAACGAATTCATGACCGTCGCCGAAGTCAGACGAAACTGCACCGGCGTCCCCGCCGGGATGACCAGCTGGTTGACCGCGGCGATGCCCTGATCGGGGTAGATGAACAGCCATTTCCAATCGAGCGAGGCGACCTCGACCTCGAGCGGCTTGGCGTTCGCCAGCGATCGGCGCCCGCGGATCGAGCTCGATGGGAACCGATCCAGTTGACCCCGCCCAACAGAATCACGACCAGCGCCGGGATCGACCAGACGACAAAGTCGATACGGCCCTTCATAGGCCAACTCTTCGCTCCGTCTGGCGCGGGCGTTGGACGACCGGTACCACCAGGCGAACCCCAAGGTCGCCAGGATCACCGGAACCACGACGACGAGCATGATCGCGGTGGCAGTTGATCAGCAGGAGCCGCTCCGCCGACGCGATCGGCCCCTGCGGATCGAGGACGCCGGCCTGCTGACAGGAGGCGAGCAGCGCCGCGGCGCACACGACGGGTGAGCGGCGCCAGCCCGAGCGCCAAGGGCTGGCCAGCGGATTGAATGCGGAGCGACACAGCGCATTGCGGGTCGCGGGTCGGCACTTGTGCATGCCCGGTTCCCCGTTTGAGGGTGCACCCAAAAAGCCCCTTACGTGGCGCAGATCCTAACCATCAAGTCTAGTGAGAATGCCGCGGCTTGCCAATCCCGCGCGCGGCTGCCGTCGTCGTGCCGCGGCATCGAGCGCTCTAATCGCTCCGCGGCCCCGAAACCGCGTCCGGGTTCGATCTGCCCGGCTGCCGCATGGCGCCGCAGCATCCGCGCCACCTCGATACGATCAGGTGGGGCGCGCCTGCAGCGCATCGGCGATGTCAAACAACCCGCTCCCCCATCGCCGCCGCGGCGGCGGCTGCAACAGCGCTTCGAGCAGCGCCGAGGTGCCGACCGGTTGCCATTCGGGAGGTCGCGTGGAACACTCGCGGTCTGACCAGAGACCCGGAGGGAAGCCATGGATGTCGGCATGATGATGGTGTTCGCCAGCTACGGCTGGGAGAACATCGGCGACGACCGGGTTTGGGACGAGGAAATCCGGCTGGCGCGGTTGGCCGCCGAATTCAGGGTTCGACGTGTTGTGGTCGGCCGAGCATCATTTTTTCGATTATTCGTTCTGCCCCGACAATCTGCAGCTGATGACCTATTTGGCCGCGCTGTGCCCGAATGTCGGGCTCGGCACCGCGGCGGTCATCGTGCCGTGGCACGACCCGCTGCGCGTCGCCGAGCAGGCGGCGGTGCTCGACCTGTTGTGCAAAGGGCGGCTGCGGCTGGGCTTGGGGCGCGGCCTGGCGCGGCGCGAGTTCGCGGCGTTTCGCGGGACGATGGACGAATCCCGCGAGCGCTTCGACGAAGCCGCCCCGATGATCGTCGAGGCCTTGCGCACCGGCTTTATCGAAGGTGACGGCAAGCACTACAAGCAGCCGCGGATCGAGCTCAGGCCGCGGCCCAAATACGACTTTGCCGGCCGGGTCTATGCGGTGGCCTCGAGCGAGGATTCGGTCGAGGCGGCGGCGCGGCTCGGCGCCCACATGGTGATGTTTTCCGACCGGCCCTGGCACATGCGATTGCCCGCGATCGAGCGCAATCGCGAATTGCACCGGAAATTCCACGGCCGCCCGGCGCCGGCGATGATGATCACCGATTTCTGCATCTGCGGCCCAGACCTGGCGGAGGCCGAGGAGCACGCGCAGAAATACATGGGCAAGTTCGTCGAGAGCAACTTTCACCATTACGAATTCCTCGGCGAGCACTTCGCCACCGTGAAAGGCTACGACGCTTACGTGCAGAAGGCGGCGATCGCCCGCCAGGGCGGGCTCGAAGGCGCCGTCGCCGGGTTCATGCAGGCGGCGATCTGGGGCACGCCCGACCGCATCCTGCGCGAGCTGGAGGCGCGACGCGGCGTGATCGGCGATTTCGAGCTCAACGCCGCGTTCCGCTTTGGCGGCGTGCCCTTCGAGATCGCCGAGCGCGGATTGAAATTGTTCGCGAAGGAAGTGCTGCCGGTCCTGAAGACCTGGCAGACCCAAAACACCGCGATTGCAGCAGAATGAGGCACCGATGATCACGAAATTCGACAGCTCCTACTACGGCACCGCCGACATGGAGAACCTCGGCTACGCCGGCACGCCGATCAACGAGCGCCGCTATACGAAGGAGCAGCTGGCCGAGCGCGCTGCACAAGGTGGTGAAGTACGCCAAGTGCATGGACGAGCGTGGCTTCAACACGTTCTGGATGGCCGAGCACCATTTCCAGCCCGAAGGCACGGAACTGATCCCGAACCTGCTGATGATGGCGATGCACCTCGTCAACGTCAGACCAAGAACCTGAAGATCGGCTGCGGCTTCAACGTCGTGCCGATGTGGCACCCGCTGCGCCTCGCCGAAGACTACGCGATGGCCGACATCCTCAGCGGCGGGCGGGTGATCTTTGGCGTCGCCCGCGGCTATCACACCCGCGAGGTCGAGACCTTCGGCTCGCCGCTGACCGACCAGGACGCCAACCGCGAGATCTTCGAAGAGGGCGTCGACATCCTGTTCAAGGCGTTCGAGGGCAAGCCGTTCTCGCACCAGGGCAAGTACTACACGATCCCGCCGGAGGTGCCGTATCGCGGCTACACGCTTAAGGAGATCACCCTGATTCCGGCGCCGGAGCGTCTGCCGGTCGAATGCTGGCAGCCGATCCAGAGCGGCTCGGAGCGCGCTTTCGACTTCATGGCCAAGCACGGCATCTCGGGCATGATCGGCGGCGGCTCGGCCGAGGGCGGCGCTGTCGAGCGGCACATGATCGGGTTCCAGGCCGCCTACGCGCGTCGCGGCGTCAAGCTCGAACTCGGCGAGAAGCTGGCGCTCGGCTTCCAGTTCCACATCGCCAAGAGCCGCGAGGACGGCATGCGCGAGGCGGCGAAACACTACGAAGAAAACATGAAGATGTTTGGCGAGCTGCGCCTGGTGCGGGCGCTCTCGCGACGAGCAGATCGCGGCGATGCGCGATCCGAAGCTCGCCGCTGCCACCAAATTGCCGCGCATCGAGGACGCGGTGAAGGCCGGCGGCTTCCTGACCGGCACGCCCGCCGACATCATCGAGCAGTTGAAGGCGGTCGAGACAGCGCTATCCGGGAGTCGACCGTGTGGTGTGCGCGACGCCGCTCGGCACCCCGCTCGACGTCCAGCTCGAAGACCTCGACCGGCTCTCGCCAAAGAGGTGATGCCGGCGTTCCGGGGTGCGCAGGCCGCCGCGCGAGCGGCTGCCGAATAGCCGCCGAGAAGAGGGAGGCATCATGGCCCAAATTGGAGAAGCAACGGGCGAATACCGCGGCCTCGCCTACCGCGGCGATGCCGAGCTGAAGGCGTGGCTGGCGAAGCGGCCGCGCGAAGCCGCACTGGAGCCGGAACTGCCGATCATCGACCCGCATCACCATTTCTGGGACACGCCGCAGCGCGGGCGTTACCTGCTGGACGAATTGTTGGCCGACATCGAGGGCGGCCACAAGATCGTCGCCACGGTCTTCCTCGAATGCCGCTCGATGTACCGTAAGGCCGGCCCCGCCGAGATGGCGCCCATTGGCGAGGTCGAGTTCGTCAACGGCATCGCGGCGATGAGCGCCTCGGGCGGCTACGGCCCGTGCCGCGTCGCCCAGGGAATCGTCGGCCATGCTGATCTGACCTTGGGCGCTCGGGTGCGCGAGGTGCTGGAGGCCGAGATCCGGGTCGGCGGTGGGCGTTTCCGCGGCATCCGCCACGGCGTCTCATGGGACGAGCACGAGGCGATCCAGAAATACGCGACGCGCTCGGTGCCGCCGCATCTGGTGCGCGACCCCAAATTCCGCGAGGGCTTCGCCCAGCTGGCGCCGCTCGGCCTCAGCTTCGAATCCTGGCAGTACCATCCGCAGCTGCCGGACGCGATCGACCTCGCCCGGGCCTTTCCCGAGACGACGATCATCCTCAACCATGTCGGCGGCGTGCTCGGCGTCGGCCCTTATGCCGGCCGCCGCCAGGAGATCCTCGCCGGCTGGAAGAAGGACATCGCCGAACTCGCCAAATGCCCGAACGTCAACGTCAAGCTCGGTGGCGTCGGCATGACCTCGTTCGGTTTCGACTTTCCCGAACGCGACGCGCCGCCGTCATCCGAGGAGCTCGCCGCGGCCTGGCGCCAGTATCTCGAGCCGTGCATCGAAGCCTTCGGAGCGGAGCGCTCGATGTTCGAAAGCAACTTCCCGCCGGACAAGCAGTCCGGCGGCTACACCGAGCTGTGGAATGCGTTCAAGCGCATCACCGCCGGCGCATCGGCCACGGAAAAGACCGCGCTCTACAGCGGCACCGCGGCCCGCGTCTACTGCCTGACCGTACCCTGATCCGGCCGGGTCGTCTCAAACCCCCGTTTCCCGTTAGTTCCGCTTGGGCGATGCGGAAGCGGGATTGACGGAAAAAGGGAGGTTTCGATGAGCGATCTGTCCGCTCCCCCGTTCCGTGCGGATCATGTCGGGAGCCTGTTGCGACCGGCGGAATTGCTGCGGGCGCGGGCGGAGCAGCAGGCCGGGCGGCTCTCGGCCGAGGAATTGCGCCGGGTTGAGGATAGGGCGATTGGCGATGCCGCGCGTATGCAGCAGGAGATCGGGCTCCAGGGGGTGACCGACGGCGAATTCCGCCGCGGTTCGTGGCACATGGATTTCCTGCATCAGATCGGCGGCGTCGCCAGGATCGACCGGGACCTGCGCCTCCAATTCAGGAATGCGGGCGGCACGGTCGAGGCCGCGCTCGGCGGGTTTCGCATCGGTGGCAAGCTCAGCCTCGACGCGACGATCTACGGCGAGGATTTCGCGTATCTCAAAGCGGTGGCGCCCCCCGGGACCACGCCGAAATTGACGATCCCGTCACCCTCGATGCTGCATTACCGCGGTGGGCGGGCGGCGATAGACGCTACCGTCTACCCCGATATGGACGAATTCTGGCACGACCTCGCCCGGGTCTATGCCGCGGAGATCGCGGCCCTGCACCGGCTCGGCTGCACCTATCTGCAGCTCGACGACACCAGCCTCGCCTATCTGAACGACCCGGCGCAGCGCGCCTATGTCGATTCGATCGGCGGCGACGGCGAACACCAGCACCTGACCAACATCAAGGTGATCAACGCGGCACTCGTCGGCCGGCCCGCCGGCATGACCATTTGCACCCATATGTGCCGCGGCAATTTCCGCTCGTCGTGGATGGCCGAGGGCGGCTACGACCATGTCGCCGACGCGCTGTTCGGCGAACTCGCGGTCGATGGATTTTTTCTCGAATACGACGATGCCCGCTCGGGCGGGTTCGCGCCGTTGCGCTTTGTCCCGAGGGGAAGGAGGCGGGTGGTGCTCGGCCTCGTCACCAGCAAGCGCGCCGCCCTCGAAAGCAAGGACGATCTGAAGCGCCGGATCGACGAAGCCGCGAAATACGTGCCGTTGGAACAGCTGTGCCTTTCGCCGCAATGCGGTTTCTCCTCGACCGTCGACGGCAACGCGCTGACCATTGACGAACAGAATGAGAAGCTGCGCCTGGTGGTCGAGACCGCCCGCGAGGTGTGGGGCTGAGACGCGCCGCGCTCCGATCCGGGGGGCGCGTTCCCGCGCCCATTCGCGCTTTGACAAATCGTGCGCGCGCGCCTAGCCGCTGTCCGATGGAACGGGCGCGGGCACAGCGCATCCTGCCCTTACCGGCGACGGCCGCGAGGACCGGGATCGCCGCCTATGCGGCGATCTTGGCGCCGGGTGCGCTGTTGTGGTGGTTGTCGGCGAGTCATCCGGCGCTGGTGCCGTTCTGGATGCCTTGGGATTTCTCGCCAGCCGAATATCTGGCGACGGCGCTGGTGCTGCTGTGGTTCTGTCGCGGTCTTGCATCCGCTCCGGCGGCGGAGCGGCCGGCGATGTGGCGCCGCATCGCCTTTCTGATCGGCGTCGCCGCGATCTATGCGGTGCTGCAGACGCGGTTCGACTACTGGTCGCAGCACATGTTCTTTTTGCATCGCATCCAACATGTCACGATGCATCATCTGGGACCGTTCCTCGTGGCGCTCGGCGGCGCCGGCGCCACCCTCAGGCGGGGCATGCCGCTGTGGCTGCGCCAGGCGATCGAGTGCCCGGTCGTCACCGGCGTCGTCCGCGTGCTGCAGCAGCCGTTGCTGGCGGCGTTCCTGTTTGTCGGGCTGATTTATTTCTGGCTGATCCCGCCGGTCCATTTCCGGGCAATGATCGATTGGCGGCTTTATGCTGTAATGAACTGGAGCATGGTGCTCGACGGCATCCTGTTCTGGTGCCTGGTGCTCGACCCGCGGCCGCAACCGCCGGCGCGAATCTCGTACGGCGCCCGAGCGGCATTGGCGCTCGGCGTCATGTTCCCGCAGATCGTGCTGGGGGCGGCGATCGCCTTTTCGCAGACCGATCTCTATCCCTATTATGATTTGTGCGGCCGGCTGTTTCCGACGATCAGCGCGCTCAACGATCAGCATATCGGCGGCATCGTGATCTGGATCCCGCCGGCAATGATGAGCGTGATCGCGCTGCTGCTGGTAATCAATGCGCTGAGGCTGCACGAGGAAACTTCGGATGAGGCCGATCCCGATGGCGCTGCCCTTGGCGCGATGGCGAAACGCTGGACGGGGCGCTAGTCGGGTGCGCCGGCAATTGCTGTTTGTCGGCGCGGTCTGCGCCATGCTGGCGATCGGCGTGGCGACGCGGGCGGGCGAGGGCGGGGTGGCGCTCAGCGTCCCGTGGTTTCGTCTGGTGATGCCGTCGCTGCCGGCGGCCGGATATTTCACGCTGTCGAACCCGACGGGTGAGGCGCACACGCTGGTCGGCGCCGAGTCGCCCGGCTGCGGCATGCTGATGCTGCATCGGAGCATTGCTCATAACGGCGAGGAGCGGATGGCGATGGTGCAGAACGTCGCGGTTCCGCCGCACGGCGAGGTCAGCTTTGCGCCCGGCGGCTATCATTTGATGTGCATGTCGCCGTCGGCCGAGATGCGGCCTGGGCGATCGGTGTCGGTGACGTTGCGCTTTGCCGATGGCGGGACCCTGACCGCAACCTTTCCGGTGCGCAACGCGACCGGCAAGTGAGAGCGGCTCAGACCAGCCGCAGAAGCCGGGCGAGCAATCCGGGCGGACGGCTCGCGCCGATCAGGCGCTGCAGATCGGCGGCGGTCCCGGCAATGTCGGGGTGCGTCGAGCTCAGCGAGGCGACGATCAGGCGCGCCGCAGCCCCGCCGTCAAACACGTAGATCGCCGAGCTGTGGGTCACTGCATAGGGGTGATCCTTCGTTGCCGGGGTCACCGAATAGACGACCCGATAGCGCCGCGCGAGAGCCGCGAGCTGGTCCGCGGTGCCGCGCAGCCCCTCGATCTGTGGCGCGAAATTCTTGACATAGGCGGCTAGCACCGGCGGCGTGTCGCGGTTCGGGTCGACGGTGACGAACAGCACGCGGATATGCCGCCCGTCGCGCCCGATCCGGGTCAGCACCTGGGCCATGTTCGACAGGGTCGTCGGGCATACATCGGGGCAGAACGTGTAGCCGAAATAGAGCAGCACGATCTTGCCGCGGTAGTCGGCCTCGGTGACCTGTCGGCCGTCCGAGGCCCGGGTCATCTCGAAGGCGAGCGGCGGCAGGCTGCCCGAGACGTCGATCGCATGCCATTTGGCGCCGCTGTCGCAGCCGGCGAGGAGCATCAGGGCGAGCCCGGCGCCCACCACCCGCGCCACGCTGCGCCGCCCGATCGGTTCATCCCTCGGTCTCAGGCTTGCCACCATCGAACTTTCCGCCCCGCGTCGCAGAATGCCGGCCGCGCTTTGCTGCCGCGCCGCGCCGTAGCGGAACCGTCAGATTAGACCCCTAGCGGCTCGTCGGCCGCTCGCAACGTTGCCGCAGCTGCGCGGTTGCGGCACGGCATATCCAGCAGGTTGAGCCACCCTTTCGCATTCTCCTCAGTCGAGATCGGCTTCTCGGTCGAGATCGCCGATTGCCGGCCTCGAACGGTCACCGCATCGCGTCGCTGGTCTGGTCGAGCGCCGATGAGCGCAGGTACGGGACATGCCCGGCTGCGTCGGATCGGGCCGACGCGGGCCGGTCCTCGACCGTGATCGGGCACAGGAATGCTCCGCTCACCGGTTGATCGCCGGTGACGAAGACGCGCAGCGCCTCGACCAGCTTGCGGCGCCAGGGCGGCGGCTTCTGCCCGGCGGCGATGCCGAGGATGATGTTTTCGCGCGCCCGCTGCAACACGCGTAGAACATCCCGATGGGTCGTGCGCCGGTCGTCGTTGAACGACTCGATCCGCCAATAGCGCTTGCCGCCGACCTCTCTGGCGGCACGAATGATCGGACGGGTCAGCTCCTGTCGTCCGTCTACTGTGGTAATGGCGTCGATCAGGCAGCGGCGACCGTCGGCATCGCGCAGCCGGCCCTTGCACCAGTGCTGCTCGGTGGCCAGCAGGCGCTGCACCCGATTGATTTTAGCGAGCGCGGGGTCTTCGAAGAGGTCGGTTCCGTCGAGGGGCATTTCGGTTCCTCCGGCTTTATGACCGCCCGCTGCCCGATTGGGATCAGGATCGCGGGCAACGCCGGTCCCACTTCGCTAAACCGCCGGCGTGCCCTGGCATTCCAACTTTGACGTGAGGATTGTGGGCCGCGCGGCAGAGTTGCTCAAGCCGCTAAGCGAGGCGAGCGCGCAGCCAAACGACCCTGCTGTTGCGCCGGCCGGAGCAATGGGTTTATCGGTGCCGACGACGGGATCGATTTCGCGCGGCCGGGGAGAAGGCGATGCACTGGCTCTGGGTCATCATCATCGGATTTCTGGCGGGCGCGATCGCCAAGCTGTTCATTCACGGGCCGGGCGGGTTCATCGTGACCACCTTGCTCGGCATCGTCGGCGCAATCTTTGCGTCTTGGCTCGGGCAGCGCATCGGCTGGTATCCGCCGGGCCGCAGCGCGGGTTTTATCGGCGCTATTGTCGGCGCCGTGCTGATCCTGGCGATCTACCGGGCGATCGTCGGCGGACCGCCGTGACCCCGAGGCCGGTGCGGTCGGCGGAGACCGGCAATTTCAGCGCGCGGCTCCGGGCGCGGGCAGTTACAACGCGGCCCCGTCCGTCGCGACCCTCTGGGCTCGATCAGGCTTGGCCGCCGATCGGCAGCAGTACTCGCCGCCACGCGTGTTGACCAGGACGGCGGTGCCGCCGTAATACGCGAAACAACCGGGTGCGTGCCGGACGCCGCCGCCTCGAGCGGCTCCGGCCGGCCGACGCGGGCCTTGCCGCCGGCGATCTGCCCTCGCCGGTCGCGTCCTCTCCCTCTACTCGGCCAAAAGGGGGCATTCTGCCTGCGGTCGGTGAACCAGGAGGATGCGCGATGGATTGCGATGCCGATCCTCCACCGGGAACCAGTGACGGCGGGTTTGAGCCCACGGCCTCCTCGCAGCGCATCGCGCGCATCGTCATGGCCGCGGCACTCGGGCTCTTCGGCCTGTGGATTCTGCACAGGTTCTTGCCGGCGCTGGCTTGGGCGACGATCCTGGCGATCGCGCTGTGGCCGCTCTACCAACGCTTGAGGCGGGCGTCCCCGGGCCGTGAGCGGCGGGTCGCAGCGCCGCTGCTGCTCACGTTTCTGGTCGGCCTCGTCATCATCGTCCCGCTCGCTTACGCCGCCTTCGAGGTGGCGCGCGAAAGCGGCGCCGTCGTCGCGTACATCGGTGAGGCGAGGCGCACCGGGGTGCCGATGCCGACGTGGCTGCCGCGCCTGCCCGCGCTCGGACATCAGGCAGCGCAATGGTGGCAGTCCAATCTAAGCAACCCCCAGACGATGCAGGCGCTGCTCGGCCGCATCTACACGCGCATCCCGGCCCGCTCGGCCGGCGAGCTCGCCGGCCAAATCGTCCACCGGCTGATCCTGTTCGGATTCACCTTGCTGACGCTGTTTTTTTTGTTTCGCGACGGGGCGGCGCTCAGCCGGCGGCTGCGGGATCTCAGCCATCGGGTGCTCGGCCCGAGCGGAGAGCGGGTCGCCCGCCAAATGATTGCGGCGGTGCACGGAACCGTAACCGGCCTGGTGCTGGTCGGTCTGGCCGAGGGGCTGCTGATGGGCTTTGCCTACGCGCTCGCCGGTCTGCCCCAGGTGGTGCCGATCGCGGCGCTGACCGGCGTTGTCGCGGTGATCCCGTTCGGCGCGCCGATCGCCTTCTGCGGCGCAGGCCTCTATCTGCTGACCAATGGCAGCACGCTCGCGGCTGCCTTGGTCGTCGCCTTCGGCTTTCTGGTCGTGTTCGTGGCCGATCACTTCGTACGCCCATTTCTGATCGGCGGCGCGGCGCGGCTGCCGTTTTTGTGGGTGCTGCTCGGGATCGTCGGCGGCCTGGAGACGTTCGGGCTGCTCGGAATTTTTCTGGGTCCGGTGGTAATGGCGGCGCTGATGGCGCTATGGCGGGAATGGACGCAGACGCCAGAGACGAGCGAGGAGCTGCCGGCGCCGGTCCCGCGGACGCGCCGCCGCCAATGACCGCGGCCGGCGCAAAGGCTCGACAGCCGGGCAACGGATGCGCAGAATGCTGCTATTATATTGGCCGCGGGTTGTGGACGCGGCCGTCCTGGTCCTTCGTCTCCGCTGATGGCGAAGCACCTGTCGCGGACGGTTCGCGTTTCCGGCCTGGCGTGTGCAACGTTGGAGGATGCATGAAATACGTTTGCGATGCTCCAGGCGGGAAAACCTGGTTTCGGATCGAGACCGAGGCCGAGGCGACAAGCGAGTCGGACGCGATGCGTCATGCCGTCGAGAAGTTCTTTCGCAAGGAACAGGAGAAGGCGACGCAGACGTTCCAGCCCATGTCGAAGGTGTATTTCGAGCAGGAGATCGGGCTGAAGGCGCATATCCAGCGCGAAATGCCGCTGTTCCTGACCTTGCGCGAGGATGACGGCAGCCCGCTCGCGACCGCCATGCTGCCACCGGGGGGACGCGACGACCGGACGTTCCGGCCGATCATCGTCGGCCTCGCCAACGCCGACCCTTATGCCGAGCACGCCGATGCGATCCGCGCATTGGGCCAGCATTTCGGCGTCGCCCTCGAGCGGGCGCGCTGCTACCCCTACCGTCGCGACTGAGGCTAGGCATTGCGCGCTGGGCCAATCAGGGGCGTGTTCGCGCGGCCCTGATTCGTGGTTGCGGTCGCCGCACGCGTTCGCCGGTGTCCGCCCGGCGGATGAATGCAGGGCGTCGGTGAAGAACCGGCGCCTGAACGCACAGTCGTTGCCAAGTACATAAGGTTAATCGGAACTGAACCGATACGGTTCGTCGTTATCGTCTCCAGGAACGAAAGTTCGGAGGCCATAGCAATGAAGAAGATCATCCTTGCCGCAATGGCGACGTTTATGCTCGGCAGCGCCGCCTTGGCGTCACCAGCCGAGGCCCGGTGCTGGTGGAACGGCTACGCTGTGCAGTGCTGGCATCCTCATGCCTGGTGGTGGCACCATCATTATTGGCACCATCACCCCTATGCATGGCGGCACGGCCGCGCGTGGCACGGGTATTACGCCTGGCGCTAACGGTGGGCCCATCCGGCAGGAGCGGGCGGCTGCTCCCGCCTCCCGCCACGCTCAACCTTGCTGCACCTGCTTGCCGGCGGTGGTGCCAGCGATTTTGCCGAACACCGAGCCCGAAACCAGACCGGTGCCACCCGGGTAGTTGAAATAGAACAGCCCGCCGACCAGCTCGCCGGCGGCATAGAGACCTGGGATCGGCCGCTGCGCGGTGTCGAGCACCTTGCCGTCAGTGTCGATGCGCACTCCGCCAAAGGTGAAGGTGACGCCGCAGGTCGTGCAATAGGCCTCGTAGGGCGGCTTTTCGATCGCCATCGCCCAATTCGACTTGGGCGGGTCGATGCCGACGGTGCCGCGCCCGTCCTTGACCGTGGGGTTGTAGGGAACGTCGTGCTGCACCGCGGCGTTGTACGCGCCAATCGTCTTCAAAAAGCTCGGCTTGTGCACCGCCGCCCCGGTCTCGGCCATCTTGTCGGCCAAGGCCTCGATCGTATCGGCCGTCACCTTGGTCACCTGGCGGATGCGGTATTCGTCGCGCTGATATTGGACGACCTGCTGGTCGAAGATCTGCCAGGCGAACTGGTGCGGCTGCTCGAGGATCAGGCGGCCGTATTTGGCGTAGGTGTAGTTGCGGAAATCTGCACCCTCGTCGCAAAAGCGCACCCCGTCGGCATTGACCATGATCGCAAACGGGTAGCTGTGCTTCTGAAAATTGTCGCCGACCGCGAGGTCGCCGAACTCGGGCGCGCCATAATCCCAGCCGACCGCGTGGCAGCCCGACCAGTTGCCATAGGGCATGGCGCCGATGTCGAGCGCCATCTTGATGCCGGCGCCGGTGTTGAAGCGGGTGCCGCGCACTTTGGCGAGGTCCCAGCCGGGGCCGAGATAGCGGGTGCGCATCTCGGCGTTCGCTTCGAACCCGCCGCAGGCGAGGATGACGGCCTTGGCCGGAATTTGGGTGGTTTTTCCTTCGACATTGGCGACGACGCCGTGCACCCCGTCGTCGTCGGCGATCAGCCTCTCGCCGCGCGCCTCGTAGGCGACCTGGATCTGGCGCTCTTCGGCGGCCTTGAATAGCCCTTCGACCAGCCCTGGCCCGCCGCCCCAGGCTTCGAGCGCCAGCCCGCCCCAGAAGACGAACTTGCCGTCGTGCTTAAAGGCTTGTCGCGAGTACATCGGAGCAAAGCGAACGCCCTGGCTGCGCATCCACAGCAGGGTCTCCTGGCTCTTGGTGATCAGCAATTCGGCCATGTCGGGGTTGCTGCGGTAGTCGGTCAGCCGCCCGAGGTCGTCGTAATATTTGTCGCTGGTATAGGTGCCGAAATCGCTGGTCGCGATCTCGGTCTCGGACAGATCGCAGAGCTTCAGGAGGTCATCGACCCCGTTATAGACGAACCGCAATGCCCCGGCGGTGTAGCGGCTGTTGCCGCCGCGCTCGTCGAACGGGGCCGCCTCGAGCACCAGCACCCGCGCCCCCTCGCCGCGCGCCGCCAGGGCGGCACACATGCCGGCATTGCCGGCCCCGACGACGACGACATCGAATTCGCCCGCGATCATCTCGTTCCCTCCGCTCCAATTCGCGAGTGAACGAGTAGCGCGCCCAGCGTGTAGCGGCAAGCCCCCGACTCGTTAGATAGAGCGGTCCTCGATTTGGTGGACGTTCTGGCTTCAGAATAAATGGACGCAGTCGAAAGCTTGCAAAATTGATGCAAATCTGCGTTGGGTGGGGCATGCTTGTCATGGAAACTGAAACTGAAACCTGCAGCGCCTTCACAGCCGGCGGACGAAGGTGCTTACGGCCTCCCAGGAAATCTGGATTGTGTTCTGTACACGAAAGAAAACTGAAGCCAGATCCGACGCAAGAGCGTTACCAGAAGGTGATCAAAACAGTCCTAACCTCTTGTCGTGTAAAAGGTTGGGAAGCACTGGTGAGTAATAAGGATAAAGATTGCCATTTTGCTATCATAGAGGTCTGCAAACGCTTCGGGGTTCAGGAAGTCACCGGCCAATTACACATAACCGTATCTGCTGATATACGATATAGCATCGAGCGGACGTCCTTCTACGGCTATGGACTAAAGGACCTTCTCGATACGATCTCCTTCAAGTTTGGTGAACTGGGGTGGCATGAGAAAGCCGATGCTAAGGCTGAAAGGAAGCAACCAGACGGAAATGACCCTATCAAGCAGCAAGAATTTAATATTTCTCGGATCATCAAGCATGTTTTGCGGAATTTTGACAAAGTCACACGGCAGCTTCGACGCCGGCATGAAGGTAGATCGCCATACCAAATCGCCGACGAGTACGATGTTCAGGATCTGTTGCATGCAATTTTGCTGGCGTATTTCGAGGATGTCCGACCGGAAGAGTACACGCCAAGCTATGCGGGTACAGCTTCCAGAATCGATTTCCTGTTAAAGGCCGAGAAAGCTGCCATCGAAGTGAAGTTCGCCAATGCGAAATTGCGCGACAAACACATTGGTGAACAGCTGATTATCGATATCGCAAAATACCAAGCGCACCCAGACTGTTCGACCTTATATTGTTTGGTCTACGATCCTGATAGAAATATCGCGAATCCCTCTGGTCTTGAACACGACCTTTCCAGTATGCATGGCAGAATTGCCGTAACTGTGATAGTGGTGCCTAATTGAGGCCCGAGCGGCCGGGCTGTCGTCGGATCGGATGGGAAATGCCGACATTGCCAACGACGGCGAACTCGCCCGAAATCATCTCGTTCCCTCCGCTCGCGATCGCTGCGACACGGAGTAGCGCGAGCCAGCAGCGCGAGGCAAGCGCGGTGCGCCCCCTCAACGTGTCGGCAATGCGGCAGCGGCGAGGGGGCGGCAGTCATCGGCTCCGCTTACGGCGCCGATGCCGGTACCACACCGGAACGAGGGCGAGCACGGCGAGGGCGAGGATCGGCAGCAGCACGCTCGGGCGAAAGACGATCCCGAGATCCGGCGTCTCGACCACATTGCCGAGCCCGTTGCCGAGGCCGGCATAGACGAAGGTCGCCGGCATGATGCCGAGCAGCGTTGCGATCACGTAGGTCGGCAGGCCGACTCCGGCCAAAGCCGGTACCAGATTGACCAGCCAGAACGGAAACAGCGGGACCAGGCGCAGCACGAGAAGATAATTGAACGCGTCGTCGCGAAACCCGGCCTCGAGCTTGCCGAAGAAGGGCCCGGTGCGCCTGGCCAGGCCGCCCAGCCCGGCGCGGGCGGCGACAAAGACCGCGGTCGCACCCAAGGTCGCGCCGACGACCGCGCACGCTCCGCCGATCCAGGTCCCGAACAGAAAGCCGCCGGCGATCGTCAACACCGCCCCGCCCGGGACCGACAAGGCGACCAGCGCGGCATAGGCCGCGACGTAGAGAAGGGCAGCGATCCAACCCCAGCGCGCGGCGAGGTCGCACAGCCGCTCACGATTGTCGGCGAGCGCGGCAAACGTCAGATAGTGGTGCCCGCCGGTGACGACGAACGCAATTCCGGCAGCGAGGAGCAGCGCCAGCGGCACGAGGCGGCGCACGGAAATGCCGGTTTGCGGCGGGGAAGCGTCGGGCATCGGGATCCGGCACGGCCAAGAAGGAAGCCGATGCTAGCGTTCCCGCAATCGCAGCGCGTTCACCTTCGCGTGAAGCGGCACGCTTTGAAACCGTGCATCCGACGAAACAAAACAGCGATTTGCTCGCGCCCTTGCCGGGCTAGCGGACTATCCAAGATACGTAGTTAATTAAAGAGACATCTATTGCAACTTATACGAGGCTCCTCCATTATGCGTCTGCATCGTCATGTCTCCCCGATGGTC
The DNA here is from genome assembly GCA_963703665.1 of uncultured Alphaproteobacteria bacterium. GTDB lineage: Bacteria > Pseudomonadota > Alphaproteobacteria > ATCC43930 > CGMCC-115725 > AP-15. Next base: position 501,990 of record CAVPFB010000004.1, on the reverse strand, counting down.
CTCCGAGACGATGCGCATGGCCCTGCCCTTTCCTCCGGGTGCAGGAATGGAAACCCCGGTCATTGCGACCGGGGTTTCCTTGCGCGAGACGGCGCGGGGCCGACCGGTACGGCGCCACAGGCGTCCGCCTTCGATCAGCTGCCAGGCGCCGAGCACCGGCAGCCCGATCGCCAAGTCGCGCCCGCGCTTCAGCAACGACAGGGCCAGGGCGGTGTCCGGAGTCAAACCAAAACTGAGGCCGAGCAGAACATAGGCGCCCTCCTGGACCCCGACCGCGTTCGGCACCGCGAAGGCGACGCTGCGGATCGCGTAGAGCAGGCTCTCGATCACCAGAACCGCGCCAAAGTCGAGCGGCGCGCCGATCAAGCGCAGCGCCAGCCAGATCTCGGCCGCGCTCGCCACCCAGCAGATCAGGTGAAGGGCGAAGCTGACCCACAGCCGGGGCGAACGCCCATAAATTAGGGTGATCGCCGCGTGCAGGGCCGCAGCCCCTGCCGCCGTCCGCTCCGCCCAGCCCTGGCCGAGCGCGCCAGCGAAGCGGTCGAGCACGCCAAAGCCGCGGCGTTGCGTCAGCAAAAACCCGGCGGCGAGACACGCAGCGACAGCGAGACCGATCGCCACCGGGGCCGCAACCCGCGCCCGCGGTTCGAGGTGCAGCAGCCAAGCCAAGGCGATTGCGGTGTAGGCGATCTGGGCGAGGAATTCGAGGGTGACGTCGACGATCGTGCTCGCCGCGGCGGTGCTGCTGGAAATCCCGGCGACGACGATCGCCCGCGCGCCCGCGACATAGCCGCCGACCTGCGACAGCGGCAGCACCTCGGATGCCGAATCGCGAACGAGCCGCGCCCAGATCGCAGGCCATGGGCTCGTCCCCGGCAGCAGCGTCCACCAGGCGATCCCCATTACCGCGATCAGTGCCGCTTGGATCACACAGACCGCGGCAAAACCAGCCCAGCCCAGCGCGAGCAGGGAACGGAACACCGCGTCGGCGCCAAAATGGACCACGAGCGCGCCGACCAGTCCGAGCCCGATCGCAGCCGCCAGGAGCGAAACCGGCTTCATCTGCGGTCAGCGCGAGCCGCGCGCCCGCGCTCCGAGGCGCACCCCGGCCAGGGCCGCCGCGCCGAGCCTCGGCAGCAGGCGCGGCTGCAGCAGATCGGGGTCGAAGGCCTGCATCCGCCGGGCATGCTCGGCGCAGCACTCCTCGATCAGGCCGCGCAGCGAAAAGCCGTCGAGGAAAACACTCGCTTCGGTCGCCGAGAAGTCCCTGCCGTCATCCGCCGCCCGACCGCGCCGCACGGTCCCCAGCAGCCGGCCGATGGCCCGCCAATAGTAGCGCGCCGCGACCACCGAGCGCAGCCACCGCGGGCGCCGTCCGCGACGCGCCTGCTCCCAAGCCATCCAATTGACAAAGAAGACGATGTGCCGGTTTTCCTCGTGCATCAGGGTTTCGAAAATCGCGAACATCGGCTCGGGCAGAAATTCTGCCCGCCGGGCGATCTGAAACACGCCGAACCCGAGAAACGCGTCGAGGCACTCGCCATAGCCGAAATCGGCGAAAGCGCGGTAGAGATCGGGCCCCGGCGGCTCGATCGGCGATTCTTCGGCGGCGATGCCGTAGCGGCGGATCATCAGCCGCAGCAGACGGGCGTGGCGGGCCTCCTCGAAGCCCTGCAGCATGACCGCCTCGCGCACCAGGGGATCGGCGATCTTCGCCGCATAGGCGTCGACGATGGCGCCGGCGCGCCGCTCGGTGTAGAGCACTTCCGGCCAGAACGGAATCGCCCGCAGCCGGGCCAGCGCCGCCTGGTCGAGATCGGGCCAGACCAGGGTCTCGGGATCGTACCGATCGTGGCTCGCAATGAACTGATCGCAGAACCGCTTTTTGTGCTCCTCCGAGCCGATTTTCATGACGAGGCCGCGGCCGTGCCGCGCCACCGCATCAGGCGGCGGGCCAAGAGCATCATGCGGAGGGCCAAGCGCATCAGTCGCGGCACGGTTTTGGGCCGCAGCAGCCGCGGATCGTATCCGGCGAGCCGCCGATCGTTCTCGGCCAGGCAGATCTCGATCAGCGCCGCCGGGGACAGATCGACCGCGCCCAGAGACTTGCCGCCGGTCAAGGTGAAGTTGTTGTCCTGCGGCGCCGATCCCTCGGCGCCGTCGGTCGCCGCCGCCTCGCCGACGCCGCGGGCGATGCCGATGCGCTCCCAGATCAGAAAGGCCCAGACCGCCAGCGTCTTGACCAGGAACAGCGGGCGCCGCCACAGCGGCAGCCGGCGCCGGTGCCACGCCGCCCAGTTGACGAAGAACAGGATGTGGCGGCCTTCTTCCTGCATGACCGGCTCAAAGGTGTCGACCAGAGCCGGCGGAAAGAAGCCGGACCGCTTGGCCAGCGCGAACAGGCCAAAGGCAAAGAAGCTGTCGATGCACTCGCTGAACCCGGTGACCATGAAGGCCCATTCGGGATCGCGCGGGCGCACGTAGTCCGGTTCGGGGGCGAGCGGGATGCCGTAGGCCGCGACCAGGTTGGAGAGCACCTCCTTGTGCCGTCCCTCCTCGCGTCCGTCGAGCTCGATCGCCTGGCGCAGCAGCGGGTCGGCAACCGTCTCGCCGTAGCTGAGCACCCGCAGACGGGCCTTGCCTTCGGTCTGCACGGCGATGTCCCAGATCGGCAGGCTGACGAGGCGGTCGCGCGCCTCGCCATCGAGCCCCGGCCAATCGATGATCGAGGGCTTGTAGCGGTTGTGGGTGTCGAGCAGCATCCGGCAAAATGCGGTCTTGTGCGCCTCGCTGCCTGGAACGATCGGCCCGGGTTCGGCGGCAGCCCACACCCGGGCGGCACGATCGGCAGCCTCGACCGTCGCATCATCCAACATCGGCGCTCACATTGCTCCGCATGATTGGCCCGTCATCGCATGACCGCCGCCGCCGCTCAAGCCGAACGCCTCAACGACGCCGGCCATTCCATGAACCGCCATCTCCTGTACCACCATCCCCCGGGCGAACCCGAGCCGGCGTTGACTTGGACTCACTGCCTCTCTTATATAGCCGCCTCCGCTCGACAGAGATCCCGCAATCGGAGCCGGTGCCGTGAAGCGCACTTACCAGCCCAGCAACCTCGTTCGCAAGCGGCGCCACGGGTTCCGGGCGCGGATGGCGACGGCCGCCGGCCGGCGCGTGCTCGCCGCCAGGCGAGCGAAGGGCCGCAAGCGGCTCTCAGCCTGAGGCGGGATCTTTTGCCGCTCGCACCCGCCGGGCGGTAATCCGTGCGCGGCGCGCTTGCGAAACTCAAGGTCCGGGCCGATTTCCTGCGGGTTGCCGCGACCCGAAACAAGGTGGTGACGCCGGGCCTGATCTTGCAGGCCGCGCCGCAGCCGCCCGGCCGGATCGGCGGCTCCGGGTTGCGGGTCGGGTTTACCGCGAGCCGAAAGGTAGGCAATGCGGTGATCCGCAATCGGGCAAAGCGACGGCTGCGCGAGGCGGCGGCCGAGATCCTGGCAGATCGGGGAAACCCCGGTACCGATTATGTGCTGATCGCCCGCTCGGGGACGGCCGAACGGCCCTACGCGGCTCTCCTCGACGATCTCGCGGCAGCGCTGCGCAGGATCGAGCGGAGCACCGCGGGACGCCGGTCACGCGCCGTGCTGGAGGAATGAGATGGAGCGGCAACACCGTGGAGGCATGCTGAGTTCGGCCGTCAGAGCCGGCGTGCGCGCCTATCAGCTTTTTGTGTCGCCGTTGCGGCCGCCCTCCTGCCGCTTTCTGCCGACCTGCTCGGATTACGCGATCGAAGCGCTCGGGCTGCACGGCGCGTTGCGCGGCGGCGGCCTCGCGCTGTGGCGCCTCGCCCGTTGCCAGCCCTGGGGCGGCAGCGGCTACGATCCGGTGCCGGCGCCCATGCTATCAATATGGCCGGCAAGATCGCCGCGGCCCACCGCCAAACCGGCCGATTGCCCCGTCGACAGCGAAACCTGAGCCCCGCCGGTCCGGTCCGAAATGGAACAGCGCAACCTCCTGATCGCCATCGTGGTGTCCGTCGGGATTCTGATCGGCTTCCAGTTCGTGTTCCAGCGGCTGCACCCGCCGCCGGTGCCGCATGTCGGGACCTCGGCCGGCGCGCCGGCCGCACAATCGGCTCCCGGCACGTCCGCCGGCGCCCCCCCGGCCGGCGCGACCAATGCGACCAATGCCCCGGGCGCCTTGGCGGCCCGCGCGGCAGAAACGCCGGCGGCGGCCGTTGCCGGACAGCCGCGGGTCAAGATCGACACGCTACAACTGCACGGCTCGATCGCGCTGGTGGGCGCCCGGTTCGACGACTTGACCCTGGCCACTTATCACGAGACCGTAAACCCGAAGAGCCCGGAGGTGGTGCTGCTATCGCCACCGGGGACTGCGAACCCCTATTTCGCCGAATTCGGCTGGGTCGCAGCGAAACCCGGGTCGGTGAAGGTGCCGGGGCCGCAGACTCTGTGGAAGGCCTCGGGCGGCCCGCTGACCCCGTCGAACCCGGTCACCCTGACCTGGGACAACGGCCAGGGTCTCGTCTTCACCCGCACCATTTCGATCGATTCCAACTACATGTTCACGGTCAAGGATGCGGTCCGCAACACCGGCAGCACCGCGGTCACGCTGATGCCCTATGGGCTGGTCAGCCGCACCGGCACCCCGCAGGTCGCCGGCTACTACATCCTGTTCGAAGGCATGATCGGCTATCTCGACGGCTCGTTGCAGGAGGTCAAATACGCCTCGCTGAGCCCCGGTCGGCCCGACGATTATTCGTCCACCGGCGGCTGGCTCGGCTTCACCGACAAATACTGGCTGACCTCGCTGATCCCGCCGCAGAACGAGGCGATCAAGGCGCGCTTTACGCACACGACCGAGGACGGGATCGACCATTACCAGACCGACTATCTCGGGTCCGAAAGCACCGTGACGCCCGATGCCACCAGCGCCACCACAACCCGCTTCTTCGCCGGCGCCAAAGAGGTCGATCTGCTCGACTCCTATGCCGCCGCCGGCATCCCGCGCTTCGACCGCGCCATCGATTTCGGCTGGTTTTATTTTCTGACCAAGCCGATTTTCTTAACACTGCAGTTCTTCGACCGGCTGCTCGGTAATTTTGGACTAGCGATCCTGCTGTTTACCTTCTGCGTCAAGCTGCTGTTCTTTCCGCTCGCCAACAAGTCCTACAAGGCGATGAGCAAGATGAAGCTGTTGCAGCCGGAGATCCAGAAACTGCGCGAGCGGTTTCCGGACGACAAGGCGCGCCAGCAGCAGGAGATGATGGCGCTCTACAAGCGCGTCGGCGCGAACCCGCTGGCCGGCTGCCTGCCGATCGTGATCCAAATCCCGGTGTTCTTCTCGCTCTATAAGGTCCTGTTCGTCACGATCGAGATGCGCCATGCGCCGTTTTTCGGCTGGATCCACGATCTGTCGGCGCCCGACCCGACCTCTTTCGCCAACCTCTTCGGCCTGATCCCGTTCACCCCGCCCTCGATCCTGATGATCGGCGCCTGGCCGATCATCATGGGTGTGACGATGTTTCTGCAGCAAAAGCTCAACCCGCAGCCGGTCGACCCGATGCAGGCGCGGATGTTCATGATCCTGCCGGTCGTGTTCACCTACATGCTGTCGCATTTCCCGGCCGGGCTGGTGATCTACTGGGCGTGGAACAACACGCTCAGCGTCGCCCAGCAATGGGTGATCATGCATCGCGCCGGGGCGGCCTGAGCGCAGCGCCGGCGATGGCCTCGGAGAATTCGGCGGCACAGATCCCGGCCGACCTGTTTCCGCCGCGGGCGGCAGACACCGAGCTGGTTGAGGCAGGACGGCGCCTGTTTGCCCGCGAGGCGAGCTTTGTCGCCGGCGCCGCCGAACCCGCGGCGCTGCCGCCCGAAATCATTGCCGGAGATCGCCTTTGCCGGCCGCTCCAACGTCGGCAAGTCGAGCCTGGTCAACGCGCTGACCGGGCGGCGGATGCTGGCGCGCATCTCGAACACCCCCGGCCGCACGCGCCAGATCAATTTCTTCGATCTCGGCGGCGAGCTGATGCTGGTCGACCTGCCGGGCTACGGCTATGCCGAGGCCTCGAAAGTCGCGGTCGAGCGCTGGACCGGGCTGGTGCGGCGCTATCTGCGGTCCCGGGCCTCGCTGCGCCGCGTCTGCCTGTTGATCGACGCCCGCCACGGCATCAAGGACATCGATCGCCCGCTGCTGGACATGCTCGACCACGCCGGCGTCTCCTATCAGGTCGTGCTGACCAAGACCGACAAGCTCGGTCTGGTCGCACTCGCCGAGACCGCCCGGCGGGTCGCGGCCGAGCTCGCCGCCCACACCGCGGCACATCCCGAAATCCATCTGACGAGCGCCGATGAGCGCCGCGGCATCGAGGCGCTGCGCGCGACGCTCGCCGGCTTTGCACCCGCCTATGCCGACGCCGCCGCGATGGCGACCTCCGACTTGCGCTAGAGTGACGCGACGCGATGAAGCCTGCCCTCGAGCCCTCGCCATACCCGCCCGGTGCCGCGCCCGACCCGGTTGCCAAGGCCGCGATCCTGGCCGAGGCGTTGCCCTATATGCGCCGCTATGCCGGCCGCACGCTGGTCGTCAAATACGGCGGACACGCGATGGGCGGCCAGAAACGGGAGGCGGCGGCAATTCGTTCGCCCGCGACGTCGTGCTGTTGAAGCAGGTCGGCATCCACCCGATCGTCGTGCATGGCGGCGGGCCGCAGATCGGCCAGATGCTCGAGCGCCTGGGCATCGAGAGCCGTTTTGTCGACGGGCTCGGGTCACCGACCCGCGACGATGGAAGTGGTCGAGATGGTGCTCGCCGGCACGATCAACAAGCAGCTGGTCGCGGCGATCAACGCCGAGGGCGGCTGTGCGATCGGGCTCAGCGGCAAGGATGGCGGGCTGATCGCGGCGACAAAGGCGGTCCGCAGCCAGGTCGAAGGCGGCGTCCAGCATCGAGATCGATCTCGGCTTTGTCGGCGAGCCGCAGCAGGTCGCGGCGCACGTGCTCGACATCTTCCAGCAATCGGACATCATCCCGGTCATCGCCCCGATCGGCGTCGGCGCCGACGGCGAGACCTACAACATCAACGCCGACACGGTCGCGGGCGCGGTCGCCGCCGCGGTCAAGGCGACGCGGCTGTTGCTGTTGACCGATGTCGCCGGCGTGCTCGACGCCGACCAGCGGCTGGTGTCGGAGATCACCGCCGGGGCGGCGCGGCGGATGATCGCCGAGGGCGTCATCCACGGCGGCATGATCCCCAAGGTCGAGACCTGCCTCGACGCGGTCGATGGCGGGGTCGAGGCGGCGGTCATCCTCGACGGCCGCGTGCCGCACGCGATCCTGCTCGAATTGTTCACCGACACCTCGGGCGCCGGCACCCTGATCCGCGCCGGCTGAGGGCGCGCGCAATGCCCGCTATCGGCGGCCGGCCGCTCGCCGAGATCGAGACCTGGATCTTCGATCTCGACAACACTCTCTACCCGGCGTCATGCCGCCTCTTCGACCAGATCCATGCCCGGATGCAGCGCTTTATCGCCGAGCGGCTGGGCCTGTCGCCGGAGGCGGCGCTTGGTCGTCCAGAAAACCTATTTCCGCGAGCACGGCACGACGATGCGCGGGCTGATGACCGTGAACCGCATCGACCCGCACGACTTCCTCGCCTATGTCCACGATGTCGACCTCGCCTGCGTGCCGCCGGACCCGGTGCTGGTCGCGGCGCTGGCCGCGCTGCCCGGCCGCAAGATCGTCCACACCAACGGCTCGGTCGCCCATGCCGAGCGGCTGCTCGACCATCTCGACATCGCCGGCTCGTTCTGCGGCATCGTCGACATCGTCGATGGCCGGATTCGAGCCCAAGCCGGCGCTCGCCGGCTATCGCGAATTGCTGCGCCGCCACGAGGTCAGCCCCGAGACCGCGCTGATGATCGAAGACATGGCCAAAAACCTGGTCCCGGCCGCGGCCCTCGGCATGACCACGGCCTGGATGCGCGGCACCATCGACTGGGCCGCCGCCGGCGCCGATGGCAGCCATATCCATTACATCGTCGACGATCTCGGCCGCTTCCTCGCCGGAGCCGCGGCGCTCGACAACGCTCGAGGCACCGATCAATGTCCGTCGCCGACACGATCCGCCACAAATTGACCGACCGCTTTGCGCCGGCGCGGCTCGACATCGTCGACGAATCGCATCGCCATGCCGGGCATGCCGGCGCGCGGCCCGAGGGCGAGACCCATTTTGCCGTCACCATCGTTTCCGCGGCCTTTGCCGGGCAGAGCCGGGTGGCGCGCCAGCGCCTCGTCTACCAGACGCTCGCCGAGGAATTGGCCGCCGCGCGTCCACGCGTTGTCGCTGACGACGCTGCCCCGGTGAGGTCGGGGGTAGCGGCGCCGCCGCCCTCACCCGCTTCGCTGCGCTCGGCACCCTCTCCCGCATTGCGGGAGAGGAGGGACCCGGACCGAAAGGCCGGGTGGGTGAGGGCTAGGCCGCAGCGCCGAGGAAATCGCGCAGTTCGTCGGCGGGGGCGTCCTTCATGACGAAGGCGTCGCCGATGCGGCGCGGCAGGATCAGCGTGATCTTGCCGTCGCGGACCTTTTTGTCCTTGCCCATATGCGCGAGGAGGCGTTCGGCCGGGATGCCGGCAAGCCCGACATCGCCGAGCCGCGTCGGCAGCCCGGTCGCGGCGAAATGGCGGCGCACGCGCTCGCCCTCCGCCGCCGCGACGAGCCCGAGCCGCGCGGCGAAATCGAAGGCCAGCACCATCCCGAGCGCCACCGCCTCGCCATGCAGGAGCCGGCTCGAAAACCCGGTCTCGGTCTTCGAGCGCATGGCCGAAGGTGTGGCCGAAATTGAGCAATGCCCGGTCGCCCTCCTCGCGCTCGTCGGCGGCGACGACCGCCGCCTTCATCGCGCAGCTGGTCACGACCGCATGGCGCAGCGGGTCCGGCTCGAGCGCGCACAGCGCATTGCCCTGGCGCTCGCACCAGGCGAAGAATTCGGCGTCGCGGATCAGCCCGTATTTGACGGTCTCGGCATAGCCGGCGAGCAATTCGCGCCGCGGCAGGGTCGCCAGCACGTCGGTGTCGGCGAGCACCAGCCGCGGCTGGTAGAACGCCCCGATCAGGTTCTTGCCGGTGCTGGTGTTGATCCCGGTCTTGCCGCCGACCGAGCTGTCGACCTGGGCCAGCAGCGTCGTCGGGATCTGCACGAAATCGATGCCGCGCAACAAGGTCGCCGCGGCAAACCCGGTCAAGTCGCCGACGACCCCGCCGCCCAACGCCACCAGCATCGAGCCGCGCTCGATGCCGCAGGCCAGGATGTCCTCGGCGAGCCGGCCGAAATGGCCGAGATCCTTGGTCTCCTCGCCCGGCGGCAGGACCACCGTGTGATGCGCGATCCCGGCCTCGGCGAGGCTGTCGCGCAGCGGCGCCAGCCAATGGCGGGCGACATTCTCGTCGGTGACGACGACGGCGTGGCGGCGGCGCATCAGCGGCAGGATCTCGCGACCGGCCGTCCTCGATCAGACGCGGGCCGACGACGATGTCGTAGGCGCGCTCGCCGAGCGCGACGCGCAGCCGCTCGGACGCCGGTTCGAGCGATGATCGTCATCCCTCGCTCTCCGCATCGGGCGGCGTCAGCGCGCGCGAACAGGCCGGCGAGCGCCGCGATCGCCCGGTTGACCGTCGATTCGGGCGAGCCGTCGCCGCTGTCGACGGTGATGTCGGCCTCGCCGTAGATCGGATGGCGGCGCTCGATCAGTTCGGCCAGGATCGCGCGCGGATCGCCCGCCTTCAGCAGCGGCCGGTCGCTGCGCCGCGACACCCGCTGCACCAGCACGTCGAGATCGGCGCGCAGCCACAACGACACCCCGCGCCGCGCGATCGCCGCGCGGGTCAGCGGATCCATAAACGCGCCGCCGCCGGTCGCCAGCACATGCACCGGCTTCGCCAGCAGCCGCGCGATGACACGGCGCTCGCCGTCGCGAAACACCCGCTCGCCGCGATTGGCGAAGATCTCCTCGATGGTTTCGCCCGCGGCGGCTTCGATCTCCTGATCCGAATCGAAGAACGGCAGGCCGAGCCGCACCGCCAGGCGGCGGCCGATCTTGGTCTTGCCGGCGCCCATCAGCCCGACCAGAACGACCGTGCGGCACGGGACAAAGCGCCGCATCGCCAAGACTCGCCGTCCAATTTCGAGCGCTGTCAGTCTCCACCCCGATCCTCTCCGTCGGCGCCGCTCTTTTTCGCGGCGTCCGCGAACGGTACTAGCATATCGTGCAGCCGGGTCGTCAATCGGCATGGGCCGGTTGGGCCGGGCAGATTCGGCCGGACGCCACCGGCCAGGGGACATGCGAGCCGCGGCATGGGAAAGCTCACCATCGGGTTTGTCGTCATCGTCGTCTTGGCAGCCCTCGGCGGGCGCGGCGTTCCTGGCGCTGTGGAACCCGCCGCCGCCGATCGGCGCCGGTCGAAAAGGTGCTGCCCAATGCGCGCTTTGCCGAATGACCGCCGGCAGGCACGCCGGCGGCGCCCCCCGGCTTCTCCAAGCATCTCGAAGCTTTCCTCGAGATGCTGACGGCCGAGCGCGCTGCGGCGCGCTTGACCATCGCCGCTTACCGCACCGATCTCTTCGATCTGTCGCGGTTTCTGATGGTGCGTGCGACGGCGCTCGAAGCCGCGGACGAGGCGACGCTGCACGCTCTATCTGGCGGAGCCCGCGACGGCTCTGTTGGCGCCCCGCAGTCTGGCGCGGCGGCTCTCGGCGATGCGCCAGTTCTACAGGTTTCTGGTGGTCGACGGTGTGCGCCCTGACGATCCGACGGTCGGCCTCGACAGCCCGCGTCTCGGCCGCCCCTTGCCGAAACTCCTGTCGGAAGCCGAGGTCGAAGATTTGCTCGCCGCCGCGCGCGCCTGGCCGGAGGACGAGGGGCTGCGCATCCTGTGCCTGATCGAGCTGCTCTACGCGACCGGGATGCGCATTTCGGAATTGCTGACCCTGCCAGTGGCCGCGGCCCTGCGCGATCCGCGCTTTCTCTTGGTGCGCGGCAAGGGCGGACGCGAGCGAGTGGTGCCGTTGAGCGAACCGGCGCGCCGGGCGCTTACCGCCTATCTCGACCGCCGCGGGCATTTCCTGCCCGATTCGGCAGCCCTCGCGCTGGCTGTTCCCGTCGCGCAGCGGCGCCGGCCACCTGACCCGCCAGCGCTGCGGCCAATTGCTGAAGGAGCTGGCGCTCAAGGCCGGTCTCGACCCGGCCCGGCTGTCGCCGCATGTGATGCGCCACGCCTTTGCCAGCCATTTGCTCGACCACGGCGCCGATCTGCGCAGCGTCCAGCAGATGCTGGGGCATGCCGACATCGCGACGACCCAGATCTACACGCACGTCCTCTCCGACCGGCTGCGCCGGCTGGTGCACACTGCGCACCCACTGGCGCGGCGCAAATGATGCGTCACTTTCTCGATTTCGAGCGGTCGATCGGCGAGCTCGAAGGCAAGATCGAAGAACTGCGCCATCTCTCGACCACCAGCGAGATCAACATCGCCGACGAGGTCGGCCGGCTCGAAAGCACGGCCGCGCGGCTGTTGCGCCAGACCTATGCGCGGCTGACGCCGTGGCAAAAGGTGCAGGTGGCGCGCCATCCGCAGCGGCCGCACGCTGTTGACTATATCGGCGGGTTGATCACCGAATTCGTCCCGCTCGCCGGCGACCGCGCTTTTGCCGAGGACCGGGCGGTCGTCGGGGGCATCGGCCGCTTTCACGGGAGCAGCGTCATGGTGCTCGGCACCGAGAAGGGTGCCGACACCGACACCCGGCTCGCCCGTAATTTCGGCATGGCCCGGCCCGAAGGGTATCGCAAAGCGCGGCGGCTGATGCGTCTCGCCGACCGTTTCGGGTTGCCGGTGCTGACCTTTGTCGACACCGCCGGCGCCTATCCCGGGATCGACGCCGAGGCGCGCGGCCAGGCCGAAGCCATCGCGCGGGCCATCGAAACCTGCCTCGACATCAAGGTGCCGCTGGTCGCCACAGTGATCGGCGAGGGCGGCTCGGGCGGGGCGATCGCGCTCGCTGCCGGCAACACGGTGATGATGCTGGAGCACGCGGTCTATTCGGTCATCTCCCCCGAAGGCTGCGGCTCGATCCTGTGGCGCGACGGCGAACATGCGCTGGAAGCGGCTGACGCACTGCGGCTGACTGCGCAGGACCTAGTTCGGCTGGGCGTCGTCGATCGGATCGTGCCAGAACCGCTGGGTGGGGCGCACCGGCTGCCGAGCGAGGCGGTCGAACAGCTCGGACAGGCGCTCGACGAGGCGCTGCGGCCGCTCTGCAGGCTCGATGGCGGAAGATTGCGCGCCCAACGCCGCGAAAAGTTCCTGGCGATGGGCGGCAAAGGGCTGTAAGCGCCCTGATAAGCGCGATTCCACGGGTCATTGACCGCGCTTCGCCGCTCCCCACATCTAGGCCGGCGCGTCGACCCGCGCCGGTCGGGAGGCGTTTTTTCCCGAAGGGGAGGGTCGCAGGCGCCAGTGCGCTTCGCCGAAGCGCACCGCTTTTCCCGCAGCGGAAGGCCGCCATGACCCCCCAGGAACAAAACCTGCTCTCAACCCTGCTCGCGCGCCTGAAAAACACCCCGAGCCAGCCCAAGGACCCCGACGCCGATGGGCTGATTCGCCAGACGATGTCCGAGCAGCCCGACGCGCCCTATTACCTCGCCCAAACCGTGCTGATCCAAGACTTGGCGCTGCACAACGCGCAGAATCGGATCGCCGAGCTCCAACAGCAGGTGACGGCTGCGCAGCAGCAGGTGGCGAGGCCGGCGGCGACGAGCTTTCTCGGCGGCCTGTTCGGCTCGCGTCAAGCCGCTCCGCCGGCGCCGACGGCCGGCAGCGTCCCCGCGGCCGGCCCCTGGACGCGCGCTCCACAGGTGGCCGCGGCCCCGTCGGCTCAGCCTTGGGGCCAGCCCTCTGCTCAGGGCGGCTACAGCCAGCCAATGGGCGGCGGCGGCGGTTTCATGGGCGGCGGCGGGACGGGAGGCGGCGGCGGCTTCCTGCGCTCGGCGGCGGCGACCGCGGCCGGGGTCGCCGGCGGCGCCCTCCTGTTCCAAGGGATCGAGTCGCTGTTCGGTCAGCACGCCAGCGCCGGTATTCTCGGCGGCCAGTCGATGACCCCGGGCCTTGGCGAGAGCGTCGTCAACAACTATTACGGCGACAGCGGCGGCGGCCAGGACCAGGATTTCAGCGGCGGAGATTACGGCGCGGGTGGTCAGGATTCCGCCTCGAACCAGGATTTCAGCGGCGGCGGCGACGACGGCTCGGGAAATCAGGATTTCAGCTCCGACCAGGATTTCAGCGGCGGCGACCCCGGCGGGAGTGGCGCCGACGACTTCAGCGGCGGCGATTTCGGCGGCGGCAGTCCGTCCTGCTGAGTCCTCCGGCTCAGCTCTGAATTTCCCTTCGGCGCCGGAATTTTCTCGCAGGCGTCATCGCTGCACAGCGCTGGCGCCTGTTTCGCGTGACGGCGCTGCACGGCGCCCACCCGGCCCGGTTGCGGCGTCTCCACCGCTCGATTTTGCGGCGCCTCCGCCCGGGCGCGACGCCGGGCATTGCCCATCCTGCTGCGATCCTGTTCGATCTGCCGCGCAAAGCCTCGCCCATCGACGAGAGAGGGGATAGGCTGCCGGGATCGGGGGGAGTGTCGTGGCCGAGATCGGTAGACAGGATGCGGACGGTGCCGCGCTGGTGAGCCTTGCGGCGATCTTCGCCGGGTTCTTCCGCCTCGGCGTCACCAGCTTTGGCGGCGGCACCGCGGCATGGCTCTATCGCGCCATGGTCCAGCGCCGGCGCTGGATCGACGACCAGGCGTTTTTGTCCGGGGTGGCGCTCAGCCGGGTCATGCCGGGCTCGGCCGGCGTCAATCTGACCGTCGAGGTCGGCCAACGGCTGCGTGGTGGCGCGGGCGCGCTAGCCGCGGTAGTGGGCCTCTTGTCGGGGCCTCTGGTGATCGTCGTGGCGCTGGCGGCGGGCTTTGCCAGGATCGCCGGCAACGGGGTGGCGCACGCCGCTCTCGACGGGGTGGCGGCGGCAGCGATCGGCATGACCTTTGCCACCGGCCTGGTGCTGGTGCCGCGCGGCGCGGCGCAGATCGGCCAAATCGTGATTACTTTGGCGACCACTGTCACGGTCGGCGTGCTGCGCTGGCCGATGCTGCCGGTGGTGCTGTGCCTGGCGCCGCTGAGCATCGGCCTCGCTGCCCTGCAGCAGCGCAGGAGCTGAAATGCCCGAGGATTGGCGGGCATTGCTGGCGCTCGTTCTGGTCTTTGGCCCGCTGTCGCTGTTCTCGATCGGCGGTGGCGCGTCGCTCCTGGCCGAGATCGAGCATCAGGCGGTCGGCGTGCACCACTGGACTTCGCCTCGCGAATTCGCCGATTTGTTCGCGATCTCGCGCGCAGCACCGGGCCCCGGCACGATGCTGTCGGCGCTGATCGGCTGGAAGGTCGCGGGCTGGCCGGGTGCGCTGACCGCGACCGTGGCGCTCTATCTGCCCTCCTCGCTCTTGGTCTACGGCGCGGCGCGGCTGTGGGGCCGCTGGCGCGGTTCGCGCTGGCACGCCGCGGTCGAAGGCGGTTTGGCGCCGGTGGCCGCCGGGCTGGTGCTGGCAGGCGGGATCGCAGTGCTGCGCGCGATGCCGGGCGGACCTGCGGTCTGGGTCACGGCGGTCGCGGCGACGGCGGTGCTGCTGCGCTGGCCGCGGCTCAACCCGTTGGCGCTGTTTGCGTTCAGCGGCGCGCTGTTCGGCCTCGCCGCCGCGGTCGGCCGGATCTAGGCGGTCGGCCGGATGCAAGCGGGCGTCCGTCCGACGCGGCGTCTCAGCCGACCAGCCGGAAAAGGCCGTCACCGCCGCGGGCCAGCGTCCGCCGCGAAGCCGTGCGGCTGGCGATAATCGCGTCGAGGCCGAGCGCGCGGCCGTAGCGGTGCACGGCGAAGATCAGCATCACGACCAGCAGAAAAAAATAGGTCCACGGCCATTCACCCGGCGCGCTGTAGAGGCCGAGCCACAGATTGGCGATCTGTGCCGCGCCAATCAGGCCCCACAGCCGGACGAACAGCCCGAGGATCAACGACACCGCGGTCAGCACTTCGAGCGAGTAGACGATCGGCGCGAACACATAGAAGTGCGGCAGGACGACGTGATTGACCAAATCGGCCTGGAGCGGGATCGCGGCGTGCTTGCCCATCAACCCCATCCAATAGGCGAGCCCGGTCGCGCCGAACGGCTTGTCCGGGTGGTCGGTGTAATAGGGCGGCAATTTCCACAGGGTCTGCTGCCACCACATCGAGCCGATGAAAAACCGGGCGATCCAGTCGAACAGGATCGTCCCGGTGCGCTGCGCCGGGAATCGTGCGCCAAGCGTAAATGGCGATGACGATGCTGGCGACGATCAGCAGCCAGTAGACCGCCGTGGTCCAGGCCGGCTGGGTCAGAAATTGGATGACGTCGGAAACCGGGTTCGGGTTCATCGCTGTCGTCCCTCCCAGGCGATGCGGGTCAGGGTGGCGCTGATCCGCAGGCTGGCTTTCACCGTTCCCGACAGGCTGCCGGCAACCTTCGACACGCCACCCGCTCGCCGATGGTGATCCACCGGGATCTCGAGGATGCGCAGGCCGGCGCGGGCCGCGCGCATCTGCATTTCGAGGTTCCAGCCAAAGGTCATCTCACGCATGCCGAGCCCCGCCAATGCCTCGCGCCGGATCGCGCGAAACGGTCCCATGTCGGTATACCGCACACGGTAGAGGCGATGCAGCACGAATCCGACGGCGTGCCCGGCGACGATCTGGTGCGCGCTCATGCTGCCCGGCTCGCGTCGGCCGCGGGTGCGCGAACCGATGACGAAGTCGTATCCGCAGTTGAGGATCGGCGCCAGCAATGCCGGGATCAGCTCCGGCCGGTCGCTGCCGTCGCCGTCGAGAAACACGAGAATGTCGCAGTCGCCCGCCGCCTCGGCGCCGGCACGGCAGGCGCGGCCGTAGCCGCGGCGGCTCTCGCTCACGATCCGGGCGCCGGCGGCGCGGGCCCGCTCGACGGTGCGATCGGCGCTGCCGCCGTCGGCGACGATGATTTCGTTGACCGCCCCGCGCGGCACGGCAGCGAGCACGCCGGCGATCGCCTCCTCCTCGTCGAGGGTCGGGATGATCAGCGCGACGCGCGGCCGCGCCAGCATCAGAGGCTCCAGCGCAATCCGCAGCCGGCGCAGGCGGGTGCGGGCTGGTCGCTCAGGAGGGCGCTGCGGAAGGCTTGGTAGCGTGGCCCGTTCCAGATCTCGCGCAGGCTTTGCTGGGTCGCGTCGCCGAGGGTGAACCCGTCGTAGCCGCGCATCGAAAACGGCGCGATACAGCAGGGAATGGCGCGCCCATGCGCGGTGAAATACATCAGTGTCCACGGCCGGCGGCACAACGACCATGGCTGCTTGTCGTCCTGCTGCTTCAGGCTGGAGGCGGGATCGGTGGCGCCGGAGGCGTTGAAGCTGATCCCGAGCTCGCGCGCCAACGCCTCGGCCGCGCGCACCCGCCGGCTCTCCTCACCGTCATCATCGGCAAACAGCGCCGACTGTGCTCGCGCCAGTCCTTGACCTTCGGCGAAGTAAACCAGCCGCTGCAGGTACACTTCGGGAATCCCGAGGTCATGGGCCAGCCGGACGAAATCGCAAAGCTGGTCGATCGTCTCCTTGAGGCCGGTCAGCCACAGCGAAACACGCGGCGTCGCCGCGCCGAGCTCCCGCTGCAACGCGCGGAAATTGCGGATGTTGCGCAGGATACGGGCGAACATGTCGCGCCCGCGCACCAGCTTAAAGGCCTCCGGCTCGGCGGCGTCGAGCGACAGGCGCAGTTCGTCGAGCCCGGCCTCGATCAGCTCACGCCCTTTGCGGGCATTCAGCAGAGTGCCGTTGGTGTTGAACAGCACATAGCTGCCGCGATCCTTCAGATAGCGGATCATCCGCGGCAAGGCTGGCACCATCATCGGCTCGCCGACCCCGTGCAGCACGACGCGGGCGATGCGCGGAAACTGGTCGACGATGCCGGTGAACAAATCCCAGCTCATGTCGCCCGGCGGCTCGAGCGCCTCGAAGGTGCGCGGACAGGTCGCGCACAGGAGATTGCAGCGGTTCGTCGTCTCCAGATAGAGGCACACCGGCTCGTCTTCGGCGACCGGGCCGCGCGATTCTGCGACGTGGTCGAAATAGCGGCGCGGGTCGGGGGCCGCAGTGCCGGGAGGGATGCCGGACATGGTCAGGTGCTCCCGAGGACGCGCTGCCGGCGACGCCACAGGTCGCACAGCGTGAGGACCGCGAACGGCCCATAAACTACCGATTCCACCAGCAGCCGATGACCGCTTCGCACCAGCTGCGAGCCCACCGGCACCAGATAAAGCAGAAGACACGCGTTGGTCAGCCACAGCAAGGACAACCAGGGAGCAAAGCAGGCAAACACGATCAGCCAAGTAAAATACCATGGGTAATGCGGCGACAGCAGCAACATGAAAGCGCCGGCCAGCAGAGCTGCACCGGCGATATCATCGTCGGCGGGTCTGCGGGCAAAGAGCACGGCGAGGGCCAGCACGGCGAGGAGCGCCAAAGCGCCCGCGCTGTAGACCAGCGCCGGCAAGCCGGCGAAGGGCGGGAAGGTCTGGAGCAGGCTCAATGGATAGAAACCCGCGCCGCCCGCGGTGAAGCCTTCTTCTTGGGCATATCCGGGCAGGAAGCCCAGGATTCGCCAGCCGGCGCCGACAAAGGGCAGATAAGCGAGGACCACCGCAGCCGAGAATGCAACCGGCATGCGCCACTCCCAGCGACGATAGAGCGCCGGCAGCAGCAGCGCCGGATAGAGCTTTACCAGGGTGGCGCAGGCGAGCGCCAAGCCCGCGAGCCAGCCGTTGCCGCGCCGCCCGGCCCATAATGCCAGCACGACGAAAGCGATCATCGCGGCGTCGACATGGCCGCTGCCAGCAAATTCCCAGATCGGCAGCGGATGCCATGCGTAAACCAAAATGCGCCCGGACGGCAGGCCGTTGGCGCCGAGGAGCCGCAGCAGCAGGAGGATGGCGATCGCCTCGCACAGCACCATCGCCGCCTTCATCGCAACCAGCGACTGGCTGACGCGGGTCACGAGCAGGAAGATCGCCTCGGCCGCCGGCGGGTAGATCGTCGGCGCGTAGTTGTTGCGGTTGATGCGCGGGAAGATTTGCGGGTCGCGCAGGCGTGCGAGATGCGGGTCGACCGGGATGTAGCGGTACGGGTTGACGCCGGCGGCCTCGACCCGCCCGTCCCACACGTAGCGATAGATGTCGGTCGACAGGTAGGGGGGAGCCAGCAGCACCGGGAGGCGCAGCAGCACGGCCGCGGCGAGGATCATCGCCAGCGTGCACGGCGAGCCGCCGGTATTCCAGGCGAGCCGGACCGCCAGCAGATAGACGACGGCTTGCACGAGGGCGACCGCGACAAAGGCATCGATATCGTCGCGCCGCTGCTCAAGGAGGCCGAGCAGGGTCAGGCCGACGAGCACGGCGGCGCAGGCGATCAGCTCGGAGAGGCGTCGCCGGGTCATCCTCGCGCGCGACCGGTCGGCGCCCCGGGCCCGAGGACGCCGATCGCCCGGCTCCCGTCATCGACGAAGAGGCGGCCATCCGCTAGGGTGCCGCGCAAGAAGGCCGCGGTATGGGGGGCGACATACCGGGCAACCCGGTCTCGGTCGCCGGCCCCGAGCAGCTCTTCGGCCAGGCGGCGCAGCGACGCCGGATCGTCGACGTCGTACCAACCCGGCAAAAGCGCCGCGGCGAGCCCGATCTCGCGGGCCCGCTCCAGGGTCTGCGCCAACACGCGCTCGGTGCTCCAATCGATCTCCTCGAACAGCCGCGCATGCCGGGCTTTCAGGCCGATGCAATAATAGCCGCCGTCTTCGGCAGGCCCCAGGACGACCCGGTCACCCGGCGCCCGCAGCGCCCGGGCGGCCTCGACCAGGATCGAATTCGGCAGGGTCGGACTGTCCGAGTTGACAAGACAGACCGAGCCGTACCCGTCGGTCAGCAGATCCTCGGCCGCGTCGGCGAGGCTGTAGCCGAGGCCGAGCCGCCGCGAAGGCAACAGCCGGATCGCATCCGGCAACAAGGCGCGAAACACCGCCTCGGACCCGCGCGGCGAATACGCGACATGGCCGCAAATCGGCGTCGATTGCGCCGCCAGGATGATGTTTTCGGCAATGTCGCGGATGAAACAGCCGCTCAATGCCGCCGCCTGCGCCTCGGACAAGGGCGGGACGAGGCGGGTTTTGACATCGCCGATCCGCGGCGCCTTGGCCATCACCACGATGGCGCAGACGCCGGCGAGATCGCTCGTCGACGAGGTCCCGCTCACCGCCGCAAGCCGAGAAGATCGCGCCATGCCCGCGCTGCGGCGGCGATCACCACGAGCGAAGCTTTGGCGCCGTCGGCCTCGCCCTTTTCGAAATCGCCGGCGACCACGGCCATCTGGTTCGTCACATGGGCGAAGCACAGCACCGGCTTGCCGCGGGCCCGGGCGAAGGCATAGAGCGCCGCCGCCTCCATTTCGACCGCCAGAATGTCGCGGGCGCGGCAGCTCGCGATCGCCGCTTCGGTCTCGCGAAACGGTGCGTCGGTCGTCCACGAGGCCCCTCGGTAGACCGGTTCGGCCGACGCCCCAAGCGCGGTGAAGGCGGTGTCGACCAGGACGGCGTCCGCCTCGGCGAAGTCGGCCGGCGGCAAATAATGATAGCTGGCGCCTTCATCCCTGAGCGCGCGCTCGATCAGCACGAAATAGGGCGGCGGCCCGTGTGCTTTGACCTGCCCGGCCGAGGTCATGCTGATCAAGAAGCGGCAGCCCGACGCGAACAGCTGCTCGGCGAGCAGCACCGCGAACGAGGCGCCGACCGCGGAGCCGATGATGCCGAAATGCTCGGGG
The DNA here is from genome assembly GCA_963703665.1 of uncultured Alphaproteobacteria bacterium. Taxonomy (GTDB): domain Bacteria; phylum Pseudomonadota; class Alphaproteobacteria; order ATCC43930; family CGMCC-115725; genus AP-15. The sequence continues at coordinate 482,013 of CAVPFB010000004.1, read as the reverse complement.
TCACGATCGAACTCGTAAAGATCCGTATGGTAGCAGGCCCAGCCCGGCGAAGGGTGCGCCTGCCCGGTTCTGCGCAGTGCGCGCAGGATGTCGCCATCGGGGTCGAGAATGCAGATCTCCGGGACATCGTGGCTGGCCAAGCCCTTTTGCCGGCGCGCCTCGCGCAGCAGGTTCGCCGGCTCGAAGACCGACGGCGCGGCAAAATCCTTGTCCGCGAGGATCGGCGGTATGGGTGCGCGGCGGTCGTCCTTCATCTCGTCGTTGTTGAATACATTCCACGCAGCGTCAAGCGACCAAAGCGTTGCTGGCAAATCACCTCATGCCGAAATAAAATACCCCTCGGGAAGGACCGCCGGCGTAGAAATATCGCATGATCAGCATCCTCGACACCGACGAACTGGTGAAGGCCCTGAAGGCGTCCGGCTCTACCGACGCGCGGGCCGAGGAGTGACCCGCGCAGTGCGGCAATCGCAAGATTTTTCGGACCTGGCGACCAAATCGGACCTGGCGCTGCTCCGGAGCGAGATCCGGGAGGAAATCGGCGAAGTTCGTGGGGAACTCGTGGCATTGGAGCTGCGAATGATCAAATGGATGGTCGGTGCCGGCATCACGGCGACGCCGGCGGTGGGCGGAATGATCTGGATGGCGCTTCAGGTGCTGTTGCGGACGCCGCCGCACCTGCGAGCCAAGCTTTAGGGGAGGGGAGACAGCATGTCGCTGAGCCGCGAGTTCGCCCGGTTTGTCGCAGCGCTCAAATACGACGACCTGCCGCCGCAGGTCGTGGATCGGGCCAAGGGCGTCACCTTGGAGGCGCTCTGTTCGGCCTTGGTCGCGCACGATATGCCGGCGAGCCGGCAGGCATTGGAATTGATGCAGGAGGAGGAGGCGGGCGGCGGCGGGGCTGCGACCGTCTTGTGCAGCGGCAGCAAATTGACCAAGGCCGGTGCCGCCTTTGTCAACACCGAAACGATCTTTGCCGGGGGCAAGTGGGACACCTTTCGCATGCTGACCCATCCCGGCACGGCGATCCTGCCGGCAGCGCTGGCGGCGGCGGAGATCGCCGGGTCTTCGGGCCGGGAACTTCTGACCGCGGTCGCCGCCGGCTACGAGGTCATGGAACGCATGGCCGCCGAATTTATCCCGACCGTCATGTCCCGCGGCTTTCACGCGGGTCCGGTGTTCGGCATCTTCGGCGCCGCGATTGCCGCCGCCAAGCTCGGCGGCCTCGACGAGAACCAGGTCAACGGCGCCATCGCCCAATGCGTCAACCTGGCGTCCGGCAACCTCGAAGGCGCACGCAGCGGCGGCCGCTCCCTGCGCGAGGGCGGTGCGGTGCGCAACGCGCTCCTCGCCGTGGCGTTGGCCAAGCACGGCACGCCGGGCGGCGAGACGACATTGGAGGGCGAGGCCGGCTTTTATCATTCCTATGCCGGCAACAACCGCGGCGAATTGCGCTACAGCTTTACCGGCGACAACCGCGCCGACCTGGTCGGGATCGCGCGAGGCCTTGGCCGAGACTGGATCTTTCTCGAAACGCTGTACCGGATCTATTCGACCGCCGGCTACAACATCGCCCACATCGAGGTGACGGCGAAACTGTGCGCCGCGCATGACATCCGCCACCAGGACATCGATCGCATCGAAGCCTTGGTCAACTGGTTCGAGACCGAGTATCCGAGCCCGGCTTTTCCGACCCCCGGCAGCGACGGCAAGGCGCGGGTCGGCAGCACACAGTATTTCACCGCCTATGGTGCTGTCGAGCGCGGCTACCCGTTGCTGCGTGGTGCGGGGCCCGGCCCCGGCGAGAGCGACCCGCCGGCGGTCCTGGATCTGATGCAGCGCGTGACCCTCGTCCCGACCGTGCGGCGCACCCTGTTCGGGCCGCGGATCACAGTGTTCTTAAAGGACGGAAGCAGCTTCACCACGGACGGCACCGGCCGCGAATTCATCTGGGATTTCGAGGAGCAAGCCCGCCGCATCCGCCCGGTCGCCTCCGGGCTCGCCATCCCCGAGATTCAATTCGCCGAGCTGATCGACACTTGCCGCCATCTCGACACGACCGACCGCGCCGCCGACAAGCTGATCGCGCTGACGATCCCGTCCTGAGTGGCGTAGGCGGCCGACGATCCCTTGAAACCGGGGCTGGCTGCGTGCACCGGCATCAGGGGCCGGAAGCGGCGGCGCGGCGCGGATCGAAAGCGCGGATGAAGGTGTCGACGGCGGCGGCGACCGCCTCGCCGGGGCCGAGATGACCGCCGTCTGATTCGAGGCGCAGCAAGTGGCGCAGCTGGGTTTCGCCGCGCACCAGCCCGACGAATTGCTCGGCTGCCAGCCTAGTATCGGGCAGCGCCAAGGACCCGGCCGCGGCGGCGCTGTTCATAAAGGCCTCGATCTGGACCAGGTTGCGCTCGGGTCCGGCATGCCAAAACACTTGGCCCAGCATCGGAAAGCGCGTGACCTCGGCCAAGATGATGCGGTGCAGCGCGATCGCGTCGGGGGACAGCAGCAGCTCGATAAAGCGCTGGCCGAGCGTCATCAGCGAAGCGCGAACATCGCCGGGGTCGAGCTCGCCGACCGAGAGGCCGGCAAAGCGGCGCTCGCACTCGCGGCCGATCACCGCACCGAACAACTCTTCCTTTCCGGCAAAATGGGCATACACCGTCGCTTTGGACACGCCGGCGTCGCGCGCGATCGTGTCCATGCTGACAGCACCGAACCCGCTCGCCAGAAAGGCCCGCTTGGCCGCGGCGAGGATGCTCTCGGCCTTGCTGCCCAGCGGTGCCTCGCCGAGTTCGCCTGTCTGCATCGCCTCGTTGCCATTCCAGGCCTGTCGCGACCGACCGTCGGCGCGCGGGCTTGACAAACTCTACCGAAGCCGTACTGTCGGCGCAACATTAGACTAAACGGTTCAGTTCAGCGGGGATGCGCAACAAGATCGTGATCGCCGCCGTGGTGCTGTGCGTGGCGCTTGGCGGCTACGGCGGCTGGTATTGGTGGACTGCGCTGCGGTTTCTCGAATCAACCGACGACGCCTATGTCGCCAGCGACGTGTCGGTGATCAGCCCGAAGATCGAAGGCTACATCCAGGCCGTGCGGGTCCGCGAAAACCAGGCCGTCAAAAAAGGCGCGGTGCTGTTCGTTATCGACGACAGCGACTTTGCCGCCAAGGTCGCCCAGGCCCAGGCGGCGGCGGCGACCGAGGAGGCCGCGGTCGCGACCTATGGCAGCCGGCTCGACCTGCAGCGGGCGATGATTGACCAGGCCCAGGCGACGGTGCAGTCGGCCGAGGCCGATCTGGTCCGCACCCAGCAGGATTACAAGCGATATAACGAGTTGATGGCCAGCGACTTCGCCAGCCGGCAGCGTTTTCAGCAAGCGCAGGCCGATCTGCGCAAGGCCGAGGCGGAGACGGCCAAGAGCCACGCCGCGCTGGCCGCGGCGCAGAGCGAGCAGGGCGTCCTGCAATCGCAGCGACAGGAGGAGATGGCGCGCCTGCAGCAGGCCCGCGCCAATCTCAAACTCGCCCAGAACGATCTCGATAACACGGTCATCAGGGCGCCGGTCTCCGGCGTCGCCGGCAACCGCGCCGGCCAAATCGGCCAGTACGTCAAGCCCGGCACCGAATTGCTGTCCTTGGTGCCTTTGCCGCGGGTCTACGTCACCGCGAATTTCAAGGAGACGCAGCTGACCCGAATGCGGCTGGGACAGCTCGCCGAAGTCTCGGTCGACGCGTATCCCGACTACACGCTGGCCGGCCGCATAGACAGCTTTGCCCCGGCGAGCGGCGCCGAGTTCAGCCTGCTCCCGCCCGACAACGCAACCGGCAACTTCACCAAGATCGTACAGCGGGTTCCAGTGCGCATCGCCTTGCCGAGCGCCAACCCGCTCGCCCGCCTGCTGCGCCCGGGCCTGTCGGTCACGGTCAGCGTCGATACCCGTGAGGGCGAAGCGGCTGAAACCGAAGCGGGCGACGACATCGTCGGAGGGGCCAAGGGCGAGGCGGGCGAAACCGCAGCGGGAGACGGCATCGTCGGAACGGCCGAGGCCGAGCCGGCCGCACCGCAGCCCTCGACAGCGCGATGACCTGGACCTTGGCCCCGCTGCGCCGAGCGGGCGGCGCACGGCGCGCGCCGGTCGCGCTGGTCCCGGCGACCGTGCCAAAGCCGCCGATCGCGCGGGCCGTCGCAGGGCCTTCGGCGCAGCCTCAGCCGAGCTTGCGCGACTGGCTCGGCGTGCTCGCGATGGTCGTCGGCCTGTTCATGGCGATCATGGACGTGCAGATCGTGACCAGCTCGCTGACCCAGATCCAGGGAGGCTTGTCGGCCAGCCCAGACGAGATCGCGTGGGTGCAGACCGCCTATCTGATCGCCGATGTGGTGATGGTGCCGCTCTCCGGGACCCTCTCGCGGCTGTTGTCGACGCGCGTGCTGTTCGTGATCGCGGCGCTCGGCTTCACCGGAGCGAGCGCCTTGTGCGCGACCGCGACCAGCCTCGATCAGATGATCCTCTATCGCGCGATGCAGGGGTTCAGCGGCGGCGCCATGACGCCGTTGGTGTTTCCGGTCGTCTACACGAAATTCCGAATGCCGCAGCTGGCGACGATCATGGTGCTGATCTCGCTGATCCTGAACCTGTCGTCGACCTTGGGTCCGACCATCGGCGGCTACTTGACCGATACCTTCTCCTGGCATTGGCTGTTCCTGGTCAACCTGGCGCCCGGCGTTTTCGTCGCGGTCTCGGTCTGGCTGCTGATCGATATCGATAAGCCGGACCTGTCGCTGTTGCGCCACTTCGATCTGATCGGGCTCGCGCTGATGGCGCTGTTTCTCGGCTGCCTCGAATACGCGCTCGAGGAAGGCCCGCGCTGGGACTGGTTTTCGGACGACACGATCTTCACCGTCGTCGTCGTCTCGGGCATCGCCGCCGCCCTGTTCTTTTGGCGCGTGCTGACCTACCGCCAGCCGATCGTCGACCTGCGCGCCTTTACCAATCGCAACTTTGCGCTCGGCTCGTTCTACACCTTCGTGGTCGGCACCGGCATGTACGGCACGACCTACCTGATACCGCTGTTTCTCGCACAGGTCCGGGGCTTCAGCAGCCTCCAGATCGGGGAGACGGTCGTCGTCACCGGGCTCGCGCAAATGCTGATGTCGCCGGTCTCCAGCCAACTGGCGCGCAGAATGGATTTGCGGCTGATGCTGAGCATCGGCATCGGGTTTTTCGCCGTCGCCATGTACCTGACCGCCGGGCTCACCAATCAGTCAGGCTTTGTCGAGCTATTCCTGCCGCAGGTTATGCGCGGGACGGCGCTGATGTTCTGCTATCTGCCAGCCAATATGATCGCGCTCGGCAGCGTGCCGCAAGACAAGCTGAAAAATTCCGCCGGGCTCTACAACTTGACCCGCGATCTCGGCGGTGCGATCGCACTGGCGACGATCGGCACCGTGCTTAACGACCGGCTGCATTTCCACTGGAACCGGCTGATCGAGGACGTCAACCTGGCGCGCCCGGCAGTGCAGCATTTTCTCGACATGCAAAGCGATCGGCTCGGTGCTTTGGTGCCCGGCGACCCGCACCGCGCCGCGGTCGAACTGCTCGCCAACCTCGTGCAGCGCGAGGCGCTGGTGATGAGCTTCAACGACGCGCTGCTGCTGCTGGGCGGCATCTTTGCCACCGCCTTGATGCTGGTACCTCTGATCAAGCGGCCGCGCAGCCGCGTCGCCGCCGACCAGCATTGAGCGCCATCGCGGTGCGGCGGTTCAGCCCCCGCCGCCGCTCACCTGGACCCCGCGATTTCGCCATGCAGCCAATCGTCGACTAGCCGGCGGGCGATCGAGTCGGGCCGTGGCAAGCGGAACGTGTCGTCGTCGGCATGCGACAGCAGCCAGCCGCGCTCGACCCAACGCGCGTCTTCGAGCTCGCCGTAATCTATGGTGATCTCCGTCGTCAGCGCGTGAGCGTGGAATCCCAGCATGATGTTGGCCGGAAACGGCCAGGGCTGCGACGAGTGATAATCGACCGCGCCGACCTCGATGCCGCTCTCCTCGCGCACCTCGCGCGCGACCGCCTCTTCGAGGCTCTCGCCCGGCTCGACAAAGCCGGCCAGGGTCGAATACATGCCGGGCGGAAAGTGCCGCGAACGGCCCATCAGCGCGCGCTCGCCATGCGTTACCAGCATGATCACGGCCGGGTCGGTGCGCGGGAAATGCATCGAATTGCAGGCCGGATCGGTGCAGCGCCGCATATGCCCGGCTTCCTCGCTGCGGGTCGCGCTGCCGCACAGCCCGCAAAAACGATGGCGGGCATGCCAGTAGAGCATCGCGCGGGCCAGTGCCAACAGCGCCGCCTCGCGCGGGTCGAGCCGCCCGCCGAGCTGGCGCAGATCGGCAAAGCGTAGGGCTCCGTCCTCGATCCCGCTCGCCGCCAGGGCCGGCGACTGCAGCATGTCGAGCGGCGCCTCGGCCGCGGACAGATCGAGCGCGAAATGCGCGTGTTCCTCGACCACGCCGATAAAGACGAGCTCGCCGCGGCCGAGCCGCTCCTCGGCAGCGCCGACGCCGATCAGCGAAGCGACCCCGTCTCGGCCCAGCACCGCCGCGCGCGGCTCGCCGCCATCGATCTCGACAACCAAATTCTGGTTGCGCCACACCGGAACAAACCGGCTCGCCGGATCGGCCAGGCGTTCGACGATCCAGGCACCCTCGCGTCGGCGCAGCCCGGCCCGCTCGAAGCCCGGTGCGGCATAATAATTGTGCGCTCTCATCCGCCGAGAGTGACACATTGCCCGACGCGGCGGCAAGCAAAGGCCGCTGAGAGCCCGACCTGACGGCGCGCAATTGTCATCGCCTCAGCCGGCGGCTACGATCGCCGATCTGTCCCCACTACCCAAATCTCTTCCCCACTAACCCAACCTCTTCCCAATAAAGGACCGATCGCGATGCGCACGAGCTTTACCGTCGGCGACATGACGATCCATCGGCTGGTCGAGCAGGAGGCCGGGTTTACCCCGGTGCTCGAATTTCTTCCCGGGTTGAGCCCGGACCTGTTGGATCAGAACCGGTCCTGGCTGGAGCCGGCCGCACTCGATCCCGCGACCGACAAGCTCGTGCTGTGCTTTCAGTCCTATCTGGTCAAGACCCCGCACCACATCGTGCTGGTCGACAGCTGCATCGGCAACGACAAGGCTCGGCCGACGCGCGCGGCGTGGGACCGCAAGACCGACGACCATTTCATGCGCGCCTTGGCGGCGGCGGGCGTATCGGTCGACGACATCGATTTCGTCATGTGCACGCACCTCCACGCCGATCACGTCGGCTGGAACACGCGGCTCGACAACGGCCGCTGGGTCCCGACCTTTCCCAAGGCCCGTTATCTGTTTTCCCAGAAGGAATACGGCTATTGGGCCGAGCAGCACGCCAATGCGCCGATCGATGCGTTCGCCGACAGCGTGTTGCCGATCGTCGAGGCCAGGCGCGCCGACCTGGTGACGAGCGAATACGCGCTCGACGACCATGTCCGCTTGATGCCGACGCCGGGCCACACCCCGGACCATTTCGCGGTCTGTCTCGGGCGCGGCTCCGACGCGGCAGTGCTGACCGGCGATTTGATCCATTCGCCGCTGCAGGCGCGCTATCCGGAATTGGCGATGCGCGTCGACTATGACCCCAAGCAGGCCTCGGAGACCCGCCGCGGCTTTCTCGAGCGTTATTGCGATACCCCGACCCTGTGCTGCACGATGCACTTCCCGTCGCCCTCGGTCGGCCACGTCGAGCACTGGGGCAACGGCTTCCGCCACGCGCCGATCGAAGGCTGAGCCGCCGCCGGGCAGCTCGTCGGGCCGGGCTCGGCGGCGTCGGGCCGGCTCAGCTGACGAAGAACACGTCGCTGGCGCTCAAGGTCGGCTGGTTGGTCAGGGTGGCGACCAGCTCGCGCGAGCTGCCGGCGGTGTTGCCGTGCGCGTCGTAATAGAGCCCGCCATTGGCGGTGTCGTTTGCGAAGCGCTCGGTCGCGTTGCCAAAGCTGTCTGCGGCGTTCGCCGTGAACAAGGTCGAGGGCAGCGCGTGCGGCGTGCTGCTGGCGCCGGTGAGGCCGAGGCCGAACCCGGCGTTGCCGAGCGCGATCTTGTCGCTGGCTTGGGTGAAGCCGGTGATCGTGTTGCCGGCGGGCGCGGCGGTAGAGCCCGGTGTGGTAAACCAGAACACATTCACCCCGGCGCCGCCCGTCATTGTCGTATGCTGCCCGGCGATCAGGGTGTCGGCGCCGGTGCCGCCGTCGAGGACGGCTGTGTCGGCAACCCCGGCGGCACTGAACGTGTTGCCGTCATTGCCGCCATAGACCAGGATCGAGCTGCCGGTCACCCCGGCGAAGTTGGCGTTGCCGAGGGTCAGGCTGTCGACGCCGCCATTGCCGAGCTGGTACACCTCGACCCCGCTGACCCCACCCGCATTGACCGCGCCGGCGCTGGTGATCTCCAGGTAATTGGTGCCGGCGCCGCCCTTGACGAGGTCGGTATTGGCCAGGTTCGCCGCCGAGAAATAAAACGCGTCGTTGCCCGCCCCGCCGGTGAAATTGTCCTTGCCGCTGGTGCTTCGCAACTAGACGCTAGTTCGGCGGTCAAACTTGCGGCAGCAAGGGGATCAATAGGCGAGATCTCCGATCTCCACGCCAGCGCAAGGAGACCAACACACCGAGAACGCAGAATCCTACCAAACCGATAGCTATGCGCTTGAGCAAGTCAGCCTTTCGCAAGTTCGACACGCAAGCGCATCAAGGTGTAGGGCGCGTTCTTGCCGCATTATTATATCACCGCTTCCCACTCACCGCCGAATGGCCGGGCGATGTGCAGATGGGTCTGTCGCCGAGCGCGCAGATTGCCCATCGGTGCCGATGCAGCCGCGAGTCATGGCGGCTCCGAGGCCTTTCGCCGTGAAGGCGTCGAGAGTTGGGGCCGAATAGACGAGCGCGGCACCTGCATTGACCGCGATGGCCACGCTCAGCACTTCGATCAGTTCTTCCCTGGTGGCGCCGGCCTTGACCGCGGCGTCGGTGGGACGGCGATGCTGCCGTCGCATTGCCGTGTCACGGCCACACCGAGAGCGACAGCTCCCGCGGCTTGGCGTCGAACTTGCCGGTCTTCCGCCCCGCCTCGCTGAGCGCCCGATAGCCCCTGAGAATCTCCGGGTTGGCGGTCGCGATCCGGCCGATTGCGACCGTGAGTTGCTTCAGGTAGAGGTTCCAGTCGAGCATTATCGCCACCTCCCCGCTATCGCGGTAGCTTAGACCGCGCACACCTAGCTTCTCGATCGCGGGGGGCTTGGCGAGCCCCCTGGGCGGTCTCCTGAGACATCAGGGCCGCCGCGACACTCCCCGAAAAATGCGCCTGCCGCCCTTCCCATTGGGGAAGGCGTCGAAGATGCCAAAGGTCGATGGTCCGAGCCGGGATCCACTAGCTCTTCCGGATCTGGCGCGCGAGGACGCGGGGGCGAGGCACCGCCTGAGTTGCCGCCGGCAGCGCCGCTCGCAGCCCGACCTGAGGTAGAACTATCTGGACGCTGGTTCACCCGGCGAGCGTGATACCGACTTTGGGATCGAGGGCCGCGCGCATGGCTGACGCGATCCGGTCCTCGCCTCGCGAGGCTGCGCTGTCGCGGGGCCGGAGCCGGCGGATGTGCAGGCCGCCGTCCTCGATCACCTCGACCTCCGTGTGACCCGAAGCGTCCCGCCGGAACCTGAGCCCGGCGCGAGACTGCCCGACCTGGATGTTCTGGAGCGTTACCTCGGGCAGCCATTCCGGGAGCGAAGGATCGACGATCAGCGTCCTACGCGGCGCCAGGGGCAGCAGGCCGAGCATCGTGTTCACGAGCAGGATCACCGCGCCCGCCGACCACGCCTGCGGTGAGCACGCGCCGGGGTAGAGCCCGGGGTGCGGATGACGCTCGTCCCGCGGGTGTCCGCCGAAAACCTCCGGCAGGCGGTCGAGGTCGAAGATCTGGCTCGCCGCGAACAAACCCCCGGCGACCGCGTGCATCGCCGCGTCGAAGCCGTAGCGCTTGAGCCCGTAGCACGCGATCGAATTCGGCGACGGCCAGACCGACCCGAGGTGATACGCGAACGGGTTGTAAGCCGGGTGCCGGCTGGACAGCGTGCGGATGCCCCAGCCGCTGAACATGTCCGGCGCCATCAGCCGCTCGACGACGGCGCCGGCCTTGTCCTCGTCCACGATCCCGTAGGCGAGACACGCGCTCGGGTCCGAAGCTACGGTCCTGACCTGGCGCTTGTCCGGGTCGAGGGCCATCGCGAAATAGCGCTCATCGGGCATCCAGAAGTGCTCGTTGAACCGCTGCTTCAGCGCGCGCGCTTCGGCGAGGAGCTGATCGGCGCGGCTCTGCTCGCCCGCAACCGCGAAGGCGAGGGCGATCGCCTGCTTGCCGGCGTAGTAGAGGCCCTGGATGTCGGCCATGGCGATGGGATTCTTCACCATATGCCCGTCCGGATAGAGGACCGCGTCACCCGAGTCCTTCCAGCTCTGGTTTTTGATGCCCTGCGGGGACCTGGTCAGATACGGGTAGAAACCTTCGCTGTCGGCATTTTTCTCCATCCACCCGATCGTGCCCAGCAACTTGTCGCGCAGCGAGCGGAAGAATTCGAGGTCGCCGGTGTGCGCGAGGTCGGCCGCCGCCGCGAGCAGGAACAGGCCGGGCGTCGAGTAGTCGCCGTAGTAGTGCAGGAACGGCGTCTTGCCGAGTTGGGCGAGAGGCCCCCGCTCGCGCTGGTGCAGGACTTTTCCGGGCTGCGCGTCGTAGCTGTCGTCGGTCGTCTCCGCGTTCCAGCGGCTGACCGCCTGCAACGCGCCCCGCAAGGTGGCCGGGTTGAGCACGGCCGTCTGCAAGGCGGTGACATAGGCATCGCGCCCGAACAGCCCGGTGTAGTTCGGCATGCCCGCCACGATCATGAACGGCTCGGCGCCCGGCCCGTCGAGGAGCTGCAGCGAGGCGAGGTCGGAGACCGCCTGCTCCCACGCCGCCTGCACCGCCGGGTTCGCGGCCGACAGACGTGCGCAGCCTTCGACCCAGTCGCGGCGCGCGCGGGTCGCGGGCGCGCCGGCCGGGAACGACCCGTCGTGGCCGTAGAACGGCTCGACCGCCTCGCCTTGGAAGACAGGGACCACCTCCACCGACACGAGGCGCGGATCGTGCGGGCGCAGGCTGAGGCGGCAGGCCACGGCGTCGCCGAGGTCAGTCAGCTCGTCCCCTCCAGAAAGGCGGATGCGGGTCGCGAGATCGAGGTCGGGGTGCCGATAGCGGAGCTCGATCTCCCCTTCGCTCTCCCCGGTCCCGCTCTTCTCGCCATGGGTCCAGCGCCGCTCGACAAGCGCCTGCTGCTGCCGCTTGCCGGACAGTGCCTCGGTCAGGTCGGCGAAGTCGGCCGCGAGGTCGAACGAGAGAGTGACGGCCGTCTCGATCATCGCGTGGTTGGTCACGAAGACGTCGAGGCGCAGACCGCCGCCGCAGAAGGCGTTGAGCTGCACCTCGATGCCCTTCTGGGCGATCTCTCCACCCGTGCTGCTGTCGTCCTCCGGCGAAGGACCAGCCGCGCGCCCGGCGGGCGACGGGGCGAGGTGGTAGGCGGTGATGAAGTGGTGATCCACGACGTTCGCCGAGACGAAGCTCGGGGCGGCGCCGTCAACGTTGATCCCGAAGCGCGAAAGGAACCGTGTCTGGTGGAAATAGAACCCCTCCATTCCACTGCCGATGCGACCGCGCGTGTCGGTCACCAGGACCGAGTACCCCTTATGAGCGATCAGATCGGCCGGCCGCACCGTGCATCGGTTCACGTCCCTGAGCGGCGTCGCCGACTGTTCTAGCTTGGCGAAGGTTCGGGTGGCTTCCGGCCCCATCCGACCCGCGAGCTCTGGGTTCTCGGGGAACGTTGCCATTCCGGCGCTCCATGCTGCGCCGGCACAATGCACCAGGCGTCAGCTGCTGAACGCTTCGACGCTTCAATCGTTGCCAGGCAAATTCGACTGGCCGCGGCTCGATGCCGTCTACGAGCACGGGCTCACCTATGCAATAAGCCGGAAATTCTACGACACAACCATCTCGGCGTTTGTAGAACTCCGCCGGGCGGGCCGAATCGGCAGTCGGCAAATTCATAAACGTCACCTGGGCCGACCGATCCTCGCCGACCGCTGAGCGAAACAACGTGTTGCCGCGCTTTGTGGTCCTGCCGCTTTCAGCCAGGCAGCGCGAGCCGTACGCATGCGAGCATGGGCGGACGCCGTTCCGCCTTGAGGAGGAAGACACCGCCGACGCGAACGCTCACGGTCTTCCCGACCTAATCTTAAGCATGGCAGTTCTATCGTCTACACTGGTGCGGGTGCGGGTGCCCGCAATAGAGCACGGGCGGCGCGGCGGCGACGCCCTTTTGCCCCGGTGCCACTATTGCTATTGGTGCAGCTGATAAAGGCGGGTCACGTTCTCGGAGGTGATCTTGCGCCGCACGGCGGGCGAGATCGCCGCGAGGTTGCGGTCGAGGGTCGCGCGCGAGCCCGGCCAGATGCAGTCTGGGTGCGGGTAGTCGGCGCCCCAGATGATGTTGTCCTCACCGATCAGTGGGATGATCGGCTCCAGGAACTGGTCCTGCTGATAGGTAACATAGCCCTGGCGGCGGAAATAATCGCTGGGCTTGAGCTTGAAGTTGAGGCTCTTCGCCCGGTCGGCGTATTCGGTGTCGAGGCGGTCGAAGACATAGGGCAGCCAGGTCACGCCGGACTCGCCGAGGACGAAGTTGAAATCGGGGTATTTCTCGCAGGCGCCCGATGCCAGCACCGAGACCAGCACCTCCATCGTGTCGAGCTGGAACAGCGCCGAGCGCACCAGCCGCCACTGGGCCAGATACTTCTGCTCCTGCTCGGGCGTATCGGGCGCGCGCAGCGCCTTGAACCCGGTCGAGTGGAACGAGATCGGAAAGCGGCACTCGGCCGCGGCCTCCCATAAGGGGAACCACTCGTCGGTGTAGAGCGGCGGGGTCATCCGCTTGAAGGCGAGGTCGCCGCCCCTCAACCCCAGCTTGGCGCAGCGCCGGACCTCGGCGGCGGCCTCGATGGGGTCGGTGTTGGGGATGATGGCGAGCGGAAAGACGCGGTTCGGGTCGGCCCGCTTGGCGAAATCGGCGACCCAGTCGTTGTAGGTCTTGTCCGTCCAGGCTCGCAATGGCGCATCCGCGATCAGGTCGTTGACCATCAGACAACCATAGACCACCTCGGCGGCGAGACCGTCGCGGTCGAGGTCGGCCAGCCGCAGTTCGGGGGTAGTCGGCCGCGGTTTCGCAGCGCGCGCGTTGCTCCACTCGAAGCCGAGATCCTTCATCTCGTCGATATGGTTGAACATCCCGCGCTGGTATTTGAGGAAGCCCGGACCGACGCCGTTCCACATGCCCCGGTCCTGGTCGTCGACGAACCAATGGAGGCCATCCTGCTTCTCCTCGACGCGCGGCGCCGTCTGCTTCCATTTCTGCGGCGCCTGCGACGACCACAGATCGGGCGGGCAATAGGTCAGGTCGATGTGGTTGTCGCCGGAGATCAGCTTTTCTTGCATGGACGGGCTCCTCTCGCTCCTCCGCAGGATTCGGACGAGTCTTCTGAGGCGCGCATCGTACGATCGCCGCGCACCAGGTGCCAGACAAATGCGGCAGCTTGCTTGCCGTGAGTTTGGCAGCCATTCCCTGATGCCGCCCCGCTCAGGGCCGGGCGCGGTGGGAACAGGTAGGACAGGACCGGATCGCCGCCCGAGCCGCCCGAGAGACCGCAGCTCAGCGGCACTGCGGCATGACCTCTTTGGCGAACAAGGTCATCGACCGGCGGACCATGGCGTGGTCCATGATCCCGCCCTGGTTGAAATAACATATGAACTCGTCCATGGCGTAGTCGCGCTTCAGCGCCTGCACCCGGCCGACGCAATAATCGGGGTCGCCGAACACTCCCATCTCGCGGTCCATGTCGTCGAAGGTCACCCGCTCGATGCGGGCCAGCACCTGGCGGAACGCCTCGAAGCTCTTGATGTCGGCCTGCCCCAACGGTGCGAGCCGTTCCGCCGCCTCGCGCAGAAAACGCATCAGCCCAGCCTCGCTGTCCTGGCGCGCCTGCGCCCGGCTGGTCGTCACATGCACCGGAAACGCCAGCGCGGTGTCGCCGGCAGGCAAGGTGCCGCGATAGACCGCGAGACCCTCCTTGAGCTTGTCCGGGGGGTTGATCAGCGGGGTGGCGAAGATCGGGAGCCCTCGGCGCGCGGCGAACGGAAAGGTGTCGGGGCTATTGGCGGCGATCCGCACCGGCGGATGGGGCTTCTGCACCGGCCGCGGGGTCACGGTCAGATCCATTGCTCGGAAGTATTTGCCCGCGTAGGAAAAATGCTCGTTGGTCCAGGCGCCGATGATGAAGTCCAACGCCTCGTCGAAGCGCTCGCGGCTCTCCTCCTGAGGGATGTCGTAGCCGGCATAGTGCAATGGTGCCGTGCCGCGGCCGCAGCCCAATTCGAGCCGGCCGTTGCTGAGGATGTCGGCGGTCGCCGCCGCCTCGGCGACCCTGACGGGGTTGTGTAATGGCAACAAAGTCACAGCGGTGCCCAAGCGGATGCGCCGGGTGCGCTGCGCTGCCGCCGCTAACACCATCAGCGGATCGGCGAGAATCGAAAAGGCGCGGCTGAAATGGAGCTCGCCCAGCCACACCGCATCAAAGCCGATCTCGTCGCCGAGCTCGATCTGGGCGAGGATGTCATGGTAGCGCTGCGCCTCGGAAAAGCCGCTCGCGCACGGTAGCTGGTCGAAAAAGCCGAAGCGCATTTGCGTTTCCTTGCAAAGGGTTACCGATCACGTCCGGGTCCCCCGTCGCATAGCACGGCCGGGGCAGCCGCGGCAAGCGACGCGGTCCCGGCGAAATTTATCGCGGCGATATCGCGGTCGGCGTTTGCCGTGACACTCACCCCGTTCGCGGAAGCGACGTTATCAGAATTGCGCCTCGCTTCCGCCCGCCCGCGGTCAGACCAGGATCTTGTCGATCCGGATCGGCAGGTCGCGCACCCGAACGCCGATGGCGTGATAGACGGCGTTGGCAATTGCGGCGGCGACGCCGACGATCGGCAATTCGCCCAGCCCCTTGACCCCGACCGGGTTGACGATAGGGTCTTCTTCCTCGATGAAGATGGTCCGGATGTCGGGGACATCGGCGTTCACCGGCATCAGATATTCGGCGACGTTGGGGTTGGTGACCCGGCCGATGTTCGGGTCGAGATTGGTCTGCTCGAGCAGCGCCATGCCGATGCCGAAGACTATCCCGCCCAATGCCTGGCTGCGCGCGGTTTTGGCGTTCAGGATGCGGCCCGCGGCAAAAGCGCCGACATGGCGGCTGACGCGAATCTCGCGCAATACCGAGTCAATCCGCACCTCGACAAACTGCGCCCCGAACGAATGCATCGAGAAATGCTGCTTCTCGTCCCCCGGGGCCGCGCTGCCGGCGACCTGGAGGCGGTCGAGGCCATTGCGGGCGAGCAAGGCCGGAACACTGACCCGCAGTTGCGGCGCCGCCCGGGCCATCACGAAGCCGTCCGCGAGCGCCAGGTCGGAGGCGCCAAGCCCGGCGAACGGCGCGCGCTTGTCGGCGAGCGTCATCGCGAACAGCTTCTGCCGGGCTGCGTCGACGGCGGCCAGCACTGCCGGGCCGACGCTCGCGGCGGTCTGCGAGCCGCCTGAAACGGGCGCGCTCGGGTAGAGGCTGTCGCCGAGCTCGAACCGCACACGGTGGATCGGCATCCGCAGCGCGTCGGCCGCCAGCTGCGCCATCACCGTATAGGTGCCGGTGCCGATATCCTGGGTCGCCGACTGCACCAGCACTGTGCCGTCGAGTGCGAATACCACCCTCGCATTCGCCTTGGAGCGGTTCATCGGATAGGTGGCGGTCGCCATTCCCCAGCCGATCAGGGTGTCGCCGTCGCGCATCGACCCGGGCTGCGGATCGCGCCCCGCCCAGCCGAAGGCTTCGGCCCCGGCGGCATAGCATTGGCGCAGCGATTTGCTCGAAAACGGCTTGCCTTCGTGCGGGTCGGTCTCGGCGTAGTTGACGAGCCGGATCGCGACCGGGTCGAGCTTGACCGCCGCCGCCAGCTCGTCGATCGCCGATTCGAGCGCAAAGCTGCCGCTCGCCTCGCCCGGCGCCCGCATAAAGGTCGGCAATGGCATGTTGAGCGGCACCAGGCGGTGGGTGACCGCGACATTCGGGCAGGCATAGAGCATCTCGGTCGCGAGCCCGACCGGCTCGGCGAACTCGCCGATCGCCGAGACCGACATTTCCGACAGCCCGTCATGGCGCAGCGCCATCAGCCGGCCATTGGCCGCGGCCGCGACCCGCAGATGCTGGATCGTCTGCGGGCGATAGCCATTCGAGGTGTACATCTGCGCCCGGGTCAGGACCAGCTTGACCGGGCGGCCGACCTGGCGCGCCGCCATCGCGGTCAGCGCCACATGCGGCCAGGTCACGCCCTTGCAGCCGAACCCGCCGCCGACGAACGGGCAGATCACCCGGACCTGCTCGGGCCCGATCCCGAACAGCACCGACAAGGTGTGCTGCGAGGCGTCGATGCCCTGGGTCGCGCTGTAGACGGTCAGCCGCTCGCCTTCCCACAGCGCGATCGTCGCGTGCGGTTCCATCGGATTGTGGTGCTCGACCGGTGTGCGATAGGTCACATCGAGCCGGATCGGCGCCGCCTCCCAGGCGGCGTCGAGGTCGCCGCGGCTGCTGTCGGGCGGCCGCGCGCCGTTGCGGAAGTGCTTGGGCGGATAGGCCTGGTCGAGCGCCTCGGCGATGCGGATCGCCGCTTCGTCCTCATGATAGGCGATCTTGACCAGCGAGGCCGCGTATTGGGCGCGTTCGAGCGTGTCGGCGACGACGACGGCGACGTGCTGCCCGTTGTAATAGACCTTGTCGTCCTGCAGCAGCGGGATCGCCACGATATTGCCGCGCGCCTGGTTCTGACCCGACGAGGAGGCCTGCGGCAGGCGCGGCGCGGTCCCCGGGGTCAGGATCGACAGCACGCCCGGCACGGCCTGCGCCGCGGCGAGGTCGAAGCCTGCGATCGTGCCGCTCGAAATCGTGCTCTGCACCAGGACCGCGTGCGCCACATTGTCGATGTCGAACTCGGCGGCGTATTTGGCGCGGCCGGTGACCTTGAGCCTGCCGTCGCGGCGGTCGATCGGCAATCCGGTGACGAGGGTCATCGCTCGGTCCTCCTCACGCCGTCGCCATGGTCAGCGCCCGCACCAGGGCGCGCTGCATCAGCGCGAGCTTGAAGCGATTCTGGGAGAGCGGGCGGGCGCCGTCGACGGCGTGTGCCGCGGCCGAGGCGAAAGCAGCGGGCGTCGGCGGGGCGCCGGCGAGCGCCGCCTCGACCCTCGGCAGCCGCCACGGCCTGGTGCCGACCCCGCCCATCGCGATCCGCACCCGGTCGATCCGTCCGCCGGTCACGCTGATCGCCACCGCGGCTGAGACCAGCGCGAATTCGAACGAGGCGCGATCGCGCACCTTCAGGTAATGCGAGCGCTGCCCCGAGGTTTCGCCCGGAACCAGGATCGCGGCGATGATCTCGCCCGGCTGCAGCACCGTTTCGCGCTGCGGCGTATCACCCGGAGCCAGGTAGAACTCGCCGAGCGGGACCCGACGGGTGGCCGGGCCGCCGGGCTGCGCCGCCGCATGCAGCTCGACCGCGGCGTCGAGCGCGGTCAAGGCCACGGCGAGGTCGGAGGGGTGGGTCGCCACGCAAGAGGCACTGCCGCCGAGGACCGCGAGCCCCCGGTTGTCGCCGTCGATCGCCGGGCAGCCCGAACCGGGCACCCGCTTGTTGCACGCAAAGCCGGTGTCGCGGAAATAGCCGCAGCGGGTGCGCTGCAACAGATTGCCGCCCATCGTCGCCATGTTGCGCAATTGCGGCGAGGCGCTGGCCAGCAGTGCCTCGGCGATCAGCGGCCAATCCCGGCGCACCCGGGGGTGGTCGGCGGCCTCGCTCATCCGCACCAGCGCGCCGATCCGCACGCCCGCATCGCCGAATTCGACATGGTCCAGCGGCAAGCCGCCGAGATCGATCAGATGCCGCCGGCTGCTCGACCCCGTCCTTCATCAGCTGCACGAGATCGGTGCCGCCGGCGATGTATTTGCCGTCGGCGCCGGCAGCAGCGGCGGCGGCGAGCGCGCCGTCGAGGTCGCCGGGCATGGCGAGGGTAAAGGGCTGCATCGCTCAGGCCCCCTTTGCCGCATCTTTGATCGCGGCGCGGATGTTTGGATAGGCGCCGCAGCGACAAATGTTGCCGCTCATCCATTCGCGGATCGCGTCGTCCGAGATCGGCCGACCTTCGGCGACCAGCGCCACCGCCGACATGATCTGGCCCGGCGTGCAATAGCCGCACTGAAAGCCGTCATGGTCGAGAAACGCGGCCTGCATCGGGTGCAATTCGCCATCGCCGTCGGCCAAGCCCTCGATCGTCGTGACCGGCCTGCCCTGGCAGCGCATCGCCAAGGTCAGGCACGACACCACCCGGCGGCCGTCGACATGCACGGTGCACGCTCCGCAGGCGCCGCGGTCGCAGCCCTTTTTGGTGCCATAGAGCCCCAGATGCTCGCGCAGTGCGTCGAGCAGGGTGACCCGCGGCTCGATCGAGAGCGCGCGCCTGCGGCCGTTGACCTCGAGCACGATGTCGACCATGTCCGGCGTGCGCACCGGCCCGGCGGGCGAGGCCGACGGCGCCGCGCGGGCGATCCTCGGAGTGGCGGCGAGCGCGCCCGCGGCCCCAGCCGAAGCGCCGAGAAAACCGCGCCGGGTGAAATTTGGTTGGGTCATCGTCCGGTCCCCGATCAGGGCGAAAGCGGCGGCCTTTTCCGTTAACGACGGGGAAAGCCGATCGTTGCGTCGGTTCGGCCCGGAGACCGCCTGCCGCCCCCGCCCCCGAGCTGGAGCGCGCCCCCGGACCAGCCGAACGGCACGATACGATGCGATTGGGACAATTTTACCACCGCCGTTACCGGCGATCGGAGGGCGTCATGCCGCCTCCTGATAGAGATACTTTTGAAAGCCCGCGAAGACATTCCCGATCTCCTCGGGTCTGCCGAGGTCGGCGACGGCGTCGGCAATGGCATTATGATATTTGAGCAAGAGCAAGGGGCGCAGCTTTTCCCGATCCAGTTCTTCGACCCCGACCCGCACGTAATGGGACAGCACGAAATCGAGAAAGACCTGCTGCTTGCTGTTGAAATGGGTGCCGATCTCGATTTTGGCATTTGCGGCCCGTTCCTCGCGGGTCAGCGGCGCCAACGCATAGGCGACGTGCGCGAGCACGTCAAACAGGTCGCTGTTCTCGGCGTCGATGACCCGCTGCATCTCTGCCATCTGGTCCCGCCCGAAGCCTTTTTCGGCGAGACCTTGCAGAAGCCTGGCGCGGGTATCGGGGGCGCTCCACAGCGCGCGAAGGGCGGCTTCGTCGTGGAAAAACTCGGGCAATGCGCCGAACAGCATTGCCATGAATTGCTGCGCCGACATCGGCGTGCCGTCGGGGTGCCAAAAGCTCGTCATCATCATGTGCTGGATGGTGCGGGCTTTACCGTCGGCAAGCTCGACCTTGATCTTTTGAGGACGCTGATCCGGTCCAAATCCTGTCTCAGGCGGCTCTGACAGGCCGGTTGGCGGCGCAACCGGCGCGGGCTCTTTCGGCTCCGGCTCGATCGGCTCCCCGTCCCATTCCGGGTCGCTGAAATGATGGTGCGCTTTCACAAAGTCATAGATCGTGAAGTAGTCCTTGCCCTCATAAAGCCGCGTGCCGCGCCCGATGATCTGCTTGAACTCGATCATCGAGTTGATCGGGCGCATCAACACGATGTTGCGAATGTTGCGGGCATCGACCCCGGTCGAGAGCTTTTGCGAAGTGGTCAGAACCGTCGGAATCGTCTTTTCGTTATCTTGAAAGTCGCGCAGATATTGCTCGCCGAGTCCGCCCTCGTCAGCGGTGACCCGCTGGCAATAATTCGGGTCCTTGCTTTTCTTGATCTGGTTGACGAGGTCGCGCACCGCCAGCGCGTGAAGCTGCGTCGCACAGAACACGATTGTCTTTTCGTTCTGGTTAATCTGCTCCATGAACAGCCTGACGCGGTGCGCTTCGCGTTCCTTGATTTCGATGACTTTGTTGAAGTCTCTCTCGGTATAGCGGCGGCCGGTTTCGATCGCGCCCTCGATCAGCGTGTCGTCGGGCGTATAGACATAATCGTCGAGCGTGGTTGAAATCTGCTTGACCTTGAATGGGGTCAGGAAGCCGTCGTTGATGCCTTCCTTCAGCGAGTAGATGTAAACCGGCTCGCCGAAATAAGCGTAGGTGTCGATATTGTCCTTGCGTTTCGGCGTGGCGGTCAGCCCGAGCTGCACCGCGGGGGCAAAATATTCGAGGATGCCGCGCCACTCGCTCTCGTCGTTGGCGCCGCCGCGATGGCACTCGTCGACCACGATGAAATCAAAGAAATCGGGCGGGTAATCGCCGAAGTGGGAGGTTCCCTCGGAAGGGCGTGCCCCATCACGATAGCTACTCGTCGCCCCCGCGAAAGCGGGGGCCCAGGGCAACCGCTCGCCGCTTTGTGACCCCTGGGTTCCCGCTTGCGCGGGAATGACGGAGAATGGAGCGGTGGCCCCGCTCATGAACGTCTGGAAGATCGTGAAAAAGAGGCTGCCGTTCTTTGGCACGCGGCCGCGCCGGCGGATCTCGTCGGGCGTCGATGCGCACCAGCGCGTCCTCGGGGAAGGCGGAAAAGGCGTTGAAGGCCTGATTGGCGAGGATGTTGCGGTCGGCGAGGAACAGGATGCGCGGGCGCCGCCGCGGCTCGCCGCTCAGATTCCAGCGGCTGTGAAACAATTTCCAGGCGATTTGAAAGGCGATAAAGGTCTTGCCGGTGCCGGTGGCGAGGGTCAGCAGGATGCGCGATTTCCCGGCGGCGATCGCCTCCAATACCCGGTCGATCGCGATATCCTGGTAATAGCGTCCCTGGAAATATCCGCCCTTGTCCTCGAACGGCACCGCGGCAAAGCGGTCGCGCCACGCATTCGCCTCGGCAAAGGTCAGGTTCCACAACTCGTCCGGCGTCGGGTAGTGCGGCACCGCACCCTCCGCGCCCGTCTGCATGTCGATCCGGTAAATGCCCTGGCCGTTGGTCGAATAGGCGTGGCGGATGGCGAGCTTGCCCGCGTAGTTCTTGGCCTGTGCCACGCCTTCGGTGACGGCTCCGTCCCAGGCCTTGGCCTCGACGATGGCGAGCGGGTGATTGCGATGGCTCAAGACGTAATCGGCGATCAGCGGCTTGCCGCGCCGGCCGTGACCCTCGATGCGGCCCAAGGTGATCGGATATTCGCGCTGCACCCGGCTCCCTTCGACGACGCCCCACCCCGCCGCCGCCAATGCGGGGTCAACGTGCTCGGCCCTGGTCTCGGCTTCGTTCATGGAATTCTGGCCCTGGACCCGAAATTTAACAGTTGTGACCCGCGGCTTCCCCGTTCTCGTCATCCCGGCGCAGGCCGGGACCCATGTCAGCCATGGGCACCGGCCTTCGCCGGTGTGACAGACGTATTTGGGCATTAACTTTCAAAGATACTCCGCTACAGTTGGCCGGTGAAGGCTTGGTGCAGCAGTGACTTTTTCAATTTGTCGAGTGCCACAAGCTTGCGCTGATACAACGATCCGAGGCGTCGGGTTTCCGATGACAGTTCCTCGGCCTTTGCGATCGCGGCTCGCTGAACGGCGAGCGGAGGGATGGGAAGCAGGAGGTCGTTCAGGATGCCGTGATTCAAGCTGCTCATTGTTGCCCCAACCGCACCTTCTTCAAGTCGCGCCCTGAATTGCCGAGAACCGAAAAGCGCAACGAAAAATTTCCCGTCGATGCGGTCGGAAAGCCGTACAACAAACGATCCCGTTCCGCACAGCCAACCGTCTTCGTGCTCAGTGACCAGCGCGCATCTGCCTAACTCGCCTCGCCGTCCAATCACGACATCACCAACTTTAAGAACGTAGGCCCGAAGACGGTCCCTCGTTTGCTTGCTGACCATCATCCTGTCGGACGAAACTATGCGGTGTTCCACAATATTCATCGGATTTACTAGAGGTATACCATCCACAACATAGTCCGATTTGTGCAGCATCGTTCCAAATGGACCTGTGGATATACTTTCAGCGACCTCTCCAAGTCGCCTCTTAGCCCACCCCTCGCCGTGCTGGCTGAAGACTGTGTTGAGATGGCTTTCGAAGAGGGCGCGAGCGTTTTGGAGGTTCTTTTCGGTGTTGGCCTTGGCGGTGGCGATGCCCGCAAACGCCTCGTCGAGGATGCCGACGATCCGCCGCTGCTCGGAGAGTGGAGGAAGCGGGATTTCAAACCGCGCCAGCGTTTCGCCGGTGAAATGTTGAATTCCCGCGCCGTTGAAATGCCTCTTGAGCGTGCCATCAAGATCTCTAGAGAGCAGATAGTAAAGAAACCACTTATTGTGCTCCGGTTCATGGAAGCGTACTCTATGAAGAGCTTTCTGAAAGTAGATCGGCTCGTCTTGGTCCCAGATGGCCGCGCGTCCGGGATAACCGCCCTCGCAAATGACAACATCTCCGTTGGCGACGGTGTATTTAGATGCTTCTTCGGGCAGGAACCGCATCTCAAGCAGGTCGCACAAATCGAAGTCGAACCAACGGACATTCAGATTTCGGAGATACGGTTTTGGCTCACCTTTATTCTTGGCCTTATCGAGCATCTTCCCGAGCGAGTGATCCGCAATCTCGCTGACTTTTTTCGTTTGCCACCCGTTCGTCACAGCAGCGCCCTGATGTTCGCCAGCACCTGCCCCCTGAAACGCGCCGCCGGGGAGGTCGAGCACGGTCTGCAGATTGCAGCTTTCGAGCAATAATTTGCGCAGGCTGACCGAGGCGTTGTCGGTGTTGGACAAAAACGTGTTCTTGATCACGACGCCGCCGCGGCCGCCGGCCTTCAGCCTGCGGATCAAGTGCTGCAAGAACAGGAACGCGGTCTCGCCGGTGCGGATCGGAAAGTTCTGCTGAACTTCGCGGCGCTCCTTGCCGCCAAAGGGCGGATTGGCGAGCACCACCTCAAAGCGGTCTTTTTCCTCTATGTCGGCGAGGCTTTCGCTGAGGCTGTTGGTGTGGATGACGTTGGGCGCCTCGATGCCGTGCAGGATCATGTTCATGATTGCGATGACATAGGCGAGCGACTTCTTTTCCTTGCCGTAAAAGGTGCGCGTCTGGAGCGTCGTCAAATCCCTGGTGGTCAGATTGCCGCCGGATCTCAAATAGTCGAACGATTCGCACAGAAAGCCGGCCGAGCCGCAGGCCGGGTCGTAGATGCGCTCGCCGATGCTGGGCTTTACCACCTCGATGATGGCGCGGATCAGCGGGCGCGGCGTGTAATACTCGCCGCCGTTGCGCCCGGCATTGCCCATGCGCTTGATCTTTTCCTCGTAGAGCGCCGACAGCTCGTGTTTTTCGCTCTGCGAGCGGAAGCGCAACTCGTCGATGTGGTCGATGATCTCGCGCAAATTGTAGCCGCTGGAGATTTTGTTTCTGATCTCGCCGAAGATCTGGCCGATCTTGTATTCGATCGTGTTCGGCCCGCTTGCCTTTTGCGTAAAGCCGTGCAGGTAGGGAAAGAGCTGCCGATCGACAAAATCGCGCAGATCGTCGCCGATCATCGCGTTGTTGTGGTCGAGCTTGCCGTCCCTGCCTTTGGGTGCGGCCCAGCTTTCCCAGCGATAGGCTTCATCGAGGATGAAGGCGTATTTCCTGCCGTCGAGCCCGGCCTCTATCGCTCTGTCCTGGTCGAGGCCGTCGAGGTATTTGAGGAACAAGAGCCACGAGGTCTGCTCGGTGTAGTCCAATTCGGTGGTGCAGCCGGCCTCTTTCCTCAGCACGTCGTCGATGTTTTTGAGGGCCTGCTCGAACATCGGTCCACGCTCTATCTATGGTCGAACGAACGGTACGGCTTGTCCGTCAAAAAACCGACCCGAGCCGCCCCTCTGTCAAGCTTCCCGTTCCCTTATCGGCGATCAACGCAACCTGCTGGGGCGGTCGTCGTCTCTGCCGCTCGGTCATTGCCTGTGAACCCGCCTTCTGACCTCTTGCCTGGGCATCCACGTCGTGGCGGCTGGTAGAGCTGGCTAAAAAAGACGTGGGTGGCCGGGTCAAGCCCGGCCAAGGGATCTCAGAGTCCACAGATAAGCCCGTACCGGCAGCGCGGAGGTGGGGATTTTCATGGGGGCGGGGGCGGGATAGGCTGGCCGATCCCAATCGCTATGCGGCAGGTCTCCGATGCTCGATGTTTCCCCCGATTTGGCGACGCCGCAGCCGGTGCGGCTTAAGGATTACCGGCCCCCGGCGTTTTTGGTCGATAAGGTCGAGCTGGTGTTCGAGCTCGAGGATGGGGCGACGCGGGTCAAGTCGAAGCTCGGCATCCGGCGCAATCCGGCGGGG
This sequence comes from uncultured Alphaproteobacteria bacterium, assembly GCA_963703665.1. Classification (GTDB taxonomy): domain Bacteria; phylum Pseudomonadota; class Alphaproteobacteria; order ATCC43930; family CGMCC-115725; genus AP-15. The sequence goes on along the minus strand of CAVPFB010000004.1, from coordinate 457,479 downwards.
GCGGACCCGAAGGCGGCGCTGGCACTCGACGGCGAGGAGTTGGAATTGGTCTCATTGGCGCTCGACGGCGAGGCGCTGGGGCCGAACCGCTATCGGCAGCCGGCCGAAGGCGGGCTGGTCATCGACGACGTGCCGGACGCCTTCACCCTCGAGGTCGAGACCCGGATCGCGCCGGACAGGAACGCCGCGCTGTCCGGGCTCTATATGTCGGGCGGCAATTATTGCACGCAGTGCGAGCCTGAAGGGTTTCGCCGGATCACCTATTTTCTCGACCGGCCGGATGTGATGGCGCGCTATACGACGACGATCGTCGCCGACAAGGGGCGGCTTCCGGTATTGCTGTCGAACGGCAACCCGTCGGGGTCGGGCGAGGCCGAGGGCGGCCGGCATTGGGCGAAATGGGTCGACCCGCATCCGAAGCCCTCGTATCTGTTCGCGCTGGTCGCCGGCGACCTGGTCGCGGTGCGCGATCGGTTCACCACCCGCTCGGGCCGCCAGGTGGCGCTGGCGATTTGGGTCAGGCGCGGCGACGAGGACAAATGCGGCCATGCGATGGCCTCCTTGAAAAAGGCGATGCGCTGGGACGAGGAGGTGTTCGGCCTCGAATACGATCTCGAAATGTTCAACATCGTCGCGGTCAGCGACTTCAACATGGGGGCGATGGAGAACAAGGGGCTCAACATCTTTAATACGCGCTATGTTCTGGCCAAGCCGGAGACCGCGACCGATACCGATTACCAGGGCATCGAGTTGGTGATCGCGCACGAATATTTCCACAACTGGACCGGCAACCGGGTCACCTGCCGCGATTGGTTCCAATTGTCGCTGAAGGAGGGGCTGACGGTCTTTCGCGACCAGGAATTCTCGGCCGACCAGGGGAGCCGTGCGGTCAAGCGCATCGGCGAGGTGCGCACACTGCGGGCGATCCAGTTTCCCGAGGATGACGGGCCGCTGGCCCACCCGGTGCGGCCGCAGAGCTACTTGCGGATCGACAATTTCTATACGCCGACGGTCTACAACAAGGGCGCCGAGGTGATCCGGATGATCCAGACCCTGATCGGCCGGGATCGGTTTCGCCGCGGCATGGACCTCTATATCGCCCGGCACGACAACCACGCCGCGACGATCGAGGATTTCGTCGCGGCGATGCAGGAGGCGGGCGGGGTCGATCTCGGCCGGTTCAAGTTGTGGTACGAGCAGGCCGGCACGCCCGAGCTGACCGTCGACGACCGCTGGGACGCGGCGAACGGCAGCTATGAGCTGAATGTCGCGCAACAGGTGCCGCCGACCCCCGGCCAGCCCGACAAATCGCCGATGCTGATCCCGCTGGCGATCGGGCTGTTGGCGGCCGACGGCGCCGAATTGCCGGTGCGGCTCGAGGGCGAAACCGGGGCCGCGGGCGGGGACCATCCCGGGACGCGGGTGCTGGCGCTGGCCGAGGAGCGGCAGAGCTTTCGCTTCGTCGGGCTCTCGGCGCCGCCGGTGCCCTCGCTGATGCGCGGTTATTCGGCGCCGGTCAAGCTGAAGGGGGTGGCGCTCGACCGTCTCAAATTTCTCGCGGTGCACGATCCCGAGCCGTTCGCGCGCTGGGAGGCGGGGCAGCAGGTCGCTGCCCGCACCTTGCTCGACCGGGTCGAGGCGCTGCGCCGCGGCCTCTCGCCGGCGGCGCTCGACCCCGATCTGGTGGCGGCGATGCGGCGCAATCTCGCCGACGCCGAGGGCGATCCGGCCTTTGCCGCCGAAGCCTTGGCGCTGCCGAGCGAGGCGTTTCTCGCCGACCAGCTCGCGATCGTCGACGTCGACGCCGTGCATGTGGCGCGCGAAACCGCCCGCGCCGAGATCAGCCGGGCATTGATGGCCGAGCTTGCCGCCGCCTACGCGGCGCTGGCCGATTCGGGCCCCCATCGGGCCGACGGCGCTGCGATCGGCCGGCGGGCATTGCGCAATATGTGCCTCGCCTATCTCGCCGCTGCCGATCCCGACCGGGGGGCGGCGCTCGCCAAGGCGCAGTTCGACGCCGCTGCCAACATGACCGACATATTGGCGGCATTGTCGGTCTTGGCCGATCTCGACCGGCCCGAGCGCCCGGCGGCGCTGGCCGAATTCTTTCGCCGCTGGTCGCACGACCCGTTGGTCGTCGACAAATGGTTCGGCCTGCAGGCGCGCTCGTCATTGCCGCAAACCCCGCAGCGGGTGCGCGAGCTGACGACGCATCCGGCCTATGACCGCCGGAACCCGAACCGGGTGCGCGCGCTCGTCGGCGCTTTCGCGCAGGGCAACCAGGTGCGCTTTCACGACGCCAGCGGCGCCGGCTATGCGCTGCTCGCCGACGAGGTCATCGCCATCGATCCGGGCAACCCGACGAATGCGGCGCGGTTGGTCCAGCCGCTCGGCATGTGGCGCCGGCACGACCCGGCGCGCCAGGCGCTGATGCGGGGCCAGCTCGAACGCGTGCTCGCGGCCCCCGGCCTCAGCAAAAACACCTACGAGATGGCGTCGAAGAGCCTCGCCTGACATCCAGCCCGCGACGCCGTGGAGCGCTGCGCCTTGACCGGAACCCGCCAATCGCCTAAATCCGCAGCTCTGCCGGGCCCGCGGCAATGCGGGAGCAGGCGCTTTTGGCCAGGGCGATGAAAACCTTTTCCGCAAAGCCGTCCGATATCGACAAGAAATGGCTGCTGGTCGACGCCGACGGTCTGGTGCTGGGCCGGCTCGCCGCGATCCTCGCCAGCCGGCTGCGCGGCAAGCACAAGCCCACCTTCACGCCGCACATGGATTGCGGCGACAACATCATCGTGATCAATGCCGAAAAGGTCGAGCTGACCGGCAACAAGCGCCAGGACGACATCTTCTACTGGCACACCGGCTATCCGGGCGGCATCAAGGGGCGCAGCAAGGGCGCCATCCTCGCCGGCAGGCACCCGGAGCGGGTCGTTGAAAAGGCGGTCGAGCGGATGGTGCCGCGCGGGCCGCTCGGGCGTCGGGTCATGAAAAACCTGCGGGTGTTCGCCGGGCCCGACCACCCGCACGCGGCGCAGCAGCCGATCCCGCTCGATGTCGGCGCGATGAACCGCAAGAATGTGAGGGCTTAGACACGATGGCCGACAACGATCAACCGACCAATCCGCCTGGCGGCGGCCAGCCCGCCGGACAACGGGGCGGCGGGCAGACCTTTCAGGGTCTCGGCAGCCTGCGCCAGGCGATGCAGGCGGCGCGTGCGGTTCCGGCAGCACCGGCCGCTCCGACCGCGGCGATGCCGATCGATGTGCAGCCGCGGCTCGACGCCTTCGGCCGGGCCTATGCCACCGGCAAGCGCAAGAACGCGGTCGCCCGGGTGTGGATCAAGCCCGGCAACGGGGCGATCAAGGTCAACGATCGGGAAAGCCCGGTCTATTTCGCCCGCCCGGTGCTGCGCATGCTGATCAGCCAGCCCTTTGTCGCGGCCAATCGCCTTGGCCAGTTCGATGTCGTCTGCACGGTCAAGGGCGGTGGGCTCTCCGGCCAGGCGGGTGCCGTGCGCCACGGCATCAGCAAGGCACTGACCTATTACGAGCCGGGCCTGCGCCCATTGCTGAAGAGCCAGGGCTTTTTGACCCGCGACAGCCGCGTCGTCGAGCGCAAAAAATATGGCAAGGCCAAGGCCCGGCGCAGCTTCCAATTCTCCAAGCGCTGAAGCCTGCGCCTCACCGCAAAGGACCCCGTGGGCAGGCGGAGCGATGCGCAATCGACGCCGGCTTGCGATGGAGCGCCGCGTCCTGCGGCCTCCGCGCTCAGGCGCTGGTCTATTTCCTCGGCGCTGCCGGCGCGGGGAAAAAGAATGAAATTCGCCATCGCCATCCCGACCGATGCCGATTCCTGGCGCCTGGTGCGGCGCGCCGAGGAGCTGGGGTTTGGCCGCGCCTGGTTCTACGACACCCAGATGCTGAGCGCCGACCCGTTTGTGGCGATGGCCGTCGCCGCAGTCAAAACGACGCGCATTCGGCTCGGCACCGGCGTGCTGATCCCGTCGAACCGCCTCGCCGCAGTGGCCGCGAACGCCTTTGCCTCGCTGAACAAGCTGGCGCCGGGTCGGATCGATTTCGGCGTCGGCACCGGCTTTACCGGAAGGCGCGCGATGGGGCTGGGCGCGGTCAGGCTCGCGCAGATGGAGGACTATATCCGCGTCGTCATGGCGCTCTTACGCGAGGAGACGGTCGAGGCCGAGATCGAAGGCAAGCACCGGCTGATCCGTCTGCTCAATCCCGAGCTCGGCCTGATCAACACAAAGGATCCGATCCCGCCTCTACATCGCCGCTACGGGGCCGCGGGCGCGGGCGCTGACCGCCAGGCTCGGCGCCGGCTGGATCAGCACGATCGGCGATGCCGCGGCGGCGAGCGCCGCGCTGCGCGAGATGCGTTCGCGCCGCGAAGCCGCTGGACATGACGCCGAGGCGCTCGACTCGATCGTGCTGACCGGCGGCGCGATCCTCTCTGACGGCGAGCCTGCCGACAGCCCCCGCGCGATCGCCCAAGCCGGGCCGCGCGCGGCGATGCTGCTGCACCGCGCCGCCGATCAGGCGCTGGCCGGGCTTCCGAATGCGACGCCGATCCCGCCCGCGATCGCCGAGACCGTCGCCCGCTATGTCGAATTGGCGCGCAAGTTCCGACCGCAGGGCGCGCATTACCTTGAAAACCACCGCGGCCATCTGATGTTCGTCAAGCCCGAGGAGCGGCCGTTCGTGACCGCCGAGCTGATCCGCCAAACCACCATCACCGCGACCGAGCCCGAGATCAAACGGCGGATCGACGCCCTGGCCGATGCCGGCTACACCGAGATCGCGATCCAGGTCGTCCCCGGCCAGGAGCACGCGATCGAAGATTGGGGCCGGATCCGCCGCGCCTTTGCTTGAGCTTCCCCAGGCCTGAGCAGGCAGCAACCGCAAAGTCGTTTGCCCTTGCCGTCGACCCGTATGGCGGTTGCCCGACGGGCTCGCGGGAGCGTCGGCTCGGGTTGCATGATCCGATGCCTATTTGCGGCACGATCAGCCCGGCAAGAACGGCGACCACCCAAATGGGTATCAGCGGCACGACGCCCGCCCGATCATCGATGTGCATACCCGTACCGTGGTTGCGGCCATCGATGCCGATTTCGATTACTTCGAACCGTACGGGGTCATGCACCCGGGCGATGGCGACGGGTACGAACTCTACCGGGTCGCGAACGGCTATGCGACCGGGGGGGCGCCCGCGACGGCAGTGGCTATTCGCGGACCTTCTTCGGGCCGGATTGCCAGCCATACGGCGGCTGGATACTGTTTCCCGGCGCCTTTCTCCGGTCGTTGCGGCCGAAATCGGCAGGACGCGGCATTTTTATCGTCCCACTCCTCTGCCCAATATGCGCTGTCATAAATCTGGCTGTTATCGTGTTGATCATGGATCGTGGCAAAAAGGAAGTCGCAATCCGAACAGCGATAGTAGGGACAATCCGAGCAGCATCCACCGCACCGCTGCGGCACCGATGCCGATCGCCGGTTCTTGGCCGCTCGACAAAGACGAGTTCTTCACGGGTGCGGTAAGCGCCCCCGCCTTCCTCGAAATAGAGCTGCAGGTCTTGGAGCCCGGGCCGAAGCGGTGCGGCATCGAGCCAGGCATTGAACATGTATTCGCGGTACCGCCCGGAGCGATCGGCCGGGTGAGCCCGGACCTCTTCCCGGCAGACCGTTTTTCAGTCGAAACGCACCCGCATGGCGGCCAGCGGGACCCAGGAGGTGACGCGGACTTGGATCAATTCGATCCCCCTCAACACCGGGAGCTCGCCCCATTGGCTGCGGCGCCGCTCCCAACCCAATTGCACGATTTCGACGCGGTCCGACGGCTCGTCGGAATGAGTGTCTGCGTGTGCCTCGAGGATGTCGGGCGCCATCTCCAGCAGCAGCTCGTCGGCACCGGCCTCGTCCAACCGGCTCGGCGTCAGATGAGAATTCCAGCCCTCCAGGTGCAAGCGGTACCATCGGCGCTGTCGCGCCAAGTCCCGCAACTCCGGATCCAGGCTGCCGATGCGGCTGATGACCTCGCGTATTTCCCGGTTTCCGGCAATACTGTGAGGAGCTCCTCTTTGATGAGCCGGTTCTCCGGATCGAATGACAGGCACTCCATAAATTTGCGCGCGGCTTCCTCGAAGTTCCCGCATATCCTCTCGAGGACGCACGCTCCAGGAATGCGTCGAACTCGGCCGATTCGGGTTCCATGCGCTCCTCGCGGCGCGGTATTTGCCGCAAAATTCCGAGCGCGGCCTTGAAATGACCCGCGTACTTCAGGATCTGGCTGATGCCGACCAATACGCCGTGGCGACTGGGGTGGGTGGCGACCGCAAATCGCAGCAATGCCGACGCGGCGCGCAGCAATCCGGCCTCCAGCACGACAGCCAGCAGGCGCAGCAGCGGGTCGTCATCCAGCCGGCATCCAACCGCTGCGCTCACCTGCTCCAGCGCGTCTCGGCGGGCGCGATCGCGATCACCGGCGCCGCGCGTAATTTGCTCGGCGATATCCTCACCTCGTCGAAGAGAACGAGGGTGCGAGCGAGCTCGGCATTGGCAAACGACACCAATCCGACCAAATGCGCCTCGGGGAGAAGCTCTCTCAGCCGACGCAGCGCTGGAACTGAGCTGACCATGTCGCCCAGTTGATCCACTCTTTGGTCGTCGTGCACAACAGCGTCCGGCCGACGCGGGTTTAGCCCGGATATCTCACGGAGGTTGGTGCATCGGGGCTCTGAACGAGGGATAATTCTTCTGTGACAAAGGCTTATCCGGTTACAGAGGAGGTCCCCGATGCCCACAGAGTGTAACCCGACGACGATGCTTTTTGCACCGGTGGAAGGGCGTCGCGTGGCGGCCGATTTTGCTGGTGGAGCGATGACCTCGGATGCCGGCGCGCTGCTGTTGGGTGCGAGCGACCGGGCGATCGGCCTGGTCGACCGGTTCGCGTCGTGCTTTGTCGATGCCCGCAGGCCGGATCTGGTCGAGCATGAGGTGGCGACGCTGGTCGGCCAGCGGGTGTTCGGGATCGCGCTGGGCCACGAGGATGTGAGCGATCATGACCAGCTGCGCCACGACCCGGTGATGGCGGTGCTTGCCGGCAAGCTGGCGGCGCGGCGTTCGGACTGCGCGCCGCTGGCCGGGAAATCGACGCTGAACCGCCTCGAACTGAGCCGGCCGGAGCCGACCCGCTACCACAAGATCGCCCACGATCCGGCGGCGATCGAGCGGCTGTTCGTGGAGCTCTTCGTGGAAGCGCACAAGCGGGCGCCCCGGCAGATCATCCTCGACCTCGACGCCACCGACGACCCGGTCCACGGTCATCAAGAGGGCCGGTTCTTTCACGGCTATTACGATGGCTCTTGCTACCTGCCGCTCTACGTCTTCTGCGGCCGCCACTTGCTGGCGGCCAGGCTGCGGCGTTCCAACATCGACGGCGCGGCCGGATCAATCGAGGAAGTGGCCCGGATCGTCGCCCAGGTCCGGGCGCGCTGGCCGCGCGTGCGGGTGTTGCGGCGCGCCGATTCCGGCTTTGCCCGCGAGGCGCTGATGGCGTGGTGCGAGGCGAACCGGGTCGATTACCTGTTCGGCCTGGCCCGAAATGCGCGTCTGGAAGTCGAGATCGGCGCCGAATTGGCCGAGGCGGCCGCGGAAAGCAAAGCCACCGGCCACCCGGCGCGCCGCTTCCGCGACTTCATGGGGACCACGCTCGAGAGTGGGAGCCGACGGCGCCGGGTCATCGGCAAGGCCGAATGCACAAAGGGCGACCCCAACCCGCGTTTCGTCGTCACCAGCCTCAAGCCCAAAGCGGCCGGGGCGCGCGACCTCTACGAGACGGTCTATTGCGCGCGCGGCGAGATGGAGAACCGCATCAAGGAATGCCAGCTCGACCTCTTCGCCGACCGGACGTCCGCCGCGACCATGCGCGCCAACCAGCTGCGCCCATGGTTCGCCTCGATGGCCTATGTGCTGCTCTGCGCGGTGCGCCGGATCGGCTTCGCCCACACCCAGTTCGCCGCCGCCACTTGCCGCACCATCCGCTTGGTGCTGCTCAAAATCGGCGCCCTGGTGCGGATCAGCGTCCGCCGCGTCCACGTCGCCATGGCATCCGGCTGCCCGTGGCCGCACGAGTTCCGATTGGCCCATGCCCGACTCGCGGGTGCCGCCCGCTGACCAACCAGAAACCGCGAGCCACATAACCCCGCGCCGTCGCACAGTCCGCGACCGCTCAACCGCGCCTCAATCAGGCTCAAAACAGCAGCCCTCGGTCCCAAAACGCCGACAACCAAGCTGCCCGCGGAACATCCAACCTCAGCAGCCGCGCGGTGAGATATCCGGGCTAGGGGCACGTCCGCGCCCGGCATCTCGGCAAGAGGGAAAGGGCGGCAGCGAGACGGGTGAGCCCGCCGGAAAAGAGCGTTCCGCCGGGCTTCCGCCTCCTGGACCGGCTCCGAGGGGCGGCAACCCCGCGCTCCCGGAGCATCCCCCCATGCCGAACGCATCCACCATCCTATTCGATTTCCGCAAACGCGTTGCCTGCGACGCTGATCGCAAGCAACGCTTTCACCGCGAGGCCCGCCGCCGGCTCCTCGAATTGGCCGACGCCGTCGGCCTCGCTCCAAACGACTATGACCTTCGCAGGAACGAGGGAGGTATTGCCGTATCCGGTGAAGCGACGATCCATGCTGATCGCCTCTATGTGCAGGTGAGCCAACCGGCAACCGGCAGTGACACCGGCATCCTGTTCCGGACCTGCGTGGGCCGGCGCGACTACACCGGCGGCCGCAACAATTTCGCTGCGCTCGATCTGCTGCACCGGCCGTCAGATCTCGCCCGCCTGATCAAGCGCCACGTCGAGCCATGAAGAGGGAAAGGGCCGTGGCCCGGAGGTGAGATCCGGGAAGGGAAAGAGAGCGCTTCGCGGATCGGCCCCGCCCCCGCTTTCCGGAGAACCTCCCGATGCTCACCACTCCTTCCGCCGCGGCGCTGTCTTCGGCGACCCTTCCGCTGTTCGCAACCTCCGTTGCCCCAGACAAGACCTGGGGGCTCTTCGAGGCCGCGACCGCGCTCGCCCAATTACTCGGGCAAGGCCGCGCGCTCGACACCCGCGCTTTGCATTCGGCGATGGAGGCGGCCTTCGGAGCCTCCGATGCCGAGGGCGCCTGGGTGTGGAAGGACGCCTACGAAGCCAGCGAAGCGGCGCAGGTGCTGTTTCTGCGCAAATTCGGCGGTGCCATGCGCACCCGTGCGGCGTCGCCCGGCGGCCACTGCCCGAAGCCGACGCCGTCGAGAGGCACCTCGACGCCGCGGTCGCTGCTCTTAGCTCCATGCTGAACGACACGCGCCTGGAGGACGATCTCCCCGATCTGCTCTGGTCCTTGGTCAACCTGTTCCATCGCAAAATCGACCGCATCGAAGGCGAGCTAGAAAGCAACGAGCAGGCACAGCGCAAGAGCCAGAATGAGCAGGATGGCTCCGAGGTCAAGTCGGTCGAGCTCGAACGCCTGATCGGCCAGGGCATCAGCCTCATCGAACGGCGTAACGCTTTCGAGTTCTTCCGCGAGCATAGCGCCGAATTGTTCGAAGCGGCGACCGGCACCAATTGGCGCCCGCGCATCGGGTCGATGGTCAACCACCGGACTCTAACCGCCTCGATGATCGACAGCCGCGAATTCCTCGCCGCCCGCAGACGCGCCGACACGGAAGTCCTGGCGCCCGCCGGAACCCGCATCGCCTTCACGGCGGCACCGACTGCAACGATCACCAGCGCATCTGGGCCACGCTCGACAAGGTTCGCGCCAAGCGCCCCGACATGATGCTGCTGCATGGTGGCAGTCCGCGCGGAGCTGAGCGCATCGCCGCCTGCTGGGCCGACAATCGCAAGGTCGCACAGGTTGTCTTCAAGCCCGATTGGACCCGGCACCGCAATGCGGCGCCGTTCAAGCGCAACGACCAGATGCTCGAACTCCTGACCGATCGGCGTCGTGGTCTTCCCCAGCTCCGGCATCTCCGCCAACCTCGCCGACAAGGCCAGGAAGCTCGGCATCCCGGTGTGGCGGTTCAGCGAGGGCGGCGCCTAGGCGCCGTTTCTCGATCGTCTTCCTTTCTCGGCACCAATCCTCCTTGCTGCCGATCCCGGCGAAGGTCGCGTCACCCAACCGACACCGGCCATTCGGCCTCGGTGGCGAGAACTGGTCTTCATGCCCCGTTTCGGACATTGAAAGATATCGGACACCCGGTCGATGAGTGCTCAGACGTACGATCACATGGCCCTGGAATTTCGCCGAATTGTCTGCGGCGGCTGGCCGATCGTTCGTAAGAAAGCGCGGCGCATGCGCTCGCGGTTGCCAAAACCGGCCTGCTCGGCGATTGCGTCCACGGCGTGGCGGCCCTGTTCGATCAGCACGCGAGCAGCTTCGACGCGCAGGTGCTCGATCGCTCTCGCCGGCGACTGGCCTGTCTCAGCGCGAAATGCCCGGCTGAATTGCCGCGGGCTTAATGCCGCCGCCGTGGCCAGCTCGTCTACCGAAAGCGGTTTTTTCAAGTTTCGGCCTGCGTAATCCAGAGCCCGTTGAATGCGGTCGGACTTGGGCTCTAGTTCCAGCAGGGTTGAAAACTGCGACTGGCCGCCGGCGCGGCGATGGTAGACCACCATTTTGCGGGCGACCTCGCGGGCGATCTCGGCACCGAGATCTTTCTCCACCATCGCCAGGGTGAGATCGATACTCGCGGTCACGCCTGCCGATGTCCAGATCGGGCCATCAACGATGTAGATGCGATCCACATCCAGTGTGAGCTCCGGATAGCGCGCTGCAAGCTCGCGCGAGAACAGCCAGTGAGTGGTAGCTCTACGACCGTTCAGCGCGCCAGCCGCGGCAAGCAGAAACGCACCGGTGCAGGGCCCGGCAACGCGCCGCGCGGTCTTCAGGCTTTGTCGGATGAAGGCCACGACACCGAGCATCGGGTCGTCGAGACGCGGCGTTGCTCCGACGATTAAGGTGTCGAATACGGTGTCTGTGAATGGTTCGGTCATGACCGAGAACCCCGTCGAGCAGGGCACGAGGCCTCCGGTCTCGGAGAGGAGCGTGATCTCGTAGACTTGTTCCCCATTGGTGAGGTTTGCGGTTTCGAACGCACTGAGCCCCGCGAGCCCCATCGCTCCAAAACCGGCGAACGTCACAAACCCGACGCGATGCATTAGCGTTCTCTATGTCCTGAAAGGTGGCAAATACGACATATGAGACAGCGATGGGAAGGGCTTAACTCCAGGCTTCGCATCTCAAAGCGCTCTCCGCGCGACAATGGGAGAGGTGAATGCCCGGGGCCGAGAAAACGTATCGGGCCGTCCATGCTGTTGGTCCGGGCAAGCTGGAGCTGACCGAAAAGCCGCTGCTTGACCCGTCGGCGGGGTATGTCCGCATCCGCGTTGAGGCCTGCGGCGTGTGCCATTCGGATTCCGCGACGGTGGAGGGGATCTTGCCGATCGAATGGCCGAGGGTGCCCGGCCACGAGGTCGTAGGACGGATCGATCTGGTCGGCGAGGGGGTGGAAGGCTGGGTGATGGGTCAACGCGTCGGCGTCGGCTTCCTCGGCGGCAGCTGCGGGCATTGCGAATACTGCCGAGACGGCGACCTTGTGAACTGCGTAAACCAGGGCTTCACTGGAGTGCAGCAGAACGGCGGCTATGCCGAGGTGATGATCGCGAAGGCGAGCAGCCTGATGGCCGTGCCGGACGAGCTCTCATCGGTCGATGCCGCGCCCTTGCTATGCGCCGGCCTAACGACCTTCAGCGCGTTGCGAAATTCGCCGGCAAGGGCGGGAGACTTGGTCGCGGTGCTTGGGGTCGGCGGGCTGGGTCACCTTGGCGTGCAATACGCTCGCCACATGGGCTTCGAGGTGATCGCGATCGATCGCGGCGGCGGTGACAAGGCCGAGCTGGCGAAGAAATTGGGCGCGCATCATTACGTCGACAGCGCCGTCACGGATATCGCCAAGGCGCTCCAGGAGCGTGGTGGCGCGCAGGTGGTGTTGGTCACCGCCTCGGGCGGTAAGGCGGTTGCCGCGGCCGTCAAGGGCTTGCGACGCGGCGGCGTGGTCATCTCGCTGGGCGCCACCGATGAGCCAATCGAGCTGTCGGCGTTTGAACTGTTGTTCAAGAGCCTTGGTGTCGCGGGAGCCCTGACGGGAACCCCGGCGGCCGGCGACGCGACGCTCAGGTTCAGCGCGCTCAGCGACGTCGCCGCCATGGTCGAGACTATGCCGCTCGAGCGGGCCCCGGAGGCCTACGCGAAAATGATGTCCGGACAAGCCCGCTTCAGGATGGTTCTGACGATGACCTGAGCGCCGCCGACTGCGGCCTCAATGTCGAAAGGAGAGCCATGAGCGACGACGCACCCCAAGTCCCGGACACGCTAACGGGCCGCTGCATGTGCGGCGCGGTCTCCTACACAATCACCGAACGGCCGATGGTGGACGGCCTTTGCCATTGTGACAGATGCCGGCCACAATCCGGCAGCGCCTTCTCGACAATCATCTTCATCCACCGAAGTGCGATGACAATCGCTGGGGAAACGGCGGTTTGCGACGATATCGGGACGAGTGGGCTCAGGGTGTTGCGCCGCTACTGCCCGCGCTGCGGTTCACCGCTGACCACCGAGCCCGACCTGACCCCGGATCTGATGATGGTCAAGGCTGGGACCCTCGATTCCAACGAATGATTCCCCCTGGTGTGGGAGCTATTCGTGCGCCGGCGCAGACCCTGGGTCAGTCCGGTTCTCGGCGCCAAGCAAATCGAAGCCAATCCAGAGCTTTGAGGTGAACCCCTATGAATCGGTTCCAGGACACCTTCGATGCGCAGAAGGCGCTTTTCGCCTCGGGTGTCACGCGCAGCTACCAATGGCGCGTCGACCAACTCGACCGCATGGCCCGCATGATCAGAGAGAACGAGCGGCGCTTTCAGGGGGCGATGGCCGAAGACTTCAAGACCGCCTCGCAGGAATACATTTTCGAGACCCAGGCATCCGCGGGCGAGGTGGAGGTCCAGAAGAGCCAGCTAAAGGAGTGGATGAAGCCGGTCGAAGCGCCGGTGCCGCGTTTCCTGGCCGAAACCGGCCACAAAGGGATGATTCACCGCGAGCCTTACGGCGTGGCACCGATCATCGGCCCGTTCAATGGACCGTTGCTCTTGTTGATCCGCCCGGCGCTCGCGGCACTCGCGGCCGGCAACACCTGTATTCTCACACTCAGTGAAGCGCTCGTGGCGACGACCAAGGTACTGCTCGAGCTTATCCCGCAGTATTTCGATCCGAGCGCCGTGACCTCGGTCGCCGGCGGCAAGGAGCAAAACACTGAACTTTTGAAACTGAAGTTCGATTTCATCTTTTTCACCGGCAGCACTCTTGTCGGGAAGATCGTCGCGCGGGCCGCCGCGGAAAACCTTACCCCCGTCCTACTCGAACTCGGCGGGATGAACCCGGCGCTTGTGGACGAAACCGCAAACATTCCCGACGCTGCGAAGAAAATCGTTTGGGCGCGATGGCTTGGGGCGGGCAATGGTGCACCTCGCCGGGCTACGCCTATGTCCACGAGTTCGTCGCAGAGGATTTTGTCGCAGAAGCCAAGAAGGCGCTGGTCGAGCTATTTGGTGAAGACCCGAAATCCAATTCCGACTATTCGCGCATCATCAATGCGCATGCGGTCGATCGGCTGGCCTCGCTCATCGACCCCGCCAAGGTGATCGCCGGCGGCAAGTCCGATCCGGAAGCGCACTACCTCGATCCCACGCTTCTTTATCCCGTCACGTGGGTTGACAACGTCATGGCGGACGAAGTCTTCGGGCCGGTCTTATCGATCCTGACCTACAACTCCCTCAACGAGGCGTTCGAGCGGATTGCGGCAACGCCGCGACCGCTTGCCGGCTTCGTGTTCAGCCGCACCCAGAAGACCATCGACCGGTTCATCGGCGAGCTCTCCTACGGCGGGGCGGGGTGAACTTGGTGAACGTTCACCTGTTCGTCGAAACCATGCCGTTTGGCGGTACCGGGTTGGCTGGGATGGGCCACTACTACGGAAAGTATGGCTTCGACGCGCTCACGCACGCCAAGTCGATATTGATCTCCCCGCCCGACGTCGCGATCGAACATCTGTACTCGCCCTTCATCGACGAGAAGAACCAAGCGCTGCAACAGTGGTTTGAATATTGAGGCGGTCAGCTTTCGAGCACGAAAAGATAGCATGCGTGAAATCGCGGGAATCAGGATACCGGACAGCAGGCTCGCTGTCGCAGCGCTGGACCTGGTCAAAAAAGAAAGCCACGCGTCAATCTATAAACATGTCCTGAGAACCTTTGTTTTCGGCGGCCTTGCCGCCCGGGCGGAAAGGATCGGTTTCGATGAAGAACTCTTCTTTCTTGGAGGTGCCCTGCACGATCTCGGCTTGACCGAGCGGTTCGGCGCCCTGGCGGGTCGCTTCGAGGTCGTGGGCGCGGACGCGGCGGAAAAGTTCCTCTTAGGCAAAGGCGTCGCAGCGGAGCGGAGCGCGGCCGTTTGGGAGGCGATCGCGCTGCATACCTCAAACGGCATTGCTCTCCGCCGCGCCCCGGAAGTCGCCCTTGTCCATATCGGGGCGTCCATCGATGTGATGGGCCTCGGGCTCGAGAAGCTGCCGCCGACAGTGGTCGCACAGACGATCGAAGCGCTGCCGCGCGACAACTTCAAGAAGGTCTTCGTCGACGCCCTGTTCTCGCGCGAACAGAAAGACCCGCCCTCGGTGGCATTGACGTGGATGAGCGAGGCCGTGCGAAGACACGTCCATGGGTTCGAGTGTCCGGACTTTATCGACCTGGTCTCGGCAGCCAATTTTTCAGAGTGAAAAGCACGAGAGGCGGCCCCTCGCCCACGCCGTTGCAGCCTTTAGCGACTTCATCAATGGGACGCCTCTAACAACTCGATTTTGAGCGATGATTTAAGCTGGTGAGCCGGTCGGCGGACGATTGGCGAGCTGATCGGGGGGGCGGCAAGCCGTTTTGGCTGGGCTACAGGCGGGCCGCGCCAACGCGTTTTCGTCATGCGGGGGTGGTTCGGGCGTTGAGCCAGGCGAGCCGGGAGAAGTTGTAGGCGAGATTGGCGAGGCCGATCTTGACCCGGGCGCGGACCATACCGACGGTGCGGACGAGGAGCCCGAGCCGGCATTTCTGGGCGGCAAAGACGGGCTCGACGCGCGCGCACCCGGGCTCGGGTGGCATTGCCGCGGGCGATGTGCGCCGGCATCTTGCGGCCGCGGGGCTTTTTGCGCCGGAATTGCGGCTTCAGGCCGCGGCGCTCGAGCAGAGCCAGATTGGCCACCGAGCGGTAAGCGGTCTCGGCCCCCACATCGCTGGCGGTGTTGTCGCGATCGAGCACCGCGCCGAGCTGCCCGCCGTCATAGGCGGCGGCGTGGGTGATCGTGTGTAAGCGTCAGCTGAAGGTCGTCTTGCACTCGGCGTGTTGAGCTGGATGCTGCCGCTCTTTTGCGGGCAGCGGTGCAATGGATGACGTGGAGGTGGTCGATAAGGAGGACCTCGGGAGCGCTCATACGAGGGCTCGGGAGGTCCATGGCGAGGTTCTCACCGGTCCGGAGCGGCGCCGGCGCTGGAGCCTCGAAGAAAAGCTTCGGATCCTGGCACAGAGCGTGGCGCCAGGATCGTCGCCCTCTCTGGTGTGCCGGCTGCACGGGATCAGCAGCGGCCAGCTTTACACGTGGCGCCGGCAGTTCCGCACCGGCGAGCTGACCGGGTTTGCGCCGGTGAGATTGGCCCCGCCGGTCGAGGAGCTTCCACGGGCCGCAGCACCGGTTGATCCGATGCCGACGCCACCCGAACCCGATCGGCGGGCAGATGGCACAATCGAGGTGGAACTGCCCTCGGGGGTGAAGCTGCGCCTGACCGGCGCGGTCGACGAGGCGGCATTGCGCCGGGTCTTATCGGCGCTGCCGTGATCGGCATTCCGGGCAACGTCCGCGTCTATCTGGCGTGCGGCGTCACCGACATGAGGAAAGGCTTTGACGGGCTGGCGGCGCGGGTACAGACGACCTTGCGTCTCGACCCCCATGGCGGCGCGCTGTTCGTGTTCCGCGGTCGCCGCGGCGATCTGCTCAAGGTGCTGTGGTGGGATGGGCAAGGCTTGTGCCTGTTTGCCAAACGGCTGGAGCGCGGCCGGTTTCTCTGGCCGCAGGCGAAGGACGGGTCAGTGGTGCTGACGGCAGCGCAATTGTCGATGCTGCTGGAGGGCATCGATTGGCGGGCGCCACGCCGCAGTTGGGCCCCGGAGGTGGCCGGCTAAGGCACCCGGCTGAACGGCGCGACATAGTGACTCAGGCGGGTACGATGCCGATACCGCTCAATGAACGCGGGTGTAAACTCTTGGTTGATGCCAGATGCCACCGACCCCATTCAAGAGATCGCCGAGCTGCGCGCCCTGCTGGCCGCGCGCGAAGCGGAATTGGCGGAAGCGCGGGCCGAACTGACCGGCGCCCGGCGGCGGATCGAACAGTACAAGGTCCAGCTTGCCCAGCTGCGCCGCATGCAATTCGGGCGCTCCTCGGAGAAGCTCGATACCCAGATCGAGCAGCTCGAGCTGATGCTGGAAGATCTGGAGGAGAGCGAAGCAGCGCGCACATCGCCGGCGGCGCCGCGTGTCCCTGATCAGCCGCGCCGCGAACGGCGTCAGCCGGTGCGACGGCCGCTGCCCAATCATCTGCCGCGCGAGGAGATCGTCCATGATCCGGGCTCGGTCTGCCCGGGCTGCGGCGGCACCCGTTTTGCCAAGCTCGGCGCGGACGTCACCGAGGTCCTGGAGAAGATCCCGGCGCGGCTCAAGGTGATCCGCCATATTCGGCCCAAACTCAGCTGCCGCTGCTGCGAGCGCATCATCCAGGCGCCGATGCCCGATCTGCCGATCGAAAAGGGTCGACCCGGACCGGGCCTGGTCGCCAATGTCGTGGTCAGCAAATACCTCGACGGGCTGCCGCTTTACCGCCAATCGGCGATCCTCGCGCGTGAAGGCATCGAGATCGAGCGCGCCACCCTGGCCGACTGGGTCGGGCATGCCGCCTGGTGGGTGACGCCGCTGGCCGAGCTGATCGGCGCCCATGTTACGGCGGCGCCAATCATCCACACCGACGACACGCCGATCGCCGTGCTGGCACCGGGCAATGGCAAGACCCGGACCGGGCGGCTATGGACCCATGTGGTTGACGAGCGACCCTGGCAGGGTGGGCGGGCACCGGCAGCATATTATCGTTTCAGCCCCGACCGCCGCGGCGAGCGGCCGCGCGATCATCTGGCCCTCTTTCGCGGCGCGATCCAGGCCGACGCCTTCAGCGGCTACGCCGCCCTGACGCGACCGCCATCCGCCAAAGACCAGGTCGGCCGAGGGCGCCGCTGATCCACGCCGCGTGTTGGGCCCATGCCCGGCGCAAGTTTTACGACGTGTTCGAATCGACCAAGTCGCCGATCGCCGAGGAAGCGCTCAAACGGATCGGCGAGCTCTATCGGATCGAAGCCGAGATCACCGGCCAGCCGGCCGAAACCCGGCTGGCGGCGCGGCACAACCGTGCCGCGGTGATCCTCGATGCCTTGCGCGACTGGCTGACCGCACAGCGCCGCCGGCTGTCATCGAAGAACGCACTCGCAAAAGCGATCCAGTACGCGCTCAGCCGCTGGGAGGCGCTGGCCCGCTATGCCGGCGATGGTCGGCCCGCGATTGACAATAACGTCGCCGAGCGTGCCCTGCGCGGCATTGCCATCACCCGCAAGAACTTCCTGTTCCTGGGCTCGGAGGCGGGCGGTGAGCGGGCCGCGATCCTCTACACCGTGCTGGAGAGCGCAAAGCTCAATGGCCTCGACCCCGAGGGCTACCTCGCCGACGCGATTGACCGCATGACCACAGGCCATCCGATCAATCGTCTGGCCGAACTGTTGCCGTGGAACTGGCAGGGGCCGCCTGCCAAACTGGCGGCATGAGCGTCGACGATAGCCTCCCTTCCAATATGATTGCGACGCTACGCCTCGATCTCCTCGGCAGCGATCCGCCGATCTGGCGCGAGATCGAGGTGCCGACGTCGATGACGCTCAAGCAGCTGCATGCGGTCGTTCAGGCCGCCATGGGATGGGAGGACGCCCATCTCTGGGAGTTCGCCGTCGGTCGCGAGCGCCTCGGCAGCAGTCGAGCCGCCAAGCTGACCCTCCAGGCGCTGCTTCGGCCACGGACAACGAAGCTATCCTACATCTACGACTTCGGCGATTGCTGGGAACATCTGCTCACCCTGACCAAACCTCGCACGGCCGATCCAGGATCGGCCTATCCGCGCTACCTCGCCGGCGAGCAGGCGGCACCTCCCGAGGATTGCGGCGGAATCGCCGGCTTCTATGCCCAGCTCGAAATCCTCGCCGATCCCGAGCACCCAGAGCATCACAACGTCGAAGATTGGTTCGGCGACTCCGATCCAAACGCCTTCGACGAACAGCATGTCAAGGCCCGGATCGCCCGGATCGCAAACCGTCGCCGCACAACGCCGACCAAAACCAAGCCGCGGTAATCAGCCGACGCTTACGATCGTGTAGCGCCGCAAAAAGCCGTGCTCGCGGTCGATGCCGACGTGGTTCTGATAGCCGAACGCCGGCACCGCAATCTCGACCTGGCGCTGGGGGCCGTCGCCTGGCGCAGCCTCGCGCCGCTTGCCGCGCTTGATCGTCCAGCCTCCGTCGCGGTCGATCTGGGCGCGCCGCGCCGGTTTCCATTCGGCCGGCACCCCGCCACCTTTGATGATGTCCTTCTGCGCCCGGGTCAGCCGCGGCCGGCGCGCCTCGATCACCGTGGCATCGACGATCTGCCCACCCATCGCCAGCCAGCCCTTGGCCCGCAGCAGTGCGTCAAACCGGGCGAACAACCGCTCCGTCGCGCCGGCCCGCGCCAGCTGTTCGCGGTCCAGCCAGATCGTCTTGGCGTCGGGCACCGGGTCATGCAAGGCCAGCCCGACAAACCGCATAAACGACCGCCGGTCCTTCAGCGGGTATTCGGTCTGGTCGTCCGACAGCGTGTACAGCGTCTGCACGACCAGCACCTTGAACATCCGCACCGCGTCATAAGGCGGCCGTCCGCCCCCTGTTCAAGCCAGGGGCAGGCTTTTGGCCCGATCCGAACCCGCCAGCGCCGCTTCCAGTTCGCCGCGAAACACCGCGCAATCGATCACCGCCGCGCGCCGTTCCAGCGGGTCGCCCGCTGCCGACAATGCTTTCAGCCGCTCATCACCGGCGAAAAAACCGGGCTGGCTTGCCATTACCGATCCCCCACACCCCAACCTCACAGAGCGGGCGATTCGCTATCAAAAACCACCGGTTTTTAGAGGCGTCCGAGCGCCTGCATGACCTCGACCTGGTCTTGCGCCATCGCGCGGAACGAGTAGTTCGCGCTGTTCGGCTCCTCGGGCGGCGCCGAGCTGTCGCCGTAGCCGCGCAGATCGGCCGCCACGACATGAAACCGCTCGGCCAGCCGCGGCGCCACTTTGTGCCAAGCGATATGGGTCAGCGGGTTGCCGTGCAACAGGAGCAGCGGCGGTCCGCTGCCGCCATGACGCAGGCGGATGCGCGCACCGCTCGTCTCGATGTCGGTGAGCGTGAAACCGGGCATAATTTCCATCGATTGTCCCTCATCGTTGCAGACAGCGCCGCGATTGCCGGCACCGTGCAGAATTTTGCTGGAAGGCGGATCTCGCCGCTGTTCCTTGTGGAAACTCAATCAACGGCACGTGGAAGCTCGATCTCGAGCATGACCGTGCTGAGGCTCTTGCCGTGCACATCCTGGTTCAATGAGATCGTTACGCCACCGCCGAGCGCGTTCTCGATGACGAAGTTGAAGGCGCGCAACTTCGGTAATTCGTAACGGGTCACCGGTCCTTTCGCGATATGGGCAAACGCCCGCGTCACCCGCTCCGGCGTCAGCTGCTCGCGTAGCAATGGATAATGCCGATCGTCATAGGCGATCACCGAGATGTTTGAAGTGTTGCCCTTGTCACCCGCCCGGCAATGGGCGAGGTCGTAGACCTTCATCGGTCGCCCAGCCGGTGTTGCAATGGGGCTCATACCTCGCCCTCCATCAGGATCTGCGGGTTGACGTAACGTCGTGGCAACAGCACCGACTTGACGGCCAGCACTTGCCGTACTTTGGGGTCCATGCCGCCACCGGCGCTGCCCGGACCATTGACGTGCAGCGTCCCACCTCGAAACCGACCGCGTGCGCCGCTTTGCGGTCCTGCGCCCGACCGGCGACCCGCAGACGGACCTCATACGGCACCGGGCGCGCCTCCAACGCGCCATGCAAGCTCGACATCCCGATCAGGTCGACGCGAAAATCGTGGTAGGAAAAGCCGCGCAGCTTGAGGCGCTCGCGTACGATCTCGCCGCTCAGCCTGGCTCGCGCAACGGCATCCGGGCCGGCATAAGACACTTCGCCTTCGCCGATCCAGCCGTCGAAATAGCCGACGGTGACCTTGTACGTCGCGGTGCGCGGCTTCGGGCGCATACCCTCGACACGAACGCGGTCCTCGCCAGCCTGATGCAGTGTGACATCGGTGATATCGAGGACGCAGTCCGGGGTGATGTAGTTTGCCGGGTCGTGCATCTCATAGATCAGCTGTTCGGTACAGGTCATCACGTCGACCCGGCCGCCAGACCCGGTCGGCTTGCCGATATGGACCGAGCCGTCGGCGCCGACATCGGCCAGCGGGAAGCCGAGCCGCGCCAGACCCTCGACCTCCTCTTGCCCGGCCAGGCAAAACAGCCGCCGGTGACGGAACCTGAGCACTCAAGCAGGTGTCCGGCGACGGTCCCGGCGGCCAGACGCGGCCAGTCCTCATAATCCCAGCCGAAATGGTGCATCACGGTGCCGAGGAACAGCGACGGGTCGGCGACCCTGCCGGTCAGCACAACATCGGCGCCGGTGTCGAGCCCCGCCTTCACCGTGTCGGCGCCGAGATAGGCATTCGCCGAGACCATCCGCGGCAGCAATGTCTCGAGCGGCTCACCGGTTTCCATCAGCGGCAGTTCGGGCATGCGCTTGATCACCTCGCCGACATCATCGCCGACCACCACCGCACAGGCGATGTCACGCAGGCCAAGCTCGCCGGCGTACCGGCGCACCGCGCGCGCCGGCGGCGGGATTGGCCGCACCCATATTGCTGACGATCCGAATATTGCGCTCGACACAGGCCGGCAGCACCAGCGGCATCCGCTCGTGCAGGCTCGGCGCATAACCGAGCTCGGCATCGCAGCTGCGGGCCAAGTTCTCGCGGGCGATCGTTCGCTCGGCCAAGCACTCGAAGACGAGATAATCGATCTCGCCCTTTTCGGCCAATTCGAGCGCCGGTTCGAGCCGGTAGTCCGAAGTGCCGGCGCCGCAGCCTATCCGCACCGTCTCTC
The DNA here is from genome assembly GCA_963703665.1 of uncultured Alphaproteobacteria bacterium. Taxonomy (GTDB): domain Bacteria; phylum Pseudomonadota; class Alphaproteobacteria; order ATCC43930; family CGMCC-115725; genus AP-15. The sequence continues at coordinate 436,011 of CAVPFB010000004.1, read as the reverse complement.
CCTTGATCATGCTCGCTGCCTTCCCCAACCGCATCTAAGCGAGCGTCGCCAATACCCGTGCCTGAGGCAAGCATCGTTGCGGCTCGGCCCCTGACGCCGCGCGCAAAACGGCCCTATAAACTGCCCTCGGCTATACGAGCGCCGAACGGCGCGCCATTTCGGGAAAGTCCTGATGAAAATCGTTCGCTTTGCTTCTGCGCCAGACGGCGGGTCACAATTTATCGAGATCGATATCCCGATCGACAATGCGGCGACCGATGCTTTCGGCAATACCGTCCACCGCTCCGCGGTAGTGCCGGCGCAAAGCACGATGGTCACGGATATGCCCGAGGGTCTCTATCAGGACTGGCACCCAGCCTCCCGTCGCCAACTTCTCTTCGTGCTTTCCGGCACTCTCGAGGTCGAAACCAGCGACGGCAAGAAGCACCGGTGCAGCAGCGGCGAAATGTTTCTGGCGGACGATGTCGGGAGCCGAGGCCATCGCACACGCACGATCGGCGGCCCGGCCCGGGTGTTGTTCGTACACCTGCCGCCCGACGCCAATCTCGACAGCTGACCGCGACGACCTGTTCGACATACCGATCTTCTGGGGCTCGCGGGGACTGCTACCGGCGCGTCTCCTCCGTTGCGGCGCCTTCCAGCGACGGTCGCTCTGATCAAAGACCGGCCGGTCAACCGGCGTAGCGTGGACTGGTCTTCATGCCCCGAACCGGCCATTGGCTATCTTAAATAGTCGGCGCCTCAGTCGCGCGAACGTTGACATTTGTATCGTAGGGCGTCGCGGGGATACGGAATTCGGGGCCTGGTCTCTCGCGATCCCGGGCGTGGTCAATCGTCCGCGAAGTCCGAGGCCTGGTTCCCCAGCAAAAACCGCGGCCCGGGACCGGCGCGCGCCGCGCGGTCGTCGGGGTTGTAAAGAGCACAGCTAGCGAGCGATAGGCAACCGCATCCGATACAACCGTCCAAGCGCTCCTGCGTTCTTTGCAGCATGGCGATCTTGGCCGCGAGCACGTCGCGCATGCGCCCGCCGATGGCCCGCCACTCGGCGCGAGTGGGGGCCCGCCCGAGCGGCAGGGTCGACAGCTCGACCTCGATCTCCGAGAGGGTAAATCCGAGCTGCTGCGCAATGAGCGCGAACGACAGGCGGCGGATGTCGGCGCGGGCGAACTGCCGCTGATTACCGACGCTGCGGGTGGCCCGCACTAGGCCGCGCGCTTCGTAGAAGCGGATCGCCGACACCGAAAGCCCAGTTCTTTGCGCGAGTTCGCCGATAGATAGCGTGGCGGGTGGGGTCACGTCCTTGCGTCACAAAAAAATATACCTTGACCTCAAGTTAACTTCAGGTCCTACGGACGACAAGAGGCAAGCGCTCTCCGCTTGCGCCACAGGAGGATCAGATGTCGGGACCACGTCTTGAGCATGTGAACATCACCGTGCCGGACCCCGAGCGCGCGTCGGCGCTGATGCAGGCGCTGTTTGGCTGGCACGTCCGCTGGAGCGGCACCGGGCAAAACGGCGGACGCTACATCCATGTCGGCTCCGACCAGCATTACATTGCGTTCTACGCCCCGAGCAAGACCGATCAGGTCCCGCAAGCCTTTGTCAAGGGTAGTCCGCTTAACCACATCGCGGTGGAAGTGGACGATCTTGACGCGACCGAGGCGCGGGTGATCGCCGCTGGGCTCAAGTCGTTCAGCCACGCCGATTACGAACCCGGTCGCCGCTTCTATTTCCTCGACCTAGACGGCATCGAATACGAGGTCGTCAGCTACAGGAAGTCGGCTTAGCCCATCAACATTCTGGGGATTTCCAAAGATGATCCACCAACTGCGCATTTATGAAATCTTCGAGGGGAACAAGGATTCCTTTCATGCGCGCTTCCGCGACCACGCCGCACGGATCATGAAACGATACGGCTTCGACATCCTCGCCATGTGGGAAGCCAAACGTGCCGAGCGAGCCGAGTTCGTCTATTTGCTCCGCTGGCCGGACGAAAAGACCAAAACCCGAGGGTGGGCAGCGTTCATGGCGGACCAGGAATGGGAAGACATAAAGAAGGCGACCCGCGATAGAGGCGCGCTTGTCGGCGAAATCCAAGATCGCGTTCTCCTGCTCACCGACTACTCCCCCGACTTCACCTGAGCGCGCTGGATCGGGAGGGCGGATGCCATGTCGACGTTTCTGCTCGTTCCGGGTGCATGGCTTGGCGGCTGGTGCTGGCAGCATGTGGCCGCCGATCTTCGCGCCGATGGCCATAGGGTGATCCCAGGGACCCTGACCGGGCTTGGCGAGCGCGCTCATCTCTTGAGCCCGGATATCGACCTCGACACGCACATTTCCGACGTCGTCTCTCTCTTCGAGTACCGGGACCTGCACGACGTGACCCTGGTCGGCCACAGCTACGGCGGCACGGTCATAACGGCGGTCGCCGAGCGGGTAGCCGATCGCATTTGCCGACTGGTCTACCTGGATGCATCGGTGCCGCGCGAGGGGGAATCAAACGACGATGTGATCGGCCTGACGATGGCCGAGCAGCTTCGCGCCTCCGCCGTGGCCGAGGGCGACGGGTGGAAGGTGCCTCCGGCGCCCTATGTTCTCCGGAGGTTTTCCGGGCATCCGTTGCGGGACTGGGTCGCCGCGCGCCTCAAACCCCATCCGTTGCGGCCGTTCGCAGAGGCAGTGCGGCTAAGTTCTCCGCAAGCTGCAGCGCTGCCGCGTGCCTTTATCCAGACCACGCAGTCGGACCTCTACCGAGGTCTGATGGCGCGGGCATATCAGGCGGGTTGGTGCTGCCGCGAGATCGGCGGAGGCCATTACGCCATGATTACGGAACCGAAGGCTGTGGCAGCTGCACTGAACGAGCTCCTCGCATAAGCCGCCTCCGTGTCAGCAGAACAGCCGATCCGCTTGATAGTCAGGTCGTCGTCGTTGCCAGCGGGGGGGCCGCGGTCTGAGAGCAGCGTTTGCCAGCGCATCTCGGTGTCCTGACGCGGTCCGCTCGCCTATTCGATAAGTCGGGACTTATAACGCGAAATCCCGCTTATTCGGTAGCCAAGGCGCATACCGGAACGCGGCGCAAGAATGATTGTCAGGTTCAGCATGTATCGCAGCGGTTTATTCACTGGCAGCGTAGGTCTACTCTAGCGCGTCTCAGCCGGTGGGGGTGTCGTGCTCGGCCGGCAGAAAATGCCCGATTCCGTTGAAGAAGTAGATTTTCGAGTGATCTGGGCGACGGAGCTGGGAGCTGCGAGCGGAGTTGATGAGGGGTATTGCCCTCATCAAGCTGGTATCGGCGAAGCTGTCGGGAACAGCTTGGCGAGCTTCCTGAGGTTCTGGGCGGTGGCGGCGAGGTGGAATTCGCCGCGAGCCCCACTCGGACCGCGCGCAATCGGAGCCGGTCGAGCTTCAGGATTTGCTTGATCATGCACGAGCCAATTCAGCATCTCGGCCGAGCCATAGGCGCTGTCGCCGATCAGGCGCTCGGGATACAGGTCGAAATGCTCCAACGAACGCTCGATCATGCGCTTGGCCGCCAGGATTTCGGCCTGGCGGATCGCCGTCGTCGCCTCGACATCGACAATAATCGCGTTGTCGGCGTCAACAAGGTAGTTGGCAAGGTAGTTGGCCGAATAGGCGAAGAAGGCCGGCCCGCGGTGGGCGGCTGTCCACCGTGTGGCTGGATCGGAAGGCGCAATGAACTGGGGCGTCACCTCGCTTGCAGCACCAAACGCCGCATCGTCGAGGACGGCGAGATATTGTTCCACGGCGTGACCCGCCGCTTCCGGGGGCAGACCCGCGGCACCTTCGACGCGGTTGCGGTCGCTGGCATCGGCCTGGATCAAACTGGCGTCGACGGCAAAGCCTTCGCCACCGACAAGCCCCTCGGCGATGCAGCGCTGCAATACCTGCTCGAACAGACGCCGCAGCAGGTCGCTCTCACGAAAGCGGCCGTGGCGGTTCTTCGAGAAGGTCGGATCATCAGCTCCGGAGCGATCGAAGGCCGGCCAATGGCACTGTAAAACGGCGCCAGTTGGCGCCTCAGTTCGTCGGGTTCAACAAACCGATCAATCGACCGCAGCAGGTGTCGTTCCGGCACATGCCGTTCCAGCGAAAACTCGTAAAACAGCGCGTCCTGCTGGACTTGCCGCTCCCCCATCATCGACTGCCCCCAGCTGTCGTGATGCGAGATTATACCACGTTCGCTACGCCGTTTTTCAACAATATCGCCCCTGAGTGGACCTTCGGCCTTTTGAGTGATCCATGCGCTACATCAGTGGAGAGGCTTTACGCCGCTTCTCCAACCATGGCCGCAACCCGACGTCGCGAAAGTCCTTGGCTGTTCTGACCGCACCAGCAAGCCGTGCTGTGCGCTCGTCCAACGAAGCAAGTATCCCAACCGTGGGAATTCCTGCACCTGTTGCAGATGGACGCCTCTAAAAACCGGTTGTTTTGATAGCGAATCGCCCGCTCTGTGGGGTTGGGGTGTGGGGGATCGGTAATGGCAAGCCAACCCGGTTTTTTCGCCGGTGATGAGCGGCTGAAAGCATTGTCGGCAGCGGGCGACCCGCTGGAACGGCGCGCGGCGGTGATCGATTGCGCGGTGTTTCGCGGCGAACTGGAAGCGGCGCTGGCGGGTTCGGATCGGGCCAAGAGCCTGCCCCTGGCTTGAACAGGGGGCGGCCGGCCGCCTTATGACGCGGTGCGGATGTTCAAGGTGCTGGTCGTGCAGACGCTGTACACGCTGTCGGACGACCAGACCGAATACCCGCTGAAGGACCGGCGGTCGTTTATGCGGTTTGTCGGGCTGGCCTTGCATGACCCGGTGCCCGACGCCAAGACGATCTGGCTGGACCGCGAACAGCTGGCGCGGGCCGGCGCGACGGAGCGGTTGTTCGCCCGGTTTGACGCACTGCTGCGGGCCAAGGGCTGGCTGGCGATGGGTGGGCAGATCGTCGATGCCACGGTGATCGAGGCGCGCCGGCCGCGGCTGACCCGGGCGCAGAAGGACATCATCAAAGGTGGCGGGGTGCCGGCCGAATGGAAACCGGCGCGGCGCGCCCAGATCGACCGCGACGGAGGCTGGACGATCAAGCGCGGCAAGCGGCGCGAGGCTGCGCCAGGCGACGGCCCCCAGCGTCAGGTCGAGATTGCGGTGCCGGCGTTCGGCTATCAGAACCACGTCGGCATCGACCGCGAGCACGGCTTTTTGCGGCGCTACACGATCACCCACGCCGCCGCCTATGACGGCGGGCAGCTCGGCGCGGTGCTCGATCGCGACGATGCCGGCGCACATCGCCCGCGGCAATGCCACCCGAGCCCGGGTGCGCGCGCGCGTCGAGCCCGTCTTTGCCGCCCAGAAATGCCGGCTCGGGCTCCTCGTCCGCACCGTCGGTATGGTCCGCGCCCGGGTCAAGATCGGCCTCGCCAATCTCGCCTACAACTTCTCCCGGCTCGCCTGGCTCAACGGCCGAACCACCCCCGCATGACGAAAACGCGTTGGCGCGGCCCGCCTGTAGCCCAGGCAAAACGGCTTGCCGCCGCCCCGATCAGCTCGCAAATCGTCCCCCGGCCGGCTCACCAGCTTAAATCATCGCTCAAAATCGAGTTGTTAGAGGCGTCCAACTGCAACCTTTCCGAATTCGTGGTCAGACACTTAGAGGCTGGCTCGAAATGAATTGAGTGATTTCAGTTTGTTGTGGTACCGCGGTGTGTCAGAACGCACGGGGAAGCAACATGTGGACTGAAACCACTCGTCGGCAGCATCGGCGAGAAGATTTGCGCTATGCAAGTGATCGAGGCCAGGATTTTGGCTGACCAAGCAACGGCGCCAGCAGGTTCATCAACCCTGTCACCGGCGCGAGTGCATCGGCGAACTGGTGCAGTTCGACGGCTGCGAGCATTGGTGGTTCGAGGATCGCGGGCCGCAATGCACGTTGCTGGTGTTTGTCGACGACGCGACCAGCCGGCTGATGCATCTGCAATTTGTCGAGAGCGAATTGACTTTCGCCTATTTTCAGGCGGCCCGCGCCTATCTGGAGGCCTGGGGCAAGCCGGTGGCGTTCTACAGCGACAAGCACGGGGTGTTCCGGGTCAATCATCCGGGAGCACTGGGCGGCGACGGCATGACTCAGTTTGGCCGGGCCCTGCATGCGCTCAACATCGACATCATCTGCGCCAATTCGAGCCCGGCCAAAGGGCGGGTCGAGCGCGCGCACAAGACCTTGCAGGACCGGCTGGTCAAGGAATTGCGGCTGGCCGGGGTGCGCACCCTGGCCGAAGGCAACGCCCTGCTCCCGGCATTCACGGCCGATTACAATGTGCGCTTTGCCAAAGCGCCGTCGAACAGCAAGGATTTGCACCTGCGGCTGCGTGCCGCCGACGATCTCGACGACGCGTTTGCCTGGAAGGAGGAACGCACCCTGTCACGGGCGCTGACCCTGCAATACGACAAGGTGCTGTTCATCGTGGAGCCGAGCGACCAGGCCAAAGCGGCGATCGGCAAGCGGGTGAGCGTGATCGATCATCCCGACGGCCGGCTGTCGATCCGCTATCAGGGTGTCGAACTGGCCTATCGGACCTTTGACAAGCTGCGCCAGGTCTCGCAGGCGGCGATTGTCGAGAACAAGCGGCTCGGCGCCGCGCTCGCCTTCCGCCAGGAGCAGCTTCGTCGCGAACCCGAACATCGCAGCCACAGGGCGCCGCGTCGGCGCGATCAGCGCGACGCTCGTCTGTTCAAGGTCGGCTGAGATCCCTGCGAGCCGAGCGGGCTGACGCCCGCTCGGTAGAACAACCGGTGCGGCTTCGAGCGCCGATGCGACGGTCGTCGGTCGAGCGCTGCGCTGCGCGCCGGGGGCTCCGCGCCCGCCCGACGCCGACCTCGACGACAGTGACATTTCAAAATGGCAGAGACGGTGACATCTGTATTTGGTGGACACACAATGAGGTATGGGTGGCCGGAGCTTCGGGCGTGAGGCGGTCGAGGTTGCGGATCGACCCCGGGGGCCCACAGCACCTCCCCATGGACTCTGGGGACGACCGCTTCTCAACCACCGGTATGGGTCCCTATTCGGCGCTGATCCCGGGTCCCGCTTCCCCGCTGATTGACAGCCTGCCGGTACTCCTCCCACAGCAGCATCAGGGTGACGCCGGGACGGCACAGCTCATGACGGACATGGGTCCAATCCGGCTCGGCCTTGCGCCGCGAGCCGCGCTGGCTGCCGGGGCCGGCATAGCGCATCGCCTGCAGAACTCGGTTGCTCAGCGATGCCGGCAGCGGCCAGCGCAGCTCCGCCGCCGCCAGGCGATCGAGGGTTACAGCCACCGTGCTGCGCGCAATCCCCAACGATCGGGCGATCGCCCGGTCCGTCGCACCGCACTCGTGCTCGAGGCGCGGGATCTCTCGTACGCGTCGCTCGACACTCTCTCGGCCGGCATCGCTCCCCGCCCGTCATGATCATGACGAGCAAAGGCGCATCTCCCGCCCAGTGGTCGAGCGATCGCCACCCGAGGGTGGCCGACTTCGAAATCGGAATCGCCGAGTTCAAATCGGAATCGGTGGCCGACTTCATTCCGGAATCAGTGGCCGGCCTGCTCCGGAATCAGCAGCCCGATGGAACGCGTCGGCGCTGGTGCCGTCTTCACGACGCGAGCTTCGTATCTGGCCCCGTTTCGGGGAGCGTATTCAGCCAGCGCCGCAAGGTGACGTCAAAAGGTTTGTGTCAGCAAGTGAGGGGTGCTGAGGCCCTGGTTTTTGGTTTTCGTGGATGCAGACGGCGAACAGGATGCGGTCCATCGAGGTGCGGTCGGAAAGACGCCCATCGGCCGGGTTCGCCGTCTGACTTTGCGAAAACGCCGTTCGATGGCGTTGGTGGTTCTGACCCGTTTGCGTTCAGCGATTTGTAGCGCCAGCAGGTAAGGAGTTCGTCGAGATCGCCGCGCAGGCAGGCGACCGCTTTGGGATAGTCGGCTTCCCAATGTGATCGGCGAAGCGGCGGGCGGCGGAGCGCGCCTGGGGCAGGGTTTTGGCGTTGCGGACGGGCCTGCAGATCGGCCTTGACGGCGCACTGGTCGGCCCGGCGCACTGGTCGGCCCGGCGCACCTTGGCCAGCACATTGCGCAATCTTGTGCGCCCAGCAGCGCTGGACGGGAACCGCAGGAAAGGCGGTCGGCAGCGAGGCCAAGAGCCCGCTGCCGCCGTCGACGCAGATCATCTCGAGGCTGTCGCCGGTGAGGCCGCGGCGGATCAGGTCGCCGAGAAAGCGCTCCCATTCGGCAGCGCTCTCGCGGTGCGCCAGGCGGAAGTCGATGACCTCCTTCTTGCCGTCCGGGCGCAGCCCGAGCGCGACCAGGACCGGGCGCCGGATCGCGCCGGCGCCGGTCTTGCGGGCGAGCACGACGCTATCGAGCATCAGCACTCGGTAGCTCCCTGAGCGGCCGGGCATGAAAAGGCGGCGACCACCCGGTCGAGTTGTTTGGCCACCTTGCTCACCCTCGCCGGGCTGATCGGCCGCCTCAGGATCGGCAGCAGCGCCTGGCCGACCTTGCGCACCGAAAGACCCAGCACAAAGCAGGCCAGGATCATCCGATCGAGTTGCTCGGCGCGCCGCGCATAGGCGCGCAGCACCGCAATCGGCGCAAAGCGGCGGGTGCGCGGAACCGCCAGCTCGATCTCGCCGAGTTCGGTCAGCAGATGCCGCCGATACGAGCCATTGCGCCGGTCGGCCCGGTCGAGCACCGCCATCCGCTCAAGGTGATCGTCGATCGCTTGCCCCATCTGCCCGGTCAGGATGGCGGCAATCGCCTGGCGCCCCAGACCCCGGCAGCACTCGTCCCACTCCACCCCCTGCCCTTGCATGCCCTTCACCAACTCGAATGCTCTCGGTCAGCTCGCGATCGTCACAGCCTGTGGCATTGGGGGTGCTCCTCTTTACGGACTTCAGCAATCCTCGGAGTACCCCCCTCTCACTGCCCTGAGACAAATCTCCGTACATCACCGCGCCGCAAAGCTGCCTCGCCAAGCTCGGTAAGCCGATATATGCCAGGCTGCGTGCGCTCAAACCAACCGTACACGTTGCGCAGCAGAATCCGGCCGGCATCGGGCGCTATATCTCGCAAATCACGAGGCCGGCTGGGACCTGGCTGCAGCGCCGCAGCACAGGCTAGGGCCCGTTGCCGATAGGCCGTTACCACCGGCTGGCGTGTCGAGCCGCCCGGTGACGGGTCACCTCTTCGACGTGCATGCTCGCTGAGCAGCCGCCGGCGCCGACGCTGATCCGATCGCGGTCGATACGGCCCAGGTTCGGCGAGCACCTCGATCCGATCGCGCGCGACGTTGACTGCCATGATACCGAGACCGAGGAGCCGGCATAGCCGGTGCACGCGTGGATCTCGGTCGCGTCCGCGCCGTGTCGCCGGGACTGCAAGCCACACCTCATCCGCTGCCCGCATGCGCTCCACCGCCTGCAGCAGCAGATCGAGGCTGAAGCCGAGCTTCATTTCCACGATGGCGAGCCGCTCCGGCTCCGCATCGCGCACCGCGACGATGTCGCAGCCGCAGACCTCCCCCTTCACCTCAAAGCCCGCTGCTTCCAGGAAGCGCTTCACGGTCGGATATAGTGCGGTCTCTAGCATGCCCCGCCGGCTGCTCACATCGCTCTCCTGCGCGACTGCCGCCTGCCTGTTCGCGGACCGGTGGATGGTGGTCATCCGGAGCGTCGGGGTCGTGCACGACAATTGCCGCGACGCGCTATTGTCACGCCGGTGGGCAAACATCAACATCTCAAACCGAGGAAACAATCGATGAGTCTTACTTTGGAAGAGGCCAATCGGATCATTCGGGGCGCCTTGGCAAAAGCAGAGGATCTGAATATCAAGATCAGCTCGTCTGTCTGCGATGCCGGCGGTCGACCGGTCGCATTTCAGCGCATGGACAACGCGATATGGGCGAGCGCCTATGCCAGCCAGGGCAAGGCCGTTGCCTCGGCGGCGTTCGGCCGTCCCAGCGGCGAGATGGCGGAACGCGCCGACCAGCCGACGCCGCGCGGAGTTGCCACGGCCGAGGGCGGCCACATGATCATGGGCCAGGGTGCGGTTCCGATCATCCGCAATGGAGTCGTCGAGGGTGCCTGTGGCGTTAGCGGCGGCACCGCTCAGCAGGACGAGGACTGTGCCCGCGCCGGTGTCGGGCAATTGTAGCGCCCGGCAAAGCCCTAGAGGCGGAACCAGAGCGGCATTCCGGGACGGCGTGCCGCTCTCCGTGCAGCACGGCGTATTTCCGAGCGTGATCGGCTGAAAAATCCTGACCGCCGCGCGCGTCTTAGCCGGCTTGACAAAACATCGCGAAGTCGCTTCTGATCGCCGCGGGAATCGCGTTCAGGTTAATGTAATGGCGTTCATTCTCAACAGGCGCAGCCGCGACCAGGGAGACGTCCAGCCATCGAGCCAATCGGAGAACGTGCGGCAATTGCTGTCGGCCGCGGACGTGGCGCGGGACAACCGAAGGTGGGCGGACGCTGCCAGGTTTTACCGCCAGTACTTGGCGCAGCGGGTGGAGGAAGCGCCGATCTGGGTGCAGCTCGGCCATGCGCTGAAGGAATCGGGGAATTTGGGCGAGGCGGAGACCGCCTATGAAAAGAGCCTGAGCTTGGCTCCGGAGGTGGCTGATACCCATCTGCAACTCGGCCATCTCTACAAACGCATGCGCAACTTCTCGGGTGCGATCGCTGCGTATCGCGAGGCGGCGCGGCTCGACGATATGCTGGTCGATGCGCGGCAGGAGCTCGCCGAGTTCGGTATCGGCAGCGAAGACCTGCCGCTGGCCCAGCGCTCGGCCGGGCCACGGCAGCCGATGACGTTCGTCGACCTTTCCGATCTGTTTTTCAATCCGGACCAGCAGGCAGCAGTTTCGGACATCCAGCGATTCGAGCTCGGCCTCGCCAACGCAATCGTTGCGACGTCAGCCGAACACCGCCCCGGCATCCAGTTTTTGTCGGAGGCTCACGATCGGCCGTGCTACGTCGTCATCGACGCGGGTTTTGTCGGTGAACTCGCCAGCGTATCGTCAGGCGACGAGATCGAGCACGTGCGGTTGCGGAGCATTGCTCGGTCAGCCGCGAGCCGCGGCCGCCGATATCAGCCGATTGCCGGCGATGTGTTGTTGATACTTGGCGAATTCTGGGTTTCGGAGACTTTGATCGAGCGGATCATCGACCTGGGGCGTCAAAGCGTGCGCATCGGCGTGCTGATCCACGATACGACTCCGATTAGCCACCCCGAATTCTGCACAAGGGAGTTCGTGGAAGCATTCAGGTCTGGGCTATCGGCGATCCTCCGTGTTGCCGATTTCGTTCTCTGCGTCTCGGAGCATTCGGCTCGGGCAATCGAAGACTTTGCTGTTGAAAGCCGCATCGCCCCGGCCACGATCCGGACACTGAAGCCCTCTGACGTCATTGCCGATGACCCGGTAAAAACGACCCATCTGTCCAACGCTGTCGCCCGATTGCTCAAGGAAAAATATGTATTGTATGTGTCACCGATCGAAGCTGCGGCGAACCATGCTTATTTATTACGAATTTGGAAACGCCTCACTCAGCGCGGCGGTGGCAACGTACCTCAGCTGGTCTTCGTCGGCAGGCCGGGATGGCGAGGGGATGAGAATTCTGAGCCAAGTTGAGGCGACGGGCGATTTCAACGGGCAAGTCGTAACGCTGACCGATCTGTCCGGCGCAGAACTCGCCATGCTCTATCGATCGGCGCTGTTTACCGTGTTCCCGAGCATCGCGGACGGGTGGGCGTCCCCGGTCGCAGCCAGTCTCGTGCACGGCCGGCCGTGTGTCGCGTCGAGCAGCGGCTCGGTTTCGGAGATCGCCGGCGACTTCGTCGATTACGTCGACCCGTTCAACGACAGCGACGGCTACGAGAAAATGTTGCGGCTGGTCGAAGACCCGGAATATCTCGAACAGAGAGCGCTTCGGATCCGGGAAAGCTTCACGCCGCGGGAATGGCACGAGGTCGCTGCTGACGCCATAGCCATCATCCGCACCCTGCGCGAGGGTTGGGGCGACGTCGCCAAGACCGTCGAGCCACCGCGCGCGACGCCGGGGCAGATGCACCGATTCGGGCACCATGAGAACATTCCTGAGTTTCTGCGGAGCGGAGATTCGGCGTTCGTGCAATTCGCCTGCGATCTCTCATGGGACGCGGTCGAGAGTTTTGGCCGCTGGATGCGGGGCCGCAGCGGCAGGATCGCATTCGCCAGCGAAGCGCGCGAGACTGCAGCGATCTTGGTTATGATCGAGGTCTTTACAGTGGCCGGGCTCGAGGCGGTGCCGCTGCGCATCGGCGTCAACGGTACGAATTATCCGGTCATCAGGGTGGAAGCCGGCGCCCGACGGTTTCTGCTGCTGCACGCGACCGCCGACAATGGACAAGTGGCCGTGGAGTTCGATGTCGACGGGGAGATCGCCGCCGGGATCGACGAGCGCGAGTATTTGTGGTTTGGCGTCGCCTCGATCGGTTACGCGCCGGGCGGCGACGCTCTGGCCCGGGTTATGCTGCTCGAAGAGGCAATGACCGGTATGTCCAATCTGATCACGATCAAGCCTCTGCGGGCGTTTTTTCGCAGCGATCCGCTCGATTCGCCTCCGGACCCACATGCCGCCGAGCAGCACGACGAACCCTGATCGGAACCGAGATCGCGTTATAATATTCTGAGTTCCGACGGGCGCGCGCTGTTGAGCAATTGCTGACGGGAAGAACCTGCCGATGCCGCTGCAAGCGACTACTGAATTGACGGATACCTCATTTTCAACCGAGCTTTCCCCGGTCGGGCGGCCCGACGCCAGTCCGAGCGCCGAACCGGGGGCAATTCCCGGCGGATCACCCGGGTCGGAGCTTGAACCGTTCCGCTATCGGGCGCTGCTCGAGCGCGTCTTTCGCGCCGTCGCGGATCCGGACGGCTACGATGCGGGTCTGCGGAAACTGGACGAGAATCTGCGCCGGCGCGGGCCGAGCCAATTTGCCCGGTTCTATATCGAGGAGCTGCTGGGGCGCAGCCCGGAGACCGCCGCCGAGGCGAGGGAACTGGTGCTGTTCCCGTCGCGCCGCATCAGCGAGATCCTGTGCTCGCACGAATTCATGGATCGGCACGACATCATCCTGCAGCGCGAATTCCCGCATCTCACGCGCGAATTCTTCTTTCACATTCCCAAATCAGGCGGAAGCACGGTCTTCGAGGCATTCCGAGCCGATCCCCGGTTTTGCCCGCTCCACTTGTTCCCGGGATATGACAACGGCTGGTTCGCGACGATACTCGGTTATCTACGAGACACGGTGTTGCGGCTTACCGATCCACAGACCCGGCACGTGTTCATCTTCGGGCACCCGCCGACCAGCCGGATTTTGACCAATAATCTGAAACGCGGTTGGGATACCGCATATACGATCCTGCGCGATCCGATCGACGCCTGCCTTTCCAGGATCAACTATGTGCTGACCCTGCTTTGCGGCAACCCCAACCACCCCGACGTGGTCGGCTGGCGGAACACTCTCGAGCTGCCAGACGACCCGTTTTTGCCGGATCGGCGCCGTGCGATCGAGCTCGCGCCAAAGATCGTCGCCCTGCTCGTGCCGGACAATCCGACCTGCCTGGCTTTGGGCACCGAGCCCCAACTCGAATCGGTGCTCGACAACGCCGCCATCCTCGATCTGAAGATCATCCGCTTTCAGCAAGTTGATGACTACATTCGCTATCGCGGAATTACTCGATTCGATCGGGCAAACGTATCGACCAGATACGTCGAACTCTCCGATCTCGACCGGCGCCTTCGTTTGACGATTTACGACAAGAACGCCGAGGACCTCAAGTTTTACGATTGGGTCGGCCGGCATATGGTTCCCGCTGACGGGCCATGGTTCGAACTTTAGCTGCGCGTGCTGAGTGCGTCAGCGGAAATACTGCAGTTCGCCCCACAGCGTCGATCCGTCGGTGAGGTTGGTGTCGAAGGTTGGGGCGATGCCGCGTGCGGTCGATTGATAGATGTTGGCGAAGGGCCGGCCCAGGCTGTCGACGGACAAATCGAGATTACCGGCAAGCGCATTCCAGCCGGTGTAATAATGCACGGAGCCGCCGCCGCCCAATGCCGCATTCGGCGTCTGGCCGCTCGGCAGATCGATCAGTGTCAGCGGCCCGCTGTTCGGTCCCTTGCTCGACAGATTAAGGCCAAAATCAATCATGACCAGATTGCCGAGGAGCTGGTAATAGCTTCTTCGCTCGGAATAGGTAATGCCGCGCGTCGAGCCGCCGATCGCCAGTGCCACCGGCGTCGTCATTGCGATCTTGCCGGTGTACATCGGCAAGGTCGAGGTCAGCGTATTGGCGTCGAACGCCGGGCCGCCTTGGCCGCTGAAGCGCGCGTTGGTCACCGCGATCTGCGGTCTCTTGACCGAGCTCGCAACATCGTAATGGCCATTATTGTAGAAATCCTCCGACGATGCGACCTCGACCGCTGCCGTAGCGTCCTGGTCGTAGACCCCGTGGTCCATGCACGCCCCGACCACATTGCCGCGCAGCAGAACCCTGCCGCCGGCAAACGCCTCGACATTGACGCAGTTGGCCGTCGTGTCCTTGGTTCCCCACTGCCCCCCGCTGGCGATCCAGCCGTCGAAATCGATCAGCTTGGTGCCGCCCTGCCACTGCGCCGGCGGGCTGTTGTCGTCGATCACGATGTCGTCATGCTGCGAGATGTCGAGATAGGTGGTGGGGCCAAACGTCACCGTCTGGTTGCCGGTATGGGTGACAGCTTGGTCGATCGTGACATTGTGCTGGTTGGCAATGATGTCGACCGAGTTCGAACGACAGCCCGCCGACCCCGCCGGCGACATGAACCCCGTTCAGCGGCAATGTGCCGGCCGCTGTCTGCGAGTTCGCCGGTGAAATCTTGCCGCGGCCAAACCGAATTTCGGTGACGTAATTCGGCCACCAATGTTCCGATCGCCGTGAACCATTGAGCAGCACGACATCGTGAGAAGCACCGGCCATCTCGACCTCCGGCACATCGACGACGTCGCATTCGTCGAACCAGATCCCGTCATAAAATTTGCCGCTGCCGGCCTGGCTGTCGATGACCGGATCGACGCGCGACAGCACGACGTGCCACAAATGCAGCGCGGCACCCCCGGACATTCGCGTCGCGCTGGTGATGCGAAACCCGGTCAGGGTGAGGCCGCTATTGGCCCGGTTGCTGCCCGGAGTGCCGATTTCGATCAAATCGTTGGTCGTGCCGGTCCCGGCGTATTGCAGAACCGAATTGTCGCCGGCGCCGGCGATGGTGAATCGATTGTACCCGGACGGGATCGTCAGCATCGCCGAAAAGCGGGCGCTGCCGGCCGGCAGCTCCAGCCTTGCCGAATGTCTGGCGATATAAGTGAAGGCGCGCTGCAGGGAGGCGGTGTCGTCGGTCTTGCCGTCGAACTTGGCGCCCTCTTGTCTCGGATCGAGCCCCGAGGCCGGGATGACCGCCCGCGCGCAGCCGCCATCGGCGAGTGCCACTTCCACATAGCCGTCCGCGGCGGCACAAGGGCCGGGCGACAGTCGAAACGTCAGCGGCGGCGCATCACCGGGCGAATCGACACCCTCGCGCACGACCATGCGCCGATCCGCTGCTCGCAAGCCGGGGAGCGCCGCATTCGTCGCCGCAACCGAAACCCGGTCAGCAATCGTCGGAGCTGTTTGGGCCTCGCCGCGTTGAGCAAACGCGGTACTCAGAGAAGATGCGGCTGTAAGAAATACCGTTGCCGCATATAGCCATATGCGACAGCTGTGGAGCGGAACTGCAGATTTCACCGCATCGCGTCGGGCAGGTCTGGCAACCTGTACTCCACCAGTTTCCTCGGAACGGTTCACGGGCTTGCTGCCAGTTTTCGTGCGTAGAGGATGACCCCGTGGCTCGCGCCGTGAATTGTCTTTACCAGATGTATCGGCTGGCGGTCAGGGAAGTCGAACACCGAGAAAACGCGGCTGAGATCATAATCGTACATCGACATGCTGCCGACGGCCGCCTCGCTGGCGTCCACGTAATTCACAAGCTGCTCGCCGTCATAGCTGTACCGGGCTAAATCCCTTATTAGCTCTGCGGTGCCGCCGCCGTCGTGGTAGATCGTGAGATGGACGCTGATGACCCCATCGGGGTTGAGGATCTGCCAAAGCTTGCGAAGAATGTCATAGCCTCGACGCGGCGGGATATGCTGTATCACGATCGAGGAATTCACCCAATCGAATGTCCTGTCCGGAAAATCCTTGCCAACAGCCGCATTCACCCCGGCATCGGCAATGTGACCCCGGGCAAGCGCCAGCATGCGATCGCTGACATCCACCCCGTAAGCGTCGCCGCTCTCGCGCGCGATCGGAATAAGTTGGCGACCTGGACCGCAGCCAAAATCGAGCGCCGACTTTGGATTGAAGGCGCCGAGCTGTGAGCGAATCGTGGTCAACGTCGCCCTGACATCGTTCTCACCTGTCGCGAAAAACTCAGATAGGGCTTCTGCCGTGGGGCTAAGAAACTCGTCATGGACCAGGACTCCATACAGGGCGCGGTCTCGGCAATTGTCTGCCAATCCCTATCCGTGTTTCGCATAGTTGCCAGCTCCTTTGCGCACGATCCGTTTTGGTAGAGAACGATACGTATAATAGTGTAGTCTCGACAAGGTTCCCTCTTAGATTGTTTCTTATGCTCAAACCACGCTCGCTGCAGCTTCTGCGCAAGTTACTAAGGACACAAGGTGTGTGCCCGTAACCTGGGTAAAGGCCGTCCCTTGACTTCATGTGGGGAATTGCATCGTTTTCATCCGTTCCGGGCTGGGGTGGCCTATCGCGTCGAACTTACATTTATCAGTAAAACGGTGAAGCGCTGTGGTTAGCGAAGAGGACGTCAGAGCTGCCTATCGCCTCCTTCTTGGACGCGAGGCCGAAAACGAACAGGTGGTTGCCGCGCATGCAGCTCACCTTTCGTCCACGGACGAGCTGCGCCGTGCCTTCACCCAGTCACCGGAGTTTCAGTCAACGGTAATGGGCCGACCAGCAGCGCTCCCGGCGCCGGCGCTCCAACCGGTGTCGATGAGCAAAGTTTGCCGCTTCGGTATTCCCATCCGGATTATCGAGCCGGACGGCGCCGACGGGAATGTTTCGTTTTTGGAACTGGTGGTGTTGAATCATCTTGTTGCTCAGCGTGCCCCTGATGTCGTCTTCGAATTGGGTACTTTCGACGGGCGAACGGCGCTCAATCTTGCAGCGAACACGCCAGACCAGACAATCACCTACACGATAGACTTGCCGCGGTCGCAGATGGACAGCGCCCTTCTGGATCTGCATCCCGCGGAGCGCAAGTATATCGACAAAGGCGCATCCGGCACTCGCTTCGTAAACGCTGCGGCCTCGGGAAAGATCGTTCAGCTGTTTGGTGACACAGCCAGCTTTGATTTTTCTCGGTGGCATGGCGAAGTCGATTTTGTATTCGTTGATGCGAGTCACGCTGCCCCCTATGTTCGCAACGATACGGAAGTTGCATTAAGATTGATCGGGGATCGTCCTGGCCTAATTGCCTGGCACGATTACAACAGTGTATGGCGTGGCGTAACCGAGGTGCTTGAGGAACATCAGAGGAGTGATCCACGCCTCAGAAACCTGGTATATGTCGCCGGTACGACGATCGCCCTTTGCGAGATAGCCGGCTGATCCCAGTCGAACACGGCAACGCGGATCGGTCATCTTAACCGCCGGTGCCTGCCTTTTCCGTGTTCCGCCAAGCTGCCGGATGACTCATAGACGTGGGTTGCGCCACACTTGCGTGCCGTCTCCAGCGGTCAGCGCGATCAAGGTTGGCGACGGAGCACAGTTCATGCGGGCCGGCTTTTCGTGCTCCAACTGCCACCCGCCATTCAAGAGCGTTTCCATTACCTCCCCATCGAGCTTTCGCGAATGGGTGCCAACAACCAAGTACCGAACGCGTTCCGAGAGCGCTTCCAGAGAACTCGCGCACAGTTCAGCTTCGGTGCCCTGCACGTCGATGTGAACAAAATCCCAGATCGGCCTGGACCTCAGGAGCCGGCTGGCCGAAACGACCTCGACTTGCACGGTGTCTTGCGTCATGTCCCGCAGATAGGCCTCGTCGTCGTGGTTTCCGTCGCGAAGCGGGCGGGCACCGGCCGTATTGCGGGGGTCAGAAACCCTCGGCCAGTTGGCTGACCCGTCGCTAATACCTACAGCAGCTTGGATCAAAGTGACGTCATGGCTCGTCAAATCATTATCTTCGATATTTTGCTGTAAGAATGCGAAGCGCCCGGGATCGCCTTCAATGGCGCACAAACGCAGCTCTTTTATGCCGCGCAAACGCGCCGCGGCGGCGCTGGCCGCGATCCACGGGCCGTGCCCGGCGCCAAATTCCATTGCCGCGAACGACCCCGTCGCCGCCCGAACCGCTTTGAGCATGCCGATCCATTCGACGGCGTCAGCGTGGTAATCACATGGGATCGGCAGCGGCAGGACCTTACCATCGAGATCTCGACATTCATCCCACAACAAAGAGATCCGTGCCACACTGCCGACAAACTCCGTCAGAAATCCGCTCCTCGGCTGCGGGCTCGCATCCGAAAACTCGTTGAACAAAGCCAAATCTTCGACTTTGTATCCAGCATAAATCCGATAGTCGTTCAGCGACATCAGCTCCCGGCCAGCGAGCCTCGACTTATTCGTAAACTCGGCACTTGCCACAAAGTCGAGCCCGAGTTGATGCAACGTCTTTTTCCGGCTGTCCAGGATCGAGGTATAAAATTCCCAGCCTTTTGGGTCTGGATTTCTGTTCAGCAGTGCATTGTATAAAATACGCACTATGGCGCTGTTCTCCGCCTCATCGCCGCTCATATCGATCGTTCCCCGGGTTGGATTGGTGTGCGTTCGGGTTGAGAAATTTTGGTCGCCAATCATACCCTCGCGGCATCGCGGTCTCTCTTCGATTTTTCCCCAAGGAGCCGCGAGCGCGCAAATCCGGACGACGCTGTCCGCCGATCGGCATACGAGACTTCGCTTGCCAGGCCGGTATTGCCGGACAGCGTCGGCTCTTGCGCGCTTTCTACCCGCGAACGCAACACCCGCGCCTGCAATTCGATCGCCTCGGCCGCGACGCGCGCGGGGAGAATATCCATGCAACGCCTGCCCCACCGACATTCCTCGGGCGTGGCGAGGAAGCACGGGGAACAGGCGACGCTTGCGCGCAAGGTGACGACATACGGCCCGACCGGCCGCCAACTCTCGACATTGGTGACTCCGGAATAGATGCAGATCGTCGGCACGCCCATCGCCGCCGCCATATGGGTCGTGCCGGTATCGCCACCGATGAACAGATCGAGGCCGGCGAAAATCGGAGGAACGTCGTCGATCGGTAATGTCCCAGCCAAATCGGCGACATTCGCTGTTGGCAGAGACTCGGCGATGAATTGAGTGTCGGAACGGTCGGTGTCACCGCCGATCAGAACGATCCGGAAATCTCCCTGCTCGCGCAACAGGTGCGCCAGCTCCAGGAAACGCTCCCGCCCCCATGATTTCAGCGCGTTCCTGGTGCCCGGAGCGATGCCGGCGACGGCACCGTGCTTGAAATGCCGCACCGGCGTTCGCCCGTTCAAGAGCCTATCGCGCGCGCCGCCCGGCGGGGTGCCGAACGTCCACGCGACGGCTGCCGCCAAGGCCATGGAGCGGGCCCCCATATGCGCCGTCGTTTCATGTTCGGGGCCGACCGGCAGGGCCAGATCGAGCGGAACGCCCTCAGCCTCGTAGCCGGCACGATATTCTGCGTCCGTGTGCGATAGCAGGATTCGGTTGTCGTCGAAATACCGCAGATCAACCGCTAGGTTATAAGTGCCGAGCTTCAGTGAGCTAAATTCAGCGAGGCCCCGCCTGATCACGCTTTCTTTGTCGTAGTTGGTCGTGGTGTCGGGATAGAAATTGCAGGTGAGAATGCTATCGAACAATCCCGACTGTTCGGCGATGGATTTGTTCCAGGGACCGCAGACCAGGGTTATCTCCGCCTTGGGCCAGGTATCGCGAATCAGCCGAAAGGCGTCGAGCGTCATCACGAAGTCGCCGATATGGTCTAGCTTCAGCAACAGGATTCGGGGCCGGTCTTCCCGCCCCCACGCCTCGTGGCGAATGGCCTCGATGACCGGGTCGGACGGCGAATGAACGGCACTGGCCGTCCGGACGGCGGTTTCCTGCACCCGCCTCGATCGAGATATTTCCTCCCTCGTTCTTCGCGATGCTGTCGGCGGCGGCAACCAGATCCTTGCGCTCCGGCGCGACAGCGGTTCGGATAGCCGCGATCTTTCCCAGAAGCGCCGAAGTATTATGGTTTTTCCGGTCGGAAGTCCGAACGGGGGCGAGTTTCTCCATCGCGCTCAGGGAAAGCCGGGTCGACCGGTCCCAGCTGAACCGCTTCGACCAGTCGCGGGCATGATCTTTCAGCGATCGCCAAAACTTGCCGTCGGTAAGCGCTCGTTCGATCAGCGCCGCCATGCTCCGGTCGGAATGCGGGTCGAACAGCGCGTCCCGGCGGCCGATCACTTCTGGAATGCTGGTCGTGTTCGAACCGATTACCGCCGCGCCGCAGGACATCGCCTCAAGCGCCGGAAGCCCAAATCCTTCGCGAAAAGACGGCATGACATAGAGCGTGCACCGCGAATATAGGCCCGCCAGCTCGCTGTCAGAGACATAATCCGTAAATACCACTCCGTCCGGCGCCAAGCCCGCATTGCCCGCGAGCCGACGAAGCGCAGTTCGCTCGCCGGAGTCTTGCTCGCCGACCAACACCAGCTGATGCGTTTCGCGCACGGCTTTCGGGAGAAGGCCAAAGGCGCGGATCAGGCCGTCGAAATTCTTTCGCGGCTCGATTTTGCCCGCGTGCATAACAAACTTGCCGCGGATACCTATTCTTTTCAGCAACGCTTTGGTTAATTCAGGCGAGACTTTTTCCTTGGTGAAACAGTCGTCGGCAGCGGAGGAAACCGCGACCGCATGGCTCCCGTCAAACCCGAGCGCGTCGACCGCCTCGCACCGCGCCGAGTCGGAAACCGCCAAGCACCAGGTCGACCCTGCGCAGGGATTCGATTTTCGAATAATACCACTTCCTTGCCACCGGATCGCCGAGATACGTCTCCGGGTCCAGAAACGGGATCAAGTCATGGAGGATGACTGCGATTCTGGTCGCCCTGTCCACGCGTCCGATCGACACGACAGCGGCGTCGCCCAGCCCCTCGAAGAGGCTCGTAATCAAGAGCACATCCGGCGCCAGCGCATCGATCATCGATTCCCGGATCAATTCCGCGGCTTCGATGCGCCAGGCGTTTTCCGCGGCGAGTGCGCTGACCGGCGAAGGCACCGAGAAGACCAGGATATTGTCGGCCGGCAAGATCGCGGAAAAGTCGGCCCTGATCGGCTCGATCGTGTCTTCGAAGAGCCCGTTCAGCAGCAGCAGGATCTCGTGATCGCCGCGGTTCCGGATGATCGATTTGGCGCGCGCGAGCGAGGAGCGGCCGATGCCGCGGAACCGGCTGCCGGTCTGCGCGCCTTGCAGGTCGATCAGAATGCGCATCCCGTTCCCCCACCCGGCCGCTCAGGCCATTGCCGCCAGCAATTGCTGATAGATTTCGCCAGCGCGCGCGTCGATAAATACGAGATCGTCGGCGTCATGCGGATCGCTCTGCCTTCCGCCCGGTCCGGTCGTCCCAGCTCCCCCCGGGTGGCGCTCGCGGACCCGGTTGTGCAGCGCCTCGCTTTCGCGCCGCGCCTCCGCGTTGGCCGGGTTGATCTGCGCCGCGCGTTGATAATGGGCGGCTGCCGCCGCGAAATCTCGTCGCAATTTCTCCAGGTGGCCGATCTGCAGGTGCAGATCGTCGTCGAGCGGGTTTGCCTCGAGCACGCGGTAATAGGTCTGCGCCGCCAAGTCAAGGTCGCCCATTTCCTTGTAGGCGTGGCCGAGCTGCACGGTGATATCGAAATCGGTTGGATCGGCCGCAACGAACTCTTGATAAAGCTTGGCCGCCTGCGGCCAATCCCGCCGGTCGCGGGCCGCATCGGCAGCGTCTCGCAGAGAACGCAGCTGCGCGATTTCGGGCTTTGCCAACAGCCCGCGCATCTGGGTCAGCTGCATCGGCGACCAGCCGAGCCCCGCCAACTCCTCAGTCGGCGAGGACATCTCGGGATCGAGCGCGAAGGCGCGCAGATAGGCCGCCTGCGCGGCCTTCGCTCTCCCCTCAAGCTTCAGAACGTGCCCGAGCTGCAGATGCGTATCCGCGACGCTCGGGGCGCAGGCCAGCGATCGCCGATAGGCAGCTTCCGCTTCGGGCAAGCGGCCGAATTCCTTTAGCGCATGACCATATTGTACCCAGCAGGCGGCATCGAGCGGGTCGCGCGCAAGCGCTTTGCGATAATGGCGTGCGGCAAGCTGCCATTGCTGCGCATCGCGCGCACGGTCTCCTCGGGCAATAGCGCGGCTTCGCAGCGCGCGGCCCAATCCCGGCATCGCCGATTGCACGTTGCCGGCTTGGTGCCCGTTTTCTGGATCGACGACATCGGCGGTCGAGGCGGCCATCAACTCATGCGCGATTTGCCCCGTCGTAGTGAAATCTCTTCGCAGAGCCGCAACCTCTGCCCTCAGCGTCCCGATTGCCCCATCATGAGCGGACTTTTCCTCCGCAGCGGCCGCAAGTTGCGCCCGCTGAACCTCGATCTCCTGTTGCGCTTCGGCGATCCTTGCCTCGATTTCCTGCCGCGTTTCGGCCAGATTCGCCTCGACCCTGCGGGTTCGCGCTTGCGCAGCCTCGACCGTTACAACTTGCGCCGCGACTTCGATCCGAAGTGCTTCCGCCTGCTCCGCTCGCTCGCTCCGGTCCCGCTCCGCGCGGTTGAGCGCACGACGCAAACTCTCGATATCGCCCCGGAGGGTAAATTCAACTGCGCCACGCTGACGTATATCTTTTTCCGCTCGCTCAATATCTTCACGCAGTCGGATGCTCTCGGTTAGTGCTTCGGCCGAGCCGGCTTCGGCATCGCTCGCTCGCGCTTCGGCGGCCGCGGCGGCCGCCTCGAGCTCGCCAACCCTGACCCGCAGGCCCGCAGCCTCGGCCTTAAACATCGCCAGGACTGCTGTCCGCTCTTGTCCTTCGCGTTCCAAATCGGCAAACTGTCCGCGCAGCGCGGCGAGCTCGACCCGAACCTCGACCAAGCTGGCTTCAGCTGCACCCGCTCGCGCTTCCGCCCCCGCAACCGCGCCATCGCGCTCGCCGATCCTGTCCCGCAAATCCGCGACCTCGGCCTCGACTCGCACCACAGCCGCCATGCGCTCGTCGCGCTGCCGTTCCACATCAGCACACCGTCCGCACGCGGCCGCCAGCTCCGCACGAACTGCGGCCAAGCTGGCTTCAGCAGCCGCGGCAGCAGCACCCCGCTCCTCGATCGCTGCCTTTAGCTGTAGGTTTTCCGTTGTCAGGCCGCTAACACGACGGCGCGTCGGCGCAAAATATTCCTCGCTGGACCGCTTCGTGTAGATCGCTTCGAGCAGCTCCTCGGCGAAGCGTAGAGACTCTATTGATTCGTGGCCCTCTCCAGACATTCCGATCGCGATCCTTACGTGACGTTCGAGACTATCCCGATTTACAACATGATCAGCGGTTATGAAAGAAAATCTCTCGCGTGCGTCCGCAAGACTAAGTTGTAAACCTGTCAACTCGCGAAGATTGCTCGTCATCGATTGCCGATATTTATCGTCGATCGCCAGTTTCGTCGCGTCGACAAATAAGTCGGCTACCATCCGCGCATGTAAGTATAGGTATATATGAGAAGCTACAAAAATCGAAAAAATTTCAGTGTCCGAAAGCGATGCCAATATTTGGTCGCTTCGCTGTTCCCGCGATGCTACGCCTGACGTAACGTCTTTGTGACAGGTAAGCGGCTTCGCTCCGAGGTAGTAGTCGTGAAGATATTCGAAAAACGGGTCGGTTCTGCCAAGTACCCAGAAAATAGATCGAACAAAATACGGATTGTTGATTTCTCTCTGCGACAGATATGACGACCATTGATTCCATAAATTCCGAATGACTACAATGTGTTTACCTGGAAAATGTTGCTTGATTGGACGTATTCGACCAAGCGATCGGGAAAACCCAAAAACCGGGATTTGCCGGCGGCGCTGCGCATATCGAGCCAGGAACGCCAAATATTTAAGCTCCGCATGGCGCAGCTCACCACGCAGCCCACGGATGGGGATAAACCAGTCATAAGACATCTCCGGGCGAAACAGCCTTACGCCACCGGATTTGCGAATTAATGGAATATATTCGCGGTAATAAGAGGCGCTGCCAGGATGCCCCGATTCCCAGGACTGCGGACCGAGTTGCACGGCGTCCACAGGCGTCAGCGTCGCCATGGCCTCATTGAATGGCTCGTAAAAGCAAATGGTCTGGGGAAAATGACGGAAAAGGAACGAAAACCATGTTTTTCCTGTCCGCCAACTCGAGTGGATAAAACAGGGTGGATTTGGTGAAGTCCGTATTTGCGGTAATTCGCGGATCTGTTTGCCAGCGACGTCAGGCGCAAAACTGCCTTGTGGCTCAGCGAACGGAGCGTGAATGGGAGCGTCCAGTCTCGACATGTGTCGTCTCGTCATCCGTGGCAACTCTGTGACCGCCAGGGAGGAGCCCAGCCGGCCCGGCACGGCCGGGCGACGCGGGTGGCGATGGCACGAGCGATTGTACTGCTCGCCAAGCGCAACGCAACTCCGCCACTCGCTCGTCCTGTGAGCCATCGACCGGCGGAAGGGCCGGGCGATCCCGGGGTTCAGGCATGGCTCATCGACTAAAGAGGACAAGGGAGGCCGGTCGCACCCGATCACAAATACCGGGTCCCCGGTCGCGAGGTGCCCGGCGACGAAGTCGCGAATCGCCTCTTCGAACGGGGTAAATGGCACGGTATAGCCGGCCAGCCTTGCCCGTAGCGCCGACTTCTGGCTGCCGGCAAGCGATAGTTTCGTCCTCTGCTCGACCCACGGGATCGCCTTGTCGACGTCAATCGAGGGCCAGGGCAGCTTTCCGACGGCGAGTGCTCGAAAGCGCGGTTTCGACGAGTTTCGCTGGCACTTCGAGCAGCTTTTCAGCGAGCGGAACGAGCTCGTCGGCCGGAAGACCGCAATGCCCGTCGGCGATCGCTTCGGCAAGCGCATAGGAGATCCCGGCACGGACACGGATCAGCGCGGTCTTCTCGACGCCGAGCTTGCCTGCAATCTGATCCGCCGTCCGAAACCCGATGCCGCGGATGTCGTGCGCCAACCGATCGGAGTTCTCCGAAATCAGTTGAACCGCATCAACGCCCCAGTCTTGTAGACGCGCACCCGCCCACGAGGTGACGACGCCGTTGCTGTGCAGGAACGGCATGATCTCTCGGATCACCTCCTGCTCGGCCCAGCCGCCGATGATGCGCTCGGCACGCTTCGGGCCGATCCCGGTCACCTCGCGCAGGCGGCCCGGCTCTTGCTCGATAATGTCGAATACAGCTTCGCCGAAGGCGCGGATCAGCTTCCTCGCGTAGACCGGCCCGATACCGCGTATCATGCTGGAGCCGAGATATTTCTCGATCCCCTCGATCGTGGTCGGCGCCGTGGCCTTGAGGAACGAGGCCTTGAATTGGACGCCGTGGGTGCGGTCGTTATCCACGCGCCGCTCGCCTGGACGAACTCGCCGGCCGAGATCATCGCGGCGTGGCCGAGAACCGTGATCAGGTCGCGTTGACCCCGGGCTTTCACCTGCAGAACGCAGAACCCGTTCTCGTCATTGTGGCAGGTGACGCGCTCGACAAGGCCGGGCAGAACCTCCGTCGAAGTCGCCGCCCATGTTCCGGCGATCTGGCGATGATGGATGCGGAGACGTCAGGATTTCAGGATTCGTTTGGAAGGCTCCTTGATCTAATGTCGCTGCCGTCGAGTTAAGCCGCTCTGCACGATCTCGGCGGCCATCTGCATTGATCCGGCCTCGGTCGGGCACACGCTGGCGCCGGTTTACCCGTGAGCACGTCCGGCGTGGTGTTCGCGGGGCAGGTGCTCGACCAGCCTCCGCCACTTTTGGAGCCGGTAACCAACACCGAGAGCGGGCAATGACGCCATCGCTGAGCTTTTGCGAAGGTCATTGGTGGGGCGAGGCTATCGCGGCATACGCCGAGCCGAGATGGCCACGAGCCACCAGGTTACAATTTGAACCTGCCTCAAAAGGGGCCTACGTCGCGAATCATCAATGGCCCCGGCCGCTTTCGAAACCCACAACGGCCGTTCGCCCTTGGCGCAGGAATCGCTCTTCGTGCCCCCATTCCGGACCTTGCCGACCCCGGGGGAGATTTTGGGAGACCGGGAAGCCGGCGCTTGGTCCAGCGCGCCCGGTCGGTCAACCCCAGTGACAAGAGCCATCGCCTGGACCTGGCAACCCACGCATGTATCGGTGATGGCTGATCTGCTCAAGACCCGTGGCACAGGCGTTTCTCGCTGGTCGGTCGGGCTAGATTGCGCTTCTCCGCCGCGGGCTTCGGACATGTTACGGTTTGCGCTTGACACCATAACACCGGTACCCGCTAACTTCACAACCTAACGTTCCGAAAAGGCATTTTGGGAGGGCAATCGCCATGACGCGCAAACCGGCCTTTTGGCTGTCACTTGCGGTTACAATTACAATCGGACTGGCAAGCCAAGCTTGGGCGCAATATAATGGATCTTATATCGGACGTTCAACTTTCGGGAGACATCCGGGACCTTATCTCCCTGATGGGCCCTACGTTCCGACGGTCACGGAGACCCTAGGGAACGAGGGGGCTGCCGGCCTGCCGCCGGACATCCCGCCCCCGCCGAAGGGCTTTGACCGGCAGTCGATCTGGAACATGCAGGTCGTCGGGTTTAACAACAACCAAGGCCGCGCCAGTTCCGACGACGGCTGGATCGAGGACCAAAACGGCCGCTACATCGCCTACGTCGCCAACAGCCCGGGCTCGGCTTTGAACCCGCTGACCGGTCAAACCGAGAGCAACGGCACCTCGCTCATCGACGTGACGAACCCGGCAAACCCGGTATATGTTCATCACATCCCGTCGATCTTCCCGATCAGCAATACCGCCGGCAGCGGCGCGACGCATGTCGCCGTATGCGGCGGCAACACGCTGGTGCAGGGCGGGACCGAGTCGCAAAATATCTCGAACCATTGGTTCATGATCCGGCACAGCGGATCGTTGAATCAGGAGATCTGGGACGTCACCAATCCGCAGGCGCCGTTCATCATCAGCGTCCTGCTCGGCGGCCCGTCCATGCAGACGGTCAGCTTCAACACCCAGAGCGTGACCAATGTGGGCGCCAGTCTGACTAACAATCAATTTCTGACCGCCAACCACCACATCTGGTGGGAGTGCGACACCGGCATCGCGTACATGATCGCGCAGTCGGACGATGACGGTAACCCTGTTTGGAACGAAAGCGGGTCGAAGCAGCACATCTACATCTTCGATCTGCACGATCCGCACAATCCGGTCTTCATCCGCGAGTGGGGGCTGGTCGGGCAGCAGCCGAGAGCGGCCAGTTCGGCCGGCTATGTAAGCTGTTACAATGCCCCCGGGCCTAACTGCTATGAGGGCTTCACCAGTCCTCCCGGCGGCGTCCATCAGGCGTACTCGGCGGGCCTATACAACGTAAACACAGGTGTAGGCTATCCCGCCAACCCGCCTGTACTACATGAGGTGTATTTCCCTTACGGGGTCGGCCAGGACGGCATCGTCCAGATCACTGATCGGGACAAGCTGGTGTATGGCTGTGAAACGTCGGAAAACCCAAATGCTTCGGGGAGTTGCGCGAACTTTCCGACCCAGGCCGACCTGCTTTATCCGCAGATCAGCTACGTCACGATGAAACCGTCGCAGGGGGGGCATACCTCGATCCCGATCTTCGGGGTCCCGATCCCGGAAACACAGACGAACTGGGTAGCTAGCTCGCTGGCCGGCACGCCGCAAACATGGGATCTTCTGGCGATCACGTCGGAGCAAACCGCCAACGACTGCGCACCGCAGGATTGGAAGAACCCGACGCTGCTCGACATCACCCCAACGGTGAACGCCAACGGCAACCTCACCCAAGCGATCTGGCCGTTTGCGACCTTGGCGCTCGGGCAGTTCCCGGGGAATTTCTGCGAAAAGGGGGCGCGCTTCGGGATCCATGAGCTTAATCGGGAAATCTATGCTCCCTATTACGGCAAGATCATCGTCGCGGCATACTTTAACGCCGGGGTGCACGTCTGGGACATTCGCGACCCGACCAGTCCCAGACAAATCGCCTACTTCATCCAGGCTCCGAACGGCAACACTCTGCCGAATTGCGCGAGCGCTGGCGGGCTCCTACCGACGACCTTCTGCCCGAAGGTGACCTTTTCCGACCTCGGGGAAGTGGACGACCGCGGCTATATCTACAACATGGATCGCGCGGGCTCGGGGGTGACGGTCCTCCGGTTGACGGGCAACGCCGCGCAGGTCATCACGGGACAAGGCGCGGAAGGGGGGATGAACGACACCCACAATTCTCAATGATGGATCGTCCTGCGCGGGCTGACGGGGCCGCGCCCGAAGCTTGTCCTTGCGGCAGCTTCGGCGGGGCCCCGTCAGCCGCTCATTTCCGATAGAGCTTGGCGATTGCTGACGCATTTCGGAGCGGTGAAGGTGCAGAATTTTGCATTGCTTCTGATCGGCGCGGCGGCGCTCAGCGTGCCGCTGGTCGCGGCGCAGGGCGCGCCACAGGCAGCCGGCGAACCGCTGATCCTGCAAGGGAAATGCACGTCCGACGGAGAATCCGCGGCGTGCACCTCGTGCGCGGTTGCGCTGGCGCAGGATTTGAAGCAGCCCGCGGGGGATCGGGCCCTGATAGGGTCTTGTCCGAAAATGGCGGCCGGCCGCTACACGCTCAGCATTACGGTTCCGGTCCAACTCCTTCCAGCGCAGCCGGCGAAGAAAACTTTTGCTCAGCTCGAGGCATCGCTCGGCGCGACCTCCCGCGACCGGAGCGGCGGCGCCGGAGGCATGTTGGCCGAGACGCCGACGGTTACGTGGAGCTGGTTTGGTCCCGCCGGGTATGTGCTTATCTACCAGACGACGCCGGTGACGATCGATCACGCCGCCGGCGTCGACATCGCCGTCAAGCTTCGAGACCTCCGGTACTTCATCCCGCACCAGACCCAGGGGCCTGCCCACCATGACGGGGAGCTGATCCTGGGAAAGGCCGATCTGATCAGCCTGGAGCGCCTCCCCGCGCCGACCTCGACCGAGCTCGGGGTGCAGCAAGAGTTCAGCGCAAAAACCCTTGCCTCGGTGGTCCCCGGCCGTACTACCGAGAAACAGGTAGCGGCGCTGCTCGGGGAGCCCTGGCGCACCGACGCAGGCGACGAGGACGAGGATATACCCGAGAGCTGGGATTATCGCGGGAAAGACGCAAGCGGCGTCTACTTGGTCCACATCGAATTCGACAATCGGGGCACGACCACCAAAATCGTGAAGGTCCTTGAGAAGGGCCACGCCGCGACCCCGACCACATCAAAAACGCCAGGCGGCCCGGCCAAACCCTGAACCTGGCCGCCAATCGAGCACGCGAACGGCTGTTTCCGGCGCGTCCTGGTTGTTACCGCGCGCTCCGGCGAAGGTCCATTCACCATTCCTTTGCAGACCTCCATCGGTGCAAACCGGTAGAGTTCACGACCTACGCTCTGACAGGCACAGATATTCTGGACGCTTAACCATCATGCTTACATGCAATTTAGGATCTATCCCTTGCAATTACTTGTACCATAACCATATCTGTTGTGGACAAGCGGCGGAGGAAGTGACCCGGCGCTAAGTACTCCGAAAATTGTATTGAGCTCGACGCGCAGCAGTGCGTCGGGCTCCGCCGTCAGGAGCACCCCCCGCCCTGACGGAGACATCACTCATGTCTGAAGCAAAACGCCCCCACGGCACCCGCTTTCGTGACGCGCTGGCGATTCTTGATCCTGGCGCCTGCAACCCGAGCGGCATCGCGCTGTCGATCGCCGCGGCCTGTCGCGAGATCCGCGAGCACGGGAACATCGGCACCAAGAAGATCTGCCACGATCCGGCGATCCGGCTGATGGTCTACCAGTTCGCCTCGATCTGCGGTGTCGCCGGGTACGCACTCGAGCGCTACATCGCCGATGAGGCCGCCTGCAAGGAATGCCTCGCCGAGCTTGGCCTGAAGCCATTCGGCGCCGGCTGAGCCCCACCACACGCCCGCTCACAGGAGTTGGCGGGGGTCGGGGCGTTGGAACATCCAACCGGAGAATCCCCGATGCCCAAATATGTGACGAGCGCCAGTACCTGGTGCCGATGTGCCAGCACATTGTCGTCGAGGCCGAAACCCTCGATGCGGCCTGTGCGATGGCGGTGAGCGACGATATCGCCTGGGATACCCAGGAGATGGACAGCGACAACGCTCGCAAGACTGCGGTCACCAACGTTAAGGTGATCCCCGACAGCCTCGAACTCGTCGCCGGCGACATCATCCTGCGGCGCGATCGGCCCTCGATCCCAGTTTCGGAGTTCCCGGGTACGGCCTCAGCGGATTTCTTTACGAGAATGAGGCCGAGACCGGCCCGCTGCTCGAGATCCCTGCCAAGTTCACCGACGACGAATAACCCGCCCCGCCCTCTCAGCAGACGTTGAGGGGGCGTCGGGCGTCGGAGCCATCAGGCCATCGCGATCGTGCCCGGGACCACCGGCAGGAGCGGTTTCGGGCACGGCCTCTGTCGGAGTCCTGTCAGACGAGATGGGCTCAGCTTCAGGCTGAGTTTAATCCCTGCGGCTGCTCCCACCAGCACGGCCTCCCCCCTCACGAGCAGCAGCTTGTGAGGGGCGAGGCGTCAGGAGCGGGCAACCCGCCCCCTCCTGATCTGAATAGGAGTTAAACACCATGACCACGCTTACTCAGGTGCACCGGCAATGGGCGTCGCGTCCGGCCGATCAGCGTTTTACGTCCCTGACCGAATTGCAGGCCTTCGCCGCCCTGTCGCGGCAGACCAGCCGGTCGAAAGTCGTCAGCACCCGCGAGCTCGAATTGTTCCCGGCCGCCGAAGATCACCTGGGATTGCTGATCGGCGCCCGCGACGGGACCCAGGCCGCGCCGACGCATTGGTCATTCGGACAGCTCTGCTCGCTCGCATCGATGCCCTCCCCGGCGTCCTACTTCCGCGACAGCAGATTGCCGAGCCCCGATCATTGCCGACTGCCTCGACTTCAACCTGCGCTTCACCCGCGGGGTCGAAGACGTGAAGCTCCTGGTCTCGGGCCAGGATGGCGATGTCGAACTCCGCGCCGCCACCGGTCTCCGCTACGGGCGCATCTGAAATGCCGACGTGGTTGATTCCCTGGTCGAGCGTTTCGGCGATGGCGTCTCGGGATATTGGCGCGTGCCGGGCATCTTCGGCCGGCAGGTCACGATCGGATGGTCAGCTTGCGGTATTCAGCACCAGGTCCGCGGCCTTTTCACCAATCATGATCGACGGCGCATTGGTGTTTCCCGATGTCAGGGTCGGCATGATAGAGGCATCGGCGACCCGCAGGCCGGCAATGCCGTGGACGCGAAGCTGGGCATCGACGACCGCCATCGGGTCGGACCCCATCTTGCAGGTCCCGACCGGATGGTAGGTGGTTTCCGCCGCCTTTTTCACCCAGTCCAGGAGTTCGTCATCGGTGGTCCGATCGACGCCGGGCGCGACTTCGCTCACCTGAAAGGCGGCCATGGCGGGAGCCGTCATGATCGCGCGGGCGATGCGGACCGCGCGCACCGTCAGCTCCGCATCGGGCGGCGACGACAGAAAATTGAAGTTGATCGCGGGCGGCCGGCGCGGATCGGCGGCGGTGATGTGAATATGCCCTTTGCTCTCCGGGCGCATCGGGTGGGCATAGAGGGTGAGACCCGATTGTCGGGAGATCTTGGGGCCCTTTGGGCTGGGCTCGGTCAGCATCGGGATCCAGCCGAGCATCAGGTCCGGCGCCTCCAGGCCCTCGCGTGAGCATACGAACGCGCGCAGCGGGGCGCCCGTCATGGCCAGCAGGCCCTGCCGCAACACCGCGTAGCGCAGCGTCTGATGCGCCAGGCCGAGGCCATGCAACCGATCGTTGAAGGCGATCCCCTTTTTGCCGATCAGCCAGCGGGTGCGCGGCACATAATGGTCGCGCAGGTTTTCGCCGACGCCGGGCAAGGCATGGCGCACCTCGATGCCGAGATCGCGCAGGCGCTCGGGCTGGCCGATGCCGGACAGTTCCAGCAACTGCGGCGAGTTGATCGTGCCGGCGCTGACGACCACCTCGCGCGACGCGCTGGCCTCGCGCACATCGCCGGCAACGGAGTAGCGCACACCGGTGCAGCGCTTGCCGTCGAGCATGAGCCCCTCGGTCAAGGCCTCGGTCTCGATAGAGAGGTTCCGGCGCTTGCGGACCGGATCGAGATAGCACCGCGCCGTGCTCATGCGTCGGCCGCCGGCAATCGTCGCCTGGCTCATCGCGATGCCTTCTTGGCTGGCGCCGTTGTAATCCGGGTTGTGCCGGATGCCGACCTGCGCCGCCGCCTTGATGATTGTCGCGAACAGTGGATCGCGCGGTTCCGGGTTGGTGACGCGCAACGGGCCCTCGCGGCCGCGAAAGGCACCGTCGCCCGCGCCGGCATAGCTTTCCATGCGCTTGAAGAAAGGCAGTACGTCTGTGTAGCTCCAGCCCCGGTTGCCCAACTGCGCCCAGGTATCGAAGTCCTGGGCCTGGCCGCGGACAAACACCATTCCGTTAATCGAGCTGGAGCCGCCCAGCAGTTTGCCGCGCGGCACCGGGATCCGGCGGCCATTGGTGCTCGCCTCGGGCTCGGAGGAATAAAGCCAGTTGGCCGCGGGATTGGCGATCAGCCGGGCCATTCCGATCGGAATGGGGGACCAGGGATGGCTCGCCCGCCCGGCTTCGAGCAGCAGCACCTGGTTGCGCGGGTCTGCCGACAGCCGGTTCGCGACGGCCGCACCGGCCGACCCGGCGCCGACGACAATGTAATCGTAGGTTTGCATGTCTGGTGCTCCCGCGCCGGCCGGCAGGCCGGGTTTGCAAGACCAGGCCGAGGCGGTCACCTCCCCAAGAACGGTTG
The DNA here is from genome assembly GCA_963703665.1 of uncultured Alphaproteobacteria bacterium. GTDB lineage: Bacteria > Pseudomonadota > Alphaproteobacteria > ATCC43930 > CGMCC-115725 > AP-15. Next base: position 402,775 of record CAVPFB010000004.1, on the reverse strand, counting down.
ACCTCGCGCCGGCCCGCGGCCTCGATGTCCGCTGGTCAGGCACTATGCCGGGCTTCGAGGGGCGATCAAGCCCGGCACTTCCTGCGCCTCGCCGAACGAATGCCGCTGCTTCGTTCGCGCTCCTGTAGAGTGGCAGCCGATCAGCCGGCTGGCCGGAGGAGATGATGACGGACGACCCTGCTTGGCGCCTGGCTCAGCATGTTTGCCGCACGGGCTATGCGGATTTGCCGGCGAGCGCCGTCGAATCCGCCCGTCGCGATATTCTCGACACGTTTGGCTGCATGCTCGGCGGCAGCGGCTCGCCCGGGATCGGCGAGCTTTTTGCGGTGATCTCGCGCTGGGGCGGGTTGCCGGAAAGCCGCGTCTTGCTGCGCGCGATCCGCTTGCCGGCACCACAAGCGGCACTGCTGAACGCCAGCATGGGTCATGCGCTCGATTTCGACGACACGCTGGATACCGGCGGATCGATCCACCCCGGTGTCTCCGTGTTGGGCGCGGTGCTGGCGATGTGCGATAGCCTCGACGGCGTCACCGGGCAGGATATCCTGTTGGCCGTGGCGCTGGGGCTCGATGTTTCGTGCCGCATCGCGCTCGCGAGCACGCTCGATCGAGGCTGGCATCGCACCGCGGCGATCGGGGTATTCGGCGCCGCAGCGGCGGCAGGCAAGCTGATCGGCCTCGCACCGGAGCAAATACTGGACGCGTTCGGGATCGCCTACAGCCATGCCGCCGGCAATCGTCAATGCATTCTGGACGGAGCGCTGACCAAGCGCCTGCAGGCCGGCCAGGCGGCAAGCGCGGGCGTTTTCTCGGCGGTTTTGGCGCAGACCGGGTTCACCGGGGCGCATAATATATTCGATGGCCGTTTTGGCTTCTTCGAGCTCTATCAGCCGAACGGATATGACATCTCGGTGCTGCTGCGGGATCTGGGCACGGCGTTCCGCGGCGAGGCGCTGAGCTTTAAGCCCTATCCCTGCGGGCGGCCGATGCATGCGGCGATCGATGCCGCGCTGATGGCAAGAGGGCGGCTCGCAATCGAGCGGCCCGACGACATTGCCTCGGTGACGATAGAGGCAGACCCCGCCGGGCACGGTGACCAGTTCGACCGCGGCCCAGCGAAGCGCCGCCCCACCCAGGTGGTAGAAGCACAGTTCGCCCAACCGTTTCTGGTCGCCACCGCCCTGGTGCACGGCAAGGTCGGCATAGCGGAGGTCGAAGGTCTCGGCGACGCCGCTGTTCTCGATCTGGCCGATCGCATCGCCGGCGTCGCCCAGGATGGCAGACCGCAAGGGTCGCTCAGCATCCGGGTGCAAACGACCGACGGGCGCTCGGTTGCCGTCGATGCCACCGATCCAATCGGGTCGCCGCAGAAGCCACTGACGAAGGCTCAGGTCGAGGCAAAGTTCCGCGACTGCGCGCGCAATGCCGTGCAGCCGCTCTCCGACGCAAATGTGGAAGCCGTATTGGCGACAATCGAGCGATTGGAAACCCTGCCCGACGCGCGGGAGCTGATGACGCCATTTGCCTATCAGGTTGTCGGGTTGGTGTGCTGTGACAGGTGAGATTTGCGCGCTTGGCCCAGTTTAGGCCGGCCGCAGGTTATGCAGTCTGCGGCAGTTGTAGGCGAGGGCGATCAACAGCCACTCGGCGGCGACTTTTTGCACGCCGCGGCAGTGGAAGCGGGTGAACCCCATCGCGCTCTTGATGATGCCAAAGACCGGCTCGACAGTCTGTTTGCGTTTTCTGTAACGGGCTTTGCCATCCTCGCTCTCCAACTTGCTCTCCAACTTGGTCTTCATCGCCAGGCGCCACGGTTTGGTGATGCGGCGCTCGGGCTTGGGCTCGGGCGGCGGGCGAAAGTCGTGCGCCTGGACTTGCGCATCAGCTGCGAATTGGGATCGGTCAGGTTGGTCTGCCGGTCGGGCGGCGGCGTCTCGTCGGGCGGTTTGGGCGGCCGGCCGCGCCGCCCCGTCTTGGCCGCATCGGCCGCCTTCTGCACCTCATCTTCCGGGCCCTCGGCCGCGGCCCGTGCTTTGGCTTCCGCCTCCAGCCGGGCGCAGGCGATGTCGAGCTTGCCCTTCAAGGCGTCGCGCCGGGCGATCTCGGCCGGCAGCGCCTGCGGATCGAGGCCCTCGGCATCGGCCGCCTCGGCCTTGGCGGTCAACGCGGCGATGTCGGCGACGAGCTTGGCGCGCAGCGCCTGCGCCCGGTCCCACGGGTCCGGCCCACGGCCGGCCCGCGGACAGGCTCCGCGCAGCGAGCGGATCTTCGAAGCATTGGCGTCGATCTTGGTCCCCCCGGCCTGCGCCGGGGCAGGCTTGATCGACACCGTGCCCAGCCGCAACAGCCCCATCTCGCGCGCCAGCAGCAGCACCTGCAGAAACGCCGCTTCGAACGCCGGCTTGTTGGTTCGCCGAAAGCTGGCGATCGTGTCGTGGTCGGGGTGCGTGTTGGCGGCGATAAAACGAGTGCCGACGTCACGGTACGTCGCCCGCTCGATCCGCCGCGAGGAGAACACGCTGTTGGCCTAGCTGTAGACGAGCAGCGCCAGCATCAGCCGCGGATGGTATTGCGGCTTACCGCTGGGCCGAGGGTTGCTGCGAAACGCCCGCAACCGCACCCGCTCCACCGCCGCCACGATGAAATGCGCGATGTCGTCCGCCGGCAGCCAATCCTTCACATCCGGCGGCAGCAGAAAGGGCTGGTCACGGGTCAAACCGCACATAGGTCGTCATGCCAAATCCGGTGGTGTCCCCCATCATGCCACCCAATATCATGATTCGGTCCACCGTCAATCCGACAGGCTGCCAGTGTGATAAAAGTGTAGCTGCCGCCGTTCTTCACGAGCTCGAACACCGTGCCGTCGTTCGCACCACCACCGACTGTTGTGCCGAAGATGTCCCCGACGGCGTCAGCGATCAGACCGGCCTCAGGGTCGAACCCGCCGGAACGCTTAAAGCTGACCAGTGTGGTCGGCGTCCTGGCGTAGCTGCCGCCGGTCTTCGCGACCTCGAACACCGTGCCATCGCCGTTCGCCCCACCGACGCCTGTCATGCCGAACAGGTCCCCGGCGGCATCGGCGATCAGACCGCCCTCAGGGTCGAACCCGCTGGCGGCGTTGAAGCTGACAAGGGTTGTCGGCGTGCTGGCGTAGCCGATGCTGATCTTGCTGATCTCGAACACCGTCCCGTCGCCATTCGCCCCACCGAGATATGTCGTGCCGAAGAGGTTTCCAGCAGCGTCGGTGATCAGACCTTCATCAGGAGCGAACCCGTTGGTGTCTTCGAAGTTGACCAGAGTGGTCAGCGTGGGGACGAGGTGTAGCGAACCCGAACCAGAGGCTGTGCCGGAGAATGTCACTCATTGATAGGTTCCGCTGATGGCCTCCGTTAAATATTCGGAAATGACTGCCTGATTGCTGCCGACCGAGCTGCTCAATGTGAGGTCGAGTTCTACGCCCAGAACTGATACGGGTATTTGTTCGCTGACCTAGACATTCCCCAGTTGGAACGGGAAGCTTGGCACGGAAAAATTCAATGGCAGGGTATTACTCCTGGAAGTTCCATTTGCGTAACTATATTTGACCAACAAGTTGCCGCTGACCGCCTCGAAAGCGGTGCCAGACCCGGCACTATCAAGCGTTGCTAATAAAGTGATCCCCAAATTTCCCGAAGCAGTTGCGGAATCACCCAAATTGTCCTTGATACTCTCTAATATATTGCGGCTTCCGGTATAGTTCGTCATTTTTTAGGTTCCTCCCAGGTGATCCGCCATATCCGATTTAATCGGATTTATTGGCGTGGGTTTGCCCATTCAGTGCATTCCGTCGAGGATTTGGTGCGCTTAACGCCGCTTATCTAGGCAATGTAACCCTAAAGCATGGTCATGGCAAGTTAAGTGTAATTTAGAGTGAACAGGGGTGTCTGCCGGAGGTTCGGCGAAGGCCGTCCGTCGGACGGCTCCGGTGTTGCAATGCTTCGTGCGGCGAGGCGGGATAGTGAGGCCATCGTCCCCACAATGTTCGGGCCGCCTGGTCGGATAGGCCGTGCTGGCCTCTCACGAATCCGCGGCGACCGCCGCCTGAAGCCCGTGCCTGCGAAGGGTCACGCCGCCAACGCGTCTTCGAGGACCATGGCGGCGCATTTTTCGCCGATCATGATCGAGGGCGCGTTGGTGTTGCCGCCGGGGACCTGCGGCATGATCGCGGCGTCGGCGACGCGCAGCCCTTCGACGCCATATACCCGCAGCCGCGGGTCGACCACCGCATCGACCTCGCGGCCCATGCGGCAGGTGCCGACCGGGTGCAGATTGGAGACGCCGCGCACCCGGATCTCCTCGATCAATGCGTCGTCGCTCTCGACCCGCGGACCGGGCAGCACCTCCTCCGCCACGAACGGCTTCAAGGCCGGCTGCGCCGCGATGTTGCGGGACAGCCGCATGCCGTAGATCAGCGCCTGGAAATCGGCGTCGCTGGCCAGGAAATTGAACCGGATCGCCGGCGGCGCGAGCGGGTCCGGGCTCTTGATCCGCACCCAACCGCGGCCGTCCGGACGCAGATGCACCGGGCTGAAGGTGAAGGCCGAAAACGGGTGCGGCTTGATCCCGGTGCGCAGCCGCTCGACGGCGCTCCAGCCCGACATGTTGATCTGCAGGTCGGGCTGTTCGAGGCGCGGGTCGGTGCGCACCAGGGCGCCGGCATAGATCCCGGCGTTCGAGAGATGGCCGGAGCGGCTGGTCGCGTACTGCATCGCCGCCTGGAGCTTGCGGGCCGGGCTCATCGCCATGTCGTTGACCGTGACCTTTTGGGTGCAGCGCCACACTAGGTAAGTGTTGAAATGATCGTGCAGGTGAGCGCCGACCCCCGGCATGTCGCGCACCACCGGGATGGCGAACTCGGCCAGCAGGTCGGCGGGCCCGAGCCCCGACAGCTGCAGCAGCTGCGGCGAGCCGTAGACGCCGCCGGAGACGACGATCTCGCCCCGCACCCGTGCGGTCCTGGGCCCGGCCGGAGTGTGATATTCGATCCCGACCGCTCGGGCGCCGTCGAAGATGATGCGGGTCGCATGCGCGTTGGTGACGACCGTCAAATTCTGCCGCCCACGGGCCTGGCCGAGATAGGCCCGCGCCGAGCTCCACCGCCGCCGGTTGGTGGTGGTCGTCTGGTAGTAGCCGACACCCTCCTGACGGGCGCCGTTGAAGTCGTTGTTGGCCGGGATGCCGGCCTCGATCGAGGCCTGGACCATCGCGTCGCCGAGCGGCGAGCGCACCGGGTTCGAGACATGCAGCGGTCCGCCCTTGCCGTGGAAATCGTCGGCGCCGCGCTCCTGGTCCTCCGCTTTCTTGAAGAACGGCAACACCGAATCCCAGTCCCAGCCTTCGCAGCCGCGCTGGCGCCAGCCATCGTAATCGCTCGGCGTGCCGCGCATGTAGACCATGCCGTTGATCGAGCTGGTGCCACCCAGGACCTTGCCGCGCGGCTGGTAGAGGGTGCGGTTGTTGAGCTGCTCCTCGGGCTCGCTCTCGAACATCCAGTTGACCTTGGGGTTGGTGAAGGTTTTGGTGTAGCCGAGCGGGATGTGGATCCACGGGTTGGTATCGCGCCCGCCGGCTTCGAGCAGCAGCACGCGCCAGCGCCCGGATTCGCTGAGCCGCCCGGCCACGGCACAGCCCGCCGACCCGGCGCCGGTCACGATGAAGTCATAGGTTTCTTCGATTGTCGTCATTGTCGTTTTCCCCGCTTGGGTCGTTCGCCTGCCTTGCTGTCGGAAACGATAACCAAACCGGCCGGCAGCGTGAAGGCCGACCCGCGGGCGGGCATGACGATTGCCGATGTCGGCTGGAGCAGGCAGTCTGGCGGGATGTGCGGCCGCGCCCGTCTCTCTTCCGACGTCAGCGAGATCAAGCTGGTGTTTTCGATCCCGCCGGAGCGGCCCGCGCCCAATTTCTCCGCCAGCTGGAATGTGGCGCCGACCGACAGCCTGCCGATCGTGCGCTACGATGGGAGGGCCGGAGAACGCAGCCTCGACCTGATGCGCTGGGGGCTCGTCCCCTATTGGGCCAAGGACCCCAAGGTCGGCTTTTCCAACATCAACGCCAGGGCCGAGGGCATCGATGCCCGGCCGGCCTATCGCGAAGCCTTCCAACGGCGGCGCTGCCTGGTTCCGCTCGACAGCTTTTACGAATGGCAAAAGCGCGGCAAGGAGCGGCAGCCCTATGCGGTGGCGCTGGCCGACCGGCGGCTGATGGCGATGGCCGGACTGTGGGAGAGCTGGCGCTCGCCAGGCGGCGAAAGGCTGCGCAGCTTTGCCATTGTCACGACCTCGGCCAACGACCTCTTGGCCCCGGTGCACGACCGCATGCCGGTCATCCTCGACCCGCACAGCTGGCCCTTGTGGCTAGGCGAGGAGCCGGCCAACCCGGAGCAGCTGAAGGCGCTGCTCGTCCCCTATCCGGCCGACGATATGGCGATTTGGCCGGTCGAGCGGCGCGTCGGCAACGTCAAGAACAACGACCCCGCGCTGGTCGACCCGGCGGCGTCGGCCGGCTGAGCGGTCGCTGTGCGGCGCGCCCGTCGGAACGCCCTTGACACCAACCGCCTGTTACAAGTCCGAGCAAAACGGAAATTCGGGGGAGCGGGTGAAGCCAATTACCCGTTCAGCACGCCGTGCATGGTCGTGCCGATCGCCGCCGGCGACAGCGCCACGGTGACACCGGCGCTGCGCAACGCCTCCATCTTGTCTTCGGCGCCGCCTTTGCCACCGGCAATGATGGCACCGGCATGGCCCATGCGGCGACCGGGCGGGGCGGTGCTGCCGGCGATAAAGCCGACCACCGGCTTTTTCCGGCGCGAGGATTTGAGGAAAGCCGCGCCGTCCTCTTCGGCGGTGCCGCCAATCTCGCCGATCATGACGATCGCCTGCGGTCTCGTTGTCGGCGAGCAGCATCTCCAGCACCTCGACAAAGTTGGTGCCGTTGACCGGGTCGCCGCCGATGCCGACACAGGTCGATTGGCCTAGCCCGACTGAGGTCGTCTGCGCCACCGCCTCGTAGGTCAGGGTGCCCGAGCGCGAGACGATGCCGATCGAGCCGCGGCGATGGATGTGGCCCGGCATGATGCCGATCTTGCATTCGTCGGGGGTGATGACGCCCGGGCAGTTCGGCCCGATCAGCCGGGTCTTGCCGCCGCTCAAGCTGCGCTTGACGCGGACCATGTCGAGGACCGGGATGCCCTCGGTGATGCAGGCGACGAGCGGGATGCCGGCGTCGGCGGCTTCGAGGATCGCGTCGGCGGCAAAGGGCGGCGGCACATAAATGACGCTGGCGTCGCACCCGGTTTTGGCGCGCGCCTCGTGCACGGTGTTGAACACCGGCAGGTCGAGATGGCGGGTCCCGCCTTTCCCCGGCGTCACCCCGCCGACCATCCGGGTGCCGTAGGCGATCGCCTGCTCGGAATGAAAAGTCCCCTGCGCTCCGGTGAAGCCCTGGCACAGGACCTTGGTCGACGCGTTGACCAGGATCGACATCAGCGCGCCTCCTTGACCGCGGCCACGATCTTCTGCGCGGCGTCGGCCAGGTTCTCGGCGGCGAGGATCGGCAGCCCCGATTGCTGCATGATCTTTTTGCCGAGATCGACGTTGGTGCCTTCGAGGCGGACCACCAGCGGCACGTGCAGGTTGACCTCGCGCGCCGCGGCCACGACCCCCTCGGCGATCACGTCGCAGCGCATGATCCCGCCAAAGATGTTGACGAGGATGCCTTCGACATTGGGGTCGGAGAGGATCAGCTTGAACGCGGTGCCGACCCGCTCGCGCGTCGCCCCGCCGCCGACATCGAGGAAATTGGCCGGGCTGCCGCCATGCAGCTTGATGATGTCCATCGTGGCCATGGCGAGGCCGGCGCCGTTGACCATGCAGCCGATATTGCCGTCGAGCTTGATGTAGTTGAGCGCGTGCTTGCCGGCCTCGACCTCGCTCGGGTCTTCTTCGTCCTCATCGCGCAGGGCGGCGATCTCGGGATGACGGAACAAGGCGTTATCGTCGAAGCCGATTTTGGCGTCGAGCGCCAAGAGCTCGCCCGCGCCGGTCACCACCAGCGGGTTGATCTCGGCGACCGAGGCGTCGAGCTCGGTAAAGGCGCGATAGAGGGCGGTCACGAAATTGACCATGACCCCGACCTGTTTCCCTTCAAGGCCCAGCCCAAACGCGATTTCGCGCGCGTGGAACGGCTCGATGCCGCTCGCCGGGTCGATCGCCACTTTGAGGATCTTGTCGGGCGAATGCTCGGCCACCTCCTCGATCTCGACCCCGCCTTCGGTCGAGCCGATCAGGGTCACCCGGCCGGTCTCGCGGTCGATCAACAGCCCGAGATACAGCTCACGGGCGATGTCGCAGCCCTCTTCGACATAGACGCGCTTGACCTCGCGGCCTCCCGGCCCGGTCTGGTGAGTGACGAGGTTCTTGCCCAGCAAGGCGGTCGCCGCCGCCGCGACCTCATCCTCGGAGCGCACCAGCTTGACGCCGCCGGCCTTGCCGCGGCCGCCGGCATGGATCTGCGCCTTGACCACCCAGACCGGCCCGCCGAGCCGGCGGGCCGCGGCCACCGCCTCGGCCGCGGTGTAGGCGACGGCACCGCGCGGCACCGCGACGCCGAATTTCGCCAGCAGCTCCTTCGCCTGATATTCGTGGATGTTCATCGGATCAGCCCACCAGCTCGAATCAGCCCAGCACCTTCATCCCTTTGACGACTTCGATCAGCTCGCGCACGCCGGCGGCCGATTTGTCGAAGGCGGCCTGCTCCTCGCGGTCGAGCTCGATCTCGACGATGCGCTCGACGCCGCCGGCGCCGATCACCGCCGGCACCCCGACATAGAGGTCCTTGACCCCGTACTGGCCCTGCAGCAGTGCCGCACACGGCAGCACCCGCTTTTTGTCGCGCAGATAGGCCTCAGCCATCGCGATCGCCGAACTCGCCGGCGCGTAGAATGCCGACCCGGTCTTGAGAAGGCCGACGATCTCGGCGCCGCCGTCGCGGGTGCGCTGGACGATCTTGTTCAGGCGCTCCCGGGTGGTCCAGCCCATCTTGACGAGATCGGGCAAGGGGATGCCGGCGACGGTCGAATAGCGCACCAGCGGCACCATCATGTCGCCGTGGCCGCCGAGCACAAAGGCGCTGATGTCCTCGACCGAGACCATCAGCTCTTCGGCCAGGAAATAGCGGAAGCGGGCGCTGTCGAGCACTCCGGCCATGCCGACGACCCGGTGCGCCGGCAACCCGCAGGCCTCGCGCATGACCCACACCATCACGTCGAGCGGGTTGGTGATGGTGATCACGAACGCATCGGGGCAATGCTTCTTGATCGCTGCGCCGACGGTCGAGATCACCTTGGCGTTGGTGCCGATCAGATCGTCGCGGCTCATGCCGGGCTTGCGCGCGATGCCGGCAGTGACGATCACCACGTCGGCGCCGGCGATGTCGGTGTAGTCGTTGGTGCCTTTGACGACCGCGTCATAGCCCTCGATCGTCGAGCCCTGGACGATGTCGAGCGCCTTTCCCTGCGGCACGCCTTCGACGATGTCAAAGAGGACGATGTCGCCCAATTCCTTGAGCCCGGCGAGCAGCGCGATGGTGCCGCCGACCTGTCCGGCGCCAACCAGCGCGATCTTGTTGCGTGCCATCGGGAATGCCTCGTCTTTGCGGGCGCCGGTAGCGGGCGCGGGATGGCCCGCGTCTTAACCCGAATCCCCCGCGCGGACAAGGCGGCGAGCGCCGCACCGCGTAGCGCAATGGCCCCGTGGATTTGCACGCCGCGCCACGTTGTCTGGTTCTCGCTGTGGTAGAACCACGCTGGAGCCAAATTAGGAACACTGCACGGCATTCGCCTTTGGCCATGCCTCCCTGTCGGGGATCGCCAGCCCGGTCTCGCGTCTGAGACACTACCCAAGGGCGGCCCCGCGGCTGGGCGGCTTGACAGGGTTGGGGAGCCTCATTAGGGTGCGCCGCGTCTCGACGGCGGTACGCCCAGGGCGGGAATTGGATGGTTGGACTTCCCTGAATGAGCGAAGATCCGCCATCGAACCCATTGGAGCGGCTCGGCGAGAAGATCGACAGGGCTCAGCGGGAGCGGCGTCGCGAGCAGACCAGTGGCCGCGGCGGGCCGCCGCCGGGCGCGCTTGGTCTCGGCATGCGGATGGCGACCGAGCTGGCGGCGGCGCTGCTGGTCGGGCTGGCGATCGGCTGGGTCGTCGACCGCTTTTGTGGGACGCGGCCTTGGGGGCTGATCGTGTTCCTGTTGCTCGGTATGGCGGCGGGCATGGTCAACGTGTTCCGCGCGGCAAAGGTCGTGGGCTACGGCGGTTCCCCGCCCGCTGCGCGCCCCGGCAATCGGTCACCGCCGGATTAGCCAGCGGCCCAGACACAATCGGCCCAGACACAATCGGTAGCGACAGAATCGGTAACGGCAGAAATCGGGTTGGGGACGACATTGGCGGCTCAGCAATCACCTCTTGAGCAGTTCACGATAGAGCGGCTGATCCCGCTCCACCTCGGCAGGGTCGACATCTCCTACACCAACTCGGCCTTGCTGATGACGATCGCCGTCGCGCTCGCCACCTTGCTGCTGGTCGGCGCCACCGCCCGCGCCGCTTTGGTCCCCGGCCGGCTGCAATCGATCGCCGAGCTGCTGCACGAATTCGTCGCGGGCATGGTTCGCGAGAACGTCGGCGCCGAAGGTCACAAGTATTTCCCGCTGGTGTTCTCGATCTTTATCTTCATCTTGTTTGGCAACCTGCTCGGGTTGATCCCCTACAGCTTTACCTTTACCGGGCAGATCGTCGTCACCTTCGCGCTGGCGCTGTTCGTCTTCCTGTTCGTCACCGTGATCGCCTTCATCCGCCACGGCATTCGGTTCTTCACCTTCTTCTTCCCGCCCGGCGCGCCGCTGTTGATGGCGCCCCTGCTCGTGCCGATCGAGATCATCTCCTACCTGACGCGGCCGGTGAGCCTCAGCCTGCGGCTCTTCGCCAACATGCTGGCCGGACACACGATGCTCGTGGTGTTCGCGGGGTTCACCGTGGCGCTCGGTTTCCTCGGCTTTCTGCCGCTGTCATTCAACGTTGCGCTGATTGCCCTCGAAGTTGTGATCAACATCCTGCAGGCCTATGTCTTCGCCATCCTGACCTGCCTCTATCTGAGCGACGCCATCCATCTTCACTGATCGGCGGGTCCCGCCGGCGGTTGCAGCCACTCCAAACCTTTCGCAAAGGACTGACCTATGGACCCAACCTCGGCCAAGTTTCTCGGCGCCGGCCTCGCGGCGATAGCCCTCGCCGGCGTCGGCGTCGGCATCGGCAACGTCTTCAGCGCGCTGGTCACCTCGATCGCGCGCAATCCCGCCGCCCGCGACCAGGTGTTCGGCATCGGCATGCTCGGTTTCGCGCTGACCGAGGCGGTAGCGTTCTACGCGCTGATCGTCTCGCTGCTGCTGCTGTTCGTGCTCTGAGCGGCGGCCGCCCGAAGAACTTCGACGAGGTCGGCGCCAGATGCCGCAGCTCGATGTCACGACCTTTGTGCCGCAGCTGTTTTGGCTGGCGGTAACGTTCTTCGTCCTCTACCTGCTGATGCGGCTGGTGGCGCTGCCGCGGGTGGGCGCCGCCATCGCGGCCCGGCGCAGTCGGCTCGACGACGACCTCGCCCGCGCCGCAGCGATCCGCGCCCAGGCCGAGGCGGCGATGGCTCAGTACCAGGCGAGCCTGGCGGCGGCGCGCGCGCAGGCGCACGACGAGATCAGGCAGACCGCCGAGCGTCTCGCCGCCGAGGTCGCCGAACGCCAGCGGCAGCTCGCCGAGGCGCTCGCGGCCCGGCTCAAAGCGGCCGAATCGCAGATCGCCTCGGCAAAGCACCAGGCGTTTTCCGAGATCCGCGGCGTCGCCATCGATGTCGCCCGGTCGATCGCGCAGAAGCTGACCGGAGCGGACGCCGACGAGTTCGAGCTTGGCCGCTGCGGTCGATCGCGCGGCAGCCGAGCGGGCCGCGTGATGCCGCATCTGCTCAAAAGCCCGGAATTCTGGGTCCTGGTCGCGCTCGTCGTGCTCATTGCGATTGTCTGGAAACCGGGGCGACGGTCGCTGCTCGGCGGTCTCGATGCCCGTGCTGTGCGAATTCGCGAGGAGCTCGATGCGGCGCACAACCTGCGCGAGGAGGCGGAGCGCACCTTGGCCGCCTACCAGCAGAAAGAGCGCGAGGGCGCGGCGGAGGCCGAGGCGATCATCGCCCATGCCAGGGCCGAGGCCGAGCGCATCGCCGCGCAATCGGCCCGCGACCTCGAAGAGATGCTGCAGCGGCGCCGGCGCCTGGCCGAGGAGCGGATCGCGCAGGAGGAGGCCAAGGCCATAGCCGAGATTCGGTCGGTCACCGTCGACGTCGCCATCTCGGCCGCCCGCCAGGTCATCGCCGCCGGGGTCGACGAGCAGCGCCGCGCGGCGCTGATCGACCGCGCGATCGCCGCATTGCCGCACCAGCTGCAATAGGTCGGCTCGTTCGCCCCTTGCAGAGAAGGGCGATGCTGAGGAGGCGTTCCCCAAACCGAGGAGGCGTCAAATGGCCTTGAAGATTTACGGCGTCGCGCGCTCGCGGGCGTACCGAACCCTGTGGATGGCGGCCGAGCTCGGCCTCGATTACCAGCACGTCAAGCTCGATTTCGCCGACGGCAGCACCCACCGGCCCGACTATCTAGCGATCAATCCGAACGGGCATGTGCCGGCGATCGACGACGACGGCTTCAGACTATGGGAATCGATGGCGATCAACCTCTATCTCGCCAAGAAATACGGGCGCGGCGCGGGCGGCCTCTACCCCCAGCGGCTCGAGGACGAGGCGCGGGCCTGGCAATGGAGCTTTTGGGCCATGACCGAAGTGGAGCGCCCGGCGCTCGCCGCATTGCTGAACCGTATCGGCCCGGAAGACAGACGCGACACGGCTGCCGCAGACGAGGCCGAGCGCGCACTCGCCGCCCCGCTGAAGGTGCTCGACGCCGCCGTCGCCACGACGCCATACCTCCTCGGCGAGCAATTCACCGTCGCCGATCTCAACGTCGCCAGCGTGCTGGCCTGGGCGCGCCAGGCCCGGGTCGGTCTCGCCGCGGTTCCGCACGCCGAAGCCTGGCTCAAGCGGTGCCACGACCGGCCGGCCGCGCAGACCGCCCGACAGCTGCAGCGGGAATAAGCGGCCGGCAAGTTGCGCCGTCGGTTGCTTACTCCTAACCTTGGGCGCAAGGCAGCGGGTTGGGGAGGAAGCGATGGCGGCAACGCGTCTGACGCGGCGGGTGACCCTGGCTCTCGGGCTGGCGGGGATCGTGCTGCCAAAACCCTTTATCAGGACGGGAACAGCCTTGGCCGACAATTTGTCCGATACCGTCGTCTATGTCTCCGATGCCGGCAATCCGCAGATCGGGGTGTTCGCGATGAACCGCGAGAGCGGCGCTCTGACCGCGATCGACCAGGTGGCGGTCCCCGGCACCGACAAGCCGTCGCCGACCAGCATGCCGATGGCGCTGAGCCCCAACCATCGCTTTCTGTACGCGGCGCTGCGCAGCGAACCTTATACGGTGGCGGCTTTTGCCATCGACCCGTCGACCGGCCGGCTGACCCATCTGGGGAATGCGCCATTGGCCGCCAGCATGGCCTATATCATCACCGATCGCAGCGGCCGGTTTCTGTTGTGCGCCTCCTATCCCGGTTCGCTGCTGGCAATCAACCCGATCGACGCGCAGGGCCGGGTTCAGGGTCGGACCATTCAGGTCATCCCGACCAAGCCCAAGGCGCACTGCATCGTGGTCGATGCGACGAACCGATACAGCTACGCCACCAGCCTCGGCGGCGACATCGTCATGGAATGGAAGTTCGACGCCGCGACCGGCCGCAACTCACCGGCCGCGGTCGCGCTGAAGCCCGGCAACGGACCGCGCCATCTGGCCTTCCATCCCAATCACCGGTTCCTCTACCTGATCACCGAGACGACGGCGCGCATCGCTGCCTTTGCGATCGATCCGGGCACCGGGACGCTCGAGGAGATCGAGATCGTCGACACCCTGCCGGCCGATTTCCACGAGCAGCCGGCCGCCGCCGATCTGCACGTCACCCCGGACGGGCGCTTCATCTACGGCAGCGAGCGCAAATCGAGCATGCTCGCCGGGTTCCGGATCGACGCCGCGACCGGCAAACTGTCGCCGACCGGCCGCTGGCCTACCCAAAAGACGCCGCGCGGCTTCAATATCGATCCACGCGGCCGGTTCCTGCTCGCGGTCGGGCTCGATTCGAACGCGATGACCGTCCATAAAATCGACCCGCAATCGGGCGCCTTGTCGGTCGCCCATCAATACCCGATGGGCAAGATGCCGAACTGGGTCGAGATTGTCGATTTGCGCTGATCTATCGAACCTTCGCGAGGACGGGCGCTGCTCGGCACCGCGCGTCAGGCGCCCTTTCGACGCATCGGTATACGCCCGAGGCTGCCGCGCGACGCGAATCATGCCGCCGCGGACGACGGCAAAAATGGCTCGCGAACGACTCGGTATAATCTCGCACATCAAAAAAAGGCGGCTCCGGAGGGGGAATCCGGAGCCGCTTTGGCCGTCGGTCGAGACATTCGACCGATTACGAGGTTTGGGGGACAAACCTGTAAGGGTAGACCTTACGCCTACCATATGGGGCGCGGATTGGGACTTCTGTTTGAAACAAGTGTGACGATTTGATGAATTTCAATCGAGCTTACGGCGGTCCTCGATCAGCTTTCCGTCGTCGGGCAGGCTGCCCGGAGCCACTGCGATGATTCTCCCGCGCAGCCGCGTCACGGCCTGAATGGTTTCGGCGATCGAGGCGAGATCGCTCGCTCCCCCGCCGAGCTCGACGAGCAACGTCATCTCGTCGGCGGTGCCCGGCCGCTCGATCACCAGACGCGCCCGGCCGATCGCGGCGTAGCGGCGCAGCACGTCGGCGACCTGCTCGGGATGGACGAACATGCCGCGCACCTTGGTCGTCTGATCGGCGCGGCCGAGCCAGCCCTCGATCCGATGGTTGGTCCGGCCGTTGGCGCGGCCGATGCCGGCGTCGGGCAGCATCCGCGAAAGATCGCCGGTGGCAAAGCGGATTAGCGGATATTCGGGCGTCAGGGTTGTCACCACGACCTCACCGACTTCGCCGGCGCCCACGGGTTCGCCGGTTCCCGGGCGGACCAGCTCAAAGATGATCTCCTCGTCGAGGACCATGCCGGCTTCGGCCTCGCCGTCAGGGCCCGCGCTCTCATAGGCGATGACGCCGATATCGGCGGTGCCGTAGCACTGCAGCACGCTGAGCCCGCGCCGGCGCAAGTCTTGGCGCAGGGTCACAGGCAACGCCTCGGCGGAGACCAGCGCCTTTTTCAAGGATGAGATGTCGGTGCCGTCGCTCGCCGCCCGGTCGAGCAGGATCTTCAGAAATGACGGCGTGCCGACATAGCCGACCGGCCGCAGATCGGCGATCGCCCGCAGCTGCAGTTCGGTCTGGCCGGGGCCGGCCGGAACGACCGGGCAGCCGAGCGCTTCGGCGGCGCTCTCGACCATCGCGCCGGCCGGCGTCAGATGATAGGAGAAGGTGTTGTGCACGAGGTCGCCGGCGCGAAACCCGGCGGCAAAAAGAGCGCGGGCAAAGCGGCCGTAATCGGCGCGCCTTCCCTCCGGTTCATAGATCGGGCCGGGCGAGACAAAGACGCGGCGAAGCGCTGACAGCGGCACCGCGGCAAACCCGCCGAACGGCGGGTCGCGGCGCTGCAGCGCGATCAGCTCCGATTTGCGCGTCAACGGCAGCCCGGCCAAGGCCCGCCGGTCGGTCACGTCCTCGGCAGGAATCGCGGCGAGCAGCAAGCGGTAGGCGGGGCATCGCTCCTTGGCCGCGGCGACCAGTGCCGGCAGCGCCGCCATCAATGCCGCCTCGCGCAGCGCCGGATCGCGCGCTTCGAGCGCGTCGTAGAGCGGCGTGGCCATGCGACCGCCTCCTCCCGTCGGCCCGCAGTCGCCGGAGCGGCGTTGGGTATCCACCATAGTGTGCCTCCGGGCCGGACTGGCCGCAAGCATCGGCCGGCAGTGCTCGGCAAAACCGCCGATTTAACGTCCGAGTTGAATATCCGGCGGCGAGACTTGCAGTCGAGCAAGCTCGTAACCTAAAGTCGTTCCGGTTGGGGAACACCCGAGCCTCGGCGCGGGACAAGCGGGGAAAACAGGCGGTGAGCGCTTTGCACAAGACAAAGGGCGCAGCACTCCATCTCGCGGCAATCTCGGCGCTCCTCTGGGGCATTTTCGGATTCGCCTCCCCTGTCGTGCCGCCGGCCGCGGCTGCGCAGCCTGCGGCGGCCGACGACACGGGCGTGCTCGAAGCCCGCAAGGAAGCTTTGTTCCAAGAAATGCTGCGCAACCCGGCAAACCTCGACGTGACATTTGCCTACGCCGATGTTGCGGCACGCCTGGGCGACTACGAGGCGGCGGTCTCGGCACTCGAGCGGATGCTGCTGTTCAACCCCAACCTGCCGCGGGTCGACCTGGAGCTTGGGGCATTGTATTTCCGCATGGGGTCGTACTCCGTCGCCCGCGATTATTTCGACAAGGCCGCCGCCGCCAGTCCGCCGCCCGAGGTGCGCCAGCGCATCGCCGAATATCTGGCACAGATAGACAAGCAGCAGTCGCGCAACCAGCTTTCCGGCTACATCTTTCTCGGCGGGCAATACCAGACCGACGCCAATGTCGCCCCCGGCTCGCCGCTGATCCTATCGCCGATCGGTCCGGTGCTGCTCAACAGCCAGTTCGTCAAGCAGTCGTCTGGCAGCGTGTTCGCCAGCGGGTCGCTCTTGTACAGCTACGATCTGGAAACGCAGAACCACGACACCTTCGAAGTTACCAGCGTCGGCTACGTCAATCATTATTTGAACCAGGCGGTCGACCGGCTCGATCTCGACCTGCTCGAGGTGACCCTTGGGCCGCGCCTCAATTTTCCAAACGGCGGCCTGTTCGGCAACCGGCTCGCCTCGGTCAAGCCCTACGCCATCCTCGACGAGGTCGGACTGGGCGAGAACCAGTATTTCGCGGCCTATGGCGTCGGGCTCGAATACGACGAGCTCGTCTGGGGCGACCTGGCGCTGAAATCGGTGTTCGAGTTTCGCCACAAGAATTTCACCAACGCCCCCGACCGGCCGCTGTCGAGCGGCCTCGACGGCAGCGACAAGCTCTTGTCCATCTCGGCGACCAAGCCGGTCACCGAAAACTCGGCGCTGAACCTCGAATTCGATTACCTCGATCAGACGACGCAGCTACCTTATTACACCAATGACAGCTATGCCGTGACCGGGTCCTATCGCATCCACTACGGCCTGCCGTTTTCGATCTCGGCCTACCCGTGGGAAAGCTCGGCCTTTCTCGGCCGGGCCTGGAGCATCTATGCGTCGCCCGACCCGTGCTGCAACACCAGCGGCAACCCGCAGATCTTTTCGCCGAGCAGCCAGTTGACGCAACGCTGGCGCTTCGGCTTGACCGAGGCGGTGCCGGTCAACGCGACGATCTCGGTAGTTTTGCAACTTGAGCGCGATATCGTCTCGTCCAACCTGCCGATTTACGCTTACACCAACAATTCGATCTTGCTCGGACCGCAAATCCGCTTTTAAAACAGCTTCATCGTCAGAGAGGATCGATGACTGCAATCGTCCGGCGTCCGTCGTGGCCCGTCGCGCTGGTCTTGGTTGCTGCTCGGCCTCGGGCTCGCCGGCCCGGCTGCGATTGCCCAACAGCGTGTCGGGGTCGACAGCGCGGTCAACCCGGCGGCGATGGGCGTCCCGCCGGGCGGTTTGCCGCGGCGCGCTGGTGCTGGGCCAGGACGTGGTGTTCAACGAGCGGATCACCACCGAGGTCGCAGGGCCAGACGCAGATCCTGTTCGTCGACGAATCGACGCTGTCGGTCGGACCGAACGCGAACCTGGTGATCGACCAGTTCGTCTACAACCCGAACGCCGGCACCGGCCAGCTGGTCGCGAGCCTGGCCCGCGGCGTCTTTCGTTTTGTCGGCGGCAAGCTCAGCAAGCAGGACAACGCGGTCACCATGCGCACGCCGACGGCGACCATCGGCATCCGCGGCGGGGTGATGCTGGTCAGGGTCGGGTCCAACTGCGCCGCCGCAGCCGCCTTGCCGTCGGCCGGGTGCAACGCGCTCGAAGTCATCTTCGTCTACGGTCGGGGCGTCACCGTAACCGGGCTCAACGGCGTCTCGCAGACGATCACCCGGCCGGGGTTCGAGGTCACCGTCGCACGGCCGGGTGCGGCCCCCTCCGACCCCAGTCCGGCGCCCCCGGGCGCCACCGCGTCGCTGCTCGCCCAGGTCGACGGACGGGCCGGCGGCAATGGCGGCGCCCCGGCGGTCCCGACCGAGATCATGGTCACCAACAGCGGCATCGCCAACGCGATCTCGGCCAATGTCGCGGCGAGCATCGCGGTCTCGGCGCGCACCCAGCCGCCGGCCGCGCAGCCGCAAAACGTGACCCCGGTGGTTCAGCAGACCCAGCTGAACGATCAGAATGTTTCGGTGCCGGAGCAACGGTCACCCCGGTCGGCGGCGGCCCGAGCGTCACCATCGCCCAGTTCCCCAATCTCCCGCCGGGAACGCCGATCTTTCCCCCGCCGGTGCCGCCAATCCCGCCGATACCGCCAGCGCCGCCGATCCCGTCGATCAACATCGCCGGCGTTGCCGGCGGTTTCTTCGACACCGGCAACCAGGGAACCGCTTTGGGCTTTAGCGGCAGCCTCTCGGCCTATGCCGGCGGCAGCGTCGTCGACGGAACGTTCACCGCCAACGGCCCGTTCGGCCTGGTCACCTTTCCGCTGGCGGCGGGCACGGCGACGCTTGCCGCTTCCGGCGCCGGAACGACGAGCCCTCTCGGCCCGGTCACCGGCACGACCTATGTCTCGCCGGACAATACCTTCTTCTATGCCGACCTGACCCCGGTCGACCAGCCCGCGCAGCGCGAGTTCGTTTATGGCGGCACTCCGGTCAATCCCGCCGTCTATCAAGCGACGGCGACCGCGCCGAGCTATCTCGCCTTCAATGTTGAGCCCGACGCCGCCCTGCAATCGACCATACCCTTCATCCGCCAGGAAACCGGCGGCTCGCTCGGCAGCGCCGCCACAATCTCGCCGCTGATCCTGGCGACGCCGTTGAACAGCACGTTTGTAAACGGCACCGCAGGCACCAAGGCGCTGCAGGCGAGCCTTGCCATCGTCGGATCGCAACAAAACCAGAGCTCGGTCATCGTCGTGCTGGTCGGCAACGTCCTCGACGCATCTCTGAACGGCACCAACCCGGCGCAACCGGTTCTCAACGGCATCATCCACGGCAGCTATCTGGCGAATGCCACCGGCCAGCCGATCCGCATCTACTCTCCCTCCGTGACGCCGGCCGACGCCAACGGCAACAGCTTTTACGGCGCCACAGCGATCTCCGGCCTCGTGCTGAGCAACGGCAATTGTTGCGGCCCCGGCGAGCTTCCCTCCAAGGCCTACGAAACCAACACCGGCACTCAAGCGGTGACCAACTACCAATTCGCCCAGCCGGCCACGGCCACCTCGGTGCCGCAGATGGTGGCGACCAGCCCGCAGACGACCCGGACCTTGACCGGCTGGTTCGGCGGCATCATGACCAAGGAGCCCACGCCCGGCACCACCGCAGCCCCAATCCCCTACGTGCTGACGGGCTCGACCTCAATTTCGACTAATGCCGCCAATCTGCAGCTCGCCGCCAACCTGACCGGGAGTGATCCTTTTGCCGCCACCAGCAACAGCGGGATCAAAGCCGTCAACCTCGGTTTCGGCTCGACCGCGACCGGCGCGACCAACGCCCGCATCGCCTTCATCAATGATAATCTGTTTGCCGCGCTGGAGAATCCGGGATCGCCGTCGACGGTCAACGGCATCACGGTTCCGGTCACGGACGGGAATTCCGGCTCCAATATCTATCTCGTCACGGGAAGCGCGGCGGCGCCGACGGCACTGTTGCCGAACGGGTTGTGCAGCGCCTGCCAATACCTGAAATGGGGCTATTGGGGCGGCGAGCTCGACACCCCGGCCTCCGGCGCCAACGCGGCGCGCGTCGATGTCGGGCACATCAATTCCTGGGTCGCCGGGATACCGACCAGCGCCGGCGATATTTCGAGCCTGAAGGGGGCCAACTTCACCGGGAATTACGCTGGTAATTTGTTCGGCACGGTGATCAACAACGGTGCGCAATATCTGGCTTCGGGGGGGCTGAGCGCCGTTTACCATTTCGGCACCGGAACCGGCTCGTTTTCGGTCGTCAATTACGACGGGTTGAGCTTCACCTCGAATGGCAGCGCTGCGCTTTCGGGATCGAACTATACCTTCGCGCTCAAGGTGCCGGGCGTGGCCGGCGCGATTTCCGGCAGTTTCTACGGCCCGATGGCGGCCGAGACCGGTGGCAACTTCGCCTTCAGCAAGACCGTCGGCTCACCCTATTTCACCTCGGGTGTCTTTGCCGCCAAGCGTTGACGCCCCCGCGTTGCCGGCCCGCCCCGGCCAGCAACCGGGCCCGCCGACAGCGTGCCGCCCGGCCTTGCCGATGATATTGCATCGCAACCATGAACAGCCTTCATTTTAATGACGTCGACCTGAATTTGCTGCGGGTCTTCGATGCACTGATCGAAGAGCGCAGCGTCACCCGCGCTGGCGAACGGCTCGGCCTCACTCAGTCGGCGATCAGCCACGCCTTGAACCGGCTGCGCTATGTGCTCGAAGACGAGCTGTTCGTGCGCGGCCCCGAGGGCATGCGGCCGACCGCACGCGCCGCCGAGATCGCGCCGCGGCTGCGTCAGGGGCTCCTCCATCTCCAGGGCGCCCTGACACCCGGCGAATTCGTTCCCGAAAAGACCTCGCGGCGCTTTACGATCATCTGCGGCGAATACGTCGGCGCCGTGCTGGTGCCAGCACTGGTGGCGCGGCTGCGAGGGGCCGCACCCCATGCCGAGTTCCGGATCCGGCCGAGCAACATGGGGGTGGCCGAGGCGCTGCTCGCCGGGCGCGCCGATCTGGCGATCGGCAGCTTTCGGCGCGTCCCCGAATGGTTCGCCTGCGCGCCGCTGTTCCGCGAGACGCGGGTCTGGGTGCTCAGCGCCGACCACCCGGCCGCGTCCCTGCAGGAGTTGACCCTCGACCGGCTCGCTGGACTGCCGCATCTGTTGATTTCCGCTACCGGCGAGGACGAGCAGGCGGTGGCCGGCTATGTCGTCGATCACGGGCTCGAACGGCTGGTCATGCGCAGCGAGGTGGGCTTGCTGCAAGGTGCCTTGGCGGCGCATGGGTTGAGTCGGGTGGTCGGTCTGACCACGCCGCACTTTCTCGCCGCGCTCGCCGTGGTCAGCCAGTCCGACATGGCCGCACCGCTGCCGCGCCGGCTCGCCGTCGCCTTTGCCGGCGTTTACCGCCTCAAGCTGTTCGAGCCGCCCTACGTGTCGCCGCCGTTCGAGATCATGGCGCTGTGGCACCGGGAGCACGGCGGCGAGCCCGCCATCGCCTGGTTGCGCAGCGTGCTGGACGAAGTGGCCGCCGAGCTGTGACTGCCGAAGCCGCCCCCACGAGCCGCGCCCCTTGAGCGGCCGTCGCGTGCCGTGGCAGCAAAGGCGCTGCCGGCAGGCCGCCGATCCTGAGGATTTCAGAAATTCCGTGCTACCGGTTTGAGGCGTCCGTCTTCGAGGGCGACGGTGCGGTCGAGGCGGCGGGCAAGATCGAGATTGTGGGTGGCGATCAGCGCCGCGAGGCCGGTGCGGCGGACAAGGCCGATCAGGGTGTCGAGCACGCTGTCGCCGGTGACGTGGTCGAGATTGCCGGTCGGCTCGTCGCCGAGCAGGATCTTGGGGTCGTTGGCCAGCGCGCGGACGATCGCCACCCGCTGCTGCTCGCCGCCCGACAGCCGAGCCGGCCGGTGCTCGGCGCGCGGCGCGAGCCCGACCCCGGCCAACAGCGCCGCCGCCTTCTGCCGCGCCCGCCCGCGCTCGAGGCCGGCGATCATCTGCGGCAGCATGACGTTTTCGAGCGCCGAAAACTCCGGCAGCAGATGATGGAATTGATAGACGAAGCCCAGTTCGGACCGGCGCAGCAGGGTTCTCTCTTGGTCGGACAGGCTGCCGCAATCCTGCCCGCCGATCAGCACCGAACCGCCATCCGGGCGTTCGAGCAGCCCGGCGACGTGCAGCAAAGTCGACTTGCCGGCGCCGGAGGGACCGACCAGGGCCACCACCTCGCCCGCCGCCAGGGCCAGATCGACGCCGTTCAGCACCGCGATCTCGGCCCCGCCGGTTTTGAAGACCCGGCGCACCCCGCGCAATTCGAGCGCCGGCCCCTCACCCGCCTCGCTGCGCTCGGCCCCCTCTCCCGCATTGCGGGGGAGGGGGGACCCAGCCGCCAGGCTGGGTGGGTGAGGTGATTCGCCTCGACGCTCACCTTGGCTGCCGTTCGTCGCGAACCGCATCCTGATCATTTCATTCGTAGCGCAGCGCCTCGACCGGGTCGAGCCGGGCGGCGCGCCAAGACGGGTAAAGCGTCGCCAGAAACGACAACACCAGCGCCATGATCACCACCGTCGCGACCTCGCCGGTGTCGATCCGCGCCGGGATTCGGGTGAAGAAATAGATCTCGGCCGAGAACAGGTTGACGCCGACGATGTTCTGCACCGCCTCGCGGATCGCCTCGATGTTGCGGGTGAAGGCGATGCCGAGCGCCAGCCCCGCAACGGTCCCAACGACGCCGATGCTGGCGCCTGACAGCATGAAGATCCGGAGGATCATGCCGCGCGAGGCGCCCATCGTGCGCAGGATCGCGATGTCGCGGCCCTTGTCCTTTACCATCATGATCATGCTCGAGATGATGTTGAAGGCGGCGACCACGATGATCAGGGTCAAAATCAGGAACATGACGTTGCGCTCGATCTCGACCGCGTTGAACAGGCTCGAATTGGCCTGCTGCCAATCGACGATCCGCACCTTGCCGCCGAGCGCCGCGGCGATCCGGCTCGCCGCCGCATCCGCCCGGTCGGGATCGGCGACATAGACCTGCAAATCGCTGACCGCCCGCGGCAGGCGAAAGAATAGCTGGGCCGCCTCGAGCGGGGCATAGATAAAGCTGTTGTCGTATTCGTACATGCCGACATCGAACAATGCCGCGACGTGGTAGGTCTTGATCCGCGGCATGGTGCCAAAGACGGTGGCGGTGCCCTGCGGCGAGATCACCGTGACCCGGCCACCGACGCCGACGCCGAGCCGCTGCGCCAGGCGATAGCCGATCGCCACCCCGTCATCGCCGAACCCGGCGAGCGAGCCGGCGATGATGCGTTGCGAGACCAGCCGCAGGGCGCGCAGATCCGCCGGTCGGATGCCGTGCACCAGGGCGCCCGACGCACCCGCGTCGGTCGTCGCCATGACCTGGCCCTCGACCATCGGGATCGCCGCGGTGACGCCCGGCACCTGCCGAACCTTTTGCACGGCGGCGGCAAAATCGCCGAGCGAGCCGGTTTCGCCGTAGACGCCGAGATCGCCGTTGAGCCCGAGGATGCGGCCCATCAGATCGGCGCGGAACCCGTTCATGACCGACATGACGATGATCAGGGTGGCAACGCCGAGAGCGATCCCGAGCAGCGAAAAAATCGCGATGACCGAGACGAACCCCTCCGGCCGCCGCGCTCGCAGATAGCGGAACGCGACCATCCGCTCAAAAGTGTTGAAAATCATCGCCGGCTGTCGGATTGGCGCGTCTCGTCCGTGTCGCCGACCGGCCTGATCGCGGCCAGCGCGTCCTCAGTGTACTCGATGTCGCCGTTCCAATAATCAACTAGCACATCCATATTTCCTTCAATCCAGCGCCGCACAAGGTCGAATTCCGGCGCACTCAATTTGCCCCGGACAAGCCGCGGCGTCGGCCGCACCGCGACCGTGATCATCTCCGAAGGCCGCACCTTGACGCCGCGGGCGAGCTTTATCCGGACATCATGCCTCGCTCCGCCTCTTTGCGAGATGAACACCACAAACGGCAGGCCGGTGCGTTCAGGCCGAAGGTTCGCCATGTCGAACAGCGCCTGGCCAGTTGGCGTTTCAGAGCCGATCACTTCGGACGCGATCGTTTTGGCTTTCAAGAGAGCGTCTTTCCCCGCTCATGTACGACAGGCCGGATATCGAGGAAGCAAATCGCTCGCCTGTTGGACACGGATAACGGCTACGGATAATGGCGTTAGCCATCGCTTTACTCATTCTATACATCAGAAGAGATGGGTGCGATAGACCCTTCGGGAAAGCTGAACAATTCCGTGCCGATCGTGGCCCAGGCAACCCTTGACTTCACCCAGTTCTGATGTGTCGCCCGCACGACCATCGGATCGTCGAGACATCCGGCCTTTAGGTAATACCAGTCGGGATGTCGCGGCGATGATGTGTAGAGTGGTGAACCGCACCCTGGACAAAAGTGTCTCGTCAGCTCGTTGCCGCTGTCACCGGTTTTCGTGAACGCTTTTGGGCTCCTCCTTGTAATGCGGAGCCGCCGCGCTTCGACGCGAACCCCGATGCTGAAAGCGCTGCCGGTGCATCTTCGACAATCGGCACAGTGGCAGTAATTGGCGGCCCCTGCATCTCCATCGTATTCGTACCGAACAGCACCGCACAGGCATCCACCGGCCACGACACCGGGCATAAGGCCCTCCACTCAAGGGTATGCTGTCGCCAGTCGATTGAGCGCGGCGTCAATCGGCAAGTCCTGACGCTCGCCGGAACGGCGGTGCTTGACCTCGACCGTGCCGGCAGCGAGGCCGCGCGGGCCGACGACGAGCTGCCCGGGCAGGCCGATCAGGTCCATCGCAGCGAATTTGGCGCCCGGCGACTCGTCACGGTCGTCATAGAGCACCTCGACCCCGGCGCCGCGCAATTTTCCGTAGAGGTCCTCGGCGGCATCGCGGCAGTGCTGGTCGCCGGCACGCAGATTAATCAGCCCGATCCGGAACGGCGCGACACTCTCGGGCCAGATGATGCCGGCATTGTCGTGATTGGCCTCGATCAGCGCGCCAACCAGCCGCGACACGCCGATGCCGTAGGAGCCCATTTCGAGCGGCACGGTGCGCCCGTCGGCGAGGCTGACAACCGCCCCCATCGGGGCCGAATACTTGGCGCCGAAATTGAACACGTGGCCGACCTCGATGCCGCGGGCGGTCACCAGTTCGTCTCCCAGGACCGGGCATTTGCCGGGATCGTGCATTTCGTCGGTGGCGGCGTAGAGCCCGGTCCATTCCCGGAAGAACGGTTCGAGGTCGCCCCGGTAATCGATGTCCTCGGCAAGTAAGTCGGTCTCAAGCAAGGCGTTCCAGGCGCGGTCGCAATAGACGGCGCTCTCCCCGGTGTCGGCGAGGATGATGAATTCGTGGCTGAGCTCGCCGCCGATCGGTCCGGTGTCGGCGCGCATCGGGATCGCCCTCAGCCCCATCCGGGCGAAGGTGCGCAGATAGGCGACGAACATCTTGTTGTAGGAGCGCTTGGCCCCACCGGCGTCGAGGTCGAAGCTGTAGGCGTCCTTCATCAGGAATTCGCGCCCGCGCATCACGCCAAAGCGCGGCCGCACCTCGTCGCGGAACTTCCACTGGATGTGGTAGAGCAATTTGGGCAGGTCGCGGTAGCTCCTGATCGCGGCGCGGACGATCTCGGTCACCTGCTCCTCGTTGGTCGGCCCGTACAGCATCTCGCGGTCGTGGCGGTCGCGGATGCGCAGCATCTCCCGGCCGTAATCGTCATAGCGCCCGCTCTCGCGCCACAGCTCGGCCGGCTGAATCGTCGGCATCAGGATTTCCTGCGCGCCGGCTCGGTCCTGCTCCTCGCGCACGATGCGCTCGACGTTTTTGAGGACGCGCAGGCCCAAGGGCAGCCACGAATAAATCCCGGCCGACGACTGGCGCACCATCCCGGCGCGCAGCATCAGCCGATGCGAGACGATCTGCGCCTCGCTCGGGTTCTCGCGCAAGAGCGGCAGAAAATATTCGGACAGACGCATTGATCCTCGCGCGGCACCGGTGGCAGCGCACTCTAGGCAAGCGGCCTTGCGCTGTCCACCGAACGGCGGAGCGTGGCCGAGTAGCGCTCGCGGTGTGAGGCAGCGACGACGATCTGCGCTGGTCAAAGATTTTGTTAAGTTTTGCGTGACGATCGGTCGCAGCTATGCCTATAGTGCGGCATCGATCGCTTGGCGCGGGCAAGCGCGCCGGCCCGAGTTTAGGGAGGGTACGACCGCCGAACCGCCGGAACGGCATTTCGGTCACGTTGGCGACGTGAGGGTGCAGCAAGAAAAGGCGGGGCCGCGGTCCCGCCTTTTCCGTGGCCGCAGACATCGGGCGTTAATCCGGCTATGGTGCGATTGCCGCTGGGCGCGGAATAGCCAACACAGGATCGGACCGGAGAAGCGTCGATGGCTGTCAGCCGAGGACTCCATTTTTTCCAAAATCCGGGACCGACCAATATTCCGGAGCGCATTTTGCGGGCCATGGACCGCGGCACGATCGACTTCACCGGCGCGCAATTCCGGGCCATCGCCGACGAATGTTTCGCCGGTCTCAAACGGGTGTTCAAGACCGAGCAGACGATCCTCGGCTACGCCGCCTCCGGGCACGGCGCGTGGGAAGCGGCACTGGTCAATTTGTTCTCGCCGGGCGACCAGGTGCTGGTCGTCGAGACCGGCTATTTCTCGATCAACTGGGGCCTGCGCTGCGAGGCGTTCGGGATCGAGGTCGAGACCCTGGCCAACAACTGGCGCCATTGCGCCGACCCTGCGGCGCTGGAAAGCCGGCTGCGCGAAGACCGCGGGCACGCGATCAAGGCCGTCCTCGTCGTGCACAACGAAACCTCGACCGGCGTCGTCCACGACATCGCCCGGTTGCGGCGGGCGATCGACACGGCGCGACATCCGGCATTGTTCCTGGTCGACGTGATCTCGTCCCTGGGTTCGATGGATTTCCGCATGGACGAATGGGGCGTCGATGTCGTCGTCGCCGGTTCGCAGAAAGGGCTGATGCTGCCGACCGGCATGGCCTTCACCGGGGTCAGTGCCCGCGCCCTCGCCGCCGCGGCAGAAGCCAAGCTGCCGCGCGTCTATTGGGATTGGCGACGCCTGGTCGAGGGCACCTCGCAGGCGGTGTGGAACGGCACCGCACCGGTCCATCTGTTCTACGGCCTGCAGGAGGCGCTGCGCATGATCGAGGAGGAGGGTCTCGATCAGGTGTTCGCGCGGCACCACCACCTCGCCGAGGCGACGCGGCGCGCGGTGCATGTCTGGCGGCAGAACGACGGTCCCGAGATCTTCGCCGCCGATCCGCGCGGCCAGTCGGATTCTGTGACCGCGGTATTGGTGCCCGACGGCTGGGACGCCAACAAGATGCGCACGACCTGCCTCGAAAAATTTAATGTGTCGCTCGGCGGCGGGCTGGGACCGCTGCAGGGGCGGGTGTTCCGCATCGGTCATCTGGGCGATCTGAACGAGCCGATGATCCTCGGCTCCATCGCCGCGGTCGAAATGGCATTGGAGCTCGCCGGCATCCCGCATGGCAAGGGCGGCGTCGCGGCGGCTATGGACTACCTCGTCTCCGAGGCCTGACCCGGCGGGCCGTCCGCCTCATCGTTGCGAGCCCACGGGATCGGCCGCCAGCGAATCGAGGGACAGGCTTCGCAGAGCAAGCTTGGTCGGGTTCGACATCTCGCTCGTTGACGAGACTTCGCGAGTTTGCTAAGGTTCGCCTTAGCAAAGTTGCGAAGGACCATCATGGAACCGGCATACGGCCGAGCCGCAGCCAATGACAGCGCGGCGATCGCCGCGCTTTGCGCGCGAAAACTGTTGGAGCTGCGCGCCCGAAACGGTGAGACGCAGAGAGAGCTCGCGCGGCGGCTCGGCATGACCAAATCGATGATCTCGCGCCTCGAGCGCGGCGATCATGTGCCGAGCCTGAAAACCTTGTGCCGCATCGCCGACGCCTTTGGCCGGCGCCTCGAGATCGTCTTTCACGAGCACGAGCACCACCATGCCGACGGCACCCGGCATTCGCATCCGCACAGCCACCTCGACCCCGGCCACCGGCATCAGCACGGGGAAGACAAATGATCAACGGTCCCGAGCTGCTTCTGGTCGGCGCCGTCGCCGCGGTCGGCGTATTGCACACGATCGTGCCGGACCACTGGGTCCCGATCGCGCTGATCGCGCGGCAGCGCGGCTGGTCGCGAGCCGTAACCGCGCGGGCGGCATTGCAGGCCGGGACCGGGCATGTGATGTCCACGCTGGCGATCGCGCTCGCCGTCTGGGTGTCCGGCATCGCCGTCGCCCAGCGCTTCGGCCATGTTGTCGACGCGGCCTCCGGCATTGCCTTGGTCGTGTTCGGCGGCTGGGTCACGGTGTCGGCTTGGCGCGAGCTGCATCCATCCGACCGTCATCATCATGGTCGCGGGCATCATCATGGTCACGGTCATGCGCATCGGCATCAGCACGCTCATGCTGGGGTCGATGGCCCAAGCGATGCCAGGTCGGGACACCCCGGGCATCGGCATCGGGCATTGGCCTTCGCAAACGAGCCGGCGTCGCAGGACGACCGGCTCTACGCCCCCCTGCGCGGCGACGCCGCGCTGCTGACCCGCCACATCCACCTGCACCGGCACGGCGGCGGCGCCCCCCATCTGCATTGGCACGACCATCAGCCGGCGACCGCCCACCCGGTGCTCGCCGACATCGCGACTCGAGCCGCCGCTGCACAGACACCGCCACAAAACAACGGCGCGCACCGCGCTCTTGCTGATCCTCGGCTCGTCGCCGATGGTCGAAGGCATCCCGGCATTCTTTGCCGCGGCGAAATACGGCACGCCTTTGCTCGCGCCGATGGCTGCGGTGTTCGCGGCCAGCACCGTCGCAACCTATGTCGTGCTGTGCGTCTGGTCGAGCGCCGGGCTGCAGCGCCTGCGGCTCGGCGCCATCGAGCGCTACGGCGAGGTGCTGAGCGGTGCCGTCATCGCGCTGGTCGGGGTGGTCTTCGGCCTGTGGCCGGCACTTTAGCGCTCGGGCTCCGCCAGTGCTGAGCGCAGCTCGCCGGTCCAGCGCGAGGCCGCCGCCAAGAGAAAGCCCAGATCGGTCTGCGTCGTGACAAACCGCACCCCTTTGCGGATCAGCTCGACCTGGCGGGCGACATTGCGCATGCCGCCGAGCCCGGCGTGCTTGCCGTGCGTCCTGGCCGCGGCGATCGCGCGCTCGATCGCCGAAAAGATCTCCGGATCGTCGAACCGGCCGGGCTTCCCCAGCGCGGTCAGCAGATCGTTGCTGCCTATGTGGATCACGTCGACCCCGTCGACCGCGGCAATCTCCTCGATATTGGCGAGGCCCTCGCGGGTCTCGATCATGCACACGACGAGCGTCGCGTCGTTCAGCAGCCGCATGCTGTCGGCGACCGGCACCGCGCGATAGTCGAACACCGGATAGCCGCCGCTGACCGAGCGCTTGCCGACTGGCGCGAATTTGGCGGCGTCGACGCCGCGGCGCGCGTCGGCCGCGTTGTTGACGTCGGGAAAGACGATCCCGGTGACGCCGTTGTCGAGCAAGAGCGAAGTGTCGGGGTCGGCGCAGCTGCGCACCCGTGCCAATGGGGCGATGCCGCAGCCGAGTGCG
This sequence comes from uncultured Alphaproteobacteria bacterium, assembly GCA_963703665.1. Lineage (GTDB taxonomy): Bacteria > Pseudomonadota > Alphaproteobacteria > ATCC43930 > CGMCC-115725 > AP-15. The sequence continues at coordinate 373,044 of CAVPFB010000004.1, read as the reverse complement.
GCCTGGGCGATATGGCCGATCGTCTCCAGCGAGAACAGCGAATGCTGCACGTCGATAAAGATGAAATCGTGGCCGGTCGATCTTGGCGATCCGGGCGATGTCGCCGGAGCGGGCGATGCGGACGTTGAGGCCGAGCGCCACCTCGCCGGCCTTCATCCGCTCCTTGACCGGGTTGGTCAGCGCGGCATTGCCGGGTGCGGGCATTTCCATCCCCTTTTCGCCTGGTTACGACGCAGGGAGTTAGCGGCCATCGACCGCGGGGGCAAGCGGTTACGGCAGCAATCGGCGCGACCCGAGGTCAATCCCGTCGGGCAGCGACGTGTCGGATTTCTTGCAGCAATTCGCCGGGTTTTGTATTACGGTCATCCGCCATTCGACAACTATGACAGGCGCGGAATTCTAGAATGGATATCTTCAATACTCTGCCGAAAACTACGTGCTTGTCTAACTGGCGACTTGACGATGCCGCTCTGTGGCAGAGCATGCGTCTGAACAAGGCGTCGGCTTCCTTTACACCCTTGCTTGCACAAAAACCAGCACTAGCGGAAGTAAAACGGGAAATCAGCATGTTAGGCGTCTGGCATGGGATTTGCTCCGTCTGGTGATAATCGCTAGCTCACGTGCCTCGCGTTGAGATAGCGGCATCGCAAGGGAGAGAGCAGTGTCGATATCGCTTCGGATCGGATTGCCCGCGGGCTGCGCCGCGCTGCTGCTCGGCGGCGCCGCCGAGGCATCGCCGATCGATTACATCTTCACCGGTGTGGGCACCGGTACCGACAGAGAGACCGCCGGTCGTAAACGCCAACGCAGTGGCGAGGTTGTAGGTTTCGAACACCGAATTCGTCAGTGATTCTTTTCTGGGCAAGGTTGTCGCAGGCCGCATTTCAGAACCGCGCCGAGGATTGACCTTTATCCGGGCCTGGGGCGGCCGCGGGCGATGAAGCCGTCGTTTTTGAGACCGGGTTTGCCGTAGCGCAAGGGTTCGCCGGCAAAGGTTTCGACCCGGCCGCCGGCGGCTTCGAGGATCGCCTGGCCGGCTGCGGTGTCCCATTCCATGGTCGTGCCGAAGCGCGGGTAGAGGTCGGCCTCGCCGGCGGCGATCACCCCGAATTTGAGGGCGCTGCCGCAGCTGATGCGCGAGCGCACCGGATAATCCTGCAAGAACTCCCCGAGCCGTCGGCTGTTCTCGTGCGAGCGGCTGTGGACGACGACGAGTCCGTCGGGCGACGGCAGGCGCGCCCGGATCGGCTCGATCGCCGCGCCGCGCCGCTGCCGGGTCGCGGTCCCGGGTCCGTGCGCGGCATAGGTCAGCCCGACCGCTGGCCCGTGCAGGACGCCGAGCACCGGCTTTCCATCCTCGACGAGCCCGATGCATACTGCGAACTCATCGTTCTTGGCGACGAACTCGCGGGTGCCGTCGAGCGGATCGACCGCCCAGAACCGCGCCGCCGTGGGCGGCAGCCCTTCGGCCTCGACCAATTCCTCGGCGACGATCGGAATCTCGGGAAAGGCCTCTTCGAGCATCGCGATGATGATCCGTTCGGCGCCGACATCGGCCTCGGTCACCGGCGTCTTGTCGGCCTTCTGGCGCACGTCGAAATCCTCCGCGTAGACGCGAATGATCGCTTCGCCCGCGGCCAAGGCCGCGCGCCGGGCGGTGTCGAGCAGGGCCTCGCGCGACCGGCTCATGCCGCTGCCCGCCGCTCGGCGGCGCGGATTGCCCGCCACAGCCGTTCCGGTGTGACCGGCATGTCGACATGCTCGATGCCGAGCGGCGCGAGTGCGGAGACGATTGCATTGACCAATGCCGGCGGCGCCCCGATGGCGCCCGCCTCGCCCGCCCCCTTGAGGCCGAGCGGGTTGGTGCGGCACGGCACGACGTTGTAGGCGAACTCGATTCGCGGCAGGTCCTCGGCCCGCGGCAGGCAGTAGTCGGTCAAGGACCCGGTCACCAGTTGCCCGATCTCGGGATCGTAGACGCATCGTTCAAGCATCGCCTGCCCCACCCCCTGCGCGACGCCGCCGTGCACCTGGCCCTGCAGCAGCAGCGGGTTGACGACGGTGCCGAAATCGTCGACCACCAGATAGCGGACGATCTCGACATGCCCGGTCTCGGGATCGATCTCGACCTCGCAGACATGGCAGCCATTGGGAAAGGTCGGGGCCGGCGGCGTGAAATGCCCGCTCTCGGCAAAGCCCGGCTCGACATCGGCGGGCAACGAAGCCGGGTTGAACGCCGCCCGCGCCACCGCCTCGATCCCGATCTCGCGATCGGTCCCCGATATCCGGAAAGCGCCGTCGGCAAAGTCGAGATCAGCCTCCGCCGCCTCCAGCAGGTGCGCGGCGATCCGCCGGCCCTTCGCGATCAATTTTCCTGCGGCATGGTCGAGCGAGGCGCCGCCGACCGGCAATGAGCGCGAGCCGCCGGTGCCGCGGCCAAAGCCGATCGCCGCGGTATCGCCCTGCAGTACCCGGATCCGATCGAGCGCCAGCCCCAACCGCTCGGCCGCGAGCTGGGCATAGGCGGTCTGATGCCCCTGTCCGGAAGACTGCGTCCCCATCAGGATCGTCAAGGTGCCACTCGGGTCGAAGCGCAATTCGGCGAATTCGTCGGGGGGCATCCCCGACTGCTCGATATAAACGGCATGTCGCCAGGCCGCGCCAACGCCCCCGCCGCCGCGCCTCGTCCCGCCGCCGGGCAAATCCCGCGACATCGGCGGCGGCGAGCGCGTCCTCCATATTGCGGGCGAAATCGCCGCTGTCGTAAGTCAAACCCAGCGGGGTCGCGTAGGGCATTGCCTCGGGTTTGATGAAATTCCGCCGGCGCAGCTCCTTCGGCGCGACCCCCAGCCGGCTGGCGGCCAGATCGATCAGCCGCTCGATCGCATAGGCCGCTTCCGGCCGCCCGGCGCCGCGATAGGCGTCGACCGGGACAGTGTGGGTGAAGACACCCTTGACCTCGACATGGATCGCCGGGATCGCATAGACGCCGCTGAACATGACCCCGCCCGAATTGGTCGGGATCTCCGGCGCGAAATTCGACAGATAAGCGCCCATATTGGCGATCGTGGTCACCCTGAGGCCGAGAAACCGCAGCTCGTCGTCGAGCGCCAGCTCGAGCCGGGTCACATTGTCGCGGCCGTGGGTGTCGGTCATGAACGCATCCGACCGCTCGGGCGTCCATTTGACCGGGCGGCCGAGCTTTTTGGCGGCCCACAGCACCAGGATATGCTCGGGATAGAGAAACGCTTTCATGCCGAACCCGCCGCCGACGTCCGGGGTCACGACGCGGATGCGGTTTTCCGGGACCCTGAAGATGCTCTCGGCCAACTGGTAGCGGAGCAAATGCGAGCCCTGAGTCGTGCTCCAGAGGGTATAGGCGTCCTCGCCCGAGGCGTATTCGCCGATCGCCCCGCGCGGCTCCATCGAATTGACGACGATCCGGTTGTTGACCAGCTCCAGGCCGATGCGGTGGCGCGCGCCGGCCATCGCCCGCTCGACCGCCGCCAGATCGCCCGCCCCCCAATCGAAGGCGAGGTTGCCGGGCATGTCGTCCCACACCTGCGGCTGGCCCGGGCCGAGCGCAGGCGCGGTCTCAACCGCGGCCGGCAGGGTTTCGTAATCGACCTCGATCAGCTCGGCCGCGTCGCGCGCGGCGGCTAGGGTTTCCGCCACCACCATCGCCACGGTGTCGCCGACATGCCGCACCCGGTCGCGGACCATCGCCGCGCGGGGCGGCGCCGCCGACACCGAGCCGTCACGATTGGTCACGGTGCCGAGACAAGGGATCGGGCCGAGGCCGTCGCGGGCCAAATCCTCGCCGGTCAGGACCGCGAGCGCGCCCGGGACAGCCGCCGCGGCCGCGGTGTCGAGCGCGCGTATTTGGGCATGTGCGTGCGGCGAGCGCAGCAGATAAGCATAGGCTTGGCGCGGGCGAGCGAGATCGTCGATATAGCTGCCGCGGCCGGTCAGAAAGCGCTGGTCTTCGACGCGACGGACCGGCTGGCCGATGCCGTATTGGTTCATTGGACGCGACCCTCCGACCCGGCATATCGGCCGCCGGGCCAGGTTTTGCTATAGGGTCGCGGCTGATGCCCGGTGCCGCCCCGGATATCTGTGGTAATAGCACCCGCGGCAACACCAACCCGCCGGCCCTCGGCCCACGCGCAATGCGGGCACGCGGCCACAACCGCGTCGTCCTGAACGGAGTTTCGATGTCGAGCACCACCCCGCTTTCCGGTCTGGTCGTGATCGAGATCGGCCAGAGCATCGCGGCCCCCTATGCCGGGATGATCCTCGGCGAGCTCGGCGCCGAGGTGATCAAGGTCGAGAACCCGCGCACCGGCGATGCCGCCCGCGGCTGGGGGCCGCCCTTTGCCGAGGGCGCGGCGACCTGCTTTCACGCGGTCAACCGAGGGAAGCGCGGGATCGCGGTCGACCTCGCCGACCCGCCCGCGGTCGAACAGCTCAAGGCGCTGATCCTCGATCGCGCCGACATCTTGATCCACAACCTCAAATTCGGCGCGCTCGACCGCTGCGGGCTGTCTGCCGCGGCATTGCTCGCCGAGAAGCCTGGCCTCGTCTATTGCAATCTCGGTGCGTTTGGCGCGGTCGGACCATTGCGCGACCGGCCGGGCTACGACCCGCTGATGCAGGCTTATGGCGGGCTGATGAGCTTGATGGGCGAGGATGGCCGCCCGCCGGTGCGCGTCGCGGTATCGATCGTCGACCTCGCCACTGGGATGTGGTCGGTGATCGGCATCCTGGCGGCGTTGGACGAGCGGCGGCGCACCGGCCGCGGCGGGGTGGTCGACACCTCGCTCTACGAGACGGCACTCGCCTGGATGACGATCCCGATCGCGGCCCATCTGGTCAACGGCGAGATCCCGGCGCGGCAGGGATCGGGGGTCGACATGATCGTGCCGTATCAGGCTTTTGCCGCCGCCGACGGGGCGATCATGGTGGCCGCCGGCAACGACAATCTGTTCCGCCGCCTGTGTGCCGTGATCGGCCGCCCGGAGCTCGCCGAGGATTCGCGCTTCCGCGCCAACAAGGACCGGGTGGTCAATCGTCGGACCCTGGTTCCGATCCTGGAAGAGATTTTCGCGGCGGAGCCGATCGCCGCCTGGGCCACCCGGCTCGATCGGGCTGGAATCCCCAACGGCCCGATGCAGACCGTCGACCAGGTGGTGGCCGACCCGCAGACCGCGGCGCTCGGCATGATCCAGCACCTGCCGGTGAGTTCCGCTGACCGCCCGCTGTCCCTGGTCGGACTGCCGCTGTCGTTCGACGGGGTGCGCCCGCCCTTTGTCAAATCGGCCCCGACGCTCGGCGAGGACAATGCCGAGACGATCGCCCGCAGCCGATGACCGCCGCCGCCGGCCGGCCTTTCTCGTCGTCCTGTTGGGGGCGGCGCTGACCGCCTGCGTCCCGTTCGTCCCGCCGGACGCGGGTTCGGGGTCGGCGGCCGCTGGCAGTGTCGTGGTGCACCAGCGACAGACCGAGCGGTTCATCGAGCTGATTGGCCCGAGAGCGCAGCACGCGCCACCCTACCTGGGCACGCCGGACACCAATTTTTATTGCCTGCGCAGCTTTGTCGACCGCAAAACCGGCGACACTGCCGACCAGCTCTATGTCGCCGACAGCTATGACGGGACGGAGCGCGACTGGGATGCGGCGCACGACGCGGCTGGGCGCAGGTTGCGCTTTTTCCCGATCAGCCGCGACGAGATCACCTGCGAGGGCGGCTGCTCCTATACCGAAGAGTTCGCTGCGGACATTCCCAAGCGCGGGTTGAAGGCAAGCCCACAGGGCTTCGCCGTGACCTTTACCGACCGCGCCGGCGACCGCAAGACCATCAGAGTTTCCGCCGAGCAGATCGCGGCGCAGCTCGCGGCATTCGCCGCCCAACCGAAGCCGATGCCCGCCTCAGCCGCCTCGCCCGAGCCGCCGCCGGCGGCGGCTCACCAGCCGTAATACGAGGCCTCGGCCCGTTCGATCCCGGTTTCCACGTCGGCCGGGCACGAGGATGCTTCCACTGTTGCCGCCGCATCCAGCCGCGCGCAGTTCGGGTCGTGCCGCGGGATCACGGCGCCGGCAAAACTGTCTTCGCGCGGCACAACATTATGCCGGGGCGCCAAGGCCTGGACCCCGATGAACAGCATAATGGCGACGATGGCGACCACCCAGGCCGAGGCGACCATGCGCCAGCCGGCGAAAGAGCCGTCGGCGATGCCCAGGCCGCCCACGCTTTCGGTCCGCTCCGACATTGCCTTCACCCCGTACGTTGCACTCCTATTGCACTGCAATAAATAGGCAAAGGCTGCTGACCGATGTAGCCCTTCTTTGGCATGGCTGGCTTGCACATCACATTGCCGTGAGCCGAGCGGTGCCAGTGCCGCGATCGGTGCCGAGCGGGGCCTCCGGCTTCACTCGCGACGGGCCGCGCGCAGCACACTCTCGCCCAGGATCAGCGCAAAACCGAGGAACAGCACGATCGCGCCGAGCGGTTGCGTCGCCTGCCGCCACGGCCGGGCCGCCGCCGCGATCGCGATCCAGATCGCCAGCGCCGCGGTGAACCGCCCATCCTCGACGAAGAGGCCGAGGATCTCATGCCCGATCATCGTGATCCGCTCCATCGCAGCGCTCCTCAACCGGCCGTCGCCGGCGCGGGATGGCGGCGGATGCGGCGCACCACCCGGACGCAGAGCAGCGACCAACCCAGGTAGCCCGCGATCAGCCCCAGCACCGACAGATCGCCGCCCGGCCAGCCGATGCCATAGCCTTCGCCGATCCAGAACGTGCCAAAGCTCGACAGCATGATTCCGACGGCGAATTTGAGCGCGTTTTCCGGCACCCGCGCCAGCGGTCGGTGCAGCAGCAGGCCGACCGTCGCCACCACCGCCGCGGCCGCGAGCGCGCCGATCGTCGCCGGGACCAGCGCGCCGCCGGCCGCACCCACTGCGATGACGATGAACACGACCTCGATCCCCTCCAGCGTCACCGCGTTGAAGCTGGTCGCGACCGCGATCGCATCCCACCCTCGGGCGTTGCCCGCCGCACTCTGCAAGGCGCCGGTCTCGCGCGCGTAATTGGCGGCCTCGTCGCGCAGCGCGATGACGCCGCCGGAGCGCAACACCGCCTTGCGCAGCCAGCGCATGCCGAACAGCAGCAGCAGGATGCCGATCGCAGTCTGCAGCGCGGCCAGCGGGACGAGGGCGAGCCCGGCCCCCAACACCGCAACCAGCCCTGCCAGCAGCGCCCCCGCCAATCCCGCGCCGATCAGCGCCGGCCGCCAGCCGCGCACCGTGGCGACCGCCAGCACGACGGTCAGCGCCTCGACGGATTCGACCGAAGATGCCAAGAACGAAGCCAACAGGACCGGGCCTGCATGCGCGACGTCGATCATCGCTATCATTTGCCGATGGTTCGTCCGATGGCGAACAGATGGGATGCTGCCTCGCCGCCGCAAATGGCGCTAGGATCACTGCCAACCCGGAGCTGAAGGATAAGTGTCGGCGATGTCGAACCAAGCTCACAACAGCCTGATCCGCGATCAGTTCACCCGCCAGGCGATGCCGTTCAGCACCGCAAGCCCGATCACCGACTACCGGCGGGCTGCAAATTGATCGTCGACGCCGCGGCGCCGGGTCCCGACGACACGGTGCTCGACGTGGCCTGCGGTGGCGGCATCGTCGTCTGCGCCTTCGCCCCCAAGGTCCGCCACGCCACCGGCATCGACATGACCCCGGCGATGCTCGACCGCGCCCGCCAACTGGCGGCCGAAAAGGGCATCGCCAACGCGACCTGGCGCGAGGGCGACGTCACAGCGCTGCCTTGGCCCGATGCGTCCTTTACCATCGTCGTGACCCGCTTTGCCGTGCACCACTTCCCCGATCCCGCCGCGGTGATGGGCGAGATGGTGCGGGTCTGCGCGCCGGGCGGCCGGATCGTCGTCGCCGACACTTGCGCCTCGGCCGATCCGGCCAAGGCCGCGGCGTTCAATCGCCTCGAAAGGCTGCGCGACCCCAGCCACGTCCGCGCCCTGCCGCTCGGCGAATTGCAGGGGCTGTTCCGCGAGGCGGGTCTCGGCGAGCCCGAGATCCGCCGTTGCGAGCTGCGCGACGAGGTCAGGAACCTGCTCGCCCGCTCGTTCCCGAACCCCGGCGACGAGGCACGCATCGTCGACCTGTTTGCCGTCGCCGCCGAGGACGACAGTCTCGGCATCCCGGTGCGCCGCGCCATGGGCCCCGGCGGCCTCGAACGCCTCGAATACGCCTATCCGGTCGCGATCCTCGCCGCGGCTCGCCCCTGACGCGCCGGGCCGATTTCGACCGCGAGAGCGCTGCACCATATAGTGGCGCGACGCGGCTCTCGGAGGATCGGGCATGAAATTCGGGCTATTCGGCGGGGCGCGGGCCAAGGGCGGGCCGGCCGGCGACAGCCAGCCTATCACGACTTCGTCAACTACGTCGTCGAGGCCGAGAAGCTCGGCTTTTCGAGCGTGTTTCTGGTCGAGCACCATTTCACCGGCTTTGGTCAGGTCTCGGCGTCGATGAGCCTGCTCGCCTATCTGGCGGCGCGCACCGAGAAGATCCGTCTCGGCACCGCGGTCGTCGTGCTGCCGTGGCACAACCCGATCCTCGTCGCCGAGCAGGCGGCGACGCTCGACCTGCTGTCGAACGGGCGGCTCGGATTTCGGCGTCGGCAAGGGCTATCGCAGCTACGAATTCTCCGGCTTCTGCATCGCGCCCGAGGAGGCGACCGAACGCTTCGACGAAGCGATCGAGGTGATCCGCAAGGCGTGGACCTCGCCGGGCCGGTTCTCCTATCACGGCAAGCGCTGGCATTTCGACAACGTGGTCGTCGAGCCGAGCCCGATCCAGCAGCCGCACCCGCCGTTCTGGCTCGGCGCCGGCAGCGCCGATTCGATCCGCCGCGCCGCGCGCGAGGGCTACAACCTGCTGCTCGACCAGATCGCACCCACCGATCTGATCATCGACCGCGTCGCCACCTTCCGCCCGGAATGCGAGCGGGTCGGCCGGCGCTGGGATCCGATGTCGGTCGGCGTGACCCGCGGCCTGCAGATCGTCCACAACGACGAGGAGCGGCGGCGTGCGATCGCCACCCGCCGGCAGGTGCTGAAGAACATCGGCGACCTCGCCCGCGGCCCCGGCGCCGAGCGCTACGCCCACATCAAGGACGACGAAGATTCGTTCGTGCTCGACGACGCGCCGCTGCTCGGCACCCCCGAGGAGATCATCGCGCGGCTCGAAACGGCTCGAAGCGGGCGGCGTCGAGAACGTGCTGTTCGCCGCCCCCGGCGCCTCGGTCGCCGGTCTGCGCACCTTTGCCGAGGAGATCATGCCGGCCTTCGCCGACGCGCCGCTGGCGCTCGCGCAGGTGTGATGGGGCTCACCGCAAGCGTATCCTTCGTAGGAAAACCGACCGCTCTCGCCCCTTGACCGGGCTTGACCCGGCCGTCGACGCCTCACTACCGTCCGACGAACATCCACTTGGCACGTGGGTGGCCGCAACAAGTTCGGCCACGGGGCATTCCAGATGGCGATCAGGTGAGGGAGGGTCCCTATGGAACAGCGGGTTGCGATCGTCACCGGCGGCTTGCGCGGGCTCGGCCGGGCGATGGCATTGGGCTTGGCGCGCGACGGCTGCCGGGTGTTGGCGGTCGGCCACATCGCCGAGGACGTGGCCGAAACCGAGTGCGAGGCGGCGGATGCCGGGCTCGCCGACAGGCTATGCCCGCTCGTCGCCGATCTGCGCCGGGCCGAGGAATGCGACCGGATCGTCGCCGCGGCCCAGGCCCAGCTCGGCCCGGTCGACATCCTCGTCAACAATGCCGGGCTGACCTTCACCTATATCGACCCGGCGCGCTATCGCCGGCTGTCGATGCAGAAATTCTGGGAGGTCGGCGACGACATCGTCGGCAACGTCATCGCCACCAACTATCTCGCCGCCGATAGGCTGGCGCGCCGGGCGGCGCCGGGCATGGTCGCGCGCGGCTGGGGCCGCATCGTCAACGTGACCACCAAGCTCGACACGATGAACCGCGCCGGCACGCATCCCTACGGCGCCTCGAAGGCGGCGCTCGAAATGGCGACCGAGGTGTGGGCCAAGGAAGCCGAGGGCACCGGGCTGACGGTCAACATCGTCAACCCCGGCGCCGGCGCCAACACGCCCGGCATGGCCGAGGAGATGCGCGCGATGAGCCGCGAGGGCCGCGCCGCTCGCCTGGTCGAGCCGGACGAGATGGTGCCGCCATTGCTCTACGTGGTCTCGCCGCCGGCCGACCGGGTCAACGGCTGGCGCTTCGACGCCAACCTCTGGGACGCGTCGCTCCCGCCGCAGGAAGCCGCCCGGCGCGCCGGCCGCCCCGCCGGTTTCGTGATGCACCCGGTCCCCGGCTGACATCCGGCAACTGCTTGTCGCGCATTCAGGCTGCGAAGCGAGGCGCTCGCGCGGCGCGGCGTCTCGCTCCTATGATGCTTTCGGCGAAATCTTGGCTGATTGGGGAGAGGACATATGTCGGTTCAGCTCGGCGGCGGTCAGCACACCTTTATGGTGCGCGAGGATTGGGCGAAAATGCCGGACGAGATCATGCTGGGCGATGTCGCGGCGGTCGGCGTCGATAGCCAAGACCGAATCTACGCGTTCAATCGCGGCGAGCACCCGGTCGCGGTATTCGATGCCGAGGGCAATTTCCTGCGCAGCTGGGGTGAGGGGGTGTTCACCCGTGCGCACGGCGTTCATATGGGGCCGGACGACACGATCTGGCTGACCGACGACGGCGACCACACCGTCCGCCATTGCACGCTCGACGGCAAGGTGCTGATGACCCTCGGCGTTCCAGGCGAGCCCAAACCCTATATGAGCGGCGAGCCGTTTCATCGCTGCACCCACACCGCGATCTCGCCGAAGGGCGAGCTCTACGTCTCCGACGGCTACGGCAACGCCCGTATCCACAAATATACCCCGGACGGCCGATTGCTGATGTCGTGGGGCGAGCCCGGCACCGATCCGGGCCAGTTCAACGTGCCGCACAACATCTGCTGCGATCCCGACGGCTGGCTCTATGTCGCCGACCGTGAAAACCACCGGGTCCAGGTATTCGACGGCAACGGCAGGTTCGAAACCCAGTGGAACAATTTGCACCGGCCGAACGGCATGTGCATGGCGACCGGCCGCGATCCGTTGATCTATATCGGCGAGGGCGGTCCCTCGGGCGAGATCAATCGCGACTGGCCGAATATCGGCCCCCGCGTCAGTATCCACTCATCGAAGGGCCGGGTCTTGGCCCGGCTCGGCAAGATGCACGCGGGGCTCGCCCCCGGCCAGTTCACCTCGCCGCATGGCATCGCCGTCGACGCCCAAGGCAACATCTTTGTCGGCGAGCTGTCCGGGCGCAGCTGGGGGCGGTTCTCGAAGGATCCGCCGCCAAAGCGCATCCGCGTCCTGCACAAGCTCGAAAAAACCGCCGCCTGACCCTGGCTGGCCCCTCACCCCTCCCTCTCCCGGCGAGCCGGGAGAGGGAGCGAGCTATGCCGATTGCGCCGCGACCAGGCGCGGGCCGCGCGCCTGGCGCAGGACGAGGAAGCCGATGACCGCGAGGTTCGCCAAGTTGAACAAGGCGCCGGCGGCAAAGGCCGGGGCGTAAAACCCGAAGCGGTCGTAGAGCGCGCCGGCGAACCAGCTGCCAAAGGCCATGCCGGACATGCCGGTGAACAGCTGCACCGGCACCCGCCATGACGCCTCGGATGACGGATAGAGCTCACGGATCGCCACGATATAGGCCGGGATCAGTCCGCTGAAGCCGAGCCCATAGGCGGCCGAGACGGTAAACAGCCCGATTTCGCTCTGGGTCACGCTGAAGGCCGCGATCGCCACTGCCTGGCAGGCCGAGCACGCCAGCACGGTGCCGAGCCCGCCGATCCGGTCGGCGAGCCAGCCCCAGAACACGCGGCTGACAAAGGCGCAGCCGAGCAGGACCGACAGCATCGCCGCGCCCTGCGCCGCCGGGAACCCGAGATCGCTGCACAGCGCCACCAGATGCCCGGCCGGCATCGCCATCGGCACACAGCACAGGAACGAGGCGGCGCACAGCAATCCCTGCACGAGGTTCGCCGGCAGACCCAATACCTGGGCGCGGCGCCGTCCGCCCGTCGCGATCGCGGCAAATTGGCGGGGTGCCGGCGAGGGGCGCAGCAGCACCGCCATCGGCACGATCGCCGCCGCGACCACCGCGGCAAAGCCGAGCATCGTCGCCTGCCAGCCCATTTTCGCCAGCTCGCGTTCGAAAATCGATGGCCACAGCACGCCGGCAACGTATTGCCCGGACGACATCAAGGCGATCGCCTGACCGCGCCGCCGGTCGAACCAGCGGCTGACATGGATCAACAGCGGCGCGTAGAGCGCACCGCCGCCGAGAAATCCGACCAGCACCGCATTGCCGAGATAAAGCGCCCAGACTTGCCCGCTCGCCGACACAGCGAGGCCGAGTGCCGTCATCATCGCGCCGAAGATCACCGTCGCCCGGACCCCGATGCGATCGGCGACCCAGCCCATCACGATGCCGCCGAGACCGGTCCCGACCCAGACCATCGCCGCGGCCAGCGCCACCACCGACCGGTCGGTGCCGAGCGCCGCCGTGATCGGCTTCAGCCCGACCACCAGCACCAGCGGGCCGCCGTAGGAAATCGTCAGGATCGCGGTCGCGAGCAACGCCGCGGCCCAGGACGCGCCGGTTTCGATGCTGTCGGGATAGCGGGTGGCATAGCTCGCCCCGCCGCGCCGATCGGCATCGGTCTGCGACGCACCGCCGGCGACGCCCTGCTCGGCTTGCTCCCGCATCAGCTCTCCGCTCGACCGACCTGGCCGCTGCCTCTTTTATCAGCGGGTGACGCAATTGTGGGCGCAATTCGCCGGCACCGCGAGCATGGCATCGCGTGATCGGGCTGGAAGCGGGGTCGGGCTCGGCCTAGAGTTGCCACAGGTGCCGTCAACCAGGGAGCAACGCGATGACCGCCTTCACCTATGACCACATCCATCTGCGCAGCCCCGACGCCGAGGAGACCGCCCGCTGGTACGAGCGGATGTTCGGGGCCGAGATCATCCGCTCGGTGCAATCGGACGGCAAACCCCGCCTCGACCTCAAGCTCGGCGGCGTCGCGGTATTCATCGCCCAGGTGCCGGACGAGAACGCGGTCGCCGAGCCGCCGCAGCCGCCCCATCTCGGTCTCGAGCATATCGGGCTGCGGGTCGACGGGATCGACGGCGTCGTCGCCGAGCTGAAGCAAAAGGGCGCTGAATTCACCGTCGAGCCAAAAACCATCCGCCCCGGCGTGCGCATCGCCTTTCTGCGCGGCCCGCAAAACGTCCACATCGAGCTGCTCGACCGCAACGCCGCCTGACCCGGATTTCGCCTTCTCCCCGCCGGCGGGGAGAGGGTCGGGGTGAGGGGGGCGACGGGAATTTACCCGGCGCGCAGGTATCGGACTGCTTCGTCGCGGCGGAAGAGATAGAGGAGGGTGCGCAGCGCCTGGCCTCGGGCGCTTTCGAGGTGCGGGTCTCGGTCGAGGATCAGGCGGGCGTCGTCATGGGCGATCGGGATCAGCCCGGCATGGGCGGCGAGATCGGCGAGGCGCAGGGTCGGGAGGCCGCTTTGACGGGTGCCGAGGACCTCGCCGGCGCCACGCAGGCGCAGATCCTCTTCGGCGATGCGAAAGCCGTCATCGGTCTCGCGCAGGGTGGAGAGCCGCTGGCGCGCCACCTCGCCCAACGGCGACTGGTACAGCAGGAGGCAGGTCGAGGGCTTGTCGCCGCGACCGATGCGGCCGCGCAACTGGTGCAATTGGGCAAGACCAAAGCGCTCGGCGTGCTCGATGACCATGATTGTCGCGGCCGGCACGTCGACCCCGACCTCGATCACGGTGGTCGCCACCAAGAGGTCGATGGCATCGCCGGCGAAACCGGCCATGACCCGGTCCTTGTCGGACGTCTTCAGCCGCCCGTGGACCAGGCCGACATGGCCCGGTCGCACCGCTTCGAGCGCCTGCGAACGCGAGCGCGCGGCGGCGAGATCGGCATCCTCGGATTCATCGACCAAGGGGCAGATCCAATAGGCCTTCGCACCCTGCGCCAGCGCCCGGCCGACCGCGGCCACAACCTCGTCGAGGCGTTCGAGCGCCACCGTGCGGGTGTCGATCGCCTGCCGGCCCGGCGGCTTTTGATCGAGGCGCGAGACGTCGAGATCGCCATAGGCGGTCATCATCAGGGTGCGCGGGATCGGCGTGGCGCTGATCAGCAGGGTGTCGGCGTCGCTGCCCTTTTCGGCGAGCGCCAGGCGCTGCTCGACGCCGAAGCGGTGCTGCTCGTCGATGACGACCAGGGCGAGGTCGCGGAAGACGACATCCGGCTGGAGGAGCGCGTGCGTCCCGACCGCGATCGGGGTCAGGCCCGAGGCGAGGCCGGCCAGCGCCGCGTCGCGCGCGCGGCCCTTTTCGCGCCCGGTCAGGAGCCCGATCTCGATCCCGGCCGGTCCGGCGAGGCGGCGCAGGGTGGCCTGGTGCTGACGCGCGAGGATCTCGGTCGGCGCCATCAATGCCGCCTGCGCGCCGCTCTCGAGGGCGCTCAGCATCGCCATCAGCGCGACCACGGTCTTGCCGCTGCCGACATCGCCTTGCAGGAGGCGCATCATGCGCCGCGGCTGCGCCATCTCGGCGCTGATCTCGGCGATCGCCATGCGCTGCGCGCCGGTCAGATTAAAGCCGAGCCCGGACTCGACCCGGGCGGCGAGCGCGCGCGAGCCCACGATCGTGCGCCCCGCGCGGCGCTGGCGGCGGGCGCGGGCCAAGGCCACGGCGAGCTGGCTCGCGAACACCTCGTCATAGGCAAGCCGCTCGCGTGCCGGGGCGGTCGGCGACAGATCCGCGTCGGCGCCGGGGGCATGGACCTGGCGCAGCGCCTCGGCCCAGCCGGGCCAGTTCCGCCGTTGCCTGAGGCCCCGGTCGATCCACTCGGGCAGCGCCGGGACCCGGTCGAGCGCCGCCGCGACCGAGCGCTGCACCAGGCGCGGCGCCAGCCCGGCGGTCAGCGGGTATACCGGCTCGATCGGCTTCAGCCGGTCGAGCTCGTCGGGGCGCAGAGCCAGGTCGGGATGAGGCATCTGCGCCATGCCGTTGTAGAACTCGACCCGGCCGCTGACGATCCGCTCGGCGTCGACCGGGTAGAGGCGCGTCAGATAGTCGCTTTTTACGTTGAAATAGACGAGCACCAGAGTGCCGGTCTGGTCGGCGCAGAACACCCGGTAGGGCCGCCGTCCGGTTCCGGGCTCGTGCGCCTCGACCCGGACCCGCAACGTCGCGATCTGGTCCGGCGCCAGCGCCGAGATCGGCGGCGCGGCACGGCGGTCGACGATGCCCGCGGGCAGGTGCCACAACAGGTCGACGACGAGCGGGCCGGCCAGCCGCTCGAACAGCCGCGCGAGCTGCGGCCCGATGCCGGGCAGTGCCGTCACCGGGGCGAACAGGCTGTCGAGGATTGCGGGACGCATATCCGGTTTGAGCTGCGCGGGTTCGGGCTGGCCCAAGTTTGGGCTGACCCAGGTTCGGGCTGACCCCAGGTTCGGGCTGACACTGGGATCGAGGATCTCTATATCCCTCTCGCGACACCGCCAAGAGCGCCCGAGTGACATTCCCCTGCGACGTCCGCCGCAAGCGGCTCCTATTCCGGTCCTGGCATCGCGGGACACGTGAAAGCGACCTCATTCTCGGCCGCTTTGCCGACGCTCATCTCGCCGGCTTTGACCGAGCTCAGCTCGACCGCTACGAAGCCCTGCTCGAATGCGCCGACGCCGACCTGTTCGATTGGGTCAGCGGCCAGGCGACGCCGCCCGTTGCGCATGACGATGACGTGATGCGCCTGCTGCTCGCGTTCCGCTGCGCGCCGCCTGCTGCATGACGGCCGTCACGTGTAGCGCCCTTGACCCGCCCGTCGCTGGCGCGTCGGGTCCCCCCTCTCCCGCAATGCGGATGAGGGTGCCGAGCGCAGCGAGGCGGGTGAGGGTGCCGCGGCAGGGGTACAGATGACCGCGATCGACCAATTCGCCCGCTCACTCGTCGAACGGCCGCGCCAGGCGACCCTGTTCGGCGCGCCCGAGGGGCATGACGCGGCTGCCATCGGCGGGCTCGTCGGCGCGACCCACGCCCGGCGCTGGCTGCACGTCTGCCGCGACGACGGAAGAATGGCGCGCTTTGCCGCGGCACTCGCCTTTTTTCATCCCGAAATCGAGGTGTTGACCTTTCCGGCGTGGGATTGCCTGCCCTACGACCGGGTGTCGCCCAACAGCGAGATCCTCAGCCGGCGCATCGGCACCTTGACCCGCCTCGCGGCGCGCGCCCAGCCCGATCCGGCTCGGCCGACGGAGGCAAGCCTCCACCCTGACCCTCCCCCGCCAGCGGGGGCGGGAAGGGAGGGGGCGCTGATCGTGCTGACGACGGTCAACGCGCTGGTGCAGCGCGTGCCGCCGCGCCGGCTGTTCGACGGAAGGGTATTGACCCTGCGCCCCGGCGGCCGGATCGGACTCGACCGTCTGCAGAGCTTCTTCCGCAACAACGGCTACATCCGCACCGACACGGTGCGCGAACCCGGTGAGTTCGCCGTCCGCGGCGGGATCATCGACCTCTACCCGGCCGGAGCGGCCCAGCCGCTGCGCCTCGATTTCTTCGGCGACACGCTCGAGAGCATCCGCAGCTTCGACCCGCTGAGCCAGCGCTCGACCGGCGCCGAAGACGAGGCGGTGCTGCGCCCGGTCAGCGAGGTCTTGCTCGACGACGACGCGATCCGTCGCTTCCGGCAGCGCTACCGCGAGGAGTTCGGCGCGACCGGCACCGACGACCCGCTCTACGAGGGGGTCAGCGCCGGGCGCCGCTATGTCGGCATGGAGCACTGGCTGCCGTTCTACTACGAGCGGCTGGAGACGCTGTTCGATTACCTGCCAGATGCCGGGCTGTCGCTCGACCATCAGGCGGACGAGGTCCGCGGCCACCGGCTGGACGCGATCGCCGATTTCTACGGGGCGCGCCGCAACGTGACGACCGCCGCGCGCGCCGGCTCCCCGGTCTACCGGCCAGTACGCCCCGACCAGCTCTATCTCGGCGAAACCGACTGGCGAACGGCGTTGCGCGGGCGGCCGGTCGTCCAGGTGTCGCCGTTCGCCGCACCCGAGGGAGCCGGCGACGGGTTTGACGCCGGCGCCCGGCCGGTGCGGAATTTCGCCATCGAGCGCGCCGACCCGAAGGTGGCGCTGTTCGAGGCGGTGCGCGACTACCTCGAAGCCGAGCGCAAATCCGGGCGCAAGACCGCGATCGCCGCGTTCAGCGAAGGCTCGGCCGAGCGGCTCCTCGGCGTGTTGCGCGAGCGCGGAGTTTCCGATCTGCGCCGCATCGCCGACGGCAAGGCCCTGTCGGCATTGCCGGGATCCTCGGTCGGGCTCGCGGTGTTGCCGCTCGAGCAGGGGTTTGCGACCGACACGCTCGTGGTCTTGGGCGAGCAGGACATCCTCGGCGACCGGCTGGCGCGCACCCCGCGGCGGCGGCGCAATCTCGACCAGTTCATCGCCGAGGCGACCAATCTCGCACCGGGCGACCTGGTGGTTCACGCCGATCACGGCATCGGCCGCTACGAGGCGCTGGAGACGATCGATGTCGGCGGCGCGCCGCACGATTGCGTGCGCCTCATTTATGCCGGCGACGACAAGCTCTATGTCCCGGTCGAGAACATCGAGGTCTTGTCGCGCTTCGGCTCCGAGGATGCCGCAGCACAGCTCGACCGGCTCGGCGGGGTCGCCTGGCAGTCGCGTAAGGCGCGGGTCAAGCAGCGCATCCGCGACATCGCCGGCGAGCTGATCCGGGTCGCCGCCGAGCGCCAGCTGCGGCCCGGCGAGCCCCTGACCCCGCCCGAAGGGATCTACGAGGAATTCGCCGCCCGCTTCCCCTATCCCGAGACCGAGGACCAGTTGAACGCCATCGCCGACACCCTGGCCGACATGGGTTCCGGCAAGCCGATGGACCGGCTGATCTGCGGCGATGTCGGCTTCGGCAAGACCGAGGTGGCATTGCGCGCCGCCTTTATCGCGGCGATGGCCGGCGGCCAGGTTGCGGTCGTGGTGCCGACCACCCTGCTCGCGCGACAGCATTTCCGCAGTTTTTCCGAACGTTTTGGCGGGCTGCCGTTGCGCGTTGCCCAATTGTCGCGACTGGTCCCGGCCAAAGAGGCGCGCGCGGTCAAAAAGGAATTGGCCGAGGGCCGCCTCGACATTGTCATCGGCACCCATGCGCTGCTCGCCAAGGATGTGCGCTTCGCCCATCTCGGCCTCCTGGTCGTCGACGAAGAGCAGCATTTCGGCGTCTCGCAAAAGGAAAAGCTGAAGCAGCTCAAGGCCGACGTGCATGTGCTGACGCTGACCGCGACGCCGATCCCGCGCACCCTGCAGCTGGCCTTGTCGGGGGTGCGCGAGATGAGCCTGATCGCCTCGCCGCCGATCGACCGGCTGGCGGTGCGCACCTTTGTCATGCCTTACGACCCGGTGACGATCCGCGAGGCGATCATGCGCGAGCGCGACCGCGGCGGCCAGGTGTTCTACGTCGTGCCGCGGATCGCCGATCTCGACGAGGTCGCCCAGCGGCTGCGCGAGATCGCGCCCGAGATCAAATTTGCGATGGCGCACGGCCGCATGGGCGCTGCCGAGTTGGAGGCGGCGATGACTGCCTTCGACGAGCGCGCCTTTGACCTGTTGCTGTCGACCAACATCATCGAATCGGGTCTCGACATCCCTTCTGCCAACACCTTGATCGTGCATCGCGCCGACATGTTCGGGCTGGCCCAGCTCTACCAGCTGCGCGGGCGGATCGGCCGCGCCAAGGTGCGCGCCTACGCCTATCTGACCTTGCCCGAACGTAAGCAATTGTCAGCGACGGCCCAGCGCCGGCTCGAAGTCATGCAGACGCTGGACAATCTGGGCGCAGGGTTCCAGCTGGCGAGCCACGATCTCGACATCCGCGGCGCCGGCAACCTGCTGGGCGACGAGCAGTCGGGCCACATCCGCGAGGTCGGCATCGAGCTCTACCAGCACATGCTCGAAGAGGCGGTGGCGGCCGCGCGCAGCCAGGACGGCGATACGCCGGCGGCCGAGGAATGGAGCCCGCAGATCACAATCGGCGCGCCGGTGCTGATCCCGGAAGCTTATGTCGCCGATCTCGGCGTGCGGCTCGGGCTCTACCGGCGCATTGCGACATTGACCGACCGGCGCGAGATCGACGCCTTTGCTGCCGAGCTGATCGACCGCTTTGGCCCGTTGCCGCCCGAGGTCGACAACCTGCTGCAAATCATCGCGATCAAGCGCTGGTGCCGCGAGGCCGGGGTCGAGCGGGTCGAGGCCGGGCCCAAGGGTGCGGTCATCACCTTGCGCGGCAACCGCTTCGCCAACCCAGCGGGCCTGGTCGATCTGATCCAGCGCAACGCCGGCACTCTGAAGCTGCGCACCGACCAGAAGCTCGTCTACCTGCGCAACTGGGACGACGAAAAAGAGCGCCTCAAAGGCGTCGCTCGCCTCCTCCAGGCTCTCGTCAAAATCGCCCGCGCCGTCGAACCCGAAAGCGACGCCGCATTGCCGTCGGCGACGCCGGCATTGGTAGCGCCCAAGGTAGCGCGACGGGCCTGAGTAACTGAGAAGCCGGAGACCGCCCTTGATCAGCAGCAAGGCTTGATGCCAGCTGCCGCATTGCTGGTCGGCAGGCCGCCATCGGGGGACTTTCGGGAGACAGGTGCCGCTCCGGGCAGATCAAAACTCGACGATCTGTCGCTTCAGCCCCTGGGCGACGGCTTCGGCGCGGCAGCCGGCGCCGAGCTTGCGAAACAGCTCCTCGAGGTGGAATTTGACGGTGTGCGGCGAGATGCCGAGCCGCCGCGCCGCGGCCTTGTTGCTCAACCCTTCGGCGAGAGCGGTCAGCACCTCGACCTCGCGCGGGGTCAGAGCCGAGGCAGCCGTTTCCGGCAATGGCCCGAATCTCGGCTCGCGAGCGGGCCGCGGGCGCACCGAGAGCCCGACGGCGACGGCGCGCAGCGCGGCGTCGAGCTGTTCCGGCCCGGCATCGGCCGGAAGCAGTCCGGCAAAATCGCCCTCCGCCGCTCCGAGGACGACGATCGGCGCCTCGAACGCCGCCTCGATGAAGCCGTCGGTCAGGATCGCGTCGGCGACCTCGCTCGGAGCGACCACCTGATGCCCGGCGTGCGCGACGGTCGCCGCCAGCCTCACCTCCGTCTCCGGGTCGGCAGCCGCGATCGCGATGCGCAGCCGCCGCGGGACATCGGCCTCCGCTTCCCGGGCGTTCGTCACGCCGGCCGCGCACCCAACGTGACGCCGACTGCCTGCACCGTACCGGCGCGGATCAGCCGCAGCTCGATCCCGGTTCCGACCGATTGCGGGCCCAACAGCGCCGCCAGCTGGGACGGGCTGCCGACCCCCTCGCCGCCGACGGCGACCAGGATATCGCCCAACAGCACACCGCCCTGCGCCGCCGGCCCGTCCGGAGTCACCCCAATCACCATCAGACCCAGCGACCGACCCGCTGCGGCGCGCAGCGCTTCCGGCACCAGCACCGGTTGCACCGCTGCGCCGAGCCAGCCGCGCGCGATCCGCCCGGTGGCGAGCAGCGGGTCGAGCACGCGCTCTACCGTCGCCGCCGGGATCACCAGAACATGCCGGCGCGGACCCAAGGTCGAGATGCCGACGAGCCCGCCCGCGGCATCGAGCACCGGCCCGCCTTCCTCGCCCCGGCCGAGCCGGATATCGAGATTGATGCGGCGGTCGATCTGCCCGCCGGCGCGGCTGTGCCAGGCGGGGCCGACCGAGTGGATCGCGCCGAGACGCACCGAGATCCCGGTTGCGCCGTCGGCGCCCAAGGCCACAACGAGCGCCCCAGGCTGGGCTTCGGCCGCACCGGGCAGCACCGGAGGCGCGTCGCCCTCGAGCCGCAGCACGGCGATGTTGGTGCCGGGGTCGCGCCCGGCCAGCCGCGCGGCAAAGGTGCGGCCGTCGGCCAATACGATCTCGGCTTCCTCGATGTCGGGCAGCGCCTGCTCCGAGGCGACAACGACATCCCGGCGCCACAGGGTGCCGGAGCGCAGCGGGCGGCCGCGCATCCTGATCCCCGCGACCAATGGCCGGGCGGACGCAGCGCGCGCGGCCAGCGCCGCGGAAAGTTGGCTCAGCATATCCTGCAAATTCTCGGGCATGGCCGTGTCCTCCTTCGATCTGCCGAAAGGATGGGCGATCTGCCAAAAGGATGGGCCCGCTCGATGCCGGCCGCTACCGGACATATGGGGAGGGCGGAGACCCGGCCGGATGACCGGGTGGCCCTGCGCCGCCTCGCCGGAAAGCCGTAAAAGGTCGCGCCCGGCAAACAGGATCTGCCCTTGCGTGACCAACTTCGACAGCGATGGCCAAGCCCCGGCATCCTTCCTCCGCTCGACATCGGTCGAGCTTTTTCTCTGATTCGGGATAAGCCTATGGTATCGGTCACGGTCGGCCCGCGCAATCACCGGCGGCAAAACACTGCGGAGGAACGCACTATACTTCATATGCGCTCAGTCCTGACCGAAATCAGTTTGACGAAAGCATCGCGGCCCTTTTGTCGCCGCGCCGGCCACCTTGTTTCACCATCGGCATCGTGAACGCCGTCGGGTCAGGGTCCGGGCTGGACGCGTCGCTGCCGCTCGAGCAGCTGGTTCTCCGAACCGCGGCGCGGGACCGGGCTGCGTTCGCCGCGCTCTACGCGCAGACGGCGGCGAAACTATTCGGCATCGCGCTACGAATTCATGCAGCAGAAAGAGCCGGCCGAAGAGGTGCTGCAGGAGAGCTTTGTCGCAGTGTGGGAGAGGGCGGCAGGCTACGACCCGGCCCGCGGCTCGGCGATCGGCTGGCTGATTACGATCGTGCGCCACTGCGCGATCGACCAGCAGCGTCGCCGTGCCGCCCGCCCGGAAGGCCGCAGCGCGCGCGAGGAAGCGCTCTTGGCATTGGCCTCGCCCGACCGGGCCGACAGCGGCGCCGAGCTTCGGGTCCTGCAGCGCTGCCTCGACGAGCTCGATCCCGCGCCGCGCCGCGCCGTGCTGCTCGCCTACTGCTATGGCCTTACGCGCGACGAGCTCGCGGTGCATCTGGCGGTGCCGGTCGGAACGGTCAAGAGCTGGCTGCGGCGCAGCCTGGAACGTTTGAAGCGGTGTCTCGAAGCATGAGGTACGACAGCCCGGATCTGCGCGAGCGGCTCGCCGCCGAATACGTGCTCGGCACGATGCCGAGCCGGGTGCGGCGGCGGTTCGAGCGGCTGATGGCGGCCGACCCCACGCTGGCCCGGATCGCCGGGGACTGGGCCGACCGGCTGTCGGCGCTCGACGACCCGACACCCGCCGAGGCGCCGCCGGCGCGGGTCTGGCGGGCGGTCGAGAGGCGGATCGCAGCGGCCGCAGCACCTGCCGCCGCCCCGACCGTCGCGTCATCCGCGCCGTGGCGCCGGTGGTTCGATTCGCTTGCTTTCTGGCGCGGTCTGGGATTTGCCGGCGGGGTGGCGACGGCGGTGCTGGCGCTCTACCTCGCGGTCCTGCCGCGGCCGATCGCGCCGATCGTCGTCGCCGTGCTCGCCGGCCACGGCGGCGCGCCGGGCTGGGTCGCCGTCGCCGGGCCAAAATCGGGAGAGGTCAGCTTTTCCGCGGTCGCCCCGCCAGCCGAAAGCAAACCGCATGCGTTCGAGCTGTGGGGCATCGCCGGCGGGGCGCCGCGGCCGATCGGCCTGTTGCCGCCTCGTTCCGGGAGCGCGGTCGCCCTGCGTGCCGACCGGCTGCCGCCGACCGGCGGCGTGCTCGCGGTGAGCCTCGAACCGCCGGGCGGCTCGCCGACGGGGTTGCCGACCGGCCCGGTCTTGTACCAAGGCAAGGTCCTGGTCCGGCGGTTCTGAGCCGACGCGGCGATCATCGCTCAAATTTTTCGCCGGTTCTGCATCCGCCTCTGCCGCCGGCGCGTAGTGGGATCAGGCGACATCGCCGCAGCAACCTTGCTGCCGGCGCCACCGCCGAACCCCATCGCAAAGGATTGTCGTCATGAACATCAGACTTTTGGGCGCGACCGCGGTGATCGCTCTGACCCTTGGCGCCGGTGCCATGGCGGCAATGGACCCGATGGTCGGAGGCGCTGCGATGTACCCCAGCAAAAACATCGTGCAGAATGCGGTGAATTCGAAAGACCACTCCACGCTCGTCGCCGCGGTCAAGGCCGCCGGCCTCGTCCCCACTCTCGAAAGCCCCGGCCCGTTCACCGTCTTCGCCCCGACCAACGAAGCCTTCGCCGCCTTGCCGCCGGGCACTGTCGACACCTTGGTCAAGCCTGAGAACAGGGCCGAACTGACCAAGATCTTGACCTACCACGTGGTTCCCGGCCGCTACACCGCGGAAGCCCTCGAGCACGATATCCAGACCACTCCAGGCGGCCGCGTCTCGCTGAAGACCGTGGAAGGGCAGCCGCTGATCATCTCCGAAAACGACAACAGGCTGATGGTCACCGACAAAAAAGGCGACACCGCCGAGATCACGATCCCCGATGTCTACCAGTCGAACGGGGTCATCATGGTCGTCAACAAGGTGCTGATGCCCTAGCCCGGGGTTCGGCGACGAAAAGCGTGCGACGCCCTTCCGCCGCGCGGGCCTGGCTCGCACCCGCGGCATCTGTGGAACACGGGCGGGCGGCGAGATCATTGCCGGAGCGGGGAGCGGCATTGCTGCTGCCGACCGCCCTGGGTTGGTTTCGCAACCGAATTTTCCGGACAGCCGTGGAACAAGCCCAGCCAAGACGAGATCCGGCATGCTGATTCCGTGACTCTGCTGCCGCGCGACGTTCCCTGGACAGCCGCGCGAAAGCAGGATGACGGCCAATCATTTGTCTTTCGGAATTGTTTTAAGTCAGGCCCTTAGACCGACGGAGCTCCGAAAACCTTGGCGAGATAGCGCGGCAGGAGCTCGACAACCTCGCTCCGGCGGCAGCGGAAGCCGACATAGCCGTCCGGTCGGATCAGATAGGCGGCCGGCGTCATGCCGTAGCGCGCCGCGACCTCGCCTTGGCAGTCGATCAGTTCGCCGCCCTGGATACCCGAAGCGGAGCAGCGGTACACCGCGAGAGCGTGTTCGGAGAATTCGGGCGGCGCTGAGGGCAGGTCCGCTGCGGAGTCGTCCTCGATCAGCAGCAGCACGTGGCGACGCTCGGCGACGAGGTCGTAGAGCCGCAATGACGCGCCGCCTTGCACCTTGCTGACCAGCGCATCCGGCGCGCGATCGCCGGCGCGCGGCCCCTGGGTTCCGACGGCGTGGTCCTCGACCACCGGGCTGTGCCGATAATCGACCGAGATCCCCGACACCGCCGTGCCGATCCTCTCCTCGACCGACGGGAGCCGGGTCACCAGCGACATCAGATGATCGCGCACAAAGCGGGTCGCCGACCCGTGCATCGACACGAGGCGGGTCGCCCGGTCGGTTTGACGAATGACCGCCTCGTCAACCGGCTTGCGCTCCGCCTCGTAGCTGTCGAGCAGTTTCGGGCCGGCGGTGTTGGCCAAGACGAGGCTCAGCTTCCAGGCGAGATTGACCGCGTCGCGAATGCCGGCGTTCATGCCCTGACCGCCGACCGGGCTGTGGATGTGCGCGGCATCGCCGGCCAGAAAGACGCGATCCAGGCGAAAATGCGCTGCTTCCCGGCGGTGGATTCGGAACACCGAGGCCCAACGCGGCTCGGTCAGCTCGATGCCGCCCGGACCGCGCTCGTCGATCAGCGCCTGACACTGGGCGAGGGTCGGCTCCCCCTGCCAATCGGCCGGCGAATTCGTGACGATCAGCCGCCAGCGATCCTCGGGCATCGGAAAGAAGGCGAGCGCGCCGTCTTGGTGCAGGTGGACCCGGGCCTCGGAGTGGTCGAGATCGCCGCGGATTTTTATATCGGCCAGCACGAAATGCTCCCGATAGGTGCTCCCGGCAAACGGAACCGCGAGCTGCTCACGCACCGCGCTGTGCGGTCCGTCGCAGCCGATCAGCCATTCGGCCTCGACCTCTTCGACACGGCCGCCGCTGCGCAATCGCGCCCGTACCCCCCGATCTTGCGGCGCGAGGCCGATCAGCTCGGTATTCCGTTCGACCCGAACGCCGTGCTGCGCGACCCGCTCCTCGAGGATGCGTTCGGTCTCGTCCTGCGGCACGCCGAGCACGTAGGGATAGCGCGTATCCAGCGAGCCGAAACCGACATGGGCGATCGGCCCGCGCTCTCCGTGAAGATCGACGGCGGTAATAGGCTGGCCGGCAGCGAGGAACTCATCGACGATTTTCATCAGCTCGAAGGTTTCGAGGGTCCGCGCGTGGATCGCGATCGCCTTCGAATGGATCGATCGGTGCGCCGACTTGTCGACGATGCGACAAACTACCCCGTTGCGCTCGAGCTCGTGCGCCGTGACCAATCCCGTCGGACCCGCGCCGACGATCAGCACCTTTGGCCCTTCGCTCATGGCCTCCTCCTGGTATTGACTGGCTGTTCAACCAATATGGATGGGCATGTCTCCTCGGCCGGGCCCGGTCCTCGACTGCCCGCAGGCGATCATGGGGCCAGCGGTCATGGCGATCCTGTGGCAATTGCTGTTCGCCGAGCGTCACCCACTCGATCTCGATCGCTTTTTCGAGGCGCACCTCGACCTGGTGACGAACGGGCTGATCCCGCGCTGATCTTTTTCGCCGGCGCAGCGCGCCCGACGGCCCTCAACCTTCCGGGATATAGGCGCGGCCGGGTGGGTAGGTCTGGTGCTTGGGCAAGTCCGGGTCCATGTGGTCCCAGGGCTGCGCGCTTTTGACGAAGATGTCGGCCTCGGGGCGGAATTCGCTCGGGTCGTCGAGGCTGCCGACCCTCAATCCGACGATGTCCGGCCGGGCCGACACCCGGATAAACAGCGGGCAGCCGCAATCCTCGCAGAACGCCCGCATCACCTGGTTGCCGGCGTCGCTCGAGCTGACATAGAGCCTGGGCTCGCCCGTGATGATGCGAAATCCGGCGGCCGGCACCCGCATCGCCGCGACATAGGCGCTGCCGCTCTGGTGCTGGCAGTCGCGGCAGTGACACAGCAGCGAATAGAGCGGCTCCCCCACCGACTCGTAGCGCACCGCCCCACAGAGACACCCTCCGCTCCGCACATCGGCCATCGTCACGACCTTCTGCAATTTGGGAGATCTGTTTAGATTCGCAGTAGCTGCAGCAAACGCGGATTGCCATCTCGACTGATGATTGCCCATCCTACCCTGCTTGGACCATATCTCGTCTTGCGCGCGCTGCTGTCAGTGGCTGACCAGCTGGATGTGGCCTTTCAGCCCTCGATGCATCGGTCCGCGGCTTACATACGGGTCCTGATTGCCTGTAGTTGCGCGATCACTCCGGGGTCGGTGATCTTGGTGAACCGCTGCACCTCTTTGCCCCTCCACTTGGCCAATTCATAGAACATGTGCAGCGGGCGCAGATCAAACATCCCGCCGTTCCTGGAAGCATATGCCTCGTACAACGGTCGGTATACTTGCATGAACGCATCTTCGGGTCGGCAATCATCTTCAGTATGATGACCGATGCCATAAATGTAATAGGCATAGTTATTTAGCGGTCCGTTCGGGTCGTGTTTGAAGTGATAGTAATATCCCGGCTCGGGCCGTTTTTCAGGAGGTGATATGTCGTAAGCCATAGCGTCCACTCCCGCTGCTCCAAAACAACCATACGAGGCTACACGCCGGCAACGCCGCTCGCGGCGTCGTAGTCCGCCACCAGCTCGCGCAGGCGCGGGATCAGCTCCTTGCCGTATTGAACCGCGTCCGACTGGGGATCGTAGCCGCGGATCAACAGGCTGGTGGCGCCGAGGTTGTAGTATTCGAGCATCGCCTTCGCGACCGTTTCCGGGGTGCCGACGAGCGCCGTCGAGTTGCCTTGCGCGCCCGTGGCGACGGCGAGCGATGTCCACAGGCAGGTGTCGTGCACCTCGGCCTCTGCGGCGGCCTGCAAGAGCCGGTTGGAGCCCGTGTTCTGGCGCTGTGGTGCGGAGGCGCTGCCGCGATTGACCAGCACCCGGTCGAGGATGGCCCCGGCCCGGTCCCAGGCCTCGCCCTCGGTCGCCGCCAGGATCGGGCGCGTCGACAGACTGAAGGTCGGGGCGCGGCCGGTGTATGCCGCCTCCTGTCGCACGCGCTTCATGAACAGGGCCGTGTCCTTCAGCGGCTCGCCCCATAGCATGTAGACATCGACATGCGGGGCCAATGCCCGGATCGCTGCATCGGAGCCGCCGCCGCCATAGACCGGGATATATGGACGCTGGCGGCAGCGGATTTCCGAATAGGTCCCTCGGGTCCGGTAGAACTCCCCCTCGTGATCGAACGGCGCCGGCTCGGTCCAGGTCCGGCGCAACAGCGAGGCGTACTCTGCGGCACGGCGATAGCGGGCGTCATGGTGCGTCCAGTCGCCGTCCTTGGCCTGCTCAGCGTCGCTGCCGCCGGCGATGATGTGCACCGCCAGGCGTCCGTCGCTGAGCTGGTCCAGGGTCGCCAGCTTGCGGGCGGCGACCGGCGGCGCCACGAACCCTGGTCGATGCGCCAACAGCAAACCGAGCCGCCGGGTCACCGAGGCCGCGTGCGCCCCGACCAGGAACCCGTCCGGCGCGTCCGAGAAGTAGCCGATCAGCACGCGGTCGAAGCCGGCCCGCTCGTGAATGCGCGCCGTCTCGGCAATCACGTCGGCAGCAAAAGCAGGCCCTGACGGCGGGATCAGCTCCGACGAAACCCGCGGCGCGATCCAGCCGATCATCTCCACAGGCATGATGATCCCCCGATGACCGGCGCAGCTCGCCGGCCTCAGCTTCGAATGGCCCCAGCCTCAGCTTCGGATGGCAGCTGTCAAGCCGGTTTTCAATCGCGTTGCCTGCGGGTGGATCGGCGGCCGGGCGCATCTGGGGATGGACCCCGGCGCGCGCCTGCGCTAACCATTACGGCGTCAAACGGCCGCCGCCACCGGGCGGCCTGCCTGAAACGGAGAGGGGAGTGACTATGGCTTACGAAGGCATGATTGCGGAGACGATGGCGATCAATGGCGACAAGAACCAGCCGATCTCGGCCTATGCGGCGCGGCCGTTGGGTCCGGGCCCGTTCCCCGGCATGGTGCTGCTGCATCATGCGCCCGGCTGGGACGAGTGGTACCGCGAGGCGACCCGCAAATTCGCGCACCATGGCTACGCCACGATCAGCCATAACCTCTATCACCGCGCCGGCGAGGGCAAAGCCGACGACGTCGCGGCCAAGGTGCGCGCCGAGGGCGGCGTCCCCGACGCCCAGGTCATCGGCGACACCGAAGGTGCGGTCGCATGGCTGAAGGCTCAGCCCTGGCTCAACGGCAAAGTGGGCGTGTTCGGCACCTGCTCGGGCGGCCGGCAAGCCTTTCTGTTCGCGTGCCACACCAAGAGCATCAACGCCGCTTGCGAGCTGTGGGGCGGCCGGGTGGTGATGAGCAAGGAGGAGCTGAACCCGAAGCAGCCGACCCCGCCGATCGAGTTTACCAGAAACCTCTCCTGCCCGCTGCTGGGCCTGTTCGGCAACGAAGATCGCTCGCCGACCCCGGAGCAGGTCGACCAGCACGAGGCCGAGCTCAAGAAGCACGGCAAGCAATACGAGTTTCACCGTTACGACGGCGCCGGGCATGGCTTCTTCTACTACGACCGGCCGATGTACCGGATCGAGCAGGCGCTGGACGGCTGGCAAAAGGTGTTCTCGTTTTTGGGTAAGCACCTGGCCGCGTAATCCGCGACGGTTCCGAAACCGGCATGTGCACCTCGATCGTCGAGGTCGTCAGCGCCGAGGGCGCCGGCAAGAGCGGTGACGGGTGGATCGACCTGACCCACTCGGTGGTGTCCTACGACCACCCGCACCACGCCTTGTTGGAAGAGGCGATCACCATCGATTTCGTGAACTCGGCGCTCGGTCCGGGCGCGCGGGTCGCGGTCGAGCTGACGTTGCAGTCAGCCAAGGAGCTCAGCGGCGCGCTTATGAGGGCGATTGAAGCGGCTGAGATCGAGGAGCGGGCGCGTTTGCACAAGGCGTAAGGCCAGCCGCCACAGTTGATCGAGATGCGGCCCACCCGGCCGCCTGGGGCCAGCGTCGTTCGTAAGCCGCGCGCAGCGAAATTGCGCGGGCGGGCGGGATTTCAGATTATGGGCGGGTCGGTCGGCGGGGTTCGTCGGTTCACTGGCATCGCTGGACAAGGCCGCTCCGCCTGAAGTCACTCTCGATCGATGGACAACATAGCGTTCAGCGCACGCGCGATCCTGGCCGGCGAGGCGCCGCAGGAGATGCCGGTCACGGTCAAAGGGTGGGTCCGCACCCGGCGCGACTCGAAGGCCGGCATTTCGTTCGTGCACCTCTCGGACGGGTCGTCGTTCCATCCGCTGCAGGTGGTGGCGCCGAACACCCTGCCCAATTACACCGACGAGGTTCTGCGGCTGACCGCCGGCTGCGCGGTCGTGGCGACCGGGAGGATCGTGCCGTCGCCGGCAAAGGGGCAGCCCTTCGAGATGCAGGCGAGCGCGGTCGAGGTGATCGGCTGGGTGGACGACCCGGAAACCTATCCGATCCAGCCCAAGCCGCACACCCTGGAGTATCTGCGCGAGGTGGCGCATCTGCGGCCGCGGACCAACGTGATCGGCGCCGCGACCAGAGTGCGGCACAGCCTGGCGCAGGCGATCCATCGCTTTTTCGACGAGCACGGCTTTTTCTGGGTCAACACGCCGATCATCACCGCCTCCGACGCGGAGGGGGCCGGGGCATTGTTCCGGGTGTCGAGCCTCGACCTCGCCAATTTGCCGCGCACCCCCGACGGCAACGTCGATTTCGCGCAGGATTTCTTTGGCCGCGAGGCGTTCCTGACCGTGTCCGGGCAGCTCAACGTCGAGGCCTACTGTTTGGCGTTGACCAAGGTTTATACGTTCGGGCCGACCTTCCGCGCCGAGAACTCGAACACCAGCCGCCACCTCGCCGAATTCTGGATGATCGAGCCGGAGATCGCGTTCGCCGACCTTGCCGACGATGCGAGCCTGGCCGAAGCGCTGCTCAAATACGCCTTTGCGGCGGTGCTGAACGAACGAGAGGAAGACCTCGCCTTTTTCGATCAGCGGGTCGAGAAGGGGCTGGTCGCGAAACTCGAGGGGATCGTCGGCTCAGAGTTTGTGCGCATGGATTACGGCGAAGCGATCGCCGTGCTCGAGCGGGCGAAGGGGCAGAAATTCGAGTTCCCGGTCAAGTGGGGCATCGACCTGCAGTCGGAGCACGAGCGCTACCTGACCGAGAGCCACGCCAAAAAACCGGTCGTCGTCATGAACTATCCAAAGGACATCAAGGCGTTCTATATGCGGGTCAACGACGACGGCCGGACCGTCGCGGCGATGGACGTGCTCGCACCCGGGATCGGCGAGATCATCGGCGGCAGCCAGCGCGAGGAGCGGCTCGCGGTGCTGGACGCACGCATGGCCGAGCGCCAAATCGACCGGGAGCACTACGCCTGGTACCGCGAACTCAGGCGCTACGGCACAGTGCCGCACGCCGGCTTCGGCCTCGGCTTCGAGCGCACCCTCGCCTATGTGACCGGCCTCGCCAACGTCCGCGACGCGATCCCGTTCCCGCGCACCCCCGGCAACGCGCGGTATTGACCGGATTACGCTCCCGCTGAGCCGCCCTACACTATGGCTCGGGTTTTCACGCGCGCAAACCGGCCTAGCTAAGGCGCGGCTCATCCGAGACTAGGTGGAAAGGATCAGATTATGAGCGGCGTGACCGATCAGTTCGAAGGCGGCTGCCTGTGCGGCGCGGTGCGGTTTGTCGCGACCGGTCAGCCGAAAAATGTAGCGTGGTGCCATTGTCAAAGTTGTCGAAAGCATAGCGGTGCGCCCGTTTCGGTCTTCGTCGCGTTCGAGCGTACCGCTTATACTGTTACCAAAGGAGATATAAAGAAGTTCGATTCGTCGCCTCGGACGCGGCGCGGATTTTGCGCCGAGTGCGGGTCGACCTTGACCTGCGAAACCCTGGGCGTGCCGAGCGAAACGCATTTCCACGTCGGCGCCTTTGACCAGGCAGCCCGGCTTCAGCCGACGCGGCACATATTCCCCGAGGAGCGTCTGCCCTGGCTGCATGTGGGCGATGCCTAAAGTCGCCGGTCGGGCGCCTCGCGCAGGGGGGATCGGCGCAGAGGCCGGCGGGATGCCGACGGACCCCGAGGAATGCGGCGCGTCCGCCGCCTTCGCGGGGCAGGCTCTTCGAAGCCTCGCGTCGCGAGGCAACTCAGGATGACAATCTTAGTTAAACTCATTATAGGCTTAGGTCATGGTAAGGAGCGCGCGGCGAAGTCGGGGTGCGTCTCGAACCACGCGCGGCATCGATGCAACGCGTTTCTTGCCCAACCTGGACTTCGATATCATTTCACCGTCCCGGATCGTTGCGCTATCCCGAGAATTGTTCGGACGGCGGAGCGATCTCGGTGACGAGGTCGCGCACCAGCCTCTTGTTGGCTAGCGGGGCCAACGCCATCGCCCTCGGTTCGAGCCGCGCGGTACAGGCATACACAGTCTTGCCGTCCAGCTCGACGAGGCATTCCTTGCAGGCATTGGCGTTGATGCACGAAAAGCGGATGGCGAGGCTCGGGTCGCGGCGGGCGCGGACCCAGCGCAGCCCATCGAGCACCGACTGCCCCGGCTCGAACGGAACCTCGTAGCGCTCCCACCGCCCGGCCTGCCCGGCACCGCCGCGCCATACCTCGAGAATTGCCGTCTGGCTCATGATTCGCAGACCCGAAGCCTCCCGTCACCGAACCGCACGAGCAGGCGGCGACGCCACTCCGGCAGCATCTCCGGAAAATCCCGGCGCTGGTGCGCGCCACGGCTCTCACTGCGCATCAGCGCGGCGGCGGCGACCGCTTGCGCAACCAGCAGCATATTGCGCAGATCGAACCATTCGAGCCGCCGCATATCGAAGGCCGCGGCAGTGCCCGATGGCCGGTCGCCGAGCGCTGCGGCAAGATCGGCGATCGTCGCAAGCGCCCGCCGCAGCCGGTGCGCATCGCGGAGCGGCCCGACATCCTCGGCCATGGCCGCCTGCAGCGCCTCGATCGCCGCGGCGGTGTTGACCCCATCGAAGTCGGGGGCAGCGGCCGCGATCAGCTCGATCGCATCACAGGTCGAACGCGGCCCGATGGCGGGGAGCGCCGAATGCCGGGCATGCTCGGCGGCGCTGCGTCCGGCGCGGCGGCCGAACACGAGCGCCTCGGTCACCGCATTGCCGGAGAGGCGATTGGCGCCGCCTGCGCCGCCGACCGCCTCGCCGGCAGCGAACAGACCCGGCACCGGGGAAGCCATGCGCGCATCCGCCACCACGCCACCCATGTGATAATGCGCCATCGGCGCCACCTCGACCGCCATTCGGGTCAGGTCGATATGGTTCGCGGCGAGCCGGTCGATAACCGGACCGAACGCCTCGCGCAGCGCCGCTTCCGAGCAATGCTCGAAGCTCAGATAGGCGCCGCCGTTCGGCGAGCCGCGGCCGGCCTCGACCTCACTCAGGATGCCGACGGTCGCGACATCGCGGGTCTGCACATAGGTGCCGTCTTCCGCCGTGCCGTAGCGGGCGGCAAACTCCTCGCCCTCGCAGTTGAGCAGCCTGCCCCCGAGCTTGTAGCGAAACGGGTCCCACATGATCGGGTCCATGCCGATCAGGCGGGGGGCGAGGTGGCCGATTGGAAAGAATTGCACGAATTCCATATCGACGAGCGGCACGCCGGCACGCAGCGCCAGCGCATAGCCGTCGCCGCCCATATTGGCAGAGGCGCTGCTGCGTTGATAGAGGCGGGTCAGCCCGCCCGTCGCGACGACCGTCGCCTTGGCGGTGATAACGACCGGCTTGCCCGAGCCGAGATGCAGCGCTACCGCACCCACGACCGCGCCGTCGACGCGCACGAGATCGACGATGCACAAATCTCCGGCCTTGCGGATGTTGGCGGCGCGGTTGATGACGGTGCGCAAGGTTTTTGACACGGCGGGGCCGGTGCGGAGGAAATCGACATAGACGCAGCGCGGCCGGTCGTGTCCGGGTGCCGTCGCCTGGGCGATGTGCCCGTCCCGTCGCGCCCAGCCGACACCCCATTCGTCCATCTCGCGGATGCATTGCGGCCCCTCCTCGCACAGCAGGGTCGCGAGCGGCTCGTCGCACAGCCCGCGGCCGGCGGCGATCGTGTCGTCATAATGGCGGCTCGAATGGTCCGGGACCTCGGCACCGATTGCCGCCGCAACGGTCATCTGCGCCATGACCGTGGCGCCGCCCCGGCCGATCAGGCTGCGATCGGCGAGCAGCACGGGAGAGCCCGCTCGCGCCGCCTCGATCGCCGCATACATGCCGGCAGCACCGGCGCCGATGACCAGCACCTCGGTCTCGGCATGCAGGGGTTCGCTTCTCATCGGGGCCACAGATTCCGGACTTCGGCAGCGACGACGTCGGCATAAGCAGCATCGCGCGCGAGGAGGTCCATGCCTCGGCAGAAGCCGACCAGGCCGGCGACCGAGGCCGGCGAGATCGCCGCATCGTAGAAGGGCAGGTCGCGGCGCACGAGTTCGGCGATCAGCGTCGCCTCGCGCGGCGGGAACCGGCGCTCGCCGACCACGGTGGCAAGCGTGACATCCCGACCGAGCGCTGCATGGCAGGCGACGAGCGCGCGGGTCGCGGCGGCCGCTGTTTGCGGCGAGCGCTCGATCATCCTTTCGGTCGTGACCAGCGCCGGCATCGTATAATCGAAACAGCCCTTTGGCCCGTCGCCGCGCCGCACGTCGAGCACGAGGGTGCCGAACCCGCCTGCGACCGCAAGCTGCGCCGCCATGCCGTTGGCCCAGAACCCGTCGATCTCGCGCTTTTCGAGCGCCGCCGCCGCGGCCAAACCGAAATTGGTGCCGGCACCGCCGGTGTGCGGCACCGGCCCGATCCGGACGTCGTCGCGCGCGGGGTCGATGCCGGCCGCGAGCAGCAATCCGCGCAGCCCGATTTCGACCCAAGGGGCGGCGCCGATCCGGCGGCCTTTCAGTGCGGCGAGATCGCCACGGACGACGCCGAACTCGGCATGCATGATCAGAAACCAGTACATGCCTTGCGCCAGCGCGCCGAGCAGCTTGGCTCCACGCCACTCGGGAAAGGCCGACGGCACCGCGTGCGCCGCACCGCCGACAAAGTCGACCTCGCCGTCGCGCAACGCCCTGAAGGCGCGGTCGACCGGGTAGATCAGCTCGGTCGAGACATCGAGACCTTCGCTCGCGAAGAAACCCAGCTCGGCCGCTGCCAGCGCCGGAAAATAGGATGGCGAGATCAAATCTGGTATCGCGAGCTTCATGGCGACCGGATCATCATTGTGCATCTTTCCGGTAGAAGCGGCTGATTTTGGCGCGGATATCTACCTCGGTGAGGCCTATTGCGACCCGCCCGTCCGCAAATCTACCGGGTCAGCCGCCTCCGCCAATTTGCGCTCCTTGCAGAAATTCGAAAAGTTCGAATGAATCCCTGTGAAGGTCAACCTCGATTGGGTTTTTGCTCTAAGGGGCGGAGGAGCGGTCATGCATGTCGGCACCCAGATCAGGCCGCGAGACGAGACCGACTACCGGGTCTGGGCACAACTCGGCGTCACCCATGTCTGCGTCGATCCGCCCGGCAACCCGCATCATTGGAGCCTCGACGACCTCGATCGGCATCGCGAGCACGTCGAATCGTTCGGGCTTTCGCTCGACATGGTGCAATTGCCGATGTCGTCGCGGCCGATCGAGGAACAGGAGAGCCCGCACATCCTGCTGGCAAAAGAGCCCGAGCGGCAGCGCGAGATCGACAGCATCTGCGCCTTGATCGAGCGGCTCGCCGCTTGCCGGCATCCCGGCGGCGAAATACAACCTGACCCTGATCGGCATTCCGCGCACCGAGCGCGAGCGGGGGCGCGGCGGCTCGCGCAACGCCGCGTTTCGCTGGAGCCGCGCCGATCAGGCGGCGCCCGCCCACAGCTGCCGGCATCGTCTCCGAGGACGCGTACTGGGAGCGGATCGACCATTTCCTCGCCGCGGTTGTGCCGGTCGCGACCGCGGCCAAGGTGCGCCTCGCCTGTCACCCGCAAGACCCCTATACGCCGCCCGGCTATCGCGGCGTCACCAGCGTGCTCGGCACGGTCGACGGGCCTGAAGCGCTTTGTGACGATGCACGAGAGCCCCTTTCACGGCCTCAATTTCTGCCAGGGCACGGTCTGCCGAGATGCTCGACGACCCGGCACGCGAGATCTTCGACGTGATCCGTTGGTTTGGCGAGCGCGGCAAATTGTTCAACGTGCATTTCCGCAACATCAAGGGCCGCCGGCTCGACTTCATGGAGGCGTTTCCGGACGAGGGCGACATCGACATGGCGCGCGCGATCGAGGCCTATCGCGACGTCGGCTACCAATACATGCTGATGCCCGACCACGTGCCGCAGATCGACGGCCGAGACCCCTCGGGCGTCGCCTTCGCCTATTGCTACGGCTACATCCAAGCCCTGATCGACGCGCTGGCGGCGCAGCCGATTGGGGCCGGCGGCTGACCCGTTAGCCGTCGCGGGCGACATGCCGCGGCTTCAGCAGGTCGCCCGTGGTGAAATCTGCCGCCACAAGGGGCAGCCTTGATGCCTCCGAACGGCCCTGAACGGCCGGCATAGATCAGATGTCGTCAGCACCGACCAGGACGGAGCCATTGGCGTCGATGAGCCCGGCGTTCAACTTCTGGGCGGCGCGGAGTTCGATCATCAGCCGGTGCGCATCGAATATTTGGGTCATTGCCGGCAGCGAAAGGTCGCTCGACTGAGCCGCCTGCTCCAGCGCATCCATGGCCAGGATGCACAACACGCGCTCGCAACCGGGCTTGTGCAAGAAAAACGAAAACGTCTTGGCTTCTGCGTCCCACGATGGCGGCGGCTGCGTCTATATGCCATCCTTCCGGTTCGCTCGACATTTGGGAAACCTCCTCGTTCTTCCGCGAGCGGGCTATTCGGCTGAATTGCCGACAGGAGAAAAGGAAAGCGCCACGTGGGGGACATGGCGCTTTCGGGTGTGAGGCAGCGTGGTGGGGGACCACATTCCGCAGGGGCGGGATACTGCTCTCTCCGAATGAAAAACATCGGGCGAGTTGCCGAGTTCCGTGATCGCCGGCGGCGCGGCGCTTGCCGCCACGGCGACCCATCGCGTCGCTCTCGCCTGATCGCCCAAGAAGCCGGCTATGCGCGGCTCGGTGTGATCGGCATTGTCGCGATGCTGGTCCAGGCGACCGGGGCGCCAGCCTTCTCCGCCGCCTTTTCGGGCGCAAGCTCGGGGTCCCAATCGATGGCGAGAAACCGCCGACCGGTCACATTCCCGGCGGCATCGGAGACCAGCCAGACGAGGGGCGGCGCCATCACTGCCGGCTGGATCATCGTGTTGCGAGCGAAGCCCGCTTGGTCGGAGATCATCGCAGTGTTGGTGATCCCGCCCGGGACCAAAACGTTGACGGTCACGCCGGTGCCGTCGAGGTCCTTCGCCATGATCGCGCTGAGCGCCTCGAGCGCCGCCTTGGACGGGCCGTAGGCCGGCGAGCCGGCGTTCAACATTGTTCCGAGGCTGGTCGTGACGTTGACGATCCGGCCCCAGCCCTGGCGCGTCATCTCAAGCACAACCGCGTTCGCGAGCGCCAACGGAGCGGTGGTGTGGACCGCGACGAAGCGGCGCCACTGATCCGGGGTGACCTCCCAAAACTTGAGCGGGCGCTGCCAGCTATCCGCTCGGATCGCACCCGGGCCGATACCGGCATTGTTGACGAGGATGTCGATCCGGCCAAACCGGGCACGCGTGGCCCTGGTGATCTGATCGGCGGCGAGGTCCGCTGTCAGATCGGTTTGGACGGTCAGCAACTCGGCGGCCTTTCCCTGCTCACGCGCGCTCGCCGCGAGCGCCTCCAGCTGATCACGGTCGCGATCGACCCCGGCGACGCGAATGCCGGCCGCCAGCAACCCCCGAGTCATCGCCCTGCCGATGCCGCCTGCCGCCCCGGTCACGATGGCTACTCTTTGGATTTCGGCCATGGCGCGATTCCTACCGTGTTGTTTCCGCTCCATCCTACTCAGATTTCGAACGGAGGACCCTCGGGACGACGTCCCCGACCGCCATTCTGGGCTGAGCGCTTTGCGCTGGTCCCGGCTGGGTGGCCGCAGCGATCGCTCTCAGCCGTCGGCAGGCTCGCCTTTCAGCTGCTTCTGCCGCAGTTCTTCGTTCCACCTGGGAAATGTGTCGACCTTCAGGCCGAAGAGATCGAGTGCTCGTCCGACCGAATGGTCCACCACCTCGTCGATGGTCGTCGGGCCAAAATAGAAGGCCGGCACAGGTGGAAAAATTATCCCGCCGGCCTCCGTCACCGTCGCCATGTTTCGGATATGGATGATCGTGAGCGGCGCCTCACGAACCATCAGCACCAGCCGCCGGCGTTCCTTGAGGACGACATCAGCGGCGCGCGTCAGCAGCGATGAGGTAACGCCGGTAGCAATCTCGGCCAGGCTGCGCATCGAACAGGGCGCGATCAGCATCCCCATGGTCTCGAACGAGCCAGACGATATCGTGGCGCCGACGTCCCTGATCGGATGGACCACGTCGGCCATCGCCTCCAGATCCTTACGGCTGAGGGCGCTTTCATAGGCGCGCATCAGCTCGGCCGATTTAGAGACGATCAGATGAGTCTCGATATTGATCGACCGCAGGATTTCCAATGCGCGGGCGGCATAGACAATCCCGGTCGCCCCGCTGACGCCGACGATGATCCGCCGCCTTGCATCAGGCATTCTCAGTCCTCTCAAGAGAGATCGGTCGCGAACGGACGCGGGTCGACGTCGCGAGACTGCGCCTGCTCGAATTTGTCCTTGATGGGCGCAGTCGCGTCGATAAGGATCTTCGCGGTTGCCCCCTTGGCCGGAAGCAGCGGATTGTACGCGACCGGCTGCGAGACATCAGCACGTGAGCCGAGATTCAGCGCTGTCTTATTGAACTGTCGCACGAAAAAGTGCGGTGCTCGGCTGTCCCTGTCGGCAGCGAACCCGCCCAGGTCTGGATTGGGCAGGCGGCTCGCCTCGGTCTGCAGATCACTGGCGATGTGGTCCAGAAGCCGGGTATCAGCGCTTCGCGTCACGGTCGGGCCGGGCGGTGGTGGCCCGGCCGGCGTTTGGGCGCTCGAAGCCGATAGGGATGCACCCAGGCTCGCGAGAGAACGCAGACGGCTGATGATGACAGGCGTCGCATTACGCAGCCGCGCCCGCATCTGTAGCCTCCCTCCGGAACCCAACTCCGTCAAATTCGCCACCACCGCACGGATGTGCAAGAGGCATGGACGCTAGGCGGAAGGGTTGGCTGGGGGACTAGGATTCGAACCTAGACTGGCGGAGTCAAAGTCCGCTGTCCTACCGTTAGACGATCCCCCAAGCGCCGCCGCGCGCGATGCGGTGGAACGTGCGGGCACCAAATACCATAATCAAATCCCAGTGAGTAGGGCAAATCCCGGTGAGTAGGGCAAATGCCGGTGAGTAGGGGCAGCCGCGAGTGGGCTCTCTCGCTGTGACCAGAAAGGTTGCGGTCGATCGCGTTCCTCATGTTTCCGCCTGATGATCCGCTCCGCGCATCGATGCGGATCGCTGTTCACGGGAATGCCGAAATTCCGGTGTTGGGTGCGGAGCCGGTTGGTCTGACGACGCCGGGCGCATGGCGCGCCGCCGCATCGTCGATCGGTTGGCTGTGGCATAGCCGGTTGGCGCCGCTGTCTCAGCCGGCGCCCGTGCAGCAAGCGGATCTTTCGCTCGGGAGAGCGCCAGGCTGCAACGGCTCGCGATACGCAGCCGTCGATGTTCTCTCGCTGGAGTCCGAAGCGGCGGTGCCGATGTCGCGGCGCAACGCCGACGGCCGGCAGTCGCGCCGTTGACGCCGCCGCGCCGCGTCAGCTGACTCTCGACTTTCCGCTGCGCTTTTTGACGTTTTGGTGGCACCCTGGCCGATCGGCGAAGTTCGCCGCGCCGCAAGGGGCGTCCCTGCGCGATCATCCGTGTGTCGCAGCGATCGCTCCGGTCGAGAGGCGAAATTCCCGAGACCCATCGGATGCCCGTTGATCGCAGTTTCAAGCATCGTCACGCGGCCGGGTATGGCGACGATCTGCCGAGTTTTCGTTCGACCCGACGGTCCTAGCGGGAGGTGCGGGCGTTCCCGCCGTGGGCCGGGCTTCGGGTTCTACCGGAGCCGTATCCCTGTTGCGCCGTGACATCGGCGGCTTGGCAATCGACAGCATCTGAGGGGTTTTGAATCCGATCGCGGCTGCGCTACGATGATCGGTCGGGTTCAACAAGGATGGGTAGCGGCCGTGCATAAGCCGCTCAGCAGCGCGGGACCGATTGGGGGCGGCGGGGCTGCTTCCGCTGCGGGCGGGTGCGTGCCGGTCGCGGCAATCCGGCGGGATCCGGCGATCACCGGCGAATTCGCCACTCGGCTTCAGCATCTCCCGGCAGTGGTCGCCGCCCCGGTCGCCGCGCTCGATCTCGGCACCAACAATTGCCGGCTGCTGGTGGCGCGGCCGGCCGGCGGCGGGTTTCGCGTCATCGACGCGTTTTCGCGCATCGTCCGCCTCGGCGAGGGGCTGGCGGCGACCGGCGTCGCTGTCCGAGGAGGCGATCGCGCGCACGCTCGATGCGCTCAAGATCTGCGCCGACAAGATCGCCTTTCGCCGCATCGCCAGCGGGCGTTATGTCGCCACCGAAGCCTGCCGCCGCGCGGCGAATTGCGAGGCGTTTCTCGCCCGCGTGCGCGCCGAAATCGGGATCGAGATCGAGATCATCTCGACCGCCGAGGAGGCGCGGCTCGTCGTCTCCGGCTGTGCCCCGCTGCTCAATCCGCGCATCCCCTACGCGATCGTGTTCGACATCGGCGGCGGCTCGACCGAGATCGTCTGGGTGCGGCTCGACCGGCGGACGCGATCGCCGCCGGCGGCGCCCGCAGATCCTGGGCTCGATCTCGCTGCCGCTGGGCGTCGTCACCCTGACCGACCGCTTTGGCGGCGAGGTCTCGCCCGGCGACCTATCGCACGATGGTCGAGGAGGCGGCCGTCGCGCTCGCGCCTTTGAGACGCACCCATCGCATTCTGCGCCATGTCCGCACCGGCCGGGTGCAGATGCTGGGCAGCTCGGGCACGGTGACGACGCTCGCCGGCATTCATCTGGCGTTGCCGCGCTATATCCGCGCGCTGGTCGACGGCAGCAGCCTGACCTTCGAGCAGATCGCCGCGGTCTCGGCGCATCTGGCCGGTCTCGACCTCGCCGGGCGCGCCGCCAGCCCCTGCGTCGGGCGCGAGCGCGCCGATCTGGTGCTGAGCGGCTGCGCCATCCTCGACGCGATCTGCGAAACCTGGCCGGTCGGCCGGCTGCGCGTCGCCGACCGCGGCGTGCGCGAGGGCATCCTGTTCGACCTGATCCAGGGCTAGGCGTGGCGAAGGGCGGGCGGCGGCTCCGGCGACCGGCCGCCGGCGGTGCGGCTGCGTCAGCGCCCGCCGGCGCAAGCCGTCCTCGACCGAATGGCTCCAGCGCCAGCTCAACGACCCCTATGTCGCCGAGGCGCGCCGGCAGGGCTACCGCTCGCGCGCCGCCTTCAAGCTGATCGAGCTCGACCAGCGCTTTCATCTGCTGCGGCCGCGGCGCCGGGTCGTCGATCTCGGCTGCGCCCCGGGCGGCTGGACCCAGGTCGCGGTCGAGCGCGTCGGCCCGCGCGGCCGCGTTGTCGGCGTCGATCTCGCCGAGACCGCGCCGATCGCCGGTGCCACTGTTGCTGCGCGCCGATCTGCGCGACCCGGAGGCGGCGGTGCGCGATCAGGCAGGCGCTCGGCGGCGGCGCCGATGTCGTGCTGAGCGACATGGCGCCGGCCGCGACCGGTCATGCCGCGACCGACCATCTGCGCATCGTGGCGCTGGCCGAGGCCGCCTTCGCCGTCGCCGAGGAACTCCTCGAACCCGGCGGGATCTTCGTCGCCAAGGTGTTTCAGGGCGGCGCCGAAGGCGCGTTGCTCGCCCGCCTCAAGCGGTCGTTCGCCGAGCTGCGCCACGCCAAGCCGCCGGCGAGCCGCGCCGAATTGGCCGAGACCTATGTCGTCGCCAAGGGGTTCCGCCGGGCGCGCATAACCGCCGCGCCGCGCCTATATCTGAGCCCATCGATTTTGACCGCGGCGCGCTTGTGTATAGTGCGCCGTCATCGCTTGAGGAGGCGCGGATGGAAATCCGGCAGGCGCTGACATTCGACGACGTGATGCTGGTCCCGGCGGCCTCGGCGGTGCTGCCCGGCGACACCGATACCCGCACGCGCCTCACCCGCGAGATCGAGCTCGGCATCCCGCTGGTCTCGGCGGCGATGGACACGGTGACCGAAAGCGCGCTCGCGATCGCGATGGCCCAGGCCGGCGGGATCGGCGTCATCCACCGCAACATGCCGATCGAGCAGCAGGCCGACGAGGTCCGCAAGGTCAAGAAATTCGAGGCCGGGATGGTGGTCAACCCGGTCACCATCCATCCCGACGAGACGCTCGGCCGACGCGCTGCGGCTGATGGCCGATCACCGCATCTCCGGCATTCCGGTGGTCGAGCGCGGTCAACCGGGAACTGGCCGGCCGGCTCGTCGGCATCCTGACCAATCGCGACGTGCGCTTTGCCAGCGACCCGCGCCAGCGCGGTCGCCGAGCTGATGACCAAGGACGAGTCTGGTCACGGTGCGCGAGAGCGTCGGGCGCGACGAAGCCAAGCGCCTCCTGCACCAGCACCGCATCGAAAAGCTGGTGGTCGTCGACGAGGCCTATCGCTGCATCGGGCTGATCACGGTCAAGGACATCGAGAAGGCGCAGCGCTTTCCGACCGCCTGCAAGGACGAGCACGGCCGATTGCGCGCCGCCGCCGCGACCGGCACCGGCGACGACGGGATCGAGCGCGCCGAGGCGCTGTTCGCCGCCGGGCTCGACGTGCTGGTCGTCGACACCGCGCACGGCCATTCCGACCGGGTGATCGCGGCGGTCCGGGAGATCCGCCGGCTGTCGAACTACACCCAGGTCATCGCCGGCAACGTCGTCACCGCCGAGGGCGCGCGCGCCCTGATCGAGGCCGGCGCCGACGCGGTCAAGGTCGGCGTCGGCCCGGCCTCGATCTGCACCACCCGCATGGTCGCCGGGGTCGGCGTGCCGCAATTCACCGCGATCGTCGACACCGTCGCCGAATGCCGCAAGTTCGACGTGCCGGTGATCGGCGACGGCGGCATCAAATTTTCCGGCGATCTCGCCAAGGCGATCGCCGCCGGCGCCGATTGCGCGATGCTGGGCTCGCTGTTCGCCGGCACCGACGAGAGCCCGGGCGAGGTGTTTCTCTATCAGGGCCGCAGCTACAAATACTATCGCGGCATGGGCTCGATCGGGGCGATGGCGCGCGGCTCGGCCGACCGCTATTTCCAGCAGGAGGTGACCAGCACCCTGAAGCTGGTGCCCGAGGGGGTCGAGGGCCGGGTGCCGCACAAGGGGCCGGTCGGCAACATCGTCCACCAGCTGATCGGCGGGCTGCGCGCGGCGATGGGCTATACCGGCAACCGCACGATCGGCGAGATGCAGAAGAACTGCACCTTTGTCCGGATCACCGGCGCCGGGCTGCGCGAGAGCCATGTCCACGACATCGCGATCACCCGCGAGGCGCCGAACTACCCGGCCGATCGTTGACGTCCGACGCGTCCCGCGATGCGGCGACGCGCGCGCCGATCCTCTCCCTCGCCCCGCTCGCGGGGAGACAGGACCAGTGTCGTTCGAGCCAGACCGTCGGCGAGCGCCTTGACCCCCGGTGCGCAGGTCGCCGCCGCGATCGACATCCTCGCGCGAAATCGAGACCGGCGCGCGCCCGGCCGACGACGCCGCGGCCGATTATTTCCGCCGCCGGCGCTATATCGGCGCCAAGGACCGGGCGCAGATCGCCGGCCACGTCTATGCCGTGCTGCGGCACCGCGCCGCGCTCGACTGGTGGATCGCGCGGGTCGGCCGGGGCGCGCGTCGAAACCGTGGCGCGCAGCCGGGTGCTGGCCGCGCTGGTGCTGGTCGAGGGCTGGCGGCCGGAGGCGGTCGCGGCCTGCTGCGACGGCGACCGCTTTCGCCCGGCAAGGCTGAGCGCCGCCGAGGCAGCGCTGGTCGACGGCCTCGGCGGCCGCACCTTGCGCCATCCCGCAGATGCCGCGCTGCGGTCGCGAACGATGTGCCGGAATGGCTCGAACCCTATCTCGAATCGCGTGTTCGGCAAAGGCCTCGGAGCGCGAGATGGCGGCGCTCAACGCGCCGGCGCCGATCGATCTGCGCGTCAATCTGCTGAAGGCCGACCGCGAAACCGCGCGC
This sequence comes from uncultured Alphaproteobacteria bacterium, assembly GCA_963703665.1. Classification (GTDB taxonomy): domain Bacteria; phylum Pseudomonadota; class Alphaproteobacteria; order ATCC43930; family CGMCC-115725; genus AP-15. Next base: position 329,446 of record CAVPFB010000004.1, on the reverse strand, counting down.
CGCGCGCTCGCCGCCGAGGGGGTCGACGACCGAGCCGACGCCGTGGTCGCCGGTCGGGCTCCGGCTCGCCGAAGCGGGCGCCGCTCTCGGGTCTCGCGGCGTTCAAGGACGGGCTCTTCGACGTGCAGGACGAGGGCTCGCAGCTCGCCGCGCTGCTGGCCGGCGCGCGGCCCGGGATGCGGGTCGTCGATTTCTGCGCCGGCGCCGGCGGCAAGACCTTGGCGCTGGCGGCCGGCATGGCCAATCGCGGCAAGCTCGTCGCCTGCGACGTTTCGGCCCGCCGGCTCGAACGCGCCGGCCTGCGGCTGCGCCGCGCCGGGGTCGGCAATGTCGAGCGCCGGGCGCTGTCGAGCGAACACGACAAATGGGTCAAGCGCCACGCCGGCGGCTTCGACCGGGTGTTTGTCGACGTGCCCTGCCTCGGCACCGGCACCTGGCGGCGCAACCCCGACGCCAAATGGCGCTCGCAGCCCGAGGATCTCGCCGAGCTCGTCGAGCGCCAGCAGCAGATCCTGCGCAGCGCCGCGCGGCTGGTCCGCCCCGGCGGCCGGCTCGTCTACGTCACCTGCTCGCTGTTGCGCGAGGAGGACGAGGCGCAGGCCGAAGCCTTTCTCGCCGCCGACGCCCGATTTCGCGCTGTTGCCGGCGACGCGCGCCTGGGCACGAGACGATCGGCGGCGCCTCCCCCGGCGGCGAGGACTATCTGTTCCTGACCCCGGCGCGCCACGGCACCGACGGCTTCTTCGTCGCCGTGTTCGAGCGCCGCCCCGACGAATCAAATCCGGAAATCTCGGAGGACCAAAGTTAATGCCCGACCGCATCCTGATCCTCGATTTCGGCAGCCAGGTGACCCAGCTGATCGCGCGCCGGGTGCGCGAGAGCGGGGTCTATTGCGAGATCCACCCGTACACGATCGGCGAGGACGCAGGTCCGCGACTTCGATCCGCGCGCGATCATCCTGTCGGGCGGGCCGGCCTCGGTGACCGAGGGCGCCGCGCCGCGCGCGCCCGCGATCGTCTTTCGCCTCGGCGTGCCGGTGCTCGGCATCTGCTACGGCATGCAGACGATGTGCGACGAATTGGGCGGCCGCGTCGCGTTGAGCGAGCATCAGGAGTTCGGCCGCGCCTTTGTCGACATTCTCGACGACTGCCTGCTGTTCGACGGGCTGTGGCCCAAGGGCGAGCGCGCGCAGGTGTGGATGAGCCACGGCGACAAGGTCGATGCGCTGCCGGCCGGCTTCCGCGCGGTCGCCGCCAGCGAAGCCGCCCCCTTTGCCGCGATCGCCGACGACGAGCGGCGGTTTTACGGCGTTCTGTTTCATCCCGAGGTCGCGCACACGCCGCAGGGGGCGGAACTGCTGCGCAACTTCACCCACAAGGTGGCCGGCTGCCGCGGCGACTGGACGATGGCCGTGTTCCGCGCCGATGCGATCGACCGCATCCGCGAACAGGTCGGTCACGGCAACGTCGTCTGCGGCCTGTCGGGCGGCGTCGATTCGGCGGTCGCCGCGGCGTTGCTGCACGAGGCGGTCGGCGACCAGCTGACCTGCATCTTTGTCGACACCGGGCTGCTGCGCGCCGGCGAAGCCGAGGAGGTCGTCGACCTGTTCCGCCGCCACTACAACATCCCGCTGGTCCATCGCGACGCCGGCGACCTGTTTCTGGCGAGGCTCGCCGGCGTCACCGATCCCGAAGAAAAGCGCAAGAGGATCGGCGCCGCCTTTATCGACGTGTTCGACGAGGAGGCGCAGAAGCTCGGCGACGTCGAGTTCCTCGCGCAGGGGACGCTCTACCCCGACGTGATCGAGTCGACGAGTGCCATCGGCGGCCCGTCGGTCACGATCAAGTCGCACCACAATGTCGGCGGCCTGCCCGAGCGCATGAAGTTGAAGCTGGTCGAGCCGTTGCGCGAATTGTTCAAGGACGAGGTGCGCGAATTGGGCCGCGAGCTCGGCCTGCCCGAACGGCTCGTCGGCCGCCACCCGTTCCCCGGGCCCGGGTCTGGCGATCCGCATCCCCGGCGAGGTCACCCGCGACAAGCTCGAAATCCTGCGCAAGGCCGATGCGGTCTTTATCGAGGAGATCCGCAACGCCGGGCTCTACGACGCGATCTGGCAGGCCTTTGCCGTGCTGCTGCCGGTGCGCAGCGTCGGCGTGATGGGCGACGCGCGCACCTACGACTACGCCTGCGCCCTGCGCGCGGTGACCTCGACCGACGGGATGACCGCCGACACCTTCCCGTTCTCGCACGAATTTCTCGGCCGCGCCGCGACCCGCATCATCAACGAGGTGCGCGGCATCAACCGCGTCGTCTACGACATCACCTCAAAACCGCCCGGGCACGATCGAGTGGGAATGATTTTGGCCCATCCCAGGGTATCCCACAGCATCCCTGAAACCTCCATAACACACTGATAACACATAATAAAATCAGTCAGCTACCTTTCGGGGACTATCGGCCGGCAGAGATCGCGATCTGACGGACTGGCTGACGGTCGTCGCCCCTATTGCGCAATCTCAACTTCATCCGATACCGTCAGGGTCAGAGCGCCTCTGACGGTCTTTTTTTCCGACTAACTGACTGAAAGAAAAAGATTTTGTCATGAGGATGCCCGAAAATGGCCTGACGGTCGTTTTTTCGAGGAGGTGTGCCAAATGCTGACGGATGCAGCCCTTAAGCATCTGAAACCAAAAGAGAAAATTTACAAGGTGACGGACCGGGACGGCATGTATGTGCTCGTGCAGCCGTCAGGGACGCCTCACTTTTCGGCTGGACTACCGGCATGAACGGACGGCGCGAGACCGTCACGTTCGGCAAGTACGGCCCGCCGGGCTGTCGCTCGCTCGGGCGCGAGAGCTGTGCATCGACGCCAAGCGGGCCATCGGCGAGGGCGATCGCCGGCGATTGAAAAGCAGCGGGAGAAGCGTCGGCTCCTGGAAGCGAAGAGCTTTGGCGAGTTCGGCGAGAAATGGCTGACCGCGGCGCCGATGGCGGACAGCACGCGGGCGATGCGCCGGTCGATCTTCGAGCGCGAGCTGCTACCCGTGTGGCGCAACAGGCTGCTGACGGAAATCACGCCGGATGACCTGCGGGCTCATTGCGGCGCAATCGTCGAGCGCGGCGCGCCGGCGACGGCGATCCATGTCCGCGACATCGTCAAGCAGATCTACGGTTTCGCGATCCTGCACGGCGAGAAGGTCGCCAACCCCGCTGACGATGTCGGGCCTGCCTCGATCGCGACCTTCGTGCCGAAGGACCGGTCGCTCTCGCCGACCGAGATCAGGGTCATGCTCAAGCTGCTCGAGAAGGTGGCGACGCTGCCGACCATCCGGCTCGGCATGCGCCTCTACCTGCAGACCGATGGTGCGCAAGAGCGAGCTGCAGGATGCCATCTGGGACGAGGTCGATTTCGAGAACGCTGTCTGGACGATCCCGAAGGAGCGGATGAAGCGCTCGAAGGCGCACAACGTCTATCTGTCGCGTCAGATGCTCGACATCATGATCGCCCTGAAGACCAGCCCGAGCATTCCGAGCCCGGCGAGTCCCGTCAGCAGCAGCGACGCGCTCGGCGGCTCCGGGACTGCTGGGCTCGCCACCAGCATGCCGGTGTCATATATAGTGCCCTGCAAGAAATCGGCCACATATTCAACCGTCGTTACCTCGTCGGTGCTGAAAACGGCATCGGGATTACCGGGCGGTGGGGCTGCAATATAATACGAGTCGTTTCCGTCGAAAAATAGCTCAAGCGTTGCGGTGTCATAAGCCGGATCAGCAGTGAGGGAGAATTGCCAGAGCGGAAAGCCTTCTTCCACTCCATTTGAGATACTATGTTCGTTAGTAAAGCTTGCCTCTGTTATATTGAGAAGATTAGGCGGAGCGGATGGATCGGAAGCGAGCTGCATCGAGAACGAGGGCAGGCTTGCCGGAAATGGATAAGCGATCGTTGGATCGCTCCTGGGAGCAAAATTGCTATTCGCGTTGATTGAGACAAAACCGTTGACCGTGTCAACAGCGGCAACAGTGAATGACAGCGTGAGCGGATCAGTCAGAGGTATATCGCCTTGGGTAGCCGAATCATATACCGCAGAAAGGTTCTCCCACGTGTACGTAACCAGCGGATAAGCCTGAGCCGAGGCGGCGAGCCCGGCACAGCAAAGACCAGCGGCCAGCGCATAAGCGGCGCGACACATCATGGCGACCCTCCCGTTCGGCGCACGGCTTCTCCGCGGCGCCTTTTTCATTCAACGGAAGATTATGCCCAGCCGGATCGCGGCCGGCGCGAAAAGGCGCGGGTGCGGCAGGATACCGCTACAGCATGCAGAACTTGGTGAGGCACCCGCGGCCGGCTCGGCCTCGCCCGACGGCACGACGCCGCAGGCATCCGCATAGCGTGAGGCGGCCGGGCCGCGGGTCTGTGAAATCCAACAGAGGTGATTTGGGGAAGGCAATGTGCGGCCGGATGCCGCGGAAGATGCGGGGATGCGGCGCCAGCCGACGCGATAGAAACCAAGCGAGCGCATTCCTCCCGCGCTCACTCGCCCCGCGCTTCCCGCTGCGGGGCTTTTCTTTTTTGTCCGGACACCTGGTGCAGCGGGATGCCGCAGGCGAGGCGCGTCTACCACCGTCCAATTCCATATATTGGTCAGATGTTGATAGCCTCTCCGATTTCGTCTTGTAAGCCCTTGAAATCCCTGGCGTCCCCTACCGGATTCGAACCGGTGTTGCCGCCGTGAGAGGGCGGTGTCCTGGGCCTCTAGACGAAGGGGACGAGGCGTCTCGTTTAATAGCCGCTGGCGGCGGCGGCGAGCAAGCGCCGGGCGCGGCCGCGGCCGGCCGAGCACGGGTCTACTCGCGAAAATTGACGTATTGCAGCGGCTGCTCGATCTTGAGGCCGCGGATCGACGGCGATCGCATCCTGCAGATCGTCGCGCTTCTTGCCGGTCACGCGCAATTCGTCGCCCTGGATCGACACCTGCACCTTGAGCTTGCTTGTCCTTGATTTCGCGGATCAGCTGGCGGGCGAGGTCGGCGTCGACCCCCTGGCGCAGCGCGATCGTCTGGCGCACGGTATTGCCCGAAGCCTTTTCCGGCGGCTTGTAGTCGAGCGCGCCGGGCTCGACCTTGCGCCGGGTCATGTGGACCTTTAGCAATTCGTGCATCTGCTTCAGCTTGAGATCGTCGTCGGCGAGCAAGGCTCAGCGCCGCCCTCGTTGCGCTCGATCGAGCATTTGCTGCCCTTGAAGTCGAACCGCGTCGCGATCTCGCGGATTATTCCGGCGACGGCATTGTCGACCTCGGCGAGATCGATCCGCGAGACGATGTCGAAGCTCGGCACGGCGCTCTCCTCCGTCGACCGACAGTCTCGTGCCGATATAGCGCGGCTGTCGCGCAAATATCGCGCCGATCAGTCCGATCTTTGCGCCGGCCGAAGACCGGCGGTTCCATGACCGATCGCAAGAAAGGCGCCGATCCGGCGATAGGCTTCGTCGAAGGGCAACGCTGCGGCGGCGCTCGTCGTCGCTTCGTCGGTTCGAGCGCGTTCGCCCCATTCTTTGACCGCGAGGCGCAGTTCGGGTCGGCGAGGATGAAGTCGACCGCCTGGTTCTGCGTGCCGAGGCTGGGCGCGCCGTTTTCCGCGCTGAGCTCGCGGTAAGAGCTCGATCACATAGGCGATGGCGTGGCGGATCAGTGCGGTGTCTTCGGTGAGGCCGGTCATGCTCTTCTCCAGTCGGCGATACCCTTAGGATAACGCCGTCGAGGGGTCAGCGTTCGCTTATCGCCGTTGCCGGGCATAAGCGCGCGCCGTCGCCGCGAGCCCGGCTTCGGCGGCGACCACGGGCGACCAGCCGAGCGCGCGGCGCGTCTCGCTGTCGTCGACCTGCAAGGACGAGGTCAGCCGCGCCGACCGCCGGCCCCAGCGCCGGAACCGGGCAGAGCGCCGCGAAGGCAGCGCGGCCGGAACGGCGAACAGCCGCGCCGTGCGTCCGAGCCCGGCTGCCAGCGAGCGGATCAATTCCGGGGTCGACAGATCGGCCATATCGCGCGCCAGCAACACACGGCCGCCGGCATCGCCGCGCCCGAGCGCAGGATGCGTACAGGCGAGCGGCGACGAAGATCGACGAGGTTATCGAGAAAGATCAGACTGCGGCGGTTGTCGATGCCGGCGAACGGCAATGGCAGCCCGCTCGCGAGCAAGCCGGATCAGCGCGCGCAGATTTCCCTTGACCCCGGGTCCATAGACCAGCGGCGGCCGCAGCATGACGAGGTCGAGCGCGGACTCATCCGCAGCCGCGGCGCAGAGCGCCTCTTCGATCGCCAGCTTGGCGCGGCCATAGGGATCCGCCGGCAGCGGCGGGTCGGTGGCCCGCAGCGGCGCTCCCGGGCGGCGTTGACGCTCCCATCGCCCTGATCGAGCTGACATGGACGAAGCGGCGAACCCCGGCGGCGGCGGCAGCGCGCGCCAGTGCTGCGGCGGCTTCGGCCTCGGCTCGGCGGCGGTCGGGACTGAGTGGGCGGTGCGCGCTGGTCGGCGAGGTGGACGACGATGTCGCATCGCCGCGAGATGCCCGACCAATCGGTCCGTGCCGCCGATATCGCCGAGCGGGCGCAGGGTGACCCCGGCGATCGGGTCGGCGGGGCCGCGCGTCGCGCCGATCACGGCATGGCCGCGGCGCGCCAGGCGCTCGCAGAGCGCGCGAGCCGATAAACCCGCCGCACCGGTCACCAGGATACGCGCCAGCCCTCGTCCCCGCCAGTTTGCCGATCCGCAGCCGACAATTTGCGCAAGCGATCGGTCGACGCGAATGCATTAGAGAGGGCCGAGGCAGTGCGGCAAGCGGGCCGCCGCCTGCTCCTCGTTCCTCTTCGCTGCGACCGGGAAGTGGCCCTGTACGATCCGATCCGACGCCTCGCTCGCCGCCGGCGTCCGATGCGCGATGGCGCGGCGGCGGCCGAAGCTGCTGTTTCTCGTCACCGAGGATTGGTATTTCTGCTCGCACCGCCTGCCGGTCGCGAGGGCGGCGCGTGACGACGGTTTCGAGGTCGTCGTCGCGACCCGGGTGCGCGCGCACGGCGCGAAGATCGCCGACGAGGGTTTCTCCGGTTCGCCCGATCGCCTGGCGGCGGCGCGGCGACGGCGCTGTCGGTGCGGCGCGGGCGATCGCCGCGATCGCCCGCCTCTACCGGGCTGAGCGGCCCGACATTCTGCATCACGTGGCGCTGAAGCCGGTGCTGTTCGGCGGCCTCGCGCGGGCCCTCGCGTTTCGCGGCGCGGCGGATGCGCCGGCGGCGATCGATTCGGTGATGGGGCTCGGTTCCGGCTTTTCGGCGAGGCGACTGGCGTCGCGGCTGCGCCGGCCGGTGCTCGGCCTCGCGTTGCGCGCTGCCGTCGGCCACGGCGGGGGCCGCGTCGATCGTCCAGAACCCCGAAGACGGCACGGCCCTCGCCGCACTCGGCATCGAGCCGGCGGCGGATCGCGCTGATCCGAGGATCGGGAGTTGACATCCGCCATTTCGTCCCGCTGCCGCTGCCGGGCGCCGACACGGTCACGATCGCGCTCGTCTCGCGCATGCTGCGCGACAAGGGCGTGCTCGACGCGGTCGCCGCAATCCGGCTGCTGCGCGCGCGCGGCCTGCCGGTCGAGCTGGATCCTGGCCGGTCCGACCGACCCCGACAATCCCGGCTCGCTGTCGGCGCAAGTCGCTGTCGGCGCTTGCCGCCGAGCCCGGCGTGACGCTGGCTCGGCGCCGGTCGCCGACGTGCGCGAGGTGTGGCGCCGCGCGGCGATCGCGGTGCTGCCTTCGACCTATGGCGAAGGGGTGCCGAAAGCCCTGCTCGAAGCCGCCGCCTGTGCCCGGCCGATCATTGCCAGCGACGTGCCGGGCTGCCGCGAGGCGGTCTCGCGGCAACGGCGAGAGCGGCATCCTGGTGCCGCCGGGCGATGTCGGCGCGCTGGCCGATGCGATCGCCGCACTCGCCGCCGACCCGGCGCGCTGGCGAGCATGGGACATGCAACGGCGCGGCTTGATCGAGGCCGAGCTTTGCCGAGGAGATCGTCGCGCGCGAGACCTTGGCGCTCTATCGCGCGGCGCTCGCCGAACGAGAGGGTCGCCCCTCCGTTCGCGCTCCGGCACGCGGGGGAAGGTAGGGATGGCGCGCGGGTTGCGCAGCAGCAGGCCGCGATGATCCGCGCCTGGCTCGTCGCCGCGGCAATCGGCGGATTTCTGTCGGTTGCGGCGGGGGCGGTCGCGGCCCATCTCGCTAGTGGCGACACGCGCGATGGCCGAGCTGCTGCGAACCGGCGCGCTCTACGGCATGGTTCACGCCGCGGCGCTCCTCGCCGTCGCCGCGATCGCCGAGCGCAGCGATCGGCCGGGTGTGTTGGTTAATCGATCGCGGGATGGAGCTTTGTCGCCGGCATCTTTCTGTTCAGCTTCAGCCTGTTCGCGCTGGCGCTGAGCGGAGATGACCGGCTTGGCGCCTGGTCACGCCATTCGGCGGTGCGGCACTGCTGATCGGCTGGGCGGCGCTCGGGCTCCACGCGCTGCGCCGCCGCTGAGCCATGCTGCGCCGGTCGATAGTACGCCGGCGTAGCGATTGCGATCACGGCGGCGGCGGGATGTGCAACACTTCGGTGCAGCTCGCCCGCGAGGGCTAGATCCGATGACGACCCTGCTCTACACTCATTCGATGCCTGTCTCGAACACGATCCCGGCGATCCACCATCCCGAATCGCCGGCACGGCTTGCGCGCGGTGCTGGACGGCGCTCTCCGGCCCGCAATTCGCCGGCTCGAGCGGCGCGAGGCGCCGGAGGCGGCGATTCGACGATCTGCTGCGGGTGCATCCGCGGCACCACGTCGAGCGCGTCCTCGCGCCGTTCCGAAGACGGGCCATGTCGCGATCGACGCCGACACGGTGCTGTCGCCGGCCTCGGGCCGAGCGGCGTTGCGCGCCGCCGGCGCGGTCGATCGCCGCCGTCGACGCGGTCGTCGCCGGCGAGGCCGACAATGCCTTTTGCGCGGTGCGCCCGCCCGGGCACCATGCCGAACCCGATCGGGCGATGGGTTTCTGCCTGTTCAACAACGCCGCGATCGGCGCCTTGCGGGCCCGCGACGTGCACGGCCTCGAGCGGGTGGCGGTCGTCGATTTCGACGTCCATCACGGCAACGGCACGCAGGCCGCGTTCGAAGCCGACGAAAGCCTGTTCTACGCCTCGACCCATCAGTATCCGCTCTATCCCGGCACCGGGGCGGCGAGCGAGACCGGGGTTGGCAACATCGTCAACGTGCCGCTGCGGCCGATGTCGGGATCGGGGCCGTTTCGCCGGCGTTCACCGAGCGCGTGTCCTGCCGGCGCTCGATGCCTTTCGCCCCGAGCTGGTGATCATCTCGGCCGGGTTCGACGCACACCGCAGCGATCCGCTGGCGCAGCTGATGCTCGACGAGAGCGATTATGTCTGGGTCACCGAAAAGCTCGTCGAACTCGCCCGGCGCCATGCGCAGGGACGGCTCGTCTCGACCCTCGAGGGCGGCTACGATCTGGCGGCGCTCGGCGCCAGCGCCGCGGCTCATCTGCGGGTGCTGATGGCGGCGTGAGCGGCGGTCGGCCGCCGCGCTGTTGCAGTGTTGCGACAGCGATCGAGATATAATACTCTCGCAAACCGCTAAAGTGCCCTTCCGACCTCGCGTTATTTGCTAGATAGAGTATCGATGACCGAGACCAACCCGCCCCCCGAAATCGCGGCGATGAGTTTCGAGGACGCGCTTGCCGAGCTCGAGCAGATCGTGCGGCGGCTCGAAGCCGGGCAGGTCAAGCTCGACGAGGCGATCCTTTCCTACGAGCGCGGGGCGCAGCTGAAGCAGCATTGCGAGACGCAAGCTCAACGAGGCGCAGCAGCGGGTCGAGCGCATCGTCATCGGCGCCGACGGCGCGATTTCGGCGGAGCCGGCGAAGCTTGACTGATACGCTGTGGTCGGATGCGACCTCGTTTCCCGAAGCGCTGGCGCAGGCGCGGCGCTGACCGACTCGCTGCTGGAGCGGCTGCTGGTGGTGCCGCCCGACCTCGAAGCGCGGGTCTATCGAGGCGATGCGCTATGCGGCGCTCGGCCCCGGTAAGCGGTTGCGTCCGTTTCTGGTGCTGGCCGGCGCGCGCCTGTTCGGCGTCGCGCGGCAATGCGCGCTGCAGGTGGCGGCGGCGATCGAAATGGTCCATGCCTACTCGCTGGTGCATGACGACCTGCCGGCGATGGACGACAGCGATTTGCGGCGCGGCCGCCCGACCTGCCACAAGGAGTTCGACGAGGCGACCGCGATCCTCGCCGGCGACGGGCTGCTGACCATGGCCTTCGAGGTGCTGGCCCACCCCGATACGCATGCCGATCCGGCGGTGCGCTGCGAGCTGGTGGCGGCACTCGCCGCAGCGGCCGGTGCGGCCGGCATGGTCGGCGGCCAGATGATCGATCTGATCGCCGAGCATCGGTCGCTCGACATCGGCGCGATCACCCGGCTGCAGCGAATGAAGACCGGTGCGTTGATCGCCTTCTCGTGCGAGGCCGGAGCGATTCTCGCCAAGGCGGCGGCCGAGCCGCGCATCGCGCTGCGCGGCTATGCGCACGATCTCGGGCCTGGCCTTTCAGATCGCCGACGATCTTCTCGATGTCGAAGGCTCGGCGGCCGAGACCGGAAAGCCGGTCGGCGCCGACGCCGCCGCCGGCAAGGCCACCTTCGTCTCGATCCTCGGCGTCGAGCGCGCCCGCGTCCAGGCCGAGCTCCTGGTTGGCCAAGCGGTCGCGCATCTTGATTTGTTCGGGGGAAGAGCGGAACTTTTAAGAGAGGCGGCGCGATTCGTCATCAGCCGCCGCACCTGAGGAGCCCAGCATTGGATTCGAACCCGAATCGCCCGATTTCCAATCGGACGCCATTGCTCGACCGGATCGACGTTCCGGCCGATCTGCGCCGGCTGCCCGAATCGGATCTGCGCCAGCTCGCCGATGAGTTGCGCGCCGAGCTGATCGACGCGGTCTCGATCACCGGCGGCCATTTCGGCGCCGGGCTCGGCGTCGTCGAGCTGACCGTGGCGCTTCACTATGTCTTCGACACGCCCAACGACCGGCTGATCTGGGATGTCGGGCATCAGGCTTATCCGCACAAGATCCTGACCGGCCGGCGCGACCGCATCCGCACGATTCGCCAGGGCGGCGGGCTGTCCGGTTTCACCAAGCGCTCGGAGAGCGAATACGACCCGTTTGGCGCGGCGCACAGCTCGACCTCGATTTCCTCGGGGCTGGGCATGGCGGTCGCCCGCGATTTGCGCGGCGAGCGGCGCAACGTCATCGCCGTGATCGGCGACGGGGCGATGAGCGCCGGCATGGCCTATGAGGCGATGAACAATGCCGGGGCGATGGATTCGCGGCTGATCGTGATCCTCAACGACAACGACATGTCGATCGCCCCGCCGGTGGGTGCGATGAGCGCCTATCTGTCGCGGCTGTTGTCGTCGAAATCGTTCATGTCGTTGCGCCACATCGCCAAGGAGGTGGCGCGGCATTTCCCCAAGCCGCTCGAGGACGCAGCGCGCCGCGCCGAGGAGCTGGCCCGCGGCCTGGTCACCGGCGGCACCTTGTTCGAGGAGATGGGCTTTTATTACGTCGGCCCGATCGACGGTCACAACATCGACCATCTGCTGCCGGTGCTGAAAAACGTCCGCGACACCAAGGAGACCGGCCCGATCCTGGTCCACGCGGTGACCGAGAAGGGCCACGGCTATCTGTCGGCCGAGCAGGCCGACGACAAATGGCACAGCGTCGCCAAGTTCGACGTGATCACCGGCGCGCAGGCCAAATCGTCCTCGAAGGCGCCGTCCTACACCGCGGTGTTCGCCAAGTCATTGATCAAGGAGGCCGAGGCCGACGACCGCATCGTCGCGATCACCGCGGCGATGCCGTCGGGCACCGGGCTCAACCTGTTCGGCGACAAATTCCCCAAGCGCTGCTTCGATGTCGGGATCGCCGAGCAGCACGCGGTCACCTTTGCCGCCGGCCTCGCGGCCGAGGGGATGAAGCCGTTCGCCGCGATCTACTCGACCTTTCTGCAGCGCGCCTACGATCAGGTCGTCCACGACGTCGCGATCCAAAAGCTGCCGGTGCGTTTTGCGATCGACCGGGCCGGCCTCGTCGGCCAGGATGGGCAGACCCATGCCGGCTCGTTCGACCTCGCCTATCTGGGCTGCCTGCCCGGGTTTACCATCATGGCCGCCGCCGACGAAGCCGACCTCGTGCACATGGTCTCGACCTGCGTCGCGATCGACGACGGACCGTCCGCCGTGCGCTTCCCGCGCGGCGACGGGGTCGGCGTGCCGCTGCCGGAACGCGGGGTGCCGCTCGAGATCGGCCGCGGCCGCATCATGCGCGAGGGCAACACGATCGCGCTCCTCAGCCTCGGCGGTCGCCTCGCCGAATGCATGAAGGCGGCGCAGGAGCTGGCCGCCTACGGGTTGTCGACGACGGTGGCCGATGCGCGCTTTGCCAAGCCGCTCGACACCGATCTGGTCACTCGTCTCGCTCGCGAGCACGAGGTCGTGATCACCGTCGAGGAGGGGGCGATCGGCGGCTTCGGCAGCCATGTGCTGCACCATTTGGCGATGAGCGGGCTGCTCGACCATGGGCTCAAGATCCGCACCATGGTGCTGCCCGACCTGTTTCTCGACCACGACAGCCCGGTGGCGCAATACGATCAGGCCGGGCTCAACGCCCGCCATATCGTGGCGATGGCCTTGTCGGCGCTCGGCCGCGAAATCGCCGCGCAGCCGGCCCGCGCCTAGTGTCCTTTTTGTCGCGGCGGTCCCGAGCGGCGGCTACCGCCGCCCGCCGCGCAACGCTCGACACCCCCTCCCGCCGCGGGGGAGAGGGGGGATCTGGCCAGCAGGGCTGGGTGGGCGAGCGCGCCGAGTGAAATCGTCGAAGCGGCGAGCCGACCAGCTCCTCGTCGAGCTTGGGCTGGCGGCAAGCCGGGCCAAAGCGCAGGCGCTGATCCTCGCCGGCCTTGTCTATACGGGCGATCGCAGGATCGACAAGTCCGGTGACGCGCTCGCCGTTGACGCCGCGGTGGCGGTGAAGGGCCGCGATCACCCCTGGGTCTCGCGTGGCGGCGTCAAGCTCGCCCATGCGCTCGACCATTTCGCCATCGATATCGCCGATCGCGTCGCGCTCGACATCGGCGCCTCGACCGGCGGCTTCACCGATGTGCTGCTGGCGCGCGGCGCGCGCCGGGTTTACGCGATCGATGTCGGCCACGGCCAGCTCGCCTGGAAATTGCGCCAGGACCCGCGCGTCGTCGTCCATGAGCGGCTGAACGCGCGCGCACTGACGCGCCAGCACGTCCCCGAGCCGGTCGACATCGTCACCTGCGATGCGAGCTTCATCAATTTGGCGACGGTGCTGCCGGCGGCGCTGCTGCTGGCTGCGCCGCGGGCGGCGCTGCTGGCCCTGGTCAAGCCGCAATTCGAGGCCGGTCGCGAGCAGGTCGGCAAGGGCGGAGTGGTGCGCGATCCGGCCATCCACCGCGCCGTCTGCGAGCAGGCCGCGGACTGGGTCGGCGCGCGACCCGGCTGGGCGGTGATCGGAATCGTCGAAAGCCCGATCCTCGGCCCCGAAGGCAACCGCGAATTCCTGCTCTACGCCAATGGCGGTCAGCCCCAGCAGACCGCGCAGCTCGATCTGGTTTAACCCGCCCGAGGCTCCCCATTCTCCGGCTAGGCCGCCTCATGGGTCGTCTGACACCCGCGTCGTACGGACCGGGAGCGAAGCGCCACCGCTTCCAAAACGCACTTCAGATCGGCGAAGCGAAAGGGCTTTTCGAGAAGCGACGGCGTTTGCTCCGTCGGCCGCTGGCCGGCTCGGAATTCCCGACCGCTCAAGGTGATCGCCGGAATACCCCGCGCCGCGCAATTCTGCCTGAAAACCGCGCCTTCGCCGCGGCTCAGCACCAGGTCGCTGACGACAACGTCTACAATCCCGGCCCCCAGCCAACTGGACGCCTCGTTTTCATCGGCGCAAGTCTCGACGGCGTGGCCGCAGTCAGAGAGAATGCCGGCAACGAATTCGCGAACTCGGCAATCCGGTTCTGCCACCAAGACGTGTGCCATCGGCTATTCCCGATCCAAAGGGCGATGATGCGATCGAGACGGGATCAAATCCCATTTCCTCCTTACAAAACGTGAACGAGCGCGAAAAGATCCGCAACAGCCGAATGACCTCAATCGTCGGGTGTTAAAGGAAACGTGACAGCTATATCGACACGCGCAGCGCAACCACCGTGAAACCGCGCCCGGCAACCCGGGCGGCCGCAGCCCGGAGACGCCTCGCGAACCGCTTTCCCGGACCCGCCCGGAACCCTCGCATAGTGCGCCGCACCAAGGACTTGCGAGGATACGGTCCCACGGTTTCGCCCAACAGAAGTTCGCGGTGAGACAGTGATCGCAGAATTGAATGGACATCCAACGCCGAGGTGATGGAAACTCGGTAAACGAACTTGGCAATCATCGATGCCGCGATGAGGTCCGGTTTGGGGGACAGTGTGCAACGCAGCGTGACCGACCTGAGAGTCACGGCGCGGCGCGTCGGCGGGCGATGCTGACGCCGCCGCCGTCCGGCCGCAGCTTTCTTTTTCTGCAGGGCATGGCGACGCGGTTCTTCGAGCGTCTCGGCCAAGCCCTGGCGGCGCACGGCCACGCCGTATTCCGGGTCAATTTCAACGGCGGCGACCGGGTGTTCTGGCGACTTCCCGGGGCGGTCGACTTCCGCGGCCGAGAGCACGAATGGCCCGAATTCCTCGACCGCCTGGTGATCGACAACCGGATCAGCGACATTATTCTGTTCGGCGACTGCCGGCCGCTGCATCGCGCGGCCATCCGCGTCGCCGAGGTTCGCGCGCTGCGCGTGCATGTCGCCGAGGAGGGCTATATTCGGCCTGATTGGGTCACCTTCGAGGAAGGCGGAGTCAACGGACACTCCTCGTTGCCGCGCAATCCAGACTGGTATCGCGAGCGGGCGCGCGGGCTGCCCGAGTGGCGGCGGCCGCCGAACGTCCCCGGTCGGTTCCGCCGTCGAGCGTATGAGGACGTGCTCTACAATCTGTCGTCGATGGCTGGGATGTGGCGTTTTCCTTATTACAAAACCCACCGCCCGTATCATCAGCTGATCGAATATGCCGGCTGGCTGCGGCGGCTGGCCCTGATGCGGCGGTCCGAGCGCCGGGCCGCCGAGGCAATCGAAACCCTCTCGGACGACCCGATCTTCTTCTTCCCGCTGCAGCTCGATTGCGATTACCAAATGCGGGTGCACTCGCCGTTTCGGGCGATGCATCCGGCGATCGAATATGTGCTGGCCTCTTTCGCCCGGCATGCCCCTTCGGGATCGCGGCTCGTCGTCAAACTTCACCCGTTCGACAGCGGGTTGGTGGATTGGGCCGGGATGGTCGGCCATATCGCGGCCGAGAACATGATCGCCGACCGGGTGACGGTGCTCGACGGCGGCGAGCTGGCAACGGTTCTGGCGTGCAGCCGCGCGGTGGTGACGGTCAACAGCACGGTGGGCGCGCAAGGGCTGGCGAACGGCTTGCCGGTCATCGCCCTGGGCAAGGCGGTATACGACATCCCGGGGCTGACTTTTCAGGGCGAGCTCGACGATTTCTGGCAGATGGCGACGCCGCCCGATGCAGAGCTGTTCGACGCCTTTCGCCGGGTGCTCACCGCCCGCTGCCTGCTGCCGGGCTCGTTCTTCAACGAGGCCGGGCTGACGCTCGCGGTCGATGCCGCAGTCGACCGGCTCGAAGCTTCCTACGCGCGGCCGGCGCATGGTCCCGCCGTCGAGTGGGCCGACGCCGCGATCGGCCCGGCGACACCGATCCCCGCCGCCTGAGCCGATCCCCGCCGCCCTATACGATCGCCGCCTGAGGACAACAGGTCGCGCCGGCGACGCGCTTGCAGCAGCTCTGTCGTCAGACGCTCGTTGTCGGCTCGGTCTCGCGTTCCGCCGGCGCGCCTGCGGTGAGTTGCGGCCGGTTCGATGGCGGCGCGATAACGAGATAGGCGCCGCGACGGCAACAGTTGCGCCGGGTTCGGCGCTGTGTTAGGGAACCCTTGCGGCGCTTTTGCCCCGGCGGCGGTGCCCGGGGCGCGATCCGAAAACAACAAGGAAATGCTGCTGCGGCCTTTCCTGCCGGTGCGGCCATCGAGGACTGCTGTACATTGGCTTCCGAAACGACAGGCGTTTCCGCCCTGGCCGAGCGTTATGCGGCGGCGTTGTTCGACATCGCCGAGGAACGCCGGGTATTGGACCAGGTCGCCTCGGACCTGCGACAGTTGCGCGCGATGCTGGCGGCGAGTCGCGATCTGTTGCGGTTGATGCGCAGCCCGATCCTGTCGCGCCCCGAGCAGGCGCGGGCAATTGCGGCGCTGGCCCGCGATGCCGAGCTTTCGCCGCTGGTCCGCGACTTCCTGGCCGTCGTCGCTAACAACCGGCGCCTGTTCGCCGTGCCGGCGATGATCGAGGCTTATCTCGCCGAGCTTGCCAAGCGGCGCGGCGAGGTCACCGCGGCGGTCACCACCGCGCAGCCGCTGAACGAGGCCCAGCTCGAAGCATTGAGCGAGCAGCTGCGTCATACGGTCGGTCGGCGGGTCTTTATCGATGCCCAGGTCGATCCGCGGCTGATCGGCGGGATGATCGTCAGGGTCGGCTCGCGCATGGTCGACGCCTCGATCGAGAACCAGCTGCGGCGCCTGCAATTGGCGATGAAAGGCGTTGGCTAGCTGACCGCCTCCAGGACTCGACGCCGATGCACCTTTATTCACCGCGGCCCGGATTATTACCGGAGCCCGGCGAACCCCTCGCGCGAGTCGTGGCGGCCCGAACCGGCGGCTGCTGCGCGACCCGCCCGGTCGGCGCACGCGGGCTGTGTTCCGGAACTCCGAATTGATTGATGAGCCCAGGGCCGGGCCGAAGAGGGTTTAGATGGAAATTCGCGCGGCGGAGATTTCGGCGATCCTCAAGCAGCAGATCGCCAATTTCGGCAGTGAGGCGGATGTCGCCGAGGTCGGCCAGGTCTTGTCGATCGGCGACGGCATCGCTCGCGTCTATGGCCTCGACAAGGTCCAGGCCGGCGAGATGGTCGAGTTCCCGAACGGAGTGAGGGGAATGGCCCTCAACCTCGAAAGCGACAATGTCGGCGTCGTCATCTTCGGCGACGACAGCGGCATCGGCGAGGGCGACATCGTCAAGCGCACCGGCGCCATCGTCGACGTGCCGGTCGGGCGCGGGCTGTTGGGTCGCGTCGTCGATGCGCTGGGCGAGCCGATCGACGGCAAGGGCCCGCTCACCGAGGTGACCCGGGCGCGGGTCGAGGTCAAGGCCCCAGGCATCGTCCCGCGCCGCTCGGTGCACGAGCCGGTGCAGACCGGGCTGAAGGCGATCAATTCCTTGGTGCCGATCGGGCGCGGGCAGCGTGAGCTGATCATCGGCGACCGACAGACCGGCAAGACCGCGCTCGCGATGGACACCGTGCTGAACCAGAAGCGGACCAATGCCGACGGCGCGGAGAATGCCAAGCTCTATTGTATCTACGTCGCGATCGGCCAGCGGCGCTCGACCGTCGCCCAGATCGTCAAGACCCTGCAGGATTACGGCGCGCTCGAATACTCGATCGTCGTGGCGGCGACCGCCTCCGAGCCGGCGCCGCTGCAATTCATCGCGCCCTATGCCGGCTGTGCGATGGGCGAATTCTTCCGCGACAACGGCATGCATGCGGTGATGATCTACGACGATCTGTCGAAGCACGCCGTCGCCTATCGCCAGATGTCGCTGCTGCTGCGCCGCCCGCCCGGCCGCGAGGCCTATCCGGGCGATGTCTTCTACCTGCATTCCCGGCTGCTCGAACGCGCCGCCAAGATGAACGAGACGCATGGCGCCGGCTCGCTGACCGCGCTGCCGATCATCGAGACCCAGGCCGGCGACGTGTCGGCTTATATCCCGACCAACGTGATTTCGATCACCGACGGCCAGATCTTTCTCGAAACCGAGCTGTTCTATCGCGGCATCCGCCCGGCCATCAATGTCGGGCTGTCGGTCAGCCGGGTCGGCTCGGCGGCGCAGATCAAGGCGATGAAGCAGGTGGCCGGGCGCATCAAGCTCGAGCTTGCGCAGTATCGCGAGATGGCCTCGTTTGCCCAGTTCGCCTCGGATCTCGACGCCTCGACGCAGCGCCTCCTGGCCCGCGGCGCGCGGCTGACCGAGCTGTTGAAGCAGCCGCAATTCTCGCCGGTGCCGGTCGAGCAGCAGGTGGTCGTGATTTTCGCGGGGACGCGCGGCTATCTCGACACGATCGCTGTCGGCGATGTCGGCCGCTTCGAGAGCGCGATGCTGCGCGAGATCGAAGCCGCGCATCCTGAGCTGCTCGAGTTCGATCCGCACCTCGGGAGAGATCTCGTCCGATGTCGAGAAGGCGCTCGTCGAATTTTTCGAGTCATTCGTCAAGACCTTCGCCTGATGACCCGGAGATCGCAAATTCTCCTCCCTCGCCCCTCAGAACCGGGTTCCCGCTAATGTCCTGGGTCCGAGCTTCTAACGATCGAGCACGCCCGCCCGGCGAACCACCCCGGCGCAGGCCGGGGCTCATTTCTGCCATCGGTGCCGGCCTTCACCGGTATGCTCGGTACCATGATGACCCCGCGAGCTTCTCGATCAGGAGCCCAGGGAGGGTGAGGGAGAATAATCAGGGGCAGACCGCGCGGTGCGGCGTACCTGGAAAAGGGTCGCTATGCCGAGCCTGAAGGATCTGCGGGTGCGCATCCGCAGCGTCAGATCGACCCAAAAGATCACCGCGGCGATGAAGGTCGTCGCCGCCTCGCGGCTGCGCCGGGCCCAGGAGCAGGCCGAGGCGGCGCGTCCCTATGCGCAGCGCATGGAGCGCGTCTTGGGGTCGCTGGCCGCGCGCATGGTGGGTCTGCCCAACGCCCCGCCGCTGCTGGTCGGCACCGGCAAGGACGACACCCATCTGATCGTCGTCGCCACCTCGGACCGGGGGCTCGCCGGCGGCTTCAACGCCTCGATCCTGCGCGAGGCGCGCCGCCGCATCCGCGAGCTCGAAGCGGCCGGCAAGCGGATCATGATCCTGACCGTCGGGCGCAAGGGCCGCGATGGGCTGCGCCGCGATTATCGTCGGATGATCCACGACAGCCTGACCGAAATCGGCCGCCGCCGCTTGTCGTTCGACGAGGCGCGCGATATCGCCGATCGCATTCTGGTGCTCTATCGGTCGGGGGCGTTCGACGTATGCACGATCATCTACAACCGCTTTCGCTCGGCCATCACCCAGGTCGTGACGGTGCAGCAGCTAATCCCGTTCCCGCCGCCGGAAGCCGAGGGGGCGACCGAGGGTGCGGCGGTGCGCGGCGTCTACGAGTTCGAGCCCTCGGAGGAAGAGATCCTCGGCGAATTATTGCCGCAGAACCTTGCGGTGCAGGTCTTCACCGCGCTTCTCGAAAACGCCGCGAGCGAGCAGGGCGCCAGGATGACCGCGATGGACAACGCCACCCGCAACGCCGGCGAAATGATCGACCGCCTGACCCTCAACTACAACCGCACCCGCCAGGCCGCCATTACCAAAGAGCTGATCGAAATCATCTCCGGCGCCGAGGCGCTGTAGGCGACCCGGTGGGAAATCGCGGCCGCTAACCCCTCGTCATAGCCGGGCTTGACCCGGCCATCCATGTCTGCGGAAGTGGCCGCGAGTTGGAAAGCGTGGATGCCCGCAACAAGTCCGGGCATGACGAGTGAAAACACGTCGTCGCCAGATAGAGATTGAATAAGGGTATTGCTGAACATGGCCAGAAACAGCATCGGCAGCATCACCCAGGTCATCGGCGCCGTCGTCGATGTCCATTTCGACGGTGAATTGCCGGAGATCCTGAACGCGCTGACCGTCGACAACGCCGGCCGCCCGTTGGTCCTCGAAGTGGCGCAGCAGCTCGGCGAGAACATCGTGCGCACGATCGCGATGGACACGACCGACGGCCTGGTGCGCGGCGCCCAGGCGGTCGATACGGGCGAGCCGATCATGATGCCGGTTGGCCCCGAGACCCTGGGCCGCATCCTCAACGTGATCGGCGACCCCGTGGACGAGCGCGGTCCGATCGTGACCAACCGCCGCCTGCCAATCCACCGCGCGGCGCCCGAGTTGGTCGACCAATCGACCGAAGCCGAGATCCTGATCACCGGGATCAAGGTCGTCGACCTGCTGACGCCATACGCCAAGGGTGGCAAGATTGGCCTGTTCGGCGGCGCCGGGGTCGGCAAGACCATCATCATCATGGAATTGATCAACAACATCGCCAAGGCGCATGGCGGCTATTCGGTGTTCGCCGGGGTCGGTGAGCGCACCCGCGAGGGCAACGACCTCTATCACGAAATGATGGAATCCGGGGTCATCACCGCCGACGGGCCGGGCTCCAAGGCGGCCCTCGTCTACGGCCAGATGAACGAGCCGCCCGGGGCGCGCGCCCGTGTCGGCCTCAGCGGCCTCACCCTCGCCGAATATTTCCGCGACGAGGAGGGCCAGGATGTGCTGTTCTTCGTCGACAACATCTTCCGCTTTACCCAGGCAGGGTCCGAAGTCTCGGCGCTGCTGGGACGCATCCCATCGGCGGTCGGCTACCAGCCGACCTTGGCGACCGATCTCGGGACCCTGGAAGAGCGGATCACCAGCACCAAGAAGGGATCGATCACCTCGGTGCAGGCGATCTACGTGCCGGCGGACGATTTGACCGACCCGGCGCCGGCCACCACCTTCTCCCATCTCGACGCGACCACCGTGTTGTCGCGGCAGATCGCCGAGCTCGGCCTCTATCCGGCGGTGGACCCACTCGATTTCGACCTCGCGCATGCTCGATGCCCGGATTATCGGCGACGAGCATTACCAGGTCGCGCGGGATGTCCAGCGCGTATTGCAGACCTACAAATCGCTGCAGGACATCATCGCCATCCTCGGCATGGACGAGCTTTCCGAAGAGGACAAGCTGACCGTCGCCCGCGCCCGCAAGATCCAGCGCTTTCTGTCGCAACCAATGCACGTCGCGGAAGTGTTCACCGGCTTTCCCGGCGTGTTCGTCAATCTCGAGGACACGATCAAGGGCTTCAAGGCCATCGTCGCCGGCAATTACGACGACCTGCCGGAAAGCGCCTTCTACATGGTCGGCACGATCGACGAGGCAGTCGAAAAGGCCCGCAAAATGGCCGCCGAGGCCGCCTGATGATGCCAGGAAACGACAACCACAGCTTCCCGTGGCCGGGCTTGTCCCGGCCATCCATGCCTTCCCTTGTCTCCCCGAGACGTGGATGCCCGGATCAAGTCCGGGCAACGGGTAATCGGCATCGCGCGGTCCGGAACGCCGGAAATGCCTGACCGCGTGCAGTTCGAGCTGGTGACCCCGGAGCGCCTGCTGATCTCTGAACCGGTCGAGATGGTCGTGGTGCCCGGGACCGAAGGCAATTTCGGCGTCTTGCCGGGCCACTCGCTGCTGATCTCGACGATCCGGCCGGGAACGATCGAAGTCTATGAGGGCCGGACGGTGACGCGGCGGATCTTCGTCGCCGGCGGCTTTGCCGAGGTGACCCCCGAACGCTGCACCGTGCTCGCCGACGAGGCGGTCCCGCCCGACGCGCTCGACCGCACCGCGATCGAGGCGGAATTGCAGACGATCGAGGGCAATCTGCCGAGCCTGCGCGAGCAGGTGGCGCGCAGCAACGGGACCGATCGCGAGCAACTCCTCGCCGAATTGCACCGCCTCGAACGCAACCAGGCCGTCGCCCAGGCAAAATTGCAGGCACTCGCCGAACCCGCGCGCTGAGCGCGGGTCTTGTCATTGCGAGGAGCGGAGCGACGAAGCAATCTCGATGACATGGCAGGGCGGTCCCTCCAGATTGCTTCGCTGCGCTCGCAATGACAAAAATGCCGAGTGGAAGACGGCAAGAGGGCGGCATGGCGATGTGGACGCTCGACGACATTCCGTGGGACCGGTTCGACCGCGGCAAGCTCGAACCGCCGATCATGGCGATCGTCAAGGCGGCGAGCCTGGTCGAATTGAATGGCGGCGCCTATGCCCATCATCTGTGCCGGATCTTTGACGACGATCCGGAATTCCAAGCCAGCGCGCGCCGCTGGGGCGAGGAGGAGACCAGGCACGGACGCGCCCTCGGGCAGTGGGCCGAACTCGCCGACCCCGAATTCGATTTCGCCGCCGCTTTCAACCGCTTCCGGGCCGGCTATCGGATTGATTTCGATCGCGAAACCTCACGCCGCGGCTCGCGTGCCGGCGAGATGATCGCCCGCTGCATCGTCGAAACCGGGACCAGCTCGTACTACTCGGCCTTGCGCGACGCGGTGCGCGAGCCGGTGCTGAAGGAGATCTGCGGCCATATCGCCGCCGACGAGATTCGCCACTACAAGCTGTTCTACCGCAACCTCGTCCATTGTCTCGGGCATGAGCGGATCGGGTTGTGGCGCCGGCTGCGCATCGCCCTCGGCCGGATCGCCGAATCCGAGGATGACGAACTCGCCTACGCCTATTACGCCGCCAACGAGACCGCCTTGCCCTACGACCGCCGCCGCTGCGCGCGCGCCTACGCAAGCGGCACCTTCGCGCTCTACCGCGAGCCCCACGTCGCCCACGCCGTCAAGATGATCTTCAAAGCCGTCGGCTTGCCTCCCCACCGCCGCCTCTCCCACATGGCCGCCCGCTTCGCCTGGGCCGCGCTGCGCCGTCGCGCCGCCCGGCTGGCGAAGGCCGCCGCCTGAGCAAACCGGATTGGCCGAGAGCCAGAGCTCAGGCGCAGATAGAAGATTCACTCAACAGTCATGGCCGGGCTCGTCCCGGCCATCCACGACTCGCGGCACCGGCTCGTCCGCTTTTCCGTGGATACCCAGCACAAGGCTTGTCCTCGGGCCGCGCGGAGCGCGGACCCGTGAGCCGAGCATGACGAATACGGCAAGCTTGTACCATCCGAATGCGTCTGAACACTAGCCCTGAGCTCGCCCGCGGTTAAACCTTCTGTTCGCCGGTCGCATGCCTCGCCTCGATCACAGCGTGAGCTGGATGTGGAAGTCGAAGATCCAGGTGTTCGGATGCGTCGACGTCGCGCCGGGCCGGACGTCATATTGGATGCCAGGCCGGAACAGCAGCGAGGGGGTGACCTGCATGCCGTAGTTGAGTTCGGCGAGCTGCTCGCTGGTCTGGATCGGCGATCCCGACGTCTCCTCCTGAAACTGAAACCGTGGATTGATCGTGGCCCGCACCCAGCCGAGGGACAGGACGTCCAGCTCACGGCCCGGAAACACGCCGCGGGAAGCAAATCCCGCCTCATAATCATTTTTGAATTTCGCGGTGTTCTGGTCACTGACGGTAAAGACGCCGAAAATCGCCAGCCCCTCGGTGTGCTCTGGCCCCCACTTGATGATTTGCTGTGCCGCCTCGGCGTAGAGACCGTAAAGCCCCTCGTCGTAGATGTTGGGATTGGCCAAATCGGCTCTTGCCGACGAATCGTAATAGCCGCCGAGATTATAGGTTCCGCCATAATCTCCGGGGTTCTTGCCGATCTGGTATTTGAGCTCTATTGGCGCGATCACACCGGTGTTTCCGGTAAAGTTGAGCTTGAAGCCGTCCTGCCTGAGCGTATAGCGAGGGTTCGAATCGACGACGGCAGCTTGAATCTGAAGTTCGTCCGTTATGTGCCATTTGACGCGACCGGTCCATCTGCCGGCCGGCGCATCTGCCCATCCGCTGTCGTCAAAGAGCGTTATCGGATGCCCGCAGAGCGCATCGTTGGTGAAGTTGCAGAGATAAGGCAATTGGGCAAAATCGTTGCCCATCGGATAAAAGCCGACCTTCAGGGCCAGCTCCTTCGCGAACAGGAACTTCTCGACACTGATCTCGTTGAACCGCAGATTTTGCCCTTGCCCAAAAATCGACTGGTAAGGGAAATAGCCGTCGGTCCTGTCCGTGAGGTTAACGCCAGCGCGGTCGGTCATGGCGTAGCGCGCGACGGCGTCCGGCCAAATGCCCAGCTTGTCGAGATCAAAACCGAAGCCGAAGTCAACTTGCTGGGCATAGGCGGTGCCGGTACCGCCGACGCCGCTCGTGTTCGATGCTGTCTGGCTGATATAATGCGCAGTGAAATCGATGCCCTTCTCCGACAGTTCCTTACGGAGCGGCAAGTCGCCGAACAACGGAATTTGAAGGTTGTAGTCGAGTTGGGCTTGAGGCGATATTACGGCGGGGTTTGTCAGAGGCGTTATTGTGGGTACGAGTGAGAACGGCGCGCCCGGGAAGGCCAGCGGCGAGGACGGCGCGGGTGGGTTGGTCGTGCCCGTCGTCACGGGCGTTGCCGGCGCGCTCAGGACGATCACCGGCGAGGTTTGCGGGGTTTGGGCCAAACCGGGCTGGGCGGCAAACACGGCTTCGAGCAAACTAAAACATAGGAAGATCCAAGCCGAGCATTGCACGCGGCGGGCTGGTGGTTTCGCCTGCCTCGCGCGGCGGATGGGTGGGCCGCCCGGTGCTGCAGCCCTGTCGGTTGAGGGTTTCGGCTCGATCCACAGGCGACCCCGCAACCGAGAACCTGCGGTTGGTGGCTCGCGTGTTTCGCGGCAGCATCCTTGCAATGTCGGACTTCCCAGAATAGCGTGGTGCGCCGGACTTATACCGTATTATCGGGGATTGTCGCCGCATGGCGGGTACCGACAAGCAACCTCAGCGCGTTTGGTCTGCAGCCCTCGCGCACACCATCACCAGGCCAGCGATCGTCGTGATGATGGGCGTCTCCGGATCGGGCAAAAGCACGGTCGCAGCCCTGCTCGCTGCTGCACTAGGCTGCCAGTTTCAGGAAGGCGACGACCTGCACCCGCGCGAGAATGTCGAGAAGATGCGCGGCGGGATCCCGTTGACGGACGCCGACCGGATGCCCTGGCTCCGCAAGATCGCCGAGGAAATCGACGGCTGGCGCGCGCGGGGCGAATGCGGCGTGCTGACCTGCTCGGCGCTGAAGCGATCCTACCGGGACATCATCATCGGCGACCGCCACGACGTGATCCTGGCCTACCTGAAAGGATCGCGCGATCTGGTTCACCGGCGCATGGCCGCAAGGCACGAGCACTTCATGCCGGTTGCCCTGCTCGACAGCCAGTTCGCGACATTGGAGGAGCCCACGCCGGACGAGCGCCCGATCACCGTCGATGTCGGCGGCAAACCGGCCGAGATCGCCGACGAGATCGTGCGTCAGCTCGAGGACCGGCACCATGAGACCGACGGGCCCGCACCGGCCCGCCGCGACCAGCCCGCGAGAGGACCGATGACCGCGATGCCCGCCACCCTCCACATCCCCAGGGTGCGCTGGGGCATCGGCGTGCTGCTGGGGGCCGGTGTGCTGATCAATTATTTCGACCGCGTCAACCTCTCCGTAGCCGCCCCACAGTTGCAGCACGAGTTCGCCCTGAGCGACGATCAGTTGGGCTGGCTCTTCAGCGGACTCTTCTGGCCCTATGCTCTGCTGCAAATCCCGACCGGGATGATCCTCGACCGCTTCGGCGTCACTTCGGTCAATCGGTTAAGCACGTTTCTGTGGTCCGTCGCGTCTACCGCGACCGCCTTTGCCAGCGGGTTCGGCGGCATTCTGGCGGCGCGCATTCTGCTGGGCGCCGCGGAAGCGCCGAGCTTCCCGGCAAGCTCGAAGGCCACTGGTTATTGGTTCCCCCGCCAGGAACGGTCGCTCGCGACATCGATCTTCGATGCCGCCGCAAAGTTCTCGAACGTGATCGGCATCCCGCTGGTGGCGCTAATCGTGGTGCGGTTCGGCTGGCGCTGGGGCTTCGGCACTACCGGACTGCTGAGCTTCCTCTATTTCCTCGCCTTCCTGATCGTCTATCGAGATCCCAGCAAACATCCGCGGCTGAGTCCGGCCGAGCGCAACTACATCCGCACCGGCGGCGCCACGCAAGAAGGCCCGGCGCAGAGCGGCGAAGTCGCCATGCTCGGCTATCTCCTGCTCAATCGGAAGGTATGGGGGCTGACCATCGGCTTCGCGGCGTACGGTTATTCGTTCTACCTGTTCCTGACCTGGCTGCCGAACTACCTCGAGCAGTCGATGCACATGAGCATCCTGAAGTCCGCCGGATACGCGGCAATCCCCTGGATGTGCGCCACGATCGCGGACCTCGTCGTGGGTGGCTGGCTGATCGACCACCTGATCACGCGGGGCTATGCCGAGACGCCGGTGCGCAAGACCGTGCTCGTGCTGGGCATGCTGCTCGGCCTTGCCGTGTTCGGCGCCACGTTCACGACCGATCCCGTGTGGGCGATCCTCTGGATCTCGATCGCGCTGAGCGGGCTGGCGGCGGCGGCGCCGGTGGGCTGGTCGATACCGTCCTTGATCGCGCCCCGCGGCGGCACCGCCACCATCGGCGGGATCATGAACTTTTTGAACAACATGATGGGTGTCGTAGCGCCGCTGGCGACGGGCTACATCGTCGGGGCTACGCACTCCTTCACCGGTGCGTTCCTGGCTGCCGGCATCGTGCTGATCATCGGCATCGTCGCCTACGTCTTCATCCTGGGCCGGCTGGAGCCGATCGCCGATCCGCCTGCTGCGTAATGCGTCGACGCCGTGAAAATCCCGCAAACCAAAATTTTCGGGTTGCCCGCAATCGGCGCTGTCGCCCCCGCGAACCCCCTGCATCCGTGTCGAAGAGCTAGCCCAGAGCTGGCCTGGCCTGGCGGAGGAGCCGGCGCGCCTCGGCCGCCTGCTCGCGCAGCGACTTCAACAGGCGCGCCTCCGGGGTCGGCGCGCAGTTGGTGTAGCCGGCGCCGAGCTCCTTGAGCTGGGCGGCGTTGCGCGGAAAGGCGGCATGGGCGAGCGGCAGGGCGAGGCGGGCGCCAGCGCTCTTTTTTGCCGCGGCGCGAACCCGGTCGATTGCCGCGACCAGCCGCGGATGATCGGGGGTGCCGCTGACGCCGAGCGAGCGCGACAGATCGGACGGGCCGACTGCGAGCAGATCGACTCCCTCGACCGCGGCGATCTCGTCGATGCGCTCGACCGCCGCCATGTCCTCGATCATGCAGGCGAGCAGGATCTCGCGGTTCGACTGCGCCATATGCTCGACCAGGGGGATATGGCCATATTCGGCGGCGCGGCTGCCGGCCGCCATGCCGCGCTCGCCCTGCGGCGGGTAGCGCACCGCCTGCACCGCGGCGCGCGCGGTCGCGGCGTCGGCGACATGCGGCACCTGGATGCCCTGCACGCCCATGTCGAGAAGCCGCAGGATAAAGGCCGGGTCAAACCCGGGGGTGCGCACGATCGAGGTGATGCCGGCCCGCTCCGCCGCCATCACCATCGCCTGCACATCGTGCAGGTCGAAGCTGGTATGCTCCATGTCGATAAAGGCGGCGTCGAACCCGGCGAGCCCGATGATCTCGACGATCTGCGGGTCGGGGATGCCGCCGACATGGGTGCCCAAGGCGAGGCCGCCTTCGCGCAATATCCGCTTTACCCGATTTTCTCTCATGATTTTCCTCCGTTGGCGCTCGGTGACGAAGCCCGGAATCCGCAAGGCGAAAGTGATCGGCGCGATAGCTTGGATGTGCTCTATTGCAACGGCAGCCACCCCTTTCGCAGGAGTTCACATGCCGACCATTACCACCAGGGACGGCACGGAGATCTTCTACAAGGACTGGGGCACGGGCCAGCCGATCGTGTTCAGCCACGGCTGGCCGTTGTCGGCCGATGATTGGGACGCGCAGCTGCTGTTTTTCCTGCATCATGGCTATCGCGTTATCGCCCACGACCGCCGTGGCCATGGCCGTTCGACCCAGACCGCCGACGGCCACGACATGGACCATTATGCCGACGATTTGGCGGCTCTGACGACATATCTCGACCTGAACAACGCGATCCATGTCGGCCATTCGACCGGCGGCGGCGAGGTGGCGCATTATCTGGCACGGCATGGCGAGAGCCGGGTGGCCAAGGGGGCGCTGATCAGCGCGGTGCCGCCGCTGATGGTCAAGACGGCGGCCAACCCGCAGGGCCTGCCCAAGGAGGTGTTCGACGGCTTTCAGGTGCAGCTCGCCGCCAACCGTTCGCAATTCTATCGCGACGTCGCAGCGGGGCCGTTCTACGGCTACAACCGGCCGGGAGCGAAAGCCTCGGAGGCCGTCATCCAGAATTGGTGGCGCCAGGGCATGATGGGCGGAGCCAAGGCGCATTACGACGGCATCGTGGCCTTTTCCCAGACCGATTTCACCGAAGACCTCAAGAAAATCACCGTCCCGGTGCTGGTCATGCACAGCGAAGACGACCAGATCGTGCCCTATGTCGCCGCCGGGCCCTTGTCCCACAAGCTGCTGAAGAACGGAACCCTGAAAACCTACAAGAGCTTCCCGCACGGCATGCCCACGACGGAAGCGGACACGATCAATTCCGACCTGTTGGCGTTCATCAAAAGCTAGCCCCCGCTAAGCCGCCCAGCGCTGGCCTCGTGCGCCGCAGATGCGCGATGATCATATCGGTATCCATGACATCCCCGAAGACGTTGTAGAACGCGCTGAGCGAGGCGTCGTGCTCCTCCTGGGTGGCCGCGGCGTTGCCGTCGCTGACCATGATGGTGCGGAAATTCGTCATGTTGGCGTCGCGCGCCGAGCTTTCGCAGCACACATTGGTGACCGTGCCGGTGATCAGCACCGTGTCGAAGCCGCGCGCCCGCAGCCGGTCGGGCAAGTCCGACGTTCCCGGCATAAAGGCGCTGTAGCGATATTTCTTGACGATCTCGTCTTGCGGGCGGACATCGAGATCGGGCCACAGCTGATGGCCGAGCCCGCCTTGGCTGAGCGCCGCGACGCGCTTCTCGCGCATCGCCGGAGAGGCCATCTCGTGGGCGACCGACCATTCGCCCTCGGAGCGCGCGTCGTGCGTCATCTGCACCCAGAAAACGCCGCCGCCGGACTCGCGCACAGAAGCTGCGAGCCGGTTGACCGCCGGCACGATATCGCGCGCCGCCGGGCAGACCGCATGCCCGACCGCCTCGTTCATAAAGGCGTGCTGCAGGTCGATGACGACGAGCGCGGTCTTCGCCGGGTCGAGGTCGTCAAAGCAGTGCTCGCCGCCGCGGCGTTCGATCACCCGTTCGACGATGGCGTCGGGAATAGTGGCACCCTTCAGGTTCATGGCGATGCTCCTCAACCGGCCATCGGCAACCATATCCGACCCGCCGAGGGCGCTCAAAGGGATACCGCCCGATGATCCTCGTCTTCGGCTCGGTCAATGTCGATCTGGTGTTCCCGGTGCCGCGTCTGCCGGGCCCCGGCGAAACCGTGCTCGGCGGCGACTACGCGCTGTTTGGCGGGGGCAAGGGCGCCAATCAGGCGCTGGCCGCCCGCCGGGCCGGGGCCGAGGTGACGCTGGTCGGCGCCGTCGGGCGCGACGGCTTCGCCGCCGCCGCGCTCGACCCGCTGCGCCGGGCCGGGATCGACATTCGCTTGGTGCGGACCGTCGAGCAGCCGACCGGCTGCGCCGCGATCATGGTTTCATCGAGCGGGGAGAACATGATCGCAGTTGCATCGGGCGCCAATGCCGGAGTGCGCTGCGATCAGGTGCCGGACGAGCTGCTCGCGCCCGGCACGATGCTGGTCGCCCAAATGGAGGTGCCGCCCGCCGAAACCGCCGCGACGGTCCGACGGGTGCGCGCAGGAGGTGGGCGCAGTGTGCTGAACCTGGCGCCGGCGTCGCCGATCGCCCCGGAGCTGCTGCGCGACATCGATCTCGTCGTCGCCAACGAGGGAGAGGCGGATGCTCTCGGGTCCGATCCGGCGCGGGTCGCCGGCCTCGTGCGCCAAGGGCTCGTCGTCACCCGCGGCGCTGCCGGCGCCACAGCCTATCTCGCCGGCGGCCGCAGATTGTCGGTGCCGGCATTGCCGGTCGTCCCGGTCGACACCACCGGCGCCGGCGACACGTTTGTCGGCGTGCTGGCGGCGGTGCTCGATCTTGGCGGGTCGCTGGAAATCGCGTTGCGGCGGGCGAGCGCCGCCGCCGGGCTCGCCTGTCTGGCGCATGGCGCGCAGACGGCGATGCCCGACAAGCCTACGATCGACCAGGCCGCCGCGCGCCTGCCGCTCCTCTAACCAGCCCGAAAGCTAGCCGGCGGCCCCCCGGCCCGTGCCTGACCCGCGGTTAAAGGCCGGCATCACGTCGCGGGCGAACCAGCGCAGCTGCTCCTTGAACTCGTCGGGCGGCAGCCCCTCGGCCCAATGGATCATGAAATCTTCGAGCCCCGGGTATTTGGCCTCGATCGATCTGATGCCGTCGATGACCTCTTTGGCCGTGCCGCAGAACCAGGCCTTTTGCGCGACGCCGTCGGCGAGCGACGGCACCCGGACCGGCGCGCCGGGGGTGCCCCAGGTACGGCCCTCCTCGTCGGCGTAGCGGACAAAGCCGAACGGCGCGAACCATTTGTAGCGCTCGTCATGCGACGGCTCGACCCGGCGCATCGCCTCCTCGCGGCTGTCGGCGAGGTAGAGGCCGGCACCCCAGATCATGTCCTGGCCGAGCGCCACGTCGCGGCCATGGCGCAGGCAGGCGGCGTGATAGGCGCGCACCACATCGTCGAGGATCTTCTCGCCGTTCAAGGTCACCATCGCCTTGATGCCGTATTGCGCCATCATGTCGATGGTCCGGCCGCTGGCGATCGGCATCCAGATCTCGACCGGCAGATGCTTCGGCCGCGGCACGCAGGTGATCTCGTCGAGCTGGTAGCCGCGATAGGGCACCCTTGGCGGGCATTCGAAATACTTGCCCTTATGTCGGAACGATTCCTCGTTGAAGCATTTCAGCAGCAGCTGCAGCCCTTCCTCGAAGATCTCGCGGTTGGCCTCGCTGTCGAGCAGCGGGCCGCCCAGGGTCTCGACCTCGCGGGTGTGATAGCCGCGCCCGACCCCCATGATCACCCTGCCGTCGGTGACGATGTCGGCCATCGCATAGTCTTCGGCCAGCCGGATCGGGTGCCACATCGGCAATATATTGAAGCCGCAGCCGAATTTGAGCCGCCTGGTCTGCGTCGCCAGCCATAGCCCGAGCTGGATCAGGTTGGGCAGGCACTCGTAGCCCTCGTGCTGAAAATGGTGCTCGGCGGTCCATAGCGCGTAATAGCCCTCCTCGTCCATGACCCGCGCCACGTCGCGCACGGTCGCAAACACCTCGGACAGGCGCTCGTTGGAATAGCGCCGGTCATTCGCCGGCGTGCCTCCCGCCCCGATATTGTCGAGCGCGATCTGGCCGACATAGAGGGAATGAAAGCGCTTGATCATGGTGTTCTCGAACCTCCGTTTCAGAGCTGGAACGTCGCGTCTGGCGGTCTCAACGTATCAGACCATCCAAAGCCGCCCCTTTCGCCGAGCTGACCCGGTCATCCCGGCTGTCCCTTCGTCACCCTTGCATGATCAGCGGCGCCAGCACGTCCGGGTCGGACAGCATCGGAAAGTGGCCGGTGTCGATTTCGAGGTATTTGGCGCCGAGCTTCTCGGCGGTGCGGCGCTGGTGCGCCTCCCCGGGGTTGGCGGCGCGGCGGCAGCGGATCACCGTCGCCGGCCACGACTGGCTCCAAAAGCTCTGCAGCGACACCGGCTCGTCCATCGCGGCGATCGGGTGCGGGGTGTAGCGGGCGAGGGCGAACGCGCGCAGTTCCGGCGCGAGGTCGGCAAAGCTGCGGTTCTCGGCATCCTCGCGCGACGGCCCGACCGCGAGCGCGGTGGTGACCCGCGGCGTCGGGCGGTTGACGATCTCGGCCACCCGCTCGCCATCGAGAAGCGCCAGCGCGTCGACAAAGACCAGCCGCCCGATGCGTTCGCGCGCCAGCTCGGCCGCCCGGCACAAGACCATGCCGCCCGAGCTCGTGCCGGCCAGCACGACATCGTTCAAATCTTGATAAAACAACAGCTCGGCGATCTCGGCCGCTTGGGTTGCAACGGTGATCCCCGGCCGCAGCTGATGCCGGCGCTCGGCGCAGCCGTCGAGTGAACGAGCGTAAACGAGGTGGCCCGCCGCCCGCAGGCGCGCCGCCGTCGGCCCCCAGATCCAGCCCCCCTGATATGCCCCGTGGATCAGCACATACGTCGCCATGTCACTCCCCTTTCTTGTTACCGCTCGCACCCGCAGAGGATACGCGCATTACAGCCCCCTGGCCGGGCTCGACCCGACCACCCACGTCTTCCTTTGGCTCGGCGCGCAGGAGTTGAAGTCGTGGATGCCCGGATCAAGTCCGGGCAAGGGGCCTGAGGTGGCGGCTCAGTCTCCTTTGCCGATTTTGACGCCGGCGAGCTCTTCGAACACCTTGATGATCGCCGAGCCGTCTTCTTTGTTGAGGCCTTGGACCCGCGCCATCTGATAGACCTGCTGGGTCAAATTGGCCAGCAGCAGCGGCACCCCCAGCCTCCTGGCAAACGAGGTTTCGAGGTCCTGGTCCTTGTACGAGATGTCGATCGTGCCGCCGGGGGCGAAATCGCGGCTAAGCATTCGCGGCACCCGGCTCTCGAACTGCACGCTCGATCCGGTGCTGACCCGAATGACCTCATAGATCTTTTGGGGGTCGAGCCCGGCCTTGACGCCCAGCACCAGCGCCTCGGCGATCGCCACGGTCGCGACCTGTCCCAGCATGTTGTTGAGGAGCTTCATCGCCAGGCCCTGCCCCAGCGGCCCGACATGAAACAAATTCTTGCCCATCGCCCGGAACAGATCCTCGCAGGCGGCATAAGTCTCGGGCGCGCCGCCGACGATCACCGACAACTCTCCCGATGTCGCCCGCACCGTGCCGCCGCTGACCGGCGCGTCGAGCATGGCGATGCCGCGCTCGGCGAGGCGCTCGGCACAATGCCGCGCCGCGAACGGGTCGATCGTGCTCATGCACAAAACGATATGGCCGGCGCCGGCGCCGTTGACGATGCCGTGCTCGCCGATGATGACGGACCGCACCTGGTCGGTGGTTTCGACCATCGCGATCGTGCGTTCGACGGCGGCGGCGACCGCTTCGGGCGATTGCGCCACGGCCGCGCCGGCAGCCAAGGCCGGCTCCAGCCTTTGCGGGTCGATGTCGTGCACGACCAGCGAATGCCCGTGCTTCAGCAGATTGAGCGCCATCGGGCCGCCCATCGCGCCGAGCCCGATGAATCCGACCTTGCCGGGCATTCCTTGCTCCTTTGTCAGCGGCCGGCCAAGATCAGCCGGGCTTTACCCAGGGCGGGTGCGAGCCGCGGTCGGGCGGCGCCACTGCGAGCGGCACCGGCTTCGGCTTTGGTTCGGCAGCGCCGTTCCTGACCGGTTTGACCTGGGTCGCGTCGAGTTCGACATTGATTTCGAGCAGAGAGGTGTCGCCCGATCGGCCGAGATTGACCCGCAGCATGTCGTCACGGATCTCGACATAACGCCCGACCACGTCGAGCAGGTCCTTTTGCAGGGCCGGCAGGAAGTCCGGCGCATCGCGGCTCGCCCGTTCGTGGGCGAGCACGATCTTCAGCCGGTCGCGGGCGATGACCGCGGTGTTCCGGCGCTCCGGGAACAGAAAATCGAGGAGACGCATCAGGCCCTACCGAACAGGCTGCGAAAGAAGCTCCGGCGCTCGGCCTTTAGAAAGCGCATCTCGCGCTGCTCGCCGAGCAGCCGCCCGACCGCGTCGAGATAGGCCTGCCCGGCCGGGCTCTCCGGGTCGAACACCACCGGGGTTCCGGTGTTCGAGGCGCGCAGCACCGATTCCGATTTCGGGGATGACGCCGAGCATCGGGATCGACAGGATCTCCTTCACGTCGTCGATCGCCAGCATCTCGCCGCGCTCGACCCGCTCGGGCGAATAGCGGGTCAGCAGCAGATGCACCCCGACCGGCTCCATATTGTGCTCGGCGCGTCGCGACTTCGAGGCCAGGATACCGATGATGCGGTCGCTGTCGCGCACCGAGGACACCTCGGGGTTGGTGACGATGATCGCCACGTCGGCGAAATAGAGCGCGGTAATGGCGCCATGCTCGATTCCAGCCGGGCTGTCGCAGACGATGTAATCGAAGGTTTCCTTCAACTCGTCGAGCACCCGCTCGACGCCGTCGCGCTTCAACGCCTCCTTGTCGCGGGTCTGCGAGGTCGGAAACACATAGAGGCTGTCGTTGCGCCGGTCCTTGATCAGCGCCTGGTTCAGCTTCGCGTCGCCATTGATGACATTGATGAAATCAAACACGACGCGGCGCTCGCAGCCCATGATCAAATCGAGGTTGCGCAACCCCACGTCGAAATCGATGACCACCGTGCGATGGCCGCGCAGGGCGAGCCCGGCGGCGACCGCGGCGGCGCTGGTCGTCTTGCCGACGCCGCCCTTACCGGACGTCAGCACAATGACTTTTGCTGCCAAAAAGACCTCCCCTCTCCCCCGGGCGGCCGGCACCGAACGATCTTGACGTCAGTCCCGGGGACGGCGCTGGGCCGCTTCCCGCACGATCCTGCCTGACGGACCGCGCCCGGCTAATCTGAGCGTCAATTCCGCGTGATGGTCAACCGGTCATCGACGAGCGCAATCTGCACCGGAAAACCGCGCTCGGATGCGGGCATCTGCTCGCTGACCAGGTAGTGCCCGGCGATGCTGACGAGCTCAGCCTCGAACCGGCTGCAAAAGATTCGCGCCTCGGCGTCGCCGCCGGCACCCGCCAGGGCCCGGCCGCGAAGGGCGCCATAGACATGGATGTTGCCGTCGGCCATCAACTCGGCGCCGGGGCTGACCGCGGCGGTGACGACGAGATCGGCGCCGCGGGCGTAGATTTGGGAGCCGGATCGCACCGGCCGGGTGACGAGCAAGGTTTTTGCAGCGGATAGATGCTCAGGCTGCCGCGTCGGCGGCTCGGGGGAAGGTGCGGGTCGTTCCGGCGAGGGCTGACGGCGCGGCTGTGTCGAATTTGGCGCGAAGCTGGCGAGCCCGGCCGCAGCCGCGGCCTCGACCTGCGCCGGCGAGGCATTCTGCACTCCAACCAGGGTCAGGGTGTGGCGACGCAGGATCTCCTTCGCCTCGGCGAATTCGGCCGCACCGGCGAATTCGCTGGCTTCCCTCAAATCGAGCACCACCGGCGCGTTCAGGAAAAACCGCGGGCTGCGGTGGATCTGCTCGGCCAAATCATGCTCGAAGGCCGGGTCGCGCAACAATCCGGCGCGCACCACCATGACGGTGAACACCGCGCCCTGCACGAGATTACCCGCCATCCCCGAACCGACGCCTGCCGCGCTGCCAACGCCTACCGGTTAGCCCCAATTCGGCCGCCCCGCAACGGTTTTGCCGCCGAGGAACTGGCTCAGGCTGCGGCCTCCTCGACTCTTTTTCCGCTGTCCCCGTCAGTTGATTGATTCATTCTGTTGCAGCACCCGCTCCGGCGCTGACGCAGCCACCCCCCTGTACTCGGGGTGTGGTCCTCGATGGGCTGGGGTCGATTCTCGCGATGCGAGACAAGAAATCGCGTTTCGACGGCTGACCGCAGGCGTCGCATCACCACCGGTCAGGCGACCCTCCCCTTATCCTGACTGTGGCCTCGGCTCAGCGCCCGGCCTGCGGCAATTCCATTCGGACGGAGACGGCGGCGCTGGCGATGACCGCGATGTCGCCGGTCTCGTCGGGGACGTCGAGGCCGCCCTTGACCACCTTGACCGTGACCTCGCCATGCGGCAGTGCGGCTTTGACCGCGGAGGGGTCGACCCGGTCCGGTTGTTGGACCCCGATCGTGACCTCGACCTGCATCCTGCGCGAAGTCGATCCCGAAGGTGCGGATCAGGGTCAGCGAGCTGTGGTGCAGGGCGTCCGAAACCGCGCGCACCGCCGCCTTCGTGTAGTCCCCGCCGTGCAGATCGTTGCCGCTGCCCATTTCGAGAATGACGCGTTTCGCAGTCATGGTGCTCTCCCGCCCGAGATGTCGAGCCACACCACCGCGGCGGCGTTGGCGATCACCGTCTTGTTCGTGCCCGAATCATTGGCGATTTCGAGCCCGCCCTCCAAGACCTCGACCGTGCCGGCGCCATGCGGCAAGACCGCCAAAACCGCCGCCTCGTCGACCTGTTCGGGATGAGGCACGCCGATCCTGACCTCGACCCGCATCGAGTCGACCGGCAGCCCGACCGCGTCGGCGACGCTGAGCGAATTGTGCCACAAGGCGTCGCGCAGGGCGCGCACCGCCGCCTTGGTGTAATCCGCCCCGCGGATGTCGGTGCCCATGCCGATCTGGAGCACCATGCGCTGCCAGGCCATGTCTTCGTACCCTTCCAAAAGCCGCCGGATCGAGGCGACTCTAGCGGTTTCGCGACACGCCGTCATTTCGCGCCGCCAGCCGGTTTCTGCTAGAGATTCGGGCTTTACGACGTGTCCAAGATCACGATGATCGTGTTCAGCGCGATCTTTCCGGTGGTGACGGCCACGGTGGCCGGGACCCAGGGCGGGGCGATGATCAGCGCCTCGCGCTTTGCCGAATTCGCCAGGGGTGTTCGCCGGCATCGTCGAGATCGCGGTGGCCGGGTTTTGTCTGGTCAAAGGCATGGCCATGCTCCGGCGCCGCCTGCTGCGCTGGCATCAGGAAACGCAGGAGATCGCGACCGTCCAGCCGACGGGGCATCGCGATGCTGGCCGGGAAG
Source organism: uncultured Alphaproteobacteria bacterium (assembly GCA_963703665.1). Taxonomy (GTDB): domain Bacteria; phylum Pseudomonadota; class Alphaproteobacteria; order ATCC43930; family CGMCC-115725; genus AP-15. Next base: position 292,719 of record CAVPFB010000004.1, on the reverse strand, counting down.
AAAGGAGAAAGCCGCAGATGCGCCCGCAGTTCTTGACCCGCCCCCGGAGAAGAGGGATCGCCGCGGCGCTCGCCGTCATCGGGGTTTCCCTGTGGCTGGGAGCGGTGCTGCTGCATGTCTCCCCGACCGATGGGCGCGATGTGACCTTTCCTCACCTCGAAGCCCGGCTGCTCGGGATCGTCGCCGGCGGAGCCTCGGTCGCCGGCGGCATCGTCCTGCTCGTCGCGGTTTGAGTGTCGGTAGCGTACCGGGCGGCCGGTGCGCCCGTGTCGCCGTATTTTTGCCAAGATTTCTTTGACAAATTGCCGCATTTGCCATAATTTTGGTTACAAAAGTAGCACGTTTCATGGGAGAGGCAGATGCGGCAGGCACGCTCATTTCTTTTTGGGGCAATGCTGGCGATTATTAGCACCGTCTGCGACGCCGCTACTGAACCGCAGGGCGGTTCCTATGTGGTTTCCGGCAGCGTCACCGCCGCCACCTCCACCGGAGGCGCCATCTGCATCGCCAAAGGCAAGACGGTCCAAGGCTATTCTTACTTCCCTGGTCTTCAGGGAAAGGGAAAGAACTTTACAATCGTTATCCCCCCGACTACTTCGGAACCGGGTATCGTCTATCAGTTCCCACCGATGAACAGATTCAGTGGAAGCGTTTGGAGGGATACCCTTATCTACGTGTTGCCGCCGGCTACATTGTCACAGGACGCGGTTTTTTCGCTTTCGTTTACTGCGTATAACGCTTCCTCCTTTACGGTCATTTTGCAGACGAGGACAGGCCCGCAAGGGTCGGGGCCTGTGCACTCGACCTGCACCTCCTCCTACCTCCTGCATTTTAAGCTTGGACTGCCGACCAGCCTCTTTTGATGATGAGGTCCGAGAGCTGGCCGATCGGTGCCGTCCGATTCGCGACGGCACGACTGGTGCCCTTTTGCCCGGAGCGCGAATAACGCTGGCAACAATCCCCGTTTAAGCGATGCTTTTGGCATCGCCGCGAAGGCGCATTATAGTCAGCGGGCGGGCCGCCGGGTCGGGATTGGCCGGTGGAGCTGCGGGGGAGGAAAGCCATGACGACGGGTGTCGCGGACGGCGGCGCGCTGTCCGAAGTCGAGCATCGCCGGCAGCTTCGCCGCGCGGTGATCGCCAGCACGATCGGCACAACGATCGAGTGGTACGATTTCTTCATTTACGGCACGGTCACCGGGCTGGTTTTCGCCAAGCTCTATTTCCCCGGGTCCGACCCGCTGACCGGGACACTGCAGGCGTTCGCGATCTACGCGGTCGGCTTTGTCGCACGGCCGGTGGGGGCGGCGATCTTCGGGCACTACGGCGATCGGATCGGGCGCAAGGCGGCGCTGATCGCGACCTTGCTGCTGATGGGGCTGGCCACCTTCGCCGTGGCTTTTGTCCCCGGTTACGCCCGGATCGGCATCTGGGGTGCGGTGATCCTGACGATCCTGCGCACCCTGCAAGGGATCGGGGTCGGCGGCGAGTGGGGCGGCTCGGTGCTGATGTCGATGGAGTGGGCGCGGACCACCGCGCATCGCGGCTTTGTCGCCTCGTGGCCGCAATGGGGCGTGCCGGCGGGGCTGTTCCTGGCCAACCTCGCGGTGCTGGCGTTCAGCGCGATCGCCGGGCCGCAATTCGTGACCTGGGGCTGGCGCATCCCGTTCCTGCTCAGCATCATCCTCGTCGGGGTCGGGCTCTATATCCGGCTCGGCATTCTCGAAACCCCGGCCTTCTCGAGGCTCGTCGCGGAACACCGCGTCGAACGCGTGCCGGTGGTCGAAGTAATCCAGCGTCAGCCGCGCGAAATCATTCTGACCGCACTGGCGCGGATGGCCGAGCAGGCGCCATTCTACATCTTCACCACCTTTATCTTCACCTATGGGACGCGCGTCCTCGGCAGTTCGCGCGAGCTGCTGCTGATCGCCGTGCTCGTCGCCTCGGTCGTGTCGTTCTTTACGATCCCCATCGCCGGCTGGCTGTCCGATCGGATCGGCCGCAAGCGGATGTATATGATCGGGGCTGCGGCGATGGGCGTGTTCGGCTTCATCTATTTCGCGCTGCTCGACACGATGGTGCCCGGCTGGATCTTTCTGGCGATCGTCCTGTCGCTGATCCCGCACGATCTGATGTACGGCCCGCAGGCGGCGCTGATCGCGGAATGCTTTACCGGCCGCTTGCGCTACAGTGGGGCCTCGCTGGGCTATCAATTGGCCTCGATCATCGCCGGGGGCCCCGCGCCGCTGATCGCGACGGCGCTGTTCGCGTCGTACAAATCGGGCTACGCGATCGCCTTTTACATCCTCGTTTGCACCGTCATCACCCTGATATCGACGGCGCTCCTGCCGGACTACACCAACCGCGACATCTCGGCGGAGTACGACGCGGTCTGACCAAGCCGATCGCTGAGGTGCATTCCGGTCGCGCGCTATGCGCGGAAAGGTTGGCAGGTTCCGCAGTAACTGGTAATCTTGAAAAAAGGAAACGAGTCCGGCAGCATCGCGCTCCGGAGGCAACGACAACGGGCGCTCGCAACGGCCCGGCAGATTAGGAGGAAAATGCGATGACGGCGACCGGCATCACGGCCAGCGGACTTTCCGAGGTCGAGCATCGTGCGCAGTTGCGCCGCGCCATGCTGGCCAGCACGGTCGGCACCACGATCGAATGGTACGATTTCCTGCTTTACGGCACGGTCACCGGCCTGGTTTTCGGCAAGCTCTATTTTCCCCACTCCGTTCCCTTGATCGGTGTGCTCCAGGCGTTCGGCATTTTTTTCGTCGGGTTTGTTGGGCGGCCCATTGGGGCGGCTATATTCGGCCATTTCGGCGATCGGATCGGGCGCAAGGCGACCTTGATCGCAACATTGTTGGTGACGGGCATCGCCACCTTTGCCGTGGGTCTTGTTCCGACCTACGCGAGCATCGGCATCTGGGGCGCGATCCTGTTGACGATCATTCGCTTGATCCAAGGGATCGGCGTCGGCGGCGAATGGGGCGGCTCGGTGCTGCTGGCGATGGAATGGGCGCAAACCACCAAGAACCGAGGCTTTATCGCCTCCTGGCCGCAATTCGGCGCGCCGGCTGGGCTGTTCCTGGCGACTGTGGCGGTGCTGTTCTTCAGCTGGGTTTCCGGCGACCAGTTCCTGACCTGGGGGTGGCGCATCCCGTTTTTCATCAGCATCATCATGGTCGGGGTCGGGCTGTGGATCCGGCTCGGCATTCTCGAAACCCCAGTCTTCCAGAAGGTGCTCGCCGAAGACCGCGTCGAGCGCGTGCCGGTGCTCGAAGTGTTCAAGCGCCAGCCCAAGCAGGTCTTGCTGACTGCGCTGCTGCGCATGCCGGAGCAGGCGCCGGGCTATATCGTCGGCACCTTCATCTTCAGCTACGGCACGACGGTCCTCGGGGCGTCGCGCAACTTTTTGTTGGTCGCCGTGGTCCTCCAAACCGTCCTGGGTTTCCTCTGGGTTACGGTCGCCGGGCATCTGTCGGACCGCATCGGCCGCAAGAACATGTATATGATCGGCTGCGTTTTTGTCGGGGTGTTCGGTTTCATCTACTTCGCCCTGCTCGATACCAAGGTGCCGGCGTTGATCTTTATCGCCGTTGCGCTGTCCCTGCTGCCGATCATGACGATGTACGGCCCCGAGGCGGCGCTGATCGCCGAATCCTTCTCTCCGCGGCTGCGCTACAGCGGCAGTTCGCTCGGCTACCAGCTCGCCTCGATCATTGCCGGCGGCCCATCGCCGTTTATCGCGACGGCGCTGTTCGCCGCCTATCACTCGAGCCTTCCGATCGCGCTCTACATCCTCGGCTGCGCGGTCATCGGCATCGTCGCGACGGCGCTGCTCACGGACTACACCAGCAAAGACATCTCGGCCGAATATCACGGGGTCTGATCCGGCGGCTGGGGCCGGGCGCCGCCGTGCGTTCGCATCCCCAGCCGCAGACAGATCGGCTCAGGCGGCTTCGTCGAGCGACGAGCCGGTGTCGAGGGTCGTCGCCCGGCGCAGGTCGCGCGGATGGCTGTCGTCATGCGGGCGGCCGCGATGCATGGTGCAGCGGTTGTCCCAGATCACCAGATCACCCTTCCGCCATTGATGGCTGTAGACGAATTCCGGCCGGGTCGCGAACAGATTGAGGTCGTAGAGCAGGATGCGGCCGTCGGCCACCGGCCAGCCGACGATGTGCGAGGCGTGCGCGGAGAGATAAACCGTTTTGCGACCGGAACCCGGATGGCGCCGCACCAGCCGCTGCTTTGACGGCGGATATTTCTCGCGTTCGCCGGGGGCGAACTCGGTAAAGCCGATCTGGCCGCGCGACCAAGTGATGTCGTGCAACGCGACGAGGCCGTCGATCGCCTCCTTCATCGCCTCGGAGAGTGCGTCATAGGCCGCGCGCATATCGGCGAATTCGGTCTCGCCGCCGCCCAAGGCGCTCGCCGGCGGCACTGCCACCGCATGCAGCATCCCCAATATCACCGGCACCGGCATATAAGACGCATCGGTGTGCCACAACCGGTTGCCGAGGCTGTCGAGCCGGCGCCGGTCATTGGCCTCGCGCAGGCGGCCGTCCTCGTCGAGGTTCGAGATGTCGCCGATTTCCGGATGCTTCAGTCGCCGCCGGCCGCCGGCTGCCGCCGAACGGCCGATCTCCAGCGGACCGAACCGCGCCGCGAAATCGCGCAATTGCGTGTCGTCGAGACGCTGGTCGCGAAACACCAGGACCGCATACTCGTCGATCGCCCGCCGGATCGCGTCGACCGTCGCCGCATCGACCGGTTGGGCGAGATCGACGCCGCGGGCCTCGGCGGCAAACAGCGGATGAATCTGGCGCAATTCGATGGTCATACGATATTTCCTCGGACCGCGGCGAATGCCGCAGGATCGCGCCGGCGCTGCCCCCAAGTCAATCGAGCGAGAGGATCATGGACGCCTGGTTTCATTGCGAAAATCCGTACCCGTTTGTGCCGGATGACGTGCTCGACAGTGCGGATTTGGTGCGCGCCAGCCTCCCGAACCGGTATTGTGACCCGAAGGTTGCGGCGCAGCTGTTCGAGGAGACGCTCGACGAATACCTGCTTTGCGACGAGCTCGGGCTCAACATCACATCGAGCGAGCACCATGCCGGCATCAACTGCCTTTATGGCGCGAGCCCGGTCATCCTCGGCATTGTCGCCCGGCAGACGCGCAACATCCGCCTTCTCAGCATGGGGACCCTGGTCACGGTGCGCCAGGACCCGGTGCGGGTGGCCGAGGAATACGCCACCGCCGACGTGATTTCGCGCGGGCGGCTGGAGATCGGCTTTGTCAAATCGGGCGGCACCGAGATGGCCTCGGGCAACGCCAACCCGATCGGCGTGCGCGAGCGGTTTTGGGAGGCGATCGACCTGATCGAAAAGACCCTGACCTCGCATGACGGGCCGTTCAGCTGGGAGGGCAAGCATTTCACCCACCGCCACGTCAACATCTGGCCCGGCCCCTATCAGCGCCCGCACCCGCCGATGTGGGCGGCGACCTCGGACCCCGAGGACACCTCCGAGCTCGGCCGGCGCGGCATGGTCAACATCATGGTCATGCGCGGGGTCGAGGTGACCAAGCGGGCCTGGGCGTCCTATCGCCAGGCGCGCACTGAGGCCGGCCTCGCCAAGCCTACTACCGACCGCTTCGGCTACTCGGCCTTTGTCTATGTCGGCGACACCGACGAGGAGGGCGTCCGGGTCGGCTCGAAGCTCCTGTGGTTCGTCAATACCAGCATGAAATCGGCGCCGCAATACGCGAAGTTCCTGCCCGGCCAGACGCCGTCGCAGTTTGCGCCGCAGCTCTATCGCAGTCCGGCTGGGGCAAGCGGGATCGGGCGACCCGGGCGCGACTCGGCGTTGAACCGGCCGGGCGTGACCGCCGAGATGGCGATGGCCGGCGGCCGCATGTATGCCGGCAACCCCGACACGGTCTACAAGCAGATTATGGAGTTCTACGACAAGGTCGGCGGCTTCGGCCACCTGATCATGGTCGGCAAGACCGGCTTCATTACCCATGCCGAGGCGGTCAAGAACATCACCTTGTTCTCAAAGGAGGTCCTGCCCCGCCTGCGCGAGATCAAGCCGGTGGTCGTCGACTAGGCGCCGATTACAATTCGAAAAACGCGGTCTCGCCTACGCCCTGCATCACGATGTCGAAGCGGTAGGTCGGCGGGCCGCCGGCCTCGCCACGGGTGGCGATCAAGGTTTGGCGGCGCGCCCGATCGTCGATCGACAGCAGCACCGGGTCGCTGTCGTTCGCCGGCTCCCCGGCGAAATAGATCCGGGTGTAAAGCGGCTTTAAGAGCCCGCGGGCAAAGAGCGCCACCGCGATGTGCGGCGCCTGCAGTGCGTTGCCGTGGCCCGGCACAGGCCCAGGCCGGATAGTCGTGAAGTGGAAGCCGCCATCGGCGTCGGTCGACACCCGGCCAAAGCCGCGGAAATTCGGATCGAGCGGCTGGTCGGTGCGGGCATCGTCGGGGTGGGCATAGCGGCCGGCGGCATTGGCCTGCCACAGTTCGAGGCAGGCGTCGGCGACCGGAGCGCCGTCGCCGTCGGTCACCCGGCCGTCGACGACGATGCGCTCGCCTTGCGGGATGTCTTGCGTCAAATCGGCCCATTCGGCGCGGTCGAGCGCCAAGTGAAAAAACGGGCCGACCGTCTGTGACGGGGTGGCCACGAGCTTTTGCGCCATTTCAACCATTCTCCATCGGCGTCGCCGCGCGGCCGCGCAAGACGATGTCGAAACGGTAGCCGAGCGCCCATTCGGCCTCGCTGAGGCTCGGGTCATAGGCCGAAATCAGCCGCTCGCGCGCCGCCCGATCGGGGGTGCCGAGAAAAATCGGGTCGCAGGCCAACAGCGGATCACCCGGAAAATACATCTGGGTAATCAACCGGGTGACGAAAGCCGGGCCGAACACGCCGAAATGGATATGTGCCGGCCGCCAGGAATTATAGGTGTTGCGCCATGGGTAGGCGCCGGGCTTGATCGTCAGAAAACGGTATTCGCCCGCATCATCGGTCACCACCTGGCCGACACCTTCGAAATTCGGGTCGAGCGGCGCGTCGTGCTGGTCGACCGGGTGCCGATAGCGGCCGGCGGCGTTGCATTGCCACAACTCGACCAGCGTCCCCGGCACCGGGCGCGCATCCTCGTCCAGCACCCGGCCGGCGACGATGATCCGCTCGCCGAGCGGTGCCGCGCCATGACCCCGGGTCAGATCGGCAAGATCCGGCCCGGCCCAGCCATCGGCGAAAACCGGGCCGGTGATTTCGGTCAGGGTGTGCGCCAGCGGGATCAGCGGATTCTTCGGCGCGCGCTTGACGGTGCTGCCGTAATCGGGGTGGAGATAAGGCGGCTGCGCGCCTGCGAGTACCGGCGCAAACGGCCGGATCGGATCGGTCATCGGGTCATCCTCGGTTGCGGCCGGGCAACACCGCCCGGCAGCGTGCGCGCACCGCCCGCCGGCGGTCAAGAGGTCCGGAAATGCTGGCCGTATCTTGGAACAAACAGGGAAACTCCATCGACCCGGCCGATCGGTTCGGTCCCATGTCGCTGCCGGAAGGCTGCCACATGAAGAGAGGGATTTATTTCAAATTGAACCCATTAGCCCAGAGAGCCAGCTCTCCGGTCAGCGCCGCACGGTGCGGCCGATCGGCAACGGAGACGATCATGTGGCGGGCAGAAAAAGAGTATCGAGTGGCGCAGTTGCTCGATGATCCAGTGCTGGGATTGGCGCTCGCCAGCCGCGGAATGGAACGCCGGTCGATTGAGCTGCTGCTGGAGACGGCGAGCGGCGACCGCGCGCGCGAACATTGTCGGCCCGAGGAGCCGATCTTGGCGTAAGGTCCGCGCCGGGCCCTCCGCGGGCCAGGATTTTGCCACGGTAATGCCGCTGGCACGGGCCCGACGCCGGGGATGGGGGACCGGTCTCCGCCGTTATCAAGCAAATCAGACAGCGTTGATCGCTGCGCTTACGGTGGAGAAAGACATGACCGCCCTCAAGCTGAAACCGTGGTCGAGACGTCTGGCGGTGGCTGCGGTCGCGGTGGCCGGTCTGGCCGCTCCGATGGCCGCGTCGGCGCCGGCTCAGGCGCGGGTGTTCGTCAGCGTCGGGGTGCCCGGGTTCTGGGGCTATTACGGGCCGCGCCATTACCCCTATCCGGCCTATTACGGCTATGCCCCCTATCCGTATTATTACGGCTATCCCTACGCTTATCCCGCGCGCGTCTATTTCGGCCGGCCCTGGTACGGTCATCCGTATTTGCATGGTCGCTGGCATCGCCACTGGCGCTGAGCGGCCGCTGACCGCGCGACCGGCAGCGGAGCGCCGGCCCCGCTCAGCCGCGGCACGGCGCAGCCCCGCTGCATAGATGGTCGAGCCGCACGACCAGCGGCAGAAAAAACACCCGGACCGTCAGTGACAGGGGCAACAGCCGCACATCGTCCGACAGGGTCACAGCCACCGGGCGCGGCGCGTCGTCCGGGTCCCCGTCGTCGCTCGATTCGCCCTTGAACCCGGCGATCGGGCGCAATGTCAGCTCGACTCGCAGCAGGCCGTCGGTCTGGTCCTGCTTGGGGAGGACCCGTCCGACCACATCGAAGCGCCGCGCCCCGTCGTAGACCGGGATCGAAAAGCCGTGCGCCGCAGCACCGGCGGCGATCGCTTCGCGCAGGCGCTCGATCGCCGTCATCGGATCGACCGCGTCGCGGCGGAACCGTTCGGCGAGCGGTGGTTTCCGGCTGGTGTCGTCCGGGCCGCGCTCGGCGATCGTCGCATCGCCACGGCCGACAAAGCGCATGCTGATGCGGCTGTCGAGCCGTTTGCGCAGATTATAGAGGGCATTGTATTGCGAGGGGTCGGCCGGTCGGCCTGCGGCGAGCGTGCCATCGGCTTGCGCGGTCCCCCGGAAATGGGTGACGAGGCGCGGCAGCCCCTCGGTCCGGATCTCGATCCGATCGCGGTAGGAACCGTCGTCATCCGAGAGCTTCAGGCGAATTTCAGCCGCCGGAAGGCCGGCCCAGTAGGCATAGTAAACGGCCACCACCTGATCGGCGCGGGCCGCACCGCCGGCTGTAGCCAGCAACGCCACGACCGCGCCGGCCACTCGGGAAACGACGCCCCGGATGCGGTGATTTGGGGACGCAGTCCGCCGCGGCGCGGAGCCGATCCTCACGCCCCTGGCCTCACGTCGGTAGGTAGCTCCATGCGGCGCCGTCCCACATGATCCTCTCGCCGCTCGGAAAACGCAGCTCGATAGCGCCGGTCTTCGAGCGGGTTCGGCGCACCTCGCCGGCCGCACCCAGCTGCTCGGCCTCCCACCGGTCGGTCAGGGCGAGCCCGATCCGGCCGGGGCTTAGCCCGTCCTTGTGCAGTGCAATCGCATCGTCGAGAAGCTCGCGCACGGCATTCATGTCGTGACCCCGTCTGTTCCCCAAACCCTTAATATCCCGCGTCCCGCGGCGCTTGGCAAATCACGCCCGGCAGCGGCGAAGGGGTCGTCACACCCCGCGGCAGATGACGTTTAAGAGCGCCTGACGGTTTTCGACGGTGACCGCATGGAGCGCGCGAGCCAGCGCCGCCGGCAGGACCGCCGGATCCTCGACCCGCTCGCCATAGCCGCCCGCGGCGGCGCAGACCTGCTCGAAGGCGGGCAATTCATCGAGGTCGATGAGCGGCGGCTTGTTGCTGCGCATCGCCTCGCCCTTGGGGTACATGGCACTCGTCGCGCGCCGCACCGCCCCCCACATCGAATTGTTCATGATGACGAACAGCACCGGCAAATTGTGCGCCGCCGAGGCGTGGTGGACCGCCACCGGATTGCCGAACAGGTGCGACCCGTCGCCCAAGGTGGCGATGACCAGCCGGTCGGGTGCGGCGAGCTTGGCGCCCAATGCCGCGCCCCCGCCCCAGCCGAGGCCCGAGGCCGGGCTCGACCCGAAATAGCCGCCGGGGAGATTCACCCCGCAATGCTCGGGCATCAAGGTGTATTCGTTGACCAGGATCGCGTCCTCGGGCTTGGCGCGGGCGATGCAGGCGCTGGCCCAGGCCATGTGGATCGGGCGCAGGCCGGCGACATTGTCGCAGGTTTTTTGCCAGCCGGCGCGCTGCGCTTGCCCCCGCCCGGCGACCCGCTGCCGCCGCGTGTCGATGGCGGCCTCGCCAGCCGCCCCGGCGAGATGGCGGCCGAGAGCGGCGGTTAGCTCCGGCAATGCCGTCGCCGGGGTCGCGGTCACCGCAAGATCGCAGGGAAAGCCGCGGATCGGGTAGCGTGAGAACAGCGGATCGACGCCCAGATGAACGATCCTGCAGTGCGGGCGCGGCGCCTCGAGGCTCGGGACCCAGGGCACGTCGCATTCGAGGACCAGGATCGCGTCGGCATCGGCGAGATAGGGGGTCGCGTCGTAGCCGAGATGGCAGGGATGGTCGGCGGGCAGCGAGAGATGACGCGGACGGTGCTGCACGACCGGGATCGCGAAGCGCCGCGCGAGATCGGACAGCGCGGCAACCGCCGCCGGGTCGCGCCCGGCGCTGGCGGTGACGATCAGCGGATTTTCGGCCGCGGCGAGCATGCGCGCCGCCTGGTCGATCGCCCCGCGGTCGGGGCCTGGCGGCGACGCCGCTACCCGGCGCGTCGGCACGTCATAGGCAAAACCCGGCAGCGGCGCAGCCAACACCTCGCGCGGCAGCGACAGGTAGACCGGCCCCTGCGGCGCGCTGGCGGCGAGGGAGAGCGCGCGGTCGATCACGGTCTCCAACTGCTCGCCGTTCCTCAGCTCGTAATCCCATTTGACGATCTCGCGCACCATCCCGGCCTGGTCGAACATCTCCTGCGCCCAGTGGATGTAAACGTCGCGCGCGCCCGGCATGCCCACCTCGGTCAACGGCGAGCGGCCGGCGGTGAACAGCATCGGCACGTTCTCGCGTGCGGCGTTGAACGCGGCGCACACGCCGTTGGCGGTGCCGACGCTGACATGCACCATGACCGCCGGGACCCGGCCCGTCACCATCGCCCAGCCATGGGCCATCGACAGCGCCAGATTCTCGTGGGTGGCGAGGACCGGCTTGGGAACCGGCGTCCCGGTCCGGGCCGCCTTGGCAAAGGCTTCGACCAGCGGCGCGAAATCGGTGCCGGCGTTGGCGAACAGGTACTCGACCCCGCGTTCGGCGAGCAGCGCCAGATAGGCCTCGGCCACGCTGTCGACCGCCAGTTCCTTGCGCGCCATCCTGCTACCCCCCGCAAAAAGCCGATCGCCACGATCTTCCCGCGTCAGGATACGCTGGTTGATATCGGTGAGACAGTCCGCCGGAAGGCGCCGCCCGACAAGCGGCCAACCGACCGGCGCCGAGCACGACCGGCGGTCTTGTGTCGGGCGTCTTCCCGTGCTGCGGTTATCCGTTACTCTCGCTGTGGAGCGCGTCCATGACCTCCGCCCTTCCTCGCATAGCCGTGATCGGCACCGGCGGCACGATCTCTTCGCTCGGCGCCTCGAGCCTCGATGTGCTCGATTATCCCGATTTCGGGCAGAAGCTCTCCGCCGGAGCGCTGATCGACCGGTTTCCCGAGACCCGGCTGGTGGCCGATCCGGCGCCCACGACCTTTCGCCAGGTCGGCAGCACCGATATCGGCCCCAAGGACTGGATCGAATTGCGGACGTTGATTCACCGCACGGCGAGCGGCGACCCTGGGATCGCCGGTTTCGTGATCCCGCACGGCACCGCGACGCTGGAGGAGACCGGGTTTTTTCTGAACCTTACCTTGCGCGTGACGCAGCCGGTGGTGGTGGTCGGCGCGCAGCGGCCGGCGAGTGCGCTCGGCACCGATGCCGGCATGAACCTGGTCAACGCGCTGCGCGTCGCCGGCTCGGGAGAGGCGCGCGGCAAGGGCGTGCTCGTCGTGTTGAACGACGAGATCCACGCCGCGCGCGATGTGGTCAAGACCTCGACCTACCGGGTGCAGACCTTCCGTTCGCTCGATTTCGGCGCGCTCGGACATTGCGACGGCGACGGGGTGCATTTCTACCGCGCGCCGCTGCAGGCGCATATGCCCGAGGCTCCGTTCGCGGCGCTCGACCTCGCCTTGCCGCTGCCGCGGGTCGACATCATCTATTCCTATGCCGGCGCCGACGGCGTGCTGGTCGATGCCGCAGTGGCCGCCGGGGCGCGCGGCCTGGTCTCGGCCGGATTTGCGCCGGGCAGCCCAACGCCCGAGCAGCGCACCGCGTTCGAGCGCGCGGCCAAGGCCGGGACCGTGGTCGTCCAGTGCAGCCGCGCCTTCTCGGGCCGCGTCGCCCCGCGCCGCCGGCTGCGCGAGAGCGGTATCGTCGCCGGCGAGGATTTCAGCCCGCAAAAAGCCCGCATCCTGTTAATGCTGGCGTTGACCACGACCACCGAAATCGCCGCGATCCAGCAAATCTTTCAAACCTGCTAAGCATTCGCGTGCCAAACAGCCAGCGGTGGATCGCTGCTCACAAGCCCGTCCATTCTCTCTGTCATACCAGCGCCGATGGCCGGGATGCCCAAAGCTGCGCGGAGGAGACGCAATGACCGACGAACTGCCGACCGCGGCGCGCGTGTCCGATCCCGGCATCCGCGCGCTCTATCGCCAGGAGAACCGCTGGCAGGCATGGCTCGAGGTCGAGGCCGCGCTCGCCCAATCGCAGGCCGAGCTCGGCATCATCCCACGCGAGGCGGCGGCCGCGATCGCGCGAGCCGCACACCTCGAGCTCCTCGACCGCGCGCGCATCGACGAAGGCTTTGCCCGCACCGGCCACACCATCGTGCCGTTGGTCTGGGAATTGGGCCGGGTCACCGGCGAGCCGCATGGCGGCTGGGTGCATTGGGGAGCGACCACCCAGAACATCACCCAGACCGGCGATCTCTTGGTATTGCGCCAGGCGCACCGGGTCTTTCTGGGCCTGATCGCCGACGCGCTCCGGGCGATGGCCGACCTCGCCGAGCGCGGCGCCGACATGCCGATCGCCGGGCGCACCCACGGCCAGCACGCGCTGCCGGCGACCTTCGGCTACAAGCCCGCGGTATGGATCGACGAGCTGCTCCGTCACGTCGAACGGTTCGGGCAGGCGGCGCCGCGGATATTTGTCGCGATGCTGGGCGGGGGTGCGGGCACCTTCGCCTCGTTGGGCGCGCAGGGGCCGGCGGTACAGGCCGGGATCGGCATAGAGCTCGGCATGCTGCCGATGCGGGTTCCCTCGCGCACGATCGGCGATCATCTGGCTGAGAACATCTGTCTCCTCGGCCTGCTGGCCGCGACCTGCGGCAAGATCGGCCGCGAGATCTATACGCTGATGAAGACCGAGTTCGGCGAGGTCGAAGAGCCGGTACCGCCCGGCACGGTCGGCAGCTCGACGATGCCGCAGAAGCGCAACCCCAAGCTGTGCCAGGACATCATCGCCGCCGCGGCCGAGGTGCGCTCCTGCGTCCCGCTGGCGCTCGAGGCGATGCAGACCGAGCACGAGGCCGACCGCACCACCAGCCTGATGATGGATGCGGCCGACGCCCGCGCATCGATCGCCACCGGCGACATGCTCGCCCGCCTGGTGGAGGTGATGCGCGGGCTGCGGCTGGACCCGGTGCGCATGCGGAAAAACCTCGATCTCGGCGGCGGGCTGATCATGGCCGAGGCGGTGATGCTGAATTTGGGGGCGGCGATCGGCCGCCAGCACGCGCACGACGTCGTCTACGACGCGGCCCAGGCGGCGTTTGTCGAAAACCGGCCGTTCGTGGAATTGCTCGCCGCCGACCCGAGGGTGACTGCACATCTCGACCAAAAGGCGATCGAAGCATTGCTCGACCCCACCGCGTACACCGGATTGTGCACCGAGATGGCCCGCGACGCCGCGCAGCGCGCCCGCGTCACCGCCGCCGAGATTGCCCGCGCGCAAGCATCGCCGGGCTAAACTGCATGAGGCAGGTTCACGCCGGGGCGGTGCTTCGCCATTACTGCATTATCCCTTGAACAGCTTCGGCAAGCCTTGCCAGCAGGAATCGTAGTCGCGCTGCAAGGCCGGGGTTTCGAGCGCGAAGCGGGTCGGGCGGATCAGAAACCGCGTTTCGAACATGCACGCCAGAGTATCGGCGATCTTCTGCGGCTTTAATTCAGCGGTGCTGGCCCGTTCATAGGTCGCGGCGTCGGGGCCGTGCGCGGCCATGCAATTGTGCAACGACATGCCGCCAGGCACAAAGCCCCGCGCCTTGGCGTCATAGGCGCCGTGGACCAGGCCCATGAACTCGTTCATGACATTGCGGTGATACCAGGGCGGGCGAAAGGTGTGCTCGGCCACCAGCCAGCGCGGCGGAAAGATCACAAAGTCGCAATTAGCGGTGCCCGGCACCTCGGAGGGCGAGGTCAGCACGGTGAAAATCGACGGGTCGGGGTGGTCGAAGCTGACCGTGCCCAACGTGTTGAAGCGCGCCAGATCGTATTTATAGGGCGTGTAGTTGCCGTGCCAGGCGACGACGTCCAGGGGTGAATGGTCGAATTCCGCCGCCCACAGGTTGCCGGCGAGTTTGGCAACGATCTCGAAGGGTTCGTCGCGGTCCTCGAACGCGGCGGCGGGAGTCAGGAAATCGCGCGGGTTGGCGAGCCCATTGGCGCCGATCGGCCCCAATTCCGGCAGCCGAAACAGCCGGCCGTAATTCTCGCACAAATAGCCGCGGGCGCGACCGTCGGGCAGTTCGGCGCGGAACTTCACCCCGCGCGGAACCAGCGCGACTTCGCCGGGACCGGCCTCGACCACGCCGAATTCGGTGCTGAGCCTCAGCCGTCCCCGCTGCGGAACGATCAACAGCTCGCCGTCGGCATCGTAAAAGAGGCGGCGCTCCATCGACTTGGTCGCGCAGTAGACGTGGATGGCGATCCCGGCATTGAGACTGGCGTCGCCGTTGCCGCCGATCGTCGCCAGCCCGTCGACAAAATCGGCGGGCGCGCCGGGAAGCGGGAGCGGGTCCCAGCGCAGCCGGTTGGGCGGTGGCGCCACCTCGTCGAACGGCGCGCCTCGCACGAGGCCGTTGTCGATGCGGCGAAAGGCCGGGTGCGCCGCCGACGGCCGGATGCGATAGAGCCAGGACCGCCGGTTCTCGGTGCGCGGGGCGGTGAACGGCGTTCCCGAGATCTGCTCGGTGTAGAGCCCGAGCGGATGCCGCTGCGGCGCGTTCTGCCCCTGCGGCAGCGCACCCGGCAAGGCCTCGCTGGCGTGCTCGTTGCCGAAACCGGAAAGATAGCGGGTCATGGAGCTCGCTCCGGCGACACCGGAATGATTACCTTCTCCTCGACGACAAAGCTCTTGATCCGGCCGATGAACATGGCGCCGTCATCGTGCAGCCGCTTGGCTTCGGGGGTGGCGTTGGCCCGCTCCATCGCCGCTTGGTCATCATACCACAGCTCGGCGATGCCGTCGATTTCGACATCCATCGTCCGGATGTCGGGCCGGGTCCGTTCGCCCTGGATGTGCGACTGCACATAGCGGCTCACCCCTGGCACGGCGTGGGCCAACGGGCCGTGCACCTCGAGCCAATGCTTGACAAAGTCTTCGTGGCTTAGGCCAGCCTTGCGGGTCAATAGCCCGATGCTCTTGATCACTTGTCCTCTCCCTCGGTCCTCGCCGATAAGCGCCATCGCTCGCATCGCCGTTGCCGATCATGATACCGTCGGAAAACAAGGCAAAGAGCAAGGATCGACCCGATGGATCTGAGGCTGGTCAGAGAGGAGGCGGTCGAAGGAACCAACCGCTTTTTCTGGGATAAGCAGGGGTTCGTGCCCGACCCGGACAGCGAGGAGTTCGAAGAGGAGTATCGCCGCCAGTTTGAGCTGGCAAAACAGCGCCTTGCCTCTGCGTCCCCCGCTGCACCGGCGGTGCGCCCGCTCGCCGCGGCGCCGCCGGATCCGACGAATTGGACGGAATTGAGCGGAGAGCCGACCCAGATCAGATGGGCCGCCGCCTTGCGCGCCGAAAGGATTGGAGAGATCCGCGATCCGGGCATTCGCGACTGGCTCGCCACCAACTGGACCAAGGCGAAGAGCTGGGTCGATACCCGCGAACTGCCGACCCCGGTCTTCTTGCAGCGGATCGCGCCGCATTATGCCGAATATCGCAAGCGGGCCGATGAGCAGGCGCGCGTGCTGGCGGGCGAACAGCAAGCCAGGGAGGCGGCGGCTAACCAAATTCGTCAGGCAGTCGCGGAGGCAGGGATCACGGTCGACGGGCTGATCGAGCTGATCGACATCTGCGATCGCCTGCCCTCGCTGCCGATCAAGGCCAAGCTCGCGGAACTCGAAAGCGACGGCCGCAACCTGCGCGTCTTCGAGACCACCGACCCGGCCGTGCTGATGGTTCTCGAAAAGGACAAAACCGGACGCAGCGAGTATGCCATCGAACGCGACCCGGGGCTCGTCGCCGATCTCGCGCTGTTGATGCGGGCAATGGCGTTGGCATAGCGGGAGGAAGGGTCATGACGATTGCGGCAGGCGCGCCGACGATCGACGCGCGCGAGGCGATGGAGCGGCTCAATGCCGAGGCGGCGCCGCTCAACATCTGGCTGCGGACCCAGGCGAACGCGCCGGCGCAGCGCCCGTGGTTCCGGGAAACCGGGCTCGATGCTAGCGGCCGGGTCGCCTCGGGCCGGGTCGGCGCTGCGCAGCTCAAGCCGGTCGCCCATCATTGGCGTTGGCGCGAGATCGCCCCCTATCTCGAGCGGATCGCCGCGATCGCCCGAGATGCCGAGGTGTCGCCGATCGAATTCGCCGAGCGCCAGCAGTTCCTGTTGACCAATCCCGGGCTCGGCGGGCGGCTGCAGGTCACCTCGACGATGCGTTGCGCGGTGTCGATCTACAACCCCGGCGACGTGGCCCCGGTCCACATCCACACCCCCAACGCCAGCCGGACCATCCTCTCCGAGAGCGGCGGCTACACGACGATCGAGGGCGAGCGCTGCATCGCGGCGCGCGGCGACCTGATCCTGACCCCCAACGGCACCTGGCACGACCATGGCAATGACGGCGCTGAGCCGGTGGTGTGGATCGACGTTCTCGATTTCCCGCTGATGGAGTTTCTCGACTGTGTGTGGCTCGACGAGGAGTTTCCCGGCGAGACGGCCGGCAACGCCCGCGCCCAGTCGGCAACCCATGACGGCGGCTATTCGCGCCGGCTCTACGGACAAGGCGGGTTGGTGCCGGGGTTTGCCTCGCACCGCCGCGGTTTCGGCCGTGCAACATCGCCGATGTTCCATTACCGCGGCGCCGATGTGAAGGCGGCGCTCGACGGAATGCGTGACGAGGCCGGCGACCCCTACGAGGGCGTCACCCTGCGGTTTGTGAACCCAGAGACCGGTGCCGCGGTGTTTCCGACCCTCGACTACCGCGCGATGCTGCTGCGCCCCGGCGAGGACACCCGGTTCAAGCGCGAGACGGCCGCAACCCTGTACCAGGTCATCGACGGCAGCGGTGTGACCGAGATAGCCGGCGGCCGGATCGATTGGCAGCCGAACGACATCTTCGTGGTGCCGGGCTTCGCCTGGCGCCGCCACGTCAACCGCGGCGACGCCGACACGATCCTCTACGCCGTGTCGGACATCCCGCTCTTGGAAAAGATCGGCCAATACCGCGCTCAGGGCCGGCTGCCCGACGACAGCGTCGAGGAACTCACCCCGTAGCCGGCGGCGAGTCGCGACGGCTCGCAGAACAGCGCGTCTGCCGCCGCGCCGGGCTCTCGCTCAAGGGTGGGTGAAGCGCAGGACGAGGCCGGCGGCGCCCTTCGTGTGCCCCTTCAAGGCGGCGAACAGCTTGTCGCGGGCCATGCCCGACTGCAGCGCCTTTGGATCGAGATCGGCCGCGATCAGGATCAAGGTGTAGTGATGCCAGTCGCCGACCGGGGTGCACGGACCGGAACAGGTCGCCTTGCCCATCGTGCTCTTGCCGCCGACGAATTTGTCGGACGGCTTGCTGGCCTCGCCCTCGGTAAACCCGGTCACCGGTGGGGAGATGTCGCAGATCGGCGGCGGGGGAGAGGGGTCATGAGCGAGGTTTGGGATTCGGCGATCCTGCTGCTCGTTCTGCTCGGCGGAAGCGCTCTCGGCGTGGTCGCGCGGCCGTTTTTGTCCGAGCGCCACCGCAGCGCGGAGACGACCGATCTAATCCGGCTGGTGGTGACCATGCTGGTGACCTTTGCCGCCCTGGTGCTGGGCCTCTTGACCAGCTCGGTCAAGGCCTCGTTCGACGCCGTCGACACCGATTTGCGAAGCTTCGCCATCAACCTGATCCAGCTCGACCGGTCGCTGCGCCAATACGGCAGCGAGGCCGATACGGCGCGGGCGCTGTTGCGCAGCTACACCGCCGCGGCGATCGCCTCGACCTGGAAGACGGAGCCGAAGCCGCCCGGGGACTATTACCCGAGGCAGGTTTCGCCGCCCCCCAACGCCAACTCGATCGAAAGCACCAGCTTGGGAGACATGCTCACCACGATAGAGATCGACCTGCGCCGGCTCGATCTGCAGAACCCGATGCAGCGGAGGCTGGCGCCGGTCATCCTGAACCAGTTCGAGCGCATGACGCGGATGCGCTGGCGATTGATCGAAGAAGCGCACAGCTCGATCTCGATGCCGTTCTATCTGGTGCTGACCCTGTGGCTGGTGATCGTGTTTGCCAGCTTTGGCTTGAGTGCGCCGAGAAACATCCTCTCCTACATCACGATCCTGTTGGGGGCGCTTTCGATCGCCTCGGTGATCTACGTGATCCTCGATCTCGACACGCCATTTTCCGGCATCCTGATGGTGTCGAGCCAGCCGATGCGCGACGCGCTGACCCAACTCAGCCGCTAGAGACGGGCGGGTGCGGCGAGGCTAAGATCAACGCCGCACGATCGCCCGCCGGAGCAGCCGATGCCCAATTTCCTGATCCTCGACGACATCGATGTCCATGGCAAACGGGTGCTGCTGCGCGCCGATCTCAACGTTCCGGTCAGGGACGGCCGGGTCACCGACGCGACCCGGATCGAACGTCTGGCGCCGACCATCGAGGCGCTGATCGATCGGGGTGCCATGGTTGTCGTGATGTCGCATTTCGGCCGGCCGAAGGGCCGCCCCGACCCGGAATTTTCGCTGCGCCCGGTGCTGGCGCCGCTGCGCCGGGCATTGGGCGGCCGCGAGGTCGCGTTTGCCGCCGACTGCATCGGCGAGGAGGCCCGGCGGGTCGTGGCGGCCCTCGGTCCGGGGCAGGTGGCGCTGCTCGAAAATCTCCGCTTTCATTCGGGTGAGGAGGCGAATTCGCCTCGATTTCGCCAAGGCGCTGGCCGAGCTCGGCGAGGTCTATGTCGACGACGCGTTCTCGGCGGCGCATCGCGCGCACGCCTCGATCGCAGCACTCGCGCGGCTGCTGCCGGCCGCTGCCGGCAAGCTGATGGAGGCCGAGCTCGAAGCGCTCTCGGTGGCGCTCGAACACCCGACGCGGCCGGTTCTGGCGCTGGTCGGCGGCGCCAAGGTTTCGACGAAGCTCGACCTGTTGCGCTTTGTCGTCGGCAAGGTCGATATCCTGGCGATCGGCGGGTCGATGGCGAACACCATGCTCCACGCCCAAGGGATCGCGGTCGGACGATCGCTGTGCGAGCGCGACATGGCGGACGATGCGCGGCGGATCCTCACCCTCGCCGGCGAGCGCCACTGCCGCATCGTCCTGCCCGAGGACGCCGTCGTCGCCGCCGAACTGTCGCGAACGGCGCATTCGCACACGGTCGGGATCGACGCGGTGGCAAGCGACATGATGATCCTCGACATTGGCCCCAAGACGGTGGCGCGCATCGGCGCCGCCCTCGACGAGGCGCGCACGCTGGTGTGGAACGGGCCGCTCGGCGCCTTCGAGACGCCGCCCTTCGACCGCGGCACCGCGGCGGTGGCGAAAAAAACTGCCGAGCTCACCGGTGCGGGCCGGTTGCGCAGCGTCGCCGGCGGCGGCGACACGGTGGCCGCCCTTGCCGCTGCCGGGGTGACCGACGAGCTGTCCTATGTCTCGACCGCCGGTGGCGCTTTTCTAGAATGGCTGGAGGGACGCGAACTGCCGGGCGTTGCAGCACTGGTCGCCGCCGCTCGCCAAGATTGACGTTGCGTCTGTTGCCCGGCACATTCCGCCGGACAAGAGGAGACGCCCAATGCTGGCCTCGGACGTGATGACCCGCGCCATCGTCTCGATCATGCCCGGCGCGCCGATCCGCGAGGCCATTCGGCTGATGCTCGATCGCAGGATCAGCGGCCTGCCGGTGGTGGATGCGGGCGGCAAACTGGTCGGGATCCTGACCGAAGGCGATTTGCTGCACCGCAGCGAGATCGCCACCGAGAAGCGTCATTGGCCGTGGCTCGAATTCATTATGGGTCCGGGGCATATGGCCGGCGAATACGTCAGGACGCACGGTCGAGTGGTCGAGGAGCTGATGACCCGCAAGGTCGTCGTCGTCGGCCCGGAGGCGCCGCTCGCCGAGATCGTTGCGCTGATGGAGCGTCACCGGGTTAAGCGGCTGCCGGTCATCGACGGCGGCGTGCTGGTCGGCATCGTCGGCCGCGCCGATTTGCTCGCTGCCCTGGCGCGGGCGCTCGACAAGCGGCAAGCCCCGGCTGCCGGCGACGAGGATATCCGCACGCGCGTGCTGGCCGAATTGGCCAACGCCAACTGGGCGCCGCGGGGCGGGCTGACGATCACCGTCGTCGATGGGGTGGTCGCTCTCGACGGGGTCGTCTTCGACGAGCACGAACGCGCGGCATTGCGCGTCGCAGCCGAGAACGTGCCGGGGGTCAAGGGGATCTCGGACCACTTGGTCTGGGTCGAGCCGGTTTCCGGGACCGTTCTCGACGCCGCAGCAGAGGCGCCGGACCCGAGGGTGCCGGGCCCGCGCTGACCGCCGAAATTTGGGCGCCGCTCTTGGCCGAACAGGGACGGACGAAGGATATCGAAATGCGTGCCCCGACATCGATTGCCGCCGCTTTCGTCGGCCTCGCCGCGATCAGCGCTGTCGCCGTCGCAGCGCCGCGGTTTCCGAACCGTGAGGCGGTCGCGCCGGCGGCGAACATCGCCCCCGCCGGCACCCGCTGCGGGCACGGCTGGCATTAGGTGCCCGCCGGCTATGCCAAGCACGGCAAATGGCGCGATGGGCATTGCTCGCGAAATTGACGGGCTTGCATTCGCACTGCAGTCTGCGGCAATCGCCTGCGAGGATGACGAGGCGATCTCGCGAACGGCACTCCCAAGTTCAGAATTTCGGGCAGGCCAAGGCCGGCCTCGGGACCCCTCTTCACCGATCTTGAGCTCTCGGCGCCAGCTTTTGATCGGGTCCGGGATAGTCTTAACCAAATTTCGCCCGGCAAAATGATTATTGCGGTCGGGGGCAACCTCAAGGCTTGACCAAAATTCGTCGATGACGAATAAATGACCTTCAGGTTTACGCCTTTGCTTCCGCGTCTGTCAGGCGAGCAATTGCGCAAGAACTCCTCCACGCCGTCGGCGGCGGCAGCGCGGAATGGTCTTGGCGAGGATCCAACACAACAAGCCGACCTTGGCAGATCCGTTTCGCGGGCTTGCCGGGGAGGGTCCCCGGATGCAACGGTGCGAGCCTGAAGATGCTCTGCTACCCCCTTCCGTTCAGGCCTCGTCGGGGAAGAGGATTAGTCATGAGCGCCGATCGCGCGGCAACGGAGGTTCGGACCGCAATCCCTGGAGCGCAGGTTGAGCATTTCGCGGCGGGTTGACCCCTGGAGGTCGCTCGACGTCTCCGCCGAGGTCTCGCCGGAGCATCGGCGGCGGCGCGGCGAGGCAGGCGAGCCTGCTGCCGGCGCCCGACTCGCCTTGCACCCGCACGCGGTGGCCGATCGGATGCTGCCGATCCCCGAAGGCTCCGCGGCGGTTGCGGGCCGCTGCGATCGCGCGCCTTCGCTCGCCATTGTCGCACACCTCGCCACAGTCGCCGTCGTCGCTGCGGCGACGATCGGCGTTTTCTTTGGCATCGCCTTCGCCTTGCTGCAGCCGCCGGCCAAGCCGACCGCCGCGGCGCAGCCGATCCGCGAGCGCAGCGGTGATGTCGTGGCCGTGCCGCTGCGCAATCCAGCGGAGCGCGCCGCCGCCGTGACGGCCGACCCGGCGGCGGTGGCGAGGATCGCCGGCAATGCGCCGGCATTGCCCGCCGGCAGCGGCGCAGCCAAGCTAGCGCCGATAATTGCCGCCGGCCCGGCGCCACGACCGGCGGCGATGAAACCGACCGGCAGGCCGAGCCCGCCGATGCTTCCAGCGCGCTTGCCAGACCGACAGCTCGCCGGGCTGTTGGCGCGCGGCGACGCATTCCTGCGCGCCGGCGACATCGCCTCGGCGCGGCTCTTCTACGAGCGCGCTGCCGATGGCGGCGACGGGCCGGCGGCGCTGCGCGCGGGCGCCACCTTCGATCCGATCTTTCTCGCCCGCATCGGCCTGCGCCGCATGCGCGGCGACCGCGCAAAAGCGCTGTTCTGGTACCGTCGGGCGCTCGGCCTCGGTGCGAGCAACGCAGCACCTTACCTGCATAGCCTCGAAACCAAATGAGATGGCGGCCACCGTGAACAAGACCATCCTTCTAGCCCTGTCGGTCGCGGCGCTCGTCTGCTGCGGGCCGTTGGCCGGCGCAGCGCGCTACGGCGCGGCACGCTACGCCGCTCCGCCGCCGGAAGTCGCCGTCAACCGCGGTGTGGTCGAGGTGGAGACCGGGCGCGCCGCCGGGATTTCGGTGCGCATTGCCGAGGATCTGGCCAACGTCATCGACGACGGCGCGACAAGGCGGGTCCTGCCGGTCGTCGGCAAGGGGGCGCTGCAGAACATTTCCGACCTCGATCTGCTCCGTGGCATCGACATGGCTATTCTGCAGGATGACGTGCTCAACTACGCCCGCCAGCAGAACCTCTTTCCCGGCATCGAGAACCGGATCACCTATGTCGCCAAGCTCTACAACGAGGAATTCCACCTGTTGGCGCGGCGCGACATCAAGACCGTCGCCGACCTCGCCAATCAAAAAGTCAATGTCGATCTGCGTGGCGCCGGCACCGAGATCACCGCTGACCGGCTGTTCGGCCTGTTGCGGATTCCGATTGTCGCCACCAACGACGGCCAGGAGGTGGCGCTCGAAAAGCTGCGCCGCGGCGAAATCGCGGCGCTGGCCTTTGTCGCCGGCAAGCCCGCCCCGCTGTTCCAGGGCCTCGACGGCCGGGACGGGCTGCACTTCCTGGCGATCCCGGTCGATGCGACGATCACCGGCGTTTACGTGCCGACGAGCCTCACCGCCGCGGATTATCCAGGGCTGGTCCCCGCCGACCAGCCGATCGACACGATCGCCGTCGGCGCGGTGCTGGCGGTGGCAAATCTTCAGCCCGATTCCGAGCGCTACCGCAACGTCGTCAATTTCGTCGACGCCTTTTTTACCGGGTTCCAGTCGCTGCTGACGCCCGGCCATGACCCGAAGTGGCGGGAGGTCAACATCGCCGCCGAACTCCCCGGCTGGCGGCGCTTTCCGCCGGCGGCCGATTGGCTGCAGCGCAACACCCAGGTCGCCGCAGCGCCCAGCGAGCAGGATCTGAAATCGATCTTCGCCCGCTTTATCGAAGGGCGCCAGCAGGCGACGGGTTCGGCGCCGCTGACCCAACAGCAGAAGGACGATCTCTTCGGGCAGTTCGAGCGTTGGGAAAAAAGCCAGGCCCGATAGAATTGCCGCGCCCCCACGACACCATTTTGATCGGGATGGATGCGTCGATGACGGATCGGCACGCCGGCTTGCTGCCGCGCCGCCGGGCTGCGGCGGGCGTCCGTCGGCGCTCCCTCCTGGCCTTTGCCGCGGGCTTGGTCGTCACCCGTCCCAGCGCGCTGCTGGCCTTGGGCGAGCCCATCCCGAAACGCGGCGGCGTGCTCGATTTCGCGGTCGATGCCGAGCCGCCGAACTACGACTGTCACGCCAACGTGTCGTTCGCGACCTTGCATCCGATCGCGCCGCACTACTCGACCTTGCTCAAATTCGAGACTGCCAACTACCCGCAGGTCGAGGGCGGCCTTGCCGAATCGTGGACGGTCTCGCCCGACAAGCTCACCTACATCTTCAAGCTGCGGCCCGGCGTGCGGTTTCACGACGGGTCTCTACTGACGTCTGAGGACGTGAGGGTGAGCTACGAGCGCATCGTTCGGCCGGGCCCCGGGGTCGTCTCGGTGCGGCGAGTGAATTATGCCGCGATCGGCGCGATCGATACGCCGGACCCGCTGACCGTCGTCTTCCACCTGAAATGGCCCGAGGCGGCGATGCTGCAGAACTTCGCCTCGGAGTGGAACTCGATCTACAGCGCGGCGAAGCTCAAGCAAGACCCGCTGTTCCCGCTCAGCCACATACTCGGGACCGGCGCTTTCGTTTTTGTCGAGCACGTCAAGGGCGACCATTGGACCGGCCGGCGCTTCGATCGGTATTTCCAGCCGGGCAGGCCTTACCTCGACGGCTACCGCGCCGACTTCGTCACCGGCGCCAAGATGATCGAGGGATTCAAGGACGGCCGGATCATGGCCGACTTTCGCTTTATCAGCCCGAACGAGCGTGACGACCTGATCGCGTCCGGCGGCGATAAGTTCGCGATCTACGAGAGCCCGACCTTGCTGAACCTGCTGGTCGTCTTCAACACGAAGCGTCCGCCTTATGACGATGTGCGGGTGCGGCGGGCGCTCTCGCTCGCCATCGACCGATGGGGGGGTGCCGAACTGCTGTCGCGAGCCACAGTGCTCAAATTCGTCGGCGGGCTGTTGCGGCCGGGCTTCAGCATGGCCACCCCGGAGGCGGAACTGGTCCCGCTGCCCGGTTATTGGCGCGACGCCGCGGCATCGCGCGCCGAAGCGAACCGGCTGCTGGCCGAGGCCGGAGTGCCGAAGCTGAAGGTCAAGCTGACTAATCGCGATCTGCCGATGCCGTGGATCCCGGGAGGCGATTACGTGGCCCAATCGTGGCGGGCGATCGGCCTCGACGTAGACCAGGCGAAACTTCCGCTAAAGGGCTGGACCCAAGCGCTTGCCGACGGAAGTTTCGATGCCGCCATCGACTTTAGCGGCGATTATTTCGACGACCCGACCTTGCAGCTGACAAAATACGTCTCGCGCGATCTTTCGCCGGAGAACTACTCTTCGTCGATCGACCACTATCTCGATGCGCTCTATATCGGACAGGCAGTCACGCCCGATCCACGTCGCCGCTTGCTGATTGTCCGCGAGTTCGAGCGCCACGCGCTGACGCAGGCATATACAGTCCCGATCCTTTGGTACAACCGGATCGTCCCCACCGCCGCGAATGTCAAAGGCTGGAACATGACCCCAAGCCAGTATATCGGCCAAGACCTGGTCGATGTTTGGCTGGATCGTTGACGCACGTAACCGGAGGTAGATATGGCCGTTAATGTCCAAGCCGAGGCTGCGCGAGCGCGGGAGATAACCGTCACGCCGACCGGCAGGGCCTTGGGCGCCGTCATCGGAGGCGTCGACCTGCGCGATGTCGACGAGCACGGCTTCGCGGCAATTCACCGGGCTTGGCTCGATAACCTGGTGCTGCTGTTCCGCGATCAGACCGTCGGCGACGAAGAGCTGGTCGCGTTCAGCCGCCGTCTTGGCGATCTGGATTTGGCGCCGATCCAAGAAACCGGGCGACGCCTTGTCGAGGGCTATCCCGAGATTTACATCGTCTCGAACGTCATCGAAAACGGCGCCCCGATCGGCAGCCTCGGTGCCGGCGATCTGGTCTGGCACACCGACATGTCATATCAGCAGGACCCGCCCAAGGCGAGCGTCCTTCACGCGCTCGAGGTCCCCGCGGGCGGCGGCGGCAACACCGGGTTCGTCAACATGTATCGGGCCTATGAGACGCTGCCCGCGAGCCTCAAGGCGCGCCTTGCCGGGCTACGGGTGAAGCATGACGGGACCTACAACAGCGGCGGCTATCTGCGCGCCGGTGTGATGCCGTCCGACGATCCGCGCGAGGCGCCGGGCACGGTTCATCCGCTGGTCTGCCGGCATCCCGAGACAGGACGCCAATGCCTCTATCTCGGCCGTCGCCGCAACGCCTATATCGAAGGTCTTCCGCTCGCCCGATCCGAGGCGTTGCTCGACGAGATTTGGGCTTGCGCGACCCGCGACGAGCTCACTTGGTACAACACCTGGCGGGTCGGCGATCTCCTGCTCTGGGACAATCGCTGCACGATGCACCGACGAGATCCGTTCGACCCCGAGGCGCGCCGGGTGATGCACCGCACCCAGATCAAAGGCGAGACGAGGCCGACAGCCTGAGGCAGGGACACTGAGATGAGGACACGCGACCGGGCCGACGAGGCCATGCCGACCGCCGCCGGCGCGCTGCGCCCCGCGGCTTGGAGCAGCATCCCCAATCAAGTGCTGTTCCTCTTATGCCTGATGTACCTGATCTTCTATGTCGACCGGGTCAATGTTTCGACCGCGGCGCCGCTGATCAAGCACGATCTCGGCCTCAGCAACACGGCGCTCGGTTTTGCGTTTTCGGCCTTCGCCTATCCCTACGCGCTGTTCCAGCTGATCGGCGGTTGGCTCGGAGACAAATTCGGCCCGCGTCTGACTCTCGGGGTTTCGAGCCTGGTCGTCTGCGTCTCGACGGCATTGACCGGGGCCGTCGGCGGGCTCGCCACCCTCTTCCTCGTGCGTCTCGCCCTCGGCTTTGGCGAGGGCGCTGCGTTTCCGACGGCGACGCGCGCGATGGCGGCCTGGATGCCGCCCGGCCGGTGGGGTTTTGCGCAGGGTATCACCCACACCTTCTCACGGGTCGGCAACACCCTGACGCCGCTTCTGCTCGCCTGGCTGATCCCGATCGTTTCGTGGCGCGGCTCCTTTGTCGTGGTCGGCGGTGCCAGCCTGATCTGGATGGCGGTCTGGGTCTGGTTTTTTCGCGACGACCCGCGCGCCCACCCCCGGATCACCGCGGAAGAGATCGAGCGGCTGGATGTTGGCCGCGGGCCCCTGGTCGCCCACCCCAAGGTGCCGTGGTCCAGCCTCGCCAGGCGCGTGCTGCCGGTGACGGCGGTGGATTTTTGTTACGGCTGGACGTTGTGGCTGTTCTTGAGCTGGATCCCGTCCTACTTCGCGCATAATTTTCATATGAATTTGAAGAATATGGCGTTCTTCTCGTCCGCTGTATTCTTCTCGGGTGTGATCGGCGACACCCTCGGCGGCGTGGTCAGCGACCGCATTCTCAAGCGCACCGGAAATCTGCGGACTGCGCGCTGCGGGGTCATTGCGGGGGGCCTGTTCGGCGGCTTTGTGTTCCTGATCCCGGTAGTCCTGTCGCACAATCTTGCAGTCGTCGCTCCGTGTCTGTCCTTGGCGTTCTTCTGCGTCGAGCTGGTGGTCGCCCCGATCTGGTCGGTGCCGATGCACATCGCCCCGCGCTACGCCGGTTCGGCCAGCGGCATCATGAATTTCGGCTTCGGGCTGGCCGGCATGATCTCGCCGTTTGTCTTCGGCTACACGATCGATCTGACCGGAAGCTGGAACTTGCCGTTTCTCGGGTCGATCGTATTGCTGCTGATCGGCAGCGCGCTGGCGCTGCGGTTGCGGCCCGACCTGCAGCTGCTCGATCCGCCGGTCTCCGGCGCTTCCGGCGCGGCGTGATCGTTGCCGCCGTCGGGGCGCGGGGGAGGCTGAGCATGCCTGTCCGATCCGGCCAGGCGTGAGGGGCGGCAGCCGATGCTGCCGCCCCAAAAATACGAGTGCTCAGACGCATTCAGATGGTGCAGTTCCAACTCGATCGTCATGCCCGGCCTCGTGCCGGGCATCCACGGAAAACCGGCAGATTTTGTGCCGCGGCTCGTGGATGACCGGGACAAGCCCGGTCATGACGGGCCGTCACGGGTCGAGTGAATCGTGTGTCCGCGTCTGAGCGCTAGGTCGGGGTGAGATCAGACCGAAGCGGCCGGCCCGCGGCGGCGGCGAACTAGGCCGAGGCCGGCGAGCGCGATTCCGAGCAGCGCCAGGCTGGCGGGCTCCGGCACCTGCGACACCGCGCTGATCAGCGTGTCCGACGTGCCGCTGCCGGTCGCGTTGGGCTTGCCCACCACGCCGATCTCGTCGGTCGAAAAGCCCGTGACCAGGCAGGTCGAAGCGTCGCCCATGAATTCGGTGCAGGAACCGCCGGTCACCGTCGTGAACGGCACCAGCATGGTTCCACTGCTGATATAGATTTCGGCGGTCTCGCCGGATTGCGCCGAACCGATCACGACATCGTCCATCGGGTGGTTGCTGGTGACCGTGACGGCGGCGCCATTGCCGATCTCGCAGTCGGATGGAGTGGAGACATCGGTGCACGGGGTTCCCGCACCAGTGGCGTTTTCGCCGAGACCACTCTCGTCGAAACCATTGGTCGGCGGCCCCGGCGGGCTGGTCAAGGGCTTCAGGGTCAGCGCCGACGCGGTGACGAAGGTGTTGCTGTACCCGGTCGCGGTGAAGGTGCTGCCATTGGCTGTGAAGGTCTGCGAGTTGTTGCACACGAGGCCTTCGTCTGAGCCGCTGTGAGTACATCCGCCCGGGGTCGGCACCAGGGCGCCGAACTCGATTTCGGTCGCTTTTGCCGAACCCATCGCCGCGGCCAGCGCGATCGCCGCGAGCACGGTTGCCGGTCCGAACCGGCGCAGCATCATATTAACCACGTTACCCTCTCCCACACATTCCGATGCCTGTAAGGCGCGCCCCTGTAAGAGAGACGCAAGTATGGTGCCAAATCTATTATGTATCAGAAAAAGTGGAATCTTAAAGGTTAACGCCGAATGCTGTCCTAAGTGGTTGTAAAGTCTGCCGACGATCCCTCGCGATCTGCGGTTTTGCTGACTCCCGTTACCCGCAAGGCTGAACAAAGTCGACAACCCAGCTTATGGGTGCTGGGCTAATGGATAAATAAGGGAATGGATATCATTTCAGCGTATTGTTTGACGTTAACAAGATAATGTACAGAACTAATCGCGGCATCGGCGCGCTGCGGACTCCATCTATGGAGGCACGGGGAAGATGAAACCGGCTCGTTGCTTTCGTCGTGGAGGTCACCAGCATGCGTTTGGTACGCAGCAGAGTGTAAAGGACTCCGACACCTCCTAAAGGATCAGCCACCGCACACTCGGGTAAAGGTCTTTCCCAAAAATAAACCAAAGGTCGTAAACCTTATCACCACCCGGCGACGGCGAGGGCCCAGAATTTTCCACCGGTTTGGGACAGGGGTAACCAGCCGAGCCCTTGCTGCCCTGGGATTCCCACAGATCCCGTCTCGTTCGCGGGGAATGTCGAGCAACTTGGCGAGATGGCGTAACTCAATCTTGTTATGGGATCGGAGATTGACCGGGGCGAGCGCCGGGAGCAAGGACACCGAGACCGCCGCTCCATTCGATACGCGATCGGCAGAGAGGTTCGCTGCGTCGGCGGAACGTAAAGAAATCCGACATATCATAATGGGGACATATCACAAAGGGCCATGTCGCCCGAGCGCCCCGACCCCACCTTCGTTCGGCTCTACAACGATCGCGGCGCCTGCCTCGCCGGCGCGGTGCTCAGCGATGCGCTGCGTCCCGGAACCGTCCAGCTCTCGACCGGCGCCTGGTACGATCCCGAAGACCCGGCCGCGGACCAGCCCTTGTGCGTGCACGGCAATCCGAACGTGCTCGCTTGCGATGCCGGTACGTCCCGCCTCGCGCAGGGCTGCATCGGCCAACTGAGCCTGGTGGAAATCGAGCGGTTCGACGGCCCGCTGCCGCGCATCAAGGCGTTCGACCCGCCGTCAAAGGTGGGGCCGGCCTCCCCATCGCGAAAATGCGGGGATGTTTCGGCGAGTCCCACCGCATAATGTGACGCCCGGTATGATTGGTTGCGGGCGATGGCGATGTCGCGGGATCCCGGCAAAGCAGCTCTGGCACTGCATCGGTTTGGGCTCGGCCCGCGCGCCGGGACGATCGCGGCGATTGCCGCCGACCCCCAGGGGGCTTTTGCGGCCGATCTCGACCGGCCGAACGTCGGGCGGATTGTCGTTCCCGGGCTCTTGAGCAGCGACGCTGCGTTTCGCGCGGTTTTCGAATTCAACGCCGTGCGCGCCGCGCGGGCGAAGCTCGTCCGCGTCGGCATCGAACCGGGTGAGCCAGGCAAGCAACCCGCGAACGGGGTGGGCGAGCCGTCCGCGGCTGGCGAGCCGAGTCCGATACCGCTGCCGCAGCGGAATTTTTTTGCCGAAGCCAAGGCGCGGATCGACGCCGCGCGTGACGCCGAGATCGGCTATGTCGAGCGGCTCGTATGGTTCTGGTCGAACCATTTCTGCGTCAGCCTCGATGCTTCCGTCATGGCCGGCGGCTACGAGCGTGAGGCGATCCGCCCGCACGTGCTGGGCCGGTTCGCCGACCTGCTGCTCGCCGCCGAGAGCCATCCGGCGATGCTGATCTATCTGAACGACGCCCAGTCGATCGGCCCGAACTCTGTCGCCGGGATCAATCGCGGCAAGGGCCTCAACGAGAATTTCGCGCGCGAAATCCTCGAGCTGCACACGCTCGGCGTGCGCACCGGGTACGCCCAAGCCGATGTGATCAGTTTCGCCAAGGCGCTGACCGGGTGGACGCTGCGGCCGCCGGTCTTCGATCCCGATATCGGCGGCCAATTTGTATTTATCCCACGCGCGCACGAACCGGGTGCGCAGACGGTGCTCGGCAAGACCTACCCCGACACCGGCGTCGCGCAAGGGCGCGCGGTGCTGGCCGACCTCGCGCGCCATCCCGCGACGGCCACCCACATCGCGACCAAGCTCGCCATTCATTTCGTCGCAGACGACCCGCCGGCCGCGCTGATCGACCGCCTCGCGCGGCGCTTTCGCGACACCGACGGCGATCTCAAGGAAGTCTCAAAAGCGCTGATCGCCGCACCGGAGGCGTGGTCGCCGCAGCAGGCAAAGGTGAAGCACCCGGGCGAGTGGCTCGTCGCGGCGTCGCGTGCAACCGGGTCGACAGTCGACATTCGCCGTTTTGTCGGGGCGCAGGCGCTGCTCGGCGAGCCGCTGTGGCGGCCGCCGGCGCCGAAAGGCTTCCCCGACGACAATGCCGCCTGGCTCGACGGCCTGGCGGAACGTCTCGAGATCGCGAATGCCTTTACCCAGCGCCTCGGTCCCTCCCTCGATCCGGCTGCGGTCGCCGACGCGGCGCTCGGCCCGCTTGCCTCGGCCGAGACTCGCCAGGAGATCGCCCGCGCCGAGAGCCGGCCGCAAGCGCTGACTTTGGCGCTGATGGCTCCCGAATTCCTGCGCAGGTGACCCGACGATGCCGGCAAGATCCGATGCTCCGACCCGTCGCGCGCTGCTCGGCGCCTCGGCGGCCCTATTTGCCTGGGCCCAGTTTCCGCGCCGCGCGCGCGCCGAAGGCCGCGACCCGCGCTTCATCGCGATCGTGTTGCGCGGTGCGCTCGACGGACTTGCCGTCGCAGCGCCGGTCGGCGATCCGCACTGGGGCGACTTGCGCGGCGAGGAGGCCCTCACTCTCGACGGAGCGTCGCGAGGTTTGCCGCTCGACGACCTGTTTGCGCTCAGCCCGGCGATGCCCAGCCTGCACGAGTTCTATCGCCACGGGCACGCGACGATCGTGCATGCGGTGGCGACGCCCTACCGCGACCGCTCGCATTTCGACGGGCAGGACGTGTTGCAGACCGGGGCCATCACACCGGGAGCGTTGGATACCGGCTGGCTCAACCGGGCCGTCTCGTCGCTGGCACCGGAGGGGTCCGCCGATCCGCACGTGAGAGGGGCCCTGGCGATCGGGCCGGTGACGCCGCTCGTGATGCGCGGCCCCGCACCGGTGCTGTCATGGGAGGCAGAGCGGCTGCCGCCGGTCAGCGATGAGACGACGATGCGTCTCCTCGATCTCTATCGCCACACCGACCCCGCCTTCGCCCGGGTGCTCGAGGAGCGGGTCGGGATCGCCGCCATCGCGCGTGCCGGAGGCATCGACCAGGGACCGCCGAAGGGCGGCCCGGTCATCCAGCCGGGCGGCATCGCCCGGGTGCGCGCCTATTTCACCGAGGCCGCGGGCACGGCGGCAAAATTCCTCGCCCGGACGGACGGCCCGCGCGTCGGCGCGCTCGCCTTCGACGGCTGGGACACCCATGTCAATGAAGGCCCCGTCAAGGGCCGACTGACCAACCTGTTGGGTGCGCTCGACGACGCAATGGCTGCGATCGCGGCCAATATGGGCGAGGCCTGGCGCGAGACGGTCGTCGTGATGACGACCGAGTTCGGCCGCACGGCGCACATCAACGGCAGCGGCGGCACCGACCATGGGACCGCGACCGTAGCCTTGCTCGCCGGCGGCGCATTGAAGGGCGGGCGCGTCATCGCCGACTGGCCCGGTCTCAAACAGGCCGATCTCTACCAGAGCCGCGATCTGAAACCGACGACCGACCTGCGCGCCGTGCTGAAGGGCCTGCTCAGGGACCACCTGCGCGTAGACGAGCCCGCGCTCGCCACCGCGGTGTTCCCTGAAAGCGCCGCGGTGCCGCCGATGCCGGGGCTGATCGCCTGACCGTACCTCGCGGAGTTCTCGGGCGGACCGATCCCGGCCGTGCCGGGCGGTGCCGTGCACCGTTCGAGCCCGTCCTGTTCAGGTGTTTCCTGGCATGCCTGTGAACGCAACCGCCCGGATCTGCCGCTTGCGCGGACTTCGCCGGTCCCGGCATGATGGGGGCGAGCTGCCTTCTGCGCGAGACCCATGCCATGTCCGCCGAGCCCGCGCCGATCATGACCGCCGACAGCATCACCCGCGTCGGCCGCGAAGCCGAGGGTGCAGTCGTCGTCAACGGCTCGCATGGCGGCGTCTATGCCGCCTATGTCGCCGCGAAGCTCGGCGTTACCGCGGCGATCTTCAACGATGCCGGGGTCGGGCGCGACCACGCCGGCATCGCCGGGCTCGACTACCTCGGGGAACTCGGCATCCCGGCCGCCGCGGTCGGGCACATGACCGCGCGCATCGGCGACGGCGCCGACATGATGGCGCGAGGGGTTGTCAGCCATGCCAACCGCCCGGCGACTGTGCTCGGCTGCCGCGCGGGCGTCGCCTGCCGTGACGCCGCCGGCGCATTGGCGCAGGCACCCGCGGTCGGGCGAAAGCCGCCGCCGGCGCTGGAGTCGGCGTTTCTGCTGATCGCCGAGCCGCCGGCGGTATGGGCGCTCGAACTCGGCCTCGGCGGTCGCCCCCGAGCATGTCGGCACCATCGTCGTCACCGGGTCGCACGGCGGATTGCTGGGCGGCAAGCCGGAGACGGCGCTCAAATACGACGCGCTGCGCGGCGCTCTTCAACGATGCCGGGATCGGCATCGACGAAGCCGGCATCACCCGGCTCGCCGCGCTCGACGCGCGCGGCATCGCCGCCGCCACGGTCGCCGCGGCGAGCGCCCGCATCGGCGACGCGCGCTCGACCTACGAGGATGGTATCCTCACCCGCGTCAATGCGCGCGCCGCGGCGCTCGGCATCGCACCGGGCGTCAGCGCCCGCGCGTTTGTCGCCGATAGTCCGCGCCGCCGCTGCGAGCCAACCGGGAGAAGACAGCGCTATGAGCGAAGCCCAGCCGCGCCAGCAACCGCCCCTCCGGCCGGATGAACGGCGGCCGCGCCATGGCCGAGATGCTGCGCCTCGCCGAGGTCGGGCCGATGTTCGGCATGGGCGGCTTTCAGCTGCTGCCGTTCTACGACGCGCTCGGCCAACTCGGCATGCGGCATTTCCTGATCAACGACGAGCGCTGCGGCGCCTTTGCCGCCGAGGCCTATGCCCGGGTCACCAACCGGCCGGGGGTCTGCGACGGCACCCTCGGCCCCGGCGCCACCAACCTCGTCACCGGCCTGATCGAGGCGTTGAACGCCGGGACCCCGGTCGTGGCCTTTGCCGGCGACACCAACCGCGCGCCATTCCTGGAAAAACATGACCCAGGAATGCCGCCAGGTCGAAATCCTGCGGCCGGCGGTCAAGGAGTTGATCCGGGTCGAGCAGACCGCCCGCGTTCCCGAACTCTTGGCCCGCGCCTTCGCGGTCGCGACCTCGGGCCGGCCGGGGCCGGTCCTGCTCGACGTTCCCGAGGATGTCTGCCACGGCGAGCATGATTTCGCCGCCGAGGATTTCGCGATCGACCCGACGACCTTGCAGGCCCCGGCGCGGCGCATCCGGCCCGACCGTGCCGACATCGCCCGCGCCGCGGCGCTGATCGCGCGCGCCAGGCGGCCGCTGATCCTGGTCGGCGGCGGCATCCACCTGTCGCAGGGCTACGAGGCCTTGCTGGCGCTTCGCCGAGGCGCAGTCGATCCCGGTCGCGCACACGATGAGCGGCAAGGGCGGCATCGCCGTGCACCCACCCGCTCTCGACCGGCCTCTTCGGCCGCTATTCGCGGATCTGCGAACGAGCTGATCGAGGCCTCGGACTGTCTCGTCGTCGTCGGCTGCAAGCTCGGCGAGATCGCCACCAAGCGCTATGCGTTGCCGACGCGCTCGATCCCGCTCATCCATCTCGAGATCGTCGCCGAGGAGATCGGCCGCTGTTCTGCCGGCCGAGGTGGCGTTGTGGGGCGACGCGCGCGCCGGGCTCGAAGACCTCGGCCGAGGCCCTCGCCGACGACGCGCGGCAGGCCCGCGCCGCCCGTGCCGACTATGTCGCCGAAATCCCAAAGCGCATGGCGGCGTGGCGCGAGGAGGCCGCCGCCCGGCTCGATTCCGCCGAGCGGCCGATCCACATGGCGCGGCTCTGCCGCGAGCTGAACCGCGCCTGCCGGCCGACAGCATCCTCGTCGCCGATGGCGGGTTCGCCGGCCATTGGACCGGGCTCCTCTACGACACCAAGACCGCCGGCCGCCATTTCATCCCCGATCGCGGCCTCGCCTCGATCGGCTACGGGCTGCCGGGCGGGATCGGCGCCGCATTGGCCGCGCCCGCCACCCCGGTCGTCGCGATCGGCGGCGACGGCGGCTTCAACATGACCCTGGGCGAGCTCGAAACCGCGCGCCGCGCCGGGATCGGGCTGACCATCGTCGTCGTCAACAACGCCGCCTCGGGCTACGTCAAGGCGTTGCAGCACGCGATGTTCCGCGGCCGCTACCAATCCTCCGATCTCGTCGAGATGGATTACGCCGCAATCGCCCGCGCGATGGGCTGCGACGGCATCCGCGTCGAGGACCCGGGCCAGCTCCCCGCCGCACTCGCCGCCGGCCTCGCCGAGCGCACCCGCCCGACCGTGCTCGACGTGATCGTCACCCGCGACCCCGCCCGCATGCTCCCCGCCGTCGACAACCGCACCGTCGAAATCAAACAAGGCGACCGCGTCGCGTGAGTTGGACCGGGCGGCGTGCGCCGGCCGCGACCCGTAGACCGCCTCCGTACGCGCGCCCAGGCGGCGCGCCGCCGGCTCACTTCTCGCTGCTGTCTTGCTTTTTGGGCAACGCCGCCTGCCGCGCCTTTTGCACCGATTGTCTCCACAACACGCCGCGCCAGTGCCGGCGCCGCTCGACATGAGCGGCGTCGAGCGTGCGGGTGAAGCTCTCGACCATCTGCGACAAGGAGACGGCCTCCTCGGGGGTGACCAGGCCCTCGGCCGCCGCCGCGGCAATCGCGGCCATCGCCGCGGCGAGATCGGCGACGCTGGCGATCGGTGGCAAGTCGAGATCGACCGGCCGGCCGCGGCGCGCCCCGACGATGCGCTCGAGACAGAGCCGCAGCGCCGCCAGGTCGCCGGCGAGCGCCATTTCCACCGCCTTGCGCGTCAGCGCCTCGGCCTCGCCGTCGAGCAGCAGCAGCGCCGCCCGCGTCGCCGGATTGACCGAGCCGCGCGGCCGCCCCTTGGGGTTGCCCGACCGCCCCTTGCAAAACCGCCCATCGCGCCCGCGCCCCGCTCCTGTTTCCCCTGTTTTTTGCAGGTCCATATCAGGTATCGCCCTCTCCTCCGCCCCGCCGCACCGACCGCGCGGGACACCTCTATGAGGCGCATGATTGCATGCGATTATGGCAATTCTGCCGTCGCAGGGGCGGCCTGACATAGCGCTCGCCCCGGCAAGGCGCGCACCCTCAAATGTGGCGAGTGAAGGGCGGTTCTGGTATAGGCTCGCCACCAGAACGCCGCACCTTTACCGAGTCGTGCACGGGACAGATCCCCTTAGAGAAGCGGTTTCTCGCTTCGGCGCTACCCTAAAACCGAAATTCTCGGGAATAGGCGTCATCGGCTCGCCCGAAGATCAACTTCGTGGCCCGCTCGACCAGTTGGTCCAGGACATCGTCGCGGCGCTCGGATGGGCCGCGAATGTCGTCCTGATCGGCGAGTCCTCGGTGCAAGAGCTGAAGACGCGGCCCGACTTCGCCGTAACCAGGCAAAACCTGCTGGTCGGGTTCATCGAGCTGAAAGCGCCGGGCAAGGGCGCTGATCCGCGCCGGTTCGACGCACAGCATGACAAGGAGCAGTGGCAAAAGCTCAAATTGCTGCCCAACATTCTTTATACGGACGGTAACTCCTTCAGCCTCTGGCAGGATGGCCATCTCCGGAGCGAGATTGTCCGGCTCGACGGCTCGGTCGAAAGTGTCGGTGCCGCGTTGCGCGCACCTGCGGGCCTGCTCAGGCTGTTCAGTGATTTTCTCGGCTGGGCTCCCATTCCGCCACGCTCTGCGCCACAACTTGCGGAGATAAGTGCGCGCCTGTGCCGCCTGTTGCGTGACGAAGTCATCGAACAGATGGAGCTAGGCAGCCCCGCGCTGACCAGCCTCGCCGCCGACTGGCGGCGAACGCTTTTCCCCGAGGCGTCGAACGAGACGTTCGCCGATGGGTATGCGCAGGCCGTTACCTTCGGCTTATTGATGGCTCGCGCCCAAGGCATTGTCCTGACGGCCGGCCTCGACCAGGTCTCGCGGGCGTTGCGGCAAACCAATCTCCTGATCGGCACAGCACTCCGCGTCCTGACTGATGATGTCGATAACCAAGCGACGCTGAAAACCTCGCTCAATACCCTGACCCGCGTGCTCGACGTCGTGCATTGGCCGACAATCAGCAAGGGCAGCCCTGAGGCCTGGCTTTATTTCTACGAAGGGTTCTTGAGCGTCTACGACAATGCGCTTCGGAAGAAGACTGGGTCGTATTACACACCGCCCGAGATCGTTGCCGCCATGGTGCGGCTGGTTGACGAGGCGCTGCGCGACGAGCGACGCTTTGGGGTCGCCGAGGGCTTGGCTTCGCAAGACGTCATACTGGCCGACCCGGCGATGGGGACAGGGACCTTCCTGCTCGGTGTGCTCCAGCGAATTGCGAAAAGGATCGAGGAGGATCAGGGGCTAGGCGCGGTGCCTGGTGCGATCCGGGCGGCTCTCCTTAGGTTGATCGGCTTCGAGATGCAATTCGGGCCCTTCGCGGTGGCACAGCTTCGGCTGACAGCCGAAGTGCTCGATTTGCTCAACGAAAATACGGCCGAGCATGAGCATATCGACCTGCGCCTGTTCCTCACAGATACGCTTGGCAACCCCAACGAGGAGCATGAGTACATTCCCCATATCCTGTCGCCGCTGGCCGCGTCGCGACGCACTGCTAATCAGATAAAACGGACTGAGCCGATCACGGTGGTGATCGGCAATCCTCCGTATAGGGAGAGAGCGAGAGGCCGGGGCGGCTGGGTCGAGAGTGACACCCCGATCATGCGGGCGCCGCTACGCGCCTGGGTGCCGCGGGTCGAGTGGGGTGTCAGCGCGCACGTTAAGCACCTGCGCAATCTGTACGTCTACTTCTGGCGCTGGGCGACTTGGAAAGTCTTTGGTGGCAGCATCGTTACGCCCGGCACGCTGCCGGTGACGCCGCAACAGGGCGTGGTGTGCTTCATTACCGTGGCGGGTTTCCTGAACGGCCCCGGCTTCGAGAAGATGCGGGCCGATCTGCGGCGCGACACAGACGAAATATGGATCATCGACTGTTCGCCCGAAGGCCATCAGCCCCCGGTCGCCTCGCGCGTGTTTCAGGCCGTGCAGCAGCCGGTGTGCATCGTCCTGGCGGTGCGGCTTGCGGGTTGCGACCCCGACGCGCCGGCGCGCGTGCGGTTCCGATCTCTACCCGTGGGTACGCGGGAGGACAAGTTCGAGGCGATTTCGGCCGTCACGCTTGACAGCGGCGGCTGGGCCGATTGCCCGAGCGACTGGCGGGACCCTTTTCTGCCGGAAGCGACCGGCGAGTGGGACACTTTCCCCGCCCTCGAAGACTTCTTTGTCTATAATGGCTCCGGCGTTATGCCGGGCCGGACCTGGGTCATCGCGCCGGACAGAGAATCGCTTGCACGGCGTTGGGAGCGATTAATGAGGGAAGCCAATCCCAACGAGAAGGCGACCCTATTTCACCCACATTTGCGGCGCGGGAAGCCGGGCGATAAACACATAAACAAGATAGTCAGAGATAGGGATCGACAAAGGCTAGGGAGCCATCCACTTCGATCGATTGCAGTGGCGAACGACTTCGATCCCGTAATTGAGCCGGATAGATACGGTTTCAGGTCGTTTGACCGGCAGTGGATTATCCCGGATGTAAGATTAATAAATCAACCGAACCCGACTATATGGAAGACGCACTCTACGCGACAGGTCTATTTGACAGCGCTCGTCAGGAGTTCGCCTACTTCTGGTCCGGCTTTGACCTTTTCCGCGTCGATTCCGGACCTGGACCACTACAAAGGCTCCTTCGGTGGCCGTGCATTCCCGCTCTGGGCAAATGCCGCCGCGACCGAGCCCAACATCCGGCCAGCGGTCCTAACCTGGCTCAGCGAGATCTACGGCCGCATGGTCTCGGCAGAGGATCTCATCGCCTATCTCGCGGCGGTCGCCGCCAGTCCCGCCTACACCGCCCGCTTCGCGCGCGACCTCGTGCAGCCGGGCTTGCGGATTCCGCTGACCGGCGATCCCGCGCTGTTCGAAGCGGCGGTCCGGCTCGGTCGAGAGGTGATTTGGCTGCACACCTTTGGCGAGCGCTTTGCGAATCTGCGGAGGGGCGGCCGGCGCGCGCGCCGCGCCTCGCCCAGGGAGCGCCGCGCATTCCCGCCGACGGCGCGATCCCCTCCGATCCCGAGCAGATGCCGGACACGATCTCTTATGATGCCGCCAATCGCCGTCTGTGGATCGGAGGCGGCCACATCGATAACGTACCGCTCGCGGTCTGGGCCTACGAGGTGTCGGGCAAGCACGTCCTGACGCAATGGTTCAGCTATCGGAAGCGCAACCGGGAGCGTCCCCAAATCGGCGAACGTCGCACGCCCTCGCCGCTCGGCGATATCCAGCCCGATGCGTGGCCGGCCGAATACACGACCGAATTGCTCAACGTGTTGAATGTTCTCGGTCGTCTGGTCGAGCTGGAACGGGCCCAGGCGGATTTGCTCGAACGGATCTGCGCCGGCCCGATCCTGACCGAAGGAGCGCTGCGCGACGCGACTTGAATCGAGTTGCGAATTGCCTATTCGCGGGGCTGGACCTCCTCTCCTGGATCTGGCGGGTTTCCGGGCGAATTGCCGGATGGGTTGACCGCTGCGCTCGCGGCAGTACCGTCTTCCGAACGCCGCCCATCAATCGGAGGACAGTGCGACAATGGCGGACGATGTGTTAGGGCATGGTCCGGCGCAAGGCAGCTTGTTCGGGGATGGCAACGATCGCTTGCAAGTCCCCGTTCGCCGCTACGTGCCCGATCCGGAGAAGGTTCGTCAGCGCCTGAAGGCATTGCTCGAAAAAGCGCGCTCGGCGCAGAAGATGCCGTGGTCCGAGCGGGACGCGCGCATGTGGCAGATCGTGTTCCCGAACATGGCCAACTGGCTGCCGGACGACGAGGCCGAGCAGCTGCGCGTTGAGTTCGCCCGGGAAATGGAGCGCCTGAAGGCGGCGTAAGAGGGTGCGGAAAAACCCACTTGCGTCGCTTGTCCATCCTTCGAGACGCTTCGCTCCTCAGGATGAGGTCTTTTATTTCAAAGGCCCGCCTCACCCTGAGGAGGCCCGAAGGGCCGTCTCGAAGGTCGGATGGTGATCGTAGTGTGGACGCAGGATGCCGAAATCGATGGCGAGGAATGCCACCGGGTCATTTCGATGAGGAAAGCCAATGGCAGAGAACAAGCCCGTTACCTACAGCGACTTGGCCAAGGTTGACGCCCACGAGATCGAGCCAGCGGAATACGATGAGATCCCCGAGCTCGGCGACGAGTGGTTCGACAAGGCCGACCTCGAGGTCGGCGACACCGTGGTCCGGCGCGGCCGCGGCCGGCCGCCGCAGGACGCCCGCAAGAAGCTCGTGTCGCTGCGTCTCGACCGCGACGTGATCGAGCGGTTCCGCGCCGACGGCCCCGGCTGGCAATCGCGCATCAACGCGGCACTGCGGGCGCACCTCCAGGGGAAGTAGCGGGTCCAAGGCCGCCGCCGGGCGGGCTGGCGCGGGTGAGGTTGCGGTTGCGGGCGGGGCGGGGCGGGCGCATCATCGGCGAAACCGAACGGAGCGGAGGGAGCGCGCCCGATGAGCCTTTCAACGCAAAGCCTCTCGACGCAGGGCGTGTCGACGAACCTGCCGCCCGAGCAGCAGCGCGAGATGCTGCGGCGGATGCTGACGATCCGCCGGTTCGAGGAGCGCGCCTCGGCCGACTATCTGGCCGGCAAGATCTATGGGGTCGTGCATTGCTATATCGGCGAGGAGGCGGTCGCTGTCGGCGTCTGCACCGCACTCGGCCAAGGCGACCGGATCATCTCGACCCATCGCGGCCACGGCCACTGCATCGCCAAGGGCGCCGATTTGAACCGCATGATGGCCGAGCTCTACGGGCGGCAAGGGGGCTACTGCAAGGGCAAGGGCGGCTCGATGCACATCGCCGATTTCGGCATCGGCATGCTCGGCGCCAACGGCATCGTCGCCGGCGGGATCGCGATCGTCACCGGCGCCGGCCTCGCCGCGCAGATGGAAGGCAAGGGCGGGGTCGCGGTCTCGTTTTTCGGCGACGGCGCCTCGAATGCCGGCCCCTTCCACGAGTGTCTCAATATCGCGGCGACCTGGAAATTGCCGATGCTCTATGTGTGCGAAAACAACATGTATGCCGCGAACACCGCGGCCGCCGCGACCCATGCGCTGGGCGACGTGGCGGCGCGCGCCGCCGGCTACGGCATTCCGGGGGTCGTCGTCGACGGCAACGACATCTTCGCGGTCCATCAGGCGGCAAACCGCGCCGTCGAGCGGGCGCGCGCGGGCGAGGGCCCGAGCTTGATCGAGTGCAAGACCTACCGCCACCGCGGTCACACCGAGCGCCGCGGGCAGGCCGATGTGCGCGACCCGGCGGAGATCGGAGTGTGGAAGGGCAGGGATCCTATCACCCGGCTCGAACGGCAGCTCAGGGACCAGGGCGACCTTGACGATGCTGCGCTGGCCGGCATGGAGCGGGATATCTTGGGGGCCCTCGACGCCGCCGTCGCCTTTGCCGAGGCGAGCCCGTTCCCGCTGCCCGAACAGGCGACCGACGATGTGTTTGCAGCCTGACGTATGAGCGTAACGTATTAAAATGTATACTTCACCACGAAGAACACCAACAAATGGGAGCAAGGAGACGTGAGCGACCGACTCCGAATTGCGGTCTTCGTGCATCCTTTGCGAAGGTCGCGATGAATAGTTTCTTCGCCTGTCCCGTACTTTGCGCTGCCCACTTCGTAGCATCGTCAATTCGTCGAATAGAGATCGTGTGATGTAAGGCAGA
The DNA here is from genome assembly GCA_963703665.1 of uncultured Alphaproteobacteria bacterium. GTDB lineage: Bacteria > Pseudomonadota > Alphaproteobacteria > ATCC43930 > CGMCC-115725 > AP-15. The sequence continues at coordinate 250,931 of CAVPFB010000004.1, read as the reverse complement.
AATAGGGACAGGGAAGCGGTAGCTTGGTAAATAACGGAGGTGGTCATGGGTATTCTGAGCTGGTTGACAGGTAAAACGGCGGCGCCGAAGGGGCCCACGCACCAAGAAAAGAATGTAGCAGTCACGTTACTCGCAGCGAAATACCAAAGCGCTTGGTTCGACCAATACTTTAAAGCGCTTCCGACTACGACAGGAGCTGAGCGAACGCGACTTATGAAAGAATGCGACGAACGCCAAAAACTCGAAAGCCGCGACCCATACGAGTATTTGCGAACCTATTACCCACACGTTAGCCTGCCTGATTAATTAGACGTTCTGGGACGGATTGTCTTGAAAGTGAGGAGCGCACGATGCGTGAGCTGACCTACAACGAGGCCGCCGTCGAAGCCATCGCCGAAGAGATGCGGCGCGACCCCAAGATCTTTTACATGTCGACCGACGCGCTGCCGCCGCTGTTGAAGGAGTTCGGCGCCGAGCGGGTGCGGGCGACGCCGATCACCGAGGCGGCATTGACCGGCATGGCGATCGGTGCGGCCGGCTGCGGCTTCCGCCCGATCGTCGATTGGCGGCAGGTGACGTTCTCGTTCGTCGCGATGGACCAGATCGTCAACCAGGCCGCCAAGATCCACTACATGTTCGGCGGCCAGGTGAATTTCCCGATCCTGTTCCGGGCGTCGGTCGGCGGCGGCGGCCAGGTCGCGGCGCAGCACTCGCAGTCGCCCTATTCGATGTTCATGAATGTGGCCGGGCTGAAGATGTTCCTGCCCTCGACGCCGCACGACATCAAGGGGCTCCTCAAGACCGCGATCCGCGACAACAACCCGGTGGTCTCGTTCGAGTTGGGCCGGCTGATGGCGCGCAAGGGATTGGTGCCGGAGGAGGATTACGCGATCCCGCTCGGCCGGGCCGACATCAAGCGCGAGGGCAGCGACGTGACAGTCGTTGCCCTCGCCTGGCTGGTGCACGAGGCGCTGGCCGCGGCCGAGGAGCTGGAGAAGGAGCGGATCTCGGTCGAGATCGTCGATCCGCGCACCTTGGTGCCATTGGATACGGAAACGATCCGCCGCTCGGTGCAGAAGACCGGGCGCCTCGTCATCGCCGACGAGGCCGGGCCGACCGCCGGCTTCTCGGCCGAAATCGCAGCGGTTGTGACCGAGGATATGGCGACGTTCGCGCGGCTCCAGGCCCCGGTGAAGCGGGTCTGCGCCCTGCAGGTGCCGATCCCCTACAGCCCGGTGCTCGAAAGTCATGTGTTTCCGGACCGCCAGCGGATCACGGCGGCGATCCGCGAGGTGCTGCAAGAACGCCGGCCGGCCGCGGCGGCGTGAGCGCGGCGATCGCTGCGGGTGCTCTACCGGAGCGCAACCATGAAGGGAGAGCATCGATGCAGATCGTCGACGCGCAGGTTCATCTGTGGGGATCGGGGTTGCCGAGCAACCTGTCGCATCGGCAGGTGACGGCGTTTACGGCCGAGGAGGCGATCCGGCTGATGGATCAGGGCGGGGTCGACGCCGCGGTCATTCATCCGCCGGGTTGGGACCCGAATTCGACCGAGATGGCGTTTGCCGCGGTGCGCAACTACCCCGGCCGGTTCGCGATCATGGGTGCGGTGCCGCTCGATCGGCCGGAATCGCGCGCCCGCATCGCCAGCTGGCGCGAGCAGCCGGGCATGCTCGGCCTGCGCTACGGGTTCCTCGGCGATCCGGCGCGGCGCTGGCTGCACGACGGCACGATCGACTGGCTGTGGGCGGCGGCCGAAGAGGCCGGCGTTCCGGTCGCGGCGCTGGCGACGGATTCGCTGGCGCAGCTCGGCCGGATCGCCGAGCGCCACCCCGGGCTGCGCCTGACGATCGACCATCTGGGCGGCCGGGGCGGCACGAGCACGCTGAAAGACGCCGCCGCGATGACCCACATGCCCGATCTTCTGGCGTTGGCCAAGCTGCCCAATGTGGCGGTCAAGGCGACCGGGGTACCGCACTATTCTGGCGAGGCCTATCCGTATCCGACGCTGCACTCCTATCTGCGGCAGGTCTACGACGCGTTCGGCCCCCACCGCATGTTCTGGGGCACCGACATCACCAAGATGCCGTGCTCCTGGAAAGAATGCGTGACGATGTTCACCGAGGAATTGCCGTGGCTCAAGGGCCGCGATCTCGAACTGGTGATGGGCGAGGCGCTGTGCGCCTGGTGGGGCTGGGACCGGGCCGTCTGACAAGCGTCGCGGCCCTCGCTGATCTTAAGCCATTGTGGCGGGACCTAAGGCGGCCCCCTAAACAATCACGCGGAGCGCCGGCCTCGACCCACGCGCAAAGGCGGATCACCGACCTAGCCGCGGGGCAATTTGGAAGCCTGTCCGCAGGAGACGTCGACGAGTATTGTGCTTCCGGACCTGGTACTTACATTTTTGAACCGGGCGGGTTCGCAGCACCAAGCCTTCACGCCCGATGGTTGTACCTTTCTCGAAGTGGTACCCGGGCGTCCGCGTTAACTCGTCAGCTGCCGTAAGATGGAAAAGCGCGGCGTATTGCGGCCAATGCCGATGGCGGATTACGCGTTGCTCATCTGCCCAAAGGGCTCGGTATTCAAAGCACCCGTTCGATATCGGTGTTTGCGAAATCGCTGCCGACATAGAGCAAGCGGCAGTCGTGTTCCTTTGCTACCTCGTAGGCGAAGCAATCACCGAAATTAAGCGCAGCCGGGTGTAGTCCTCTTCCCCATCGCCGATAGGCCTCGGCGATGCGCCGCGCCGCGGCCGGTGTGACGGATACGATCTCGCAACCGATCCCGCCGATCAGCCGAGCCATCTCGACGCCGACGTTGCGTCGCGCCGAGACAATCAGCGCTTCGGCCACAGTGCCGGCCGAAATCAGGATTTCGTCTTCGGCTGCGAGCGCGCCCTTGCAGGCATCCGCATCCGGTTCGTTGAGCAAAATCGCCATCAAAGCCGATGTGTCGACTGCGATCATCCGGGCAGACCGTCATCCCCGTAAAGAAAATCCTGACTGCGCGCGCCGCTTGGCCCCGGACTTGGCTTGGCCGAAGCCTGCACCTCTTCTAAGAGCGCCCTGCGGGATTTCCTGTCTAGCGCCGTCTTGACCGGCACCAGCCGCACCGCCGCATGGCCATGCCGCGTCAACACGACCTCGTCGCCGTTTTCGGCGCGACGCACCAGTTCGGTCAGCTGTGCCTTGGCGTCGGTGACGGATATGTGCACCGGAATTCTCTGCCGATCATTGGCTCATTCGATGAATTTAGACCGGCAATTAGTCCAATTCAAGTCGCGCCGCGGCCGGCGCGCTCACCAGCAGCAATAGCTGACAGCCGAGGGTATTGTCGCTAGCATCGCGGATCGAGGATTGGGGTGTGGCGGGAAGCAGTCGCCATCCGCCCGAACGGTGCAAGCTAAGAAGGAAATTCCCGAATGAAGACGAATACCAAGGGCAAGCCGGTTGCGGTGGTGATCGGCGCCACCTCCAAGTGGCAGTCGGATGGCCGCAATACGTTGCTGGCGCACGGCAAACCGGTGGACGACAGCGAGTTGCCGGTCGGCGTGCGCTGGGGTGTGGGGGGTGCGATCGCGCAGAAGTTTGCGCGAGAGGGTTTCTTCACCGTGCTGACCACCCGCAAGGAGGCCAATGCCTCGAGACTGGCGGCGGCGATCCGCGAGCAGGGCGGTGAATGCATGATCGTCGAATTGGATCTCGTCTCGCAGGATTCGATCGCGGCGGCGTTCGCCACGATCCGCAGCGAAGCGGGCGACCCCGACGTTCTGGTGTACAACGCGGGCTATCTGGAAGGCCGCGATCTTCCGCCCGACAAGGAGCTGCTCGAACACATCCCGGTCGAGATGTTCGACACCACGCAGCACATCGCCTGCCGCGGGCCGTTTCTCGTCGCCAAGGAAGTGTTGCCGGCGATGCGCAAGAAAGGCGCCGGGTCGTTCTTCTTTTCCAACAATTCGAGCTCGCTGCGCGGCAAGAAGCGGATGACCGGGCAGTCGCTGTACTATCCCCGAGTCATGATGCGCACCTTGGCGCAGGTGCTGACCGAGGAATACTCCGAGCACGGCGTCCACGTCGCCAACATCGTGATCGACGGCAGCATCGATTTGCCCGGCAGCCGGGCGCTGCCGCGGAACCAGAACCGCCCCGATCTCCAGATCAATCCGGTCAAGATCGCCGAGGCGTTCTGGTACCTGCACACCCAGGACCGGTCGTGCTGGACCCACGAGCTGCAGCTGACGCCGTTTGCCACGAAGCCGAGCTACTGAGGGCCCGTCGCACGGTCCGGAAAGCAGCGGCTCGGCTTGGTGACGACCGGGCTTCCTCCCCGGCCTATTGCTGATAGGACTGGTCGATGCGGTCGAGCTTGCGCAGGAGGGCCGGCCATTCGAGCCTGGCCGGATTGTTACCGCCGTCGAGGCGACGCCTGGCATTATCAACGGCGGCGTTGACGATTTTCTCGCCGATCGGGTGGAATTCGGCGCCAGATTGCTGGAAGGCGAGCTGCATCGCGCAAGCCCGCTCCATGCGGTAGGTCGCGACAAAGGCCGCCGCGACGCTCTCGCCGACGACCAGCAGCCCGTGATTGCGCAGCACCATGATGCGGCGGTCCCCGAGATCGGCGAGAAAGCGCGCCCGTTCCTCGGGGCTGCGCGCGGCGCCCTCGTAGTCGTGGTAGGCGATATCGCCGATCACCTGCAGCGCATGCTGGTTGAGCGGCAGCAACCCGTCTTTTTGCATCGATACGGCGCAGCCGGCGATCGAGTGGGTGTGCAGCACGCAAGCCACCTCCGGCCGTGCCATGTGCACGGCACCGGGTATCGCAAAGCCGCCGCTGTTGACCTCGCAATCAGAGGGATCGACCTTGTTGCCGGCAACATCGATCTTGACCAGCGACGACGCGGTGACCTCGTCGAACAGCAGACCATAGGGATTGATCAGGAAATGCTCGTGCGGCCCCGGCACCCGCGCGGTGATGCGGGTGTTGATCAGGTCCGACCACCCGAACAGGTCGACGAGGCGATAGCAGGCGGCCAGATCGCACCGCGTCTGCCACTCCTCGGCGGACATCTGCGCGGATACGGCCGTTGCGATTGACGCCATGGCTTCCTCCCCTGCGAGCCGATGTGCTGGAAATCAGCGCATACGCCCCAATCCGCTGTCAAGCACGCCCAAACATCGCGACAGCTCGATTGACTGGAGTGCCGAGCCGGGGCAGGCTTTCCGATCCCGGGACGGCGGAAGGCTCGATCGGGGAGATGGTCTTCTCGCTTCCGGCGCCGGTCTTCAGCGCGTCGCTGACGCTTCGTCGAGGAAGCTTGCGGGGAGAGGCGAGATGGCGGAAAAGATTCGGCTGGGCCTGATCGGCGCCAGCGTCAGCGGCACCTGGTCGGCCCGGTCCCATCTGCCGGCGGTGCAGGCCAGCTCCGATGTGGAGTTGACCGCGGTCTGCACGACCAAGGCCGACAGCGCCGAGGCGGCGCGCCGAGCCTGGGGCGCCCGGTTGGCCTTCGACGACTACCGCCGGATGATCGCCTCACCCGAGATCGACGCGGTTGCCGTCGTCGTGCGGGTGCCCTCGCACTACGCCCCGGCCAAAGCGGCGCTCGAGGCCGGCAAGCACGTCTATTGCGAATGGCCGCTGGGGCGGACGACCGCGGAGGCCGTGGAATTGGCGGCGCTGGCCCAAGCCAATGGGCTGGTCACCGCGGTCGGCCTGCAGGCCCGCGTCAATCCTGCGGTGATGCACATGAAGGAGCTGGTCGCGGCCGGCTTTGTCGGCGAGGTGATGGCCGTCCATGTCAGCCTGATGCGCGAGGGCGTCTTGACCCGGCCGTCGCACCGCACCTGGCAGCGCGACGCCGAGCTCGGCGCCAACACGCTGACCATCGCCAACGGCCACACGGTGGACGCAATGCGCTTTGTCGCCGGTGACTTCCGTCGACTATCCGCGGTGGTGGCGACCCAGGCGAAGCAGTGGCGCGACACCGGCGCCAATACATTGCTCGATGTCACCTCACCCGACAACGTGCTGGTCAGCGGCCGCCTGGCGAGTGGCGCGGTGGCGTCGGTCCATGTCGGCGCCATTCCGTTCGCCGGCAGCGGCTATCGCATGGAGATCTACGGCAGGGACGGGACCCTGGTCGCATCGGGCGAAGATTTGCCGCAGTTGAGCGAGGTTTTGCTGCACGGGGCGAAGGGCGGCAACCGGCTCGCGCCGATGCCGGCGCCAGCGCGTTTCATCATCGCCGCCCAGGCCACGCCTTCGGGTGAAGCCGTCAACGTCGGTCAGATGTACGCGAAGTTCGCCCAGGCGATTCGGGATCGGCCGATCCGCGACGGCGAAAATCCTCAGCCGAGTTTTGCGACCGCGGTCGACCTGCACCGTCTGGTCGACGCCATCAAGGAAGCCTCGGACGGCGGTCGCGAGGTGACGTTCGGGTAGCGGCAGGGCGGCGCAGCTCCAAGGAGAACGAGATGAGCCCCGACGGCGACGCTGCAGCTGAGGGCGAGAGCTTTGACGTAGCCTACCTGGTGCTCAGCGGCACGACGACGGCGGCGCGCTGTCCCGAGCTCCTGCGCGGGCTGGTCGGGCTCGGGTTTTCAACCGTGATCGCGCTGCCGACGCCGAACGCCGCGCGCGTGATCGCGTCGCGCGATCTCGCGGACGTCGAGGGTGTGCAGGTCGTCGAATCGTATTTCGACCTGGCGATCCGCCCACGGCCGCCGCGCGGGGTGCTGCTGTTCGCGCCGTGCAGCTTCAACTCGCTGAACAAGCTCGCGCACGGCATCGCCGACAATCTGGCGCTGTCGGTGGTCGCCGAGGCGATCGGGCGGGGTACCCCGGTGATCGTGGGCCCATCGTTGAACGCGCCGCTGCTGAACCACCCCGAGGCGCGGGCATCGCTCGATAAATTGCCCCGCTATGGCGTGACCCTCGTCCCGCCGGTCGACGCCGGGGAGGGACCGCGCCTCGCCCCGTGCGCAGTGCTGCTCGATGCCGTTCGCCGGCACGTCCGTCGAGGCTGACCGCGTCCGGCCGATGGGCCCGGGGACCGCGGTCGACGTGCACGCAGGCAGGACGACTGAGATCGCCGATCGATAACGGTCGGCGGCGGATGCGCTGTAGGTTACCGGTATGAATGATGCAGAATTAGAGAAAGGCGGCTTTATCAGCGAGCGCCGCGCCGGCATGACCGCGATCGCGGCGGCGATGCCGGCAGCAGTTCTGCTCTGGCTGGCTGTTGCTTACCTCGCGCCGCCTTTGGCGGGCATGGACAGCCTGGGCGGCAGGATGCTTTTTACGCTGAAATGCTGTTGCCTTGCGGTCCTGTTCTGCCTCGTCACCGGCGTGGAGGCCGTGGCTCACGAGCGGCTGTCTTCGCCCGCGTTTGATCCGCTTTCCGGGTTTGAAACGCGGAGGCTGCGAGTCAATCAACGTTACTTGCAAAACACATTAGAGCAAATCCTGGTCTTTGCGGCCGGGCTTTTTGGTCTCGCGGCCTATTCCCCGAACGGTTCCGCGATGCGGGCCGTTCTGGCGACCGCTGTGGTTTGGGTGCTGGCGCGCTTCGCGTTTTGGATCGGCTATCATCGGAGCGCCGCAATGCGGGGCCTGGGTGCGCCGGGGATGGCGCTCAGCATGATTGTCCTGCTCTATGTCGCGGGTCGGATCGGCTATGAGGCCGGCGGCCTCGTCGGAGCGTCGGTCCCGGTCGTGGCGTTTTTAGCCGTTGAGGCTTGTTTGTTCCGGGCGACGCGGCCCTCGCCGTCCGCCGATCGTCGCTAGCCCGGCACGGTACCCGTCCCAAGAATTCGGCAACGCAAATAAGCCATTGAACAGATTGTGTTATTCTGTTGGGAACATGTGCGCATCATCGACTGACAAATCGGCCTAAATTGTTTGTTCGCACCTGCGAAATGCGGTAAACAGATCGCGAATTCCTATATTTAGATCAGCGCGGCGTCGCGGCGCGTGCACGCCTCTCACCATCCATCCGAGATCCCTTGGCCCTTACCTCAGTTCCGCCCCCGCCTTCCGCCCCCGACATTACCGCAGTCACGATCGAGGACGAGATGAAGCGCTCGTACCTCGACTACGCGATGAGCGTGATCGTGGCACGGGCCCTCCCTGACGTCCGCGACGGGCTCAAGCCGGTCCACCGCCGCATTCTTTATTCGATGAAGGTCAACGGCAACGAGTGGAACCGGGGCTACCGCAAATCGGCCCGCATCGTCGGCGACGTGATCGGCAAATACCATCCGCACGGCGAACTGGCGATCTACGACGCGATGGTGCGGATGGCGCAGGATTTCGCGATGCGCCTGCCGCTGATCGACGGCCAGGGCAATTTTGGCTCGATGGACGGCGACCCGCCGGCGGCCTACCGCTACACCGAGGCGAGGCTCGCCCGCGTCGCCGATTCGCTGCTCGACGATCTCGACAACGACACCGTCGACTTTCAGCCCAATTACGACGAGACCGAGCGCGAGCCCAAGGTATTGCCGGCGGGCCTGCCGAACCTCTTGGTCAACGGCGCCCAGGGGATCGCGGTCGGCATGGCGACCAATATTCCGCCGCACAATCTGGGCGAGGTCATCGACGCCTGCTGCGCCTATCTCGACAACGGGGCAATCACCGTCGAAGAGCTGATGGAGCACGTGCCGGCGCCTGATTTTCCGACTGGCGGGATCATCATGGGCCGCGCCGGGACCCACGCCGCCTTCAAGACCGGGCGGGGTGCGGTGATCCTGCGGGCGAAATCCCATGTGGAGGAGATCCGCAAGGACCGCGAGGCGCTCGTCTTCACCGAGATGCCCTATCAGGTCAACAAGGCGAAGCTGATCGAGCGCATCGCCGAGTGCGTCCGCGAAAAGCTGATCGAGGGCATTTCCGAGCTGCGCGACGAGAGCGACCGCGACGGTGTGCGCGTCGTTGTCGAGCTGAAGCGCGACGCCGAGCCTGACATCGTCTTGAACCAGCTCTATCGCCACACCGCGCTGCAGACGAGCTTTGGCGTCAACATGCTGGCCCTGAACGGCGGCCGGCCCGAGCTCTTGACCCTGCGCGACATCGTCGCCGCTTTTATCGCGTTCCGCGAGGTGGTCGTCACCCGGCGCACCAGCTATCTTCTCGGCAAGGCCCGCGAGCGTGCGCACACCCTGATTGGCCTGCTGATCGCGGTCGCCAACCTCGACGACATCATCGCCCTGATCCGCGCCGCTCCCGACCCGGCAACGGCGCGTGCCGGCCTCACGGGCCGCGCCTGGCCGGCGGCCGACGTGGCGCCGTTGGTGGCGCTGGTCGGCGAGCCCGGCCGCGAGGTCGCCGACGACGGCACCTACCGGCTCTCGGACGAGCAGGCGCGGGCGATCCTCGATCTGCGGCTGCAGCGCCTGACCGGGCTCGAACGCGACAAGATCGCCGAGGAATTGCGCGGGCTGATCGCCGAGATCGGCGGCTATCTCGAGATCCTGGGCTCGCGAGTTCGGCTGATCGAAGTGCTGCGCGGCGAATTGCTGGCGATCCGGGAGCGGTTTGCGACGCCACGCCGGACCCAGATCGAGGATGTCGAGTTCGAGGCCGATATCGAGGCGCTGATCCAGCGCGAGGCGATGGTCGTGACCGTCAGCCACTCCGGCTACATCAAGCGGGTGCCGCTGTCGACCTATCGCGCGCAGCGCCGCGGCGGGCGCGGTCGCGCCGGCATGGCGATCCGCGAAGAGGATTTCCTCAGCGAGGTGTTTGTCGCCTCGACCCACGCGCCGGTGCTGTTCTTCACCTCGTCGGGCCGGGTCTACAAGCTCAAGGTCCACCGCCTGCCGCTCGGCACGCCGCAGGCGCGCGGCCGGCCGATGGTCAACCTGTTGCCCAATCTCGTGCCGGGCGAGACGATCTCGACGGTCATGCCGTTGCCCGAGGACGAGGAGAGCTGGGCCGAGCTGACCGTCATGTTCGCGACCGCCAACGGCTATGTCCGGCGCAACGCGCTCAGCGATTTCGGCGATGTTCGCGCCAACGGCAAGATCGCGATGAAGTTCGAGGGCGAGGATGCCGACGACCGGCTGATCGCCGTCGCCACCTGCACCGAGGCCGACGACGTGCTGCTCGCCACCCGCAACGGCAAGGCGATCCGCTTTCCGGTCGGCGATGTCCGGGTGTTCACCGGGCGCTCGTCGGTCGGGGTGCGCGGCATCCGACTGCTCGGCGACGATCTGGTCATCTCGATGTCGATCCTGCGCCACGAGGAGGTCGGCCCCGATGTGCGCAACGCCTATCTGAGCCTCGCCGCGCGGCGGCGCCGGCCGGTCGGCGAGGAGGGCGAGCCGGGCGACCTCGCGCCCGAACCAGAGGAAACGGACGCCGAGCCGGGCGATGAAGAGGGCTCGATCTCGGAGGAGACCTACGCCGATCTGGCGCAGCGCGAGGAGTGCGTGCTGAGCGTGACCGAGAAAGGGTTTGGCGTCCGCACCTCGGCCTACGACTACCGCATCACCGGGCGGGGCGGGCAGGGCATCGACAACATGGACCTGCGCCGGCGCGACGACGCCGTCGTCGCCGTCTTTCCGGTCGGCGGTAACGACCAGATCATGCTGGTGACCGATGGCGGGATGGTGATCCGCTGCCCGGTCCACGACATCCGCATCGCCCGCCGGCGCAGCCAGGGCGTGGTGATCTTCAAGGTCGGCGAGGGCGAGCGCGTCGTCTCGGTGGCGCGCCTGCCGGAGGTCGCCGAAGAAAACGGCGACAACGGCGATGCCGCGGCCGACGACACGACGGCAGACCAACCAATCGATCAAGGTCGAGAGACCGATCAAAGTCGGAGACCGATAAGGGGGACGCATGATCCAGCCGCGCGTCGGGATTTATCCTGGCACTTTCGACCCGATCACCAACGGCCACTCCGACATCATCCGCCGGGCGGCCAAGCTGGTCGACCGGCTGGTCATCGGCGTCGCCCGCAACGACGGCAAGGGTCCGCTGTTCGCGACCGACGAGCGGGTCGAGATCGTGCGCGACGAGGTCGCCCATCTCGAAAACGGCGACGCCGAGCGGATCGAGGTGCGCGCCTTCGACACGCTGCTGATGAGCTTCGCCGAGTCGGTCGGAGCCGGAGTGGTCATCCGCGGGCTGCGGGCGGTGTCGGATTTCGAGTACGAATTTCAGATGGCCGCGATAAACGCCCGCCTCAACCCGCAGATCGAGACCATCTTTCTGATGGCCTCCGACCCCTACCAGTCCATCTCGTCGCGTTTCGTCAAGGAGATCGGCGCGCTCGGCGGCGACGTCTCGCATTTCGTCAGCCCGCGGGTCGCCCTACGCCTGCTCGACCGCTTCGCCATCGGCTCCGGCAAGCCTGGCCGCCGCGCCGTCGCCGCCGGATAGGCGGCGGCCCCAAAACCAGACGATCGCAAGGCATTCACCGACGGCCGGCGGCCGCCTTGGCGGCGCCGCTTATCGCGTCTTTTCAGTAGCCTTCGCGCTCGAGGCGCTTGCGCATCAGCTTGCGGTATCGGCGGACTGCTTCGGCCTTCTCGCGCACCCGACGTTCCGACGGCTTTTCGTAGGCCCGCCGCCGCTTCATTTCGCGAAAGGTGCCCTCGCGCTGCATCTTTTTCTTCAAGACCCGCAACGCCGAATTGAGGTCGTTGTCGCGCACGAAAACTTGCATCAGCGACTGTTCCTTTGGATCGTTTTTACCGCGTTGCCGGCAGCGCCGAGGGAAGCGCCGCGAGGCCGCGGCACCCCCGGCAAGCCCCCGTCGAGAAATGCGGGCTAGGCTTGCTTCAGGTTGACCGCCGAGGTCTTGCCGCGGTCGCCGCGCTCGAGCTCGAAAGTCAGCTTCTGACCTTCGTGCAGATTGCCGATGCCCGAGCGCTCGACCGCCGAGACGTGGACGAACACGTCCTGCGTGCCGTCCTCGGGCTGGATGAAGCCGTAACCCTTTTGCATATTGAACCACTTCACGGTTCCGATCGCCATTTTCGTCCTTCCAACACGGGATAGCCGCCGCCCGGAGCAGGCGGCGGGTCAAACTGCAGCACGGTAAGGGGAGCGGGTCCGATGCTCGAACGCGAGCAGCGGGAGCAAGCCCGACCACGGAGAGCCGACACCGACGACCATAGGCCCTGCCGCCTGCTCGCACAACCCTACCTGCCGCGGCGGCTGGCGCTGCTCGTCCGTTGCTCGAACTCGCGTCAGAGCCTGCCGGCTCCCGGAACGAGCCAGGGGCGATGCGGGCGCTGATCTTGTGCGGTCGCGCTCCGGTCGCCAATCGCCGCGGCGATGCCGCCGGCTTTCTCGGATGCAGCGGCATCACCGGCCGTTTTCGGCCGGCGGGCCGGCGCCCATTCACCAAACCCGTTCGTCCTGCCGTCGCTCGCGATGCTCATGAATTCGCTCCGTCTGCAAGATCAGCGCTGGCTACAAATTCTCCCATGATCAGTGGAATGCGTGATAGGCGGCGAATGCCGCGACCATCATGATCACAAAAATCGGCACCACGATGGGGGGGACAAACCAGGTTTTCATCATGCTCGTCCTTCACTAATGGCTCTTCGGCGATGCCGCCGCGGCGACTTGGTTGCGATCTGCCGCCCGCCACCGCCCCGCCAGCCGCTTGGCCTTCAGAAGCTGCGCCGCGCTCAGACGAGAGGCGATCCGTTCGTATCCTGACCGGGCATGTTGGCGGTGAATGCCGTGCGAGCTCGTCGACGCCAGCAGAAACCAGGCACAGGCTTTGACCTGATTTGCCGCCGTGCTCCGACCACCGGCATAGAGTTCGGCCAGCCGGTTCTGAGCGCGCGGCAAGCCCTGCTCGGCCGCGGCCAACAGCCACTTGAGCGCCTCGGGCCGGTTGCCGTCGACGGCATACCCGTTATCGTCCTGCCGGCTGTCGTAGAGGACGCCGAGATTGAATTGCGCGGCGGCGTCGCCGCCTTCGGCAGCAAGCCGCAGGTGCCGCATCGTGCTGGTTTCCATCGCAGGCCTCCCGGCTATCCGCTCAATGCTGCTCGAAAATGCGCCGAGCACCGCCGCTCCGCCGTTTCAGGAAAAACAGCGGTGCTCATCAGCCGCGGACCGATGCAGCAGCGGTCTTAGAACCCCGCCCCGCCGCCCATCCCCCCGTTCATGCCTCCATTCGGCAACGGCGACGCGGCTTTGTCGGATTTATCGGCGATCATCACCTCGGTGGTGATCAGCAGCGAGGCCACCGACGCAGCACCCTGAAGGGCGAGGCGCACGACCTTGGTCGGATCGATGATGCCGCTTTTGATCATGTCGGCGAACTGGCCGGTCTGCGCGTCGAAGCCGTAATTGGCATCGCCCTTGTCCAGCAGCTTGCCGGCGACGACCGAGCCCTCGCCACCAGCATTGGCGACGATTTGGCGGGCCGGCGCCTGCAATGCGCGGCGCACGATAGCAATGCCGGCCTTCTGATCGTTGTTTTCGGGATTGAGCTTGGCCAGCACCTTGATGCTGTGGAGGAGTGCCACGCCGCCACCGGCGACGACGCCTTCCTCGACCGCGGCGCGGGTCGCGTGCATCGCGTCGTCGACCCGGTCACGGCGCTCCTTGACCTCGACCTCGGTCGAGCCGCCGACCCGGATGATCGCGACCCCGCCGGCGAGCTTGGCCAGGCGCTCCTGCAGCTTTTCCTTGTCGTAATCCGAGGTCGCTTCCTCGATCTGGGCGCGCAGCTGGGTGAGGCGGCCTTGGATCTGCTCCTTCTTGCCGGCGCCGTCGATGATTGTCGTGTTCTCTTTCTCGATCCGCACCTTTTTTGCATGGCCGAGCATGTCGAGAGTGACGTTCTCGAATTTGATCCCAAGATCGTCGCTGATCACCTGGCCGCCGGTTAGCACGGCGATGTCTTCAAGCATCGCCTTGCGCCGGTCGCCGAAACCCGGCGCCTTGACTGCCGCCACCTTGAGCCCGCCGCGCAGCTTGTTTACGACCAGAGTGGCAAGCGCTTCGCCCTCGATGTCCTCGGCCACGATCAGCAACGGCTTGCCGCTCTGCACCACAGCTTCGAGCAACGGGAGCATCGCCTGCAATCCGGGCAGCTTCTTTTCGTGCAGCAGGACGTACGGATCGTCGAGCTCGGCGACCATCTTCTCGGCGTTGGTCACGAAATAGGCCGAAAGATAGCCGCGGTCGAACTGCATGCCTTCGACGACTTCGAGCTCGGTTTCGAGGCTCTTCGCCTCCTCGATCGTGATCACCCCTTCTTTGCCCACCTTGCGCATCGCCTCGGCGATCATCCGGCCGATCTCGCTGTCGCCATTGGCCGAGATCGTGCCGATCTGGGTGATCTCGGCATCGGTCGAGACCTTTTTCGAGCGGCTCTTCAAATCGGCGACGACGGCCTCGACCGCAATGTCGATGCCGCGCTTCAGATCCATCGGGTTCATGCCCGCGGCCACCGACTTGACCCCCTCGCGCACGATCGATTGCGCCAGCACGGTTGCCGTGGTGGTGCCGTCTCCGGCCTGGTCGCTGGTCCGTGAGGCGACCTCCTTGACCATCTGCGCGCCCATGTTCTCGAACTTGTCAGCAAGCTCGATCTCCTTGGCGACAGTGACCCCGTCCTTGGTGATGCGGGGCGCACCATAGGATTTGTCGAGCACGACGTTGCGTCCCTTGGGGCCGAGCGTCACCCTGACGGTGTCGGCGAGAACATCGATGCCGCGCAGCATCCGATCGCGCGCGTCCGAATTAAATCTGATGTCTTTTGCTGCCATGATGACGGCTCCTTCAAGCGGCTTTCAGCGACGCTGGTTTTTTCAACCACGCCCATGAGGTCCGATTCTTTGATGATGATCAGCTCTTCGCCGTCGACTTTGATCTCGGTGCCCGACCATTTGCCGAACAGAACGCGGTCGGCGACCTCGACATCCAACCGATAAATCTTGCCGTTTTCCGAACGGGCGCCCGGGCCGACCGCAACGACCTCGCCCTCCATCGGCTTTTCTTGCGCGGTATCGGGGATGAAGATGCCGCCGGCAGTCTTCTCTTCCGCGGCGACGCGCCGGACCACGACGCGATCCTGCAACGGACGCAATGTCATCGAGTGTCTCCCCGCACCAACATGCGCGTCCGGCGACGATCGCCGAGCCGCAGGTTCTGGATCAAGGTGAAAGTGTTTATAACGACAATAATCTGCCGCCTCAGGTTCAAATGGGGTGTAAATTTCCAACCACAATAGGAAATCGAATTTCCAGATCGCGCAAATTCCCGATAATAAAAGTTTATCGGGATGATGTTATAGATGGCGGATGCGATCCCGCGTCGCCTTCGAATGACGGCTGGTGAATCTTGATCGGGTGGGGTGCTCTGATGGCTGATCGGAAATCGACCCAGCGCCGGGGGCCGGATTTGAGGCATGGCTGCTGGTCGGAACCCAAGTTATACCCCAGGCTTTATGGCCAAATGGCAATTCCACAAATAATGAACCCGCAATAGCCGGTTGCAGTATCAGAAAATCGATATTTCGAGGATTTCCTCAGCTTCTTAATTGTCGCTCACAGTGATTGAATTTGATCTCTGCAATGACGATATAAGCTGCCAGGGTAGCGGGCTGGCCCTTTTCACACTGTTGGCTGGATGGCGGAACCCGCCGCTCTGAGGGAGTTCTCGAGGTGCAGAAGCTGGAATGGGCGGAGCGGGCGGCCGCATGGCGGCCCGCGCGACGGAGCATCCGGGCATGACGCAGCGCCCGGTCGATCTTGACGAGCATCGCGGCATGGCGGCACAGAAATCGACCGAAATTCGCCGGCGCCTGCACGAGGTCCAGGACGATCAGGCCGCTTTGGCGCATCGCCAACAGGAATTCGAGCGCTACGCCTTGGCCGCGCCGTCGGTAAGTTGGGCCGAAGCCGCGGCGAAGGCCCGCTATCTCATTCAGCTCTTCGCGGCGACGCCGGATGCCCAGGATCCCCGCCGCCGGGAGCTGATCGCAGCGGTGCTCGACGATCTCGCCCGCTTGTCGGACTGACTGTCTCGATGACCGCGCCGTCAGCGTCCCCAAACAAGATCAATCGGGTGCGAGGCTTGCTATGACTGAACCAGAGACGAGGACTGAACCAGAGACGGGGACTGAACCAGAGACGGGGACTGAACCAGAGACGGGGACTGAACCAGAGACGGGGACTGAACCAGAGACGCGGCGCTCGGTCGAGGAACTGGCGCAATCCCTTTATGAAGCGAGTGATCCGCACGGGCCGCCTTGGCTGCACCGCGGCCGGGTGGTGCGCGAGCCGTGGCTTCAGGCGGCGCGAGACCGTATCGCGCCGTCCAAAAGCCGCGCCGAAGGCAACGGCGAGGCGGCGGCTGACGCCAAGGCCGAGCCATGATCGTCCGGTTGACGATCCAGCAGGCTGGCGCCGGCTTTCGCGCGACCCTGTCCAAACGCGAGGAGGAGGGCAGCGGCATTATCGGGCAGCCCGAGATTTTCCTGGTCGACGACAAGGAACAGGCAAAAAAGCGGGCCAAGGATTTGGCGCGCGGCTTGGGGCTGAAGACCTATCGCGTGGTCGACAGGACCCGCACGGTCTAGCCATCGGCGGGAACATGCGCGAGCATGACGGCCGATGGCCGCTCGCGGCCACAGCCCGAGGATCCGGCCATGTCAGAGGGGAACAAGATCGCCGCGGCCCTGCTCGCCTGCGAGGCGTCGCGCCAGCAGCAGGAAATGGTCAAAGCGGGGCCGGGCAGGCCGCTCGCGGCGCGGGACGTCGCCGCGGAGCTATGGACTTATTTCGAGTGTTTTCTCGATCGGCTCGAGCGCGAGCCCGGCAAGCCTGATTGAATCGCCGGTGCTGCCCTTTGGGGCCGGCGCCGAACCGACCTCGATCCATGAGGTGAAACATGCGCAGACGCGAGAAGGCCGCCAATGGCGGCGGCTTTGTCTTTTTCGACGTGTCTTATGAGGACGGCGCGCGCAGCTCGAACCGCAAGGTCCCGCGTTCCGAGCTCGGCGGCCTCGATGGGGATGCCGTCGCCAAGCCATACATCGAGGCCGAAGACCGCAAGATCGCCGAAGTCTCGGGACGGCCGCGCGGCGCGATCAAGTCGGTGGTTCGCTCGCCGCCGCGCTGAGCGCCCTCGGGATGTTGCCCCTCGGGACCCGAACCTCAGACCGGCCGGGTGCCCTTGAGCTGGGTGCGGTGCATCAGCCGGCGGCTCACCGGGTCGAAGGCGTCGCGGCGGTGCATCGCGCAGCGATTGTCCCACCAGATCAGGTCGCCGACCCGCCAATCCTGGCGCCAGGTGAATTTCTCTTGGGTCGTATGCGCCCACAGCGCGTCGAGCAGCGCCTCGCTGTCCTCGACCGCGAGCCCGATCACATAGGCGTTGATCCGGCGGCCGAGAAACAGCGCCTTCTTCCCGGTCTCGGGATGCGTGCGCACCATTGGCTGATGCGCGCCCGGCACCTTGCTGACGTCGGCGACGGTCTCGAACCCTTGATGCGCCTTGCCGCCGCTCGAATGCGTCGCGGCATGGATCATGGTCAGGCCGTCGATCCGCCGCTTGGTGTCCTCGGGCAGCATGTCATAGGCCGAATACATATTCAGGAAATAGGTGGCGCCGTTGCCGCGTGGGCTCGGCGGCGGGATTTCGAGCGAGCGCAGCAGGCTCGCCGCCGGCGGCACGTCGACAAACGAGCTGTCGGTGTGCCAGAACGCCTCGCCGTCGCCGAGCCCGCCGATCGCCCTGCCGTCTTCGACGATGTTCGAAATGACCGAGATTTCCGGCGGAATCTCGCGGCGCCGGCCTTGGGTTTGGGTCTCGACGCCGTATTGCCTGGCGATCAGCGCTGCCGGGTTGAACTCGAGCTCGCCGAACTGGCGGGTGAACGCCATGTGCTGCGCGTCGGTCATCGGCTGGTCGCGAAACCGCAGCACCAGATGCTCGAGCCAAGCGGCGCGGATCGCGTCGCGAGTGTCGAGGGAAAGCGGCTCGCGGATGTCGACGCCGCAAACCTCGGCGCCGAGCCCGGCCGCGAACGGGACGATCTTGATGGTCATGCGCGCTACTCCGCGGCCTCGAGAGCGTCGACGCCGAAATCGTTGATCGACACCCGCCAATGGATGCGGTCTTCCTCGGGCGGGTAGTCGCCGGCGGCCTTGTGGTACGAGCAGCGGTTGTCCCAGATCACGATGTCGCCCTTGCGCCAGACGTGGTGGTACTCGGCGTCGGGGGTGATCATGCGCTCCTTCAGCTCGGCGATCAGCGCGTCGCTTTCCTTCGTCCTCGATGCCGACCAGCCAGCACGATCTTGCCGGGATCGAAATAGAGCGATTTGCGCCCGGTCTCCGGGATGGGTGCGGACGATCGGGTGGAACACCGGGGTCCAGTCCTGGTCCTCCGGGTTCAGGAGCCGCGCCTTGCCGCGACGGCCGCCATAGGAAAAGGCGCCGATCACCCCGTCGAGCCGCTCCTTCAGCCATCGCGGCAATGCCTCGATAGGCGGCATAGCCGTTGGCGAACAAGCGTGTTGCCGCCGCGGCTCGGCACCGCCAGCGCGTAGAGCTGGGTCGCCTTGAACGGGGCCTGGTTGTAGGCGCCGTCGGTGTGCCAGCCCTCGGCGCCGCGGCGGTAGATCTCGTCGCGCAATTTGCCGTCGGCGTCGAATTTGTCGACGCCGAGCATCGTGATCTCGGGATAGTCCGGGTTGCGCGTCGATTTCGACGGATGCGGCACGACCGGGCCGAAGCGGCGGCTGTAGCGCAGGAAATCGGGGATCGTCAGCTCCTGGTCGCGCACCACCATGACGTTGCCGTCGAGCCACGCCTGATAGATCGGCGCAAAGCTCGCCTCGTCGAGCGTCTTGACATCGACGCCGGTCACCTCGACGCCGATCTGCGGTCCCATGCGGCGAATTTCCATCGCTCTCTCCCATCCACCCGTGCCGGGCAAACGTTCCGCCCGCGCCAGGCGGGGTGTCAACCGGGAGAATCGCCATGGTTGCCATGCGCCGAAGCCGCTAATCTGCGCTTCAAGATTTGCGGAGGTCAGATCATGAAGCTGGTGCTGTTCGAGGCGTCCGGGCGCGGCGAGCCGGCGCCGGGGCTGTTGACCGAGCGCGGGGTGGTCAGCCTCGCCGGGATCGTAGAGCGGGGCTACACGCCGCAATTTACGATGCAGGGCATGATCGACGGGTTCGAGCGGCTGCGCCCGGCGCTCGAGCGGGTGGCAGCTGAGGGCGAGGCCCTGCCGCTCGCCTCGGTCCGGCTGTGCCCGCCGTTGCCGCGGCCCGGCAAGATCCTGTGCTGCATCGCCAATTACTGGGAGCACGCGCAGCGCGAGGCGCGGCCGCTCAACATGTTCCTTAAGAACCCCGAGGCCGTGGTCGGGCCCGGCGACACGATCCGCCTGCCGGAACTCACCGAGCCGTGGATCTTCATGCACGAGGCCGAGCTGGCGCTGGTGATCAAGGGGCCGGCGAAGAAAGTTGCCCAGGCGGACTGGCGCAGCGCGGTGTTCGGCTACACTTGCCTGATTGACGTGTCGGCGCGCGGCGAGGGCAGGCGCACCTGGAAGGCCGGCAGCTGGCTCGGCAAGTCGTTCGATACCTTTGCCCCGATCGGCCCGTGCATCGCCACCGCCGACGAAATCGCCGAGCCCAACAACCTCGTGGTGCGCTTCTGGAACGACGGCCAGTTGCGCCACCACTACAATACCGACGACATGGAGCACCGGGTGCCGGAGCTGATCGAGTTCGCCTCGACGGTGATGACTCTGAACAGCGGCGACCTGATCGCCTGCGGCACCAACCACGAGGGGCTCGGCGCGTTGCAGGACGGCGAGAACGTCGAGATCGAGATCGAGCGGATCGGCCGCATGGCGCTGCAGGTCGCCGACCCGCTGAAGCGCCAATGGGAGCGCGGCATCTATATGGGCGCCGACTCGACCAATCCCGAAGCGGTCAAGCGCCACCGCCCGCAGGGCGCCGCGTGACCTGCCTCGAGATGATTGGTGCAATGCCGAGACGCGACCGGCAGGGACGAGTTGAAAGGCCCCTCGGAGCCAATCGCAAAATTCGGTTGTAAATCACTCGCGAAGGATCTATTATCGTTGCCTGCAACATGTCCTTATCTGGCTGTATCCTGGTGGCTGAATAGTTAATAAAATCCGCCGGCCCGACCCGCAGCCCCGTACAACGCGATCTGATATTCGGGAGAGGAAGAACATGGCGATAAACCCGGTCACGAAAGTCAGGCCTGGACTTCGCCTGGCGGTCACGGCGGCGGGAGGCGCGGCGCTGGTGCTGGCGTCCCTGCCGGGCTCCGCATTTGCGCTGGACAGCCAGCGCGTATGGCAAGGAATTGCCACCGTCACCGCCTCGACGACGGCGCGTGCCGGGCGTTTACGGCAGCGCTGTGGACGATGCAGAGGTCTCGATCTTTCGTCCGAAGATTGCTGAGCACCGATACCAATACTTCTCTCTCCTTCGTTTTCTTGCGCGCCGCGTTTACGCTGGAAAATGCCAGCAAATCGACGGTAAAGCAAATGCATGGTACGGGGAATTACGATGGTTTTGCGGTGAATAGCCGAGCCAAATTTTTTGACTACACCGGACCAGTATAGCCTTACCGTATCCCCGGCGACCATCATTGCCTCGACGCCGAGCGTCACGATCACCGGCACAATCAAAAACTACATCGACGTGCCCGGCTGCAACGTCACCTTTAAAGGAGTGTATGCGCCGCGGATCGACTGAGGCAATTTCGGCACCGTTGAGAGGTGTCGTCCGCGGGTTAGCCGCGAACGCGGAACCCGCGGTCAAAGGATCTGTTTCCGGATCGTCTGCGGCTGTTCGGAGACGGCGAGATGAACTATACGACAAATGTCGGCGAGCGCGGCTTGGCGACCGAGGAAACCGAGTGGCTGATCGCCTCGGACAAGGTCGAGGGCACCGCGGTCTATGACCGAGAGGGCAAGCATCTCGGTCGGATTCATCATATGATGATCGATAAATACAGCGGCCAGGTGGCCTACGCCGTCGCCTCGTTCGGCGGGCTGTTCGGCATCGGCGAACACCGGGTCCCGTTGCCGTGGAAGGCGCTGAATTACGATAGGCGCGTCACCGGCTACGTCATCGACATCGATCGCGGCAGGCTGGAGAAAGCCCCGCGCTACGCATCGACCGAGAACCCGGACTGGTCGGACCGGGCCTATACCAACGAAATCGACCAATACTGGTACCCGGGCGTCTGAGCGCAATCGCCCGCCGGTCCTCGATAGCGGTCATTCTTTTGATTGTCTCGCATAGACCATGTCGCTCTCGACCCGCACCTCGTAGACCGGCACCGCGGTCGAGACCGGCCCGTTGACCAGTTCGCCGGTGCGCAGGTCGAACTGGGCGAAATGCAGCGGGCATTCGATCAGGCAGCCGATCAGCCGGCCGCGCGACAATGGTGCGTTCTTGTGCCCGCACACGTCGCGCAACGCGTAGAAGACGCCATCGACATTCGCCAGCACAACGCGCTCGCGCTCGACCGCGACCCACTTCATCTGGCCAGGCGCCAGCTGCCGAGGCCTTGGCCACGGCCACAAACCCGTCCAGATCGCGGTGCGTCTCAGCGTCCGCTGATGCCGGATTGCTTCGTCGCCTCGTGGCTCCTCGCAATGACGAGGCAAGCCTGTCATTGCAAGCCCACCGGTCGGCGCGAGCGCGCCGCCCGAGGACAGGCTCTGCGAAGCGATCTGATGCCGGCTTGCCCTAGTTCGGGTGAAAGCCGAACAGCTTGGCGGCGTTGTCGGCGGTGATCTTGCGCCGGTCCTCCTCGGGCACGCCCTCGAAGATGCGGTCGAGGAACTGCTTCGATTGCGGCCAGGTCGATTCGGCGTGCGGGAAAGTCGCTGCCCCACAGCATGTTGTCGACCCCGATGTACTTGCGCAGCTCGACGCCGAGATCGTCCTCCATGAACTCGACGAACATGTTGCGCTGCCAATAATCGCTCGGCAGCATGCCGCTTCGACCGACTTCCAGCCCTTGGTGAACACCGGCCGCTCGCGATAGGTGAAGTCCATCTGCTTCAGCCAGTGCGGGATCCACGCGGTCTCGTGCTCGACCGAGCCGACCTTGAGCCGCGGAAAGCGGTCGAAGACGCCGGCGAACACCATCGCGCCACAGCGAATAGCGCACCCAATGGTCGGTGGTCGAGCGGCCGGCGCCGGTCAGCTCGCCGATATTCATCGTGAACTCGCAACCCGGAACGCCGGCGCGGTTGGTCGCGATGTGCATCAGGAGCGGCATGTCGTTGTCCTGCGCGGTCGCCCACAACCGATCATAAACCGGGTCGCGATAGGGCCTGTCGGGCAATGGCGAGACCGGAATGAAAGCGCCGACCAGTCCCAGCTTTTTCGATGCGTTCGAGCTCGCGGCAGCCCTCGTCGACATCGTCGACATTGAGCATGGCGATGCCCTTCAGCCGCTCCGGATAAGGCTTGCAGAAATCGGTGATCCAGTCGTTGTAGACGCGGCAGATCTCGGACAGCAGCGCGCTGTCCGGGCACGCGATACCAGAAGAGCCCCTGGCTCGGCTGCAGGCACGAGCCCCACACCCCGTCCTCCTCATTTTCGGTGATCATCGCATGCGCGTCGTAGCCGCCCTTGCGGACATCCTCCCAGACGCCGAGAAAGTCGATTTGCGACGGGTCCTCGAAACGCTGCCCGGCCTGCATCACCGCACCCAGGGTGCCGACCTGCATGCCATCGATCATCCAGGCGTCGTATTCGCGGCCGGTCGGGGTCTTGCGCCGCTCCATTTTCGGCGCGCGGTCGCGGAATTTGGGTTCGATCCGCGCTCGCATACATGTCCGGCGGCTCGACGATATGGGAATCCGCCGAGATCAGCTTGTACGCCGCCATTGGTGACCTCCTTCGCTGCTGCCTGTTCGCTCTGCCCTGCCCCCGAAACGGCCTTCCCAGCCCATTTCGGCACGGCGAACGGTATTCCGCGGCGCAGAAACGAGTCAAGCGGTCGACCGACGGCAGGCTCGCCAGGCGACCCCACGTCGAGGATGAGCGGCAGGTAACAAGTTCGAAACAAATCGGTAGCGCCTTCCGAAGCGGGAGATCAGAGTTGGTTAATGCCCCAGATCGTCGACACGCGATCTTATGATGGCTTCGATCGCAGAGTTGCGAGGCTCGGGCTCATCGGGCTGGTTGAGGAGGTGAAAAAACTAATAACGGATTTTGATCTGCGCATTGTGGAAAAAAGAAATGACAATAGTGGTGCTGCTGTCCGCGAAATGCTCGATAGAAGATTCGCGGATGTACCAGGCTGGATTAAAATCACCACAGGCGGAATAGATTGGACGAAGTGTGTCCACCACGACGGCGCCGAAGTCTCTATTGGCGTCGAGCTTCAGATATCCGCGCGCAGCGATCTTTTGACGAACGATCTGACGCACCTTATGCGCGCGATTGAATTGGGGAACATCGATGTCGGGGTAATCGTGGTCCCGGCCGACCGGACCGCGTATTTCCTGACGGATCGCTGCCCAAGCTTCAGAGCCGCCCTGGACCATGTCGATCGAGCAAAGGGTCAATTCAGCCCGCTGCTGATACTCTCTATCGGGCATGACGGCGTGGGACCGCCCCTTCCAAAGCGGGTAACCAATCTGGGAAGGAGCCGCCGGCTGACCGGGTGATTACTCCGCAGCGGAGGGCCAACCAGCGAAGGCGACATGCGGCTCATCGATGAAATCGTCGTTGCGGTGGTGTTCCAGGCCTCGCGTCTCCAGCCGCTCAACGATCTCGGGACAGAAATCAAATTCCACTCCAATCCAGCGGCGATGGCGGCGCTCGCAAACGGCGTAAGTCGTGCCGCTGCCACCGAATGGGTCCAGGACCAACTCGCCTGGGTTCGTCGTCATCTCGACAACCCGGTCTAAAATCTTGGTCGACAACGCATTAGACAGACGCTTGCGGCTCTTGAATTTCCAGTGACGGACTGGCGGCACGTCCGTCCAGACATCCTTGAGATTGACGCCCAGTCGAATTCATGGCCCCGCGGTGGCCGCCATAATCGCGGATCTCGCCGCGGCAATGCCGACACGTCTCGATGGGAGTGCGGATCTTGCGAAACGTCTTCGGTTTACCTTTCGTTAAATACAGGAGACTGTAATGGGCTGGGTAAAGCCGGCCCGGAATCGGCA
This sequence comes from uncultured Alphaproteobacteria bacterium, assembly GCA_963703665.1. Lineage (GTDB taxonomy): Bacteria > Pseudomonadota > Alphaproteobacteria > ATCC43930 > CGMCC-115725 > AP-15. The sequence goes on along the minus strand of CAVPFB010000004.1, from coordinate 226,756 downwards.
GGCAGCTCTTGATCTCGATGGCAATCGAGTGTCGAAATTCCATGTGCAGCTCCTGCATCAGGAATGCTCCGAGCAGGATGTTCCACTTTGGCAGGTTATAGATGAACAGCGAACCGCCGGGCGACAGCAGGCGAACGCACTCGCCGAGCCAGGCTCGGCACCACTTGATATAGTCGGCATCGGCCCGCGAATCGCTGGTCCGCCGACCGTAGGTCTTGCCGAGATTGAAAGGCGGGTCCGCAAAGATCGTGTCGACCAACTCGTCTCGCAACCCCGGCAGGTAGGCGAGGCAATCGCCCGCGAACAGCAGACCGTTCTCGGTGGCATAATAGGGCTCCCCCAAATCATGCCCCGGCCGGGCGATCGATGCGACGTGCATGGCTGCGAGTTGCTCCTTTGTCCACCAGGGGAGCCATCATGCCATCCGCCGACTCCGGCGCAAGCGGCGAATAAGGCTGGCTGATCGGCAGCCGCGGCGCGCCACCGGCCCGCCGGGTGCTCGGGTGCGCGATTTCGGCAAGTCAGCCTCGCGCGCGCCGAGGGGCAACCGCCGGTTTCGCTCTCGACCGCGTGCCCGGTTTATAGCACGATGGCGGATGCTCAAATTTCCGGCATTCGGTCGCGACACCCGGGTCAATGCGCTGCTCGGCGCGGGCCATTTTCTGTCGCATTATTATCAGCTCTGCCTGCCGCCGGTGTTCATCGCCTGGCAGAAGAGCTTCGATGTGTCGTTTGCCGAGCTCGGTCTGGCGATGGCGGTGATGTCGGGGGCCGCGGCCCTGCTGCAGACGCCGATGGGGTTTCTCGTCGACCGCTACGGCGCCCGGCCGTTCCTGGTCGGCGGCACCCTGACCATGGCCCTGTCGGTCTCGGCGATGGGGTTCGCGACCGCCTTTTGGCAGATCATCCTGCTGGCCCTGCTGTCGGGCGCCGGCAATTCGGTGATCCACCCGGCGGATTACTCGATCCTCAGCGGCTCGGTCGACCGCGGCAAGCTCGGCCGCTCCTTCGCCTTTCATACCTTTGTCGGCAACATCGGCTTTGCCGTCGCACCCCCGGCGACGGCGGCGTTGACCCTGCTGCTCGGCTGGCGGTCGGCATTGACCCTGGTTGGCCTCCTCGGCGTGCCGGTAGTGCTGACGATCCTGTGGCAGAGCCGCATTCTGATCGACCAGCGCCGCGAGCCGCCCAGCCGGTCCCAGCCGGCAATCTCCGGCGCGCGACTGCTGCTCGGCCGGTCGGTGATGATGTTCTTCGCCTTTTTTATGGTGTCGTCGATGGCCGGCGCCGGCATCCAATCCTGGCTGATCACGATCCTGCATCGCGCCAATGGGATGCGGATCGAGGCTGCTTCCTCGGCGCTGACCGGCTGGATGGTGGGCGGCATCTGCGGCGTGCTGCTGGGCGGCTGGATTGCCGACCGCACCGACCGCCATCTGCCGTTTGTCGTGATCTTGACCATCGGCGCGGCGGCGATCCTCTTATGGGTCGGGATCGTGCCGATGGCCGAATTGGCGACCATCGCCGTGCTGTTCGTCGGCGGCCTGATGACCGGGGCGAGCCGCACCCCGCGCGACGTGATGGTCAAGGACGCGGCCCCGCCGGGCCAGATCGGCAAGGTGTTCGGCTTTGTCAGCTCGGGCATGTCGTTGGGCGGGGCGATCATGCCGGTGCCGTACGGCATGATCATCGATTCCGGCCGGCCGCGGCTGGTCTTGGTGGTGGTCGCGGGCTTGCTGATGGCGAGCCTGCTCTGCGCCGGCGGCGCGCGCATCCGATTCCGCCGCGCAGTGGTGCCCGCTCCGGCCGAATAACGCCCTGAACAGCGGTTCCGCAAGGAGCTTGGCGCCGCGCCAACGGCAGCAACGCGCGCGCTCAGGCCGTCGAGATCTTCTCTTTCGCCCGGCTGCGACCCAGGCGCCGGGCAGCCGTATCCGGGCCAACTTCAAAGTCGTCGGTCGGCTGGGAGCGGGCCTGTTCCGAGTTGTCTCTGTCAGCTTTCTTTACAGGTAATTCTGCGCGTCCGGCTGCATGTCGGCTCGATTTCGATGACCGATCTCGCCGCCCGACCTGCCGACATGGATGTAACCGTCTGTAATAATGGAGTGTTTTTCCGACGGTGGCGTTGGCGAGCCCGGAATGTGTTGCGCCTGGCTTTGACCGCCAACGGTATGTCGGAAAAGCTTACATATATTCCGACAGATTACCCGGTGTTAAGCAACGTTTTGGAAAAACTCTCAATAAATCAGTCGATCATCTTAGTGGCATGCCGATTGCCTAGGGAAAGATATCCGCTAGCCGGGTTCTGAGTGACCAGGTTACACGGAGTGGTCGTTCCTTATCGCATGATGCACAGGAGTTTTCGATGTCATCGCGTAAATCAGCCATTATCGGCGTCTCCGCCCTCGCGCTGTCGCTGGGCTTGGCCTGCTCGGCCCAGGCAGACACGGTGTTGCCGGTCACCAACCTCACCTTCAACACTTTCTCCGGCACGTTCGACCCGCCGAAGGACTTTTTCACGCATGCTGAGCCGACTGGCTGGTCCATCGGTGCGGCCGCGCAAATCAGCAATCTGATCTATGTCGGTCAGCAAGGCTCCGAGGGTTATTCCAATCAGACGAATGGCAATATTTACGGTGTTTACGGCACCTTTTCCAATACCGTTCCGGCCGGCTACAACTTCTATCAGGCGGACGGTAATCCGCAGTACGAGAGCACGATCATGCAGACCATTACCGGCCTGACGGCAGGCACGACATACACCCTTTCGTTCCAGCAGGCAGCCGGTCAGCAAACGGGATTTACCGGCCCGACCACCGAACAGTGGAAAGTGTTTCTCGGCGCCGGCGGCATCGGTGTCGACTGTAGCACAAATCCCTGCACAGTTACCGGCACCGCCGATAATGTGGAGGATGATTCCTCGCTGATGAGCACCCCGTCGGAGGGGAACGTCGATTGGAATGTTGCCAATCTGACCTTTTCCCCAACTGCCGCCGACCTGAACCACGGGAGCGCGGTACTGACGTTCCTGGCTTGGGGTGACAGCGGCAGCACCACCAATCTGCCGCCGACGGTGTTCCTCGAAGGCGTGAACACGACGCCGGTGGTACCGGAGCCAGCGACCTTGTCGCTCCTTGGCGTCGGCCTTCTCGGCCTCGGCGGGATCATGATGCGTCGTCGCGGCCAGAGCAACGCGGCGGCTGTCTGATCAGACTCTCGGTTGACGCGCCTGGACGGGACCCGGTCTCGCCCAGGCGCGAAGACCGGCCCGGCCTGCGCGCCGGCCAATCAGGAGAGCGTCATTGCCCGCATTCCTTGACCACCAGCATCTTCACACGTTGCTGCTCAGCACGATCAGGCTCGCGGTGTGGCTGCTGCTGCTCGCCGTGGTCTTCCTGCCGCTGGAGCGCCTGTTCGCGCTGCGTCGACGAAAAATTTTCGGCAAGAGCCTCGCCAGCGACATCGGTTTTTATTTTATCAGCGGCCTGGTGCCGAGCCTGCTGTTGACCCCGCTGCTGGCGCTGGTCGCTGTCGGCGCACACGTCGGCGTGCCGTGGCGCCTTCAGGCGGCGGTCGCAGGCTGGCCGATCTGGGCGCGCGCCGCGGCAGCCTTGGTGGTGAGCGAGATCGGCTTTTATTGGGGGCATCGCTGGACCCACGAAATCCCCTTTCTGTGGCGTTTCCACTCCGTCCACCATCACCCCTCGCAGGTGTATTTTCTGATCAGCGCCCGCGCCCATCCGATCGACAATGTGTTCACCCGGCTGTGCGGCCTGATCCCGGTCTACATCCTCGGGCTGGCCACCCCGCTCACCCCCGCGGGCGGCGCGGTATCCGCGCTCTTGGTGCTGCTGCTGACCCTGTGGGGCTTCCTGATCCATGCCAATCTGCGCTGGCGGCTGGGTCCGCTGGAATGGGTGATCTCGACCCCCGCCTTCCATCACTGGCACCACACCCTGGCCGAGCCGCGGGACCGCAACTTCGCCTCCATGCTGCCCTGCATGGACTGGATCTTCGGCACCTATCATCTGCCCCGGAACCAATGGCCGTCGGCCTACGGCACCGAGGCGGCGCTGCCGACTTCGTTGGTCGGTCAGCTGGTATATCCGGTGCGCCTGCAGCCGCCCCAAAACGACTTAGCCGAGGCGGTTGCGGAGGATGCGCGATAGCGTCGGGATGGCTTCGTCCGGCAGAGCGGCGTGAAAAACCCGGTCCTTCGATCAGGAGCGGCTCGGCTGGACGACGACGCAGGGCAATTGGCGCTGATTGAGCTGCCAGCAAGCGTCGGACGCCGCGCTGGCCGACAGGTTCACGAGGCGGGCGCGATAGAGGACCGAACCGCCGCCCGGCGTCGGCGGCAGCGCCAGGGCAGCAGAGCGGAGCTGGCCCGGCGCCTGCGTCCGGGCGTTTTCCGCGACGGCGCGGGCGAGATTGGGGTTCGCGAAGGCGCCAACCTGAATCGCCCAGTCGCGGTCGGGAATCGCGAGCAGGTGGGACCCTGCCGCGCCCGGCGGCGCAGAAGCCAGGCTCGGCCGGCTTGGCAGCAGCGGCGAGGGTTGGTAGCGGGCGAGGGTGGTCGGCATCGTCGCGGGCAAGGCTGCCTCCGCGGGAGACATGCCACCGCCGGCGGCTGATTCGGTGTGGCATGGTCGATCCGGGTCGAAGGCAATATCCGGGTCGCAGCCGTCGGCAAAAGCGAGCCGGGTGCGGGCCGTGGGCTGCGGCAAAGCCGATCCCGCTGCCTGTTGCGCCAAAGCGGGTTGCGGAGTGGCTGGCGCCGCCTGTTGCACGAAGGCCGGCTGCGGCGGGGGCGATACCGCCGCCTGTTGCTCCAAAGCGGGTTGCGGAGTGGCTGGCGCCGCCGCCTGTTGTACGAAGGCCGGCTGCGGCGGGGCGGCCGCCACTGCGGCTTGCCCCAGCGACGTGCAGGGACGGCTCGGATCATAGGCGATGTTCAGGTTGCAGCCGCCGGCTCCGGTCTGTTCGGCGAAGACCGGCTGGTACGGCGCCGGCGCCACCGCGGCCTGCTCCAGCGAGCTGCACGGATGGTTGGGATCATAGGCTCGGTTGAGATCGCACCCGGCCGCGAGGCTGGCCACGTTCGCACCGGCCCTGATCGCCCGACTCGGCCGGGCGGAGGCATATAAGGCGAGCGGCCCGGACAGCGGCACCGCGTCACCGAGGTTCGGCGTGACCGCGGCCAGGTAGTTCACCGTCTCGTCCGGCAAGTCGGAGCTGCCGGCGAGATAGAGGTCGACCCGGTCCGGACCGGCGTTATAGCCGGCGAGGAAGCCGGGCGACCCGAACCGCTCGTACATCTCGCGGATGTAAGCGGTTCCCGCCAGAATGTTGTTGTGCGGGTCATAGGGGTCGTCGCCGAGCCCGTACCGCGCCTGCAGCCCCTGATAGGTTTCGGGCATGACCTGCATCAGGCCCATCGCCCCGACCGGCGACACGGCCTGCTCCTGGCCGCCCGATTCCTGCTGCATGACCGCGCGAACCCACTGCTCGGGCACGGCGTATCGCGCCGCCGCCTCGCGGATGTAGGGGCCCCAAGGATCGTCGGGCGGCCCCGGCGGCGGATAGTAGTGTTCCGGCGCCTCACCGATCGGCGGGGAGCCATAAAATTGAGTGCTGTACCCATATCCGCCCTGCTGGCCGCAGGCCGCGAGCAAGAGTGTGGGCAAAAGCAGCAGCACCAGCTGCACAACGGGTCTGGCGCGATACACCCGATCAGATTTGGTCGAGAACGGCATCCGGCACACCGAAACGCTGCTGCGGGGGCCTGGTCCGGCACCCGGCTTGGTTGACGGAGCGCGCATATCACGGTTGATCGGCAACGACTAGCTGCTCGGCCGCTGGTTGGGCCGGAGACCGCCATTGCCGTCACTTAGCCGGGGAAGCCCGCAACCGGTCGGCAGGGCGATCCAGACCGAAATCGCAGCGCCGATTCGGCACGTTCTTGTGCCGTCGCAGCCGATCGGGGACATTGTCGCCTTTGACGCCGAGGGAGGGTGGCGATGCGCAGGGTCGGGCCCAACAGCTGTACCGAGATCTATTTCGCCGGCTGCAATCCGAGCTATGTCGAAACCAGCGACGGCTATGTGATGATCGATTCGCCGCAGCAGCCGATCGACGCGGTGCGCTGGCGCGAGCGCATGGAAGAGAAGGCGCCGATCCGCTACCTGATCAACACCGAGCCGCATGGCGACCACATTTCGGGCAACGCCTATTTCACCAACACCAAGATCGTCGGCCAGGTGCAGCTCCAAGAGTGCTTCGAGCGCTACCTTTATGCCTTCGGCTCGCTCGAGGAGAAGCGCGAGCGGTTCAAACAGAGCGATCCCGACAGCGTGTGGCTGGTCGGCCATCCGGACTATCCGGCCGCCAACCCGCCGACCCTGACCTTCGACCAGACGCTGACCCTCAACCTCGGCAACCACACCTTCAACATCATCCACATGCCGGGCCACACCGCGCCGCAGACCTCGGTCCATGTGCCCGAGGAGGGGGTCGTCTTCACCGGCGACAACGTCTTTTACAAATGCCGCAGCTGGCTGCAGGAATGCGACCCATGGGAGTGGCTGGCGGCGCTCAAAAGCATCGAGGCGCTCGATGTCGAGCTGATCGTGCCGGGCCATGGCGATCCGTGCACCAAGGCGTATCTGAAGGAGCAGGGGCAGATCGTCGAAAACTGGGTCGGCTATGTCGAGCGCTTCGTCGATCGCGGCGTCAGCCCGGACGAAGCGTTGAGAGGCCCGATCGAGGTCGAGAAGCAGGACCCCTATCCGATCGGCCAACGCCTGTTCATGCACAATGAGCGGCTGACCGACATGATCGTGCGCAACCTGCACCAACGCATCCTCGACAAGAAGCAGCACGCCGGCGCCGCATAGCCCGGGCCGGCGGTCGCTCTGCACAGATTTGCGTCCAACGGGCAGGGGCAGGGCGTCGCGCCAATCGGCTTTGGTGCATTCGGCAAGGTCGCGGCGCGTTCGGGGAAGGAGCGACGGTGATCAACCTCGAACCGGGGACGGCCGGAAGGCGCGCCTATTTCTCCGCGATTGCGCCCTCTCCCCGCCGGCGCCGCCGGCGGGGGAGAGGGTCGGGGGTGAGGGGCGCGTCGGTAAGCTAGTGGTCATCTGACATATGGTACCCACGCACAATTATCGTCATGCCCGCCAAAGCGGCACCCAGGGGCGGGCAAGCACTGCGTATGCGGCCCCCTGTTCATGCCAGGGGCCGGCTCTGGACCCCCGCTTTCGCGAGGGCCGACGGAAAACGAGGGATGGGTGCCTACGTCGGGTTCATACCACTAGGGGATGTTGCGGACCTTCGGCTCGCGGTCCCACACGCGCATTTTTTTGGCGGCGGCGATAAAGCCGGCGATGGCACCGGCATCGCCAAGTCGCAAGACGCCGCTATCGGCGAGCTCGGCGGTGATCCCGGCCCGGCGCAGCAGCGGCTCGGCGGCCGGCACGTGGCCGATGACCTTCAAATGATTGAACGCATCGGAGACGAAACCGACCGCCGCCGCGTCCCGCACCAGCTCCTTTGTCCCCGCTTCCGACAGGACCAGGGCCACCGCGTCGAAAAAGACCGAGGGACCGCCGTCAATGCGCATGTCCGCCGCGAGCAGTTTCCCGTCGGCGGTCTTGGCCCCGCCGATATGAGGCGCCACGATCTTGAGCTTGGCGCCCTCCTGTTCCACCGCCGCGCGCAGCGCCTCGACCAGGGCGCCGTCGGCGCCATCGCTGACCAGGCAGCCGACGATCCGGCCTTTCACGGTCTGCGGCGCTTTGCCGATGATGCTGAGCGCCGGCGACGGCTTGACGTCTCGCCGCGCCGGCATCTTGGTTTCGGCCGGCTGGATGGTCCCTTCGAGCCGCAGCCCGGCCGCGATCCGTTTTGCCATTCCCTCGTCGATATGCATCAGGTGGGACACCACGCGCTCGCGAATGGCCGGCGTCTCGACCTTGCTCAGCTCGAAGACGAATGCCGAAACGATGTGATTCCGCTCGGTCTCGGTCTGGCTCACGTAGAACAGCCGGGCCTGAGTGTAGTGATCGGCAAAGGATTCCGGCCGGATGCGCATCGTGTCGCCGCTCTCCGGCCGGGTCAGCCCGGCAAAGCCCTTTTGGGGATCGGCGCGCGGCGCCTCGGGGGCGAGCGTGTTCGGCTCGTAGTTGACGCGGCCGGTCACCACCCGCATCCGCATGTGCCCGTCGCGCTGCAGATTGGCCCACGGGCATTTCGGCTGGTTGATCGGGATCTCGTTGAAGTTCGGCCCACCGAGGCGGATCAGCTGGGTGTCGAGATAGGAGAACAGCCGGCCCTGCAGCAGCGGGTCGTTGCTGAAGTCGATTCCGGGTACGACATTGGCCGGGCAAAACGCGATCTGCTCGGTCTCGGCGAAGAAATTGTCCGGGTTGCGGTCGAGCACGATCCGCCCGACGATCTTCAGCGGCAGGATTTCCTCGGGAATGATCTTGGTCGCGTCGAGCACATCGAAGTCGAAGCTCGCGGCCTGCTGCTCGTCAAAGAGCTGGAGTCCCAATTCCCATTCCGGGAAATCGCCGGATTGGATCGCCTCCCACAGATCGCGGCGATGAAAGTCGGGGTCGGCGCCGCTGATCTTGACCGCCTCGTCCCACAGCACCGACTGCATGCCGTGCTTGGGCCGCCAATGAAACTTGACAAAGGTTGATTTCCCGCTCGCGTCGACGAGCCGGAAGGTGTGGACGCCAAAGCCCTCGATCATGCGCACGGAGCGCGGGATGGCGCGGTCCGACATCGCCCAGACGACGGTGTGCAGGCTCTCCGGCATCAGCGACACGAAATCCCAGAACGTGTCGTGCGCCGAGGCCGCCTGCGGATAGCCGCGGTCGGGCTCCATCTTGACCGCGTGCACGAGGTCGGGAAACTTGATCGCATCCTGGATAAAGAAGACCGGGACGTTGTTGCCGACCAGGTCGAAATTGCCTTCCTTCGTATAGAATTTGGTGGCAAAGCCGCGCACGTCGCGCGGCAGGTCGCCCGATCCGGCGCCGCCGACGACGTTCGAGATGCGCACGAATACCGGAATCTTTTCACCAGGGCGCTGCAGGAAATCGGCCTTGGTGTATCGGCTCAACGATTGGGTCAGCTCGAAATAGCCATGGGCGCCCGAGCCGCGGGCATGGACGACGCGCTCGGGGATGCGCTCATGGTCGAAATGGGTGATCTTCTCGCGCAGGATGAAGTCTTCGAGCAGGGTCGGCCCGCGCGGGTTTGCCTTCAGCGAATTCTGGTTGTCGGCGACGACGACGCCCTGATTTGTAGTCAGCACCTCGCCGCCCCCGGTGGGCAGCTGATGCAATTCGCCGCCGCCGCCGGTCTTGGCGGCTGGCGAGTGGGGGGTCTTGCTTCTGGCCATATGGAAATCTCCCTCGGCGTGTGACGAGGGAAACGCCGGAACGGTTCTAAGGTTGCCGGCGGGGTTGCCGACGCGCGAAACCGCGGATGACCGGGTCAAGCCCGGTCAAGAGGGGGCGAAATGGGGCAAAGCTAGTGGATCCGTTCTGACGTTTAGCACCCGCCCGCTTAGCGCTTCGTCATTCCCGCGAAAGCGGGAACCCAGGCCTGCCGCTGGCTTGAACCGGGGGCGGCGGGCACCGAGCGCTTGCCCTGGACCCCCGCTTGCGCGGGGGCGACGGTTAGGAGGTTATGGAGTCATTTGTCAGGTTCGGACCACTAGGAGGTCGGAGCCGAGAAGTTTTCCTCGACAGCCCTGCGTGACGAGCTGGCGGGGCAACTCGACCGGATCACGCTCTTAGGGCCGGAACAGGGCGAAGCACTTGTCCGAGTTGAACAGGTAGGATTCGACGTAATCGACGATCTCGGGCCGCCGCCCGAGCGCGTCCATCGCGCCGGCGAGGCAGACCCAGTTCAGGAATTCCTGCTGGCCCGCATCCTCGATCTGTTCGGTCGAGAGATTGCGCCAGCGCGCGGCATTGCCCGATGCCAGCTCGTCGAACCGCGCGCGATCGCTGGCGACATCGGGATAGAGCCAATGGTGCTTCGCCGTCAAAAAGGCGTGCGACCAGCTCGACGAGGCAACGAGGGCCACCCGCCACGGGCCGTCGGCGACAATGCGCGCAACCGCCGCGCCCAAATCAAAGCAGCGCGACGGGTTGGGTCCGGGCGGGTCGATCGCGTTCGGGTCGGCCGCGCCGGTCAGGTGCGCGCTCGACCCGCGTTTGGCGATGACCGAGGAGCCGTAGCAATTGACGTGAAACGGCACCACCGGATAAGGGAACCCGCGCCGGTCGTAATCGAGATAGAGGATCGTGTTGATGAAGGCGTGCGGCAGGCCCAGCTCGTGGCGCATCCGATAAGCGTAGCTGACATCGTAATCGGCCTTGATCAGCTGGGCCGCGAGAGCGGAGCCGGCAGCGCGATGCCCAGCGACGTGCACCACCCGATCGGCCGGCTCGCCCCACACATTGCCGAGCTCCGACCGGCCGGGGCGCCCGAACGGCCGGCAGTCGATCGCATCGAGCGCGAACACGCAAAACGAGGGGACTCCGTCCTCGCGGAAGTTCTCGTACTGGTCGTCGCCCCAGATCAACACGAAATCGGGCGCGAAGGCATCGAGCGCCTGGCGCGCCTGGCGAAACCCGCCGGCCAGCCGGCGGCGGTGCTCGGCCGCGGCAGCGCCGTCCGTGTTGGCAGCCAGCTCCTGGCGCAGCGGCTCGGGCCAGCGTGCCGGGTCTTTCATCTCGGCCGGCACCCGCTCGCTCTCGAGGGTGCGGGTCAGGAACGAGCTCATGTATCGGTCCGGCAACATCAACCCCGGAAAATGGGTGACGCCGATGCCGAGAATTTCGCCCATGGTCTCCTCCCGTTCGATCGGTGCTCCGGCGATCGGTGCTCCGGTTTCAGCCGCGCGATCATAACAAAAAAGCGGCGTCGGGGCGCACCTGCATTCGCACCTGCGCCCTCGGTCGCCGCGCGGCGCCGAACCTGGGTCTCCCGCGGCCAACCATCGCATCAATGTCGGGGGAAACGAAATCGCAGGTGGGGTAAGCTTGGCCCATGCTGACGCTCTACCGCAGCCGCACCGGACGCGGCGAGCAGCCTTCCGACCTTGCCCGCGTATCACTGCCGCCGGAGGCCGTTTGGATCGACCTGCTCCGGCCGGAGCCCGACGAAATCGCGTATGTCAAACGAACCACCGGGCTCGATGTGCCGACACTCGATCAGATCAGCGAGATCGAGAGTTCAAGCCGGTTGCGCAGCGAGGGCGGCATGCTGTACCTGAGCGCCCCGCTGGTATACCGCGGCGCCTCCGATCAGCCGCTGTCGACCCCGGTCGGGTTCGTGCTGAGCCGCGACCGGCTGGTCACGGTGCGGTTCGCGGAGTTGCCGTCGTTCACGAACTTCGCCGCCCAGGACTTGGCGGACGAGACCGACCCGCTGAGCAGCGCGGCGGTGTTCTCCGGCCTGATGGACGCGATCGCCGATCGCCTGGCCGATATCCTCGAAAACATCGCCGCCGAGCTCGACGATCTGTCGCACCGGCTGTTTCGCAGCCCGGCCACGCAACCCGCGGGCCGACGGCCGCCGGCGCGCGAAAGCGCCGATCTCAGGATCATTTTGCGGCGCATCGGTCACACCGGCGACCTCGCGTCGAAGATCCGTGACAGCTTGCTCGCGATTGGCAGGATCGCACCGTACGTGGCCGGCCACGCTGCCGAATGGCTGTCGCTCGAAGTCAAGGCGCGTCTCGATACCGTGCGTCAGGACGTGGCGTCCCTCAGCGACTACGACATGCACATCGTCACCAAGGTTCAGCTGTTGCTGGACGCCACCTTGGGCCTGATCAACATCGAGCAAAACAACATCATCAAGGTGTTGACGATCGTCTCGGTGGTCGGCATCCCGCCGACTCTGGTGGCCAGCTTGTATGGCATGAATTTCAAGGACATGCCGGAGCTTAATTGGGCCTGGGGTTATCCTTACGGACTGGCGGTCATCGGGCTGAGCGCGATCCTGCCGTTGGTGTGGTTCAAATTGCGCGGCTGGCTTTGAACCGTCTGCCGGACAGCAAAACGCCCCCGAAGATCGGGGGCGTTCGCCAAACCATTCGCCTAAACAGGAGATTTCGCAGACGGCCGCTCAGGCGGCCTGCTGATGCTCCACCACCACCTTCGGTTGGCCTCTGGTGATCTCGATCTTGCGCGGCTTGGCCGCCTCGGGCACCTCACGGACCAGATCGACGTGCAGCATGCCGTTGTCGAGGCTGGCGCCGACGACCTTCATATGGTCGGCAAGGCTGAAGCGGCGCTCGAAGGCGCGGCTGGCGATGCCGCGATGCAGGTAGCGGCCCTCATCCTCTTCCTTTTTGCTCTTGCCGGCGACCAGCAGCGAGTTCTCGTGCACCGTCACGTCGACCTCGTCCGGTGAAAACCCGGCCACCGCCATCGTCAGGCGGTAGGCATCCTCGCCGGTCTTTTCGATGTTGTAAGGCGGATAAGCGACAGACGCATTGTCGACGCGGCTTGCGGCATCGACCAGACGCGTCAAACGATCAAAGCCGATCGTCGAACGGAACAGCGGAGAGAAATCGAAACGATCCATGACCACATCCTCCATTGAGCAATATGGATATCGGCACCCGCATCAACGCCGGGTGCCAACACTCGATGTGCGATCCCTGCAAGCGGCGACCACACACATTTGAGATAGTCAGTGCCGAGGCCTAGTCAAGAGGCAAACCATGCCCCGGCGATATTCAATGCTTGATGCCAAAACCTTGGAAGCGCTTGTTGAAACGGGCGAGCTGGCCGCCGCTGTCGACCAGCCGCTGCTGCCCGCCGGTCCAAGCCGGGTGCGATTTCGAGTTGATGTCGAGACGCAAGGTATCGCCGGGCTTGCCATAGGTCGAACGCGTCTTATAGCTGGTCCCGTCGGTCATCACGACTGTGATCTCATGATAATCCGGGTGAATTCCTTGTTTCATGCCGTCGCCCTCAAAACCGGGCACCGCTTATAGCCCGCGGCTGCCGGCGGAGCAACCAACCGCGGATAAACAAATGGCGGGTCCAGCGGCTTCGGCCGCCGGCCCGCCGCGAAGCCGAGAGAACGCTATCTGTTGGTGCCGCTGGCGGAACCAAGATGGCCGCCGGTCACCGGCGAGGTCGTGCTGCCGGCCCCGGTGTTGTCGTTCGCCAGGTGATATTCCTGCGCCTGCTTGAGCTGCTCTTTGGTCATGTCCAAAGTCAGGCGGTTGTTGTCGGTTTTGATGTCGCTCAGCGGAACCGCGACGTATTTGCCGCCCATCCCCAGAAAAGTGCCGACATCAACGACCGCGGCCGCAACCCGGCCGTCCCGATCGATGATCAGGTCCTTGACCGAACCGATATCGCGGTTGTGCACGTCGTAAACGGTGCTGCCGAGCATCTTGCTGGCGCGGAACTGATTGCTCTGAATCGTGCCGCCGGTCGGGTTTGTCATCCCGAGATTGCTGTGGCTCACGGCGCTGGTCTGCGCGTAGGCGAGCGGTGCCGTCGCCATCAGAATTGCCGCCACCGCAGCGGTCAGGTTGGGGTTCTTCACGGCATTTCTCCTAGTAGTGAACGTAGACGTTGATCAAACGAGGCTTACTTCCCCGCGGTTCCGCAGAAATCCTCAGACGACGCGAAACAAGAAGAGCAGGATGATGATCGGGATTGGAATTCCCAGCAGCCAAAGCAAAATCCCTCGGCCCATCGGCAGACTCCCAAAAATGCGTGAACGGTGATGACGAGATATCAGGCGGGCACGCCGCTATTTGGGTCGCGCCGGTATCTTCTTTACGCCGCCGGCGATACGATCCGTATCCATCTCAGGCATCCTTACTGTTCACTGTTCGCCATAACGAACATACCGTTCGGCCCGCGGTTCCGAAAAAAAATTCCCCGGCTGTGCTCGGGCCGAGCCGCCTCTACCTGGAATAGCGAAATTTTGTCCCCGCGGAAAATTGGACCTAATTCGCGTTCGGCACGTTTGTGCTTTCGGATCTCCCTAGCGACTGGAGCGACAGCGGATGGACGGACAATCGATGGCCGATGCGGCTGGGCAGCTTGTGAACGATGCGAGTGCGAAGTTGAAGGAAGCGAGCGACCGCGCTGCGACGGGCGCCGCTGCCGTCGCGCAAACCGCAAGCGCGGTGGCCGACCGGGCACGCGCGGCCGGCGCCGAGGCCGGCGCTCGAATCAAGCAGGCCGGAGCGCAAAGCGGAGAAACGCTGCGCGATCTCTCCAAGAGCGGCTCCGAGGTGGTGCGGTATCTCAGCGAGACCTCTGCGGCACACCCAATCGCGGCGGTGCTGATTGCCGCCGCCGCCGGCTACGGAGTGGCGCGTCTGGTCCGGCGCTGACGCAACCGCGAACCGACACCGGAAGGCCCGGGCGTAAACCACCAGAGGCCGCCGGCTGGCGAAGGATTTCGCTGACGGAGTGGTGCGCCGGGCCGCAACTGCAGGTGCGCTTCACCTCTTCACTGTAGGTGCGCTTCACCTCTTCACGGAATGGTGAACGATGGCCGACCCGCTGCCGAGCCCCGGGCGTGGCCGCGGCGATCTCCCATCGCCCGATTTCGCCGGCGTGCTGACTTTTCTGACCTTGGGCTTCGTCGTCGCCGCGCTCTATTTTGCGCGGGAAGTTCTGGTCCCGGTCGCGCTCGCGGTGCTGCTGAGCTTTCTGCTGGCGCCCGCGGTCCACTGGCTGCGGCATATGCGGGCGGGCCGGGTTGCCGCGGTCGCGGTCACCGTGCTCGTCGCTTTCCTCGTCATTGTCGGATTCGGCGCCATCGTCGGCGAGGAAATTTCCCAGCTCGGGCCGGCGCTGCCGGAATACCGGCACAATATCGAGTTGAAGCTGCGCTCGCTTCCCAAGGCAATCCCCCTCGCCCGCGTCGCGGCTGCGCTCCACCAGGTCACTGCTGAGCTGAAGCGCTCGGAGACCTCCAACCCGGCGCCGGCAGGCTCGCGCTCCAGCGCCGGTCCCGCCCCGGCTGAGCAGGCCAAGCCGCTGCCGGTCATGATTCAGCAGCCCGAGCTGACGCCGCTGCAGATCGCCGAGAGCGTCATCGGGCCGTTGCTGCGGCCGCTGGCCACCGCCGGCCTGGTCCTCGTCCTCGTCGTCTTCATCCTGCTCGGGCGCGAGGAGCTGCGCGACCGGGTGCTCCGGCTCGCCGGCAGCGGCGATCTGCACCGCACCACCGAGGCGATGAACGAGGCCGGGCATCGGGTCAGCCGCTACCTGCTGTCGCAGCTCTCCGTCAATGCCGTGGAGGGCACTCTGCTCGGGGTCGGCTTGGCGGTGATCGGGATCCCGAACGCGGCGCTGTGGGGCATCCTGGCGATGCTGCTGCGTTTTATCCCCTATCTCGGCATCGTCATTGCCGCCTGCTTTCCGTTGGCGCTGGCCATCGCCGTCGACCCCGGCTGGTGGCTGCTGGCCTGGACGGGGCTTCTGTTCGTCGCGACCGAGCTCATCGTCGCCAACGTGGTCGAGCCCTGGCTTTATGCCGGCAGCACCGGCCTGTCCTCGATCGCGGTCATCATCGCTGCTGTGTTCTGGACCTGGCTGTGGGGGCCGATCGGACTGTTGCTGTCGACGCCGCTGACGGCCTGCCTGCTGGTTCTCGGCCGGCATGTGCCG
This sequence comes from uncultured Alphaproteobacteria bacterium, assembly GCA_963703665.1. Classification (GTDB taxonomy): domain Bacteria; phylum Pseudomonadota; class Alphaproteobacteria; order ATCC43930; family CGMCC-115725; genus AP-15. Next base: position 211,070 of record CAVPFB010000004.1, on the reverse strand, counting down.
CAGCTGCGCTTTCTCGACGTGATCCTCGGCAGCGAGCCGGTGCTGACGCCGGACGAGACCTTTTATCAGCGGCTGCTCGCCGATGATCCCGAGGAGGCGACCGAGCAGGCCGAAGAATTCGTCAAAACAAAATCGCTCGACGAGTTCGCCGAGGAGGTCGCAATCCCGGTGCTGGCGCGCGCCCAGGCCGACAGCGACAGCGGGGTCCTGGTGGCGGAGCGGCGGGCGAGGGTGAAGGAGGGCTTCGCCAAGATTCTGGAAAACCTGTTCGACGATGAGGTGATCGAAGAGGAACCCGGGGGCGAGCGCGATGCCGCAGGCCCGGAGACCGGGTTCATCGTGTGCATGGCCGGGCGCAACGAGCTCGACGAAGCCGCGGCGATGCTGTTCGCCAGTCTGTTGCGGGCGCGAGGCCATGCCGCATACGTATTTCCGGCCGATTCTCCAGCCGCGCTGGGCGGCCGTCGGGTCGCGCTCAGAGACGCGGGTGTCGTCTGCCTCGCGCTGATCAGCACCAGTTCCGCAGCACGCGCCCGGCACATCGTGCGCCGGCTGCGGCGGCGCGCGCCGCGGGCCCGCATCGTTCTCGGGCTCTGGGGGCATGGTCCGGGGGAAGTTTCGTCGGTCGATGTGCGGACCGTTACCTCGGCCGACGCGGTAGCCGTCACCCTCGCCGCGGCGATCGCCGCTATCGAGGAACCGACGACTGCCGCCCTGCCGCTCGCGGAGACGGAGGCAGAGGGCCGGTCGCCCGACACGGGAATGCGGGCTCAGGCCGGCTGATTGCGCTCGAGGCGACGTCGCAACGCCGCTGCGGCGCCGAACGCGGCCGGGTTCAAGGTGATCGAGAGGAGCGCGCCGGCGAGAATCAGATTCCGCCCCTCCGCGTCGAGCAGGCCGTGCGAGGCGCCGAGATCGGCCAGGATGAACGAGAACTCGCCGATCTGCGCCAGGCCGACGGCGACGGTGGCGGCGGTCGCCGCCCGGTAGCCGGCGGCCCGCACGATCGCGAACGCGGCCAGCGACTTGCCGAGCACGATGATGGCGAGAACGGCCAGCACCTGAATCGGGTCGCCGGATCAGGATGCCGGGGTCGAACAGCATGCCGACCGACAGAAAAAACAGCACGGCGAAGGCGTCTTCGAGCGGCTTTGCCTGCTCGGCCGCCCGATGGCTGTGGTCGCTCTCGCTGACGACGATGCCGGCGAAGAAGGCGCCGAGCGCTAGGAGACGCCGAACAGCTCGGCCGCGGCAAAGGCGATGCCGAGCGCTGCGGCGATCACCGCCAGAGTGAACAGCTCGCGCGAGCCGGTGCGCACGACCGCGTCGAGCAGCCACGGCAGCAGCCGCGTGCCGACCACCAGCATCACCGCGACGAAACCGGCGACCTTGCCGAAGGTCAGCGCGAGGGACAGCACAAGATTGCCCGAAACCGCTGCGCCGCTGCCGCCGGCAATGGCGCCAGCGCCGGCAGCACGACCAGCGCCACCACCGTCAGCAGGTCCTCGACGATCAGCCAGCCGATCGCGATCCGTGCCTCGGCCAGGCCAGCAGGCCGCGTTCCTCGAGCGCGCGCAGCAGCACGACCGTGCTGGCGACCGACAAGGCCAGCCCGAAGACGAGGCCGGCGCCGAAGCGTCCAGCCCAAAGCCGTGCCATGCCGATCCCGAGCAGGGTGGCGACCGCGATCTGCACCACCGCCCCTGGCACCGCGATCCGGCGCACGGCGATCGAGATCGCGGATCGAGAAATGCATGCCGACGCCGAACATCAGCAGCATGACGCCGATCTCGGCGAGCTGCGGCGCCAAGTGGGCTATCGGCGACAAAGCCGGGGGTGAACGGCCCGATGGCGACGCCGGCGAGCAGATAGCCGACGATCGGCGGCAGGCCGAGACGCACGCGCCGCAAAGCCGCCGACGAAGGCGAGCGCCAGCCCGACCGCAACCGTCGAGATCAGCGAGACGTCGTGCGGCACTCAGCCGGCACGCATGGCGCGAAAGCGCAGCCGGACGTAATCGGCGATCCAGGTGCCGGTCTCGTCGATCAGAATCGGGCGCAACAGCTCGACGACCTCGGCGCGCGCCGGCGCGCGATCCGGGTCCGGCAGAGGGCGCCGAAGAAATCCTCGGCGAAGGTGTCGAGCCAGGCTTCGATCCCGGCCGGCAGCGGCGTCGGGCGCGGGACGATGCCGATCTGCGTCGACCGCGAACCCGGCGGCTTCGAGCTTGTGCGCGATAGGCGGCGGCCGACGGGAAATACCACGGGCTGAGGCGCTGCGCGTCGAGCCCGCGGCGGCGAGGACGGCGCTCAACGCGACCATGATCGCGGCGGTGTTGTTGTGGCCGCCCATCTCGCCGACAAAGCGGCCGCCCGGCTTCAGCGCGCGGCGGACGCCGGCGAGCACCGCCTCCGGCGGGCGCATCCAATGCAGTGCCGCGTTCGAGAACACCGCGTCGAACTCGCCGTCGAAGGCGAGGTTCTGGCCGGCCATGACCCGGGCGTCGAGACCGCGCGCCCGCGCCGCGGCGACCATGTCGGGCGCGGCGTCGACGGCGACCACGATCGGCGCCGGCCGCGGCGATCTTTTCGGTCAGCACGCCGTCGCCGCAGCCGAGATCGAGGATGCGCTCGCCCGCGCGCTGGCGGCCAGCAATTCGAGCACCGGCGCGCCGAGCGCCGGCACGAAATGCGCGGTCTCGGCATAGCGCTGCGGCCGACCAGTGCTGCTTCGATAGTTCCGTCACCATCAACCCGCTCTTTGATCGCTTCAGCAGCAAGTCGGCGGCACGACATCGCGCGCCGAACCGGGCGGGCGCTTTCGGTCGCCCGGGCCCGCATGGGGAGCCGCCATGTGCCGCTGATGCTCAGATCTGAGCCGCGCCGCCATCGACAAACAGCTCTATCCCGGTAACGTAGGCGCTGTCGTCGGAAGCGAGGAATACAGCGGCCTTGCCGAGATCGTCGGGCATGCCGATCCGGCCCAGCGGAACGGAGGCGACGGCCGTGGCCTTATCCGCATCCGTCATCAGATTGGCGAGCCCAGGGGTCTCGGTATAGCCGGGGCTCAATACGTTGATGCGGATGTCGCGCCCTTTGAGGTCGACGATCCAGGTGCGCGCAAACGAGCGGATTGCGGCCTTTGTCGCGTTGTACACCGAGCAGGATGCGAAGCCCTTGATCGATACCATCGAGCCGGTGAGGATCACCGAGGAACCTTTGGTCAGCAGCGGCAGCGCCTTCTGCACAGTGAACAGCAGGCCGCGCACGTTGGTGTTGAATGCCCTGTCGAAATGTTCCTCGGTGATCTCTCCGACCGGCGCGGCTTCGTAGACCCCGGCATTGACTGCCAGCACGTCGATATGCCCGGCCTGCGCCTTAACGGTCGCGTACACGCGGTCGAGGTCGGCAAGGTTTGAGGCGTCGCCCTGGATCGCCGCGGCATCTCCGCCGATCGAAGCAACTGCCTTATCCAGCTCGGATTGACGACGACCGGTGATCAGCACCCGTGCGCCCTCTTGGGCGAAATGCTTGGCAATGCCAAGGCCGATCCCGGCGCTGCCGCCGGTGACCAGAGCGACTTTGCCTGCGAGCTTGTCGGTCATTGTGGCCTCCCTCTTCCGCGCCCGCCTATTGTGCGCGGCGAGGCGGCACATTCGAGAACAGCGAGCCGAGCCCCTCCGCCATCGTCGGGTGCGCAAGAACGGCATCGCGGAGCCTCGGATATGGCAATTCTGCCAGCATCGCCGTTTGCACCGCGGTCATGACCTCGCCGGCCTCGGCGCCGATCATCGTAAAGCCGAGAATGCGGTCGTCGTCCCCGCCGACCAGAACCTTCATGAAGCCTTGTGTTTCGTCGGTCGTCGCCGTCCGTCGCACGGCGCTCATCGGCAGCCGCGCGACGCGCGCGGACGACGCCTTGGCGTTGCGCTTCGCCCTCGCTCAGCCCGACGCGGGCGAGTGGAGGGTCGGTGAACATGCAGTATGGAACCAGCCGATCGCGGGTGCTGCGGTTCCCTCCGGCCAGATTGTCCCTGATGATCCGAAAGTCGTCGATCGAGACGTGCGTGAACTGTGGGCTGCCGGCGCATTCTCCGATCGCCCAGACATCGGACGCACTCGTCTCCAGCCGCTCGTTGACGCGAATGTACCCGCGCGCGTCCAACTCGACGCCGGCCTGCTCGAGCCCGATCCCGGCGGTGTTTGGAACGCGACCCGCGGCGACCAGGATGTCGCTGCCCTCGATCTTTTGCTCGCCGCCGGCCATCCGCACCGTCATGCCGACCTTCTCTCCGGATCGGCCGTGGACAGAGATGATCTCGGCCGCCAGCAAAAACCCGATCCCCTCGTCACCGAGAATCCGCTGCATTTCCTCTGTCACGTCGGGATCCTCGCGGCTCATCAGCCGAGGCCCGGACTCGATCACCGTCACGCGGCTGCCGAAGCGACGGTAGGCCTGGGCCAATTCGAGGCCGACATAGCCGCCGCCGATTACGATCAGGTGCGAGGGCAAATAGTCGAGCTCGAGCGCCTCGATGTGGGTCAGCGGTTGGGCAGCCGCGAGGCCGGGGACATTCGGAATCGCGGCGTGCGTGCCGATGTTGAGGAAGACCTGATCGCCCGCCAGCAGGCGCGTCCCGCCGTCGTTCAAATGCACTTCGAGCGTCTTCGGCGCCACAAAACGCCCGCTCCCCATGATCAATTCGGCGCCGCTGGTCTGGTAGTTCTGCAAATGCAGGGCAATCTCGCGGTCGACCATGTCGCGCTTGCGCTGGCGAACCCTCGCCATGTCGATCGTGACCGGACCGGTCACCGTGCCGAAATGCGCGCCGTGATGCGCCAGATAGGCGACCCGCGCGCCCCAAATCTCGTTCTTGCTGGGCAGGCAGGCGATGTTGGGGCAGGAGCCCCCGATCCACCGCCGCTCCACGACGGCGGTCCGTCGCCCCAATCCCGCCATATGCCAGGCCAGCAGCTTGCCGCCAAAGCCGCTGCCCAGGACCAAAACTTCAAACCGTTCTGGTTGCGACATGAGCGTCCTCCGTCTGCGACTCGCAAAATCATAGGGCTGCCGCCGACCGCTTTGCCAGCCTGTCGCGCGCGCGCGCCCGGTCCAAGGTGTCGCCGATTGGCGCGAGCGCCCCGGTCTCGCCCGGCGTCAGCGCGCTATCGGCGACCGCGGCGGCGACCGCACCCATCGCGCGGGCGATATCGGCGGCGCTGTCGATCGACGGCAAACGCGAAGCGCACGGCGCGTTCGCCGGCGCGGCAGCAGGTTCCGCTCGAGACATAGTTTAAGGGCCGTCGGATCTTAAGGGCCGTCGGATCGCCCTCGATCGCCAGCTCGACGGCGCGCCGGGTCAACAGAGCGGCCTCGCCATCGAGCAACGCCTCGGCGGCGAGGCTCGCGCGGTTGCGGCAGCCCGGCTGGCGCCCACCAGGATTGCCCGACCGCCCCGCCGCGAACGGCCGTCCACGCGCCGCCTCGCGCGGCTTTGGGGTTGCACTATCCGCCATCCCTTCTCCTGCCCACAATCTTTAGCGAATCGGGGACGATACGATGCGATTATGACTATTTGACAGAATTCTGTTTTGGCGGCGCAGGCGTTACCGGTCGCGCAGCGAGCTCGCCAACGATGGCTGGCCCGTCAGGATCGGCTCAGTTGGTGGTCAGCGGCCATTGGGATCGAGCCCCAGACCCGCATCTCGCGCCATCAACGCACATTGAGCGATCTTGGACCGCCGACGAACGGGCTGCCCCAAAGATAAAATCGCAGGAGCCGGTTCGCATCCCGCGCAATGCCGATCCTAACGCTCTGCCCGATTTCGCCGGGTTCGTGGTCACCGCCCTCGAGGTCGTTCGCATCGGAGGCGGCCCAGTGGCGATCCAGCGCCGATCGAATCTCTCGGTCTTACATATCAATCTTCCTCTCAGCGCCCGGTGCACGCATGCGGCACCAGCAAAAGGCGCGTTACGGCGACTAGCTCGCCCAGCATTGTCGGAATCACCTCCGAAACAGTGGGATGGATGCTGCATCGCGCGAGCCGTTCCGCCAGAGACGAACCGGCCGTCCCAATTCCGATGACGATTGCGTCATATGCAGCCATCGGAGCCCTCCAGATTTGCGGAGGCAGGCGGCTCGCCACTCGACGCTCCAGCCTGCCCTCACGTCATTCACGTTCGAGCATGGCGTGCTTCTCGCCCCAACCCGGTGCAACGGGTTGATGTCTCACCTTCACCGGCTTTGCGGAATGAACCCAGGCACCCGGTCTCTACCACGGCATTGAACTGGACCCTCGTCGTGATGCCATCCCGGATCTCGAGCATCGCGTCTTCCGGCAGAGCGGAGACCTCAAAGTTCTCCCGGATATAGCGGGGCGTGACCGAGGTGGTCAGGAGGGCTGTGCCACGTTGTATAGCCCAGGCGAGCGCAACTTGCGCGGGGGTTTTGCCGACGCGCTGCGCGATACCGGTGATCACCGGATTTTCCAGCAATTTGGGCTCCATCCCGTGTCCCAACGCCGCAAATGCGAGCAGTACAATTCCATGCTGCTTACAAAAGTCGAGCAGCTCCCACTGGGGGAGATACGGATGGGCTTCGACCTGCACGACAGCCGGCTTGATCCGCGCGGCTTTGACGATCTCTTGCACCTTCTCCAAACCGGCATCCGATAAACCGATGGACTTGCATCGACCTTCGTCGACCAGGCGCTCCATTGCCTGCCACGTCTCCACCAACGTCACCCCGGTGTCATAGATCACCTGGCCGCGCTCGTCCCTCGGGTCTTGCTCGTCGCCCGGCTGGAAGGCAAAGGGGGTATGGATCAGGTAGCAATCGACGTCGTCGAGCCGGAGTCTCCGGCGACTCGCCTCGAAGGCCGGTTTGACCCGGTCGGGACGATGATTGTTGTTCCACAGCTTCGTGGTGACAAATATGTCCTTCCGCTGAATTGTCCCTGCCTCGATCACCTCTTGCATGGCGTCGCCGACCGCTTGTTCATTGCGGTAGCGTTCCGCACAGTCGAAGTGTCGAAATCCCACGTCCAGTGCGGTCTTGGTTGCCTGTTTCGTGGCGAGGGGATCGGGGATCAGCGTGCCAAATCCGAGGGCGGGGATCGCGCCAGATCCGTCCGCGAGGGGAATTCGGGTGTAGCGAAGCGTGTCGGGGGTTGCCATGCTGGTATTCCTCCGTTCAGGATCTTGACCGCGAACCGGGCGAGAGTGCCCCGCATAGGCTCTGGAATAATTCAAAGATCGATGGTCCGGCACGCCCCACCGCACGGGCACATCCCACGCCTCGGCGAGTTTGAGGAGGCTGTGGAATGCGGCATCCCAGTGGTCCGATCGAAACGCTTGATTCCCGAGCGTTTCGTGAATTGGCCCACCAGATTAATACGTTGGTAGTGCAATTTAGCCGACAGATGGGAATTATCTGGTGCCATCGCACCATTAGTGTACAGCGAAATTGCTGCGCGTAAAGGATACAAGCGGCCGGAGCCCGGTCTTCGTTAGTCGGCCCGCGCCGCGCAATTGCGCACCAGCCATCCTCCGGCTCGCGCCGCGGAAGCATGGACCGCCGCCTTCGAGCGCGTGAAGAAATCGACGCCGGACTGCGGTAATACCGTGCGTGCTTCGAGATGCGGCCGAAGGCGCTCCTCGGTACGAGGTATCCTATTGATGGTGATGGGAAAATACGTCATCCGGAGGAAGCCGCGAAGCCGCTGCCTCGAAGAGCCTGCCCTCGCGAAGGCCGGGGACGCACCGCGCCGGTCCTGACCATCTTCAATATGTTCACAAGCTCCTCCCCCCGGGTGACGAGTGAAGAGGCGGCCAGGGAAATTCGTGCCAAGCCGCTGGGCCATACATCCTACGCTTTGGTCGCTTCGGCGTGACGGCGGATGGCGGAGAGGGTGGTGCGGGTGGTGATCAGCTCGGGGTCGGTTCTGAGCTCGATGACGGCGGCACGGTTGCCGGCGGCGGCTTCCTCGAAGGCGGGGGCGAAGTCTTCGGTGCGCTCGACTGTGGCGGCGTAGGCGCCATAGGCGCGGGCGAGGGCGGCGAAGTCGGGGTTTTTAAGGTCGGTGCCGACGACGCGGCCGGGGAAGCGGCGCTCCTGGTGCATGCGGATCGTGCCGTACATCGCATTGTTGAAGAGAAGGATGATCGGGCCGACGCCTTGGGCGAGCGAGGTCGCCAGCTCCTGGCCGGTCATCAGAAAGCCGCCATCGCCGCAAAAGCCGACCACCAGCCGGCGCGGGTGGACGAGCTTGGCGGCGACCGCGGCCGGGACCCCGTAGCCCATCGCCCCGCTGGTGGGCCCGAGCTGGCGGCCGGGCCGGCGGTATTGCAGGAAGCGGTTGGGCCAGCCGCTGAAATTGCCGGCGTCGCTGGTCACGATCGCGTCATCGGGCAGGCGCTGGCGCAGCCAGCCCATGACCCGGCCGAGATCGAGGGCGCCGCCGGCGGCAGCGGGGGAGGGGACGAGCCCGGCCTCATATTCGGCGCGCACCGCGGCGCGCCAGCCGGACCAGCGTGCGGTTGCCGCGGGCTCCAAGGCCGCCGCGGCGGCGGCGAATTCGGCCACGCCCGACTGGATCGCCAAGGTCGGGCGAAACACCCGGCCCAATTCCTCGGCCGAGGGATGGACGTGGATCAGGGTCTTGCCCGGATCGGGAATGCCGAGAAGCGAATAGGATTGCGAGGTGATCTCGCCGATGCGCGCACCCGCCGCCAGCAGCAGGTCGGATGCCTTGACCCGCGCGACCAGGGCCGGGCTGGCGCCGGTGCCGAGATCGCCGGCATATGAGCGCGAGCGGTTGTCGACGATGTCCTGGCGACGGAACGAGCAGCAGACCGGCAATTCGTTGGCTTCGGCAAACCGGGTGATATCGCGGCAGGCGGCGTCGCTCCAGCCGCCGCCGCCGACCAGCATCATCGGGCGCTGCGCCGCGGCGAGGAGCCGGCGCAGCTCGGCGAGGTCCGCGGCACCCGGATGGGCGCGCACCGCGCGGTAGGGGCCGGTCACCTCGGCTGAGGTCCGGTCGCGCAGCATGTCCTCAGGCAGCGCCAGCACCACCGGGCCGGGCCGCCCCGAGGTCGCCACCTGGAACGCCTGGTTGATCAGCTCGGGGACGCGCTCGGCGAGATCGATCTGCGCCACCCATTTGGCCAGCGGCGCCATCATCCGGCGGAAATCGACCTCCTGAAACGCCTCGCGGTCGAGCTGATGGCGCGCCACCTGGCCGACCAGCACGACCATCGGCGTCGAATCCTGAAACGCCGTGTGGATGCCGATCGAGGCGTTGCAAGCGCCGGGGCCGCGGGTCACCAAGAGCACCCCGGGCGTGCCGGTCAGCTTGCCGTAGGCCTCGGCCATGAACGCCGCACCGCCCTCCTGACGGCAGGTGACGAGGCGGATTTCAGGGGCGTCGTAGAGCGCGTCGAGGACCTCCAGATAGCTTTCGCCGGCGACGGCGAAGGCCATCTCGACGCGGTGCGCGCGCAATGCGGCGACGACCAGCTGGCCGCCGCTCAGAGCAGCAAGGTTTGTTGCCATGATCCGACCTCGGGCCCGGTTCGACACGCCGTCATATGAGGCGATGCGCGGGTGCGACGGAAGGGCCTTGGCGCACGGCCGGGATGCCGCGGCCGAGCCCGGCCTATAATCGACCACGGGGCGAAGCGGGGCGGTAGGGGACGGCGCGGCAGGCGACGCGCGGGCAAGAGATTGCTAAGCTCGCACCGGGAGAACTTTGCGGCAGGCGATCATGGACGACCAGCGCAGCGACATTCTTGCACCAGAGGGGCGGGCGGCAGAGGGGCGGGCACCGAGGGGGCGGGCAGACGACCATGGCGTCGTTCGCCCGGACACCGGGGACCTGATCGCCGAGCCGCGAGAGGCGGGGTCGACACCGCCGCGCCGTTCGCGGCTGCGGCCGATCCTGTGGCTGCTGCTGCTGGCGGCGGTGGTGATCTTGGCGGTGGTGCTGATCGTGCCGCGGCTGCACCATCAGGCGAGCCCCGGCGGCCGGGCGGTTTCCGGCGGACCGGTGCCGGTCGGGGTGGCGCCGGCCAGGGAGGGCGACATGCCGGTGACGCTGAGCGGGCTCGGCACCGTCACCCCCTTGGCCACGGTCACGGTCAAGACCCAGATCAACGGCTACCTGATCGCGGTCGGGTTCCAGGAGGGCCAGCACGTCAAAAAGGGCGACTTTCTCGCCCAGATCGACCCGCGTCCGTACCAGGTGGCGCTCGAGCAGGCCCAGGCCCAGCTCGCCAAGGACCAGGCTTCGCTCGCCGATGCCGAGCTCGACCTGAGGCGGTACAACACCCTGGTCGCGCAGAACTCGATCGCGACGCAGACGCGCGATACCCAAGTGGCGACGGTCGGGCAGGATCGGGCGCAGATCATGTTGGACCGGGCCCAGATCGACACGCAAAGGCTAAACCTGACCTATACGCACATCATTTCGCCGGTGACCGGCCGGGTCGGGCTGCGCCAGGTCGACCCGGGCAATTACGTGCAGACCAGCGACGCCAACGGCATCGTCATCGTCACCCAGCTGCAGCCGATCTCGGTCATCTTCACGCTGCCCGAGGACAATCTGCCCGAGGTGCTGAAACAGTGGCACGCGGGGGCCACTTTGCAGACGACCGCCTACGACCGCACCGGGGCGACCAAGCTCGCGGTCGGCAAGCTCGACACCATCGACAATGAGATCGACACCACCACCGGAACGGTCAAGCTCCGGGCGATCTTCGACAACTCCGATGAAAGCCTATTTCCCAACCAGTTCGTCAACGTCGAGCTGTTGGTCAACACCCTGCGCAATACGGTGCTGATCCCGACTGCGGCGATCCAGCGCGGCGCGCCCGGCACCTTTGCCTACCTGGTCAAGCCGAACAAGACCGTCGCGGTGCAGACGGTCAAGCTCGGCCCGGGCGACGGCCAAGAGGTTGCGGTCCTCTCCGGGCTGCAACCCGGCGATCAGGTGGTCGACGACGGCGCCGACCGGCTGAAGGACGGCGCCAAGATCACGATCGCCCCGCCGGCCGGGTCAGCCGCCAAGACCGCGGCACCGGCGGCGGGGCGGGCCGGGCCGGTCGGCCAGGCCGCGTCGTCCGATACAGCGCAATCCGCGCACCAGGGGCGGAAGCACCACGGGCGCAAGCCGGTCAGCGCGCAATGACCCGTTTGCGGCCGAAGCGGCCCGCTCACCGGCCTCACCGCGCTCAGCCGGATGGGTGAGGGCGGGTTTAGGCACTCACGATGAGCCCGTCGCGCCTCTTTATCCTGCGCCCGGTCGCGACCACCCTCTTGATGGCCGCGATCATGCTGGTGGGCCTGTTCGCCTATCGCTTTCTGCCGATCTCGGCATTGCCCGAGGTCGATTATCCGACGATCCAGGTGCAGACCTTTTATCCGGGCGCCAGCCCCGACGTGATGACTTCTTCGGTCACCGCACCCCTCGAAGTGCAGCTCGGGCAGATGCCGGGGCTCAACCAGATGTCCTCGGCGAGCTCGGCCGGCGCCTCGGTCATCACCTTGCAGTTCAGCCTCGACCTCAGCCTCGACGTGGCCGAGCAGGAGGTCCAGGCGGCGATCAACGCGGCCGGCAATCTGCTGCCCTCGGACCTGCCGGCACCGCCGATCTACGCCAAGGTCAACCCGGCCGACGCGCCGATCATGACCCTGGCGGTGACCTCGAAGACGATGCCGCTGACCCAGGTCGAGGATCTCGCCGACACCCGCATGGCGCAGAAGATCTCCCAGCTTCCGGGGGTCGGCCTCGTCAGCATCAGCGGCGGCAACCGCCCGGCGGTGCGCATCCGGGCGAACAATCTCCAGCTCGCCGCCTACGGGCTCAACATCGACGATCTGCGCACCACGCTCGGCAACGCCAACGTCAACACCCCCAAGGGCAATTTCGACGGCCCGAGCCGCGCCTACACGATCAACGCCAACGACCAGATCCAGAAGGCCGGCCAATACGACGATCTGGTCGTCGCCTACCGCAACGGCGCGCCGGTCAAGCTCGTCGATGTCGGGAAGGCGACCGAGGCGGCGGAAAACACCGAGCTCGCCGCCTGGGTCGACAGCGAGCCCGCGGTCATCGTCAACGTCCAGCGCCAGCCCAACGCCAACGTCATCGCCGTTGTCGACAGCATCGAGAAGCTGTTGCCCGAGCTGAAGGCGGCGCTGCCGACGGCGGTCGATGTCAAGGTCGTGACCGACCGGACGACGACGATCCGCGCGTCGGTCGCCGATGTCGAGTTCGAGCTCGGCCTCGCCGTGCTCTTGGTCGTCGCGGTGATTTTCGTGTTTCTGCGCAGCCCGTCGGCGACCCTGATCCCGAGCCTGTCGGTGCCGCTGTCCTTGGTCGGCACCCTCGCCTTCATGTATTTGGCCGGGTTCAGCCTCAACAACCTGTCGCTGATGGCGCTGACCATCGCGACCGGGTTCGTCGTCGACGACGCGATCGTCATGATCGAGAACATTTCGCGCTACATCGAGGCCGGCGACCCGCCATTGCAGGCGGCGCTGAAGGGCTCGGCGCAGATCGGCTTCACGATCATCTCGCTGACGATCTCGCTGATCGCGGTGCTGATCCCGCTGTTGTTCATGCCCGACGTGGTCGGCCGGCTGTTCCGCGAATTCGCCATCACCCTTTCCGTCACCATCGTGATCTCGGCGGTGGTCGCGCTGACCCTGGTGCCGATGATGTGCGCCAAGATCCTGCGTCACCAGCAGCCGTCGGAAATGTCCTGGGTGGCGCGCAAGAGCGGGGAGTGGTTCGATGCGCTGATCGCCCGCTACGGCCGACTGTTGAGCTGGGTGCTCGACCATCAGCCGTTGACCCTGTTGGTCGCGGCCGCGACCCTGGGCTTGACCGTGCTGCTCTACATCATCATCCCCAAGGGCTTTTTCCCGGTCCAGGACACCGGGCTGATCCAGGGCATTTCGGTGGCCGCGCCCTCGGTGTCGTTCGCGGCGATGTCGGAGCGCCAGCAGGCGCTGGCCAGCGCCATCCTCGACGATCCGGCGGTCGACAGCCTGACCTCGTTCATCGGCGTCGACGGCACCAACACGACGCTCAACAGCGGCCGGTTTCTGATCAACCTCAAACCGCGCGCAGAGCGCTCTCTCACGGCCAGCGACGTGATCCGGCGGCTGGAGCACGAGACCGCCAAAGTCGACGGGATCACGCTCTACATGCAGCCGGTGCAGGATTTGACGATCGACGCAACGGTCAGCCGCTCGCAGTACCAGTTCGCGCTCGAAGACGCCAATGACAGCGAATTCGCGGTGTGGGTCCCGAAACTGCTGGAACAGCTGGATCAGCTCCCCGAGATCGAGGACGTCGCCAGCAGCTATTCCGAGAACGGTCTTTCGGCTTATGTGAACATCGACCGCGCCACCGCCGCGCGGTTTGGCATCACCCCGGCCACGGTCGACAACGCGCTCTACAATTCGTTCGGGCAGCGCATCGTCTCGACGATCTTTACCCAGTCGAACCAGTACCGGGTGATCCTCGAAGCCGATCCGCTGATGCAGCAATCGCTGAGCTCGCTCAGCTCCATCTACCTGCCGTCATCGACCGCGGCCAATGGCCAGGTGCCATTGTCGGCGATCGCCCAGATCGAAGCGCAGACGGCACCCCTCGAAATCGACCATCTCGGGCAATTCCCGTCGACGATGGTGTCGTTCAACCTGGCGCCGGGCGCCTCGCTCGGCGCGGCAGTCGACGCGATCCAGCGGGCCGAACAGCGGATCGGACTGCCGGCAAGCATGATCACCGTGTTTCAAGGTGCGGCACTGGCGTTCCAGGCCGCCCTCGGCAACGAGCTGATCCTGATCCTGGCGGCCATCGTCACCGTCTATATCGTGCTCGGGGTGCTGTACGAGAGCTTTATCCACCCGATCACGATCCTTTCGACCCTGCCGTCGGCCGGGGTGGGCGCGCTCTTGGCGCTGATGATCGACGGCAGCGACCTCTCGGTGATCGCGATCATCGGCATCGTCCTATTGATCGGCATCGTCAAAAAGAATGCGATCATGATGGTCGATTTCGCCCTCGATGCCGAGCGCCACCAGGGCAAGACGCCGCGCGAGGCGATCTACCAAGCCTGCCTGCTGCGCTTTCGCCCGATCCTGATGACGACGATGGCGGCCCTCTTTGCCGCGTTGCCGCTGATGCTCGGCACCGGAGTGGGTTCCGAGCTGCGCCACCCGCTCGGGGTGACGATCGTCGGCGGGCTGATCGTCAGCCAGCTGCTGACCCTATTTACGACGCCGGTCATCTATCTCGGCTTCGAGCGGCTCGGCAATCTGGTGCGCAGCAAGCCGGGCAGCGGGCCGGCGCCCGAGGGCGCGCTGCGGTGAACCCGTCGGCACCGTTCATCGAGCGGCCGGTCGCGACCACGCTATTGACCATCGCCATCGCTCTCGCCGGGTTCTTCGCCTATCTCGAATTGCCGGTGGCGCCGCTGCCGCAGGTCGATTTTCCGACGATATCGGTGCAGGCGACGATGCCCGGCGCCAGCCCCGAAACGATGGCGACGACGGTGGCCACACCGCTCGAACGCCATCTGGGCGTGATCGCCGACGTCAGCCAGATGACCTCGTCGAGCACGGTCGGGTCGACCCGCATCGTGCTGCAATTCAATCTCAGCCGAAACATCGACGGCGCCGCGCGCGATGTCGAGGCGGCGATCAATGCCGCGCGCGCCGACCTGCCGACCAGCCTGCGGCAGAACCCGACCTACCGCAAGGTCAACCCCGCCGACGCCCCGATCGCGATCCTGGCGATGACCTCCGCCACGTTGACCCGCGGACAGATCTACGACGCGGCCTCAACGGTCATGCAGCAGGCGTTGTCGCAGATCGACGGCATCGGGCAGGTTGTGATCAGCGGCAGCTCATTGCCGGCGGTGCGGGTCGAGCTCAACCCGATGGCCTTGTTCAAATACGGGATCGGGCTCGAGGACGTGCGCGCCGCGCTGGCTTCGGCCAATGCGCACAGTCCCAAGGGCGCCATCGAAGCCGGCGGTCAGCGCTATCAGATCTACACCAACGACCAGGCCAACCATGCCGCCGACTATCGCCCGCTGATCATCGCCTACCGCAACGGGTCCGCGGTGCACCTGACCGATGTCGCTCAAATCGACAATTCGGTCGAGAATTTGCGCAATCAGGGGCTCGCCAACGGTCAGCCGGCGGTGCTCGTCATCCTCTACCGCCAGCCCGGCGCCAACATCATCTCGACCGTCGACCGGATCAAGGCGATCCTGCCGCAATTGAGCGCGTCGATCCCGAGCGCCATCAACGTCGCCTTGACGATGGACCGGACGACGACGATCCGCACCTCGCTGCACGATGTCGAGCGTGCGCTATTGATCGCGATCGCGCTGGTGATCCTCGTCGTCTTCGTGTTTCTGCGCGACGGCCGCGCCACCCTGATCCCGAGCGTGGCGGTGCCGGTGTCGCTGATCGGCACCTTCGGGGCGATGTACCTCCTTGGCTACAGCCTCGACAATCTATCGCTGATGGCGCTGACGGTCTCAACCGGGTTTGTCGTCGACGACGCGATC
Organism: uncultured Alphaproteobacteria bacterium; assembly: GCA_963703665.1. Taxonomy (GTDB): domain Bacteria; phylum Pseudomonadota; class Alphaproteobacteria; order ATCC43930; family CGMCC-115725; genus AP-15. Next base: position 195,479 of record CAVPFB010000004.1, on the reverse strand, counting down.
GTCGTCCTCGAAAACATCACCCGGCACATCGAGGCCGGGATGGGGCGCATGGAGGCGGCCCTGCTCGGCGCCCGCGAGGTCGGCTTTACGGTCTTGTCGATGAGCCTGTCGCTGATCGCCGTGTTCGCGCCGATCCTGTTGATGGGCGGCATCGTCGGGCGGCTGTTCCGCGAATTCGCGATGACCTTGTCGGTGGCGATCCTGATCTCGCTGTCGATCTCGCTGACCACGACCCCGATGATGTGCGCCTACTTATTGTCGAGCAAACCGCATGGGTCGCATGGGCGCCTCTACCGCGCCGGCGAGCGCGCCTTCGACGCAGTGCTCGGCGTCTACGACCGCTCATTGCGGCGGGCGTTGCAATGGCCGGCGCTGGTCATGCTGAGCCTGATGGCGACGATCGTCCTCGCCGGCTATCTGTTCACGATCATTCCCAAGGGGTTTATTCCGCAGCAGGACACCGGGCGGATGATCGGCGGCATTCAGGCCGACCAGAGCATCTCGTTCCAGTCGATGCAGAAAAAGCTGACGAAGTTCGTCAAAATCATTGGCAACGACCCCGCGGTCGATCAGATCGTCGGCTTTACCGGCGGCGGTCAGACCAATTCCGGATTTGTCTTTGTCGTGCTGAAGCCGCTGTCCGAACGCAAGGTCTCGGTCATGCAGGTGATCGCCCGGCTGCGCCCCAAGCTCAACCAGGTCGCCGGCGCCCGGCTGTTTCTGCAGGCGGTCCAGGACATCTGGGTCGGCGGCCGGCAGAGCAACGCGCAGTACCAGTACACCCTCCAGGGCGACAACGCGCAGGACATCTACACTTGGGCGCCAAAGGTCGAAGCCGCGCTGCAAAAGCTGAAGGGCCTGACCGAGGTCAACCTCGACCAGCAGCAAAAGGGTCTGGAGACCGACCTGGTCATCGACCGGGCCACCGCGGCACGCCTCGGGCTCAACGTCGCCGAGATCGACAACACCCTCTACGACGCGTTTGGCCAGCGCCAAGTGTCGGTGATCTACGCCGCGCGCAACCAATACCATGTGGTCATGGAGGTGGCGCCGCAGTTCTGGCAGAGCCCGGAAATCCTTAAGGACGTCTATGTCAGCACCAGCGGCGGCACGGTCAGCGGAACGCAATCGACCAATGCGCTCGCCGGGACGATCTCGGCCGCGGCGCCGGCCGCGAGCAGCAGCACCGCAGCGGCAACGGCGGCTCAGATCGCCAGCGACACCGCGCGCAACCAAGCGAACAATTCGCTCGCCAACACCGGGCACGGCGCCACCTCGACCGGTGCAGCGGTCACGACCGCGGCCGAAACCATGGTGCCGTTGTCGGCCTTCAGCCACTTCGGCCCGGGCAACACGCCGCTCGCGGTCAATCACCAGGGCCTGTTCGTCGCCGCGACGGTGTCGTTCAACCTGGCGCCCGGCGTGTCGCTGAGCCAGGCCCAGCAAGCGATCGACCAGGCGGTCCTCAATCTCGGCATGCCGGCGACGATCCACGGCAGCTTTCAGGGCACCGCGCAGGTCTTCGAGCAATCGTTGGCGAACGAGCCGATCCTGATCGGTGCCGCATTGCTCGCCGTCTATATCGTCCTCGGCGTGCTCTACGAGAGCTACGTCCACCCGTTGACGATCCTGTCGACCTTGCCCTCGGCAGGGGTCGGCGCCGTGCTGGCGTTGATCGTCACCGACACCGAATTCAGCATCATCGCGCTGATCGGCGTCATCCTGTTGATCGGGATCGTCAAGAAGAACGCGATCATGATGATCGATTTCGCGCTCGACGCCGAGCGCCGCCAGGGATTGAGCTCGCGCGAGGCGATCTATCAGGCCTGTCTCAAGCGGTTCCGGCCGATCATGATGACCACTCTGGCGGCGATGCTGGGTGCGGTGCCATTGGCGATCGGCTTTGGCGAAGGTGCGGAATTGCGCCGCCCGCTGGGCATCTCGATCGTCGGCGGGCTGATGGTCAGCCAAGTCCTGACCCTCTATACGACGCCGGTCATCTATCTCTACCTCGACCGCTTCCGCCTGTGGGCGCAGCGGCGCTGGAGGACCGGTGAGCCGCACCTCGGCGCCGGACAGGTTCCCGAACCCGGCGAATGAACATCCGCGGGGGGATCCGGCGCCGGTCATTTGCGGGCGCCCTGGCTGCCGGTGCGGCGCTGTCCGCCTGCACGGTCGGACCCGATTATCACCGCCCGATCGCGCCGGTTTCGGCCCAATACAAAGAGGCGCAGCCGCCGCCGGGCTGGAAGCTCGGCCAGCCAAAGGATATGGTCAACCGCGGCGCCTGGTGGGCGATCTACGACGATCCGGTGCTCGACCGGCTCGAGCGGCGCATCGACATCGCAAACCAGAACCTCAAAGCCGCAGCGGCGGCGCTGCGCCAGTCGGAAGAGATTGTCGCCGAGGCCCGCGCCGACTTTTTCCCGACCGGAACCGCGAACTTCCAAGCCCAACGTTCGCGCAGTGGCGGCAGCGCTTCCAGCGGCACCGGTTCGTCGTTCGTCTCGAGTAGCAGCGGCAGCCGGATCGGCAGCTTTTTCAGCGACCAGGTCGCGGCGAGCTGGACCCCCGATTTTTGGGGTCAGGTGCGCCGCCAGGTCGAGGCCAATGTCGCCTCGGCCCAGGCAAGTGCGGCCGACCTCGCCAGCGCGCGGCTCTCGGCCCAGGGCACGCTCGCCGGCGACTATTTGCAATTGCGCATCGCCGACGAGCTGAAGCGGCTGCTCAACTCGTCGGCCACCGCCTATGCCGAGTCGCTGCGCATCACCCAAAACCAATACCGCAGCGGAACCGCCGATCAATCAGCGGTTTCCCAGGCCCAGGCGCAGTTGCAGGCGACCCAGGCGCAGGCGATCGCGACCGGTGTCACGCGCGCTCAGTTCGAGCACGCGATCGCCGTGCTGATCGGCGTCCCGCCGGCGGATTTGTCGATCGCGCCGACCGACTACACGCTCCAAATCCCGCAAGTCCCGCCCGGCCTGCCCTCGGCGCTCCTCGAACGCCGCCCCGACATCGCCGCTGCCGAGCGGGCGATGGGCTCGGCCAATGCCGAGATCGGGGTCGAGGTTGCCGCCTTCTACCCGACGATCACCCTTTCGGCCGATGCCGGCACCGCCGCTGCGAATTTCCTCAAACTGGCAGGCGAAACCGGCGAATTCTGGTCGTTTGGCGGAACTCTGGCCGAGACCGTGTTCGACGCCGGATTGCGCAGCGCGCGGGTGCAAGAGGCGGTCGCAGTCTTCAACGAGGATCTCGCCGATTATCGACAGACCGTATTGACCGCGTTTCAGCAGGTCGAGGACGAGCTGGCGGCGCTGCGCATCCTCGCCCAAGAGGCGACCGTGCAGGATACCGCCGTCGCCGCGGCGCGCGAGGCGGTGCGGGTGCTAAACAACCAGTATCTGGCCGGCACCGTCGCCTATACCAGCGTCATTGTCGCCGAACAGACGGCCCTCGGCGACGCCGAGACGGCGCTAACGATCCGCGAGGACCGGCTCGTCGCCAGCGCCAGCCTGATCCAGGCACTGGGCGGCGGCTGGAACACCGCGCAATTGCCGAGCGGCGAAGCGATCGAGAACGCCGCGCCGCTGAACTTCAACCCGCTTCCGCCGATCCTGCCGGTGCAGGGCCAGGAGCCTCAAGGCCAGGGGCCTCAAGGCCAGGGGCCTCAAGGCCAAGGAGTTCGCAGCCGGTGAAAGGGGCGGCAATCGATCAGCGCGGTCCGGCGAACGGAAGCCGCCGGAACAGCCGCCGGTAGAGCGCCAGATAGGCGCCCTGAAACAGCGCGGCGGCGAAGAACGGCGCCGCCAGCAGATCCGCGTCGAGCAGAAATCCGCCGAGCAACGGTCCGACCGCGCGCGGGATCTGGCTCGAGACGGCGCCGAGGCTGACGGCGAGGCCGCGGCGCGCGGGGCTGACCAGCTGCACGGTCACCGCCTGGCGCGCGCCGGCGGTGGCACGGCTGAGCGTCGAGCGCAGGACGTGAAGCGCCGCGGCCACGGAAAAACTCGGCGACAATGGCAGCAGCACCAGGAACACCAGACCGAGAAGCCGCATCGCGACGACCGCGTCGACCAGCCCAAGACGGGCGACCAGGCGGCCGCTGGCGAGCGTCGACAAGCCGGCGAGCACGAAACCGGCGCTCATGACCGGGCCGATCGCCGCCGGTCCCGCGCCAAAGCGCAAATGGAACCAGTAGGCAAGAAACGGTCCGACCATGCTGATGCCCAGACCGTTCAACAGGTTGACGCCGATCAGCCCGGTCAGTCGGCGGCGCTCGTCGCCCCGCTGCAGCACCTCTTCGGCCGGTTCCGGCGGACGGATCGCCGGCTCCGGCGTTGAGCGCAGCAGGACGAAGCAGGCGATGGCGCCGAGCCCGGCGACGGCAAAGCTCGGGCGGTAGGCGGCAGTGCCCGGCAGCCATGCCGGGAGCCAGCTCGGCAATCCGGCGAGCAGCGATCCCGCACCCATGGCGATAAACCCGACCGCCATGTTGAGGCGAAAGGCGTGGGCGATCTGGGCGGAGGTCAACCCCGCCGCCAGCCATGACTGCTCGATCGGGCTGAACGGGCCGGTGGCGCCGGTGGCGCCCCGCCCATAGCCGCCGACGATCGCGGCGAGCGCCAGCCACAACGGCTCTCTGGCGAAGAGCGCGATGACCGCGGCGGCGATCTGCGCCGCCTCGTACCCCAACAAGAAACGCTTGCGTCCGAAGCGGTCGCTGAGCGGGCCCAACAGCATGGTCAGCACGATGCTGAACATCATCCCGGCGGCGAACAGCGCGCCGATGCTCGCGGCCGACCAGGAGAGCGCGCGCAGGTAGAGCGTGAAGTCGACCACCAGCAGCCCTTGGGCGATGCCGCGCAGACCGCGTGCGGCGATCAGCCGCCGCGCTTTTTGGTCCAGTCCTCGGGTCACGCCCCTGCCGCCTTGTGGGCGGGTGCCGAGATCACCAGCATGCCGGCGCCCCGCTGCGCTCCGGACGCGCTCGCATCACAGAAACATGGAGGCTCGGTTAAATCGCTGCAATGCCGCGGGTTCGCGGGTACGCATCGGTCTCTTACGACGTAGGTGATGGGGAGGGGCACGAGCTGCCCCGTTTGTCATCGAGGTCAGAGATGAAGACAGTTCGTACACCGGTCCTTGCCGCGGCACTCTTCACCAGCGTCGCGGCGTTCGGACTGGCTCCCGCCTTTGGGCAAGCAATGCCGGCGCCGGCGAATTCCGCCGCCGCGCAGGCCGCAGCGCATCACAACAAGATGCCGCGGATGCTGCCGGGACAGCTGGTCGACGGCCGGATCGCGTTCCTGCGCACCGAGCTCAAGATCACCCCGGCTCAGGAGGCTGATTGGCGGCAGGTTGCCGCGGCGATGCGCCAGAACGCCGACGCGCTCGACCAGCAGATCACCACGACCCGGCAGCACCACCCGAACATGGATGCGATCCAACGCCTAACGCTGCGCGGCGAGTTCGCCAAGCTGCGCGCCGACAACGATGCGCGCCTGCTGACCGCGTTGAAGCCGCTCTATGCGAGCTTGACGCCGCAGCAGCAGCAAATGGCGAACGCGCTGATGGTGCCGCATCACGGCTGGCGTCGCGGCGGGCATCACCGCGCCTGAGCCGAGTGGTTAAGACTAAACAGATCGCGCCCACGCATGCCCTCACCCAACCGTCCGTTCGGGCCGGGTCCCTCCTCTCCCGCAATATCACGGGAGAGGGCGCCGACCCCGGATTACGATCCGGGGGGAGGCGGGTGAGGGTTCGCCGGCACCAAGCGTCAGGGTTGGACCACCAGCTCGCCTGGGAAGCCGCCGGGTTCGCCCCGACGGCTCGCCCGCCATCGGTTCCGCGCTGATGGCAGCGGTGCCGGGGCGCCCCGGTTGACACCGCTGCCGGGTCCGCGAAAACTCGCCGCTCCGCGATCGATCGAGGGGCTGAGCGCGTGGAAGAGGGCGGAAGACTGGGCGTCGACATCGGCGGCACCTTTACCGATGTGGCGCTCGAATTGGGCGAGCGGCGGTGGAGCGCCAAGATCCTGACCACGCCCGACGCCCCGGAGCGCGCCGTCATCGAGGTCATCCGCCGGGTGTTGGCCGAGGCCGGACTCGGCCCCGCCGACCTCTCGATCATCATTCACGGCACGACGCTCGCGACCAACGCGATCATCGAGCGCAAGGGGGCGAAGACCGCGCTCTTAACCACCGAAGGCTTTCGCGACACGATCGAGATCCGCCACGAAAACCGTTTCGAGCAATACGACGTCAACATCGACCTGCCGTCGCCGCTGGTGCCGCGCCGGCTGCGCCTTCCGGTGCGCGAGCGCATCGACGCGCAGGGCAGGGTGCTGGTGCCGCTCGACGAAGCGGGGGTGGCGGCACTGGCCGGCCGGCTGATGGCGGAAGCGATCGAGGCGGTGGCGGTCGGGTTCCTGCACAGCTTTACCAACCCGGCGCACGAGCGCCGCGCCGGCGAAATCCTGGCCGACCGCCTGCCCGGCGTCCCGGTCACCCTGTCGAGCGACGTCTCGCCCGAGATGCGCGAATACGAGCGCTTCTCGACCGCCTGCGCCAACGCCTATGTCCAGCCGTTGATCGGCCGCTATCTCGCCAATCTCGACACCCTGCTGCGCCGCGAGGGCTTCGCCTGCCCATTGTTCCTGATGCTGTCGGGCGGCGGGCTGACCGCGATCGAGACCGCGATCCGCTTTCCGGTGCGGCTGGTCGAATCGGGGCCGGCGGGCGGCGCCATCTTCGCCGCCGACATCGCCCGGCGATGCGGTCTCGACAAGGTCCTCTCCTACGACATGGGCGGGACCACCGCGAAGATCTGCCTGATCGACGACGAAAAGCCGCAGACCAGCCGCGCCTTCGAGGTCGCCCGCATCTACCGCTTCAAAAAGGGCAGCGGGCTGCCGTTGCGCATCCCGGTCATCGAGATGGTCGAGATCGGCGCCGGCGGCGGCTCGATCGCGCGGGTCGACCGGCTGAAGCGGATCACCGTCGGGCCGGACAGCGCCGGCGCCGATCCGGGTCCCGCCTGCTACGGAAGCGGCGGCAGCGCACCGACCGTGACCGACGCCGACCTGGTGCTCGGCCGCATCGACCCGGCCGGGTTTTCCGGCGGCCGCATGGCGCTCGATCGGACTGCCGCCGAGACCGCATTGCGGCACGCGGTGGCCGAGCCGTTGGACTTGGCGTTGGAGCTGGCGGCGCTCGGGGTCAGCGAGATCGTCGATGAGAACATGGCGAACGCCGCCCGCGTCCACGCGATCGAGAGCGGCAAGGACGCGCGCGGCCGCACCCTCGTCGCGTTTGGCGGTGCCGCGCCGTTGCACGCGGCCCGGCTCGCCGAAAAGCTCGGGCTCGACCGGGTCTTGGTGCCGTCTTACGCGGGGGTCGGCTCGGCGGTCGGCTTTCTGCGCGCGCCGATCGCATACGAGATCGTGCGCTCCGCCTTGCAGCGGCTCGACACCTTCGACCCCGCCGCCGCCAACCTCCTGCTCGCCGCGATGCGCGCCGAAGCCGAGCCGATCGTCCGCCGCGGCGCCGGCGACGCCCCCTTGACCGAGACACGCTCCGCCTTCATGCGCTACCGCGGCCAGGGCCACGAGATCGCCGTCCCGCTCCCGACCAAAACCTACGCCGCCGGCGACGCCACCGCCCTGCGCGCCCTCTTCGAAGAGGCCTACCGGCGCCTCTACAGCCGCATCATTCCCGGCGTCGAAGTCGAAATCCTCAGTTGGGTCCTGTTGTTGAGCGCTCCGCCCCCCGCCGAACCAGGCCCCCGGCCGCCATCACCGACGCCCTACACCCCCGACCCTGCCCGCCACCGCGCCGTCTTCGATTCAGAATTGGGCGAATTCATCACCGTCGCGATCCATGACCGCGAGACCCTCTCCCCCGGCGCCCAAATCCCCGGCCCCGCCATCATCCTCGAAGACGAGACCTCGACGGTCATCACCCCCCTCTTCACCGCGACGATCGACGCGTTCGGCTACATCGAACTCACCCGGCGAGGAAGCTAACAACCGGAGGGCAAAGTGCTGGATCACGTGACTATCGGGTCAGCGGTCTTGAACGGGCGAAGGCATTTTATGATGCCGCACTACGACCGCTCGAGATCGGGCGGCTTTATGCCGAGGGACAAACTTTCGCCGGCTACGGCGCGGCCGGGAGGGCGTTCTTCTGGATCGGCTTGCGCGAGCTGGTTGCGACCGGAGTTCACGTAGCTTTCGTCTCGCCGGACCGCGCAACGGTAGATGCATTTTACGCCGCGGCGCTCGCCGCCGGCGGCCGCGACAACGGACTGCCCGGCCTGCGCGCGCGATACCATCCGACTTACTACGGCGCCTTTGTGCTCGATCCCGACGGCCACAATATCGAGGCGGTCTGCCGAGCAGCTGCTTGATAGAGCCTTGTCATCTGGCGGACCACTTCTGACGGTTAGCCCCCAGCCGCGTACCTCTTCGTCGTTCCCGCGAAAGCGGGAACCCAGGGCGGTTGGCGCCGAGCGCTTGCCCTGGACCTCCGCTTGCGCGGGGGCGACGGTTAGGAGGGTGTGAAACTCGTTTGTCAGGTCCGCACCACTAGCGTGGGCCGGCGCCCCTGATGACCATTGAGGCACGTATGGGCGGTAGCTGGGTCGTCAGCGCCAGCGAGTTCAAGGCGAAGTGCCTCGCTATCCTCGATCGGGTCGGACGGCAGGAGTTCGAACGGGTCGCGATTACCAAGGATCACCGCACCTTTGAATAAGTCGGCGGCGGCATCTATAATCTGCTCCATGACCAAGCTGTTGGAACAAGCGCTCGAAGTCGTGCGCGGGCAGCCGCCGGAATCTTCAGGATGAAATTGCGCGCGCCATTCTTCGTCTGGCCGCCGGCGAGGCTGACGCGGAGTTGGTCGATCCGGCGCATTTGCCGGCTGTGCTCGAAGGCCTTACCCAGGCGAAGCGGCGAGAATTTGCGACGGACGCGGAAGTCGAGGCCGCGTTCCGACGCTTCGATGCGTGAAGCTTCGTTACACCCGACAAGCCGCTCGAGACCTGATCGAGATCGCCGAATATCTGGATGCGGATAATCCCGCCACAGCACGTGCGGTGCGTGCAGCGATTCTCCGCTCCTTGCGCGACATTGTCCGGCGGCAGACCGTCGCGGGCGCCCGCAAGCTTGTGACGCATAAGTATCGGTATCTCACTTACTACACGGTCGACGAGGGAGCGGAGGAGGTCGTTATCCTGACCGTCAGGCATCCTTCGCGCGGCCGGGAATATTCTGATGCCTGACGAATTAGCGCCTGGCGCGGCGGTGTCCGGAGCGCGGATGTCAGACCGCCGGCAGCTGTTCGTGGGCGGCGCGCAGGCGGTCGCGGTCGCGGCTCGCCTCGGCCTCGCGCTGGCGCTGCTCCTCGACCACTTCGGGCTTGGCTTTGGCGACGAAGCTCGGATTGCCGAGCTTGGCGTCGATCTGCGCAATCACGGCGTCGAGCCGGCCGATTTCCTTGGCCAGCCGCGCCTTCTCGCGAGCGAGGTCGACGACTTCGCCGAGCGGCAGGGCGAGGGTCGCACCCTCGACCACCGCCTGGATCGCTCCGGCCGGGACCGTCGCCGCCGGCTCGATCCGGTCGACCCGCGCCAGCCGTACGAAATGCTCGCGATGGCGCGCAAGGCGCTCGGCGGCGACCGGTTCGGCGTCCTTGACCAACAGCGGCGTGCGCGACGCCGCCGGCACGTTCATCTCGGCCCGCACCGCACGGATCGCCGAGATCGCCGCGATGACCCACTCCATTTCAGCGGCGGCGGCGCGGTCGGCCGCGCCCGGAGCAAGCTCCGGCCAGCGCGCCCCGATCAACAGGCCGGCACCCTCGGGAGCGAAATACTGCCATAGCTCTTCGCTGATGAACGGCATGATCGGGTGCAGGAGCCGCAGGATCTGGCCCAGGACCCAGGCCGTCGTCGCCTGCGTCTCGCCGCGCGCCGCCGCGTCGTCGCCTTGCAGGATCGGCTTCGAAAATTCGATGTACCAATCGCAGAAGCTGCCCCAGACGAACTGGTAGAGCCGCCCCGCCGCCTCGTCGAAACGATAGGCGTCGAGCGCGGCAGTGACCGCAGCGGCGCAGTCGGCCGTCGCCGCGGCGATCCAGCGATTGACCGTCAGCCGGCTTTGTCCCGGGTCAAATCCGGCGGCCGGCACGCAGCCGTTCAGCTGCGCATAGCGCGCCGCGTTCCACAGCTTGGTGGCAAAGTTGCGGTAGCCCTCGACCCGGGCCTCGGCGAGCTTGATGTCGCGGCCGGGTGCGGCCAATGCCGCCAACGTGAAGCGCAATGCGTCGCAGCCGTAACGGTCGATCAGCTCTAACGGATCGATGATGTTGCCGCGCGATTTCGACATCTTCTGGCCGCGCTCGTCGCGCACCAGCGCATGGATGTAGACGGTGCTGAACGGCACCTCGCCCTTGAAGTGCAGACCCATCATCATCATCCGGGCGACCCAGAAAAAGATGATGTCGAAGCCGGTGACCAGCACGTCGCCCGGATAATAGCGGGCGAGCTCCGGGGTCTCTTCGGGCCACCCCAGGGTCGAGAACGGCCACAGCGCCGACGAAAACCAGGTGTCGAGCACGTCCTCGTCGCGGCGCAATGCGACCGACGCGCCGTATTTGGCTTCGGCCTCGGCATGCGCCTCGGCCTCGGTTTCGGCGACGAAGACCGCGCCGTCCGGCCCGTACCAGGCCGGGATCTGGTGCCCCCACCACAATTGGCGCGAGATGCACCAGGGCTGGATGTTGCGCATCCATTCGAAGAAGGTGTTTTCCCATTGCCGCGGCACAAACGAGGTGCGGCCGTCCTCGACCGCGGCGATCGCCGGCCCGGCCAGCGCGCGCGCGTCGCAGAACCATTGGTCGGTCAGCCACGGCTCGATGACGACGCCCGAGCGGTCGTGATGCGGGACCATCAAGGTATGGTCCTCGACCTTTTCGAGCAGCCCGGCGGCGTCGAGGTCGGCGACCACCTTGTCGCGCGCCGCGAAGCGGTCGAGGCCGCGATAGGGCGCCGGCACGGCGTCGTTCATCCGCGCGTCCGCATCGAAGATGTTGATCATCGGCAGACCGTGCCGGCGGCCGACCTCGAAATCGTTGAAATCGTGCGCCGGAGTGATCTTGACGGCACCACTGCCGGTCTCGGGGTCGGCGTATTCGTCGGCGACGATCGGGATCAGCCGGCCAACGAGCGGCAGGCGAACGTGCTTGCCCACCAGATCGGCGAACCGCGCATCGTCGGGGTGCACCGCGACGGCGGTGTCGCCGAGCATGGTTTCCGGCCGGGTCGTCGCGACCGTGATAAACCGTCCGGGAAGCTCGGCCACCGGGTAGCGGAGGTGCCACAGCCTGCCGTTGGTCTCGCGGCTCTCGACTTCGAGGTCGGAGATGACCGTGTGCATCTCGGGGTCCCAGTTGACCAGCCGCTGGTCGCGGTAGACGAGCCCCTCGCGATAAAGCGCGACAAAAACGCGGCGCACCGCGGCCGCCAACCCCGGGTCCATCGTAAAGCGCTCGCGCGCCCAATCGGGCGAGGCGCCGAGCCGCCGCAATTGCCGGGTGATCGCGCCGCCCGACTGCTCCTTCCATTCCCAGACCCGGGCGATAAACCCCTCACGGCCGAGAGCGCGCTTGGTTTGGCCTGCCTCGGCGAGCTGGCCGGTGACGACGATCTCGGTGGCGATGCCGGCATGGTCGGTGCCGGGCTGCCACAAGACGTCGCGGCCGCACAGGCGCCGATAACGCACCAGCACATCCTGCAACGTGAAGGTCAGCGCATGGCCCATATGCAGGCTGCCGGTCACGTTGGGCGGCGGCATCATGATCGTGAAGGGCGGCCTGCCGCTGTCGGGGTCGGCGGCGAACGCGCCCGATTCCTCCCACAGCGCGTAGCAGCGCCGTTCCACGACAGAAGGTTCGAAATTCTTGTCCAGCATCGCTGAACATTCCTCGATTGAAGCGGTCAGGGCCGCAAGAGAGCCGGAGCCCCAGGGCTGGGCCGGCGCCGGGCGACGCTCCGCCCTGCGGCAATTTGGGGCGGCGCCGCCCGGTTTCAGCGCAGCCCCGCCTCGGCGACGACGCGCGCGATCGCCTCGCGAACCAGGCGCTCGACTATGCCGGGCAGATGCTCGTCGAGCCACCCCTGCAGCACGGGCCGCAAGCTGTCGCGGACGATGTCCTCGAGGGTGCGCGCGCCATCGCCGACCGGCAGGTCGGCCCCGGCGCGGCGCTCGCGCGGCATGTCGCCGAGGCGGGCGAAGGCGGTGGCCGCAGCTTCCGAGGTCGCCGCCGAGAGAATGCGCTCGCGCGGACGGTCGGACTTTTCCGCCGCCGTGCCGAAGGGCCGCGGCGGCTCCGGCGCGAGCCGCGCCGCGGTGCGGCCCGGCATTGCCGCCTGGTCCGCAGGGGCGCCGGCCGACGAGCCGGCCGAAGGCGCCAGCCGGCGCACCGAGCCGTCGGCTTCGATCGCCTCGGTCAATTCGAGAACGGCGGTCTTCGGCGCCGGTGACGCCGGGCGCGGCGGATCGGCCGGCCGGTTGTCCTCGGCGATGATGCGGCTGATCGAGGCGATGATCTCCTCCATGGAAGGGTCCGGGATCGCGGGCTCCGCCGCCGGGAGTCCCGGAGTCGCCGGCTTTGGCTGGGGTTTCGCATCCGACATGGCAGCAACCGATAAGGGCTGAGTATCCGGCTAAGCTGGGTGCGGCCGGCGGGATTTTCCAGCGAAAGCCTCGGTCGTGGACCGGTTCACTCCTTGAGACCGCCGCCGAAGCCGATCCACTTATCCTTCACCTCTTTATAGTGCCGCTCCATGTCGTAGAGCTGGACCGGCAGGTGAAGCTCGGGCGCGACCAGCCGGCCGATCGCGGCGGCGAGGTTGAACTCGGCGAGCGCCGAATCGTGCTCGGCGACAATCAGCTGCTCCTGGGTGGTCAGCAATTGCTGGTTCTGAACCAAAACATCGAGGGTGGTCGCGGTGCCGACCAGCGCCTCCTGCTGGATGCCGACGAGGGCGATCTGCGCCGCCCGCACCGCGGCCGAGAACGAGGCGATGCTGGCTCGCGCCGCCTTCAGCGTTTCCCAGGCGTCGGTCGCCGTCTGCACCGCCGCGCGGCGCGCGTCGTCGACCTGGCTCAGCCGCTGCCCGACAGTCTGTTGAGCTTGCCGCGTCTGCGAATAAACGGCGCCGCCCTCGTACATCGACCAGGTCATCTGAGCCATGATCGAGGCTTCCTCTTCGCGAGAGCCGCTCAGCGTGACCGAAGGAGCAAACAGGCGGCTGAGACCGCCGACCAGCGAAATCTGCGGCAGCAATTGACTGCGGACGGTATCGATGTTGTCGCGCGCGGCGAGCTCGGCAAAATTCGCCGAGATGACGCTGAAATTGTCGTTGGCGGCGAGGGTCTGCGCCTCCTCGCGCGTCGCCGGCAGGGTCGGGCGCGCGCGCGGCAGCAGCAGCCTTCCAGGTTCATGCCCGACGGCGCGCACGTATTCGGCCCGGCTCTGGGCGAGCGTGCCTTCGGCCGCGGTCAAGGTGCCCTGGGCCTGCGCCAGCGAGGATTCGGCCTGCGCCACGTCGGTGCGGGTCACCTCGCCGACCCGGAACCGGTCCTGGGTCGCTTCGAGCTGCTTGCTCAGCACCTCGACGTTGCTGCGATCGACCTCGACCAGGGCTTGGTCGCGGACCACATCGAGATAGGCCATGGCGACCGCCTGAAACACCGAAGTCTCGACCGCCAGGGTCTGCGCCCGGGTCGATTGCACCGTGTTGATCGCCTGGCGGGTCTGCGCGAGGGTCCGGCCGCCGCTGTAGATGGGTTGGGTTACCTGCAGGTTGAGGCTGTTTTGGTAGAATGTGTCGTAGATGGTGCTGTGCGGCGTCGCCGGAAGCGGGGGAAGGGTGGTCGAAGGCGTATAAAAGCTGCTTCGCGCGCCTCCGACCTGGCCGGTGAAGCTGACCGTCGGCCGCCAGCCTGACAATGCCTGAGGCACCCCCTCGTCGGTCGCCCGCAGCAGGGCGCGCTGCGCCAGCAGCTGCGGATTGGTGTTGTAGGCTTCGGCCAGCGCCTGGGTCAGCGTCTGCGCATGGGCCGGAATTGCGGCGGCCGGGATTGCGGCAATGGGGATTGCGGCGGCCAGGATCGATCTGACGAGCCCGGAGAGGCCGGCAATGCTGCGGCCTGCACGGCCGAAATTGTGGAAAGGCTCGGTTGCGGGCATCACGGACCGGCAAGCTGTGGGATCAAGACCCGACGCTCAGAACACAAAAGCGGGCTTTGGCTGAAAGCCCGGCAACAGCGGAGTGGCGGCGTCGAAGATAACGCGGCGCGCGATGACGCCACCAGTGCGCGTCGTCAACACGGCGCGCCCGACACGGCCTTCGGGCCGCACGACCGCGGCGAGCCGGCCGCCTTCGGCGAGCTGTGCGACAATCTGGTCCGGCAGCTCGGCGACCGCGCCGCCGAACAGGATGACATCGTAGGGTGCGCTGGCCCGACAGCCTTCGGGCAACGGCGCTTCGACGACCTTGACCGTGGCAATCCGGTGATCGACGAGGGCGGCGTGCGCCAGCCGGGCCAGCTCGGCGTCCTGCTCGAGGGCGACAACCGCGCGCGCCAGCAAGCCGAGCAAGGCGGCCTCATAGCCGGTCCCGGCGCCGACCACCAGAGCAGTATCGGCGCGCTCGACAGCGACCGCCTGCAGCAGGCGAGCCGCCACCATGGGCTCCATCAGGTAGCGCCCGTGCCCGAGCGGCAGAGCCTCGTCGACATAGGCGACAGCTTGCAGATGTTCGGGCGCGAACAGCTCGCGCCGGATCTGGGCGAAGGCGGCGAGCACGCGCTCATCGGTGACCTTGTTGGTCCGGATCTGGCTTTCGATCATATGCGCGCGAGCCGCCGCGAATTCGGCCCTCCTGTCCCCGGCGATGCTGTCCCCGGCCATGCTGTCCCCTGCCATAGATCCCCAGCGGCGAATGAGCAGCCGGGTTATATCGCGATGGGCGAGCGAACTCAACCGGCGGCCCCAGACCGGCTCAGCACGGCAGCCGCTCCACCGGATGGTCGAGCTCGAGTGTGGCGAGCAGCTGGGGCGCGGTCTTCCCGAGCCGCGGATGGCGCCAGCCGGGCGCGATTTCGCTCAGCGGCTCGAGCACGAAACGGCGCTGATGCAGGCGCGGGTGCGGCAGAGTGAGCGCGGCCGTGTCGAGCCGCGCACCGCGATAATCGAGCAGGTCGAGATCGACGGCGCGCGCGGCGTAGCGCACGCTGCGCACCCGGCCGAATCGGGTCTCGATCTCTTGCATCAGCGCCAGCAATTCGCCGGCCCCCAGCCGGGTCTCGACCGCGGCGACGGCATTGACGAACCACGGCTGGTCCGAAGGGGGCACCGGCCGGCTGCGGTACCAGGCCGAGCGCGCGGCGACCGCGACACCCGCCGCCTCCAGTGCCGCGAGGGCGGCGCTCAGCGTTTCGCGCGGCGATCCCCAACGCGGGCTGTCGAGATTCCCGCCGAGGCCGATCAGGATCGGGTTTGCCGGCAACGCCGGTCTAGCGCACGAGAGCGCGGGCGATCGTCTCCCATTCTTCCTTTAGCGGCACGGTCGGGACCGGGCGCTCGGCGCGGCGGTACCAGCCGCCGGCATTCGACAAATCGCCCTCGACGCGGTGCAGATAGGCGTGCGCCCACGCACCCTCGGGATCGGGCTGCTGCTGCGCGCATTGATGCGCCCGCTGCCAGTCGCCCTTGGCCTCCCACCACAGCGCCTGTGCCGCCATGCTCAGCCCCTCCGGCGGCTGGTCCGCTCCGAGAGAGCCCCGGTAAGTCGCGAAATCCATCGTGGTTTCTCCTCGTTTTCGCCAGCGTCGCAGCATACAGCAAATGGCGGCGGAGGCGACGAGGGGGGCTGCCCCCGTTGATCGCGCGCGATTGATTGCGGAGGGCGGGCATGTTCGAGCGGTGGGTTTGCTGCGGCGTCGCGGCTGCAGTGCTGCTGACCGGGGCGCCGGCATTGGTGCGGCTGCCGGCAATGGCGCAGAGGGCTCCCTCGGCGAGCGTGCCGGTCCCACCGCCGGCGGCTTCGATCGCGCCGGTCACGACCGCTCCGCCGGTCCCCGGGGCGGCTGCCGCGGCGCAGCCGCCGTCGCGGCCATTTGTAGCGGCCGAGACCGCCGTCGACCAGCACATCCTCCGGTTGCGCACGCAGCTCGGCATCACCACGGCGCAGTCGCCGCTGTGGTCGGCCTTTGCTCACGCGATGCGCGAGGACGCGCAGACCACCGGGGCGCTGCTCGCCCAGCGCGCCGCCGCGGTCGCGAGCATGAGTGCCGTCGACAACATGACCTCCTACGCGCGGATCGTGCACATCTACGCCGCCGACACCGAGCGCCTGGCGCACGCCTTCGACCGCCTCTATGCGGGTCTGTCGCCGGCGCAACGGCGTACCGCGGACGGCATCTTTCGCCGGCAGGGGCGTGGCACCGGTGCCGGGCGCTGAGCCTGTGGAGCTTGCCGGCGGGAATTGCTGGCAACAGCCGCCGGTCTCGGGGATGATGACCCTTGATCATTCGGGCGACCATTCGGGAGGAAGCGATGGCGAAGGGCATTCTGATCGCGGCGATGGATTTCTCGGCCGCCCCCGAGGACGAATTCCACGACTGGTACGATCTCGAGCACGTCCCCGAGCGGCTGCGGGTGCCGGGGTTTCTGAACGCCGAGCGCTGGATCGGCACCGACAACCCGAAGATTTCGGTGGCGACCTACGACCTCGACAATGTCGAGGTGCTGCGCAGCCCGGCCTATATGGCGGTCGGCGGCGACAACGGCTCGCCCTGGACCAAGCGCACCGCCAAATTCCGCAAGGGGCTGCTGCGCTACGAGGGCGAGCAAGTATTCCCCGGCGACCGCGCAGCGCCGCGCGATGCGGGCGGCCTCCTGCTGGTGGGCATGAACGTCGCCCCCGAGCACGAGCACGAATTCAACGAATGGTACAACACCGAGCATATCCCGGCCTTGGGCTCGGTGCCCGGCACCGTGTGCGCGCGCCGCTATCGCGGCACCGGCGGGACCCAGCGCTACGTCGCCCTCTACCACCTCAATTCGCCCGAGGTGGTGCGCTCGGAGGCCTGGCGCAAAGCCGCCGACACGCCCTGGACGCAAAAGCTGCGCCCCCACTTCCGCGACCACCTGCGCTTCATCTGCCGCCGCTACACCCGCGCGCAATAGCGACCGGGACCGCGCTGCCCCGCACCCGCCCCGGAGCGGGGGCGCGGGTGGCGATCATGCCGCGGGCTTTTCGTGCACCTCGATCGCGATCGCGTAGCCGAGCGCCGACAGCGCCGCTTCGAGGCTGGTCAGCTTGCTGGCGGCGCGCGGGTCAACGAGACGCGCCGCCTGCCGGTGGTCGATGTCGAGCCGGCGGGCGAGATCCGCGACGGTCATCCGCCGCGTGCGCAGGGCGCTGTAGAGCGCCACCTTCAGCGCCGTGGTCGGATCGGGCGAGACCCAATGCTGGCCGCGGCGCAGCCGGCTCGGCGGCGGAATGTCCTCGCCGATCGAAATACGGGCGCCGAGCGCCGTCGACAAGCAATCGGCGGCCTCGCTCAGTGCTTCGGCCTGATCGGCGCCGTCGGTCAGGGCCTCCGGCAAATCTGGAAAATGGACGACGAGACGCCCCTCTTCGTCCGGCACCAGCCGGGCTGGGTAGCTGTAAGGCATTCGAATCATTCCCGCATCGCTCTCCTATTCCAGATCGCGGGGGCTGAGGCCGAGCTGGCGCAACATTGCCCGCAACAGACCAAGGCCAATTTCCTTGCGACGGTCTTTCAGCGTCGTCCGGCGCGAGCCATAGTAAAGGGCGGCGTGGCTGCCCTTGCCCTTCAGCTCGTCAAGCCGCACCGCGACCCCGCGTTCGTTGCCGAGTCGCCTGAGCCGGCGGAGCAGCTCGTTTCCGGCCACTCGCGGCTAGATAGGATATTTTTGTCCTATCGCCAAGCCAAGCATCTCAGTGGGGCATTCCCGTCGGCGCGCCGAACGGTCTGAATGCGTCGGAGCATCAACCGCCGCGCGCCTCGCGGATCGCGCGCCAGATGCGCTCGGCGGTGGCGGGCATGTCGAGGTGGCGGATGTTGTAGGCGGAGAGGGCGTCGAGGAGCGCGTTCATGACCGAGGGGAGGGCGCCGGCGCAGCCGGCTTCGCCGCAGCCTTTGGCGCCCAATGGATTGGTCTTGGCCGGGACCGGGTGACTTTCGCTCGCGAACAACGGCGCGTCTTCGGCGCGCGGCATCGCGTAATCCATGTACGAGCCGGTCAGCAATTGGCCTTGGGCGTCGTAGACGGTGCGCTCGCGCAAGGCCTGGCCGATGCCCTGGACGATGCCGCCATGCGCCTGGCCGGCGACCAGCAATGGGTTGATGACCACGCCGAAATCGTTGACGAAGCTGTAGCGCACCACTTCCGCCATTCCGGTCCCCGGATCGATCTCGACCTCGGCGATGTGGCAGCCATTGGGGAAGGCCGAAGGCGGGCCGTTGGAGATGTTGGCGACGTCGAGGCTCTGCGGCAGGCCGGGCGGCAGCTCGAGGCCGGCATGGATCTTGGCCGCAAGCTCCATGATGCCGACCGAGCGGTCGGTGCCGGCGATCACGAACCGGCCGGGGCGGAACTCGATGTCGGCGGCTGCGGCCTCGAGCACATGGGCCGCGATTTGCCTTCCGGCCTCGACGACCTTGTCGCCGGCCTCGACGATCGCGGTGCCGCTGGTCATCATCGATTTCGAGCCGCCGGTGCCGCCGCCGGCGATCAATTCGTCGCTGTCGCCCTGCACGAGGCGAATGCGCCGGAACGGGATGCCGAGCCTTGTCGCCAGCACCTGGGCAAAGGGCGAGGCGTGGCCCTGGCCGTAATCGAGGGTGCCGGTGATGATCGTCACATCGCCATTGGGTTCAAAGCGGATGCCGCCCATCTCGCGGCCGGGCGGGCCGGTCAATTCGAGATAATCGCTGACGCCGCGCCCGCGCAGCCTTCCGCGCGCCCGGCTCTCTTCCTTGCGGGCGGCGAACCCGTCCCAATCAGCGAGCGCCAGGGCCTGGTCGAGCAGTGCCGTGAACTCGCCGCTGTCATAGGTTGTGCCGTTCGGGCTCTTGTACGGCATCGCCTGCGGCGGAATGTGATTGCGCCGGCGCAGCTCGACCCGGTCGATGCCCATCTCGGCCGCGGCGGTGTCGACGAGCCGCTCCATATAGTAGTTGGCCTCGGGGCGCCCGGCGCCGCGGTAGGCGCCGACCGGCGTCGTGTTGGTGAAGGTGCATTTGGTCGAGACCTCGATCAGCGGGGTTTTGTAGACGCCGAGCGTGTTCCTGACCGCGTTGCGCGTCGCCGGGCCGGGGGCGCCGTAGGTCGAGCCGAGATTGCCGTAGCCGGTGAGGCGCACCGCCAGGAAATTGCCGTGGCCGTCGAGCGCCAATTCGGCGGTCATCTCGGCGTCGCGGCCGTGGCTGTCCGAGACAAAGCTGCCCGAGCGCTCGTCGGTCCATTTGACCGGGCGGCCGAATTCACGCGCGGCGTGGAGGATGCAGTAATATTCGGCATAGGTCGGCTGCTTCATGCCGAACGAGCCGCCGACCCGGTCGGTCAGGATGCGCAATTGGTCGCGGCCGACGCCGAGCACCTGGGCGACGTAGTTGCGAAAGCCGAACACTCCCTGGCAGCCGACATGGAGCGTCCAATGCCGGCGCTTGGAATCGTATTCGGCGACCGCGGCGCGCGGCTCCATCGGGTTGACGACGATGCGGTTGTTGCGCAGCACCAGCCGGGTGACATGGGCGGCGCCGGCAAAGGCGGCGGCGACCCTGTCTAAGTCGCCATAATGGAAATCGAGCCCGACATTGCCCGGGACCTCGTCGTAGAGCTGCGGCGCGTCGGCGGCGCCGGCCAGCGCCGGCTCGGTCACCGCCGGCAACGGGTCGATGTCGAGCGCGACCATCTCGGCCGCATCCTTGGCGGCGGCGACGGTTTCGGCGATCACCGCGGCGACCGCCTCGCCGACATGCCGGACCTTGTCGGTGGCGAGCGCGTAATGGACCGGGGTCAGCATCGGCGTGCCGTCGCGATTGTTCATGACCTGGCGCGCCGGCAATGGGCCAATGCCGCCCTGCGCCAGATCGGCGGCGGTATAGATCGCGAGCACCCCCGGCATCTGGCGCGCCGCGGCGGTGTCGATGCCGCGGATGATCCCGTGGGCATAAGGGCTGCGCACCATCACCGCATAGGCCTGTTGGGGCAGGTTGATGTCGTCCGAGTAGTGGCCCTCGCCGCGCAGCAAGACCGGGTCCTCGGAGCGCGGCACCGGCTGGCCGATGGCGAATTTCTCGTCGATCCCAAAAGCGATCGGATCAATGACATCGTTCATGGGTCACCCCTTTGCACATCCGCGTCGGTTTGCGTCAGGATATCGCCAACCGCGCCGCAGCAGGACGGAAATCGGGATGCCCGACGCCAAATCACAGATTTACCGCGAGCTTGCCGTACAACTGGCGGCGCTGCTCGACGGCGAGACCGACCCGATCGCCAACGCCGCCAACATGGCGGCGCTGATCTATCACGGCCTGCCCGACCTCAATTGGGCCGGGTTTTATTTTCGCCGGGGGAACGAGCTGGTGCTCGGCCCGTTCCAGGGCAGGCCCGCCTGCCTGCGCATCGCGATCGGATCGGGGGTGTGCGGCGACGCCGCAGCGCGCGGCGAGACGGTGCTGGTCGCCGACGTCGACCAGTTTCCGGGCCATATCGCCTGCGATCCAAATTCGCGCTCGGAGCTGGTGGTGCCGCTGGTCGACGAGGGCGCGGTGCTGGGCGTGCTCGACCTCGACAGCCCGCTGCTCGCGCGGTTCGACGAGGCCGATCGGGAAGGGTGCGAGCGGCTGGTCGCTGTGTTTGTCGCGCATCATCGGCGAAGCGCGGCCTCGGCCGAAGAGCCTGCGGATATCGACCCAGAGTCGGGCTGCCGGCTGCCCTTGCCGCGGCGCGAGGAGCTCGACGCCGAGGGGCAGCGCACCTGGGACCGGCTGGCCGACCCCGAGGGCGGCAGCCTGCGCGGGCTCAGAGGCCCCGGCGGCATTCAACTGCACAGCCCGGAATTGTCGCGCCGCTCGCGCCCGCTCAACCATTATCTGCGCAACGAGGCCGGGCTCGGCGGCCGAGTGCGCGAACTGGCGATCCTCGCCACCGCGCGCGAGCACGACAGCCGCTTCGAATGGGCCGCCCACGAGCCGGCGGCGCTCGCCGAGGGAATTTCGCCCGAGATCATCGATGTGATCCGCTGGTGCCGCACCACCGCCGGGCTGGTCGAGCCCGACGCCATCGTCATCGACCTCGCCCGCGAGATCTTCGCCGCCCGCCGGGTGTCGAGCGCGACCTACGCGCGGGCGTTGCGGCAATTCGACCGCCGCAAGCTCGTAGATCTCGTGGCGCTGATGGGCAATTACGCGGCAACCGCGGCCTTGCTGACCGCGTTCGACATGCGGGTCGAGCCGAAGGAATCCGCGGCGCCGTGACCGGCCGAGCGGCCACGCCCTCTCGCCGTAACACCAGGCCAAGGGGTGGATCTTCCGGAATACGCGCCACGCGACAGCCGGAGCTTGTACAGCGATGACCGCCAATTCTATCGTGCGCGCGCGCACCGACGAGAAGATCAAGAAGGAAGCCGCCGCGGTGTTGGAGGCGATGGGCCTTACCGTGTCCGACGCCTTCCGCCTGATGATGGTCAAGATCGCCAAGGAGAAGGCGCTGCCGTTCGAGCCGCTGGTTCCTGACCAGGAAACCATCGAGGCGATAAAGGCCACGCGGCGCGGCGAGCTGACGACCGCCGGCCCGCCGGCAAAGCTGCTCAAAAGCCTGAATGCGGCTTCATAACTGTGTCCGAAGGACTTAGATAATTTACATTGAACACTTGAAAAACTACGGTTATCCCGCACTATATGCAGGATGAGAGCTTCGAGTGGGATGACGACAAGGCCGCTCGGAACTGGCGCGATCACGCCGTCACTTTCGAGATGGCCCGCGACGCGTTCAAAGACCCGTTCGCGATTGAATGGCTCGATGCCGGGCAAGACCCAAGCGAAGACCGCTTCGCGATGATTGCTATGGTCGAAAGCCGCCTCTTGTTCGTCGCCTATACCATGCGCGCAGAATGCATCCGCATCATCACGGCCCGGAAGGCCGAACCCTATGAACGACGGAAATACCATGACGAAAACCGGGAAACATGATTGGAGCCGCTTCGATGCGCTAACCGACGCGGAACTCCATGCCGCCGCGCTCAAAGACCCCGACGCGCAACCTTTGACTGAGGCACGGCTGGCGCGCATGAAGCCAACGCCGCGCGCGAAGATCATCCGCCGCGCGCTCGGTCTGACGCAGGAGGAATTTGCCGGCCGCTACCACATCCCCGTCGGCACCTTGCGCGATTGGGAACAGGGCCGAGCGGAGCCGGACCAGCCAGCCCGCGCTTACCTCACCGTCATCGCGCGCGACCCCGAAGGTGTACGCCGCGCCCTGGAAGCCAAGCCGGGCTGAGCGCCGGTTACGGCCGTCTACAAACACGCCGCCGCGACCATGCCGCCGCCCCACCTGGCCGATCCGTTCGAGCCGCAGGAGCAGACGGCCGCGGCGCCTTGACCCTCCGGGCGGCCACGCTCCGGCCGTGCCGTACTGTTCTTCTCCGGCCGGCGAACTCCGGAGATTTGCGTCGATTCAATCGCTCTCGCCGTAACACCAGGCCAAGGACGTAGATTTTCCAGAACACGGGAGAGCGTGCGCACAAGACCTTGCAGGACCGCCTGGTCAAGGAATTGCGGCTGGCGGGTGCTTCGACCCTGGCCGAAGGCAACGCCCTGCTGCCGGCATTTATCGCCGATTACAACACGCGCTTTGCCAAGCCGCCGACGAACGCCAAAGACTTACATCGGCCGCTGCGCGCCGGCGACGATCTCGACGACGCCTTTGCCTGGAAGGAGGAGCGCACCCTCTCACAGGCGCTGACCCTGCAATACGACAAGGTGATGTTCATCCTGGAGCCGACCGAGCAAGCCCGGCGGCGATCGGCAAGCGGGTGACCGTGGTGGACTATCCCGACGGCCGGCTGACGATCCGCTACAAGGGCGTCGAGTTGGCCTATCGCACCTTTGACAAGATCCAGCAGGTCGACCAGGGGGCGATTATCGAGAACAAACGGCTCGGCGCCGCGCTCGCCTTCATCCGCGAGCAGCAGCTGCGCCGCGAGCCTCAGCATCGCAGCGATCGCGCCCCACGCCGTCGCGATCAGCACAACCCTCGTCTGTTCAAAGTCGGCTGAGGCGGTCTACGAGCCGCGCGTGCTGACGCCCGCCCGGTACAAAAACCGGTGGGTTTCGCGCGCCGTGCCCGCGGTCGTCGGTCGGGCGCTGCGCTACGCATGGGCTCCGCGCCCGCCCGCCGCCCGCCCCCGAATGACATTTCTAAATGGCAGAAGCGGTGACATCTCTATTTGGTGGATACAAAACCGCGGAACGGATCGTATGGAAAATCACTACAACCGGTGCCGTGAAAATGACAGCGGGTTAAGACAGCTATATATTGGTGGGGCGCCTTTACCGATGCGGCGGACAGCGCGCAAAGTCGCTCTCATGAATAACGAGAGCACCTCTACCAACCGTGGCTTCGAGCCGCCGTCGTACCTCAACACCCTGATCGCAGCCCTAAATGACGGGGCCAAAGCCGCCCAAGGCGGCGCGTTGCTGTTTCTGCTCGTCGGGCTCTACCTGCTGGCAACCGCTTTTACCGTGTCCGACGAGGATCTCCTGCTGGGCCGGACCGTGACGATTTCCCAGATCGGCGCCGCGCTGCCGATCAGCTTTTCATTCGTCATTGCCCCTATGGTTTTTGTCCTTCTGCACAGCTACACGCTGGTGCGCTACGACATGCTTGCCGCCAATATACGACAATTCCGGCGCGAGGAGCAGGAGACAGTCAACCTAGAAAGCGACCGCCAACGCTGTCGGCAACTGCTAGCTAATGTCGAATGTGTCGGGGCCCTGACAACGCCGCGCTCTGCGGCGCTCTATACGAACTCTGGTCCGGGCTGTTCCTCGGCACCGTCGTCGTGTTTCCGGTCGCCGTGCTGCTCCTGGTGCAAATCAACGCACTACGCTACCAGGGTAATCTAATCACCAATGTCCAGCGCATCTGGCTCCTACTCGACCTCGCGGTCCTGGTCTGGTTCTTTGCCCGTAATCCGCTCGACACGGTCGATGACGCACGCGTGCCGTGGCGGCGGATACTCCGCTCGGGATTGCGGATTGGTCTGCCGGCGCTCGTGATCGGGCTCAATTTCTTGTGGCTGGGACCGCTTAACGGGCGCATCGCCGACTCAGGCGTTTTTTGCGCTGGCGAGGATTTGTGTTGGGATCTAAACCCGCTCGACCTGGCTTGCCGGCGATGGACTTGGGGCTGCCGCTTTTTGCGGGTCGCTGACCGCACACTCGTCAATAAGGTTTGGGACGACAAGGCGATGACCACCCTGCGCGCGGGCGGCGCGGAGGCAGCAAAGGCGCTGGCAGGGATTGAAGGTGTGGTTCTGTATCATCGTTCTCTGCGTTTTGCCGTGCTGTATCGTAGCCGGCTTTATGCGGCCTACCTAATGGACGCCGACTTAACCGGGGCTGATCTTGGTAACGCCGACCTGACCGGCGCCAACCTGAACAGCGCCGACCTGACCGCCGCCAATCTAGACGGCGCCAAGCTGGACGGCGCCGACCTGCACGACGCGCTAATCGAGCAAATACAGTTGGACAAGGCTTGCGGTGACAACGTAACGCTTGATCCCGGCCTAACGATCACGCCGTGCCCAAAAGGTTATAGCCCCGGCAACGCCAACTGACGGGCATGCCCCGGGCAGTAATCGACGCCGCGGGGCCTTCGCGCGTGCGATGCTCCGAAAAACGGCTCATCGTCTATGCCCGCGTAAGCACCGTGTGGTAGACCTCGACAGCCAGCTTGAGCAGCTTCGCCGCCGGATGCAGCAGCCGGCATCTACCGCGACAGGGTGAACGGGTGCCCGTGTTTTCAAAATTCAAGAATTCCGTGCCGGTAGCAAATGCGCGCCAAGTCAAAGGTTAGCTGGTGCAAAATTCGGTGCGGATGGCTATTGTAGCGCGGGGCGAAGCTGAGACGGAGCCGGATGCCGCCGTTGCCGCGATGGTGATTGACCGGCGCCCAGTGGGCTGGGCAAATTCGTACGCCCGATAGGAGAGGCCCCATGTCCGAGAGAGCGCCGTTTCTGAGTTCACGCCTACAGCGCCTACTACCATCGCGAGCGGCCGGCGGTGGATGAGGAATTGACCCGGGTCGGGCCGGGGACGCCGTGCGGCGAATATCTGCGGCGCTTCTGGCAGCCGGTGATCCTGGCGAGCGAATTGGGCATGGTGCCGCGGCGGCTGCGCATCCTCGGCGAGGATCTGGTCGCGTTTCGCGACAAGAGCGGGGCGATCGGCCTCCTCGAGTTGCATTGCCCGCATCGCGGCACCTCGCTCGAATTCGGGCTGGTCGGCGAGCAAGGGCATCCGCTGCTGCTATCATGGCTGGCTGTTCGGTTGCGACGGCACGATCCTCGAAACCCCGGGCGAGCCGGCCGACAGCACCCTGAAGGACCGGCTCTTCCACGGCGCCTATCCGGTGCGCGAGCATCAGGGGCTGGTCTTCGCCTATATGGGGCCGCCGGACCAGCGAGCCCGATTTCCCGGTCCTCGACACCTGGGACCTGCCCGGCTACCGGCAGATCGCTCGCGCGCCGACCTTGTGGCAATGCAACTGGCTGCAGGTCAAAGAAAACGCCATGGACCCGGCGCATCTGGCGTTTCTGCACACCCTGCCGGGCAGCGAGGGGTTCACCGAGGATTTGGCGGCAGCTCGGCGAATGGGACTGGATGGAGACGCCGGTCGGCATGGTCTATATCGACACGCGGCGCCAGGGCGACCGGGTGTGGGTGCGGGTCGCCGATTTCATCCTGCCCAACATCCACCAGTTCCCGCCGAACGCCGACCCGATGGCGCAGCGCAACTCGATCAACCGGCCGATGGCGACGACCTGGGCGGTGCCGCTCGACGACACCCACACGATGCAGATCGGCTATTACCGCGCGCCCGAGGGCAAGGAGATGCGACAGGGTGGCGGGTTCGGCCAGGACGCCAGCCGGCCTTATGAAGAGCGCCAGCGGGTCCCCGGCGATTACGACGCACAGACCAGCATTCACGGCGGGTTGGCGCGGCACGGTCTCGAACACCTGGCCTCGACCGACCGCGGCGTCATCATGATGCGCAACATGATCCGGCGCGGCATCCGCGCGGTGCAAGACGGCGAGGATCTGGGATACCGCATCCTGCACAACGGCGGCGCGGTGCCGACCTACAGCCATGACCGCGTCGTCGCCGGCATCCCGCCGGCCGCCACGCCGGAAGCGGACAGGCTGCTGCTGCGCGAGATCGCCCGCAACGTCGTCACCGGGACGGTCGAGGCCGGCTCCGCCGAGGCGTGACGCGCGCGCCTGATCGCCGGCTGGATTTGTCGTGATCGCCGGGATCAGCGCCGTCACCCTGGCGACGCACGACATGGCGCGCGCGGTCCGGTTCTACCGCGGGCTGGGCTTCGCGATGCTGTATGGCGGCGAGCGAGCGGCGTTCACCAGCTTTCGCGCCGGCCCCGGCTTTCTGAACCTGATCGCGCCGCCGGCGGAGCGGAACTGGTCGTGGTGGGGGCGGGTGATCTTCTACGATTCCGACGTCGATGGATTGCACGCCCGCCTCGTCGCCGCCGGCTACCAGCCGGATTGCGCACCACGCGACGCCGAATGGGGCGAGCGCTTCTTTCACATCACCGACCCCGACGGCCACGAGCTGAGCTTTGCCTGGCCGCTGCGCGAGCCGCCGATCCCGACCCCAAAGCCGTCGTGAGCCGAAAATGAGCAAGATCGCCTCGGTCAAGACGCACATGATTTCGCTGCCGCGGCCGCAGCCGGTGTGGACGGCGCATGAGCAGAGCAAGGCGTGGGGCGTGATCCTGGTCGAGGTCGCGACCGACGATGGTCTCACCGGCTATGGCGAGATCCACGGCGCGCCGATGCCGAAAATTTGTGAATGGGTCGCCCGCTTCGGCGAGATTATCCGGGGCATGGATGCGCTGGCGCACGCCGCGGTGTGGGAGAAGCTGTTCGCGCTGACCTCGCCGGGGCCGGGCCGGATCGAGGGAAGGGACGGACTGCCGCCGCCGGCGCCGCGCGGCGAGCGCACCCAGGTCATGGCGGCGATCGGCGGCATCGACATTGCGCTGTGGGACATCAAGGGAAAAGCGGCGGGCCTGCCGGTGTACCGGCTGCTCGGCGGCGAGAACCGGCCGATCTTCACCTATGCGACCGGCGGCTATTACCGGCCGGGCGCCACCAACCGCGATTACGGCGCCGAGCTGGCCGAGCTCCTGAAGCTCGGCTATCGCGCGGTCAAGCTCAAGACCGGCGCCGGCACGGTCGCGGAGGAGGCCGAGCGGATCGCGACGGTGCGGCGGATGATCGGCGATGCGCCGCTCTTAATGCTCGACATGAACGCGGCCTACGATCTGCCGGACTGCATCCAATTTGCCCGGGCGGTCGAGCCGTCCCGGATCTTCTGGCTCGAGGAGCCGCTGCACTGGCATCTGCAGCCGGCCGATTTTGCAAGGCTGGCGGCGGCGACGACGATCCCGTTGGCGCATGGCGAGCGCGAGCTGACCAGGTTTAGCGTCCGCGACTTCATCGTCCTCGGCGGCATTCGCTATGTGCAGTTCGATGCGACGCGGGCCGGCGGCTTCAGCGAGGCGCTGCGCGTCGCGCAATTGGCCGAGCAGCACGGGGTGATGGTGGCGCCGCATACGGCACCCGAAATCCACGCTCATATCGTGCTCGCCCAGCCGCGCTGCGCCTTTGGCGTCGAATCGCATGGCGGGCCGGAGCACGACCCGCTGGCCTACGGCCTGTTCCGCGATCATCCGAGATTGCGCGACGGCTGTCTGGAGATCGGCGACAAGCCGGGCTTCGGTCTCGACATCGACTGGGCCTTCGTCGAGAAGTACCGCGTCGGCTGATCTTTCGCCGCAGCGCCGCCAATTGTTTTTCCGTCACCCGGCGGAAGCGGGGGCCCAAGGTCATGGGTCGAGGACTGGTTGCCTGGGTGCCCGCTTTCGCGGGCATGACGGAAAGAGGGTGGATTCGATAGGTCGAAAGCCGATCACGCGCCGAGCGGGCGGCCGTGGCGGGCGATGAATTCGGGGAAGGCTTCCTCGGCCCGTGCCCCGCGGACGACGTGGGTCGTGTAGTCGCGCTCCTCATTCCATTGCTGCTCGAGGTTCTGCGCCATCTGCTTCAACAGCAATGCCTTGACGCCGATCACCGCGGCGCGGTTATTGCCGGCGATCAGGCGGCCGAGCTCCATGGTCTTCGCGCGTAATTGCTCGCGCGGGACAAGATGGTTCAGGAGCCCGATGCGATAGGCCTCGTCGGCCTCGACGACGCGCGCGGTGAACAGCAATTCCTTGGCGATCGGCCAGCCGACCTGGTTGGGCAGGGTCCAGGTGCTGTTGATCCGGCCATAGGCGGCGGCGAGAAAACGAAAGCGGGTATCCTCGCAGCCGACCCGCATGTCGAGCGAGGAGGCCAGCACCGCGGCCCCGCCGTAAGCGAGGCCGTTCACCATGCCGATCGTCGGCTTGGCGCTGGCGGCGATCTCGTAGCTGCCGCGGCCGCGGCGCGCCTCCAACTCGTCCTGAGTGAAACGACGGTCGTCCTCGCGCTGCTCGTGGATGTCGCCGCCGGCGGAAAAGGCCCGGTCGCCGGCGCCGGTGATGACGATGCAGCCGATCTGGTCGTCGGCATCGAGCGCCTTGACCGCTTCGCGCAATTCGCCCGACAGGCGGCGGTTCATCGCATTGAGCTTGTCGGGGCGGTTCAGGGTGACGAGGCCGATCCCGTCCTCGCGATCGACCAGGATGTGTTCGTAGCTCACGGTTTCCTCCGATGCAGACCGATGAATTCTGGAGCTTATGCCGCCGCGTCCGGTGCGCTCCCGCTCAGATTGCTTCCCTTTGCCCGCAATGGCGGTCTTGCGTGGTCATTGCGAGGAGCCGGCAGGCGACGAAGCAATCTGATGCGGCCCCGGCGCAGATTCCTAGCCCGCCGCGATCCAATCGACGACGCGTTCGCCGATCATGATTACCGTAGCATGGGCGCCGCCCGACCTGGGAATGCGCGGCATCACCGACGCGTCAGCCACCCACAACCCTTGGACGCCCTTCACTCGGCAGTATTGGTCGACGACCGCCATCGGATCTGCATCCGGCCCCATCTTGCAGGTCCCGGACACGTGCCTGGCTGTGCCCACCGTTTGGCGTATCCAGCAGGTCCAACGCGTCGTCGTTGGCCAGAATGTCGTTGGCGGGATGGATCCGGTAATCGGCCACGTCTTTAAATGCATCGGATTCCAGCAATTCCGCCGCCAGTCGCAGGCCGTCCCGCACCCGTCGAATGTCGTTTGGATGCTGCAGATAACAATAGTTAAACGACGGCTGGATGCTGGGGTCGGCCGAGGCCAATTTGACGTATCCCGAGCCGTCGGGCAGCCCGAGCGTGCACGAGATCCGCGCCACCTGTTCGGCGGGAACGTCACCGCTGAGATATTTGGTCCGAACACCGGGGACGCGCTCCTGCCGTTCGTCGACCATCGGGCTGGTCCTCAGCACCATGTCGTTGACGGCGCCCGACCCGTCGGCGGTGTAATGCAAAGCAAAGTGCGCTGCGTCGCGATGAGCAGCGAGCGAGATGCCGCCTTTGACCTTGAAAGTCGTCTGGGCGCTGAGATGGTTCATCAGGTTCTGGCCGACGCCGGGGAGATGGTGGACCGTCGGTATCCCGAATTGCCGCAGGTGGTCCTCGGGGCCGATGCCCGAGAGCATCAGCAGGTGCGGCGACCGGATCGCCCCGGAGCTCAGCACCACCCGGTCGGCTTCGACCCGGAACACCTTGCCGCCGCTTTCGGCTTCCACACCGACGGCCTTGCCATCCTCGATCACGATCTTGCGGACGAACACCGCGCCCCGCACCGTCAGGTTCAGATGATGGCGCACCGGATTGAGATGCCCCATCGCCGTGCTGACCCTGACGCCGTCGATGTTGTTCGATGGTGTTATGCCCAGGCCGGCGGGGTGCAGGCCATTCTTGTCGTTGGTGGTGCCGAACCCGGCCTGCAGACAGGCCGCATGGAACGCCTGTTGGATCGCAGGGGTCGGACCGGTCTGACGGCGCCTGACCGGGATCGGCCCGTCCGAACCGTGGCAATAATTATCCTGAATGTCGAGATCGCGCTCCGATTTGCGAAAATACGGCACGATCTTGTCATACGACCACTGATCGTTGCCGAAAGCCGCCCAGGAGTCGAAATCCTCGGGGAATCCCCGTTGCATGGCCTGGCCGTTGATCGACGACCCGCCGCCGATCACCTTGCCCTGCGCGACGTGGATCTCGCCTTGCTCCTCGGTGATGGTGCCCCGCAAGGCCCAGTTGTGGATCGAGTCCGGGGCTTCGGCAAAGCGGGTGTGGCCGAACTTGACGTCGTCGGGAAGATGGGCTGGATCAGCGTAATCCGGCCCGGCCTCCAGCAGCAGCACCGAAGTTTGCGCGTCTGCCGCCAATCGGCTGGCCAATACCGATCCGGCGGCTCCCCCGCCGACGATCACCACGTCATATTTCATTGGGCTTTCCTTCACCGACAGTCACCGAGATTCTCGGTCCGCGATGGCTATCGTCTCGCGTTTTTGCGGCCGTCGCAATAAGCGCGCCCATGTCGAATACTCTTGGTTGCCTCGATCAAAGCGCAGCCCTGGCGCCGTAATTCGACCCCGAAGCGCGGTTTATGCGGCGCTGGTGGCGCCGGCAGCCGGGCGATCAGCGTCAAATCCGGACCACCAGCGTGCCGACATGCCGATCGGCTTCGAGATGGGCCTGCGCCGCGGCGATCTCGCCCAGCGCAAAGCTGCGGTCGACGATCGGCGCGACCGCCGGGGTCGGCGCCTCGATGGCGATGCAGTCCGCCGCGGCCCTCGCCGCTGAGCTGTCGCGCACCGACGCCGAGCATCTGCCGGCGGCGTTGCAGCTCTATCAGCGCCGCCAGCAGCCCAAAATCGTCGCTGCCCAACGGAATTCCCGCACCCTCGCCCATCTGATGATGATCAGATCCCGGTGATGGCCTGGGCCGCGAGGTATATCGATGCATTTCTACGGTCCGGACCGGGCGCACGCGGTTGCAGACTTCTCAGCGGCATGGGTTCCAGGAGCAACGCCGGAGCCGCACGCCGAATCGCCGCCGAACCGATTTGTCGACGGCACGCTCGGCGCGGCGGATTTTCCTTTCGGAATCGGCGATATTTGACCGGCCGCGCAATCATCAGCAGTGTGGGCCGCCGCGCATTCCGCTCGGCGCGCGATCCTCGGCCGATCGACCAGGCCACCAACAGCGCGGACCGACATGACATTCGTCCAGGCGATTATTTTTGCAGTCGGCCAAGGCGTCACCGAGCTGTTCCCGGTCAGCAGCCTCGGTCATGCGGTGATCCTGCCGGCCGTGCTGGGCTGGCACATCGACCAGGACTCGCCCAAATTTCTGCCGTTCCTGGTGGTATTGCACGTCGGCACCGCGACCGCGCTGCTGGTCTATTTCTGGCGAGAGTGGGTGAGCCTGCTGCTGGCCGCTCTTGGCCGCGGTGGCGCCACCAGCCGGACAATTCGCGAAAACCGGCATCTGATCGCCCTGATTGTGCTCGGCACCTTGCCGGCGGTGGTGCTGGGCTTTGTTTTTGAAAAGCCGCTGCGCCATCTGTTCGGGTCGCCGGTCGCCGCCGCCGTTTTCCTGATTCTCAACGGCGTCGTGCTATTTGCCGGCGAGCGCCTGCGCCGGCGCGCCAATGTCGCGGCGGACCGGCGAGAGCTGGCGCGGGCAAGCTGGCGCGATGCGCTGATCGTCGGCTTCTGTCAGACGACGGCGTTCTTTCCGGGGATTTCGCGGTCGGGCGCCACCATCGTCGGCGGATTGCTGGTCGGCTTGCGGCACGAGGACGCGGCCAGGTTCTCGTTTCTGCTGGCGACGCCGATCATCCTGGGTGCGGCCGTCCTCGAGATCCCCAAGCTGCTGCACGCCTCGGGCGGAGCCGGCGCCGCCGGTTTCGGGGCCGCGATGCTGTGGACCGCCGGCATCGTCGCCGGCCTCACCGCCTATGCCAGCACCGCCTTTCTGATGCGGTATTTCCGGCGTCGCGAGGAGAGCGCGGCACTTGACCCGTTCGCCTATTACTGCTGGCTGGCGGGCGCTCTGGCGTTGCTGTGTCTGAAGATCGGGTGAGGCGGTCGGAACCGGTGCGAGGGACGACGACAATCGCGAAGAAGCCGTACATTATCGCGCTCGAGGGGCATTAATGCGATCCCGCGGCGCCATTGTGCGCCGAGGACAAAGAGAAGCTGCTGAACCGTAACGCTCCGCCGCCAATTGCGACCTGCCCCCCGTTTCCCGGCCTCGCCAGTCGCTTATTGGGATGATCGCCCGGAGCAGGGCGAGCGACATGCTCAGCGACGACTTATTCGCAGATATTGATGCGGGCTGCCGTCCGCCCGATGACAGGCCGCGGCGGGGCTGCTAAACCGGTCCGCACGCCTGGCGTCAGCAGGAGGACAGGACATGGCAGGGAAGCCCTACATCATCGCGCTGGAGGAGCATTACTTCGATCCCGAGGTCAAAAAGCACTTCACCGGCATTGACGCGCAGAACGCGCCGCGGCTGGTCGAGCGGCTCGATGACGTCGGCGAATTGCGCCTCAAGGAAATGGACGAGGCCGGCATCGACCTGCAGGTGCTGTCGCACGCCAACCCCGGGCTGCAGAAGATGGAGGCCGAGACCGCGGTGCGGCTCGCGCGCGGCGCCAACGACCGGCTCCATGAGAAGGTCCGCGCCCATCCCGACCGGTTCGCCGCTTTCGCCGCGATCCCCACCCCCGACCCGAAGGCGGCGGCCGACGAGCTCGAGCGGGCGGTGACCAGGCTCGGCTTCAAGGGCGCGATGGTCAACGGGCTGACCAACGGTGTCTTTCTCGACGACAAGCGGTTCTGGCCGATATTCGAGCGGGCGGCGGCACTCGATGTGCCGCTGTACATGCACCCCTCGATCCCGCATGCCGCGGTCATCGAGGCCTATTACAAAGACTATGTGCAGCAATACCCCTCATTGCTGCGAGCCGCCTGGGGCTTTACCGTCGAGACCGCGACGCAGGGCGTGCGCCTGGTGCTGAGCGGGGTGTTCGACAAATATCCGGGCCTGAGGATCATCATCGGCCATCTGGGCGAAGGCCTGCCGTTCTATCTGTGGCGGATCAATATGGGGTTCGCCCGCGACGGCAGGGGCGGGAAGGGCTTTCGCGACATTTTCTGCGAGCACTTCTACATCACCACCAGCGGCTTCTTTTCCGACCCGGCGCTGCTGTGCTGCGTCATGGAGATGGGGATCGACCGGATCATGTTTTCGGTCGACTACCCGTTCGTCGACAATATGCCCGGCGCGAAATGGACCGAAACCCTGCCGCTGTGCGCCGAGGACAAGGAAAAGCTCCTCAGCGGCAACGCCAAGCGCATTCTCAAACTGTAACGGCCGGTTCCGCGGCCCATCGTTCAAGGCGTCGGGCGCCGGCGCGGCTGCGTCATGGACTGGCTAGTCCGCCTGCGCGGCGGCGGGTTATCCGGCGGCGATTATCCGGTCATCGCCTGCTGCAGTGGCTCGCTGCGCTCGGATTGCGGCAGATACCAGCGCTGGTCGCGGCTTTCGAGCCGGCCGGCGCGACGATGGCGCTGCAATGCAATGCCGAGGTGGTTGGGCCTGACCGACAGCCCGAATTCACGCGACAGGTAATTCAGGATCTCAGCCGCAGTGAGGCCTTCGCCATGGGCCTCCACCGCCTTCAATGTGGCGTCGCTCATCGACAGCCCGGGGGCCGATGGCGCCGTGCGGGCCCTGCGTTCGGGTGCGGTCGGCGCCGGGGTCCTCGCCGGGCGCCCTCTCCTGCGGCGCTCCGGTGCGGCAGCCTTGCCAAAGCGGGACAGCACGCGCTCGGCAATCTCCAGCTCGCTCAGCTGGTCCGACAGCTTGGCCCGCTCGGCGTCGAGGCGGGCGAGCCGCTCGGAAATTCGCTGCTTTTCTTGCGCAATTTCTTCCAACGTCGCCATCTCCTCCATCTCCCTCCACTGTTCGTTCGCGCCGCACTGCGTCGGCGTCCTCGAATAGATGGAAAACTCCGGCACGGAAAAAAGACCGCGTCGACAAATTATTGCATTTCTATTGTGATTTGCCGAAGCGCTCGAAGCGTGGGCGGCGCGCATCGAGGCCGCCGTCGCGCGCAATGACCGGCAATCTCGTTGGCATTGGCGTGCAGGTGTGGGCGTGAGGGTGCGCGCAGCATCGAGCCGATCCGACCCGCGTTACTCGGCGATAATTCGCAATGCCAAGCGGTTGTCGACGCAATCCGGATAGGCGACCGGCCGACGGATAAAGCCGCCCGAGACCAGACCGCGGCGCAGCCGGTCAAAACCGTCCTCAGGCAGCACCGGGTCGCATCCCCACACGCGCTGCGCCTGGTAGCGGGCGAGGGCGCCGGTCAAGCTCCCGCGGTCGAGCGCTGGAAAAAACGACGCGACCGCAGCGGCGATTTCGGCAGCGGGCTGCGCCGCGATCCATTGCTGGATGCGATAGATTGCCCGGACCATGCGCAGCAGCGGTTCGGGATCGCGCTGCAGTCGGTCGCGGGTGGTCACAAACGCGGTGTAGGTGGTTCGGCCTCGGCTCACTCGGCGGCGTGCCACAAATGGGCCGGCACCGGTCGACAGCGCCTGCTCGACAAAAGGCTCGAAGAACTGCGCCGCGTCGAGACGGCCGCTCGCGCAGTGCCGCCAAGTTGTCCGCCATATTGCGGTCGGCCACACGGTCGAGACGCGCGGGATCAACCCCGGCCTGACGCAAATCCTCTTGCAGGCACAGCCACGGGGTCGGCACCTCGCTGACCGTTGCAAACCGCATCTGCGCCAAATCGGCGAGGCGAAAGCCGGGATTGGGTTCGTGCCCGAGGATCGAGAACGGGTCGCGGCAGACGATCTCGGCGAAGCAGACGAGCGGCGAGGCGGCATTGTCGTCATGGTGCTTGATCACCCGCATCGGCCCGGCCCACAGCACGTCGACGGCACCCTCGAGCAGCGCCGCTTCGGCGCGTGCCCATGCCCGGCGACGGCGACAGCGCGACCTCGAGCCCCTCGGCCGCATAGGCCCCGGTCGCATGCGCCGCATAAAACGGCGCGTAAAGGACAAAGCGGTAATTCTCAAACAGCCGCAGCCGCATTGGTCCCCCACTCACTGCGCTAAAGCCGCCGTCGGCATCCTCACCCGCCTCGCTGCGCGCGGTCACCCTCTCCCGCATTGCGGGAGAGGGTGCTCGCGTCGCGCCGGCGGCGGGTGGGTGAGGGTGAGATCGCGGAGCGTTAAAGCACGCCCTCTTTGCGCAGCCCCTCGATGTCGCCGGCGCCGATGCCGAGCCAGTTGTGCAATACCTCGGCGCTGTCGCCGCCGAGCTTCGGCGAGCCCTTCAGCCGCACCGTCTTGCCGTCGATCCGCACCGGCCAAGTCGCCATCTTGTAGTCGCCATTGTGGTGATGCACGGTCTGCAAGATGCCGCGCTCTTCGAAGGTCGGCTCGTTCTGCAGTTCCATCGTGTCGAACACCGCACCCGACGGCACGCCGACCGCGATCAGCTTCTCCATCGCCTCGCGCTTGTCGTGCTGGCGGGTCCATTCGCCGATGATCGCGTCCAATTCCTTTTCGTGCTTGACGCGGTCGTCGCCGGTCGCGAACCGCGGGTCCTCGATCAGCTCTTCGCGGCCGATCAGCTTCATCAGCCGCGACCAGTGCTCGGGGTTGGCGCGGCTGGTGGTCAGGTAGACATAGTCGTTGGGGCCGCCGCCCTTGGCCGGATAGAGCCCAGAGGGCGCGTTGTTGCCGCCGCCCGACTTGGCGCCGTTGCGCCGTGCCGGCTTGCCGGTGCGCGCCATCGTCGCAAAGCAGGTGCGCATGTAGTGGATCATCGCGTCCTGCATCGCCAATTGCAGCCGCCGGCCGTGGCCGGTGCGGTTGCGCTCGTGCAACGCGCCCAAGATCGTCGCGGCCATCAGCATGCCGGTGCCGGTGTCGCCAAACGACAGGCCGGGCTTGACAGGCGGGCGGTCGGGCTCGCCGGTGACGCTGATCGGGCCGCCGGCGGCCTGTGCGATCATGTCGAAGGCGAGGCCCTTCTCATGCGGGCTGCCGACTGCCAAAGCCCTTGATCTGGCAGTAGATGATGCCGGGGTTGATCTTCTTGACCAACTCGTAGTCGAGGCCGAGGCGCTCGATCGTGCCGGGCGCCATGTTCTCGACCGTGACATCGGCCTGCTTCAGCATGTCCTTGACGATTTCGAGCCCCTTCGGCGATTTCAGATTAATCGTCAAGGACTTCTTGTTGACGTTGAACTGGTGGAAATACCACGGGTCGTCGTCGGGCTTGCCGGGGCGCAGCCGGCGGCCGGGGTCGCCGCGCCCCGGGTTCTCGATCTTGACCACCTCGGCGCCAAACCACGCCAACACCTCGGTCGAGGTCGTGCCCGCCTCGAACTGGGTGAAATCCACCACCTTGACGCCCTGCAGAAAGTTCATGTCCTGGGTCACGTCGCTCATCACCATTCCTCCCGTCGCGCACAAATGCCGGCTCACAGCCTGCGCCATCCCGCCCCCCACCGCAACGCCTTCGCGCGCTCACTTCAGTCAGGCCACGGGGGGCACACTGCGCCAACTCCAATCGAGGCAGCGGCTGCAGTCACGTGAACGGCAGCGTGCAGCGAACGGTGCGGTATCGCCTTGGCAGCCCGCGCTCTGATCTGCTATCAGGCTGCCGCCAAGGAGCAAATCAATGATGTTGCTGGAGCCGAGCAACAGAGACGCCTGAGGTCGGGCCAGATCCCGATCGGTCGTCCTGCCGCCTGGTCTCTGATCGAGGCGGCGCTCCTCGCTCTTCGGACATCATGCCATGTCAAACTTCGATTGCGCTTACGCGACACTCTCGGCAAATTCGGTCGCTCGGTTTGTCGAAGACCGGTTTTCTTTCGGCCCGGTCATCTCTTGTCGGCTGTTTCAACGCGGGTTCAATGACCTCTACACCATAGAGACGGGCTGCCGACACGGTGTGCTCCGTCTGTCGCGCGCCGCCCGGCGCAGGGCGAGCGATCTCGAATATGAGGCATCGCTGCTCACCTACCTGAGCGGCAAGGGGGTATCGGTCGTCGTTCCTCGGTGCGGCCGCGACGGGCGCTTTTGCCAGCCGGCGAGCGCGCCCGAAGGGATACGGTTTGCATTGCTGTTCGATTTTATCGCGGGACGGGAGCCGCAGGAAACACCGGCTGACGCTTATGCGCAGGGCAAGGTATTGGCGCGCATCCACACCGAAGCCGATGGGTTCGCCGTCCACCACGATCGCTTCGCCCTCGACCTCGATCACCTGCTCGACCGGCCTCTCGCAGCCCTCGGCGCCCTGCTCGACGACCGGCTCGAAGCACACCGCCATTTGATGGGCTTGGCCGGCCGCTTGCATCGACTGGTGGCCGATCGGGCAGGCGTGCTGTCGTGGGGCGTGTGTCACGGCGATTGCCATGGATTCAACGCCCGCTTCGGGCCCGACGGCGCGGCGACCTTGTTCGATTTCGACGATGGCGGTCCCGGGTGGTGCGCCTATGACCTCGCGGTTTTTCTGTGGAGCGCGTCCGCTTTCGCGCCGGTGCGACGCGTCTTGTGGAAATCATTCCTCGACGGCTATCGCAGCGAACGCCCGATCGCCCGCCCCGAACTGGACGCAGTGGCAGTCTTCGTTCCGATCCGGCACGTCTGGCTGATGGGGGAATACGCGACCGGTTCTACCGGCTGGGGCACGAGTTGGCTCGGTCCCTGGTTCGATCGCCAGATCGAATTCCTGAAGAACTGGGAAGCCGAGCAACTCGAAGAACCCCCTCTTGGACTGGCGTTGAGCCCGGCCCGGCAGAAAGCTCAGGGGGATGCAAAATCCACCTCCTCCTTCGCGTGCGCCGTAAACGTCGTACGATGAAATCGCCCGTTGACGCCGTCTCCCTGATGAAATGGCCCGCTCACCAACAATTTGCCCAGACGGCGGATTGCATCCGCCCTGCCTTGCTGATCCGCGCTACGCTTGCGGCGCGTAATTTTTGTTGCACGGCAAAGGCAAAGAGGCGGACCATCGCTCCCCATAGGGGTGTTTGGGGGATGCCGGGTTTGCGGCCGGCACGCTCGCGCCAAAGCCAATAAGAGGAGACGGGGATCATGCGCTGGACGGAGGGGAGGAGGCTGTGCGCCGCGGTGTTGGCTGCAGTGGTGTTGACTACCGGGGCCGCGTCGGCCGGCGCGCTCGACCGCATCCGTCAGGACAAGACGATCCGCATCGCCTACCGCGCCGACGCGCCGCCTTTTTCCTATGACGGCAAAACCGACCAGGGCAAAACCGATAAGGACAAGATCGACCAGGGCAAAACCGACCAGCCCTGGGGTTTCATGGTCGATCTTTGCCGCGCCGTCGCGAAGCACCTCGCGGGACAGCTGACCCTGCCGCCGTTGAACATCGCCTATGTCCGGGTTACCGCGGTCGATCGCTTCGACGCGATCAGCCGGGGCAGGGCCGATCTGTTGTGCGAGCCGACGACCCAAACCCTGACGCGACGCGAGCAGGTCGATTTCTCGATCCCGACTTTTGTCGACGGCGCCGGGCTGATGATCCGCAGCGACGGGCCGAAGAGCTTGAAGGCGCTGGCCGGGCATAAGATCGGCGTGCTCGCCGGAACCACCACCGAAGATGAACTGCGCGGATCGCTGAAGGATGAAGGCATCGCTGCCGAAATTATCCCCGCGCAGACCCATCAGCAGGGACTGGCGATGCTCGACGACGGCAAGATTTCGGCTTATTTCGCCGATCGGGCGATCCTGATGTCCCTGGCGCAGCAAAGCAAGGCGCCGGGCAAGCTGCTGCTCGCCGACAACTATCTGACGGTCGAACCCTATGCCTTGGCGTTGCCGCGGGGCGACGAGGATTTTCGGCTCGCGGTCGACCGCGCATTGAGCAATATCTATCGTTCCGGAGAAATCGCCGTAATCTTCACCCACACCTTCGGTAAAGAGACCAAGCCGAGCAGGATGCTGCAGACCCTTTATGTAATTTCCGCGCTCTCCGATTGAACCG
The DNA here is from genome assembly GCA_963703665.1 of uncultured Alphaproteobacteria bacterium. Taxonomy (GTDB): domain Bacteria; phylum Pseudomonadota; class Alphaproteobacteria; order ATCC43930; family CGMCC-115725; genus AP-15. The sequence goes on along the minus strand of CAVPFB010000004.1, from coordinate 156,044 downwards.
CCCAAGAAATGAGCGGCCAGCGAAGGGCGCGAAAGCTGTCAGAAAGTGGAGGGAGAGTGGAGCTCGCCCTATGCCGGTGTCGAGTTCGAGAGTGATGGCAAGATTTATGCTGTGGGTTCGGCGACGCCGCTCGCCACATACAAACTCAACGTCTGGTACGACATCTCGGTCGATGCAGATCTCAACGCGCGCAAGAGCGATGTCTACATCAACGGCGTGCTGATGGCGAGCGGCGTGCCGTTTGCTGCTTCCGGCCTGCCAACCGGGGTGGAGTTGGGCGCTGGCCACGGCAATAATCCGATCGTCTATTTCGACAACGTCGTGGCGCGTACGCCTGAAGTCAGCGAGTGAGACCGGAGACCGCTCCGGCATTCTGTAGGGCGGTGTTGCCGGGGTTAGCAGACTGGGTGCCGGGCAGACGCTTCCGGCGGCGATCAGAGGATTGGCTGCGTCGTGGGACATCGCCGGGTGAAGCTCAACAGACGACGCTGTCGCAATCGTCCGCTTCGTTATGCGCGGCCCACTCTTCAGGAACGGAATAATCGGGTTTCGCCGGCATTGTCCGCGGTTATGCTGGGCAGCAGCCTTCGCGAGTATGCCGCGCAGTCCGCCGGGTGAAGCTGCGTGGTTCGCGCCGCCGCCTGCTCCGTGAAAGCTACGGGCGCCGGCAATAACGATGGCGGATCGCATCGGCCCTCGACGGGAATTCGCATCAAAATCGCGCCTCAATCGTGCGGCAGATAGCGGATCGCGGCGAGGACGATGCCGGTCAGCACCACCATGACGCTGGCAAAGCGCACCGTCAGGCGATGCTCGAGTTCGGCGAAGCGCAGCAGCATTCGCTGCTCCAGCGCGGAGAGCTCGGCCCGCACCGAGGTAATGTCGGCCTTAAGCTCGACCCGCACGGTGCTAATCTCGGTCTTCAGCGCCGCCTCGGCACGCTCCAGATCTTGCTTGAGCGCCGCCTCGGCTCGCTCGAGGTCCTGCTTGGTGGCGACGTTGTCGTGGATCGCATCGAAGATCTCGGTGGCGATGCGCTCGGCTTTCTGGCGTTCGATATTGGCGTCCGCCAGGGCGTTGGTCAGTGAGAGCCGGTCGGTCATTGCTCCCGCCGCATAACACCCATTCTGGCAACGCGCGACATCCGCCCCTAGCGTCTCGGCGGGTGGGCGCGCACGAACGCCTCGTTGACATCGGCGCCCCAGCCGGGGCCGGTCGGCAGGATCAGATCGCCGTTCTCGATGACCGGCGGCACGGTGACGATGTCGTCCTTCCAGCGCACGTCGTCGATGTCGATTTCCATGACTTTGAAGTTCGGCACGACGGCGCACATATGGGCGCTGATCAAAGAACCCAGATGGCCGTTGAAATTATGCGGCGCGACATTGACCTCGTAGGTGTCGGCCATCGCCGCGATCTTCAGCGATTCGAGGATGCCGTTCCAGGCCACGTCGATGATAGCGTAATCGACCGATTGCTGCTCGAAATACGGCCGGAACTGGCGCCTGCCGTACAGCGACTCGCAGGACGAGATCGGCGTGCGGGCGGAGCGGCGGATCAACGCCAGGCCCTGCGGGTCGTAGAGGTCGATCTCGAGCCACACCAGGTCGAGCGGCTCCAAAGCCCGCGCCAGCCTGATGTAGCCGTCGATCTTGTAATTGAAGTTGGTGTCGAGATGGAGCCCGACATCGCGGCCGGCGCCGCGCCGGAACGCTTCCAGCTGGGCGATCGCGGCGTCGGCGATATGGCGGTCGGCGTTGAGCTCGGGAAAGCCCGGCGGGTTGCCGGTGCCGGGGCCGTACATATAAGGCTTTCCGCGGTCGAAGCGGATCAGGTTGGTCTTGAGCCCCTTGAAACCCTTGCGCCTGACTTCCTCGCCGAGCGCCACGATATCGTCGAGCGAACGGATCGGCTCGACCCCGGCCCATTCCTTGATCCGATCGGCGTGCCGCGCGCGATAAGTGCCGCAATGCGACCAGTAGAGCTGCAGCCGGTCGCGCACCGGGCCGCCCAACATCTCGTAAACCGGCACGCCGAGCGCCTTGGCCTTGATGTCGACGAGCGCGTTTTCGATCGCGGCGATCGCCATTTGGTTGATGCCGCCGGCCGCTTGCCTGGTCGCGGCGTAGAGAGTGGCGCTGTGGCGCTCGACCGGGCGGGGGTCCTGCCCGATCAGCCGCTCGGCCAATTTGCGGATCACCCCGGTCAGCCCCTGCGCGCCATAGCCCTCCATATATTCCGACCAGCCGACGAGGCCCTCGTCGGTGGTGATCTTGAGGAACGAATTGACCCGCCAGCCGGCGTCGCAATGTAAATCTTCGACCTCGACGATCTTCATCGGCGATCTCCTGCGCGTTGTGCCATCAAGGCTACGCCGATTTTACCGGGAGCGGAACTTCCCGGCGCGGCAACGACCGCCAGGCGGCGCAGAAAGCGATTGCCGTCCGCTGCGGTAGCCCGCACAACCTTCGCCCGTCGCAACAGCAGGCGCCCCGATGTCGCTCCGCGATCGTTTTCTCTCCCTGCTGCGCGCCCGCCTCGCCGAGGATCGCCCGCCGCTGCGCATCAAATTCTGGGACGGCGCGGTGTTCGATTTTACGGCCGCCCCGCGGGTCACCATCGCGCTGAACACGCCGCGGCTGCTGCGGTTGTTTCTGACCGGCGACATGGCCCGGCTGGGCCGAGCCTATGTCGAGGGCGAGATCGAGGTCGAGGGCCGGCTGCAGGACGTTTTGCAGCATTGGCATCGCGATGGCCGAGCGGCTCGGCAAATCGCCGCTGCTGCGCCGGCTGGCGCCGCTGTCGCGGATCGGCCGCTTTCGTCACACACGGGCGCGCGACGTCGCGGCGATCGCCTATCATTACGACGTGTCGAACGAGTTCTATCGGCTGTGGCTCGACCGGCACATGGTCTATTCCTGCGCCTATTTTGTGACCGGAGCGGAGGACCTCGACACCGCGCAGCAGCAGAAGCTCGACCATATCTGCCGCAAATTGCGCCTCCGGCGCGGCCAGCGGCTGCTCGACATCGGCTGCGGCTGGGGTGGCCTCTTATGCTGGGCGGCCTCGCATTACGGGATCGAGGGCGTCGGCATCACCTTGAGCGACCGACAATTCGCTTATGCCCGCGAGCGCGTCGCCGAGCTCGGGGCTCGCCGAGCGGATCGACATCCGCCGCGAGGATTACCGCGAAGCGGCGGGCGAGGCGCAGTATGATAGGATCGTCTCGGTCGGCATGTACGAGCATGTCGGGATCGCCAACCTGCCGCTTTATTTCGCGACGGCGGCGCGGCTGCTGCGGCCGGGCGGCCTGTTCCTGAACCACGGCATCGCCGCCGGCCAACGCGACGGACAGGTGCAGGGGCCGCCGGGGGGCGAGTTCATCGACAATTTCGTCTTCCCCGGCGGCGAGCTGCCGCACATCTCGCGGGTTCTTTATGAGATCGCCGGCGCCGGGCTGGAAATCCTCGATGTCGAGGATCTGCGCCCGCATTACCCGCCGACGCTGCTGCATTGGGTGCGCCGGCTGGAGCAGGCGCGGGAGGCCGCGATCGCCGCCGCCGGCATCGCACGCTATCGCATCTGGCGCATGTACATGGCTGGCATGGCCCATGCCTTCGACCGCGCCTGGCTCTCGGTGTGCCAGACACTGGCGCAAAAGCCATCGCCCGGCGGGCCGGCCTCGCGTCCGTGGACCCGCGCTTACCAATACGCCGCCGACCCCGACCCGCCGCTGAGCCGGGGTCCCGACTGGGGCGACCTGTAACCCCGAGCTGGGGATCGAGATCGGACGGATGGAGCTTCAGAGACGGGTGCGCAGCGCCAGCACCTCGTCGCGACGATGGCCGGCAATGGTAGCCGCGACCGGCGCGATGAACGCGCCGACCACCATCGAGAAGGCGGTGAAAAACGACAGGTAGGACGCCGCCTTGCGCGCCCTGTCAGCGGTCGCGCGCGCCTTCAGGTTGTCGGCCTTGGTCTGCGCGATCACATCGTCGACCTGCCGGGTCGCATCCGGCTGGCTGAGCCCGGTGCGGGCGGCCACCAGCTGGGTCAGATAGGCCCGGTCGGCCGCCGGAACGTCCCCCGTGCTCAGCCCGCGGGCGATGATCGGGGTGGCCTCGGTGCGCGCCGGCTGGGGGTTGGTGTTGACATTCGGGCGGTCGGTGCGGAACAGCTCGCTGACCAGATATGCGGTCGGGTCGAGCGCGGACGCAGCCGAGGGCGCGGCCGCGCCGCCGGCGGCACCTTGCCCTGGCGACGCAGCGGCCGGGCCGGCCATTCGGGCCGCCCCGCCAATCAGTGACGAGACCGCCGACGCCAGCACCGCGGCGGTGATCACGGTGGCCACCGCCCAGGCCAAAAAACCATGAGCGGTGTCGCGGAAATAGACTTCGTCGCTATGCACCGAAACCCATTTCGTGCGCAGCCGGCCGGTGAGATAGCCGCCGAACGCTGCCGACAGCCACTGCACGACGATCAGCCAAACCGCCGCGGCCACCCCGAACGTCGTCGCCGACGCACCCGAATTCGACCATGGCGATATCGCGGCGAAGCCGAAGCCGGCTCCGAGCGCGAGCAGGATCAGGCTGATCGCCGCGATCGCAAACGCCCCGGCGATGATCGCCGCCCACGATATCGCCGAGACCGGACTTTCCCGCGACACGACACCGGTTGCGGCGACCCGCTCCTCGCTGACCAGAACTGACGAGCTTTGCATCTGAATTCTCCCCGATGGCTCAATGCCACAGCAGCAGCAGGATGATGATGATCGGCAACGGAATGCCGATCAGCCACAACAGGATAGCACCCACGGTTGAGTCCTCCATCAGACAGCTCGCCTGATAACAACGGTGGCCGCGGTAATGTTCCGCGACAATGCCCATTAATTCGGCAAAGGTGCTTTGCGCGGGGTGCCGGCCGCGGTCTCGCTGCCCGGCACCGGCGCACATCCGGGCGCCTGCGGCATGGCTTGACGCGCGCGGCGCGAGGTCAGGGTCAGCGGACGAACAAGGCGGCGGGAGCGAATGCGATGAAGCTCTTATGGTTCCACCTGATGCCCTATACCGAATTGCCCGACGATTTCCGGGAGAAGCATCCATCGGTGTGGGTCGACATTCACTCCTCGCTGTTCGACCCGCTTCGCGCCCATCACATGTACAACGACTTTATGGACGAGCTCGAATTTGCCGCCGAATGCGGGTTCGATGCGGTCTGCGTCAACGAGCATCACTCGAATGGCTACGGGCTGATGCCGTCGCCGAACCTGGTCGCCTCGTCGCTGGCGCGGCGCACTTCGGATGCGGCGCTGTGCGTGCTCGGCAACTCGCTGGCCCTCTACAACCCGCCGACGCGCGTCGCCGAGGAATTCGCGATGATCGACGTGATCTCCGGCGGGCGGCTGATCGCCGGCTTTCCGGTCGGCTCGCCGATGGATACCTGCTACGCCTACAGCCAGAACCCCTCGATGCTGCGCGAGCGCTACCACGAGGCGCACGACCTTGTGCTCAAGGCGTGGACCGAGCCCGAGACTTTTGCCTTCAATGGCCGCTTCAACCAGCAGCGCTACGTCAACATCTGGCCGCGCCCGGTGCAAAAGCCGCACCCGCCGATCTGGATCCCGGGCGGCGGCTCGGTCGAGACCTGGCAGTGGTGCGCGCAGATGGACTACGTCTACTGCTACCTGTCGTACTACGGCTACCAGGCCGGCCAGGCGACGATGAGCGGCTTCTGGGACGAGATGGCGCGGCTCGGCAAAGACCGAAACCCGTATCGCGCCGGCTTTCTGCAGTTCGTGGGCGTCGCCGAGACCCGCGAGGAGGCCTATCGCCTCTATCGCGAGCCGGCCGAATATTTCTATGGCCGCTGCCTGCATGTCGATCCGCGTTTCGCCGGGCCGCCCGGCTATGCCAGCGAGGAGACCCAGCGCCGCGGCATCCAGAGCCAGGTGGCGCTGGCGGCGCAGGCTTCGCGCTATGAATCGAAGTTCCAGATGCTGGCGCGCGAGATGGATGCGATCGTCGACAAGGGCTATGTGATCATCGGCTCACCCGACGAGGTCGCCGCGCAATTGCGCCAAGTCGCGGCTGACCTCAATGTCGGTCACCTGATGCTGCTGCTGCAGTTCGGCAGCATGCGCAAGGACCTCGCCAAGTACAACACGCAGCTCTTCGCCGAACAGGTGATGCCGCAGCTCGCCGATGTCTTTGCCGCAATGGGAAGACCGGTGGTGGCCGCAGCCGATGAAGGCGCGGCGCGGGCCCCGTTGTCGCGGTTTCAGCCGGCGGTCGCCGCCGAATAGCCGGGCGCCGTGCCGCTGCGGTCACGGCCGCGTGCGGCGCCGGTCTTCGAGCTCGAGGGTCACCAGGCGCGCGATGGTGGTGGCGAGGTAGACTTGGCCGAGCACTGCCTCGAGATTAGCGAGGCTGCGGGCGAACGGGTTGACCGGCACGATGTCGCCAAAGCCGGTCGTGGTCAGCGTCGTAAAGCTGAAATAGAGCATCAGCGCAATTTCGCTGGGACCGCGACCGGGGGCGCTGAAATCGGCCGCCGGGGCGCCAAGGTTGGCGAACGCGCCTGGGCTCAGATCCCAGATCAGGTGGTAGGCCGAGGCGAAGATCGTCGCCAGGTTCAGATACAGCACGAAGGCGCCCTGCAACCGATGGCGGGTGACGCGACCCGGGGCATAGACGGCGTGCGCCACGACCCAGCTCAACGCCAAAAAGGTCAGGATGCTGCCGCCGCGGCTGAACAGGCTTTCCGACACCGGCGTCAACTCCGGCCGCAGCCATAGGCTGACGAAGGTCGCCCCCAGCCCCAGCCCGATAGCGAGGATGGCGCCGCGCCGGTGCGACACCAGGACAACGATCAGCACCACCGCCAGCACCAGGCTTTCGCCGACCCGCCGCGCCATCGGCAGCCCTTGCGCGGCCAGCGGCACGGTGACGAACAAGGCGCACAGTTCGAGGACCAGAAGCACGGTCAGGCTCGGATCCCGAAGCCGGTCCTGCCAGGTGTGGATCGCGGTTCGCCGCATCACCCGATCAACGAGAAGCAGCCGGCCGATCGATGATGGCCTGCCATGGACCGCGATCTCTGTGGCAGCGAATCCGCGGCAAGTCCAGCGCCCGATGCCGATGGGCGAGACGCCTGCGGGCGGGATGGCGGCAGAAAAGCAGCCGCATCGCCGCCGGTTTCGTTCCAATCCGCTGCGGTGGAGGTTAAGTTCGCGTCAACGGCGCTGCGCCGGCGGGGTTCGGGCCGGCCGAGAATCAGACAAGGGGAGACCGATGCCGTCACTCTTCAACGCGCGCGACGCGGCCAATTACGAGCGGCTGATGGGGCGCTGGAGCCGGCGGCTCGCGCCGCTGTTCATCACGCATGCCGGCATTGCCGACGGCGAGCATGTGCTCGAGGTTGGCTGCGGCACCGGCAGCCTGACCTTTGCGCTGCCTGAGGCGGCCAACATCGCCAGCCTGACCGCGATCGACCATTCCGAGATTTACCTCGCCGCCGCACAGGCCAAGAACCGCGATCCGCGGATCACGATCGTGCATGGCGACGGCGCCGCGCTGCGCTTTGCCGATGCGCGCTTCGACCGGGCGGTGTCGATGCTGGTGCTGCCCTCGGTGCTGCCGAACCCGGAAGCGGCGGTCCGCGAGATGCGGCGGGTCACCCGGCCGGGCGGGGTGGTCGCCGCGGCGTTCTGGGATTCGCCGGGCGGGGCCGCCGCCAACCGCATGTTCTGGGATACCGCCTCGGTGCTCGACGAAGCCGCGGCCGCGGCGCGCGACCACACAATGGGGCGGCCGGTCTATGCGCCGGGCGCCTTGCCGCGGATCTGGGCCGGGGCCGGCCTCGTCGAGATCGATCAGCGCTCGCTGATGATCCGCATGGATTTTGCCGATTTCGCCGATTATTGGGAACCCTATGCCAGCGGCGAGGGCATGCTCGGCGAGTATGTCGCCAGCCTCGACGAGGCTCGGCGCGATCGGCTCGAGCGGCAATTGCGCTCGGCCTATCTGTGCGGACGCCCCGACGGGGAGCGCTCGTTCGCCGCCGTGGCGCTCTCCTGCCGCGGGGTCGTGCCGCTGGGCTGATCGTCTGGAATACCCCCTGCCCGGCCTGATTCCGGGCATCCACGGTCTGGAAAGCCACCGCAGCCGAGTGACGGAAGGCGTGGATGCCCACGGATCAGGTGTGGACGGCCCCCGGCTCGCAAGAAAATCCACAGTGGGTGTGCGAAGCGCTGGCAGTCATGTGTGCGGCCCCCGCCTGCGAGCCTGTGAAGAAATACCGAGACGTTGTCATGTGTGGACGGCCCCTTCCACCGCAGGGGCCGTCCACACATGACAAATTGGGGAAGAACGATTTCTTCACGCGCGCCTTCGCGAGGGTAGGCCTTTGAGGTGCGGTTGCCATGACCGCTGGCCGAGGCGGGAACCCTGAGGTGGGATCTTGATATCGACCCGCATCGGCTGCCGCTCTATGACGTAGTGCACCGAGTTACTCCCGATCCGGCGTGAGCTTTTTTCTCAGCATTTCGTTGACGAGCGCGGGGTTGGCTTTGCCTTGGGTCGCGCGCATGATCTGGCCGACGAAGAAGCCGTAGAGCTTGTCGCGGCCGGCGCGGTATTCGGCGACCTTGTCCGGCTGGGCGGCGAAGCACCGCGTCGATCGCGGCGGCGATGGCGCCCTCGTCGGTGACCTGGCGCAGGCCCTTCTGCTCGACGATCGCGGCGGGGTCGGCGCCGGTCGCGACCATCTCGGCGAACACGTCCTTGGCGAGCCGGCCGGAGATCGTGCCGTCGGCGATCGAGGTCGATCAGCGCGCCGAGTTGCTCGGGCGACACCGGCGACTGCTCGATCCCGATGCCGAGCCGGTTCAGCGCGGCGAACAGATCGCCGGTGACCCAGTTGGCCGCCGCCTTGGCGATCGCGCCCCTCGGCGACCCGCTCGAAGAACAGCGGCGCTCGCCTGCTCGGCGACCAGCACCGTCGGCATCCTCCGGCGTGAGGCCGAGCGCCGCGACGAACCGCGCCTTCTTGGCGTCGGGCAATTCCGGCAAAGCCGCGCGCAGCCCCTCGACCCAGGCGGGATCGAGCACCAACGGCAAGAGGTCGGGATCGGGGAAATAGCGGTAGTCGTGCGCCTCCTCCTTGGAGCGCATCGGCCGGGTGACGCCGCGCCCGACATCGAAGAAGCGGGTCTGCTGCACCACCTTGCCGCCGTCCTCGAGCAACTCGACCTGGCGGCGCGCCTCGTACTCGATCGCCTGCATCACATAGCGCACCGAGTTGACGTTCTTGATCTCGCAGCGCGTGCCGTAGGGCTCGCCCGGACGGCGCACCGAGACGTTGGCGTCGCAGCGCATCGAGCCCTCCTCCATGTTGCCGTCGCAGGTGCCGAGATAGCGCAGGATCGAGCGCAGCTTGCGCAGATAGATGCCCGGCCTCCTCGGCGCTCCGCAGATCGGGCTCGGAGACGATCTCCATCAGCCCGACCCCGGCGCGGTTCAGATCGACATAGGTCAGGCTCGGATGCTGGTCGTGCAGGCTCTTGCCGGCATCCTGCTCGAGATGCAGTCGGGTGATGCCGATCTCGCGCGTCGAGCCGTCGGGCATGTCGAGCACGACCCGGCCCTGGCCGACGACCGGCTGCAGATATTGCGAGATCTGATAGCCGGCCGGCAGGTCGGGGTAGAAGTAGTTCTTGCGGTCGAACACGCTGGTCAAATTGATCTCGGCGTCGAGGCCGAGCCCGGTCTTGACCGCCTGCTCGACGCAACGCCGGTTGATCACCGGCAGCATCCCCGGAAACGCGGCGTCGACCGGCGACACCTGGGTGTTCGGCTCGGCCCCGAACGCGGTCGCCGCCCCCGAAAACAGCTTCGCCTTCGAGACGATCTGGGCATGCACTTCGAGCCCGATCACCGTCTCCCACTGGCCGGTGCGGCCTTCGATCAAAGGTGTCACGGAAGCTCCTGTCAGGCTGGCCTTATCAGATTTTTTTCAACCCAAATTGTGTGGTCGTCACCTTGGCTATCGGTGAACTCCAGCTCCGCTTGACCATAACTAAATCCTGCCAACGCGATCGGTTTTCCCACGATGGACAGTATCGCCTTTTGGTCTTCTTTTGGTAATCCTCGCAGCAGCGAGGAGGGTGCGCTGTTGAGGATTACCAGAGTGCCGGGCTCCGGATCAGGCATCGTACCATCCTCCATTCCATGCTTATCCGGCTAACGCCCAAGCCTACCAGATGTAGCTTCACCTGCGGCTCAGCGGGACACGCGAGCGCCCGGAAGCCGCCACTCTCGTACACGTCAGTATCAGATCACGCACTTCAAGCAGATCACGAACGACAAAGACGCACAACGCAAAGATGTCGTCGGTTGGTTCGAGTAAATCTGGCACCATTACGGTCATCATGCCAGCCGCCGCCGCCGACCGGACGCCGATGTGTAAGTCTTCCAGGGCCAGACATAACCGAGGCTCGACCCCCAGCCGTTCGGCAGCCTTCAGAAATGGATCGGGCGCAGGTTTGCCCTTTTCGTAGTCGCCACGGCAGATGATCTCGTCGAAACGATCCATCAGACTGTGCGAGGTCAGGTGACGCTCAACGGTCGTTCGAGACGACGAGGTGGCGATTGCACGCGGCAGTCGGAACTGGTCCAGGATTTCCAGCAGTTCAAGTGCTCCTGGCTTTAATGCAAGCTTATTTTCGGCGATCAGCCAGAAATGGCGCACCCAATTCGCGTGGAAATCGTCAAAAAGGAAATCCTCGCCGAAGTGCGATAGGAATAAAGCCCTGCATTGCGACCGTCGCACGCCGATCGACTTGCTGTAAAGCTCGTCCGCGACCTCGTGCCCACCCTCGGCGGCAGCAGACAGAAGGGCCTCCTGCCAGAGAGCTTCGGTATCGAACAGCAGGCCGTCCATATCGAAGATCACGGCGCTTGGGCGATAAGGCAATGTCATGCTGTGCCTCTCTAAGCAACGGGAGCGGTTGCATCGAGGATTTTGTCACGCCCCGGAATACAAACTCTCATAGGTCGGCGCAACCGAGCGACCGCTGATCCCCAACAACGAGCGGAACGAGTTGAACGGATAGAACCGCCTGGGTGTCAACCGGATAAGCATGCTCCATTCTAATCAGTACACCGACACTTACATGCTTGGGCTTCATGCCAAGGTTTCTGGTCGCCTCCCGTTTGCCTTGCTTTGCTGCTATCTCGCAATCAGCGGCCGTGACAGGCGGCGAAGGCGAACAGGGCCAAGCTCGGTTTCAGGTTTCCGGGCACATTATCATCGGCATCCGCCCTCCAGTTACAGGTGCATCCATGAGGAGGCTTAGCCGGTTTAGTTACCGATCTGCTCGCACCTCCAGCAGCCCGAGCAGCGTTATCTGACGCGAGCATCGAGAATCAAGGTTCAGGGCGAATCAAAGTTCAGGCAAGATCATCACCGATGGCGGCCGCGCGTTTAATACGGTTCCCGCGCCCGCGCGAGGAAGCCCGGCAGATGGCGGAATTGCGCGGCGCTCTCCAGCACCTCGGCGACGCGCAGCACGCGTCTCCTCGTCGAAGGCGCGGCCGATGACCTGCAGGCCGAGCGGCAGCCCGTCGGCCGACAGCCCGGCCGGGACCGAGATCGCCGGCAATCCGGCGAGGTTAGCCGGCACGGTGAACACGTCGTTCAGGTACATCGCGATCGGGTCGTCGCTCTGCTCGCCGATCGCAAAGGCGGCCGAGGGTGCCGTCGGCGCCAGAATGCAGTCGACCCGCTCGAAGGCATTCGGCGAAATCGCGGGCGACCAGCGCGCGCACCCGCTGCGCCTTCAGGTAATAGGCGTCGTAATAGCCGGCCGACAGCACATAGGTGCCGATCAGCACGCGGCGGCGGACCTCGGCGCCAAAGCCGGCCGCGCGGGTCAATTCGTACATCTCGTCGAGGCTCTCGCCGTCGACCCGGAGCCCGAAGCGCACGCCGTCATAGCGCGCGAGGTTCGACGACGCCTCGGCCGGAGCGATGATGTAATAGGCCGGCCAACGCGTATTTTGTATGCGGCAGGCTGATCTCGACCGGCTCGGCGCCGGCGGCGCGCAGCCATTCGGCGCCCTGCTGCCACAACGCCTCGATCTCGGCCGGCATGCCGTCGGCGCGGTATTCGCGCGGAATGCCGACGCGCAGCCCGCGGATGTCGCCGGTCAACGCCGCCTCGTAATCCGGCACCGGCAACGGCGCCGAGGTCGAAGTCGCGCGGGTCGTGCCCGGCCATCGCGCGCAGCATGATCGCCGCGTCGCGCACGGTGCGCGTCATCGGCCCCGGATGGTCGAGCGACGAGGCATAGGCGACCACCCCCCAGCGCGAGCAGCGGCCATAGGTCGGCTTCAGCCCGACGATGCCGCAAAAGCTCGCCGGCTGGCGGATCGAGCCGCCGGTGTCGGTGCCGGTCGCCGCCAGCGCGGCGTGCGCCGCCACCGCCGCCGCCGAGCCGCCGGACGAGCCGCCCGGCCACCAGCGGCCGGTTGTCGCCCGGCCGTTGCGCCACGGGTTCTCGACCGGCCCGTAACAGCTCGTCGTGCTCGACGAGCCCATCGCGAACTCGTCGAGATTGGCCTTGCCGAGCATGACCGCACCCGCCTGCCACAGCTTTTCGGTCACGGTCGATTCGTAGGGCGGGCGAAACCCGTCGAGGATGTGCGAGGCGGCGGTGGTCAACACGCCCTTGGTGCAATAGAGGTCCTTGACCGCGATCGGGATGCCGTCGAGCGGCACGCGCCTCGCCGCGCGCGAGCCGCTGGTCGGCGGCCTCGGCCATCGCTCAGCGCCTGCTCCGGCGTCTCGGTGATAAAGGCGTTGAGCGGCCGCGCGGCCTCGACCGCGGCGATGTAGCTTTCGGTCAATTCGCGCGCCGAAAATTCCCGGCGGGCGAGCCCGTCGCGCGCCTCGGCGAGGTCGAGCCCGGTCAGCGAAGCGCTCACTCGATCGACTTTCGGCACGGCGAAAAAGCCCCTGTCGGTCGCGGCGGGCGCCGTGCGCGGCGCATTGCCGAGGATCGCCTCGCGGCAATCGCCGTCGGTCACCCGGTCCTCGCGCATCGGCAGGCGTCATCGCCGCGACGCTCGCCATCGGTGCCACGCCTGACGTGTCGACCTCGTTCAATTGCTCGACCCAGGTCAGGATCTGCGACAGCTCGCCGGCCAGCGGCTCGAGCTCGGCCTCGGTGAGCCTGATCCGCGCCAGGGCGGCGATATGCGCCACGGCGGCCCGGTCTAACGCCATGTTCCTTCCAACGCCATGATCTCACGTCTCGGGAAGCTGCGCTCAGGACACGTAAAATAGGCTATCCTCCGCCATGATTCTAGCCGACCCCGCGGCGCTGCGCGACGCGGTGCCGGGCGGCGCTGCGGTTGATCGGGCCTCGATGTCGGCACCAAGACGATCGGCCTCGCGCTCTCCGACACGCGCCTCGTCATCGCCACCCCGCTCGACACCATCCGCCGGCGGCGCTTTGGCGAGGACATGGCGCGGCTGTTCGCGCTGATCGACGCCCATGGCGTGGGCGGGCTGGTGATCGGTCTGCCGCTGACCCTCGCCGGCGGCGACGGGCCGCGCACCCAGTCGGTGCGCCAATTCGCGCGCAACCTCGTGGCGCTGCGCGATCTTGCCGATGGCTTTGTGGGACGAGCGGCTGTCGACCGCCGCCGTCACCCGCGAGATGATCGCCGCCGACATGACCCGCCGGCGCCGCGCCGAGATCGTCGACCGCGTCGCCGCCGCCTATATCCTGCAAGGCTGCCTCGATTTCCTCGGCCGAGCAGCCTGAGCGATCGTCAGGATGTCGGCGGAGGGGGCGGCGACCAGGGTCCGCGCGGCGGCTCGGGACGATCGCTCGCCGCAGCCGTTCTGGTCGCCTGCGCGAGCGCGGTGATGCCGGCGATGCTGCCGAGGTTCATCGAGTCGACGGCGCTGCTCGGCACGATGATCGTGCTGCCGCGCTCCTTGACGCTTTCGTAAAGCATGTTCATGCCGCGCAGGTGCAGCGCCACCGGGTTGTCGGCATAGGTGCGCGCGGCCTCGGCGAATTTGCCGGCGATCTCCGCCTCGGCGGTGCCGAGAATGACCCGCGCCTGGCGCTCGCGCTCGGCCTGGGCCTGGCGGCTCATCGCATCTTGCAGCGAAATCGGGATCTTGACGTCGCGGATCTCGACCGATTTGACGTCGATCCCCCAATCCGCGGTCTTGGCATGGATCGTAGCGCGCAGTTCTTCGTCGATCTCCTTTGCGATTCGACAGCAGCATGGCGAGGTCGGAGGCGCCGATCATCTCGCGCAGCGAGGTCTGCGCCGTCCAGGCGACCGCCTCGGAATAGTTGACGATTTCGAGGGCGGCGCGCCTCGGGTCCGTCACGGTCCAAAAGATGATCGCGTCGACATCGACCGGCACGGTATCCCGGGTCAGGGTCTGCTCGGCGACGAACTGCGTCGTGCGCAGGCGGGTGTCGATCAATGCTGCGACATTGTCGAGGATCGGGACGATCGCGAACAGCCCCGGACCCTTGACGGCGAGGAACTTGCCGGCCCGCAGGATCACCGCCTGCTGCCATTGCTGGGCCATCTTGAGTGCCGCGAACACGATCACCGCCGCGGCGATCAGCACCGCCCCGGGCACGATCTGGCCGCCTGCGATCGCCAGCGCACCGAGGCCCCCGAGCACGACGACGATCGCGATGGAGATCGGGTTGGGGCTCATGGCTCGTCCGACCTATGCCCAGTTTTCGATCCGCAGACCGGGTATTCGCTCGAACTCTCGAACATTGTTGGTCACGAAGACCAAGCCTTCGCTGCGGGCATGCGCCCCGAGCAGCATATCGTGCGGGCCTGAGATCCGTCCGATCCGTTTCAGCTCGGCCCGCACCTGTCCGTAATGGATCGCGGCCGCGGCGGAAAACGGCAATATCTCCAATCTCCCGGCAAATTCTTCGACAACTCGGCGATTTTGTTCGGGGCGCGCGGATTTTTCGGCGCCGTAATGCAGTTCCCCGAGCGTAATCGCGGAAATGCACAGCGCCTCCGCCAGCCGATCAAACCGCTCCCGCAACTCAGCCGGGCGGCTCTTCATCACATAGATGCAAATGTTCGTGTCCAGCATGTAGCTCGGCATCAGAGCGGCTCACGCTCCTCCAGCGGAGGTTGGGTCCGCTCGCTCATAAAGTCATCGGAGACGCTCGGCCCGTTCAGAAAGAAGTCGTCCCATCGTCGGCCGACCGGCGTCACCAATCGCGCGTGACCGAGCCTGACGATCTCGACTTCGCGTACGCCCTCGGGAAACGCAACCGCCTTTGGCAGCCGCACAGCCTGGCTCCGATTAGTGGTGAAAACGGTTGAACGCGTCATCTTCGACCCCGCCAGATACCGCGGGGATATACGTGATCGGTCCTGCTGCTTCAAGTCTCCACTCTGCTGCACCGGGCGCCGGGCCTTGCCGGCCGGAAGGCCGCTCCTGTATAGTCTCCGGCTCATGCAGGGAGCCGTTTGCGACACCGCGTTCCGGCGCCGCCACCTCCTCGGCATCGAGGGCCTGTCGCCGGCGGAGATCGAGCGGTTTCTCGATCTCGCCGACGGCTATGTCGAGCTGAACCGCCAGGCCGACAAAAAGCGCTCGCTGCTGCGCGGGCGCACGATCATCAACTGCTTTTTCGAGAATTCGACCCGCACCCGCACCTCGTTCGAGGTGGCCGGCAAAAGGCTCGGCGGCGACGTGATCAACATGGCCGTGGCGGTCAGCTCGATGGTCAAGGGCGAAACGCTGATCGACACGGCGATGACCCTGAACGCGATGCACCCCGACGTGCTGGTCGTTCGTCATCCCGAATCGGGTGCGGTTCAGCTGCTCTCCGAAAAGGTCGATTGCGCGGTCATCAACGCCGGCGACGGCAGCCACGAGCACCCGACCCAGGCGCTGCTCGACGCGCTGACGATCCGCCGCCGCAAGGGCCGGCTCGACGGCCTCGCGGTCGCGATCTGCGGCGACGTGTTGCATAGCCGGGTCGCGCGCTCGAACATCGCTTTGCTCAACATCATGGGGGCGCGGGTCCGGGTGGTGGCGCCGCGCACGCTGCTGCCGGCGGCGGTCGAGCGGCTCGGCGTCGAGGTGTTTCACGACATGGCCGCGGGGCTCGCCGGGGTCGATATCGTGATGATGCTGCGCCTGCAGAGCGAGCGCATGCACGGCTCGTTCGTGCCGTCGAGCCGCGAGTATTTCCATTTCTTCGGGCTCGACTATGCGAAGTTGCGCGCCGCCAAGCCCGACGCTCTGATCATGCATCCCGGCCCGATGAACCGCGGCGTCGAGATCGGCAGCGAAGTCGCCGACGACATCGACCGCAGTCTCATTCGCCATCAGGTCGAGATGGGGGTCGCGGTGCGCATGGCCTGCCTCGAGATCCTGACCGGCGATCTCGGCAACGGCCCGCCAACCCTCCCTTCCCCGCGGGCGAGGGAGGGTAGGGAGGGCGCGTGAACACCTCGGTCTCGGGAGCCGCCCGGCTGCTGATCCGGGGCGCGCGGCTGCTCGACCCCGAAACCCGGCTCGATGAGGTCGGCGATCTCCTCGTCGAGGACGGCCGGATCGCAGCCGTCGGCGGCGATCTCGCGGCCGGCCTCGCCGATGCCGAAACCGCGTCCGCCAACGGGCTGTGTCTCGCACCCGGTCTCGTCGACATGCGCGTGCAGTTGCGCGAGCCCGGCGCCGAGCACATGGAATCGATCGAGAGCGGCGGGCAGGCGGCGGCTGCGGGCGGAGTCACGACGATGGTGGCGCTGCCCAACACCGAGCCGCCGGTCGATGATGTCTCGGTCGTCGAGTTCCTGGCCCGCCGGGCGCGCGAGGTCCGGCTCGCCAAGATCCACACCTACGCCGCGGCGACCAAGGGGCTCGCCGGCAAACGGCTGACCGAGATGGGGCTGCTCTCGGCCAACGGGGCGCTCGGCTTTACCGACGGGGTCAAGGCGGTCGCCGATGCGCTGGTCATGCGCCGCGTCCTCGCCTACGCCCGCAGCTTCGACCTTCTGGTATTGCAGCATCCCGAAGAGCCGAGCCTCGCCGCCGCCGGTGAGGTCAACGAGGGCGAGATCGCCACCCGGCTCGGGCTGCCGGCAATCCCGCCGGCGGCCGAGATCATTATGATCGAGCGCGATCTGCGTCTCGTCGAATTGACCGGCGCCCGCTACCATGCGGCGCATCTTTCCACCTCGGCCGCGGTCGAGGCGATCCGGCGGGCGAAAGCGCGGGGATTGCCGGTGAGCTGCGACACCGCACCCCCCTATTTCACGCTGAACGAGACCGCGATCGGCGATTACCGAACTTTTGCGAAATTATCGCCGCCGTTGCGCAGCGAAAGGGACCGGCGTGCGATTGTCGACGGGCTCGCCGACGGCACGATCGATGCGATCGCCAGCGACCACGCGCCATGGGACCAGGATTCGAAGCGGCTGCCGTTCAGCTCGGCGGCCTATGGGATCGTCGGGCTCGAAACCCTGCTGCCTTTGTCGTTGGCGCTTTACCACAGGGGCGATCTCGGGCTCCTCGACCTGATGGCGCGGCTGACCTCTAACCCCGCCCGTATCCTGCGGCTGCCGGTCGGTCGCCTCGCACCCGGAGCGCCGGCTGATCTGGTGCTGTTCGACCCGGCCCAGCCGTGGCGGATCTGCCCCGACGCGTTCCGCTCGAAATCGAAGAACGCGCCGTTCGACGGCCATCCGGTCCAAGGCCAGGTCAAGCGCACGATCGTCGACGGCCGCACGATCTTCCAACGCGACGACTGATCCGCGTGGCTCGGAATGAGGCGAACAGCTCCAGCGCCCTACCATCGCCCCGCTTTCGCGAAGGGCAGTCCGGCGAAATTCCCGTGGCTCCAAAATCGAGCATATCGGCTCATTACATCCCGTCTTGGCCGGGCTTGATCCACGGCTGTCCGGTTTAGAAATCGCGGCAACGTTGAAACGGCCTCCGCGAATGTTGGCGCAATCAAAAGTACCCCTTGCCCGGACTTGATCCGGGCATCAACGTCTTGGCAACCGGTATGGCCGGGTCAAGCCCGGCCACGGGGATCGTGGGTTGTCCACATAGCCTTGCCTGCAATCGCTTTCCCTAAACCGGACAGCCGTGGGCTTGATCCGGCAATCCGCGTGTCCGAGCGCCCCGAAGCAAGGCGTAGATACGCGGGTCAAGCCCGCGCAGGACGATGTTACATTGTTCAAGTTGGTCAGAGTTTGCGACACGGAACAGCGGAAGGAGAACGGTTCGATGACCATCGAGCGGCACAAGGTCGGAGCCCGGATGAGCCAGGCCGTGGCCTACGGACCGACCGTCTATCTCGCCGGGCAGGTGGCCGACACGCCCACCGCGGAGGTCCGCCAACAAACCGAGGAGGTCCTGCGCAAGATCGACGCGCTGCTGGCCGCCGCCGGCACCGACAATTCGAAGCTGCTGTCGGCGACGATCTGGCTCTCCGACATGCGCCATTTCAACGACATGAACGCGGTGTGGGACGCCTGGGTCTCGCCCGGCAACACTCCCGGCCGCGCCTGCGTCGAAGCCCGCCTTGCGGCACCGCACTGGAAAGTCGAGATCGCCGTCGTCGCCGCCCGCGAATAGACGCGCCCGGTCGATCTATCCAGCGCACCGGCTCAAACAGAAGGTACCGGCAGTCGGTTGAGCTTGGCAGCCGGGCAGGTCTGCCGGCTGACCCTCAGATGTCGTGGACGTCGACGATGCCGGGCAGCGATTTGACCGCGGCGCGGATCTTCGGGCCGACCTTGAAGCCGCCGGGGATGGCGATCTCGACCTCACGCTCGGGCAGGTCGAGCACGACCGAGACGCGGCCGCGGCCGCCCGTCTCGCGGCCGATCACGCTCTTCAGATGACCCAGGGCCCGCGCCTCGCCGAGGAACACTCGCAGCCCGGCCGCGGCGTGGGCGACGACATCGTCGAGCGGCTCGATCTTTTGCGCGGTCAGGCGCGGGCTGTCCTCCTCGTTGCGCACATCGACCGTGACCGCGAGCGGCTGGCCCGCATCAAACAGCGCCCGCGCCTCTCTGAGCATCTCGGTGAACAGTGTCACCTCGAAGACGCCGCTCGGGTCCGACATCTGGACAAAGGCAAACCGGTTGCCGCGCGCCGAGGTGCGCTCCTTGCGGCCGACGACGATGCCGGCCAAGCGGAACCGGGTCGAGGTGTTCGCCGCCAGGGCCGACGGCAGATCGGCCGAGCGCAGGATGCCGGCCCGTTCGAGGCTCTTGCCATAGGCGTCCAGGGGATGGCTCGACAGATAGAAGCCGATCGCCGCGAATTCGTGCTGCAATCTGTCGACCGCCGGCCAATCCTTGACCAATGGCAAGGACGGGCGGTCGCCGAGGCCGATGCCGAACAGGCTGCCCTGACCGTCCTGGCGCTCGGCGGCACTGCGGTTCGCCTCGCGCAGCAGCAATTCGGCCGCGGCGAAGCTCTGCGCCCGGTTCGGGTTCAGGCATTCGAAAGCGCCGGCCTTGGCCAGGCTCTCGAACTGCCCGCGGTTGAAGGTCCGGGCGTCGAGCCGCCGCGCCAGGTCGAACAGATCCTTGAACCGGCCGTTCGCCTCGCGCTCGCGCACCAGCTCGGCCATCGCCTGCTGGCCGACGCCCTTAACCGCGGCGAGCGCGTAGCGGATCGCCGGCTTTCCCGTCTTGGGGTCCGCCTCGACCCCAAAAGTCGGCTGCGAGCGGTTGACGTCGGGCGGCAGCAGCCGGACGCCGAGCCGATCGGCCTCCTGGCGAAACTGGTTGAGCTTGTCGGTGTTGCCGATGTCGAGGGTCATCGAGGCGGCGAGGAACTCGACCGGGTGGTTCGCCTTCAAGTACGCGGTCTGATAGGCGATCAGCGCATAAGGGGCGGAATGGGACTTATTGAAACCGTAGCCGGAAAACTTCTCCATCAGATCGAACACGAAATTCGCCTGCTGGCCGTCGACGCCTCTCTTCGCCGCGCCGGCGACGAAATTGCCGCGCTGCGCCGCCATTTCGGACGCGTTCTTCTTGCCCATCGCGCGGCGCAGCAGATCCGCGCTGCCGAGGCTGTAGCCGGCCATGATCTGCGCGGCCTGGATCACCTGCTCCTGATAGGTGAAAACCCCAAAGGTATCCCTTAAAATCGGCTCCAGCAGCGGGTGCGGGTAATAAACCGGTTCCTCGCCGTTCTTGCACTTGATGTACTTGGGTATGCTTTCCATCGGCCCCGGCCGATAGAGCGCATTCATGGCGATGATGTCCTCGAAGCGATTGGGTTTCAGCCTGCGCAGACTATCGCGCATGCCCGAACTTTCCAGCTGGAACACCCCGGTGGTGTCGCCCTTGGCGATCAGCGCGTAGGTTTTGGCGTCGTCCAGCGGCAAGTTCGCGAGGTCGATCTCCACGCCGCGCGCCTTGAGCAGCTCCACCGCCTGCTGCAGCACATCGAGGGTTTTCAGCCCGAGAAAGTCGAATTTGACGAGCCCCGCCAGCTCGACCCATTTCATGTTGAACTGGGTTACCGGCATGTCCGAGCGCGGGTCGCGATAGAGCGGGACCAGCTCGGCCAAGGGCCGGTCGCCGATCACCACCCCGGCGGCATGGGTCGAGGCGTGGCGGTAGAGGCCTTCGAGCTTCAGCGCGATCTCGATCAGCCGGGCCACCGCCTCGTCGCCGTCGCGCAGCTGCTGCAGCGCCGGCTCGCCGGCGATCGCCTGCGCGAGGGTGACCGGGTGGGCCGGGTTGTTGGGCACCAGCTTGCACAGCCTGTCGACCTGACCATAAGGCATCGCCAGGACCCGGCCGACATCGCGCAATACGGCGCGCGCCTGCAATTTGCCAAAGGTGATGATCTGCGCGACGCGGTCGTGGCCGTATTTCTGCTGGACGTAGCGGATCACCTCGTCGCGCCGGTTCTGGCAGAAATCGACGTCGAAATCCGGCATCGAGACCCGCTCGGGGTTCAAAAACCGTTCGAACAGCAGGCCGAAGCGCAAGGGATCGAGATCGGTGATGGTCAAGGCCCAGGCGACGACCGAGCCGGCGCCCGAGCCGCGCCCCGGCCCGACTGGAATCCCCTCGCGCTTGGCCCATTGGATAAAGTCGGCGACGATCAGGAAATAGCCGGCAAAGCCCATCTGGATGATCGTGCCGAGCTCGAAGTCGAGCCGCTCGCGATAGGGTCGGGCCTGGTCTTCGCCGAGGGCGAGGCGAGCGAGGCGGGCGTCGAGCCCGGCCGTCGCAGCGCGGCGCAGCGCCGTCTCCTCGGTGTCGCCCGCCCCGGTCGCAAAGGCCGGGAGGATCGGCTGGCGCGGCTGCGGGATGAAGGCGCAGCGCCGGGCGATGACCAGCGTGTTGTCGCAAGCTTCCGGCAGATCGGCGAACAGCTCGCGCATCTCTGCCGCCGGCCTGAAATAATGCAGAGGCGTCAACCGCTTGCGTTCATTGTCGGCGATCACCGTGCCCTGCGCGATGCACAGCAACGCGTCGTGCGCCTGATAAAAATCGCGGTCCGGAAAATAGGCGTCGTTGGTGGCGACGAGCGGCAAGTCGTGGCGATAGGCGAGCTCGACGAGGCCAGGCTCGCTGCGCGCCTCCGCGGCGCTCTCATGACGCACCAGCTCGACATAGAGCCGGCCCGGAAAGGCCGCCATCAGCTCGCGCAGCGCTTCTTCCGCGGCCTCGGTCTGTCCCTCGGCGAGCAGCCTGCCGACCGGGCCGTCGGGGCCGCCGGTCAAGCAGATCAGCCCATCGCTCGCGGCGGCCAGATCGGCGAGGGCGACCGCCGGCTCGGCGCCGGGCTCGCCGGCGAGGTAGGAGCGGCTCGAAAGCGCCAAGAGGTTGCGATATCCGGTCTCGCTCTGCACCAGCAGAACGATCCGGTCCGGCTCCGCATTTGCCGAGCCCAGGCGACCGGCCGAGCCGTTCCCCGACTGGCCGCCACCGCGATGCCCGAGTGCCATGACGCAGCCGATGATCGGCTGCACCCCCGAGGCCGCGCAGGCGGTGGCGAATTCGAGTGCGCCGAACAGGTTGGCGGTGTCGGTGATCGCCGCCGCCGGCATCCGCTGGGCCCGGCACAGCCGCGCCACCTCCTTGACCGGAATCGCCCCGGTCGACAAGGAATAGGCGGTATGAACCCTCAGATGGACAAAATCGGCGAAGGGCATGCCGGAACTATCGCACCGCTCCGCCGCAAGCGCACCAGCACTCGCGCGTCGTCAAGGATACTGCCCGGCGAGCCGCCCCGAATTTCGCCGGCGCGCGCACCAGGCAAGCAAACAATTCGTCATCGGCCAGCCGCCTTGCGCATTTCTGCGGTATCCGCGGACTTCACGGCCGGCGTCAGATCGCGATGTCCGAACGTCGGGTCGGCCGGCGTTTCGCGCGCCTGCCCAGATCGGAGGATCTTAGCAAAGCCGCCGCAAATGACTACGTTGTGGCCGCTCGGCGTCCGCCTTGTGGTGTTGCGGAGGTATTGGTGATCGACAGCGCGCGTCTCGGTCTCCCGGAATTCGCCCCCGGCCATGTCTGGCTGGTCGGCGCCGGGCCCGGCGATCCGGGGCTGTTGTCCGCCCTGGCGCTGCACGCCCTCCAGCATGCCGACAACGTGGTCTACGACGCGCTCGTCGACCCGCGCATCCTGCGCTTGGCGCAGGCGGGTGCGGTGCTCGACTATGCCGGTAAGCGCGGCGGCCGGCCGTCGCCGAGCCAGCCCGACATCTCGGCCCGGCTGGTCCACTTGGCCAAGGCGGGCAGCCGCGTGCTGCGCCTCAAAGGCGGCGACCCCTGCATCTTCGGACGCGGTGCGGAGGAGGCGCTGGCCCTCGCCGCCGCCGGGATCTCCTTCCGCATCGTCCCCGGGGTGACCGCCGGGATCGGCGGGCTCGCCTATGCCGGCATCCCGGTCACTTCTCGCGAGACGAACTCCGCCGTGACGTTCGTCACCGGCCACAACAGCAGCGGCATCGTTCCCGACGGGCTCGATTGGCAGGCCATCGCCCGCGGCGCCCCGGTGCTCGTCCTCTACATGGCGCTCAAACATCTGGGGGGCATCGTCGAGCGGCTGCTGGCCGCCGGCCGTCGCCCGGATGAGCCGGCCGCCGTGGTCAGCAAGGCCACCACCCCGGCCCAGCGCGTGCTGGTGTCGACACTGGGCGATATCGCCGCCCTTTCGAGCGGGATCGAAACACCCGCGATCGTTGTTGTCGGCGAGGTCGTACGGCTGCGCGCCGGTCTCGACTGGCTGGGCGCGCTCGACGGTATGGGATCGGGTTCCGACCCGCTCCGGCGATACGAGGCGCGCTGAGCGGCTGGGTGCGGTCGGCAACGGCCACGCCCGGTCGCTGCGACCCGACGCCCGCTCAATTCGCTGTCGGGCGACATCCCCGAGCCGCCTCGCGCCGGCGAACGGTGCGACGCCGCAACCGATTGTCGACGGTGCAACGACCGCGATCTATATCTTCTATATTGCGGCCCCGGCAATCGAGCGACGGGATGGCCCCGGCCGGCCCACGATCGCGATCAGAAGGGCTTGATTTTGCACCGTTTTCGGATCAAACCGTTTCGCTGCGACCGGCCAACGCGCGATCGCCGCTGCGATGACCGCCGTGATAATCCAGGCCGACCCCGCCGGCAGGCTGCGGGCCGCAGCCCACCGCCGGTTGCCTCGCACTCTCGCCGTCTCCTCTCGTCGTCTGGCTGATCGTGGCTGACGCATTCGGGTTTCTGCGGCGACCGCCAGCCGCGCGGACCCTGATCGCGCGCGCGACGCGGCGGACGGGATTGGCCGATTTCGGCGATTTCCCGTTCGAGCGCCCGCTGCAAATGCTGCTGAAGGCCTGCGGCGAGGAGGCCGACCTCAGCCTGTTCGGCGGCGCCGCGCTGCGCTGGGACACGGTGCGGTTCCTGTCGAACCTGCTGCGGCTGTGCGACGAGGAGAAGCGGGCGCCGGAGATTCTTGACGAGAACGTGACGGCGCCGCTGGTGATCGCCGGGCTGCCCCGCTCGGGCACGACCTTTCTGCACGGCCTCTTGACCGAGGATCCGAGCAACTTCGTGCCGCGCGTGTGGCAGCTGATCCATCCCTATCCGACGGCGCGGCCAGGTGCGGGCCGCGATCGCCGGCCGCAGCAGGTCGCGCGGCAGCTGGGCATGTTCCAAATACTGGCGCCGCAATTCCGCCGCCTGCATCCGATCGGGGCGCACTCGCCGCAGGAATGCTCGGAGATCACGGCGCACCTTTTCGCCAGCCTGCGCTTCGACACGACCTATCGCATCCCGAGCTACCGGCGCTGGCTCGACGATACCGGGCATCTCGACGCCTACCGGTTTCACAAACGGTTCCTGCAGCATCTGCAGCATCAGGCCGGTCGCAGCGGGCGATGGGCGCTCAAATGCCCCGACCATATCTTTGCGCTGCCGGCGATCCGCGCGGTCTACCCCGACGCAAATCTGGTATTCGTGCACCGCGACCCGGTGGCGGTGCTGGCATCGGTTGTGCGGCTGACCGAGGTCTTGAGGCGGCCGTTTACCCGCCATATCGACCGGCTCGGCATCGGTCGGGAGGACAGCGAGCGCTGGCTGGCGGCAGCCGGATTGATGGTCGCCGCGGCCGACGAACATTGCTTCTTGCAGCCGATCTTTCACATCCATTACGCGGAGCTGGTCGCCGACCCGCCGGGCACCGTCGCGGCGCTCTATCGGCATTTCGGACGCGCTCTCGATGCCGAGACGGCGGCGCGCATCGGCCGGCGGGTGGCCGCCAACCCCAATGGCGGGTATGGCGGCCGCCGGGCTCAGCTCGAGGATTACGGGCTGGATCCCGCCCGCGAGCACGAGCGTTACGCGAGCTACATGGCCCGGTTCGGCATCTCGCCCGAACAGGGCAGAAGATGGTCCCGGCCGGTGCGCTCCCCGCCGCTTCCGGGCGCGCCGTGATCGAGCCGGTCGGCGAGCCTTCGCCTTAGATGTCGCCGCCGCCGGGCGTTTTGTCGCTCGGCTGATCGCGATGGCGCGGCCCACCCTCCCGCTCGCTCGCGCGCACGATCCGGGCGTGGCCGGCGGAGCGGCTCCGAGCCGCGAAACCGGACGCTACCGCCAGCAGCGCCGGGATGAAGACGAGGCTCGCGACCAGCGTGCAGCCGAGGCTGATCAGCAGCAACTTGCCCATGCTCGCCGTCCCCGGATGGTGCGAGAGCGCCAGCGATCCGAAGGCGGTCCCGGTGGTCAGCGCCGAAAACAGGATCGCCCGCGCGGTCGCCGAACCCAGCACCGCATTTCGCCCGGCGCGCCAGTTCATCACGAAGTAAATGTTGAACGAGACGCCGACGCCCAAAAGCAACGGCAGCGCGATGATATTCGCGTAATTGAGCCGCAGCGGCAACAGTACCATGACTATCACGGTCATCAGCGACGACATCAGCAGCGGCGCCAGCACCAGGGAGACGTCAAGCGCACGCCTGAGCGCCGCGAACAGGATGACGGCAATCGCGAGGAATGCGGCGAGCGCCGCCGAGCGGAACGAGTCGACGATAGTGGCGCTGGTCGCCTCTATGGTCACCGCTGGGCCGCCGGCGTCGGGCGCCACCGCGGTCACTTCAGCAACGAATTTGGCGAGCCCCTGGCTGCTGCGCGCTGTTGCCGCCGGCAGCACCTGGACCCGCGCCTGCCCGTCGGGCAGGACCCAATCGCGAGCCAGCGCCGGCGGGACGTCCCGCAGGGCGACCGGCTGCGCCGTGAGCGCGGTGCGCAGCTGGTCGAGCTGCATCGGCAAAAATCGCGTCAGCGCCTGATTGGCGGCGAGCACCACCGCAGCGGGTGCCACCGCCAGCCGGCGCAAATCCCCGACAATCGCTGCGAGCTGCGGATCGGCGGGCGGCTTGCCCGGCGCCGGGGCGATCTCCTCCGCCGCCCGCTTCGCCGCGATGCGGATGTCCTCGGCACTGGGCGGCGCCATCGGCCGATAGGGGGCCAGCGTCGGCCCCAGAATGAGGGCGGCATCTTCGATCTGCGCCAGTTTCGCCTTCTGGTCGGTCGGGACAAGGCTGTTGATCGACAGCACCCCGGACACCAGCGGCAGCCGCCGCAGGCGCTCCGCCAGCACCGCCGCCGCGCTCGGGTTGCGGGTCAGGATGTCGGTCGTGAACGGGTTCGTCACCGGCGAATTCATCAGGTCATAAAGGGTCCTCATCGCCTCGGTGTTCGGGTTCTTGGTGTGCAGCGGATTGGAGTCGAAGCGCAGGTGCGGGATCAAGACGACGCCGAGCCCGGCCAGAACCGCGAACGCGATCAGCACCGGGCGGCGGCGGCGGCGCAGACTTGCATCGAGCGGCGCCGCCCAGCGGAAACCGATTTCGGCGCGCTCGCCGCGCGGCCGAAAAATGGCGATCGCCGCCGGCAGAAACGTCATCGTGCAGAGAAACGCGATCAGCATGCCGACCCCGGCGATCAGCCCGAGCTCGGCGACGCCGCGGAAATCGGTTGGCACAAAGGCGAGAAATCCGGCCGAGGTCGCAGCCGCCGCGACCAGGATCTGTCCGCCCACCCGCCGGCCGGTTTCGGCCATCGCCTGCGCCGGATCGGGATTTTCCCACCGCCGCTCGCGATAGCGCACGCAGAATTGGATCGCGAAATCGACCGCTATGCCCACGAACAGAATGCCGAAGCCGACCGAGACCAGGTTCAGGGTTCCCACCGCCGCCGCGGCGAACAATAACGTCAGCATCAGGCCGAGCAGGAGGGTCAACAGGATCGGGACGATCAGCCGCCAGGTGCGGACCGCCAAAAACAGCCATAGCGAAATCAACAGAATGCTGCCGATCAGACCCACGGCCGCACCCTGCGCGACGCTGGCGAACTCCTCATCGGCGAGCGCCACATTGCCGGTGATACGGACCTGCGCGTCGCCCGACCTGACGAATTCCAGCCGGCTTGCCGCCGCGCGCAGCGCTGCCGTCGCTGCACCGCCGGGTTCGATCGTGGCATGATTGAGCCGGGGTTGCGCCAGCACGAACTTATAGGAGCCACCCAGATCGGCGAGGCCGCCGCCGAGCAGCCGCGTCCACGACAACGGCCGCGCATGCCCGGCGATCGCATCGGCCATCGCCCGGTGGAACGCGGCCAGGGCGCCCCGGTAGGGCGCCAGATCGACCTGGCCCTGCCGCAGCCCTTTGCCGAGGAGCGCCAGTGCTGCGAACAGCCCGCGCGCGCTCGGGTCCTTGGCCAGCTGTCCGAGAAAGGGCTGGGCATCGATCGTGCGTTCGAGCAGCGCCGCCAGCTGTTTCGTATCGAGGAACAGCAGCCCATCCTTCCTCAGATAGGCCGCGGAATCGGGACGCGTCACCGAGCGGAAATGCACGTGGTCCGTGGCCAGCGCCTTGGCCAGCCCGGCGGCGGTCGCCTCGGCCTCCTCCGGCTCCTTGGCGTCGATCACCGCCACCAAGAGATCGGTGAACTGAGGAAAATCCGCGCTGAACGCCAGTGCGCGCTGGCGCCACGGCAGGCTCGCGGCGAACATCTTGTCGGTATCGGTGCTGATGCCGAGATGATGGGCGGCATAGAAGCCGGCAAAACCGGCAACGGCGAGGGCGACGGCGAAGACCGGCACCGCGTGGCGACGGCAATAATCGACGAGGCCCGCGAGCAAGCGCTGAAATGGCATCCGAAATCGAGCTCGCATCTGCGGCTGATGCTTGGTCGCCGCCGCGCCCGCGCCGTGCGGCCGATCGGCCCCGGTACGATCTCGCAGGGACTCGCGGTATCGGGGTGATAGTCGGTTAACCCCGGCAAGGCTACCGTAAAAATGCCACGGCCGCTCGCCGCCATACGGTCGGAAGCTGCCGCCAACCGGAACGCCGCCGCGAGGGCGGATCGATGCCTGGCACATGGGCGGTCGCGGCGAAATGGCGGTTGCTGCCGCTGCGAGATACAGCAAGGGGACCGGCTCGCATCCCCGAACGCAGATCACCCTTTCGGGCGAAATATCCCCACAGAAAGGCGGTCGGCCTGGCGTTCAACTGGAATAAACCAGGCCGATGACGCGTCATATGACGGCAGCATGTCTCGCGTCGGACGTCATTGGCTGACGCATCCCATGCGGCGCGACCGTTGCCACAACCAGGCTGTTGCCACAACCAGGCTATGGTGAGCGAGAACGCGACAATGACGCCGCAACCCCCTGTTCCGCCGGATCCGGTGCTGCCGGCGCCCGACGTCAAACGATGGTCACCCGGCCGCAAGGCGGCTGTTGTCGCCGCCACCCGCGCCGGCTTGATCAGCCGCGAGGAGGCGTGCGCGCGCTATCTGCTCTCGGCCGAGGAGCTCGCGGCTTGGGAAACGGCGTTCGACCAGAATGGCGTGCCCGGTCTGAGGACGACGCGCCAGCAGAGCTATCGCTATGCACAGCTCCACCCGACCGAGCACATGCGCTATAGGTAGGGACACGATCGGTCGAGGCCGGGGAATGTCCGCGGCACGCTTCGCCCGGTGCGCGAGCCAATGCGACGGCGAATGAACCTGTTCTCGTTTCCCGATGACGTTTTCTGGAGCGATGCGGCCGACGCCCTCGAGTTCGGCGTCGAAATCGGCGAGTATCGCGGCGTGGTTCGGGTGCGGCGGCACGTCTTTCAAAGCCTGCTCGAGCAACGGCCGACGCCGGAACGCTGCGTCGAGGCCTATCATCTCAGCCGCAGTCAATTCGAGCGCGCCGCCGAGACCAAGCTGCGCGCCCGGGCGCTCAGCGCCGACGGCAACATCGAGCTGACACTCCGTGATTTCCGGCGCGGCGCGGTGCAAGGCCGGCCCGACGAGCGCTCAGACGCATTCAGCTGATGCCGGCGCTGGAGCTGGCGGCGCAACACCACCGCTCCGGCGGCGTCGACCTGTCTGCGCCTGAGCACCAGCTCTCGGCTCTCAGGCGGGAATTCCGGCCATCTGGCAGATCAGGACCCATTCGTGGTCGGTTACCGGGCAGACCGACAGCCGCGACTGGCGTAAGAGCGCCATGCCGGCCAACTCGGGATTGGCCTTCATGGCCGCGAGCGTGACCGGCCGCGCGGCCGGCATGACCGGCGCGATATCGACCATGCCGAGCTTGCCGGCCTTGTCGGTCGGGTCCGGATAAAACGCCGCGACCACCTCGGCGACGCCGACGATGTCCTTGCCTTCGTTCGAATGATAGAAAAAGGCCCGGTCGCCCGGTTGCATCGCCCGCAGGTTGTTCAGGGCCTGCGCATTGCGCACGCCGTCCCAGCGGGTCCGGCCGTCGGCGACGAGCTGCGACCAGGAGTAGCTCGACGGTTCCGATTTCATCAGCCAGTGAGCCATCGCCTCTGCCCTCCTCGTCAGATCAGCGCCCCAGCGGGTAGTCGGCCTGGTCCTCATAGACCGAGCCGGCCTTGGTCGGAAAGCTGGCGATCAGGCTGAACGCCTCGACGGCCAGTGGCTCGGCGCGGAACCCGGCATGTGCGGCCAGGTACTCGCCGAGCTTGTCGGGCGCCGGCTTGTGCAGCCGCGCCAGGGTGACGTGCGGGGCGAATTTGCGCGGCTCCGGCGGCAGGCCGGCGCGGACCAGCGCGTGCTCGATCTTGTCGCGCAGACCGGCGAGCTCGGCGCTGCGCTCGACCCCGACCCACAGGTTTCGCGGCCGGTCGCCGCTGCCGAAGACCCCGGTCCCGGCGAGCTGCAAGGCGAACCGGCGGGCCTGCAGCCTCGCCAGCGCCTCATCGACATCCCCCGCCAGATCCTCGCCGACCTCGCCGATGAACCTCAGGGTCAGGTGCAGGTTGCCGCAGTCGACCCATCGCGCCCCGGGCACGCCCGAGCACAACAGCGACAGCCGCAGTTTCAGCTCCGGCGGAAACCCGATGCCGACGAACAGGCGCAGCATCGGCTCACGTGAACAGGGTCAAGACACCGGTGTGACCGTACAGCCGATCGCGCGAGATCTCGCCGTTGGCGAAGAAGCCGATCAGCGGGAAATCGCCCAAGCCCTCGCGAATGAGCGCGGTCTCGACCGCCGGCTCGCCGAACAGGTTGGCGCCGCGGCCGACGCAGCTGACATAGATGCCGGCCCTGGGCGGAGCGTGCAGCCGACCCGCCAGCTGGCGCACCATCCGCACCATGTCGCGCCGCGCGCTGTCCGGGTCGCGCCGGCAGAACAGGATCGAATCGCCGGCGGCGATCTCGGCGCCGAGCACGACCCAGCCGCGACCGGGGTCGATCGCCATGATGTTGCGCACCAGATAGTCGCCGGTGTCCGAGCCGGCAACCGGCAGACCGGCGAAGATCACGCCGCCGAGGCGTCGCAAATCCTTTGCCAGCTCCGGCCCGATATCCTCGCAGAAGACGCTCAGCGCCGGCCGTCCATCGATCATCATGACAATGTTGTCGCGCGCCTCGTCGATCCGGTGCGCCGGCCCGATCGGCATGCAGCCCTGGGTCAACGAGGTCGCGACCGCGATTTCCGGGGCCAGCAGCAACCCGGCGACGCCGTTCCCGCCGAGACCCTCTTCGCCCGCGATCTGCGCCACCAGAGGGCTGTCGCAGCGGTGCGATACGAGCCCGCCGACCAGAAAGGCGCCGCTCGCGGCCGCGACGTCGGCTGCCGCCTTGGTCAGATCGGGACAGCGCGGATCGGCGTGCACCAGCGCCAGAGCGGGCCCGGATTTCTCGATCCAGGCGGCGTGCCGGCGCGGCAGATCCGATCCCGGATTGTCGGTCGCCGCGAACACGCGAAAGCCGTCGGGCGGCAACGCCGCGATCATCGCGACAGCGGCCGGCTCGTCGAAGATTTCGCTCGCCGCCGAGCATACCCCGAGCCCGACCCCGCCGACCCAGGACCGCACCCCGGTGTGCGCCGCAAGATCACGCAGCAGCTCGGGCAGAACCGAGGCCGCGGGCTCGGTCGTGTAGAGGATGCCCAGGGTGGCTCCCTCAACTGGCGCCAGGCCTGCGATGCAGCGCGCCGCCAGCCCGGCTGGATCGCCCGCGGCTGCCGCCGCGGCGAACCGCGCGCTCATCCCGCCGCTCCGGAGCGGCCGGCCACGAGACCGGCGACCACCGGCCCGATATGGCCGACCAGCACGGCGACGCCGCGCGCGTTGGGGTGCAGACCATCCGGCTGATTGAGATCGGGCTTCATCGCAACACCCTCGAGAAAAAATGGATAGAGCGCGACCTGATGGGCATGCGCCAGATCGGGAAAGATCCGGTTGAAGGCCCGGTCGTAGGCCTCTCCCCAGTTCGGCGGCGCCAGCATGCCGAGCAGCAGCACCTTGGCGTGGGCTGCCGCGATCTTGTCGATCATTTTGTCGAGATTGTCGCGCACCGTCGCGGGATCGATGCCGCGCAGCGCGTCGTTGGCGCCCAACGCCAGGATCACCAGATCGGGCTTGTCGGCCAATGCCCAATCGAGCCGGGCGAGGCCGTCCGTGGTGGTGTCGCCCGAAACCCCGGCGTTGACGACGCGCGCGGCGATCCCATGCCGGCGCAGCCACGCTTCGAGGCACACCGGAAAAGCCTCGTCGGGCATCAGCCCGTAACCCGCGGTCAGGCTGTCGCCGAAATCGACGATCACCGGCACATGCGCCGCGGCAGGCATGCTCGCCAGGGTAAGAGCCAGCATGAATGGAGCCAGGACGGCGAGTGTCCGCGCCGGCACGTGCCGCTCCCCCCAACCTTCTCCCCACACGCGGGGCGAGGGAGCGGGGAGAAGGAATGTTCGGGCGCCAAGGCGTGCGGCGACCCGGATCGCGTTGAAACACCGTCGGACCGCGCCATATGGTCCGAGGCTTCGCCGCCGCTCACCGGAGATCGCCCCACCCCGGCCGGCCTGCCGCGCCGCCATTCCTGGCTCGGACGGTATATGACCAGCTCGCTGCATCCCGCCGGCTCGCATGATCCGGGCCATCCGCTCGTGGTGGTCGAAGATGTCCATCTGACTCTGGGCAGCGCCGCCGGGCCCGTCAACATCCTGCGTGGAATCTCGCTCGAGATCGCCGCCGGCGAGACCGTCAGCCTGGTCGGCCCCTCCGGCTCGGGCAAATCGAGCCTGATGATGGTGCTGGGCGGGCTCGAGCGGCCGAGTGCGGGAAATGTGCGGATCGACGGCAGGGATCTGGGCCAGCTCGACGAGAATGCATTGGCGCGGTTGCGCCAGGCCGACGTCGGCATTGTCTTTCAATCGTTCCACCTGATCGCGACGATGACGGCGCTGGAGAACGTGGCATTGCCGCTCGAGCTCGGCGGTGACCGCAACGCCTTTGCCGCCGCCGAGCAGGGGCTAGCCGCGGTCGGGCTCGGCCATCGCCTCGGCCATTACCCGGCGCAGCTGTCGGGCGGCGAGCAGCAGCGTACCGCGATCGCCCGCGCCTTTATCGCTGGTCCCCGGTTGCTGCTGGCCGACGAGCCGACCGGGAATCTCGACGGCGCCACCGGCGGCCTCGTTATCGACTGCCTGTTCGAGCACCAGGCAAGGCACGGCACGACCCTGTTGCTGATCACCCACGATGCGAGCCTCGCGGAGCGTTGCGAGCGGCAGATCCGGCTGGCCGACGGCAGGATCGCCGACGACCGCGGCACCACCCGGTTGCCCGACGCGGCGCGACGGGCGCGGTGAGCGGGCCGTCTCTGCTCCTCGCCCTCCGGCTGGCCCGGCGCGAATTGCGCGGCGGCATCGGCGGGCTGCGCGTGTTCGTCGCGGCGCTGGTGCTCGGGGTCGCGGCGATTGCCGGTATCGGCTCGCTCGCGGCGTCGCTCGCCGCCGGCATCAGCGGCAACGCGAAGGCGCTGCTCGGCGGCGACGCCGAAGCGGTCCTCGCCTATCGTCCGGCGGACCCGGCCGAGCGCGCGTTTCTGGCGCACAGCGGCAGGGTGTCCGAGATCGCCACCTTGCGGGCGATGGCGCGCACCCAGGATGGCCGCCGCCAGAGCCTGATCGAGCTGAAGGCAGTCGATCGCGCCTATCCGCTTTACGGCGCCGTTTCGCTGTCGCCGGCGCAACCGCTCGACGCGGCGCTCGGCCGGAGCGACGGAAAGTTCGGGGCGGCGGTCGACCCGGCGATCCTCGACCGCCTCGGCTTGAAGATCGGCGACGCAGTCAGGATCGGCGAGGCGGCGTTCGAGCTGCGCAGCGCCATCGCCGCCGAGCCCGACGCCGCGGCGAGCGGGCTGATCCTCGGCCCGCAAGTCATGATTTCCTCCGCGGCGCTGGCCGAGACCGGGCTGATCCGGCCGGGGACGCTGGTCACCTATCGTTACCGGCTGCGGTTTCGCCCCGGAGCCGACGCCGGGGCCGCCGCCGCTGCCTGGACCGCCGCGGCGCGCGCCGCCTTCCCGCAGGCGGGCTGGGAATTGCGCAGCTTCGGCCAGGCCTCGCCGGGGTTACAGCGGCTGCTCGAGCAGGTCGCGCTGTTCCTGTCGCTGGTCGGCCTGACCGTGCTGCTGGTCGGCGGCGTCGGCATCGGCAATGCGGTGCGTTTTCACCTCGCCGGCAAGACCGCGACGATCGCCACCCTCAAATGCCTCGGCGGCTCGACCGGCCTGGTCTTCGCCGTCTATTTGGTCGAGGTGATGGCGCTGGCATTGCTCGGCATCGCCGCCGGCCTCGTGATCGGCGCGCTGCTGCCGGTCGCGGCGGCGCCGGCGCTGGCCGGCGTGCTGCCGGTCGCCGCCCGGCTCGGCATCTATCCCGAACCGCTCGCCTTGGCGACACTCTTCGGCCTGCTGACGACCCTCCTGTTTTCGGTGTGGCCGCTCGCCGCGCTCGGCCGGGTCCCGGCCGGCGCCCTGTTCCGCGACATGGTCGAGCGGACGCGGCGCCGAATTCCGCCGGCGGCGCTGGCGGCGACCGCGGGTCTGGCCGCTGCCCTCGCCGGGCTTGCCGTCGTCAGCGCGCCGGACCGCACCGTGGCGCTGTGGTTCGTCTTGGGGGCGGTGGCCGCCTTCGCGCTGTTCCGGATCGCCGCCGCCGCGATCATGCTCGGCGCGAGAGCGGCCGGCCGGCCGCGCTCCGCGGTGCTGCGCCTGGCGCTCGCCAATCTGTGGAGGCCGGGTGCGGCGACGGCGCCGGTCGTGCTGTCGCTCGGCATCGGCCTGACCGTGCTGGTCGCCGTGGCAATGGTCGAGGGCAATCTCGCGCACGAGGTCGAGAACCGCCTGCCGGAAGCCGCGCCGGCCTTCTTTTTCATCGACATTCAGCCTGACCAGCTCGCCGGGTTCGCAGCGATCGTGCGCAGCACTCCCGGCGCGCGTTTCGACGCGGAGCCGATGATGCGTGGCCGCATCACCCGGCTGAACGGGGTCCCGGTCGAGCAGGCGGCGGTGAGGCCGGGAGCGCGCTGGGCATTGCGCGGCGACCGCGGCCTGACCTATTCCGCGGATCTGCCGCAAGGCGCGCGCCTCGCCGCCGGGAATTGGTGGCCACCCGATTATCATGGCCCGCCGCTCGTTTCGTTCGACGCGGAGCTCGCCCGCGGCATGGGGCTCAAGATCGGCGATACCCTGACCGTCAACCTGCTCGGCCGTGAGATCACCGCGCGGATCGCCAATCTGCGCCGGATCGACTGGCAGCGGCTCGGCATCAATTTCGCCATCGTCTTTGCCCCGGGCACGCTCGAGCGACGCGCCGCAGACCGATCTCTGCGCGGTCTATCTGCCGCCGGCCGAGGAAAACGGCCTGGTGCGCCGGGTGACCGCGCAGTTCCCGAACGTCTCGGCGATCCCGGTCCGCGAGGCCTTGGCCGCGATCGACCGCGTGGTCGGCGCAATCGGCGCGGCGATCGGTCTCGTCGCGCTCGTCGCCGTCGCTGCCGGCGCGCTGGTGCTCGGCGGCGCCGTCGCCGCCGGCTATCAGCGCCGGGTCTACGATGCGGTGGTGCTGAAGGTGCTGGGAGCGACCCGCGGCATGATCCTCGCCGGATTTCTGGTCGAATATGGCCTGCTCGGCGTGTCGTCGGCGCTGCTCGCCGGCGCGCTCGGCAGCTTGGCCGGCGCCTTTGTGGTGGTCCGGCTGATCCGGATTGATTGGGTATTGCTGCCGTCGCCGTTGCTCTGGACCCTGGGACTGGCGATGCTGTTGACCTTGACCATCGGGTTTGCCGGCACCTGGCGCGCGCTCGGCGCCAAGCCCGCCGCTTACCTGCGCAACGAATAGGGCCCTGCCGGCGGCCGGCAGTCAGCCGCTCGCGGCCAAGAGTCATTGCAAAGATCTTGTTTTGTGCCAATATCCGGGGCGCGAGGAATCTCCCTCGCGCCGCTTTCTCTCTTTGGAGGGGATCTATGGCTCTGGGTTCGCAGCCCCGCTGGACGGTGCGGTCGGCGGACGCGCAGGTCGGCATCGATGTCGGTTTGCGGGACTATATGCTTCGCGTCTACAACTACATGGCGTCGGGGCTCGCGCTGACCGGGATCGTCGCCTATGTGGCGGCCGCGTCGGGCTTCTATGTGTCGATCGCGCGCACCCCGCTGATCTGGCTGGTGATCCTGGCGCCGCTCGGCCTCGTCATGGTGATGAGCTTTGGCGTGCAGAAGATGCAGGCGAGCACCCTGCAGATGGTCTTTTGGCTCTATTCGGGGCTGATGGGGCTGTCGTTGGCGATGGTGTTCCTGGTCTTCACCGGGGCCAGCATTGCGCGCGTCTTCTTCATCACCGCCGGCACCTTTGCGGCGATGAGCCTCTATGGCTACACGACCCGGCGCGACCTGTCGCAGTTCGGCTCGTTTCTGTTCATGGGGCTGATCGGCATCATCATCGCCTCCTTGGTCAACATGTTCATCGCCTCCTCGGCGCTGCAATTCGCGATCTCGGTGATCGGCGTCATCGTCTTCACCGGCCTGACCGCGTGGGACACCCAGCAGATCAAGGAGATGTACTACGAGGGCGACGGGGCCGAGATCGCCAGCAAAAAGGCGGTCATGGGCGCATTGCGGCTGTACCTCGACTTCATCAACCTGTTCATGATGCTGATGCAGCTGATGGGCACCCGCCGCAACTGATGCCTCCTCGACAACGCAAACCTCAAAAAACGGCCGGGCCTCGCGCCCGGCCGTTTTTTTGCAGCGAAGCGCCTCAGGGAGCGGGACGCATGCCCGATCGCGCGACGACGGGCTTCAACATCTGGCCGAACTGCAACGTGTCGATCCGGCCTTCCCAATACGCGATCAGACCGGCGGCGTTCAGCGATATCCAGAGAAACACCGCCCTTTCGTCATCCGGGGACAGCCGGCCGGCGATGACATGCGGCGCGGGGCGAACGCCGACGACCGCGGTGTTTGCGACACTCATTTGATTGCCGTGGGTCAGGTTGACTTTGACCCGCACATCGTGGCGCGCGTTCCCCCGAGGGCTGACCCATACCGTCATCGGCAGTCCCGTCGTGCAAGGGAACAGGTTCGCCATCTCGAACGGATCGTCCTCCTCCAGTGGCGCGGCGCTTTCCTCCTCGATCTTCACGATCGACCCTCCCGAGTGCTGCTAATGCGCCTCGTCCCAGCTCCGCGCCCAACCGGTCTCGACGACGAGCGGCACCGAGAGCTCGCAATGCGGGGCGCAGGCGCCTTCCATAACCGTCTTGACGACGCGCGCGGTGGCCTCGGCCTCGCCTTGCGGCACCTCGAACAACAGCTCGTCGTGGACCTGCAGCAGCATCCGGGCGCGCAGGCCCTCGCCGGCCAAGGCGGCGGGGATGCGGGCCATCGCGCGCTTGATGATGTCGGCGGCCGAGCCTTGCAATGGCGCGTTGATCGCCTGGCGCTCGGCCCCGGCGCGGCGGGCCGGGTTGGCGTCGCGGATGCCGGCGATCCAGCATTTGCGGCCGAAGATCGTCTCGACATGGCCGGCGCTGCGGCAATCGGTCTTGATCCGCTCCATATAGGCGCGGATCGCCGGAAAGCGCTCGAAATAGGCGCGGATATAGGCCGCCGCCTCGGCTTGCGGCACGCCGATCTGGGCGCCGAGGCCAAAGGCGCTGATGCCGTAGATGATGCCGAAATTGATCGCCTTGGCCCGCCGCCGGGTGGCGCCGTCCATCGTCGCCAACGGCACGCCGAACACCTGGCTCGCGGTCAGCGCGTGAATGTCGACCCCGTCCTGAAATGCCTGCCGCAGTTCCGGCACGTCGGCGACGTGGGCGACGAGCCGCAGCTCGATCTGGCTGTAATCGGCCGACAGCAGCACATCGCCCGGCTCGGCGATAAAGGTGCGGCGGATGCGCCTTCCTTCCTCGGTGCGGATCGGAATGTTCTGCAGGTTCGGGTTGTTCGACGAGAACCGTCCCGTGGCCGCCACAGCGAGCGCGTAGGAGGTGTGAACCCGGCCGGTCTCGCCGTCGATCTCTTCCCCCAGCGCGTCGGCATAGGTCGATTTGAGCTTGGTCAGCTGGCGCCATTCGAGCACCAGCGCCGGCACCGGATGCAAAGGCGCCAGCTCTTCGAGGATCGAGGCGTCGGTCCCGTAAGCGCCGGTCTTGCCCTTTTTGCCGCCCGGCAGCCCGAGCTTCCCGAACAGCACGTCGCCCAATTGCTTGGTCGAGCCGATGTTGAATGCGTTGCCGACCGCGGCATGGATCGCCTGCTCGGTCTCGGCGATGCGATGCCCGAAATCGCGCGACAGCTCGGCGAGCGCCGCGCGGTCGACCTTGATGCCGCTGCACTCCATCGCCGCGACGACCTGGGGCAGCGGCCGCTCGACCGTCTCGTAGAACGCGGTCATCTTGTCGCGCAGCAGCCGCGCCTTCAGCAGCGTGTGCAGCCGCAATGCCGCGTCGGCGCGCTCGGCGGCAAAGTCGCGGGCGCGATCGCGCGGCACCTCGGCAAAGGCGATCAGGCTCCTGCCGGTGCCGACTAGCTCTTTGGGCTGGATCAGATCGTGCTCGAAAGAGCGCCGCACCAAGCTCTCGATCGCGTGGTCGAACTGGCCGCCATCCAGCACATAGGACATCAGCATCGTACAGTCATAGGGCGCCAGCGCCATTCCCCAGCGTGACAGCAGGTGTGCTGCGGTCTTGACGTCGTGCCCGATCTTGAGGACGCCGGGGTCTTCGAACAGCGGCCGGAGCCTGTCGATCGCCGCCTCGAGCGTAAGCTCGCCGGCTTCGGCAAGGTCGAGCCCGCCGGCCACCCGATGGCCGAGCGGCACATAGGCTGCGAGGCCCGGGGACAGCGCCAGCGCGATCCCGGCCAGCGCCGGCCGGGCACCCGAAACGGCGCTCGCCAGCGGCCAGACTGCGACGGCGCCGGCCTGGTAGGCCGCCTCGATCCAATGATCGAGGCCTTCGACGGTATCGACCAGCGCGTAGGTGCGCGGCGCGGTGAAGGGCGGCACCTCCGGCATCGCCGGCTGGGGATGCTCGGGCGCCGCCATTGGCGCGGTCCCGGCCGGCGTCGTCGCCGACAGGCGCTGCGCGATGCGGGTCCGCAAGGCCCGCAGCTCCATCTCGTCCAGGAACGCGAACAGCTTGTCGGGATCGTAAGGCTTGACCTCCAACGCCGACAGCGGACACGGCAGCGGCACGTCGTCGTCGAGCTTGACCAGAACTTTCGACAGCCGCGCCTTCTCTTCGTTGTCGATCAACGCCTCGCGCCGCTTCGGCTGCCTGATCTCGGCCGTATGGGCGAGCAGGGTTTCGAGATCGCCGTATGTGTTGATGAGCTCGGCCGCGGTCTTGACCCCGATGCCGGGGACGCCGGGGACATTGTCGACGCTGTCGCCGCACAAGGCCTGGACGTCGATGACCTTATCCGGCCCGACCCCGAACTTCTCGCGCACCTCGGCGTCGCCGATCAGCCGGTCGGTCATCGGATCGCGCATCGTGACCTTGTCGCCGACGAGCTGCATCAAATCCTTGTCGGACGACAGGATCGTCACCCTGGCGCCGGCCTCGACCGCATGGCGGACATAGGTCGCGATCAGATCGTCGGCCTCGAAATCCGGCATCTCGATCCGGCAGATGCCGAACGCGTCCGCGGCCCGTCGCACGTGCTCGCATTGCGGAACGAGATCCTCCGGCATTTCGCGCCGGTTGGCCTTGTATTGATCGTAGATGCGGTTGCGAAAGCTGGTGCCGGACGCATCGAACACCACCGCCATGCGGTCGGCATCGGTCTCCCGCCGATATTTATCCAGCATGTTGCTGAATATCATGACGACTTCGGTCGGCATCCCATCCGATTTTCGCTGAAACCGCTCGGCCTTGGGGTCGCGCGCCCGCGCGAAATAGGCGCGGAAGATGAAGCCCGAGCCGTCGATCAGAAAGACGTGGCGGGGTGTGGCCGACGGGGCTGCGACCGCAGCCGTCGTCTCGCTGCTCGCCGGTTCGACAATCGCCTCGATGCTCTCGTCCACGGGTTCCTGCTTTTTAGACGTTGCGCCTTTCCCGCTCGCTCTGCGGCAGGCTCTCGCCCCTCCCGGCAATCGCCCGCTGCTCGTCCTCGGCAGCGAGCGTCGCCCGGTTCAGATAGAGGCGCGAGCAATACGGGCACTCGGCCCGGCCGGCGGGAGCGAGATTGAGATACACTCTCGGGTGGCCGAGCGTGCCGCCGCCGCCGTTGCAGGCCGCAACCATCTCGTCGATGTAGATAGTTTCGGAAGGTCCCATCGCCTAGCCGCAAGTTCTAGTTTTCGCTGCGACCTGCGGCCGCTCGCTTCACGGCAATGATTGCGCATTGCCGCGCTGCATGCAACGATCAGCGCCCGCCTGCCGGATGTCGACCCGGGCGAGCTGGGCCGAGTAACGTACCGAGCAAAGCCCGGGGATTTCGCTCCCCGGGCCGGGTCATGCCTCAGGACTTCAGGTGCTTGTCGAAAAACGCGACCGCGTCGCGCCACAGCTCGGCGGCCGGGCCTTCGCGATAGCTCGGCCGGTAGTCGGCGAGAAAGGCGTGGCCGGCGTTTTTGTAGATTTTGACCGTGACATCCTTGCCGGCAGCTTGCGCGCGCTTCTTGATTTCCTCGGCCTGCGCCACCGACGGGTTCTGGTCCTCCTCGCCGAACACCGCGAAGAGCGGGCAGTGAAGCTGTGCGACGAGGTCGAGGATCGCGGTCGGCCGCGCCGGCGTCGTCTCAGCGTCGGGGGTGGCGCGATGGATGAACCCGCCCCAGCAATCGACCGCGGCGTCGACCTTGGTGCTGCTGCACGCGAACAGCAGGGTCTGGCGTCCGCCGGAGCAAAAACCGATCGCGCCCACCTTGGCAATGGCCCCGGAAAGGCCTCGCAGATGGTCCACGGCGGCTTCGAGGTCCTGGACAGCCTCGGCGTCGGACTTGCCGAACATGACCGGCATGACACTGGCCATGTTGTTCGGATCGGACGGCCCTCCGGCCCGCGCATAGAGATCGGGCGCCAGCGCGTTGTAGCCGATATGGGCAAAGCGCCGCGCGAGGTCGCGGATATGCTCTACGAGACCAAAGGCTTCGTGGATCACGACAATTCCTGGGCTGCGCCCACCTTGGGTCGGCCGCGCGAGATAGCCCTTGATCGTGTCGCCGCCGCTCTTGAAGTCGATGTCCTCGCCGCGCACGCGGCTGGGGTCGGTCACCGCACCCGGTATGTTCGCCATCCGAACCTCCTCGCAAAGACCGGCAGGATAGCACCGCAGCGCGAAATGCTGCTATAACGACTGCGTTTCGTTGACCGGAGGAAACGATGGCAGGTGCAGCAGCGACTCTGAACAAACCGGCGCCCGGGGCCGAGCGGAAGACGGCCCAGCCGAAGATGAAGGTCGCGGTAACGACCGCCAAACAGCCGGATTATGTCGAAGGCCGGCGCAGCTTTTTCAAATACCGCGACCTGGGCGTCGGTGCCGCGAGCGATGGTTGGATGCGCGCGCAGGTGATGCAAGCGGTGACCGGCATGACCGAGCCCACCGGCTGGCACTATCACGTCTGCGAGGGCCAGTTCGTCTATGCGCTCAAGGGCTTCGTCGAGCTCGAATTCGAGGACGGCACGCAGTGCCGGCTCGAGGCCGGCAATTCCTGCTTTATCCCGGGCGGCCTGCGGCACAACGAGATCCGCACCTCGAACGATGTCGAGATCCTCGAAATCTGCCTGCCGGCGAACATGGGGACGGTGCCGTGCGAGGCGCCGCCAAACGGCGCTCAGAGCCCGAAAGGCGCTTGAAGCCGGCCGCCGATCGCTTATCATCGGCGGCGCTGCGGGTGTAGCTCAATGGCAGAGCAGAAGCTTCCCAAGCTTACGACGAGGGTTCGATTCCCTTCACCCGCTCCAGTTAAATCAATCACTTAAAGCACATTAGAGCGGGCTCGACGCATCATTCGCTCGACTACCGTGGGGCGGCGGTCGCGTCTCTTCACTTCTATCCCGCGCCGGCTGCCTGAATTATCGCGGATCGAGAGTGAGGAGGGCCGCCTTTTCCGGCGATCCTCGCGCGCGAAAGCGTCTTCAGCGCGATGACCAACTCCAAAGGGTCTCAGGCATGAGCACAGTTGAACATCCCCGCCCAGAAGGACTTCTGCACAACCCGGGATTTTCGCAGGTAGTCGTCGCCTCGGGAACGCGTACGATTTACACGGCGGGGCAGGTGGCCATCGATGGGCGCGGCGTGCTGGTCGGCGCCGGCGACCTTGCTGCACAAACAGCGCAGGCGATGCGCAATGTCGGTCTGGCTCTCGCCGCTGCGGGTGCGACCTACGCCGACATCGTGAAGATCACTACCTACGTCGTGAACTATCATCCTGAACACCGAACCGTCATCGGCAAAGCGCGAGCGCCGTTCTTCACGAGCGGGACGCCGCCGGCGAGCACCCTCGTCGGCGTCGCCATGCTCGCGCTGCCCGAGTGGCTCGTCGAGATCGAGGCTGTGGCCGTCATCGATTGAGTCAGCGGTTTTGGAGCCGATAGCGGAGCCAAACCACGCCGTCCTCCAGCACCTCCGTGCTCGCCAGCGTCATCGCGGTGACCGGCGCCGATGCGCCGGCATCCCTGTCGCCGAAGTCGAAGATGCTCGGCGCGCCCTTCGCGCCGTCGACGGCGGGGCAGATCGCAACGCTGATCTCGTCGATCAGGCCGGCGCGCAGAAAGGCCCCGTTCGAGCCGCCGCCACCTTCGAGCAGCAGCCGTTGGATCCCCAGCTCGCGGTTCAAAATCTCCAGCGCCAACCCGAGGTCGAGCTCCCGCTCGCCGGCGAAAATGTAGGAGACGCCGTCCTCGCGCAGCCCCGCCAGATGGGCGTCGGAGACCCCCTCGGTCAGCACCGCGACGACCGGGTCGCCCCCGATGTCGGACCGCCCCCAGGCGATTTTGCCCCGGGCGTCGAGCGCGATGCCGTAGGCTTTCGCGTCGCGCCGCGCGAACCAGGGTTCCCGCGGATAGGTCTGGTCCGTGTGGCGGGGGTAGGCCGCCGCCTTGGCGTATTCGCTGCCGGTCACACGGCCGATCAGCCACGAGCCGCCGCCGAGCTGTTCGTGCAGGCGCTCGAACAGCCCCGCCATGCGGTTCTCGGCAGGCCGCCAGCGGCTGCCGAGAATCCGGCCGTCGACGCTCGCGTTCATGTGGCAGATCACATAAGGCTTCATTTCAGTGCCACGGCCATGTCGCTGTTTGCCCCAAATGCGTCATTCTCTACCACACCGATTAACTGGCGAGTCGGGTGAAGAGCGGCCATTGGGATCGAGCCACCCACATCTCGCACCATGAACGGACATTGGGGCCACACTGAAGTTCCGGCGCATTCGTATGCGGCCGAGGCGTTCATGCTGTGAGACGGATCGCCTGCGCAGGAAACGGGGCTTCGAGTCTCTTAAGGAAGAGGGCGCTGTGGCGGTCTCTTATTCCTCGAGCGATCTTGGACCGCTGACGAACGAACTCCCCGAAGATAAAATCGCAGGAGGCGGTTCGCATCCCGCGAAATGCCGATCCTAATGCTCTGCCCGATCTCGCCGGCTTCGTGGCCACCGCGTCCGAGCCATAGAGGGCCTTCTCGGCAAAGATCGAGCCCATCGAGCCAACGATCGACCCGCAACGCCGCGGCGAGCCTTCCTGGCCCTCGCGCCAAGTCGCACAAGCGCTCGATGCCGCGATTTAGCCGCATGATCGGGATGCCGTCGAGCGGCTCGAGAGCCCTGATCAGGACGCCGGCTCCGATCCCGGTCATCTCGCTCGAGACATTCAGCATGTAAGAGCTGCCGTAGGCGAGATAAATATAGGCGTGCCCACGCTCGAGAAACAGCGAACGATTACGCCAAGTCATCCCCCGGTAGGCGTGCCCGGCGGCGTCGCCGACCACATACGCCTCGGTCTCAACAATACGACCGCTGGCGACGCCTTCAGGCAACTCCCGCACCAACACCTTGCCAATGAGATAACGGGCTAGAGAGACCGTATCAATCGGCAGCTCCGAACGAGCGAGCGGCAGATGGTCATCCTTACGGCGGCCAGGTTTCAGGGCATCCGCTCGACCCATTGCGCGCGCGAAGGCCCCGGCTCGAACGGATCGCCGAAATACTGGGTCTCGCGGGCCACCTTCCCATCGAGGAACTCCATGATGCTCACGGTGTAGGACGGCCGCCCGTCATAGGTCAGGACATATTCGGTGACCCAGAGGTCGCCCGCGCCGATAATCCGCCGCACTGTGAAGCGTTTCCGGTTCGGCTGCACGGCGCGAGACGACTAAATCTTCCGCCGCCCGCGGATGCGCTCGCCCGATTGCGGATATTCGAGCACAGCGTCCTCTCGGTAAATCTGGTGCTCCCCCTCGAAGTCGTTCGCATCGGAGGCGGCCCAGTGGCGATCCAGAGCCGATCGAATCTCTCGGTCTTCCACATCGAATCTCCTCGACCATTAGCCCGCATTTCTCATAGCCCGGCGGTTTGCTGGGGGTAAAGGGTGCGGGTCGCGTTGAACGAGTCTGCCGGTCTTGGTGACGCGCATCGCGGGTATCGGTGGTCATGATTTGCCTGTCGAGGTCGGAGCATTATGTTCGAAGCCGTTCCGAGGTTCAGTTGGCGATGGTTGTCAGTGCGGCATGGGCGGCGCGGAACTCGGTCTGATAGGGGAAGGCCGAGGGCATGGCGAGCTTGATACGACGCACGCTGGTGCGCACCAACGCCCCGATCTTCAACAGCTTGAGACGTATTGTGCCGCAGGAGGCGCGGGCGAACTGGGTATGGACGAGGCCGATGCGGCGCAAGGCGCAGACCAGCACATCGGCGATCGAAGCAAACCACAGCCGCAACTGGTTGGCGCGCATCGTCTTGGCCGAGGTGCGGTCGGCATAAAGGTCGAGTTGGCATTCCTTGATGCGGTTTTCCATGTCGCCGCGGGCGCAGTAGACCTTCCCGTAAAGGTGGCGGGCCTCGTGCTCTTCGCGAGACAGCGAGGTGACGACAAAGCGCGGATTGGCCTCGCCTTGGGTCCACTCGGCCTTGGCGACGACCCGCCGCTCGCGGCTCCAGCTGTCCAGCGTCGACCAGGTGAAGTCCTTGAAGCGGCGCGCCGGCTTGCTGGTCCGCTGGCTCTCCTCTTCGGCCCCGGCGAGTTCGCTTTCGATCTCGCCCTTGAGGCGATCGTTCTTGGCCAGACCGAAGAGGAAATTCACGCCGTTGTTCTCGCACCAACTCATCAGGCTGTCGCGGGCAAAGCCGGAATCGGCGCGCAATAGGATGCGCACCGCCGGCCAGCGCTGGCGGATCTGCGCGACGATCCGCGCCGCCTCTTCGATGCTGCCGGCACTGCCATCGATATTGGCCGGACGCAGCTTGGCCGCCAGCAGATGCCGGCCGCAGAACACGTAGAGCGGCAGGTAGCAGTAATTGTCGTAATAGCCGTGGAAGAAGCGACCTTCCTGATGCCCGTGCAGCGGGTCGTCGGTGGCGTCGAGGTCGAGAATGATCTGCGGCGGCGGCGCGGC
Source organism: uncultured Alphaproteobacteria bacterium (assembly GCA_963703665.1). Lineage (GTDB taxonomy): Bacteria > Pseudomonadota > Alphaproteobacteria > ATCC43930 > CGMCC-115725 > AP-15. Next base: position 111,134 of record CAVPFB010000004.1, on the reverse strand, counting down.
GTGCGCGTCGAGAAACAGATCGACAAACAGTCCTTCGATCGCCGCTGCGTCATAACTGATCTTGTGATAGCGCGAGGGCTCCGGGCGGCTCAGTTCCAATCGATTGAGCGTCGATTTGCCGGCCAGCGGCGCGCAATCCGAGCGCCGCGCTTCGAGCTTGCCGGCCAGGATCGCCATCACCGGATCATGGCGCAACTCGTCGTGGTCGATCAGGTCCTCGTAACCCAGCGCAATCCCGAATACCCGCTGGCCGACCAGGGTCGGCACCGTGTGCTCGATCAGATCCGCCGCGCGGCGGTCCCTGAAGCAGCCGGCAAACCGCCCGATCAGGCCGATCGCCCGGTCGGTGGCGCCGAGCAACATCGCGCCGGCATCCGAGGTCATCTTGCCGCCGTCAAACGCGGCCACCACCGCGCGAGCTTCCACAGATGCAAAACCAAACAGATCCGCGCTACACTCTGTCTGCATCGGGCTTCCCCCGAACCTGAGACAAACCGCTGTTGCAACACGATTTTCTCAATTCAGCTGCCCGATGCACCTACCCCGTTTGAGAAATGCGGGCTAGCTGCGCTAGAAAACGCCGAACCGCTGAAATCAAGCAGTTGACGATTGTCAGACCGGCTCAGATGACGCCATCCTGTTCGAGTGCCACGATCTCGGCGGCCGACAATCCGAGCCAGCCGCCGTAGACCTCGCGGTTGTGCTGGCCGAGCTTCGGGCTGGGCACGGTGTCGACCGGGTCGGCGCCATGGATGCGCAACGGCGTCGTCGGCACGACGATATGGCCGATCTCGTCGTGCTCGATCCATTCGAGCATGCCGCGCTCGTGCATGTGGCGGTCGCGCATGACCTCGTCGACGTCGCGCACCGGCGCCAGCGGGATGCGGTGCCGTTTGGCGATCGCGAACGCCTCCGTCTTGCCGAGGGTCTTCGTCCACGCCGCGACCAGCGCGTCGGTCGCCTCGCGATTGGCGACGCGCGCCGCGTTGTCGGCAAAGCGCGGGTCGTCGCGCAGCTCCTCGCGCCCCATCGCTCTCAGCAGATTGTGCCAGTGCTCCTCGACGGCGATGTTCATTGCCACGTAGCCGTCATTGGTCGGGTAGACGTTCAACGGCACGCGGCCGTGGCTGGCGTTGCCGGTCCGCGGCGGCGCCTCGCCGGTCTCGAAATAGGCGTGCAGTTGCGAGGTCAGGGTCGCGTAGGCGGCCTCCTGCATCGCCACCTCGACGAGGCGGCCGCGGCCGGTGCGCTCGCGCTCGAACAGCGCCGTCAGGGTGGCGGCATAGAGGTGGATCCCGGAAATGAAGTCGACGACCGCCGGGCCGGCCTTGACCGGCGGCCCCTCGGGAAAGCCGGTCGCCGCGATCAGTCCCGAGACCGCCTGGATCGTCAGATCCATCGCCAGATTGTCGCGGTCCGGCCCCGAGAGGCCGTAGCCCGATCCCGAGGCGTAGACGAGGCGCGGGTTGACCCGGTGCAACACCTCCCAGCCGACGCCGAGCCGGTCCATGACCCCGGGTGCGAAATTCTCCAGCAGCACGTCGCCGCGCTCGACCATCCGGAACAGCAGCACGCGGCCGCGCTCGTCTTTCAGGTTCAAGGTGATCGCGCGCTTGTTGGAGTTCAGCATCGCGATCGGAAAGGTCGTGCTCTTGCCCGGCGGTGCCCGGCGGCGCAGCGGTTCGCCGTGCGGCGGCTCGATCTTGATCACGTCGGCCCCCGCCTTGGCCATCAAGAGGGTCGCGTATGGCCCCTGATAGACCTGGCCGAAATCGAGCACGGTGATGCCGGCGAGCGGCCGGTTGGCGCCGGCCGGCATCAGTGGGCGTTCTGCGCTCGTGGCATGCGGGCAGCTTGGCGGTGCCGCGGCGCCGGTGTCAACGCCGCTCGATTTTGACGCTGCCGGCGGCAAGGCATTGTCGTGCTGCATCAGCGACGGCTCCAATTACCTCGATCCAGACCGGCCGGCCGGAGAAAGGCATACTCGCCCGCGGTGCGGTGATCATTGCCCGCTAAGCGCCGAATGATCCCGCGTCGCGTGACGATGCGAGAACAACGCGACCTCGGTGGTCCCGATCGAGAAATTGTGTATGTCTCCAGCAAACCCATCCTGACGAAGGTCGGGACCCATTTCGGGCGTGGGTACCGGCCTCCGCCGGTATGGCAAGAGAGAAGTTGTAGCGAGTAAATCGATTGAGCCTTTCAATCAAGACCCTTGCAGAGGATTGGATGAGCGAACCGATGCATTTCGACCTGGTGGCGATCGGCGGCGGCTTTGCCGGGTTGTGCGCGGCCGTGAGAGGGGCCGAATTGGGGCTGCGCACGGCAGTGCTCGAAGCCGGCGCCGACGAGGGGTATCTGTGCAGCTCGCGCTGGGCCGGCGGGATTTTTCACGTCTCCTATCACGATGTGAAGCTGAGCCCGGACGACCTCCTGTCCGCAATCAACCATCAGACCGGCGGGGAGGCGGATCAGGAACTGGCGGCGGCGGTTGCCGCCGACGCCGGCCGCACGGTCGACTGGCTCGCGAGCCAGGGTGCCGCGTTCACCGAGGGCAGCCCGATCGGTTGGCACCGCTTCACGTTGGCGCCGCCGCGCGCGGCGGTGGCCGGGCAGGATTGGCAGGGGCGCGGCCCGGACCGGCTGCTCGGCGAATTGCGCCGGCGGCTCGAGGCGCGCCGGGGCCGGCTCCTGCTCGGCACCAGAGCGGCAGCGCTGCGCCTGGAGCGCGGCCGGGTCGTCGGCGTCACGGCGCACAACGATGGCGCGGTGCTGGAGATTGATGCCGATGCTGTCGTCATCGCCGATGGCGGGTTTCCCGGCAATGCCGGGCTGTTGCGCAAATATATCGGGCCGCGGCCCGACCGGGTGCTGATGCGCCATGCCGGCACCGCGATCGGGGACGGCCTGAGGATGGCCGCCGAGGCGGGTGCGGCGCTGATTGGGCTCGACCGTTTTTACGGCCATCTCATGAGCCGCGACGCGATGGAGGACAAGGGGTTGTGGCCCTATCCGCAGATCGATGCGGTCGCGACCGCGGCGATTGTGGTGGATCGGGGCGGCTGCCGGCTCCTCGACGAGGGGCTGGGCGGCATTTCGATCGCCAACGACCTCGCCCGGCTCGACGACCCGCTCTGCGCCACGGTGATCTGCGACGCTCCGATCTGGGAGACCGCCGGCAAAACCGCGCAGATCCCGCCCAATCCGCAGCTGATCGCCGGCGGCGGCACGTTGCACCGGGCCGATACGATCGCGGCCTTGGCCGAGGCCGCAGGGCTGCCGCCGGAAAACCTGGCCGGGACCGTCGCCGAGTACAACGACGCGGTGCGCTTCAACCGGCTATTGACCTTGTTGCCCCAGCGCTCCACCCGCAGCGGCGCACCGCGGCGGATCGAGACCCCGCCGTTCTTCGCGATCCCGATCTGCGCCGGCATCACCAACACGATGGGCGGCATCGCCATCGACGGGCACGGCCGGGTCAAGCGGCCGGACGGCTCGGCGATCGCCGCGCTCTACGCCGCCGGCGGCGCCACCGGCGGCCTGGAAGGCGGCGGTGCGCTCGGCTATGTCGGCGGCCTGATCAAGGCCTGCGTCTTTGGCCTGCGCGCCGCCGAACATGTCGCGGGCCGGCACGGCTGACGTGCGGCGCTGGCCTTCTTCGGCCCAGGTCAGACCACTTCACGTCCGGCTATGACGCTGGTCGCGCCATCGGCGCCGAGCGGACGGAGGGCTCGCCTGCATCGCGCTCGAATTCTTCGAGCGGCGCGATCTCTGCCTCCTCAGCCGGGAGAGCGGCATGGCGTTTCCCTAGGCTCAGGAGCGGAAAAATCCGCGATCGTCCGCGCTGCACCGATCCCGGCCGGTCGCGTGACAACGAGGCTCGGCCCGGATGGGATCGCCGGCGGCAACACCGCCCGCGTGTACAATTTTGACCTGGCAAGGCTGACCGTCCTACTCGAAGCGACGGCAGGCTGGCTCTACCGCTTAGGACACGACAATTCCGTTGACAGGCAGGCTGGGCTATTGGCGGACGCTCCCCATATCCGGTTCGAGTGGGACGATGCAAAAACGCTCGCTGCGTACGAGAACGCGGGTTCGGTTTTGCCGATTCCTGCCGGGGTTCCTCGATCCGAGCTGACGGGTGGAGCGTGATGGTCGGCGAGACTATGGCGAAGAACGTTTCAGGCTCTACGGCCGCGTCGCCGGACGGATCTTGGTGATCGCCGACACGCGGCGTGAAACGGCGACGAGGATCATCTCCGCCGGCAAGGCAAACGCCAGGGAGAAGGACCGGTATGGCGCGGACTGAAGCACGCCTCGATGCGACCGGAGCCGTCACCCGGCGGCCTTCCGCCGGCTCATGGGAGCCGGTCGAGCCGCGAACCGATTGGGCGCGGGTCGATGCCACCACCGAGGCGGAAATCGAACGCCAGGCCGCCTCCGACGACGCCGAAGCGGCCAAGGATGCGGCGGCCTGGGTGCGGCGCGTTCGCAGGCGTGCCGGACTGTCACAAGCCGAGTTCGCGCGCCGGATCGACATATCTGTCGCGACAGTGCGAGGTTGGGAACAGGGGAAGCTCGTACCGCAAGGTGCGGCCCGCGCGCTTCTGCGCGTGATCGACCGGGTGCCGGAAGCCGTGCTCGCGCTGAGCGCCGGCTGAACCGGCCCACCGCGGCCGGAGACGATGGGTTTCACTTTCGTTCAACCCATCCTACGCTTGCTGCGATCGAAAGCGCGAAGGTACGAGCAACTGGTCGAAAACACAGCATGCCGGCGCTCCTGTTCCTGATTATTTTCGCGTCCATCCTCGCTGATCCTCCCTATCAAAACTAAAGCGCCAACATCGGTTGTTACCGGCAGCGCTCGGCCTGCCACGCCGCGATAGACATCTGACGCTTCTTTTCAGTTCGTGAAGCAGCGAACAAGGCGGCTTCTATCACCGTTCATCAACTCCGCCGAAAATCGAGAACTCGCCAACGAAGAGAACCGCGGAATTACGGTGACATTTGAGAAATTACAGTAACGGAACTAACGGTGACAGTTTACATAAGTTAATTTGGCAGCCAGGCTGCGGCTCTGATCTCGCCGAATTCGCGGGGGATTTTGCGCCAGGAGGTGCCGGCGTCCTCGGTGACGTAGACCTCGCCGAACAGGCTGAACGCGACGATGCGGTTGGCGTCGGCGCGGTGCGTGGCGAGGCCCCACACAGTGGCATTGGGCTGGGTCGGGAGCGGCAGGGTCTCCCATGTCTCGCCGAAGTCTGTGGTGCGGAGCACGTGCCCCTTTTCACCGGTCGTGGTCTCGCCGCACCCGGCGAACAGCACACGAGGATCATCGGCCTTGACCACCATGCCGCGGGCATAGGGCAGCGGCCATTTCTCCTTGATGCCCAGGGGCTCCCAGGTTTCGCCCAGATTGTCGCTGACAAACATTTCGCGGGCCGTGCTGGCGTAGAGGCGCTTGGGCTGCGTAGCCGCGATCGTCACGGCGTGAATGTCCGGGTCGTACAAACCGCCCTTAAGGTGCGTCCAGGTGTCCCCGCCGTCGCGGCTGCGGAAGACGCCGTCGATTTCTATCCCCGCAAAGACAATGCGATGATCGTCGGGGTCCACGATGACGCTGGTCACGAAGGGTGTGCCGATCGAGCACTCGCGGGCGATGTCTACCGCCAGTTTCTGCCAGTGCCGTCCGCCATCGCGAGAGCGATAGATCCCGGCCGGGCGCGTGCCGGCAAAGAGAATATCGGGATCGACCGGGTCAATGGCCAGCGACCAGATCGTTGCCGTGGTCCCATTGGGCCTTATGCGCTCCCACCGCGCCCCGCCATCGTGGCTCACGAACAAGCCGGTATCGCCGCCGGCGAAAACGGTATGCGCCTCGGTCGGATGGGCGACCAATGCCTGGATGCGGCTGTTGAGCGGAAACGGGGCGCGATGCCGTGTCCACGACCTTCCGGCATCCGGGCTGTGCCACACGCCCCAGCCAGCCGTTCCAAGACATATGCTGTAATCCGCCGCCATCGGCTGCCTCCCTCACCCCCGATAGACCACAAGAACGTATTATGCTGTCTTCGGCGACCAGCCGTAAGCCTTGGCGCAGGCGCCGCCCATCAGCATCGCTCGCTCGGTGTCGCTCAGGCGGTCGGTCTTTAGGAAGGGCTCGACGGCCTCTTCGTAATTGACGACGGCAAACGCGCGCGTCCAGTCCGTGCCCCACAAGCAGCGATCGAACCCCCAGGCATCGAACACGCGAGCCAGCGGGTCCCAAATGTCCGGGAACGGATATGGCTCCCGCGACAGCGTGCAGGCGCCGCTGATCTTGATCACCGCGTTCGGGCGCTTGGCGAGCTCCACCACCTTCGGCAGGTCGGCCCAGGGCTGTGGCGGGGCGGGCGGCACGCGCGGCTGCATGATGCCGAGATGGTCGATGATGAATCGCGTATCGGGATGGCGGTCGATCAGTGCCGCGCCCGCGTCCAAATTGCCCCAGAACAGGACGTTGACCGGAAAATCGTGACGAGCGGCCGCGCGTGCGATCCGGTCGAGGCCCGGGTCGTCCGGCGCGCGGTTCGCCTCCCGCGTCAGCATGATGCGGATGCCGACCGTGCCCGGAATCTTCTTCCAGTCGGCGATGACATCAGCCACGGCGGGATCGTCCGGGTCGACCGGCTTGACGATGGCGAACCGGCCGGGATGGGCCCGCTGCACTTCGACCGCATAGCTCGCGTCGTATTGGTACATCGAAAAGGCCGAGATGAAGATCGCGCCGTCGACGCCGACCTTGTCCATCGCCGCCACCATCTCGTCTCCGGTGACGTGGTCGGGCCAGTTCGGCACGCTGTGCCAGGGCCGTTTAGGAGTGTTCGCCTCATACACGTGAACCTGGGAATCGATGATCGGCATCGGGGAAGCTCCTCTGTGCGACGGACGGCAAAAATGCAGAAACCAGAAGAACGCCAGGCGCCGGTTTAGGGCAAAACCAGTCGACCCCGCGAAGAATGGACGAAGGCTTCAGGGTCGAATGCGGCAATTTGCCGGAGGCTCGCCTCGGCCTTCCGGCGCGGTTCGGCATTTCGGCGCCCCAAGCACCAGCCTCGATCGGCACGTCCCACGCCGGCCATGCGCGCCGGGCGTCCCGCCTACGACCTGCTTTCATCCCGGTAGAGGCTCAACGCCTTCATTACCGGCGCGTCGCTGAAGCTGAACAGGAAGGCCGGGCGGTCGCCGGTGTTGACGTGCTCGCAGAAATTCCAGGTCGGCGCCGTGAACACATCCTTGTCTTCCCAGTCGAGGCGCTCGCCGCCGACCACCGAGTAGCCGGCGCCCTCGACCACGTGATAGTTCGTGCGGCAGACACGCCGGCGCGCCCGCGTCTGCTCGCCGGGGCGCAGCAGCTGCATATGGCAGGCGATCGTCGGCATCACCGGCCCGCCGGTCAGCCGGTTGGTGTATTCGAGGATGATCCCCTCGCCGGCATTGCCGGTATCGGCGGCAGCCAGGCGCTCCAGGGCGGCCCGCATCTCCGACATCGGGTAGCGCCACTGCGAGGCGTTGACCGCCGCACCAAAGTCTTGCCGCTCCTGGTGGTGCTCTTCATAGAACCCGGCTTCGAGCATCCGCACCAGCGGGGTATCAAGGCCGTCGAGCCAGATCATCGGTGCGTCGGTGTCGTTGGCGTGGTCGTGCCACGACCAGTTGGGCGTCAGGACGAGATCGCCGGGGTACATCGGAACGCGCTCGCCATTGACGACGGTGTAGCCGCCCCTTCCCTCGATGATCAGGCGAAGGGCCGCCGCCGAATGGCGATGGGCGCGGGCAATCTCGCCCGGCATCACGATCTGGATGTTGGCGACGAGCGTGGTGCTGGCGACCCCGGAAAGGTTGGGGTTGGTCAGGCGCAGGACCCGGCGCTCGGCCTGCGCGGTGCCGACGAGCTCGGCCGCCCGCATCGCCTGTGGCCGCAGCTCGCGCCAGTGCCACAAATATGGCACTGCCTCGCTGCGCGGCTCGATGCTGATGCCGCCGCCGATCCAGGCCGGCGTCACGTGCTCCGCGCGGAGCTGCGCGTAGTAGTCATCCAGCTCCTGTTGCGAAGATTGGATGTCAGAAAGCTCCAGCATTGGAGGTCCTCCCTGCGACACTACACCGTCATTCCCGAGGAAGCCGGAATCCATTGCGACCACCGAGCGGTTGCTCTGGGTCCCCTGCTTTCGCGGAGGCGACGATGACTTGCGGAAATATATGGCGTCATTTGGAGTCGGCCTCTCAAGCCAGCGCCGCGCGTACCGCGGCCAGCCGCTCCAGGGAGCCCAGGACCTTCGGCTGATCGTTGGTCAGATGGCGCACGAGGATGTCGGTGTAGCCGATTTCCCCGAAGCTCCGAAACTGTTCCGCGACCTCGTCGGCCGAGCCTGCGATCAGGGCTTCCGCCGGCATCCCGCGATAGCCGCGGCTCAGCGCGTGCTGCAGCACCGCCTGCGCCTCGGACGACGACTGGCCGACGTAAATGTCGCGCCGCAAGACGATGGCGCCCGGCTGCTTGCCATAAGCGGCGCAGCGCTCGCGATAGAGATCGGCCTGCACGCGCGCCTCCTCGCGGGTGAGGCCGGGGCTGGCGATCCAGCCCTCCGCCAGTCGTGCCGCGCGGTCGATCGCCGGCGCCGCACTGGCGCCGATCCAGACCTCGACGGGCTCCACCGGACGCAGCGCCAAGCTCGCTTCGGCGACCCGGAACCGTCGGGCGGAGCTCACCGTCTCCCCCGCCAACAGGCGCCGGACAATGTCGAGAGCCTCCTCGAAAGCCGAAGGACGCGTCCTGATGTTGGCACCCATCGCGGCAAACCGGGCCTCGCCCCAGCCGAGCCCGCATTGCATGATGAAAGGTCCCTGAGCGATGGCGGCGAGCGTACCGATCTGCTCGGCCACCAGCACCGGGTGCCACAGCGGGAGCAGGAACAGGCACCCGCAAGGGGCCGGGCCCCACTCCGCGAGCAGCCGCCCGAGCATCGGCGTGTTCTGATAATAGGGCGTGGCAGATGCGTGCTGATCGCCGACAAACAGGGAATTGAGCCCGGCACGGCGTGCCGCCGCGGCGCGCTCGATCATCCAGCGCGCCCCTTGGCGCGGATCTGTCGCGTCCGGGTGATTGCTGGTCAGCGAGATCCCGACTCTCATCGCGTCATCCTCATCAGCGGGGTGGACGCTACTTGAGCTGGCCCTTGATCTTGTCCAGACCGGCGCGGGCGCAGGCGTCGTCGAGATCGCCGCCCGGCGCCCCGGCGGCGCCGATCGCCCCGACCACCTCGTCGCCGACCTTGATGACGATGCCGCCGCCCAGCAAAAGGAGATGCGGCAATTTGAACAGGTTCGCCAGCACCGGCACCGTCTTCGACCTGCCAACGAGCGCGGTCGTGTCGGTCTTGAACGACGCGGACGTGTAGGCCTTGGCAAAGGCGCTGTCGAGGGTGTGGGCGCCGGTGCCGTTGCCGCGCAGCACCGCTTGCCGCACGCCGTCGGCATCGACCAGCACGCCGGTCTCGGCGTAACCCTGGCTGGCGCATTTCGCGACAACCGCCGCGACGGCTTGGTTCGCGAGATCCGCTGTGATGCGGTGCGTCTGGAGCAGGCCCTGGGCATGGGCTTGGCTGACGAGAAAAGCGGCGCAGAGCGCGGATAGGAGGGACGGCTTCATGCAGGTGACCTTATCTAAGCCCACATTCGCCAGATTTCGGGCGGTTCGGTGGGCAGCATCGTCCGTTTGACCAGCTTGGACAACGCCAAATCGTCCCCGGGCCAGGGACAACCGTGCGCTGCCTGGTTCGCGGCCTCACGATGGGCGGGGCGCGATCAGCGCGTTGGAAGCACATAAGCCCACCGGACGGCCACCGTCGAGCGCGATCGATAGTAATCCATAACTACCTTCCGGTCAGTCGAACAGACTGCGACACTCAGCGTTCACAACTCGAACGCCCATATCTCTTTCAAAGCTGCGATGCTCGACCGCGGTCGGGCAGCGAACCCGTAAGGAAAGCCATGCCGCAGTCTGTACGTCCGCTGATCGAGGCCCGACGCGATCAGATGTTTCCGGCGCTCGAGCCGGACGAGATCGAGCGGCTGGCGAGGTTCGGTGAGCGCAAATCCTATACGGCGGGCGAGCGCATGGTCGCGACCGGCGAGATCGCGCCGGGCGCTTTCGTCATTCTGAGAGGCCGGGTCGATGTTATTCAGCGCGGAAGGGAGGGACACTCCGAGCTTATCGTGACGCATGGTCCGGGCTCATTCATGGGCGAGCTTGCGCAACTATCCGGCCGCCCGTCGCTGGTCGACGCCGATGCCACGCGAAGCGGTCGAGGCGTCCGTCATTCCACCACGGCGGCTGCGCGATCTGATGGTCGAAGAAGCCGAACTGGGCGAACGCATCATGCGCGCCTTGATCTTGCGCCGGGTCGGCCTGCTCGATACCGGCGCCGGCGGCCCGATCATCGTCGGCAGCGCCGATAATGGCGATGTTCTCCGCCTCGAAGGGTTCTTGACCCGCAACGGGCATCCGCACCAGCGGTTCGACCCACAGACCGACCCGTGCGCGCAAACCCTGATCGAGCGCTTCCATATCGCCCCTCGCGAATTGCCGATCGTGCTGTGTCCGGATGGACGGTTGTTGCGCAATCCAAACGAGATCGAACTCGCCCGCTGCATCGGGCTCGTCAGACCGATCGACGCGGAAAAGATTTACGACTTGGTCATCGTCGGCGCCGGGCCGGCGGGTCTTGCGGCCTCGGTTTACGCGGGATCCGAGGGTCTGTCGGTGCTGGCACTCGATTGCCGCGCGTTCGGCGGTCAAGCCGGGGCGTCGGCGCGCATCGAGAACTATCTGGGCTTTCCGACCGGCATCACCGGTCTGGCATTGATGGCGCGGGCTTATCATCAGGCGGAAAAGTTCGGCGTCGAAATGGCAATCCCGGATGAGGTCGTGAGCCTGCAGGGCCAGACCCACTCGGAGGATGGCCGCTTCCAGCTCACCCTTGCCAATAACGAGCGGGTGCACGCCCGCGCCGTCATCATCGCCAGCGGCGCGCGGTACCGCCGGCTCGACGTCGAGAATCTTGCCTCCTTCGAGGGCTCGTGCGTTCATTATTGGGCGTCGCCGCTCGAGGGACGGCTGTGCGCCGGGCAGGAGGTGGCATTGGTCGGCGGAGGCAATTCCGCCGGCCAGGCGGTGGTGTATCTGTCTAGCCAGGTGGCCAAGGTCTGGCTGATCGTTCGCGGGCCCGGTGTCGGCGAGAGCATGTCGCGCTATCTGGTAGAGCGCATTACCTCGAGGCCGAACGTCGAAATCCTGACCGAGACGATGGTCACCGGTCTCGAAGGGCGGGACGGTATTCTCGAAGCGATCCGCTGCTGCTCGCGCCGGTCGGGAGACGAGGTCAGGCGCGCGATCCGTCATCTGTTCTTGTTTATCGGCGCCGACCCGAATACCGCGTGGTTGTCGGGATCGGGAGTGAGGCTCGACGACAACGGCTTTGTCCGCACCGGCGCCAACATCCTCAGGCCTCTCGAAACCAGCCTGCCCGGCGTGTTCGCGATCGGCGACGTGCGCTCGGGATCGGTCAAGCGCGTCGCCGCCGCGGTCGGCGAGGGCGCGCAGGTGGTGGCGGCGCTGCATGCCTTTCTCGCGGAAGCCGGCGACAGGGCCCCGCTTCCGAGCAACATCGGGAGACAGTGATGTCCGGCGAATGCACCCATGCCGACGCCATTCGCGATGTGACGCCGAGCGCGCTCGGCTGCGAGGAGTGCCTGAAGACCGACTCGGAATGGCTGCATCTGCGGCTGTGCCGGACTTGCGGGCATGTCGGCTGTTGCGACGACTCGCCGAACCGCCACGCCACCAAGCATTTTCACGCTACCCGGCATCCGATCATCGAAGCCTATGACCCGCCGGACGGCTGGGGCTGGTGTTACGTCGACGAGGTCATGCTCGATCTCAGTGATCGCGCGACGCCGCACAACGGTCCGATCCCACGCTACTACTGAATTACCTGCCTGCCGCATTTGTGTTTTTGGCAGGCGAGAGATTTAGTCCGTCCCGTCGCGACAACCACAGCACTGTGGCCCGCCCGCGCTGCAAGAGTGCGGCGTTAGCCCAGGCTGCCGAATAAGCTGTCGCAGCGAGCTTGTCCGGCCATTCGCGCGTTCTGGACGAATGCCTTGCACCGAGTTCCGTGAATACCCGATACAAGGCAAAGGTCAAGCTGGGGGATGACGAATTGAGGCGATGAATAATTTGGTCGGATCGGGCGCTACTGGGCGGCGGCTGCCATAGATTGCGCTGCCGCCACGGGTCGATGCGCGCGGAGGAACGTGCGGATGTGGCGCACCGCCAGCGGGATCTTGTCGGGGCTGTCCTTCCACGGGTACAGGCTCACCTGCGCGTTGGGCGCGAGATGCACGGCCTCCATCGCTACGGCATAGGGGTGCCCCGGAACGTCGTCCGGCAACACCAAGATCGGTGTCTGGCAGCTCAGCACGAAATCGCGCGTCACGGTGTACACGAAATCGGCGCGAGCGCCGCCGTACATGTTGGTCAGGAAAGTATCGACCATCGCCATCGTGATGTCGGGCCGGCGGGCGCACAGCTCCGGGCCCCAGCCCTTCATGTTGTTGTTGTAGGAGAGGCCAGGCATCTCCGGGCGGTAGCCGCTGGGCTGCGCCGGCACCGCGGCGACGACGCGGTCGCCGGCCCGCTTCAGCAGGTTCCAGATAAACGGGCCGCCGATGCAGAACCCGAGCACCATGAACTCGCGGATGCCGAGGTGATCCATCAGGCCGATATGGTCGTCGGTGTAGGCCTCCCACGGCCGGTCGACCTCGAGCGGACCGGAGGACTGCCCACCCTTGGCGTTGCGCAAATCCGCCGCGATGACGCGGTATTCGCCCTTGAACTCGTCGAATGGGTTGAACGGGTGGGTCGCGAGCCCCGCGACCGTCGAGTTGAGTCCGCCACCGGGGATGACCAGCAGCGGAAAGCCGGAGCCGGCCTCTTCGTAATGGATGCGAACGTCGCCTCTTTCGTAGAACGGCATCGGATTCTCCTCGCCCAGTGTGGTTTGGTTTTATGCCTAGCGCGCATCTCTACCAAGTCATAGACGGTCGCCGCTCGGTCCACGACGTCGGCTTCCACCCAATAAACCGAGGTTCCCCGGATTCCGGATGATCTTCAGGCCATGATCGCGCGGCGGAGCCTCTTGGGCAACGATAAATCGCGGCGCGTAGCGGGCGCGGCTGGCGGTCGAAGCAACTGGCGGGATCGCGAACAGCCACCTCGGACCGCCCCGCCGATCCGACCCCCAAAGGTCAAAAAATGATCTGGCTGGCCGTCGCATAGGTCGTGTCCCGATGAGTGCTGTAGGAGCTGTGGGTAAGTAGCCCGGCGCAGCGGCCGTCAGGTGCGCGCACGCCGCGAGGTCTTCGACGCTGCGTTCCCCCTGGCCGAGGCGCTCCAGCAGTTCCAGGCAATGCGCGTGACCGAGCGCCTGGGCGATCTCCGCGAGGCTGGTGAACACCGCTTGTTTCGGACCTGGGCTTGACATGCACCTCTCATGGAGAAATCATTCGGAGTTCCGCTGATGCTGGGCGGGAATTCGACGGTCGCCGACAACGCCTATCGCCGGATGCCGGAGGTAGCGAACTGCGCTTCGCGGACCACTTTACTCGGTCCTGGTGTCCCCAGGCATGGCCGTCGCGGCCTGTGTGCTGTCGGCCGTCGCCTCCGCAGATCGGCAGTTCGGGTCCCATAGTCTGGACTCGCGCGAGCCCTAAAAGCTTTGTAACGTCGCGGGCGCGCCACGCAACTTACACCCACGGACGCCGCCGAGGCGACCGACAATCCCCGCTGCGAGCGGCTGAGCGCGTTGGCCATTTAGCCGATCGCCACCGAGCAGGACGTCAGTTGATACAAAGAGCCCTCCGGGACCTGTCCTACTTGCGAGCGCGGCGAGGAGAAACGTTGCCGGTCTCCTGCTGGGCGGATAAGGGCGGCCGTGTCGTTCATGCCCGCGTTAGTGAAAGAACTTGAATGGGAAGGCGTCTATCGAGCCCCGCACAATTGCTGCGACGACCGTTTCGAGGTGAGGATCGCGATTGCGCACGGAGGCACTTTTTTTCATGACGGCGCGAACATCGAGCTCCACACGTGCGACCGACGGAAGGCGCCGAACTCAGCCCGAAAAATCGCCGGAGCGTAAGGCTGAAACCGAACCCGGCGACCCGGATGCCAGGCGATCTGATCGCCATCTGATCGTCGGCATCGGTGCCTCGGCCGGCGGCTTGCAGGCCTTCAAGACTTTTTTTGCAAACATGCCGACCGACAGCGGCATGGCGTTCGTGCTGGTTCAGCATCTCGACCCGCAACACCGGAGCATGCTCGTCGAACTGTTGAGTTCCGCGACCGCGATGCCGGTCGTCGAGGCGGCTGATGGCCTCCTCGTGACCACCGATCATGTCTACGTCATCCCGCCGAACGCGACGCTGCGGATCGCCGAGGGGAAGTTGCGGGTGTCGAAGCCGGCACCGGCGCGGGAGCATCGTCGGCCGGTCGACACGTTCTTTTTGTCGCTTGCCGAGGATCAGCAAGAGAACGCCGTTTGCGTTATTCTTTCCGGCAGCGGCAGCGATGGCACGGAGGGGCTGCGCGAGGTTAAGGAACAAGGCGGACTGACGATCGCGCAGGCCGCCTTCGACGAGCACGCTATGAGCGGCATGCCAACGAGCGCTACCGCCACCGGTCTCGTAGACTACGTTCTGCCGATCGAAGAGATGCCCGCGAAGCTGGTCGCCTACAGCAAGCATCTACTAACGGTCGAACCGCACAAAGGCGCGGACGGGACACGCGAGGATGCCGTCGAACACCTGGCCAAAATCTGTTCGCTGGTTCGCAGCAAGCTGGGCCACGATTTCGGCCAATACAAGGAGAAGACGCTGGTTCGGCGCATCCAGCGCCGCATGCAGGTGCTGCAGATCGACGCGATGCCCGACTACATCGAGCGTCTGCGCAAGGAGCCGAACGAATGCGAGCTTCTGTTCCGCGAGCTGCTGATCGGCGTCACGCATTTTTTCCGCGACCAGCCGACATTCGACGCGCTGGAGACGCAGGTCATCCCGCATCTCATCCACAATAAGGGCGCCGACGATACCGTTCGGGTCTGGGTTCCGGCCTGCGCGACCGGCGAAGAAGTCTACTCGATCGCGATCCTGCTCAAGGAGGCCGTCCACAAGCGCGATGCCGGACCCAGGTTCCAGATGTTCGCGACCGATATCGACGATCGTGCCGTCGCGGTCGCGCGGGCCGCGCGGTATCGCAAATCGCAGCTCGCCGACATGCCGGCGGCGCGGCGTGAGCAGTGGTTCGTGGCCGATGGAGATCATTGGTGCCCGGTCAAGGAGATCCGGGAGATGTGCATCTTTTCGACCCACAGCGTCGTCAGGGATCCGCCGTTCTCCAGGCTCGATCTGATTTCGTGCCGCAATCTGCTGATCTATCTCGAGCCCGCGCTGCAGGAGCGGTTGATCCGCACTCTTCACTATGCATTGGCGCCGGGCGGCTATCTGTTTCTCGGGACGTCGGAGAACGTGACCCGGCAGAGCGGGCTGTTCGTGGCGCTGGAACAGAAACATCGCATCTTCCAGCGGCGCGACGTTCAGGCCTCCCTCCCCCAAATCCCGGCGCCGGCCGGAACGGGCTCGCCCGGACGGACGGCCGACCGGTCGGTGGCGCTCGCCGAGAATGGCATCGAAAAAAACGCGCGCCGGCTCATGGACAAGCATGCTCCGGCCTACGTCGTCGTCGACGGCAACCATGATATCCTCAGGTTCTCCGGACAGACCGAGAGGTATCTCGGGCCGACACCGGGCGCCGCGAGCCTCAATCTGTTCAATCTGATCCGCAGGGGGCTGCGTCCGGCGGCCCGCGCCGCGCTGGCGAAGGCACTCGCCACCCGGCAGCCGGTCACCTACGAAGGCCTCGCCATCGAGGTCGCCGGCCGGCGTCAACTCGTCGACCTCGTCGTCGAACCGCTGCCGGACAGCAGCGCGGGCCACTGCGTCGTCGCGTTTCTGGATCGCAGGGCGGCCGCCAGCGGCAATGGCGCGATCGAGGAGGCGCAGCCCCATTCTGCCGACGAGTTGGAAAGAGAGCTGCGCGCCACTCGGGAGCGGTTGGAAGCGACCATCGACCAACTCGAAACCTCGAACGAGGAGATGAAATCCGCCAACGAGGAATATCAATCCGTCAATGAGGAGCTGCAATCGACGAACGAGGAACTGGAGACCTCGAAGGAAGAGATGCAGTCGATCAACGAGGAATTGCAGACGGTCAATGCCGAGCTGAACAGCAAGAACGAGATGCTGGTCCGCCTGAACAGCGACCTTAGGAACCTATTGGACAGCACGCAGATCGCGACGTTGTTCCTCGATCGTCAGCTCCGGATCAAGAACTTCACCCCACCGATGACCGATCTTTTCCATGTGCGGGACGGCGACCGCGGACGGCCCGTCACCGAAATCGTCAGCCGGTTCTCCTATGACGGTCTGCGCAAAGACGCGGCGCGGGTGATGCGCGACTTGTCGATGATCGAGCGAACGGTGAGAATCAACGAGGACGGGCTGGTCTTTCTGATGCGCCTTCGGCCATACCGCACTGTGGATGACGTGATCGATGGCGTCGTGGTCACGTTCGTCGATATCAGCGGGCGTGCACGCCTCGAGGAAGATCGCGCTAATCTCGCCGCGATCGTCGACGCGTCGCAGGATGCGATCGTCGCACATTCGCTCGATGGCGCGATCACGAGCTGGAATGGCGGCGCGGAAAAGATTTTCGGCTACACGGCAAAGGAAGCAATCGGAAAACCGCTTTCCATCCTGTTGGGGCAGCACCAATCCGACGAGGTGCCGCGGATTCTGGAATGGCTGGCCAAGGGCGAGCGGGTCGAGCATTTCGAGACCTATCGAACCGACAAGAGCGGCAAACGTATCGATGTCTCCATGACGATCTCGCCGATCCGGGACCAGAGCGGCAGCATGATAGGGGCTTCGACGATCGCTCGCGATGTCAGCGAGAGCACGCGTCATCAGAACGAGCGAGGGGTGCTCGCCGCGATCGTCGAGTCCTCGGACGACGCGATCATGAGCAAGGACCTCGACGGTATGATCATCACGTGGAATCGCGGCGCCGAGGAGCTTTTCGGCTACGCAGCCGACGAGGTTGTGGGCAAATCGATCACAATCCTGATGCCGCCGGATCGAAGCGATGAAGAACCTGAGATCCTGGATCGCATCCGGCGTGGCGGGCACGTCGAATACTATGAAACGGCCCGCCGGCGCAAAGATGGAAGTCAGGTCGAAGTTTCGCTGACGGTTTCGCCCATCAGGACCGCCGACGGCAAGGTCATCGGCGCGTCCGAAATTGCCCGCGACATTACCGAGGGCAAGCGAGATGAAGAAGCACTGCGCGAGAGCGAGGAGCGTTACCGGACGTTGTTCGACTTGGGTCCGGTGGCCGTCTATTCCTGTGACGCGTCGGGTGAAATTCGGCAATTCAACCGCCGCGCCGCGGAATTGTGGGGCCGCGAGCCGGCGGTCGGGGATACCGACGAGCAGTTTTGCGGCTCGTGCAAGTTGTTTCGTCCGGACGGCAGTTTTATGCCCCATGAGCAGTGCCCCATGGCCGATGTGTTGAGCGGCAAAATATCGGAGGCGCATGATGTGGAAGTATCGATCGAACGGCCCGACGGCTCGCGGGTGGTCGTCGTCGTGAATATTCGTCCGTTGAAGAGCCAGCGCGGAGAAGTCACAGGAGCAATCAACTGCTTCTACGACATCACCGAGCGCAAACAGGGGGAACAGCGTCAGAAACTGCTCGTCGATGAACTGAATCACCGCGTGAAGAACACCTTAGCCGCGGTTCAATCGATTGCCGCGCAATCCCTGAAAAGCGCTTCGGATGCCGAACTCCGAAAAACCTTCGAGCAACGACTGGTTGCGCTGTCGCAGACCCACGATCTTCTGTCACGCGACCATTGGATGAGCGCGTCGCTACGTGAATTGCTGCTTCAAGAGCTTACGCCTTATCGGACCGAAGCAGATGCGCGCTTCGCGGTCGAAGGGCCCGATCTCTTGCTTGAGCCAAAGGCGGCCCTCGCGCTGGCAATGGCCTTCCATGAGCTTGCCACGAATGCCGCGAAGTACGGAGCCCTGTCGAAGCCGGAGGGCCGGGTGCGGGTCGGATGGGACGTCGTGAAAGCTTCCGCGCCCAGCGCGCTGCGGTTGCAATGGACAGAGACCGGGGGACCACCCGTGAAAGAGCGGGAGCGCAAAGGTTTCGGATCGACGGTGATCGAGCGAGGTTTGATGCTCGAGCTGGAGGCTGAGGTCCAGCTCGATTTTAATCTGAGCGGCTTGGTTTGCACGATAGAAATACCGCTCCCTGCCGCGGGGGAGGGAGGAAATAGCTGATGCCCGCCAGTGAACCACCGGGCCCTCGCGGTGGATTGCGCGTTCTGTTGGTCGAGGATGAAAACTTGGTTGCACTGCTCCTGGAGGACATGCTCGCCGATCTTGGGCACTCCGTGGTGGGGCCGGTCGCACGTCTCAAGAAGGCGCTGGAGATTGCCCAGCGTGAGGCAATCGACCTCGCCGTTCTGGACGTAAACATCAACGGCGAGGAGTTCCTACCCGATCGCCGACGTCCTCGCGGCGCGCGGTATTCCATTCGTCTTTTCTACTGGGTACGGCAAGCTGCCCCCACAATATCGCGATCGCCCGACGCTGCATAAGCCGTTCCAACAGCATGATTTGCAGCGGTTGTTCGAAGAGGTGCTTCGCTAAATTCGAGAGCGTCTACCCGATGCGCAGGCTCGTATGCTTCGCCTCAATGAAATCCGGCGTAGGCTGACCCCTCTATCAGCGCCGAGATGGCGAAGGGCTTCACGCTCTACATGGTGAAAGCCGTGATCACCGGCAGGGCCGATCAAATCATCGACCTCGCCAGAACGAACCTGTGGCGTCAGCCGCGCGAACCCAACGGATGATTCCAGCGATCCACCCTCGCCCGCCCAGCCCCCGGATCAGGTCCGGGGGAGGCGGCTGAGGGCTAGCTCGCTCTCCTGGTGAGGAGATACCGATGGACCTCACAGCACTGCTGCTATCCCGGCTGCAATTCGCGTTCACCGTCTCGTTCCACATCATCTTCCCGTCGTTCACGATCGGGTTGGCGGCGTGGCTGACCGTGCTCGAGGCATTGCATTTGGCGACCGGGCGCCCGGCCTACCGGCAGGTGTTCGAGTTCTGGCTGAAGATTTTCGGCGTCGCGTTCGGCCTCGGCGTCGTCTCCGGGATCGTCATGGCGTTCCAGTTCGGCACCAACTGGAGCGTCTTGGCGCGAATGTCCGGACCGATCCAGGGGCCGCTGCTGTCTTATGAGACCTTCACCGCTTTTTTCCTCGAGGCCAGCTTTTTCGGGATCCTGCTGTTTGGCCGCCCGCGCGTCCCGCCGTGGTTCTATCTGTTTTCGACTGGAATGGTGGCGCTGGGCACCACGCTTTCGGCCTTCTGGATCATGGCCAACAACAGCTGGATGCAGGTGCCGGTCGGCTATGTGATCGAGAACGGCACTTTTGTCCCGAACGACTGGTCGAAGATCCTGTTCAGCCCGGTGCTGTGGGCGCGCTTCCCGCACATGTTGCTTGCGTCCTACCTCACCGGCGCGATTTGCGTCGCCGCTGCCGGGGCATGGTACGTGCTGCGTCGGGAATTTGCTGCCGAGGCGCACATCATGCTGCGCATGGGGTTATATCTCGCTTCCGCGCTGCTGCCGCTCCAGCTCCTCTTTGGGCACCTCAACGGTGAATATGTCGTTCACCACCAGCCCGCGAAAATGGCGGCGATCGAGGCCCGGTGGCATGACCAGAAGCCGGCTTCCGAGGTATTGCTGGCTTGGCCCGACGTTGGCAACCGGCGAAACCTGTACGCGATCACCTTGCCCCCGCCCTTGGGCAGTCTGATCGATTCCGACAGCATCACGGCAGGGGAAGTAGGGCTCGACAGCATACCACGCGCGAATTGGCCACCGGTGCTGATCCCGTTCTTCAGCTTCCGCATCATGGTCGGCTGTTGGCTCGCTATGCTGCTGGTCGCCTGGGGCGGATCCTATTTGATCCACAAGGAGCGCATCGAGCGCAGCCGGCCGCTGCTATGGGCGACGTTCCTCAGCTTTCCTCTGCCGTTCATTGCGACATTGACCGGCTGGTTCACCGCCGAGGTCGGGCGCCAGCCATGGACGGTCTATGGCGTGCTGCGGACCGCCGACGCAATGACCCCGTTCCTGACCGCCCGCGCGGCAATGATCTCGCTGGTCGTCTTTTGCGCCGTCTACAGCTTCATTTTCGCGTTTGGAACCTACTACATCTACCGCCTGCTGCGCGCGGGACCGGAAGGCCGTCTGGCTCTGCCCCCCGCCGGGGCAATCCCCAATCGCCCGATGTCGGTCGTCGACGAGCACCACGTGACGCCGGGCACTCATCACATCGCTGCCGGAGAATAGCTATGGTCATGTTTTGGGTGGCCGTGCTGGCGATCAGCATCCTCCTCTACGTGCTGCTCGACGGCTTTGACCTCGGGGTCGGCATTCTGTTCGGCCTGACCCGCGACGAGGCGCGACGGCATGCGATGCTGAGCGCCGTGGCGCCGATCTGGGACGGCAACGAGACCTGGCTCGTCGTCGCCGGGGTGATTCTTTGGGGGGCGTTTCCGGTCGTCTATGCGACCTCGTTCTCGGCGTTTTATCTCCCGCTGTTGCTGATGCTGGCGGGGCTGATCCTGCGCGGCGTGGCGTTCGAATTTCGCTACAAGACCGAGCGGCTGCGCTGGATCTGGGATGCCGCCTTTGCCGGAGGATCTCTGGTCGCGGCCTTTATGCAAGGCCTGACCGTGGGCGCCCTGGTGAAGGGGCTGCCGATCACCAACGGCCAGTACAGCGGCGGCGAATTCGGCTGGTTCAGCCCGTTTGCGGTCCTGTGCGGCGTCGGCCTGTGTCTGGGTTATGCCCTGCTCGGCGCCTGCTGGCTGGTCAAAAAGGGTGAAGGCGATGTGCGGGACGCAGCCTATCGGCAGATCCCCTATCTGTCGGTTGGACTGCTCGCGTTCCTGGCCGTCGTCTTCGCCTATGCCTTGGCCGAGAACCTTCGGGTCGTGCACCGCTGGCTGGAGCGGCCGTACCTGTTCGTCTTCCCGGCGATCAGCGTCATCGCGGCGATCGCTCTCGCCCACAGCGTCCGTAAGCGCCGGGACGGAGCGCCGTTCTACATGGTCGCGCTGATTTTCGCCGCGGCCTTCGGCACCCTGGCGATCTCGTTCTGGCCCTTCATGATCCCGTTCTCGATTACGATCGCCGAAGCCGCCGCACCCCATTCCAGCCTCGCCTTTATGTTCTGGGGCGAGGGGCTGTTCGTCTTCCCGCTGATGCTCATTTACACCGCGATCAGCTACACCGTCTTTCGCGGCAAGGTCAAGCCAACGGCCGGGCACTGCTAGAGGGGACAGATGTGGGCAAGCTAAAGACCGGGGCCGGCACCGAAATATTCTACAAGGACTGGGGCTCGCCAATGAACGATGAAAGCCTTGCGCTTCGAAAAATATCGGCCGCCTTCGGTCCGCTTCGATCCAAGAATTGCACGTACCGGATCTCATGCCGGGAGAGGCTCTGGTCGAGCTGCATGCCTCTGCCATCAACCCCAGCGACGTGAACAACGTTGCCGGCGCCTTCCAGGCGCCCTTGCCTCGGGTTCCGGGGCGAGACTATGCGGGGGTGGTCGTGGCCGGCGACGGTTGGAAGGGGCAAGAAGGTCTGGGGAAGCGGCGCAGGATTGGGCGTCACGCGCGACGGACGCACGCGCAATTTATCGTCGTCGGGGCAGATGGACTCTCCGAGAAACCGTCGCAGCTCTCGATGGCGGAGGCGTCCGCCGTCGGCGTTCGTTATCTCGCGGCATGGTCGGCATTGATCCATGCGGCCGATATCCAGGCCGGTGAGACCGTCTTGGTCACTGGTGCGCGCGGGGCAGTCGGCCGGGCGGCGATGCAAATCGCGCATTGGAAGAAAGCGAAGGTCATTGGGGCGGATATCTCCGACAAGCCCTCAGAAGCCGACGTTTCTATCAACACCGAGGATAAGGATCTTCCTGTCGAGGTCAAAGCATTGACGGATGGGAAGGGGGTCGACCTTGTGCTCGACGCCGTTGGCGGCCCGATGTTCGAACCGTCGCTGAACTCGTTGCGCCTCGGCGGTCGCCAAGTGGCCATTACCAGCATCGGTAATGGTCGCGTCGAATTCGACCTGGTGGCTTTCTGTCACAATCGCCTGCGCCTGATCGGGGTCGACACCCTGAAGCTCACGGGCCCCGAGATTGCCAAGATCATGGGTGACCTGCGAGCGGGCTTCGAGGACGGCCCTTTGCGACTGTCGCCCGTTCGGACATGGACCCTGGATCAAGGCGTCGACGCCTATTGCGGCGGTCGAAACGGGAGGAACGTCAAAGAAGCTCGTCCCTTTTACCTCTGGGAGATTGAGTGCGCGGCATGTGCCCAGAGGTGGTGCATTGACCGCAAAGCAGGTCGTTCCGATAGTCAGATCCTACGTATTCAAACAAGGAGGCCAGCATGGGCGCCACGCCAGACGCGAACGGTGGGTTAACCGACCGGGTTCTGAAGGCATATTCCGGCATCGACGATCCGCGGCTCCGATCGCTCGTTCTCGCGCTGATCAGACATCTGCACGCATATGTCGGGGAGACGAAGCTGACGGATCAGGAATGGGAGTTCGCCTGGAATTTCATGGGCAGGATGGCCGCGGTTCCGGACCGAAACGAGTTCCTGTTGGCGGGTGATGTGCTCGGCGTCAGTCAACTGATCGAAACCCTCAATCACGATCGGCCGGGACAATCGTCGGCTTCGCGCTGGTCGGGCCCTTTTTGCGCGCCGATGCTCCATTCCGCAAACGAGGGGACTCGATCGCCAGCGATGATACGCCCGGCGCCCGGGTCCGCGTTTCCGGAAAAGTATTTAATGTCGAGAATGGCGAACCCCTTGCAGGGGCCGTTCTGGACGTGTGGCAGGCGGCGACCAACGGGCTTTACGAGAACCAGGACGATCGCCAACCCGACTACAATCTGCGGGGCCGGTTCAAGACGGATCAAGACGGGAGCTACGAGTTCGTGGCGCTACTGCCGACGGCCTATCCCGTTCCCACCGATGGCCAGGTGGGAGAACTGTTGCGTGTCGCCAAGAGATGGTCCTACCGGCCGGCGCATATCCACGTCATCGCGTCGTTCCCGGATCACGAGACGCTTGTCACCCAGATTTTCAAGAAAGGAGACGATCAGACCGCAGGCGACGTCGTCTTTACCGCGAGCGAAGACATGCTCGGTGACTTCACGCCTGACGGAGACCAGTTCCGCCTTCAATACGACCTTCCTCTGAAGTTTGGGACCTCGACGCTGCCAAAAGCTCCCATTCCGGCTTAGGCGGTATGAAAGCAAGGCTGAAGCGCGCGAATTGCGACTGTCGGCGACCCCGAAAACGGGAGGGGCAAGCATTTCAGAACCTGAAATCGAATGCGATTCTCGAAAGAGTGAACGATTTCGGAGATCTCGGAACGGCTTCTCAAGCTTACGACGAGGGGTTCGATTCCCTTCACCCGCTCCAGGCCGCTCACCCGATGATATATCGCAGGCGCCAAGGCGATCCCTTGCACGCTGCCCGTTATTCCGCCGCCATCAGCGGGGCCAGCGGGCTGCCGGGCTTTTGCAGCTCGTCATAGGCGCCCTGCTCGACGAGTCGGCCCTGGTCCATGACGAAAATGCGATCGAAGGCCGATGCCAGGCGTGGGCGATGCAGGCTGCACACCAGGCTGCGGCCTTCGAGCTCGCGCTTCAGGCGCTCGAGGATGGCGGCTTCGGTCGAGCCGTCGAGCACGGCGGTCGCGTCGTTGAAGGCGACGATATCCGGCCGCTTCAGCACCGCCACCGCGATCGCGATCTTTTGCCGCTGGGTTTCCGACAGCCGCGAGCCGCCGGTGCCGACCGGATAGTCGAGCCCGACCACGATGATCGTCTCGCGCAGGCCGAGCTCGTCGAGCACCTCGCTCATGGTGCCGTTGATGCGCTCGCGGCTGCCCGCCTCGCCGCGGACGATGGTCCCGAACAGCACGTTTTCCTGGATCGAGGCGGCGGCGTTGTAGCGCTCGGGATCGAAGAATTCGACCGAGCCGCGCAGTTCCCCCGGCAACCCCGCGGCAAAGTTCCGCCTCGCCGCCAAGATCCGCCGCTGCACGGTTTCGTCGAGGAGCCCCAATGGGTCGCGGGCGGCGATCAGCCGCAGCGCCAGCCCGATCAGCCGGGCGCGCTCCTCCGGCAGCAGGTTGTCGAGCCCCAGTTTGTCGATGCGGGTCACGATCCGCTCGAATTCGGGCAGGTCCTCGGCCCCGAGAAAGCTGAACTCCTCAAAGAACTGATGCTCGGGCCGCATGCCGGCGAACAGCTCGACGCTGGTCCGGGCCAGCTGCACGCCGATCCTGATCAGGTCGGGACGTAGCCCCTGCGCATCCAGAACACTTCGCACGTAGAGGTTGCGGGCGAGCCCGTCGCCCTCGAACACCGGCCCGATCGAAGTGCCGAACAGCAGGTTGGCGCCGACCGTCGAATTGGTGTTGTAGCGCTCGGGGTCGAACCGCTCGACGAGGTCGGCGATGCCGCCGGCGACGAAGCGATCGGCCAGCAGGCGGCGCGCCGCGACGATGCGCGCCGCCATTTCGGGCTGCCGATCCGGGTCGAGCCGGCCGCGCAGCCCCCACAGATAGGCGTCCTCATCGAGGTCGACGAGCCGCAGCACGTCGAGGATGCGCTTCCCGAGCTCAGCCGGATCGGCCACCCCGGCCTGCTCGTAGTCGATCCAATCGGCGGCAACGTCGAACGGACTGTTGCCCGACAGGCGCGCCTCCTCGATCCGGCGCTGGCGCTCGGCCTTGGCCGCGTCATCGTAGTCGGGCACCTCGCGCGGGCGATGCCGCAGCCCGACCAAGAGGTTGTCGTGCACGCTCGCCGAGAACAGATAGCTAGTCGGTCCGACATAGCCGATGCTGCGGCCGGAGACGGCAAACGGCATCGTGTTGAGGTCGACCCCGCCGACGGTCAGATGGCCGTTGGTCGGAACCACCAGGCGGCCGATCAGCTGCGGGAGCAGATTTCGGCCGCTGTTGCTCTGGCCGACGATGCCGACATCGGCGCCGAGCGGGAAGGCGAAATCGACCCCTTCGAGCAGATGGATGCCGTCGTTGTCGACAACGTCGACATGGTTTGCGGCCACCTCGTCGGCGAACGGCTCGACATGCTCCGGGTCTTCGAGCAGCAGCCGCCTGTCGACCATGTCAGCGACGTGAAACTGTTCGACGACCTGCTCATATTTGATCGCGACATCCTGTTGGTTCTGATAGTAATTGAGCAATTCGTTCCATGGCGACGACATGTCCTTGTAGGCGGCAAGCACCGCGACCAGCGCGCCAAACGAAAGCTCCCCGGTGATGACAAAATACCCTCCGACTGAAAAAAAGAAAAACGGCGTGAGATTGCCGATGAAATTATTCAGGAATTTAACAAAAAATTTTCGATTGTAGATTTCGAGCCGGATATCATAGATTTCTCCGAGACGATGGGCGATCTCGGCGAGCTGATAGGGCGCGCCATGATTGACCCGAATCTCGATCCGAGCGGCGATTGCCTCACCGATGCGGTCGGACAGGCCGCGTATCTTGCGGATCCGGGTGCGGCCGAGGATTCGGATGACCCGCTGCATTTTCGGGATCAGGTAACCCTGCAGCGGATAGAAGGCGAGGGCCGCGGCGCCGAGCACCGGGTTCTGCACGAACATGAAAAACAGGATCGTCAACAGGGTGCCGGCCTGCGAAATCGGCACTGCGAAGGCCTCGCCGACAAACCCGCCGACCGGCTCCAGCTCGGCGGTAACCATAGCCACGATTTGGCCGGTCGCCGTCCGATCAAAATGGTGCAGCGGAAAGCGCAGCAGGCGTTCATAGAGTTCGTAGCGCAGGCGCCGCAGCATGCGCTCGCCAAGTTGCCCCTTCCTGACGTTGACGTGCAGCTTGAACCAGCCGTTGATCAAAAGCAGCGCCAGAAACACCCCGCAAAGCACCAGCAGATAGGGGACCTGCCCCAGCTTCAACCAAAGAAAATGTTGCGGAAAATGCTTACCAGAGATTGCACGATTGATGATAATTTTCGGCAGGTCGAGCGAATAATAAAGAAACGGGAAGGAGAGCAAAGTCATGACGACAACATAAATCTGCTCGCGCCAACTATAGCGTAAGATGAACCCATAAACCGACGGCTCAAGCCCATCCGTCGTGCCTCCCGGCAGCAAGCGGCGGAACAGCGCGGCGAATGGCAGCCTAGTCCATAATGCCGAGGCGGCGTCGCCGATCCTCAAACGTGCCATGCATTCCTCTGTGTCGGTCGGGATTGCGCTGGTGCTGCGTTTCTGTCGTCAGCGGTCAGCATACTGAATTTGGGCGGCCAACGTCTCCATGATCGAAGCGTGGTGCCGATCGGAACTTTTGCCCTTGCCGCGCGATCTCTCTGCGAGTGCGCTCGGCGGCGACGGGCGTCGGCAGCCACCCGCGGTTTTGGCCCGATAAACTTTGGCGGGTCGTAAATTTTTGCCAGGGATGTACGGTCATGATCGTCAGCTGTAGCCGATCGAGCGTGGCGGGGGCAGTCTGCGCCGCATTGATCCTCGCGTCGCCCGTTGCCGCGTCCGCCGGCAACGATGCCGCCGGCGGCCTCAACCTGACCCGAGAGGTCCAGAAGGCGCCGATCAATTTGCCGAGCCTCGCCCCGCTCGCCGACCGCGTGCTGCCGGCGGTGGTGAATATCTCGGTCCAGCTGACAGAGCAGGCGGCGATCCAGGACGAGGGCGACAGCAGCAACGGCAGCGGTGGTGACGGCGGTTTGCCAGCCGCACCTGGCGCCAACCCGTTCGATCAGTTTCTTCGCCGGTTCTTTCAGAACCCGATGGCGCAGACCCATCCGGGGGAAAAGGTCATGGCGCTCGGTTCCGGGTTCATCATCGACCCGCGCGGTTATATCGTCACCAACAATCACGTGGTCGCCAACGCCGACAAGGTGACAGTCATCTTTCAGGATCACAGCTCGCATCCGGCCAAGGTGGTCGGGCGCGATGTGAGGACCGACCTCGCGTTGCTCAAGATCGAAACGAAGAATCCGCTCCCTTACGTCAGCTGGGGCAACAGCAGCGGTGTCAAAGTGGGCGATTGGGTCGTCGCGGTCGGCAACCCGTTCGGTCTCGGCGGCACGGTGACCGCCGGCATCGTCTCGGCGTTAGGCCGCAACATCAACGAGGGCCCGTACGACGACTTCCTGCAGATCGACGCGCCGATCAACCGGGGAAATTCCGGGGGGCCCACCTTTGACCTCTCCGGCCAGGTGGTCGGCATCAACACCGCCATCTATTCCCCCTCGGGCGGATCGGTCGGGATCGGATTCGCGGTGCCCGCGAACAACGCCAAATACGTTGTCAACCAGCTCGAGGCGCATGGCAAGGTGACCTGGGGCTGGCTTGGCGTGGCCATCCAGAACGTCACCTCGTCGATCGCCAAGAGCCTCGGGCTCGATCACCCCGAGGGTGCCCTGGTCGCCTCGGTCGTCCCTGACAGCCCGGCGGCGAAGGCCGGCGTCAAATCCGGCGATGTCATCCTCAAGGCCGGCGATAAAGAAATCGGCGACGTCCACGACCTGCCGCGCCTGGTTGCGCAGACGCCGATCGGCAGCAAGCTGCCGCTGACCCTGATGCGGAACGGCAAGAGCCAAACCGTCGTCGCCGATGTCGGCGAAATGCCGGCCAAGGAAGCCTCGGCCGAAGCCACGACCGGGCAGCCGAGCGCCGCCGCCAGCGCACTCGGATTGCAGCTCGGCCCGCTCGACCCGGAGTTGCGCAGCGAACTCAAGATCGGCAAAGACGTTAACGGCGTCGCTGTGCTGAGCGTCGCCGACAACAGTCCGGTCGCTGCTTTGGGCATCGAAGCCGGAGACGTGATCGTCTCGGTCGACCAGAAGCCGGTCACGACCCCGCAGGACGCCGCTGCGGCCCTGAAGCAAGCGGCAAAGAGCGGCAACATCCTGCTGCTGATCGACCGGCAGGGCGCCACGCAGTTCGTCGGGCTGTCGATCGAGCGCAACGGGGTGGCCGGGAACAGCCCCTGAACCGCTGCAGTGATCGGGCGTGCGGCAGTGGCCTGGCGGATCCAGGCCCCTCTAGGCCGCTATTTCAGCCCGTAGAAGCCCATCGCACCGCCGGCCATGACCTGATGACGCAACTCGGGCGAGGCGTCGGCGAGGCGGTCGATGATCATCTTGGGCGCGCCTGGAAAGAAGCCGTCGCGGTGCGGGTAGTCGGTCGCCCAGAGGATCTTGTGCGGCCCGATATAGTCTGCGAGCACCTTGAGGCTGCCTTCGACCGGCTCGAACGAGATCCAGCAATTGCGCTGGAACAGCTCGCTCGGTCGTGTCGTCAGGCCGGAATCGTTGAACCCCTGATCGTCGAAATGGCGGTCCATGCGGTCGAGCCAGGGTGCGATCCAGCCGCCGCCCGACTCGAGAAAGCCGATGCGGATTTTCGGGTGGCGCTCGCACACCCCACCCCAGATCACACTCATCGCCGCGAGCATCATCTCCATCGTGTGGCTGATGATGTGTTGGGCGGCACGCCCCGCGAAACGGTCGATGCCGACCGTCGGCATACCGCTGTTGCCGCCTTCGTGGAAGCCGATTGCGAAATCGAGGTCCTCGGCCGCCTGCCAGAACGGCTCGTAATCGGGGTGATGGATCATTTTGTTGTTGTAGGGGTTGGGCCGGATGAACCCGCCGCGAAAGCCCAGTTCTTTTTTCGCGAACCGCATCTCCCTGATCGTCAGGTCGATCGACTGCATCGGCAGCATGGCGATGCCAAACAACCGGTCGGGATAGGGGCTGCAGTAGTCGGCGAGCCAGCGGTTGTAGCCGCGGCACATCGCGGCGGCGAGCGGCGGGTCCTGCACTGATCCGGCAAAGAGGCCCATGCTCGGATATAAAAAAACCGCGTCGATGCCGTCGAGATCCATGTCGGGGATGCGCTTGTGCGGGTCGAAGCCGCCCGGGCGCCCTTCGGTATAGGCCATCGTCGAGGCCTGGACCACGCCCTGGCGCGCGCCGACCCCGCCAATGCCGCCCATCCCCTGCTGGCTGCCCAGGACCTTCTCTTCGACCAGCAGCATCTCCTTGCCATCGTTGTTGCGGATCAGCCGCGGCGCGCGGTCGCGAAAGGCCGGGTCCATGTAGTCGTTCCACAGCGTGGTCGGCTCCAGCACGTGACCATCGGCATCGATGACGTTGTAGGCGCGGCTCATGATTCTTCTCCTTCCGACCGGCTGCTCGACTACGGGCGATCCTATCCCGCCATCGCCGCGACCGCTATTCCCTCCACCCGTCGCTTCCATGCCGAACGCGTGCGGTGTTAGGCTCGGCGAGGAAAACGCGGTGGAGGAGGGACGGCGATGGCCAAGACGCGCGGGACCGGTCTGTTGATGGTATGGACCGACATCGACGCCGAGTTCGAGCCGGAATTCAATCGCTGGTACGACGAGGAGCACATCCCGCGGCTGCTGCAAATCCCTGGTTTTTTGAGCGCCGGGCGCTATTCGGCGCTCAAGGGAAGCCCCAAATACCTGGCGATTTATGAGCTCGAAGACCACAACGTGCTGCGCAGCGGGGCCTATCTCGACACCCTCAAATACCAGCCTTCGGCGCAGCGGCAGAAGACCGGGACCAGCCGGATCGGCCGCAATTTTCTGCGCAACGCCTACCGCCAGATCTTCCCGGTGCACACCCATCCGATCGAGCAGACCGCCGGCATGGCGCCGGTTTTGCAGATGGGGCGGATCGACGTGTCGAGCGCGGTCGAGGAGGAGTTCAACGCCTGGTACAACACGGTCTACATCCCGGGCTATCTGGCGGTGCCGGGCTGCATTGCGGCCCGCCGCTACGTCGCCGTCGAGGGCCAACCCAAATATCTGACCCTCTACGAATTCGAGCACGCCAAGGTGCCGGAGAGCGAGGCGTGGAGCCGGGCCAGAGCCAGCAACCCGTGGACCCGGCGAATGTCCCCCAACCTGCGCCATGACGAGGGCTCGCCCGGCGTCTACCAGCGCATCTACCCGAAATAATCCAGGTAGGCGCGCCCGAGGGGATCGGTGACCTGCGCTCGGTCAAGAAAAGCCGAGCCGCCCGACGGCCGGCAGCTTCAGCCCGGGCATCCGGAAGTCGATACCGATATTGAGCCCGAGCAGGTTGAGCTCGATCCCCTCCCGCGCCGCGACCAAGAGGCCGGCGAGCCCGAACAGCGAGACCTGGAATCCGGTGCCGCTCGGCGCGGCGGCGATGACCGCACCCCCCGGCAGGAAATCCTTGCCGATGGCATTGGCCGGCAATGCCAGCCCGAGCTCCAGCACCCTGCGCGCGATATAAGCGACAAAGGTGTTGCTGTTGGGCCCCGGCCAGGCGCGGTATTCATGCGGATAGGGGTAGCTCGCCACCGCCTCGCGGATTTTTTCGATGACCGGGTCGAGGCCCGGCCCGCGGCGGTCGAGCTCCAGCGCGGGACGTGCGCCGAACCAGTAATTGTCGGGCCCCATCCGGTCGACCCGCACCGCCGGCGCGCCGTTGGCGACGCCGAAGCCCAGCACCTCGTAGCGCGAATAGCGCGCCGCGCCGGCTGGCTTGACGACGATCCAGGTGTGGACGGCAAAGACGCCGCGCCACGAGACGGCACGGGCGGCGTAGACCTGGATCACCGCTTCCTGGGTCGTCGCCGGATCGGGAGCGAGCCCGGTCGGATCGCGCCGCGCCAGATACCACGGCATCTCGTTGGTGCGGCCAAACATCTCGCCGCTCACCAGGACCGGCGCCGCAAACAGCATAAGCAGCGTGAACCCCAACCAACGCGCCTTAAGAATTGCGCGCGCCATCTGGTGTGCGACCGAACCAAAGCCGATTCTCCTGCTGCCGCCGATCGGGCGAAGCGTGGTTCATCCGGCATCATCGCACAAAAGATCGGGTGCGAAGCCGCGCTGCGGCAATCAGCGCGGTCGGGTTGCGCCCCGGCGCAGCGCCGGCGGCGTCTCGTCCCAAGTGCGGCCGTCGACGAGGCGGCCCGCGGCCCGCCGGCCAAAGCGCACCATCCGCTGCCCGATGCCGTCCGGTTCCGGCACCCATTCGCCCCATCCCTTGAAAAAGAACGGGACACCGGCTGCCACACAGCGGTCGCGCAGCCCGCGCACCCAGTCGGACTGGGTCGGCCGGGCGCCGCCGCCGACCTCGCCTCCGGCGACCACCCAGTCGAGCGGGCGCCATGCCGGCTCGGCGAGCGGCGCCATCAGCCCCAGACTGTCGAGCCTGGAGCGGCCGCCGCCGAGCGCGTCGACATAGCCCTCGTCGACCGGCACGGCATCCGGGCGCACCGCGCCGAGCAGCGGTTCAAAGCACGCCCAGCGCAACACCGCCGGCGTCTGCAGCAGTTCGCCGATGCGTCCGATCCGCTCGTGGTCCTCGACCGAGACACCCGGCCACAAATTGGGCAGCGGCCACGGGTCGAGCCCAGCCGGATGCGGCTCGCCGACCGAGCGCGACTCGCCAGCCAGGCGCGACTCGCCAGCCGGGCGTGACTCGCCAGCCGAGCGCGAATCGAGGGCGCCCGCATCGCCGGTCCGATGAATAACCCGACCGAGCCCCTCCGCCCAATGCTGGCGCGCGCCTTTTCGTCGGGCACGGGCTGCGACCGGCGCCGCGCCGGCTTCCTCTGCGCCGGGGTTCGGGCCCAGTCCGGGTGTCGGCAGCATTGTCGCCGCCAGGGTCGCGATCTCCAGCGCGATCCGCTGCGGCGTGCGCGGATCGGCGTAATAGCCGCGCATCCGTTCAGCACGCCGCGTCAGCACCAGGAATCGGTGCCAATGCGCGATCGTCATGACCGCATGCAGCGTGTCGAGGGTTTCGGTCGGCAGCCTCTCGTGGAACAGATCGGACATCGAATCGACCAGGATCCGTCGCGGACGACGCTGTAGCAGAGGCCAGGCGATCAGATCCGCACGCACCCGTATCTCGCCGGTCCATTGCAGGCCCGAGTGCCCGGTCGTTGTCAGCCCGGCATAGCGCGCCCCGCCCTTGCCGCCCATGCGGGCAAGCTGGGTGACGGTGCGGAGCGCCTGACAGTGCTCGCATCCCGGGCCGGCGGCCGAGCAGCCCGCGGTCGGATTCCAGGTCACGTCGTACCATTCGGGAGCCGCGGCACGCGACCGCGCCGCCGCGCCGGACTGCGGGCCGGGACCGAAGGCCCGCGTGCCGGGCATGCCGATGCGGACGCTGGCGTTCATCGACCGGCCGCGATCGTTGCCGGCAGAGCCGCCGAAACAGCGGCGCCGCGCGATCCGGCGCGGCGAAAATCGAGCCGGGTGCGGCTGATCGGCCCAGCCGGGGAGCCGGCGATCCATTCCCACACGAAAGTCATTCCCTGGAACTATCCAGCAGGGGGATATATCGCCAGACAGTAAAATACAACTATAATAAGATATGGTTAATAGCATGCGGCCTTTCCGGGTAGAGGAGTTGAAAATTGGGCGATTTTGCGAGATTCCGAACAGGAACGACTATCCATCGGCTCTCGGCGCCCGCTACGGTCGCGCTCGCGCCGAAAGCCGATTTTATCGATCCGCACAGCGCTGGTGCTTTAGAGCGCTGCCCGATCAGATCGAAGGGTTATTCCCACGCAAGCGACGCGAAAGCGGAAACCCAAGGGCAAGCAATTCTGCGGTTGTCCCCTGTTCCCGCCGGGGCAGGCTTCCCCACCAGGGGCAGGCGGCTGAGTTCCGGCTCGCGCGCAGGGCTGTCCCGGGACAGTGCGTTTCCCGCGATGCATGTGAGCCCCATCCGAAACACCCTGAAGTGGTCTTGCGCGGGCTTGAAGGGGTGGACGGCCCGCGAACGGCATCGATGTGCCAAGTTGGCTAAACAGCTCCAACGGGGCGTCGCTGCGGCGGCGGTCGAGCGGCGGCAGGTATCTGACGTCGATGTTTTCCGCAAAGCCTGTCGCGGGGCGCAACTCTGCGCCCGAATCCCGATAGTATCGGGGCGGACGGGTTGGGTGGGCGGCGATCGGGTGCTCAGCGGCGCCTCGCCGCGCTTCACGCCTCGGTTTTGGCGCGCTCGCGCAGCAGGAATTTCTGGATCTTGCCGGTCGAGGTTTTGGGGAGGGGGCCGAAGATCACGGTGCGCGGCGCCTTGAAGCGGGCGAGGCGCTCGCGGCAGAAGCCGATGATGTCGTCGGCGGTGGCGGCGGCTTCGGGCTTCAAATCGACAAACGCGCAAGGAGTTTCGCCCCACATCGGGTCGGGGCGGGCGACGACCGCGGCTTCGAGCACGGCCGGGTGGCGGTAGAGCACGCTTTCAACTTCGACCGTCGAGATGTTCTCGCCGCCGGAGATGATGATGTCCTTCGAGCGGTCCTTCAGCTCGATATAGCCGTCGGGATGGACGACGCCGAGATCCCCGGTGTGGAACCAGCCGTCGGCAAAGGCCTCCTCGGTCGCCCGCGGGTTCTTCAGGTAGCCCTTCATGACGATGTTGCCGCGCATGAAGATCTCGCCCATCGCCGCACCGTCGGCCGCGACCGGCACCAGGCTCGCGGGGTCGCCGACCATCAGCGCGTCGAGCACCGGATAGTTGACCCCTTGCCGCGCCTTCAGTCGCGAGCGCTCCTCGGTCGGCAATCCGTCCCACTCGTCGTGCCAGGCGCACACCGTGGCCGGCCCATAAACTTCGGTCAGGCCGTAGACATGGGTGATGTCAAAGCCGATCCGTTCCATGCCCTCGATCACCGCGGCCGGCGGCGATGCCCCGGCGGTCATCATCTCGATCCGCCGGTCGCGCAACCGGTTCGGCCCCGGCCCGGAGTTCAGCAGCATGTTCATCACCACCGGCGCGCCGCACAGATGGGTGACGCCCGCGCGCGCGATCGTTTCGTAGATCGCCGCCGCCTCGACCCGGCGCAGGCAGACGTAGAGTCCCGGCGAGTGCCGTGATCGTCCACGGGAAGCACCAGCCGTTGCAGTGAAACATCGGCAGGGTCCACAGATAGACCGGGTGCTGCCGCAAGCCCCAGACCAGGACGTTGCCGAGCGCGTTCAGATAGGCGCCGCGATGGTGATAGACCACACCCTTCGGGTTGCCGGTGGTGCCCGAGGTGTAGTTGAGCGCAATCGCGTCCCACTCGTCTGCGGGGGTAATTTCCGGAAAACCCGGGTTGCCGCCGGCGAGAAAGGCCTCGTAATCGATGCTGCCGAGGCGTGCGCCGCCCGGCCCCGCGGGGTCGACGATGTCGACCACGAGCGGCTTGCGCTCGAGCCGGGCCAGCGCCTCCTCGACGACCGGGGCGAATTCGCTGTCGGCGATCAGCACCTTGGCTTCGCCGTGGCGGAGGATGAAGGCGATCGTCTCCGGGTCGAGCCGGATGTTCAGCGCATTCAGCACCGCCCCTGCCATCGGCACCCCGAAATGCGCCTCGAACATCTCGGGTATGTTGGGCGCCATCACCGCCACCGTGTCGCCGCGGCCGACGCCGTGGGCCGCCAGCGCCGCGGCCAGCCGGCGACAGCGGTCGAGCGACTGACGCCAGCCGTAACGGCGCTCTCCGTAGACGACCGCCGGACGGTCGGGGTAGACGGCGGCGCTGCGCAGCAAAAAGCCGATCGGGGTCAGCGGCACGAAATTGGCCGCGTTCTTGTCGAGCCCCAGCTCATAGGGGTTGGTTTCGGCTTGCGGCATGATGCGGCCTCCTTCCGAGACCCTATTCTGACACCCGAGCCGGCGCTGTCGAGCAGCTTCGCCCGAGCTGTCCGCCGCGCCTTGTACTCTGGTCGGGCCGAAGGTCGTGCCTCGGTTTTAAACCGGTAAAAGGCCGCCGGGGCTTGGAATCAGGCCCGCTCCTGGCTAGGGTGTCCAGGCTGCCGCGGGTAACAGCATCTAAGAATATATTGGGCTTCAATGTTCAGCAAATTCAGGGGAGCCTCTGGGGGCTGAAGCACGCTACAACACCACGATCGGCGTGATTATGGCGAAGGCGGGCTGCTCGGCTAGCCTGCGGCGGGGTCGACTGCCATCCGGAGAGCGAGAGCATCAGCCGTGGCAATGGCCGTACCGGATTTCACCCTCGGCATCGAGGAGGAGTATTTCCTCGTCGATCGCCGGACGCGCGATGTCGCGAGCGACCCGTCGCCCGAGATGCTGGCCGAATGCGAGGCGTTGCTGGCCGGGCAGGTGGGCCCCGAATTCCTGCGCTCGCAGATCGAGGTTGGGACCCGAGTCTGCGCCAATCTCGCCGAGGCCCGCGCCGATCTCCGCCATCTGCGCGGCACCGTCGCCGCCGTCGCGGCGCGGCATGGCCTCGCGCCGATCGCCGCGGCGACCCATCCCTTCGCCCGCTGGGACGCGCAGAAGACCACCGAGCGCCGCCGCTACGCCGATCTGCGCGACGATCTGCAAGGAGTTGGGCGGCGGCTGGCGATCTGCGGGCTGCATGTCCATATCGGCATCCCCGACGATGAATTGCGCATCGACCTCCTAAACCAGGCCTCGTATTTCCTGCCGCATCTGTTGGCGTTGTCGACCTCGTCGCCGTTCTGGCGCGGCGACCACACCGGGCTCAAATCCTATCGTCTGGCGGTGTTCGACGAATTGCCGCGCACCGGCATGCCCGAGCGCTTCGACAGCTGGGGCGAATACCGCCGCCACGTCAACATCCTCACGGCCGCCGGGCTGATCGAGGACGCAACCAAATTGTGGTGGGATCTGCGCCCCAGCGAGCGCTTTCCAACCCTCGAAATGCGCGTCGCCGACAGTTGCACGAGCATCGAGGATTCGCTGACGATCGCCGCGCTCTTCCGCTGCTTCTTGCGCATGCTGTGGCGGCTGAAGCGCCAGAACCAGCGCTGGCGGCTCTATGCCCGCATGCTGCTCGATGAGAACCGCTGGCGGGCGCAGCGCCACGGCACCGACCAGGGCCTCGTCGATTTTGGCCGCGGCGCCGTCGTCCCCTATGCCGAATTGCTCGAAGAGATCCTGACGTTGATCGAAGAGGACGCGCGCCATTTTGGCTGTCTCGGCGAAGTCTCGCACGCCCGCCGGATTCTCGCCCGCGGCACCAGCGCCCACCGCCAGCTCGCGGTGTTCGAGGCGGCCGTCGCCGCCGGCGCCACCCGCGCCGAGGCTCTCGCCGCGATCGTCGACTGGCTGATCGAAGAGACAGTACACGGAGTGTAGTCCAAGTGTCTGATCTGAGATGGGTTGAACGATTTCGATACCTTACCGTCGCCTCCGCGAAAGCGGGGCGCCAGGGCCTGCTCCCGGCCTGAACAGCGGGCGACCGCGGGAATGACGGTCAAGCTGGATTCTCAGTCATTATTTGGGTCGGACGCTAACCCCGCGACTTCGAGCCAGGTGCTCTGATAGGTGGCGCCCTCGCCAATGTCGGTGTAGCGGTCGGAGCACAAGAGGTTGATCGTGCCCGATCCGGTCTCGCCGTCGGGCCGCTGGCCGGGGACCAGCACGACGCCGGGCCTGACCTCGTCGGCGACGCGCAGCACCAGCTCGACCAAGCCGCGCTCGTTAAAGAGACGCACGCGCTGGCCGTCGACCAGTCCGCGGGCAGCCGCGTCCTCAGGGTGCAGGACGCAGCTGGGCGGCCCCTCGCGGCGGCGCAGGAATTCGACGCGCGAAAACGCGGTGTGGCTCAGGAAATAGCCGGGTGCGGTCAGCAGGCGCAACGGCCAGCGCGACCTCTGCCGCTCGTCCTCGGGGTCGGGCTGCCAGTCGGGCATCGGCGGCAAGCCCTGCGCCGCCATCTCGTCGGAATAGAATTCGAGCTTGCCCGACGGGGTGCGGAACATCTGCGCGTCCTCCAGCGCAAGATGGACCGGCCCGGCCTGGCGAACGCCTTCGGGATCGAGCGCCGCCGCCGGCCCACGCGCGCCCCGCAGCATCGCCGCGGCGATCTCGTGCGGGGCCATGGCAAACACCGGATCGGCGAGCCCCATCCGCACCGCCAAAGTCTGCGCCAGCCGCAAATTCGACCAGGCCTCGCCCTGCGGCGGCACCGCGGCCGGCGCGTATTGCAGGTAATAGGCGCCGTAGGCGCGATAGAGGTCCTCGGTTTCCAGATATGTGGCGGCCGGCAATACGATGTCGGCGTAACGCGCGGTCTGCGACAGGAACGGGTCGTGGACCACGGTGAACAGATCCTCGCGCTCGAGCCCGCGGCGGACCTTGCCGGCGTCGGGGCAGGTCACCGCCGGATTGTTCGCGGCGACGAACAGCCCGTGGATCGGCGGGTCGCGCAGCTCGAGCAATGCCTCGCCGAGGCGCAAATGGTTGACGGTTCGGCTCTCGGCGGGGCCCGAAGGCTTGCGCACGAAATCGTAATCGAGCTCGCACGCGGCGGCGGTCAGCAGCAGCGCGCCGCCGCCCTTTCGGCCGTAGGCGCCGGTGACGCCGGGCAGCGATGCCACCGCGCGCAACGCCTGACCACCTTGCGCGAGCCGGGTCATGCCTTCGCCGAGGCGGATGAACGATGCCTTTGCCCGGCCATAGAGTGCCGCGAAGCGCTCGATGTCCTCGACCGCGAGACCGGTGATCGCGGCGACACGTTCGGGTGGGAAGCGCGGCAGGACTTCCCGCTCCAGCAGCGCGAACCCGTGGGTGTGCCGGGCGATATAGGAGCGGTCGCACAACCCGTCGCGCGCCAGGATGTGCATGGTCCCGAGCGCCAGGGCCGCGTCGGTGCCGATATTGATGGCCAGGTGCCAATCGGCCCGGCGTGCGGTGCGGCTCCGGCGGGGGTCGATGACTACGAGCCGGACGCCGCGTTTTCGCGCCGTCTCGACCTTGGCCCAGAAATGCACATTGGTGGCGACGAGGTCGGCGCCCCATGAGACGATCAAATCGGAGTGAATGACGGATTCGGGGTCGGCGCCGCCGACCGGCCCGATGGTCAGGTCCCAGGCCGTCTCGCAGCAGGTGTCGCACACCGTGCCGGCGCGCAGGCGGCTCGTGCCGAGCGCATGAAACAGGCCGTTGACGAGGCCGCGGTTGATCTGGCCCTGATGCGCGCTGTAGGCGTAGCCGAGCAAGGCCAACGGCCCCGATTCGGCGATAATCGCCTGCCACCGCGCTACGATTTCGTCGAGTGCGGCGCCCCAGCTGATCGGCGCAAACCGGCCTTCGCCCTTGGTGCCGACGCGGCGCAGCGGCGTCGCGTCAGCCGCTCGGGCGAATGCACCAGCTCGGCGTCGCGATTGACCTTGGCGCAGGCGAAGCCGGCGGTGAACGGCTGGTCGGGGTCGCCGTCGATGCGCACCACCCGCCCGTTCTCGACCCGTGCCAAGAGCGAGCACATGTCGGGACAGTCATGGGCACAGACGACGCGTACCGTTTCCACGTAGCTCTCCTATTGGCCCAACCCTCACTCCTATTGGCCGACCCTCACTCGCTTGGTTGCGTTCAGCCCGGCACCGGAGGGGCGGGGAGGTGAGGCGGGGCCGGCGCAGGCCTTTCAGTTGATTCAGCCCTGGAAATCTGCCGGCGCCGCTGCAGCCGATCTCGCCAATTTCCCAGGTCGTCGCGGCAGTTCGAGATGGCCATCAGCGGAAATTCTTCTGCATAGCGTTATCGATTTCTCCATGAGCGGCATGCGATTGTGACGTTTCGGCGACTCTAGCCCGCGTTGCTGCAGAAAGCCATGCCGCAGCAGGTTTTCCCCCGGATCGGCCAGCCGCGGCAGCACGGGTCGCACAGGCGGGCGTTGCCAGCGCAACTCTGGACTCACGCCGTCGAGGAGGGCGGCTGGCCATATTTGCGACAAAAACTGATCCACAAGGTTGCATCGCGATGCCGACAAACATCAGGGGAGAGGGTTTGGCCGAAGCCGGCGTGCCACCGGTGATCGCCGACATGCCGGCCAGCGAGGCGGATGTCGGCGAATTTGCGGCCGCGGTTCTCGCCAAGCTGACTTTATCCGTCGGCAAGGATGCGGCGGCGGCGACCGATCGGGACTGGTTTGTCGCGACGGCGCTCGCGTTGCGCGATCGGGTGATCCACCGTTGGCTGGCCGCCGACCGCGCCAGCCACGCCAGGGGCGCTAAGCGCGTCTATTACCTGTCGCTGGAATTCCTGATCGGGCGGCTGTTCAGCGACGTCGTCGAAAACCTGCGGCTGACCGAAACCGTCCGTACCGCACTCGGCGACATCGGGGTGGATCTCGACCGGCTGCGCGCCGCCGAGCCCGATGCGGCACTCGGCAACGGCGGTCTCGGCCGGCTTGCCGCCTGCTTTATGGACAGCATGGCGGCGCTCGGCATTCCGGCCTGCGGCTATGGCATTCGCTACGATCACGGCCTGTTCCGCCAGGTCATCGAGGACGGTTGGCAGCACGAATATCCGGAGCACTGGCTGTCGTTCGGCAACCCTTGGGAGTTCGAGCGGCCGGAAGTGGTCTACGACGTCCCCTATGGCGGCCGGGTCGAGCGGGTGGCCTCGGCCGCCGGCGGCTCGCGCGCGGTATGGTCCGCGGCCGAGACCGTCCAGGCGGTCGCCTACGACACCCCGATCGTCGGCTGGCGCGGGCGCCACGTAAATCTGCTGCGGCTGTGGTCGGCGCGCGCGGCCGATCCCTTACGCCTCGACAAGTTCAACGAAGGCGATCATGTCGCGGCATTGTGGCAGCGGTCGCGCGCGGAAGCGATATCAAAGATCCTCTATCCGGGCGACGATTTACCATCAGGGCGGGAGCTGCGCCTGCGCCAGGAATATTTCTTTGTCTCGGCCTCGGTCCAGGACCTGGTGCGCGGGCATGTGCGCAGCCAGGGCGAGATCTCCACGCTGCCGCAGCATGCCGCGATCCAGCTCAACGACACGCATCCGAGCATCGCCGTCGCCGAGCTGATGCGCGTTCTGGTCGATCTCTATCGCCTGCCCTGGGACGAGGCGTGGCGGATCACCCGGGCGACCTGCTCCTACACCAACCATTCGCTGTTGCCCGAGGCGCTTGAAAGCTGGCCGGTGCGGCTGTTCGAAACCCTGCTGCCGCGCCATCTCGAGATCATCTACGCGCTCAATCGCAATCACCTCGACGCGGTGCAGCGGCAAGAGCCCGAAAATCTGGCGCGCCTCGCCGAGGTTTCGCTGATCGATGAAGCCGATGGCGGGCGGGTGCGCATGGGGCCGCTGGCGTTTTTGGGCTCGCACCGCGTCAACGGCGTCTCGGTCTTGCATACCGAGCTGATGCGCACGACGGTGTTCAAGGGTTTTCATCAGCTTTATCCGGACCGCATTGTCGACAAGACCAACGGCATCACCTTTCGCCGCTGGCTGCACCAGGCGAATCCGCGGCTGACGCGGCTATTGTGCGACGTTTGCGGCGGCGAAATTCTCGACGATCCGGCGCTGCTCGGCTGCCTCGCTGGCCACGCCGGCGACCCGGCCCTGCGGCAGCGCCTGGCGGCGGTAAAGCACGCCAACAAGCGGGCGCTCGCGCGCCTGGTCCGCGACCGGCTCGGGCTGCGGCTCGATCCGGCCGCCCTCTTCGACGTGCAGATCAAGCGAATCCACGAATACAAGCGGCAATTGCTGAACCTGTTGGAAACCGTCGCCCGCTACTTGGCGATCCGGGCCGAGCCGGACCGCGACTGGCTGCCGCGGGTCAAGATCTTCGCGGGCAAGGCGGCCCCGAGCTATGTGCAGGCAAAGCTGATCATCAAGCTCGCCAATGATGTCGCCGAAATCATCAACAACGACCCGCTGGTCGGCGATCGATTGAAGCTTGTCTTTATCGCCAATTACAACGTCAGTCTCGCCGAAGTGATCATACCGGCAGCCGACTTGTCGGAGCAGATCTCGACCGCGGGGCTGGAGGCCTCCGGCACCGGCAACATGAAGCTGGCGCTGAACGGCGCGTTGACGATCGGCACCCTCGATGGCGCCAATATCGAGATCCGCGACCGGGTCGGCGCGGACAACATCGTGA
Organism: uncultured Alphaproteobacteria bacterium; assembly: GCA_963703665.1. GTDB lineage: Bacteria > Pseudomonadota > Alphaproteobacteria > ATCC43930 > CGMCC-115725 > AP-15. Next base: position 69,902 of record CAVPFB010000004.1, on the reverse strand, counting down.
TCTTCGGCCTGAGCGCCGCGGAGGTGGTCGAGCGGTGCCGCGCCGGGCTCGACGCGACGGACGCAATCTCGGCGCTGCCCGCGCTCGCGGACGCCATCGAGGCGATCGAGAGCGGGATGTTTTCGCCGGAAGACCCGCGCCGCTTCGCAGCGACTGACCGAGCGCCTGCGGCGTGGCGACCGCTATATGGTGGCGGCGGATTTCATGGATTATTGTGAGGCCCAGCAGCGGATCGAGGCGCTGTGGCATTCGTCCGGCGGCTGGGCCGAAGCCGCCATCGCGAACATCGCCGGAATGGCGTGGTTCTCCTCCGACCGCACCATCGCCGAATACGCCCGCGACATCTGGGGCGTGCCCGGATAAGCCCGAGTGACCCGCCATGCGATTGACCAATGAAGAGCGGGCGATGCTGGCCGGCGAACTCGGCGAGCCGCGGCGCTGGGCGCTGGCGCACCAGGTCGCGGTCGGCGAGTTCTTCGACGCCACCGATCTGGTGCCGGTGAGCCAAGCGCACATCATGGCCGACACCGAATCCCTGGGCGAGGCAGGGGTGCGGTTTCTTGAAGGCCTCGCTGCGGCACCCGAACAACAGCGCCGGGTGCAGGTGCCGACGATCACCGATCCGCGCGGCATCGATTTCGCGGTCTATCGCCGGCTCGGGCAGAGCGATTGGATGGCGGCGCTGGAACGGCGGGCGATCGCCGCACTGCGCGCCTTCGGCGTGCTGATGACCGACACCTGCATCAATTATCAGACGATCATGGCGCCGCTCAGAGGCGATCATCTCGCCTATGGCGACACCGGGGTCGTCATTTATTCGAACAGCGTCCTCGGCGCGCGCAGCAATTTCGAGGGCGGCCCGTCGGCGCTGGCCGCCGCACTGACCGGCCGCACCCCGCGCTACGGCTATCACCTCGACGAAAGCCGCCGCGGCACCAGGCGGTTCCGCCTGACCGACACGGCGCGCGATCTGAGCGAATGGGGGGCGCTGGGCGGCATCATCGGCGAAGCCTGCGGCTCGTATTGGCAGGTGCCGGTCGTCGAGGGCGTCGTAGAGATCCCCGGCTCCGACGCCTTGAAGCATTTCGGCACGGCAATGGCGAGCTTCGGCTCGGTGGCGTTGTTCCACATGCCGGGGATTACCGCCGAGGACGCCGCCTTCGCAGGGCCTCCGCCGGAGGCGGTGTCGATCGGCCGCGCCGAGATCGACGCCTTCGCCGGGCGTTTTGCCGCTGCCGGCGACAAGCTCGATGTCGTCGTGTTCGGCGCCCCGCAATTGTCGCTGTTCGAGCTCGCCGCCGTGGCGCAGGCCTTGGACGGCCGCCACATCCACCCCGACACGACCGTCCTGGTCACAACCTCGCCCGAAATCAAGCACGCCGCCGACCGCATGGGCCTGACCCAACGGATCGAGGCGGCCGGGGCCGTCGTCGCCGAGGGCATCTGCTTCTACCAGAGCTACGCGCGCGAGATGGCCGAGGCCAATCATTGGACCCGGCTGATGACCAACTCGGCCAAGCTCGTCAACATCATCGGCGGCTACGGCTACCGGCCGAGCCTGGCGAGCCTCGAGCGCTGCGTCGCGTCGGCAATCGTCGGCCGGGTGCTGTAGTGCCGATCGTGCTGCGCTGCCATCGGGGGATCGGGCCGGCGGTCATCGGCACGGCGCTGGTCGCCGCCGATAATTTTTCGGCGCGCTACGACCTCGACCGGATAAAGGGCATTTTCTCGCGGCCGGGGCACAAGCTCGCCGGCGAGAGCTATGTCGACCGCATCCTGGTTCTAGACAATGCCAAGGGCGGGGTCGCCACCGCCTGGATGCTGCACGAGATGACGGCGCGCTCGATCGTGCCGCGAGGATTGATCTTCAACCGGGTCAACCCGATCCTGGCGCAGGGTGCGGCCTTCGCCGATTTGGCGCTGGTCGACCGCTTCGACGGCGACGTGACCCTGCTGTTCCGCACCGGCGACCAATTGCGGCTCGAGCCCGCCGCCGGCCTGGCCGAGATCCTGAACCGCGACGCATAGTGGTTCGGTTCGACGCTTGGTCCTCGCCGCTGTTCTCGTCATGCCCGCGAAAGCGGGTACCCATAGCCTGCCCCTGGCTTGAACAGGGGGCGGCCGGCCGGGTGCCAGCGGCCCTGGACCCCCGCTTCCGCGCGTGTGAAGAAATACCGAAATGCTGTCATTCCGGGGCGGGGGCGCAGCCCACGAGCCCGGAACCTATGACACCGAACTGCGGACACATCGGAGATGCCGGTGTTCTTGGGTTCCGGGCTCGGCCCTTCGGACCGCCCCGGAATGACCTTTTTAGAAATGAACAATTTCTTCACACGCTTTTCCGCGGGGGCGACGGGGAGGGGAAATGGCAAACCTCTCTCTGGGTTCCGTGCAAGCCGAGTGCTGGACCGACCCTGCCGCCGCCGCTATCGTCGGCCGATGAAATTCGCGGTGCTGCAGTTCTTCAGCTGGCCGGAGCGGAGGGTCGATTTGGCGACCGTCTACGCCCGCGCGCTCGACCGGATCGAGATCATGGACCGCAACGCCTACGAGGCAGTGTGGCTCGCCGAGCACCATTTTTCGAGCTTCAGCGTGTGTCCGTCGGTGCATATGGTCGGCATGCTGGCCGCCGCCCGCACCCGCCGGCTGCGCATCGGCACCGGGGTGTCGCTGGCGCCGTTCTACCATCCGCTGCGGTTGGCCGAGGAGGTGGCGCTCTTAGACCTGTTGTCCGGCGGGAGGGTCAACTGGGGTGCCGGCCGCGGCTTTGCCCGGGTCGAGTTCGAAGCCTTTAGCGTGCCGCCCGAAGAGAGCACGGCGCGGTTCCGCGAGACCGTCGAGATCGTGCTCAAGGCGTGGACCGACGAGCGGCTGAGCTTCACCGGCGAGCATTTTCGCTTTGACGGCATCGAGGTCCTGCCAAAGCCTGCCCAGCGCCCGCACCCGCCGGTGTGGATGGCGGCGAGTTCCGAGGGTGCGATCGAATGGGCCGCCGGCCGCGGCTTCTCGATCCTGATGGACCCGCATTCCTCGGCCGCGGAGATCGGCCGCAAGCGCCGACTCTATGCCGAGCATCTGGCTGCAGCGGGCTTTTCCGATACCGGCCGGGACATCCCGGTCGCGCGGCTGGTGGCGCTCGCCGGCGATACGCGGGCGGCGGCCGAGGTGGCGCGCGGCGGTGCCCAATGGATCGTCAATTCCTATCTCGGCGCGCAGCATCGCCCGGTCATGCAGGCGAACTTCACCCCCGAGGGGATCGACCCGGTCCAGCGCTACCTCGACGAGGTGATCCTGCACGGCACGCCTGAGGCGGTCACCGAGCAAATTCTGCGGCTGCGCGACGAGATCGGCCTCGATTATCTGCTGTGCGCCCCGCTCAGCCACGAAACCTTCATGCTGCTGACCGAAAAGGTGCTGCCTCGCCTCGCGTGAAGGTTTACCGCAGCTCGACGCGGTTGAGCGACGCGGTGAGCCGGCCTTCGCCCGGGCTGGCGACGGCGAGGCGAATATGGGGCAGCGGAGAGAACTCGGCGAGCCGCCAGCGGGCGGGGAGGCCGAGATCCTCATGGATCGAGGTGCCGCCGCGATCCGGGTCGACCGCGAACAGCTGGGGCTCGATGCGCAGCCCGTGCCCGGTCGTCTTCAGGATCGCCTCCTTCAAGGTCCAGATCCGGAAAAACATTTCGGTTCGGCGCTCTGGGGCAATCTGGTCCAGAAGCAGAATTTCCGATGGCGCGAACCAGCGCGCCGCCATCTCGGCCGCATCGATCGGCCGCAGCAGGTTCTCGGCGTCGATGCCGACCGGCGCCCCATTGAGGATCGCACAAGCGGCGAACCCGCGCGTATGCGTCAGGTTGAACGAGGGAACAGCCGCGTCGTGGATCGGCCGCATCAGCTCCGGCCGGCCGAGCCGGCTGCGCGCGAAACGCGGCTCTTCGCCGCCGAGCGCGCGCCGCAGGACCCGGCGCAGCATCGCGTGCGCCGCGATATAGGTCGTTCGGTCGCGATCGAAGACGAAGGCCTGCGCCTGGGCCGCCTCGTCGTCCGACAGTTCCGCCGTCAGCCGCCGCATCGCGGCAGCATCGAGACCGTCGGCCGCGGTCCAAGAGATGGCGACGAGAGCCGGCCCGTCCGATGGCGCTGCATCATCGGTTGAAGCCGGGACGCCTCTGTGCTGGGATGGGGGCACCGACATTCGGGAGGGCGATATGACCATCAAGGTTGGCGACAAGGTGCCGTCGACGACATTGCGCACTGTAGGGCCGGACGGGGTCCAGGCGGTCTCCACCGACGAGTTTTTCCGCGGCAAGAAGGTGGCGCTGTTCGGCGTGCCCGGCGCTTTTACCCGAACCTGCTCGCAGCGGCATCTGCCGAGCTACGTCACCCACGCGGACGAGCTGAAGGCCAAGGGCGTCGGCACGATCGCCTGCATCGCGGTCAACGATCAGTTTGTCATGGACGCCTGGGGCAAGGAGCACGGGGCTGCCGGCAAGGTCGTGATGCTCGGCGACGGCAGCGGCGATTTCGCCCGCGCGATCGGGCTCGAGCTCGACCGCGTCAAGGAGGGCATGGGTATGCGCACCCAGCGCTATTCGATGCTGGTCGATGACGGGGTGGTCAAAGAGCTCAATGTCGAGCAGCCCGGCCAATTCGACGTCTCCAGCGCCGAATTGATGTTGAAGGCGCTCTGACCCGACGAATGGGCCGCGGCTGGCCGGCGGCTGCGATCGCGGTGGCGCTGGTCGCCTGCCTGCCGACCGCGCGGGCGCAGTCGACTCGGCCGCTCAGGTTGCAATTGCCGCCGGTCGATCTGACGACTCCACCCGACAACGATCCGCAGCGCGCAGCCACGCCCGATCGCGCTCGACCCGACGACTGCGTCCCGGCTTGGCCGTGCCGGTTGCGGCTCTTTGGGGCGCTCGGGGCAATCGACAAAAACGGCGGCATCGGGCTCAAGGGCACCGCGCTGTTCTGGTGACCTGCTCGGGCGCTCGAGCGCGACGCGGGAGCGGGCCGGCGATCGATCGAGGGAGGAGTGCGATGAGCGGGCTCGAACCCATTCCCTATTCCGACGCGCAATTGCGCGCGATCCTCGAGCGCGTGCGCACGATCGCGATGGTCGGCGCCTCGTCGAACTGGAACCGGCCCAGCTACTTCGTCATGAAGTATCTGCAGAACAAGGGTTATCGGGTGATCCCGGTCAACCCCGGCATCGCCGGCCAGGACCTGCTCGGCGAGCGGGTCTACGCCAATCTGCGCGACATCCCCGAGCGCGTCGACATGGTCGACATGTTCCGTGCCGCGCGTGAAGCCTCGGCGGTGGTCGAGGATGCGATCGCGATCGGCGCCAAGGTCCTGTGGATGCAGCTCGGCATCCGCAACGATACGGCGGCGGCTGCGGCCGAGGCGGCCGGCATTGAAGTCGTGATGAACCGCTGCCCGAAGATCGAATTCGGCCGGCTCGGCGGCGAATTGTCGTGGAGCGGGGTCAACAGCGGCATTATCAGGAACCGCCCGCCCGAGCCGCCGCTCGCCCGCCGGGTCAAAGCACGCGGCCCGCGGCCTCGCCCAACATGCCGCACGGCTTCGAGACCCGCGCGGTTCATGCGGGTGCGGCCCCCGACCCGGTGACCGGCGCGCGCTCGACCCCGATCTACCAGACCGCGGCCTATGTGTTCGACGACGTCGACCACGCCGCCGGCCTCTTCAACCTGCACAATTTCGGCTACATCTACGCGCGGCTCAACAACCCGACCGTTTCGGTGCTCGAGGAGCGGGTGGCGAGCCTCGAAGACGGCCGCGCCGCACTCGCCGCCGCCTCGGGTCATGCGGCACAATTTCTGATCTTTTTCACGCTGCTCGAACCCGGCGACGAGTTCCTCGCCTCGCGCAATCTCTATGGTGGCTCGCTGACCCAGTTCGGGCTGTCGTTCAAGAAGCTCGGCTGGAAATGCGCCTTCGTCGATCCGGTCGATCCCGAGAATTTCCGCCGTGCCTTGACCCCGCGGACCAAGGCGATCTTTGTCGAGAACCTCGCCAATCCCGGCGGTATCGTCGTCGATCTCGAAAAGGTCGCGGCGATCGCGCACGAGGCCGGCATCCCGTTGATCGTCGACAACACCTTAGCCACGCCGTATCTGTGCCGGCCGTTCGAATGGGGTGCCGACATCGTCTGCCATTCGACGACCAAGTTCCTCTCCGGGCACGGCCATGCGCTGGGCGGCATGGTTGTCGAATTGGGGCGGTTCGATTGGGGACGAGGGCAACCGCTTTCCGTCGCTGACCGATCCCGAGCCGGCCTATCATGGGCTGAAATTTTTCGAGAATTTCGGCGATTTTGCCTTTACGACCAAAGCCCGCGCGGTGGCGTTGCGCGATTTCGGCCCGACCCTGTCGCCGATGAACGCGTTCCTGACCCTGACCGGCATCGAGACCCTGCATGTCCGCATGGACCGCCATGTCGAAAATGCCGGCAAGGTCGCCGAATTTCTCGCCGCCCACCCGCGCGTCGCCTGGGTCTCCTATGCCGGGCTCAAGGACAGCCCATACCATGAGCTCGCGTTGAAATACCTGCCGAAAGGGGCAGGGGCGGTGTTCACCTTTGGCGTCAAGGGCGGCTACGAGGCCGGAATTCGGCTCGTCGAAAGCGTGCAGCTGTTCTCGCACCTCGCCAATATCGGCGACACCCGCAGCCTGATCCTGCACCCGGCCTCGACCACTCACCGCCAATTGACCGACGAGCAACGGGAGGCCGCCGGCGCCGGCCCCGATGTCGTGCGCCTGTCGATCGGCCTCGAATCCGCCGCCGACCTGATCGCCGACCTCGACCAGGCCCTCTCCGCGGCCGAGCGCTGAGGCCTGGTTCTGTTTCCGGCTATCGCGATCCGACACGCGTCGCGCAGCTGCAGATACGTGCAGGATGCGTGATCCGCTATGCCGGCGGCATTGATGCGCAAGCGGGAATCGATGCTGGATCACGTGACGATCAGGGTCAGCGACTTGGAGCGCTCGAAAACATTCTATGACAGGGCACTGAGCCCGCTCGGTATTGAGCGGCTTTACGCCGAGGGAGAAATCTTCGCCGGCTATGGATCTGGCGGGAAGGCCTTCTTTTGGATCGGCTCTCATGACAGCGTGCAGACGGCTGTCCACGTGGCCTTCACCGCGCCGGACCGGGCAATCGTGGACGCGTTCTATGCGGCGGCGCTTGCAGCCGGAGGCCGTGACAATGGAGCGCCGGGACTGCGCGCGCACTATCATCCGAATTACTACAGCGCCTTCGTGCTTGATTTCGATGGCCATAACATCGAGGCAGTCTGCCACAAACCCGTTTGAGGGCGGCAGGCGTCGGCCCGAGGGTCGCGCCCGTCATCCGCCTCAAAGCGGCCGCCGATTTCATCCGCGACCTCAATCAGTGCCTAGTGGGCCGCCGACTTTTGGTCTTAGCCGGTGGTGTGCTTGCGGATGAAGCCCTTCATTCGGTCGATCGCGCGGGCGGCGTAGGGGGCGTCGGGCTTGCCGGTCATAAAGCCGTGATTGGCGCCCTCGTAGAGCTCCAATTCGACCTCGCCGCCGGCCTTGCGCCAAGACTCGGCGAAATGCCGCATCAGCTCGACCGGGACCCATTCATCCTTGTCGCCGCCGAAGACGAGGGCCGGCGGCAAGTGCACCTTTTCGCCGCGATCGAGCATCCGCGGCGGGTTGCCCTCGGTCATCGCCGCCGCGTCGCCCCAGAAATTGTGGTGGTTGTCGAGCAGCTCGGCGTTGCCGGCCTTTTTGGCCAGCTCGTAGCGCAGCAGCGGATCGAGCACGCCCCAGCCCGAGATCACGAAAGCGAGCTTGGCGTCGATCGCCGGGGCATCGGCCAACCACAATGCCGAATAGCGCGGTTCGTCGGGCCGCATCGCCGCCAGCAGCACCTGGTGCCCGCCGCTCGACGTGCCGAAGCTGCCGACCCAGTCGGCGCGGGTGTGGTATTCTGCGGCATGCGCCTTGAGCCAGCGGGCGCCGAGATTGATGTCGGCGAGCGAGGCGGGGTAGGGGGCCTCGGGCGGCATCCGAAAATCGAGCGAGGCAACCAGGATGCCGCTCTGGGCGAAGGCCTTGGCGATGAAGTCGTTGTCGGTGCGGTCTTTGTTGACCCAAGCGCCGCCATGGATCTGCAACACTGCCGGGAACGGCCCGGCTCCGCTCGGCCGGTAGAGCCGGGCCAGCAGCGGGCGGCCGCCCTGGCGCTGGTATTCGACGTCTTCGACCCGGACATCGCGGCGGGCCTCGGCTTCGGCGGTCATCGGCATTTGCGGTTCCTCATCGCGTCGTTTGGCCTCCATCCTAGCGGATCGGGCCGAGACAAATCCACCGGTCAGCGGCGCAAGCGCGCCAGCGCCATCCGCGCCATCGGGTCGCCGCAGGGCAGCCGGAGGATCTGGCGCTCCAGCAATGCCCGCAGTGCCGGCGCATCGGGGAATGCGCGATCCGTCCAAAACCGCTTTGCCGCGTCGAAAACGCCGATCGTATCGAGAAACGCGACCGCGAAATAATAGCTTTCGGGCAGAGATTTGCCGACCGCGCGGGCCATCACCGCGCCGTCGGCGGCGATCGCGGTCTCGAGGCACCACGCCAGCAGGCGCTCGATCTCGACCGCCGCCCGCCGGCGCTGATCGCGGCGCATTTCGGGCCAGCCGAGCTGGAACAGCACTGCCACATCGTAATTGTTGTGGTTGCTCAAGCCGATGTCGTCGAGCCAGCCATTGGGGTAGAGATCGCCGCGGATCTCGAGCAGCGTGTCGATCAGCTGCGGCCAATAGCCGATCCGGCCTTCGAGGTAGCGCGCCATGTGGAAGGTCAAGCTGAGATCGACGGTGCGCCAGCGCTGTCCGCCGATCTCGTAATCCGCCCCGAAGAATCCGGTCGCGCCGTCCTGCCATCGGGCAATGAAGCGGCGGATAACAGCTGCGAGCCGCCGGTCCCAAGGGTAGCCCCTCGGGCGGCGACGCAGGATCAGGCGGACGAGATCGGCGGTGGCAAAGTTCAGCTCTTTGCGGCGGTCGATGCCGTCCTCGGCGAGGCGCGAGACGAGGAGGCTGTCGAGATAGCTCGCCAGACGCTCCGGATCGTTGACGCGGTCGAGAAATCGCGGCGGGTGGCCCGCGCCGGCGAAGTCGTCGGCGAGCAGATGATCGGCCGAGGCGTCGAGCTTGAGAAACCACACCTCGGTGCCGGCGCCGAAGCTGCCGTCCTGGTCCGGGAGAAGACCGCTCGGGGGGGCCGGCAGATCGGCGAGGGCACGCAGCCGCTGGAAGGCCGCACCCGCCGCGTGCGCGTCGCCGGTGTATTGCAGCCGCCACAGCAATTCGCCGATCGCCTGGCGCACAAAGGACGTGTCGCGGCCGACCGCCTCGTCTCGGTCGAGACGTGCTTCGAGCGCGCGGATTTCCGGCACGGCCGCCAGGCCCAGCGCGGCGGTCGCCGGAAAATACGCGGCGATCGTGCTCTTGAGGTCGCCAGCCGGCGGGAGGCGGCAGAGCGCGTGCCGCAGATCGGCCGCCGCCGAGGAGGCCGGTCAGACCGCCGCTCCGGCGTTCGCCTTGGCCGACCGCCGGCCGAATCGCATCAGCGAGCTGAACGCGGTCAGGCAAAACAGCCCGGCCAGCGCGATGACGACCGCCAGGGTCAGCGGGTGCCCGCTCGGCCCGAGCGACAGCGCGGCGGTGCCGCCCGCGGCTCCGCTCATCTGGATAAAGCTGCCGAGACCCGAGGCGGCGCCAACCGTCCGGGGGTTGACCCCGAGGCTGGCGGCGGCGGCGTTGGGGGTGATCAGACCGCTGCCGCAGCACACGAATATCATCGGCCCAATCACGACAAACGGACCAGGGACGTGCAGCAGCGCCAGCGCCACCATGACAAAACCGGCCGGGATCAGCACCGTCGTGCCGATCGTGATCAGGCCGTTGACCCCGAGCCGGACGGTCAACCGATTGGAGAGAAAGCTGCCGATCAGAAAGCCCAGCGGCGGCAGTGCGGCGTAATAGCCGTATTGCTCGGGCGCTGACCCCGAAGCGGCCGATCAGCACCGCGGGAGCGCCGGCCGCGAAGATGTGAAACCCGGCATGGGCGCCGGCGGCGGAAAGGGCATAGCCAAGAAAACGGCGGGTGCCGATCAGGGTGCGATAGCTCGCCAGCATGCCTTCGCCGGTCGCACGCGCGCGCGGGCCTGTTGCCGCGGTCCGGAACATAGCGGACCATCAGCACCATGGCGAAGCCGGCGAGCACCGCGACCGCAGCAAAGTTGGCGCGCCAGCCGAACCATTCCTGCAGATACCCGCCGAGCACCGGCGCGCAGGCCTGCATAAGGGTGGCCGCGATCGCCCGCCCGGCGATGACCTGGGCGGCTGCCTCCGGTCCCCAGATCTCCCGGGTCAGCGCGCGACCGACGACCATTCCGGCGCAGGCGCCGATGCCCTGGAGCACCCGCGCGGCGATCAATACTTCGATCGTCGGGCTGAAGGCGCAGACAAAGCTGCTGAGTGCACACAGGGCGAGGCCGCAGAGCACTGTCCGCCGTCGGCCATAGCGGTCGGACAGCGGACCCAGCACCAGCATGCTGATGGCGAAGGCGAGCAGATACCCGACGAAGGTGAGCTGCACCCGGGCGACCGGGGTATCGAAGGCGCGTGCGATCGCCGGCACCGATGGAACATAGATGGTCGAAGCCACAATTCCCAACGACGATGCCCAGGTCAGGCTCAACAGCACGACCCTGCGTCTGACCAGGGTAAATTCGTCCGCTGCCGGGGCAGGCGGGCTGGCAGGCTCAGGCATGATCGAGACTCGCCGGTGGCTCTCCCCGAGAATAGCCCACCTTAGATGTCGCGCGCCTTACAGGGGAAGCCCGCATCGCGATGTGTGCCCCGCGCGTTCGGCAGCCGCGCCTGGGCAGCCCTGTCAGCCAGATGGGTCGGCGGGCCAGCCAATGATCGAGCGGGGCGACCGGCAACGCCGGTTCGTCTCGGTCGCAATCGGGCAGCAGCAGCACGGTCAAGCGGCGCGTTCCCGCTGGCCAGGCGATCTGCAGCCTGCGGATGGGCGCGCCGGCTGCCGGCCGCCCCGGCTCATCCGCCCGGTGCGGCAATTCGGACACAGTGGTGCCGCCTTCTGGCAGGGGCCCGTGCAGCTGGTGCGCGGCATCGAGCGCGAATGATCGCGGCGGCGGCGGCCCGGCCAGCTCGAAACGGGCCCCGGCCGGCTCCAGGATGCGGATCGACGAGCCGATCCTCCCCCAGCCGCAAGCGCGCGAGCGAGCCTGCCAGGCTGATCGGCTCGGCGCTGGTGTGAATCGCCCACACGACGTTGCGGCACGCCGCGGGGTCGACCTCGTCCTGAATGACCACCTTGCGGCCGATCAGGGCGGCGCCGCGCCGGACGGTGCCCTGGGGTTTGCCATAGGCCCTGGACAGATCGAACACCGCCCATTTGCAGTCGCCCTCGACGCAACCGTCGATTATCGCCGCGGGCGCATTCGGCACCTGATCCGACCCGCCGATCGTGAGCGTGTTGTGACCGGCGGCCTGCGAGCGATAGTACTGCCACCGCCGCCCCGACCTGGCATCCTTCCCGTGGTCGAAATAGCCCGGGAGATCGTAATCATCGGCGCCCATATCGACGACCCAGCGGTGCCGCGCGCCATCGAGAACGAAGGTGCCGGCGTCGGCCTGAGCGTGCAGGATCACGTCTTCTGCACGCGGAGCGCCATCGCCCGCCCGGCCAGAGACGTTTCCGCCCTTGATCGCCAAGTAGACCGGGCCGGCCCGCGGATCGGTCGACCAGGTATTGCGGAAGCAGGCGAGATCTCCGCTGTGGAATACCTTGCCGGTAGGCAGGCCGAGCGTCACCGGACATATGCCGTCCCGTTTCGGCCAAATGGTCGCGAACGGGAGATGCCACGCCGTCGCGTCCGCCGAGCAGCCAGCGGTCGATCGGCCGGCCAAAACGATGAGCGTGCCAAGCGAGCGGCGAGACGTCAAAACGTCGGTCCGAATCGCCAAAGTTGAAGGCGGCCCCGAACGGCCCCGCCGCATGCAGCGCGAAATCGCCTGTTTCGGCAAAGCCCGGCCGGCCGGCAAGGCCGAAGCTGTCGCCCAAAGTGCTCTCCAGCGCCGCCACCATCAGACCCGCATAGCGCATCGCCAGAGACCAGTAACTGAGGCCCTCGCGCCATGCCCCGTCCGGCGCCAGCGCCGAGAACACGTTCCAGGACGAGACGAGGCTGCGTCGCACCAGTTCCGACGAAAGCTCGCGCTGCGATCGCAATACCGAGAGAGCTGCGATCAGAATGCCCGAATTCGACACCAGGGTGCAATTATCGCGCCGTTTCGGCCACAGCAGCGAGCGATCCTCGTAGGCGGCGAGCGCCGGTTCGAGAACATTGCGCCGGATCGCGCTCTCGATCTCCGCGCGTTTGCGCGGTGTCAGCTTGTGGTAGAGCCAATCGTAGGCCAGAGACACGGCGACGGCAATTTCGGCGCAATCGAGAAAGGAGCGGATGACCGGCCGTTCTTTCCAGCTCGCGGCTGCGGCAAATTCGTCGAGCGCATTGCAGGTCGTCGCCAGCGCCGCCTCGGCGGCGGCGCCATCGGCGGTGAGCGCGACGAACGAAGTCGCGATCAAGCGCCGTGCACGGCGCTTGAGCGCAGCGCGCAGGTCGCGCGGCATCGCGGCGGCCGGGATCTCGGACACAAGCTTGGCCGACCGCGCCTGCAGGTCGGGATCGGCGTTGACGAGACGGCGAATCGCCGGCAGAGCGGTGCGGCGAAACAGCAGATAAGGATGCTGCGCGCGGAAGGATGCGAGCGCGGTCCCGGCGAGCAGGACCTCCGGGCGGTCGACCTCTACGAGATGAAGCGATCGCACATTGTCAAATGGCAATCGAAGCTCCCATGAGGCAGCGTGGCGGTTGCTGGGCCATGGGTATACTCTCTAAACACAAGCAAATTACCAAGTGATTTCGATTTGGCAGCGAATTCTCCTGATCTCACCCCTTGAGACGATTCCATTCAGGCCTGGGCGAGCAGCTGGGCCAGGAAATCCTCCTTCCAGGCGGCAAGATTGAATTTGCCGCGCAAAGAGACCTTCGACCGGTCCTTGTGCATCAAGTTGAGAGCCATGTGCCGCAGGATGGCGAGGTTGTAGGGGCTGTTGTCCCGACGGCTGCGGACTTGGTCCTCGTTCATGACGACATTCAGGACCCAGTGGAGGCGATTCTCCACGCCCCAATGGGAGCGGGCGACTTGCCCCAGGCGCTCCGGCGACAGCGGCGCGCTCAGCAGATAATAGGCGTTCTCTCGGGTGGTCTTGTTGCCCGTTTTGGGACTTGTTTTACGGATCCGGATCACCCTGCCGAGAGCGGCTAAACCCGGCCATTGATGCCGCGCCTGCAGCCGGTCGATGTCGGTCGACACGAGGCTGATGCGGATCTCGACCCGGCCGTGATCGTTGTCGTCGCGTCGAATGGCTGGCGGCCGTCTCGTGCTCCGGATCGTCAAAGAACCGAACCGCGTCGGCGTGCAGAGCGTGGTGATTGCCCTTCAGCGCCAACACATAGTCGCCGCCCTGGGCGACGATCCGGCGGCCGATGTCGCGCTGACAATTGAGCGCATCGGTGGTCACGATCGTACCGTTCAATGCGAGCATATCCAATAATTGGACGACCGCCGTGTTCTCCCTGGTCTTGGCCGTCGTTGCGATCTGGGCCAGCACCAGACGGGTGTCGCAACACCAGGCGCTGATCATATGCAACGCCGAGCCGGGATGAGTGGAGTCGAGCGGGCGGCGCAGGACCTTGCCGTCGATGGCAATGACGCCGGTGCAATTTTCGCTGAAGCGCGCCATAAATCTCTGGAAGCAGGCGCGGAACTGATCGGGATCGAGTTGCCGAAACACCCGGCTGAAGGTGTCGTGGCTCGGCACCCCGTTTTTCAGTTCAAGGAAGCTTCCGAGGAATTCCTGCTTGGCCTCCGCGAATACTGCCATGTCGACCGCGGTCTGGCCGCCGGACAACACCGCGCACAGTGCGATCGTCAATATTTCCATGAGGTCGTGGCGCCTGGCTCCGCCCGAACGCGGGTCTTTCAGTTCGGCAAAGCAGTTGTCGAACCCCTGCATTGCCCCCTCCGCCGCACTGCCACGCGCCTTACCGACGCCGCGCCTCGACCCGCCTCCGGCACAAACCGAGGCAGGCGAATTGGAAACACGACCGGCATGCCTCAAAACTGCCGACGTAGGTCGCGGGATCGGCCGCAGGTGGATGCCGCTGACCCTACGGGTCGAATGTTGACCGTCGCGGCAAAAGAAACGCGGCTATCACGCTTGAAGTGAACCGGCTGTCGAATAGACCCCACCAAAGGACGGCTGGTCTTGGGCCCCGCGTCGAGTCTCGCTCGTCTGCAGCATGAACTCACGTACATCGACAAATCCCACGTTTTGTTTCGCTCGCCGGGAGAGAATTTGCCGGTTGTGGTCAGCAGACCGTCTGTAATTATGTCAGCAGCGCGTCAAAAATGAATGGGACCCAAATTTAACATATTCCCAGTCGCGTCCGGACCCGCCAGCCGAGCCGGGAATGATGGGCAGGAACGCGGTGATCAATCGATGCCTGCGGGTCCACGAACGGGGCGGCCGCGCCGACGCAAGCCGGCGAGACCCGGTTGTCGCGGCCGGACGCAGCGAAATCCGTATTGGTGGAAAGCGCTGATTAAGATTTCTCGCGAAGATTTCTTCTGACGCCGACTGGGACGGTTCTTTGACGCACGTCGCGCTAACTTTAGGTTAAGAGGGAGGTAACGACACCTTGGTTAAGAGAAAGGCCACGGCCATCAGCGACCACCGAGCCGCATCGTGATTGGAGCCGGCCCGCCCCCGATTAGAAGGATCATGCACCGATGCTGATCGACGATCTCGCCGTGACCGTGACCGTGGACGAGCGGGTGCTGTCCGCGACCGTCTCGTGGGAAGACCGGAACTATCCCGAACAGCGCCTCAACTTTGAGATCTCTGAGGATGAGATCGAGGACGATGCGATCGATGCAGGCGACGGCCCGGACCGCCACCGATGGAGCGGCGGACCCCGTGCGGACGCATTTCTGGCTGCCTGCTTTCCTCTCGCCGCGGTGCATGGGGAGGCGCGGATACGGGTCGAGGGTCAAGCTTGTCCGATGCTTGTCGAGGGGCTGCGTACCGCCCATGCCTGGTGGTCAAGCTGGGGCGGGATGCCGGGTCCCGCGCCGACGATCGAGACTTCCCCTCCCGGATGCGCCGAGACCGCCTCAGCCGGGCCGCGGTGCGGGGCGGCCTTTTTGTCGGGCGGCATCGACGGACTCCATCTGCTGATGCGCAATCGGCGCCTTTATCGCCCGGAGGATCCCGCCTACATCCGCAAGGTCCTGTTCATCCATGGGTTCGACATCGGCAAGCGGGCACGCGCCCCGGAGAACGAGCGCTTTCTGACAGCGCTGAAGCGGCTGAAGCCGATCACCGATGAAACCGGCGTGCATCTGGTGACGTGCCGAACAAACCTGCGGCATCTGCCCTCGAAGCCGGGCTTTTGGGCGAACCGCCACAACGGGGCGGCGCTGGCCGCGGTTGGTCACGCGGCGTTGCGCGGGCCTGCCTTTTTGTTCATCGGCGGCACCTACGATGTCGCCAATCCGGTTCCGGTGGGCTCTCATGTCGCCGTCGACGGGCTGTTTTCCAGCCAGCGTGTCACCATTATCCACGACGGCGCACGCTTTACCCGCCTGGACAAGGTGCGGGATCTGGCGAGCTGGCCGAGAGCGCTCGCGGCGTTGCGTGTGTGCCCCGAAAGCGCCGCGGCCGAGGCGAACTGCGGACGCTGCGAAAAATGTTTGCGCACCCGGCTGGAACTGCTGGCGGCGGGCATCGAAGAAACTGACGCGTTCGGCCCGAGCCTGACCCCGATCGAGCTTTGGGAGCAAGCCGTGCCGGCGCCGATCAATCACCGTGCTATACGATACGAGGACCTTCTCGCGCCGTTGCGCGCCCGCGGGCTCCATGCGCTGTGCCGCGTGCTCGAGCAGAAAATCGCCGCTTATCATGAGGGATTAGGAAATGACGCGGCACCCGACCATTGATCGCCCGGACGACAGGTCGAAGACTATTTTCTTGATAGCGGCTCGAGCCGCTATCAAGATTGTCGCGAGGTTGGATCGATCCGCCAGCGTTGCGATCGGCTCTGGCTCGTCTGGTGATGCGACGGGACGGTGGTCATGGCATTGCTGATCGGCCTCCTCGGACCGCTGGTGATCGAGGTTGGCGATTGCCGGCTCGGGAAGGTCCCGAGGAAGGCGCGTGCCCTTCTTGCCTATCTGGCGGCCCAGGGCGGGCGGCCCGTCAGCCGCGAGCGGCTCGCCGATCTGCTGTGGCCCTATCAGGGCTCGGATCAGGCGCGTCATAGCCTGCGCAATTGTCTGCTGGAGCTGCGAAAGGCATTGGGACCGGGCGCCAAGCGTCACCTGGCTGCCGAATTCGCCAATTGCCGCCTTCAAGAAATCGACCTCGACAGCGAGCGTTTCGAGCGGCTTGCACGATCCTCAAACCAGGCCGAGCTGGCGGTTGCAGCCGAACTTTATCGAGGCGAATTCCTTAGCGATTTCGTCATTGATTCCGAACCGTTTCAGGAATGGCTCGCCGCCGAACGCGACCGCACGCTCGACCTCATCTGCGGCGTTTTGCAGCGCCTGACGGTGTTGCAGGACGAGGCCGGCGAGTACGACGCGGGCATTCAATCGGCACGCCGGCTGGCAGGGCTCGATTCGCTGTCGGAGATTGGCCAGCGGGCGCTGATCCGCGCCTACGCGCGTGCCGGAAGGCGACCCGAAGCGCTGCGGCAGTACCGCATCTGCACCGATATCCTGAAGCGCGAGCTAGGGGTGGCCCCCGATGGCGAGACCCAGGCGCTTGCGAATGAGATCGCGCGCGCGGGAGGCAGCAGCGAGCCGGCCGCCAACACCCGCGCGCCGGATCGGGCGGAAGCGCCGCCCAGCCTGGCCGACCCGCTTCCATTGCCGCGCAGCATCCCGGGTCCGGCTTCGCCCGCCCCGGAATCGGCCCGGTTACGATGGCCCTGCCTGTTGCCGAGCATCGCCGTTGCCGTGGTGCCGGTGCGCAATCTGACCGGGGATCCCGATCAGCAGTACCTGGTGGAGGCGTTCTCCGAAGACCTCGTGACCGACCTGCTGCGCCACGGCCGATTGGCGCTCGCGCGGGTCGCAGACGAGCGCGGACCGATCGCAACGCCGACTCGGGCGGGCGATGCAGAAATCGAATATCTGGTCACCGGCAGCGCGCAGCGCAGCGGGGCGCGCACCTTGCGCGTCAACGTGCAGGTTACCGACGCGGTGACCGCGGAGTACCGCTGGGCGGGTCGCTACGAGTTCGATCCCGAAGAGTTGGCGCCGGTTCAGACCAGGATCACCCGCCAGATCTCCCGCGAGGTTCACGCGCTGCTGCTGCGGGAGGTGAGCCGCCGCGCCCTCACCTCCGCAGGGAAAGAGCTCGACGTCGACGAATGTCTCGCCCAAGCGGCGAGCGCGCTCAGGGGCAAGATGCGCGCCGAGCTGACGGCCGAGGCGCAGCGCTGGTTTCTGGCTGCGCTGGCGATCGACCCGCAGAACCTCGAAGCGCTGATTGGTCTCGCCCGTACCTGCCAGCATCTGGTCAGTCAACCGTGGTGGGGCAATTCGAGCGCCGCCACGGCGGCGTTCGATCTGGGGCGGGAGGCGATCGCAAACGCATTGGCGCTGGCGCCCGATCACGCCTTTGCAAACTGCGTCAAAGGGATGCTGTGCTCGGCCGGCGGTCAGCTGAAGGAAGCGGCCGAGGCTTTCGAGCGCGCGTTGAGAACGGACCCGCGGCTCGGCGTTGCGCATGGTTTCGGCGGGTACAACGCCGCCTTTCGCGGTCACGCCGAGGACACCTTGCCGGCAGTTGAGCGGGCGATGCGCCTCGATCCGATGGATCGGCGGCACAGCATCTGGTTTTTCTTCGGCGGATTTGCCGAACTGCTGCTCGGCCGGACCGAAGTGTCGATCGCGCTGCTGCAGAAGTCCCTGGAGCGCAACCCGAGCTACGGTGGCGCTCAGCTGTTTCTGGTGGCCTCGCTGTCGCTGATCGGGCGGCGCGGCGAAGCGGCGCGGGCGGTGGCCGCATTCCGCGAGCATTATCCGGATTCGCGCGCGAACGCCTTTGAGCAGCTATGGCTGTCGCGCTCGGCCTGTCCCGCCTATCGCGCCCAGATCGATCCGGTGTTCGAGAAAATTCGCAGCCTCGGCGTCGGCGGTTGAGCGCGCGATCGGGCCCGTTGCGGCCTCTGCGCCCGGCGCGATCTTGCGGCGGCGCGACGACGACAGCTGCGGTGAGTGTTTCAGGACCTGCCGGCCGGAGACCACGGCTCGGGTGCGCGCGGCTCGAGGTCGGTGACGACATCGACCACGACCGGCTCGCCGGCGCCGAGCGCCTCGACCAGAGCGGGTGCGATCTCGGCCGCTCGCTCGACCCGGATGCCACGCACGCCAAAGCTCCTGGCAACGGCGGTGAAATCGGTCGGTCCGAAACGAACGAGCGCCTCGCCGCGGCCCGGCCGGTTGCCCGCGATCCGGCGCACCCCGGTCAGGTTCTGGCCAAAACCCGAATTGTTGTTGACGACGACAACGGCCGCAATCCCGCAACGGCGCGCCGATTCGAGCTCGGCCAGGTGATAGTAGAAGCCGCCGTCGCCGGTGAAGCACAGCACTGCCCGGTCGGGTGCGGCGCATTTGGCGCCGAGCGAGGCGGGAAACGACCAGCCGAGCGACCCCGCCGCGCGCAGATAGGTCTGACCAGCGCCGTTGAAGTCGATCATCGTCCCGGTCCAGATGCCGGAATAGCCGGTATCCGCCACCAGGATGCCGTCGGCCGGCAATGCCTTGGTAATCTCCTCGCAGAGCCGCTCGACCCGGATCGGCGTCCGATCGTCGCTGACGAGCGGCATCATCGTCGCACGCCAATCGGCGACGATCCGCGCCGCCTCCTCGGCAAAGCTGCGATCGCGCGCCGGACGCCCGACAGTTTGAGTTAGGCGGGCAACCGTCGCCTTGGGGTCGCCGACGACCCCGATCGTGTTCGGATAACTGCGGCCGATCTCGAGCGGGTCGGCGTCGATCTGCACGATCTTGGTGTCGAGCGACGGCACGGTCCAGTTCAAGGTGACCTGATCGCCGGTATCGCAGCCCACATAGAGCACGAGGTCGGCGCCGTGAACGATGCGGTTGGCCGGCGGCGCCGAATAGCTGCCGGGAACGCCGGCCGACAATGGATGGCGGGTCGGGATGATGCCGCGGGCGCCGAGCGAGGTCGCGATCGGCGCCGCCAATGCCTCGGCCAATGCCAGCACCTCGGGCCCCGCCCGCGAGGCGGCGGCGCCGTCGCCGGCGACGATCGCGATGCGCCCGGCTGCCTTCAAGGCCGCGGCGGCGCGCTCGATGTCGCGCTCGTCGGCGACCGGGCGATGCGCAGGGATCTGCCGCGCTTCCGGGTCGATGACGGTCGGCTCCCCGGTCTGGCCCAATTCGATCACGTCGCCCTGCAAGCCCGAAAAATCGAGGTGGGTCGGCCGCGGGGGCTCGGCCAGGGCGGCGCGCCAGGCATGGCGCAAGAGGCGCGGCAATTCAGCGGTTGAATCGACCGGCGCCGAAAGCTTGGTCACCGCCGCGAAGAGCGGGGCGTGCGCGATCTCCTGGTAGCTGTTGCGGTGTTGGAACGAGGGCTCCTTGCGGCCGGTCAACGCCACTACCGGGCTGTGACCGAGATAGGCGTCCTGCAAGCCCGAGGCGAGGTTGGCCGCACCCACCGACTGCGCCATGCACACCCCCGGCCGGCCGGCGATACGGGCATAGCCGTCGGCCATATAGGCCGCGGCTTTCTCGGAATGGGCGAGGATGCGGGTCACCCCCAGATCCTCGAACTCCATCAGGGTCCGGCGCATCACCGATTCGACAAAGAAGACGTGGGTCATCCCGGTCCCGGCCAAGGCCCGCGCCAGCCATTGCGCGCCGTTGACGGTTTGCCGTTCGCTCATTTCAGCTTCCCTCCCGCGTCTGGGACCGCGGGCGAGACGCCCGCGCTTCGATCTAAAGCGTCAGGCCGCCGTCGACGATGACGGTCTGGCCGGTGATCATCGCCGCCCCGGCGCACAAAAAAAGATCGTCTCGGCGATGTCCTCGGGCCGGCACGCGCGCTTCAAGGGCGTGCGCTCGACCGCGGCCTGCTTGCGGTCCCCCGGCCAGTCCTTGTTCCACGGGCTGTCGACAAAGCCCGGCGCCACGGCGTTGACCCGGATTTCGGGGGCGAGGGTGCGCGCCAGGCTGCGGGTCAGGTTGATCAGCCCGGCCTTGCTGGTCGCATAGGGAATGCTGCTGCCGCTGCCCATCACTCCGGCGATCGAGGCGGTGTTGCAGATCGCGCCCTGCGCGGCCTTCAATGCCGGGACCGCGGCATGGGCGCAGCGGAACGGACCGATCAGGTTGGTCGTCAGGATCGTCGACCAGAAATCCTCGGTCAGCGCGTCGAGCTCGGAAAACGGGATCGGCGTCGGCGTCGCCGGGGTTCCGGCATTGTTGACGAGGAAATCGAGCCGGCCCAACGCGTCGATGGCGCTCGCCACCATCCGCTCGGCCTGGCCCGCCCGGGCCACGTCGCCCGGCGCCGCGACGACCCGCCGGCCTTCGGATTTGAGCCGTTCGACCGCAGCCGGCCCGCGCGGATCGTCGGGCAGATGGTTGAGCGCCACCGCGGCGCCGCAGCGCGAGAAGATTTCGGCAGCAGCGAGCCCGATGCCCGAGGCTGCCCCGGTCACCAGCACCGTCTTGCCGGCGAGATCCGCACTGATCATGTCGCGCCCCCTCAGCAGAGATCGGCTATCGCGGGGGCAGCATGCCCCGGCCGCGCTGACTGTCAAGCTGCCGACGGTCCCCGTGTATCCGATCCGTGGCCGCGACGCCGGTCAGAGGAGATCGCGCGCCCGTTCGAGCTCGTCGAACTCGCCGTATTGCGAGACCAGCAGGACCTCGTCGAAGCCCAGCTGCTCCATCCGCTTCAACCGGCGGCGCGCCTCGTCCGGGAGACAGACCAGCGCCACATTGGTGGCGGCCGCGAGCTCCGCGGATTCGGGCCGGTTGGCGAGATCGACGGCGACGTTGGCAAGAACGGCATTGGTGCCGCCCGCATCGCGGTAGATGCGCATACCGGCTTCGAGATCGTCCCAGCTGCTGTAGCGGCCGGAGGGGGTCCAGCCCTGGCATTCTTTCGCGGCGTAAGTGATCCAGCGCGGGCTGCGCCAAGCGCCCATCAGGATCGGCGGGCCGCCTTCGCATCCCGGCCACAGCGACAATGTCCCGCCGTTGACCGGCTCGCCGCGCCAGATGCGGTGCATGGTCTCGAGCGCGACTCTCATCGCGCGGAAACGATGGTCGTAATCGAGGCCGAGCAGCTCGAAATCCGCCCGCGTCGAGCCGCTGCCGACGCCAAGGCGCAGCCGGCCGCCCGACAATGCCTGCACCGACTGCACGCGATGAGCGAGCTCGATCGGGTGACGCAGCGACAGCTGCAATACCCCGATGCCGAGCTCGACGCCGTTGGTCACGGCGGCCAGCACCGCCAGCTCCACCAGCGGATCGAGGGTCGGCCGCCCGCGGCCCATCGAATCCCCGACCCAGATACCGGGAAACTCGGCGGCTTCGATGCGGCGGGCAAGATCGGCGGTGCGGTCCAGCAGCCGGTCATGCGGCCCGGTGCCGGCGCCGAACCGGATCATTGTGCTTATTTTCACGAAATCCCCCTATCTGCCGATGGAACCTTGGCCCGAACATGCAGCATAGTTGCCCCGGATGCCAACCGCCGAACGGTCAATCCGGACATGCGGCGGGCCTTTTATGGTATTGTGGCGCCAATGTCCGACGTGCAAGCCAGGGAGCGGTAGGATGGATACGATCGAGGCGACGACGAAATCGCGGGGCAAGGGGCTGTTGTCGCGGCTGCCGTCGCGCTTGCATCACAATGCCTTTGTGGTCAAGGACCACGAGGTCAACCGCCGCTTTTTCGAGGACCTGCTCGGCATTCCGCTGGCGGCGACCTGGTGCGAGAAGAATTTCAGCGCCGATCTGGGGCGGGAGGTCGAGTTCTGCCACACCTTTTTCGCGATGGCGGACGGCGGCGCGCTCGCCTTCTTCCAGTTCGCCGACCCGGAGATGTACGCGCTGACCCAGGCCGAGAAGCCGGCAAAGCTCGGGCGCCACTTCCACATCGCCTTCAAGGCCGAGCCCGAGACCTATGACGAGCTGAAGCGGCGGCTGGAAGCAGCCGGCGAAAAATACCGCGAGACCAATCACGGCTACTGCAAGTCGATCTACATCGCCTCGCCCGACGGGCTGATCGTCGAGTTCACCCAGGACCCGGACGACGTCGCCGAGATCGACGCGATCCGCCGCGCCGACGCGCACAGCGAGCTCGCCCGCTGGCTCGCCGGCGACCGCCATACCAACAACGATCTGCGCGGCCGCCACATCTGAAGCGCCCCGCCGCCATTCCCTCCCCCGCCCCAAGGGGGAGGGCCGGGGTGGGGCCAACCCGCGGACTGCCGGCTACCATGGCCCCCTCCGGCGCACCCCTTGCCCGGACGAGGGCTGCAGTGTGCTGAAGTTCTTAAATCGAAGATGCGTCGTCACTGCGAGCGCAGCGAAGCAATCTCGCCGACAACGCGCCGACCGAGGCTGGAGATTGCCGCGTCGCCCCGGCGGGCTCCTCGGAATGAAGCACTCTCACCTGATCCGCCGCGATTCCACCCCTTGTTCGGACTTGATCCGGGCATCCACGTCTTGGGACCCGTTGCGTGCCGCACCAAAGGAAGTCGTGGACGGCCGGGTCGAGCCCGGCCGCGGGGAGCTTTTGGGTTGTTTTGGGGTTTGTCGTGCGGCACGCAGGTCGAGCCCGTCCGAGCCCGTCCGAGCTCGGCGCTGCCGGGGCAGCGGCGGGCGGGGGGTTCCTGCCTCGACAACACGATTAACCAATCAAATCGCTTTACTCGGCTTTGAGCGCGCCTCTACTCTGCCGGCGGCAGGGAGAGAGATGCGCGCAAGCACATTCGGAATAATGGGAAGACGGAACCGTCGCGGACGATCCGTCAGCGGCGGCGAGAAATCCCACGTCATTTATCCTTCCTGCATAAAGCGCGGGGAGCCATGTATGGGCAGCACCTTGGTCCGACGAGCCGTTGCCGTTGCTGCGGAATTTGAGAATCTTCTTCCGCTCTGGGCTAGCCATAAAACCAAACCGACCAGGGCCGGAATACTATCCTTGGTAATGGTCGTGGCCGTCGCCGTCTGTAGAAGCGCCACGGCACCAGCCCAAACACCTCCGATTACGGAGCTCGATTTCATTGGCCCATCAGGAATTAATGATAACGACCAAATTCTGGGTATCCCAAACCCCATCGCTCCATACTACAGTATTTATGATCTGAATTCCGGAACCACTACTGAGATCGAAATCACAAATCTTCCGCCGATCGCTCCCGATCCAGTCGCTATCAATACCAGTAAAATCGTCGGGTATTTCCTCAAAGGCACCGTATCTACGGTATTTCTATACGATATTGCTGCAAAGACATATGTTGAGATACCAAATCCTCTAGGCTCCTTTACGACCCCCACAGCCATCAACAATCTGAATCAATTTGTTGGAACCTATTCAGATCCGGTAAATGGAAATAGCTTCGGGTTTCTGTGGAGCAACAACGTATGGTCTGTTCTTAACCCTCCTCCCCCATTTACGTCCCTGCGTCCTACAGGCATTAATGATGCCGGTCAGATTGTCGGAACGTACGGAGACGGAGCGGGTGCATTTTTATTTAGTAATGGGACGTGGAGTGACTTGTCGGCGCCTCCTGCCATTGTGTCGCAAGGCGGGGGGTGGATTGTCACCTCGATAAATGACGCCGGTGCAATTATAGGATCTTACACGGCCAATGGTGGGCCACCCAATGTATTTGTCTATATTGATGGCCGGTGGCTCACGTTTGAGATTCCTGGGGCGACAGTCATTGATGCAACTGGGATAAATAACGCGGGCGAGATCGTAGGACAATATTTCACCCCGACCAGCCACGGCGGCTTCGTAACAGCGGTTGCGTCCGCATCCTTGGCGGCCGGGAAAAATCTTGGTGCGCCGCCTTGCGCATGCCAGGCCGGCAATCCGATTAATGCGGCGACGGGGAACAAATTTCAGGCCGAGACGGATTTCACCGGCGCGGCGGTCACAGGACTGGCGGTTACCCGCTATTACAACAGTTTGGACACGACGAGCTCGGCGTTCGGCGCCGATTGGCACAGCACCTGGCACCGGTCGCTCAATCCGTTTCTGCCGAGCACGGTGGTCGTGACCCGTGCCGACGGTCGTGAGGACACCTTCACGCTGATAGCGGGCGCCTGGCAGGCCGATCCGGATGTAACCAGCCGGCTCACCGCGGTATCGAGCGGCGGCAAGCAGACCGGCTGGCGGCTGGTGACCGCGGACGATACGACCGAGACTTATGCGCTCGCCGGACAGCTGACCGCGGTCACCACCCGTGCCGGGGTGACGACGACGCTCGCCTACAACTCGGCGGGGAGCTGACGACCGTGACCGGCCCGTTCGGCGACAAATTGAGCTTTGCCTATGACGCCGACGGCCGCGTCACCGGGATGATGGTCCCGGATGGCGGCGTCTTTACCTATTCGTATGACGGCAACGACAACCTCGTCTCGGTCACGCATCCGGACAAGAGCGTGCGCAAATATGTCTACGGCGATGCGGCGTTGCCGCATGCGCTGACCGCGATCATCGACGAGGACGGCAACACCTACGCGAGCTGGGCCTATGACGCGCAGGGGCGGGCCACATCGAGCCAGCACGCCGGCGGCGCCGACCTGACCACGGTCGCCTATGGCAATGGCACCTCGTCGGTCACCGACGCCGACAAGCACACGCACAGCTATGCGCTCGAAACCCAGTTCAACCTGGTCAAGCCCTCGGCGCTGAGCGGGGCGCCGTATCCGGCGGCGGGCGGCAAGGCCTTCACCTATGACGCCAACGGCTTTGTCGCGAGCCGCACCGATTGGGACGGCAACGTCACCACCTACACCCACGATGCGCGCGGCGACGAGACCTCGCGCACCGAGGCCGCCGGCACCCCCTTGGCGCGCACGATCACGACGGCGTGGCTCGCTGATTTCCATCTGCCGGCCAGGATCGCCGAGCCGGGGCGGGTCACGACCTTCACATATGACGCGCGCGGCAATCTGCTGAAAAAGACCGTCGCCGCCGGGTCGCTCGCCCGCGGCTGGGCCTACACCTACAACAGCGCCGGAGAGGCGCTGACCATGACCGACCCCGACGGTCACGTGACCCATTACAGCTATGATGCGATGGGCGATCTGGCGACGAGCACTGACCCGCTCGGCCATGTTACCAGATTCACCGGCTACGATCTCGACGGGCGGCTCGTCGCCATGACCGACCCGAACGGGCTCGCGACCCGGATCAGCTATAATTACCGCGGCGAGGTCACGGCGCGCGATCAGGGCGGCGAGGTCACGTCCTACGCCTACGACCCGGCCGGGCAGTTGATCCGGACGACGCGGCCGGACGCGTCCTACCTCGCCTATGCCCATGACGCGGCGCATCGCCTCACCGGCGTCGCCGATGCGGCCGGCGACCGGATCGCCGATGCATACGATCCCGCGAGCAACCTGACCAAGGTTCAGGTCTACGGCCCGGCCGGCAATTTGCGGCGGGTGCGCTCCTACGCCTACGATACGGCGAACCGGGTGGCGAAGGCGATCGGCGCGCTCGGCGAGACCACCGTCTACACCTACGACCCCAACAGCAACTTGATCGAGGCCACCGACCCGCTGAAACACGTCACCGGCTATCGCTATGACGCGCTCAACCGGCTCGCGCAGACGATCGACCCGGCGGGCGGGCTGAGCGATTATCACTATGACGCGCTCGACCACCTGATAGGGGTCGTCGATCCGCGCGGGCTGAAGACCGGCTATGGCTGAACGCGCTCGACGACGAAACCGCGGTCGTGAGCCCGGACAGCGGCACGACGACCCGCGGCTTCGACGCCGCCGGCAATGTGCTGAGCTCGACCGACGGCAGGGGACTGAAGACCAGCTACAAATACGACGCGCTGAACCGGCGGGCCGAGGCGCTCTACGCCGACGGAAGGGCCGTCACCTGGCAATACGATCAGGGGCTCTATGGCGTCGGCCATCCGACCGCGATGACTGATTCGAGCGGCGAGACCAGCTGGAGCTACGATCAGCACGGCCATCTGCTGGCGGAGCATCAGACGATCGGCGGCAAGACCCTGACCAGTGCGATGAATTACGACGCGGCGGGGCGGCTCGCCGGCATGACCTACCCGTCGGGTGGGGCGATCAGCGTTTCCTACGATGCCGCGGGCCGGGTCAGCGGCCTGAAATCGGGCACGACGGCGCTGGTCGGCGGGGTCGGCTATCTGCCGTTCGGCCCCGCTGCCGGGTGGACGCAGGGGAATGGCGCCGTCTACAGCCGCAATTTCGACCAGGACGGGCGGATCGCCGGCATCGGGCTCGGCAACGGCGCGATGAGTTTCGCCTATGACGCCGCCAGCCGGATCACCGGCATCGGCGAGACCGGCTTTGCCGCCAAGAGCTTCGCCTATGACGCGCTCGACCGGCTGACCGGGTATGTGAGCGGCCCGACCGCGTTCTCCTACCATTACGACGCCGACGGCAACCGCACCACCATCACCGGCAGCACCACCCTCTCGTATGGCGTCGCCGCCGGCAGCAACCGGCTGACCGCTGCCGGGACCCGCGGCTTCACCTACGACGCCGATGGCGACGTGACCCTCGACGATCGGGGGGTGACGATCCTCGGCTACAGCTATGATTCGAGCGGCCGGCTGGTCGCGGCCAAGACCGGCGCCTACACGACCGAGTACACCAATGACGGCCTCGGCCGACGGGCGACGCGCAGCGGGTATGGGGCGTTGGGCATCGCCGGCGACCTCGAACGCTTCCTCTACGACCCGGCCGGCCATCTGCTCGGCGAATACGACGGCAACGGCAAGGCGATCGAGGAGACCGTGTGGCTTCCCGATCCCGGCTCGGGTCCGGGGCAAGCCCTTCCGGTCGCGGTGCTGATCCCCGGCAAGCCGCCCTATTCGATCGCCCCCGACCAGCTCGGATCGCCGCACCAGATCGCCAGCGCCACACGGGCCATCGTCTGGCACTGGGACCACGACCCGTTCGGCAACGGCGCGCCCGCCGGCAGCCTCACCTACAACCCGCGCTTTCCTGGCCAGTACTACGACAACGAAACCGGCCTCCATTACAACGGCCTGCGCGACTACGACCCCACCACCGGCCGCTACACCGAAAGCGACCCGATCGGGCTATTGGGTGGGATCAACTCGTATGCGTATGTCGGCGGGAATCCAATCCAAAGAGTTGATGCCGCCGGACTGAGCGATACCGAGGCCACTTGGGAAACTCTTATTGAGTATCTCTCTTCAGTTGCGGAGGAGGGCAAAGGCTTGGCGCTAAGTGCTTGCAGCAAACTTCAAGGAGAGGCCGCCGGTTTTCTCCAGAGCCTCGGGCCGCCGGCTAAGGTCGTTACCTCTAATCCCCAAGCGACATCTAATGCAGCACAAGAGACTTTAAATCCCGTCGGTTACCAGCAAGGCATCCAAGCATGGTACGCGACGCATACCTCGCCACCCCCTGAGATCGTTCAAGGCCAGCAAACCGGATATAGCCAATTTTAAATTCCCCCATAAAATAGCGAGTGTAAGACGTGGGATGGGTCGAGAGGGCGAGACCCATCGTGCGGAAGCCGGGGTTGGCGGGTTTCGTGGGCTCAACCCACCCTACGCCCATCGCCTGCAAGGCCAACGCTTCGACAACCCATTGCGCGGACTTGATCCGCGCATCCTCGTCTTCGTGTCGGCCGTTCGATTTGAAGGCGTGGATGGCCGGGTCAAGCCCGGCCAAAGCGAAAGAAGTGGTCAAGCAGGGTAGGATGGGTTGAGAGGGCGAAACCCATCATTGCGGAAGCCGCCGGTTGGTGGGTTTCACGAAGCTCTACCCACCCTACATATTTCGGTTTTATTCACAACACTCAAAAAAACGCTTTGCGCGGACTTGATTCGCGCATCCACGTCTTGGTTTCGGCCGTTCGAAGGGGTGGTGCCCACCGATCAAGTCCGCGGGCGCAAGGCCCACCGGCCGCCAAGCCCGGCCAAAGCGAAAGAAGTGAGCAAGGGTAGGGCAGAAATGCACCGTGCGTTCCGCCGCCAGGCCAGCGGGCAGCATGGGTCGAGGGCGCGACGCCCATCGTGCGGGGTCGGGGGTGGCGGGTTTCGCTGTGCTCCCTCCACCCTGCGCGCTGCCGTTCGGCGGCGGTCGAAGGTGGCCTCACCCGAGGATGCCGGCGGCTTTCAGCGCCGCGATCTCGGCTGGGTCGAGCCAGGGGGCGAGGGCGGCGTCGGCCGTCTCGGGGCCGGTCGGCTGCGGCGGGATCGGCAGGTTGGGGACGGTCCGCGAGAAGCGCGGCGCCGGGGCCGGCTGGACGATGCCGTCGATCTCGACATAGGCGCCGCGCGCCATGTTGTGCGGGTGGCGCGGGGCCTCGTCGGTGGTCAAGACCGGGGCGAAACAGGCATCGGTGCCTTCGAACAATCGGCACCATTCGTCGCGCGTGCGGGTCTTGAACAGGGCAGCGAGCCGCGCCTGGGCCGCGGGCCAGCCGTCGCGGTCCATCTGCGGCGGCATCGATGCCGGGTCGATGTCGAGCCGGCGCAGCAACTCGGCGTAGAACTTGCCCTCGATCGGGGCGACCGAGATCCAGCCGCCGTCGGCGCATTCATAGGCATTGTAGAAATGGGCGCCGCCATCGAGATGGTTGGTCCCCCGTTCGTGGGTCGCGAGCCCGGCCGCAACAGCACCGTGGAACGCGGTCATCAGGGACGCGGTGCCGTCGACCATCGCCGTGTCGACGACCTGGCCCCGCCCGGATTTCCGCGCTTCGAGGATGCCGCAGACCAGGCCAAAGGCGAGGTAGAGGGCGCCGCCGGCGTAATCGGCGATCAGGTTCAGGGGCTGGGTCGGCGGCTGGCCGCGGCGGCCGAAGGCGTGCAGCGCGCCGGCGAGAGCGATGTAATTGATGTCGTGCCCGGCCGCCTGGGCGAGCGGACCCTCTTGCCCCCAGCCGGTGACCCGGCCATAGACGAGGCGCGGGTTGCGCGCCAGGCAGTCATCCGGGCCGAGGCCGAGCCGCTCGGTCACGCCGGGGCGGAAGCCCTCGATCAGCGCGTCGGCGCGCTCGACGAGGCGCTGCGCCAGCGCCTTGCCGACCGGCGATTTGAGGTCGATGACGATCGACCGGCGGCCGCGCAGCAGCAGATCGTAGCGCCGCGGGCGCTCGATGCCGAGATCGCTCGGCCCCGGCCGCTCGATGCGCAGGACGGTGGCGCCCATGTCGGCCAGCAGCATCGCGCACATCGGCCCCGGCCCGATCCCGGCCAATTCGACGACCCTGATCCCGGCAAGCGGTCCCACACGGCATCTCCCTCGGTAATTCGCTCAAAGCCTGAGCGGCGGGCTTGAGGCACCGGGCGCTGCTCGGCGGCGAGAAATTCGACGGTGATCGCCTCGGGCACCGACGATGCGCCCTCTCAGGCGAGCTCGCCGAAATAGGCGGCGACTTCGACCATCCGGTTGGAGAAGCCCCATTCGTTGTCGTACCAGGAGAGGACGCGCACAAAGGTCCGGTCGAGCACCTGGGTCTGGGTCAGGTCGAACGTAGAACTGTGCGGGTCGTGGTTGAAATCGACCGAGACGGTCGGCGCCTTGTTGAGGCCGATGATGCCCCTCAGCCGGTTCGACTTGGCCGCGTCCTCCATCAGCGCGTTGACCTCGTCGGCCGAGGTGGTGCGGGCCGCGTCGAAGGTGAAGTCGATCAGCGACACGTTGGCGGTCGGGACCCGGATCGCGGTGCCGTCGAGCTTGCCCTTCAACGCCGGCAACACCAGGCCGACCGCCTTCGCCGCCCCCGTCGAGGTCGGGATCAGCGACAGGTTCGCGGCGCGCGCCCGGCGCAGATCGGAATGCAGGGTGTCCTGCAGGCTCTGGTCGCCGGTATAGGAGTGGATCGTCGTCATATAGCCGCGCTCGATGCCGATCCCCTGATGCAGCACATAGGCGACCGGGGCGAGGCAGTTGGTCGTGCACGACGCGTTCGAGATGATCTCATGCTCGGGCCTCAGATCGTCGTGGTTGACGCCCATCACGACGGTCATGTCGGCGCCGTCGGCCGGGGCAGAGATGATGACCCGCTTGGCGCCGGCTTCGAGATGCTTTGCCGCGGCCTCGCGCTTGGTGAAGATGCCGGTGCATTCGAGCGCCACATCGACGCCGAGCTCGCGCCACGGCAATTTCGCCGGGTCGCGCTCGGCGGTGACGCGGATCTTGCCGCGGCCGATATCCATCCAATCGGATCCGGTCGTGATCTCGCCGGCAAAGCGGCCGTGGACGCTGTCGTAGCGCAACAGATGCGCGTTGGTCTCGACCGGCCCGAGATCGTTGATCCCGACGACCTGGATTTCGGTGTGCTGGTGCTCGTAAGCGGCCCGCAACACCAAGCGGCCGATGCGGCCGAAACCGTTGATCCCAACCCGTACCGTCATGGCTCGCTCCTCCCGCCGGCTTTCGCCAATCTATAGAAGCGACCGGGCGGCTTCGGCAACCCTCTCGGGGGTGATGCCGAAATGCTGGTAGAGCGCTTCGCCCGGGGCCGAGGCGCCAAAGCCGTGCATCCCGACAAACGAGCTGCGCGGGCCGAGCCAGCGGTCCCAGCCGAACTCGACGGCGGCCTCGACTCCGACCCGCGGCGCCGTACCGAGCACCCGGTCGCGGTATTCCCGCGGCTCGAGCCCGAACAATTCCCAGCACGGCATCGAGACGACCGCAGCGCGAATGCCGTCCTTGGCCAATGCCTCGCGGGCGGCGAGCGCGATCGACACTTCCGAGCCGGTGGCGAGCAGGGTCACCTGGCGGCCGCCATCGGGCTCGGCCAGCACATAGGCGCCGTGCGCCGCCAAATTTTCGGCCGCCGGCTCATGACGCAGCAATGGCAATGCCTGGCGGGTCAGTGCCAGCAACGAGGGGGCGTCTCGCCGCTGCAAGGCCAGGGCCCAGCACTCGGCGGTCTCGACCGCATCGGCCGGGCGGTAGACGAAGAGCCCCGGCATCGCCCGCAATGCCGCCAGATGCTCGATCGGCTGGTGGGTCGGGCCGTCCTCGCCGAGCCCGATCGAATCGTGGGTCATCACATAGACGGGGCCGAGCTCCGAAAATGCCGCAAGCCGGATCGACGGGCGGCAGTAATCGGAGAACGTCAGAAACGTGCCGCCATACGGGATCAACCCGCCATGCGCGGCGATACCGTTCATCGCTGCCGCCATGCCGTGCTCGCGGACGCCGTAATGGATGTAGCGGCCGGAATAGTCGCCGGGGCGGATTTCTTTCAGCTCCTTGGCTTTGGTGTTGTTCGACGGGGTCAGATCAGCCGAGCCGCCGACCAGCTCCGGCACGACCCTGGTCAAGCTGTCGAGCACGGTGCCCGAAGCCTGCCGGGTCGCGACCTTGGCGCCCGATTTGCGGAAACCGTCGCAGATCTCGGCGATCGCCTGGTCGAAGCCTTGCGGCAATTCGCGGCGCTGGCGGCGCTGGAATTCGGCCCGCTGTTCGGCCGGCAGCGCCTGCAGCCGCGCTTCCCACGCCTGGCGAACGGCGGCGCCGCGCTCGCCTGCGGCCCGCCACGCTTCGTGGACATCCTCGGGGACGACAAAGGGCGGATAGGTCCAGCCGAGCCGTTCGCGCGCGCCGGCGATTTCGCCGGCACCGAGCGGGCTGCCATGCGCCGCGGCGGTGCCGGCCTTGGTCGGCGCGCCAAAGGCGATCACCGTGCGGCAGGCGATCAGGCTCGGCCGGTCGCTCTGGTGCGCGCGCTCGATCGCCGCGGCGACCTGATCGGTGTCGTGGCCGTCGATCCGCTCGGCCGCCCAGCCATGCGCTCGGAACCGCATGACCTGGTCGTCGGAGACGGCGAGCTCGGTCGGGCCGTCGATCGAGATTGCGTTGTCGTCGTAAAACACGATCAGCTTTGAGAGGCGCAGATGGCCGGCGAGCGACAATGCCTCGTGGCTGATCCCCTCCATCAGGCAGCCGTCGCCGCAGAAGACATAGGTGTAATGATCGACGACGGTTTCGCCGAACTCGGCGGCGAGCATCCGCTCGGCGAGCGCCATGCCGACCGAGTTGCCGAGCCCCTGGCCGAGCGGCCCGGTCGTCACCTCGATGCCGCTCGCGTGGCCGCGCTCGGGATGGCCGGCGGTGCGGCTGCCGAGCTGGCGGAAATGCTCGAGCTCGGCCATCGTCATGTCGGGATAGCCGAGCAGGTGCAGCAGGCCGTAGAGCAGCATCGAGCCGTGCCCGTTCGACAACACGAAGCGGTCGCGGTCGGGCCAGTCGGGCGCCCGCGGGTCGAATCGCAGATATTTCGTGAACAAGACGGTGGCGATGTCGGCCATGCCCATCGGCATGCCGGGATGGCCGGATTTGGCCTTTTCGACCGCATCCATGGCGAGCGCACGCAGCGCGTCGGCCATATGGCGGAGCTTCGGGTCGCGCGGGGCGGGAAGCGGCGCGCGGGCGAGGGCAGCGGCGGCGGAGGGGGTGTTGCTCATCACGGCAAGATAGTGGCCGCAGCCGCGAGAGCAAGCGTGCGGGCGATCGGCCGACCGCAGCCTGTTGCCGGATCCCGCCGCGCCAGCGAGAGGAGCCTCATCCCTGCTTGCAAATACAGACGAAGAACAAGCAGAAAGCCCGCGCCGGCCGCCAAATCCCTCGGTTTGGAGACAGGCGCGAAACGAAATCGGTCCTGATGGAGGTCGGCAAGGCCAAACCGCAATCAGGGAGCGTGTAAGAGAACGTCATTCAAGGTACATCACCCATAGCTGCAATGAGCTTACCAGCCAGCAGATTACGGCTATTCTTCGGTCACCGTTACGCCCCCTAAGCTTCCTTTACGGAGGACCGCCTTGCACCGGGTGGGTGCCACGACGCCTTCACGATGCGATAAGACCATCGTGATACGCCTGTCGAGGACGAGAATTGGACGCGCCTCTATGTACGGTAAGCGGTTTGCATCCAACGCCAAGGGGAGCCGCGAATGGGTCGCTTGTCCGCCGCTCTGGTCCGGGCCAACGAAATGGCATCGCATGGACTGAAAACCGTTACCGAAACGTGGCAGCGCGTCAACGGCTCGGTGAACCGTGGATTTCGGACTACAACTGTCGTCGCCGGCGATGCGTACAACTCAGCGCTCGACTGGAAGGACAACGGTGAGATAAGCCGATGGCTGACGAAGCATCTTAGCCATCAGGCCCCCACGGCTGGCAGCAAGGCCATGGATGCTGAGTACCTGCAGACGCACATCGGCGGCGGCTGGCATCGGCTCTACGATGGCGGACACAGCCTCGCCGGCAGTTGGAGAGCTGTCAGCGAAGCGCTGCCGAACATGAGTGCGCTGGATCAGCTCGGCACCTGGGCCAACGAGTACTGGAAAGACCTGATCACCACGCGTGGCATGCCGATTGTGATACTCGATCATGCCCATAACGTCGGTGAGTACTTCAGGCATCTGGACTGTGTAAATGTGGCCCAGGAAATAGGCGGCGATCTGGTGGGCGTATCGATCTATTGTAATTGGAACGATCCAGCCAAACTGGTAGCTTCGGCTACGTCAAGCGACTGCAGCGGTCTGGTATATGCCAATGTGGTTGCCCCGCTGGTTGGCTTGATCGGCCTAGGGCGAGCACTCTACCTGCTTAAGGTATCGGAGCAAAATGATCTTCGTGATCTAATCGCACCGGCTCTGCGAGGTCTGACGCGCAGCGGCGTCAGTGTGCTGCTCGTTACCGTCATCCCCGGCGGCTTTCTCGTGCACCTCAGTAGCGGCGTGGTAATTAGCTTGGCGCACGGCTACGTCTGGGAGAAGGGCGGCGAGAACAAGGAGGCGATTTTCGCCGCATTAAAACAGTGCCTCGGAAGGGCGTTTGCGTACACCTGACCGCAGAACTGGCGCGAACCTTTACGATTGACAAAATTTCGTGCTCCATCTCGCCCGCGGCCGACGGCGAGACGCCAACCGCAGGGGGAACCGCCCGAGTTAAAGCCCGAGCTCGCTGTGGGAGCCGAGGCGGACGAGATCGAGGCTCGTTTCGTCCGGTTTGCGGTAGATCAGGATGAGATCGGGCCGGAGGTGGCAGTCGCGGTGATCCTTCCACTCGCCGCCGAGCGGGTGATCGAAATGCCGCCGGGGTAAGGGCTCATCTCGCGCCAGCATGGTCACCGTTTCGAGCAGCTCGGCGTCGAGACGACTGCGGTGCCGTCCGGATCTCGCTCGCTTGTAGTCGCGCTTGAAGCGGCCGGTGTACCTAACAGTCCGCATTCAGGCTGGCGAGCAGCTTTTGCGGCGGGCCGACGGTCGTCACCGCGCCGCGCCGCGCGGCCTTCATCGCCTCGACCGTCTCGTCATTGGGTACCAGCGGGTCGAACGGCAGCGCCTTCTCCTGGGCGATCCTGACCATCATCAGGCGGAAGGCGTCCGACACGGTGAGGCCCATGGCACTGAGCACGGCAGCGGCCTCGTTCTTGACGCGCTCGTCGATGCGGGCGCGCACGACAGAATTGGCAGGCATGTCTACACTCCTGGGCTACAATGTGGCGCACATCGATTTGTATTCAAGGCTGACGAGGATTGTTTCGGGGCGGGGGGTTGGGTAGGCTGAGCCTCACCAAATCAGGGAGGGGCGGGCATGGCGATCGTCGTTGGCCAGGGCGACTATAAGTACGAGATCAAGGAAAACTGGGCGAAATTGCCGGATGGCTGGTCGTTCAAGGAGGTGGCGGCGGTCGGGGTCGACAAGAACGATAATGTCTATGCCTTCGGGCGCGGCGAGCACCCGATGATGATCTTCGACCGCCAAGGGAATTTTCTGCGGTCGTGGGGCGAGGGCCAGTACCCGCGGGCCCATGGCGTCCATATGGGGCCCGACGACTCGATCTACCTGACCGACGACGGCGGCCATTTCGTGCGCAAATGCTCGCTCGACGGCAAGGTGCTGCTCGAGCTCGGGGTGCCCGGCACGCCGGCACCCTATCTGAGCGGCGAGCCGTTCAACCGCTGCACCCACACGGCGCTGTCGCCAAAGGGCGAGATCTACGTCTCGGACGGCTACGGCAACGCCAAGGTCCATAAGTATTCGCCCGACGGCAAGCTGTTGATGTCGTGGGGCGAGCCCGGCAGCGATCCCGGCCAGTTCAACCTCGTCCACAACATCTGCACCGACGCCGACGGCTGGGTCTACGTCGCCGACCGCGAGAACCATCGCGTCCAGGTGTTCGACGGCAACGGCAGGTACGAGACCCAGTGGAACAACCTGCACCGGCCGTGCGGGCTGTACATGCCGTACAGCCATAACCCGGTCTGCTATATCGGCGAGCTTTCGGTCAACCGCCTCAACGCCAATCTCGGGCCGCGGGTCAGCATCGTCGACAACCAGGGCAAGCTATTGTCGCGGATCGGCGATCCGTTTGCCGGACAGGCCCCGACCGCGTTCATCGGGCCGCACGGCCTCACGGTCGACAGCCGCGGCGACCTCTATGTCGGCGAGGTGTGCTGGACCTTGTGGCCGGGGCTGTTCCCGGGCCAGCCGCACCCGCCGGGGCTGCGGGCCTTGCAGAAATACGAACGCGTGCATTGAGGAGAAGGGTGCGCGTCGCGGCATTCGATCTGTCGGGCGGGTTCAGGATCGAGTTGCGGCCGATCTCGTGCCGACAGTCTCGTGCGTCCCCGAGGGCGGCGCCATCTGTCGCCGAGCTCCGCCCGACAGCACGAGGGTGAGGCTGTTCCCTAGCCGCGCTTCGTGCCGAAGCAGTGCTCGGGTCCGGGGAAATGGCGGGCGCGGACATCGGCGGCGTAGCTCTCGGCGGCGGCCGAGATCAGCGGCGCCAATTCGGCATAGCGCTTGACGAAGCGCGGGGTGAACTCGGTGAAGACGCCGAGCACATCGTCGGTGACCAGGATCTGGCCGTCGCAGGCGGGCGAGGCGCCGATGCCGATGGTCGGCACCGGCACCCGTTCGGTGATGGCGCGGGCCACGCTCTCGATGGTGCCTTCGACGACGATCGCGAAGGCGCCGGCCTCGGCGATCGCGGCGGCGTCGGCGGCGACCCGCTCGGCCTGCTCGTCGCCGCGGCCCTGCACCTTGAACCCACCGGCAGCGTTGACCGATTGCGGCATCAGGCCGACATGCCCCATGACCGGCACCCCGCGCCGGGCCAGAAAGCGCACGGTCTCGGCCATCTCCACGCCGCCTTCGAGCTTGACCGCGGCGCAGCCGGTCTCGGCCATGATCCGCGCGGCATTGCGGAACGCCTGCTCCGGCGTTTCCTGATAGGCGCCGAACGGCATGTCGACCACGACCAATGCCCGCGCGGTGGCTCGCATCACCGCCGCACCGTGCGCGACCATCATCTCGAGGGTCACGGGCAAGGTGCTGTCGAAGCCGTAGACCACCATGCCGAGCGAATCCCCGACCAGCAGAAAATCGACATGGGGATCGAGCAGGCGGGCGATCGGTGCGGTGTAGGCCGTCAGCCCGACGATCGGCGTGCCGCCCTTGACCAGCTCGCCGATCCCGCGACGCTTCACCCGGCGGGGGATATTGGTTTGTGCGCTCATGGTCGTCTCCTCCGCGGCGAATGTAAGTCGGACCGGCGCCGAGTTACACTGCTGCAACGCGGCATCAGGCATGACTGGAGCTGACCCATGAACGACGCGATCGATCTTCCCGATCTCAAGAGCCTTGGTGCGATCGGGCAGCCGGTCCGCCGCAAGGAGGACCAGCGCCTCTTGACCGGGCAGGGCCGGTTCAGCGACGACTTCACTCTGCCGGGCCAATCCTATGCCGCAATTGTGCGTTCGCCCCACCCGCATGCCCGGATCGTGCGCACCGATGCTCGGCAGGCGGCGGCGATGCCGGGGGTGCTCGGCGTTTTGATCGGGCAGGACTGTCTCGCCGACGGGCTCGCGCCGATCCCGCACAGCCCGGTGCCGTCGACCCGCTACGACATGAAATTGACCGGCCCCGGCGGCGGCCCAATCTTTATCGGTCCGCAGATGCTGCTGCCGGCCGACAGGGTGCGGCATGTCGGCGAGGCGGTGGCGATGGTGGTGGCCGAGACGGCGGTGCAGGCGCAGGACGCGGCCGAGACGGTCGCGGTCGAATATGACGAGCTGCCCCGGGTCGCCCAGATCAACGACGCTCTGCGGCCCAAGGCGCCGGCGGTGTGGGACGAGGTGCCGGACAATGTGCTGGTCGACACCGCGTTCGGCGACGCGGCGGCGACCGAGCGCGCCTTTGCTGCGGCCGATCATGTCGTCGAGTTGGTCTTTCCTATCGGGCGGGTGACCGGCGCGCCGCTCGAGCCGCGCGCCGCCCTCGGCCATTGGGACCAGGAAACCGGTCGCTACACCTTGTGGGCCGGCAGCGGCGGTGCGGTGCGGCAAAAGGCCGAGCTGGCCGCGGTGCTCGGGGTCCCGCCCGAACGGGTGCGGGTGCTGTCCTTCGATGTCGGCGGCAATTTCGGCACGCGCAACCGGCTCTATGTCGAATCGGGGCTGGTGCTGTGGGCGTCGCGCAGGCTCGTCCGCCCGGTCAAGTACACCTCGACCCGGTCCGAGGTGTTCCTCAGCGATTACCAGGGCCGCGACCTGTTGACCCGCGTCGCGCTGGCGTTGCGCGCCGATGGCCGGTTTCTGGGCCTGCGCGCCGACAACATCAGCAATGTCGGCGCCCGCTGCGCCTCCTTGTCGCCGCTGAGCAAGGGCTCGGCATTGGTCACCGGCTCCTACGACATCCCGGCGGCGAGCCTGCGGTCGCGTGCGGTCTTCACCAACACGACGCCGACCAACGCCTATCGCAGCTCAGGCCGGCCGGAGGTCACCTATGCGATCGAGCGGCTGGTCGACGAGGCCGCGCGCCGGCTGGGGATCGACCAGGTGGCATTGCGCCGCATGAACCTGATCGGCCCGCGGGCGATGCCCTATGCCAACGCGGTCGGCGCCCGCTATGACAGCGGCACCTACGAAGCCAATATGGACCTGGCGATGGAGATCGCCGACTGGCACGGGTTTGCGGCGCGGCGGGAGGCGGCCGAGGCGCGCGGCCGCCTGCTCGGGCTGGGTCTGGCGAATTACGTCGAATCCTCGATCGGCGCGCCGCGCGAGCGCAGCGAGATCACGGTGACGCCCAAGGGTCGGGTCGAGGTGGTGATCGGCACCGGCCCGAGCGGGCAGGGGCATGAGACCAGCTTTGCCCAGGTGGTCGGCGCGTTGCTGGCGGTGCCGGTCGAGAGCGTCGACATCATCATGGGTGACACCGATGTCGTCAGCCTCGGCGGCGGTTCGCACTCCGGCCGCTCGATGCGCCACTCCGCGACCCTCTTCGCCATGGCCGCACCCGAATTGATCGCCCAGGGAAAGGCGGTCGCCGCCCGCCTGATCGAGGCGAATGCGGCGGAGGTCGAGTTTGCCGACGGCCGGTTTTCGGCGCCCCGCACCAACCGCAGCTTCGATTTTCTCGAGCTGGCCAGGGAGGGCGCGCGGCTCGGCGCCGAGGGGGAGATCGCGATCACGACCGACAATGAGATGCACGAACCGGTGTTTCCGAACGGCTGTGCCGTGTGCGAGGTCGAGGTCGATCCCGAAACCGGCGGGGTCGAGATCGCTCGCTATTCGGTGGTCGACGATGTCGGCCGGGTCATCAACCCGCTGATCGTGCATGGGCAGAGCCACGGGGGCATTGCCCAAGGGGTGGGCGAGGCGATGTGGGAGGAGTGCGCGCTCGACCCGGCCTCCGGGCAGCCGCTCACCGGCTCGTTCCTCGATTACGGCATGCCGCGCTCGGACAATCTGCCGTCGTTCGCGACCCGGATCGTCGAAATCTTGTCGCCGACCAACCCGTTCGGCATCAAAGCCGGCGGCGAAGGCGGCTGCACCCCGGCATTGGCGGTCGTGATCAGCGCCATCCTCGACGCGCTCGCCCCGCTCGGCGTGCGCGACCTGACGATGCCCGCCACCCCGCTCAAAGTATGGCAAGCGATCCAGGCGGCGCGGAAATGATCGTTCCGAGCGCGGCGTGACGGCACCTTGACGGGCGCGCAACGGCCGCGCGACGCGAACTCGCAGCCGAGGAGGCCGATGCGGTAAAGTTTTCTTGCTTTAGGGAGGCGTGCGCACGGAGACAAAAAATGGCGCAAGCGCATTCGTCCGCGATCGAGCACGCGCTGGAAAACCAGCGGCTTGGCGGCTTGCAGATCCGCGTTGCGATCATCTGCGGCCTGATCCAGATGTGCGACGGATACGATGTCGGCTCGATCGGCTGGTCGGTGCCGTCGCTGACGCACGCCTGGCACGTCGCGCCGTCGGCGTTTGCGCTGGCGTTTTTGTGGTCGAACATCGGCGTCCTGGCCGGCGCCCTCGCCGCCGGCCCGATCGGCGACCGGATCGGGCGCAAGCCGCTGCTGCTGATCAGCCTCGCGCTCTTCGGCGTCGCCTCGCTGGCCAGCGCCATTTCCCCCTCGCTCGGCTTCCTGGCGGGGACGCGCTTTTTCACTGGAGCCGGGATCGCCGGCGGGTTTGCCGGAACCGTGGCGCTGACCGGCGATTACACGCCGCAGCGCCTGCGCGCGATGATGATCATGCTGACTTTTACCGGCGCGCCGATCGGGGGCTTTGTCGGCGGCCTGGTCGTTTCCTTCCTGCTGCACCAGGGCTTCGGCTGGCCGATCATCTTCATCATCGGCGGCGTCTTCCCACTCGCGCTGATGGCGATCGCGGCAGTGTGGCTCCCGGAATCGCCGCGTCTGCTCGCGGCCAGGGCGAACCTCGCGCCGCGCCATCAGGCGCTGCTGCAGCGTCTCGACATCGCGCAGACCGCCGGCGAGGCCCGTTCGATCGACCTCGCCCAGGGCAATCCGATCAAACTGCTGTTCGCCGACGGCTACGCGCTGCAGACGACGCTGTTGTGGATCATCTTTTTTTGCAGCCTGCTCGATCTTTTCCTGTTCGTCTTCTGGATGCCGGAAGTCCTCCACCTGATCGGCATGACGCCGGCGCAGGCGGTATTCGCGACCAGCCTCGGCGCCCTCGGCGGAATCACCGCCGTGCTCTATCTCGGATGGGCGATCGACCGCTTCGGCACGCGGTCGCTGGCGTTGCATTACGCCGCCAGCGTCGTCGTGGTCGGGGTGATCGCGCTGGTCACGATGCCCTATCTGGTGCTGCTGGCGGTGGTGTTCCTGTCCGGCCTGACCGTGGTCGGCAGCCAGACCGGCTTGAATGCGGCCTGCGGCAAGATCTATCCGGCGCGGATGCGCGCGAGCGGCTACGGGTTTGCCACCGGCGTCGGGCGGTTGGGCGGTATCGCCGCTGCGCCGCTCGGCGGGTTTCTGCTGTCGCGCGGATTGCCGCCGACCTATGTGTTTCTGTCCGCGTGCCTGTTTGCCGCGATTGCCGCGGTGGCGACCGCGTTCCTGGCGCTGCCCGGCAGGCAAGCGAACCGCATCTCGGCGATGCCGGTGGCATCGTGAACGGCTGCCGCTCTGGGGTAGCTCACAATGGAGTCATCTCGGCCGCGGTCAAAGCCGTGGCAGACGAAATACGTTACGAGATCGGCGCCGTTTCCAGGAAGACCAGGTATTTTCTGCGTATTGGGGGCAATCCACCGCCCGCTGCTAGTGCGATCGCTGCATGTCGCCGAAGGGCGCAGGCCAGCGGCCGAGATTCAAAGTAAACGCGGCGGCTTAAGCACGAATCCGGGCGGGATTTTAACGTATTATCTCTAAGATTGCAGACAGGTGATTTACTCTACCTGAGGCAGTGGCCCATCCTCCGGGCACCGGGGGTTGGCGACGCCCAACCGGCCGTATTCGATGCCTGTCGATTGCTTTACCGTGATGCGCTTGATCGCCCGGCCCGCCCATCGCCATATCGGACGGGTGGTTCGCCGAGCCTCCGGACATGTTCCGCATCTGGCCCGCAGGGTTCTGCACGGCTCGCTGCAGCAGCGTCCAGCGACCGTTGCGGCCAAGGTCTGCATCGCGAGCGGGCTCGCCGGCCTCGGCGCCGCCGGTATAGTCGCCGCGGGTCTGGCCTTCGCGCCGGCCAGCGCGGGTGCGCCGCAAACCCGGTCCGAGCCGGCGAAAATATTTGGCTCGAACCTGGCTGGCGGGTCGCCCGATCCGGCCTTCGCGCTCGATCCGGCAAGCACCGCCGCGGCCGACCCGCCGATCTCTTTCGATCCGGGCGATCCGGGCAGCTCGGGCGATCCCGGCACCGTCCTCGACAGGGCACGATCCGGGTTCTGGGGAACTGCTCGGTCCGGGCGAAACCGACGACCCGGCCGACCCTCGGGATCCGACCGACCCGCGCGAGCCGCCGGCGCCGGTCCCGGAACCGTCGAGCGCCGCGATCTTGGCCATGGCGCTCGCCGGCGCTGCTCTATGGCGGAGCCGGCTCAGCCGCTCGATGGCTCGGGACGAGACCGCGGGGCGGCGGCGCGCTGGAGGCGGTCGTTGATGGCGCTGCCGAGGCCGTGATCGGGGATCGGGGTGACGGCGATGCCGGTGAACGGGGCGCGGTCGAGGCGGCGCAGCATTGCGAACAGGTTGGCGGCGGCCTCGGCGAGATCGCCGGCGCGGCTGAGGTGCAAGGTCTCGGCGAAACCGGAAGGGGTGTCGGGGCCGAAGGCGAGCAGGGCCTCGGTGGGGCGGGCGGCGCGCGCTTCGAGGCGCAGCGGCAATGTCGGCGCGTAATGGCTCGCCAGCATGCCGGGCGACCGGGTCGGACCGACAACGGACGTGGCGATCGAGCCGAGCAGCGCTTCCAGCCGTTCGAGGGTGACGGCGCCGGGGCGGAGCAGGGCGGGGGTCTCGCCCGCCAGGTCGAGCACCGTCGATTCGAGGCCGATCGGGGTGCGGCCGTCGTCGAGGATCAGGCTCACGCGATCACCAAGCTCGACGATGACGTGGGCGGCCTCGGTCGGGCTGACCCGTCCCGAGCGATTGGCCGAGGGTGCGGCGATCGGCCGCCCGACCGCGCGCAACAGGGCTTGGGCGATCGGGTGGGCCGGGGCGCGCACCGCCACCGTGTCGAGCCCGGCGCTGGCCAACAGCGACAGCCCGCCGCCGGCACGGCGCGGCAGGACGAGGGTCAAAGGGCCCGGCCAGAAACGCGCGGCGAGAGCGCGGGCGCGCGCATCTAAGACGGCAAGCGCCTCGGCCTCGGCGAGGCCCGGCACATGCACGATCAGCGGGTTGAAACGCGGCCGGCCCTTGGCCTCGAAGATCGCGGCGACGGCGCGCTCGTCGGTGGCGTCGGCGCCGAGGCCGTAGACGGTCTCGGTCGGAAAGGCGACGAGCCGCCCCTCGCGCAGCAGGCCGGCGGCATGCGCAATCGCCGAGTGGCTCGCTGGGAGGATCGCGGCGGACATCGGGCTCACTTTCGCTCGCCGCAGCCGGCATGCGCAACCCGGCCATTCGGCGGAAGCCAGC
This sequence comes from uncultured Alphaproteobacteria bacterium, assembly GCA_963703665.1. Lineage (GTDB taxonomy): Bacteria > Pseudomonadota > Alphaproteobacteria > ATCC43930 > CGMCC-115725 > AP-15. The sequence continues at coordinate 27,087 of CAVPFB010000004.1, read as the reverse complement.
GGGGGAACACCGGCATTGACATGCCCGCTCCAGCCTCATAGATTAGAAGACTTCTAAGAATGAGTCTAATGTATGAGACCGGGCAAGGACACCAGAATGGAACTCGAAACCGAAGCTGACGACCGCCGCGGGGATTCCGGTCGGCGACAACCAGAACAGCCTGACCGCCGGCCCACGCGGACCGTTGCTGGTGCAGGACTGGCAACTCTTCGAAAAGCACGCCCATTTCAACCGCGAGCGGATCCCCGAGCGGGTGGTGCATGCCAAGGGGTCGGGCGCCTACGGCACCCTGACGGTCACCGGCGACATCACCCGCTGGACCAAGGCCAAATTGTTCAGCCGGATCGGTAAACAAACCGAGTGCTTCTGGCGCTTTTCGACCGTGGCCGGTGAACGGGGCGCGGCCGACGCCGAGCGCGACGTGCGCGGCTTTGCGATGAAATACTATACCGAGGACGGCAATTGGGACCTGGTGGGCAACAACACTCCGGTCTTCTTTGTCCGCGACCCGTATAAATTCCCGGACTTCATCCGCACCCAAAAGCGCGACCCGAAGACCAATCTGCGCAGTCCGACGTCGATGTGGGATTTCTGGTCGCTGTCGCCGGAAAGCCTGCATCAGGTCACGATCCTGTTCTCCGACCGCGGGCTGCCGAAGAGCTATCGCCACATGAACGGGTTCGGCAGCCATACCTTCAGCCTGATCGACCATGACAATCGGCGCTCGTGGGTCAAGTTTCACCTGAAGACGATGCAGGGCATCGCCAATCTGACCAATGCCGAGGCCGCCCATCTCGTCGGCGACGACCGCGAGAGCCATCAGCGCGATTTGTTCGAGGCGATCGAGCGCGGCGACTATCCGAAATGGCGGCTCTCAGCGCAGATCATGCCCGAGGCCGATGCCGACAGGCTCGCCTACAACCCGTTCGACCTGACCAAGGTGTGGCCGCACCGGGACTACCCGCTGATCGAAATCGGCATCGTCGAATTGAACCGCAACCCCGAAAACTATTTCGCCGAAGTCGAGCAGGCCTCGTTCTCACCGGCCAACGTCGTGCCGGGGATCAGCCACAGCCCGGACAAGATGCTGCAATTCCGCATCTTCGCTTATGGCGATGCGCACCGGCATCGGCTCGGCGTCAATCACGAGAGCCTGCCGGTCAACCGGGCGCACGTTTCGGTCGACAATTACCACCGGGACGGGGCGATGCGGTTTGACGAGAATGGCGGCGGCGGGGTCAATTACGAGCCCAACAGCTTTGGCGGACCGGTCGAGGACCCGGCGTTCAAGGAACCGCCCCTGGCCATAGCGGGTGCGGCCGACCGCTACGATCACCGCGCCGGCAACGACGATTACGGCCAGCCGGGGGCATTGTTCCGGCTGATGTCGGCCGATCAGCAGCGGCAGTTGCTCGACAATATCGCCGCCGCGATGCGGGGCGTGCCCGAGGCGATCCAGCGCCGCCAGATCGCACATTTCGCCAAGGCCGACCCCGCCTATGGCCACGGCGTGGCCGAGCGGCTCGGCCTCTCGCCCAAGCTGCAGGCGGCGGAGTAGCAGGTTACCATCGCGCATCGTCCTGCGTTACCCTCACCCGCCTGGCTCCCTCCCATTCCCTCCCTCGTACGCGGGGAGGGTCCGGGTGCGGGACAAGGCGCCGAGTTCAGCGAAGCGGGTGAGCGATGGCGGCGCGGGTGATCACGATCGCGCAGCGCAAGGGCGGCGCCGGCAAGACCACAATCGCCGCGCAGCTCGCGGTCGCCTGGGCGCGTCAGGGCATCAACCTCGCGGTGCTCGACATCGACCCGCAGGCGAGCCTCGCCGCCTGGGTGGCGCTGCGCCGGACCCGGCTCGGCGAGGCCGCGATCGGGTTCGAGTTTGCCGCGCTGCCCGGCTGGCGCGCCGAGCAGTGGATCGCGGACCGCGCGCGAGACGCCGATCTCGTCGTCGTCGACGGCCCGGCGCATATCGAGGCCGAGGCGCGCATCGCGGTGCGTGCGGCCGGGCTGGTGCTGGTCCCGGTCCAGCCCTCGTCGCTCGATCTGTGGGCGACCGAGGCCACCTTGGCCATGGCGCGCGAGGAAAGGCGGCCGCTGCTGGCGGTGTTGAACCGCGTGCCGCCGCGTTCCGCCGCAACCGAAAGCATCGCAGTCGACCTCGCCCGGCTCGGCGCGAAGATCGCCGCCGCTCGGATCGGCAACCGGATCGCCCTGGTTCACGCGATGGCGCAGGGTCTGGGCGTGCTCGAAACCGCCGCCGCCAGCCCGGCCGCGGCCGAAATCGGAGCGCTCGCCGACGAGATCCGCGGCATCGGCTGAAGCGACAGGCTGGTGTCGCCGATCGGCCGGTCAGGCGCGGCCCCAGAGAAGCTTTGTCGCGCGCCGCGCGCCCTCGGCCATCGCCGCGAACTTGGCCCAGCAGATCGAGGGGTGGCCGACCCGCGTGCCGAGCCCGCAATCGGTGCCGGCCAGCAGGTTCTCGCGGCCGACGAGGTTGGCATAGCGGACCAGCCGCTCGGCCACCAGATCCGGATGCTCGATGAAGTCGGTGCAATGGCCGACGACGCCGGGGATCAGGGTGGCGCCCTCGGGCAATTTTATCTCTTCGAACACGCGCCATTCGTGCTCGTGGCAAGGGTTCGAGGCTTCGATCGAAAAACTCCCGGCGTTGACCCGAAAGATCAGGTCGACGATCTCCCGGAGCGGGATGTCGTCGTGGTGGGGGCCGTGATGGCTGCCCCAGCAGACATGCAGCCGGATCTTTTCCTTGGGGATGCCGGTGAGCGCGTGGTTCAGGGCCTCGACCCGCAGCGCCGCGTAGCTGCGGTATTCCGGCAAGGTGATCTCGGGCAGGCAGTTCCAGCCGTCGGGCAGGTCCGGATCGTCGATCTGCAGCAGAAAACCGGCATCGACGATTGCCTGGTATTCCTCGTGCATCGTATCGGCGATCGCGAACACGAATTCTTCGTCGGTCTTATAATATTCGTTCAGCATCCAATGCTCGATCGTGCCTGGGGTGTTGGCAGGCAGGAAGGCCCCGGCCACATCGACCCCGGCGAGCCCGGCCTTGAAGTTGTCGAGGTCCGTGGCGAGGTCGGCCTGGCCGACATAGCGCAATTTGTCGACGCAGACCGGCATCGTCGGCGGACCGACCGGCCGGGCGCGCGGGTTGGCGGCGAAATAACCGGCGAATTTGATCTCGTCGCGGGCGGTGATGCTGAGCCGCCGCGGGCCGGCGGACGGCCTCTCCTCATAGCCGGCGATCCGCCAGCGGACGTAATCGGTGAAATTGGTCTTGGACAGCTCACCGTCGTTGACGATGTCGATGCCGCTTTCGGCCTGGTGCCGCACCACCTCGGCCACTGCCGATTTCAGCCGCTCGCCGAGCGCCGCCGGGTCGTAGGGCGCGCCATTCGCCTTGGCGACGACCATGTCCCTGAGTTCGGGCGGGCGCGGCAACGAGCCGGCATGGGTCGTCAGAATGCGATCGGTGCTGTAGAGCATCGGGTTCTCCTGCTCGCGGGATGCCTCAGCGCCAGAGTTGCCGGCTGGCCAGCGCCGCCCCTTGGGCGAGCGCTTCGAGCTTGGCCCACGCGATCTGCGGATGGATGCGCCCGCCGAGCCCGCAATCGGTCGAGGCGACGACCCGTTCGCGGCCGACGAGGTTGGCAAAGCGCACTATGCGGTCGGCGACCAGCTCGGGGTGCTCGACGACGTTGGTCGCGTGGCTGACGACGCCCGGCAGGATCAGCTTGCCGTCGGGCAGCTTGACCTCCTGCCAGACCTTCCATTCGTGCCCGTGGCGGACGTTGCCGGCCTCGAACGAATAAGCGCCGGCATCGACCGCCAGCATCACCTCGACGATGTCGCGCATCGGAAGATCGGTCGTGTGCGGGCCGTGCCAGCTGCCCCAGCACAGATGATAGCGGATGCGGTCCTGCGGCAGGCCGCGCAGCGCGTGGTTCAGCGCTTCGACCCGGACCATCGCAAATTTCTTGTAGTCGTCGAGCGCCGGCTCGGGGTTGACCATGTCCCAGCCGGTCGCGGTGGACGGGTCGTCGAGCTGCAGGATCAGGCCGGCATTGACGATCGCCCGGTATTCCTCGCGCATCGCCTCGGCGCAGTCATAAAGGAACTCGTCGTCCTTCTGGTAATAGCTGTTACCGAAGCGGTAGGCGGTGCCGGGGGCGACCGCGGTCATGAAGCCTTCCGTCATCCCGGCCGCGGCCAGCGCCGCCTTGAAGTTGGCGATGTCGGCGGCGACCGCCTGTTGTCCGATGTAGGTCAGCTTGCCGGTGCAGACCGGCCCGGTGGTCGGCCGCGGCCCCATCGAGACGCCGGATTCGGGGTCGGCATAAGCGGCGGCAAAGCGCCGGCGGTCGCGGCGATCGTCCTGGCTGGTCAGCAGGATCTCGCCCGGACGCGAGCGCCGCGGGGTGCGGCCGTAAGGCGCCGGGCGCGCCGAATTCGAGCCCGCCGAGCCGGCCGAAGACATAGCTCCACCACGCCCCGTAATTGACCCGATGGCCCATCGACTTGCCGAACTCGCCATCGCCCGGAACGTCGATGCCGCGATCTTTCTGGGTGCGCACGACATCCGCGACGGCGGCGCGAAGCATCTGCTGAAACGCGGCCTCGTCGGTCGCGCGGCCCTCCTCGCGATCCCGGTTCAGGGCGATCAGCTCGTCCGGACGCGGCAGGCTGCCGACATGGGTCGTCAGAATATGATCGGTGCTGGTTCTCATCCTCGCCTCCGGTGGAACCTGGGACCTGCGGCGGCCACATTAACCGGCTTTGCGGCGCAAGCCGCTGCCTCTCGGGAAAAATATAACTTCAGTTCAGGGCGCTCTCATATATGATGAGCTTAGGTCGTTGCTCTCGGGGAAGTGGTAAACGCAGGGTATGGTAGAATGAGCGAAGATCGGATGATCCGGATAGAGGGATTTCTGGAACGGGTGACCGCCGAGCTGACCGCGCTGCGCGCGGAGGTAGTGGGCGTGCGCGGGGAGATGGCGACCAAGGGGGAGCTGGCCGCGCTGCGCGCTGAGATGGCGACCAAGGAAGACCTGGCGACCGTGCGCGCGGAGACGGCGACGATGCGCGCAGAGATGGCGACGATGCGCGCGGAGATGGCGACCAAGGAAGACTTCGCCGCATGCGCCAAGAATGTCGATGTGACGCTGCTCGGGCGGCAGATGCTCGAACTGCTCGCCATGAAGGACGACGTGACCGTGTTGACGGCGATCGCCCAGCGCCTCGATCATACGATGACCCGCCAGATGAACGACGTGTTGACCGAAGTTCGCGCCGAGCACAGCCGAATGGATCGGCTGCCGTCGCGAGTGCGTGCGCTCGAAACGGCGCAACCGCCCGGGGGTAGTTAAATGCGTGCCGTCGTCGCGGTCGTGCGGCACCAAGGGCGTCATCCCAGCGGCTCTTTGTTCGCGAGGGCGGCGCCCTGCGCAGTCCCCTATTCGCTAGGGTGTGAGCTCGAACACCGTGCCCCCGCTGCCGAAGCCGCCGTATGCCGTCGTGCCGTAAAGCTTGCCTGACGAATCTCTGACCAAGCCGCCCTCGGGCTGCTCACCATCGGCGCAGTTCGACAATGAGCAGAAATGATGAAGCACCGTCTCGGTCCAGACTGTCTTCGCTACGTTGGGGATTACCTCGAATACAGCACCTGCACCGCCATTACTTCCGACCTTATAACCGCTGATCCCGTAGAGGCGTCCCGCGGCATCCATAATCAGGACGCCGCTCGGCGCATAGCCGTCCGTGCAATTCAACCGGCCGACAGCGCAAAAATCGTGCAGGATGGTCTCTGTCCACGCCGTTTTCGACGAGTTCGGCGAAAATTTGAACACGACGCCTCCGCCAAGAGTGCCGCCGACTCCGGCCGTGCCATAGAAATCTCCGGAAGAGTCCATGAGCAGACCGCCGGATGGAGCTATACCGTCTAGGCACGGAGCCTTCTGGCAGAAGCTGTGCAGTACCTTTTGAGTCCATGTTGTTTTGGCCGCATTGGGGGCCAGCTCGAACACCGTGCCCCCGCGACCGGGCACTGTGGCATAGGCACCCCCCGCTCTCGTGGTCCCATACAGATTGCCTGATAAATCCATACTTACGCCGCCCGGCGGTACAGCGCCATCAATGCAATTCGCGCCGCCCTGGGAGCAAAAGCCGTGCAGAACCTTTTCTGTCCATTTGGTTCTGCTGGCGTTGGGGATTAACTCGAAGACGGTGCCGCCGCCGAATGACAAAGTCCCGCCGGGATAAATGCCGCCTGCGGTTGTCGTCCCATAAAGATTACCCGATTTGTCCATTATCAAGCCCGATTGTGGCCCGGCGCCATCGGTGCAATGGGGCTGTCCACGCGGGCAAAAGCTGTATAGGACGGTTTCCGTCCACTTCGTCTTGCTGGCGTTGGGCGTCAACTCATACACGACGCCTAATCCCTTAACGCCTCCTTCGTTAGTAGTGCCATAAAGATTTCCCGACGCGTCCATGAGTATGCCGGCGAGGGCATCACCACCGTCGGTACAGCCAGTCTTTGAGCAGAATCTATAGAGAAGTTTCGCTGTCCAGGCTGTCCCGGTCTTGTCCGGCACCAGAGCAAACGCCGAATTCAAGGTCGTGCCGTAGATCGTGGTTGATCGATCCATGATCAGGTCGCCGAACGGATTGACGCCGAGGGGACAGCCGCTCTTTGAGCAGAAACTGTATATCGTCTTCAGAGACGACGCGGCCGCATTGTGTAGGGCAGCGATCATTAAGACTGTCAGAGCGGCCGCGATATGCAAGACGCTCCAGCGCATTCGTATGATTTTCATCATACGGGGCTCCTCCTACTTGTCGTCGTGACAGCTAATGGGAAGACTTCTCCCACGGGTATGTCGGAATTATTGGCAACGGCCGTACGTGCTGCCGGTGCGCGGTGATCGCGACTGTTTTGATGCGGCTGACGGGGCCCGGGCAGGCGGGCTCAGCGCCAGAGCTGTTTGCTGGCCAGCGCGGCACCTTGGGCGAGCGCTTCGAGCTTGGCCCAGGCGATGTCCGGATGAACCCGTCCGCCGAGGCCGCAATCGGTCGAGGCGACGACCCGCTCGCGGCCGACCAGGTTGGCAAAACGCAGGATGCGCTCGGCGACCAGCTCGGGGTGCTCGACGACGTTGGTGGCGTGGCTGACGACGCCGGGCAGGATCAGCTTGCCGTCGGGCAATTTGACCTCCTGCCAGACCTTCCATTCATGCTCGTGGCGGACATTGCCGGCCTCGAACGAATAGGCGCCGACATTGGCCTTCAGCATGACTTCGACGATGTCGCGCATCGAAATGTCGGTGACATGCGGGCCGTGCCAACTGCCCCAGCACAGATGAAACCGCAGCCGGTCCGGGGGCAGCCCGGCGATCGCGTGGTTCAGCGCCTCGATCCACATCGTCGCGAGCTTCTGATAGTCGGCGACCGTCGGCTCGGGATTGACCTGGTCCCAACCCTCGGCGATGCACGGATCATCGAATTGCAAGATCAGGCCGGCATCGACAATCGTCTTGTATTCCTCGCGCATCGCGTCGGCGCAGGCATAGAGGAACTCCTCGTCGCTCTTGTAATATCTGTTGGCAATGCGCGCGCAGCTGGCCGGCGCCACCGCCGTCATAAAGCCTTCCTCGACCCCGGCCGCCGCCAGGGCCGCCTTGACGCGGTCGATGTCGGCTCCGATCGCGTCGTGACCGGTGTAGGTCAGCGGGCTGACGCAGACCGGCGCCGGCGGGCGCGGCCCGGTGGTGATCCCGGAATCGGGATCGTTATAGGCGGCGGCAAATCGGCTGCGATCGCGGCGGTCGCCAAAGCTCGTCAGTACGATGTGACCGGGAGTCGAGCGGCGCGGCTGCATATCGTAGAGCGAGTTCTCACCGGGTTCGATGCCACCGAGGCGCTGCCATGAGTAGCGCCACCACGATCCATAATTGACCCGCTGGCCCATCGGCTTACCGAACTCGCCGTCGCCGGGGAGGTCGATGCCGAGATCCTTCTGACGGCGCACGACCTCGGTTACGGACGCCCGCAGCTTCCCGGCAAAGGCAGCCTGATCGATCGTCCCGCCCGCAGCCTGGGCCCATGCCTCGATCAGGTCGTCCGGACGCGGCAGGCTCCCGGCATGGCTGGTAAGGATATGATCGAGGCTGGCCCGCATGATTTCCTCCCGCCATGAAGCGATCAGGGTGAAGCGATTTGGGCGACGCCTTCGGGGAGCGTCTTTCTCGGCAACTATATCACCTGGGGATCGCTTGACCGCACCACGATCTTCTGCATCAGGGGCTTGGTTGGCAGTTTGATCCCACTCGGCTGCCCACTTTTTGGGTGGGCATGATTGTGGTTGACCAGGGTTCTGGTGCGCGGCTGAATCTCGGCTGGAGAGAGCCGGGAGCTCGCCGATGAGCGAAGCGTTGTTGCGCGACATCGCCGAATACTGCCGCAGCGCCAAGATGGCGGAATCGACCTTCGGGCGCCACGCGGTCAATGACGGCAAGCTGGTCAGCCGGCTTCGACTGGGCGGCCGGGTCACGACCGATACGGTCGAACGCGTGCGCGCGTTCATCGCCCGCGAGCCCGGCCCTGCCGTCAACGGCACGCCGCCTCTCGCCCCGCTGCTTGCGTCGGGACCGGCGCCGACCGCGCAGAATTTCCGATTTTACGATAATCGCCAGAAATACCTTTTGTTCGTCACGACGTGCAGCGAAAAGTGGGTCATCGCCCAACGCGTCGGTATGGAGTTGGGCAATATCCACCCGCGCCCACCCGCACTGCGCGTGTTCGACGCCGGCACCGGCGACGGCACCGTGCTGGCGCGCACGATGCGTGCCATGCACCACCGGTTCCCGACCATGCCGTTTTACATCGTCGCCAAGGAGATCAGCCTCGAGGATGTCCGGCTGGTGCTCGAAAAGATGCCCGACCGGCTGTTCGAGCACCCGGCGACGGTGCTGGTCGTGACCAACATGTACTACTCCGAGGCGCCGTGGCTGACGCCGAACTCGGTCACCTCGGCGACCAGCCTCGTGTGGCACGAGCTCGCGTTGGCGGGCAACACCGCGCATGATTTCGAGGCGCAGATCACCGATTTGCGCGACTTTCTCGGCGAGAGCTGGCGCGCGCTGGCGAGCCCGACCAGCGGCAACCCGGTCTACGAGAAGCCGGTCGTGCTGGTGATCTATCGCGAGGACCACAAGTTTCTGCTGGACCAGGTGCGGCCGCGGCGCGGCCTGACCCGCGCCGACTATGATCTGGTGATCGCCTCGCAGCCTTATCGCGCCCGCGCCCCGGTCGAGTTCAAGGCCCGCCGGGTGGTCGCGCCGCTGGCGCGCAGCCTGGCGCCCGGCGGGCGGATGATCGCGATCCACTCGCATGGCGGCGATCCGGGTCTCGAAATCATCCGGCGGATCTGGCCGGACGAGGACCCGTTCACCACCGACCGCCACGCCCTGCTGCGCGCGACCAAGACCGAGCTCGGCAGCGCCGGGCGCGATCTCAATTTCGGCGCCTATGCCGACGCGCGCTCGCTGTTCCGCTACGATATGCACACCCTGCCGAGCGAGATCAGCGTGACCATCGGCACCTCGACCTTGTTCGCCGCCTGGAACGCCGCCGTCTACGTCGCCCAGATCGAGGACCAGCGCCTGTCGGCGGCGATCAGCAGCGGGGCCTATCTCGAGGCGACCCGCGAGGTGCTGCACCAGCATGGCGGGTTGTGGTTCTGGGACGAGTCCTACGTGATTTCACGAAAGCGGGATTCGGGCTGATGACCGGCGCGTCGCGCGTCCGGACCGTAGCGGACGGCCCGAACCCCAGCCGGGCGGCCGAACTGATCGGCGCATGCTCGATCGAGATTTCACCGCGGGAGGCGCTGACCGAGCAAGCGCTGGACGAGCTGCTCGACCCGGGAGCGGAGGTGTTCGTCAATCATCCGGCGAGCGTCACCCATCACGACATCGTCGCCGCCTGCGCCCGGCTGCGCCGCGCCGGCTTCGTCCCGGTGCCGCATGTCGCAGCGCGTCGCCTCGCCAGCTTCACCCAGGCGCGCGATTTTTTGCAGCGCGCGGCGGCGGACGCCGGGATCAGCAGCGCCCTGATCATCGGCGGCGACCCCGACCGGCCGATGGGTCCATTCCGCGACAGCCTCGACCTGTTGACGACGGGCCTCGTCGAGAACAGCGGCGTTCGCGAAATCATCCTCGCCGGCTACCCCGAGGGCCATCCGCGGATCGATACCCGGACCCTCGCACTGGCGCTCCGAGCCAAGATGGCGCTGGCGCGCGAGCGCGGCCTGGACGTCTCGCTGATCAGCCAATTCGCCTTCGAGGCGGCGCCGATCCGGCGCTGGATCGGCTCGTTGCGGGCGCAAGGCTCCCTCTGCCCGGTCAGGATCGGCGTCGCCGGCCCGGCCAGCATCGCGACGCTCGCCAAATTTGCGGTGCGCTGCGGCATCGGCGCCTCGCTGAGGGCACTCGGGCGGAACCACGCCGCCTTTGCCCGGATCCTGGTCGAGGCCGGTCCTGACGGATTGATCGCGGCGCTGGTCGCCGAAGAGGCCCCGGCGGCGCCGATCGACGGCCTGCACCTCTACACTTTCGGGGGTCTGCGCCGCACCGCGGAGTGGATCCGGGCTCGAACCCGCAGCACCCCCCTCTGAACGCGACCGGAGCGGAAAACAAGAAATCTCCACGCGCTGCGATTATAGTGCTGCCGATCGTGGCAAGGGGTATTCCATGAGCGACCGAACCGCGTCCCGGATGCGCCTGCATCGGCCGGGCTGGATCGACGAGTTTCGCGCCTTCATCATGCGCGGCAATGTCGTCGACCTGGCCGTCGGCATCATCATCGGCGTCGCCTTTACCGGCGTCGTCAACAGCCTGGTCAAGGACATCTTCACCCCGGTCATTGGCCTCTTGGTCGGCGGCATCGATTTCACCAACATTTTCGTCACGCTGAAGGGGCCGCACGCGGCAACCCTGGCCGACGCGCAGAAAGCCGGTGCGGTGACCTTGAACATCGGCGTGTTCATCAACACCGTCATCCAGTTCGTCATCGTCGCCTTTGCGGTCTTTTGGCTGGTCAAGGTGCTGTCGCGCCTCTACCGCCGTCCCGAGGCCGCGCCCCCGCCGCCGCCGCGCAGCGAGGCGCTGCTCGAAGAAATCCGGGATATCCTGGCCGCAAGACGAGCTTGAACGGATGGCGCCGAGCCGCCGCATCGCGGCCTTGCGCGGCGGGATGCATCAAGTCGAGATCCGCCGCCAAAATGAATTCCCTGCATGGGTGCGTTGCACAATAATCAATTGCCGGGCAGCGTTGGGCGCGGGCTGTTATGGAGCATCGGACTCGACTTAACTGGAGAGCAGCCACGATGCACAGCTTGTATTGGGTGGCATGATGGGGACACCACCGGATTTGGCATGACGACCTACATGCGGTTTGACCGTGACCAGCCCTTTCTGCTGCCGCCGGATGTGAAGGATTGGCTGCCGGCGGACGACATCGCGCATTTCATCGTGGCGGCGGTGGAGCGGGTGCGGTTGCGGGCGTTTCGCACCAACCCTCGGCCCAGCGGTAAGCCGCAATACCATCCGCGGCTGATGCTGGCGCTGCTCGTCTACAGCTAGGCCAACAGCGTGTTCTCCTCGCGGCGGATCGAACGGGCGACGTACCGTGACGTCTGCACTCGTTTTATCGCCGCCAACACGCACCCCGACCACGACACGATCGCCAGCTTTTCGGCGAACCAACAAGCCGGCGTTCGAAGCGGCGTTTCTGCAGGTGCTGCTGCTGGCGCGCGAGATGGGGCTGTTGCGGCTGGGCACGGTGTCGATCAAGCCTGCCCCGGCGCAGGCCGGGGGGACCAAGATCGACGCCAATGCTTCGAAGATCCGCTCGCTGCGCGGAGCCTGTCCGCGGGCCGGCCGTGGGCCGGACCCGTGGGACCGGGCGCAGGCGCTGCGCGCCAAGCTCGTCGCCGACATCGCCGCGTTGACCGCCAAGGCCGAGGCGGCCGATGCCGAGGGCCTCGATCCGCAGGCGCTGCCGGCCGAGATCGCCCGGCGCGACGCCTTGAAGGGCAAGCTCGACATCGCCTGCGCCCGGCTGGAGGCGGAAGCCAAAGCACGGGCCGCGGCCGAGGGCCGGAATATGAGGTGCAGAAGGCGGCCGATGCGAAGACGGGGCGGCGCGGCCGGCCGCCCAAACCGCCCGACGAGACGCCGCCGCCCGACCGGCAGACCAACCTGACCGATCCCGATTCGCAGCTGATGCGCAAGTCCAGGCGCACGACTTTCGCCCGCCGCCCGAGCCCAAGCCCGAGCGCCGCATCACCAAACCGTGGCGCCTGGCGATGAAGACCAAGTTGGAGAGCAAGTTGGAGAGCGAGGATGGCAAAGCCCGTTACAGAAAACGCAAACAGACTGTCGAGCCGGTCTTTGGCATCATCAAGAGCGCGATGGGTTCACCCGCTTCCACTGCCGCGGCGTGCAAAAAGTCGCCGCCGAGTGGCTGTTGATCGCCCTCGCCTACAACTGCCGCAGACTGCATAACCTGCGGCCGGCCTAAACCGGGCCAAGCGCGCAAATCTCACCTGTCACAGCACACCAACCCGACAACCTGATAGTGGATCGCTTCTAACGCTTGTCTCCCGCGGGTGACAGCGGCGAGGATGGTGTCAGCGGATTTGGTCCAGACCAACGGCTGGGGCGCGCCGTTGGCGTCGGCGATGAAGCGGTTGATGGCGGCCTGCAACTCGACGATCGAGGTGAAGACGCCGCGCTTGAGGCGTTGACGGGTCAGCTTGGCAAACCACCCCTCGACCGCGTTGGCCCAGAGCACGAGGTCGGGGTGAAGTGGAAGGTGAAGCGGGGATGGCGAGCGAGCCACGCTTTCACCTTAGGGATGCTTGTGAGTGGCGTAGTTGTCGAGGACCACATGGTCCGCCTTGTCGGCCGCGATCGCGCGCTCGACGGTGTTGAGAAAGCGGATGAATTCCTGGTGCCGGTGGCGCTGCATGCAGCGTCCGACGACCTTGCCCTCGAGGATGTCGAGGGCGGCGAACAGGGTGGTGGCGCCGTTTCGCTTGTCATCGTGGGTCATCGTGGCGCAGCGCCCCCTTCTTCATCGGCAGCCCGGCTGGGTGCGGTCGAGGGCCCCTGTTCGGATTGATCATCGCATTCACCTACAGGCTTTCGGCGTCACATTCCGGCGTACTGACATTGAGCGGTCAAAGCCCGCGCCGCTTGTGGAGAATGCCGCCTCCCCGGCATCGACGCCAGCGAGTGGGCTCGACGAAAGGCAGAAGACTGCTGGTCAAGATGTAAGCGGCCCGGTATTCATCAGCTATAGCCATGACAGCAGTGACCATATCCGGGCTGTTTTGAATCTATCGAATAAGCTTCGATCTGACGAAATTGACCGTGTTTTAGACCAGTATGAATTGTGTCCGCCCGAAGGTTGGCCCTGCTGGATGGATCAAAAGATCACTCCAAAGCCCAATTTGTTCTGATAATATGCACAGAGGCTTATATCGTAGGGTGATGGGCGAAGAAACTCCCGTCATTGGCCTCGGCATCGCTTGGGAGGGTAATTTAATATACAATCATCTTTACTCAGCAGGTTCTCTGAACAAAAAGTTTATTCCGGTACTTTTCATCTCGATCAGGGAAGGTACATTCCGACTCCGACCCAAGGCGCGACAAGATACTGCGTCAGCACCGATGATGGCTACGAGCAACTCTATAGCCGATTGGACGCCTCTAAAAACCGGTGGTTTTTGATAGCGAATCGCCCGCTCTGTGAGGTTGGGGTGTGGGGGATCGGTAATGGCAAGCCAGCCCGGTTTTTTCGCCGGTGATGAGCGGCTGAAAGCATTGTCGGCAGCGGGCGACCCGCTGGAACGGCGCGCGGCGGTGATCGATTGCGCGGTGTTTCGCGGCGAACTGGAAGCGGCGCTGGCGGGTTCGGATCGGGCCAAAAGCCTGCCCCTGGCTTGAACAGGGGGCGGACGGCCGCCTTATGACGCGGTGCGGATGTTCAAGGTGCTGGTCGTGCAGACGCTGTACACGCTGTCGGACGACCAGACCGAATACCCGCTGAAGGACCGGCGGTCGTTTATGCGGTTTGTCGGGCTGGCCTTGCATGACCCGGTGCCCGACGCCAAGACGATCTGGCTGGACCGCGAACAGCTGGCGCGGGCCGGCGCGACGGAGCGGTTGTTCGCCCGGTTTGACGCACTGCTGCGGGCCAAGGGCTGGCTGGCGATGGGTGGGCAGATCGTCGATGCCACGGTGATCGAGGCGCGCCGGCCGCGGCTGACCCGGGCGCAGAAGGACATCATCAAAGGTGGCGGGGTGCCGGCCGAATGGAAACCGGCGCGGCGCGCCCAGATCGACCGCGACGGAGGCTGGACGATCAAGCGCGGCAAGCGGCGCGAGGCTGCGCCAGGCGACGGCCCCCAGCGCCAGGTCGAGATTGCGGTGCCGGCGTTCGGCTATCAGAACCACGTCGGCATCGACCGCGAGCACGGCTTTTTGCGGCGCTACACGATCACCCACGCCGCCGCCTATGACGGCGGGCAGCTCGGCGCGGTGCTCGATCGCGACAACACCGCCAGCGATGTGGGGGCCGAGACCGCTTACCGCTCGGTGGCCAATCTGGCTCTGCTCGAGCGCCGCGGCCTGAAGCCGCAATTCCGGCGCAAAAAGCCCCGCGGCCGCAAGATGCCGGCGCACATCGCCCGCGGCAATGCCACCCGAGCCCGGGTGCGCGCGCGTCGAGCCCGTCTTTGCCGCCCAGAAATGCCGGCTCGGGCTCCTCGTCCGCACCGTCGGTATGGTCCGCGCCCGGGTCAAGATCGGCCTCGCCAATCTCGCCTACAACTTCTCCCGGCTCGCCTGGCTCAACGCCCGAACCACCCCCGCATGACGAAAACGCGTTGGCGCGGCCCGCCTGTAGCCCAGCCAAAACGGCTTGCCGCCCCCCCGATCAGCTCGCCAATCGTCCGCCGACCGGCTCACCAGCTTAAATCATCGCTCAAAATCGAGTTGTTAGAGGCGTCCAACTGCTAAACCTGGTAAAGAGTCCTCGAATGCAACCGCGTCGCCAGGGCCAATCCCGAGTTTCAGTAATGCAGTTAGATAGGGAGGCGGGTCAGGTTTCCCACGCATTACTTCGTCTCCTACCACCAACAGATCGAAGAATTCGATTAATCTAGTTCTATTCAGCACAGCTTCAACACTGGTACGTGGCGAGGTTGTAACTATGACACACCGCATATCCCTGGCTTTTGCCCACCGAATTATCTCTCTTGCTCCTGGTACAATCCGCATAGCGGCCAAGTTGTCCCGGTACAAGGCTTCCTTTCTGGCGGCGAGCGTTATCCGCTGTTTCCGCGAGGCAGCCGGAAAAGCCTCGGCTAAAATGAGGTCGTTCGAGCGCCCCGCGATACGGGACCTGTAGTAAGCCTCATCGACAACTACGCCAGCCCCCTGTAAGACCTCCGCGAAGGCCAGAAGGTGAAGTGCGTCAGAAGTCCACCAGAGTGCCGTCTAAGTCGAACAACAAGCTAAAGCGGCGCACCCCAAATCTCCCTTGACCTAATCATCATCCCAAAGGCGCTCTATGTCTGCAATCCATCACCCATTGCGGTCGTGTGCAGAAATCTTGGCTATGTCGCAATGCGGACCCAAAACGGCACCCAGCCGACTTGCCGGCGGGGGATTTTTTGTCGAAGCTGGTCACATGCGCCCCTCGCTTCCCCCCGCCGGCACTGTCCTCCTGTTGATCGACCTTCAGAAGTCGATTGACCATCCGAGCTGGGGCGTAAGGAATAATCCCGCTGCCGAGGTTCAGATCGGGCGGCTACTCGCTCATTGGCGCAGCCGAGGATGGCCGGTGTGGCACGTTCGGCATGATTCCACTAACCCGAAGTCCCATTATCGACCGGGCCAACCAGGGAACGAATTCAAGCCCGAGGTCGCGCCGATAAACGGCGAAGCGATCATCCCGAAGCGGACGAATAGCGCATTCATCGGCACTGATCTGGAGGAACGGCTTCGGGCAGGTGGTCGCGCGGCATTGGTCGTGGCGGGCGTGGTCACCAACAACTCGGTTGAGGCGACTGTTCGCATGGCTGGCAACCTTGGTTTCGCCACCTACCTCGTAGCCGATGGATGCTTCACCTTCGGCCGGACGGACTGGAACGGCACCGCTCGAAGTGCCGAAGAAGTCCATGCGATGTCACTTGCGAATTTGCACCCCGAATACTGCACTGTTGTTACTACTGACGCGCTCCTGGGCGAACCCGACTAGGTCTGGAAACCCCCCCACTTGTGCAAAAATCTTGATTTCTGCACAAGTGGCAACGACCGTTCTTGTGATGCCCACAATCGACCCTCCTCGATGCGCAGGGTCTGCTTTCGGCGCGAAGCAGTAGCCGATTGCGCCGGCCCGCATGTCCGCTCGACGTCCATAGCCGACGGACATCGCGATTCGCCGCTTTATTCTTGATAACATATTCTATCGATAGTGCCGCTGGGATGGCCGACCCGAATGGCCGGTTAGGGGCGCAACCGCGGAATTTGCGCGTGGCAGCCCATCACTGGGGCTAGGCCGATGCGGCGCCGTCAATGGCGATCTCTGCCCCCGTGATGTAGCTGCTCTCGTCGGAGAGCAGGAATGCCACCAGCTGCGCAACCTCCTCCGGCGTTCCGTAGCGGTGCATCGGCACCTGCTTCATCCGTTCCTCGCGCTGCTCGGACGTGCGG
Source organism: uncultured Alphaproteobacteria bacterium (assembly GCA_963703665.1). Taxonomy (GTDB): domain Bacteria; phylum Pseudomonadota; class Alphaproteobacteria; order ATCC43930; family CGMCC-115725; genus AP-15. The sequence goes on along the minus strand of CAVPFB010000004.1, from coordinate 10,291 downwards.
AACGCGATCATGTCGGTGTCGATTGGACCGGGATGAACCGAGTTCACCCGGATTTTGCGGCCGCCGAGATCGATCGCTGCCGACTTAGTCATGCCCCGCAGCGCCCATTTGGTCGCGGCATAGGCGAAGGACCCGGGCGAGCCCTTGAGGCCGGCGACTGACGAGATATTCACGATGGACCCTCCGCCCGAGCGCTCCATCGCCGGCACTACCGCCTTCATGCCGAGAAAGCAGCCGTACTGGTTGATCTGGATGTGCCGCTGCCAGAGCGCGTCGTCGGTCTCCATCAGCGCGGCCGGCTGGTAGATTCCGGCGTTGTTGACCAGGCCGTGCAAGCCGCCGAGCTTCTGGGCGGCTTCGACGGCGCGGGCCCAATCGGCTTCCGAGGTCACATCGTGCCGGACGAAGGACGCAGCCGGCCCGAGCTCGACAGCCAGCGACTGGCCCTGATTGTCCAGCACGTCGCCGATCACCACCTTCGCACCCTGCGCTACCAGCAGGCGGGCCTCCGCGGCACCCTGGCCGCGCGCCCCGCCGCTCACGAGCACCACCTTGTTATCGAAGCGTGCCATGTCCGCCCCCCCGATTACCAACAAGGAAGTTTGGCAGATCGGACGGCCTGGTTCAAAATGACAGGACAACTCCTAGGCTGCGTCGCTTCGCCAATGTGTGATAATGCCGCGCCAACGCGCCCGTCACCGTCGGTCGGTTGAACGGGCGCGAAAGCTACTTTGGGAGGTATCGAGGCCAGATGAATGCCATCAAAGACTCCATCAAGTCAGGTAGAACCGTCGTCGGGACGACCGTGACACCGAACGTCGACGTGTCGATCCTGGCCGACGCCGGGTACGACTTCCTGCTGTTCGATACCCAGCACTCCGCCTGGGAGATCAAGCAGCTGCAACCGTCGATCCAGACGATGCGCGGCAAGCAGGCGGCGCCGCTGGTGCGCGTCGCCGCGAACCAGGCCTATCAGATCTGCTTCGCGCTTGACGCCGGGGCACGAGGCATCGTTGTGCCGATGGTCAACACCAGCGCGGAGGCGGAGGCCGCCGTGCGCGCCTGCCGCTATTTTCCCCTCGGCAACCGCAGCAACGCCGGGGTGCGCGGCGAGTGGGGCGAGTTCAAGAATTACCGCGATTACCTCGACACCGTGAACAACGGGCTCGTTATCGTGCCGATGATCGAGACGAACCAGTCGCTGGAGAACCTCGATGCCATCGCCTCGGTCCCGGGCGTCGACGTCCTGCTGATCGGCCCGTCCGATCTTTCGATCGAGCTGGGGGTGCCACTCGACTACCAGTGCGACATCTATCAGCGAGCGCTCGATAAAATCGCGGCGACCGCCGCGAAGCACGGCATCGCCGCCGGGATGTATTTCATCCCGCCCGAGATGGACCCGAACTTCTTCGTCCAGAAGGGGTTCAAGTTCTTCACCATGCCGTGGGGTCCCTGGGCGAAGGCCGGGATCCAGAACGGCCTGGCCGGGATCAAGCGCTAACGACGGTCGACGCGGACGGTCCGGCGAACGGCCAGATCGCCCCGCGTGCGCCGCTGCGGGGAGATCGGCATAGCCGCCGGCGCGCCGTCGTTTTGGGTTGCGGGCAATGGATGCCCAAGACGGTGCGGGCAGGTTCTGGAGTATTGGGGCCTAGCGAAAGAATAGTTGTCGCGCATGATAACGTCCTTAATCATACGTGATATCAGATGCTTAGACGCTTTCTATGGAAGCGCGACTGGAGAAAAGTATAGGACCGTGTGCGCAGCGGCGTCAGCGGACGCAGTGAGCAGGGGCGGCCGGACGGGCGATGTACGGTGATCTCGGACCCCTGCAAAACCGGGTCACGCCGTTCGGCGATATCGTGGCAATTCCGCAGCGGGGCACATTCATCGGTAACCGCGGCATCATCCACGACCCGGCGACGAAAACTCTGCTCGGGAAGCGCTGGACGACCAAGGCGTGGCTGGTTTGCGTCCTCCACTATAAAGGGCGGCGGCGCGAGGTGATGAAGCGCCGCAGTTGGACGGAGCTCTTCTTCCTTGACGAGGCTATAGCGCTCGCGGCGGGTCACCGTCCCTGTTTCTTTTGTCGGCGCCAATCCGCCGAAGCGTTTCGCGCCGCCTGGGGCACGGGGAGAGGAGGGAGAGTCCCTCTGGCTCACGAAATGGATGCACAGCTGCACGCGGAGCGGCTGGCATGTGGCCGTAAACGGGTGCACGCGATACCGGGCCCAGTCGGCAAATTGCCGGACGGCGTCGTGATTAGCGCCGCCGGCGCGGCCTTCACCATTGCGCGCGGTCACGCGTTCCGCTGGACCGAGGAAGGCTACGGGGCCGCGCAACAATTTCCTCGTGCCGATGGGCTGCTGACCCCACCTTCCACCTTGCTTGCAATGCGCGCGGGCTATCGGCCGGTCTTGCACCCCGACCTCGAATTCGATCTTGCCTGATCTTTCCGGCGCCGGCAGCTGGCCTTCGTCGATCGGGGCAGCCGGCGGGCGATTGATTTTGGTACATATTTTATCAGCGAATGGCCGATCCTCGCCCCTGAGCAGCCGTCCCTGCTGTTGCGTCCGCCGACCGGGTTTGCCCCGAAGCTGTCGTGGGCCGAGCCGGGTGACGAGCCTCGCAGACCCTAGGTCTGGACAAGGGCTCGGGTCATGATCGATGCATACAAACCGTCAACGGTAACGCCAAATTTGTAGCCCTCACTCGGGCTGTTTCTGCAAAAGGGAAGCAACGGATCGCGCACCGGCGGAAATTACCCTTTCCGGGCTCGGAAACCCGAACCGTTGCCGGAGAGTTTTTTCTTCGTAGCTTCGACGGAAACGCCCACGCTTCTGGAGAAGCGGGATCACCTGATCCGCGAAGGTCGCAAGACCCTCGGGGTAAACATCCATAAACAGATTGAAACCGTCGGCGGCACCCTCGTCGACCCACTTCTCCATGAAGTCGACAATCTGCTCCGGTGTGCCGACGAACCGATAATGTCCGCCACCGCCTCGGGCGACGATCTGACGAACGGTGACGGATCGGTCCTGCAGCAGACGGTATCGCGCTGCCCTGTGTCCGGACGATACGCCAGCAGAGCGTTGCTTAAACTGCGTGCCTTCCAATTTCGCCAAGAGACGTTCCGGGAACGGCTTGTCGGGATCGAGGTCGGCTGGATCGACACCGAGCCGTGCAGCGAACGCTTCGATGCTGGAGCGACCTGTCGCGAGTTCGTCGAGCGCGCTGAGGCGGGCAAAGGCTTCGGCTTCCGTGCTGCCTATAACCAAAGACAGACCCGGCAGAATGGCGAGATGCCGAGGATCGCGCCCATGCTGCCGCGCGCGGTTCTTGATATCGATGTAGTTAGCGACCGCGTCTTCAAATCTCGTCTGTATCGAGAATACGATGTCGGCAACGCGCGCCGCAAAGTCGCGTCCCTGAGGCGAACTGCCCGCCTGCACCAGGACCGGCTGCCCCTGCGGAGACCGCCACACCTGCATCGGCCCGGCGGTGGTGTAGTGACGGCCGGCATAGTTCACGGCATGGATGCGGTTGATGTCGGCCCACACGCCGGTGTCGACGTCGCCGACCAATGCGTCGTCGTCCCAGCTATCCCACAAGGCGCGAACGGCCGCGGTAAAGTCCGCCGCCATCTCGTAGCGCAGATCGCTGGACGGCATTTCCGTCATGCCGAAGTTCAAGCCCGCCACGGCATCCGAGGTCGTCACGATGTTCCAACCCACGCGCCCTTTGCTGACCTGGTCCAGCGTCAGAATGGATCGCGCAAGGTTGTACGGCTGGCTGAACGTGGTCGAGGCGGTGAGAACAAGGCCCAGGTGCTCGGTCACGAGCGCGCATGCGGTAATGAGGACGACGGGATCGAGCGAGCGCGTCGGAGATCGGCCGTCATCCGTAAAGGACGGCGAGTCGGCCAGAAACAGCACGTCGAGCAGAGCGCGTTCACAAATTCGCGCCACGTTTTGATAATGGGCGACGTCATCGTTTGCCTGCCGCTCGCCGCCGGGCACACGCCATCCCGCGGGATGTCCCGGTGCCGCCGCCTGGATGGCGAGATGCATCTTGCGTTTGGCATCTGTCATGGCCGTCTCAGGTCCGACCCATGGTGTAGAATTCAGCGTTCGGGCGCATGGCGGTTACGTTCGCCATGCGATTCGACAGCGCGAAGAAGGCGGCGATCGCGGCGATGTCCCAGATGTCCTCCTCGTCGAAGCCATGGGACTTCAGCACATCGAAATCCGCTTCGCCCACGGTCTCGGCCGAGCGGGAGACCTTGAGCGCGAAGTCGAGCATCGCCTTCTGGCGCTCCGTGATGTCGGCCTTTCGGTAGTTGATTGCCACCTGGTCAGAGATCAGAGGGTTCTTCGCCCGGATCCGCAGGATCGCCCCGTGGGCGACGACGCAATATTGGCACTGGTTTGAGCTTGAGGTCGCGACGACGATCATCTCGCGCTCGGCCTTGGTCAGGTTCCCCGGCCTCTCCATCAGCGCGTCGTGATAGGCAAAAAAGGCCCGGAACTCGTCCGGCCGGTGGGCGAGCACGAGAAAGACGTTTGGGATAAATCCCGACTTCTCCTGCACGGCGAGGATACGATTTCGGATGTCCTCGGGCATGTCGGCGAGATCCGGGACGGGGAAGCGGCTGATGGGAAGTGCGTCAGTCACGACTTTGGGGTCCTTTGGTTGCGTGTCGCGAATTGGCACAATGATGCGCCCGGTCAGGACGCTGCTGCCACAGCCGCGGCGAAACAAATCGGCGCCGAGCTGCCTCCGCTGCGGGCAGATCGAGCCCTCGGAGTTTGACCGCCAGCGCTGAGCAAGGCGAGGTCGCCGCATCCCCGCCCGATCGTCTAAAGTATCGCACACCGCACGGCCGCATGCTTCAAATCGAACCGCAAAAGGAACCGCCATGAACCAGCGCAAGATGCGGATCGGAATGTCGATCCGCGGCCATGGGTACCACCCGGCCGCCTGGCGCCACCCGGACGTTCCGGCCGACGGTACGCTGCAGGTCGAGCACTACGTACGCAGCGCACAGACCGCCGAGCGCGGCAAGCTCGATATGATTTTCTTCGCCGATGGCGCCGGAATTCGCCAGGGCGACAATCCGCCGGGCTCACTGGCCCGGACGGGTCGGGACATGATCGAGCTGGAGCCGACGATGCTGCTGCCGGCGCTGGCCATGGTCACGACCAGCATCGGTCTCGTGACGACGGCATCCACCACGTACAACGAGCCGTACAATATCGCCCGCAGGTTCGCCACCCTGGACCTGATCAGCAAGGGTCGCGCCGGCTGGAACGTGGTCGCGTCATGGTCCGAGCACGAAGCCCAGAATTTCGGGCTGGAAACAACGCTGGATTACGACACCCGTTACGCGCGTTCGGCCGAGTTCGTCGACGTGGTCAAGGGTCTGTGGGACGGTTGGGAGGACGGCGCGCTGCTGCTCGACAAGGCGGGCGGGCGTTATTTCGATGAAGCCAAGATGCACGTGCTCAATCACCATGGGCGGTTCTTTAAGGTGCGCGGGCCTTTGAGTGTGGCCTGCATGCCGCAGGGCCATCCGGTAATCGTACAGGCCGGCGCCTCCGAGCAAGGCCGGGAACTCGGCGCGGCGACCGCCGATGTCATCTACGCGATCCACGGCTCGCTTGACGCCGCGCAGGCGTACTACGCCGATGTGAAAGGGCGGATGGCGAAATACGGTCGCGAGCCGGACGACCTAAAGATCATGCCGGCGTTCTGTCCGGTTTTGGGACGTACGCGCGCGGACGCCCAGGCAAAGTTCGATGAATTTCAGGAGCTGGTCGATCCGCTGGCCGGCCTTGCTTCGCTATACGCCGCGTTTGGCGATCTGTCGGGCTATCCGCTCGACGGTCCGGTGCCCGACGATGCGATCGGCACGTTGGGAATGCGCAGTGGGAGCGCTCAACTCCGAGAGCGGGTGAGACAGGAGAAGCCCACTATTCGTGAATTGTACCTCCGTACCGGTGTCACGGGCTCGGCGCGGATCGGTACACCTTCTGACATCGCCGACGCCATGCAAGAGTGGTTCGAGAACGGCGCCTGCGACGGCTTCAACATTACACCAGCGCATCTGCCGGGCGGCTGCGAGGACTTCGTGGAGCTGGTCGTGCCCGAGTTGCGGCGGCGCGGGCTGTTCCGTGCCGAATATGAGGGCAAGACGCTGCGAGAAAATCTCGGGCTCAAACGTCCGGCGAGCCGCTACGCTGCCGCGGGCTTGGATCGCAAGTTGGACGCCGCCAAATAAGCCCGCGAGCAAGCCACGACCAACTCCTTGAACCCTTCGATGCGCCGTCGGCGGGTGGGCGGGCAACGATCCGACCCTATCGACGGAATACCGCGCTGCCTCCCTCAAATAAAATCTCGCGGGGTGGGTTTAGTGCGACCTACTTCTTTCAGATCATGAAGGCTATCGGCGCGGAGACATTGCATCTAAATATTTAAGAACCCTAAGTCGCTCTGATTTCGTGCGGCGGGTTCCTCATCGGTATTGTCGCCTGTACGCGTCCTGACCTTGTGCAGTGCGGTGACCCATCTCGCACGCTCGCTCATGTAGCGCGCCGATCATGCACATCCTGGAAGTAAGCAGTCGGCGTCGTACCGAATGTATCCCTAAAGGCGGCTATAAAGCTCGACGGCGTCTCGTAGCCGACCGCGAAGGCAACATTGCTGACACTGTCCCCATGCGCCAACTGTTCCAGCGCCGTAATCATACGATGCCGCACCCGCCATCTGCCGAAAGACATCCCGGTTTCGACAGCGAAAAGGCGCTCGATCGTCCTATGACTCGCGCCCGCCGCCGACGCCAACTCGGCGAGCGGCCTTCGGTCCGCCGGGTCCGCTCTGAGCATGGCCGCAACCCGCTCGGCTCTGGGGTCGCTCAATTCGGGTAGCTCCAACGGTGCCTGCTCGTGCACTTCGAGTTGTTCGAGAAGAACCTGCGCGAGACGCGAAGAGCGAGAGGCGGGCGGATAGTCCCAGGGCTGCTCCGAACAGACGCTAAGCATTTCGCGGATGAGCGGGGAGACGTTCACGACGTTGCAGCCGGTCCAATGTGGCGCGCCAGGGGCGTCCCGATCCACCCACAAAATGGTGAGTTCGACAGGCCGCTTGACGAGAAGGGCGTGCGGGGTGCCGCCGCTGATCCAGATCGATTTTGTCGGGGGAAGTATCCAGCTTCCGGTCGGGGTCGAGACGTAGATCACACCTTTTTGCGAGTACATAAGCTGGTGGCGGAAGTGGGTGTGCTGGGCCTTCTCGCTTTGGGACGGCCAATGACTACTGACGCCGACAACCGGCGCTTGCGCCTCGTCGGGGATCAGTTCCGCAAGATCGGTTTGGCGGGATAGCGACATATCTTGCCGTTATAGCGCTACCTCCCGGTCAGCAACAAGATATATCGAAAATACGACGGAGGCTGCGCTCAGCGCTCGGCCTAACCGGGACGCCATCCGCCTTAGTCATGGATGAAACCAACCGGACACAGAGATATGGAACACCAAACCCGCCGCGTCAGACACAACTCGCGTCGCAGGACGCTCACCGTTCTGGAAAAGCGGCAGGTCACGCCGAGAATGGTACGGGTCGTCCTTGGTGGCGATGACTTCGAGGACTTCACGACCCCATCCGCTGACGATCACATCAAGCTCTACGTTCCCGGCGAAGGAGGAGGCGATCTCGAAGGGCGCGACTTCACACCGAGACACTTCGATGCCAAAGCCAAAACGCTGACCATCGATATTGCGCTGCATCCCGCCGGTCCAGCAATCCGCTGGTCAGAGCAGGCTCAGATCGGAGACACCGTCGAGATCAGCGGCCCGCGAGGCTCGCTCATGATCGCGGACGACTTCGAGTGGTGGCTTCTCATCGGTGACGAGACTGCCCTGCCGTCCATCAGCCGTCGGGTCGAAGCCCTGGCAGCGGGTGTTCGCGCCATCACATTGGTGGCGGTCTCCGGTCCGGACGAGGAGCAGGTGTTTGACACGCGAGCAGAACACCAAGCCATCTGAATTCACCGCTCACCTGACGACGCTACCAATGCCGAGCCGGTGATGGAGGCGCTGAAGAGGCTCGAACTGCCGCTCGGGCGAAGGGTTCGTGTGGATCGCGGCGGAGGCCAAGGTCGCGCGCGCCGCACGAGACTACATCGTCAACGTTAGATGCCATTCGAGGCAGTGGCTCCGGGCATCGGGGTATTGGATCGAAGGCCGATCGGACGCTTACGAGCGGCTGGACAGCTAACGCCCGTTTGGCGGGATAGCGATATATCTTGACGATATACCGCTAACTTCCATCGCCGCTTAAGACCTATGCAGATATATCGACAATCAGAGGATACTCCCATGACTCCAGCCCGCCGGCAGATCGTGTTCATCAACACCGCGCACGCGATCACCCACTACAGCTTGGTGATCCTGCCCACTGCCGTACTCGCGATGGCGGTTCCCGGTGGTCCGTTCGGCGAATCGTATGCCCCGATCCTTGCCCTCGCGACCGGCATGTTCGTGCTCTACGGCCTGCTTTCGTTGCCGCAGGGCTGGCTGGCGCAACGTTTCGGACGCAAGACCCTGATGACCACGTTCTTCCTGGGCATCGCCGCTGGTCTGATCGGCGCTGGCCTCGCGCATTCACCCACCATGCTGGCCGTCGCCCTGGCGCTTGCTGGGGCTTTCGCCGCGATCTACCATCCAATCGGGACGACAATGCTGATCGAGGCCGCTGGTGACAAACCGGGTAGCTCGATCGGTGTGAACGGAGTGTTCGGCAATGTAGGGGTCGCGCTGGCTCCGGTCGTCACCGCGTTCCTGGCCAACACGGTCGGTTGGCGCGCCGCGTTCATCGCGCCCGGTCTGTTCGCTGCCGCCGCCGGATTGCTGTGGATGCGCACCCCGCTTGCTTCGGCCAGCTTGCATGTCAACCGCCAGCCGTTCCCGGCGATCCCGCGCCATCTGGTGCGCCGTGCCGTGGTGGTGCTGATGCTGATAGCGATGACATCGGGGTTGGTGTTCAACGCCTTCACCCTGCTGCTGCCGAAGCTGTTGCAGGAGAGGCTGGCCGCAAACGCCACCTTGCTGCCCCTGATCGGTCTCGCTGCCTTCGTGGTCACTCTGTGCGGCGCGCTGACACAGTTTAACGTTGGCCGGATGATCGACCGCAACACGCTGAAGCGGGTTTTCTTGCCCGTCAGCATCGTGCTGGCCCCGGCGATGCTGGCGCTGTCCTTCGCGCAAGGCTGGTTGGTACTGCCGTTGGCGGCAGCGGTCGCCGCCTCGATCTTCGGCCAAGTCACCGTGAACGATACGATGACGGCCCGCTACATCTCGCCCGCGTTGCGCGCTCGGATTTACTCGGTGCGCTTCTTCGTTGGCTTCCTGGGCTCTGCTGCCGCCGCCCCGGTAGTGTCGATATTCTACGAGCGCACCGGCAGTGTGGCCGCTGTCACGACGGTACTGGCGGTCTTTTCCGTCGTGACGCTGGGCTGCGCGCTGTTCTTCCCGGATCGCAAAGAGGAACTGGAGCCGTCGCTGTGGGCGGATGCACAACCCGTCGCAGCGGAATAATCGACATGGGCGGCGGGCGCACGACCTAACGCCCGCCCTCTTGCAGTCCAAGTGACTTTCAGGATATCGCCCAAGCCCTCGTCGTGTCTGGCGAAATCCCGAGCTGTGTCTTTCTCGTGCAGCAATTTGAGATGCCGTGCAGGAAATCGATTATTCTCGCAAGGCTCCCGGCAGGGCTTACGCCGACATCTTGACAGGAGGCTCCAGGTCGTCCGGCAGCGGGCACACATATGGATTTCGGCTGACGCGCGCCTCGTGGTCAGCCTTCGCCCTTGCCAGCAACACCTCGTCCTGAAGCACCTCGATCGCCGTGCCGGCCATCACCTTGGCAACGTGCGCCAATCCTTTGTGCGCCGCCGGTAGCTTGCCTTGCGCGGTGAGCTGCCAGGAATGGCCCGGCGTGCCGATGGCATAGGTCGTACCGCGCGCCTGCACCGTCGGCACCACCCAGCTTACGTCCCCCACGTCAGTGGAGCCCACCATCGGCGCGCTCTTGGCATCCAGCGGCACGATCTGGTCGCACAGCGACATACCTTGCCGCATTGGTAAGCCGACACGACGAAACGCCGATGCGATATCCTCATCAGTGAGCGTCGACTGGAACTTGGCTGCTTCGGCCCGGTCGGCCTCGTCGAACGGTGGTGGGCCGAGACGTACCAGCTGGTCGTACATCGCCTTTTCCAGCGGCGTGTTGGCCA
>CAVPFB010000003.1:0-899117 GCA_963703665.1 uncultured Alphaproteobacteria bacterium | reverse complement strand
GCCACCAGGTGCTCTTCGGCGCTGCGGCCGCCGCGGGCGTTGCGGCGGGCCACCACATGGGTCTTGACGTAGGCCATCAGCTGCCGGATCTCCAACGGCGTCGGCTCGTCCAGACGTCGGTCCCCCCAGTGCTCGAGGACCCGGTTCCAGTACGAGCCGTACGCCCGCCGCGTCCCGGCGCTGACCGCCGCCGACACCACCGGGACATACTCGGCGAAGGTCGGCACCGGCTTGCGGGGCTGCGGGACAGCGGCCAGGTCCGCCGGGGACAGGCCCATCTGCTCCAGCAGCACCAGCGCGGCCTCCACCACCGCCTGGCGGGACGTGGCAGTACTCGCGGCAATCACGATTGCCTCCCTTCGCCGCAGGCCGGGACGTGCGCCCGCAGCGCCTGGTCGACGACCGCGAAGGAGTACGCGGCCAGCGTGTCCTGCCCGGGCGAGGCGGCCAGCAGCACATAGTCACCCGCCCGCAGCCCGCAGCGGCGGCGCAGCGCGGCCGGGATCACCACGTAGGGCCGGGCCGGCACGGTAACCATCCCGCCCGGGTCGCGGCGCGCGATCATCACCCCGGCCTCGGCGATCACGGTCAGCCGGTCACCGCCACGCCAGCCCAGCGCAGCGATGGTCACCCGGTCCGCGACCCGGCCCGAGGCATCGATGCGGCCAAAGCCATAGATTACGTCCGGTCGGCCGGGCGGGCTGGCCAGCGGCATCGGGCGGCGCGCGCCAGAATTGCCCTGGCGGCGCCCGGGGCTGGCGGCGGGGATAACCGGGGCAACGGGCCGGGCGGTCATGGCTGCCTCCCGGGCAGGAGGCGGCGGCGCGACCGGGAGCCGGGGCGGCCGCGAGGACCGGCCGCCCGGCGCGTGTTCAAGTGCCGGTCGTTTTGGGGAAATCGCACCGGTTTTCGTGTCCGAGGGGGGACTTGAACACCCATTCGAGTGGTACATCACCGGAACGGGGATCTATCACCAGTCCAAGCTAACACGCCAAGGGCCGTCCGGGCGGGCATTCCGCGGGCGAGCAGCGGCGGCGCCGCCGGACCGCATGACTAGTCCGAGTGCCTGACCTGGGGAAATGACGATTGCGGCCAGCCAGGAATGGATGCTGCAGGCCAGGACGGGGCTGCAGCATCCGCACCGCGGCGCTCCATCATCTGGCGGGCAAGGCGACATCCTCCCGCTGGTGCCCGGAAGTCCCGCCCCGCACCGAAGGCCCCGCGAGCCAGCCCAGATGACCTTGCCACCGAGTTGAACCCCCATGAACCCGAGTTGAACCCCCATGAGGCAGCCCCGGCGGCCAGCCGCGCCAGAACAGACCACCGCGGCTTCCCGCGCTCGGGCCAGAGCCCGCCGGCGCGGCAGCTGGCAAAGGCGGAGCCGTCACGCCGCCTGCGATCCGCTGCGCCCACGACGCTCCGCTACCGCCACCGGCCGAGCTAGCGCGCAAGTATCCGCCGTTCGGAGCGGTTTCCACTAGGTCGCTCAACGATTTAGACCTGCGCCATACGGATCATTCTGTGTGCGGCGCTGCTGGGCGAGCCCGGCAGCGGCGCGGGAGACAGTCGCGTCCAGCACGGCTGTTCCCAGTCGGCGGGCACCGGTTTGCTTGGGCGAGAATTTAGTAACAGAGGCGAGTCACTGAGAGCAGCGAGGAGGAGTCATGGCGGGTGCGCTTGAGCCGGAAGCCGGGCCGCCGTTGCTGCCTACGCCTGAGCTGACCTGGGACGAGTTGGAGTCATTCCTCGACGGTCTCCTTGAACGGCTTCAGAGGCTGCAGGGCGCGAACCCACGGCTAACCTCGTCGTATCGGCATGGGCGCCGGGGCGATGACCAGGAGGGAATCGACCACTACGGCACATACGATGACGGCTCAACGTCGACCTGGCAGTGCCGGGCCCGTGAGTCGCTCGGGCCCGCGGCCGTAAAGGAGATCGTCAGGGAAACCGAGGTCGAGGCGGACCGTCACGTCATCGTCTTCGGGCGCAGGGCCAGTGCCCCGGCCCGCAAGGAGATGCGCGAGCACACGGGCTGGGAGATCTGGGATCAGCGTGATCTTACGAACAAGGTCCGCTCGCTGCCTACGCATGAGGCTCGCGCGCTGCTTGACGCCCACTTTGGCGGTGCAGTGCGGCGCGTCGTGCTGCCGGCGGCAGACTCGGACGCGTTCATCGGCCTGGATGACCACTTCGGCCCTTTGCTTACGCAAGGCCGCATCTTTCACCACCGAACTGATCTGCTCGGGAGGGGCGACGTACTGGGCCAGCTCAGCGAAGCGCTAAGGCCCGGCGCCGCGCCTAAGATCATCGTCGTCACAGGTCCAGGCGGGCGCGGCAAGTCCAGGGTGGCGCTGGAAGTGCTGCGTTCAGTTATCGGAATGCAGCCGCAGCGGCCTGTCGTGGTCCGCAACGGCACACAGAGCCTGCACGCCGGCGCTATCCGTGAGCTGCGCGGTCTTCCGGTGGTCGTACTGATGGAAGATGCACAACGCGATCTGCCGGGCCTGGAGGCTGTTCTCGGCTACGTCCGCCATGCGGCTGGTGCTCAGCTTCTCGCGACCTGTCGGCCGTCCGCAGCGGGGGCTGTCCGCGAGGCGGCCCTGCAGGCTGGGTTCGACAGCACTGAAATTCTTTACACCGAGTTGAACCCCCTGGAACTTGACGTGGCGCGAGATCTTGTGGTCAAGCTCGCCGCTGCATCTGGGCTGGCACTGCGTGAGGAATTCGTCGATGTCCTCGCTGACGCAGCATGCGACTGCCCACTTGTGCCGGTCGTCGCGGTGTCGATGGTCGCGTCCGGCACCCTGAAGACCACGGCTTTGTCTCTCAATGCCGACTTCCGGCAGCAGATCCTGGACCGGTTCGGCGACGTGATGCGCACCGGCATACCTGGCCTCGCGAGTGAACAGGCGGGCGAGATCCTGGCTTTGTTCGGCGCTCTTGCACCTGTCAGCCTGGAGGATGGTGCTCTGCTCGATGTAATGGGCGATTTCCTCGGTGTGACCCGGGCTATCTTCCTGGGACGCGTCCAGGCGCTCATCGATCACGGCGTCCTCATAGGCGCACCTGAGCATCATCAGGGTGGTCCCTGACATTCTGGCCGACGACTCGCTTTTCCGGGCAGCTGTCCGCCTGGGACGCGACAGCGGGTATGTGGATCAGCTCTGGGCGGCGTTCGGCAATCAGGCTACTGGCGTGCTTGTACGCAATCTCGCCGAGTTGGACTGGCGTGTTCGCAGCACAGGGGTGGGTCCTGACCTGTTCAACAGGATCTGGGCAGATATCGAGCGTGAGGTGATCGCGGCTGATGCCGCAGGCCGTCAGGGTGGTTTGTCGTTGTTGCGCGACCTGGCCGGGCCACAGTCGGCGCGCGTGGTCGAGTTGGTCGAGGTGCTGATGAGCGAACCGGCTGTCGCGGTGGAGCGCTCGCCTGGTTATCACGTCACTGACGATGATGTACGGGCAGGGCTGGCGCCGATATTGAGTATCTGTGCGACAACGGGGGCTGCCGCCCAGGGTAAGGCCCTCGACCTGCTGTGGGCCCTCGCCTGTAACGATCACAGGCCGGTGAACCGGCATCCCGACCATCCGCTGCGGGTCCTGGCCGACTTCGCGGAGTTCGACCGTCCGGGCTATAGCGAACGGCAACGGGCTCTCCTTGAGGCCGCGGCGCGCTGGCTGAGAAGACCGGGCGCCGATGGTGACAGCGTCACCCCGCTGGCCGTCCTCGAACCCCTGGTGGCGAAGGAGGGGATGCGAACGCGGCGGCATCCCGGCGGCGATGCGCTCACTCTTATCCCTTACTTGGTGCCACCGGCCGCGGTGTCGGATGTGCGCGCCGGTGTCCGCGCCCTCGCGACGGAGTACGGCAAGGACACGGACGTCCGCAGGGCTGTCGCGGGGGTCAGGCTCCTTGAGTCCGCCCTCGCGGAGCCACACGGCTACTTCGACAACAAAGTAGCTGAGGAACACGTCAGGCAATGGCACGACGAGGACACGGCGACGCTAGACGCACTCGCAACGGTAGCCCTAGAGACGCGTGAGCCCGTGGTTAGGCTGCAGGTCCGCGAGGCGGCATCCTGGGTCGCCCGCTACAGCGGGGACGAACCGCTAGCGGAGCGCGCCAGCAGCCTGATCGCTGCTCCCGGCTTACGACCGGCTGCTCGGGATCGTGCGGGTGACGACGACCGACGCCGTCGCGGCGGTCCATGTCGGGCGGCAGCGGATCGTGTTCGGCACGCCCGATGATTTTCAGACGATGCATCCCGGCCTTGCGCTCGACCGCGAATTTCCACTGCCGGGGATCGCCGCACTCGAGCTCGGCGTCGAGCGGCTGGAACCGGCGGTCGACCATCTGACCCGTGCGTCGATCGATTTCATTCGCATGTCCGATGGCGATCTCGTGGTTCCGGCGCGCGAAGCCACCGGCACGATCGTGCTGTTCACCGAGAGGTGAGCGACGGTTTGGTCGGCCCAGCGGCATAACGCCGCCGCCGGAATTCTTGGCGATCGGTTGCGGCGCCCCTATAACGAGGCAGCTGAACGGCGGTTTGCGCTCGCCCCCTCAGTGATGATTGGGCCGCCGACGATTGTCGGGCCGCCAGCGATTATTGGCCAATGCCGCTTCTGGTAATCCCGTTTCCCGCGATCGATCCCGTCGCCGTCTCGCTCGGCCCGTTCGCGATACGCTGGTACGCGCTGGCCTATATTGCCGCCCTGGTGATCGGGTGGCGCTATTGCCTCTATCTCGCCTCTCGCCCGCCTCACCTCGTCGGCCGCCAGGACATCGACGATTTTCTCGTCTGGGCGACGCTCGGCGTCGTCTTGGGCGGACGCATCGGCTATGTCCTGTTCTACAATGCGGGCTACTACTTCGCCCACCCGCTGCAGGCGTTCCAAGTCTGGCACGGCGGGATGTCGTTTCACGGTGGCGCCATCGGCGTGACCATCGCCATCATCCTGTTCGCCCGCCGCCGCCGGACCGGCGTCTTCGCCTTTTCCGACATCATCGTCGAGGCGGTTCCGATCGGCCTGTTCTTTGGCCGCATCGCCAATTTCATCAATGGCGAGCTGTACGGGCGGCCGGCCGATGTGCCGTGGGCGATGATCTTTCCCAATGGCGGGCCGGTGCCGCGTTATCCGAGCCAGCTGATCGAGGCATCGCTCGAAGGGATCGTGCTGTTTGTCGTGCTGCTCGCCGCCGAGCGGCTCGGGGCCCGGCGCCGGCCGGGGACCGTCACCGGGCTGTTTTTCGTCGGCTATGCCGTTGCCCGGATCATCGGCGAGTGTTTTCGCCAGCCCGACCCGCAGATCGGATATCTGATCTTTGGCACGACCGAGGGGCAGCTGCTGTCGATCCCGGTGCTGTCGGCCGGCATCGCCGTGATCCTATGGGCCCGGCGGTCGCGGCCCTTGCCCGCGCAGCCGTGACCCGAGGCGCGCTCGCCGACAAGATCGCCCGTCGCATTCGCGCCGAGGGGCCGCTCTCGCTCGCCGCCTACATGGCGATGGCCCTGCACGATCCGGTGCTGGGCTATTACGCCCTTCGTCGCCCGATCGGCGCCGCCGGCGATTTCGTGACCGCACCCGAGATCAGCCAGGTCTTCGGCGAGCTGGTCGGGGTGTGGTGCGCGCTGATCTGGGAGCGGATCGGCCGGCCGGACCCGGTGGTGCTGGCCGAGTTGGGGCCCGGCAGCGGCGCGCTCGCCGCCGACCTGCTGCGCGCCGCCTCGGCGATGCCGGAGTTTCGCCGCTCGCTGCGGCTTCATCTGGTCGAGGCCAGCGCGGGGTTGCGGGCCGAGCAGCGGCACCGCCTCGAACCGGCCGACCCGGTGTGGCTGACCCGCGCCGAAGACTTGCCCGAGGGTCCGCTGATCCTGATCGCCAACGAATTCCTCGACGCGCTGCCGATCCGCCAGCTGGTGCGGGGGGCGCGATACTGGTCGGAGCGAATGGTGGCGCTCGGTCCAGATCGGCGGCTGGCGTTTGCCGACACCGCCGAGAACCCGATCGTCGGCTTCGTCGTCCCCGAGCCGCTGCGCCACACCGCCTCGCCGGGTGCGGTGTTCGAAATCTGCCCGGCGGCGCTGGCGCTGGCCGCGGCCCTTGGTAGGCGGCTGAAGCGCTCGCCCGGCGCGGCATTGTTCATCGATTACGGGTATTTCCGAGGCGCGACCGGGCCGAGCCTGCGCGGCCTGCGCCATCATCGGCCGGTCGACGTGCTGGAATCGCCGGGAGCCGCCGACCTCAGCGCCGATGTCGATTTCGCGGCTTTCGCCGAGGCCGCCCGAGCGGCCGGGGCCGAGGCCTGGGGGCCGGTGCCGCAGCGCCATTTCCTGCAGGCTCTCGGGGTGTCGGCGCGGCTGGCTGTCTTGACCGCACGGGCGACCCCGGCCGAGCGCTCGCGCCTGGAGAGCGGCGTCGCGCGTTTGCTCGACCCGGAGCAGATGGGTAATTTGTTCAAGGTCATGGCGCTGGCCTCACCGGGTCTGCCGGCGCCGCCGGGTTTCGACTTGCCGGAAACGGAGCGATGATCTCTCTCGACGGGCTCGACGCGAATGGCCGGATCCGGCACGGGTTTTTCACCCGCCGCGGCGGGGTCAGCGACGGGCTCTTCCGCTCGTTGAATTGCGGGTTCGGTTCGGGCGACATGCCGGAACGGGTCCGCCGCAATCGCGCGATTGCGATGGACCGGCTCGGTCTCACCGCCGATCGGCTGCTGACCTGCCGGCAGATCCACAGCGCCGCTGTCGTCACCGTCGAGGAGCCGTGGCGCGGCGATGAGGCCCCCGCCGCCGACGGCATGGTCAGCCGGGTCCCCGGCTTGGCCTTGGGGGTGCTGACCGCCGACTGCGCCCCGGTGCTGCTCCACGATCCGGTCGCCCGGGTCGTCGGCGCCGCGCATGCCGGCTGGCGCGGGGCGCTGGGCGGGGTCATCGAAGCGGTCGTCGCGCATATGGAAGCGATCGGTGCCGAACGCCGCCGCATCCGGGCCGGGATCGGCCCCTGCATCGGCCCCGCATCCTACGAAGTGGGCCCCGAATTTCCCCGGCCGTTCCTCGCCGAAAACCCCGCAGCGCAAGCCTTTTTTGCCCCGGCCCAACGCCCCGGCCATTTCATGTTCGATCTCGCCCTCTATGTGGAGCACCGCCTGCGCGCCGCCGGAGTTCCGCAGGTGCAATGCGCGGCTCTCGATACCGTCACGGCGGAGAAACGGTTCTTCAGCTATCGCCGGTCCTGCCTGCGCGGCGAAGCGGCCTATGGCCGCGGGCTCTCCGCCATCGTGCCCGCCGGCTGATCGAGCCGCGCGCTCGACGGCTGACCGCGCCACGAGCTCGATGACCGGGTTCGCTCATGCCGATCTGATCCTGGCCCGTCGCCTCTGTCTGCTGCCGATGCGATGAGGTCGTCCTGGCACCCGCGTTCCTGGTGCGCCGGCGCAGCGGCCGCGCTGCTGCTGGCGTCCTGTCAGCCGCTGCCGCATCCCTTCGCCGACGACGTGCCGCGGCCGGGCTCGCCGATGCTGACCCTGCGCGACGACGCCAGCGTCGCGATCGCTCCGCTCAAGGGCGGGCCGCGGGCGACCGCCGAAAAGCTCGCGCCGGCGATGGCGCAGGCGCTGCTGAAGCGCGACATTATTGCCAGCGATCGGACCGCGAGCATCGCCAGCTACCAGCTCGACGGCCGGGTTCAGGGCATGCCGCCTTCCGGCGACAAGGCGGCGGTGGTCGTGCTGTGGGTTTTGCGCGACCCGTCCGGGAAATCGCTCGGCGAGCGCGCCGAACGGATCGAGGCGGGGGCGCAGGATTGGCAGCAGGGCAGCCGGGACGCGGTAGCGCGTCTGGCCGCCGCCGGCGCCGACCAGATCGCTGCGATGCTGCGGGGCAAGGCCCCGGCCGAGACCGCCGGGACCGCCAGACCGCCGGGACCGCCGGGACCGCTTCCGGCGGCCAAATCCGGCTGTTGATCCGCGGCGTCGACGGCGCGCCAGGCGATGGCGGACCGGCGCTGGTCCGCGCCATGGCCACGCTGCTGCAGCACCAGGATGTGGCGATCGTCTCCGGTGCCCAGGCCAGGGCCGAGCTTCTCCTTTATGCCGATGTCAGCGTCGCCAAGCCGAAGGCCGGCGTGCAGCACGTCAAGATCGTCTGGCATTTGCGCCGTGCGGACGGCGCCGAGATCGGCACGGTGGCGCAGGAAAACGACGTCCCGGCCGGCCTCCTCGACGGGCCCTGGGGCGACGTCGCCTACACGGTCGCAGTTGCGGCCCAGAGCGGCATCATGGCGCTCGTCGACCGCGCCGCCCCACCGCCCGGCGGCTCGTCCTAGGCCGAGGGGGAGTCTCCGTCCGAATTTCGGCTCCCTACCCATAGCTGAAGCTCGAACCGAGGCGTTGCCGCCAGCCCAGCCCAGCCCCTGAGATTGTCAACCTCGGCTGGCGCGTGTAAAATGTCAGTTGTGTGAAGCCGCGGGGCTCGGCCCGTTGGCGAGGGTGGTTGCCTCCCGATGAAGATCCTCGCCTGCAACAGCAACCGGCCACTCGCCGAGGCGATCGCGGCCTATCTCGTCGTTGCCGCTGACCAAGGCGAGCGTGCGCCGCTTTTCGGACATGGAGGTGTTCGTCGAGATCCACGAAAACGTCCGCGGCGAGGATGTCTTCGTGATCCAGTCGACCTCGTATCCGGCCAACGACAATCTGATGGAGCTCCTGGTCAGCCTGGACACCCTAAAGCGCAGCTCGGCGAGGAGGGTGACCGCGGTGATCCCCTATTACGGCTACGCCCGGCAGGACCGAAAATCCGGCCCGCGCACCCCGATTTCGGCTAAGCTCGTCGCCAACATGATCACCGCGGCCGGCGCCGACCGGGTCTTGACCCTCGACCTGCATGCAGGCCAGATCCAGGGGTTCTTCGACATCCCGACCGACAACCTGATGGCCGCACCGGTGCTGGTGAAGGACATTTTCGACCATCATGGGCGCCGCGACGTGGTGATCGTCTCGCCCGATGTCGGCGGGGTCTATCGGGCCCGGCACATCGCCCGCCGGCTCGACACCGACCTCGCGATCGTCGACAAGCGCCGCGAACGGGCCGGCGTTTCCGAGGTCATGAATATCATCGGCGATGTCGGCGGACGCAGCTGCATTCTGATCGACGACATCGTCGACACCGCCGGGACTCTGTGCAATGCCGCATCGGGATTGATCGATGCCGGCGCGTTGGCGGTCTATGGCTATGTGACGCACGGGGTGCTGTCGGGCGGTGCGGTGGCGCGGATAACCGCCTCGCCGATCGAGATGCTGGTGATGACCGACAGCATCGTCGCCACCGAGGCGGTGCAGCGGGCAAACAACATCCGCCAGGTGTCGATCGCACCGCTGATCGCCGAGGCGATCCGCCGGATCAGCGAGGAGCGCTCGGTCTCGAGCCTGTTCGATTAGCCGTGCCGATCCGCCGCAAGCTCCGCGCATTGCGTCGCGGTGAGCTTGCGCCAGGGCGGCCGAACCCAAATTTATGTTGGCCCGGCCCATGCCGATGTTGGCCCGACCCGTTGTCGGCTTGGTGCCATCCTGCAAAGAGGAGCGACAGTCGATGCCCGAGATCACCACCCTCAGCGCCGAACCGCGCCCCCGCGCCGGCAAGGGCGCCGCCCGCGCCACCCGGCGCGCAGGGCGCATTCCCGGCATCGTCTATGGCGGCGGAAGTGACCCGACGCCGATCAGCCTCGAGCCGCGCGAATTGGCGCGTGCGCTCGCCAAGCGCGGCTTTCTCGCCACCCTGGTCGATCTCTCGGTCGATGGCGTCGTGCAGCGCACTCTGCCACGCGAGGTGCAGTACCATCCGGCGACCGACGCGCCGTTGCATGTCGATTTCATGCGGGTCGCGGCGACCAGCCGGGTGACCGTGACCGTGCCCGTTGTCTTCATCAACCAAGAGCTGTCGGTCGGCATCCGCCGCGGCGGCATTCTCAACATCGTGCGCCACGGCATCGACCTGATCTGCCCGGTGGAAAACATCCCGGACCACCTGACCGTCAACCTCGACGGGCTCGACATCGGCGACAGCGTCCATATCAGCGCGGTCGCTCTGCCGGAGGGATGCCGCCCGACGATCACCGATCGCGATTTCACGATCGCCAGCGTGGCGCCTTCGTCGGCGGTGCGCGAGGAGGCGGCCACCGCGGCGACCGCGCCTCCGGCCGCTGCCGAGCCCCCGGCGGCGCCCTGAGGCCGGCGCCGACAGGTCATGGCATTGCCGGTGCTGCGATCATGCGTCTTGTCGTCGGTCTCGGCAATCCTGGCGCCCGCTACGCGCGGAACCGTCATAATGTCGGCTTTATGGCTGCCGATGCGATCGCCCGTCGATACGGGTTCGCGGCCTTCCGCACCCGCTTCAAGGGTGAGCTTGCCGAAGGCATCATCGGCGGCGAGCGCCGGCTGCTGCTCAAGCCGCAGACCTTTATGAACGATTCGGGCGAGGCGGTGCTGGCCGCGATGAGCTTTTACAAGATCGCGCCGGCGGACATCGTCGTGATCCATGACGAAATCGACCTGCGGCCGGGCAAGCTGCGGGTCAAGCGCGGCGGCGGCGCCGCCGGGCACAACGGGCTACGCTCGATCGACGCGCTGATCGGGCCCGATTTTTGGCGGGTGCGGATCGGGGTCGGGCATCCGGGCGTCAAGGAGCTGGTGCAGCCCTACGTGCTGCAGAACTTCCCCGCGGACGAGATGACCGAATGGGTCGCGCCGCTGATCGACGCGGTGGCCGAGACCGTGCCGCTGCTGCTGAGCGGGGCGCCCGACGCCTTTATGAGCGAGGTGGCCCGCCGCACCGCACCGCCCGAGGCCGACGCCGCGGCGCCGCGTCCCTAGCCGCCGATGGGTTTCAGCTGCGGCATCGTCGGCTTGCCCAATGTCGGCAAGTCCACACTCTTCAATGCGTTGACCGCGACTGCTGCGGCCGAGGCGGCGAACTATCCGTTCTGCACGATCGAGCCCAACATCGGGCGCGTCGCCGTGCCCGACGAGCGGCTCGCCGTCTGCGCGCGCCTGGCGAAATCGGCAAAGATCATCCCGACCCAGCTCGAATTCGTGGACATTGCCGGGCTGGTCCGCGGAGCGGCGCGCGGCGAGGGCCTCGGCAACCAGTTTCTCGGGCATATCCGCGAGGTCGACGCGGTCGCCCATGTCGTGCGCTGCTTCAGCGATCCCAACGTCGTCCATGTCGAGGGCTCGGTCGACCCGATCCGCGACATCGAGACGGTCGAAACCGAGCTGATGCTCGCTGATCTCGAAAGCCTCGAGCGCCGCGCCGTCGCGGTGCACAAGCGAGCGCGCGGCGGCGACAAGGAGGCGAGGGGGCTGGTCGAGATCATCGAGCCGGTGCTGGCGGCGTTGCGCGCGGGCGAGCCGGCGCGCTCGGCAGTGGTTGGGGCGGAGCGGAAAAAAAGCCTCGATGCACTGCAATTGTTGAGCGCCAAACCGGTGCTCTACATCGCCAATGTCGACGAGGCGAATGCAGCCTCGGGCAATGCCGAGAGCCGCCGGCTCGCCGAATTTGCTGCTGGCCGCGGCGCCCGCACGGTGGTGATCTCGGCGGCGATTGAGGCCGAGCTGGCGCAACTCGCCGACGCCGGCGAACGAGACGAGTTCCTCACCTCGCTCGGGCTCGCCCAAGGGGGGCTCGGCCGGGTGATCGCCGCCGGCTATGCGCTCTTGGACCTGATCACTTTCCTGACCGTGGGCCCCAAGGAGGCGCGTGCCTGGACGGTGCCGCGCGGCACCAAGGCGCCGCAGGCGGCCGGCCGCATCCATACCGACTTCGAAAAGGGCTTTATCCGGGCCGAGACCATTTCCTACGAGGATTATGTCGCCCATGGCGGCGAGCAGGGCGCCAAGGACGCCGGCCGCATGCGCCTCGAAGGCGCCGATTACGTCGTCCGCGACGGCGACATCATGCATTTCCGCTTCAATGTGTAAAATATTCATCCCGTTTGCCGCTTCGCCGATTGTTCCAGAAGATGCCGACATTGACGTAGCTTAACGCGTAGGCCGAAAGATCGGGAGGCTGGAGAGCAGCGCGGCGAAATCCGAGCCCGCCGGCACCTTCATGTCGAGCACCAATCACCACCACATGCTGCAGGCGACCGAGCGCGTCGACGGCAAGGTATTGTGGGCCAATTTGTTCCTGTTGTTCTGGATCTCGCTGGTGCCGTTCGTGATCCGCTGGGCGGACGACGCCGGTCTAACGGCGCTGCCGACCGCCGCCTATGGCGCGGTGCTGTTTCTGGCCGCTGTCGGTTATTGGCTGCTGCAAAGCGCGATCATCGCCGGCAACGGCCGCAGCTCTAAGCTCGCCGCCGCGGTGCGCAGCGATCTGAAAGGCAAGCTGTCCTTTTCGATCTATGCGGCCGCGATGCCGCTGGCCTTCCTGCGGCCCTGGATTGCGATCGTGCTCTATGTCGGGGTCGCCCTCCTATGGTTTGTGCCCGACCGGCGCATCGAATTGATCGTCTAAACCGCCACGCTCACAGATCATCGCCGGCCTATGCCGCAGCGTCCGGCCGCAGCTCACGGTACAGCGCCATATAGCGGCGCGCGGCGGCTTCCCAGCTGAAGTCGCGGGTCATCGCCCGGCGGATCATCCTCTGCCATGCCGCCGGCTCACCATAGAGGGCGGCGGCGCGCCCGATCGCCGAGCTCAAGCCCTGCGGGCTCTCCGTGTCGAAGGCGAAGCCGGTCGCGGTCCCGTCGGCCAGGCTCGCCGCGTCGGCGTCGACCACCGTGTCGGCGAGCCCGCCCACCCGGCGAACCAGCGGCAGCGTCCCGTAGCGCAGCGCATAGAGCTGGGTGAGGCCGCACGGCTCGAACCGCGACGGCAGCAGCAGCACGTCGGCGCCGCCGATGATCAGATGCGACAGCGCCTCGTCGTAGCCGAGCTCGACCGCAACCTCCCCGCCATAGGACTGTGCCGCCGCCGTGAAGCCACGCTCGAGGTCGAGGTCGCCCGCGCCGAGCAGGGCCAGCTGATGACCTCTCGCCATGAGCTCCGGGATGATCGCGAGCAGCAGGTCGAGGCCTTTCTGCGGGGTCAGGCGGCTGACCGCCCCGAACAGCGGTGTGCTCTCGTCGCGCTCGAGCCCGAGGCGCTGCTGCAAGGCCCGCTTGGCCGCTCGCTTTCCCTGGGCCGCGTCGTCGGGGCCGTAACCGTGCGGCAGGTTCGCGTCGCGCTGCGGGTCCCAGATTGAGGGATCCACCCCGTTCAGGATCCCGCTCAGCACCCCGGCGCGGCTGCGCAGCAGCCCGTCGAGGCCTTGGCCGAAGGCCGGGGTCTGGATCTCGCGGGCGTAGGTCGGGCTGACCGTGGTCAGACGGTCGGCGAAGAACAGCCCCGCCTTCAGGAACGACACGGCGCCAAAGAACTCGACCCCGTCGACCGCGAAGTATTCGGGCGGCAGCCCCAGTTCAATGAATTGCGCGGCCGCAAACTCGCCGCGATACGCGAGATTGTGGATCGTAAAGATGGTCGGCACCCGACCATGCGGCGGCGGGGTTGCGGCGAGATAGGCCGGGGCGAGCCCGGCGTGCCAGTCGTGGCAATTGAGGATGTCGGGGCGCCAGCCGCGATCGGCGCCGCGCGCCAGCGCCGCCGCGACCCAGCCGAACAGCCCGAAGCGGCGGTGGTTGTCGGGCCAGTCGGTTCCGTCCGGGGCGGCGTAAGGATTGCCCGGCCGGTCGTAGTAGGCCGGGTGGTCGACGAGGTAGGCCAGCCGCCGGGTCGCGGGCAGCCGGGCGAGGACCACCCGAACCCGCTCCGCCGCGAACGGGGTCGACAGCCGGGCGACGTCGGTCATCTCCGGGAACGCGTCGAGAAAACCGGCAAAGCCCGGCAGCAGCAGGCGCGCGTCGACACCGAGGGCGATCAACGCCGGCGGCAGCGCGGCGGCGACGTCGCCGAGCCCACCCGACTTGACCCAAGGGTAGAGCTCGGCGCTGGCGTGGAGCACACGCATCAGCGCTCCGCGAGCGGTGCGGCGGCGCGGGCCGGCGGCAGCCGGCCGGCTATCCGGCGGGGACGGGACACGGCAGCGCGGGGTGGGTGGCCTCGGCCGCAGCCGCGGCCAGCACATCGCTGCGGGGCACCACCCGCGACGCCGGCAGCGCCACGACGACCCGCGTCCCGCGCCCCTTTTCGCTGGCGATGGAAAAGGCGCCGCCGTGCAGCTCGGTCAGCCGCCGCGCCAATGGCAAGCCGAGGCCGGTGCCCTCGCGGCGGCGGGCGAGGCCGCAATCCACTTGACCGAACGGCTCGCCGGCGATCGCGATTTCGGCCGCCGTCATCCCCAGACCGGTATCGCGCACCTCGAACTCGACGCCGCCCGCGGCGGCCCGGTGCGCAGCGAGGACGACAGCACCGCCGGGATTGGTGAATTTGACCGCGTTGCCGAGCAGGTTCAGCAGGATCTGCTTGAGCCGGGTCTGGTCGGCGACCAGCAGCGGCATCCCGTCTTCGATTTCGACCGACAGGCTCACCCCTCCGACCGCCGCGCGCTCGGCGACAAAGGCGAGGCAGGTCTCGGCAAGCGGACGCGCATCGATCCCCTCGTCCTCGTCGAGCTCGAACTTCCCGGCGTCGATCTTTGCCAAATCGAGGATCTCGTTGATGATATCCAACAGATGCGCCCCGCTCTGGCGAACGTAGCCGACATACTCCTGCTGCCGAGGGTCGAGGGTTCCGGCCGTGCCCCGCTCCAGCATCTCCGAAAAACCGAGGATCGCGTTGAGCGGAGTGCGCAGCTCGTGGCTCATATTGGCGAGAAAACGCGATTTGGCCAAGCTCGCCGCTTCTGCTTCGGCCTTGGCATCCCGCAAGTTGCGCTCGGCCCGCACCCGCTCGCTGATGTCGCGGGCGGTTCCGCGGTAGCCGAAAAACCGCCCCGAGGCATCGAAAATCGGCTTGCCGCAGACCGACACGGTCTGCTCCGGCTCGGTGCCGACTTTCATCCTATAAACGTATTCGCGGAACGGCTCATGGCGTTCGAGCACGGCCATGTGGTCGCGCCATTTCAGCGGCTCGCTCGCGAGGTCCGAGGCGAGCTCCCATCGGGGGCGGCCGAGACGGCTGGTCGGATCCTGCCCGAAGACCCGGATGCCGTCGGACAAATAGGTGAAATGATGGTTCCGGTCGCTTTCCCAATGCCAGTCCGACCCGGTCTCGGCGAAATCGCGCAAGCGGGCTTCGCTGTCGCGCCGCGCCGCCTCCGCTCTCTCATACGCCGCCGAACGCCGGCGCAGCGACTCCGCAGCGCGGTGCATTGCCCGGACGACCTCGTCGATATCGAGGACCCCCGATGGGTCCTGCGGCGGTATCGCGCCGTCGGCGAGCGCCCGGGCCGCCCGCGCGAGGATCCGCATCGATCGGATCAGCCGGGCCGCCGCCGCCAGCGCCACGATGCCGCCCACTACCCGCAGGCCGACCCCGGTCAGAGCAATGCCGGCAGCCGTTCCGAATTCCTGCCAGTGCGCCCCGAGCCGCGTCAACACCAGCGGACCGAGGCTGACGGTCGGCAGGATCGGCGCGACGATCATGACGATCAGCAGCGCTCGCAGCGAACGGCATGATTTGACCGCAAAGCGCATTGCCGGACTGCCTTCCGCCCGACATGCAGCACTGAATGTGTTGATATTGGATTAGCGTCGTTCCTCGATCCTTGGGGCGGTCTTGCTCGCGTCAGTGCTGGGCCGCCGGAACCGCGAATTGAGCCGAGGCGGCCGGTGCGGAGCCAGATGCAGTCGGTGCAGGTTCGACAAAGCCCGAGGCCGAAGCGGGCGCGCCGCCCGTCGGGGTCGGAACGACAAAGCCCGAGCCCGAGGCTTGGCCCGCGCCGGACGAAGCCGCAGCCGTCGGCGGCCGCGGCGAGTGCTTGTGAACCACCCGCCTCCTGGTTCGGTAGGTCGGCTCCGGTTCGGCGTAGTAGACCGGCTGCATGTAATAGGGGGGTATATTATCCCCCTTGGCGTACATGCAGGCAGAGTAGGCGGAGTCGTACTGCTGCTGCAACGCCGAGGTCGCTTGGGTGTTCACGTCTACTGCGTTGTCGCCGGTTCCGGTCATCAGATTCTGCAGCGCGGTTCCAGCAACCTGATTGTTGGCTGCTTGTATGGCCGGGGCCATTTGCTGATTGGCTTGCTGCGCGCACGCCGCATGATCGGAAGCGAGGTCAGCGGGCAGCTTTCCCGGTCCGGGTGTTGCCACCACGCTGGGCGCCATCACCGCGGGAACACACCCCGCCAAGAGGACGATCTGTGCCGTCGCAGCGATCGATATCCGCGTCCACATCTTCATGTTCACCTCCCTGCTTCCGTCATTGCTCGGGCATTAAGGTTGCGCCCAAAGGCCGCGTCGTGCTTGGCGAGCCGCGGTCTCGCTGTCGCGATAGGCGGGTGTGGCGCCGTCGCCGACCCGCCCGGCGCCGTTCAGGATCGCCGCCTCGGCAACGTCCACCCGGTCGCCGGTAAAGCAGTGATAGCGCCCGGTCTGCGCGTCCGGCTCGCAGGTCAGCGGGCCCTGGCCCCGCACCCAGTTTTCGAATGGCGCGAGCGCTTCCTGCGGCCCCGGATCGATGCCGGAGAGGCGGATGCGCTGGTCGCTGACGACCAACGTCGCCGCGTTGGGAACCCTCGTCACCGGCCCGCGGAGGACGCCGGACGCTGCGGCCGGAATCGCCGCCGATGGCGATGTCGTCGGCGAAGTCGTTGGCGGCATCGCGCTTTCTGCGGCTGCCGGCGCTGGCGTCGCTGCACCGTTCTCGAATTCGATCGCCTCCCTCGGCACATAGGCGAGGGAGTGATCGGGCAGCTCGATCTGCACCCAATGCTTGCCTTCGACGAGGCCGATTGCCCTGACCTCGGCGCCGGCTCGGATTTCGCCTGAGGGCTTGCCGTCGGCAGACGGCCGATCGAGCGCCTGCACCGTCTCGCGCAGCCGCACGTTCTGGTTCAGCCACTCCGCGACGGTCGGCGTCGGCGCCGCGGACGGGGCGGCAGCTCCGACCGCGGGCTGCGCGGCCGACCCGAACAATGGTTGGGCGGCGACTGTCGCGATCAAGATGAGAAGGAAGATGGCCGCAGTCCGGCCGGCGCGAGCATTGGTCTTTCTGCAGTTTGGCCCGATCCGGCCGCACATCACGGTGGCCCGGCGACGCATCGAGCACCGACAGCGATCCTCCCAACCGACCGGCTCTGCACGTACGCCGATATTGCTGCTCATGTGGAAAAGCCGGCATTCGCCTTGCGGGAACCGTCTGCTCTATAGTTCAACACGGAATTGGTTCGACCGCAATCGAGAAGAGAAGTATAAGCTGATGAGCTTGTTTTGTTCGCGAGAGTGTTAACGTCTGAGAGAAGCGGCGCCGGGATTTGGCGAATTGGACGGTTCGCTACGGATTGGTTGATCAGACCGGCCTATTCGCAGTAGAGTGAAACAGCCAACCCAAAAGGTTAGGGGATGGTCCCTCGCGCGATCGCTTGCACCAGCTGCTGAAATCAGCCGTGCTGTCCCCCCCGGCGCCGCGACGTTCAGCTGCACGGCTTATCTGCCGCCTCCTCATCGGCTGCTGCGGGCTCGCCATGGCGCTGATCGGGCCCGCGCGCGCGGAGGATCCGCCTCGACGGGTCGGGAGCCTCAATTACATTTCCGGAGAAGTCGCATACGCGTTGCGGGGCGAGGCCGGCGAACCCGGCGTATCCGACACGCTGTCCTGGTCTCAGGCCGACTTCAATCAGCCGGTATGCCAGGACATGTCGCTGCGGACCGGGGCGATGGCCCGCGCCAGGGTCCGGATCGGCCCCGATGCGATCCAGATGTCGTCCGACACTTGGCTCAACATGCTCAATCTCAGCGATCAGCTGATCGAGGCCAGCGTCCGCTATGGCCGGGTCCACTTGCAGCTCAGCAAGCTCGACGACGGCGAAACCGTGGAACTCGAGATGCCGCGCGGCTCGCTGTGGCTGCTGCAGCCCGGCGCCTACGACATCGACATCGGCGGCGGTGCGCAAGACCAGCCGACCCGCATCGTCGTCTTCGAGGGGAAGGCGCGTTTTGTCGGCGGCCAGGCCGATCTGCCGATTTCGGCCGGCGAGGAAGTGCAGGTGAGCGGGAGCTATCCGGCCGTGGTGGCCGCCGAGCGCAGCACGGCAGTTGCGAACCCCGCCGCGCCGCTCTCGAGCTCTTCGGCGGCGAAGCCGATACCCGCGCCGCCGCCGCCCGGCCCGCCCGAGGTCGCCCTGCCGCCGGCCGCCGCTCCGCCCGATGGAGCTGCGCCCGATCGAGTTGCACAGGGCGGCGAGGCGTCCTCGGCGCCGGCGAGCCCCGCACTCTCCTTCACCGCGAGGCCGGCAGCGGACCAGCCGGCAGCGACGCCGTCGACTCCGGACACGGCAGACGGCGGATCGGGGTCCACCGCGGCGCAATCGTCGGCGGCCGCCGCTGCCGGCCATGCACCTTCCGACGACTTTCTGCTGTGGGTCGAAAAGTCCGATGACCAGGCGCCGACGGCGCCGCAATCGGCGCAGTATGTGTCGCCGCAGACGACCGGCTACGATGCGCTCGATCGGTACGGCCGCTGGGACACCCTCGCCGATGGCGGGCCGGTCTGGTTTCCGACTTCGGTCCCGGACGATTGGGCGCCTTATCGGTTTGGCCATTGGGCTTCGATCCCGCCCTGGGGCTGGACCTGGATCGACGACCAGCCCTGGGGCTTCGCGCCGTTTCACTACGGCCGCTGGATCAACATCGACGGACATTGGGGATGGGTCCCGGGCGCCGTCGCCCCTCACCCGGTTTACGCCCCAGCGCTGGTCGCCTTCATCGACACGCCCGACGATTCCGGCGGCGACCCTGGTAACGGGCCCGACGGCGGACCCGATGTCGCATGGTTCCCGCTCGGTCCCGGCGACGATTACGCACCCTGGTATCCCGCCGGCCCGGATTACGTCCAAAGCGTCAATGTCGCATATTGGGGTCACGGCCGCGGCGTTGGCGCGGGCGAGCGCGGACGGGAGGCGTGGCACGGCCAGTATTTCAACCGTCGGTTCGCCACGGTGGTCCCCCGCGGGGTCTTCGCCGACGGCCGCCGGGTCGACCGCGAAATGATGCGAGTGCCGGCTGACCGGTTGGAGCATGCGGCCGTTATGCACGGCGCGCCGCGGGGCATGATGCGTGCCGCAGCAATGCGAGCCCTGGCGCCACCGGGCGAGTTGCACGACGCGCCGCGGGGCGTGATGCATGCGGCAGCCGGTCCAGGCGGCCTGCGAGGGGAGCCGGGCGGCGGGCCGGCGGGAGAACACGCGGCCGGAGCCGGTGTCCGCGGCGGCCTCGAGGCAGGACCCGGACACGGCGAAGGACGGCCGCAGCAGCAATTTGGGCGGCCCGAAGCCGGACGCAACGCGGCTGCGGTCGATCGTCGGGGTGCGTCGCAATATGGCCGCTCGGAATTCGGCCGCAACGCGGCCCAGAGCTATCGCGGCGGGGAGCAACAATTCGCCCGGCCGCAGGCGTTCCAAAATCCGGCCGGAGGATACCGCGGCGCCCAGCAGTTCGGCCGGCCGCAGGCGTTTCAGAATCCGGCCGGAGGATACCGCGGCGCCCAGCAGTTCGGCCGGCCGCAGGCGTTCCAAAATCCGGTCGGGGGATATCGCGGCGCCCAGCAGTTCGGCCGGCCGCAGGCGTTTCAGACCCCGGCAGCGGCATATCGCGGAGGCGGAATGATGGGCCGCGTTGCGCCGCAGGTGGCGGCCCGACCGGCCGCGGTTCGTGTGGGTGGAGGCGGCGGCGGCCGCCACAAATAAACCGACATCGCAGCGAGGTATCCCGCATTCCGGCCGGTGCCGGGCTCCTCGGCGCCGATCCCGACTGCCCGATTTTACCGCCGCCCGGATTGTCGCACCGGCCGCGCTTACGCTAAGGTTGCGCGGATGACGATCGAAGGGCAACAGCGCACCGAACGCCGATTGGCGGCGATCCTGGCCGCCGATGTCGTCGGTTATTCACGCCTGATGAGCGCGAACGAAGAAGGCACCCACGTCGCCATGAAGGCGGTATGGCGCGAGGTGACCGACCCCCGGATCGACAGCCATCGCGGGCGGATCGTCAAGACCATGGGAGACGGGCTGCTGGTCGAATTCGCCAGCGTCGTCGACGCGGTGCGCTGCGCCGTCGACATCCAGCGCGCGATGGCGTCGCGCAATGTTCAACGCCCGGCCGAGGATCCCATCGTATTTCGCATCGGCATCAATGTCGGCGACATCATCATCGATGGTGCAGATATTTTTGGCGACGGCGTCAACGTCGCGGCCCGGCTCGAAGGCCTGGCAGCGCCGGGGGGGATCTGCGTCAGTCGGATCGTACGCGATCAGGTGCGCGACAAGCTCGGTTTCGGCTTCGAGGATCTGGGTCAACAGCAGGTCAAAAACATCTCCCGGCCGGTCCACGTCTTCCGTATCCCGCTCGATGACCTCCCGCCGCCAGCCTATGCTGCCAAGACTACAAATCCTCACCGACTACGATTCGGGTTCAGCTTTCTCGTTCTTGTGATCGGTTTGATCGCGGTGGGTTGCGCGACAGTTTTCTTCTTGAAATACACGGCCCGATCGAAAGAGATCCACTTCTCCTCTGCCATGGCGCCCTCGCCCACGGCCGGAGATCCGATCGTGTTCGACAGAGGCGGGATCGTGTTGCCCCGATCGGCGGACTCGACCATCGATGGCCAAGCCCTGTTCCTGCGCGATCACCCAAGGGTCAAAGTCAAAGTCAAAGCATATTGTGCGGATGATGAGGGCGCGCGGGAAACCCCGATGGCGCTTGCTCAGTTGCGCGCGAATAAAGTCCAAGACGCACTCAAAGCGCGCGGAATTTCGGGCGACCGCATCGAGACCGAAAACGATTGCAAAGGCTCCGAGACGACCGGAAGACCGGAAGTAACGTTGACAAATTAGTAGGGACGCAGGAACAACAACACTCTTATCATGGTCGGCCCCGACGCGAGCCGGATGTCGGGCGATGCTTGGCTCAACATGCTCGATCTCAACGACCGTTTAATCGAGACGAGCGTTTGCGTATGGCCGGATTTTCCTGCGGCGGTCGCGCAATTCAAGGCTGATGATGCCGCAGTCGCTGCCCAATCCTTGCCGCCCAATCCGATCGCAGCCGCCGGCGAGCCGGCACCCGCCCGAGCCGCTGCGAGGGCGTAGCTGAAGGCTCAGTTTCGGGTCTTGTCGACGAGGCGGTTTTCGCTGATCCACGGCATCATCGCACGCAGCTTCTCGCCGATTTTTTCGATGTCGTGCTCGGCGGCGCGGCGACGCAGGGCCTTGAAGCTCGGCTGGCCGGCGGTGTTTTCGAGCACCCATTCGCGCGCGAACCGGCCGGATTGGATGTCGGCGAGGATCTTCTTCATCTCGGCGCGCACATGCTCGTCGATGACCCTGGGCCCGCGCGAATAGTCGCCATATTCGGCGGTGTTCGACACCGAATAGCGCATGTTGGCGATGCCGCCTTCATAGATCAGGTCGACGATCAGCTTGACTTCGTGGCAGCATTCGAAATAGGCCATCTCGGGCGCGTAGCCGGCCTCGACCAGGGTCTCGAACCCGGCCAGGATTAGCGAGGTCAGCCCGCCGCACAGCACCGACTGCTCGCCGAACAGATCGGTCTCGCATTCTTCCCGAAAGGTCGTCTCGATCACCCCGGCGCGCCCGCCGCCGATCGCCGAGGCATAGCTGAGTGCTAGTTCGAGCGCGTTGCCGGACGGGTTCTGGTCGACCGCAACGAGGCACGGGACGCCGCCGCCGCGCAGATATTCCGAGCGCACCGTATGGCCTGGCCCCTTCGGCGCGATCATGAACACGTCCATGTCGGGGCGCGGCTCGATCAGCCGAAAATGGATGCTGAGCCCGTGGGCGACGGCGAGTGCCGTTCCTTCGCGCATATTGGAGCGGAGATCGCTGGTATAGAGCTCCGCCTGCAACTCGTCGGGGGCGAGCACCATGACGATGTCGGCCCATTTCGCCGCCTCCGAGGCGGTCACCACCTTGAGCCCCGCCGCTTCGGCCTTTTCCGCCGAGGCCGAGCCCGGGCGCAAGGCCACCACGACGTCCTTGACCCCGCTGTCGCGAAGGTTGTTGGCATGGGCGTGGCCCTGGCTGCCGTAGCCGATGACCGCGACCTTCCGCGATTTGATCAGGTTCACATCGGCGTCGCGATCGTAATACACCCGCATCTTCAGCCTCCTCGCTGTTGCCGTCGCCCCCGCGGAAGCGGGGGTCCAGGGCGAGCGGTGGAAGCTTGGGCCCTGGTTCCCGCTTTCGCGGGAATGACGGGTTATTTGCAAACCGCCGAGCCGGCGGAAATCTGCGTTCCGGAGTAGCAGCTCGCGGCTCCGCGGGCGATCGCGACGGCGCCGGTGCGCGAGATCTCGGCGAGCCCCAGCGGCTCCATCAGCGCGATAAAGGCGTTCAGCTTCTCGGCCGAGCCGGTCATTTCGAAGACGAAGCTGTCGGTCGTCGAATTGACGACGCGGGCGCGGAAGATGTCGGCGAGACGCAAGGATTCGATGCGCGACTCGCCTTTCCCGGCCACCTTGATCAGCATCATCTCGCGCTCGACGAACGGCCCCTCGTCGGTCAGGTCGTGGACCTCGTGCACCGGCACCAGCCGCGACAATTGCGCCTTGATCTGCTCGATGATCATGCGCGTCCCGGAGGTCACGATGGTGATCCGCGACAGCCGGTTGCGGCGGTCGATCTCGGCCACGGTCAGGCTCTCGATATTGTAGCCGCGCCCGGAAAACAGCCCGACCACGCGGGCGAGAATCCCGGGCTCATTGTCGACCAGCACCGCGATCGTGTGGCGCTCGATGTCGCTCACGACCGGACGTCGCGCTGTTTAGTCGTCATTCCCGCGAAAGCGGGAACCCAGAGCGAGCGACGTGCCGTCGTTCCTGGACCCCCGCTTCTGCGGGAGTGACGGAAAAAAGAGGTTACGCGCTCTCACACCAGCACCATGCCTTCTTCGGAGACCGGCTTTTCGGCTTCGTCGTCGGGGCCGAGCAGCATCTCGTTGTGCGCTGCACCCGACGGGATCATCGGAAAGCAGTTCTCGGCCTGGTCGACGGCGACATCGAGGATCACCGCACCCGGCTCGGTCAGCATCCAGGTGATCGCGGCGTCGAGCTCGGCCGGGCTCTCCACCCGCCGCCCGCAGGCGCCAAAGGCCTCCGCCAATTTGACGAAATCCGGAAGGGCCGCGGTATAGCTCTCGGAATAGCGGCCGCC
Organism: uncultured Alphaproteobacteria bacterium; assembly: GCA_963703665.1. GTDB lineage: Bacteria > Pseudomonadota > Alphaproteobacteria > ATCC43930 > CGMCC-115725 > AP-15. Next base: position 875,788 of record CAVPFB010000003.1, on the reverse strand, counting down.
ATGCAGCAATTCCTGCCATTGCCGCACCATGCCCATATACTGGTTGTTCAGGATGAATACTTTGACCGGCAACCGGTATTGGGCGACGGTCGACATTTCCTGAATGTTCATCAGGATCGAGGCTTCGCCGGCGATGTCGATGACCAGCGCCTCCGGATGGGCGATCTGCACGCCGACCGCAGCGGGCAGGCCGTAGCCCATCGTGCCGAGCCCGCCCGAGGTCATCCAATGACCGGGCTCCTCGAACTTCATGAACTGCGCCGCCCACATCTGATGCTGGCCGACCTCGGTGGTGACGTAGAGGTCACGGCCGCGGGTCTGCGCATAGAGCCGTTCGAGCGCATATTGCGGCTTGATCAGGTCGCGCCGGCTGCGATCGTAGCGCAGGCAGTCGCGGCTGCGCCATGCCTTGATCGTGCGCCACCATTCCGCGCGCGCAGCGCCGAGGCCGGGTGAGGCTTTCGTCCGGGCGGCGAGCAGCGCCGACATCGCCTCTCCGGCATCGCCGATGATCGGCAGGTCGACGCGGACGTTCTTGTTGATCGAGGACGGATCAATGTCGATGTGGATCTTTTTCGAGCCCGGCGAAAACGCGTTCAGGCGCCCGGTCACCCGGTCGTCGAAGCGTGAGCCGACCGCGATCATCAGATCGCAGCCATGCATCGCCAAATTGGCTTCATAGGTGCCGTGCATGCCGACCATGCCGAGAAAATGCGGGTCGCTCGCCGGCAATGCGCCGAGCCCCATCAAGGTCAGCGTGCAGGGCACGTCGGTTGCCCGCACCAGCTCGGTAAACCGGGCGCAGGCCTCGGGTCCCGAATTGATCAGCCCGCCGCCGCCGTAGAACAGCGGCCGCTTGGCCGTCGCGATCATCGCCGCCGCTTGCGCGATCCGCGCCGGATCGGGGACCAGCTGCGGGCGATAGCTCTTGTGGCGCGCGTCCTGCGGCCCGCTGTAGGGGCCGAGCGCGAACAGCACATCCTTGGGCAGATCGACGACCACCGGCCCGGGACGCCCGCTTTTGGCGACATAGAAGGCCTCGTGCAGCATGCGCGCCAGCTCGCGCACGTCTTTGACCAGGTAGTTGTGCTTGGTGCAGGGCCGGGTAATGCCGGTGGTGTCGGCTTCCTGAAACGCGTCGTTGCCGATCAGGTGGGTCGGCACCTGCCCGGTCAGGCACACGACCGGCACCGAATCCATCAGCGCGTCGGTCAAGCCGGTGACCGCGTTGGTGGCGCCGGGGCCGCTCGTCACCAGCACGACGCCGACCCGGCCGGTCGAGCGCGCGTAACCCTCCGCCGCATGCACGGCACCACCTTCCTGGCGCACCAGGATGTGGCGCAATGAATTCTGCTTGTAGAGCGCGTCGTAGATCGGCAATACCGCGCCGCCCGGATAGCCGAACACGACATCGACGCCCTGGTCGACGAGCGCCTTGATGACGATGTCCGCTCCACTGATCGGCTCGGCCGACATAACCAGCTCCCTAATCGATCAACCCGCCGCATCGATGGCGGACTGCCGCGCGCGCTTCAAAGCGGGCCGGCAACCTAATCAGCTATGTCTGGTCGGTCAACAAAAACTCGTCAATAAACTGGCGTGAGCGGCGCAGCAAACTTTCCGAAAATTGCTCGCCGAGGATCAGATCCGGCTCCAGCTGATGCCGGAACCAGGTCATTTGGCGCTTGGCATAGCGGCGCGTCGCGCGCTGCGCCGCGGCGACCGCCTCGGCAAGCGGCATCTCGCCGCGCAGATGGCGCATCAGCTCGGGCAGCCCGACCGCCTTCATCGCCGGCAAGCCGGGATCGAGCCCGCGCCCGGCGAGCGCCGCCGCCTCGGCCAGCGCGCCGCGCTCGACCATCGCGGCAAAGCGAGCATTGCAGGCCTCATAGAGCTGCGCGCGCGGCGGCATCAGCAGGATCGTGGCAAAGCGGTGGGGGGCCGCGGGATGGGCTCGCGCGCGCCAGGCGCCGATCGCCAGCCCGGTCGCGCGCACGACCGCATAGGCGCGCATCAGGCGCTGCGAGTCTCCAGGGTGGAGCCGCCGCGCCGCCTCGGGATCGAGCGCCGAGAGGCGGTCGCGAAATCCCGCGCCGCCGAGCACCCGGTGGAGTGTTGCCGCCTCGGCGCGGGCCTCCTCGGGGATCCGGGGAAACGGCGCCAAGCCGCAGGTCAGCGCACGAAGATAGAGACCGGTGCCGCCGACCACGATCGGCAGCCGGCCCGCTTCGGTCGCCGCCGCGAGCTCGGCGAGCGCGCGCTCGCGCCAGCCGCCCGCGGAGCCGCGCTCGGCGGCGTCGAGAAAGCCGTAGAGGCGATGCGGCGCCCGCGCGCAGGCGCCGGGATCGGGCCGCGCCGTCAGGATCGCCAGATCGCGATAGCATTGCAGGCTGTCGGCATTGACGACGGTTCCGGCGACATGCGCTGCCAGCTCGACCGCCAGCGCCGATTTGCCGCTCGCCGTCGGACCTGTGACGATCAGCACCGGTGGCTTGTGCGCCGATGCCTGACGGGCGTAGGAGCGTCGCGCATGAGCCTCGTTGCCAGCCTGTTCGCCGCCGAGAGCGCCCGGAGCCTGCTTCCCGGCATCGCCGCCGCGATCGCCGAAGCGCTGCCCGGATGCGCGGCGCCGCTGTGGCTCGCCGCCGACGAGGCGTGCGACCTGATGTTCGACGGTCGTGAGCTCGCCTCTGCCGAAACGACGGCGCGCCGGGCGATCGGCGACGCTGCCGTCGACGTTGTCATCCAGCCGGCGGGGCAGCGAGAAAAGCGGCTGCTGGTCGCCGACATGGAGTCGACGATCATCGAAAACGAGATGCTGGACGAGCTCGCGGACTTCCTCGGGCTGCGGCCGCAGGTCGCCGAGATCACCCGAAGCGCGATGAACGGCGAGATCGACTTCGTGGCGGCCCTCGAGCGGCGCGTAGCACTGCTCAAGGGGATGCCGGCTACGGTTCTCGACGAAGCTGCGGGGCGCATCCGCCCGATGCCCGGGGCGCACGCCCTGGTCGCGACGATGCGCCGCAGCGGTGCGGCGACGGCGCTGGTCAGCGGGGGGTTCACCGTCTTCGCCGAGCGGATCGCGGCTTCCCTCGGCTTCGATCATGTCGTCGCCAATCATCTCGATATCGCCGACGGTTGCCTTGCCGGCACCGTGCGCCCGCCGATCGTGACCCGCTACACCAAACGCGACACGCTGCTCCGGCTCGCGGCGAAGCGGGGTCTGCAGCCGGCCCAGACGATTGCCGTCGGCGACGGCGCCAACGATTTGCCGATGCTCGCCGCAGCCGGGCTCGGCATCGCTTTTCACGCCAAACCGGCGGTCGTCGCCGCCGCACGCTGTCATGTGGACCACGCCGATCTCACCGCGCTGCTTTACGCGCAAGGCTACCGAAAGGACCAGATCGTCGGCTAAAGCGTTTGCCGATCAGATCGAGCCGCCAATCCCCCCTTGGAGCCAGTGCGAGCCCACGGGTCGGCGCAATGACATCCTGCAGCTCGGCCGAAATCTGCTCCACCCGAAATCTGCTCGAATGGAAAATTATTGGGCATCTCTATGGCGTTCTTCCGCAACCGGACAGTAAACCTCCTGAATTTACATTATGGGATTTATTGCATCGCGTTGACCGGCGGCGGTGCGTTTTTTCTCATATATCTTCTGAAGTCTGGGGTTTCGCTGCCGGGCGCTCTTGTCTCGCTGGCGCTGATCCTGCTCGGGCGTTTTATCATTCGCCCGCTCGTCGTTCGGATCGCGGTGCGGCACGGCTTGCGCGCAATGGTCGTCGTCGGAACCCTGCTCAGCGCCGCGCAGTACCCGTTTCTGGCCGAGGTCCATGGCGTCGGCATCACTTTGGCGATGCTGGTTGCCGTCGCGGCTGTCGGCGACACGGTCTATTGGACGACGTATCACGCGTATTTCGCGGCGCTCGGCGACGACGAGCTGCGCGGTCATCAGGTCGGCGTGCGCGAAGCGATCGCCGCGATTGTCGGCGTCGTCAGCCCGGTTGCGACCGGTTGGATGCTGGTCACGTTCGGGCCGCGCGTCGCGTTCGGCGCAACATCGCTCATCGCAGCGCTCGCGGCTCTGCCGCTGCTGCGGGCCCCTGACGTCAAGGTGGCGCCGCGCGCCGCCGGCGCGCTCAGGGCCGCGCTGCCCGGCATTCTGCTGTTTATGGCGGACGGATGGACCGCCGCGGGTTTCGTGTTCGTGTGGCAGATCGCGCTGTTCGTTTCGCTCGACCAGAACCTCCTCGCCTACGGGGGAGCGTTGGCGGTCGCGGCACTCGCCGGCGCGGTCGGCGGCCTCACCCTCGGGCGGCACATCGACGCCGGCCACGGCGGGCGGGCGGTTTGGTACGCGTTCGTCACCTTTGGACTGGTCGTCGTGTTGCGCGCCGTCGCGGTGGGCCATGCCGCGATCGCCGTCGCGGCAACGGCACTCGGAGCTTTTGCCGGGTGCCTTTACATACCCACGCTGATGACGGCGGTGTACACGCTGGCCAAGCGCTCTCCGTGCACGCTTCGCTTCCACGTCGCGACCGAGGGCGGCTGGGACGTGGGTGGCGCGTCGGGTCTTCTTGCCGCCGCGTTGGCCGTCCGGCTCGGCATGCCATTGTCGGTCGGCGTTCTTCTGGCGCTGGCGGGTGTCGCAGCAACCATCATCATGTTGCGTCGCTATTACGCGACTGTCTTGGCGACCGCGGCGCTGGTCGAGCCGGAACGCACCACAGCCTGAGGCGGCAGCGACCGGGGGGCCTCGCCAGGCCTCGCCAGGCAGTCAGCTTTGGTCGATGCGCAGCGCGACAAAGCGCAGATCGCCCTGCCGCTCGACCAGCAACAGGATTGATTTGCGCCCGGCTTTTTTCTCGGTGTCGATCCTGCTGGTGACTTCCTGCGGGCTCTTCACCTCCTGCTGCGCCGCCTCCATGATCACGTCGCCCGGTCGCACACCCTTGTCGGCCGCCGAGCTGTTTTGGGCGACGTCGACGACGACCACGCCCTTGGCGTCGTCGGCCAGGGAAAACTTGTCCTTGAGCTCCGGGGTAATGCCGGAAAGCGTCAGCCCCAGCGCCTTGACCCGGCCGGCTGAGCGGTCGCCGGTTTTCTTCGGCGGCTCCTGCGTGCTCGCCAGCTGCTGATCGCTCTCCTGCAGCTTGCCGACCGTGACCTTGACCGTGGTCTCGGCCCGTTTGCGCCACAGGATCACGGCCACGGTCTTGTCGACCGGAGTCTCGGCAACCAGTCGCGGCAGGCGCCGCATGTCGCTGACATCCTTGCCGTTGAAGGTCAGAACCACGTCGCCGGGCTCGATGCCGGCGGTCTGCGCCGGCCCCTTGTCGGTGACGCTGGCGACCAGCGCGCCCTTCGCCTTGTCAAGGCCGAGGCTTTCGGCGATCTCGTCGGTCACCGCCTGGATGCGCACCCCGAGCCAGCCGCGGTGCACGGTATGGTCTTTTTCGTTCTTCAGCTCGGAGACGACGTCTTCGGCCAGCGTCGAGGGGATCGCAAAGCCGATCCCGATCGAGCCGCCGGAGGGCGAATAGATCGCGGTGTTGATGCCGATGACCTGGCCGTCCATGTCGAACATCGGGCCGCCCGAATTGCCGCGGTTGATCGGCGCGTCGGTCTGCAGAAAGTCGTCGTAGGGGCCCGAATTGATGTCGCGCTGACGGGCCGACAAGATGCCGGCGGTGACGCTGCCGCCGAGCCCGAACGGGTTGCCGATCGCCAGCACCCAGTCGCCGACGCGGGCGGCGTCGCTGTTGCCCCAGACTGCGGCGGTCAGCGGCTCGCGCGCCGTGACCTTCAATAGCGCAATGTCGGTCTTGGTGTCGCGGCCGACGACGGTGGCCCGCAGGTTGGTGTTGTCGTGCAGGATCACGGTGATCTGATCGGCATCGGCGATGACATGGTTGTTGGTGACGATGTAGCCCGCCGGGTCGATGATGAAGCCGGAGCCGAGCGAGGTCGCCCGCCGCGGTTCGAGGTCGGGCTGGTCGCCCTTGGGCAGGCCGTGCTCGAGAAAGTCGTGAAAGAATTTTTCAAACGGTGAGCCCGGCGGAAATTGCGGCATATTTGGTGTGGCTTCGTCGCCGGCGGCGGGCTTCAAGGTCTGCGTCGTCGAAATGTTGACCACCGACGGCAACAGCCTGGCGGCGAGATCGGCAAAGCTGTCGGGAGCCGGCCGGGCCATGGCCGGGCCGGTCGCAACCGCCGCCGGAACAGCGATCAGGAACGCGGCGAATGCGGCGGCCACCATGCGGCGCACCAGGGTCGGGGGTCGGGACGGCACCGATCGGCTCCTCATCCTGGACCCCGCTCGTCCGGTTCGGACCATTGTCCGGGGTGCAATACTTCGCAGGTTTCGCACGAGCTTAGGGTAGAAGAGCCCGCCAGGCCAGCTGCTTTATCAGCCCGCCGATCCACAAGTATCCGACGAGTCAGGGCGCGGCGGGTCAGCGGCGCACCAGCCAGACGAGGGCGACGCCGGCGCAGGCGGCGGCCAGGCCGGCCATCCGCAATGCCTGCGGTGGGACTGCGACGGCGCGCGCCGCAGCCCGCTTCATGCCTTCCGGGAACAGCGCATAGAGACAGCCCTCGATCACCAGGACAAGGGCCAACGCGGTCCCCAAATCGCTCATCGCGCTGGGAGCCGCTCTCGGGGGCGGCGGCGTCGCCATGGCGGCGGCCGGCGCGCAAGCCGGCAGATCCGGCCCGGCGCCCGGCTCACTTCGGAGCGGCTTTCGCCGGCCCCGGCGGCGGCTCGGGCGCGGCGGTCTGGCGGGTGGCGGGCGCGCCGTCGAGGTTGTTGAAGAAGCGGAAAAAGTTGCTCTGCGGGGTCAGCACGAACGAGGTGTCGTGACCTTCGAGCGCGTCGCGATAGGCCTGCAGCGACCGGTAAAAAGCAAAGAAATCCTTATCCTGATCATAAGCCTTGGCGTAAATCTCGATCGCCTTGGCATCGCCGTCGCCACGCACCTTCTGTGCGTCGCGCTGCGCGTCGGCGAGGATGACTGTCCGTTCGCGGTCGGCGTTGGCGCGGACGGTCTTCGCCGCCTGGGCGCCCTCGCCGCGGTAGAGGGCCGCCTGCTGCTGGCGCTCGGAGCGCATGCGGGCGTAGATCGCCTCGCTGTTCTGCGGCGGCAGATCGGCACGGCGGATGCGGACATCGACGACATCGATGCCGAAGGACTTCGCCTCGCCGGCGACCTCGTCGCGGATCTCGCGCATGATCGTCGCCCGCTCCGGCGACAGCAATGCCGACAAGGTCACATTGCCGATGATTTGCCGCAGGCTGCCGCTGACCAGCGCGCCGAGCCGGGCCCGCACGATCAGCTCCGAGGCGACGGTCTGGTAGAACAGCAGCGGGTTGGTGATGCGATAGCGCGCATAGGTGTCGACGATCAGCCGCTTCTGATCGGCGCCGATGACCTCCTCGGGCGGCGGCTCGAAATCGAGCAGGCGTTTGTCGTAGAGGATCACGTTCTGAATGAACGGCTTTTTGACCCACAGCCCGGGCGTGCGAATCACCCGCAGCGGCTGGCCGAACTGAAGCACCAGCGCCTGCTCGGTCTGATCGACAATGAACAGCGAGCTCATCGCGAAGATGCCGGCGACGACGAGGGCCGCGGCGAGGCCGAAGAGAGCCCGCCGGCTCACCGGGCGGCCCTCATCGCGCAAGTCCTGATCGCCGACCCATCATTCATCGCTGCCATTACTGCCCGCTGCTGGGCGGCAGCCCCGGGATCGTCGCGTCCGACGATTGGGGCGGCATGACGGCGCCTGGGGATCCGGTATCGGGCGGGCTCGGCGCGCCTGGGGCGCCGGGCTTTGCCCCGCCGCCGCCCAGGGCCGGCAGCGGCAGATAGGGCAGCACCCCGTTCCCGCCTTGCGCGGATTTGTCGATGATCACCTTGTTGCTGTTCTTCAGCACCTGCTCCATGGTCTCGAGGTAGAGCCGCTCGCTGGTCACGTCCTTGGCCACCTTGAAGGCGTTATAGACCGAGAGGAAACGGGAGGCGTCGCCCTGCGCGCGGGCGACCGTCGCCAAGCGATAAGCCGCCGCCTGCTGCTCGATCTGCACCGCGTCGCCGCGCGCGCCGGGAAGGATGCCGTTGCGGTAGGTCTCGGCTTCGTTGCGCAGCCGCGCGCGGTCGGCGAGTGCCGCCTGAACGTCGCGATAGGCGTCGATGACCTCGGCGGGCGGGTCGACCCGCTGCAGCTGCAGCTGGGTGACCTCGATCCCGGCGCCGTAGCTGTCGAGGATCGACTGCAGCAGCTTCTGCGTGTCGGCCTCGATCTTGGCGCGCCCTTCTGCCAATGCCTGGGCGATCGGGGTCTCGCCGATCACCTCGCGCATCGCGCTTTCGGCCGCCGATTTGACCGTCAGTCTCCGGGTCGCGGATGTTGAACAGATAAGACTTCGCGTCCTTGATCACCCAAAAGACCGTAAAGTTGATGTCGACGATGTTCTCGTCGCCGGTCAGCATCAGCGCCTCTTCCGGCACCTGGCGCCCCGACGCCTCGCGGCCGGCCTCGGTCTCGGCGGAGCGGTAGCCGATCTCGATGCGGTTGACGCGGGTGACGCTCGGCGTCAGCACCGACTCGATCGGGTCCGGCAGATGATAGTTGAGGCCGGGCTGGGTCGTGCGGTTGTAGGCGCCGAAGCGCAGCACGATGCCGACCTCGTCGGGCTGGACGCGATAGAACCCGCTCGCCAACCAGATCACGAGGATCGCGATGAGGACGATCGCGATCCCGGCGCCGGTGCCGAACCCGCCCGGCAGGACGCGGCGGAACCGGCCCTGGCCGCGCCGCAGCAATTCCTCGAAATCGGGGGGCTCGGGCCGCGGCTGCGCGGGCCGGACCCGCCGCCGTTGTTGCGGGGGCCGCCGCCCCACGGGCCGCCGCCGCGGGGGCCGCCGCCCCACGGGCCGCCGCCCTGACTTAGCCAGAACATCGACCTGAACCTTTCCGCGCCGCCGCGCCCGACCGTGCCGGCCTTGGCCGCGGTGGGAGAGCGCGGCGCGCCGACGGACGACCCGATAGAGGGCGCACGCGGGTGTTGTCAAGAGCTGCCGGCGGCCCCAAATCCCGAGTGTCGCCCGCGGCTCGCCGCATGGTCGCGGCGGCTGGCGCCAACTTCGCGCACAGCGGCTGCTGCGCAGATCGCGCCGTCGCCGTGCTCGTCGGCAGGTGTCCGTCCGGCGCTGTCTTCCGTTGGGCGCTGTGCTCGCTCCGGCGCTTCCCGCCCGGCGCTTTCCACCCTAGGGCCAGAGGAACCAGATGGCCGCAATCACCGAACAACAGATTCTCGAGGCGCTCTCGGCCGTCGGTGACCCCGACAAGGGTGCCGACATCGTTTCGCTCGGCATGGTTTCGGGGATGGCGATCCGCGACGGCAACGTCGCCTTTTCGATCGAGGTCGAGCCCGAGCGCGGCCCGCGGCTCGAGCCGCTGCGCAAAGCCGCCGAAAAGGCGGTCGAGGCGCTGCCCGACGTGCTCTCGGTGACCGCGGTCTTGACCGCGCAGTCGGCGCCGCGCGCCGCGCCGGGGCGCCGGCCCCGCGCCGCAGCCGCCGCCCCGCACGGCCGCGGCGCAGCCCCCCACCCCCGGGCCGCCAGCAGCGTGGTGCCGTCCCCGGCGTCGGCGCGATCGTCGCGGTCGCCTCGGGCAAGGGCGGGGTCGGCAAGTCGACGGTCGCCGCCAATCTGGCGCTGGCGCTGAAGGCGAACGGGCTCATGGTCGGGGTGCTCGACGCCGACATCTACGGCCCGTCGATGCCGCGGATGCTGGGGATCTCCGGCCGCCGCCCCTCCTCGCCCGACGGCAAGCGGCTGATCCCGCTCGAAAATTACGGCCTGCGCTGCATGTCGATGGGCTTTCTGGTGCCCGAGGACCGGCCGATGATCTGGCGTGGGCCGATGGTGATGAGCGCGTTGCAGCAGATGCTGCGCGAGGTCGATTGGGGCACGCTCGACATCATGGTCGTCGACATGCCGCCCGGCACCGGCGACGCGCAGCTGACCATGGCCCAGCAGGTGCCGCTGGCCGGCGCGGTCATCGTCTCGACGCCGCAGGACATCGCCCTCCTGGACGCGCGCAAGGGACTCAACATGTTCCGCCAGGTCGAGGTCCCGGTGCTCGGCATCGTCGAGAACATGAGCTATTTCCTGTGCCCGCATTGCGGCGGCCGCAGCGAGATCTTCAGCCATGGCGGCGCCCGCCGCGAGGCCGAGCGGCTGGGCACCGAGTTCCTCGGCGAAGTGCCGCTCGACCTCCAGATCCGCGAGACCTCGGACGACGGCCGCCCGATCACCGTATCCGACCCCGACAACCCGCACTCATTGGTATTTCGCGCCATCGCCCGGCGCATCTGGGAAAAGGTTTCCGGCGCCGCCGCAGTCGGCCGCCCGCCGCCTCGCATCGTCATCGAATAGGCGCGCCGCAACGGACGGGGCTGGTCGCGCATCGCCATGTCGGGACGCGTTCGCGTTGCTGAGGAATCGCACCGCCGACACCGGGATGGCGCGGGGGCGCGGCTGCACCAGCGCGCGCTGTCGCGCGTATGCGGGCTCGCCGCGGTCAGCGCGCTCTTCGAGCGCGATCCCGGCCGGGTCGAGCGGCTTTACTTCGAACCCGGGTTGCGCGGCGAGGTCGGCCTTTTCTGTGCGGCGCTGGCGCATGCCCGCAAGCCCTATCGCGAGGTCGACGCGGCCGAGCTCGCGCGCGTCGCCGGCACCCTTCTGCATGGCGGCGTCGCCGCGATCGCCCGGCCGCAGCCGCTGGCAGCCTTGGATTCGGCGACGGCATCGGGCTGGGCCCAGGACGGAAAACCGTTGCTGGTGCTCGACGGCGTCGGCAACCCGCACAATCTGGGTGCGATCGCCCGCACCGCCGCATTTTTCGGGATCGAACGGATCGTGCTCGCCGACCGCCCGGACCAGGCGCTCCCTTCCGATGCGAGCTACCGCATGGCCGAGGGCGGGCTCGACCGTGTGACCCTTTACCAGGCGCCGCTGCCCCAGGCCTTGACGGGGTTGCGCCGAGGATACCGCATTCTCGGCGCCGCGCTGGGACGGTGCCCACCCCCGGCCGGGGGCAAGGGCATCAGACCGCCGGCGTTGATCCTCGGCAATGAGGAGACAGGGCTCGCCCCGGCAACACTCGCCGCCTGCGATGAGCTGGTGACCATCCCCGGCGCCGGCCGGATGCAGTCGCTCAACGTGGCCGCCGCGGCGGCCATCCTGATCTATCTCGCGACCCGCGGGCAAAGCTGACGGACGGCGCGGATCGCGGCGGGCAATGCCGCGGCTGAAAGCAGTGAAAACACCAGGAACACCCACACCACCGATCGCGTCACCCCGGCAGCACCGAGCGTCGGGATCGGCGAAGCCGGCGAGGTTTGCGACCATTCCCGACAAAGCCGAGGTGAAGGCCTGGGCGATCAGCTGCAGGGTCGAGATGAAGGCGCTGGCGATGTCCCGCTCCGCCGCCTTTGCCGATGCCATCATCAGGCTGCACAGATGCGCCCAGGCGACTCCGACCCCCGCACCGACCGGAAACAGCGTTGCGGCGATCAGCACCAGCGAACCGCGCTGCAAGCTCCATCCCGTCAGCACCAGACCGAACGCGATCATCACCGGCCCGCAAACGATCCAACGACGCGCCGATCCCGGCCCTGCCGAGGCGGTGGCGAAGGCTGCCAGTGTCCAGGCGACGGCCACGTCCGCGTTCAGATAGCCGCCGGTGATCGGCGGATGCCCGCCGATTGCGGTGACCACATAGGGGACGTAAAGGGCTGCTGTCGTGCTTCCCGCCATCAGCGCCATCGCCAGCGACACCGCCCCCAGCGCGCTTTCGGGGTTGAAGGCCCCGGTCGGCAGCAGGCGCGAGCGCCCCGCGTGCGGATCGGCAACGCCATCGATGGCGAGCATGGCCAGCAGCAAGAGGGTGCCGGCGAGCAGTCCAAATCCGCTGGTCAGCGCCCGTCCCGAGGCTCCGCCGACGGCTACGGCCAGAACCGCGGCGCCGAGAAGGCCGAGCCGTCCGAAGCCGATCGCGGCGATCGGGCCGGTGGCGCCCGCCGCGGCACCGGCGCGGGCGAGCGCGGTCCGTTCGCCGAGCAGCGCCACCGCCGCGGCGACCGGGACATCGATCCAGAAGGCCCAGCGCCACAGACCCCATCCGGCGAGGATGCCGCCGAGCAGCGGTCCGCACAGGGCGCCCACGCCCCAGATGCTGGACACCGCGGTGATTGCACGGGTATGCAGATCCGCCGGAAAGACCCGCCGGATAGTGGTGTAGGCGAGTGCCGTCAGCAAACCGCCGCCCAGCCCTTGCAGCGCTCGCCCGGCGAGGAAAAACCCGATCGTCGGCGCCAGCGCGCAGGCGGCGCTGCCGGAGGCGAACAGCAGCAGGCTCGCCCGATACGCTCCGCGCAGCCCTCGCCTCCCTGCCAGCGGCGCCGCGAACGCCGCGCCCCAGATCGCCCCGACGAACGCAACCGTAAGCGTCCAGGTAAAAAACCTGAGTCCACCGATTTCGGCCACCGCCGACGGCAGCACCGTCGCGACGACCCGCAACGAGAGCGCGTGGATCAGGACGCCGCCGGTGACCACCAGGAGCGGCCCGAGGTTGCCGGCGCCGAACAGGACCCCCCACCCGGCGGGAGCGCTCCGGCTGCCGGCTCGATCGATCGCCTCGGGCAGACCGCCCCCCGGTCGGTTCCGTGCCATTCTCTTCCATTTCGCCTGGATGAGCTGGCAGAATGTTAGGTCAGCCGTCAGATCCGGTGCTAATGGTGTCTCGTCACACTTGGATGAGTGCAATTCATGCGAGGAGCTCATGCCCAGCCCCTTTCGCTCGCTTCCGCCGCTCGGCACCCTGCGCACCTTCGAAGCCGTCGCCCGGCATCTCTCGTTCACCCGCGCAGCGGATGAGCTGGCGCTGACCCAGAGTGCCGTCAGCCATCAGATCCGCGCGCTCGAGGAGCATCTGGGCGCGCGCGTGTTCGAGCGCCGGCATCGCGGGATCGAGTTGGCGCCCGACGGGCGGACCCTGCTCGACGGCGTGCGGGCCGGGCTCGACAGCATGTTGCTCGCGAGTGAACGTGTGCGCAGCCGCCGCCGGGTCGGCGTCCTGACCATCGCCGCGCCGGCCGCCTTCGCCGCCTGGTGGCTGGTGCCTCGCCTGGGGCGGTTCGCCGCTCTCCATCCCGAGATCGAGGTGCGGATCGCCGCCGTGGACGGCCGAGAACCCGATCTGCGGCGCGACGGGATCGATGTAGCGGTAGTGAAGCGGGTGGCGCGACAACCGGGCCGCAATGCGGTGGAGATGCCGCTGCTCCACGAGATCGTCTTTCCGGTCTGCGCGCCGTCGCTGCGCGACGGGAAGCTGCGGTTGCGAGCGCCGGAAGACCTGCTGCCGCACACGCTGATCGAATGCGACTCGGCAGAAATCGAGGATCCGGAATTTACCTGGTCGACGTGGCTCGACCGGTTCGGGCTGTCGCGCGTGGCCCCCGTCCGTCAGCTCAAGTTCAGCCATTTCGGCGTGGCCCTGTCGGCGGCGGTGGACGGGCTGGGAATCGCCCTCGGGCGCTCGCCGATGGTCGATGCGGAGCTGGCTGCGGGCCGGCTCGTGCGGCCTTTCGCCAGCCGCGTCGTCGCCAAGGCCGCGAACCTGATCGCCCTGACCTGGCGGGATACCGGGACGGTGCGTCAGGATCAACGCATTGCAGCGTTCCGCGACTTCGCATTGGACGAGGCATGCGGGTGCGAGCTGGCCGCCGGTCCGTGCGGCATGCCCGCCTCCGAACGTGACGCGTTGACGCGTGCCGGGTGGCCGGCGGGTCGGGCGGCGCGGCGCGCCATGGTGACGAGCCGGCCTTGAGTGGAGCTGACCAGGAGCGGCGATCCTGATCTATCTCGCGGGCCGCGTGTGAGCCTGGCGCCCGGCGGCCGGCGTCGCCGCGGCGATCAGGCCGTCGAGGGCACCCTTCAGCACGGTCTCGATTTCCGGCCGCCCCTCGAGATGTTTCAGCAGCAGGGAAGCGGCTTCCATCGTCGACAACGCCTCGCGCCGAGGCTCGCGGCGGACCCGGTTGAAATCCGAAGGCCGCTGCGGATCGAGCACCACCCGGCGCAATTTGAGGAGCCAAGGGTTGCGCCACCACAGCGCTTTTGCCTCGCTCCAGCTGCCGTCGAGCAGAACCGCCCCATCGAGGCCGCGCAGCATCGCGGCCTGGTCCGGCGCCGGCTGGCCATGCCGATCGAGGGCGACCACCGGACTCCCCAGCCCGAAAGTCCGCGGCCGCGCCGAACCGAGATGCAGCACCGCCCAGCGCCGCGGATCGGCGGCCCGGGCCCCCGCATCCCCCACCCCCGCGCTCCCCAGCGCGCGCGCCAGATTGGGCCAGGACAGCCCGACCGCCAGCTCGGCCCTCCTGAGCATGGCGACCGTCAGCCCGGCCGTCGCCAAGGTCTCTCTCGTCTCCCGCGGATGCTGCAAGACCAGGATGAACAGCCGATTGTCGAGTTTCGCGTCGCTTTCCATCTGACCTCGCGATCCCCGGCCGGTGCCGGAATTGGGAAACATTCGGGGATGACTGGGCTGCCTCCGACGTTAGCACCTCCAGCCGCCCGATTCACCGGCGGGCGAGAAGCTATGGTATGAGGTCGGCCCTAAGCTTGCCGGGGCAGTCATCGAGGGGTTCATGCACAAGCGCGTTCGCAAGGCGGTCTTCCCGGTCGCCGGGCTGGGCACCCGGTTTTTGCCGGCGACCAAGGCGATGCCCAAGGAAATGTTGCCGATCATCGACAAGCCGCTCATTCATTACGCGGTCGAGGAGGCGACGGCGGCGGGCATCGAGCAGTACTTTTTTGTCACCAGCCGGGCGAAGGGCGCGATCGACGACCATTTCGACCGCGCCTTCGAGCTCGAGGCGACCCTGCGCGAGCGCGGGAAGGGTGATTTGGCCGATGAGCTCGAAGCAGGGATGCCCGAGCCCGGACAGATCGCCTATACCCGCCAGCAGACGCCGCTCGGTCTCGGCCACGCTGTCTGGTGCGCCCGGGCGCTGGTCGGCGACGAGCCGTTCGCGGTGTTGCTTGCGGATGATCTGATGGTCGGGGAGCCGCCCTGCCTGAAGGAGATGGTGGAATTCCATGCCGAAACCGGCGGCAACATGGTCGCCGTCATGGAAATATCGCGCGAGCAGACTCGCCGCTACGGGGTGCTGGATGTCGTGTCCGACACAGGCAAGCTTGTTCGCGCCAGAGGTGTCGTCGAAAAACCCGAACCGGCTCTCGCGCCCTCGACCTTGATGATCATCGGGCGCTACATCATTCAGCCTGAAATATTCCGCCATCTCAGCGAGGCCAGCCCCGGCGCCGGCGGCGAGATCCAGCTGACCGACGGGCTCGCCCGCCTGATCGACGATGGCCAGTCCTTCCACGGCCTGCGCGCCGCCGCGAGGCGCTATGATTGCGGCGAAAAGCTCGGCTATCTCGAAGCGACGATCGCGCTGGGATTGCAGCACCCGGAGCTCGGGACCGAGCTTCGCCGGATACTGACTTCATACCTGTGAACGGGAAACACCGATGCCGCATCGCTTCGACCCGACGATTCTGCGCGAATACGACATCCGCGGCATTGTCGGCGAGACCCTGTCGGCGGCCGACGCGCAGGCGGTCGGGCGCGCCTTTGCCCAGACCCTCGCCGCTTCCGGCGGACGGCGGCTCGCGGTCGGCTATGACGGGCGGCTGACCTCGCCCGAGCTCGAGGCGGCCCTGGTGGACGGTATGGCGAGCGAAGGTGTCGAT
Source organism: uncultured Alphaproteobacteria bacterium (assembly GCA_963703665.1). Taxonomy (GTDB): domain Bacteria; phylum Pseudomonadota; class Alphaproteobacteria; order ATCC43930; family CGMCC-115725; genus AP-15. Next base: position 859,964 of record CAVPFB010000003.1, on the reverse strand, counting down.
GTCGTCCGCATCGGCCTCGGGCCGACGCCGATGCTGTACTTCGCCGCAGCGACGCTCGGCGTCGATGGCGGGGTCATGGTGACCGGCTCGCACAATCCCTCGGATTACAACGGCTTCAAATTCGTGCTCGCGGGCAAGCCGTTTTATGGCGCGGCGATCCGCGCGCTTGGCGAAACCGCACTCCGGCTCGGCTCCGCGCAGGGTCGGCGCGGCCATGTCGAGGACCACGCGATCCGCGACGCCTATGTCGCCAGGCTGGTGCGCGACCATCGCGGAGAGCACCCCTTAACCGTGGCCTGGGACCCGGGGAACGGCGCTACCGGCGAGGTCGTGCAGCAGCTGACGGGACTGCTGCCGGGCCGTCATATTCTGTTGAACGAGACGATCGACGGCACCTTTCCGGCCCATCATCCGGACCCGACCGTAGCGGAAAACCTGGTGCAGCTGCAACAGGCGGTGGCGCGCGAGCATTGCGACCTCGGCATCGCTTTCGACGGCGACGGCGACCGCATCGGCGTCGTCGATGGCCGCGGCCAAATCTGGTGGGGCGATCAGCTGATGATCGTCCTGGCGCGCGAGGTGCTGGAACGGCATCCGGGGGCGCCGATCCTCGCCGACGTCAAGGCGAGCCAGGTGCTGTTCGACGAAATCGCGCGCATGGGCGGCCGCCCGGTGATGACCGCGACCGGGCACTCGCCGATCAAGGCCAAGCTCGCCGAGCTGGGCGCGCCGCTCGCCGGCGAGATGAGCGGGCACATCTTTTTCGCCGACGGCTGGTACGGGTTCGACGACGCGGTTTATGTCGCGGTGCGGCTGCTCGGGATTCTCGGCCGCAGCACCGTCGGGCTGGCGGAGCTGAGAGATCGCCTGCCGACTGTGATGAATACCCCGGAACTGCGTTTTCCCTGCGCCGAAGCGCGCAAGTTCGAGGTGGTGCGCGAGGTGCGCGACCGCTTGGCCGCCGCCTCGGCCGAGATGACCGACATCGACGGTGTCCGCGTCCGCACCGCCGACGGCTGGTGGCTATTGCGCGCCTCGAACACGCAGGACGTGCTCGTCGCCCGCGCCGAATCGACGACCGCAGAGGGGCTGGCCCGGCTCAAGGCAGCGCTCGCCGCGGAGCTCGCGGAGAGCGGACTCGCCCTGCCGCCGGACTAACGCGCGGCGACGCGAAGGGAGCTTGGCGTCACCACCGAGCACTCCAGCTTTTTCCGGTGCAGCTGGGCGCACGCGCTCTGGGCCTGTTGCGGTGTCAGATCGAGCAGCCGGGCCCGGTAGAAGCGGGTCTTTGCCGTTTTGCCGGGATCGACGATCTGCATCGGCTTGCCCTTGGCGACGGAGAGGCCCTCGGCAACGCGAGCGGCTTTTTCGGCCCCGGTCGGAGCGCGAAACGCGCCGAGCTGGATGCCCCAGCGATCGGCGGCCGGCGCCGGGTGCGGCGGCTCCCGCCGCGGCGGGTGCGGCAGCACCGCTGCTTCAGCCTTGCCGACCGGCAAGAGGTGTGCTGCGAGCCGCGCCGCGGCCTTGCGCAGCAGCCCCGGCTTGGCCGGCGCCGGCGAGCGCGGGGCTGCTGCGGCCGCAAGGGCAGCGCTGACCGACACCGGCAGCGGCAGCGGCGACGGGAGCGCCCGTGGCGGAGGCGGCGGCTCGCGGCGGGCGACGGTTATCGGCGCCGCCACGCCGATCTCGGCAAACCCCTGGTCGAGCAGCGCCGCCATCTCGCGGTCGCGCGAACCGCCCGAATGTCCGCCGAGAACGACCCCGATCAGGCGATGCCCGTCGCGCACCGCGGAGGTCGCGAGATTGAATCCCGAGGCGTCGATAAAGCCGGTCTTGATGCCGTCGGCGCCGGGATACCAGTCGAGCAGGTGATCGTGGCCGACGATCATCGTCCCTCGGAAATAAAATTCGCGGGTCGAGAAATAGCGGTACTCGCGCGGAAAGTCGTGATAGAGCGCGAGCGCCAGCTGGGCGGTGTCGCGCGCCGTCGTGTGCTGCGCCGGATCGGGCAGGCCCGAGGCGTTCTGGTAGACCGTGCTGCGCATCCCGAGCTGCTGGGCCTTGCGGTTCATCAGCTCGGCAAAGGCCGGCTCGCTGCCGGCGATGCCCTCGGCCAGAACCGCGGCGGCGTCGTTCGCCGATCGGGTGACGATGCCGAGGATCAAATCCTGCACCGCGACCGAATCGCCCGGCCGCAGCCCGAGCTTGGTCGGCGACTTGCTCGCCGCATTGAGGCTGACCGGTAGCATCTGGTCGAGCCGCAGCCGGCCCGTATTCAGCGCCTCAAAGGTCAGATACAGCGTCATCATCTTGGTCAGCGACGCCGGATAGGTCACGGCATCGGCGTTTTCCTCGCTCAGCACCCGACCGGTATCGGCGTCGAGCACGATCGAGGCCGCCACCGGAACCGGGGCAAACCCGACCATCGCCAGCCGAAGGTGATGGTGCACATGCCGCGCCGCCTCGGCCTTCCCCGCGCCGAGCCCGATCAACGCGGCAGCAATGGCGACCGCAACAGTCCATGAGGCACGCGACCCGCCCCCGCGGGACTCGCGTCCGTGGTGCTTTACGATATGCACGACACCCCCCAACTTCCCCTCGACCGCGCCAGGCCGGAAGCCTTGCTCGATCCTCCCCGGCGACAGTAGGCAGAACCGGCGGCCCTGTCCAGTTTTCGCGCTGCTCCTGCGGCAAATTCGCCAAACGCGTCAATGCGACGGCGTCCCGAGCCGGGCGGCGTGCAGTCTCGGCCGAGCGCGAGCCGGCGGCTGGCCGAAGCGAGCGCCTGTTCCTTTTCCCCCCGCAAAGCTCACCGCCCTCTTGTGCATCGCACAAATTCGGTTGCACATGCGGACAGCATTGGGCTAAACTGCTTTGGTGCGACGCAGCAAAATCGCAGGCGCTCAGTGGGGATCATCGGATGGAAAGCAGGGCCAAGCGGGTTACCCGAGCGGTCGGTCCAGTTGAGGTTCCGAACTCGCCAGTCCTATCGAGCGAGCTGCCCGGCGAAGTTCCGGTGGACGCCGCGGCAGCTGCGGTGCCGAGTTTGACCCCGTTGGCGCCGATCGATGAGCCCCAGGTCCGGACCCCGCCGCCGATCTCGCCGGAGATGCCGGGGCTTGGCGCGGCGCGCGAGGAGGTGGCCGCTTTCGGCGGCGAATCCCTCTCCGGGCTCGCGGAGTCGCGCCGCGCGCTGGCCGCCGGGTTCGAAGCGCTGGGCGAGGAATTGGCCGGGCTCGCGCGTTGCGGCATCGACACGGCGGCGCGCACCGCGATCGGGATGCTGGCGGTCAGGACGGTCTCCGACGCGGTCGCCGTCAATGCCGGCTTCGTCCGCGCCAGCTTCGACAATTGGATCGGCCGTTCGGCCAGGTTCTCCCAATTGGGCGCCAAGCTCGCCGCCGACTTGTCGCGCCTGTTTTTGGAACGGCTCGGCAGCGGCTGGACGGGGCTCTCCCGCACCCGCTCGTGAGCGCCTGATCGTCAGCTCTGATCGGCGACGGCCGCGCCGTCTAATGCGCCGTCGATTTCGCGGTCGGGACGATCCGGGTCACGACCATGGCGCTGCGGTCGAGGCAGGCCGGCACGCGCGGCGCGATCTTGGTCTTCCAGTAGTCGGTGTCGTAGACCGCCTTGTAGAGCGCCTCGCGCTCGGCCTCGCTCTCGAAGCGGCGCATCCAGACATAGGCAGACTCGTCGGTCTCGCCACGGTAGCTGCCGGTGATGACCATCCCCTTCGACACCTGAAACGGGATGATCTCCTCTTCCATGATCTTGACCCATTCGTCCATCTTGCCGGGCAAGACCTTGTATTGGCGCAGTTCATAAAAGGCCATGTCGCGCGTCCCTCGTCGGCGGTTGCGTTGCCCGGCGAGCATAGCCGCCGACCGCGCCCGGCGAAAGCGGCTGCGGATCGGGCGACCATGGCCCGGCGCTTCTGACCCGCGGCGTTTCCGGCTACTGTGCGGGCATCGCCGAGGGATTGCGAGGGAGGGAAGGAATGGCCAACGACATCGCCCCGGCGCGAGCCGACGTGGCGCCGATCGTCGAGACCGCTTCGGGCAGGTTGCGCGGCGCGCGCGACGCCGAGATCTGCTCGTTCAAGGGCGTGCCCTACGGCGCCTCGACCGCCGGACCCGTCCGCTTTAGGCCGCCCCGGCCGCCGCTCCCCTGGGCCGGCCTGCGCGATGCGCTCGCCCATGGTGGGCGAGCCTGGCAACTGCCCAATCGGCCGAAGCGCCGCCCGCAGCTCGAAACCCTGCTCGGCCCGGCCGATACGACACCCGAGGGTGAAGACTGCCTGACGCTCAATGTATGGACGCCCGGCCTCGGCGACGGCGGCAGGCGGCCGGTCATGGTGTGGCTGCACGGCGGGGCGTTCGCCTATGGTTCGGGCAACCGCGCCGTCACCGACGGCGCCAACCTGGCGCGGCGCGGCGATGTCGTCGTGGTCAGTGTCAATCATCGCCTCAACATTTTCGGTTTTCTGCACCTGGCCGATATCGGCGGGGTGCCGTGGGCGCATTCGGGAAATGCCGGGATGCTCGACATTGTCGCGGCACTGCGTTGGGTGCGCGACAATATCGAAGCGTTTGGCGGCGACCCTGGAAATGTGACGATCTTTGGCGAGTCGGGCGGCGGCGGCAAGGTCAGCGTGCTGCTGGCGATGCCGCAGGCGCATGGGCTGTTTCATCGCGCGGTGATCCAGAGCGGTGCCGCGATCCGCGTCTCGACCCGCGAGCGGGCCAATGCGCTGGCCGAAGCGGTGCTGAAGGAGCTGGGGCTCGGCCGTGGCGACTGCGAGCGGCTGCAGACCGTGCCGGCCGAGCGGGTCTTGGCGGCGATAGCGCCGGCCTCGCGCGCGGTCGGCCGATCCCATTGGCCGTTGCTCGACCGCTACGATTTCGGCCCGGTGGTCGACGGTGACGACCTGCCGCAGCACCCGGCCGAGCCCGAGGCGCCGGCGATTGCCGACGACATCCCGCTGATGGTCGGCGGCACAAGCGAGGAAAGCGCCTTTTTCCTCGCCGATGACGACGCGGTATGGAACGGCACGCTGACCGATGCCGAATTGCGCGCGGCGTGTGTCGGCGTTGGCCGGCGCCGAAACCGAGGCGCTGCTCGCCGCCTATCGCGCGGCGCTGCCGCAGGCGAGCCCCGGCGACCGACTGATCGCAGCCTTGACCGGCTCGAATTTCTGGGTGCGCTCGGTCTTGCTCGCCGAACGCTACGCCGCGCGGCGCGGCGCCCCGGTCTACATGTACTCGCTCGACTGGCAGAGCCCGGCGCATGACGGCCGCCTCAAGGCGCACCACGCGATGGACCTGCCGTTCGTCTTCGACACTGTCGATGTGCCGGACACCACCGCTGGAGCGCCCGGCGCCCACGAGCTGGCGGAACGGACCTCCGCGACCTGGATCGCCTTCGCCCGCAACGGCCGCCCCGACAATCCGGCGATCCCGCCCTGGCCCGCCTACACGGCCGACGATCGCGCGACGATGATCCTCGACAACCATTGCCGTGTCGCCCACGACCCCGACCGCGACGCGCGCCTGTTGTGGACCCGCGTCGTCACGCAACAGGGCTGATGCGGTCGCCTCGGTTTCGCTCGGCCAACCCTTGCAAATCCCGTTGCGCGAACCGCTTCGTTTCGGATGCGAGTACCGCGATCGCCAGCATCAAAGCGCCGATGGCGATCGCTACCTCCGCACCGGCGGGACGTCGCCGCGGACGATCAGGTTGCAGCCGGTGGTGGCCTTGATCTCGTCGATCGTGACGCCGGGCGCGATCTCCTTCAGCACCATCCCTTCCTTTGTCACCTCGAACAGACCGAAATTGGTGACGACGAGGTTGACGACGCCGCGTGCTGTGGCCGGGATCGTGCAGCGCTCGACCAGCCTGGGGCCGCCGCTGCGGGTCTGGTGCTCCATCGCGACAAAGACATGCTTGGCGCAGGCCGCCAGGTCCATCGCCCCGCCGATGCCGCCACCCTGCTGCCCCGCCGATATCTTCCAATTGGCGAAATCGCCATTCTCGGCGACCTCGTAGGCGCCAAGCACGGTCACGTCGATGCGCCCGGCGCGGATCATCGCGAATGAATCGGCGTGGTGGACGATCGCCGCCCCGGGCCGCAGGGTCACATGCTGACCGCCGGCGTTGACCAGGTGCAGATCCTCCTTGCCGGCCGGCGCCAGCGGGCCGTAGCCGATCACCCCGTTCTCGGAATGAAAGACGATCTCCCGGTCGCCGAAATCGCAGTTCGAGCACAGGGTCGGGATGCCGATGCCGAGATTGACGATCCAGCCGTCGCCAAACTCCATCGCCAGCCGGTCGCACATCTGCTGGCGGGTCAGCCCTTTTGCCCGTTCGCTCATCGCACCACACTCCCCGGCCGCTGCGGCCACCACCCCTCGGGCGGCGGCGGGATCTTGACGATGCGGTCGACAAAGACCCCGGCGGTGTGCACGTCGTCGGGGTCGATCGCACCCACCGGCAATATGTCCTCCTCGACCTCGACAATCGTGACCCGCGCCGCCATCGCCATGATCGGGTTGAAATTGCGCTGCGAGCGCCGGTAGCGCAGGTTCCCCGCGGCGTCGGCCTGATAGGCCCGGATCATCGCGTAGTCGAGCGGCAATGCGTGCTCCAAGAGGTATTCGCGGCCGTTGAACATCCGCGTCTCGCGGCCCTCGGCGAGCTCGGTGCCGACCGCCGCCGGGGTATAGAAGGCCGGGATCCCGGCGCCGGCGGCGCGCATGCGCTCGGCCAATGTCCCCTGCGGCGTCAGCTCGGCCTCGATCAGCCCCTTCGCGACATATTCGGACAGGATCAGCCGCTGCGAGGCGCGGGTCGGCGCGGTAAAGGCGCAGACTACCTTTTTGACCTGCCCGTTCTGGATCATCTGGCCCATGTCGGGCGCATCCGCCGGCAGGGTGGCGCCGCCACGCGTCGAATTCGACACGCAGGTAAGGCCCTTGGCCCCCTGTGCCGCGACCGCCCCGTAGAGGTTGATCGGCATGCCGACCACCGCAAACCCGCCAAACCCGATCGTCGAGCCGTCCGGAATGTCCCGCACCGCCTCGGCAAAGCTTGGAAAGATTTTGTTCCTGGCGCTCATTCCCCCGCCCGGTCTCTGTTGCCCGCGGCCATCATGCGGCAGGCGCCGTCGCGCGGCAACATGCAGCGGACAACGCGGTCCATTCGATCCTGGTGCGGCGCGGGCAAAAACGCGTAAATGAAGCAGCCGTCCTCGCGGCCAGAATGACGGCAAGTCCGTCGAGGCGCTTTGGGAGACGACATGACCGCCGACACGCTCGCCCTGCCTGCCGCCCGCCCCAGGGCCAGCCTGACGCGGGTCATCGTCGCCGCCTCGCTCGGCAACGCGATCGAATGGTTCGATTTTCTGGTTTACGGCTACTTCGCGGTCACGATCGCGAAAGTGTTCTTCCCAACCGGCAACGAGACGGCGTCGTTGCTGTTGACCCTCGGCGCCTTCGGTGCCGCTTATCTGATGCGCCCGATCGGCGCCATCGTGATCGGCGCCTACACCGACCGCAAGGGCCGCAGGGCGGGACTGACTTTGTCGATCATGTTGATGGTCGTCGGCACGACCTTGACCGCCATAATGCCGGGTTATGCGACGATCGGGCTGGCGGCGCCGCTGTTGATCTTTTTCGCACGCCTGTTGCAAGGGTTTTCGGTCGGCGGCGAGTTCGGCAGCGCGGTCACCTTCCTGGCCGAGCAGACCGCCAAGCGCAAAGGCTTTGTCGCGAGCTGGCAATGGGCCAGCACTGGTATCACCAACTTCCTGGCCTCGGGTTTCGGGCTCATCCTGGCGAGCGCCTTGTCGCCGGCGCAGCTCACCGGATGGGGCTGGCGCATCCCGTTCCTGTTCGGAATTTTGGTCGGCCCGGCCGGGCTCTACATTCGCCGCAAGCTCGACGAGACGCCGGAATATGTCGCGATCGAGCCGACCCGCACGCCGGTGCGCGACATGCTGCGCGCTCACCCGGTCGAAGCATTGCTGGCGACCGGCGCCTCGGCAATCTCTAATAGCTCTGCCTACATCATCCTCTACATCCCGACCTATGCGATCAAGGAACTGCACCTGCCGCAGGCCACCGCCTTTACCGCGACGTTGGTCGGCGCTGTCGTCCTCGGCCTTGCTTCGCCGTTGGCCGGGCACCTCTCCGACAAATTTGGGCGCAGCGGCCTGATGAAATCGACGGCATGGTTGTTTCTTCTTACCACATATCCGGTCTTTTTTCTGATGGTCGCCCATCCGTCGCTGGCAACCGCGATCTTTGCCGCCGGCTGGCTGAGCCTCGTCAAGGCCGGCTATAGCGGTGTCTTGCCGTCGCAGCTCGCCGAGCTGTTTCCGACCCCGGTGCGCGGGATCGGCGTATCGTTGAGCTTTGCCGTCGCGGTGACGATCTTTGGCGGCTTCACGCCGTTTGTCGCGACCGGGCTGATCGCGATGACCGGCAATCGCCTGTCGCCGAGCTATTACATCATGTTCACCGCGGCGCTCAGCATCATCGCTCTCGTCTTTGTGCGCCGCCGCCGCTACCCGCGGTAATTTCCGCGGCGGGGTCGCCCGAACCGGGCTGTGCCAGCGGCGTTCCCGGCAACGAGATCTACCGCGGCTCGCCGGCAGCGCCGCGCTCGCGCCGGTGCAGAAACGCCAGCCGCTCGAACAGGTGCACGTCCTCCTCGTTCTTCAAGAGCGCACCGTGCAGCGGCGGGATCAGCTTTGCCGGATCGCGGGTGCGCAGCGTCTCGGGCGAGATGTCCTCGACCAACAGCAGCTTGATCCAGTCGAGCAGCTCGGAGGTGGACGGCCGTTTCTTTAGGCCCGGCGCCTGGCGGATGTCGAAGAAGATGGTCAGCGCCTCGTGCACCAGCTCGTGCTTGAGACCGGGAAAATGCACATCGACGATCTTCTGCATCGTCTCGCGGTCGGGGAAGCGGATGTAGTGGAAAAAGCAGCGGCGCAGAAAGGCGTCCGGCAGCTCTTTCTCGTTGTTCGAGGTGATGATCACGACCGGGCGATGCCGGGCGTGGATCGTGCGCCGCGTCTCGTAGACATAAAACTCCATGCGGTCGAGCTCGAGCAGGAGGTCGTTCGGGAATTCGATATCGGCCTTGTCGATCTCGTCGATCAGCAGCACCGGGGCTTCGGCCGCCTCGAACGCTTCCCACAGCTTTCCCGGCACGATGTAATTGGCGATGTCATGGACGCGCGCATCGCCGAGCTGGCCGTCGCGCAGGCGCGAGACCGCGTCGTACTCGTAGAGCCCCTGCTGCGCCTTGGTCGTGGATTTGATGTGCCAGGCGATCAGGTCTTTGCCAATCCCGCGGGCGATCTCGTGGGCGAGGATGGTCTTGCCGGTGCCGGGCTCGCCCTTGACCAGCAGCGGGCGTTCGAGCGCGATCGCCGCGTTGACCGCGACCCGTAGATCCGGGGTCGCGACGTAGCTGTCGGTGCCCTCGAAACGTCGCATGCTCTGTCCATCCCCCGGCGATATCGCGGGATCACATAACCCGGGGCGTCGCATCAAGCCAGCAACAAACCACGGCGTGGCTAATCGCGTGGCTCGAACCACAAATCGCAGCCATAATCGATCGTGATCTCGGCGCCCGGCTCGATATCGGCGACGGCGATCAGGTCGAGCGTGCCCTGGGCAAAGTTGCGGCTGACCCGTGCGCGCGGGCGGCTCGAATGATTGCACAGGCTGACGAGGCCGAGGCCCAACGCGCCGCGCCCCTCGCCGTCAGGGTCGCCATCCCAGTGAAAGTAGTAGTCGTGGAGAATGGTGCGATCGAGCATCGCACAATCGGCCGCCGGGACGATGACGACCGGCGCCCTTTCGATCACGGAGCCGGCGATGATCGCGTGGCAGGCGAAAACACCGCGGCCGCGTTCGGGGCTGGTGCGGATCTCGACCGCGACGTTTGAGATCGACCGAAGATCTCCAGGCCAAGCCTCGGCCGACATTTCCCTGCCGGCGGCAGGCTGGGACGGCGGTTCAGACGCGGTCGTGAGAACGGTCGGCCGCAGCAGCCATTGGTGCCGCCGGGCTCGCGGCGGCAGGCGGCGGAGCAACCTGCGCGGGCGGCGGTGCGGCTTCGTCTTCGTCGCGCATGCCGGCCTTGAACGCCTTGATGCCCTTGGCGAAGTCGCCCATCACATGCGGCAGCTTCCCGGCACCGAATAGAATGAGGATAATGGCCAGAACCACCATCCAATGCATCAAGCTGAACGAACCCATGATATCCATGACCCCGGAACGCTGGCGAGACCGACTTCTAGCGACCCCGCCCCTCTGATTGCAAGCTCGGGGCGCCGTGCGCCGCTCCCTCACGAGGTCGTGCGCATCCCCCGAAAATCAAGTCCGCCCAACAGGCAGTCTCGATCACAACCGCGGAGTACCCCGAACGATGAGCGCCCTTCCGCTGCCGCACCCGGCCGACTGGCCGCGCCTGCCGCCGTCCGAGACGGGGGTGGGCGCCGGCGCCGCCGCCCGTCATGCAGCCGAACATGAGACGCCGTGGCAGCGCGACCTCGCGCTGATGGTGACGAGCGATTTCGCCGAGCGTCCGCCGTGGAACGAAACCTTGGGCCCGGTGCGCCCGCGCGGCGGCCCGAACGGCCTCGTGCTGCATGGCGGGCGGATCCTCGCCGAGTGGGGCGACACCGCGCGGGCCGACATGACCTTCAGCTGCGCCAAGAGCTATCTCGCGATCCTCGCCGGCATCGCCTGGGACCGCGGCCTGATCGGCGACCCGCATGAGGAAGTCCGGCGCCGGGTCGACGACGGCGGCTTTGCCCCACCCCACAACGCCGCGATCACCTGGCACCACCTGCTGCAGCAGACCTCGGAATGGGAGGGCGAGCTGTGGGGCAAGCCCGATCTGATCGACCGTAACCGCGCCGTCGGCGGCCGGCCGAGCACGGCGCCCAAGGGCACCCATCGCGACCTCCATTCGCCCGGCGGCTTTTGGGAATACAACGACGTTCGGGTCAATCGGCTGAGCCTCGCCCTGCTGCGGCTGTGGGGCCGGCCGTTGCCCGAGGTGTTCCGCGAGCTGGTCATGGACCCGATCGGCGCTTCGCCGGATTGGGAATGGCACGGCTACCGCAATTCCTGGGTCGAAGAGGGCGGGCAGCGGGTGCAGTCCGTCTCGGGCGGCGGCCATTGGGGCGGTGGCGTCATGATCAGTGCGCGCGACCAGGCCCGGATCGCGCTGATGCTGCTGAACCGTGGGATGTGGGGCAGTCGCAGCATTCTGTCGGAAGAATGGATCGAACAGATGCTCGATCCGTGCCCGCTCTATCCGCAATACGGCTATCTGTGGTGGCTCAACACCGGGCGCGGGCTCTATCCGAGCGCCTCGGAGCGCAGCTTTTACGCGCGCGGCGCCGGCGGCAACCTGACCTGGATCGATCCGGAGAACGATCTGGTCGCGGTCTTGCGCTGGACCGATCCGGCGGCGATGGACGGGTTCATGAAGCTGGCCACGGCCGCGCTCGGGTCGTGATCGGCGCAGCGGCGATCTCGCAGGGTTGCGCGGCGAGGCCTGAACCCGCAGACTCCGGCATGATGTCAGGCTTTCTGCTGATCTTCGATCTCGACGGCACGCTGGTCGACAGCGCGCCCGATCTGCGCGCGGCGGTCAACGAGATGTTGCGCGAACGCGGCGAAAAGCCGCTGTCTCTGCCGCAGGTCAGGCGGATGATCGGTGATGGCGTGCCGGCGCTCGTCGCCCGCGCCCTCGCCGCGAGCGGCGCCGGACCGGCGGAAGCCGCGGTCGCGCTGCCGCGCTTTCTCGAGCTCTACGAGGCCGACGCGGTGCGGCTGACCCGGCCCTATCCGGCGGTGCCCGAGACTTTGGCAGCGCTGCGCCGGCGCGGCTATCGCACCGCGATCTGCACCAACAAGCCGCAGCACGCGACCCTAAGGGTGCTCGAGGGTTTGGGGCTGCTCCCGCTGTTCGACGGCATCGCCGGCGGTGACCGGTTTGCAATCAAAAAGCCGGATCCCGATCACCTGTTGGAATTGATCGGCGTGCTCGGCGCTCGGGTCGAGGCGGCGGCGATGATCGGCGACAATGAAAACGACGCGGCGGCGGCCCGCGGCGCCGGAATTCCGCTGGTGCTTATGCGCTACGGCTATGCCCGGATCGCCCCGGAGCAACTCGCCGCCGACGCGCTGCTCGACCATTTTGCCGATCTGCCGGCTACCCTCGATCGCCTCGGAATTGGTCCTTGAGGGGCTTTAGAAGAAGATCTTCTGGCCCTGCATGCCGTCGTAGAGATGGGCGACGTATTCGCCGTAGCCGTTCCATTTCAAGGTCGGCACCCGTTCGTCGGTGCCGAGCACCCGTTCGGTCGCCTGGCTCCAGCGCGGATGCGGCACCTCGGGGTTGACGTTCGCCCAAAACCCGTACTCGTCGCCCTGCACGGTTTCCCAGAACGACACCGGCTGCTGGTCGGTGAACGAGACGTGGACGATCGACTTTACCGATTTGAACCCGTATTTCCACGGCAGCACCAAGCGCAAGGGCGCGCCGTCCTGCTTGGGCACCGGCTTGCCGTACATGCCGGTCACGAAGAAGGCGAGCTCGTTCTTCGCTTCGGCGATGGTCAGGCCTTCGACATAGGGCCAGGGATACCAGAACTGTTTCTGGCCGGGCGCTTCGGCGGGGTCGTGAAAAGTCTCCATCCTGACGTATTTGGCCGAGCCCAGCGGCTTGGCCAAATCGACAAGGGCGGCCATCGCAAAGCCGCTCCACGGCACCGCCATCGACCACGCCTCGACGCAGCGGTGGCGATAGAGCCGATCCTCCAGCGGCATCTTCTTTAACAAATCGTCAATGCCGATCTCGATCGGCTTCTCGACCATGCCGTCGATCTTGACCGTCCACGGACGGATCTTCAGCTGCTGGGCGTCGTCGGCGATCGACTTTTCCGAGCCGTATTCATAGAAGTTATTGTAATTCTCGGAATATTTCGGATCGGTGATCGGCCGATCGAGCTTATAGCGCGGATTGCGCTTGAACGGGTAGAGTCCGGCCGACGGGTCTTGATCCGCCATCGGCGCCGCGGCCGCCGCCAGGCCAGGGACGAGCGCCGGGGCCAGCATCGAACCCACCGCCATCGCCTTCAGCAGCGCTCTGCGCCCGAGATACACCCGCTCCGGCGTTGCCGCGCTGTCGGGAAGCTCCCAGCTCTTTTTGCGCCGGATCAGCATCGCCGCACCCTATGATCGTTGCGCTCCATAATCTGGAGCGGCGGCGTGCGTCGCCAAGTCACGGTTTCGCGAGCGGCGGCGCTCGGCTCTCCGATTATTGAGCCGCGTCGGCGGTGCGCGAGGCCAGCACCTTTTCCGCCGGCCGCCCGGTCAGCTCCTGCATATGATCGAAGCGATGGGCAAAGCTGCCGACCCCCAGGGTCAGCGAACGCAGCTCGACGATCAGGTCGTGCAGCTCGCTCTGCGGCATATGGGCGCTGACCACGTCCCAGCCGGGCCAGTCGGGCTTGGCGTCATAGCCGAGGATTTGGCCGCGGCGTCCGGAGATCAGCCGCTGCACCCGCGCGGTAAACGCGTTCGGGACCGAGATCTCGACCGAATCGATCGGCTCGAGCAGGATCGGCTCGCATTTCGGCAGCGCTTCCTGCACCCCCTGTCGACCCGCGGTCTTGAACGCCTGGTCCGAGCTGTCGACCGCGTGGAACTGGCCGGTGATCAGGGTGACCGCGACATCGACGACCGGAAACCCGAGCGGCCCGTGATGCAACGCCTCGGTGACCCCTTCCTCGACCGCCGGGATGTAGTTGCGCGGGATGGCGCCGCCGACAACGCTGTCGGTAAAGGTGAAGCCCGAGCCGCGCGGCAGGGCCTTGACCTCGATCGTCACGTCGGCGAACTGCCCGTGCCCACCGCTCTGCCGCTTGAAGCGCGAATGCTGCTGGGTCCCGTGCCGGATCGTCTCCTTGTAGGGGACCGCGGCAGGCCGGCCGTTGACCGCGAGATTGTGCCGGTTGCGCAGGCGGTCCATCGCGATCTGCAGATGGATGTCGCCCTGCCCCCACAGCACCATCTCCTGGGTGTCGGCGTTCTGGTCGAGCTCGAGCGTCGGGTCCTCCTCGACCAGCTTGCCGATGGCGCCGGTCAATTTGACGTCGTCGGCGCGCTTTTCCGAGGCAATCGCCAGACCAAATACCGGCTGTGGGCGCTCGGGCCGCGGCAGCGGATCGGCCTTGCCCGAGGGGGTCAGCACGACGCCGCTCGCGATATCCTCCATGCGGGTCAGCCCGACCACCTCGCCGGCTTGGGCCGAGGCGAGCTTTTCGTGCTGCCCGCCGGTGACCCGCAGCAGGCCGGCGACGCGGGTGCCGTTCAGCACCATGCCCTCGCTGATCGTTCCGCGCCAGACCCGCGCCAAGGACAGCTTGCCGGTATGCGGCAGATGGTAGGTCTTGACGACCTGCGCCAACGGCTCGCCGTCGGCGGCGATGCCGAGCCGGGCCGCGGTTTCCTGCAGCAGCGGCGTCTCGTGGCGCAGCGCTTTCCACAGCCGGCGGACACCGTAATCGGCCAGCCCCGAGCCGAGAAACACCGGCACGACCTGCGCCCCTTTTAGAGTCTGGGTCAGATACCGGTAGATTTCCTCTTTCGGCGGCTCGACTTCTTCGAGCAGCTGCTCGAGCAGGCTGTCGTCAAAATCGGCGAGCTTTTCGAGCAGGCCGGTGCGGGTCGCCCGCTCCTGGTCCCAGAACCCATCGGGCAACGGCATCAGATCCGAAGCCTGGCCCGGGCGATAGCGGTAGGCGCGCTCGCTGACCAGGTCGACATACCCGGTGACTTCGGACTCGGCACCGCGCAACGGCACCTGGCGCAAGACCAGCGGGCGCTGCGACACCGATTGCAGTGCTGCGAGCACGTCGCGCACCCGCGCGTTCGCGGTGTCCATCTTGTTGATGAAAACCATGTGCGGGATCTTGTGCTGGTCGAGAAAGCGCAACAGCGCGCTGATCGTCAGCGCGCGCTCGACCTCGGGCTCGACGACGACGACCGCCACATCGCTCGCCAGCAGCGCACCCTGCGCCTCGTAGAGCAGCTCGACCGAACCCGGGCAGTCGAGGATCGTCCACGGGTCGCCGAGAAAAGACGTGCTGGCGACATTGAGCTCGGTCGACATCTGCCGGGCGCGCGCCTCCGGGGCATGGTCGCCGACCGAATTGCCGTCGCGCACGCTGCCGCGCCGCCCGGTCGACCCGCTGGCATGGAGCAGGGCTTCGAGCAGGGTCGTCTTGCCCGACAGATAGGGGCCGATCAGAGCGGCGCAACGCGGGGCCGCCGGTGCGTTCGCAGACGTATTCGCCATGGGAGGCGCCTCCAGCCATCTTCTAGGACGACGCTCGGGTCAGCGGCCCGGCGGCGCCCGGTCTATGCTCAAATCTGGCGCGGCCGACGGCCGTAACGCAAACGAAATCTGGCGGCGACCGAGCTTTGCCGATTCCGAGGCGCGAAACTCAGGCTGACAGCGCGCGGCAGGCGCGCTCGATGCGTTCGCAGGCGTCGCGCAGCACCTCGGGTGAGGCCGCGTAGGAGATGCGGAAATGCGGCGACAGCCCGAAAGCCTCGCCATGCACCACCGCGACCCCGGTCTTTTCCAACAGATAGCGGGCGAAATCGTCGTCGTTGGCGATGGTCTGGCCATCGGGGGTGCGCTTGCCGATGACGCCGGCGCAGGACGGATAGACGTAGAACGCCCCCTCGGGCCGCGGACAGAACAGGCCGGGCACCCGGTTCAGCAGGTCGACGACGAGGTCGCGCCGCTCCTTGAAGCTCTGGTTGTGGACCGGGATGAAGTCCTGCGGCCCGGTCAACGCCTCGATCGCCGCCGCCTGGCTGATCGAGCACGGGTTCGCGGTCGAGTTCGACTGGATCGCCCCCATCGCCTTGATCAGCGCCTTGGGCCCGCCGCCATAGCCGATCCGCCAGCCGGTCATGCAATAGGCTTTCGAGACGCCGTTGACGGTCAAGGTGCGCTCGTAGAGGCGCGGCTCGACCTGGGCGATCGTGCGTGAACGCGAAATCGTCGTAGACGAGGTGCTCGTACATGTCGTCGGTCATGACCCAGACATGCGGGTGGCGCAGCAGCACCTCGGCGACGCCCTGCAGATCGGCCTCGCTGTAGGCCGCACCCGTCGGGTTCGACGGCGAGTTCAGGATCAGCCATTTGGTTCTCGGCGTGATCGCCGCGTCGAGATCCTCGGGCCGCAGTCTGAAGCCGTTGTTCTGCGGGCACGGCACCGGCACCGGGGTGCCGTCGCACAGCAGCACCATCTCCGGATAGGACACCCAGAACGGTGCCGGGATCACGACCTCGTCGCCCGGGTTGATCGTGGCGACCATCGCGTTGTACAGCACCTGCTTGCCGCCGGCGCTGATCGTGATCTGCGAGGTCTCGTAATCGAGACCGTTCTCGCGCTTGAACTTGCCGCAGACCGCACGCTTCAGCTCGATCGTGCCGTCGAACACGGTGTAGCGCGTCTCGCCGCGCCGCATCGCCGCGATCGCCGCCTCCTGGATGTTCGGCGGCGTATCGAAATCCGGCTCGCCGACCGACAGGCTGACGATGTCGCGCCCGGCCGCCTTCAACTCGGTGGCGAGTGCGGTCATCGCCATGGTCGGCGATGGTTTGACGCGGGCGAGACGGTCGGCGAGGAAGGGCATGACGGGCCTTGAAGGTGTAGGGGGACAAACGGGCCAAGGTACACGCGAACCCGGCTGATGAGAAGCCGTTTCCGGCTCGCGGGTGCGTCGGGTCTGTGCTTAACGGGGTGGCCGAGCCACCCCGCCTATCGTGCTTGACCTGTCGTCTCCGATCTGGTGGGTTTCGAGCAGGTTCCGGCTGCCGACGAGGAGGGTGGAGACATGATAAAGTTCAGCTGCACCAGGTCTTTGGGGGAAGATATCTTCTTTGCGACGTTGATCGCCGAAAACGAGCAAGAAGCCAAAGAAATGGCCATCGCCGAGACCAACCAAAAATTTCAAAAAAATGGCGGCCGTCCGAGAGAGTGGAGCGTGAGGGCTCTGGAATTGGGGGTGGACGGTCCCGCCCGGATAATCGACTGCGGCCACCGCGAGGCGTGACCCCCCGCAGCAATTATTTCTCCCCACAGCGGTTATTTCTCCCCGCAGCGGTTATTCTATTGTGAGCCGACCCCTGGCGGAGGGCGGCCGCTTGACACCGACCGACGATAAAGGGTTCGTCCGGCGAGCGATGGCGCAACGGAGGTCGGCGTGAAATTCGGCAATTTCCTGTTTCCGGACAGCCGCGATCCCGAGCGCGACGGCGTGGTGATCGACGAGACCCTGCGCGAGGCCCGGCTCTCCGACCAGCTCGGCTGCGACGTGATCTGGCTCGCCGAGCACCATTTCGACGGCATCTGCGCCTATGCCGACCCGATCGCCTTTGCCGGGGCGCTGGCGACCTCGACCCGGCACGCCAAAATCGGCTTCGCGGTGCTGCAGATGGCGCTGCACCACCCGATCCGCCTCGCCGAGCAGCTGGCGGTGCTCGACCACATCACTAAAGGCCGGCTGATCGTCGGCCTCGGCCGCGGCTCCTCCTACAACATCTACGACTACCAGGGCTTCGGCATCGATCATCACGAAGCCCAGGCGCGGCTCGACGAGGCCGAGGAAATCCTGGTTCAGGCGTGGACCCGCGGCAGCTTTCGGCATCGCGGCCGGTTCTGGGATCTCGACGTGCCGATGCTGCGGCCGCGGCCTTACACCAGGCCGCACCCGCCGGTGGTCCGCGCCGCCTCCGGCGAGGCTTCGATGCTGGAGCTGGCGCGCCAGGGCCGCCCGTTCCTGATGAACGTGCAGCCGATCGCCGTGACCCGGCGGCGCTTCGGGCTCTACCGCGAGGCGATGAGTGAAGCCGGCTTCGACGACCAAACGATGGCCCGCAAGCTCGACCGGTGCTGGGTGTGGCGCAATGTCTTCGTCGCCGAGACCGACGCCGAGGCCGCGCGGGTCGGCGTCCCGGCGTTTCAGGCGATGGTCGAAGCGCGCGCGGAATTGCGCAGCCGCATCTACCGCGACACCGGCATGCGGATCGAGGTGCCGGAGGGCGACCTGCCCTCGGCCCGCGCCGGCGCCGAGCACGGCTTTATCCACGGCTCGCCGGCGACGGTGGCGGCGGCGATCGCCGAAATCGACGCGCTCGGGGTCGGCGGCGTAATCGCGACCTTCCGCCTCGGGCCGATGACGCACGAGGCGGCCACCGCCAGCCTCGGCCTGTTCATGCGCGAGGTGGCGCCACGGTTTCGCCGAACGGCGCGGGGTGACGGTGTTCCAATCTCAGCGGATCAAGCAAATTTTCGATCCCGATCGCGAGATTGCACCAGCCCCGCTCGATGGTCGGCTGGGCACGCCCGGTCGGTTCGGGCGGTGCCGGACGGGCGCGATCGCGACCGGATAATCCCAACCCGCGAGTGGCCGGTCGGGCCGTTCGACGCGCCCGATGCGCCGATCTGCGAGCGGATTTACAGCCGCACCTCGGGCGTGGCAATTTCCCCCAATCGCTGGGGGCAAAGGCAGGCGGCGATGGCCGGACGGCTCGCGGGAAAACGGGCATTGGTGACGGCGGCGGCGCAAGGCATCGGCCGGGCGACCGCGCTGGCCTTTGCCGCCGAGGGGGCGAGCGTCTTGGCGACCGACATCGCCGAGGACCAGCTCGCGCCGTTGGCCGACGCGCTGATCGCGACCCGCCGGCTCGACGTGACCGAGGATGACGCGATCGTGGCCTTGGCCGCCGAGCTCGGGCCGCTCGAAATCTTGTTCAACTGCGCCGGCTTTGTCCATCACGGCACGATCCTCGACGCCGAGCCGATCGACTGGGATGCGTCCTTCGCCCTCAACGTGCGTTCGATGTTCATGATGATCCGCGCCTTTCTGCCGAAAATGGTGGAGCGCGGCGGCGGCGCCTCGATCATCAACATGGCCTCGACGGTGTCCTCGGTCAAAGGCGTGCCGAACCGCTGCGTCTACGGCGCGACCAAGGCCGCGGTAATCGGGCTGACCAAGTCGGTCGCCGCCGATTTCATCACCGCCGGCATCCGCTGCAACGCGATCTGCCCGGGCACGATCGACACGCCCTCGCTCGGCGACCGCATTGCCGCGCAGGGGGTCAGGGTCGTCGGCGGCACCGAGGCCGCACGCCGCGCCTTTGTCGAGCGCCAGCCCTTGGGCCGGCTCGGCACGCCCGAGGAGGTCGCCGCCCTCGCTGTCTATCTCGCTTCGGACGAATCCTCGTTCACCACCGGCGCGATCCACGTGATCGACGGCGGTTTTACGCTCTGAGCCGCAACAGGAGGCATACCCGATGAAGCTCCTTCGCTACGGGCCCGCGGGCCATGAGAAACCGGGCCTCGTCGATCGCGAGGGCAAGATCCGCGACCTTTCGGGCACGGTCGGCGACATCGACGGCGCGGCGCTCGCCCCGGCCTCGCTCGACCGGCTGCGGCGTCTCGACCCGGCGAGCCTGCCGCTGGTTTCGGGAACGCCGCGGCTCGGCCCCTGCGTCGGGCGGGTCCCGAAATTCATCGCCATCGGCCTCAATTATCGCCAGCACGCGGCCGAGACCGGAGCGGCGATCCCCAAAGAGCCGATCATCTTCATGAAGGCGACCTCGTGCATCGTCGGGCCCAACGACGACGTGATCATTCCGAAGGCGTCGCAGAAGACCGATTGGGAGGTCGAGCTCGGCATCGTCATCGGCACCCTCGCGCGCTATGTCGCGGCCAACGACGCGCGCCGGCACGTCGCCGGCTATTGTGTCGTCAACGACGTTTCCGAGCGCGAATTTCAGATCGAGCGCGGCGGCCAATGGACCAAGGGCAAGAGTGCCGACACCTTTGGCCCGATCGGGCCGTGGGTGGTCACCGCCGACGAGGTGCCCGACCCCGGCAATCTCGCGCTGTGGACCGAGGTCAACGGCAAGCGGGTGCAGAACAGCAACACCGCCGACCTGATCTTCGGAATCGACGAGATCGTCAGCTATGTCAGCCATTTCCTGACCCTGGAGCCGGGCGACGTGATCGCCACCGGCACGCCCTCCGGGGTTGGGCTCGGCATGAAGCCGCCGCAATTCCTGAAGCCCGGCGACCGGATGCGGCTGTCGGTCGAGGGCTTGGGCGAGCAGAATCAGCGCCTGACGGAGTTTACCGGATAATTCGCCGGCGATCGAAGGGGAACGCCGGGAGTGCATAAATGGGGCGGCAATGGGGCGATCTGACGGCTGGCGCGAGGCGGCGGAGTTGCGCTATGATTCGGCATTCCCCGCGCTCGCCGCTTTGTCTCTGACGTTTTGAGGATCCATGTACGAACGCCGCCCCGGCTTCTTTCGCGAAGACACCCTTCCCGGCCGTCGCGTCGAAGCCAAAGTCAAGTGGTTCAACGCCGGCAAGGGTTTCGGCTTTATCACCCTGTCCGACGGCTCGCAGGACGCCTTGCTGCCGATGGCCGTGCTGCGCCGCGCCGGATATGAGGATGTGCCGGAAGGCGCCTCGATCAGCTGCGAGATCGGCGCCGGGGCCAAGGGCCCGCTGGTCACCAATGTGCTGAACGTCGACAGCAGCACGGCGAGCGGGCCCTCCGGCAGCGGGGGCGCCAGCTTCGAGCGTCGCGCTCCGCGCCCTTCCGCGACCCTGGAGGGCGCGGTCAAATGGTTCGAGGCCGACAAGGGCTACGGCTTTATTTCCCCCGATGGCGGCGGCAAGGACGTGTTCATTCATGTGACCGCGCTGCGCCGCAGCGGGGTCGCGGCGCTCGACCCCGGCCAGCGGGTCAGGGTCGAGGTCGTCGACGGCAAGAAAGGCCTGGAGGCCGAACGCGTCACCCTGATCTGAGGGGCGCCTCCGCAATCGGACCGCGCGAGGGGCCGGCGACCACCGCCCTCTGCCGGGAAGCTGCGCCTGACAGGCCGGCGCCGATCGCGTCGCGCATTCGTCAATGACAGCTTTGTTAACGTCGAGGATGACGCGGAATGCGCGGCGTGATAGGCGTGTTCGAACGAATGCGCCCGGAACACCGGCTCCGGAGGCGTGCTGGGTGTGCAGTGCCGGTCCTGTCGGTCAAGACGAGAGCGAGACGATGGACTTGCACGATACGATCCGGACCTACCGCTTGTTTTCGGGCTCTTACGACATCGTCTTTGGCCCGGTGTTTCACCCCGGCCGCAAGGAGGCGGTGCGCATCGCCAACGATCGGCCCGGCCAGCGCATCCTCGAGGTCGGGGTCGGCACCGGCCTGTCCCTGCCGCATTTCCGCGCCGATTCGCGAGTGACCGGCATCGATGTTTCGGCCGAGATGCTGGAAAAGGCCAAGCGGCGCACTCAGCGCCAGGACCTCGCGCATGTCGAGGGGCTGCACCTGATGGACGCCGAGAACCTCGAATTCGCCGACAATTCGTTTGATGCAGTCCTGGCGCTCTATGTCGCCTCGGTGGTGCCCGACCCGGCGCGCTTCGCCGCCGAGATGCGCCGGGTATGCATTGCGGGGGGGACCATCGTCGTGGTCAACCACTTCACCAGCGAGAACCCGGCGGCGCGGTTCATCGAACGGCGCTTGGCGCATCTCGCCCGCCATATCGGCTTTCACGCCGATTTCCCGTTCGAAGCATTCCAGCACGACAGCCGGCTGTCGATCCGCGAGGTGCGGCCGAGCAACCTGTTCGGTTATTGGAAGCTGTTGCGCTGCGTCAACGAGAAGCCGGCTTCGGCCCCCAGCTGACGCAGCGGCCTTCGGTCCGGCCGCGCCCCCGACCCGCGGGCCGGGGCCGAACCTCGAAGCCAATAGGGCGCATCAAAGGCGAAGGCCTCGCCGCCCGCCTTCCTGCGTGCAGAGGCCGGCGCCTAAAAAAACACCTCGGGCGGCTGGCCGAGCAGGACCTGGCCGACGGTCTCGTAATGGGCGTCGCGCGACTGGATCTGCTGCGAGACGGTGTGGATGTCGCGGAAGCGGCGCTCGAACGGGCTGCCGGGGAAGATCGCGTCGACCCCGGCGGCCTTGTGGGTCCAGTCGGCGACCGCGACCGCGCTCGATATCGCGTGGCTGCCGGCGAGCCGGGCGCGGGCCCGCTCGCGCACCTCGATCGGGGCGACGTCGTCGGCGCCGGCATAGATGTCGCGCACCGTCTCGACGAGATAGCTGCGCGCCGCGCCGAGGCGAGCCTCGGCGCGGGCGATCCCGGCCTGGATCACCGCGTTGTCGGCGAGCCGGGAGGTGCCGCGCGGCGTCTTGCGCAGCGCCAATTCGATCAAGGATTCGAGCATGCCGCGGGCGATGCCGAGCGCGACGCTGGCGATCCCGACCGAATAGAGGGTCTGCTGCGGGAATGCATAAAGCTTCCCGTAATCGCGGCGCAGGGTCGGGTCCTCGCGGGTGCCGGTGAATTCCTCGGGCACGAACACATCCTTGACCGTATAGGATTCGGACGCGGTGCCGCGCAGCCCGATTGGGCTCCAATTGTCGAGCAGGGTCGCCTCGGCCGCCGGAAACAGCCAGGCGCGCAGTGTCGGCCGGCCGAAATTGTTGAGCCGCAGCGAGCCGTCGGGCTCGACCACCGTGCCGTGCGCGCCGATCCAGCTCGCATGGCGGCAGCCGCTGGCGAAATCCCAGCGGCCGGTCACCCGGTAGCCCCCCGGCACCGCGATCCCGCGATTTTCGTTGGGCGGGCCCCAGGCGCAGGTCGCCCGCGGCGGCCCGAACACCCGGCGCGCCGCCTCGAGCGCGAGATAGGGCGCGAACAGGCCGATGCTGTTGGCGATCGAGGCGCACCAGCCGACCGAGCCGTCGGCCCGCGCCAATTCCTCGACCGCCAGCACATATTGGCCGGGCTCGACCTCGTCGCCGCCGACCGAGCGCGGGTAGAGCATGCGAAACAGCCGTGTGGCGTGCAGCGCCTCGAGGATTGGCCGGGTCAGGCGCCGCTCGTTCTCGATCGCGTCGGCCTCGCCGGCGATCAGCTCGGCCAGATCGCGCGCCCGCCCTACTGGGCTGGCGGGTGAAGCGGCGTCGCTTACATCACTCATCGAGCGTCCCGAGCATTGACCTCACGGCCGCAATAGCGGCGCACCGGCGGAGCGCTGTCAATGCCCTGGCCAAAGATGCGGTCCTAACTCCTTTTCCCTTGCCGGAGACGGGCTTGCCGAAGACAGGCTTGCGTTCGATTTTTAGTGCCGGCATCCTCGAAAATCCGATCGTCAACCTGTACCGCTCTGATCATGCTATCCTTATTGGCGAACAATAAGCCCCTCTCACCGCCAATTCGAGAGCGCGATGTCAGTCTCGCAACGGATTTACAATGCGCTGCCAGCTTTCGTCGCGACGGTCAGTATCCTGGGCGTGCTTTTTGGTATATTCGCCTATTTTGTCGGCGTTGAGGCTAGGGTTTCATTTGCATGGGTAATCCTCGCTTTTTTTGTACCATTGCCACTTTGTGCAATGCTGGTCGATATGCTACGGCAGGCTATCGGAGAAAGTCGCACGCGTCTCCCCAGAATTGTTCGTTGTCTGGCAACACAACGAGCTCAGCCATCGCCACAGCTTCTCTTGATAGCATCTTCTCCATTATTTGGACAAGGTATGTCGGCATCAATATACTCGATGGAAGAGGGCTTTGAAATTCTCATTGCGGAGGGCTATGTGTTGACGGTCCAGCAAGACGCACACATCCAAATCGCGATAACTCGATTCATTGAGAATACTCAAACGATTTGGCAGCAATTAACGGCCAATAGTCCTGACGCCCTGATACGAACCATCGTTCGTCCGGGCAACCAATGGCGCGGGGAATAAGCAATGCCGACCGAAGATAGGCGAGCGGCCGAATCTCCTCGGGTCGCCGCTGTGTTGGACCGCTTTCAGGTTGTCTTGAACAAGGGCGCGAAGGATGGCATAAGGTTGGGAGAATCATTTCTTATTTTCGCGATGGGGCCTGAGGTAGAAGATCCTGTTACGGGACAGAACTTAGGGCCCATAGAGCTGGTGAAAGGACGAGGCAAGGTAATTCACCTTCAGGACACTATGGCTACACTGCGATCTTCGGACGAGAATCCGATATACTCGTCCCTTCCTGGATTCGGTCGACCTCAGCCGATACGTTACGAAGAACAACCTTTCAGGGATATTGAGGTAGGGGATGTAGCGCGGCGGATATAGCGGTACTAAGACTGACTGGCGACCGGTTTAAAACCTTGGGCCGGTTCTCTAGGGTCTCCATTGAGGACTTGCGTCCCCGATCCTGCTCGTGAGATGGCGGCGTCCCACATCAGGCGTGGGTCGAACGTTTCCGCGGCGAACATGGTCAGCACCACGACGGCGCAGAAGGCGAGCGCTCCGGTGCCGGGCTGGATGGTGACGATCGCGCCAAAGGTGACGAGCGCGCCCAACAGCGATTCCATAAAGATGTCGATCATCGACCAGCGGCCGATGAAGCGCACGATGTGATAGAGCCGGGTGCGGTCGCGCAGCCAGTCGGCGCGGCCGGTCTGGGTCGCGGTCAGCATGACCGAAAGGCCGACGAGCTTCAGCACCGGCACCAGGATGCTGGCGAAGAAAACCAGCGCGGCGAGCGGGTATTCGCGGGTTTGGATCAGCTCCTCGACCCCGCCCAGGATCGTGCTGGGCTGGCCGGCGCCGAGCTGCACCACGGTCAGCACCGGATAATAATTGGCCGGGATATAGAGGATCGCGGCGGCGATCACCAGCGCCCAGGTCCGCGCGATGCTGTTCGGCCGGCGCCGGTGCAGCATCCCTTCGCAGCGCGGGCAGCGCAGGTCGGCGGAGTGCTGCAGGCTAACCAGGCCGCAGGTCTCGCAGCCGACGGCGCCGGCCATGTGTAGAGGCGCCGCGTCGGGCCGGTCGCGATGGTCGAGCCGCTCCCACACCTTCTCGCGGTCGAGCGCCGAGTCGACCCAGACCAGCACAAAGGTCAGCGCCAACAGCGCCCACACCCCGGTGCGCAGGCCGATCTCGACGAGCCCGCCGAGCTTGGTGTAGGCGACGAACACGCCCAGCACGAACACCTCGATCATCGACCACGGGCGCAGCCGCTCGGCCAGCGCGAAGATCAGGCGCAGATGACGCGGTGGGGTCCTCTCGTGGGCGCGGATCAGCACGTAGAGCGTGCCCAAGAGCCGCACGAAGGGCGCCAGCACGGTCACGAACAGCACCACCGCGGCGAGCGGCGCCATGTTCTGTCGCACCAGTTCCTCCGGCCCCGAAAACAGGTCGGCGGCATGGCGGATACCGGCAGTCTGGACGCTCATCAACGTGGAGGCGCACATGACCGCGAGCAGCACCAGGGCGGCCACGGTCAGGGCCAGAATGTGGTCGAGGCGATGGGCGCTGGCGCGGCGCAGGATGGTCGGGCAGCGCGCACATTGCGCGCTGTTACCGGGGGTCAGCGCCGGCACCATCTGAACGAGCCCGCAGCCCGGGCATTCCCGCAGCTGCGGCAAGGTCGCGGGGGCCCTCGCCGAGCGCATGGCCGCGGAGGACATGGCCGAGGAGACCGGTTCCGGCCGTCTCACTCGGCGGCGGCCCCGGCAATGGCGCCGGGCGCGGTCAGCATCGGCGCGATGCCGTCGGCGAGACGGCCGACCGCGGCGCTGATCGCCGCGACCTCGCCCGGGACGCCCGGCGCCGGCGGCGGCACGCTGAAGCGAAAGCTGCGCAAGGCCGGCCGGCCCCGGTCATGGAAACGCACCGAGACCTGAGCCTGCAGCACGACGTTGCCGGCGGCATCCTCGTCGAGCCGCTGGACGTTCAGCTCGACGGTGGCGTCGGGCTCGGCCGAAACCGCACCGTTATCGGCGATCACGACGCTGCGCGGCAGGCGTTGGCCCAATTCCTCGATCAGCACCCGGCTCAGCATCGCCGGCAGCGGCTCGCCCCACCAGTCGTTCTCCATGACCGCCAGCCGGTAGTCTTCGGACGAGCGGACGATTTGCGAGCGCTCGAGGTAGTGCGCGATCGCAATCTGGTGGAGCAGCACGACCTTGGGTCCGCCGCCGTAGACCGCACCCGCGGCCGGCGCCAGCGTGAACAGCGTCGGATCGGGCGACGAGCAGGCGGCGAGCACCGAAGCGATCGCCAGCGCCGCGAGACGAAAGCGCCGCTGCCCCCGGCTCGGCAGCTTGGGGCTCATTCGACGCCTCCGGCGGGCCGCCCCTTGATCAGGGCCTCCGGGTGGCGCGCCAACAGATCGGCGAGTGCGCGGATCGAGGCGACGGCGTCGTTGGCCTGCGCCAACAGGCGCTCCATGTCGCGGTTGAACCGGGTGTTGTCGCCATAGCCGCTGTCGAGCGACACCAACAGCTTGTTGGCGTTGGTCACCGTCTTTTGCAGCTGGGCCGCCATTTGCGGCAGTTGCTTGAAGGCCGGCGCGGTGCCGCTGTTGAGGTTGCGGGTAAACGCGTCGGCGGTGGCGAGCGTCGCCGCGAGCTTGCTCAGCGCCTCGCGCATCTGCGGCCCGCTGGCCAGATCGTTGACCGATTTCAGGATGGCGTCGAGGTTTTTGCCGATCTGGTCGAACGGGATCGTATTGACCTTGTCGAGCAAATCGTTGGCCGAGGCCTGCAGCCCGGCGAACCCGCCGCCGGGTGCGGTCGGCAAGACAAAATCGTCGCCCTCCATGGCGAGCTTGGCCGGTGGTGCGTCGGGCACGAAATCGAGCGCCACCTGCTGCTGGCCGGTGATCAGGCTCGCGCTCTGCACGGTCGCCCGCAGGCCTTTCTGCAACAGCGCGTCCACCGCCTCGGCCGGGTTCTTGAACATTCTGACGCCGACGCCGAGCACGCGCTCGGGCTCGACCTCGAAGCGGACCGGCGCCAGGACCGCGTCCTTGGCCCGGTCGTAGGTGAGCCGCACATCGGTCACGTGACCGACGACGAGGCCGTGAATGGTGACCGGGGAACCGGGCCCGAGCCCGCTGACCGAACCCGGAAAGTACGACACGACCGGGATCTTCGTCGTATAGGACGCGGCATCCGCCGTCTCCTGGTCGGCAAACAGCGGGAAGACGTGGTCTTCGAGGCTCGCCGCCGCGACCCGGCGCTCGGTTTCGGGCGTGGCGAACGCGATGCCGCCGAGCAGCACCGCGTGCAGCGACTCGACCTCGACTTTCAGCCCGGTTCCGGCGAGCTTGATCGACAGCCCCGAGGCGTTCCAGAACCGGGTGCTGTCATGCACATAGGTGTCGTAGGGTGCCCTGACAAAGGCGTGGATCGTCACGTATTTCGCCATGTCCGCGATGTCCCAGCCGAGCACTTCGCCGACGCCGAGACCGCGGTAAAAGATCGGCGAGCCGAGCGAGATCGAGCCGAGACGGCTCGGCCTTCAGGTAAAAGATGCGGCCCGGGACGTGCGCGCTCGAGGATCGGCGGGTCCTCGCGCCCGACGAACTTGCGCTGCGCCTGGCCGGCGGTGGCGCCCGGCAGCATGCCGACATAGCTGCCCGAGAACAAGGTCTGCAGGCCTGAGATGGCGCCTGCGAAGAGCCGCGGTTTGACCACCCAAAAGACCGTCTTGTGGGTCAACAGCGGCTCGGCCTGCCGGGTCGTGTCGATCGTCACCACCACATGATTGTGGTCGGGGGAAAGCTCGAGGCTCTTGACCGTGCCGAAGACGATATCCTTGAACTTGAGCTGCGACTGCCCCGCCTGCAGGCCCTCGGCGGTGTCGAAGGTGACCGTGATCGTCGGCCCCTGCTTCGACCAGGTGTCCCAGGCGAGCCAGGCGCCGATCGCCACCGCCACCAGCGGGATGATCCAGATCACCGACACACGGCGCGAACGCCGCGTCGCGGCATGCACGATCGCCGGCGGCTCGGCGAGATTACTCATGACAAAGCTCCCCCCTCGGAGCACAGGGTGCGAGCTTAACCCTTTTGGGGTGCTCGCGCCAGCTCTGGTCGAGCGGTGGCACCAATGGATGCGCCGCGATGGACCGATGCCGCGCATCCCCACGCCGTTGCGGTTATCCGGCGATCAGTGTCACCGCAAATCACTTGGTCAGCTCGCTCAGAACCGGAAAGTGCCGGCAAGGATCGGCCCCTTCATGTGCACGTTGAAGCCAACATTGTTGATGGATTGATAGTTGAAGTTGAGGCTGCGGTAACCAAGACGCAGCGTCAGCCACGGCGTGGGGGCGTAGTCGACCGTGCCGATCACCTGCCAATCGACCTGCGCGCCGGCGTCAAAGCCGCCGAGATCGCCATAGACGGTCAGGCCGAACCCATCGCCGAGGGCCCGGTGATAGCGCGCGGCGAGCAGCGGAT
This sequence comes from uncultured Alphaproteobacteria bacterium, assembly GCA_963703665.1. Classification (GTDB taxonomy): domain Bacteria; phylum Pseudomonadota; class Alphaproteobacteria; order ATCC43930; family CGMCC-115725; genus AP-15. The sequence continues at coordinate 831,599 of CAVPFB010000003.1, read as the reverse complement.
CGACCCAGCCGGCCGTGCGCGCTACATTGGCCGTCGGCAGCAGCCCGGCGTTCAAGGTCAGCCGGCTCGAAAATCCCCAGGCGCGAACGCCGCCGCCCGCGTCCAGCGACTGAACGGATTGATCGATTACGTGGTAAAGGAACAGCGCGGTGCCCATGTTCGCCGTCAGCGCGGCGTTGCCGCCCTGGTAGAAGATATTTCGGGTGGTGATGCTGGTGCCGACCGGGACATGGAGCACGTCGCCGAGCATGCTGACGGGGCCATCGCGCACCTCGGCCGAGCCCATGAACGGCACCCCGTCGAGATGCCCGAGGAGCTGAAAGGCGCCGACATCCGAATTGACCGTGGGCACTCGCGGCAACGGCGTATTGATCGCGGTATTGATGCCTGCGAGCCATAGATAGGGCGTTATCAATATCTGCGGCCCGCTCTGCCCCGATGCCGTCTGCGCGAGCGCCGGACGAGGAACGGCCTCGATCGCGGCCAGCATACCCACAAGACCGGCAACGATCGACAGGATCAGCTTGGGTTGGTACGGCACCGACCCTTCCCCGGCCATCATGCCCGTACGCAATCGGCTCACTTGCTGAGCGCGACCGGCGGCGGCTTCCAGGTGCCGTCGAGGATCGAGGGCGGCGTCTCCTTCGGCCAGTACATGCGCAGCATCGGGATGAACTTGCCGCCCTGTGTCGTCGGCAGCCAGTTGGCCTGCCGGGCTGGGCCGGGGGGATCTGCCTGAAGGTAAAGATCGACCGAACCGTCGGCATTGTGCTTGAGCGCGTTGCGGGCGCTCAGCGTGTAGCGGTTCAGCTTGTTCGGCACGAAGAAATACTGGCCGTCATACATCGTCAGCGACCAGAAGCCGTTGACCGGCGGCAGCTGTCCCGCCGGGAAGTGCATGACGTAGCGGTTGGCGGCATCGAACGGCTTGCCATCCGCGTCCACCTGGCCAACCGGGTAGATCGCGTCCTGCGGCCGGTTGGCGCCGAGGCCGATGGCGGTCACCAGAGCGCGCAAGCGATAATCGGTGCCGTAGACGCCGAGCTTGGTGAAGACGCTCCACCCGTTGGTCAGGGCGACCTCTTTCATCAACCCCATGATCGTCGCCTGCGCGGGCTCGGGAGCCGCCTGAATTGCGGCGGATTGCGCCTGGGTCAGCTTAGCGGGGTCGAAATCTTTGCCGGCGGCAATGCCGATCTTCGCCATCGCGGCAACCATCGGGGCATCGGCGGCCGCCGGTGGGTTGGTTTTCATCAGCTCGGCGAGCAGTCGGAAATAGGTTGCCCCATCCATCGCATCGACCTGGTCGCGCACCGGGTCTTTCGTGTCCCAGGTGGGATTCACGACGCCGGGCGGCGGGGTGTAGGGCCTGCCCCAGGCGCTGAGCGGAGTGAGCTTGTATTGCGCTTGAATGGCGTTGACGGCGGCATAGTCGGCCGGCGTGCCAGTCGAATAGGTGCGGCCGAGAACCCACACGATGTTTGTGGGCGACTTGTATTCGGCCTTGATGCCGGGCGGCAATGTCCCCTTCCAACCCGGGCCGGTAATTGCGAAATCAGCGGCCGCGGTGCCGGTGGTACGCTTGCCGGGGTCGGCGAACACGTCGGTCCAGCCGTCCAGCATCGGCATCAGATAATAGCGCCCGTGCTCGTCGGGCACGTGCAGGATGTACGGCTCCTTGCCGACATCGATCCAGGCCGTCGAGTAGAGCGTGTCGGCGTTCGGCGCCGTCACGCGCTTGTCGGATGCAGCGGGGTATCTCGGGACGTTGACGAAGAAGCCCATCGGGGCGCTCTTGCCGTTCGGCCGAGCCACGTTGGTGAAGCTGCGCCGGGTCAGCTCCATGGTCACCAGCGGATAGCCGCAGACATAGGCGTTCTCGGCGATCGCCTTGGCTTCGCTGGGCGAGAGGTTTTGCGCCGAAGCCGTCGACACCGCAGCCAGTAACAGCGCCGCGGCAAATCCCGCAGACGCGCGAAAGGTCACAGCGCTCGGTATCCTCATATCTTCCCCCTTGGTGGCCGGTCGCGAAGTCGCTGCATCTGCAGCTGATTGACCGCTCCGCGCCGTCGGTAGCACCTCTGAGGGGGTCGCGCTAGCTCTCGCCCAGCACCGGCAGCAGGCGATGGCGCAACGTGCGCGGCAGAATCCCGTGCAGCCGCGGGTCCTCGAACGATACCGGGCGGCGGGCATAGACGCTAAATCCGGCGCGCTGATAGACCCGCAATGCGTTCGGATGGTCGTAGGTCGAGGTGTGCAGCCAGAACCGGCCGATCGGCCGCGCGGTCCAGGCCCGGTCGATCGCCGCCTGCAGCATGTAGGCGCCGTAGCCGCGGCCGATGAAGTCGGGGACGAGCCCGAAATAGCACAATTTGGTCTCGCGCGGCTCGGCGGTGTCGAGCTCGAAAAACCCGGCCGGCACGCCGCCCACATAGAGGACGAAAATCTCCAGCGTCGGCCTGGCGATCAGCTGGGCCAGGGCGGCATCGCCAAAGAGCCGGCGCTCGAACCACAGCCAGGGCTCGCCGACCGCATCGTAGATATAGCGGTAGAACGAGACGGTGCAGCGCTCGGCCCGCATCAGCGCCAGCTTGCCGGCCGGAACCGGGGTTCGGGCCCCGCTCGGACGCGCCAGCATTTCGAGATAGGTGATCGTGTCGTGGAGCACGGCCTGAGCCCCTCATCTCGGGGGGCAGCCGGGCCGGTTTCGACCGGGGTGTCGCCCGGCCGGCCCCATTCCGACCACGACCCGTCATAAACCGCGGCGTCGGGATGGCCGATCAGATGCAAGGCAAAGGCGAGCGCGCAGGCCGTGACGCCTGAGCCGCAGCTGGTCACGATCGGCCGGTCGAGGGCGACCCCGGCGGCATTGAACAGACGGGCCAGCTGGTCGGCGCTGCGCAGCTGATGCGTCGCCGGATCGGTCAGCTCGTCGTAGGGAAGGTTGCGGCTGCCCGGAATATGGCCGCTGCGCAGTCCGGGCCGGGCCTCGGGCGTGGTGCCGTCGAAGCGGCCGGCGGCGCGCGCATCGACGACCTGCTCGGCCCCGGTCGCGAGGTTTGCGATCAGTGCCGCCCTGTCACGGACCAGCGCCGGATCGAACCGCGCCGTGAAATGCCGCGACGGCGGGGCCGGGATCGCGGTGTCGACCGGCCGTCCCTCCGCCTTCCATTTCGGTAGCCCGCCATCGAGCAATGCCACCTCGCGATGACCGAACAGCCGCAGCATCCACCACGCCCTCCCGGCCGAAGACAGCCCGTTGCCGTCGTAGACGATGACCCGGTCTTCGTCGCCGATGCCGAGCGCGCCGATCTTCTGCGCGAACAACTCCGGCGACGGGATCATGTGCGGCAGGCTGGTGCCGGGCTCGGCGATGTCGTCGATGTCGCAAAACACTGCGCCGGGAATATGGCCGCGTTGGTAATCCGCCCGCGCGATCGGCAGGATGCCCGGCAATTTGAACGAGCAATCGACGACCTGGACGTCGGCATCGCGCAGATGGGCCGCCAGCCACTCGGTGCTGACCAGAGAATCAGGATGGGCAAAGGGCATGACGCTGTCTTCCTCCCTCAGCCGGGGGCGAAGGCGACGATCACCCGGCGGTTCTGCCGGCCCTTGTTTTCGATCTTAACGACCGTGACCGGGCCGATCTCGGCGGTGTTGCGGATATGGGTCCCGCCGCACGGCTGCAGGTCGACCCCGGCAATCTCGATCAGCCGCACCCGGCCGGTGCCGGTCGGCGGCTTGACCGACATGGTGCGGACCAGTTCGGGTTGAGCGGCGAGCTCGTCGTCGCCGATCCAGCGCGGGCCGACCGGGCGAGCTTGCGCGATCAGCGCGTTGAGCCGGGCGGCGAGTTCCTGCCTGTCGAGGCTCGACCCCGGCACGTCGAAATCGAGCCGGCCGCGGCCGTCGGCGACCTGGCCGCCGGTCACCGCCCCCGGAACGATGCTGCACAACAGATGCAGGCAGGTGTGCATGCGCATCAGCCGATGGCGCCGCGGCCAATCGATCTCGGCGGTCAGCTCGGCGCCGGCTGCGGGCAACGCCGCACCCGCCTCCGGCACGTGCAGCACCTCGTCCGCCGCCTCGCCCTTGATCGTATCGACGATCGCGATCGTCCCCCCGGACGGCAGCCGCAGCACGCCCTTGTCGCCAGGCTGGCCGCCGCCGGTCGGATAAAACACCGTGCGGTCGAGCCGGATCCCCCGCGCATCGCCGCCGACCACCCGCGCCGCGCAGCTGCGCAGGTAGCCATCCTCGCGAAACAGCAGCTCGGTCATCTCCTTTCCCACCTCTCCTCAATCCTTCCATCCCGGCGCAGGCCGGGACCCACTTAAGCCAGCGCACGAACCTGCGGATCAACCGGATAGATCATCCGACAAGTCGAGCCAGTGCGGGTTGTCCCGCTCGATTAGATTGATCTTCCAATCGCGCTTCCGTCCCTTGATTCGCTTTTCACGTTGCAGCGCCGAAGCATGCTTCTCATGCGCCTCGAACCACACCAGTCGATCTACACTATATTTGGCGGTAAAACCGGGCACCAGCTTGCTTTTGTGCTCCGACACCCGCCGGGGGAGATCCGAAGTCACCCCGACATACAGAGTTCCGTAGGGTCTGCTTCCGAGCAAATAGACAAAATACATCGAGCGAGCCCAAAAATGGGTCCCGGCCTTCGCCGGGATGGGCTTGAGGAAAATCGACGTTCAGAGCCACGGCGGCGTCGGCAGGTCGCGCTCCTTCAAAAAGGCGGGGTTGAACAGCTTCGACTGATAGCGGGTGCCGGAATCGGCGAGGATGGTCACGATCGTGTGGCCGGGGCCGAGCAGCCGCGCGAGGCGGATCGCGCCGCAGACATTGATCCCGGTCGAGCCGCCGAGCACCAGCCCCTCCTCGCGCACCAGGTCGAACAATACCGGCAGCGCCTCGCTGTCGGGGATCTGGAACTGGCCGTCGAGCGGCGCGCCCTCGAGGTTCCGGGTCACCCGGTTGTTGCCGATCCCCTCGGTGATCGAATTGCCCTCGGGCTTCAGTTCGCCGCTCTCGTACCAGCGATAGAGCCCCGACCCCATCGGGTCCGACAAATAGATTTTGACATCGGGGTTGCGCTCTTTCAGCGCGATGCCGACGCCCGACAGGGTGCCTCCGGTGCCGACCGAGCAGGTGAAGCCGTCGACCCGGCCGTCGGTGCCGTCCCAGACCTCGGGGCCGGTCGTCTGATAATGGCCGCGGCGGTTGGCGAGATTGTCGAACTGGTTGGCCCAGATCGCCCCGTTCGGCTCCTCGGCCGCGATCTCGGCCGCGAGCCGCTCGGAATAGCGCACGTAATTATTCGGGTTGGCATAGGGCACCGCCGGAACGAGCCGCAGATCGGCGCCGCACAGAAGCAGCATGTCCTTTTTTTCCTGGCTCTGCGTCTCGGGCATGACGATGACGGTGCGATAGCCGCGCGCGTTGCCGACCAGCGCCAGGCCGATCCCGGTGTTGCCGGCGGTGCCCTCGACGACGACCCCGCCCGGCTTTAGGAGGCCGCGATCCTCGGCGTCGGCGATGATCGCCAGCGCCGCCCGGTCCTTGACCGATCCGCCGGGGTTCAGAAATTCGGCCTTGCCGAGGATCGTGCACCCGGTCTCCTGCGAGGCCCGCCGCAACTTGATCAGCGGCGTGTTCCCGACCGCCCCGACAAAGCCGTCGCGGATCTGCATGCCTCCCTCCGCTGCCTCTGGCGCCTTGCTGATCGCTTATGACAGTACCTGTCGCCGTGTATCGAGGGCAAGCCGGCCGCGATTTACGCTTCGGGGCACATGGCTTAAAACGGCGCTGTTGCCAATCGGAGGATACTACTGGATGAAAGGAGCGCAGGCAGGCCCGCTGTTCCCGCTGCCCGAAACCGAGCCTTCGACCGGGGAGCTATTTCCGCCGCCTGAACCGAAAGAGCTTGAGCACGCCACCGGGATTTTGCCGTACCAATTGCTGCGCGATGCGATCGAGCGGACCCGCGAGATCCAGTCCCTGGAGCCTATCGTTGACGATCAGATTCAACCTTCCAGCCTCGATTTGCGTCTCGGGGACATCGCTTATCGTGTCCGCGCGAGCTTTCTTCCTGGCCCCGATTGCACAGTCACTGAGAAATTGGGTCAGCTTGCGGCTTCATACCCTCGATTTGCGTGAAGGTGCTGTCCTCGAAAAGGACTGCGTCTACATCGTGCCGTTACTAGAACACCTAGCGCTGCGATATCGCACCTCCGGGTCGGCCAATCCGAAAAGTTCGACCGGCCGCCTTAACGTTTTCGCGCGCGTGATTACCGATCATGGCACGGAGTTCGACAGCATCAAATCTAATTACTCGGGCCCACTGTTCGCAGAACTGTCACCTCGATCGTTCAGCATTCTTGTTCGAAAGGGCTCACGCCTCGTTCAGCTTCGAGTTCGACGAGGGAGGCCGACTTCGAGCAACGCCGCGTTGCGCCGGCTGCACGAAGAAGTCGGCTTTAGCATAGTACCCCCCGGTTCGCCTATCGGCCGGGAGTTAATCGAGGGAGGGTTAGCAGTTACCGTAGACGTGAGTGGTACCCTTCAGAGTGGTTTTGTCGGCTATAAGGCGCGAAAGCATACGCCGGTAATAGACGTGGATCGAATAAACCACTATAACGTGCAGGATTTTTGGGATCTGGTATTTGCAAACCCAGATCAGGGCATAATCCTCGATCCAGAGGATTTTTACATTCTGGCGTCGCGCGAGTCGGTCGCCATACCGACAGACCAGGCGGCGGAGATGCTGGCGTATGACACGTTAGTCGGCGAATTTCGGGTTCATTATGCAGGTTTCTTTGATCCGGGCTTTGGCATGGCTGAGACAGGCGGGAAAGGCAGCCGCGCGGTACTGGAGGTGCGCGCGCACGAGGTGCCCTTTGTCATCGAGCATGGCCAGATCATTGGCCGCCTCGTCTACGAGCGGCTGATCGCCCGCCCGGACAAGCTCTACGGCCGCGCCATCGGCTCGTCATACCAGAGCCAGGGCTTGGCCCTCTCGAAGCACTTCAAGGAACTCTCGGTGCGATGACCGGCGCACCTCACGCCAGGATCGGCTGCCCGCCCTCGAGGCAGCAAATCGCCCAAATCACCGACGGATAAACTGCCGCTGTCGTGCTGTCCAAGACCTACGATGCGCTGTTGAGCGCGGGCGTCTCCGACCATAAGGCGCGGGAGGCTGCCGAGGAGCTCGCGGATTACGAATCCCGCCTGGCTTTATTCGATGCTCGTCTCGATCGGCTGGAAACCAATTTGGTATCGTTTCGCGCCGAAGTAAAAACCCGGTTTGGGCTATTGACCTGGGCAATCGGCATCGACGCCGCAGCTACCATCGCGATACTCGGCGTATTGCTGCGTCACTCCTGATCAGCGGATGCGCGAGATGCTCAAGGTCAATGGCGTGGCAAGGACACCGGCGCTGCGGCTGGCGTCAAATGGCGCGCCACAGGCGGCGCAGGTGGTCGCGGTGGCGCAGCAGCCAGTAGAGGGCGACGAGGGTGTGGCCGTTCTCGATCGCGCCGGCGTCGAGCATCGCTGAGATTTCGGCAATGGTCTTGACCACGATTTGGATGTCCTCGCCCTCCTCAGGAACGCCGTGCACGCCCGAGGCGGCGGTCGCATCGACCCGGGCGCAGAACAGAAAGACGCTCTCGTCGGAATCGCCGGGGGACGGCAGGTAGCGCTGGATCGGGATCAGCTCGCCCTCGAGCGCGCAGCCGGTCTCCTCCCGCGTCTCACGCACCGCGACCCGTTCCGGTGCCTCGCCGGCGTCGGCCAGCCCGGCCACGATTTCGATCTGCCAGGGCCTGGCCCCGGCCAGCAATGCCGGCAGGCGCAGCTGTTCGACCAGCACCACCTGGTCATGGTCTGGGTCGTACAGCACCACCGCCACCGCCGGGCCGCGGCGCAGCACGTCGTAAGTGTGCACCGCGCTCCATTCGCCGTTGAACAGCCGGTGCCGGAAGCGGATGACCTCCATCCGCAAAAAGCGCTCGAAAGCGGTCGTCGCCTCGATGATCTCGATGTCGGGGTGATCGGGCCGGCGCCCTGGCGGATCAGCAGACGAGGCGGCCTCGGTCATGCCGGCACCCCGGTGGTGACGGCGGCGCCGACCGGGTGGCGCGGCAGGCGGATGGTGAATTCGGTGAACTCGCCCGGCTGGCTGTCGACGGCGATCGTGCCGCCATGCTCCTGCACCACGATATCGTAGCTGATCGACAGGCCGAGCCCGGTGCCTTCGCCGGTCGGCTTGGTGGTAAAGAACGGCGTGAACGCCTTGTCGCGCACCTCGGGCGGCATGCCGGTGCCGTTGTCGCGCACCCGCACCTCGACCAAATCGCCGCGATTGCGGGTGACGACCTTGAGCACGGGGGCGAATGCCGGGTCGCTGCCCTCGTGGCGGCGCTTGTTGACGGCATAGAAGGCGTTGGCGAACAGGTTCAGGAACACCCGGGTGACGTCCTGGGGCACGGTTTCGACCGGACCCAGGCGCGGGTCGAGATCGCGCTCGAGGGTGACGTTGAAGCTCTGGTCCTGGGCACGGGCGCCATGATAGGCGAGGTTGAGTGCTTCCTCGATCAGTGCGTTGAGGTCGCTTTGCCGGCGTTCGCCGCTGTCGCCGCGCGAATGCAGCAGCATGCTTTTGACGATCCCGTCGGCGCGCCGGCCATGCTCGGCGATCTTGGCGAGATTGGCGTCGAGGGTTGTCACCAGCTCGTCGCGGTCCTCGCCCCGGCTCGCATCGCGCGGCGGGACCAACGTATCCTTCAGCTCGTCGAGCAGCTCGCGCGACAGTTCGGCGAAATTGTTGACGAAATTGAGTGGGTTTTTGATCTCGTGGGCGATGCCGGCGGTCAGCTGGCCCAGGGACGCCATCTTTTCCGCCTGGATCAGATTGGTCTGCGCCGCCTTGAGCTGGTCGTGGGCGGCGCGCAGCTCGTTTTCGCGCCGGCGCTGCTCCTCGATCAATTGCCTCAGCTCTTGGAGGGTGTCGCGGAAGGCGGCGAGGGTGCGGGCCATGGCGCCGATCTCGTCCGGACCGGCGGCGGGGATCGCCACGGCGAGATCGCCGGCGTTGAGGCCGCGCATCGCCAACACCAGCCGGCGCAACGGCACCGCGATCGAGCGCAGCACCAAAAACGTCAGCAAAGCGCCGACCAGCACCGCGGCCGAGACCACGATGCGCGACACGCGCGTGGCCGCCGCCGCCACCGCGACGACATGCTCGCGGGCGGCGACCGCCTCGCGGCTCTGTTCGGCGACGATCGCGGAGAGCAGCCGGTCGACCTCGACGCTGTGCTCGCTCGCCTGCGCCAACAGCGCGTTGCCGATCACCCGGTGGTCATTGGTGTATTCGTCCACGGCTTTGTGGGCGAGCTGATGGTATTGCACCAGCTCGCGGCGCACCGCGGCAACGGCGCGCGGGCGGTGTCGCGCCAGCCGATCGAGATCCTGCTCGATGCGCGCATGGGCCGAGGCGGCGTTGCGTTCGGACAGCATCAGCATGCCGACAGCGAGGTCGGTCATCCAATAGCGCATCTCGCCAAAGGCGATCTGGGCGCTGTTCGCCTCTTCGATGACGCCGAGCAGCTCGGCCGTCCTGACCATTCCCACCGAATTCTCGGCAAGCTTGCGGTTGAGATAGGCATTGGTGGCGATCAGCGCGAGCAGCAGCACGCTCGACAGCAGGATCAGCCGGGTCCGGATCGTCAGCCGGGCCATTATAAAGCTGGCGCCATGCCGGCCCCCTCAGCGAAACAGGGTGATGCTCATGACGCCGCCGAGGTCGCCCCGCTTTCGCCCCTCTTTTGGATAGCCGGTGATGTCGGGCGCGCCTTTCGGCATCCCATGGCAGGCGAGACAGGAGGCGGTGTAGTACTCGGGAACGGCGAACCGGTAGGCCGGCCGCCCATCGACGTCGATCGTGGCCGAATAGGGTCGGCCGCGGGGCCAGCCGGCGTTGAGCAGCTTGGTCTTGATGACCTTGGTCTCCCAGGCGTCGGGCAGCGCCTTGCGGTTGCGCACGAGGTCGGGCGGCGCAGTGACCTTGAGCTCGGCCTCGCCCTTCGCCAAACGGTTGAATGCCTCGCTGACAAGACGGCCGAACACCGCCGGAATAAAGCCCTTGAACCCGGTACCCTTCTCATTGATCGTCAACTGGTTGTCGTCCATCACCTGGACGATGGCGTCCGTCATCGCGCGCATCAGCCGCCCCTGATACGAGGCCGGGTCGATCGCGCTCGGATCGGCGCCGGTCGCCTTGCGATACCGCGCAACGGCATCGCTCAGGACTTTACGGCCGGTCAGATGCTTGTCGCCGATATCGGGATTGTTGATCAGATCCTCGTTGTCGGAGATCACGGCTCGCGCGTCGCGCAGCATCTCGGCCAGGCTCCGTGCGATCGCGGCGTCCCTGTCGGGCGGCGCGACGTCGGGCAGCGCTATGTCGGGCGGCGCGGTGTCGGCGGCGGCGGAGAACGGCGTCGCCGCGCCGGCGAGCAGCACCAGCAGCGCGACGGGCGCTCCGGCCAGCCCCTTGCGCGTTCTTGCCGCCGACATTTCCTCGCGCCTCGCTGTCACTGGCGAGGACTTTGCACACCGCTTTTGGGCGAAGCAACGAGTTTGGGCCTCTGGGCGACGCAACGAGCTTGCCCGAACGCGGTGTCTGCCCGCACGGTCGATGCGGTCAGGGCGACGGGCGATGCGCCGCGAGCGCGGCCAGGCGGCGCTTCAGCTCGTCGAAGTCGACCGGCTTGGCGAGAAACGCCGCAGCGCCGAGTTCCTCGGCCCGCTGCATGCGTTGATCGTCGCCGTAGGCGGTCACCATCAGCACCGGCAGCTCCGGTCGGCGCCGCTTGATCTCGCCCAGCAGGGCCAGCCCGTCCATGCCGGGCATGTTGATGTCGGAAAGGATGACGATCAGCTCTGTGCCGATCTCGGCCAGACGGCGCAGCGCCTCCTCGCCCGATGCGGCGAAGTGCAGCACGTATTCCCCCCGGCGCGCCTCGCGGCGAAAGCGCTGGCGAAACAGGTCAGCCACATCGGGCTCGTCGTCGACGATCAGGATGCTGAAACCCATTGTCCGTCCTCTGGCTTCGGATCCTGGCCCTGTTCTTTAAGAATTCGCCGCCGCCACCGGTCAGACGATCCGACCGTCGAGGACGTTCGCCGGCGAACCGCTCTCGATCTCGACCACCCACAGATCCGGGTCGCGCCGACGCTGGCGCGAGATATAGGCGTCGGCATCGGCTTCGGCGACCGCAGCGGCGCCGGTGGCGCGCATCCACAACAGCTCGCCGTCCGGACCGCGCGCCTGGGTCAGTACCGAGCAGCCGTTGTTGCGGGCGCTGAGCTTGATCAGCACCGCGCCCGAATCGCCATCGCCGCGCGAGACCACCGCGACCGCGACCGCGGCAAGATCGCAACGGCGGATCAATGCCTTGACCCAAAGGCCGGTTTTCAACCGCGGTTCCACGCCGACTTGCCCTCGGCTCAGCCGCGGCCGGGCGCCAGCGGCAGCCGGATATGCACGGTCAGCCCGTGCGGCCTGCGGTTCTCGGCGGCGATCATACCGCCCATCGCTTCGACATTGCGGCGCGCGATCCACAATCCGATCCCGAAATAGCTGCCGGGCGTCTCGGTGACCGCATCGGCCCGGCGTTCGGAGTAGTACCGCTCGAAGATCCGCTCGATATGTTCATCGGGCACGCCGGGACCGCGGTCGGAAACCGTCAGGTGGGCAAAGCGGCCGTCATGGGTCAAATGCACCAGGATCTCGCTGCCCGCGGGCGAGAACGAAACCGCGTTGTCGATCAGGTTGTCGAGGACGGTCTCGATCATCGCCTCGCTGCCGAGCACATCATGCCGGGGAGCAGGTCCGCAGTGATCGTCAGGTCGCGGCTGGCCAGCACGATGGTCACGTCGCGGTCGTCGAGGATCGCCGAGCGGGTCTGGATCATCCGGCCGATGACCCGTCCGAGATCGACCGGCACCAGCGGCTCGTCGATCAGATCGGCGGCCGCCTCGTCGAGCTCCCGCGCCGAGGCGACGAGGCCGTCGAGCCGGTCGAGCGCATGCTCGACGACGCCGATCGCCCGCTGGGCGCGGTTGTTGTCTTCGGGCAGGGCGCGGCGCAGCGGCTCCAGCGACTGGCGGATCACCGCGATCGGCGTCTTGAAGGCGTGGGCGTTGTCTTCCGCCGTCTGCCGGATTTCCGCGGCGGAGCGGTGCAGCGCTTCGACCATGCGGTCGAATTCGGCGGCGACCTCGGCCAGCTCCGGCACATCGGCTCTGGCGCCGAACGACCCGGCATCGGGTCCCTGGTCACGGATCCGCCGAGCCCGCCGAGCAAAGCGGCGCAGCCCGCCGCGCACGCCGAACAGCGTCGAAAACGTAATGGCGGCCATTGCCAGATAGATCACCGCCGCGATCCGCACCGGCGGCGTCGCCCAATAGGGCTGGCCGAGATGCGCCCCCGGAAATGCGTCCTGAGAAAACGAGGCGACCACCGCCCAGCACCCCGCTGCGGTCGCCAGCGGGGTCACCGCGGTGACGATCTCGGCGCCGCCGGTCGGGCGATGATAGATCAGCGAGAATGGCATTTCGCCGCGGCAGTTCTGGGCGAGACGATCGAGCACGCCCTGCCGCGCCAAGGTTTCGCGTTCGGCCTCGAGATTGGCGGCGCCGACCACTGTGGGCCATGACGCCACATAGTAAAAGCCGTCGCTGCCGGCACCGGCCGGCGCCAGCAGCAGCTTGATCGTCGTCACCTCGCCGGCAAACCGGCCGAGGGTGGACCGAGTTGGGGCAGCGAGTCGATATCGGCGGTTTGCAATAACGGCACCAGGGATTGGCTGATCACCCGCCCTTCGTCGCGCACGCTGCGCAGCAGCAGCTGCTGGCTCTCCTCGTAGGCGGCTCTGAACTCGATGTAGAGAAAGACCGGGACCAGCAGAAAGATGATCGCCAAGCAGGCCCGTCTTTACCGTCAGCGACCACGCCCAGCGCAGGCCGTGCCGAGACCTAACGCCGAGAGGTCCAGCGATATCCAAAACCGGCGTAGTTATGGATGAGGTCGAAATCGGGGTCGCTGTCGCGGAACTTCTTACGGATACGCTTGATGAAGGTACGGACATTGGCGCGGTACCCCTCTGCCCCATGACCGGCGACGAAGTCCTTGCCGTGCACGAGATCATAGATCTCGCGATAACCAACGTCATGCCCTGCGTTCTCGGCGAGCAGCGCCAGGATCCGGAATTCGGTCAGCGTCAGGTCGATCGTCCGCCCCGCCCACTGGGCGCGATTGGTGTCGAAACGCAGCTCCAACAGGCCGAGCCGCAACGTATCGGGGCGCGGCGCGTCGAATTCGGCGACCGGCCGGGCACCCTCGGTGATCAGCTGCAGGCGTTTGACCAGGATCGGCAGGCGGCGCGCCTTGTCGATAAAATCGACCGCACCGCCGGCGAGCGCCGCTTCTTCGTAGATATCGTCGGAGAGCGCGGTCAGAAAGATCACCGGGATCGCGATCCCGCGCCCGCGCATGCGCCGCAGCACCTCGATGCCGGTCAGCTGCGGCATGCGCCAGTCGAGCAGCATCGCGTCGGCGCCGCCGCCGTCGTCGAGATAGGCGAGCGCGTCGCGGCCGTTGTCGAAAGTGGTGACCTCGTATCCTTCGTCGATCAGGTTGAGGCCGAGCAATTCACGAAACAGATCGTCGTCGTCGACGAGAAGCAGGTGCGGCATGGTCAAGGTCGGCTTCAACTCCCGCGGGCGACGACCAGCGAGCGCAGGCAGTCCTGCTGCCCGGCCGGATCGGCGGTGCCGCCCTTGAATTTATAATGCAAGGTCCGCATTTTTCCGCTGCGCAAATCGAGATAAAAGAACAGGTCGAGTTCGCAGGTGGCGTTGCGGTAGCGCCAGACCGTGGCCGGGGGCACGCTCGACTGCTCGCTCGCGGCTCCGAACAGATGCGTCGCCGCCGGCTGGTCGAGCCCGACCAGCTGTCTGGCCTGTGGCGCCGCCGCCTGAGGGGCGGGCATAGCCGCTCCGGGTTCGCCCACCGCCCCGGGTTCGCCCACCGCCCCGGGCTCGGTCATGGCGATGGCCTCGTCGGCACTCTCGGGCGCTGCGCCGGCGACCGGCGGTGGCACCGGCTTGCGCTGCGGGACCGGGAACATCCGGCGCCGCGGCGCCGGTGCCGGCGGCAGCGCGGGCGGCGGCCCGATCGCCAGCGTCGGCGTAGAGGCTGGCGGCGGCTTGGCGGCGCAGGAGGCGAGCATCCCCACGCCCAAGCTCATCAGCGCGGGATAGACGAGCGAACCCCGCCGCTCAGTCCTGGTGAGCCCTACCGCCATCCGGTCCGCGTGCAGCCACAATGTCTCAGTCATAAATATAACACAGATCAGCGCCGCGCCAGACGCTCGACGGCTCCGATGTCGCCGTCGCGGTAGATCGCCACCAGTTGACGATCATTCAGCAGCACATAGGTCTGGTCGCCGCGAGCGCAATGGAGCACGGCAACAGGATAAGTCGGGGCGACCAGCAGATCGGATAATGTCTTGCCGAGGCCAGGCTGGCGCGGCAGCAGACCGGTCAACGCTTGGCGGCTCCAAGTGGCGTAGGTAAAGCTGAAGGCGCCCCCGCAGGTGCTGCTGTCGAGAGCCGCGCTCTGCCCATCGGGCCGGTTCTGGACGACCGTATCCTGGCGGATCGCGATCGTGTCGTTGTCGGGGTCGGTCCAGATCCCGACAAACGGGTTTCGTACCTGCGGCGGCTCTGAAATCGTGCAGGCTACAACCTCCAGCAGCATCAACAAAATGGTCAGCCGGACCGACCGTCTAGGTCGGCAGCTGGGCACGCGCGCCTTTGTCGGGACTCCACTCAGGGTAGCGTACCCCGGTTTACAAGGTAGCGCTAAACGTAATCTCAAACCCGGCGCTTGCGTCGAGTGTGCTGGCAACGGTGTCAAGGCCCCCGCTCTAGACCGAGAAATACTTGGCCTGGGGGTGGTGGACGACGATGGCCGAGGTCGATTGCTCGGGGTCGAGCTGGTCTTCCTCGGAGAGGGTGACGCCGATTTCCTCGGCGCGCAGCAGCGTCAACAGCTGCCTCTGGTCGGCGAGGTTGGGGCAGGCGGGGTAGCCGAACGAATAGCGGCTGCCGCGATAGCCTTGGGCCAGCATGGCTTCCGCGTCGCGGGCCTCCTCGGCGGCAAAGCCCAGTTCGCCGCGGATGCGCCGGTGCAGATATTCGGCGAGCGCCTCGGCCATCTCGACCGAAACCCCGTGCAGGTAGAGATAGTCCTGGTAGCGGGTGTCGGCGAACCATTCGCGCGCGGCTTCCGACGCGCGCCTCCCCATCGTCACCACCTGCAAGCCGATCACATCGCGCCCGGGCTCGGCGATGTCGCGAAAGAAATCGGCGACGCACAACCCGCCCTCCTTGTTCTGGCGCGGGAACGAGAAGCGGGTCAGCTCGCGCTCTCCATCGGGATCAAACAGGACCACGTCGTTGCCCTCGGCGGCGCAGGGCCAATAACCATAGGCGGCCTGGGGGACCAGGATCTCCTCGCCGATCGCGATGTCGAGGATGCGCCGCAATACCGGGCGCAGCTCGTCCTTGGCCCATTCGCGGTATTCGGCCAAGCTCTTGCCGTCTTTTCGGTAGCCCCACTGGAATTGGTAGAGCATGCGCTCGTTGAGATAGGGCACGACCGCCTTTGGTGAGACCCGCTCGATGGTGCGCGGGCCCCAGAAGGGCGGCTGCGGCACCCGTACATTGCGGGTCAGCTCGGCCCGGCGCAGGCGAATCTCGTCGAGATCGAGCGACCGCAACGGGCGCGGGTCGGCGGCGCGGCCGAGCTTGCGCGACGGCTTGACCGGCCGGCCCTCGTTCTTGACCCGGACCTCTTCGAGGTGGGCGTCGAACCTGCCGTTGACGATCTTGTCCATCAGGCCGAGTCCGTCGAAGGCGTCGCGCGCATAGGCGACACGGCCGGCGTCATAGGCCTTGACGCAATCTTCCTCGACATAGCGGCGGGTCAGTGCGGCGCCGCCGAGCATGATCGGCAGGGCGAGCCCCTGCCGGCTCATCTCTTCGAGGTTCTCGCGCATTACCACGGTCGATTTGACCAGCAGCCCCGACATGCCGACGGCGTCGGCCTTGTGCGCCGCGGCGGCTTCGAGGATGGCGCCGATCGGCTGCTTGATGCCGAGGTTGATGACGCGGTAGCCGTTGTTGGTCAGGATGATGTCGACCAGGTTCTTGCCGATGTCGTGCACGTCGCCGCGCACCGTTGCCAGCACCACCGTGCCTTTTTCCTGGCCCGCGACCCGCTCCATATGCGGCTCCAGAAACCGCACCGCGGTCTTCATCGTCTCGGCCGATTGCAGCACGAAAGGAAGCTGCATCTTGCCGGCGCCGAACAATTCGCCGACCGTCTTCATGCCGCCGAGCAGAATTTCGTTGATGATGTCGAGCGGCTTGTAGCTCGCCATCGCCAGGTCGAGATCGGCTTCGAGCCCCTGGCGGTCGCCGTCGACGATGCGCTGAGCGAGCCGGTCTTCGAGCTTCTCCGGGCGGCCCTTTTTCTCGCTGGTCTCGATCGCGCGGTTCTCGAACAGCCCGATAAAGGCGTGCAGCGGGTCGTAGCCCTCGTGCCGCCGGTCGAAGATCAGGTCTTCGGCGATCCGCGCCTCCTCCGGCGGGATCTTGTGCAACGGCATGATCCGCGAGAAATGAACGATCGCACCGGTCAGCCCGCGGCGCAGCGCGTGGTCGAGAAAGACCGAGTTCAGGATCTGCCGGGCCGGCGGGTTGAGGCCGAACGAGATGTTGGAGAGGCCGAGGATGATCTGGCATTCGGGCATGGCCTGGGCGATGCGCTCGATCGCCTCCAACGTATTGAGCCCGAGCTTGCGGTCGTCCTCGTTGCCGGTGCAGATCGTGAAGGTCAGCGGGTCGAACAGCAGATCGGCAGCCGGCAGCCCGTGCCTGCCGCAGGCGAAATCGTAAAGCCGGCGGGCGACCTCGAGCTTGTGCTCGACCTCCTTGGCCATGCCGGTCTCGTCGATCGTCAGCGCGATGACCGCGGCGCCGAAGCGGCGGGCGAGCTTGAGGCGCTTGTCCGCCGCCTCCTCGCCGTCCTCGAAATTGATCGAGTTGACGATCGGCTTGCCGCCATAGAGCTTCATGGCCGCTTCGAGCACCGGAAATTCGGTCGAATCGATGACCAGCGGAGCGTTTACCGCACCGCGCAGGCGGCTCACCGCCTGGGTCATGTCAGCGACCTCGTCGCGCCCGACAAAAGCGGTGCACAGATCGAGCGTGTGCGAGCCCTCCTTGACCTGCTCGCGCCCGATCTCGACGCAGCCGTCCCAGTCGGCGTGCTCCTGCAGCTGGCGGAATTTGCGCGAGCCGTTGGCGTTGCAGCGCTCGCCGATCGACAGCCAGGCGTTTTCCTGGCGCAGCGCCACCTGGCTATAGAGCGAGGCGACCGACGGCGCCCAGACCGGGCGGCGCGGACGCGGCGCGGGCCGCCGGCGCCGGTCTCCACCGGCGCGGCCGATACGGCGCAGCATCGCGTCGAGAGCGGCGATGTGCGGCACGTCGGTGCCGCAGCAGCCGCCGATCATGTTGACCCCGTCCTCGACGACAAAGCGTTCGAGCCATTGCGCGAGCTCGGCGGCGCCGAGCGGGTAGTGGGCGTGGCCGCCAACCAACTCGGGCAGGCCAGCGTTGGGCTGGACGGAAATCAACCCGGGCCAGTTTTCGCCCAGCCATTTGACGTGCTCGGCCATCTCGCGCGGGCCGGTGGCGCAGTTGAGCCCGACCATCGGCACGTCGAGCGCATGGATTACCGTCGCCGCAGCGGCGATGTCGGCCCCGACCAGCAAGCTGCCGGTGGTTTCGATCGTGACCTGGACCAGGATCGGAATGTCCTTGTCGGTCGCGGCGCGCGCCCGCTTGGCGCCGTTGACCGCCGCCTTGATCTGCAACGGGTCCTGGCAGGTCTCGATGATGATGGCGTCGACCCCGCCGTCGATCAGCCCGGCGCATTGCACCGAAAGCGCATCCTCGAGCTCTTGATAGGCGACATGGCCGAGCGAGGGCAGGCGGGTCCCCGGCCCGACCGAGCCCAGCACAAACCGGCTGCGGCCGTCATGAGCGAACTCGGCCACGGCTTCGCGGGCGAGCTCGGCGGCGCGGCGATTGAGGGCAAAGGCGCGGTCGGCGAGCCCGAACTCGCCCAAGGTGATCGGCGAGCCGCCAAAGCTGTTGGTCTGCACCGCGTCGCAGCCGGCCTCGAGGTAGCCGCGATGGATTTCGCGGATCAAATCGGGGCGGCTCTCGCAGACGATCTCGGTGCAGTTTTCCAGGCCCAGGAAATCGCGCTCGATGTCGAGGTTGCGAGCCTGCACCTGGGTCCCCATCGCGCCGTCGCAGAGCACCACGCGGTCGGCGAGGTAATCGAGGAAATGGGTCATCGTGAAGACTGCCTCGCCGAAAAGCCCCTCTCCGCCGCGTCGCGTGGGAGAGGGAGAAAACCGGGGCGCTCTCGCATCAGACCGCGGCCACGGCGGGCTTTTTTGCCCGCACGCCGAGGAGATGGCAGATCGCGACGATCAGATCGGCGCGGTTCAGGGTGTAGAAATGAAACTCGTGCACCCCCTCGGCATGGAGCCGCCGGCACTGCTCGGCGGCGATCGAGGCGGCGACCAGTCGCCGCGTGTCGGGATCGTCGTCGAGCCCGGCGAAATGCCCCTCCATCCAGGCCGGGATCGAGGCGCCGCAGGTGGCGCTGAACTTTTTAACCTGGGCGTAATTGGTGACCGGCAGGATGCCCGGCACCAGCGGCACCGCGATTCCCGCCGCGGCGGCGCGGTCGCGAAAGCGCAGAAAGAGGTCGACATCGAAAAAATACTGGGTGATCGCCCGGCTGGCCCCGGCATCAACCTTGCGCCTGAGGTTGTCGAGGTCACGCTCGGCGCTTTCGGCCTCGGGATGGGTCTCGGGGTAGGCGGCGACGCTGACCTCGAAATCGGCGACGCGTTTGAGCCCGGCGACCAGATCGGCGGCGTAGGAATAACCGCCCGGTTGCGGGCTGTAGGCCTGTCCGCCGGCCGGAAGATCGCCGCGCAGCGCCACGATGTGGCGTATTCCGGCCTGCCAGTAATCCTCGGCGACCTCGTCGATCTCGGCTCGCGTCGCGGCGACACAGGTCAGATGTGCCGCCGGCACGAGGCCGGTCTCATGGCGAATGCGGCGGACCGTCGCATGGGTGCGCTCGCGGGTCGACCCGCCGGCGCCGTAGGTCACCGAAACAAAGCGCGGCGCCAACGGCTCGAGGCGCTTGACCACCTCCCACAGCCGGGCCTCCATCTCCGCTGTCTTTGGCGGAAAAAACTCGAACGAGACGCGGGGCGGACCCGCGTCGAAATCGATCACCGGGTCGGCGGCGAGCCGACCCCGCGACTGCTCCGAACCGAGATTCCCGCTCATTGGCGCATCTCCCCCTCGACCAGCGCCGGCGGCGCTCCCTCCCGCAGATCCTCGATTGGCCGCCAATCCATGGAGGCGGCGCGGCGGCGGGCGGTCCAGATCACCACGGTCAGCGGGTCGCCCGACAATTGCTGTGGCGGCGCCGGGTCGAGGCCGGCGGCGCGGCACCACTCGGCGATTTCGCGATCGGCGAAGCCGAGACGGCGATGGGCGTGTTCGTCGCGCAGGAATTCGAGCGCATGCGGCGCGAAATCGACCAGCACCAGGGTGCCGTGCGGACGCAGCACGCGGGCCGCCTCGGCCAGCGCCGCGGCCGGCCGGTCGGCGTAATGCAGGACCTGATGGATCACGACCGCGTCGAAGGACGCATCGGGCAGCGCCAGCTGGTACATGTCGTCGCGCCGCACCCGCCCGTTTTCGAGCCCGGCCCGCTCGAGATTGACCCGTGCGACCGACAGCATCTCGCGCGACTGGTCGATGCCGAGCGCCTGCTCGACCCGCGGCGCCAGAATTTCCAGCATGCGCCCGGTCCCGGTGCCGATGTCGAGCAGATTGCGCGGGTCGGCCCGGGCGATGATTTCAATCAGCGCCGCTTCGACCTCCGCCTCGTCGACGTAGAGCGAGCGGATGCGGTGCCACTGCGCGGCGTTCTCGCGGAAA
Source organism: uncultured Alphaproteobacteria bacterium (assembly GCA_963703665.1). Classification (GTDB taxonomy): domain Bacteria; phylum Pseudomonadota; class Alphaproteobacteria; order ATCC43930; family CGMCC-115725; genus AP-15. The sequence continues at coordinate 811,409 of CAVPFB010000003.1, read as the reverse complement.
TAGGTGCTGGCGAGGTCAGCGCGTTGGCGCTTGATCGCCCCCAGCCGCTGCTGGTCGAGAGCAATCGTCGGATCGGCCTCGCCGCACGCCTCCACCAGCTGGCGCGCCAAGGCACTCGCCGGGCTCGACTGGCTCAAGCGGTAAAACACCCAGCTGCCCTCGCGAAAGCGGTCGAGCAACCCGGCATCGCACAACAGCTTCAGATGCCGCGACACGCGAGGCTGGCTCTGCCCGAGGATCTGCGTCAGCTCGCTGACGGTGAGCTCGCCGCGGGCGCACAGCAAGACGAGCCGCAGCCGGGTCGGCTCGGCCACCGCACGCAGCGCAGCCAGAAGATGCTCCATCGCTTGATTCTCGCCTGATACGTCGCAGCAAGATATGCAGATATCTTTATGTCTGCAAGAGGTTTTACCGGGCATTTGACAGGATCGACCGGCACAGCGCGCAACCCCTTGCCGGTTACGTCGATTTCCCGCAATTATCTCGCCCTCGAAGGAAACAGCCCGTCTGATGCGAAACCAATTGATGAGCCTTCGCCCTCTGAATCTGGTCTTCCCGGGTCTGTGGATAATTCTCGCCTTCGTTGGCTCGAGTTGCGCGACACGGCCGCAGGCCCAGCCGCAGGCGGCGGCCGCCGAGGAAGATTTCCACGACCCGCTCGAAGACACCAACCGCAAGATCTTCGCGTTCAACCAGCTCGTCGACCGCCACGTGCTGGTGCCGGTTGCGAAAACTTATCGGGCGGCGCTGCCCTCGCCGGTGCGCAATTCGATCCACGATTTCCTGAACAATCTCGGGGAACCGCTGATCTTTGCCAATGACGCGCTGCAGGGCGATTTCCGGCGGGCCAAAGACACGGTCGTGCGGTTCGTGCTGAATTCGACGATCGGCTTCGCGGGCGTCGTCGACGTGGCGGGGCGCTGGGGCATCCCGTATCACGAGCAGGACCTGGGGGTGACGCTCGGCGTCTGGGGCGTTCCCGCGGGACCTTATCTGGTCTTGCCAGTCCTCGGCCCGTCCGATCCGCGCGATCTCGGCGGCGAAGTCGCCGAGGGGTTCGGCGATCCCTTCAACCGGCTCGTTACCGGCAATCCCTTTACCCTCTATTGGATTCCGTTCGTGCGCGGCGCGGTCGCCGGCATCGATCAGCGGGCGCGTTACCTCGATACCCTCGCCGACATCGAGCGAACCTCGCTCGACTATTACGCGACGCTCCGCTCACTCTATCGGCAACGCCGCGCGGCGCTGATCCGCGGCGAGAACAAGAACCTGCCGCCGCCCTCCGGCTTCACCTTGAACGACGCCCCGGCAACGCCGTCGAATTCGGCGTCGAACCCGATGTCGCCGGCGGGTGTTGTCTCGTCAGCACAAAACGTTTCCGAGGTCCGCTGGTGATGATGCGCCGAGTCTTGCTGTTCGCTGCCTGCTGCGTGATGGTCGGCATTGCCGTCCTGTTGCCGTCGCGTCCGGCCGCCGCGGCGGCGGACCCGTCCGCGGTGATCACCAACCTCGGCAACCAGGCGCTCGAGGTGCTCGGCAGAAACGTAAATCCGAATGAGAGGGTGGTCCGGTTTCGCCAGCTGTTCAGCGAGGATTTCGACGTCCCGGGGATCGCCCGTTTCGTCCTTGGTCGCTATTGGCGCGTCGCGACCCCGCAGCAGCAACAGGAATTCGTTGGGTTGTTGACCAATTATATCGCGCTCGCCTACAGCGACCGGCTGGCCGAATACAGCGGTGAGACCTTGAAGGTAACAGGGAGCCGCGCAGCGCCCGACGGATCGCTGGTGTCGAGCGAGATCGTGCGTCCGAACGGCGCGCCGCCGGCCAGGGTCGATTGGCTGCTGACCGAGCATGACGGCGCTTACAAAATCAGCGACGTGATCGTCGAGGGGGTCAGCATGGCAGTGACCCAGCGCTCCGAATTCGCCTCGGTGATCCAGCGCCATGGCGGGCAGGTCGAGGGGCTGATCACCGCGCTGCGGCAAAAGACCGAGAGCGCCGGCCTGCATTAGCCTGCCGTATCCGTTCAGGCCCGCATCAGCGGTTTGTAGCGGATGCGATGCGGCTGGTCGGCATCGCTGCCCAGGCGGCGACGGCGGTCGGCTTCGTAATCGGCGTAATTGCCTTCGAACCACACCACTTGGCTGTCGCCCTCGAACGCCAGGATGTGGGTGGCGACGCGGTCGAGAAACCACCGGTCGTGGGTGACGACGACGGCGCATCCGGCAAAATCGAGCAATGCCTCTTCGAGCGCCCGCAGAGTGTCGACGTCGAGATCGTTGGTCGGCTCGTCGAGCAGTAGCAGGTTGGCGCCCTCTTTCAGCATCTTGGCGAGGTGCACCCGATTGCGCTCGCCGCCCGACAGCTGCCCCACCTTTTTCTGCTGGTCGGCGCCGCGAAAGTTGAACAGCGCGCAATACGCGCGGCTGGCGATCTTGCGGCGGCCGAGATCGATCTCGTCGCGCCCGCCCGAAATTTCCTGCCATACCGTGGCATTCGGCGCCAGCGTGTCGCGCGACTGATCGACATAGCCGAGCTTGACCGTGTCGCCGACGCGAAACCTGCCGCTGTCGGCGGTGTCGCGACCGGTGACCAGTCTGATGAGGGTGGTCTTGCCGGCGCCGTTCGGACCGATCACCCCGACGATCCCACCCGGCGGCAGTCGGAAATCGAGCGACTCGATCAGCAGACGGTCGCCAAACCCCTTGGCGACATGCTCGGCGTCGATCACCAGATCCCCGAGCCGGGGTCCCGGCGGCAGCACGATCTGTGCGGTGTCGGGCGCCTTTTCCCGGCTTTCGGCGACCAACGATTCGTACGCAGACAGCCGCGCCTTGCTCTTGGCCTGGCGCGCCCGCGGGCTTTGCCGCACCCATTCGAGCTCGCGTTCGAGGGTGCGCTGGCGCGCCGCCTCCTGCCGGCCCTCGGCGGCGAGCCGCTGCTGCTTCTGTTCGAGCCAGCTCGAATAATTGCCCTCGAACGGAATGCCGCGGCCGCGGTCGAGCTCGAGAATCCAGCCGGCGACTTCGTCGAGAAAATAGCGGTCGTGGGTGACGGTGACGACCGTGCCCGGATAATCTTCGAGAAAGCGTTGCAGCCAGGCGACCGATTCGGCGTCGAGATGGTTGGTCGGCTCGTCGAGCAGCAACAGGTCGGGGCGCTGCAGCAACAGCCGGCACAGCGCCACCCGGCGCCGCTCACCGCCGGAAAGTGTCGTCACCTCGGCGTCGCCCGGCGGGCAGCGCAGCGCATCCATCGCGATCTCGACCGCGCGGTCGAGCTCCCAGCCGTCGGCCTGGTCGATCTTTTCCTGCAATTCGCCCTGCTCGGCGATCAGCGCCTCCATGTCGTCGGGCGTGAGGTCCTCGGCGAAACCGGCGCTGACCTCCTCGAACCGGTCGAGCAGCGCCTTGGTTTCGGCCAACCCCTCGATGACGTTGCCGAACACGTCCTTGTTCGGATCGAGCGCCGGCTCTTGCGGCAGATAGCCGATCCGCGCGCCCTCGGCGGCCCAAGCCTCGCCGGAAAAGTCGCGCTCCTCGCCGGCCATGATGCGCAGCAGGGTCGACTTGCCGGCGCCGTTGGCGCCGAGCACGCCGATCTTGGCGCCCGGCAGAAACGACAGCCAGATGTCCTTCAACACCTCGCGGCCGCCGGGATAGGTCTTGCTCAGCCCCTTCATCACATAGATGTACTGATAGGCGGCCATGTTATAATATTCCTTGGATTGCTTCTCTTTTTCGATCGCGCAGCGGCTTGCAGGTCGGCGCCTGATGCTGTCTCCGCATCATCCACCATGCATTGATATAGGAGGTGTATGGTCCGCAAACACAATCGGACCCGTCGATTTGGATCACCGGAGATGGCAGGCGCAGTGGGCCATTGAGAAGCGGCTGTAGGCGCCGAGTAGAAAGCGGAAAAAGTCTAGGTTCCCACGCTCTTGACGAAGGCGGTGGCGCGACCTGAGACTGCTGTCGCAAGGGCGCGTTCAGCAATGCCGCAGAAGATCCCCACCAGCAACGCGATGGCGTCGAGAGGAAGTGCAGACTTTGGATTGCTTAAATCGCCTGTCTTCAAGTTACCGATCTCAAGATTCATTGTACCAGTCCAAAACAGCAAACACACTACCACTGTCAAAATGACGACAAAAACTACGCGCAGACTGGGATCAAGCCGATCTTCTTCAAGGACCCCGAGGTCATCAAAGCCTAGCGTAACACGGCGGATCGAGAACGACAGCCAGGTTCCGATCCCGGCGCCTCCCGCCGCAAGAAGAAATATTCTGTGCGTGTACCAGAATCCATAAGTATTTACCGTGTTTTCGACCCATATATACAGACCAAAAAACACTGCAGCCACGATGCCGGCCGAAATTCCAAGGCTGCGTAGATAACTATTTTTGATACGGCCCGCCTCTTGTGCTACGAACTCCGTACGAAACCCATTTAGGGCAAGGTTGCCAAGCTCCACATGTGGATCTTGAAGGCCGAGGCGCCCAATATCGACAAGCTTCTTCATATATTCGTCTCTCAGAGCTCGCGCTCGCGAGCGGTCCCTGTCGCGAGCGGCACGTGTGCGCCACGGTCGTTCAGCCCGCTCCTCCATTCGCCGTGCAACGGTCTTGACGACCGTCCTCGCGCTGCCAAGAGCAACGTAGAGCCCCCGTTTTGCCTGTGCCGCGGGGTCGCTTGTGATCGGTAGCTCGTCTGCAACACGGATCAACACGTCGCAAACCTGGCCGCCATCGATTGCAGGTTCTACCAAAAAGAGTGATTCACTCTGACGGTCAAGGTCGGCAAGGTATCTGCCTCTATTTGTGAAAACGTTATCGGCTGCAATTTTGGCATCCAGCCCTGCGAGAAATTGGCTGGCCTGCGCTTTCAATACGTTAAGAGCACGAGTCCGTCGCCCCGTACGGGCTTGCCTGAGGGCGGTGGAGGCGTCGTCATTTCCATCAGGATCCGCCGCAACATCCCTCTTCATAAGATCCATCGCACGCTTTAGGGCGTCAACGTAGGCCTGCTCGCAGGGCTTCATCGCGTAATCGGCCGTGGGCGCGAGCCCAAATTCACCGGGAAAGTCTTTCCCCTCCTGCACGGAAAAACTTCGCATGGTCAATCCCGCTTGTTGGGACAATCTTCTTTGGTGCAATACAAGCGCGTGTTGCGGACGGGATATGCCGGAGACCCCGTTCCGCTAATACCCTGCGCGTCTGGAGAGAAGCGAAATCCCTCCGTGAGCAAGACGTCCAAGCGCCCTCTCGACAAAGCTTCTCCGGAGGTCGCCCCGAACCAGTTCTGCGGGTCGATAGAGAAGTGAAATCGCTCCGTACGAACGACGTCCGGGCTCCTGCTTGACCAACCTTCGCCCGGGGTTGCCTCGAACCAGACGTCATAGTTTTGCGTGGTTTCTAATGGCCAATGGCTCCCTATTTTTAGGTTCTCTGCCCAGGTGTCACGGATCTCGGCTAGCGGCTTCAATTCTCTATAGAGTTCTTTTTGATACTCTGATCTCTCGCCCTCTGGAACCTGACCGAGGTCTAAGAACAACTGGCGCAACGCGGGACCGAGCATGGCACGTTCTCCATCGCCTCGACGGGAAGGCATCGGCCAAGCTGAATTTATAGCTCGGCGAACCCGATGATAGGTCGCGAAATCAGACAATGCCAGATCATGTCTTGTTGGACCTATGGCGGTGTCCGAGGCTGATTCCCTCGACCCCTCCCGGCCTCACGGAGGGGAGAAGAGGCATTCCCGCTTGACTCTTTGTAAGTAAGCGCTTACTTCGATCGCCGCCATGGCTACCGTGCGATTGGACAGCGACGAGCGCCGCAAGGCGATTGTGACGGCAGCGGTTCCGCTTTTTGCCCGCAAGGGCTTTGCCGGCACGACGACAAAAGAGCTCGCCGAGGCGGCGGGGATTTCCGAAGCGCTGCTTTTCCGGCATTTCCCGAGCAAAAAGCACCTCTATGGCGAGATCCTGCGGCTCGGCTGCGAGGGCGACCCGGCGCTCGAGCGGCTGGCGGCGCTCGAGCCGTCGACCGTTACGCTGGTCCGCATGACCCATTACATGGTCCGCTATTTTCTGCTCGCGGGCGATGTCGAGCTGATCGAGCGCGACTCGCGGCTGCGCCTGGTTCTGCACAGCTTTCTCGAGGATGGCGAATACGCGCGCGAGCTGTTCGACACGATCTTCGCGCGGGTTCATCCGCTGTTTGCCGCATCGATCGAGGCCGCGATCGCCGCCGGCGACGTCGCCTTCGGTCAGATCGCTTCGGCCAACCGCTTCTGGTTCGGCCATCATGTCGCGGCGATGATCGCGTTCGTGCTGTTGCCGGCTCGCGCTTGCCTGTCCTATCAGGGGACGATGACGGCGCTGGTCGAGGAGACCACGTGCTTCATCCTGCGCGGCATCGGCCTGAGTGAGCCGGCGATCGCCGCCGCCCTCCCCGCCAGCACGCGACATCCGCTCGAATTCCAATCCCCTGCCATGGGAGCAGCCGATGGACGGTGATCAGATGGCGCAGACGCACGGGCCGGCTCGAGCCCTGGCCGCCGATCCGGCCTTGCGGCAGCGTGACGAGAGCGGCCGCGCGGTCGCGCCGCGGCCGAAGCTGGTGCGCTGGTTCATTATCGTCGGGCTGCTGGTCGCGGTCGTGCTCGGCGGGTTGTATCAGTTCAACCGCTTCCGCAGCCAGGCGATCGCCAATTTCTTCGCCCACAACAAGCCCCCGCCGGCGCAGATCAGCGCGGTCACCGTCGAAACCCAATCGGTGCCGCGCTTTGCTCCCGGTATCGGCTCGCTGACCGCCGTCCATCAAGTCACGGTCAACCCCGAGGTGGCCGGTCGCGTCACCCGGATCTTTTTCCAGCCGGGGCAGACGGTAAAGGTCGGCGATCCGCTGGTCCAGCTGAACGACGCGCCGGACCGCGGCGACCTCGCCAATTACCAGGCGCAGGCGCGCCTGGCGGAGATTACCCTGGCGCGCTCGAAGCAGCTGGTCAAACGCCAGTTCACCCCGCAGGAAACCGTCGACCAGAACCAGAGCCAGCTCGACCAGATGAGTGCGATGATCCAGAAGACCCAGGCGATCATCGCGCAAAAGCTGATCCGCGCGCCGTTTTCGGGACAACTCGGTGTGCGCCAGATCGATCTCGGGCAGTATCTCAGCGCCGGCGCCCCGATCGTGACCCTGACCGATTTGTCGATGCTCTACGTCAATTTCACCTTGCCGTCGCAGCAGCGCCCGGAGATCTCGGTCGACCAGCAGGTCGACGTGACGTCCGATGCCTATCCGGGCCGGACCTTTACCGCGAAGCTCAGCACGATCGAGCCGCAGCTCAGCCCCGACACGCGGACCGTCGAGGTCCAGGCGACGATGCCCAATCCCGGCGGCGCGCTGCTGCCCGGGATGTTCGTCAATGCCGCCGTGGTCCTGCCGCCGCAGCCCGATATGTTGGTCGTGCCGGAGACCGCGGTCGAGTACACGCTCTACGGCGACAGTGTCTACGTGATCCGCCGGGACGGCAAGGACGCCAACGGAAAGCCGATCCTCAAGGCGGTGCGCACCCCGGTCAGGACCGGAGAGCGGTGGGGAGGGAAGGTGGCGATCCTCGAGCGGGCTCAAGCCCGGCGCAGAGGTGGTCGCCGCCGGCCAGGTCAAGCTCCAGAACGGGGCGCAGGTCGCGGTTACCGGCTCGCCGCCGCCGCAGCCGCCAGCGCATCCGACCTTGCACTGACCGGCGACGGCAGGGGCGCCAGCGATCCATGTCGTTCACCGACGTCTTTATCCGCCGTCCGGTTCTGGCGCTGGTCGTCAGCCTGTTGATCCTGCTGATCGGGCTGCGCGCGATGATGGGGCTGCCGATCCGGCAATATCCCAAGCTGTCGAACACGACGATCACGATCACCACGCTCTATCCCGGCGCCTCGCCCGATCTGATGCAGGGCTTCATCACGACGCCGATCGCCCAGGCCGTGGCGACCGCGGAGGGCATCGACTATCTGACCTCGTCCTCGGTCCAAGGGACCAGCACGATCGTCGCCTATATCCAGCTCAATTACGATCCGGACAGAGCGTTGACCGAGGTCATGGCCAAGGTCCAGCAGGTCAAATACCTGCTGCCGACCGGGTCTCAGGACCCGATCATCGTCAAGGCGACAGGCCAGACCACGGACGTGATGTATATCGGCTTTTCGAGCAATGAAATCTCGAGCGCCGCGATTTCAGATTACCTGACCCGGGTGGTGCAGCCGCTGATGGACACGGTCGATGGTGTGGCTTCGGCCGACATTCTCGGCGGCCAGACCTTTGCGATGCGGCTGTGGCTCGATCCGGCGCGGATGGCGGCGCGCGGGATCTCGGCCAGCGACGTCGCCGCCGCGATCCAGGCCAACAACTACCAGTCGGCGCCGGGCCAGGCCAAAGGCTATTTCACCATCACCAACGTCAGCGCCAACACCGGGCTGACCGATGTCGCGCAGTTCGAGAACATGGTCGTCAAGGCCAAGAGCGGCGCCGTGGTGCGGATGAGGGACATCGCCACCGTCGATCTCTCGGCGCAGAGCTGGACCTCGAGCGTCATGATGAACGGGCGCCACGCCGTGTTCATCGGCATCCAGGCGACCCCATCGGGCAATCCGCTGACTTTGGTCAAGGGCGTGCGCGCGCTGTTGCCCGAGATCAAGCGCAACCTGCCGCCCTCGGTCAATATGCAGGTCGCCTACAACTCGACCAAGTTCATCCAGGCTTCGATCGACGAGGTCGAATCATCGCTCGGATCGGCTGTCGTCATCGTCGTCGCGGTGATCTTCCTGTTCCTCGGCAGCCTGCGCGCCGTGGTGATCCCGATCGTGACCATTCCGCTGTCCCTGGTCGGCGCCGGGATCATCATGGCGTCTCTCGGGTTCAGCCTGAACCTGTTGACGCTGCTGGCGATGGTGCTGGCGATCGGGCTCGTTGTCGACGATGCGATTGTCGTCGTCGAAAACGTCTATCGCCACATCGAGCAAGGCCGCACCCCGGCGCAGGCGGCGCTGATCGGCGCCCGCGAGATCGCCAGCCCGGTCATCTCGATGACGCTGACCTTGGCCGCCGTCTATGCGCCGATCGGCTTTCTCGGCGGGGTCACGGGTGCCCTGTTCCGCGAGTTCGCCTTCACGCTGGCCGGCGCGGTCATCATCTCGGGCGTCGTCGCGGTGACCTTGTCGCCGATGATGTGCTCGCTGCTGCTCTCCCGCGAGATGCTGCACGGCCGTTTTGTCGGGCTGATCGACCGCGCCTTTTCGCGGCTGGCCGGCTGGTATGGTCGCCGCCTTGAACGCTCGCTCGACTACCGCCCGGTAACCGCCCTGTTCGGTGCCGCGGTGCTGGCGAGCCTCGTTTTCATGTACCTGCATACCAGTTCCGAACTCGCGCCGGAAGAGGACCAGGGCGTGCTGTTCGCGGTGACCAAGGCGCCGCAATACGCCAATCTCGACTATTCCGAGGCCTATGATCACAAGCTCGATCACGCTTTCGCCTCGTTCCCCGAGACCTATCTGCGGTTTATCGTCAACGGCAATTTGGGGCCGAACCAGGGGATTGCCGGGGTGATTTTGAAACCGTGGGGGGAGCGGTCGCGCTCGGCGCAGCAGCTGAAGCCGCTGATCCAGCAAAAGGTCAACTCAGTCGAGGGCCTGCGCGCCTTCGTGTTCAATCTGCCGCCGCTGCCGGCGACGATCGGCGGGTTGCCGATCCAGATGGTGATCTATTCGCCCAGCGCCTACAAAAATGTTTACCTGCAGATGGAGAAGATCAAAGCCGCAGCGCGCAAGAGCGGCATGTTCATCGTCGTCGACAGCGACCTCGATTTCAACCAGCCGGTGATCAATGTCAACATCGACCGCTCCAAGGCCAACGAGCTCGGGGTCACGATGCAGTCGATCGGCGATACCCTGGCGCTGCTGGTCGGCGAGAACTATGTCAATTGGTTCAATTTGAACGGCCGATCCTATGAGGTGATCCCACAGGTGCCGCGGGCCGATCGGCTGAACGCGGGGACCTTGAGCCGCTATTACGTCAAATCCGCTGCGGGCCAGCCGGTGCCGCTGTCCAACCTGGTCAGTTTGCAGACCAGCACCGAGCCCAACGCGCTGACGCAATACAACCAATTAAATTCGGCGACCTTCCAGGCGGTGCCGATGCCCGGGGTGACGACCGGCCAGGCGGTCGATTTTCTCGAAGCCCAGGCGAAACTGCTGCCGGTCGGCTTCAGCCACGATTATCTGTCGGATACGAGGCTTTATGTGCGTGAGGGCAACCAGCTCGCGGTCACCTTCGTCTTTGCGCTGATCATCATCTTCCTGGTCTTGGCGGCGCTGTTCGAGAGCCTGCGCGATCCGCTGGTGATCCTGGTCAGCGTGCCGATGTCGATCTGCGGCGCGATGATGCCGCTGTTCTTCGGCCTGGCGACGATGAACATCTATACCCAGGTCGGGCTCGTGACCCTGATCGGCCTGATCAGCAAGCACGGCATCCTGATGGTCGCCTTCGCCAATGAATTGCAGGTCAGCGAAAAGCTCGACCGGCGGCGGGCGATCGAGCAGGCCGCACGGGTGCGATTGCGCCCGATCCTGATGACGACCGCGGCGATGGTGGTCGGGCTGGTGCCGCTGCTGACCGCGAGCGGGGCCGGGGCGGCGAGCCGCTTTTCGATCGGCGTCGTCGTCGTCGCCGGCATGTCGATCGGGACCCTGTTTACGCTGTTCGTGTTGCCTGCAGTCTACACCGTGCTGGCCAAGGACCACCTCGCCGCCGCGCAGTCGACCCGGACTCGCGAGCTCGCGCAGGTTTCCTGAGCGGCCACTTTTCCGCTGGCCCGAAAGCCGGAGGTCCCAATCGGTCGAGACCTGGCTTCAAATCGAAAGGGGGTAATATCTTCGGAAAGGGGGTAATCAAGACCCCAGCATTACCCCCTTGTTTCCTCCATCCGCTAGATCAAACGCGCTCATGTCTTCCGCCAGCGCGCGCCGCGACCTCGGCCCACTGCTCTAAGACGGCTTGCATCACGCTCTGCGCGCAACACATGGCGCAGCATATCCCATCCGACGCTCGGACAGCGTTGATGCAGTTCGGAAACCGAAAAATCGCCGATCATCTGATCGAGCGCCTGGAGAACCAGTTGCGTCTTCATACCGCGCCCATCGCGAAGCTCCCCAACCTTGCGTAAGAACTCATCGTAAGCGGCGCGCACAATGCCGAGGAAATATGAAACCCAAGGCATCGGGTTGTGTGAGCTGGAGTGCCACCCCTGCGATCAATCGCTCTAGAGAGATATAGCGGGCGACTTCGTATTCTTCATTATAAAGCAATAACACCGTCAACAATCTTACCATCCGACCATTACCGTCAAGGAAAGGATGAATACACAGGAAATCTAGAACATACAGGGCTATCAGAATTACAGGATCTACTTCGCTGTCACCCGCTTTGGTGAACTCTCGATGGAGTTCCTCAATTGCATCCGCTGTTCGCCAAGCTGGTGTAGGTGTAAAGCGCACAAACCGGGAACTATCGGGGCGTGTTTCGGTTATCATGTTGCCGGTCAACTTCCAAATGCCGGTATTCGAACCGCCGACAAATTGGAACAGATCACGGTGAAGCTGTAGTAGCAGATTGGGTGTCAACGGCATGTAATCGTGCCGCTCGTGGATAAGTCTTAGCACATTTTCAGTATCCGGCGATTTCACCCTCTGAGCGGTTGTCGCGCTTAGGATCTTCGTTTCGACGGACAAGAGCCTCTATGGCGGTGCGCGGCAAGGTGACACCTTCGAGCCGGTTTGACGACTCGGCGCTTTCAATGATAGCGACCTGCCGCAGATTCTCCAGCACCTCCGGCGCCTGCTGTTTGAAGAAGTTTTGCCTGCCTTTGCCTTCGGCAATTCCGCGGATAGCGGTTACCAACTCGTGAGTCAGGGAGCAAGCTATCGAGAACTTCTGCCTTGAAGGAACTCATTAGGAAAATCTTCCCAAATTACCGGCGCTTGGGTCGGTTCACCGTCCACAAAAATGGGGAGCCATCTCAATCAGGATAAGAAATTACAGGCTTGGCAAGACTCGAACCTGCGGCTAACACCTCGGTGCATTGTGATTAGCCACTCGAGAGCAGCCGATCGCGCTACAGCGCGGTTGGCTTCGGCTCGATCGCGTCGGTTCTATACCCCGGCGGCTGTTTGGGCGGCGCGGACGTGTGCTGGCGAGCATCGCAGTAAGCCGCGCGGGATCGCCGCGCGCCATTCCGCATTCGGTGGCGACGCCGTCGACCCGGGCGTGGCGCCGCGCCGCGGCGAGCCGCGCAGCATCACCTGCGCCATCATTGTAATGGATCAGGCCGAGGTACAGCTCGGTCGCCGGGTCGAGGCGCAGGTCTTCGAGCGGGGCAAAATAGGCGTCGTCGGTGCGCTCCTTCGGCACCGGCATGTGGAAGAACTGGATCGGGCGCGTCACGCCGGCGGCGATCGCATTGGTCATCTCGACCATGATCGACGTGTCCTTCGGCTGCACGCAGTGCTCGTCGGCCGGGCTGCCGTAGCAAAGGTGGTAGCCGATCTCGATCGCGGCCGGCACGCCGTCACCGATCGCGGTCAGGATTTCGATCGTCTCAGCGCGAAAATCGACCGGCCCCGGTTCGTAATAGCCTTCCCAGGCCAGCACCTCCTGGCACACATCCCACTGCAGCGCGATGCGGTCATTGGGGATCGCGTCGGCGATCTTCGCTACCTCGGCCATGAAATGCGCGGTCAGAGCGGGCAGCAGCGCCGGCCGGTCGGAGGGCACCATGTTGTTGTAGGTGGGCGCGATCGGAGTCGGCAGCGAAACCTGGAACTTGACCTTGGGCGGGATGATCCCGGCTTTCTGCAGCCGGTCGAACACACTCCAGGAGGCGATCGCCATATCGGCATAGCCGGTGGTGAAAGTCGCGGGATCGGGCGTGGCGCCGGCCCGCAGCCGCAGTCGCGGGATTTCGCGCAGCACCTTGCCGTCCCATTGCGTGAACTTGAACGGCGGCACGTCCTCGGCCCGCTCGATCGCCGGGTTTCCGGCGAGCACATCCTGCAAAAAGCGGATCCAGGTCTTGCGGATGCCGGTCTCACCATCAGGCAGGCGCAGCAAATACGGTCCCGCCGCAGCGGTAAGCGTGCGGAACACGGTTTCGGCATCGGGGAGCGGGATGCTGCCGACGAAATGAACGGTCGGATGTTCGCTGCGCTCTGCTGTCATGGCCCCCTCCCGGCTGCGGCGCGCCGTCGTCGGCACGCCCGGTAATGGTAGGCCCGGCAGGACTCGAACCTGCGACTACACCGTTATGAGCGGCGCGTTCTGACCAACTGAACTACGGGCCCTTGACCAACCAATCCAACGGGATTGCTTCGTCGCTCCGCTCCTTGCAATGACAATTGGGTACCGATGTCATTGCGAGCGCAGCGAAGCGATCTCGTGACCCGAGACCGCGGTCAGGTGTCGAGAAAGCTGCGCAATTTGCGCGAGCGGCTCGGATGCTTCAGCTTGCGCAGCGCTTTGGCCTCGATCTGGCGGATGCGCTCGCGGGTCACCGAGAATTGCTGGCCGACCTCTTCGAGGGTGTGGTCGGTGTTCATGCCGATGCCGAAGCGCATGCGCAGCACACGCTCCTCGCGCGCGGTCAGCGAGGCCAAGACGCGCGTCGTCGTTTCGCGCAGATTGGCCTGGATCGCCGCGTCGAGCGGCAAGACCGCGTTCTTGTCCTCGATAAAGTCGCCGAGATGCGAAGTCCTCCTCGTCGCCGATCGGGGTTTCGAGGCTGATCGGCTCCTTGGCGATCTTGAGGACCTTGCGCACTTTTTCGAGCGGCATCGCCAGCTTTTCGGCGAGCTCCTCCGGGGTCGGCTCGCGGCCGATCTCGTGCAGCATCTGGCGCGAGGTGCGCACCAGCTTGTTGATCGTCTCGATCATGTGCACCGGGATGCGGATGGTGCGCGCCTGATCGGCGATCGAGCGGGTGATCGCCTGCCGGATCCACCAGGTGGCGTAGGTCGAGAACTTGTAGCCGCGGCGGTACTCGAATTTGTCGACCGCCTTCATCAGGCCGATATTGCCTTCCTGGATCAGGTCGAGAAACTGCAGCCCGCGGTTGGTGTACTTCTTGGCGATCGAGATGACGAGCCGCAGATTGGCTTCGACCATTTCTTTTTTGGCCCGCCCCGCCTCGCGTTCGCCGCGCTGCACGGTCTGCACGATGCGGCGGAACTCGGCGATCGGCAGCTTGCTCTCGGCTGCGACCTGCGCGATCTGGGCGCGCAGCCGCCCCGCCTCGGCGTGGTGCTTTTCGATCAGCCGCGGCCAACCACGCGCGGAAAGCGCCGCTACCCGCTCGAGCCAATCGCGGGCCAGCTCGTTGCCATAATACTCGCGCAGGAAGTCGGCCCGCTTGACCCCGGCATTCTCGGCCAGCCGCAACAGCCGGCCTTCGTCGGCGACCAGCCTGCGGTTGCCTTCATAAAGCTGATCGACCAGATGCTCGATGCGGGCGTTGTTCAGCCGGATGCGCTTGACCTCGTCGATAACCTTGGTCTTGAGGTTCTCGTAGCGGCGCTCGGTCACTTTCGGCAAGGCTTCGCCCTTGAGCAGGGCGTTGATGCGCTGCTCCTGAAGGCGGGTCAATTTCTTGTGCGCTTCGGCGATGGTGTCGAAGGCGGCGACCACACCGGGCTTCAGCTGGGCTTCCATCGCGGCGAGGGAGATCGAGCTCTCCTCGGCCTCTCCTTCCTCAACGGCGAGTTCCGGCTCGATTTCGGCGAGCCCGGGTTCCATCGTGGCGCCGCCCGCCGCCGCTTCGGTGTCCGTCGCGCCGTCCGCCGCCGCCTCGGTGTCGCCGGCCGGGCCGGCTGCAGGGGCCACGGCGGCTTCAGGTGCGGCCTGCTCGAACCCGCCGCTGCCGTAGGTGGCGTCGAGATCGATGATGTCGCGCAGCAGCATCTTCCCGTCGTTCAACGCATCGCGCCAGCCAATGATCGCGCGGATCGTGGCCGGGTTCTCGCAGATGCCGCCGATCATCATCTCGCGTCCGGCTTCGATCCGCTTGGCGATCGCGATCTCGCCCTCGCGCGACAGCAATTCGACCGATCCCATCTCGCGCAGATACATGCGCACCGGGTCGTCGGTGCGGCCGATGTCGTCGTCGTCGAGATTGCCGCGGGCCTCGCCGTCGGCCTCGGTGGCCTCGGCCGCGGCCGGCTCTTCGCTCTCCTCGCTCTCGACCACGTTGACACCGAGCTCGGACAGCATCGTCATGGTGTCCTCGATCTGCTCCGAGGACACTTGGTCTGGCGGCAGCGCCGCGTTCAAATCGTCATAGGTGACATAGCCGCGCTCCCGGCCGCGGGCCAGCATCTTCTTGATTGCAGCGGCGACCGTATCGAGCAGAGGCGCCTCGGCAGCCTCCTCGCGGGTTTCCGTCGCTTCAGCCGTGTTCGCCGCTTTGCTCGCCATTCCACCATCCCTAAACAGGTTTCGCACCGGCCCAGCCCAGGCCGAACGCAAAAATTTCCGCGCATCGGGTCCGCCGTCCGCAGTCTCGGCTCGATTGCGAGGCCGGGTCACACCGGTTCGTCATCGCTCCGACCCTCCCGCAAGATCTGCTCCCTGGCCGCCAGAAAGCGCTCCCAGCTCGCCGCCGAAACCTCGTGGATCAGGTGATTGCTGGCTTCCGTCAAAGCCGAATGGTGAGCTCCCATCAGCATTCCGATCACATGGGCCCATTCGTCGCGAGCCAAGCGCGAATCCGAACGCCGGACCAGAAAGCCCGAATCGACCGAAGGCGAGAGGAGCGCATCCACGGTCGCTGCAAACCCGTTCAAGAGAAGGTGTTGCCGGAGCGCCGAGGCGTCAAGCCCCGGGCGTAGAGCCTCGATCTCTAAAATTTCATGGCGAAGCTTGTCAAGCGTCGGCTCGGGGATGTCGAGGGCCGCGAACTGCTCGGCGACTTCGTCGATCAGCGCCGGCGACCGGAGCAGGATGCGAAACAGAATTTCCCGCTGCGGGCGCCCCGGCGCGCGCGGCGGCGGCCCCGGCCCGTCGCTGACGAAAGAGGGGCGCAGATGCATCGGGTGGCGCGGTCGGGGTGGCGCCGAGCGGCTGGTCTCGTAAAGCCTCCGGCGAACAAAGCGTCGATATTCGGCCTGCACCGTGCGGTCGCCGATCAACCCCACGTCCTCGGTCAGGCGGCGCTCCAGATCAGCGCGCCGTTCGGGGGTGTCCGCCGGTCCGGCGCCGAGCTCGACGTCCCAGAGCATGCGCGAAAGCGGTCGGGCCGCGGCCAGGACCTGATCGAAGGCGGCGGTCCCGGCGGTCCGGATCAACGAGTCCGGGTCCTCGCCCGCGGGCAGGCCGGCAAAGCGCAGGCTGTGGCCCGGCCGCAGCAACGGCAAGGCCCGCCGCAATGCCCGCACCGCGGCGCGTTCTCCGGCGGCGTCGCCGTCGAAGCACAGGATCGGCTCCCGCCCCAGGCGCCACAGCTCCTGCAGCTGGAATTCGGTCAGCGCCGTGCCGAGCGGAGCGACCGCGGTCGTGAACCCGGCGCGGTGCAGCGCGATCACGTCCATATAGCCCTCGGTGACGATCGCGTCCGCCGCGCTCCCTCCGCCGGCGCGCGCCGCCGACCAGCCGTAGAGCACATGCCCCTTCGCAAACAGCGGGCTCTCCGGGGAATTCAGGTATTTGGGCTGTCCGTCTGCGATCACCCGGCCGCCGAAGGCGATCACCCGGCCGGCGCGGTCGCCGATCGGAAACATCACCCGGCTGCGGAAATAGTCGAACGGCTCGCCTTCCTGCGGGCGATGCAGCAAGCCGGCTTCGATCAGCAGCGCCTCGGGATAATCGCTCGCGAGCGCGCGCCGCAGCGCCTGCCGGTCATCCGGCGCCCAGCCCAGGCGAAAGCGGCGGATCGTGTCGGGGTCGAGCCCGCGGCTCTCTAGATAGTCGCGCGCCCGATTGCCGGCCGGCGCCCACAGCCCGGCCTCGTAAAAGCCGGCGGCGGCTTCGAGGGTTTCGAGCAGGGTCTTTTGCCGCTGCGCCCGCTCGCGCTCCTCCGGCGTTGCCTGCGGGACCACGAGCCCGGCTTCGCCGGCCAAGTTCTCGACCGCTTCGAGAAAATCGAGGTGCTCGGCGCGCATCACAAAACCGATCGCGTCGCCATGCGCGCCGCAGCCGAAGCAGTGAAAGAAGTTCTTGTCCCCGACGACGTAGAAGGATGGCGTTTTTTCGTGGTGGAACGGGCAGAGCCCGACATGTTCGCGCCCGCGCCGGGCGAGCTTGACGCGACGGCCGACCAAATCCGCCAGCGACACGCGGCCGCGCAATTCGTCGAGAAAACCCGGCGGAAACGCCATCGGCTAGCGGAGGGGACGCTTTGCACCTCTCCCGCAACGCGGGAGACGGAGGATTATATCGGCTGGCATTGACCTCACGCCGCTCTAGCCCAGCAGCCGCTTGACGATCGGCCCGGCGCGGCTGAAATCGATGACGCCGGCATAGCGTTCGCGCAACGCTGCCATAACTCGACCCATGTCGCGGATGCCGGCGGCCCCGGTCTCGGCAATCGCCGCCTGCGCCGCCGCGGCGATCTGATCTTCGTTCAGCTGGCGTGGCAGAAAGCTTTCGATGATCGCGATCTCGTCACGCTCCTGCTGCGCCAGATCGGCGCGGTTGCCCTGCTCGTAGAGCGTGATCGATTCGCGGCGCTGCTTGATCATCGCCTGCAGCATCCGCGCGACCTCGGGATCGGAGATACCCTCGGCGTTGCCCTCACCGCGGGCGGCGACGTCGCGGTCTTTGAGCCCGGCCAGGATCAGCCGCACGGTCGAGACGGTGCGCGCATCTCGTGCCTTCATCGCCCCTTTGAGCCGGTCGGTGAAGGCCTGACGCAGCATCGGTGCGCTTCCATTCTGATGGAAAGATTACCCTACCGTGTTTCACCACTCGCGGCAATTCCGCACGTTCGATCCTAAGTGCTTGAAACCGCGTCAAGTTCTGGACGAGAAGGGGTTGACCGCCAGCATCCGACCGGTTATCTCTGCGCAGTTCCGCCCGCCACCCCGTCGCCGACACTGGGCGGCTCGCGGTTTGCCCAGCGGATATGCTCCAAATGCGCGACCCGTCGCCGCAACCGCCCGACTGCAACGCCGCGCTGGTCCTCGCCGACGGCACGGTGTTTTGGGGCAGCGGCTTCGGTGCGCGCGGCGCGGTGGTCGGCGAGGTCTGCTTCAACACCGCGATGACCGGCTACCAGGAGATCCTGACCGACCCCTCTTATGCCGCCCAAATCATTAACTTCACCTTTCCGCATATCGGCAACATCGGGACCAATCCGGAGGATCTCGAAACCGCGACGCCGGCCGCACGCGGGCTGGTCGTTCGCAGCAAAATCACCGGGCCGGCCAATTGGCGCGCCACCGGGCCGCTCGACGGCTGGCTCGAAGCGCGCGGTCTCATTGGGATTTCGGGTGTCGACACGCGGCGGCTGACCCGGCTGATCCGCGATCGGGGGGCCCCTAACGGCGTCCTCGCCCACGACCCGCAGCGGCCGCTCGACATTGCCCCGCTCCATGCCCGTGCCGTGGCCTGGCCCGGTCTCGAAGGGATGGACCTCGCCGCCGAGGTCACCTGCCGGCAGAGCTACGCGTGGGACGAGACGGTGTGGCGGCGCGAGGGCGGCTATGGCCGGCAATGCGATCCGCACCATCACGTCGTCGCCATCGACTACGGCGCCAAGCGCAATATTTTGCGGATGCTGGCCCAGCACGGCTGCCGGGTGACCGTGGTCCCCGCCATCGCCTCGGCGGAGGACATCCTGCACCATCGGCCGGACGGCATTTTTCTGTCGAACGGGCCGGGCGACCCGGCCGCGACCGGCGTCTACGCCGTGCCGGTGCTGCGCGAGCTGATCGCCTCGGGCAAGCCGATCTTCGGGATCTGTCTCGGCCACCAGCTGATGGCGCTCGCGCTCGGCGGCCGGACCCGCAAGATGGTGCGCGGCCATCGCGGCGCCAATCACCCGGTCAAGGACCTCGCCACCGGCACGGTCGAGATCACCAGTCAGAACCACGGCTTTGTCGTCGATTCCGACAGCCTGCCGCCGGGCGTCGAGCCCACTCATGTCTCGTTGTTCGACAACGGCAACGAGGGCTTTCGCGTCGTCGGCAAGCCGGTGTTCACGGTCCAATACCATCCCGAGGCGAGCCCCGGCCCGCATGACAGCCATTATCTGTTCGAGCGCTTCGTCGCGCTGATGGCGGGCGCGGCTATGAAGCAATAGTTTCGACCTCGTGTTCAGCTCGGCACCAACCCGCCATCCACATTGTAGGCTTGGCCGGTAATGTTGCGGGCGCCGGGCGAGGCGAGGAACACCGCCATCGCGGCGATGTCCTCGGGCATGTTCGCGCGCCCGATCGGGATACGCGTCTCGGCCTCGGCCTGCAGCTCGGCCACGCCGATGCCGCGCTCGGCGGCTCGCGCCAGGGCGTTGCGCGCGCCCAATTCGGTCCGCGTCACCCCCGGGCAGATCGCGTTGACGTTGATGTTGTGCCGGCCGAGCTGCTGCGAGGCGGTCTTGGTCAGGGCGATGACCGCCCCCTTGCTCGCCGCGTAGGCGGCGTTCGAGGCGCCGGCATAGCCGCGTCCGGAGATCGAGGCGATGTTGACGATCCGGCCGCCGCTGCGATCGGCCTGAAATTGCGCGATCATTTCTCTGGCGGCGCGCTGCAGACAGAAAAACACGCCTTTGGCGTTGACCCGGTGGATATGGTCCCAATCCGCCTCGGTCAGATCCATGATCTCGGCATAGCGGGTGACGCCGGCATTGTTGACGATGACATCGAGTCGGCCGAGCTCGGCGACGGCGCGCCCGACCATCGCATCGATGCTGGCGACATCGCCGCAATCGGCCATGATCGCGATCGCCCGCCGATTGTTGCCTGCGGCCTCCTCCGCCGTGCGCCGGGCCGCGGCGAGATCGATATCGGCGACAACGACGGCGGCGCCTGCTTCGGCCATCGCCAGCGCCGTCGCCCGGCCGATCCCCGCCCCGGCACCGGTCACCAGCACCACCTTGCCCGCCAGCTCTGTCATTGCCGCCTCTCCCGCCGTCGCATCGCGTCGAATCGGGGGTATTGTGGCACGAGCGGATGCGCGCTCCTACATTGAGCAGACCAGCCGCGCGAAGAACAGGGGGTGCGATGAGCAAAGCCTTTGTCAAAGAAGCGGATGCCGAAGAAGACCAGGCCGACCTGCCCGACGAGCCAACGGCGGTCCCGGCCGGGACCAAGAACTACATGACCCCCCAAGGCCACCGCCAGCTCGCGGACGAGCGGCACCGGCTGCTACGGGTCGAGCGACCGCAGGTGGTCGAGACCGTGGCCTGGGCCGCCGGCAACGGCGACCGCTCGGAAAACGGCGACTACATCTATGGCAAGCGCCGGCTGCGCGAGATCGACCGGCGCATTCGCTTTTTAACCAAGCGCCTGGAGAGCGCCGAGGTGGTCAACCCGGCGCAGCAGAAAAACCGCAACCAGGTATTTTTCGGCGCGACCGTGACCTATGCCAACGAGCGCGGCAGCGAAACCACGGTGACGATCGTCGGCATCGACGAGGCCGATCTCGCACGCGGCCAGGTCAGCTGGGTCTCGCCGATCGCCCGCGCGCTGATCAAGGCTCGCGAAGGCGACCTCGTCGAATTACGCGCCCCTTCCGGCACCGAGCAGATCGAGGTGCTTGCGATCCGTTACGATGCCGCTTGATCGCCGCGGGCAGGATCGGCCGTTAAAGTCGGCACCTATAACTCCTTGGTGTGAGCGCGTTGGCGCTTGCTATCCGCGCTGGCTCTCATAGATGACCGCATCCACAGCCTCGCCTCAGGGCAAGTCCCAGACTGTCGCACATTTTTGCAGCGGGTGGGGTCTGAGATGAAGGAATTCCTCTGCGAAGAAATTGCCGAGTACTTCAACAGGGGGGGTAACAGTTACAAAGGGCGATATCGTTAGAACGCCCGTGACGTCCGTGAAATTGCGTCGAAACGAAGAATTGGATCTTATCTTTGAGCTAACGTCGCGGGGATGGAGCAGCGGAAAACCTGAACTCTATCCGGCAGGCGCTGTGCGGTCCGCCGATGAGGCGATGGAATTCCGCCACACCTCCGGATGGATCGGTGTGGCGCGAGGCGTGATATGGCGCGGCGAGCGGTCTACCGCAAAGGGTCCCGCGGACGCCGAAACGGTCGAACGTTACTCGGCGCATTCGGTCGAATTGGACCTTCAGAGGCAGGTCAAAGCCTCTCACGTCATCGAGTGGATTTCGAATGTTCCCGATGGGTTTATTTGGAATGAGCCCATCCGCTTCACCACCACCACGAGCTTCACGAAATCCGTCGGCTCCGGCGAAAGCCAGATCCGCATGACGGGATCTGCAGAATCAGGGGGCGGCAGCCAAGCTCTGCATTTGCAGGTTGAGGACATTGATCTGTACGTAATGCAGTCTGTTGAACGGGATGAACGTGACAAGAGGGTCGGGCAGATCGTCTACCGAACCTGCGCCGATCAGCCCTTCCGCGACAAGGTTCGAACATGCCTGTCTTTCGCATTGGGAAAGCCTATCGTTACCTCGGGCATACAGACTATTGTAGCGAGTGGGCTCCAACCTTCATGAAGTCGGTTGACGCGTTTTCAGTCGGCGGCTCTGCATTCAAGCTACATGATCTGCCTCCTTACCCCATAAACGGAAGGTATGCAAATGTCATAGACCAGAAGGTCGTCAATGATCTTGTAAACGCATTGTTCAAGAAATTCGATGATATTAAGTTGAGCAACCTATCTTGGTCTTACTGGTACGCAATGTGCGCGCCGCCTCATGTATCTGCGATTCATTTCGGAAGCCTCATTGAACAACTTCAGCGTAATTCCAGTAAAATAAATGGGGCACGGGGGAAGTTGCTAGATGACGACGCCTGGCGTTCGCTGAGTCGTACAATTCTGCATTGGCTGAAGACAGCGGATATCGGCCCGGAGATACGCCCGATCTTAGAGAGCAAAGTCTCCTCATTCAATCAAGCGCCTCAGGGTTTGGTTTTGAAGCGTCTATTCGAGACCATCGGCCTTCGAATTAGCGAGGTTGAAACAAGGGCCTGGCGGCACCGCAACATGGCGGCGCATGGGGCTTTCTCAGATGATCCCATCGAGGTGATTCTCAATAGCAAGATTCTTAGAATTCTATTCCATCGAATTCTGGCAGGCATCACGCATTGCAGCGATAGATATATCGACTACTACAATCTAGGGCACCCGGTACGGGCACTTACCGAGGCTGTCCCCGAGCGCTGACGATCGCCAATGTTGATCGCCTAGTTGGCGCAAGGTCGCGCGGTCGTAGTCGCCGCCAAAGTATTTTTGCACCGCATCCTTGAACGCCTGGTTTCGCGTGGGCGAACAGGGTCATGCACGAACGGAACTTCATGTCGTCCGGATAGCCGAAGATCTGCTCGATGCGGCACCCCTCGATCAGGTTGACCAGGCGGGTGCATTCGCGCAGCCGGGGCCCGAGAACCGGATGGTTCAGATAGGCCGCGGCTTCGCCCCGCGAGGATACCGCAAACTCGGATGCCAGCCAGCTGCGGCCCAGCCCCGCGATCTGCGGAAAGACAAACCACATCCAATGCGTTCTTTTGCGGCCGCGGCGCAGCTCTGCGCAGACTTGGCCGAACACCGGCTCCTGGGCCTCGACAAACCGCTGGAGATTGAATGGGTCCTCCATCTCGGTTTGCGAACTCGACAGCTTGCCGGGTGTGTGCCTCAGCTCACGTCGATTGTCCGGGCGGGTCGCCGGCGTAGCTGGTCAGATCGATGAATTCGAGCACGGTGCCGTCCGGGTCGTGAAAATAGGCGCGCGGGCCGTTCACGACACCGCCCTGCCGGTCTTCCTCAAAGGTGATCTCCACGCCGCGGGCCCGCAGATGGTCGAGTGCGGCGGGGTAATCCTCGTGGGACACGGCAAAGGAATGATGCACCCCGCCATGGTCGTCGGGCACGGGATTGATCGGCGGGTCGCGCTCGACCAGGATCAGACAGGTTCCGGCCGCGTCGAGAAACGCCATCTGCCCGCGCGCGACGGTGGCCAAATGCCGGCAGCCGACGATTTCCGTGTAAAACTGCGTGCTTCTCGCGACATCGCTGACCGGAATGCTGAAATGGGCAACGGATTTGATCTCGACCATCCGAATTCTCCGTTTACCGCGGCGTCATCAGGGGTTCGCCCGATTGCTGGCCTCCCCGGTGCCCGAGAAGCATAGCCCCGCATCAGCAGGACGGATAGGCTTCGCGATGATGCCGTTCGCCGCTATGCCGACACCTGCTCCAGCACCACGCCGGCCTGCTTGATCCCGAAGGTGCGGATCAGCAGCGCCGGCAGCAACGCGCCGGGGATCAGGATCCATAGCAGCCAGCCGAGATGGTTCGGCCCCAGAACATAGAGCGGTCCGAGCAAGGTGACCCCGGCCCAGGCCCCAAGATGGCCGAGCCCGTCGGTCCAGGCGAAGGCCCGCGCCCGGATGCGGGTCGGGTAGGCGACCGCGGTGTAGTTGTACAGGTTGAACAGCCACAACCCGGTGCCGATGCGGGCGAGCGCAAAGAAAACGGCGATCACAGGCAGGCTCGGGACCAAGTATATGACGATCCATGACAGGATGAACAAACCCGCCATCCCGCACATGACGTCGCGGCGCTCGACCCGCTCGCCGAGCCGGGAATTGACCTGAAACGCGACAAAGCTCACTGCGTAGGCGACCGCGAAGGTCAGGAACACGAAATGCGCGGAAGCGCCGTGGTCGACCATGTACACTGCGGCGAAGGCGCCGGTCCCGTAAATCAGGCCGGCATAGCCGAGCAGCCAGCACGCCAGCAGCACCATGGTGCGGCTGCGGTATTGAGGGTTCGTGAATATCTCGCGCCAGCTGCCATGCTCGGCGACGAGCACCGAGTGGAGGCCGTGGTCAGGCTCGGGCAACTCGGCATGGCCGGCACGGCGGCAGCGTTGTTCCAGCCGGGCCATCTCCCGTTCGGCGGCCTCCTCGCGCCCTTTCGCCTCGAGCCAGCGCGGCAACTCCGGCAACAGCCAAATCAGCAATGGCAAGAAAATGACGATCTGAATGGCGGCGCTGACCCACAAGTAGATCTGCCATTGCCCCGGGATCAGCCAAAAGCCGAGCAGATTTACCGAGACGGCAACCAGCGCGGTGAGGCCCTGCGAGGCCAGCAGCACGCGGTTGCGGATGGTCGGCGAGGTCATCTCTGAAAGGTATACCGAATGGGTGGTGACGATGCCGCCGACGCCGAGAGTGCTGAGAATGGAGAGGACGACCATCCCCCAGAAATTGGTGACATAGGCGAACGGCCAAATACAGATTCCGCCCAGCAAAGTTGCCAGCAGGATGGCCGGTCGGCGACCGAAACGGTCGGCGACCCAGCTCATCAAAAAGACGCCGAGCAGAATGCCCAGCCCGACCTGCAAAGCCTGGATCACCGAATACTGGAACACCGTGATGATGTGATGCGGGCGCCAGACGAAGGGATAGAGGCGGGCGCCGATGCCGTCGGTATCGAAGATGATGAAGCCCCAGGTGACCTCCACCAGAATGGCCAGCTGCCATTGCACGCGGGTCAGCGGCAGCCGGTCGATGCGCGCCGCGATTTGGCCGCGGATCGCATCCGGTTGGGCCGAGCCCGGCGATGCGACGCCTGCGACATCCGTCTTCGCCATCAGCTCCCCCCTTTTCGATCCTGGGATCGGACCCTGGTTCGTCTGTGGTCCTTTCCAACTCCTCCTTTGGACGCGCCGACCTGATCCCGATCGATGTCTCAGCGGGTTTGGCACCATCCGCACAGCCGGTCGAGCATCACAATTTTTTGCAGCCCAAGAAAATGCCCTTTGACGCGCCGACGCTGGGTGGGAAACCTGGCGCAGCCGAGGCGGACCGATGGGCCGGGCTTACCTGTTGTCAGACGCCGCGAAATAAAGCTTCGGGTCGGCGGCGCGGATAGGGGCTTCGGGGAGGCGCAGCTCGCGGCGGACGATGTTGGTGCCTTGGACCAGCGACACGCATTTGTAATAGGCGATGCGGCGCGACAGGCCTTCGCGGCCAAAGCCGCAATCGGTGGTGATGACCAGCCGTTCGGGCGGGATGTATTCAAGCGCCTTTCTGATCAGCCCGGCGACGTGCTCGGGCGGCTCGACGATCGTATTGCAATGGTTGACGACGCCGATGCCGATTTTTTTGTCGGTCTGGTATTTGGCGAAGAGCGGCAGGTCCTTGCCGTCGCTCGAGGCGCATTCGAAGGTGATGACGTCGGCGTTCAATTGCAGCAGATGGGGGAGGGCGCGCTCGTAGCTCGGCACCTCCCAATAAACCCGCTGCTGGTTCGGGTTGCCCCAGCAGGTATGGACCCAGATCTCGGCGTCGACGCCGGCGAGCTGGCGGTTGAAGGCTTGCGTCTGGAATTCGAGGTCGGCCTCGGCGCAGTCGGGCCGCGTCGTCAGGCCATGGTGGCGCGGCTCCTCGACCTGGACCACTGGGCAGCCGGCGGCGGCGAGCTCGCGCAATTCGGCGTTGATGATGTCGCACAGGTCGAGCACCATCGCCCGGTCGTCCGGGTAATGCTGGTTCCACAGCATGCTCGGCGAGCGCCGGCGCGCAGATCGCGCCGAATTTGACCGGCCGGTCGCTGAGGCGCTGGGCGATCTGCCACAACGCGGCGTATTCGAGCGGCCCGCGCGTCAGTTTTTCGGTGACGACGGCCGGCTGATAGGCCTCCTGTACCTCCCACAGGATATGGCCGGGCTCGATCCCGGGCCGGCCCATCCAGCCCCGCGAGGTCGAGCGATGGCCATGGATGCCGCCCAGCCGCTCGATCGGGTAGAAAAACCACGACTTGCCGCCGACCGCGAGGTCGAAGCGGCTGTCGCCGTCGGTGACGATGTCGAGCCCGGCCGCCTCCTGCGCATTGATCACGGCGGCGACCGCGTCGAGATACTGCTCGCGAAACAGCGAGTCGCCGAGCGCCGCCTTGAACGACCGGCCTTGCAGGCTGGCATCGAACCACAACGGCCGCGGATACGACCCGGTGATCGCCGTCGGCATGATCATGTCGCGCGTCGTCGTCAGCATCGCCCGATCCTCCCTGCACTCGACCATAGCAGAGCAGGTAATTCTCGTGGAATAGGCGGCTGCTTGACACATTTTGCTCGGAGTGTCATCTCACCACCGTATGACATCTATCAGGATATTTGACATGCGAGGCAGGGCACGGATCAACCAGCAAGGCCGCATCGTCATCCCGGCCGAATGCCGCGCTGCGGCCGGTCTGAAGCCGGGCGACGAGCTGATCGTCGAGACAGTCGGCGAAGGCGAATTGCGCCTGCGCACCCCGGAACAAGCGTTGCGCGAGGCGCAGCAGATCGTGGCTCGCTATAGTTCAGGTCGCGACTTGGTGGCAGAGCTGATCGCCGAGCGGCGTGAAGAGGCGGCGCGTGAATGAGGATGCTATCGTTGCCGACGCTTCAGCGATCCTCGCCGCTCTAAAGAATGAACCATTCGACAATATTGATCCGCACCGCCTCGTCGGCGCGACCATCAGCGCCGTTAATTTTTGCGAGATCCTTTCGAAGTTGCACGATGATGGCTTGAACGATGCTCAAGCTGACGCGGCAGTGAGCACAATGGATTTGCGTGTCGTAGCCTTTGACGAGCCGCTGGCGCGCGCCGCGGCACGACTGCGTTCGCGGACGCGGCGTGCCGGCCTATCGCTCGGCGATCGCGCTTGCCTCGCCCTTGGTGACAAGCTCGGATGCGCTGCCATCACCGCCGACCGAGCCTGGGCGAGGGTCGATATCGGCGTCAAAATTGTCTTGATCCGCTGAGGCTCGTCTTTCATCGAGATGGTGAAGCCGGTAGCGTCTGCTCCGAGCCAAGCGATCGGAAGGGACACGACAAATGAAGGATTTCGCGGGAAGGATCGCGGTCGTCACCGGCGGCGGCTCGGGCATGGGGCGCGAGCTCGTCCGCCAATTGGCCGCGGAAGCCTGCAATGTCGCGATGTGCGATGTCTCCGCAGCAGGGATGGCGGAAACCCAACGGCTGTGCGAGGCGGCGGGTCTGCCGCAGGGTTTGCGCCTCACGACCCACACCGCCGATGTCTCCGACATAGCGCAGGTAGCGCGGTTGCGCGACGAGGTCGCGGACCGCCACGGCACCGACAAGATCCACCTGTTGTTCAACAACGCCGGCATCGGCGGCGGCGGCAGCATGATCGCCCACAGCCCGGACGAGTGGGAACGGACCTTCAACATCTGCTGGGGCGGGGTCTATCACTGCACCCGCGCCTTTCTGCCGATGCTACTGAAGGCCGAGGCAGGCCACATCGTCAACACCAGCAGCGTCAATGGGTTTTGGGCGTCGGTCGGCCCGCGCATCCCGCACACCGCCTACAGTGCGGCGAAATTCGCAGTCAAGGGCTTTACCGAGGCGCTGATCACCGACCTCAAGATCAACGCGCCCCACATCAAATGCTCGGTCGTCATGCCCGGCCATATCGGCACCGGGATCACCGTCAACTCGCGCAAGATCCAGGCCGGCAACGAGACCGAAGAGATCGACGCGATGCAGTTGGCGCAGGCGCGGGCGCGCATCGCCTCGATGGGCCGAGACGCAGCGAGCCTGTCGGACGACGACATCCGCAAACTGGTAGCCGAGCGCGACCGCCGCTTTCGCGAGGAGGCGCCAACGAGTGCGGCCGAGGCGGCCAAGATCATCCTCGACGGGGTCAAGGCCGAGCGCTGGCGCATCCTCGTCGGCAACGACGCGCATGTGATCGACGAACTGGTGCGCGCCTCGCCGGAGCAGGCCTACGACACCGACTTCTTCGACGACTTCGCCGCCAAAGCCGGCTGGCGCATCGGCACGTGACCGGCGCCGGGCACGTTATCCGGGCCAGAAGTCCTTGGGGTTTGGTTCCTGCGATATCTTCCTGTCATACCGGCGAAGGCCGGTACCCACGGGCGCAGCGGGTCCCGATCTTCGTCGGGATGGCAAGCCGGATGACGTTGCGAACTTCTGGCTCAGGAAACCGCGCAGAAACCGATCGACCACTTACGCTTGTCTCGTGCCTAAAGAAATATCAAATAAGCGTCTTAGCCGAAGAACCGATCACCCTCGGATTCCTTGCCCGCCAGCAGCAGCGCATGCTCGAAGAGATGGCCTCGATGCGTGACGACATGCGGGTGCTGACCGCAATGGTCATGCACCTGGGCCTCGTCCTGACCGAATTGCGGGTGATGCACAGCCAGCACGAGCGCCTCGCCAACCGCGTCCGCCGTCTCGAGGAAGAACCGGCGGAGCCGAAGTAACCGAAGACGCACTTGTCTGAAGCTGCGCTCCTGCAACTCCGAGCCGGAGTGCCGGTTGGTCCTACGTGAGTTCCGTATCTACCTGTTCACCGGTAGCTTGCGGCTGCGGAGCGAACATCACCACGATGCTCTCGATCAAATCATTCATAGCGATAAGCGATTGCCTTCGCGCTTCAACCAAATGGATCTGATATCGCATCTCATCATTAAATTCAAATTGACGTAATCTAAGTTGTTTAAGAACAGCATCTATACCTGTTTTGAACGCTTGCTCTTGGGCCTCGCTCAAGGCACACGCAAGACCTTCGTTATAGCCGTCTCTATGTCCTCTTGCGTAACCTATCTTCTCGCCCCGCGTAAGCCCTGTTGCGCGTCCCTCTTTGTATGCTGATACATCAGCGGCGAGCGCTTCAAGCTGTTGTTCATACTGACGCCTGATCTCCCTCGCTTCTGGCTCAGACAGTCCGGTGCACAAATAAATCGCTCGTCCATCATGCAAGCACATCTGCACGAAATACCTCTTTCGCCAGAAATGCCTTTCGACCTGTAAGCGATCCACCTCTCCTGGGTGGACGTACGACCCATTAGGAAGCTTGAGCTGTTGCATAGCTTAGCCAGATCTCTAGTCGAACCTCAGCGAAGCATGCGGGCTCACCGTTAATCGAACGTCAGCACGGTGCGGGCGACCTCGCCGGCTTTCATGGCGCGGAAGGCTTCGTTGATGTCGGCAAGGTGGCCGCGCTTGGTGACCATGGCGTCGAGGTCGAGTCGGCCCTGGCGGTAGAAATCGAGGTAGAGCGGGATGTCGGTGCGGAAGCGGTTCGAGCCCATGCGCGAGGTCTGCACCTTGCATTCGGGGCGGATCGCCATCCACGGGAACTCGATCATCGCGTCCGGCGGCAATACCCCGACGATCGTCGCGGTGCCGCGGATCGCCAGGCTCTCGATCGCCTGCCGCACCAGCGCGGCCACGCCCACCGCCTCGAAGGCGTGATCGACCCCCTGCCCGCCGGTCAACGCGCGCACCCTTTTGACCGGGTCATCCTCAGCGCCGTTGACGAAGTCGGTCGCACCGGCGCGGGTCGCCATCTCGCGCTTCGCCTCGAACTGATCGACGGCGATGATCTGCCGCGCGCCGCCGATCCGCGCCCCTTGGATGATCGACAGCCGACCCCGCCGCAGCCGAAGACCGCGACCGTCTGGCCCGCTTCGAGCCCCGAGCTGCGCAACGCAGCACCAACCCCGGTCAAGACGCCGCAGCCGACCAGCGCGGCGCGGTCGAGCGGCAATTCCGGGTCGATGCGGACGATCGAATTTTCGTGCAGCAGCATCTTTTCGGCATAGCTCGAAATGCCGATGAACTGGCGCAACGGCTGGCCGTTCTGCGACAGCCGCGGCGCGGCATCGTCCGGGCGGGTGACGAGGCCGCCGGTGCACAGGTTGGGATGGCCCGACAGGCATTGCGGGCACGCGCCGCAAAAGCCGGAGAGGCAGGCGACGACATGGTCGCCGGGTTTGACGGTGGTTACGTCGGCGCCGACCGCGTCGACGACCCCGGCGCCCTCGTGGCCCAACACGATCGGCCGGTCGAGCGGGAACCGCCCGATCCCGTCGACGACGTGCAGGTCGCTGTGGCAGACCCCGGTCGCGGCGGTGCGGACCAGCACCTCGCGGCCCCACGGCTTGTCGATCTCGACCTCTTCGATCGTCAGCGGTTCGTGAACCTTGCGAAACACGGCGGCATTGATCTCCATGATGCGCCTCCCCGAACACCAGAAACCCGACGTAGTCTGACCCAAAAAAATCTTGTAATCAAGGGTCAGTTCATCGCACATTAACTGCTGTCGTACACACTAGGGAACATATAATTTTTCAAGAGAGGCTCAGATGAGTAAAAGAATTTTGATAAAGGTTCTCGCGATTGTCGCTAGTCTTTCAGTTGTTACCAGCTGGGGTGTGCGAGAGGGTTTCGCGCAAAGCAATGTTCCGGCCAGCGGACCCGGCGCTCGGACTGCCGCCGGCATTGGGGCTGCTTTCGGCCGAGTATAAGATATCGGCCTTCGTCGCAATGTCACCCGCGGAGCGCGATCCTATACTGCGCCACGCCCTGGTCGGCCTGACCCTCGAGCAAGCCGTTGCTGTGCACGATGCGCTCGTCGGCTGCTATTACCTGATCGACCACCAGAGTACCCTCGGCGATCCGCCCAATTCATGCCTCCGGCTCGCCCGATTATGGGAGTTGTTGCCAAAATCTTAGCGCCATTTAGGAGGCCCTGCAGGGGCCCTGCGCGGGCGAGACCTGGCTCAGTCGTCGGCGGCCGCGTGCTCCCGATGGCGTTCGTAGCGGCGGGCCGGGGTGTTGACGGGTTCGGTCAACGGTGCTGCGCCGAACGAGGCGGCTTTGCGCGCGGGCGGCGCGTCGGCGTAGAGCGTCGTGCGCTGGCGCGGGGTGCGGCCCAAGCCGCGGATAAGATCCTCCATCGCTGCGGGCGGCATCTCCTGGCCGTGGACGGCGCCGGCGGCGCGGGTGATGCTTTCGTTCATCAGGGTGCCGCCGAGATCGTTGGCCCCGGCAGTGAGACAATACGCGGCGCCGCCGCTGCCCATCTTGACCCAGGAGGTCTGGATGTTGGTGATGACCGGGTGCAATGCCAGCCGGGCGACTGCGTGCATCAATACCGCCTCGCGCCAGGTGGCGCCGCGGCGGGCGCAGCCCTTCAGATAGATCGGCGTCTCCATCGGCACGAACGGCAGCGGCACGAACTCGGTGAAGCCGCCGGTCCGGGCCTGCAAGGCGCGGATGCGCAACAGGTGCCGCGCCCAATGCTCGTAATGGTCGACATGGCCGTACATGATCGTGGTTGTGGCGCGCAGGCCGACGCCGTGCGCGGCTTCCATGACCTGGAGCCACTCTGCGGTCTTGATCTTGTCCGGGCAGATCACCGCGCGAACCTCGTCGTCGAGGATCTCGGCCGCGGTGCCCGGCAGCGAGCTGAGCCCGGCCTCCTTCAGCTCGCGTAAAAAGTCGGGGAGGGTGCGGCCGAGGGTCTTCGCCCCCTGCCAGATCTCGAGCGGCGAGAACGCGTGGATGTGGATCTCGGGCACCACCGCCTTGATCGCGCGGCAGACCGAAAGATAGGTGGCTCCGGTGTATTCGGGGTGGATGCCGCCCTGCAGGCAGACCTCGGTGGCGCCGCGCTCCCAGGCTTCCTCGACCCGCCGTTGGATTTCGGGCAGATCGAGGTCGTAGGGCCGGCCGCGCAGGTTCTCGCTGAGCTTGCCCTTGGAGAAGGCGCAGAACTGGCAGCGGAAATAGCACACGTTGGTGTAGTTGATGTTGCGGGTCACGACATAACTGACGGTGTCGCCGTTGACCCGCCGGCGCAGCCGGTCGGCCGCCCGGCACACTTGCGTGAAGGCGTCGCCGCGCGCCTGGAACAGCCGCACGATCTCGGCTTCGGCGAGGGTCTCGCCGGCCGAGGCGCGGTCGAGGATCGGCGCGATCTGCCCCTCACCCTCCCGCGGCGCGGGTCCCTCCCTCTCCCCGCTGAAGCGGGGCGAGGGGCTTCCCGCCGTCTTCTCCCTCGCCCCGCTTGCGGGGAGAGGGCTGGGGTGAGGGGTCGGCTCTCTTGGCGGCTCGCTGCCGGAACCTGCGATCCACGCATCGGGGCGGGCAAACCCTTCGGCATCCATCGCCCGCAAGACCGGCGTGCGCAATGCCGGATCGAGCCAGCGCTCGGGGTCGCGCGAGTATTCGGGATAGATCGCCAGGCGCGGCACCAGCACCTTGCCGGCCGCCGCGGTCTCTCGGGCGAGATGATCGAGGGCCGGCCACGGCGCCTCGGGGTTGACGTGGTCGCGGGTGACCGGCGAAACCCCGCCCCAATCGTTGATCCCGGCGTCGATCATCTCGGCCAGCCCGCCTGGGTTCAGGTTGGGGGGCGCCTGGAGGTTCATTGCGGGGCCGAAGATCAGCCGGGCGGCGGCGATCGTCCACAGATGGTCGGCGAGATCGGGCTCGGGCGCCTCAGCCATCCGCGTCCCGGGCTTGGCCCGGAAATTCTGGATGATGATTTCCTGGATGTGGCCGTAGCGGTCATTGAGGTCGCGGACGGCCAGCAGCGACTCGATCCGCTCGCGGCGGGTCTCGCCGATGCCGATCAGGATGCCGGTGGTGAACGGCACCGCCGCCTCGCCGGCCGCGCGGATGGTTTCGAGCCGCAGCGTCGGGTCCTTGTCGGGCGAGCCGAAATGCGGCCCGCCGCGCCGGCGCAGCCGCTCGGAGGTGCTTTCGAGCATGATCCCCTGCGACGCCGAAACCCGC
Source organism: uncultured Alphaproteobacteria bacterium (assembly GCA_963703665.1). Lineage (GTDB taxonomy): Bacteria > Pseudomonadota > Alphaproteobacteria > ATCC43930 > CGMCC-115725 > AP-15. The sequence goes on along the minus strand of CAVPFB010000003.1, from coordinate 778,626 downwards.
CGCAGCAGGTCGAGATCGGCGCCGGTCATGATGCCGGGGTTCAGATGCGGCAACAGCCCGGTCTCGCGCAATACCAGCCCGGCCATCTCGGCCAGGTAGGAGAGTGTGGTCGCGTGGCCGAGCCGGGCCAATCTCTCGCGCGCCGCGGCATAGCGCAATTCGGGCTTGTCGCCCAAGGTGAAAAGCGCCTCGTGAACGCCGGCCTCGGCCCCGGCGCGGGCGATCGCCAGCACCTCGTCGGCGCCGAGATAAGCCGGCTCCCCCGGACGCGGCGGATGGGCAAAGGTGCAGTAGTGGCACACGTCCCGGCACAGCTGGGTCAGCGGAATGAAGACTTTGGGAGAATAGGAAACGAGCCCGCCATGGCCTTCGTCGCGCACCGCCGCCGCCAGCTTCATCAACGGCCGCGGATCGGCGGCGGCATCCGATTGGGCGAGCGCCAGGGCCGCGTCGGCGGACAAGCGCCGCCCGGTGCAGGCCTTTTTCAGAACCTCGTCGATGGTCATTCCCAACATTCTCCAGGAGGCTCGCCGGGGCGCGGTACCGGCGGCAGCATAGCATTTTCGGCGAGAAACGCGCGCGTGCGGGTCGGCGATGGCTGGCGCGCAAAGGCGGCGAGATCCTCGGGATTGTCAATGTCGAGCGCGATCCCCGGCAGGCGCAGCACGGTAGCGCGGATGCCGTGGGCCTCGGCGGCACGCAGATGAGGGTAAAAGCTGTCGGCGCCAAAGCGCAGCGGCACCGCATCGGACGGCGACACCAGGATCGCGTTCGAGCCGCCCTCGTCATGCGACGGCACGATCGTGAACGAGGGCGCCGGACGATGCGCCGCGATCATTTGGCTGATTTCGTGCGCGGTTACGAGCGGGATGTCGCCGGGCAGGGTCAGCATGCCGGCGCGCCCTTCCGCCGCCAGCAGCCGGGCCGCCGCGGCGATGGCGCCGGTGTGGCCGTCTCGGGCGCCGTCTTCGACAACGCGCGCACCGTAGCGCCGAGCCAGCAGACCGGCCGCCGGGTCGATGGTGACGAGCAGAAGCCCGGCGAGGTGCTGGGCAACGGCGAGCGCCGCCAGCACGTCTTCGAGCATCGCCAGGGCCAGCGCCTGGCGCAGCTCCGGCGGCAGCCGCCGGGCGAGCCGCTCCTTGGCCCGATCCCGCTCCTTGACCGGCACCACCGCCCACAGATCCACGCTAGAAGCCCCGGGCGACGCCGAGCACCGTGCGCGCCAGCGCCTCGCGATCGACGAGCGTTTCCATCAGGGTGCGGGTCGCGGTCAGCGGCAGATCGAGATCTGCCGTTACTGCGAAATCCGCCTCGTCGATCACGTAATGATCGAGGAGATCGCCATAATGCTGCGCCACTGCAGCGGCCTCGACCGGCAACCCGAGCTCGGCCATGATCTTGGCGGTCGGCCCCTTGACGGCCTTGCCGCCGATGATCGGCGAGACCGCGACAACCGGTGCGGGACATGCGCGCAAGGCCTCGCGCACTCCCGGCAGGCTGAGGATTGGATCGATGCTGATCCACGGGTTCGACGGGCAGATCACGACCAGGCCCAACGCCGGGTCGGCGAGCGCCGCCACGAAATCCGGGTGCGGGCGGGCCGCGGAGGCACCGGTATAGGCGATCTCGCGGACCACGGGCGCGCATTGCCGGCGCACGAAATAATCCTGGAAGTCGAGCCAGCCCGCGGCGGTCAACAGCCGGGTGCGCACCCGGTCGTCGCTCATCGGCAGCAGCCGCGCCGAGATCCCGAGCCGGCGGCGGAAATCGTCGGCGATCTGCGCCAGGTTTCGCCCGCGGCAAGGCGGCGGGTGCGCTCGACATGGGTGGCGAGGTCGCCGTCGCCGAGCTTGAACCAGGTGTCCCCGCCGAGCTGCTCGAGCGCGGCCATAAAGGTCCAGGTCTCGTCCTTCCGGCCCCAGCCGGTTGCGGGATTGTCGAGGCCGGCGAGCGTGTAGAGGAGGGTGTCCAGGTCGGGCGAGATCGCGAGCCCCAGATGCTCGAAATCGTCGCCGGTATTGGCCACGACCGTCAGCGCCCCCGGCGGCAGGACGCGGTAGAGGCCGAGCGCCAGCTTGGCGCCGCCGATGCCGCCCGACAGCGCCAGGACCCGGCCAGGGTCAGCAGTCATCGGAACAGATCGTGCTCGGCCGGGCGGACCAGGGCGGCGGCCGGCGCATCGGGAGCGGACCAACCGAGCCCGCGCATCAGCACCATCGGCAAGCCTTCGTCGGCCTGGCCCATCAGCAGCCCGGCAGCGGCGGCGACCTCGTCGGCAAAGCCGGTCTCGGTCACCAGCAATTCGCGCCCGAAGAGGTCGGGCTGACCGCGCATGTCGATCACGGCTGGCAGCCCGGCGGCGCCGAGCGCGATGCCGACTGTGCCCTTCCGCCAGGCCCGGCCAAAACTGTCGCTGATGACGACCCCGATTCCGACGCCTGAACGCGGCGATGATGCGCTCTCGCAAGGCGCGCGCCGAGCCGTCCGGGTCTTGCGGCAGCAGCAGCACGCGCTCCGCCCCCTCGCCTGTCGGGATGTTCGAATGGTCGATGCCGGCATTGGCCATGACAAAACCGAGCCGGTGCTCGACGATCAGCAGGCCGGGGCGATGGCGCACCACGCGTTTCGAACTCGCCGAGCACCACCTCGACAAAGCGCGGGTCCTTGTCGGTTTCGGCGGCGAGTGCCACCGCCCGTTCCGAGGGCTCGACGGTCTTTACATTGACATACCGGCCCTCGGCCTTCGAGATGATCTTCTGCGCCACCACCAAAACGTCGCCCTGCTGCGGCGTCAGGCGGTTTGCGGCAAACGCCTCGATGGTGATCGCGCCGAGATCATCGCCCGGCTCGACCAGCTTGATGCCGGCCAGCGCTTTGATCGTGACTTCGCGGTTCATCACCCGAGCTTGGCTCGCAGCAAGGGCACCACCTGCTCGGCGTAGAGCTTTAAAAACCGCGCCTGGTCGGGGCCGGGGGCGTGAAAGACGAGATGGGTGAAGCCGAGCTCGACATAGGGGCGGATCTTCTCGACCTGCTCCTGCGGGTCGGCGGAGACGATCCAGCGGCCGGCGGCGCGGTCGAGCGGCAGCGCGGCGGCGAGCCGCTCCATCTCGACCGGGTCCTCGACCCCGACCTTCTCCTCGGGGGTCAGGGCCAGCGCCGCCCAATGCCGGGTGTCGTCCTTGGCGCGGGCCGCATCGGTGTCGAACGATACCTTGACCTCGATCATCTTTTCGAGGCTCGCATGCTCGCGCCGGGCCCTGGCGAGGCCCTCGCCGACCTTGCCGGTCAGCTCGGTATAGAGTTGCGGGTTCTTGCCGCTGGTGCAGATGAACCCCTCGGCGACCTGGCCCGCCATCGCCGCCGCGAGCGGGCCGGACGCGGCGACCCAGATCGGCACCTTCTCCTTGGGCTTGTCGTAGATCGTCGCATTTTCGGTGCGATAGAACTGGCCCTCGAAGGTGACCCGGTCCTCGGTCCACAATTTGTTGATCAATGCGATCGCCTCGCGCAGCCGATCGCGCCGCTCCTTGGCGCCCGGCCATTTGACGCCGATCGCCGGCACCTCGTTCAGCAACTCGCCGGTGCCGACGCCGAGCACGACGCGGCCCGGGAACATCGATTCCGAGCGTGCCGAAGACCTGGGCGACGACCGAGGGGTGATAGCGGAAGGTCGGGGTCAAGACGCTGGTGCCGATCACCACCCGCCGGGTGCGGGCGCCGAGCGCGCCGAGCCAGGCGAGCGCCGACGGCGCGTGGCCGTCGGTGTGCTTCCACGGCTGGAAGTGGTCGCTGACGAAGACCGAGTCGAACCCGACCTCCTCGGCCAGGCACGAGAAGTCGAGCAATTCGCGCGGCCCGAACTGTTCGGCCGACGCCTTGTATCCGAGCTTCAGCAACTGCAGCTCCTTTATCAAATTGACGATGAATCCGCGAAGGGCTGTCATTGCGAGGAGGCCGGAGGCCGACGCGGCAATCTCGATCCGGCGTGCCCGACCAACCCCGAGATTGCTTCGCTGCGCTCGCAATGACAGCTCCCCGCTGTATCTTTGCGGTATAATAATCACACCTTCGCCAGCACATCCTCGCGGAAGCGGCGCATGTTGGCGATCATTTCATCGGCAGTGGCGCCCTCGAAGTTGAAATCGACGTGGCCGACGCCAAAGTCGCGGAATGCCCGCAGATCGGCGACAATGTCGGCGGTGTCGCCGGAGAACAGCCGCCGCTCGCCGTCATCGGCTCGGGCGGGCAGGGATTTCCCCCAGCTGGTGATGCGATAGGCGAGCGCCACCTGCGACGGGTCGCGCCCGGCCTCGCGGGTCAGCCGGCGCAGGCGCTCGACCCCGGTCGCGAAGCGCTTCATCGAATCGAGCCGGTGCTGGGGGTTGGTGCCGATCGGATACCAGCCGTCGCCGAGCCGCGCGGTGCGGCGCAGCGCCGGGCCGCTCTCGCCGCCGACCCAGATCGGCGGGTGCGGCTTTTGCACCGGCTTGGGCTCGAACAGCACGTCGGAAAATTTGACATACTTGCCTTCGAAACGCGGATCGTCCTTGGTCCACAGCTCGCGGCAGGCCGTTACGTATTCGTCGGTAACCGCGCCGCGCTCGGCGAAGGGCGGGGCGCCCAATGCCGCAAACTCCTCTTTCATCCAGCCGGCGCCGATGCCGAAGGTCAGCCGGCCGTTCGACAATACGTCGATGGTGGCCAGCATCTTGGCCTGCAGCACCGCCGGCCGGTGCGGGACGACGGTGACCGAGGTCACCAGCCGCAGCCGCGAGGTCTTGCCGGCGATAAAGGCGACCGCGGTCAATTGCTCGTGCCGGTCGCCGCGCGAGCGCCCGGGAAATTCGCCGGTATCGCTGTAGGGATAGCGGGCCTCGATGTCGCGCGGGATCACGACGTGGTCGCTGATCGTGGCGTAGTCGTAACCGGCCGCCTCACCCTCGACGGCGATGCGCGCAAGGTTCTCCGGCCTGGCAAGGGAACCGCTGACCGGCGCGCCGAACCCATACTGCATCTCTGCCTCCCGGCACGAATTGTCAGCCTCAAGCGTAGCAGGCTGGAAGCGGTTTGGCTCGGAGGGAATCTCGGCGCCCGTTTGGCAAATGCAACCCGCTCCGTTTACCGGATCGGCATTGGCCGCCGCCCGCTCGGGTTATGCTCGATCCGCCTTGCCGGGCCAAGATCCTGTCCGGTGAAGCGTCTATTCGCCAACGCTCCTTTCGTTCCGCTGACAATTCGCGGTCGCCTGTGGCAAAAGAACGTCAAATAAGTAATGGCCCACGATGGTCCGGGCGGCATTTTCCATGGTCTCCCAACGGATTAAGGTGATCTGACGAATGTATTCACGCAGCGTTACGCGAGTTTACAAAAAGTTACGCTGGTGCTATGCGCAAAAGGGCATCCTGGCCGCAAACCTGAAGCATCGGGGGGTCAAGGTTTGGAACTTCATCACTCTGTGAACTCGCTGGGCGACAGCGTCATCGACGAGCAGCCGCGCAACATCGATGAGCCGCGCAATGCGGCGGTCGAGTTCGTTGAGCCGGTTCGCCGGCATCTGGCGATCGTCGATCACAGCCGGTTGCGGCGCGATTGCTTCAAACTGGCGCTCGGCCAACAACCGAGGCGCTGGCGGATCAGCGATGTGCCGAGCGCTGCGGACCTGGTGCGGCTGCTGCGGCATGGCGAGGGCTTCGCGGTGATCCTGCTCGGCGGCTCGACCTGCGGGCAGATCGACCTGATCGATCTCGCGCTGTTGGCCGCGGCGGCGCCCCAGACCCCGATCCTGGTGGCGGCCGACTGCGACGACCCGGAGCGCGCGCGCACGATCCTGCGCTCGGGCGCCCGCGGCTTTCTGCCGATGAGCCTCAGCCTCAAGGTTCTGGTCGCCGCGCTCGAGCGCATCCGCGCCGGCGGGACCTACGTGCCGCTGGCGCTGACCGAGCCTGGGCTCGAGGGCGCGGCTCCGAGCCCGCCCCAGCCGGCATGGCGGGAGTTGACCCGACGCCAGCGCGACGTCCTGGCGCTGATCTCGGAAGGCCGCTCGAACAAATTGATCGCCGATGCCTTGTCGATGTCGGAAAGCACGGTCAAGGCCCATGTCAAGCAGATCATCAAGCGCCTGCATGTGGCCAACCGGACCCAAGCGGCGCTGCTGGCGACCGGCGCCCGCCTGCAGGACGGCTCGGCCTGCGTCCGCCAGATGGAACGGGTATTGTAAACCACTCGGCCCGGCGGAATAATCTTCGGTGACTGCGCGCGGCGCATCGACCGGTGCCGCCAGCCGAGGAGGAAGGGCGCCCATGTCGAGCCGGACCGCGATACCGATCTCGGCCCATCCGCAAACCGGCAAGATCAGCGAGGCTGATTATTTCCGGCTTTATCGGGAGTCCCTGGCCGATCCCGACCGGTTCTGGGGCGAGCACGGCAAGCGGCTTGACTGGATCAAGCCCTACCGCAAAGTCAAGAACGCTGCCTTCGAGGGCGAGGTCCGCCTCGCCTGGTACGAGGACGGGACGCTCAACGCCTGCTGGAACTGCGTCGATCGGCACCTCGCCCGGCGCGGCGACCAGACTGCGATCCTGTGGGAAGGTGACGATCCCGGCGAAGACCGGCGCATCACCTACCGCGAGCTGCACGAGGGGGTGTGCCGCTTTGCCAACGTACTGAAATCGAGGGGTGTCAAAAAGGGCGACCGGGTCACGATCTACCTGCCGATGATCCCGGAGATCGCGGTGGCAGTGTTGGCCTGCGCCCGCATCGGCGCCGTCCATTCGGTCGTGTTCGGCGGCTTTTCGCCGGACAGCCTCGCCGGCCGCATCCGCGACTGCCGCTCGACGGTCCTCGTCACCGCCGACGAGGGGCTGCGCGGCGGCCGCACCGTGCCGCTCAAGCGCAATGCCGACGCCGCTCTCGAGAGTTGCCCGGACGTGCGCGAGGTCATCGTCGTGCGCCGGACCGGAGGTGCGGTCAATTGGGCCGAAGGGCGCGACATCTGGTATCACGAAGCCTGCGCCGCGGCCTCGCCCGATTGCCCGGCCGAGGAGATGTCGGCCGAAGACCCGCTGTTCATCCTCTACACCTCGGGTTCGACCGGACAGCCCAAAGGGGTGCTGCACACCACCGGCGGCTATCTCGTCTACGCCTCGCTGACCCACGAATACGTGTTCGACTATCGCGAGGGCGAGGTCTATTGGTGCACCGCCGATGTCGGCTGGGTGACCGGGCACAGCTACATCATCTACGGGCCGCTCGCCAACGGGGCCACCACCCTGATGTTCGAGGGGGTGCCCAACTACCCCGACGCCTCGCGCTTCTGGCAGGTCGTCGACAAGCATCAGGTCAGCATCTTCTATACCGCCCCGACCGCGATCCGCGCCTTGATGCGCGAGGGCGAAGAGCCGGTCCGCCGCACCAGCCGGCGCTCCCTGCGCATCCTCGGCACGGTCGGCGAGCCGATCAACCCCGAAGCCTGGCTGTGGTACTATAACCATGTCGGCGAGCGGCGCTGCCCGATCGTCGACACCTGGTGGCAGACCGAAACCGGCGGCATCCTGATCACCCCGCTGCCCGGGGCGACGCCGCTGAAGCCGGGATCGGCGACCCGCCCGTTCTTCGGCGTCGAGCCGCTCCTGGTCGATAATGAGGGCAAGAGGATCGAAGGCCCGGGCGAGGGAAATTTGTGCCTGGCGCGGCCGTGGCCCGGCATCATGCGCACCGTCTTCGGCGATCATCGCCGTTTTGTCGAAACCTATTTTTCGGCGTTTCCGGGGCTTTATTTCACCGGCGACGGGGCGCGCCGCGACAAGGACGGCGACTACTGGATCACCGGGCGGGTCGACGACGTGATCAACGTCGCCGGACACCGGCTCGGCACCGCCGAGATCGAAAGCGCGCTGGTCGCACACCCCAAGGTCGCCGAGGCCGCGGTGGTCGGCTTCCCGCACGACATCAAGGGCCAGGGCATCTATGCCTATGTGACCTTGAAGATCAGCGAGGCGCCGAACGAGGAATTGCGGCACGAGCTGGTCGCCTGGGTGCGGCGCGAGATCAGCCCGATCGCCGCCCCCGACCTCTTGCAATGGGCGCCCGGGCTGCCGAAGACTCGATCGGGCAAAATCATGCGCCGCATCCTGCGCAAGATCGCCGCCGACGAGCACCACGCCCTCGGCGACACCTCGACCCTTGCCGACCCGACCGTCGTCGACGATCTCGTCGGCAACCGCCTCAACCGCGCCACCTGATTTTGCCGGGCGTGCCGCCGCCGAGCTGAAAGAACCGCGAAACCGGGGTCAGGCTGCGCCGGTCCCGGTCAGATGATCCGGCGCTGCCGCAGCGCCTCGATGATCTTTTCGGCGGCATCCTCGGGTCCGGCTTCGACCGTGGTCAGGCGCAGCTCGGGGGCTTCCGGCGTCTCGTAAGGCGAGTCGAGCCCGGTAAAGTGCTCGATCCGTCCGGCCTTGGCCTTGGCGTAAAGCCCCTTGGGATCGCGCCGGATGCATTCCTCGAGCGGGGTGTCGACGAAGACCTCGAGAAACGGGGTGGGCCCCGTCAGCTCCCGCACCATCCTGCGCTCGGCGCGGAACGGCGAGATGAACGAGCAGATCACGATCAGCCCGGCCTCGGCCATCAGCTTGGCGACCTCGCCGACGCGCCGAATGTTTTCGACCCGGTCGGCGTCGGTAAAGCCGAGATCGCGGTTGAGCCCATGCCGCAGATTGTCGCCGTCGAGCAGCATCGTGTGATGGCCGCGGGCGAGCAGCTTTTTTTCGACCAGATCCGCGATCGTCGATTTCCCGGCGCCCGACAGCCCGGTCAGCCACAGCACCGCCGGGACCTGCTCCTTCAGCGCCGCACGCTCGGCCCGGCCGACGGTCAGCGCCTGCCAATGGATGTTGCTGGCCCGGCGCAGGCCAAAGGCGATCATCCCGGCGCCGGCGGTTTCGTTGGTGAAGCGGTCGATCAGGATAAAAGCCCCGGTGTCGCGGTTGACCGCATAGGGATCGAACGCAATCGGCGCAGCGGTCGACAGGTTGCAGAACCCGATTTCGTTGGCCCCGAGGCTCTTGTCGGCGAAATGCGCCATGGTCTCGATGTCGATGCGGTGCTTGAGCGCGGTGACCGTCGCCGGCACGGTGCGGGTGGCGATCTTCAACAGATAGGAGCGGCCGGGGACCAGCGGCTGCTCGCTCATCCAGATCACCTGGGCGGCGAACTGGTCGACACATTCGGGCTCGTCGCGGGGATCGGCCAGCACATCGCCGCGGGCGATATCGATCTCGTCCGCCAGGGTCAGGGTCACCGCGTCGCCCTCGTCGGCGCGCGCCAGTGGACCGTCGAAGGTGACGATCTCCTTGACCCGGGTCGAGCGGCCGGAGCCGGCGACCAGCACCGGGTCGCCGGGCGCGATCGAGCCCGACGCGACCGTGCCGGAAAAACCGCGGAACCCGGCATTCGGGCGGTTGACCCATTGCACCGGAAAGCGGAACGGGCGGTCCCCGGCGCGATCGGCCAACTCGACCCTTTCGAGGTGCTCGATCAGGGTCGGCCCGCGATACCACGGCATGCGCGCCGAGCGCCCGGTGACGTTGTCGCCCGACAGCGCCGAGAGCGGGATCGCGCACACCGCAGCATCGCCCAACCCGGCGGCGAACCCGGAAAACCCGGCGGCGATTTCGGCGAACCGGTGCGCGTCGAAGCCGACCGTGTCCATCTTGTTGACCGCCAGCACGAGGCGCCGGATGCCGAGCAGCGAGCAGATGAACGCGTGCCGCTTGGTCTGCGGCAGGACGCCTTTGCCCGCATCGACCAGAATCACCGCGAGATCGCAGGTCGAGGCGCCGGTCGCCATGTTGCGGGTGTACTGCTCGTGCCCGGGGGTATCGGCGACGACGAACGCGCGCGCCGGGGTGGCGAAAAAGCGGTAGGCGACATCGATCGTGATGCGCTGCTGGCGCTCGTCTTCGAGCCCGTCCAGCAGCAGTGAAAAATCGATCGCGTCCCCGGTCGTGCCGAACCGCCGCGACTCGCGCTCGAGCGTCGCCAGCTGGTCGTCGAGGATCAGCGCGCAGTCGTGCAGCAGCCGGCCGATCAGGGTCGATTTGCCGTCATCGACCGATCCGCAGGTCAAAAAGCGTAAGAGATCCCGTTCGCGCGACCCGCGGCTCGCCGCGCAAGGGGTCGCCGCGCCGGGTGCCGCCATCAGAAATAGCCCTCGCGCTTTTTGCGCTCCATCGCCGCATCTTCGTCGCCGTCGATCAGCCGGCCCTGCCGCTCGGAGCGGCGCGTGTCGCGCAATTCGACGAGGATCTCGGCCGGGTTCGCCGCCGCCGACTCGATCGCCCCGGTCAGTGGATAGCATCCCAAGGTGCGAAACCGGACAAGGCGGGTCTCGGGCACCTCGCCGGGCTTCAGCGGCAGGCGGTCGTCGTCGACCATGATCCAGGTCCCGCTGCGCTCGACCACCGGCCGCAGGGCTGCGAAATACAACGGCACCACCGGAATTTCTTCGGCGGCGACGTATTCCCAGACGTCGTGCTCGGTCCAGTTCGACAGCGGAAAAACCCGCATCGTCTCGCACCCGGACAGGCGGGTGTTGTAGAGCCGCCATAATTCGGGGCGCTGGTTTTTCGGGTTCCAGTCGTGGTTGGCGCCGCGCAGCGAAAAGACCCGTTCCTTGGCTCGGCTCTTTTCCTCGTCGCGGCGCGCCCCGCCCAGCGCCGCGTCGAAGCCGTGACGATCGAGCGCCTGCTTCAACGCTTCGGTCTTCATTATCGCGGTATGCAGCGCCGAGCCCGAGGAAATCGGGTCGATGCCGCGCCGCACCCCGTCCGCGTTGGTGTGGACGATCAGCTCGATGCCGATCCGGCGCGCGGTCGCGTCGCGAAACGCGATCATCTCGCCGAACTTCCACAGGGTGTCGATATGGAGCAGCGGAAACGGGGGCCGGCCGGGATAAAACGCTTTGCGCGCCAAATGCAGCATGACGCTCGAATCCTTGCCGATCGAATAGAGCATGACCGGACGGCGGAACTCGGCCGCGACCTCGCGCATGATGCCGATCGCTTCGGCTTCGAGGCGGCGCAGGTGCGGGCGCAGGAGTAATGCCCGAGAAGGTTCGGCGACAGCAGACACAACCATTCTTTCGCGAAGCTGACGGCAAGCATCCCCGTTAGAGAACAGAATGGCGGATGTCAAACCTGTAGGAACGCCGCTGGATCGAGGACCGGAGGTCGGCTCGGCGCCAAGGCTCGCGGCAGCGGCAAAAATTTACGAAGTTTTGCACTTTCCATGCGCATAGATCGGCCCATGCGCATAAATCGGCGCGGTCCGGGAATTGGATGCTCACGAGCTTGAACAATGGCCGCGGCTTTCGGTCGCGATCTGCCGGGCATCGCGACGCCGCCGATGCTCGCCACGACCCGCCGGTATTTCCGGGAGATCCATGAAGGATCAAGCGCCCGCATCCGCCATCGCCGTCCGGCTGCGCGTCCGCGACGATGCGCACGCCGGGTTCCTCGCGTGGCAGGCACGCATGACCGCCGTTGCCGCAGCGGCGACCGGCTTTGTCTGCATCGAATTCGTCCCGGTGCTGCAGTCGCGCGCCGAGTGGCAGATGGTCATGCAGTTTTCCGACGCGAGCCGGCTCTCCGAGTGGCAGGCGTCGCAACCGCGTGCGTCCCTCTATCGGGAATTGGAGTCTCTGCTCGACTAGGCGTTGGCGCCGGACGAGCAGCCCGCCGATTTTCATGCTCGGGGCAGCGTCACCGAGGTCATCGCCACCCGGGTCCGCCCGGGTCTGGAGAGCGCATTTCACGATTGGTCGGCCCGGATTCAGCAGGCGCAGGCCGAATTTCCCGGCTATCGCGGCACTTATCTGCAGGCGCCGTCCCGCGAACAGGCGGCTTGGACCACGCTGATCCGCTTCGCGACGACCAGGCAGCTCGACGACTGGCTGGCCTCGGCCGAACGACGCCGTCTGATCGAAGCATCGGCGGCACTGGTCGAATCGTGGTCCAGCCGACGGCTTGAAGGGACGTTCGCCGGCTGGTTTCCGCCCGGCGGCGCCGGTCCGGCGCCGCCGGTCCGGCGCCGCCGGGTTGGAAGCCATCGATGATCGTCCTCTTGTGCTGTTTCCGATCGTCATGATCGAGCTGCGCCTGCTGGTTCCGCGGCTGAGCGGGCTCGATCCGGTTTTCGGCACCTTTCTCGGCAACGCCGTCAGCGTGTGGCTGTTGGCCTGGCCGGTGATGCCGACCCCCAACCGCGCGTTCGATTGGTGGCTGCGGCCTGGACCGCTTGGGCCGCGGCGGACCACCGCCGCCGGCATCATCCTTCTCCTCGGCCTCTACATTGTCGAAATTGGCGTGTTCCTTCGGGCAATCTGAAGCAGTACCACGATTCATTATATTTTTACCGTTTCGTTCCAGTGTGAATAGGGCGCACGAACGCGCCGCATCGCCGGTGGATTTGAAAAAATGCGAACCATGCACAGCGACGCGCAACACGAGAAATTCATGCGGAGGCGATCGAGCTGTCGGCCAAAACATCGCTGGTCGACAATGCCGGCGGGGTGTTCGGCGCCGTCATCGCCAGAGACGGCGAAATTATCGCCGAAGGCGCCAACCGGGTCGTCGCCGAGCGCGATCCGACTTGGCATGGCGAGATCGAGGCAATTCGCCAGGCGTGCAAAAAACTCGGGGCCTTCAAACTGACCGGATGCACTCTCTATACGAGCGCCGAGCCTTGCCCGATGTGCGCCGCCGCGGCCTATTGGGCCGGAATCGAACGGATCTATTACGGCGCGTCGGTCGGCGATGCGTTCGAGTATGGCGGGTTCGACGACGTGATGATCTTCGAGCAGCTGCGCCGTCCGACGCAACTTCGCACCATTCCCGCGACCCAGATCCAACGCACCGAAGCCGTCGAGGTTTGGAAGAAGTACCAGGCGAAGCCCGACAGGATCCCATATTGAGCAGCGAGTTCGGCGGCAGGCTGCGACCGGCCTCGTGCGGGGTGCCGAGGCCTGCCTTCGCCCGCCTGCCGGTCCTGCCGGCGCAGTGCAGCTGCAGCACCCCGGCTCAGTGCAGCTTTGGCGCCTTCAGAAATCGCGAGCGGTCGGCCGAAAGAACGCGAACCGTCAAGGTTTCGCTGTCCCGCGCCACCTGGAGCTGGACTTCGCTGCCGGCCGGCCCGCCGGCCCACACCTTGCGCCAGAGCCCGGCGAGGCTCGCGACCGAGTCCTCGCGCACCGCCAGGATGCGGTCCCCGGGCCGCAGCCCGGCGGCGCTCGCCGGGCCGCGTTCGGCCAGACCAGCAACGACGATCGCGTCCTCTACCTCGGCGGCATAGAGGCCGAGCCAGGGGCGCATCGGCCGGTTCGGGCGCCCATAGGTCAGCATGTCGTCGAGGATCGGCGGCAACAAGTCGATCGGCACGACCATGTTGACGTCGCGGCGCAGCTCGCGGCCGCTCGAATGCTGGACATGCAGCGAGCCGATGCCGATCAGCCGGCCGTCGGCGGCGATCAGCGCCGCGCCGCCCCAAAACGGGTGCGCCGGGGCGGTAAAGATGGCGCGGTCGAGCACGTATTCCCAGTAGCCGGCGAATTCCTGGCGAGCGACCACCCGCGCGGCGATGGCATGGCGACGCCCACCCTCGGCGGCCATGATCGCGCGGTCGCCGGCACCGACCCGCATGCCGACGCCGAGCTCGAGCGGCGCCTCATTCAACCTGCCGAGCGCCTGGACCAGCCCGAAGCCGGTGTCCTGGTCGTAAGCGAGAACATGCCCCGGCACGGCGCCGCCACTCGCCGAGGTCAGCCAGATCGTCTCGGCCTCGGTGACCAGATAGCCGATCGTCAGGACGAGGCCATCATCGCGGATCAACACGCCGCTGCCGGCGCGCTCGGTGCCGAGCGTCCCGGCGGTAAAGGCGTCCTCCGGCACGGTCGCGCGCAAGCCCAGCACCGCGCCGAGCGCGCGGTCGAGGTCAAAGCTGCACTCGCCGGGCTTCGGCTGGATTTCGCCCGGAACTTCCCAGTCTAGGTTTCGCGGCATCGGAGCGGCTCATCAGTGGCGGCTGATCCCATCATAACCGGCAGAGAGTGCGCCGCGCACGCGCTGTTGTCAAAACTGCCGGCAATCGACGGGTCGCTGCGGCGCTGGCCGGCTGGCCCGGCTGCTTGACAAGCCGAAACGGTCCAATTATCTAGGCAGCACTCTGGCGTGAAGAGTGCTAACCGCCGAGAGTGCCAATCGCTCAATCGAAATCGGGGTCGAGGAGGGTTTCATGAAATTTCGTCCGCTGCATGACCGTGTGGTGATCCGGCGCGTCGAGGAGGAAGAGAAGAGCAAAGGCGGCATCATCATCCCGGACACGGCGAAGGAAAAGCCGATGGAAGGCGAGGTGATGGCTGCCGGTCCGGGCGCGCGCGGCGAAGACGGCAAGATCCAGCCGATGGATGTCAAGGCGGGCGACCGCGTGCTGTTCGGCAAATGGTCGGGCACCGAGGTCAAGCTTGACGGCGAAGAACTGATCATCATGAAAGAATCCGACATCATGGGCGTGATCGAGCACGACGCCCCGGCCAGAAAGGTCGCTTAGGAGAACCGAGGAATGGCAGCCAAGGACGTCAGATTTCATGCCGACGCGCGCGAACGGATGCTGCGCGGCGTCGATATTCTCGCCAACGCGGTCAGGGTGACCCTGGGTCCGAAGGGCCGCAACGTCGTGCTCGACAAATCTTTCGGCGCGCCGCGGATCACCAAGGACGGGGTCACCGTCGCCAAGGAGATCGAGCTCTCCGACAAGTTTGAGAACATGGGCGCGCAGATGGTCAAGGAGGTCGCCTCGAAGACCAGCGACCAGGCCGGCGACGGCACCACGACCGCAACAATCCTGGCGCAGGCGATCGTGCGCGAAGGGTCGAAGGCGGTGGCCGCCGGGATGAACCCGATGGATCTGAAGCGCGGCGTCGACATGGCCGTCGCGGCGGTCGTCGAGGACATCAAGAAGCGCTCAAAAAAGATTTCGACCAATGAGGAAATCGCCCAGGTCGGCACGATCTCGGCCAATGGCGAGCGCGAGATCGGCGAAATGATCGCGCAGGCGATGCAGAAGGTCGGCAACGAGGGCGTGATCACGGTCGAAGAGGCGAAGAGCCTCGAAACCGAGCTCGACGTAGTCGAGGGCATGCAATTCGATCGCGGCTATCTGTCGCCTTATTTCGTGACCAACGCCGAGAAGATGGTGGCCGAGCTCGAAAATCCGTACATCCTGCTGTTCGAGAAGAAGCTGTCCGGATTGCAGGCGATGCTGCCGGTCCTCGAGGCGGTGGTCCAGTCGGCCAAGCCGCTCTTGATCGTCGCCGAGGATGTCGAGGGCGAGGCGTTGGCGACGCTCGTCGTCAACAAGCTGCGCGGCGGGCTCAAGGTGGCGGCGGTCAAGGCGCCGGGCTTTGGCGACCGGCGCAAGGCGATGCTCGAGGACATCGCCGTCTTGTCCGGCGGCCAGGTGATCAGCGAAGACCTCGGGATCAAGCTCGAAAACGTCACGCTCGACATGCTGGGCCAGGCCAAGCGGGTCAGCATCGAGAAGGAGAACACGACGATCATCGACGGCGCCGGCAAACCCGAAGACATCCAGGGCCGCATCACCCAGATCCGCGCGCAGATCGAAGAGACCACCTCGGATTACGACCGCGAGAAGCTGCAGGAGCGGCTGGCCAAGCTCGCCGGCGGCGTTGCGGTGATCCGGGTCGGCGGGTCGACCGAGATCGAGGTCAAGGAGCGCAAGGACCGGGTCGACGACGCGATGCACGCCACCCGCGCCGCGGTCGAGGAGGGGGTCGTCGCCGGCGGCGGCGCCGCACTGCTCTATGCCGCCCGTGCCCTCGATGGTTTGAACCCGTCGAACGGCGACCAGAAGGTCGGGATCGAGATCATCAAAAAGGCGATCCTCTATCCGGCCCGGCAGATTGCCGAAAATTCGGGCACCGACGGCTCGATCATCGTCGGCAAATTGCTCGACAGCAAGGATCCGAATTACGGCTACGACGCGCAGAAGGGCGAGTTTACCGACATGATCCGGGCCGGCATCATCGACCCGACCAAGGTGGTGCGCCACGCGTTGCAGGATGCGGCCTCGATCGCCGGCCTGTTGATCACCACCGAAGCGATGATTGCCGAGAGGCCCGAGCCCAGGACCCCGCCGGCGATGCCGCCGGGCGGCGGCATGGGGGGCATGGGCGGCATGGGCGGCATGGACTTCTAAAGCCGCCCCTGATCTGCAATCCAAGCGGGCCGCCTGTCGCCAGGCGGCCCTTCTCTTTAGCGCAGGGCGGCCACGGCGCTGTGCCGATCGATCTGCAGGTCGGCGATCTTGGCGATGTCGGCGCCGCTGGCGTTCTGGACATTCGCGCCGATGACGTTGCTCGCCTCGATCTGATCGGCGGTCGGGCTGACCGTCGGGGTTTTCGGCGACCGATTGGCGGTGTGGCCGGTGTCCATCTGCGGCGCGGCGCTTTCCGCGGCGAAGGCGGGCGCGACCCCGGCGCAGGTCAGCGCGACGATCAGAAATGTCGCGGCAGCGCGAATGATCATCCTGACGCTCATGGCTGTTCTCTGTCTCGCTGACCCCGGGGAGGCTGAAAAATTCATGTCCTAGGCCGATATCGGCTAAGCTCGGTTGGCAGAGGCGGGAGTTGGGTTTGATGCCGCAGGTCATCGAGGGCAAACGCGTCGGCCAGGAGCAGGCGGAGCGCGGCGATAAGCTCGCCTGCCTCGGCGCGCTCGAGCGCAAGGTGCTGTGGCTCTCGACCTGGATGACCCACAACGCGAACCATCTGCGGTCCAACCGCGACGGGCTCAAGGTCGGCGGCCACCAGGCTTCGAGCGCGTCGGTGGCGACCCTGATGACCGCCCTCTATTTCGACGTGCTCCGCCCACAGGACCGGGTCGCGGTCAAGCCGCATGCCTCCCCGGTGTTTCACGCGATCCAATATCTGCTCGGGCATCAGACCCGTGAGAAATTGCAGCGCTTTCGCGCCTATGGCGGCGCCCAATCCTATCCGTCGCGGACCAAGGACGGCGGCGATATCGTCGATTTCTCGACCGGGTCGGTCGGCCTCGGCGTCGGCATGACCCTGTTCAGCTCGATCGCCCAGGACTATCTGCGGTTGAAAGAGCTGGTCCCGACCGACGAACCGCCGGGCCGGATGATCGCCCTCGCCGGAGACGCCGAGCTCGACGAGGGCAACATCTTCGAGGCCTTGCTCGAAGGCTGGAAGCACGACGTGCGCAATCTGTGGTGGGTCATCGACTACAACCGCCAGAGCCTCGACGCCGTGGTATCGGACCGCCTGTTCGGCCGCATCGACGCGATGTTCGAGATGATGGGCTGGCGCGTCGTCACCTTGAAATATGGGCGGCTCCTGGAAGCGGCCTTCGCCTGCCCCGACGGGCATCATCTGCGCGAGTGGATCGACGCCTGCCCGAATTCGCTCTATTCGGCATTGGTGTACAAGGGCGGCGAGGGCTGGCGCGAGCATCTGCAGCGCGATCTCAACCGCTATCCCGGCATCCGCGCGATCCTCGACGACCATGACGATGCCGGGCTGCAGCGGCTGATGACCAATCTCGGCGGCCACGATCTGGCAGCCGTGCTCGACGCCTTCCACGTGATTGCCGACGACCGGCCGACCTGCTTCATCGCGTACACGATCAAGGGGTTCGGGCTGCCCTTCGCCGGGCACAAGGACAATCATGCCGGGCTGATGAACCTCGGCCAGATGGCCTCGTTCCAGCGCAGCATGGGGGTGGCCGAGGGTGCGGAATGGGATTTGTTCGCCGGTCTCGACCTGCCGGCCGAACGGCTTTCCGCGTTTCTCGAAGGGCTGCCGCTCGCCGGTTCCAGCCCGCGCCGGCACGAAGCCGAGCCGGTGCCGGTGCCGGCGAGCCTGCCGGTCCCGCGCGGCGACAGGCTATCGACGCAGGAAGCATTTGGCCGCCTGTTGGGCGACATCGCCGCGAGCGACACCGATCTCGCACGGCGCATCGTGACCACCTCGCCCGATGTCACCGTGTCGACCAATCTCGGGCCGTGGGTCAACCGCCGCGGGATCTTCGACCGCGCCGAGCGCGCCGACACCTTTCGCGACGAAAAGGTGGTCTCGGCGCAGCGCTGGGCGATGTCGCCGCAGGGCCAGCACATCGAGCTCGGCATCGCCGAGAGCAATCTGTTCCTGCAATTGGCCGCGCTCGGCTTGGCGGGGCCGCTGTTCGGCACGCGGCTGTTGCCGATCGGCACGCTCTACGACCCGTTCATCAAGCGCGGGCTCGACGCGCTGAACTACGCCTGCTACCAGGACGCGCGCTTTATTGTGGTGGCGACTCCGTCCGGGATCACGCTGGCGCCGGAAGGCGGCGCACATCAGTCGGTCGGCGAGCCGCTGATCGGGATCGCGCAGCCCGGCTTGATCAGCTTCGAGCCGGCTTTTGCCGACGAGCTTGCGGTGCTGCTGCGCTGGGCCTTGGCGGAAATCCAGCGCGAGGGCGGCGAATTGGTTTATTTCCGGCTGTCGACGCGGCCCGTCGACCAGCCGCAGCGGCAGATGGACCCGGACCTGGCCGAGACGATCGTCGCCGGGGCCTATTGGCTGCGGGCACCCGAGCCCGATGCGGAGCTGGCGATCGCCTATTGCGGCGCCGTTGCTCCCGAAGCGCTGGCTGCCCTCGAAACGGCCGCCGAGGACGTCCCCGGCGCCGGGCTGTTGGCGATCACCTCGCCCGACCGCCTGCACCGCGACTGGCGGGCAGCGTGCGCCCGGGGCGCCACGAGCGCGGCCGGGCAACTGCTCGCGCGGCTGCGGCCGGGCGCCGCCCTCGTCACCGTCGGCGATTTCCATCCGGCGACCTTGTCGTGGCTCGGCGCCGTCGCCCGCAACCCGATCGTCCCGCTCGGGGTCGACCGCTTCGGCCAATCGGGCGACATCCCGGACCTCTATCGTGCCTACGGCATCGACGCCGAGGCGATCCTCGACGCCGCCGCCCGCGCCTGCCTGATCGCGCTGCGCTAGCGCGCCGGTTCTGGTCGCACACCGAGCTGCACAACGCCGGCTCTTATGACATCTCTCGGGAGAAATTTGCCCGCATGTGAAGCTACTCACATTGCGCCGCACTTCGCGCCCGCATACTATTTCGGTAGCCTGAAGAGGCTGGGGCAACCTTTTAGTTAACTTCGAATTGGGGGTGAGGGCGATGAAAACCCTGCTTCAGTTCGCCGGCAAAAATGGTGCTTGGGTCGTCGTCATCGGCATCGTTGTTGGTTTCTGCGTGCCGGTAGTTTCCAATTTCGCAAGACCCTATTTGGCGGTTGCGATATTTCTGTTTACTTTCGGTTCTTTTTTGAAATTGGACAGCGAATCGTTTCGCCAGCAGATAACGCAAACCCGCGCCGCCGTGGCCATGGTGCTGTGGGCAACATTCGGTGTACCGCTGGTCGTCTTTGCACTCATTTGGCTGTTCAAGCCCGGCCCTGGTCTCACGGAGGGGCTGCTGTTCTGGTCGCTGGTCCCCACCAGCCCCGCCTGCGTCGCCTTTTCGGCCATTCTTGGGCTGAGTACGCCGCTCGCACTGCTCGCAACCATTGCGGCGACCGCAGCTTCGCCGTTTTACATGCCGTTGCTAGCCGCCGGTCTGGGGGGCTATCATCTCGCCATCAATCCGGCGGCGATGAGCCTGCATCTGCTGCTGCTCATCGGCGGCTCGGCGCTTGCCGCCTATCTCGTCAAGCGGTTCGCAGCAGGATTTGTGCGGGACAACCCCGATGCGATGACGGGATTTTCGGTGTTTTCCCTGGTCCTGGCCGGAACCGGCTCGATGGCGGGGATGCAAAGTTATTTCTTTGCCCAGCCGATCGTCACGTTGGAGCTCCTCGCTCTGGCGTATGCCGTGAACCTTGGGTTCCAATGCGCCGGGACACTCATATTCTGGCGCTCGCCAAGAAATGCCGCGCTTACTGCCGGATTGATCAGCGGGACACGCACGATCACCTTGGCATGGGTCGTGCTCGGCAGCAGTATCTTGCCATTGGCGAATGTGTTCTTCGGCGTCGGCATGGTCGCTAAATACACGGCGCCGGCGCTGACGAAATGGCTGATCGCGCGGCTCAACAAACCCGGGCTTCCAGCGATGCGGGAGGTTGTGCGTCGCAGCGCCTGAGGGCCGGTTCGAGATGATGGCGGCAGCCTATTCGGGACCGGCGCGCATCGAGGCGGGATGTCCCGGCAGCTTCAGTTGCTGTCCGGTGTCGGTCACGTTGGTACCGTCGACCTTGAGGATTGACAGGTCTCGGTCAATGAAATTGCCGACGTAGATGTGGCTGCCGTCGGGGCTGAAGGCGACCGCCTCGGGCAGCGCGCCAACGGTCACCGAGCCCACCTTGGTAACGTTCGTGCCATCGATCGCCAGCACGGCCACGCTGCCGCCGGCGTGGTGGTAGAACACCGAGGGCGGGGTGTTCGAGCCTTCCGCCTGAACCGAGACGGCGAGGTTTCCCTTGGGGCTGATCGCCAGCCCTTCCGGCGAGTTGCCAACGACGACGTGATTGATGACCCGCGCCGGATTGGCCGCCAGATCGATCACGCCGACCGTATCGACATTGCCGTCCGAGCTGCCGCCGCCGCCATTGTCGGCGGTCAGCGCCAGTTTGCCGTCCGGGGTCACCGCGACGTTGTAGGGAAAAATGCCGGTCGGCAGGTCGCGCTTCGTATAGGTCACCTTGCCGCCGTCGATCGTCAGCGGCGCCACCTTGTTGGCGTTGGGCTTGGTCGCCAGCGCCCGCCTGCCGTCCGGGGTAATGGCAACAGCCGAGACCTGGTCGGCGGCAGTCCCGATCGGCACGGTCTGGGTGACCAGAACCTCGCTGCCGTGGATCGACAGCACCGAGATCGTGCCGTCGGCGCGGTTGGCGACCAGCGCCAGATCGCCTTTCTGGTCGATCGCCAAGCCGGAAGGCTGCTTGCCGACGGTAACGGTGCCGATGATTTTGGGCGGGCTCGCCTTCAGATCGACAACGAAGACCTTGTCGTCGGGCTCGAGCCGATGGCCCCAGCCCTCAACGACCGGCTTTAGCGAGTTGGCGACCAAGGCAATGTCGCCCGACGGAGCAATGGCGAGGTTGACCGGCGGCCCCACGACCGAATTCATCAGCGGGATCGTCGCGGTGATCTTTGGCGCAGCGGGGTTGGCGAGGTCGATCACGGACAGCGTGTCGTGGCCGGGCGGGCGGATCACCGGCTTGAAGTTCTGGTCTACTCCGTTCTTTTCATCGTTGCCGACGATCAACGTCTGGCCGAAGACCGGGGTCAAAGCCGAGCACATCAGAGCGCCAGCCAGCACGGCCGAGGTCAAAATCGACGATCGCATCCTCCCCTCCATCATTTTGTCGTGTCGCACCGCGCACGGTCCCGATGCTGCCCCGATCGTGCGTCGGCCACAAGCGGCGGAGCCGGTCGGGGGTTGAACGCGCGCTGATTCGATTCCGAATGATGGCCTATGCCGTCGGAGGATTCTGGTTCATCATCGGGCGATATCGGGGATCGCCATCCTCAAGCTTCGGCGGGCGGGCTTTACCGAGCAGCAGGTCGAGGCGCTCGCCGAAGCCTGCGCCGCCGCGACGCTCGATTTCATCGCTGTCAAGCCCGGCGCCTGAGCCGCGCTCGGCCCCGTCATCGCGGCGAACTCCGCCGCGTCGGCGCACACGCCACCCCGGCTTTGATGGCAACGCGAACTCTCGGCATCAGCCGGCGGGTGTTCGCGTATCACGCGCAAGGCGCTCCGCCGATCCCGCGCGTTGTCGCGCTCGCGACGCGGGCGCAGGAACTGCCCTGATCAATATCTTGTGTCCGGTGAGCTTGAAGTAACGGCGCGCCGGGCAAATATTCGGCCCTGACCCGACATGCCACAAAACCAGGCATCAACCGAAGCTGGGGTGCGGAGAACTCGACCGCCGAAATCGACGCTTGGCGAGGATTTCTAAACGGTTGTCATAATGGGGCTTGTGCGACAATCACCAATTTGCGTAAATCGCGAGCTGACACAAGATATAGGAAGCGGAGAAGTCTTCGACCCCGGCTTTGTGTCGGGTGGAACGCGTTGAGGGGAAACAACTCATGCCTGATCACCCTAGACTAATAGCAGAAAGCCCGGAGGCTGTCACGTGGATTGACCAAGTAAAAACGGTTTATATGGGCAACCAAGTGTTCGGCAAAATTGTGAGTGCGGTGCTTTGGGCGGATACAACCGGGCCGGACGGCGAGCAACTCGTTCCCATCGATCCACGCGCGATTGTGGCGGAAATCAACACCGATGGATTTCCGCTTCTTAAGGGACATGATCCCGGCTTCCCGCTTGGTAAAGTTCTTGGGGCTCAAGTGTTCACCCGTTCGGACGGCGCGACGTTCATAGCGGCAATCGTTGGATATTATGCCGGAGGTGCCCACCTCAGTTTTCGCGACCTTGGGTTTGACCCGGGGGCAGCCGTATCGCTTCCCTCGTCCCTTCCTGCGCTCTCTGACGTGTGGATCGAGTTCGCGACCGATCCGAGAGAAATCGACCCGGCATGGCTCGAAGATGTGCTTAACACTGCGCCGTTACGCGTCGAGCGGACAGAATTGTCCCATAATGCGGCTGACGCTCTACAGGAGTTGATACGCATAGGGTTACCTTACGTTGCCCTTGTCTGGAATCCCTTCACCAAGACTATTGCAACCGAGGCTGGAAAGGACGCTTACGCTGCGATTAATCATTGGTTGCGAACCCTTTTTGAGAAACTCGCCGATCGGAAAAATCCGATCGTATCAATTCAATCGTTTCAAGATGATTGCCAAGTCTCCTTTCTGTTCCGGGGTAAAGATGTGAAGCGCAACTATGCAGCGCATGAGGTCCGACCGAGTGCTGCCGTCCAAGCGGCACAGTTAGTGGCAAAGATGAAAAACGCAGGGTTCGCCCCAAAGGAAATTGTTTACGAATTCGATCCACAAGACTGTATATGGTTTCCCTCGTACGCAGAGCTTAAAGATGGGAGATTTGTCACAGATAACAAAATCCTTATTGCTATTGAACAATTACCTTCTGAATTGAGCCTAGGTATTAGTTTCGGCAAAGACACACCTCGCTTGCCAAGCGTGAAATGACAATGAGTTTTCCAGAAGACGCGTTATGCGATATCGCGGCCCGGCATTGAGGCTATTCCCGAACGTGCACCCCTGGCCGCCGCGGCAGACGCCATCAGAACCGATCGCATTCGTTTGCGGCTTTGACATAGGCGGCGGCGTCGGCCGGCAACAGCAGGCGCTCGGCGACGAGTGCGGCGGCTGCGGCTTCGACCCGGCCGACATAGGCCTCGCGGCCGGCGTAGCGTTCTTCGAGCGAAGGGCGCGGATCGTCGGCGGCCTCGCGCTCGCTTTTGGTGCGGGCGAACGGGATCAGCGAGCCGTCGCGGTCGGCGAGCTCGCCGGGCTGCGCCCGATAGACGTTCCAGCCGGTATAGGTGCCGAGCGGCACCGCGATCGGCGGCAGGCGGATGCCGGCGACCTCGTTGCCGTCGGCATCGACCGCCGACACCCGGATGCCATAAAAATTGTCGAGGCGCGCCGGCGGGTCGACCCAATCGACCGGCGGCCCGATAGGGTTGGCGCCCGGCGGAATGGCGAAACCTGGCACCGTCGGCATTTCGACCGCCTCGGCCGCGACCGCGGTGCCCTGCGCGATCGACGGAACCCGGCTCGGTGGCGGCGCGGTGCCGGTCTTGACCCATTCTTCGAGCGCCACCAGCAACGCCCGCAACGCCGGGCTGGCGCTGTGCGGGTTGCGCGGGTTGACGCACGGGCCGGGGCTCGGATCGGTTCCGGGCCCGCCACCATGCTGCGTCCCGGCGACCATGTAGGCGCGCGCCGTCGACGGCAATTCGGCATCGCGCCGGCCGGCCGGGTCGGTATGCACCAGGGAGGCGCCCTTTTGCCAATATTCGGTTGCGGTGTTGACCTCGATCATCAGCGGGTCGGTCGGCCGGCCCCTGAGGATGGCGCCGCTGCGGCCGGAAAACGGATCGGTCGTCATCGCATTGCCGAACGGGAACCAGTTCTCCGGATAGAGCCGGTCTTCATGCTGCGTCGCGGTCCGGCCCGGCATCGCGAAGCTGTGGTTGGCGAACACCTTGCCGGCGCCGGCGACATGGGTCAGCACACCGTCGAAGACGCGCCGACCATGTCCGTCGTCGTTCATCCCGAGCTCGAGGAAATGGCGCAGAAAGCGGCCGGCCTGAGACACGCCGAAGGCGAGCGTGTGGCTGACTGCGCGGCCGGTTTCCATCATCGGATTGAGTGCACCATGCTGGTCGGCCCGCTCGTAACGCAGGAAGGCGACGAGATCGCGGGCCGCGGCAAAGCCGACGCCGATCACGGTCGATCCGGTCGCCTCGTACCAGATCTCATAAATCTTGTAAGGCGCGAAGCGGGTGCCGGCGGGCAGCAGCCGGATCGAACGATTGTCGACGAATTCCCACGCCTCCGCCGCGATCTCGGCACGGGCATCGCTTTCGCGGTCGCGCACGACGAGACGCGCCTTTCTCCGGTCGGTCGAGGCCGCGGGGTAGTTGAGCCGCACGACATCGCCGGCGCCGGGCGCGCGGGTCCCGATGTGGAACTCGTCGCGGATGCGGCGCACCATCGGCGCGCCGCCTTCGAGCGCCGGCGGCAGGCGCGCGGTCATGCCATTATTGGCGCGCGGCGCACCCGAATCCCAGCCCGACCACACGAGGCTGTAGCCGCGGCCGAGGGTAAAGCCCAACCCGACATCCCGCGCCGTTTTGGGATCGTTGGTGTCGGCGCCGGCGCCGGCCTCGTCGAGCCGGCCGAGGATCATCTTGCGGCCGCGATTGGTCACATCATAGACCAGCACGCCGCCGCTCGGCTGGCTTTCGATCGGGCGCAGGATGAAGAAATCCACCTCATACTCGACCATGCCGCGCGGGTTCTTCGGTGCCTTGTCGAGATCGGCGATGACGGCGTTTTCCGCCGCCGGATCGATCTCACCCTTTGCAATGCCCTTGATCCGCAGATAGCCGCCGGCGCCGCCGAAACTTTGCCCCTCGGCGAACTGCTCGATCGCATCGACCCTGATCTCGACAACGGCCATGACCCCACTCCTCTTTGTCGGAAGATCTTAGCGCCCCGGAGAAGCCTGGTCAGGCTTCTTCAGAAACTCGATCTCCTCTTCGGTCGATTGCCGGCCGAGGATCGCGTTGCGGTGCGGGAAGCGGCCGAAGCGCTCGATGACCTCGATATAGGGGCGCCCGTAACGACGCAGAGAACCGCCGCGATCGGGATTTCGCGGCAGGGCGCCGAACAACGCAAGCGAGCGTCGCTGGTCGGCAAGATTTTCGCTGTGGTGGAACGGCATATAAAAGAACATTCGCCAGGCCGGCGGCGCCATTTGGTCGAAGCCGCGTTCGAGCGCCCGGTCCGCGGCGGCGCGCGCCGCCGGGTCGGTCGCATAGGCGCGCGGGGTCTCGCGAAAGATGTTGCGCGGCACCTGATCGAGCAGCAGCACCACGGCCAGCGCGCCCTCGGCCGATTCTTCCCATGACCGCAACGCCCCGGCCGCCGCGGCTTCGTAGTCGGCGAGAAATTCCCGCCGCAGCGCCGCATCGAACTCCTCGGTGCTCTTGAACCAGATGTCGCGATGCCGCTCGCGTCCGGGATCGCCGGGCGGCGCGAACCAGAAATCGAGCAGCGCGCGGGCGCGTTCGGGCAGGCTCATGGCAAGCCCCCATCAGCGAGCCGTCTACGCAAATAGAACTTTGCATGCCCCGGCGGGTAGTCCTCCAGGGTGGCGAATACTTGGTGTCCGCATTTCTCGTAGAATGGCCGTGCCTGAAAGCTGTGCGTTTCCAGTGTCGCGGCGAAGCAGCCGCGCTCGACGGCATATTCTTCGGCCGCCTGCAGCAGCCGCGTGCCGTTGCCTTGACCGCGCGCAGCCGTATCCACCCAAAGAATTCTGACATGCAGCCAGCCGCCCCAAAGGCTGCCCAGCAACCCGCCCAGCCATTCCCCGCGCGCATTCTTGAGGAAGAATCCAACGGGGTGGTATTCCGAAGCGCCTGTCGCTGCCAAATTGTGTGCAGACAGCTGGTCAGCGATGTACCGGCTCAGAGCGTCCCCTGGCAGCGGATCGAAGACGAGTTCGAGATTCTGCACTTCGGCCTCCAAACGCCTTGTCTTATGGTGTAAATTGGGAATCGAGCGCGTCGTCGAGGAGGCGGACCACGTGGCGGGCGTCGCGGCCGGTCGTATCGACGATCTGGTGGCGGCAGCTGGTGCCGCAGGCGGCAAGGAGTGTGTCTGGGGGTGCGGCGCGCATCCTCGGCAGGACGCCGAGTTCGCCGATCTTCAGCGACATTTCGTAATGCTCGGCTTCGTATCCGAACCCACCAGCCATGCCGCAGCAGGTCGAATCAAAGGCTTCGACCTCGAGTTCGGGGATCAGCCGCAACGCCTCGACCGCAGCCCGAAGGGTGGCGAACGCCTTTTGATGGCAATGGCCGTGCAGCAGTGCCGTCTGCCCGGGCATCGCTTTCAGGGGCAGCTGAAAACGGCCGGCGGCGCGCTCGGTCTCGACGAATTCCTCGAAGAGCCGGGCGTGGGCGGCGAGCGCCTTCGTCTCGGCACTCGGCAGCATCGCCGGAAACTCATCGCGCAGGGTCAACAGGCAAGAGGGTTCGAGCCCGACGATCGGGGTTCCGGCGGCGACATGCGGGCCGAGTGCCGCAAGCATGCGCCGCGCCTCGATCCGGGCCTCGTCGAGGAGGCCGGCGGCGAGAAAGGTCCGCCCGCAGCACAGTGACCTTCCGCGCGGGGGGTCGGGGATGAGGACGCGATAGCCGGCGCGCGCCAGGACACGCTCGGCCGCCCGCGCATTCTCGGGCTCGAACCAGCGGTTGAAGGTGTCGACCAGCAGGACCACTTCGCGCCGCTCGTGAGCCCCCTCCCTTCCCTCCCCCGCAGGCGGGGGAGGGTCAGGGTGGGGGTGGACGGCGCTGCGGTACGGCCGGGCCGACCACTCCGGCAATTTGCGGGCCGCGCTGAGCCCCAACCACCGCTCACCCCACCGCGCCAGAAACCGAACTCGATTCCGCAGATTGAGGAGCGGCGCAATCCGCGCAGCGTAAGGTGCATAGCGCGGCAGATAGGCGATCAGCCGGTCGCGCGCACGCAGCCCATGGCGGCGGCGGTAATGGTGCAGGAACTCGATCTTCATCCGCGCCATGTCGACGCCGGTCGGGCATTCGCGCCGGCAGCCCTTGCACGAGATGCACAGATCCATCGTCTCGCGCATGTCTTCGGAGACGAGCGCATCGGGGCCGAGCTGACCCGACAACGCCAGGCGCAAGGTGTTGGCCCGGCCGCGGGTCAGGTGCTGCTCGTCGCCGGTGGCG
This sequence comes from uncultured Alphaproteobacteria bacterium, assembly GCA_963703665.1. Classification (GTDB taxonomy): domain Bacteria; phylum Pseudomonadota; class Alphaproteobacteria; order ATCC43930; family CGMCC-115725; genus AP-15. Next base: position 751,128 of record CAVPFB010000003.1, on the reverse strand, counting down.
CGGAACGACGGGCACATCACCGCGGCGTCGCGGGCGCGGCAGGCGCCGTTGTTGTTGCACATCTCGACCGCACCGGCGAACCCGCCCCATTCCGACCAGTCGAGCGCGGTGGCGAGCGGCAATGGCCGGTAGTCGGGCCGGTAGCGGAACAGGCTGCGGTCATCCATTTTGGGGGCGCGGACGATCTTGCCGGGATTGAAGAGGCCCTGCGGGTCGAAGGCGTCCTTGACCTCCTCAAAGGCGCGCACCAGGCGTGAGCCGAACATTGCCTCGTGAAATTCGGAGCGCACCAAGCCGTCGCCGTGCTCGCCCGAATGCGAGCCCTTGTATTCGCGGACCATCGCAAAGGCTTCTTCGGCGATCGCCCGCATCTTTCTGACTTCGAGCTCCTGCTTGACGTTGAGCACCGGGCGCACGTGCAGGCAGCCGACCGAAGCGTGCGCGTACCAGGTGCCGTAGGTGCCGTGCTTTTCGAAGATCCGGGTGAGCCGCTCGGTGTAGTCGGCGAGGTCTTCGAGGCGGACCGCGCAATCCTCGAGAAACGAGATCGGCTTGCCGTCCCCTTTCATCGACATCATGATGTTGAGGCCCTGCGCGCGCACCTCCCACACCGCCGCCTGAAACGAAGGCTCGATCGCCTCGACCACCGCGCCGGGGAGGCCGAGATCGCCCATCAGCTCGCCCAGGGCCCGCAGCCGGCGCAGGTTTTCCGCCGGATCGTCGCCGGAAAATTCGGTCAGCAGGACCGCGGCCGGCTCGCCCTGCACAAACCGCTCGACCACGGCGCGGAACATCGGGATGTCGCGCGACAATTCGATCATCGTGCGATCGACCAGCTCGACGGCGCTCGGGTCCAGCGCGACGATCCGGCGGGTCGCGTCCATTGCGCCGTAAAAGCTCGGGAAATGGCAGATGCCGAGCACCCGGTGCGCCGGGATCGGCTGCAATTCGAGTTCGATCTCGTTGAAAAAGGCGAGAGTGCCCTCGGAGCCGACCAGGAGGCGCGCCATGTTGTGGTCGCTGCCGTCGCCCTTGGGGTCGATGCTGTCGATATTGTAGCCGCCGACCCGGCGCAGCACCTGCGGAAAGCGCGCCGCAATCTCGTCGGCCTCGCGCCCGTGCAAGGCGCGCATATGGCGCACCAGCTCGCAATAGCGCTCGGGCATCGCGGCATCGGCATCGGCCGGGAAATTGCCGGGGACCTCGCCGAACCAGGCGGTGGCACCGTCGGCCAGCAGTGCGTCGATCCCGCAGACATTGTGCACCATGTTGCCGTAGCGCAACGAGCGCGAGCCGCAGCTGTTGTTGGCGGTCATGCCGCCGATCGTGGCCCGGCTCGCGGTCGACGGGTCGACCGGAAAGAACAGCTTGTGCGGCCGCAGCGAGCGGTTTAGCCGGTCGAGGACGACTCCCGGCTCGACCCGCGCCCGGCGCCGCTCCACATCGACCGAGACGACCCGGTCCATGTGCCGGCTGCAATCGAGAACGAGCGCGCGCGCCACGGTCTGCCCGCATTGCGAGGTGCCGGCACCCCGCGGCAACACCGGCACGCCTTCCCCGCGGGCAATCGCGATCGCCGCCGCGGCATCCTCGCGGTCCGTCGGGACGACGACGCCCAGGGGCTCGATCTGATAGATCGACGCGTCGGTCGCGTAGCGCCCGCGGTTGAACGCATCGAACAGCACCTCGCCATGGATCTGGCGGCGCAGCCGCGTTTCGAGGCGCGACCCCGCGGGATTGTCGAATGGCATGCGCTCGCCCGAAAACCTAAACGGTTTTGCAGCCTAACCTGCTCTCGGCGCGCCGACCAGTCGGCGCCGGTCATCGCCCGCGCAGACCCCTTTCAGAAGCTCGAGGCTGGAAATCGAGGGCAGAGTCTCAGGGCTGTCCGGGGGCGCCGCGGGCCGCGAGACAACGCGCCACGATATCGAGCAGATCGGCCGGATCGAATGGTTTCGACAGCATCTCGCAGGCCCCGAATTTCCCGGCGAATTCGAGGAAATCCAGGTTGGCGATGCGGCCACCGCCCGAGATGGCGATGATCTTCGCATCGGGACGCTCGACCCGGATCTCGCGGATGGTTTCGAGACCCTCCTTGTCCGGCATGATGATGTCGGTGATCACCAGATCGGGCTGCTCGCTGCAGAAGGTGCTCAAACCCTGCCGGCCATCGGGCGCCGTCAGCGTTTGATAGCCCTTGCGCTCGAGGATGCGTACGATCGTCTCGCGGACGAGGTGATCATCGTCGATGACCAGAATCTTTGGCATGGACCGGACCCTTTGTCCTGAGATTGCGGCTGGCAGCGTTATGGCGGTCGGCTCAAGCGGCGGCGGACGCGATTGGCGTGGTCGTGTGCAGCTGCCCGAGCGCCGGCAGCGTGATCAGAAACTCGCTGCCTTCGCCGGGCCGGCTGCGGATCTCGATATGGCCGCCGTGGCGGGCGACGATGCCATGGACCACCGAAAGCCCCAGACCGGTGCCTTCGCCGACCCCTTTTGTCGTAAAGAACGGCTCGAAGATGCGACCGAGGGTGGCCTCTTCGATGCCGCAGCCGGTATCGGCGACCGATAAACAGACCGCCGGCTCGACGCTCGCGGCTTGTGCTGCGGACGGAGGCGGCCAAACCCGGACAGTGATTTTGCCGGGCCCTCCGCCGATCGCCTGACCGGCGTTGGTCACCAGGTTGACGATCGCCTGGTGCAGTTCGCCGGCATCGCCGAACACCGGCGGCACCGCGGCGACCTGCTCGTCGATGCGGATGGTGGCCGGGAGGCTGGCGCGCAGCATGTTGAGCGCTTCGCGCGTCAGCGCGGCCAGGTCGACCTCCTCCCGGACAAAATCCTGCTTGCGGCTGAACGCGAGAACCTGCTTGACCAGATCGCGGGCGCGCTCGCTGGCGCGCACGACGGTTTCGAGGTCGCGGCGCATCGGGTCGCCTTCGCGCAGATCCTCCAGGGTCAGCTTGGCCAGCGCCAGGATCGGCACCAGGATGTTGTTGAGGTCGTGCGCCACCCCGCCGGCGAGGGTGCCGAGCGCCTCGAGCTTTTGCGAATGCATCAGCTGGCGCTCCAGCTCGTCGCTGCGCCGCTCGGCTTCGCGCAATTCGGTTACGTCCCGGATCACTCCGACGAGCTTGTGCGGCTGACCGGCGCCGTCGCGCACCAGCTCCATCTCGCGATGCAAGACGCGCACGCCGCCATCGGCGCGGCGAATGCGATATTCGAGCGCGGGCTGCGGGCCTCCTGCCACGAAGACCGCGATCTGTTCCCTCAGCCGGGGCCGGTCCTCCGGGATGATCATGTCCTCGAGCGAAGCCAGGTCCAGCGGACCGATCTGCGGACTGGCCCCAAAGATGCGATAGGTTTCCTCGGACCACTCGATCTCGTGTGAGCGCAAATCGAGCTCAAAGCTGCCGGTCGCCGCCACCCGCTGCGCCCGCGCCAGATGATCCTTGCTGCGGCGCAGCTGCTCGGCCTCGCGCGCTTCCTGCCGACTTCGCTGCTCTTCGATGATCGAGGCCGACATGCCGAGCATGACAACGGCCAAGGCGATTGCCGCGACCGGCACCGCGAGCAGCTGGGGGGCGACGACATCGGCCGGCATCGCGATCAGCGGATCGGGAGTGAGCCCGATCGCCGCCATCGCGGTGAAATGCAGACCGCAGATCGCCGCGACCAGCAGCATCGTCGCCGACAGCCGGTGCAGCCGCGCCGAACCGAGCCGTGCGGCCGAGATCGCCGCCGCCGAAAGCACGACGCCGAGCACCAGCGAGGCTGCCACGAACGACGAATTCCAGTGCACGTCCGCGGGGACGCGCAGCGCCGCCATTCCGGCAAAGTGCATCGCCCCGATCGCCAAGCCGATGATGCCGCCGCCGATCAACGGATTTTGCCGTCGAACCGCGACGATCATGCCGAACCAGGCCACGGCCACGGCGATGACCAGCGATAATATCGTCGGGCCGGTGTCATAAGCGACCGGCAGACCCGGCCGGTAGGCGAGCTCGGCCACAAAATGGGTTGCCCATCCGCCCGCGCCGAACACCGCTGCGGCGCCGGACAGCAGAACGAGCGAGCGTTTCCCGAGCGTTTCCCGGGCGCGCAGGAACAGGCTGATCGCGGTGAACGACGCCAGGACGCAGATCAAGCCGGCGAGCGCCACCAGGCGGAGGTCGTGTTTCTGCGTCAGGCAGCTGTAGACGGCGTTCACGCCCGATCATCACCCGAGCCGGTAAAGAAAAGGATAAATCCGCATCGCGTCGGCGATGCTGCGACCGATCGAGCCGCTGATCCGCCGGCAAGCCGGCCACCGCCTCGCGGCCCCGGGGAGGGTTCATCGCCGGCCGGTTCTTGGCTATGATCGCCTGCCAGCGGGCCCGATCGTCGAGGAGGACGGAGCATGGACCAGGACGCCAAAAAGACCGCGCTGCGCATGATCCCCTACGGGATCTACGTGCTGACCGCGGATGACGGCAACGGCAACGTCGCCGCCGCGACGGTCAATTGGGTGACGCAGAGCGCCTTCAACCCGCCCTTGGTGGTGGTCGGGGTCAAAACCGATTCCGGCGCCTATCCGCTGATCAAGAACACCCGGAACTTTGCCCTGAACATGCTGGGCAAGGAGCACAAAGGAGTCGCGTTCACCTTTTTCAAGCCGACCAGGCTCGAAGACGGCAAGCTCTCCGGCCAGGCCATCCACAAGGGCGCCACCGGCGCACCGATCCTCGATGCCGCCCTGGCCGCGGTCGAGTGCAAAGTCACCAGCATCGTCGAGCAGGGCGACCATCACATCGTCGTCGGCGAGGTCGTCGAGGCGCATCTGCCAAGGCCGGTCACCGGCCGTCCCGACGCCGCGATCCTCGAAATGAAGGATCTCGGCGACAACGTGTTCTACGGCGGCTAAAGCGCCGCGACCGCAGCGCGAGCAGCCGTTCATTCGTCGTGGCGACGGGATTGCGTCGCTGTGCTCGCAATGGCATCAAAGGCGTGTCATTGCGAGGAGCGGAGCGACGAAGCAATCTCGCGGACCATCGACCGGAGAAGCTCCATGGAAAACCACCAGCCTGCGCTCACATGGCCAGCCGAGGGCAACGCCCGCGTTCCCTACCGGGTGTTTGCCGACCCGGACATCTACCGCGAGGAGCTGGCCCGGATCTTTCTCGGGCCGACTTGGCAGTTTCTGACGCTGGCCGGCGAATTGCCCCAGCCGGGCGACTATCTGACCACGTTTCTCGGTGAGACCCCGGTCATCGTCACTCGCGGACATGACGGCGAGATCCATGCGATGGTCAACCGCTGCGCCCATCGCGGCAATCTCGTCTGCCTGAAGCGGCGCGGTCACGCCGACAATCTGACCTGCGTCTATCACGCTTGGCGCTACGACCTCGAAGGCAATCTCGACAGCGTCGCCTTTCGCCGCGGCATCGCCGGCAAGGGCGGCATGCCGCCGAGCTTCCATCTCGAACAGCACGGGCTCAAAAAGCTGCGCGTCGACCGGTTCGGCGATCTCGTCTTCGGCACTTTGTCCCCGGACGCGCCGCCATTGGGCGATTACATCGGCAATCTGATGGGCTCGCGCATCCACCGGGTCATGCACGGGACGCCGAAGATCCTGGGCACGACCTCACAGATCCTGCACAACAACTGGAAGCTCTATTTCGAGAACGTGCGCGACACCTATCACGCGACCCTGCTGCACAGCTTTTTCACGACATTCCGCATGTCGCGCCTGACCTCGGAGGGCGGCGTCGATATTGCCGAGAATGGCGCGCACCACGCGAGCTACACGCGCAACAAGGTGGACCGCGTCGACGCCGCGACCTCCGACCAGCTCTACGCCGGCATCCCGTCCCTGCGCGAGAATTTCCGCTTGGCCGAGCCCGGCTTTCTGTCGATGACCGAGGAGTTCGGCGACGATACGACGACCCAGATCCTGTCGCTGTTCCCGAATTTCGTACTGCAGCAGATCCAGAATTCGATCGCCCTGCGCCTGGTATTGCCAAAGGGGCCGGACAAGACCGAGCTGCAATGGATCTATCTCGGCTTCGAGGAAGACGGCGCCGAGCTGACCGCGCTGCGCCTCGCGCAGGCCAATCTGGTCGGCCCCGCCGGCTATGTCTCGATGGAGGACGGCGCGGTCGGCAATTTCATCCAGCGCGCGATCCACGGTTCGGACCAGGATTGCTCGGTTCTCGAAATGGGCGGTCACGGCCAGGTCTCCGAAGCCAACCGCACGACCGAGGCCTCGGTGCGCAGCTTCTGGCACGCCTATCGCCAGCTGATGGGCTTTTGAGCCGATGGATTTGGCGGCGATCGCTCGGCGGCTGGAGCTGGAGCAGCTCTATGCCGACTACGTGCATTGTCTCGATGCCGACGCGCTCGAAGGCTGGCCCGACTTCTTCACCGAAGACTGCTTCTACCGGATCACCTCGGCCGAAAATTACGAGACGGGTCTGCCGCTCGGGCTGATTTACGCGACCTCGCGCAATATGCTGAAAGATCGGGTGAGTGCCTTGCGCGAAGCGAACATCTACGAGCCGCAGCGCTATCGGCACCTGGTTTCGTCGGTCAAGATCGTCGGCGAGGCGCAGGATTCCCTCGATCTCGTCGCGAACTTCCTCGTGGTGCGCACGTTGCAGGACGAGGACATGACGCTCTTTGCCGCCGGGCATTATGTCGACCAGGTCAGGCGCGAGCACGAGAGCTGGAAGTTCGCCCGCAAGACCGTCATTCTCGACAGCCGCCAGATCGACACCCTGCTGGCGATCCCGATCTGAACCGAAGCCGGCTGGGGTGTTGGGCGGCCGCACCATCGATGCTGGAGCGGCAGCTCCTTGTTCTTCCACAGGTTTCTTCGCGGCGGGCCTTGCGGGGAGCGAAGGTTCTCGCCACCCCGCGATTGTCTTCTAGGCGCGCCCGGTGCTCACATTGTCGCGGCGCTTGGCGGCGGCGTCGGCGCGGGCAAAATCATCGGCGCCGAAATCGTAGAGGCGGCCGCCACCCGCTAGGATCTGACCGCCGATCTCGGGGGTGATGCTGGAATTGTGCAGGACCCGGCTCGACACCTCGGGGAAGCTCGAGTCGAAATGCGGGAAATCGCTCGACACGCAGATGTTGTCTGCCCCGCCGAGCAGCTCGACGACCGAGCCGACCTCACGCTCGCCGCTCTCGATCGCCGAAAAGCAATTGCGCCGCCAGTATTCCTGGGGCGTCAATTTCAGATAGGGCGCGTCGGCCTGGTGGTGCTGGCGCAGATCCCATTCGATCCGGCCCAAGAGGCCCGGCACCCACCAGCTCTGCGCTTCGAGAAACGCCACCTTGAGCCGCGGGTAGGTTTCGAGGATGCCGCCCAGCATCAGCGCGATCAGCGCCAGCTGCATCTCGGTCGAATGGCTGGCGACATGGCGCATGAAGCGGTTCTCGCCAAACCTGGGCTCGATCGTCGAATAATACGAGCCGGTGCCCTCGTGGAAGCACAATGGCACTTGCAGGTCCTGCAGCATGGCGTAGAGCGGATCCCAATAGGTTGAATGCCAATAGCGGCCGTTGACGTAATTGGGTCGCACGAAAGCACCGACCGCGCCGTGCTCCTTGACGCAGCGATGGAGCTCGCGGCAGGCGAGGTTGACGTCGTGCACCGGCAGCATCGCCGCCATCTTCAACTGGTCGGGGCTGTGCTGGACGAAATCGTGCAGCCAGTCATTGTAGGCACGGCAGATCGCGTTCGAAAACTGCGGGTCCATGCCGTCGCGCGCCAGGAACGACAGGCCCGCAGTCGGGAACAGCACGGCGATGTCGATCCCTTCCATCTCCATGCCGATGATCTGGGCCTCGGCGTCATAGCCGCGCTCGACCGCGAACATCACGTTCTTGTTGCCGCGGGCGCCGACCAACGGACCGCGGATGCGGTTGTACTGCGAGACGTTGCCGTCGTTGCTGGTCGGTGCGCCGTCGAAGAACCACAGAGGCCGCCGCCGCATCCCGGTGCTGCCGCCGTCGACCGGCTGCATCGCCGAGGTGATCCGCGGCTTGAACGCCGGGTCGAGATATCGCTCGAAGAGGTCGGTCGGCTCCATGATGTGCATGTCGCAGTCGACGAAGCGGTAGCCCTCTTTCATCGCTCATTCCCTTCGCGCAAGCCTTCAGCCTGACTTTGCCCGCTGCAGCGCCCGCAGGCAACCCGACAACCGGCGACGGCGAGCAATCCGTTCATGCAGAAACGATGGCGCCGAGGATCGCCAGATAGTGGCACGCCGCTCCGGCGAGCACGAAGGTATGCCAGATCGCGCTGTGAAACGGCAGCCGCCGCCACAGATAAAAGACGATCCCGATTGTGTAAAAGGCGCCCCCGGCCGCGATCAGCAGCGCCGTTTCGCGCGAGATCGACGGGACGACCGAGGCCAGGCTGATCCAGCCGAGCAAAAGATAGAACAGCGCCGATCGGCTGGCCTTGCCGATCGGAAAGCGCAGCTTGACGAAGATCCCGGCCGCCGCCACCGCCCAGATTGCCGCCGCCAGCGTGCCGCCCCGGACCCCCGCGCCGCGGCCGAGCAAAAACGGCGTCGCTGACCCGGCGATCATCGCGAAGATCGCGGCATGGTCGATGCGGCGCAACAGCCGGCGTCGCGGCGAACCGCCGACGCCGTGAGCAGAGCCGTGAAAGGCAAGCGAGGCGCCGAGCATCGCCAGCAGCCCGGCAACATAGATGCCGGTTCCGATCAGGAGGCCCGGGTCGTGTTGCGCGAACGTCGTCGCCAGCAGTGCTGCCGAAGCGCAGACGCCGAGGACGAGGCCGCAGCCGAGCACGCAAAGATCGGCCAGCCGCTCGGCCTCGCGGCGCTGCCAAAACGCTGTCGCCGGCTGGCTCACCGCCGCCCTCCTGGCAGCCGTGGAGCGTCGCCCCATATGTGTCGCATCAGTCGGTTGCGCGGAGGCGCCGAACCATGTTCGCCGATCGCAGAGCGGCCGGCCGCGAGCTCGCTCGTCGATTGGGGCATCTGCGCGCCGAGCAGCCGATCGTGCTCGCCCTGCCGCGCGGCGGCGTGCCGGTCGGGTTCGAGGTCGCGGAGGCGCTCGACGCCCCGCTCGACATCGTGCTGGTGCGCAAGATCGGTGCGCCCGGGCAGCCCGAGCTGGCGCTCGGCGCGGTGGTGGACGGCGCCGCCGCGCAAGTGCTGATCGATCAGGCCCTGGCCGCCGCCCTGGCCGTCGATCCGGCATACATCGAGCGCGAGACGCGGCGCCAGCTTGTGGAAATCGAACGCCGGCGCGAGGCCTATCTCGGCCGCCGGCCGCCGGTGTCGATCGCCGGCAGGACGGTCGTCGTCGTCGATGACGGAATCGCCACCGGCAGCACGGTTCGCACGGCTTTGCGCGCGATCAGGAACGGCGGCGCGGACAGGGTCGTCCTCGCGGTCCCGGTGGCGCCGCAGGAAACGCTCGACGCGCTGAAGCAGGAGGTCGACGAGATCGTCTGTCTCGCTATGCCCAGCCCGTTCCTCGCCGTCGGCGCCCATTACCAGGAATTTGCTCAACTCGCCGACGAAGAGGTCGTCTCGTTGCTGGAGATCCGGCAGCGACGCATGACGCCTTCGCCCTAAGTCCCCGAAGTCTCGCCAAACGAGCAGGATGCATCAGCGTCAATGCGTGTCGGTCTCGGGCTCCAGCGACCAGTAATAGCCGACCGTTGGTGCACGGACCATCGTGTTGACCCCGACGGTCGGGCCGGTATAGGTGGTGATCGGCGGCGCTTCGAGGGTTTGCGTCGACGGCTTTGCGACGCCTGGCTCTTCGCTGACGATCTGTTTCGAGATGTCGGAAACGGATCCGAAGTTGATCGTCGACGGGGCATCGAGGCACTTGCGGCTGGTTCTAGGGCCGCAAGATGCGGCATCGGCGGTGGCAGCGGCCGAAGAAGCAGCAACGGCGAGGGTCGCGGCGGCGAAGATCCATCGCCTCATTTCAAAACCCCCAGACAGATTCCCCTCTTCCGAGCTTACCCAATCGTTAACGGGGCGTCCAGCCCCCGTCGGCGGCGGCGAACTGATCGCCCGGTTCGAGATGCAGGAAGGCAGCTTCGCGCCCGAGCCCGTCGAGACTGAGGGCGCTGCCGATGCGGAAGCTCGCCTGCGAACGCTGATAGGTGTAGAGCGTCGCCATAGTCTTACTTGGAGTTCTGCCGGCTCTGGCGGCGTTCGGGGCCGGCAGGCTCGGTTCGCGAGGAGCGCGACCATGTCTCTTGCCGGTTTGGCCGCGCTCCGCGATCGGGGTCAGCGGCTCGCCGGGCGCCGACAAGGACGAGGCCTGCGCCAATGCCGGCATTGCCGCAGTCGCCGACCGGCTGAAATAAGCTGGCACCGGCGGCACTGCGGATATTGCGCCATGCTGGAGGTCGCCGGCAGGCTGACGCGACGGAGGTTCCATGCCCGATAAAGGCCCGACAATATTCCTCGATTATGACCAGGCCGCACTCGACGCGGCCTACGACCAGGCCGTCTACGCGCCCAATCGCGAGCAGCTGATCCGGCGAAGAGCCAGCGACAGCGCGGCGGCGCGCGCACGGATGGGGGCGCCCGAGCGCGTCGCCTACGGGACGGCAGAAATCGAGAAGCTCGACATCTATCGTGCCGCTCGCGATCGGGCTCCGATCTTCGTCTTTATTCATGGCGGTGCGTGGCGCGGGGGCCGTGCCGAGGACTGCGCGGCGCCGGCCGAGATGTTCGGCGCGGCCGGAGCGCATTACGTGGTGCCGGATTTTACCTGGGTGCAGGATGCAGGCGGCAGCCTGATGGTGGTGGCCGATCAGGTGCGCCGGGCGATCGCCTGGGTCTATCGCAACGCGGCCCGCTTTGGCGGCGACCCGAGCCGGCTGTACGTTTGCGGGCAATCTTCCGGCGGCCATCTGGCGGCGGTCGCGCTGATCACCTGTTGGCAGCGGGAATTCGACGTGCCGGCGGATGTAATCAAGGGCGGCATGTGCATCAGCGGCATGTACGATCTGGCGCCGGTGCGGCTTTCGAAGCGCAGCGCTTACGTCGCTTTCGACGATGCAACGGTCGAGGCGCTGAGCCCGCTGCGGTATCTCGACCGTCTGCGCGTCCCTGTCGTCGTCGCCTACGGGACCTGCGAGACTCCCGAATTTCAGCGCCAGAACCGACAATTTGCCGCGGCGGTCGCAGCCGCCGGAAAGCCGGTTCGGCTGCTGGTGGGCGAGCATTACAATCATTTCGAACTGCCCGAGACTCTCGCCAACCCGTATGGCTTGCTGGGGCGGGCGGCCCTCGAACTGGTGGGGTTGACACGATGAATGCGATCGACCTGCGATCGGACACGGTAACCCGGCCCTCACCCGGGATGCGGCAGGCGATGGCGGCGGCTCCGGTCGGCGACGACCAGTATGGCGAGGACCCCTCGGTCAACCTCTTGCAGCAGCGGATCGCCGAGCTGCTGGGCAAGGAAGCGGCGCTGTTCGTGCCGAGCGGGACGATGGCGAACCAGATCGGCCTCAAGCTGCTGACCCGGCCCGGGGATGAGGTCGTGCTCGGCCACGAGGCGCACATCGTCTGGCATGAGTCGGGGGCCGGTGCGGCCAATTCCGGGGTGCAGTTCGCCGCGGTCGGCAACGGCGGCCTGTTCACCGCCGCCGATCTGCGCGCCGCCTATAAGCCGCTGGGGCATATCGTCTTTCCGCCGACGACATTGGTCGCGATCGAGAACACCCATAACCGTGGCGGCGGCGTGGTCTTCCCGCAGGGCGAGGTTGAGGCGGTCTGCGCCGCGGCGCGCGAGCTCGGGCTCAAGAGCTATCTCGACGGGGCGCGGTTGTTCAACGCCGCGGCAGCTTCCGGGCGGAGCCTCGCCGAGCTGGCCGCACCCTTCGATCTGGTCTCGGTGGCGCTGTCGAAGGGGCTGGGCTGCCCGGTTGGCAGCGTCCTCGCCGCAGGTCGCGCCGAGATCGCCCGCGCCCATCGCGCGCGCCGCATGTTCGGCGGTGCGATGCGCCAAGCCGGCATCCTTGCCGCCGCCGGGCTATGGGCGCTCGACCACAATCTCGACCGCCTGGCTGAGGACCACGCCAACGCGCGGCTCGTAGCGGAGCGCCTCGCCGGCCTGCGCGGAGTCGCGCTCGATCTCGCCACCGTCCAGACCAATATCGTGATCTTCCACCTGGCCGAAGAGATGCCCGACGCGGCGGCGATCGTCGCGCGGGCGGCGGAGGCGGGGGTGCTGGTGTCGGCCTTTGCCGCGCGCACGGTGCGCGCCGTCACCCATCTCGATATCAGCCGCGAACAGTGTCGCCGCGCCGCCGACCTGCTCGCGCGGATCATCGAGCGGGGCTGAATATCAGCTTCAGCCGCGCAGCGCTGCGATCTCGGCGGGCCCGTAGCCGAGCTCGGCCAGCACCTGTTCGGTGTGCTCGCCGAGGGCTGCGGCGAACGGATTTGCCGCGACCGGCGCGGCGGAGAGACGAAACGGCGGATTGAGCGCGAGGAAGGCGCCGCCGGCATCGGCGATCTCGGAGAAGGCGCGGCGGTGGGCGAGCTGCGGGTCGGCCATCGCTTCCTTGACGGTGCGGTAGGGCGAGGACGGCACGCCGTGACGGTCGAAGATTGCCTGGACCTCGGCCGTGGCCAGCATCTTCGACCACAGCTCCAGCTCGTCGACGAGGTCGCCCCAATGCCGCCGCCGGTCAATGTAATCGGCGAAGCGCGGATCGGTGATCCAATCGGGATGACCGCTCGCCGTCGCGAGGTTTTGAAACGTCCGCTCGCTGGCGATCGCCGGCATGATGTAGCCGTCCTTGGTCGCGATCGGGCCGAAGATCGGCCGTCCCGGCGGCGTTACCGGAAACTGCGCCGCCTGGATTTCGCTCAGGGTCAGGCTCAGCATGCTTTCCAGCATCGAGACGTCGATCATCTGCCCCTCGCCGGTCAGCTGCCGCTGGAAGAGGGCGGTCATGATCGCGCCAAAGGCATAGGTGCCGGTCAGCACGTCGGCGATGAAGATGCCGCAGTAATCCGGTCGCCGCGCCTCTTCCTGGTGGGCGATCTGGGCCAAATCATAGCCCGAGGAAGCGTGGATCACCGGGGCGTAGGCCGGCAATTCGGCCGATGGGCCGCTCTGGCCGTAGCCCGAGATCGCGCAATAGACGAGGTCTGGCTTGATCTCGGCGAGCGCCGCGTAGTCGAGGCCGAAGCGCCGCATCACGCCCGGCCGGAAATTCTCGACCACGACATCGGCGGTGGCGGCGAGACGGCGCGCCGCCTCGACCCCGGCGGGCGACTTCAAATCGAGGGCGACGCTCTTCTTGCCGGCGTTCAGCTGCCCAAAGCTGGTGCTGGCGCCGTTGCGCAACGGCGGCCGGGTGCGCATCATGTCGCCCTCGGGCGCCTCGATCTTGATGACCTCGGCACCCAGGTCGGCGAGCAGCCGCCCGCAATGCGGCCCCGCGATCGTCGTCGTGAAATCGAGCACTCGCAGCCCGCTCAATGCGCTGTTCATCGCCGCAAGTTCCTGACTATAGGTATAGTGTCGGTCCCTCGTAGTGCGCCCTGATCGAAAAATTCGTTAGTTGCAGGCAGCCCGACCCTCCTCGCATCCCGGCGAAGGCCGGGACCCATCCCGGCCATGGGCACCGGCCCGCGCCGGTGTGGGGTACAGGGGACTTAGCTTAAAATCCAACAAATTTCTCGATCGGCATGCCAGAGCGTTGGGCCATGGGAAGTGGTGACCTCGAGTTGCGTTACGGCCGCCGCCGATGCGCGATAAAATGCAAGGGACTGCTCCTAACCCATAGTGGAAATAAACCGAAGACCCGTCCGAGTGGCGGCTCACCTGCAGCGTCGGGACCGAGGCGGAAATGTCAAGGCGCCGGAGCGCCGGCATCGGATGCGCCTTGCGTTGCGGCCGGTTCGGTGCCAAGAGGGCCGCCGGTATTTCGAGGGAGGACCGACATGGCGTTCCGAAACATCCAGGCTGGAATGGCGCACTATCAGGGCCACGGCGGCGACCGCGGCGAGGCGTATTACGCGCACCCGGCCAATGACGGGCCACATCCCGGCGTCGTGGTGATCCACCACATGCCGGGCTGGGACGAATGGACCTGCGAGGTCGCCCGCAAATTCGCCCATCACGGCTATGCCGCGGTGGCACCGAGCCTTTATTTCCGGGTCGGCGACGGCGCTCAAGAGGCGGTCGTCAACAAGGTGCGCGAGGGCGGCGGCGTCCCCGACGAGCAGATGCTCGGCGATGTGACGGGTGCCATCGACTTCCTGCGCTCGCAGCCGCACGCCAGCGGCAAGGTCGGGGTGATCGGCTTCTGCTCGGGCGGCCGGCAGACCTATCTGGTCGCGGCCAAGCTGTCGCATCTGATCCAGGGCGCGGTCGATTGCTGGGGCGGCAATGTCATCGTCGACGACAAGTCGCGGCTGACCAAGGCGCAGCCGACGGCGCCGATCGAGTTCACCAGCGGCATCGACACGCCGCTGTTGGGCCTGTTCGGCAACGAAGACCCGAACCCCACGGCCGACCAGGTCAACCGCACCGAGGCCGAGCTGAAAAAGCACGGCAAAAATTACGAGTTCCACCGCTATGACGGCGCCGGCCATGCGTTCTTCGCCCATTACCGGCCGAATTACCGGCCCGAGCAGGCGGTCGACGGCTGGCACAAGGTCTTTGCCTTTTTCCACAAGAACCTCGGCGCGCCGCGCAGCTAGCGGCTCCGCCCGGCCGGCCGACGACCGATGCCGCAATCGTCGGTCTCGGCCACTGGGAACCGGATGCTCGTCGAGGCGGTTCAGGGCAAATGCGGCAGACTGTGCTTCATCCGCGCGGTCGGCCGCGACCCTGACGGGTCGCCGCGATCTTGCGGCGAAGCGAGGGTGCGGCGCGTTCTCGGAATGACGGTTCTCGGCCGACGGGTGGCCGGCCGGCGGTTGCAGACGCGGTCGCCGATCGAGGCCCCGGCCGTGCCTCGGGCTTGGCGGCGGCCGGCGGATTGGCCACATTAGACCGGCGATCCGATCGGGGAGTGCAATGGCGGGCGAGACGGCGAAAGCGGCGGCGGGGCGCGACTTCATCCGCGACATCATCGAGGCCGATCTCGCCGCCGGGCGCACGACCGAGGTCGTGACCCGGTTTCCGCCCGAGCCCAACGGCTATCTGCATATCGGCCACGCCAAGGCCATCTGTCTCAATTTCGGGGTGGCGCAGGAATATGGCGGGCGGTGCCATCTGCGCTTCGACGACACCAACCCGACACGGGAGGAACAGGAATATATCGACGCGATCGAGCGCGACGTGCGCTGGCTCGGTTTCGATTGGGGCCGCCATCTCTATCACGCATCCGATTATTTCGAGCAGCTCTATGACTGGGCCGAGCACCTGATCCGCCAGGGCAAAGCCTATGTCGACGATCTTTCGCCCGAAGAGCTGCGGGCGCTGCGCGGGAGCTTGACCGAGCCCGGCCGCAACAGCCCCCACCGGGACCGGCCGGTCGCCGAGAACCTCAACTTGTTCCGCCGCATGCGCGCGGGCGAATTCCCGAACGGGGCGCGGGTGTTGCGCGCCAAGATCGACATGGCCGCCGGTAACATCAATCTGCGAGATCCGGTGCTGTACCGCATCCTGCACACGGCCCACCCGCGCACCGGGACCAAATGGTGCATCTATCCGAGCTATGACTTCGCGCACGGCCAGTCGGACGCGATCGAGGGGGTGACCCATTCCCTTTGCACGCTCGAATTCGAGGATCATCGGCCTCTCTACGACTGGCTGTTGGACAATCTGCCGGTGCCGTCGCGGCCGCGGCAGTACGAGTCCGCGCGCCTCAACATCAACTACACGGTACTGTCGAAGCGGTTTTTGACCGAGCTCGTCCGGCAGGGTCGGGTCGACGGCTGGGACGACCCGCGCATGCCGACGCTGGCCGGGCTGCGGCGGCGCGGGGTGCCGGCGGCGGCGATCCGCGATTTTGCCCGAAGGGTCGGCGTCGCCCGCGCCAACAGCCAGGTCGATGTCGCAATGTTCAACCACGAGGTGCGCGAGCAGCTGAACAAGACTGCGCTCCGACGCATGGCGGTGCTGCGTCCGCTGAAGCTCGTCATCGCCAATTATCCCCAAGGCGCCACCGAAGATCTCGACGCCGTCAACAATCCTGAAGACCGGGCGGCCGGCGCCCGCCCGGTCTCGTTCGGGCGCGAGCTCTATGTCGAGCGCGACGATTTCATGGAAAATCCGCCGAAGAACTTTTACCGCCTGGCGCCGGGACGCGAGGTGCGGCTGCGTTACGCCTATTTCGTCACCTGCCGCGAAATCGTCAAAGATGCCGGCGGCGAGGTCGTCGAGCTGATCTGCACCTACGACCCGGCGACCCGCGGCGGCAACGCGGCGGATGGGCGCAAGGTCAAAGCAACCCTGCACTGGGTCGCGGCGACGCAGTCCCTGCCGGCGGAAATGCGCCTTTACCACCCGCTCTTCACCCGCCCCGATCCCGGTGCGGACGGTGATTTCTTTGCTGATCTCAACCCGCAGTCGCTCGAATTGCTGACCCAGAGCCGGGTCGAGCCGGCGCTCGCCGCGGCCGCGCCAGGCGAGCCGATGCAGTTCGAGCGCCAGGGTTATTTCTGCCTCGATGCCGATTCGCGCCCGGACCATCTGATCTTTAATCGTACCGTCGGGCTGCGCGACAGCTGGGCCAAGGCGCAGTCCGGCGGCAGGTAGGCGCATGCGGCGCCGATCGGCTAAGCTCTGTGGCGCCCCTGACGGGGATGAGACGGGGGCGGCCGGCGGATAATCAGCCGGCTCGGCAGCTTGGCCCGGAGCGGCGGCGACATCGGAACCGCCAAGCTGGTGTTCGCCCGGCGCGGAGGGTCTATGAGGGCTGGTCGCAGAATCTTGATCGTCGACGACGACGGCGCGCTGCGCCAGTCGCTGGCCGAGCAACTGGAGCTCAACGAGGAATTTCTGACCACCGAATGCGACACGGCCGCGGGGGCGCTGGAGATCGCCAAAAAGGAGCGCTTCGACGCGATTTTGCTCGATGTCGGCCTGCCCGACATGGATGGACGCGAATTGTGCCGGCTGCTGCGCAGCGAATCAGTGCAAGTGCCGATCATAATGCTGACCGGGGCGGACAGCGATGCCGACACCGTCCTCGGCCTCGAGTTCGGGCGCCGATGATTATGTGACAAAGCCGTTCAGGTTGAGCGTGCTGCTCGCCCGGCTGCGCGCGCATCTGCGCCAGAGCGAGCACAGCGACGATGCCGAATTTACGATCGGCCCCTATACCTTCCGCCCACAGGCCAAGCTGTTGATCGATCCGGGCGGGCGCAAGCGGGTGCGATTGACCGAAAAGGAGACGGGGATCCTCAAATACCTCTATCACGCCGGTGATCGGGTCATCGGCCGCGACGTGCTGCTCGGTGAGGTTTGGGGCTACAATGCCGGAGTGACGACCCACACGCTCGAGACCCACGTCTACCGCCTGCGCCAAAAAATCGAACGCGATCCGGCGCGCGCCGAGATTCTGGTGACCGAGCCGGGCGGCTACCGGCTGGTCCCTTGAGGGGCGCCGGGCGCCGGCGAAATCGCCGATGACCCCGTCGGCGCGGCTGCTGATCGTCAGCGCGGCGGATCGCGCCTATTTTTCGCTGCTGCGCGACACGGTCTCCTCGGTGCGGGCGCAGCGCGCCGACGCGGCCATAGGCATTCTCGATGTCGGGCTCGATCCCGATCAGCGCGAATGGCTGGCCCCGCGCGTCGACCATCTCGTCCAGCCCGGATGGGACATCGATTTTCCCGGCCGGGAGCGCACCCCCGAGGCGCGCAAGGCGCAGTTCGCCCGCCCCTTCCTGCCGCGCCACTTTCCCGGCTACGAGACCTATTTGTGGATCGACGCCGATGCCTGGCTGCAGGACTGGAGCACGGTCGAGCTCTATGCCGAGGCCGCCGGCGGCGGCAAGCTCGCGATCGTCCCGGAGATCGACCGCGCCTACAAGCGCCATTACAAGCGGCCCAAGCTGTTTGGTCGGACGCTGGCGTGGAAGAATTACCGCGAGGCGTTCGGCTGGCGCGCGGCCGACCGGCTCGGTCGCAATCCGATCGTCAATTGCGGCGTCTTCGCGCTGAGCGGCGACGCGCCGCATTGGGCGGTGTGGGCGCGGATCATGGCGCAAGTCGCGCAACGGACCCGGTTTTTCTTTGTCGAGCAGACCGCGCTCAACTACGCGATCTTCGCCGAGCGGCTGCCGGTCGACTTTCTGCCGGCCTATTGCAACTGGATGCCGGGAGATGCCGCGCCTGCCTTCGATCCCGAGCGCGGCCTGTTTGTCGAACCCTATTCGCCGCACCAGGTGATCGGCATCATGCACCTGGCCGGGCGCGAGCAGAAAAGCCACGTCTTTCGGCTGAATCGGCTCGATGGCGACACCGTCGAGACCTCGCTGCGCTACGGCGAAAGCCGCGACCTGTGCGAGCTCGATCGGGGTAAACCCGCGCAGAACGCTGCCGCATGATCTATCCCCGAGCGTTTCCTGAGCGATCTGCGGCTCACAGAAAATCCCGCACCCGCTCGATCTGATCGAGGGCGCTGGCCGGGGAGATCGCCAGCACTTCGTCAAAGCCGATCTGCTCGATCCGCTTCAACCGCCGGCGCGCTTCGTCGGGACTGCACACGAGCGAGACCTTGGCGCGCTCGGCAAGGCTGCCGGACTCCGGCCGGTTCGCAAGATCGACGACGACATTGGCCAGCACCGCATTGGCGCCGCCGGCCTCGCGGTAGATCCGCATGCCGTTTTCGAGATCTTCCCAGCTGCTGTAGAGCCCGGAGGCGATCCAGCCCTGGCATTGCCGCGCCGCATAGGTGATCCAGCGCCGATTGCGCCAGGCGCCGAGCAGCACCGGCGGCCCGCCTTCGCTGCCCGGCCACGGCGTCAACACCCCGCCATTGATCGTCTCGCCCCGCCAGGTGCGCCGCATGATGTCGAGCGAGCTCATCAAGGTGCGAAACCGCTGTGCGTAATCGGCGCCGAACAGATCGAAATCCGCTTGGGTCGAGCCGCTGCCGACGCCGAGCCGCAAGCGGTTGCCCGATACCGCCTGCGCCGACTGCACGCGATGTGCGAGATCGACCGGGTGGCGCAGCGAGACTTGCAAGACCGCGGTCCCGAGTTCGACCCGCCTTGTGGCCGCGGCGAGCGCGCCCAACGCCACCAACGGGTCGAGGGTGGCGCGGCCGCGACCGAGCGAATCCGTTACCCAGATCCCCGGAAACCCGGCAGCCTCGATCCGCCGGGCGTAATTGGCGATCCGCTCAAAAGACTGTCCGCGCGCCTCCGCCCCCGGGTGCATGAAGGTGACGATGCTCAATCTCATGGCCGATATCTCCGAGAGGGGTGTTGCGCTCCGCACCCCACACCGCCGATGGATGAACCGCAGCGACAATGCCGACCGCGGCGAACCCTGCCAAGGCCAATCGGCTCGGCAAGCCGGAGGTGGGAAACAATGCGCTGTCGGGCGGTCGGCGCCTGTGGCCGGGTCTGCTCAGCCGGCCGCAGCGCAGAACAGGATCGTGCCGCCGACCGACGGCGGCAGCTCCACAACGGTGCCGCGCGCGCAGGGGTGGTGGGCGAGCCCGGCGCCGTCGAGATGGCGGTGCAGAGGGTCGAGGCCGGCGACCTCGATCGCGCATGCGGCGAGATAGGGGAGCGGCGGCCCCGGCATGATGCCGAACTCGTCGGCGAGAAATTCCGCGGCGGCGAAGTGCAACGCGCCACGCTCCAAGGCGATCGTTGCGACCGCGCCGTCCTGGCGGGCGGAGCGGCCGGTGAAACGGGCAAAACGCGCGGCCGGCTCGCCCGGGTCGGCGGCAGCGATCCACACCCCGGCGAGCGCCTGCGCCCCGTTCGGATGGGCGAGATCGGGCTCGCGCCAGACCAGATGCGGGGTGTGGTGGGTCAGAAACTGCATGCGTCCTTCGGCCATCGTGCCGGGGGCGATGCGGGCGATCGTGAAGCGGGCCTCCTCCTCGCCGTCGTCGGTGGCGACCGGGCGGCGCATGTCGACGAGCGGCAGCACCGGGAAGCCGGCGGCCGCCAGCCGGTGGTGCTCGGCTGCGGCATCGGCCGAGCTGAAGGCAGCGAGGTGCAGCCCGACATGGCGCCCGAGCCGCTGGTTCAGCTGCCGCGCCAGCGCCGTGTCGGCGGTCGCGGCCAGGATCTCGACATAGCCGCGCCGCAGCATCGCGCAACGATTGCCGGTGCCCGCGGCAACCGGCTCTCGGTCGACGCGGTTGACCTGCCGGGCGAACGGCGTCAGGCGAAAGCCGCAGCGCTCGAGGGCTGCCGCCGCCGGCTCCATCGCCGGCACGAACAGCCCCGCATGGTCGAGAAACACCGCGCCCGCTTCGGGCAGCTGCGCCGCCATTGCCGTCCTCCGACTCGCCGCGGGCATCAAACCCGCGCGCCCGGTGTTTGCCAAGTGCCGATCCGCTCCCGCCGCGGCGGCGTTTGTTCGCTCTCGGCCGACGCCCCGCGGGAAAAATCCCTGCGGCACCTGGACAACCAACCGGGTTTACTGTATTTCCTTGTTCAACCTTCGGCGGCAGCTTTAGCATGGCTTTGGCGTTTGCTCCGATCTCGATTTCGACCCGCAGGAAGCTCGCTTCAATCCTGCTGGCGGTGACGATTTTTGCAACGCTCTCGGGTTTGTCGACGTTGGCCAAGGGCCGACCGCTCGCCTTTGGCCTATCGAACGCGATTATTGTCGGAACCGGGGTCGGCCTGTTCGAACAATTCTACGTGCAGAGCCTGCGCGGCCGCTGGTTTCGCAGCATTCACCCGCTGTTGTCGATCGCCCTTTATACTGCCGTGGTCGCGGTCCTGTTCTTGTTTGCGGTCAACCTGACCCATTTTCTGCTGTTCCGCTTCTACTCCTCACCGGTCGCGTATAGCAGGCTGCCGTTCGTTCTCCCCAACGTCATCCTGTATGCCGTTGTCGGCATCGTGGTGATGCGCGCGGTGCATTTCATCGGGATCGACACGCTGTTCCATCTGATGATCGGCACTTACCACCGCCCGGTGGTCGAACAGAAGGTCCTGGTCTTCGTCGACATCAACAATTCGACCGGCCTGGCCGAGAAACTCGGCGCCCTGAAAATCAAGTCTTTGGTCGGCAAGTTTCTGTTCGACATTTCAAGGCCGATCACTGATCACGGCGGCGAAATCTATCTCTACAAAGGCGATGGTCTGATCGCGATCTGGGATTGGCGGGAGGCGGTCCGCGACAACACCATCCTGCGGGTGATCGACGCGATGTTCGCCGCCGTCAGACGAGAGCACGGACGCTATATGACGCAGTTCGGGGTAGCGCCGACTTTTCGGGTCGGGGTCCACGGCGGCGACGTCGTGGTCAGCGAGCAGGGCGACACCAAGCGGTCGATCGGCATCTACGGCAGCACGATCAATATTGCCTCGCGCATGGAAGAAGCGGCGAAGGCCCACGGCGTCGCCTGTGCCATCTCGGGTGAGGTCGCCGATGCGTTGTCCGATCCGCCGGCGCGGCTGCACCCGCTCGGCTATGACCGGATCGTCGGCATATCCGCCGAGATCCCGATCTTCGAATATCGCGATGGTGGCGAGGCGGCGTCGCGGCCGATCGGCAAACGCTGGAAAGCCGGCGCGGCCGAGGCGGGATGGCGGGTCGCCGCCCGCCTCAAAGCGCCCTTTGCCCGCCTCAAAGTGCCTTCCGAAAAGTCAAATTGATCCGGTTGCGGCCGGTCAGCGGGTGCTCGGCGTCGGCCAATGGCGCCACACCATGATAGACGAGGCGGGAGGGGCCACCCCAGACCACGACGTCGCCGCTGTCGAGGCGAATGCGCCGCGCGTGGTCTTTACGGCTGAGGCCGCCCCACAGGAAGGTCGCCGGCAACCCGAGCGAGACCGACACGACAGGCGCGCCGAGGTCGCGCTCGTCCTCGTCGCGATGCAATGACAGCCGCGCGCCCGGCTCGTAGCGATTGATCAGGCAGGCGTCGGGCGTGAAGGCGTCGAACCCGGCCGCCGCCGCGGCGCGCGCGGCGAGCCGGTGAAACCCCGCCGGTATTTTCGGCCAGGGTTTCCCGGTCAGCGGGTCGTCCGGGGCGTAGCGATAGCCGCTTCGGTCGGTCACCCAGCCGGCTTGTCCGCAGTTGGTCATCGCCGCCGACATTCGAAAACCGCCGGGCGTGACCATATGGCGGAACGGCGCGGCGGCGGCCACCTCTTTGACCGCCGCGACCAGCGCCGCCGGCTCGTGCCGTGCGAAGGCGCGCAGCACAACCGCGCCATCGGCGAGCCATTCGAAGCTGTCGCTCGACGGCGCGGCCTCGAGCAGATCGCCGACCGCGGCGCCGGGGTCAGCCGCAGGCGACCGCGTAGACGTCGCGCACCCCCTCCGGCAGCCGATGCTCGTGCCAGCTATGCCCGCCATCCTGGGTCCCGAACACCTGGCCGAAGCGCGACACTCCGTAGATCTGGTTGGGGTCGTGCGGATGCACCGCCACCCCCATCATCGTCGCCTCGGCCTTGATCCCATGGTCGAAGCGCTTCCAGCTCTGGCCGACATCGTCGCTCCTATAGATCGCCCCGTCGGTGCTGCGCGCCGCCGGGCTGAGGCAGGCGTACATGACCTTCGGGTCCTGCCGCGAGACGCGGATGTCGCGGCCGTAGGTCAACGGCGAGAACCGGCCGATCTCCATGTCCTGCCAGCTCTGGCCCTTGTCGTTGCTGCGGAACAGGCCCATGCGGTTGGCGAGGAACACGGTGCCGGGGGCGGCGGCGCTGCAGGCGAGCGCGTGGCCGTCGAGCATGCCCTCGATCTCGGTCTGGCTGCCGATCCGGCTCCGGTATTTGGGCTGTTCGCAAAAGCGGATCAAATCGGCGGTGCAGTCCTCCCAGCTCTCGCCGCCGTTGCGGCTGCGCATCGCACCGTTGGCTTCGAGCGTCGCATAGACGTCGTCGGGCGAGTTCGGGTCGACATCGAGCCGCATGACCCGGCAGGCGAACTGCATGATGACGCGGTCGGGCAGGCCCGGATCGGCCATCTTGCGCCAGGTGTCGCCGCCGTCCTCGCTGCGATAGACCCCGGGCGGAGTGGCGCCGGCATAGATGATCCGTGGGTTCTTCGGGTGGATGCAGACCGACCAGATGTCGGCATCGGGATCGGGCAGGCTGAGCCGTTCCCAGCGCACGCCGCGATTGGTGCTGCGGTAGGTGCCCTTGGTGGTGCCGATATAGACGGTGTCCGGGGTTTCGGGGTGGACGGTGATCGCATGGACCTCGGTGCCTTCCGGCAAACCATCGGTCAGATGCTGCCATCCCTCGTCGCCGGCGGCCTGGCGGAAAACCCCGCCCAAGGTCCCGCCCATCGACCGCGCCGCGCCGGCGTAAACATGTGTCGCCGCCATGATCTCCTCCCTCGGCTGAAATTCGCCACGGAGCATACGCTTCAATCCGTGTTTGCCGCAAAGCATTAGCGATCGGGGGCTGCCGCCGGCGGAACGGATCGGCTATGGTGCCCTCAACCCACAGCAGAGATGGATAACGGCATGGCGGTTACGGCAAAGCGCAGGCTCGGCAAGGGCGGACCGGAGATTTCGGCGATCGGCCTCGGCTGCATGTCGCTGTCGGGGGTCTACGGCAGGAGCGACGACGCGGCCGGCATCGCGCTGATCCACCGTGCGATCGAGCTCGGCGTCGATCATTTCGACAGCTCCGACATGTACGGCTGGGGGCAGAACGAGGAATTGCTGGGCCGCGCGCTGAAAGGCCGCCGCAACGGCATCGTGGTCGCCAGCAAGTTCGGCCAGACCCGGCGCCCGGGCGGAGCGAACGGCGTCGACGGCCGCCCGGCCTATATCGCCCAGGCGTGCGAGGCGAGCCTGAAGCGGCTGGGGGTCGAGGTCATCGACCTCTATTACCAGCACCGGGTCGATCCGGCGGTGCCGGTCGAGGAGACGGTGGGTGCCATGGCGCGGCTGGTCGAACACGGCAAGGTGCGCTTTCTCGGCCTGTGCGAGGCGCGCCCCGAGCGCATCCGCCGCGCCCACGCGACCCACCCGATCGCCGCAGTGCAGAGCGAATTCTCGCTGCTCTACCGCCAGGAGGCGACCGAGACGCGCGAGCTGACCCGCGATCTCGGCATCCCGTTTTTCGCTTATGCGCCGCTCGGCCGCGGCCTGTTGACCGGCGACATCCCCGATTTCGGCAATCTCGCCGAGGGCGACACGCGCGGCCGTCACCCGCGCTTCATGGGCGACAATTTTGCCAGGAACCGAGCGCTGGTCGAGCATATCGAGACGATCGCGCGCGAAAAGAACTGCACCCCGGCCCAGCTGGTGCTGGCCTGGCTGCTGGCGCAAGGACCCGACGTGATCCCGATCCCCGGCACCAAGCACATCTCGCGCCTCGAAGAAAACCTCGGCGCGCTGGCGGTCCAGCTGACCCCGGCCGATGTCGAGCGCATCTCGTCCGCGATCCCGATCGGCGCCGCCGCCGGAACCCGCTATCCCGAAGGCGGCATGCGCGGCGTCTATATTTGATTGGCGGCGTCTATATTCGATTGAACGTGGGGCCGCGTCCTAAGCCGCCTCGCCACGCGGCACCCTCTGCCGCGGTGAGGAGTTGCCAATATCCATTGCGCGGGCCAATTTCCACCGCGCGCGCAGGTGCGGCTGCTGCATAATTCCGGTGCTTTGCCGCACGTCCGAGCCGTGTGGCCGCGTCGGCGCCGGACATGATCGCGCCGGATCTGATTGCCTCGGGCCTGATCGCCGCGGACCTGATCGCCGAGGAGTTGGCGTGCCGGCGCGGGATGCGTCTGGTCTTCGCCGGCGTCTCGTTCCGTCTGCCGCCGGGCGGCGCGCTGGTGTTGACCGGCGCCAACGGCAGCGGCAAATCGAGCCTGCTGCGGCTCGCCGCGGGCCTGCTCGCGCCGGAAGCGGGCCGGCTCTCTTGGGGTGCGCTGCCGGTGGCGGCCGACCTTGCCGGCCATCACGCGCGCCTCCACTATGTCGGCCATCAGGACGCGGTCAAGCCGACGATGACGCCGCGCGAGACCTTGACCTTCTGGGCGGCACTGCGCGGCCGCCGGCTCGCGGCGGCGAATACGACCGAGGATGCGCTCGCCGCCTTCGCGCTCGACCCGATCGCCGATTGGCCGTGCCGCTGGCTTTCCGCCGGGCAGCGGCGGCGGCTGGCGCTGGCCCGCCTGCTGGTGGCCCCGGCGGCGTTGTGGCTGCTCGACGAGCCGACGAGCGCCCTCGACGAGGACGCCCAAGCCCGGCTCGAGCAGGTGATCCGGGCGCATCGCGCGGCGGGTGGGCGGATAGTGTTGGCGACCCACCTGCCGCTCGCCCTCGACGATGCGGCGACGCTGGCGCTCGACCGGTTCGCGCCGCCGTTCGACCCCGCATTCGCGCTCTGAAGCATGACCGCGCTGCTCGGCATATTTCGCTGCGACATCGGTCTCGCTCTGCGGCAGGGCGGCGACACCGGGCTCGTCCTCGCCTTCTTTGTCCTCGCCGTCGTGCTGTTCCCGTTGGGCGTCGGCCCCGAGGCCGAAATTCTGGCGCGGATCGCCGCCGGGATCTTGTGGGTCGCCGCGCTGCTCGCGGCACTGCTGTCGCTCGACCGGCTGTACCAGGCCGATTACGAGGATGGCGGGCTCGAGCTGATTGCGCTGTCGCCGCTGCCGCTCGAACTGGCGGTGCTGGCGAAAAGTGCGGCGCACTGGGTGGCGAGCGGGCTTCCGCTGGTGCTGGCGAGCCCGCTGCTGGCGCTGTTCGTCGATCTTGCTCCGCGGGCGATCCCGACCTTGGTCGCGAGCCTGCTGCTCGGCACCCCGTTCTTGAGCCTGATCGGCAGCGTCGCCGCGGCCCTGACCCTCGGCGCCCGGCGGCAGGGCGTGCTGTTGTCGCTGCTCGTTCTGCCGCTTTACGTGCCGCCGCTGGTCTTCGGCGCCGGTGCCGTCGAGGCGAGCGCCGTCGGCACCGGGGCGCGCCCCGATCTTTTGATCCTCGGCGCGCTGACCTTGGCGGCCCTGTCACTCGCGCCTTGGGCCAGTGCGGCGGCATTGCGCCAGGCGCTCGAATGAGGGACAGGCGGCACCTTCGCGCGCACCGGCTCGCAGACCGGCGCCCGGCCGGCCGGGTGCGACCGCTTCGCGGCTGACGCGCGGCGGGGTTTGCGCTACAGTAGAGCGTTGCCACCATGGCTAGGCCGGCGATGCTCAATCGATTTGCCAACCCGGCGCGTTTCATGCGGCTCAGCGCGGCAGCGTTGCCCTGGTGCTGCGGGCTGGCCCTGGTCACGCTCGCGATCGGGCTCTACCTGGCGCTGGTCGCCGCCCCGCCCGATTACCAACAGGGCGAAGCCGTGCGCATCATGTACGTGCATGTCCCGGCCGCGTGGCTGGCGCTCTCGGTCTATCTGTTCATCGCGGTGGCAAGCGGGGTCGCGCTGGTATCGAGGCATCCGCTGGCCGACATCGCCGCGCGCTCGGCCGCCCCGATCGGCGCCGCCTTCACCTTCATCTGCCTGGTCAGCGGGTCCCTGTGGGGCCGCCCGATGTGGGGCACGTGGTGGGTGTGGGATGCCAGGCTGACCTCGGTGCTGGTCCTGTTCTTTCTTTATCTCGGCTATATCGCGCTGGTGAACGGTTTTGACGATCCGGCCCGCGGGGCGAAGGCCGGCTCGGTGCTGGCGCTGGTCGGCGTCGTCAATCTGCCGATCATCAAGTTTTCGGTCGATTGGTGGAACACGCTGCATCAGCCGGCGAGCGTGCTGCGGCTCGGCGCGCCGACGATCGCGCTCTCGATGCTGACGCCGCTCTTGGTCATGGCGGCGGCGTTTTGGCTGCTGTTCGCGACGTTGCTGATGGTGCGCATGCGCACCGCCTTGAACGAACGCAAGGCGCTGGCCCTTCGCCTCAACAGAACGCCGGCGCCGAGATCCGTCCGCCCAGCGTTGGCGCCGATTGGGTCGGCGCCCTCTGGACCGCAAGGCGCGGTATCGGCGCGCCCGGCGCTGCGCTGAGATGGCGGCGTTGCAGGCTCTCCACGCTCATCTCGCGATGGGCGGCTATGCGGTCTACGTGTGGCCGGCCTATGGCGCGAGCTTTGCGGTGCTCGGCGGTCTCGCCCTTTATTGCCGACGCCGCTACCGGCAGAGCGTGCTTCTGCTCGACGAGCTGCAGCGCGAGCTCGGCCCCCGGCGATGACCCGCAAGCAGCAGCGGCTCGGCCTGCTGGCTCTCGGCATGGCCGCGCTCGCCGGGGCGACGGCGCTGGTGCTGACCGCCTTCAGCAGCAACCTCGTGTTCTTCTACAGCCCGAGCGATCTGAAGACCCAAGCGATTGCGGCCGACCGCCGGGTGCGGATCGGCGGGCTCGTCGAGCGGCACAGCCTCTCGCATTCGGCGGCCGGGATACCGGTCTCGTTTCGCATCACCGACGGCAAAACCGACGTCCCCGTCACCTATCGCGGCATCCTGCCAGACCTGTTTCGCGAAGGACAGGGGGTGGTCGCCGAAGGAAAGCTGGCGCCCGACGGCGACTTTGCCGCCTCGACCGTGCTCGCCAAGCACGACGAGCGTTACATGCCGCGCGAGGTCGTCGAGGCTCTGAAAAAGAGCGGGCACTGGCAGGAAGGCGCCGTCGCCGACGGCACCGCTGCGCCGCTGAAGGCCGCCGCTTCCAGCGCCGGCGACCGCTGAATATGTGGACATGGCGTTCGCGATCAGCCCTCACCCACCCGTCCCTCCGGGCCAGGTCCAACCTCTGCCGCAGCGCGGGAGAGGGTGCCGCGCGCAGCGAGGCGGGTGAGGGTTTCACGGTATCGTTTGACCACTGAGATCCGGTCGACGCCGATGGCGCGCAGGCTCGTCTTTCTGTTGCCCGCAGGATTGTTCGCGGTGCTGGTGGTCGCGTTCGCGATGGGCCTCGACCGTGACCCGAGCCTGCTGCCCTCGGCGCTGATCAATCGGCCGGCCCCCGATTTCGTCCTGCCGGGACTCTACGATCCGGCGCACGGGCTCGCGCGCAAGGATCTCGGCGGCGGGGTCACGCTCGTTAACTTCTTCGCCTCATGGTGCCGCCGTGCCGCGAAGAGCAGGCGGCGCTGATGGCGCTGGCGCACCGCCGGGCGTCACCCTCGATGGCATCGCCTACAAGGACAAGCGCGCGCGATTCTCGCCGTTTCCTCGCCGATTTCGGCAACCCCTACGATCGCGTCGCGGTCGACCGTGACGGCACCACGGCGATCAATTTCGGCGTCTATGGCGTGCCCGAAACCTATGTCGTCGATCCGCACCGGCCACATCCGCTACCGCCAGGTCGGCCCGCTGAGCGCGTCTGATATCGACCGCAAGATCCTGCCGATGATCGCGCGCATCGCGGCGACCGCCGGGCTGCCGGCGACCGCGGCGCGGTGAGAGCGGCCCTAAATATCGAACAGCAGGCGCGAGGGGTCCTCGACGCAATTCCTTGACCCGCACCAGAAAGCTCGACCGCCTCGCGCCCATCGACGATCCGGTGATCGTAGGACAATGCCGCGTACATCATCGGCCGGATCTCGATCCTGTCGCCGATCGCGACCGGACCGCCGCTCGATCTTGTGCATGCCGAGGATGCCGGATTGCGGCGGGTTCAGGATCGGCGTCGACAACAGCGAGCCGTAGATGCCGCCGTTCGAGATCGTAAAGGTGCCCCCCGACAACTCCTCGATCGACAATCTGCCGTCGCGCGCCTTGCGGCCAAGCGCTGCGATCGTCTTCTCGATCTCGGCGAAGCTGATCCGGTCGGCGTCGCGCACCACCGGCACGACGAGGCCGTGCTCGGTGCCGACCGCGACCCCGATGTCGTAATGGTTCTTGTAGACGATGTCGTCGCCGTCGATTTCGGCGTTGACCCCGGGGATCTCGCGGAGCGCGACGATCGACGCCTTGACGAAGATCGACATGAAGCCGAGCCGCACCCCGTGCTTTTTCTCGAAGGCCTCGCGCCATTGCTCGCGCAACGCGATCGCCTGGCTCATGTCGATCTCGTTGAAGGTGGTCAGCATCGCCGCGGCGTTCTGCGCCGCCTTCAGCCGCTCGGCGACGCGCCGCCGCAATCGAGACATCCGCACCCGGACTTCGCGCTCGCCGGCCGCTGGCAGCGGCGGGGTTGGAGCCGGTGGGGCAGCAGCTGCCGAGGCCGCACTCGCCGGCTCAGGCTTTGGGCGAGCCACGGCCCCGATACGTCCGCCTTGGTGATGCGGTCGCCGGGCCCGGTCGGCGCGATGCGAGCGGCGTCGAGCCCGTTCTCTTCGATCAGCTTGCGTACCGCCGGCCCCGAGCGCTCCAGTGCCATGGCGCCGCCGCGAGCAGTCGGCCGACTCTCCGTCGCTTGCGGCCCCTCACCCACCCGCTGCGCGGGTCCCTCCCTCTCCCCGCGTGCGGGGAGAGGGCCGGGGTGAGGGGCTGGTTCGGCAACGCCCTCGCTGATCCGGCCGAGCACCGCGCCGACCGGCAGATTGGCGCCTTCCTCGGCGAGGATCTCGGCAAGCGTTCCGGCGGCGGGCGCCGACACCTCCAGCGTCACCTTGTCGGTTTCGAGCTCGACCACCGGCTCGTCGAGCGCGACCGCCTCGCCCGGCCGCTTCAGCCATTTCGCCACCGTCGCCTCGGTCACCGATTCGCCGAGGCTCGGCACCTTCAGGTCGGTGGCCATCGGCTCAGGCGGCGAGCGCGGCGGCGACCAGCCGCACCTGTTCCTCGGCGTGGCGCTTGAACAGACCGGTGGCCGGCGAAGCCGCCTCCGCCCGGCCGGCAAAGCGCGGCCGCTTGGCCGCGACATCGAGCCCGGCCAGCACCGCTTCGATGCGCCGGTCGACAAAATTCCACGCGCCCATGTTCTGCGGCTCTTCCTGGCACCAGACGATCTCGGCGTTGCGCCAGCGCGCCAGCACCCGGCCCAGCGTATCCGCCGGGAACGGATAGAGCTGCTCGACCCGGACCAGTGCCACCCGACCCTCGCCGCTCGCGGCCCGCGCCTTCACCAAGTCGAAATAGACCTTGCCGCTGCACAACACGACCCGGCGCACCGCGTCATCGGCGGCGGTCGCCTCGGTCTGCGCGATCACCCGGCGAAAGCCGCTGCCCGGCGCCATCTCGTCGAGCCGCGACCCCACTTCTTTGGCGCGCAGCAGCGATTTCGGGGTGAAGACGACCAGCGGCTTGCGGAAATTGCGATGGATCTGGCGCCGCAGCGCGTGAAAATAGTTGGCCGCGCTGGTCAGGTTGCACACCTGGATGTTGTCCTCGGCGCACAGCTGCAGATAGCGTTCGATCCGCGCCGAGGAATGCTCCGGCCCCTGCCCCTCATAGCCGTGCGGCAATAACAGCACGAGGCCGCTCATGCGCAGCCACTTGGCTTCGCCGGCGCTCAAGAACTGGTCGATGATGACCTGCGCGCCATTGGCGAAATCGCCGAACTGCGCCTCCCACAGCACCAGGGTCGACGGGTCGGCGAGGCTGTAGCCGTATTCGAAGCCGACCACCGCCGCCTCGGAGAGCGGGCTGTCGATGATCTCGAACGGCGCCTGGCCGGCGCGGACATGGTTGATCGGGACACAGCGCGCCTCGGTCTCCTGATCGACCAGGATCGCGTGGCGGTGCGAGAAGGTGCCGCGCCCGCTGTCCTGGCCGGACATGCGCACATGCGTCCCCTCGGCGCACAGCGAGGCGATCGCCAGCGCCTCCGCGGTCGCCCAGTCGATACCCTCGCCGGCTGCGATCGCGGTGCGCTTGGCGTCGAGCTGGCGGGTGATCTTGGGGTTCAGACGAAAACCCTCGGGGACGCTTACCAGCCCTTGGCCCAGCTCGCGCAGCAGCTCGGGTGCGACGCGCGGTGTCGCAGCCGCCGATCGCCATCGCGGCGCCGGTTCGAGCCCGGCCCACGCGCCTTCGAGCCAATCCGCCTTGTTCGGGCGATAGTTCTTGGCCGCGTCGAACTCGCTCTCGAGCCGGGCGACAAAGCGCGCCGCCATCGCCTCGGCCTCGCCTTCGGCAACGACGCCCTCTTCGAGCAGCCTTGCGGCGTAAAGCTGCCGGGTCGTCGGATGGCGCGCGATCGTGCGGTACATCAAGGGCTGGGTAAAGGCCGGCTCGTCGCCTTCGTTGTGGCCGTGGCGGCGATAGCAGAACAGGTCGACGACCACGTCCTTGCCGAATTCGCGGCGGTATTCGGCGGCGATGCGGGCGATCGCGACGACCGCCTCCGGATCGTCGCCGTTGACGTGAAAGATCGGCGCCTGCACCGCCTTGGCGATATCCGACGGGTAGGGGCTCGACCGGGCGGCGGAGGGGGCGGTGGTAAAACCGATCTGGTTGTTGACGATAACGATGGATCGTGCCGCCGGTCGAAAAGCCGGTCAGCTCCGACAATTCGAGCGATTCGGCGACCAGGCCCTGGCCGGCGAAGGCGGCGTCGCCGTGCATCAGGATGCCGGCGACCTCGTTCCTCGCATCGTCGCCGTGCTGCTGCTGCTTGGCGCGAACCTTGCCGAGCACGACCGGGTCGACGGCTTCGAGATGCGACGGGTTGGCGGCCAGCGACAGATGGACGGTCTTTCCGCCGACTTCGCGGTCGGCCGAGGTGCCGAGATGGTATTTGACGTCGCCCGAGCCGTGGACATGCTCGGGATTGGTCGAGTTGCCCTGAAACTCGGAAAAGATCGCGGCGAACGGCTTGCCGACGAAATTGGCCAGCACATTGAGGCGTCCGCGATGCGGCATGCCGATCACGAACTCGCTCGACGCCGAGTGCCGCGCCGCGGCGCAAGGTCGCCTCGAGCGCCGGCATCAGCGATTCCGCGCCCTCGATGCCGAACCGCTTGGTGCCGGTGTAGCGGCGGTCGAGAAACCGCTCGAAGGTCTCGGCCGTCGTCAGGATTTCCAGAATTTCTCTTCTGTCGGCCGCCGACGGCGCCGGCCGGCCGGCACGCGTCTCGAACTTCTGCTGGATCCAGGCGCGCTCGGCCGGGACCTGGATGTGCATGTATTCGACGCCGATCTTGCCGCAATAGGTGGCGCGCAGGATCGCCACGATCTCGCGCAGGCTGGCGCGCTCGCGGCCGAAAATGTTGTTGAGAAAGATCTCGCGATCGAGATCGGTCTCGGCAAACCCATAGCTGCGATAGTCGAGCTCGGGGTAGGGGCCGCGCTGGTCGAGGCCGAGCGGGTCGAGATCGGCTTCGAGATGGCCGCGCACGCGGTAGGCGCGGATCAATTGCAAGGCGCGGATCGAGTCGCTGGTGGCTCGGCGCAACGCCTCGGCGTCGAGTGGTGCGGCGGGTGCGCCATCGACGCCATTCGGTTGTCGGGCCGGGCGGCCTCGCCCAAGGCGGTCCGCGCAATTCGGCGAGCGCTGCTGAGTCGTCCTCGCCGATCTCCGCGAAAAACCGCCGCCAGCTGTCGTCGACCGAGGCGGGGTCGTTCAAAAAGCGCGTATAGAGATCGGCGATAAAACCGGCATTGGCGCCAGTCAAAAAGCTCATGCCGTCGATATCAGACATGGAAAATTCCGATGTTGCCTAGGTTGGGAGTCCGGCAAGAGCTGGCAAGAGCCGGCTCTCGCGACCGCGCGGAGTTCCGGCCGCCCTGGAATCCCGTGGCCGGGTCGGATGAGCGGACCGCCCCGCGTCGGCAGGCGCTGATTCCGTCGGCAGGCGCTGATTCCATGGATCCTCGCGCTGGTGTGAGGGCCTCTTGGGGGCTGGTGTGGGCTTTGACGGTAAATGGCGCAGGGGGGAGGATGACAATCGGAATGCCCTATCCATATAGGCGTTGTTGTCGGCACAGGCCGCTGTCGTCGGCGTCCTGGCCCGGACCGAATGGAGGAAGCGATGTCTGTTCGCCCAGCGTGCGGCCGGTTCGGTCGCGCGGTCATTGCCGGGACGGCGCTGATGACGGCGCTCGCCATCGCGGCTCCGGTGCGGCCAGCGGCGGCGCAGGCGCCCAGCGGCTATTCCTATGCCCAGCCGAACTATTCCTATCAACAGCCGGCGACCACGGCTTATCCGAACTATTATCAGCAGCCGGCAGCGACCTCGGCCTATCCGAATTATTACCAGCAGCCGACCCAGGCCTATCCCTACAATCCATATTATTCTTATAACCCCTATTCTTACCCGTATTACTCCTATTACAATCCCTACTACGCTGCCTATCCCTATTATGGTTATCCGTGGTATTGGCCGGTCGGCTTCGGGATCGGCTGGGGCTGGGGCGGCTGGGGCTGGGGCCATGGCGGCTGGGGCCACGGCGGCTGGGGCGGCGGCGGCTTTCACGGTGGCGGCTTTCACGGTGGCGGATTTCACGGCGGCGGCGGTCATCGTTAGCTGACGCGCCGAGATATCCGACCCGCGCGGCCGGAGCCGGGCTGTCGGGATTCGCGCGATGGTCGAAGACAGCGCGATCGAACCGCATCTCGACCAGGTGCTGACCGACGCGGCGATTCCCGAGCTGCCCAATCGCTACGCCGGCAAGGTCCGCGACAATTACGACCTCGCCGACGGCCGGCGGATCATCATCGCCACCGACCGGCTCAGCGCCTTTGACCGGGCCGTCGCCGCGATCCCGCTGAAGGGGCAGGTGCTGACTCAGATCGCCCGGTTCTGGTTCGATGCGACGCGCGACATCTGCGCGAACCACGTTATCGAATATCCCGATCCCAACGTTCTGGTCTGCCGGCGGCTGGCGATCATGCCGATCGAAATCGTCGTCCGCGATTACTTGGCCGGGACGACGGCGACCTCGATCTGGTCGATGTACCAGGCCGGGCGGCGGGAGATTTACGGTATCCCCTTCACCGACGGCTTGCGCCAGAACCAAAAGCTGCCGGCGGCGATCGTGACGCCGACGACCAAGGCCTTCGACGGCGGCCACGACGAGCCGCTCACTCCGGACGCGATCCTCGCGCGCAACTTGCTGTCGCCGGAGCAATGGCGCACGGTGTCGGAGCTGGCTCTGGCGCTGTTCGCGCGCGGGCGCAAAATCGCCAAAGACCACGGGCTGATCCTGGTCGACACCAAATACGAGTTCGGCCTCGACCCCGCCGGCCATTTCGTCTTGGCGGATGAGGTCCACACCCCGGACAGCAGCCGATACTGGCTCGCCTCGAGCTATCAGCGCCGCTTTGCCGCCGGTGAGCCGCCGGAGAGCCTCGACAAGGATTTCGTGCGGCGCTGGGTCGCCGCCCGATGCGACCCCTATCGCGACCCGATCCCGCAAATCCCGCGCGAGGTCGTCGCCGAAGCCGCCCGTCTTTATGTCGAGGTGTTCGAGACCATCACCGGGCAGCGCTTCGACTTCCCCGACCCCGCCGTGCCGATCCTCGCCCGCATCCGCGCCAACCTCGCGCGGTATTTCTGAGTACGATCGAAAGCGGCAGGGCTGTCCGGGGGAAGTCTCGCTGCGGCAAGGGGAACCGACTCTCGCCTCTCGTCTTGGCCGGGCTTGTCCCACTGTCCGGTTTAGAAATTGCGGCAAAGTTAAAACGGCTTCCGCGCATGTTGGCGCAATCAAAAGTGCCCCTTGCCCGGACTTGTTCCGGGCATCCACGTCTTGGCAACCGGTATGGCCGCGCCAAAGGGAGTCGTGGATGCCCACGGATCAGGTCCGTGGGCTGAAGGCCCACGGGTCAAGCCCGGCCACGGGGATCGTGGGTTGTCCACATAGCCTTGTCTGCGACCGTTTTCCCTACACCGGACGGCCGTGGGCTTGTCCCGGCCATCCGCGTCTTCGGATGCCTGAAATCAACACGTGGATACGCGCGACAAGCCCGCGCAAGTCGACTTCGTATCATGGAGCGGCCCGGCTCAGACACTCGACATTCGCGACACCTTTCGGCCGCTCGCCGCGCGTTGTTATGCAGGCGTGCCGTTCACATACGGTTTCAGTGCCGCGTAGATAAAGCCGTTGGCCGGGGTCGGGATCGCGTGACGGCGGCCGAGCTCGACCACCTTGCCGGCGAACCATGGCAATTCGAGGCGGTTGCCGCGGGTGAGGTCGTTGCCCATCGAGGTCATGTGATAGGCCGGCATCGAGCGCATCGCGGCGAGCGCATTGTCGATGTTGTCAGGCGCCAGATGAACGCCCTCGGCGAGGCCGACCGCGACCGTCTCGCGCAACGACGCCTCATAGAGCGCGCAGAGGTCGGGATCGTCGCGCCATTTGCCGAGCGGCAATCGGGTCAGGGCGTTGAGGCCGCTGAGCGGCACCAGCAGCAGGAACTTGTCCCAGATCGGCACCCTGATGTCGGCGCTGAGCACGCCGTCGAAGCCGGCTGCCGCGCACAGCTCGCGCAGGCGCTCGCCGCGGGCGCTGATCCCGCCATCGAGCTCGCCAAAGGTCATTCGCTGGTAGGTGCCGGTCTGGCGGATCACCCCCGGAGCCACGATCGATCCGGTGACAAAGGCGGTGCCGCCCATCACCGCGCCGGGCCCGAGGATGGCGATCAGCCGCTCTGCCGCCGAGACGCCGTTCTGCAGCGGGATCACCGCGGTCTGCGGCCCGATCAGCGGGTGCAGCGTCGCGCCGGCATTTTCGACGTCCCACAGCTTGACGCAGAACAGCGCGAAATCGACCGGGCCGATCGCGGCGATGTCGTCTGTGGCCTGCGCTGGCCGGATCTGGGTTGCGCCGCGATCCCCCTCGATGCGCAGCCCCGCCGCGCGCATCGCCGCCAGATGCGCGCCGCGGGCGACGAAGACGACGTCCGCCCCGGCCTTGGCCAGAGCGGCGCCGTAGATCGCGCCGATGCCGCCGGCGCCGACGACCGCGATCCGCATGGGCTGCTCCTGTTCGCGTCGAGAAGACGGATTTCCGATCATTTGCACGGCCGAATTGCTTATACTACGATGCCGATCAGCCGAGGAGGCCAGTCCTCTTGGCATCGAGGAGGAAGACATGCCTAGAATCAAGCACATCGCACTGACGACCCAAGACCCGGCGAAGACCGCCGCGTTTTACAAGGAGGCGTTCGGGATGCGCGAGATCCGCCGCAACCCGCGCGGCGGCGTGTTTCTGACCGACGGCTACATCAACCTGGCGATCCTCAATTTCAAGACGGAAAAGGATGCCGATGTCGGCGCGCACGGCGCCAACTTTAGCGGCATCCACCATTTCGGCTTCGAGGTCGAAGACCTCGACGAGGCAACGGAAAAGCTGGAACAGGCCGAGGGCCGGCAGCTGACCGCAAAGGACGGTCTCGACATGGAAATGGCGGCGGGCAGCCACCGCAACTTCGAGATGAAATGGGCCGGCCCCGACGGTGTCGTCGTCGACATCTCCCACACCGGCTGGGACAACGGGACATGACCGGCAATTTCACCATCTGCGTCGGCACCGTCGGCAGCGGCGCCTGGACCAGCCCGGACGGCGGCGAGAGCTGGCGGCGGGTCCGCAGCGGGCTGTGGGGCGAAAGCCGCGTCTATCGGTCTCGCGGTTCACCCGCGCGAGCCGCGCACCCTTTTCGCCGGCGCCGATGACGGCATCTACAAGAGCCTCGATGGCGGGCAGAGCTTCGAGCGTCTCGACTCGCCGATGAACAAGATGGATGTGTGGAAGATCGCGTTCGATCCCGTCGATCCGGATACGATCTTCGCCGGGACCCGCCCGGCGGCGCTGTTCCGGTCGAAGGACGGCGGGCAGCAACTGGCAGCAGCTGCGCGTCGACATGGTCGAGGACTGCCCGAATGTCGGGGTGCCGCGGGTGACGGCGCTGACCGTCGATCCGTCCGACCATCGTATCATCTGGGCTGGGGTCGAGGTCGACGGGGTACGGCGCAGCCTCGACGGCGGCGAAACCTGGACGCGGATCGCCGGCGGCCTCAGCGATCCCGACATCCACGACGTGGCGGTCCGCGCCGCCGGCAACGCCAAGACGGTGCTGACCAGCACGCCGCGCGAGATCTTTGCCAGCAGCGACAAGGGCGAAAGCTGGCACGGGCTCGGCGTCGGCAAGCATTTCGGCCTGCCCTATTGCCGCGGCCTGGCGCTGAAGACCGACGACCCGAACACCGTCTTCGTTGCCACCGGCGATGGCGCTGTCGGTGCAACGGGCGCGATCCAGCGTTCCAAGGATGGCGGCGATGAGCTGGGAACAGGCTGTCGCTGCCGGTCGTGCCGAACTCGCCGATCTGGGCGTTTGCGACGCATCCCGCCGATCCTGGCCTGGTCGTCGCCTGCAGCCATTACGGCGAGATCTTACGCCAGCCATAACGCCGGCGATTCCTGGGGCAAGCTGCGCGCGCGAGTTCACCGAGATCCGCGCCCTGGCCTGGACGCCGAACTGAACCCGTGCCTCACGCCCGCTCGTCGTCCTCTCTCCCTGCCGCCGATGCGGGGAGAGGGCGGGTGAGGAGGGCCGGCCGCGTCTGCTGCTGCGGCGTTCGCGGCGGTTGCATTGGCTGCCGCGCCGGGCCTCGCGGCTGCGGTGATTACGGTAGCTCCAGATGCGGTTTGGCGCCCGCCAGCCGGGTTTCGTCGAACGGTTCCACAAACAGTGCGACAGCCGCTCCGGCGCCGCGTTCGACGCCTGCTTCGCGGCCGCGATGGCCAAGGCCGGCGCGTCGCCGGCGGCGCTCGATTTTACCCGGCGACTCGACAACCAGGTCTATCTTCAGGCTTATGACGAAACCGGCGGACCGGTTTCGGTAGCACGCGTGGTGTACCCGTTCCGGGCGAACGAGAACGACGCATGGTTTCTGGTCAACGGCACGCCGCCGCTGATCGATGTCGACAACAGAAGAAATTTGAAGCTCGCCGCGATGCGGTCGTCGGCGGCCTATCTCGCGATCTATCACACCTATCGAAATGTGACCTTCTGGCCCGGCGCCCGCGGAGCTGTTGGACCTGAGGTCGCGCAGAACGGGCGGGAGTTCGTCGTCGGCTATCTGTTGCGCAACCTGTGTCACGCGTGCGCGGTCGTCGGCCGGGTCCGCTACGCGTTCGATTTCGACGCCGGCGGAACATTTCTCGGGACCCACCTAGTGGCGGTCACCCCGACCGAAAAATAGGCTGACGCGGTAGACGAGGAGACGCCATGCTGGAAACCACGATCGCCGGGAGCCTGCCAAAGCCTTCCTGGCTCGCGGAGCCGCGGACGCTGTGGGCGCCGTGGCGGGTCGAAGGCGACGCGCTCGCCGCGGCCAAGCGCGATGCGACGATATTGATGGTGAAGCTGCAGGAGGACGCCGGGATCGACATCGTCACCGACGGCGAGCAGGCGCGGCAGCATTTTGTCCACGGGTTCCTCGAACAGATCGAGGGTGTCGATTTCACCCGGCGCGCCACCATCGGCATTCGCAACGGCCGCTACGAGGCACAGGTGCCGACGGTCACCGGCCCGCTGCGGCGCAGGCGAAGCGTCCACGGCGTGGAAGCGGCGAACGCTCGCGCCCATACAAGGCGGCAACTGAAATTCACCTTGCCCGGCCCGATGACGATCGTCGACACGCTGGCGGATGCCTATTACGGCGATCGGGCGGCGCTCGCCATGGCATTCGCCGAATTGCTCAACGAGGAGGCGCGCGGGTTGACGGCACTCGGCGTCGACGTGATCCAGTTCGACGAGCCCGCCTTCAACGTCTACATGGAGGCGGTTGCCGAATGGGGAATCGAGACCCTCGAACGCGCCGCGGCGGGGCTCGGCTGCAGGACCGCCGTCCATATCTGCTATGGCTATGGGATCAAGGCGAACATCGACTGGAAAGCCGGCCTCGGCGCCGAGTGGCGGCAATACGAGGCGATCTTCCCGGAATTGGCGGCGAGCCGGATCGATCAGGTGTCGGTCGAATGCGCCGGCTCCCGGGTGCCGATCGAGCTACTGGGGCTGCTCTCCGGCAAGGACGTGTTGCTCGGCGTGATCGATGTCGCGACCGATCGGGTTGAAAGCGCGCGGGAGGTCGCCGCGACGATCGAACGGGCGTTGCCCTTCGTTCCGCCGGAGCGCCTCATCCCTTGCACCAATTGCGGCATGGCGCCGATGGGCCGCGCGACTGCGATCAGCAAGCTTGAGGCGCTCGCCGCCGGTGCGGCATTGGTGCGTGGGCGGCCCGGCTGAACCCAGGCGCCGCCGGCCGGATCTCACAAAAAACTGTAGGGGTCGATATCGACCTGAATTCGGGCCGAGCCGCCGAGCCGCACCCGCGCCAGCCACTCGCGCAGCACCGCCTGTTGGTTGACCTCGCGCCCCGACTTGACCAGAAACCGGCGGCGGTGGCGGCCGCGCAAGATGGCGAGCGGCGCCGGTGCCGGCCCGAGGACGGTCACGCCGGGCAGCTGCGGTGCGGCGCGCGACAGCGCCTGGGCGGCGAAATCGCAGGATTCGGCGTCGGCGGCGTTGACGATCAGCGCGGCGAGCCGGCCAAAGGGCGGCAGCCCGGCATCGCGCCGCGCCGCGGCCTCGGCATCGAGAAAGCGGTCGCGGTCGCCGGCGGCGAGCGCCTTCATCACCGGCTGGTCGGGCATGAAGGTCTGGATCAGCACCCGGCCCTTGCGCTCGGCACGGCCGGCGCGGCCGCCGACCTGATGTAACAGCTGGTAGGTGCGCTCGGCCGCGCGCAGGTCGCCGCCGGTTAGCCCGAGATCGGCGTCGACCACTCCGACCAGGGTCAGCATCGGAAAGTGATGGCCCTTAGCGACGATCTGGGTCCCGATCAGCATGTCATAGCGCCGCTCGGTCATCGCCCGCGCCAGCTCCGCCGCGGCGCGCGGTCCCGGCAACAGGTCGCTGACCATCAGCGCGGTGCGCGCCGCCGGAAATCGCGCCGCCACTTCTTCGGAAAGCCGCTCCACCCCCGGCCCGCACGCGGCCAAGGTCCCCGCGCTCAGGCATTCCGGGCACAATTGCGGCACCGGCTGGGCGTGGCCGCAGTGATGGCACAGGAGCCGGCCGGTAAAGCGATGCTCGACCAGCCAGGCGGTGCAGCTCGGACACTGGAAGCGGTGGCCGCAGGCGCGGCACAGGGTCAAGGGCGCGTAGCCGCGCCGGTTCAGGAACAGCAACGCCTGTTCGCCGGCCGAGAGGGTCGCGGCGAGCTCGGCCACCAGCGGCGGCGACAAGAAGCGGCCGCGCTCGATCCGCTCCCGCCGCAGATCGACGAGCCGCACCGCGGGCAGTTCGGCCGCCGCGTGGCGCTTTGGCAGGGCGACGCGCTGGTAGCGGCCGCGTGCCACGTTGACCACGGTTTCGAGCGAGGGGGTGGCCGACACCAGCACGATCGGGATCTGGGCCAAGGAGGCGCGCAGCACCGCCATGTCGCGGGCCTGGTAGCAGACCCCGTCCTCCTGCTTGTAGGAATGATCGTGCTCCTCGTCGACGATAATCAGGCCGAGCTCGGCAAAGGGCAGGAACAATGCCGAGCGGGCGCCGACGACGACCGCTGCCCGGCCGGCGGCGACGGCGCGCCAGGTGTCGCGGCGCGCGGTCTGCCCGATCTCGGAATGCCACTGGGCCGGTAAGGCGCCAAAGCGCTCGCGAAACCGCTGCAGCCATTGCGCGCCGAGCGCGATCTCGGGCAGCAGCACCAGGGTTTGGCGACCGGCGGCGAGCGCCGCGGCGATGGCGGCGAAATAGGCCTCGGTCTTGCCCGAGCCGGTGACGCCGTCGAGCAGGGTTACGCCAAATCCACCCGTCTCAACCCGGTCGACGAGGCGACGCGCGGCGATCGTCTGGTCGGCGGACAACGCCGGACCGCGACGATGCCGATCCGGCTGGGCGAAACCGTCCGATTCGGCCGCGACCAGGCGCTCCTCGACCAAGCCTCGGGCAGCGAGATCGCGGACGACGCCGGGGCCACAGCCGGCGAGCCTCGCCAGGTCGGCGGGCGCCAGCGGCGGGCCGCCGCGCAAAATCTCGAGCACCCGTCGCCGCGCCGGGGTCAGGGACGCGGCCGGATTGTCGGCCAATTCGGCGCCAAGCATTGCGAGCCCGGCGGCGGAGGCGGCACACAGACGCCTCG
The DNA here is from genome assembly GCA_963703665.1 of uncultured Alphaproteobacteria bacterium. Taxonomy (GTDB): domain Bacteria; phylum Pseudomonadota; class Alphaproteobacteria; order ATCC43930; family CGMCC-115725; genus AP-15. The sequence goes on along the minus strand of CAVPFB010000003.1, from coordinate 710,090 downwards.
GCCGTGGCGGCACCAACGCCTCTGGGACGCTCATCGCCATCCGCAGCACCATTCCCGGCGGCGCCATCGTGTAGGCGGCGACGCGCTCGACAAATCGGCGCAGGTCCGGCGTCAGCGCGCGGACGGGCAGGATCTCGGCGATCGGCTTCAGCCGGTCGGCGGCAATCTCGCCGCCCGCATCGTCCCAGACGACGCCCGCTACGCTGCGTCTGCCGAGCGGGACGCGGACAAAGCTGCCGGTCGGCGGCGCCGCCATCCCTGCGGGGATCAGATAATCGAGCGGTCGCGACAGCGGTAGCGGCAACAGCACGCGAACCCGCCCGATCGCAGCGGCCTCGGGAGGGTGCGCGACATTCTCGCCGGCATCGCAATCCGGGGCCGCAGCCGCGGAACTGGCATGGCGATCGGGCATCGGCTAAACTTGCTCGGCAAACGGCGCGCGGCAAGCACTCTTCGGTAACCGCGCAAGGCGAGTTCGGCGCCCCGCACCGGGGTCGGTTTTTCAGATGGCTTCCGTATGACCGCGTATCCAATCGCCGCCCTCTCGTGCTACCGCTTGCGCCGCGCCGCGGCGAGGTGGAGCTAGCGGTGGTCGACCGTCCGCACGACCAGCCGAAGCCGCTCGGCGGCGGCGTCCCGGCGCCGGGACCGGCGAATGCCACCCGTGCCGCAGATGTGATCGCCTATCTGCGCGAACACCCCGATTTCCTCGATCGCCGTCCGGACGCGCTGCACCTCTTGAGCGCGCCGCGCCGCGGGAACGGCGACGGGGTGCTCGATTTCCAGCATTTCATGCTCGAGCGCCTGCGCCGTGACCTGGTCCGCCTGCAGGAAGAGCAGAAGACCTTGATCGCGATGAGCCGCGGCAACCTGGCGAGCCAAAGCCGCGTGCACAAGGCGGCCTTGGCGATGCTGAAGGCAGTGAGCTTCGAGCACCTGCTGCAGATCGTCACGACCGACCTCGCCGTGCTGATCGATGTCGACGTCGTCACCCTCGGCGTCGAGAGCACGACGGCGCGAACCACCCGCCTGCCGGTGCACGGCATCCATCTGCTGCGCGCGGGCATGGTCGACCAGCTGCTCGGCCCCGACCGCGACGCGCTCTTGTGCACCGACATCAAGGGCGACCCGGGGCTGTTTGGCGGCGCCGCCGGTCTGGTGCGCTCACAGGCGCTGCTGCGGCTGTCGTTTGGCCGCGCGGGGCCCGCGGGGCTGATGTGCATCGGCACCCGCAAGGCGGATATGTTCTGCCCCGGCCTCGGCACCGAGCTGTTGAGCTTTCTCGCCCGCGCCGTCGAGATCACGATCGCCCAGTGGCTCGAACGCGGCCGGTGAGTTGCCGGAGCCGTGGGTCCGCCACATCGGGCACGGCTGCCACGCTGACCCTCACCCACCCGACCCTTCGGGCCGGGTCCACCTTCTCCCGCACTGCAGGAGAGGGCCGAGCGCAACGAGGCGGGTGAGGGTATCGAGATGTTGCGAGCTTTCCCGATGTTACCCCAACCGCTGCCGTTGGCGCGGTTTTCTGCCGGCGACGACCTGCGTGCGGCGATCGGGCTGTGGGCGGCCTGGCTCGCCGGCGAGCGGCGGGCTTCGGCTCATACCATTGCCGCCTATGGCCGCGAGATCGCCTTTTTTCTCGATTTCCTGACCGGGCATTTGGGCCAGGCGCCGACCATCGCGGCGATCGACGAACTGCGCCCGGCCGATTTCCGCGCCTATCTGGCGCGGCGCGCCGGCGAGGGCATCGAGCGCAGCTCGCTGGCGCGCGGCATGTCGGTTCTGCGTGGGTTTGTGCGCTTTCTGCAGCGGCGCGGGCTCGCCACGACCACGGCCCTCGCGGCGTTGCGCGGGCCCAAGCTGCCCCCCGCGGTGCCCAAGCCGCTGACCATCGACGACGCGATCGCCACGGTCGATGCCGCGGACAACCCAAAGAAGGGCTGGCAGGGCAAGCGCGACGCCGCGCTGTTGGCGCTGATCTACGGCTGCGGCCTGCGGCTGTCGGAGGCGCTCGGGTTGAGCCGGGCCGAGGCGCCATTGGGCGAGGTGCTGACGATCATCGGCAAGGGCGGCAAAGAGCGCCAGCTGCCGGTATTGCCGGTGGTCCGCACCGCTGTCGCCGACTATCTGGCAACCTGCCCCTATGCGCCGGCTGCGCGGGGTCCGCTGTTTGTCGGCGCCCGCGGCGGCCCGTTGCACCCGCGCCTGGTCCAGCGGCAGATGGCGGCGCTGCGCAGCAGTCTTGGACTGCCGGCCACGGCAAGTCCGCACGCGCTGCGCCACAGCTTCGCGACGCACCTCTTGGCAGCGGGCGGCGATCTGCGCTCGATCCAGGAGCTGCTGGGCCATGCCAGCTTGTCGACGACGCAGCGCTACACGTCGGTCGAGACCGAGCGGCTGTTGGGCGTTTACGACAGCGCGCATCCGCGCGCCCGGCTGCCGCATTGAGACACGGGTCGCGGGCGTCGGCGATACGGAGGAGGCGATGGATCTCGGTCTGAACCGCAAAAAGGCGATCGTCACCGGCGGCACCCGCGGCATCGGCCGCGCTATCGCCGGGCTGTTGGCCGATGAGGGCTGCGATTTGGCACTGTGCGCCCGCGGCCGGGCCGGGGTCGAGGATACGGCGGCGGCGCTCGCCGGCAACGGAGTGAAGGCTTATGGCAAGGTCGTCGACGTGGCCGACACGAAGGCGTTGCGCGCCTGGGTCGCCGAGGCGGCCGAGCAACTCGGCGGCCTCGATGTCTTTATCGCCAATGTCAGCGCGCTGGCCCAGGCGATGGACGAGGAATCCTGGCGCCGCAGCTTCGAGATCGACGTGATGGGCACCGTCGCCGGCGTCGAGGCGGCGATCCCGTTTCTCGAAAAATCTTCCGCCGGAGCGATCGTCGTGATCGGCACCACCGGCGCGATCGAGATCGCCGGCGCCCCGCGCCCCTACGCCTCGGCCAAGGCGGCGCTCGCGCCCTACGTCAAGGCGCTCGCGCGCAATCTCGCGGCCAAGGGGGTGCGCGCCAACATGGTCTCGCCCGGCAACGTTTATTTCAAAGGCGGAGTGTGGAGTACGGTCGAGCAGAACAGCCCGGATGTTTTCAAGACAATGTTGTCGCGCAACCCGATGGGCCGCATGGGCACCCCCGAGGAGGTAGCGAACGCGGTCGTCTTCCTCGCCAGCCCGCGCGCCAGCTTCATCACCGGCACCAATCTGATCATCGACGGCGCCCTGACCCAGCGCGTGCAGTTCTGAAGCGGCGCCGACCCTCAGAAGAGCGAGCACCTTCGCTGATAGAATCTCAATACCCCTTGCTCGGACTCGATCCGAGCATCCACGTCTTCGAGACCGGTACGACCGAGCCGAAGCAAGGCGTGGATGGCCGGAACAAATCCCGGCCACGGGGATCTCGGATGGTATTGAACCACTCTGCCACAACTGATTTCCTCGAGCGGGCAGCCATGGCGCAAGCTGGGCATGACGAGCGCGCTGACATTGCACCATCTGAATGCGCCGGAGCATTAGGGGGTTGACCATGGGTGATCTGTGTCGCCAGGCCCGAATCTTCGGGCGCTCGCTGCTGGTTGGTTTTTTCGGTCTCGGGCTCGGATTGAGCGGCGCCGCCTCGGGCCAAAACTATATACCGGACGGGCCAAACGTACCGGTGGTCACGCTCAATGAAGATCAGAGCGGGGCCGCCGACCTGGCGCCATTGCGCGTACCCCCACCCAACGGCTGGGACCAGGAGTCGATCTGGAACATGAAGGTTGTCGGATTTCAGGACAATCAGGGGCGTCCCAGCTCGGATGACGGTTGGATCGAAAACCAGAACGGCCGCTACATCCTATATATGGCCAATAGCCCCGGCAGCGGTTTTAATCCGCTGACCGGCAAGGTCGAGAAAAACGGCACGTCGCTGATCGATGTCACGGATCCGGCCAAGCCGGTTTTCGTGTCGCACATTCCGGCCCCGAGCGGGGGCGGCTCGACCCATGTCGCGGTATGCGGCGGCAACATCTTGCCGCATGCGCAGAAAAACCACTGGTATTTGCTTCGGCACGACGGATCGACCAATCAGGAGGTCTGGGACGTGACCGACACCGCAGCGCCGGTTCGGCTCACCGTCTTGATCAGCGGACTGATCGCGACGCACCACGACTGGTGGGAATGCGACACAGGGATCGCGTATACGATCTCGCAGACCAAGACCGATGGCTGGCACGAAACCGGGTCGCACCAGCACGTGTATATCTACGATCTGAGCAATCCGGCAAAGCCGGCCTTGATCCGCCAGTTCGGACTGGTCGGGCAACAGCCCGGCGCCGACCTCGCTGCGGCACAGAGCTGTTACAACGCTCCCGGACCCAACTGCTACGAAGGCGTCAGCAACCCACCGGGCGGCGTCCACCAAGTGTATTCGGCAGGCGTCAAGATCAATCGGGTATACCTGCCCTATGGCGTCGACAGCAACGGCGTCTTTCAAATCGTCGACCGTCAGAAGCTCTTGACCGGCTGCACGAAGCCGACTGCGTCGCCGCACTGCGCGACCAGCCCGACCCAGGCCGACCTGCTCTATCCGCAGGTCAGCTATATCACGACCAACCCCAATCAGGGCGGGCATACCTCGATCCCAATCTTCGGAGTGCCGATCCCGCCAGCGCAGCAAAATTTTCTCGACGGCAAACCGCAAAAATGGGACCTGCTGGCGGTCACTTCCGAAGACACCACCAACGACTGCTTCGGCCAGCCGTGGAAAAATCCGTGGCTGGTCGATATCACCGACGATCGCGCGCCGTGGCCGATTGCGACACTGGACGTCCCCCAGTTCCCCGGAAATTTTTGTGCCAAGGGATCGCGTTTCGGCAGCCATGAGATCAATCGAGAGATTTATGCGCCCTATTACGGCAGGCTCCTGATCGTCGCCATGTTCAATGCGGGGCTGCAGGTTTGGGATATCCGCGACCCGTATAACCCGCGACGCGTTGCCTATTTCATTCAGGCGCCGAACAAGAACACCCACACGAGCTGTGGAACCTACCAGGGCAATCCCCATTACTGCCGCAAAGCGATCTTTTCTGATCTCGGCGAGGTCGACGATCGCGGCTATATCTACAATTTCGACCGCGCCGGCTCGGGCCTTACTGTGCTGAAATTAACCGGAGACGCGGTGCAAGCGGTGTCGGGACAGCGGCACGAGGGACACTGAGTTTGTGGGCAAAGACGCCCGACAGCCGCGGGTCGGTCAAACCGCGGTTGATCGCTCCCGTTGCCAGGGAACCCGGCGAAAAAGCGCCGAGCCAGACTCGATCAGATCGGGTCGGGCGCGGACAGGCGGGCGCGGGCGAGGCCGGCGAAGTGGCCGTCGGGATGCTGCTGCAGATAGGCTTCGAGTTCTTCGCGCCGGTCGCTGTCCTTGACCGAGTTCCAATACGCCAGGTCGAGAGGGTCGGGGGCCGCCGCAGCGGGCGCAGACTCCTCGGCTTCGATGGTAGAACGCGCCACGGCCTCGAGCCGGGTACGCGCCAGCGCGGCAAAATTCCCCTCGGGGTATTTCTCCAGGTAGTTCTCGAGCTCCTCCTGGCCGGCATCCTTGACGCTGTCCCAGAAAGCGAGCTCCAACGCTATCTCGCTGTCCGCGGAGGGTTCGCCGGCTGACTGCGGGAGCGCGAGCGCGGTGTCTTCAATAAGCGGCTCGACCGGTTCGCCAGCGGCTGCGGGCTCCTCCTCGGAGCCCTCCTCGCCGGTGCGAAGGCGAAACGCCCTGACCGGGTGCGCGATGTTCTTGACCAATTGCTCACCCAGATCGTCAAACACCATCCCGCCGCGATGCCGCAGATGGTCGCGCACCCCGCGCGAGACGCAGATCTCGCCGCCCTTGACCAACCCCTCCAGCCGGGCGGCGACGTTGACCCCGTCACCAAAGACATCGCCGTCCTTGAGCATCACGTCGCCGACATTGATGCCGATCCTGAAACTGCATCCGGCGCTCGTCCGGTTGCGCTTCGTTGGCCGCGGCCAACGCATTCTGGATCGCGATCGCGCAGGAAACGGCGTCGATAACACTGGCGAATTCGGCCAGCACGCTGTCGCCGGCGGTGTTGGCGATCCGCCCCCGGTGGCCCGCGATCAGATGGTCGACGAGGCCGCGGTGGGCGGACAATGTCGCCAAGGTCGCGTCTTCGTCGCCGTGCATCAGGCGGCTATAGCCCTCGACGTCCGCGGCAAGGATCGCCGCCAACCGCCGTTCCACCGGGGCGCCTCCATCGCCAACAGTTTAGTCGGCCGGCCGGAGCGCCGCCGGCTGCCGGCGCAAAGGCGCCACGCCGGCGGTCGGGCCGCCTTCAGGATCGGTCGTTATCGTCCGGATCGTGCAATGTTGCATCGAACCCTCAGGTGTTGCGACGAAAAGAACGGCATCGGCGATTTCCCGGTTCCCGCAAAAGTCGCGATCGCTCGGCCGCAATCTCGAACCTGAAACGCGACGGGCGCCATCGCCGGCGCCCGTCGTCATCACCGGGTGTCCGCAGGCTAGTTGATCAGGCCGTAGAACTTGCCGGCGTTCTCGCAGGTGATCTTGTGCACCACGTCGGCCGGCAGCCCGGCGAACTGCTCCTTGATGTATTTCGAGGATTCGGGCCACACCCCGTCGGTGTGCGGGTAGTCCGAGCCCCACATCAGGGTCTCGACGCCGATATCCTCGTAGAGCTTGGTGCCGATCGGGTCGAACTGGAACGTCGCCTTGCACTGGCGGCGCCAGTATTCGCTCGGCTTCATCTTGATCAGGTCGCGGAAGCGGTCCTCGTACTCGAAATCCATGCGGTCGAGCGCATAGGGCAGCCAGCCGATGCCGCTCTCGCCGAACGACACGCGCAGCCGCGGATGGCGCTCGAGCACGCCGGCGCCGATCAATGCCGCGATGATGTGGATCAGCCCCATCTGGAACGAGGACACGCCGGTGAACATCGCCGCCCGCCGGACCTGGCCGGAAACGCCCTCGCGCGCCCGCGGCGAGGTCGTCGGGAAGGTGTGGAAATGCAGCGGCAATTGCACGTCCTCGACGGCGTTCCACAACGGCTCCCAAACCGGGTGCCACATCGGCTCCATGTCCCACGAGCAGGAGAGCTCGAGCCCCTTGATGCCCATCTTGGCGACCCGGTGGATCTCCGCGACCGCTTTGTCGATGTCGCCATAGGGCAGGCAGGCGAGGCCGATCTCGCGCTCGGGGTAGTGGCGGCAGAATTCCTTGAGCCAGTCATTGTAGATGCGCAGCATCTCGTTCGAGGCTTCGCCGTCGTTGAGCCGCGAGGCGGCGCCGAGAATGCCGTAGATCACCTCGGCGTCGACGCCGTCGCGATCCATGTCCTTGATCCGGAGATGCGGATCGCTGCAGCGGCGGATGTCCTTTTTGCCGTCCTCGTACATGCCGGTCTCGGCCATGATGTCGACCCGGTGGTTCTGTCCGGGGACAAATGGCGCGCCGCCGGGCCCGACGCCGTTCTTCAACCCGAAGGTGGCGCCGTTCTTGGCGACCCATTGCGGCCCCTGCGGGCCGTCCGCGACATAGGGCATGCGGTCTTTCAGTTCGCGCGGGGCCTCGGACACGAACAGGTCCGGCGGCATCCACGGCATGTCGAGATGGCAATCGGCCGAGATTCTGCGGTACTGCATTTCGTGTTCTCCGCTCGTGATTGACCAAGGGCGCGTGTCGCCCCGACTGTACTCCCTCGGCGCCCGGATTTCCTAGCCATGCGGCGCCCGCAGACCGGCGTTTTTGCAAACGGGACATGAACGGAACGCAGTGCCGCGGAGACCTGGCGGGCGGCTTGCCTCGGTGCCGGGGTTGCGCGATGATTTGACAAGGCGAGGGTGGAACGAAAGGAGTCGACAATGCCTGATTCAGCAACCATCGACACCGCGGCGACGGCGAGCACCGAAAGCGCGATCCGCATCGGCGGCCTCGACCACGTCGTGCTTCGGGTCGGCAGCCTCGAACGCGCGATTCAGTTTTATCAGACGGTGTTGGGCTTGCATATCGAGCGCGAACTCCAGCAGCCCCGGCTGGTCCAGCTGCGCGCCGGCGCCTCGCTGATCGACCTGGTGCCGGCCGCGGTTTCGCCGCATCAAGCGCTCGATCCGGCGGCGCGCAACATGGATCATTTCGCGGTGCGGGTGGTCGGCTTCGACGCGGCGGCGCTGAAGGCGCACCTGCAGCGGCACGGGGTCGATCCCGGTGATGTGCACGAGCGCTATGGCGCGGAGGGCTACGGCCCGTCGATCTATATCACCGACCCCGACGGCAACACCGTCGAGCTCAAGGGCGAGGCCACCCGCGGGCTGTAGGCGTCCAGGACGATGACTGACTTCTTCCCCGGCTTCGAGCAGCGCCGGATCGCGACATCGGGCGCCGAGATCAACCTGGTGACGGGCGGCAACGGACCGCCGCTGCTGCTGCTGCACGGCTACCCGCAGACGCATCTGATGTGGCGCAAGCTCGCCCCGCGCCTCGCCGCCGAATTCACCGTCGTGATCCCCGATCTGCGCGGCTATGGCGACAGCTCGAAACCGCCTGCCGGCCCCGACAACGCGAACTACGCGAAGCGCGCGCTGGCGCAGGACCAGGTCGAGACGATGGCGGCATTGGGCTTCGAGCGCTTTGCCGTCGCCGGGCACGACCGCGGCGCGCGCGTCGCCCACCGGCTCGCCCGCGACCATGCCGAGCGGGTCGAGCGCCTGGCGCTGCTCGACATCGTGCCGACGCTCTACCGCTTCGAGACGATCGACCAGAAGGCCGCGACCTCGAGCTGGCACTGGTTCTTTCTGATCCAGCCGGGCGGCCTGCCCGAGCGGCTGCTCGTCGCCGAGGCCGAGTTCTTTCTGCGCCACCAGCTCGCCGTATTGCTGCGCGACCCGAAGGTGCTGGAGCCCGAGGCGTTCGCCGACTACCTGCGCTGCTTCAAGAACCCCGAAACCATCCGCGCCACCTGCGCCGAATACCGCGCCGGCGCCTCGATCGACCTCGACCACGACCGCGCCGATCGCGGCCGCAAGCTGGCGATGCCGCTCCTGATGCTATGGGGCCGGCGCAGCTCGCAGGGTGCGGGCTACGACGTGCTCGGCGTGTGGCGCGACCACGCGGAAAACGTCCGCGGCCAAGCAATCGACAGCGGCCATTTCATCCCCGAAGAAGCCCCCGAGGAGGCCTACCGGGCATTGCGGGATTTCTTCGCCGGCGAAGAGGCCGAATGACGCGAACCGACGGCTGCCGCGCTATGTTGCCTTGAGCCGGCCATTGGCGCTTCTGCCGCGCGGGACCGCCGAGGCGGAAATAATGAAGCGTTTGAAAGTTAGATATGAGCGAATCCGACAGCGTCCTCGACTTCCTGCGAGCCCGGTTTACCCGGCTGGACGATCATCTCGACCGCATTGATCGCAAACTGGATGAGATCGTAACACGGCTCGGTACGCTCGAGCGAAAGGTCGCGGGCTTCGAGATGGATTACGCCGGTATTCAGCAACGGCTCGACAATGTCGATCGCCGATTGGATCGCATCGAACGGCGGCTCGATCTCGTCGACGGAATCCCGGCGCCGAGTTCATAGGTGGGCTAACCTCGATCGCGACCGGAAGCTGGGCTAAGCCTTTTGCCTCAAGCCGTCGCGGCGCCGTCGACTGGGAGGGCGGCGCCGGAGACGAACGAGGCTTCATCGGAAAGCAGGAACAAGGCGGCGTTGGCGATCTCCTCGGGCTTGCCGGTGCGGCCCATCGGGATCTGGCGGGCGCGGGCCTGGACCAGCGCTTCCTTGTCCGCGCCGCCTGCCGGGCCGGGAGGGCGCTGCTGGTCGGGGCGGGCGACAAAGACGCGCAGCATCGGCGTGTCGATCGGGCCGGGGCAGATCGCGTTGACCCGGATCCGGTCGGGCGCCAGGCGCTTGGCCAGCGAGCGGACAAAGCCGACGACGCCGAACTTGGCCATCGAATAGACCGGGCTGAAGGCCGAGCCGACCAGTCCCGAGGTCGAGGCGGTGTACAAGCAGGGCGCCGCCGCCGCGAGCGCGCAGCTCGGGGATCGCGGCTTCGGTCGTCACCAAGACGGTGCGCAGGTTGAGCGCGATGGCGATGTCGAAATCGGCCATGTCGATGCCCTCGATCGAGGCCGGGCCGGGATGGCCGACATGGTTCCACACGAAATCGAGCCCGCCGAATTGGGTCGCAGTGCGGCGCACGATCGAGCGGGCGAATTCGTCCTGGGAGAGATCGCCGACCAGGCCCTGCGCCCGGCCGCCGGCAGCTGTGATCTCGGCCACGACGGCATCGACCCCGGCCTGGTCGATGTCGACGACGCCGACCGCCGCCCCTTCGCGGGCAAAGCGCAAGGCGCCGGCCCGCCCCATCCCCGAGGCCGCCGCGGTGACGATGCCGATCTTGCCTTCGAGCCGCATGGTGTTCCTCCGCCTCTCCGCCGCCCCATCGGCAGCCAGCCTCACGCGGCCATGCCCTTGCCGTCGTAGAGCGCGTCGAGCGTTGCGCCGTAGGCCGCGCCGAATCGCGTGCCGCTTGATCTTCAGGGTTGGCGTCATCCGGCCGTTGGCGATGGTGAACGGCTCGGCCGCGACCGCGAAACGGCGCACCCGCTCGACCGGCGCCAGGCCGCGATTGACCCGCGCCACCGCGCCGCGCACCGCCTTCAAAAAATCCGGATCGGCGGCGAGTGCCGCCAGATCCGCCGGGGTACCGTTCGCGCCGGAGAACTCGGCGGCGAATTCCGGGTCGGGAACCACAATCGCCACCAGATAAGGCCGGCGGTCGCCGAACACCATCGCCTGGGCGATTTCGGGCTCCAGGGTCAAATAGCCTTCGACGCGGGCTGGAGAGACCATCTCGCCGCCGGAATTCTTGATGAAGTCGCGCTTGCGGTCGGTGATCAGGACATAACCGTCGGCGTCGAGATGACCGACGTCGCCGGTGTGGAGCCAGCCGTCGGCCAAGGTCTGTGCAGTCGCCTGCGGATCGTTCCAATACCCCTTCATGACGTTGTCGCCGGCGACCAGGATCTCGCCGTCCTCGGCCACCTTCACCCGAACTCCGTCGAGCGGCGGCCCGACCGTGTCGATCTTGATCCGCGCCGGCGAATTGCAGCTGATCACCGGGCCGGCCTCGGTCTGGCCATAGCCCTGCAGCAGCCTGACCCCGAGCGCCACGAAAAAGCTGCCGATTTCCGCGTTCAACGGCGCTCCGCCCGAAACCATCGCCTTGAGCCGGCCGCCAAAGCGGCGCCGCAATCCGGCCCGCACCAGGCGATCGAGCGCCGGATCGATCAGGCGCTCGCCAAAATTCGGCGAGCCGGAGGACGCCCGCTTGCGCCCGATCGCCACCGCCTTGTCGAACATTTTGCGCGCCATGCGACCTTTGCGGTCGACTCCGAGCAGGATGCGGCGATGCAAGGTCTCATAGAGCCGCGGCACCGCGGTCATGATCGTGGGCCGGGCTTCGAGCAGGTTGGCCGACAAGGTTTCGGCACTTTCGGCGAAATAGATCTGCGCACCGATCGAGATCGGGAACATCATCCCGGCGGTATGCTCATAGGAGTGCGACATCGGCAGGAAGCTCAGAAACACCTCGTCGCCGAGACCGAGCAATTCGAGCAGCCGATAGGCGCCGCGGCAATTGGCGAGGATGTTGCGATGGGTGGTCATCACCCCCTTCGGGACGCCGCCGGTGCCCGAGGTGAACATCAGGCAGGCGACGTCGTCGGGCCGCAAGCGGGCGACCCGTTCGGAAATATCGTCCGGCTGCTCGCTGCCGCGCGCGATCACCTCGTCCCAGGAAAGAAGGTCCACAGCGCTCGCCTGGCCGGCGGCGGGCTCGATCGCTACCACCGTGTGCATCGATTCGACCTGGTTCGCCGCCGCCAGCACGCGCTCGGACAATGCCGTCTTGGAGACGATCACCGCGCGTGCGCCGCTCGTCGCAAAGACGTGGCGATGGTCTTCGACTGTGTTCGTGACATAGGCCGGGACCGTGATCGCCCCGGCGCTCATGATTGCGAGGTCGGCGACGACCCATTCCGGCCGGTTCTCGGCTACCAGAGCGACGCGCTCGCCCGGCCCGATGCCGAGCGCCGCCAAGCCCAGCGCCAGCTGCCGGACTTCGCCCGACGCCGACGTCCCAGGTGACCGGTCGATAATGCCGGTCGCGCTTAGCCCACAAAAAGGGCTCGTCGCCGAGCCGATCGGCCTGTTCGAAGAACATCGCCGGCAGGCTACGGCAGCGGTCGTAATTCATTCGTCGGCAAACCTCCGGGCACCTTTCTACGGGTTTCGCGGTGGCGGTGGAATAGCCGGGGCCGACGAGCCGCGGTAAAACGTCCCGGTCCGGTTCCGGCCGTGCGGCGTTGCGCCACCCGGCGTTATGCTGGCCACGGTGCAAGAGTTGGGCACAGCGCCGGTGATCGCGGCGATCGGGCTTTTCGCCTCTCTCGAGCTCGCAGTCGAGAACCCGGATGCCATGAGCCGCGCCGCGGCGGCGCAATCCTGAGGGAGGGAAGGTGATGGCCGCGAATTCCCCGAGAGCGCCCGGCGCCCCGCCGAAAGACAAGGCGCCGCGAGGCCTGCTCCTCGCCGCTGCGCTGCTCACCGCCTTTCTGATCCTCGGAGCGGGCGCGTTCCTCGCGCTCGAACTTCACGACGGCTCGCGCGGTGCGGCTGGAAGCCTGCTCGCCAGCGCCATCGGCGGCCCGTTTCAGCTGGTTGACCAGAACGGCCGGACGGTCACGAACACAGAGCTCGAAGGGAAGTGGCTGCTCGTCTATTTTGGCTATACCCATTGCCCTGACGCCTGCCCGACCACGCTCAACAACATCGCCGTGGCGCTCCACGACCTGGGCGCGAGGCGCGCCGAGGTGCGCCCGGTGTTCATCACCATCGACCCGGCGCGCGACACGCCAGCGGTGATGAAGGACTATGTGACCGCCTTCGACGCGCCGATACTGGCGCTGACCGGAAGCGTGGCGCAGGTGGCCCGGGCGGCCAGCGACTACCGCGTCTATTACGCCAAGCATCCCGAGGCGGGCGGCGATTATTCGATGGACCACAGCTCGATCATCTATGTGATGGACCCGAAAGGACGCTTTACCGCGAGCTTCAACGGCGAAGACCCGCCCGGGCAGATGGCCGAACGGCTGAAAAAGCTGCTGACTTAGCAGGCGCCCGAAAAGCAGCGCGGCTGTCCGTCATCAGGCGCAGGTCACGCATCGGTGCGCGGCCAGTCTAAGGTTTATTAAGGAAATAGATGATTTACTGGGTGTGTCGGGTGAATAGGCCGCCGGCGCCGGCTCCGACGAGATGGTCCGCCGATGCGGCATCGGGCTGCGGAACCGGCGCAACAGACTGGTCAGGACATGGCGCACCCGGCGAGATTCGAACTCACGACCTCTGCCTTCGGAGGGCAGCGCTCTATCCAGCTGAGCTACGGGTGCCGATATGCGGTTTCTGCCAAGGTCGAGCGCTCTCGATACCGCCACCGCGCCGCCGATGCAAGGAGCTTCGCGCCCCTCGGCGGCGGGTCACGACTGCGAGATTGCCTTTGGCGGCGTGCTCGCGATCGGGAATTATCCGCTTGCCGGCGCTTGCCGCTCGGGGGACATATGGATGACCCGCCCGCCGCTGCCTTGGGCCCGCAGGCGCCGAATGCATCGGCCGGGGCGTTAGGCCGCCGATGAGCCAAGACATCGTCGAGCAGTTGGAGCGACGCTTTGGCCGGCTGCAATCTCGGCAGCGGCTCGGCATCGAGGACGACCACGAGGCGCGGTCCGGCGGCCGGGGAACTGGGGCGTTTCGGCCGCGGCGATGGTATCTGAGCCCGCCGGTCATCCGCCGCACGCTGCAATTGACCGGATTGTATTGGCGGGGGCAGAAAAACGCCGAGCGCATCAGGATCCGCCATCACGACATCGCTCTGCCGGGGCTCCCGCCAGCGTTCGACGGGTTCACCATCCTTCAGTTGAGCGATCTTCACATCGATATGAACTCAGGGGCCATGCACCGGCTGATCGCGCTGCTGCCGGAGCTCAGCTACGATCTCTGCGTCCTGACCGGCGACTACCGCGGCAAGACCTTCGGGCCGTTCGCGGCGACGATCGAGGGGATGGCGCGGCTGTGCGCTCACCTCGAGGGACCGGTCTACGGCGTCCTGGGCAACCACGATTCGATGCGCATGGTCCCGGCCCTGGAGGAAATGGGGATCGCATATGCTGGTCAACGAGACCGAGCCGCTGCTGCGGGACGGCCACAGGCTGCACCTGGCCGGCATCGACGATGCCCATTATTATCGGCTCGACAATATCGAAAAGGCCGCCGCGCCAATTCCCGACGGCGAGTTTTCAATTCTGCTGTCGCATACGCCCGAGATCTACCGCCAGGCGGCGCATGCCGGTTTCGACCTGTTGTTGAGCGGACACACGCACGGCGGCCAGATCTGCCTGCCCGGGGCCATTCCGCTGACGCTCGATTCGACTCTGCCGCGGCGAATGGGATCCGGGTCCTGGCGCTATGGCCGAATGGTCGGCTATACCTCGGTCGGCGTCGGATCGTGCATCGTCGCGGTCAGGATCAACTGTCCTCCCGAAATCACCCTTCACCACCTCCGTTCCGGCTGAGCCTGCCAGCCGGGCCTGATCCTGGCAGCCGCCTGATCCTGCCGGCCGGGCCTAATAGGGCCGTTCGCGCAGGTCGAAGGCGTAGAGCAGCCGCGACAGCAGCAATTCGCCGACCACGAAAATGGCGACGCCGAGCGCCACGTCGGCAAAGGTCAGCGACAGCGGGCCGAGACAGCCGAGCAGCGGAAACAACGACTCAGGGACCTGATCGAGCCCGACCGCGGGGCTGCTGGAGGATCGTCCGAGGCGCCGCTTCAAAAAGCTGGAGAACAGGTCGCCGACCATCGCCAGCGTGCCGACCAGCATTCCGACCCGCCATGAAAAACCGACCAGCGGCGCGCCAACCGCGCTCACCAGGATGGCGAGGATTAGCCCGCGTATAGTCTTCGACCGCCCGAACAGCGGCCGGCCGTCGACAAACTCGCGCCCGCTGTCAAGAGGGCGCGGAAAGCGAGGGCCCAAGAGCTTTCCGGCCACCAGCGGCGTTCCGTTGGCCAGCAGCAGCAGAAACAGCAGTCGGATGATGATCGATACGTGCATTCTCTCAGCGCTCGTCGAGCGAGGCTTGGTTGGTCCCCCCAACAGCCACCGCGGGTGCGCCGCGGTCCGCCCCCGACAGCAGCGGCTCCCCCGGTGCGAGCACCCAGCCCGCGACATCGGCGATGACCACCGCGCCATCGAGATCGCGCATCAACATGTGGTAGCCGTGCGGGTAATAGGCCAGGCTGCGGCGGTGTGCGGGATCGTGCGGCAGCAGACGGACAAATCGGCGGATCGGGCGTTTCGGGATAATCGGGTCTTTCGCCCCGTACATCAGCAACAGCGGCGCATGAACCTCGGGGGCCGATGCGAGGGCCGCATCCATCAGGTTGACGAGGCCCCAAATCGTGTCGACGCGAGTGTCCTTGATCACCAGCGGGTCCCGCCCCAACGCCCTGAGCATCGGAATGTTGTCCGACGCCAGGATATGCAGTCCCTGCCCGGTCAGCGTCAGCCCCGGTGCCAACCGGACCGCAACCGCCAGTGCCAAGCGCGGGATCAAGCCCATCGTCCGCCGGCCCCATACCGCCGGCGCCGCCATAATCACCCCGTCGACATCGGGGATCGGGGTTCCGGCTTCGCCGGTCATTGCGACCACCGCGACGGCCCCACCCATGCTCTCGCCCAGCAGGTAGAGCGGCACGCCGGGGTAGAGACGGCGCAATATTCCGCACGCGGTCGCGGCATCGGTGGCGAGCGCCGCGCGTCCGGGCCACCGCCCGCGCTCCGGCGCTGCGCCAAAGCCGCGCTGGTCGTAGGCATAGGTAGCGATGCCGTCCTTCGCCCAGGCGGTGCCCGCCGCGGCAAAGGCGTTGCTGTAGTCGTTGAAGCCGTGCAGCGCCAGCAGCACCGCCCTGAGCCCGTGCCGCGGCAGCCATCGGCGCAGCGGCAGACGCTCGCCGTCGGTGGTGACGAAGCGGTGCTCGGTGAACCGCGGCGCCGGCTCGGGGTCGGGTGCGGCGCGGGCGACGCGAAGCTCGGAGAACGCCGCGGTCCGGGCAGTGGTCGGCGCGCAGGCGGCCAACGCCAGCAGCGCGACGATCAGCCCCGCGGCGCCCGAGAAGAACTTGATCCACCGCCCCATTTTTTATTCACGCTTGTATCGGCGCGCCGGGATTTCCCGCGCGAGCCGGTGGCTGTTCGCGTGGCCTTCCACGCTCGGCACGATGACCCCGATCCGAGACGGCGATCAGCCGCGACGCTGCCGCTCGACCTGCAAGTTGGTGAGGAACGGCACCAGCGGATGAGCGCCCATCGCGACGATGGCGCGGGTGTCGAGCGCGATCAGCGCCGCCCGCTGTTCCGGCGTCAGTTGGAAACGGTCGGCATAGGCCGCGGCGTCCGCGAGGTAGGCCGCGCGGCTGGCGTCGTCATGGGCGAGGCCCTGCAATGCGACCGTGAGCTCGACCAGCTCGGGCTTGATCGACCGGTAATGCGGCTCGGCGGCGCCGGGCAGCGGCCCGAACCAGCCGAGCGATGCGTAGTTATGGTGCCAGGAGGGCTCCATCGCGACGATGTCGGGCTTGCGCTCGCCGAGCATGCCCGCGGCACAAGCCCAGCAGCGAAGCTCGACATTCCCGGCCGCGTCGAGCTCGGCCGCGTCATAGCCGACCAGGGATTTGAGGTTTCCCGCGGCGAGCTTTTCGAGGGCGTTGCGGTCCCAGGCGAGGTCGGGGTGGGGGTAACGTTCGGTCCCGGGGAAATGCGACATCCCACCGCTGGCCAGCACTGCCGTTTTCAGTCCCATCGCGGTGACGATCCGCGCCAGCGCTTGGCCAAACGCAAAGCAGCGCTCCATGGTTGGCTGCGGCGGCAGATAGGCGTTGACGTAAATCGGCAGCACCGGATCTTCGATCCCCAGATGGGTCAGCGGGATGCCGATTGCGTAATCGATCCTGGCAACGCTGCTGAACGCGGGATCGAAGCCCTGGCCGTACATTTCCCGCACGATCTCGAAGCCGATCTCGCCCGGCACCCGCCAGTGGAACCCGCGGCCGGCGAATGCGCCCTTGGCTTCGCCGCCGACATGGACGGTAAAGGGCGGGGCGGCGGTGTGAAAGAACTGCTCGGCATGGTCGTTCGAAAAGATGATCCAAAGATCGGGCATCATCGCCCGCAGCTTGGCGCCGATCTCGGCCGCGACCGCCTTGACCCGCTCTACCGTGCCACGATCCTCGGTCGCCGGCATCGTGAAAAATTGCGGGGCGTGGGGCAGCATGGCCCCGCCGATCACGCTCGACATCACGACGCTTTCTCCCGGTCCTCGATCGGTTGATACTATAGCGGCGCATGCCAGGGTCGCGAGCGTCAAAATGCCTACCGAGGAAACGCCGCCGATGCCGCCTGCCGCCGACGGTCCGCCGGCCGAGCCGGGCGGGGTCGAGCTGCCGACGATCACATCGGCTGAAATCGAAGAGAGCGTGCCATCCCAGCCGCCGCCCGCGAGCGGGATCGCGGTGAGCGGCGAGCCGCGTCGTCGTCGTCGGCGCCGGCGCCGTGGACCGCCCGCCGAGGCCGCGGTTCCCGCGGCGGCGAGCGCAGATCGGCCAGCCGAGTTCGAGCGCATCGCCCGGCGACGCCCTGCAGGACGCCGCAGACGCCGTGCCGCCGCGAGAAGGCGAGGCCTACGATCAGCGCCCGCGGCGGCGGCGCCGGCGGCGCAGACCTCCGCAATTTGCCGCCTCGATCGAGACGGCCTCCGGGGCGCCGCTCGCCGCACTTCCCGGGACGGGCGGCGATGCGGAGCCGGGCGATGGCGACGGCGCGTCCCCCGACAAGGTTGCGCGAGAACGGACTTTGCATCTGCGAATGCCTCGGCCCGGGACGGCTGATGCAACGGCCGGCGCGCGCGAGGCGACCACTGACGCGCAGGCGGGAGCCGAGGGCGACCCGTCCGCGGCCGGGCTCCAACACCCCGATCGCCGAGAGCGGCCGGCGCCCGGCGACGGTGCGCCGCCCCGCCGCCGGCGGCGGCGACCAGCGCCGAGGACCGCGGCCGAGGACAGCGCTGCGGCATCCGGCGCACCCTCGAGCACGGCGGCTTCTCCTCGGCTCGGGCGCGGCGCCGCGCCCGGACCGCGCAGCCGCCGGCCGCGCAGCCGGGGAGCGCACCCAGAACGGGCGCCGGCGGGTGCGGCAGCCCCGGCGGCGGGCGCGGCCGGCCCGGACCGCGAACCATCGGCAGCGGACCGTCGGGAATTCGGCAGGCGCGACCCAGGCGCTCGCGGCGCGGCGCCGACCCGGACCCGAGGCCGCGCGCCGGACCGCGCTCCGGCCGGGGGCCGCGCGCCGGACCGCTCCGCGGCGAGGGGTCGCGACCGACCGCCGAACCGGCCCGCGCAAAAACTCTATGCGCTCGAATCGATGGTCGATCGCGGTTTCGAGGATGTCGCCGACGATGCCGAGGAGAACGGGACCCGGCGGGTCCACTGGACGATCGTCAAGCGCACCGTAGCCGACCAGAACAGCCGCAAGCCGATGTCGGCCGCCTATGTCCTGCAGCGCGAGGGGGCCGAGACCGAGTTCGCCAATCTCGGCGCCGCCCGCGCCGCGGCCAACAAGACCATCGTCCACCCGGAAAAGCTGACCCTATCAAAAGCCGAGCACGTCGCCGCCAAGAACAAATGACCGATGGGCCGGTAGCGCGATCGCGCTACCGGCGGCGCCGCTCCGCCATATCTTCGTAGCGGCCAGGGTCGGCGATCTCGGCGATGGTGCCGTCGGGGGAGCGGAACTTGACGGTTCCGGCATCGGGCTTCGACAAGATCGTGCCGCCGAACTCCTCGATCTTGGCGAGGATGTCGGCGCGGTCCTCGACCGCGATCCCGAAATGGTGGATCGCCGGCCCTTCGCAGACGAGCTTGGCTTCCTCGTCTTCCTCGCTGTCGTAAACCATCAGTGCGAGATCGACATAGCCGTCGGTCAGGTGCCGTGAAATATGCCCGCGCGAACGGCCGGTCCCGACCTGGCGAAAGCCGAACACGTTCTCGTAGAACGCGGTCGCCTTGTCGAGATCGGTTACTTTGAGCGCCACGTGGTTAATCCGAGCCATTCGCATTCTCCTATTCGCCGGCACCGCCACTATACGGCGCGATCACCGTCCCGGTGCGATATTCCGAAGGTTCCAGGATCGCCTCGACCTTGGTATCCTTGAACTGGTCGAGGCTGTTGCTTTTGATGTTCTGCCATTGCACTTCGAGCACCCGCGGCTTCGACCATTCGCCATCCTTGCCGAAGGTAATGTCGCCGACGATGGTCTTGAACGGATGGCTGCGGATGTAATCCGCGAGCTTGGTCTGATCGAGGCTCTTGGCGCCCTCGATCGCATCGCCCAGGACCTGCAGATTGGCGTAGGCAAAGGGCGGCAGGTACCAGCCCAGCGGGTCGACTCCGGCGCCCGGCGCCTTTGCCTGGTATTCCTTCAGAAAATCGAGGATCCCCGGAAACCGCATGGTCGGCGCCGGGATCCACCAATCGTAATCGACGACCCCGTTGAGCTTCGGCCCGAACTGCTCCTTTACAGACGTATATTGCAGCCCGACCATGCCGCCGCCGAAAAACCGCGTCTTGAGCCCGGATTCGGTCGCGGCCCGCAGCATGCCGGCCGATCCCGGCGGATAAGAGGCGACGAAGACCATGTCGGGGTTGGTCGCCTGGATCGCGTGCACGATCGGGGTAAAGTCGGGCGTCCCCGGCGGATAGGTCTTGTCGTAGACAATGTTGATGCCGTCGCGTTTGGCGATGTCGCGCACCCCTTCCGAGGCGTTCTTCGGAAACTCGGCGTCTTCGGCGAGGAGCGCGAGCGTCTTCGGCTTCGGATTTGCCGCCAACGCGACCTTGAAGAACGGCTCGCAAAACGCGTGCTTCGGGTCGGGTCCGGCCGGCAGCATCGAAAAGTATTTCGGATAGTGGAACTCGCTGTTGACCGCGAGACCGAACAAGCCGAGGAACAGACGGCCGTGCGAGATCGCGACCGGCATTGCCGGTGCGATCAGGTTCGTGCCGTAACCCGATACGATGAAGTCCACCTTGTCGATGTCGATGAGCTTGGTATAGATGCCGGGCACCGTCGCCGGGTTGCTCTGGTCGTCGTAATAGACGAGCTTGACCGGCCGGCCCAGTAGCCCGCCCTTGGCGTTGACGTCGTCTTTCCAGATCTGCATGGCGAGCAGCGCCGATTTGCCGGCGGCGGCAAGCCCGCCGCTCAGCCCCATGCCGAAGCCGATCGTGATCGGTTCCGCCGCTCGCGCCGCGCTCGCCGCAAGGATACCGGCGGCCACGACCGCGATCGACGCGAGTGCAAGGCCCCGGCGCCGCCAACTGCTCTGTGCACCCACCCTATCCTCCCCTGCTGATGGTTTTTGCGGCTCTGTCGCTCATTAACCGCCGGTGCGGATGAAGCGGTAGACGCCATCCGGGCCCAGCCCGCGGTCGAGCCGGCCCCGCCTCATCAGATAATGCAGGTGGGCGACCGCCTCGCCAAGCGCAAACGCCGTTTGGTGCTGGTCGAGCGGCCGGCGAAACAGCAATGGCAGCAGATCAACCGCGCTCCGCGGGGCTGCGCATGCGGCGAGGATTTCCTCGCAGCGGGCCTGGTGGTGCGCGGCGAGCGCGTCGATCCGCGCGTGCAGCCCGAAGAAGGGAAGGTTGTGCGACGGCAGCACCAAAGCTTCGGCCGGGACCACGGCCCGCAATTCGGCGAGCGAGACCAGATAGCGGGCCAGCGGGTCGCCGTCGGGCTCGTGCGCCTGGACCGAAATATTGGGCGAGATCCTGGGCAATACCTGGTCGCTCGAGATCAGCACGCCGGCTTCGGCGCAATAGAGGCAGGCGAGTTCGGGGGCGTGCCCCTCGCCGACGACCACCCGCCAGTCGCGTCCGCCGATTGCGATCGTCATCGCGTCGGCGAGCCGGCGAAACGACGGCGGCACCGAAGGAACGCCGCGGCGATAGCCTTTGCCGTGCTCGCCGAAGAGCTCGCTCGACGCTGCGTCGAGCCCGGCGCGGCGGGCGAATTCGCGGCGCGACGATGCGAAATCGTCGCTGCCTCGGCTCATCACCCGGGCATGGAGCCATTCCTTCTCGGTCGTCCACAACGGCGCTTGCCAGCGCTCGCACAGCCAGCCGGCGAGCCCGACATGGTCGGGATGGTAATGCGTGACGATGACCCTGGTGACCGGCAGCCCGCCGAGCCGCTCGGCGAAGATCCGCTGCCACAATGCCTTGGTTTCGGCCGTCGAATAGCCGGTGTCGACGATTGTCCAGCCGGGTCCGTCCTCGACCAGCCACAGGTTGATGTGGTCGAGCGCGAACGGCAGCGGCATGCGCAGCCAATGCACGCCGCGAGTGATCTCGCAGGTCTCGCCCGGCGTGGGAGGCTGTGCAACCGGAAAGCTCAACGGCGCCAAGCTTCCATCCATGATCGGTGTTCTTCCCGGTTGGCGAATTGCCGGCTGGCGAATTGACGGTTGGCGAATTGCCGGTTGGCGAATTGACGGCCAAACTAGGACGGTGCATTAGTCGGGGGCAAGCGACGAGCCCGCCGGTCAGGATTTCTCCCCGGCGGGTGATTTGCACTTTGGGCAGGGGACGGGCGATGCGCGATTTCAACATTCCCGGCCGCTCGGCGGCGATGGCGGCGAACGGGATGGCGGCGACCTCGAACCAGCTGGCGACGTTGACCGCCCTCGACGTGCTGCGGTCGGGCGGCAACGCGGTTGACGCGGCAATCGCCGCCGTGGCGGTGCAGTGCGTGGCCGAGCCCCAGAGCACCGGCATCGGCGGCGATTGCTTCGTGCTGTACTCGCCGAAGGGCGGCCGGCCGGTGGCGTTGAACGGCTCCGGCCGGGCGCCGGCCAAGGCGCATGTCGAATGGTACGCCGAACGTGGCTTCCGCGAGATCCCGATCCCGAGCCCGCATGCGGTGACGGTTCCGGGCGCTGTCGATGCCTGGTGCACGCTCAACGCCGAGTATGGCACGCGACCGCTCGCCGAATTGCTCGAGCCGGCGGCGCGCGCGGCCGAGGCGGGCTATGTGGTCGGCCCCCGCGTCGCCCATGACTGGCATCGCTACCAAGCGAAACTGCGCGATCCGGTCACCGCCGCGCTGTTCCTGCCCGGCGGCCGACCGCCCAATGTCGGCGACAGGATGCGCAACCCGCCGCTCGCCGCCACGCTGCGCCGGATCGGACGGGAGGGGCGCGAAGCGTTCTACGACGGGCCGGTCATGTGCGACATCGTCGCCCGATTGAAATCCCTGGGCGGACTGCACGAGCCGGAGGATTTCGCCGCTCAGGTGTCGAATTGGGTCGAGCCGATCTCGACCGGCTATCGCGGCTACGATGTGTACGAATGCCCGCCGAATGGGCAGGGGATCGTCGTGCTGATGATGCTGCGCGCGCTCGCCGGCTACGATCTGACCGGCGATCGGTTCAGCGAGGCCGACCGCCTGCATCTGCTCGCCGAGGCGACGAAAGCAGCCTACTGGGCGCGCGACGCCTATGTTTGCGATCCCGCGCAGGTTCCGGTGGATGTCGCCGGGCTGTTGTCGGAGGCGCGCGCCGAGCGCGTTCGGCGGCATATTCGACTCGACCGCGCGCTTCCTGGGCCCGGCTGGGCTGAGGTCGAGCACGAGGACACGGTCTATCTGTGCGTCGTCGACGGCAGCGGCAACGCGATCTCGTTCATCAACTCGCTGTTCTCCGGCTTTGGCACCGGCATCCTCGCGCCGGAGAGCGGGGTGTTGCTGCAAAACCGCGGCTCGGGTTTCCGCACCATTCCGGGCCACCCCAATGCGATCGCGCCGAGAAAGCGGCCGATGCACACGATTATCCCGGCGATGCTGGTGAAGGACGGCCGCGCGGTGATGCCGTTCGGGGTCATGGGCGGGCATTACCAGCCGGTCGGGCAGACGCATTTCCTGCACCGCGTCCTCGACCGCGGCCTCGACCCGCAACAGGCCGCCGAGCAACCGCGCATCTTCGCCCATCCACGTGGAGTAGTCGAGGTCGAGCCCACCAACCCCGAGCCGATCGTGGCCGAGCTGGCGCGCCGCGGTCACCCGATCGAGGTGACGGACGTGCCGCTCGGCGGCTGCCAGGCGATCTGGATCGACGATCAGCGCGGCGTCCTGATCGGCGGCTCCGAGCCGCGCAAGGACGGTCTGGCCCTGGGATATTGACAGACGGCGGCGCCGAAATCGGCTTTGCCCAGCGCAACGGGGTCAGCCGGCTCGCCCATCTCTATCAATGCGATCCGTTGCGCGTGCTGTTCCCCGCGCCGGAAGCCGGCGATCCGGTGCAGGCGGCGATCGTCACCACCTCGGGCGGGCTCGTCGCCGGCGACCGGCTCGACATCGCCGTCTGGGTCGATCGCGAGGCAAGCGCGCATGTGACGGCTTCGGCCGCCGAAAAGGTCTACCGCTCGCTCGGCCCGACGACGGCGATCCGGCAGTCGTTGACGGTCGGCCCCAATGCGGCGCTCGAATTCCTGCCGCCCGAGACGATCCTGTTCGACGGCGCCCGGCTGCGACGCGCGACGGTCGTCGAGCTTGGCGCCGGTGCCGCGTTTCTCGGCGGTGACATTGTCGTGTTCGGCCGCCGCGCCCGCGGCGAGCGTTTTTCGCATGGCCTTTTGCGCGAAGCCTGGGAGGTGTGGCGCGAGGGCGAACTCGTATGGGGCGATGCGTTGCACCTCGACGGTGACATTGCGGCACTCGTCGACGATCCCGCCTGCTTTGCCCGGCGCGGCGGGTTTTGCGACCTTGATCTTGGCGCCGTCCGGACGAGACCCGCGGAGTTACGTCGACGGCGCCCGCCAAATCCAGGCCGTTGCGACGGCCGAGGGGCTCACGGCGGGTGTGACCGCGGTTGCCGGCCTCGTCATCGCCCGTTGGCTCGCCTCGGACACTCTGTTGCTGCGCCGCGCCTATGCCGATCTCGCTTGCCATCTGCGCGCCGACGCGCTGGGATTACCGCGCCGGATGCCGCGCATCTGGCACGTTTGATGCTCCGCAGCGCTTGCGATGAACCTGACCCCGCGCGAAAAAGACAAATTGCTCGTCTCGGTTGCCGCGATGGTGGCCGAACGCCGCCTGCGCCGTGGCGTCAAGCTCAACTATCCAGAGGCGGTGGCGCTGATCACCGATTA
The DNA here is from genome assembly GCA_963703665.1 of uncultured Alphaproteobacteria bacterium. Classification (GTDB taxonomy): domain Bacteria; phylum Pseudomonadota; class Alphaproteobacteria; order ATCC43930; family CGMCC-115725; genus AP-15. The sequence continues at coordinate 685,758 of CAVPFB010000003.1, read as the reverse complement.
TGTGCTCGAAGGCGCCCGCGACGGTAAGACCGTCGCCGAACTGATGCGCGACGGCGCCACCGTGGTCGGACGCGAGCAGGTCATGGAGGGGGTGGCCGAGATGATCGCGGAGATCCAGGTCGAAGCCACCTTTCCCGACGGCACCAAGCTCGTCACCGTCCACGAGCCGATCCGGTGACGGGTGTGGCCGACACCGGCCGTTGCGCAACTGATAAGCTGTCATGGCGAGGAGCCGCGCGGCGACGAAGCAACCTCGACGGTACGAGCACGGAGGCGGGAGATTGCTTCGCTGCGGTCGCAATGACGTTGCGCCGAAGGCCGCTTGGGCGCTCACGCGATGATCCCCGGTGAGATCTTCCCGGCGGACGGCGAAATCGAGATCAACGCCGGGCGGCCGACCGTGACCCTGACCGTCGCCAACACCGGCGACCGGCCGATCCAGGTCGGCTCGCATTATCATTTTTACGAGACCAATCCGGCGCTGGCATTCGACCGTGAGCAGGCGCGCGGCTGTCGGCTCGACATCCCGGCCGGGACGGCGACCCGGTTCGAGCCGGGGCAGAGCCGCGAGGTCAGGCTCGTCGCCTACGCCGGCCTACGCCGGGTCGTCGGCTTTAACGCCAAGATCAACGGCGCGCTGGATTAGCCTGATGGCAAACACGATCTCGCGCGCCGGCTATGCCGGGATGTTCGGCCCGACGACCGGCGACCGGCTGCGGCTCGCCGACACCGAGCTCGTCGTCGAGATCGAGAGCGATCGCACGGTCTATGGCGAGGAGGTCAAATTCGGCGGCGGCAAGGTGATCCGCGACGGCATGGGGCAGAGCCAACGGACCCGCGCCGAGGGTGCCGTCGACACCGTCATCACCAATGCCGTGATCCTCGACCATTGGGGCATCGTCAAAGCCGATATCGGCATCCGCGACGGCCGGATCAGCGGCATCGGCAAGGCCGGCAACCCCGACATTCAGCCCGGCGTCGACATCGTGGTCGGGCCAGGGACCGAGGCGATCGCCGGCGAGGGCCGCATCGTCACCGCCGGCGGCATCGACTCGCACATCCATTGGATCTGCCCGCAATTGGCCGACGAGGCGCTCTACAGCGGCGTCACGACGATGCTCGGCGGCGGCACCGGGCCGGCTGCCGGCACCGCCGCGACGACCTGCACGCCGGGGCCATGGCATCTGGCGCGCATGCTACAGGCCGGAGAAGGAATCCCGGTCAATCTCGGCTTTTTCGGCAAGGGCAACGCGTCCGATCCGCGCGCGCTTGGTCGAGATGGTCGAAGGCGGGGCCTGCGGCCTCAAGCTGCACGAGGATTGGGGCACGACGCCCTCGGCGATCGACACCTGTCTCGGTGTTGCCGAACAGTTCGACATCGCGGTCGCGATCCACACCGACACGCTCAACGAATCCGGCTTCGTCGAGGACACGATCGCCGCCTTCAAGGGCCGCAACATCCACGCCTTCCACACCGAAGGGGCGGGCGGCGGCCATGCCCCCGACATCATCAAACTGTGCGGCCTGCCGAACGTGCTGCCATCCTCGACCAACCCGACCCGGCCCTACACGGTCAACACCGTCGACGAGCATCTCGACATGCTGATGGTGTGCCACCACCTCGACCCGCGCATCCCCGAGGACGTGGCCTTTGCCGAAAGCCGCATCCGCCGCGAGACCATCGCGGCCGAGGACATCCTGCACGATTTGGGCGCGTTCAGCATGATGTCGTCGGACAGCCAGGCGATGGGCCGGGTCGGCGAAGTCATCATCCGCACCTGGCAGACCGCCGACAAGATGAAGCGCCAGCGCGGCCCCCTGCCCGAAGACAGCGCCAAATACGGCGATCGGACGGACAATTTCCGGATCAAGCGCTACGTCGCCAAATACACGATCAACCCGGCGCTGACCCATGGTCTCGCCGAGCACATCGGCTCGGTCGAAATCGGCAAGCTTGCCGATCTCGTGTTGTGGTCGCCGGCGTTTTTCGGGGTCAAGCCCGATCTCGTGCTGAAGGCCGGGACGATCGCAGCGGCCTTGATGGGCGACCCCAACGCCTCGATCCCGACCCCGCAGCCGGTCCATTACCGGCCGATGTTCGGCGCCTTCGGCCGCGCGCTGCCGAATTCCGCCGTGACCTTTCTGCCGGCCGTGGCGATCGAGCGCGGGCTGCCGGCGCAGCTCGGCCTGCAGCGCATGGTGCTGCCGGCGCGCGGCATCCGTGCGATCGACAAGAGCCGCATGGTCCACAACGCGGCACGGCCGCACATCGAGGTCGACCCGGAGACCTACGAGGTCCGCGCCGACGGCGTGCACCTGACCTGCGAGCCGGCGACGGCGCTGCCGCTGGCCCAGCGCTATTTTCTGTATTGAGCGATGCCGACCCTCACCCGTCTCGCTGCGCTCGTCACCCTCTCCCGCATTGCGCGAGAGGGTGGGACCCGTCGCGTCAGCGACGGGAGGGTGAGGGTCGCTTGCGGGAGTTGAACACGGATGCGCCGGGCGATCGCAGTCCATCAGCGCGGCACTTGGCGCGCAGACGCCGCGGCCGACACCGTGACGCTCGCCTATCTCGATCGCCACCGCCGCCGCATCCGCCTGGTCGCCGATTCGGGCGAGACCTTCCTGCTCGATCTGGCGCGGGCGTGCCATCTGGCCGACGGCGACGGGCTCGAGCTCGACGCCGGCGGTTATGTGCTCGTGCGCGCGGCGCCGGAGCCGGTCATCGAGATCGAGGCCGCGGATCGAGCCGGCCTGTTACGGATCGCCTGGCATCTCGGCAACCGCCATCTGCCGTTGCAGGTCGCGGGCGAGCGGCTGCGCATCCGCGCCGACCAGGTCATCGCCGAGATGGTCGCCGGGCTTGGCGGCAGGCTGACCCGGCTCGACACCGCGTTCGACCCGGAAATCGGCGCCTATGCCGGCGCGCCGCACCATCACCACGATGATGACGATGCTGATGACCACCGCCACGGCTGACCCCGTCCGCGACGATGCCGGGCTCTACCGTCTTCTCGCCTGGCTGTCGCCCGGTTTTCCGATCGGCGCGTTCAGCTATTCGCACGGGCTCGAAACCGCCGCCGAAACAGGCGCCGTGCGCGACCGCAGATCGCTGCAAAGCTGGATCGGCGCGGTCGTGGCCCAGGGCAGCGGCCGGATCGACGCCGACATCCTGTGCTGCGCGCATCGCGCCGCAGCGGCGGGCGACCTCGCGGCGCTCGGCGCCGTCAACCGGCGCGGGCTCGCCTACCGCGCGACTGCCGAGCTGGCACTCGAAAGCACGGCGCAAGGAGCGGCATTTCTGGCGGCCTGCCGGGCGGCCTGGCCCGACCCCTTTTTCGAATTGTGGGCTAGCGCAGGCGCGGGCAGCCCTCACCCTCCCATCGCTGACGCGACGGGTCTCACCCTCTCCCGCAGTGCGGGAGAGGGTGCCGAGCGCAGCGAGGCGGGTGAGGGTGTGTGTCATCCGGTCGTGGTCGGCGCGGCGATGGCGCGGGCCGGGATTGCCATGCGACCGGCGTTGGTCGCCTACCTGCAGGCGATGGCGGCAAATCTGATGTCGGCCGGGTTGCGGCTCGGCATCGTCGGGCAGACCGACGGCCAGCGCATCCTCGCAGCACTCGAACCGGTAATCCTGCAAGCAGCGGGCGCGGCAATGGCGCGCGGCCCGGCGGAGTTCGGCGCCGCCACCCTCGCCGTCGACCTCGCCTCGATGGCGCACGAAACCCAATATACGAGGCTATTTCGCTCATGAGCGAAACTCCGCGTCGCGATCCGCTGCGGGTCGGCATCGGCGGGCCGGTCGGCTCCGGCAAGACCGCGCTGATGGATTGGCTGTGCAAGACGCATGCGCGAGCGCTGGGAGATCGCCGCGATCACCAACGACATTTATACCCGGGAGGACGCCGAGTTCCTGACCCGCAGCGGCGCGCTGCCGCCGGAACGCATCCGCGGCGTCGAAACCGGCGGCTGCCCGCACACCGCGATCCGCGAGGACGCCTCGATCAACCTCGCCGCGGTCGCGGACATGAACCGCATGTTTCCGCGGCTCGACCTGATCCTGATCGAATCGGGCGGCGACAATCTCGCGGCGACCTTTTCGCCCGAGCTCGCCGATCTGACGATCTACGTGATCGACGTCGCCGCCGGCGACAAGATCCCGCGCAAGGGCGGCCCGGGCATCACCCGCTCCGACCTTCTCGTCATCAACAAGATCGATCTGGCGCCCCTGGTCGGCGCCAGCCTCCAGGTGATGGACCGCGATGCGGCGCGCATGCGCGGCGAACGCCCGTTCGTCTTCACCAATCTCAAAGTCGGCGACGGCGTTGATCGCATCGTTGATTTTATCGCCGCGCTGGGCGGACTCTAGCGATCGATCGCGCGCAACAGCACGAGCCGGGGCTCGATTTGTTTCGTCGGTCGCAAATCGGAATGGAAGCGGGAGGGTCTGATGAGGACGCGCCGAACGGCGATGCTGGGGCTGGCCTCGCTCGCCGCAATCTGCAGCGGAATTTCTGCCGCGCGCGCCTCGCTCAATCTTTGGGGCGATTATTATGAAAACGTGGCCCGCGCCGCGGCGCAAAACGACGCGGAGCAGGTCAGGCAGCTGGTCGGCAGCGGCGAGGGCAATCCGGACATGGTCGACGAGCGCTCGCGCACCGGGCTCCAATACGCGGCAATGAACGGCAATCTCCAGATCCTGGCGATCCTGATCAAGGCGAAGGCGAAGCTCGACATCAAGGACCCGCTCGGCGATACGGCGCTGTATCTGGCCGCCGACCGGGGTCAGACCGAAGCGGCGAAGCTGCTGCTCGATGTCGGCGCCGAAGTCGATCCGCAGAACAAGGACGGGATGACCCCTCTGATGGTCGCGGCGAGTCGCGGCAATCTGGAGCTCGTGCGGGCGCTGCTCGCCAAGGGCGCCAGCACCACCAAAACGGATTACACCGGGCGCGACGCGTCGGGCTGGGCGCAGGACGGGCACCGCCCGGCCGTCGTCCAGGCGATCGTCCGGGCGCAGGACGGCAAAGGCTCTTAAGCGCCGAGCAAGGCGCACCCGTCCCCTTTCCCCGCTCGCAGGGAAAGGGGCTGCCGAGTTCCGAGCGTGGAGCCTTGCGGCTAGGCGGTCCGGGACCGGTCGACGGTGCGGGTGGCGGCGCTCGCCACGGCTTTGAGCGAGGCGGTGACGATGTTGGCGTCGATGCCGACGCCGTAGAGGGTCGCCTCGCCGGCATCGCGGATCTGGACGTAGGCGGTCGCCTGGGCATCGGCGCCGGCGCCGATCGCGTGCTCGCGATAATCGGCGACGGTCAGCTCGATCCCGCATTGGCCGTGCAGAGCGTCGACGAAAGCGTCGATCGGGCCGTTCCCGACCCCCTCGATCTGCCGCTCGGCCCCGTCGATGACGACGGTCGCGGCGATCCGGCGCTGCTCCGGCGCCCGCGGCTCGGGGTAGATGCTGTAATCCACCAGGACGATTCCATCCCCGCGCAAATAGGTGTCCTGAAACAGCGACCAGATGTCGGCGCTGGTCAATTCCTTGCCGGTGCGGTCGGCGACTTCCTGCACCCGCTTGGAAAACTCGATCTGCAGCCCGCGCGGCAGGTCGAGCCCGTGATCGGCCTGCAGCACATAGGCGACGCCGCCCTTGCCCGACTGGCTGTTGACCCGGATCACCGCCTCATAGGTGCGGCCGAGATCCTTCGGGTCGATCGGCAGATAGGGCACCTCCCACAGCCGGTCGTTGCGCTTGGCGAGCGCCTCGAAGCCCTTCTTGATCGCATCCTGGTGCGACCCCGAAAACGCCGTATAGACGAGCTCGCCGGCATAGGGGTGGCGCGGATGGACCGGCAGCTGATTGCAGTGCTCGACGGTGCGCACGATCTCGTCGATGTCGGTGATCACGAGACCAGGATCGATCCCCTGGCTGAACAGGTTCAACGCCAGGGTCATGATGTCGACATTGCCGGTGCGCTCGCCGTTGCCGAACAGGGTGCCTTCGACGCGGTCGGCGCCCGCCATCACCCCGAGCTCGGTTGCCGCTACCGCGGTGCCGCGGTCGTTGTGCGGATGGAGGCTCAAGACGATGCTGTCGCGGCCGCGGATGTTGCGGCCAAACCACTCGATCTGGTCCGCATAGACGTTGGGCGTCGCCATCTCGACGGTCGCGGGCAGGTTGAGGATCGTCTTTTTGGCGGGCGTGGGCTGCCACACATCCATCACCGCCTCGCAGATCTCGACGGCAAAATCGAGCTCGGTCCCGGTGAAACTCTCGGGCGAATACTGATAGAGCACCTCGGTTTCCGGCATTGCCGCCGCGAGGTCGCGGATCCGCCGCGCGCCATTGACGGCGATGTCGACGATGCCGCCTTTGTCTAGCCCGAAGACCACCCGGCGCTGCAGAGTCGAGGTCGAGTTATAGAGGTGCATGATCGCCCGACACGCCCCGCGGATCGCTTCGAAGCTGCGCTCGATCTGCTCGGCGCGGGCCTGGGTCAGGACCTGGATGGTGACGTCCTCGGGCACCAGATCCTGCTCGATCAGCTCGCGGACAAAGGTGAAATCGGTCTCCGACGCAGCCGGAAACCCGACTTCGATCTCCTTAAAGCCGAGCTTGACCAAGAGGTCGAACATACGCCGCTTGCGCTCGGGCCCCATCGGCTCGACCAAGGCCTGGTTGCCGTCGCGCAGATCGACGCTGCACCACAACGGGGCGCGGTCGACCACCTGCGCCGGCCAGCGCCGGTCGGGCAAATGGATCGGGGCAAACGGGCGGTATTTGTGGATCGGCATCTCGGACATCGGAAGCTCCTGGTGCGGAATGGCCGCGGCATCACCGGCGGTGCGATATCAAAAGGTCCCTCACGGCCGGCGGAATCGGTCAGCGCCGGCCGCCGCTAAGTCGCGGGCCGCCTCGCCGCGAATCGTCCAGCAACAGGGCGCCGCGCGCCGCCGACAGGTCGATCGATTGGGTAGAGGACATCGCGAAACCGAGCGGAGGAACGTTCCCTGGCTGGGAACGAGCGTAGCCTGTCAGCGTCCCTCAGGACGCCAAGGCGGTAAGTCGCAGCTCGTCGCGTTCGATGGTCACAGCGACTGGCTAACAGAACCGAAGCTGCGGGTCAACCCTGTTCCAGCGCATGATTCGGTGACCGATTTCATCGGATTCTGCGGGTCGGTCCGGCGCCGAACGTCGACGGCAAAGCCATATCGCCTCCCCGCACGACCTCCCTGACCGGGCGAAACCGCAGGTTTAACAGAATGTCGCCTTTTTGCCACTGTTGCTTTACAGTCACAGTCGGACTGAAAAGACCCAGGCCGCTGTCGCCTTGATTGACACCGAATCAGCACCCGATAGTATTGATCCTAGTGGAACTGAGCCCGCGCGCTGTATCGATCGCTGATCGATAAGTAGTCGGTGAGACAGCACCATTTCGGTTTGCTGACTGATGGTGCGGTACGGCAGTGCGGAAGCGATCGTGCGCGCGTGGGTGCCAAAGCGGGGAATTAGCCGCAGCCTGCGCGGCCGAAAAGGTGGGGGCGAAGTGGAACAAGCGTTCGAGCACACGAATGTCGTTCGTTTTCCGCTGACGATAGCAGGGACGGCATCGCCGGGAGAGGGAGCGCGCCCGCTGGCGCTGAGCAGGTATGAATTTACCGAGGCGGAACTGATGGGGTTGTGCCGGTGGTTTTCGGCCATGAGATACGCCTTTCCCGGAACCGAAGGCGTAATGGTCGTCAGTCATCAGGAAAACTACTCGGCAGTCGGCCTGTATAACCGGGCCGGCGGCGCACCCAATTGCCTCGTCGCCAAGTATGAGGTCGGCGGCCGAGCGAGATTTTTCTGGTCTACCGAGTTCGATCCGCCGCGGTCGATCGACGATCTCGCGGAAATCACCAACGCGCACATCCGTGCGATACGTCCGCCACGCAACGAAAAGGGATGGCTCGACCCGGTTGGATGGATGGGCGTCTATGCCTCGCGTCTGATCACGACACAACTGAAGGTCGTCTAGCCGGACAGCGCCCGCCTGCCGAGGTGGCGGGCGACCGCAGCGAGATCGCTCGGTTCGGCGGCCACCCGACGACTTTCCTCGATCAGGATGCGGACGGTCTCGCGGATTTGCGGCTCGCTGTGCTCTGCGGTCAGGAAAAACCTCAGCCGCGCGGCCCGTTCCGGCACTGCCGGATAAAGAATCGGTTGGACGTTGACGCCGCGCCGGAACATCGCCTGAGCCAGACGCCCGGCGCGGATCGAGCCGCCGGTGATGATCGGAACGATCGAAGCACCGATCGAGCCGCCGACGTCGAGACCTCCCTCCCGTGCCAGGCGAAGGAACAGTGCGGCCCGCTCGTTGAGCCGGCCGACCCGCTCCGGCTCGCGCTGCAACAGCTCGAGTGCGGCGAGCGCCGCAGCGGCCGCCGGCGGCGCCAAGCCGACCGAGAACACGAAGCCGGGCGCCACCAGCTTCAGATAGTCGATCAGCTCGGCCGATCCGGCGATATAGCCGCCGCACGACACCAGGCTCTTGCTGAGGGTCCCCATCCAGATGTCGACCTCGCCCGGATCGACGCCGAAGCGATCGGCGGTGCCGAACCCGCGCGGCCCCAAGACGCCGAGCGCATGCGCCTCGTCGACCATCAACCAGGCGCGATGGCGGCGAGCCGCGGCGATGAAGGCCGGCAGATCGGGAACATCGCCGTCCATGCTGTAATGGCCTTCGATGACCAGCAGCATGTGCCCGTTGCGCGGGCGCGCCTCGCCCAGCAGCCTGTCGGCGGCTTCAGCGTCGAGGTGGGGGAATGGCACCCGGCGCGCCCCGGAGAGAATTGCCCCCTGGACGATGCTGTTGTGGATCAGCGCGTCGTGCACGATGACGTCGCTGCGCCCGAGCAGGTGCCCGATCACCGTGACGTTGGTGGAGTGGCCGCCGACCAGGACGACGCTGTCCTCGGTGCCGTGCAGCCGCGCCAGCGCGCGTTCGAGCTCGCGGTGGACCGGGCGTTCGCCCGACACCGGGCGGCTCGCCGATACCGAGGTGCCGTAGCGGTCGATCGCCGCTTTCGCCGCTTCCACGATCTGCGGATGGCCGTTCAGCCCGATATAGTTGTAGGAGGCGAAATTGACGTAGGTCCGGCTTCCGATCACGGTCTCGGCGCCGGCGATTCCCTCGTGGACCCGAAAATACGGGTCGGCGATGCCGAGAAACTCCGCCGCCTCGCGGATCATGCGGATATCCTTGAACCCCTCGAGGCCCGCTGCGCGGAGCCTCGCGGTCGCCTCGCCATCGACTGCACCCGTCTCGCCCTGGGCCGCGCGCGCCGGCCCTCGCAGCGGCGCCGCCGAGGTCACCCGTTCGAGCAGGCGCGCCTTGGCCTGGGCCGATAATCCGAACAGGCTGCGCCCCGCCGCCACCGGGTTACTCCGCCGCCGCCGATTTCGGCTCTGCCAACCGCTCCTCCGCCATGATCGCCGCCGCGTCGACAGCTTCGTGCCGTGCCGCCAGCGCCGCTACCTCGGCATGTTTTGCGCCCGCTCTCAAGGCGCTGCCGAGCCGCGCCGCGATCGAGGCCACGCTGGTTCCCTCGGCCAGCGATACCAGCGGCAGATCGACGCGCAAACGGCTTTCGAGGGCGAGGCGCAACTCGACCGCCATCAGCGAATCCATGCCCATCTGCGAGAGCGGGCGCAACGGGTCGACACCGCCGGCCGGCAGCCGCAGGATCCGCGCCGCCTCCTCGGCGACGACCATTCGCATCAGTTCCAGCGCCGCCTCCGGCTCCAGCGAGGCAAGCCGATCGGCGAGCGCCTCGTCTGCCGCCTGCGGCCCGGCTTTGGCGCGAATGTCGGCAAAGAGCGGGGTCGCCAACACCGGCAGAAAGCGTCGTGCCTCGGTCCAATTGCTCTCGGCAAAGCCAACGGCGGGCAGCCCGCTCGCGAGCATCGCCGGCAGCCCGGCGAGAGCCACCGCCGCCGGAAGCGGCCTGGCGCCCAGCCGGCGCGCCAGCGCATCGCGCATTTCCGGCCGGTGGGCGAGATATCCGGCGTCCTCGATCGGTCCCCAGGCGATCGCCAGGGCCGGCCTGCCTTCGGCCCGCCGTCGCCGGGCGAGCGCCTCGAGCGCCATATTTGCCGCAATGTAAACGCCCTGGCCCGGCGCACCGAGCACCGTCGTCGCCGACGAGAACAACACGAAGAGGTCGATCGGGTCGCGGCGCGTCAGGGCGTCGAGGGCGATGGCGCCGCCGAGCTTGGGGTGCAGGATCGCGTCGATCCCGGCAAGCTCGATATCGGCAGCGAGGCGGTCGGCGACGATCGAGGCGGCATGGACGATGCCGCAAAGCGGCGGCTGAACCATCCGGATCTGGCCGAGGATCGCGGCCAGGCTCGCCCGGTCGGCCACATCTCCGCGATAGACCCGCACCTCGGCGCCTGCATCCTCGAGCTCGGCTACTCTTGCCCGGCAGCCCGGCGTCTCCAGCCCGCGCCGCCCCATCAGCGCGACCGAACCCGCCCCGTGGGCGACAAGCCAGCGCGCCGCCTCGAAGCCGAACCCGTCGAGCCCGCCGGTGACCAGATAGGTGCCGTCGCGGTGCGCGGTAAACACCGGCGGCTCGCGCACCGGGACGCCGAAATCGGCGTCCGGAACCAGGACGAGCTTGCCGATATGGCCCGAGGACTGCATCAGCCGAAAGGCATCGTCAATCTCGGAGAAGCGGAAGACCCGGTGCGCCAGCGGCCTGATCGCATCTTCGGCGAGCAGGGCCGAGACTTCGGCCATCAGCGATCTGGCGAGGACCGGCCGGCGCAGCGGCAACTGGTCGATATCGATCGCAAAATACGAAATGTTTTGGCGCAGCGGCCGCAGGTGCAGGCGGCGGTTGAGGTAAAAATCGCGTTTCCCGAGCTCGAGAAATCGTCCGAACGGCTTCACCACTTCGAGGCTGCGCTCCATGGCCTCGCCGCTTAGCGAGTTCAACACCACGTCGACTCCCTCGCCGAGGGTGATCTCGCGCACCGCATCGGCAAACGCCAGGTCGCGCGAATCGAGAACGTGGTCGGCGCCGGCCAGCCGTAGAAATGCCCGCTTTACGTCGGAGCCGGCGGTGGCGATGACGATCGCGCCGCGGTGCTTGGCGTATTGGATCGCCGCCAGTCCGACCCCGCCGGCGGCGGAGTGGATCAGGACATGCTCGCCGGGCGCGAGCTGCGCCAAATTGCCGAGAGCATAGATGGCCGTGACAAAAGCGACCGGCAGTGTCGCCGCCGCGGCGAAGCTGATTTCAGCAGGAATTGCCGCCACCGCATCGGCCACGGTGACGACCCGCGTGCTCAATGCCGCCGGGGCGAATGCAGTGACCCGGTCGCCGACGCCGAAATCTCTTACTCCCGGGCCGACGGCGCGGACGACGCCGGCGCATTCGAGCCCGAAACTGGGGCCGGCAAAGCCGTCGATCAGCGCCTCCTCCGGCAGCAGCCCCATCGCCCACATCATGTCGCGAAAGTTCAGGCCCGCCGCGTGCACGTCGATCTCGATCTCGCCCGGCGCGAGGGTTCGGGGCGCCCGCAGTTCCCAGGACAACGCGTCAAAGCCGCCGGCGCGGCTGCTCGCCAGGGTCAATATGTCCGATGGCGCGGCACGGCGCGGCGGCAGACCAGGGCGCAGCCGCAGCACATGGCGTCCGTGCGCCGTCCAGACGATTTCGGTCTCCGAACTGTCGGCGGCCAGCTCGACGGCGACTTGTTCGGCGCACTCGCCGGGAGGGACGGCGGGTGTGAGATCGACCAGCCGGATTCTGAGCCGCGGCAATTCGTTCATCAGCACGCGCGCCAAACCCCAGAGGGCGGCGCCGCCGAGCCCGGAGCCGGCATCGGCGAGCGTCGACTGCTGCGCACCGCTGGTGATGACCCAAAGCGCCGAACGCCTTTCCGCCGCGACGTGCGCCAGCCGCGCCAGCATCGCGAGCTGTTGCGCCGCGGCCCCGCTGGCGTCCGGCTCCGCGCACGGGAACAGAATGATTTCGGGCGTATCGCTGTCGCCGTCCGCAGGCGCCGCAAAATCGAGGGATGGCGCCGCCGTCGCGCGGTGGCCGGCCGCCATCAGTCGGTCCAGCAGTGCTCGCCTTAAAGGCGTGTCGTCGGCGATCACGGCGATCACCCGCGGCTCGGTCGAAGCGGCATCGGCAACCGCGGTGCGGGTCGGAGCGCTTCCCCAGAAGACTGCGCTCGGCCACGGCGCCGAGCAGCACAGGGCGGTGCCGGTCGAATGAAAGCCGGCGGCCGAGAGCTCGGCCCGCCAGCCCTCGCCGTCGCGCAGCGGCGATGCCCCGCCGGGCGAAGAACCCGCCTCCCACCATCCGGCGGCCTGCCCGAAGACCACGTCCCAGAGGGGGTGGAACTCGGGTTCTGCTCCGAGAAGGAGGCCGCCCGGCGCAAGCAGGTCGCGCAGCGAGGAGAGAGATGCCGCATCGAGCTGCAAACGCGCAAAGGCATTCAGCCCCAAGACTACGTCAAAGGCGGCTTCTCCGAGGGCCTCTCGTCCGTCCCGCGGCGACCAGGTGCAGGCGCTGGCGCCGGCGAAGGATTGCATCGTCAGCGCCAGCCGTTCGACCTGGTCCGGATCGGCGCTGGTCGCGACATAGGCGAGCGCCGCTTTGCAGCGAGCCAGGCTCTCGAGAATGCGACGGGTCGTTCCGCCGGTAGCGCCCACCTCGAGGACCCGCAGCGGCCGCTCCCGCGGCCACGCCGCCGCGATCTCGTGCAGCGCAGCGCACAACAGGTCGCTGCCGGCGACGCTCCCCGGCGACGCCGCGAGCAGCTGCTCGACCATCGGCGACGCCCATGGCGCGGATGTCTTCGGACCGGCGGCGAGCGCGTCCGGCAGGTCTTCGAGCGCTGCCGCGAGGAGCGCGAGCTCGGCAGTCAGATCGGGCGCGTCGGCGAGCAGCAGCCGCCAGATTTCCGCTGCGTCCGGCAGATCGCTGGCCGGCTCGATCTGCCATTCGCCACCGGCCTCGGACGCGGCGCCGAGCCGTTCGAGCGACCACAACAATGCGCCGGCGAGCCCGCTCGACGCCGATGCCAGCCGACCGGAATCGATGAGGTCGCCGATCGTAAAGGTTTGTCTGGGTTCGATAAATTCTCGTAACGCGCGCAGTGCTACCGCACCGACGAGGGCGTCGAGCAACGGCCCCTGGTCCTGCCGCTCGCGGTCGGGTTCGCGCTCGGCGGCAAGCTGCGCCAAGCGTGCGCCGGCCTCGTTCAGCACCCTCGGGGCTTCGCTCTCGCGCAGCGGCGCCGGCACCAGATCGACGTGAAACATCCGTTGATCGGCGGCGCCGCGCCGCGCCAGCTCGACGCGGCGAAACCAGCAATCGGCGAGCTCGGCGACGATGGCGCCGGTCTCGTCGTAGAGCGCGATATCGGCCGAGACCGACCTCACCCCGGCCCGCGTCAGCCGCAGCCGGGCCCGGCGCGCCGGTCGCCCCGACGGCACCGCGAACCGCACTCTGCCGAAGCGCCAGGGCAGGTAGCCGACGCCTGGCATTTCCTGACGACGCTCGATCAGAAGCGCCAACAATCCTTGCAGCGCGCCGTCGAGCAAGGCGGGATGCAAGAGGTAGGCGTCGGCGGGATCGTCGACCGCCATCGGATCGAGATGGACGACAGCCTCGTCGGCTCCCGTAATATCGACAGACTCCACCGTCCTGAAGCGCCGCCCGTAATCGAGCCCGGCGCGTTGCGCGGCGCGGTAAAGGCTCTCGCCGTCGAGGTGCTGCGAGCCCGCCGTGTCATCAGCCCAGCTCAGAACCGGGCGCAGGTCGGGTGCGGCGGAAATCCGGCCGACGGCGTGGACCGTGACCGGCTCGCTCGACAGCCGCGGACGGCTCGCCAGCTCCCAGTCGCCGTCATCGGACAGCAGAGTGGTGCGCACCTCGCGCATGTGCCCCTTTTCGAACGGCAGCGGGCGGCGCACCTCGACATCGAAGGCTTCCCAGGCCGGCGCGTCCGGCCAGCGCCACCGTGCTGCCGCGAGCGCGGTTTCGAGGATCGCGGCGGCCGGGAAGACCGGCATCCCTTCGACCGCATGATCGCCGATCCAGGGCAGCACCCGCTCATCGAGGTGATTGAGCCAGTTCGCCACCGGACCGTTCTGGCGGAACCCGAGGAGCGGGTGGTCGAAAGGCGGGTTCTCGGGATTGGCTGCTTCGATCGTCCCATCGAACCAGAATTTCTCTCGCCGCCAGGGGTAGAACGGAAGCCCGCGCGGGTCGCGGCGACCGTCAAAAGCCCGTGCCTGCCCGAGGTCGTACCCGGCGACGCAGCAACGCGCGGCCATCATTGGGAACGGATCGCCCTCGGCGTCACCGCGCGAAAGGGTCGAGAGAACGCGGCCCTCGGCATCGGCCGCGCGCAGCCCGTCCGCCAGGTAGGACTGAAGAATGGCGCCGGGCCCGATCTCCAGAAAGATGCGATAACCCTCGCCGATCAGCACCGCGGCGGCGTCGGTGAAGCGCACCGGATTCCGGATGTTGCGCCACCAGTGCTGGCAATCGAGCACCTGGCCGTCGATGACGGCGCCGCTGACGGTCGAGACCAGCCGCGCGGCCGGCGGCGCCGACGAGATGCCGGCGAGGTTCGCCAACAGCTCGTCGCGGATCGGATCCATCTTTGCCGAATGGAACGCGAAATCGAGATCGAGGGGTCGAAACCACAGCTTGCGGCGGCGCGCTTCGGCGCCAAGGCGCTCGATTTCCTCGGCCGAGCCAGAGACTGTCACCGAATTTGCGGCGTTCAGCGCGGCAATCTCTGCGGAACTCTCCAATTCGCCGAGAAAGTCCGCCGCCGCATCCCGAGCGAGCGCAAGCGCCGCCATCCTTCCGGTGCCCTGGGTGCGCTGCTGGCTGCGGCTGCGCGCGATCACGACGCGGCCGGCTTCGGCGAGGGAGAGCGCCCCGGCGGCCCAGGCGGCGGCGATCTCGCCGACGCTGTGGCCGAAATATGCGCAAGCGACCACGCCTGCCTCGCGCAACGCCTCCACGATGCCGGCCTGGATCGCGAACAGCAACGGCTGAGCGACATCGGTGCGGGCCAGCGCCTTGGCGTCGACCCCTTCTTCGATCAGTTCGGCCACCGACCAGCCGAGGTCCCGGCGCAACACCTCGTCGGTCTGCCGTATCGCCCCGCGGAAGGCGGCGTTGGCGCGCATCGCCCTGCGTCCCATGCCCGGGAACTGCGCCCCGTTCCCGGAGAACACAAAGGCGAGCTTTCCCTCTGCAACCGCCGATCCGGTGACGACCTCCGGCGTCGATTTGCCTTCGAGAAACCCACTGAGCAGGCTCGCGGTCGTCGCCTTGTCGGAGCCGAGCGCAACCAGCCGATGGCGGTGGTGGTCGCGACCGCGCGCAGCAGCGCGCAGCAAGCTCGGCGCCTGCTCGGCTGACGTCTCGGCCAGAACCCGGCGCCAGCTGTTCGCGAGTTGGCTCAGCGAGGTCTCGGTGGCCGCCGAAATCACCAGCGGCGGGGTCTCTTCCGGCACGCCGGCCGGCATCTTCTCCCGACGCGGCGCCGGGGCCAGCACGACATGCGCGTTGGTCCCGCCGAAACCGAACGAATTCACCCCGGCGCAGCGATCCTCACGGGCACTTACTATTGCTTCGGCGTCGCGGACCAGCCGCAGGTTCAACGCCCCAAAGGCGATGTTCGGGTTTGGCGTCTCGCAATGCAGGGTCGGCGGCACGACGTGGCGCTCGAGCGCCAGAGCCGCCTTCAGCAGTCCGACCATCCCCGACGCCGGTTCGAGATGGCCGACATTGGATTTTGCCGAGCCGATCGGCAGCGGCTCGGTGCGGCGCTGGCCGAGGGCGCGGCCGACCGCGGCGGCTTCCACCGGATCGCCGGCCGGTGTACCGGTGCCGTGCATCTCGAAAAACGCCAGCCTGTCCGGCGCGATTTCCGCCCGCGCATAGACCGAGCGCAGCAGCAACGCTTGCGCCGCCTCGCTCGGCAGCGACAATCCGATCGTGCGGCCGTCGGAATTTGTGCCCGTCGCCAGAATGACCGCCCGGATCGGGTCCTCGGCGGCCAGCGCGTCATCGAGCGGCTTCAGCACGACCACGCCGCCGCCTTCGGCGCGGACATAGCCGTCCGCGCGTTCGTCGAAGGCGTAGCACCGCCCCCGCCGCGACAGCATCGAAGCGCGGCAGAAGCCGAGAAACGGATAGGGCGTCAACAGCAGATTGACGCCGCCGACAATGGCGCTGGAGATCTGCTGGTTGCGAAGCGCCTCGCAGGCGTGATGCAGCGCCACCAGCGACGACGAGCAGGCGGTATCGAGGGTCAGGCTCGGGCCGCGCAGATCGAAGACATAGGAAATCCGGTTGGCGAGAATGCTCAGCGTGTTGCCGGTCATGAAATAGGAATCGGCCCCGGCCGGGTCGCCGAGCCGCAAATCGGAATAATCTGTCGCCGACGCCCCGATATAAACCCCGGTCGGGCTGCCGGCGAGCCGCCCAGCCGGAATGCCGGCATCCTCGACCGCATGCCAGACCAGCTCCAGCAGCAGGCGCTGCTGCGGGTCCATCTGCATCGCCTCGCGCGGCGAGATCCCGAAGAACGCCGGCTCGAACTGGTCGACCCCGTCGATCAGTCCGGCCGCCCAGGTATAGCTTTTGCCGAGTTCGTTGCGGTCGGGATGGTAGAAGAAACGGGTCGACCACCGCCCGGGGTCGATTTCCGACACGGCATCACCGCCCGAGGCGAGCAGGCGCCAGAACGCCTCCAGCCCGTCAGCCCCAGGAAATCGGCACGATGCTCCAACGATCGCGATCGGTCCGTCACTCATCCGCCGGATCGTGGCTCCCGAGCACCAATAAGATCCATTTCCCCCTCGCCCTTCGTCGCCGGCCACAAAGCATCCGGCCTTCGTGGTAAATCAATCCCGTCTCATTTGTCTTCGTAAGACGGCTGCAATGTCAACCGGAACGAACGCCTAGGGTTCGCTCCTGGCGGCGGCGATCGCCGGGTGCGGCCCTCCCGCAGGCGAATGTGTCGCGCCCGCAGAGGAATGGGTCGCGTCCGCGCCGCGCTCTTCAACTGCCGCGAATCGGTTGGTCGGGGGGCGTCAGCGGAGTCACGGCGCCTGCAGGTCGCCATGGGTTGCGGGCGAGCTTGAGCCGTTCACAAAGGTCCATTGCCGACCAGTAGAGCGGCACTGCGCGACCCTTGACCAAGGGCATGGCGGCCGGGTCCAGCCCCAGCCACGGCAGAAACGGATTGCGGCGGCCGTAAGCCCAGATCTCGGCGCGGGCGGACGGGAGCACGGAAATGCCCCGCGCGTGGAAACCCATCGTGTCGGCAACCACCAAGGTGTTCGCCGGGACCGCGAACACCCTCGGCTCGCAAAATCCGAGACGCCGCAGCGCCCCCGCCGCGACCCGCAGCGAGCCCCTCGATGATTGAAAATCCGCGCTTTGCGCAGCGCTCAACGACATCCGCCTTTCCCAGGCGAGCCGCCGCCGGGTCGGCCGGTGCGACCCCGGAACATAGATCAAAGGACCCTGGTCCTCGCCGACGTCGGTCAGGAAAAACCATGCCTTCACGGTCGGATGAAAGGTGTCGGCATGGAGCCGCGTTTGGGGGTCGGGCAGCGCGTTGCGGGCGTGCGCAAAGATCGTCTGGATGTAGAGGAACGGCTCCAGCATGAACGAGCCGATATAGCGGACAAGGCCGAGCCATTCGGGGCTTTCGACCATTGCCCGCACCGCGGGCAGGCGGGCCAGCGCCCGTTCGTCCAACGCGATGCGCCGGGTGATCGCGTCGCCTTGGGCCTGCTGCCGCGCCGGTCCGGCATAGCCGGCGACCTGGCGGGTCACCGCGGCAAAATCGGCGGCCGGCAAAAAGTCGCGCTTGACGACGAACCCGTCCTGCTGGAAGGCCGCCCGGTCGTCATCGGAGACCAGCGCCGCCATTTTTCGCCGGCGCCTCTCGGCCATCCGATAGGCAAGGCGCATCCGCGCGACATGAAGCCCGGCCCGATTGAGGGTCGGGCTGCCGATCACCGGATTGTCGCGAAACGATTTCGCCCCGGTCGCCAGCGCCGCGACGTGAACCGGCGCAAACAGCCACGAAAGGGGGCGCGCGCTCATTTCCATCGTCCGCGGCTCCATCGTCCGCGGCTCCATCGTCCGCGGCTCCATCGTCCGCGGCGCGCTGCCTCTCGCTCAGCCCTGCCGATCACGCCTGCAGCACCGCCAGCGCCTCGTAGACCAGACGGTCGATCTCGATGCCCTCGCGACGCAAGCGTTCGCGGCTGCGGAAGGCCCGTTCGCCCGGGTATCCGGATTTCACCGCCCCCCGGCTGGCGCGGAACGCTCTTGATGCGATCGACCAGGGCGCTGACTTCACGCTTGAACTGCTCGAGCGGAAGCAGCAGGTCGGGCTTGAACACGATAAACAGGTAGCCGTCATCCTTGTCCGGGTCGATGCCCGAGCCGGCCAGCACGCCCAGCGCCTGCACGATAAAGCCGAGCCCAAAGCCTTTATACGCGCCGAACGGCAGCAGCGCCCCCAGTCGCGCCGCAGCTGGGTCGCGCGTCGGCTGCCCCTGCGAATCGATCGCGACACCTTCGGGCAACAGCTGCCCGAGCCGCTCGCGCAGTGCCAGCTCGGTGCCCATGAACGCCGAAGTCCCCATGTCCAGAACCACCGGCCCATCGGTGGACGGCATGCCGAAGGCGATCGGGTTGGTGCCGAGCGCCGGCCGCGCCCCGCCGAAGGGCGCCACGCTGCGCGACGAGCTCGCGGTATGGATGCCGACGAGGTCGGCGTTGGCGATCATCTCGACGTAGTAGGCGCTGCGCCCGCTCATCCAGCTGTTGGTGACGCCGACGAGCGAAAACCCCTGCGCCGCGGCCTTGGCGATCGCGGTCCGGGCGGCGTGGTGCATCGCCAGCATGCCGACGTTGTTGCCGCCGTCGTACAGCACCGAAACCGCGGTCTCGCGCACCACGCTGATCGGCCGTCGCGGCCGCTTGAAGCGGCGGTGCTCGGGGATGTTCAGGATCTTCGCCAGACCCGAATACTCGTACCCGCACAACGCCGCGTCGATCATGTGGTCGGCGAGGATGCGGGCGTCCTCGGAATCGTAGCCGATGCCGGCGAGCGCTCGTTCGGAAAGCCCGCGCGCCTCGGCGACACTCAAATGGACCCGATCGGGCAAATCGTCGCGATCGGGAGCCATCGATTTGCGGTCAGCCATGCTCGACCCGGAACACGGCCTTGCCGGCGATCTGCCGGTCGCGCAGCCGCGGCGCGATCCGCGCCAGCTCGCGCCAGCTGCTTTCGACCAGCGCCGGCTTCAGCGAGCCGTCGCCGACCAGCGCGGCCAGCAAAGCGAGGTCGGGGGCGAATTGCTCCTCGGGCTCGGACCTGAAATAGGAAAAGCTCTGCATCCGTGCGTTCGGATGCTCGGCGAAATCGCGAAAGCTGATCGAAGTCGGCTCGCCCGACGAATTGCCGAAGATCACGATCGTCCCCCTCGGCTCGATGCGTGTGATCGCGGCGGCGAGCGAGGCGCCGCCGGCGGCTTCGAGGATCAGGCCGAACCGCCCCTCGGCGTTGTCGATCCCGTCGACGATCTGATCGGCGCCGCGCAGATGCCGGCCGCGCTCCGGACTGCCGACAATGGCGGTGACATAGGCTCCGGACCGCGCGGCGATCTGCACCGCCATATGGCCGACGCCGCCGGCCGCACCAGTGACCAGCACCCGCTTGCCGAGCAACGGCGCGCCGTGGCGCAGCGTGCGCAATGCCGTCAGACCGGCGATCGGCAGCGCCGCCGCTTCCTCGAAGCGGACATTGTCGGTGAACGCCGCAAGCCGATGCGCCGGGACCGCGGCACGCTGTGCCCAACCGCCATCGTCGGCCAACGCCACGACCCGCGTTCCGGCTTTGGGTCCGCTGCCGTCGGCCGGCTGGCGCAACACGACCCCGCCGATGTCCTGGCCCGGCCGCCAGCCCTCGGGCCGGGTCTGCATCAGCCGCAATTCGCCTCGGTTCAGCGAAAAGGCGCGCACCTCGACCAATGCCTCGTTCGCCGCCGGCGCCGGCTCGGGTAATTCGCGCAGCTCGACCGGCGCCGTGCCGCCGGGGGTATTGACGAGAGCGAGCATCGGACTTTGGCCTCCTTCGCCGCGTCCCCGTTATCGTCTCGGCCGGACTTGATCCGTAAACATCCACGCCCTCGGCTCACCGAGTTTCGTGGAGGACCCGGTCAGGCCCGGTCATGACGATCGTCGTCGATCGGCGTCAGTTCAGCCGCAGATCGACGATGTGCTTGGGGTCGGGCTTCAGCTCGCCCTTTTCGACCCGGCTGACGATGTCGGTCAGGATCGCGTTGGTCGGCGTCGGAATGCCGACCTCCTCGCCCTTGCGCACGATAAACCCGTTCAGGAACTGAATCTCGGTACGTCGCCCCTTGAACATGTCCTGGCCGGTCGACGGGCGATGCTCGCCGCCGCCGGCCCGGTTGGCCTCGGCCAGGCGGTGGTCGTCGATCTCCTTGGTCGCGGCCGCGTCGCCCTCGCCGGCGCGGGCGATCGTCTCCGGGTCCATGTGGCTGACCTCGTCAAAGGTATAGCCGAGCGCCTGGCCGACGCGGATCGCCTCGCTGCCGAGGCGGGTCGAGAAATTCCGGATCGCATCGTTCTTGATCATATCGCGGCTGATCAGGCCGGTGCAGGCCGACAGCCCGTTGCCCATCACATTGGTCACGAGCTTCGACCAGCGCTCGCCCCACAAATTCTCGGTCACCATCGCGCTGTCGGAGTAGCTGACCAGCCGGCAGACCTCCTTCGCGCGCTCGGTGATCCGGCCATGCACCTCGCCGACGCGGAACACGGTGTGGCGCGAGCCCGATTTGCCGGCGGCGCGGCGCACCTGGCCCGGCGCATGCAATTCGACGGTGATCGAGCTGGCGATCGAGCCCAGGGTCTTGCCCCAGCCGACGATGCCGGCGATGGTTTCCTCGTTCATGCAGTTCTGCAGCGAGACGACATAGCCGCCGGGCGCCAGATACTGCTTGATCAGGGTCGTGGCCCAGGCGGTGTCGTAGGATTTCATGCAGACGAAAGCGATGTCGATCGGCGCTTCCTTGGCGAGCTGCTGCGCCTCGGTCAGATGCAATGCGCGCGGCTTGACCGTGAACGGCTCGACGTCGCGGATGTGGGTGATCCGCAGACCGTCCTTGCGGATCGCCTCGACGTTTTCCGGCCACGGATCGATGTAGGTCACGTCTTCGCCGGCCTGCACCATATGCGCCCCGGCATAGCCGCCGACCGCCCCGGCGCCGACGATCGCTATCTTGTTCTTCGCCATCCCGTCTTCCTCCGCATCAGGGTCGCGGCCCAGCGCGCCGCGTGCTTCGTCGCCGATCCTAGTACGGCGCAGGCGCCGCCGTCATCCTATCGCTTGCCGGCACGATCAGCGAAGATCGCCGACAACCGGCTGCAGTCCGGGTATCAGGCGGGCGACGAATTGCGGGAAGAGCGGGCGCAATTTGATGATGAAGTCCCAAGCCATCAATAGCGCGCCGACCGCAAAGACAACATCGCCGGGCATGCGCATCCACTGCCAGAACAGCGTCGTATCATAGAATGCTTGGCTGCGCGCATAAGCTAGCCCGTGTTCGTAAACTGCGGCCAGTTGCGACCAGCCGATCGGGAAGAAGTTGAACACGATCCACAAGACCAGGCCGACATTGTAGAGCCAGAACGCTGTCTGGCCCAGCCCTTCGCGAAAGCGATAGCGATCGGCGGCAACATAACGCAGGCAGAAATAGATCAGCCCGATACCGAGCAGACCAAACGCGCCGAACAGCGCCGTATGCGCGTGGTTGAGCGTGAGAAACGTCCCGTGTTCGTAGTAATTGACCAACGGCGCGTTCAAGGTGCCCCCACCGAAGACGCCGGCTCCGACGAAGTTCCAGAAGGCTGCGCCGATGATATAAGTATACGCCAAGCCATATTTAAACTCATGGGTGGTCTCGATAAGCTGGCGCTGCTGGATCGCCTCGATGATCAGCAGCACCAGGGGCAACACTTCGATAAACGAGAACATCGAGCCCATCGGCACCCAAAGGCCAGGCTCGCCCGCCCAGTAGAGATGATGCCCGGTGCCGATCACCCCGCCGAGGAAAATCAAAATCACTTCGAGATAGACGGCTCGTTCGGCGAGCCGGCGGGAGACCAGCCCGACCGCCATCAGCAGATAGGCGCTGATCGCGGAAGCGAAGAATTCAAAAGATTGCTCGACCCACAGATGCACGACCCACCAGCGCCAAAAATCGCTGATCGTGAAAGACTTCTCGACCCCGGTGAGGGGGATCATGCCGAAAGCATAAAGCACCGCGATGTTGACGGTTGCGGCCCAGATCAAATGCTCCAGCCGGATTCGTCCGGTCCAGAATTGCCGTGTCGCCTGCAACAGCTTGCGGCCGGTGGGCCACAGCGCGCGAAGCACCAAAAGACTCCAGAAGACCAGACCGGCGAAGAACCCGATCTGCCAGGCCCGGCCGAGCTGGATGTAGGACAGCCCCTGGTTGCCGATCCAGAACCAGCCCTTGCCGATATAGCCCATGATGCCGAGATAGTCGCCGACCAGCGCGCCGACGACGACGGCGAGGGTGACCCAGAACAGCAGATCCACAAGGAAGGCCTGGCCGCTGGCTTCACCGCCGCTGATCGCCGGTGCGATGAACAATGCCGCGGCGATCCAGGATAAGCCGATCCACACGATCGGCAACTGGATGTGCACGTCGCGCAGAAAGTTGAACGGCAGGAATCGATCGACCACAATCCCGTAAAAGTTCGATCGCTCGGTATAGTAGTGGGCCATAATCGAGCCCACCAGGATCTGCAGCAGAAGGAGGGCGGCGACAACGAGAAAGTATTTGCCGACGCGGCGCTGGCTCGGGGTCAGCGCACCGAACCGGGCGAGCACCGGATCCATCGGTCCCTTGTCGGTTTCGGTGAGGAACCGCTGGTAGATAAAGAGCACGAGACCGAAAGCAAAAAAGACGAAACAGAAGCTGATCCAGGTCCACATGAACGTGCCGGTCGTCGGCGTGTTGCCGACCAGCGGCTCGTATGGCCAGTTCTGGGTCCAGGACACGAGGGTTCCGGGCCGGCGCGCAACTGTCGTCAGAGACGAATAGATCAAGAATTCGGCGGTCTGCGCCGCGCTCTGATCATCGAGGCTGTAGGTCCGGGTCCAGCCCTTGGCGAAATCGTCGTGCAGCAAGGATTGCGTCAAGGTGGCGCGCAGGCTGAGGATCGCCGCCGCCAGCGGCCGCCCGACCATCACGATCGGCCTGGTCAGATCGACGCCTTGCAGCTCCTCCCGCATCGCCGCTTCGACCGAGGCGTGTTGCTCGGCTGCAGTCTTGCCGTTGATCGTCGCGGCGATATTGTCCTGGGTCAGGTTGGCAAGACGAACGAGATTGGCGGCAGTGTAATCCTCGCCGAAATACGAGCCCATCCCATAGAGGCTGCCGTAATCCATAAGGTCCGCTCGCTGAAATCCTGCCTTGCCGGCTTCGATTTCGGCGGCAGACATCAGTAGGGTGCCGTCGGCGGTGACAAAGCGGTCGGGTATGGGAGGCGCCTCACGGTAAGTCAGATCGGTCGTCCAGCCGAGGATGGCGAAAGTGCCGATCGCAACCCCCAGCAACACCCATTTCAGGACGTTGCTGACAGGGTCAGGTGCCACCTGATCTGCAGAAATCGACATCGTCGGGTTCCTCCTCGCGCGTTCGATGATCGAGGCGCAGGTAGAATCGAGCCGAATTAGTTTAACGCGCGATGTGCTGTCTGTCGCCTCGTCGCCTCAGCCGCCGGGTCTGTGGGCTATCCCCGATCGGGCGACGCGCGCCCGTGTCATCTATCGCTTTGGCGGGGCGGGTTTACGCGGCCGCGGCGTACGCCGGGGTTGGCCCGCCGTGCTGCGCCGGACCGGGGTTTTCGCGCGCTTCTTAGCGGGCCTCTGTGCCGCCTTGGTCGCCAGCCGCCAGTCGACGATCATGCCGAAGGGAATCGTCGCCAGGCCAAGCGCCATCAAGCCGCTGGCGACGCGGCCGAGCCAATCGATCTCGATCACGACAACGACCAGCCCCAGCAGCAGGCCGGCGCCAAAGGTCAGGAGGGCGAGCTTGGTGTAGCGCATCGGTTGCGGCCGCCGGGCCGGGCTCCTAATCTGGCTCGCGAGATGGGAACATCGCCACGCAGGATGCAGCGCACATGCCGGAAAGGGAGCGAGGATGATCGAGGTCGAGCGGCCCGCCGATCTCGCCCAGTATATCGGCAAGGAGGTCGGGGTCAGCGACTGGTTTACCGTCGATCAGGCGATCATCGACAAATTCGCCGAGGCGACCGGCGATCATCAATGGATTCACGTCGATGTCGAGCGCGCCCAGCGCGAGATGCCGGGCGGCAAGACGATCGCCCACGGCTATCTGACCCTGTCTCTGGTGCCGCGGCTGGCGGCGACGCTCTACCGTGTCAAGCAGCGGTCGCGCGGGCTGAACTATGGGTCGAACCGGGTGCGCTTCACCGGGCAGGTGCCGGCCGGCTCGCGCATCCGCCTGCGCCAGAAGATCAAGTCGGTCGAGCCGGTCGAAGGCGGCGGCGTGCGCATCACCTCGGAAAGCACGGTCGAGGTCGAGGGTGCGGCGCGACCGGCCCTCGTCGCCGAAACCATCAGCATGCAGTTCGAGTGACGCTATAATTCAACAGCAGGCGAGGAGGAACATCCGATGACCAGCAATCGGGCGAACGATCAGGCGTCATACATTTATCTGGGATTGGCCGGCGAGACCGGGGCCGGCCGCGTCGTCGATTCCGGCCTCTTCCGCATGGCCGACGGCAATGACGAATGGGAGGCGCTGCACCAAGGCCTGCCCGAAATGCCGGCGGTGCGCGCGCTCGCGGTGCATCCGCAGAACCCCGAGATCGTCTATGCCGGGACCCAATCCGGACCCTACCGCAGCGCCGATCGCGGCGACCATTGGGACAAGGTCCCCGTGCCCGCCCACGGCCTGCCGGTCTGGTCGGTGCTGTTCCACCCCCACGATCCCGACGTGATCCTCATCGGCTACGAGAACTGCGAGATCTACCGCAGCGACGATGCCGGCGAGCGCTGGACGCGATTGCCGGTCAGCGTGCGCTTTCCGGAGATCACCACCGCACCGGGCGCCAACCCGGCCAAGCGCGTGCTCAAGATGGACGCCAGCGCCGGCGAGCCCGACCTGATCTACGCCGCGATCGAAGTCGGCGGCACCCTGCGCTCGACCGACGGCGGCGAGCACTGGGAGAATCTGAGCCACGGCCAGTATCTGAACGACGACGCGGTCGACATGCACGGCGTCCTGGCGAGCCGCTGGCGGCCGGGCACGGTCTTTGGCATCGGCCGCGCCGGCATGTTCGCCAGCGCCGATGCCGGCGATCACTGGCGGCATGTGCCGCTGGACCCGCTCAACGCCAAGGGGCAGATCTATTGCCGCGACATCCGCGAGGTGCCGGGCAACCCGCGCAAACTGTGGGTGGCGGCGGGCGGCGGCTTTCAGAGCGAGGTCGGCGTCCTGCTGCGCAGCCCCGACGGCGGCGAGACCTGGGCCCGGATCGATATCGGCGTGCCGCTGCCGCACACCGCGTTCGCGCTGGCTTTCGACGAGCACCGGCCGGCGCGCATGTCGTGCGCCACCAATGGCGGCGAAGTCTATTCGAGCCTCGACGGCGGCGAAACCTGGACCGCCCTCAAGCCGCCGCCATCAGGCAAGCAGGTCTACGCCCTCGCACGCGGCTGACGCGGCCATTGGAGCCCTCGCCCGGCGGGGAATTGCGGTCCCTGCCGCGTGCTTCTATCTGCTCAGCCCGGCCATGGTCGAATCCAACAGCTGGGGCCGACTGAAGTGGGCAGCGTACACGCGGAGGCAAAGGCCCACGGTTTCGTCTTGGCCGTGGGCTTGTCCCGGCCACCCACGTCTTCTGATGCGGCAAAGGCGTGGATGCGCGGCGCAAGGCCGGGCGCGACGACGCAGAGATGCCGAGGTGAGACATCGGCGCGATCGGAGACGACCCTCCCGAATTGAATGTAAATGAAGGAAGGTAGATGTCAGAAATTTTGGATCGGCAGATGTCGGTGTATCCGACGGGTGCGGCGCTCGGCGCCGACATCGAGGGCCTCGATCTGGCGCGGCCGCTGTCGCCCGCAATGGTCGACGCGATCAAGGCGGCATGGTCGGACCATCTGGTGCTGCGCTTTCGCGGCCAGCACCTCGACGACGACCGGCTGATGCGCTTCAGCGCGCTGTTCGGCGAGCTCGACTTCGCGCCGGTCATCGCCGCCGCGCGCGTCAAGGTCCACGGCGAGGACCGCTACGTCGACTCGGCCGGGGAAGGGCACCGCTACATCTCGGTCATCTCCAACATCGTCGAGAACGGGGTGGCGCTCGGCGCGCTCGGCGCCTACGAGGCTATCTGGCACACCGACATGTCGTACAACCCGGAGCCGCCGATCGGCAGCGCGCTCTATGCGCTCGAAGTGCCGCCGGCCGGCGGCGACACCGGCTTTGCCAATATGTACCTGGCGTACGACACTCTTCCGGGGGATCTGCGGCGGCGGATCGAGGGCCGCCTGTGCCGCCACGATTCGAGCCGCAACAGCGCCGGCGAATTGCGCCGCGGGATGAGCGAGGTGACCGATCCGCGCGCCGCACCCGGCGCCGACCATCCGATCATCCGCACCCATCCGGCGACCGGGCGCAAGGCGCTGTTTCTCGGCCGGCGCCGCAACGCCTATGTCCAAGGGCTCGATCTCGACGACAGCGAGCGGCTGCTCGATGCGCTGTGGGCGCATGCGACCCGGCCCGAGCTGACCTGGTACCAGCAATGGCGGGTCGGCGACCTGGTGTTGTGGGACAATCGCTGCGTCATGCACCGCCGCGACGAGTTCGACCCGGCGAGCCGCCGGTTGATGCACCGGTCGCAGATCAGGGGCGACCGGCCGTTCTAACGGCTCCCGCCTCTGCTTCCGGCTCAAAGTTCCTCGAACGGTTCCGGCAGCTCAGAATCATCGATCATCGCAAGGCGGTCGATCGCCGGCTCGTAGCCGAGGATGAAGAGAGCCGTGTTGGCCGCCCTGACCGGCGGGCTGCCGGGCGGCAGAGCGTGCCTGACCAGCTGGCGCAGCATAGCACCATGGCTCGACACCCCGATTCGCGGGTATGGGTTGGCGGCGGCAAACCGGCGCAGCGCCGCCAGCCCGCGTGTCAGGGTGGCGAGGCCGGTTTCGCCGCCGGGAAACGCGGTGTCGCCCTCATACCAG
Organism: uncultured Alphaproteobacteria bacterium; assembly: GCA_963703665.1. Taxonomy (GTDB): domain Bacteria; phylum Pseudomonadota; class Alphaproteobacteria; order ATCC43930; family CGMCC-115725; genus AP-15. The sequence continues at coordinate 658,379 of CAVPFB010000003.1, read as the reverse complement.
CGCTCGGTCAACTCCTCGCCGAAGCGGGCCTTGGCGTCCGCCCAGATCAGTCCCTCCGCCTCACCGACATTGGTCTCGCGCAGGCCCGGATCGCTGGCCAGCGGCACGCCCAGAGCCCCGGCGATGATCCGACCGGTGGTCAGCGCCCGCGACAGGTCGCTCGACAGCACCGCGTCGAGCCGGTGCGGGCGCAGCCGTCGGGCCAACGCCTCGGCCTGGGCGCGCCCGGTCGAGTTGAGCAGGGTGTCCGTGTGTCCTTGCAGCCGCCCCTCGCGGTTCCAATCGGTTTCGCCGTGGCGGAACAGGAACAATATGCGCCGGTCTTGGCCTGGCTCCACGACGCTCCTCCCCGATGATCCCCGGATGATTATTGCCGTTCTTTGGGGACGGCCGGCAACAGCTCCGTCATCGTCAATGGCTGCTCGGGTGTCGGGTGAGGCGCGCCGATCCGTCGCTGTCGCGCCGCGGTTACGCCCAAAGTCCATGCCTCTTCGGTCTCGATCCGCCGGCGGTCCGAAGGCGACAGGCCGGGGTCGCCGGCGAACAGCGCGGCAAGTTCCCCGGCACCATCGCGCTCGGCGAGAAAGCGGGCGACGGTGCGAACCTGCGCCTTGTCGTTTGGCGGACCGAGCTCGCGTCGGGCCTGCCACCAAGACGGCCAAATCTCGGCGAAGACGACACGGGCGTCGTCACCGATGCCGAGTCCGGTCTCGAACGGCCAGACCCGGGCGCGGTCGGCCCAGCGCAGATCATCGCGCAGCGCCCGCACCACCGGGATTCCGGTCAGCACCTGGCCGCCAACCGAGCCGGTGTAGAAGAGCTTCCAGCACGGTTGCGCCCCGACCATCCACGTGTCGATCAGCCGGTTCTCGGCAAGTCCCTTCTCGTAAGCGGGACGCGTCGGAGCGAGATACCGTCCGGCCGCGCCGGCGGGGCACCCCCAGAACGGAAATTGCTCCCCGGAGACGCGGCGGTTCAGTGCGGCGCCGACCTCGAAGCGGTTATTTCGGTTGTCTTCGCGATCCTCGATCAGCCGGGCGATTTCGTCCCAGATGGCGCGCCAGGGCGGGCCGGTAAGACCGAGCCGGGCGGCAAAGCCGGCGGGATAGCCGAACGGAAAGTCGAAACCGACGAGCACCCTCTCGTCGTTCGCCCGCGCCGCCGCGAGCCAATCGGCGAGCAGCGCCTTCGCTTTATGCCTGGTCTCCGGATTCGCTAGCCGCTCGCCGTCGGGCGCGTGCCAGCAGATCCAGATGCTGTCGCGCCCTTGTTTTGGCTGGTTCGCCGCGCTCCAATCGACCATCGCGAAGGTGTCGAACATGTTCAGTCTCCCGGCGCCTTCCAGCCACCTGCGCGCCTCGCCCTGGTCAATCGCGCGACGGGCGCGGCGGCGGCCGCGTTGGTTGTCCGCACCCTCGCGGTCACCAGTTGACCCTTCGCCGGCCACGGCCGAGACTGGCGCCGCGATGATGCCGGCCGTCGACGCCAATCCGCTGCTGCTGCTCGTGGCCGGCCTCGCCCTCGATGCGTGGCTCGGCGACATGCCGGCGATCTTCAGCCGCGTCCCCCACCCGGTCGTCCTCGCCGGCCGAGCCGTCGCGTTTTTCGACCGCAAGCTCAACCGCGAGATCCGCAGCGAAGCCGCGCGCCGGGTTCGCGGCGTCCTTACCGTGCTGGCGCTGGTCGGCCTCGCCGCCGCCCTCGGGCTGGCGATCGAGCTTCTGTGCCGCGGCAGCCTCGTGGGAGCAGCGGTCGAAATCCTGCTGATCGCGGTGCTGGTCGCCCAGCGCAGCCTGTTCGAGCATGTCGCCGAGGTCGCCCGGGCGCTCGATCGGGGCGGGCTCGCGGCCGGGCGCGAGGCGGTGCGGCACGTCGTCGGCCGCGATCCGAGGAGCCTCGACGCTCACGGCGTCGCCCGCGCCGCGATCGAGAGCCTGGCCGAGAATTTCAGCGACGGGGTCGTCGCCCCGGTGTTCTGGTACCTGCTGCTCGGCCTGCCGGGCCTCTTCGCCTACAAGATGGCGAACACGCTCGACAGCATGATCGGGCACCGAACGCCGCATTATCGCGCCTTTGGCTGGGCCGCGGCCCGCTTTGACGACCTCGTCAACCTGGCGCCGGCGCGGATCAGCGGGCTGCTGATCACCGCCGCGGCGGTATTCGCCGAAAAAGGCCGCCCCGGTCGCGCGCTGGCGATCATGCTGCGCGACGCCCGCAAGCACCGCTCGCCGAACGCCGGCTGGCCCGAAGGGGCGATGGCCGGAGCGCTCGGTCTTGCACTGGCCGGGCCGCGGCGCTACCCGGAGGGCATGGTCGTCGATCCGTGGGTCGGCGAGGGCACGGCGCGGGCGGCGACCTCGGACATCGCCCGCGCGCTCGGGCTCTATAGGCTCGCCTGCCTGATCGAGGGCGGCGTGGTGCTGGGCATCTGGCTCGCCGCCCATTTCAGCCTGCTGATCTAAGCTCGGGCGGTCGCGCCGCGGCGAGCAGCGCGGACAACTCGAGATGACGTTCGAGATGGTCGGCGAGGGCGTCGAGGGTGGCCTCGACCTGGGCTTCATAGACGACATCGCCGGATGCGGCACCCAGCCGCGCCAACAAGCTGCGGCGGAACGGGTCGCTGGCGAAGAGTCCGTGCAGATAACAGCCGGCGACGAGGCCATCGGCGCTGACGGCGCCGTCGCCGCGGCCCGCCAATCTCAGCATCGGCCGCGCCAGCCCCGGCCCGGTCGTTTTCCCAAGGTGCATTTCATAGCCGGTTACCGGCGCTCCGGTGGCGAGCTCGACGCCGCCGACCGATTGCAGCCGCTTCTCGGCGCCGAGCACCGTATCGATGTCGAGCAGCCCGAGCCCCGGCACGGTCGCCCGGCTCCCCTCCATGCCCTGCGGATCGGCGATCGTGCCCCCGAGCATCTGATAACCGCCGCACAGGCCGAGGATTCGCCCGCCCTGCCGGCGATGGGCGAGGATGTCGATGTCCCAGCCCTCGCGACGCAGGAATTCGAGATCGGCGAGCGTCGCCTTCGAGCCCGGCAGGATCACCAACGCCGCATCGCGCGGCAATGGCCGGCCGGGCCGGACGATGGCCAGCTCGATCCCCGGCTCGGCGCGCAGCGGGTCGAGATCGTCGAAATTGGCGATCCGCGGCAGCACCGGCACGGCGATTTTGAGGGGAGCCTCCGCTCCTTTCATGCTCCCTCGTCCCCTTGGGGCAGAGGGTAGGGGGAGAGGGTTTCTGGCCGGGGCGAGCGCCAGCGAATCTTCCGCAGGCAACAGCGCCGCGGCCGGGAAGAACGGCACCACCCCGAACGAATGCAGCCCGGTGCGGGCGCCGATCGCGGAAATGCCACCATCGAACAGCTGAATGTCGCCGCGGAACTTGTTGACGATGTATCCGGCGAGCAACGCCCGCTCGCTGTTGGACAAGAGCGAGCAGGTTCCGACCAGCTGGGCGATGACGCCGCCGCGCTCGATGTCGCCGATCAGCACCACCGGCGCCCGCGCCATCTCGGCAAAGCCCATATTGGCAATGTCGCCCTGGCGCAGATTGATTTCGGCCGGGCTGCCCGCACCTTCGACGAGGACCAGGTCGGCCGCCTCTGCGAGCCGCACGAACGCCGCGAGCACCGAAGGCAGCAGGCTCGGCGCCATGCGTCGATACTGCGCCGCCGAGGCGCTGCCCCACACCCGGCCACCGAGCACGATTTGCGCACCGCTCTCGGATTGCGGCTTCAGCAGCACCGGGTTCATGTCGGTTGCTGGCTCGACGCCGCAGGCGCGCGCCTGCAATGCCTGCGCGCGGCCGATCTCGCCGCCGTCGGCGGTGACCGCCGCGTTGTTCGACATATTCTGGGGCTTGAACGGCCGCACCTTCATGCCGCGCCGGGTAAAGGCGCGCGCCATCCCGGCCAGCAGCACGGATTTGCCGACATCGGAGCCGGTGCCTTGCAGCATCAGAGCCAGCGCCATCACGGACGCCGAAGTCAGCGCCAGCCGGTGTCATTGCGAGGAGCGGAGCGACGAAGCAATCTCGACCGACCGGGCTCCTCCCCAACGGGATTGCTTCGCTCTGCTCGCAATGACATTGGCTTCAGAACTCGATGCCCTGCTGGGCTTTGACGCCGGCGCGGAACGGGTGCTTGACGAGGGTCATCTCGGTCACGAGATCAGCGGCGGCGATCAGCTCCGGCTTGGCGTTGCGGCCGGTCACGACGACGTGCAGATCACGAGGCTTCGCCGTCAGCGCCGCCACCACCTCGTCGAGCGGCAGGTAGTCGTAGCGCAGCACGATGTTCAGCTCGTCGAGCAGCACGAGGCGATAGGACGGGTCGGCGATCATCGCCTTTGCCACCTCCCAGGCGGCGCGCGCGGCGGCGATGTCGCGGGCGCGGTCCTGGGTGTCCCAGGTAAAGCCCTCGCCCATTGCCCGGCACGTCGCCAGGTCGCCAAAGCGTTCGAGCGCCACCCGCTCGCCGGTGCTCCACACGCCCTTGACGAACTGGACGATGCCGACCCGCATGCCGTGGCCAAGACAGCGCAGCACCAGCCCGAACGCCGCGGTCGACTTGCCCTTGCCGGTCCCGGTGTGGACGATTAACAGCCCGTGTTGTTGTGTTTTGGTCGCCAGCATGCGGTCGCGCGCCGCCTTGCGCCGGGCCATCTTTTCGTTGTGGCGGCGGTTGACCTCCTCCTCGGTTTCGGCAGGGCTTGGATCTTCACGCATGTTGTGGCGGCGGCGGCCGGGCGCCTACTTGCCGAAGATGTCGAGCGGCAGGAAGGCGCTGACGACGATGTTCGGAACGTCGACCAATTCGCTCAATTTGAGATCGACCGCGACCGAGCAGATCGCGTAGGCCTGCTGCCGGCTCCAGCCGCGCTCGACCAGGAGGTCGATCATCGATAAGAGGGCGTTCTTGGCGCTCAGGGTCGCGTCCTCGCTCTCGTTGACGCCGTCGTCGCGGACCGACATGCCGGTCGTCGCCAGAAATCGCTTGGGCGCGGCGAGTTCGGGCGGGAAGTAATAATCGTCGCGGGCAAAGCGCGGGAAACGGATGCCCCGCCGCTGGGCCTCGCCCTTCAACAATGAAAAGCGCACCAGGATCGAGCCGCACATCTCGATCGCGGTGCCGCAGGCCTCGCCGTCGCCCTGCGCGAAATGCGCGTCGCCGACCGAGAACAACGCTCCATCGACAAACACCGGCAGCATCAGGCGCGCGCCCTTGCTCAATTGCTTGATGTCGAGGTTGCCGCCGTTTTCGCGCGGCGGGATCGTGCGCAACGCTTCGGACGCGATCGCCCCACCGGCCGGAACCGCGCCCTGCGCCTCCGGCGGCAACGCCACCCCGCCGCGGGCCGCGAGAGCGGCTTCGCGGCGCTGCATGGTCTCGCGCAGTTGCTTCGAGGGGGCGACGCCGATCACGCCGACGAACGAGCCGTCGGGGATGCGCACGCCGGGCAGGTCGGCGGATTCGGCAAAGCCGTTCTCGATCGTCCATTTGGCGATGTAGGGCTCGGGAAAGGCGTCGCGCAAAAAGCCGAACCCCGGCACCTGGACGGTGTAGGCAAAGGACGCCGGCTTCATGTCGCGGATCTCGACTTCGAGCAGATCGCCCGGCGCCGCGCCGGCGACAAAGACCGGGCCGGTCAGCGGGTGGACCAGATTGAGGTCGCATTGCCGCAGATCCCCGGCCGTGGTCGCCGCGGTGATCTGGCCGTCGAAAGCGTCGCGGGTCTCGATCTCGACCTCTTCGCCGAGTGCGGCTTCGACCACCGGGGCGATCGCCTCGTGCCAGCGGTTGTGGCCCTTCTCGGGCTCCTCGGCGAGGCGCTTTCGGTAATCGACCGTGATGCTCTTCATGCCGCCCCCGTGTCCATATGCGCGCAAGGCTATGCAGAAGAGCCTTTCATCGCAAGCCCGCGGCCATACGGGGGCGCCTCAGATGTAGCGGTACCCAGGCGCCCAATCGCCGGGGCCGCCGGGCAGAAGATCGAAAATGTGCCAAAGCGTGCAGAAATCGTCGCCGGGCGAGAAACCGACATCGGACACCCGCACGATCCGGTCGGGCTCGCGGCGAAAGACCGAGACGCCCGGCAGCCAGCCGCCCTCTTCGGAGCGGTAGCCCATGTCGGCGGCGAAATTCGTGCCGGCGTGGCTCACCATCGGAAACCGCCAGCCGCGGCCGGCGGCAAAGCTCTTCTGAGTGGCGGGCACGTCGGGGCTCGAAACGACAAAGGCCGCCCGGCTCGCAAGATGATCGTAAACGCCGTTGAAGCCGTCGGCCCATAACGTGCACGACGGACAGGACGCGCCCATGTTGTGGATCACGATCAGGTCGTCCTTGCCGCGGAAGAGTTCGCGGAGGCGCACGCTGCCGCCGGACGTGGCGAAGACATAGTCGGACACTTCCTCGGGTGCGCCCGTCCTCCGAGCCTGACGCATCTTGTCGCGCAGATCGGCGATCTGGCGGCGGTATTCGGCCAGGCGTGCGGACGTTTCCTTGTAGTTCATCGCTCGGATCCTCGGCAGGCGGGCGCTCAAGGGACGTATTCGTCGTGCAGCCGTACCCATGACATCGCATGGGGACCCAACTCGTCGCGTCCCTTGGGAGCGAGGTCGAGGTAATGGTAGGCACCGTTCAGCATGTCGATGCCGCGGCTGTAGCAAGAGTAGGTGTGAAAGATTTTGCCGTCTTGATCTCTGTAAAACACGCTGACGCCAGGCTGCTCCGACATCGACAATTTTTGTTTCCTATAATTATAATAGACTTCGCCCGTCGTCAGTTGTTCCGGGGTGAACGAGACGGAGAAATCATAGTTGAAGTCGCTGCCGAACGAGGATACCCAGTTGAAGCTCCAGCCCATGCGTCTCCTGAAGGCCTCGATCGTTGGCCACGGCGCGCGCGAGACCGCTAAAAAGCTGACGTCGCGCTGTCGCAGGTGGCTGTCGATCCCGTTGAAATTGTCCGCCCAGAACGAGCAGCTTTTGCATCCGGCGTCCCAATCGGGATCGAGCATGAAGTGGTAGATGATCAGCTGATGTCTGCCGGCGAACAGCTGCGCGAAGGTTTCTTCGCCGTTCGCACCTTCGAAGATGTATTCCTTGTCGACGAGCACCCAGGGCAGTTCGCGCCGCTCGCGGCTCAGTTGATCGCGCAGTCGCGTAAATTCTTTTTCCTTGGTAAGCAGCCGTTGGCGCGCCTCGATCCACTGATCTTTTGTGACCACCCGGTGGTTATCCATGGTCAATCCTCCTTTCGCTGATCACGTCACACAGAAGTTCGGGATGGCCGTCGGCGGCGAGAGCCCGACGAGGGCTCCGGCGCGATCTCGGACAACGCTGCGGCCAGAACCTCGAACTGCTCCTGCCAGTACTTGCTGTAACGGTTTAGCCAAACCGCAGCGTCAAAGATCGGCCCGGCGACGAGGCTGCACCGGCTGATCCGGCCGGTCCGCTCCTGGCGCACGAGCCCGGCCCGCACCAGCACCTGGATGTGCCGGGACACCGCCTGCAATGATATGTCGAAGGGCGCCGCCAGCTCGGAGACGAGCAGGGCTTGCTCGCCGAGCCGGCTCAGGATCGTCCGCCGTACCGGGTCCGACAGCGCGAAGAAGACCCGGTCGAGCGAGGCCGCCTCGGGAGCCTCGGCCGCGCCGCTCAGCGCGACGACCTGTCCGGTTTTCGCCATGCGGGAACGATTATCATCCGAAATGTTGAATGTCAACACACAGGTTGATTTATCGGCCGTCACAAATGGCACTACGCCCAGGAACGATCGGGCGGTCGGTCATCAGCATCAGATGTTGCGAGGCAGCCGAGCTACCGGCGGGCGGTAGCCGGCGGCGGCGGACCGGGTGCAGAAATCGCGCCGGGGGGCGATCGACTAGCCCGAGCCGGTGAGCTCGTCGATGAAAGTCGTGACAGCGCGCTGGTCCGCCCCCTCAGCCCAGCGCTGCAGCGGCGCGGGCGACGCGCTCGGCCCGGTCGCGTTGGCGCGGCTCGGCGCGACTGCGCACCGCGGCGAGCACCGCCGGGTCGGCGGTTTCGGGCGAGCCCGACGCGAAGGGCGGCGCCGGATCGTATTCGATCGCCAGTTGGATCGCCTCGGCCGCCGCCTGGCCGGCGATCTCGGCGGCGACCGACAGCGCCACATCGATGCCGGCGGTGACGCCGCCGCCGGTGATGAAAATGCCGTCGTGGACGACGCGCTCGTCCGCTGGCTCGGCGCCGAACGCGGGCAGAAACTCGCGCGACATCCAGTGGGTCGCCGCGCGTCGGCCGCGCAACAGCCCGGCGGCGCCCAGCACCAGGGAGCCGGTGCAGATGCTGACGACATAGCGCGCCCCTGCCGCCGCGCGGCGCACAAACGCCAGCACCTCCGCGTCTTCGAGCAGCGGGTTGATGCCGGGGCCGCCGGGCACCAGCACCAGATCGAGCGGCGGACACTTGGCAAGCGTTGCCATCGGCAGGATCGCCAGCCCATGCTCGGTGCGCACCGGCTGCAAGTTCTTCCACAGCAGCAGGGTCTCGCTGCCGGGCAGCCGGGCCAGCACCTCGTAAGGGCCGGTCAGGTCGAGCTGGGTCAGGTTGGGAAACACCAGCATGCCGCTGCGGAAACCCGGTTCGCTCATCGTCGCTCTCCCCAAAGGCGGTCCGGCTGGAGCCGCTGTCTCTTTATCGCTAGAGTCCGGCTCGGGCAACGGGGAGACGGCGATGCCTCTGATGCTGGCGAGCCCGGCGTTTCCGCCGGGCGGTGCCATTCCGTCGCAATACACCTGCAGCGGCGCCGATATTTCGCCGCCCCTGACCTGGTCCGGCGTGCCGGCTGCGGCCGAGAGCCTCGTCCTCGTCATCGAGGACCCGGATGCGCCGTCGGGCACCTTCCGTCACTGGGGCGCCTTCGATATTTCGGCCGGCGCGCGCGGGCTCGCCGCCGGCTATGCGCCGAACCGACCGGTCGCCGGCTTTCGCCAGAGCCGCAACGATTTCGGCCGGGTCGGCTATGCCGGCCCCTGTCCGCCGCCGGGAGCGGCGCACCATTATCGCTTCCGCCTGCTCGCGATCAGCCGGCCGAGCCTCGATCTGCAGCCGTCGGCGACCGCCTCGGATGTGCTGCGGGCGGCGCAGCCTTACGTCATCCAGCAGACCACGTTGACCGGCACCTATCAGCGCTGAGCCAGCCACGAATCGGGCCGGAATTCGATCGGATTCGCCCGACGCTGTGGATTTGCTGGCGTCCGAGCGAAACTTCGGCCTATAACCCGCGCCCTGATGGTCCTGTCTCGGCGCGGTCACCTCGGGTAGCGCCGAGCCGGCGCGGTTGCGCTGCCTGATGGTTTGGGCCGGCTCCCCGAAATCAGCGTTGGCGTGGCATACGGACCGAGCGCACAGATGCCCGATACCGCGGTCGCACATTCGGAGACACACACCAAGCTCGGCCAGAGCCTGGGTGTCGCGGCGCTCGGCATCGTCTACGGCGACATCGGCACCTCGCCGCTCTACACCGTCAAGCAATGTTTCGCCAATGCGGCGGTCAGCGAGCTGCGCGTCTTTGGCGTGCTGTCGCTGATCGCCTGGGCGCTGATGCTCGTCGTCACCATCAAATACGTCCTCGTCCTGATGCGCGCGGACAACCGCGGCGAGGGCGGCATTCTCGCGCTGATGGTGCTGGCGCTGCGCTCGATCTCGAGGCGGCCCAGCCGCTGGATTCTGTGGGCCGGGCTGTTCGGCGCCGCGCTGTTTTACGGCGACGGGGTGATCACCCCGTCGATTTCGGTGCTGAGCGCGGTCGAGGGGCTGAAGGTCGCGACCCCCGAGCTCGAGCCCTATGTGGTGCCGTTGACCCTGCTGCTGCTGATCATTCTGTTCATGGTTCAGCGCCGCGGGACCGCGATGGTCGGCGGTTATTTCGGCCCGGTCATGATCCTGTGGTTTTCGGTGATCGGCGTCCTCGGCGGGTTCGAGATCGCGCGGCGCCCCTCGATCCTGCTGGCCGTCGACCCGCGTTATGCGATCGACCTGTTCCTGGCCGATCCGTGGCAGGGGTTCGTGCTGCTCGGCTCGGTGGTGCTGGCGGTGACCGGGGCCGAGGCGCTCTATGCCGATATGGGGCATTTTGGGCGCGGGCCGATCCGGCGGGCTTGGCTGCGCTTCGTCTTTCCGGCGCTGCTGCTGAACTATTTCGGCCAGGGGGCGCTGCTGCTCGGCCACCCCGGCGCGATCGAGAACCCGTTTTATCATCTGGCGGGGGTTGGGCGGTCTACCCGCTGGTGGTGCTCGCTTCGAGCGCCACGGTCATCGCCTCGCAGGCGGTCATCTCGGGTGCCTTCTCGATCGCCCGCCAGGCGGTGCAGCTCGGCTATCTGCCGCGCATGCAGGTGCGGCACACCTCCGAGCAGGAGATCGGCCAGGTCTATGTCCCGGCAATCAACGGCATCCTGTTGGTGGCGGTGGTGGCGACCGTGCTCGGCTTCCGCTCGTCCGACGCGCTCGGCGGCGCCTACGGCATCGCCGTCACCGGGACGATGACGGTCACCACCGTCCTCGCCTTCATCTATCTGCGCTGGGGTGCGGGTTGGCGGCTGTGGCGGCTGATCCCGATGTTCGCGGTGTTTCTGATCGTCGACCTGTTCTTCTTCGGCGCCAATCTGTTGAAGATCATCGATGGCGGCTGGTTTCCGCTCGCCATCGCCGTGTCGATCTATACGGTGATGATGGCCTGGCTGTGGGGCCGGCGACGCATCGCGACGCAGCGGGCGAGCGGCGCCTTGCCGCTGGCGACCCTGCTCGACTCGCTGAAGCCCGACCGGCCGGCGCGCGTCCCCGGCACCGCGATCTACATGACGGCACGGGTCGAGAACGTGCCCGCGGCCCTGCTGCACAACATGAAGCACAACAAGATCCTGCACGAGCGCAACGTCTTGATGACGGTGCGCACCGAGGACGTGCCCCGCCTGCCCGAAGCCGAACGGCTGCAGATCGACCATCTCGGGCAGAATTTCCACACCGTCGCGATCCGTTACGGTTTTCTCGAAGAGCCCGACATCCCGCGCGCGCTGGCGCTGTGCCGGGTCGGCGGGTTTCGCTTCAACCTGATGGAGACCTCGTTCTTCGTCGGGCGCGAAAAGATCGTCGCCAAGCGCCCGTCCGGCATGCGGCTGCCGTTCACCAAGCTGTTCATCGTGTTGTCGAATGTGGCCCTCGATGCGACCGAATTCTTCCGGATTCCGATCAACCGGATCGTCGAGCTGGGCGGCCAGGTCGAGCTCTGACCGCGCGACCTGCACAGGAGCGAGGCGATCCGTGGCGTCGTCATCGTCGGCGACAGAGTGTCGGCCAAGGAGAAGATCACGCGCTGCCGAGATCCTCTCGGCGTCGACCACTTGATCATGCGATGCCAGTGGCCCGATGCCGGTGGCCCGGCCGGCGGCTCGGCGACAATTTCGCACCGCCGGGACCGATCAGCCTCGTTGTCGTGGCGGGCAAAGCCAGCCCGGTGGTATAGTCGGTATGCGCTGTCGGTTGGCTGGCATGTCGCCTCGCCGACCCCTGCCCGTTGGAGGACGCGCCGATGATCTATGAAGTCCGCACCTATACCCTGCGCCCCGGCACCGTGGCCGAATTCGAGGAGCGCTATCAGAAGCGGCTGCCGCTGCGCGAGAAGCATTCGAAATTGGGGGCCTTCTGGCACACCGAGTTTGGTCCGCTCAACCAGGTCGTCCACGTCTACCCCTATGACGATCTGCAGCACCGCACGAGGATCCGCTCGGCGATGGCGCAGGATGCCGCGCGCAACGCGATGCCCGGCGGCCAGGACCTGATCGTGGCCCAGGAAGCCGAGATCATGAACCCGGCGCCGTTTATGCGCGCGCTCGGCAGCCGCGATTACGGCACCGGGAACGTCTACGAGATGCGCACCTACACCTACGCGCCGGGCGACATTCCGAAGGTGCTGGAGGCGTGGGGCAAGGCGATCGAGGCGCGCGAGCGGTTCTCGCCCTTGGCGGCCTGCTGGACCAGCGAGCTCGGCGGGCTCAACAAATTCGTCCATGTCTGGGTCTACAAGGACCTCAACGAGCGCGCCCGCGTGCGCGAGGAATCCCGGCGGCCCGGCGGTGCATGGCCGCCGCAGGCAGGGGTACGCCCGGTTCGGCAGCAGAACAAGCTGCTGATCCCGGCGACCTTCTCGCCGATACGGTAATCGGCGGCGCGGTCGACGCGACCTCGCGAGGGTCGCGCCGTCCGGCGATCGTGGTCGGCCGGATCTGGAGCGGGGTCTTCACCCCATTGAGGAAAACCTCGCTCCGCCCGGCCGCCACGTTGCTGCATCAGACAGACAGGCTATATGGATGCCGTTGGGCTGGCCCGGCGCGGCGTGCCGTGGCAAGCTGCGGCACCTCTGCAAACCGACGAGGCTGGCCCATGAAGATCGAGCGCATAGACCATCTGAACCTGACCGTCGCCGATATCGACCGCAGCCTGGAATTCTACCGGCGGGTGCTCGGCATGGCGGCGGAGCATGTCGGCGAAGGCCGCGCCGCACTGCATTTCGGCCAGCAGAAGATCCATCTCGACGCCGCCGGTGGCGCCATGGCGATGAGCGGCGAAAAGCGGCTGCCGGCGCATATCTGCTTCATCACCGAGGCGCCGATGGGCGAAGTCATGGCCCATCTCGAAGATTGCGGCGTGCCGGTCCGGATGCAGGGCCCCCGCGCCGGCGCGATCGGCACGATCCAATCGGTCTACATCGACGACCCGGACCAGAACTCGATCGAGATCTCCACCTACTGAGTCGACCATGAGCCGGGGGCGCCCTTGGGGCGCTCCGGGAGGTCACCTCTCCGGCGCGCCACCGGCGACCGCAACCGCATAAGATTTCGGGGTACGGTCGTTCAAGCTGGCCCGCGGCGACCTGCATTCCCGGCGGCTCGCGATCCTTGCTGAGGGCGACGCGCGGGGATGGCGGCCTTGTCGCACCCCCGCCCCATTGCCCGGCCCTGGCCTCGGCCAGCGGAATATAGAGCAGGACCAATGCTATTGGCCGGCCGCTCCCTGCGCCAGGAAGCGGTGGGCGATCGCGGCGTGCATGGCGATGCCGACGGCCATGCTGGGCTCGTTCAGGATCATGCGGTTGGAGTGGCAGGGGGCGACGGGCTCGTTCGGATCGCGCCCCTCCGGCATCACGCCGAGAAACATCATGCAGCCGGGAATCCGCTGCAATACATAGGAGAAGTCTTCCGCTCCCATGATCGGCGCCGGCGGGTCGATATAGTTGTCGGCGCCGACGAGGTCGGTCGCCACCCCCCGCGCAAACTCGACAAAGCCGTCGTCGTTGACCGTGACCGGATAGCCGCGGCGGATCGTGATGTCGGCCCGGCACAGATGCGCCGCGGCGATGTTCGAGGCAATCCGCCTGATCCCCTCCTGCGCCTGTTCCCGAGCGGTCTCGGAGGTCGCGCGCAGGGTCCCGACCATCTCGACCATTTCGGGGATCACATTGCTGGTGGTGCCGGCGGTGATCTTGGCGCAGGTCAGCACCACCGGATCGAAGACGTCGATCCGGCGGCTGATCATCGCGTGCAGTGCCAGCCCGATCTCGAACGCGACCGGGATCGGGTCGACGGCGTGGTGCGGCATCGAAGCGTGACCGCCGCGTCCCCTGACGGTGATCGTCCAGGTATCGGCCGAGGCCAGCATCGGGCCTGGCTTGCCGAGGATCGCGCCGGCCTTGATGTGGGGTCCGATGTGCAATGCGAAGGCGCCGTCGGGCTTGGGATCGGCGTCGATCAGCCCGTCCTCGATCATCAGCCGGGCTCCGGCGTACCCCTCCTCGCCGGGCTGGAACATGAACTTGACGGTGCCGGCGAGCTCGTCGCGATGCCGATGCAGCAGGTGCGCCGCCTGCACCAGCATCGCCGTGTGCGCATCGTGCCCGCAGGCATGCATGCGGCCGGGAATTTCGCTCGCATAGTCGAGCCCGGTCTCTTCCGGCATCGGCAGCGCGTCCATGTCGCCGCGTAACAGGATGGTGCGGCCGGGCCTGGCGCCGCGCAACGAGACGATGAGACCCGAGGTCGACTTCCCGCGGGCGATATCGACCTCGAGGCCGCGCAGACCCTCGACCACCGCCTCGGTGGTCAGCGGCAGGTCGAGCCCCAGCTCGGGATGCGCGTGAATTCGCCGGCGCAATGTGACGGCGGCCGGCAACAACCCACGCGCCTCGTCGAGAAACCGCTGCAGTTCGCTCATGTTCGCCACTCCTTTATGCTAGGCCCTGCTATCCCATCCCGAGCCGTTGCGAGGCGAGGCGGGCGCCGTCGGCCAGTGCGGTCAGCTTGGCCCAGACCACGTCCTCGGCGACCCGGCCCATCCCGGCCGAGGTATCGAAGCCGCAATCGGTGCCGGCGATCACGCGCTTCGGGTCGCCGACCACCTGCGCCACCCGCTCGATGCGGTCGGCGACGGCCTCGGGGTGCTCGACGAAATTGGTCAGGCTGTCGATGACCCCGGCGACCAGGATCTGATCCTCGGCCAATGGCTGCTTTTCAAACACGCGGTATTCGTGCGCGTGACGGGGGTTGGCGAAGGGCAGGAAGAAAGCGCCGACCTTTGCCTGCTGCAGGATCGGCAAGATGTCGACGAGCGGCACGTCGCAATCGTGCGGCCCCTCGTAATTGCCCCAGCAGACATGGAGCCGCACCCGATCGGCCGGGATATTGACGAGAGCCTTGTTGATCGTCGCCACGACCCGCTCGACAAAGCCGAGGAAATCACCGAGCGGTCGGTCCTGATACGAGAGATGCCGCTCCAGCGCCAGGTCGGGACAATCGAGCTGCAGCAGATACCCGGCATCGACGATCGCCTCGTATTCCTCGCGCAACGCCATGCCGAGAGCGTCGAGATAAGCCTCCTCGGTATCGTAATGCTCGTTCTTCATCGCCCCGGCGATGATGCCGGGCGAGGGGGCGGTCAAAAACGGCTCGGCGAACCGGGTGCCGGTCTCGTCCAGCGCCGCGCGGAAATCGGCGCATTCGGCTTCGACCGCGCTGCGGCCGAGATAGCGCACCGCGCCGATCGCCTTGGGCGGTCCCATGTTGCTGACCGCCGGGCGGGCGGCCAACTGCTCCTCCATGATCCGCCGGAACACCGGATAGCGCATCGCGTCGGCGCGAGTGCGGCGCTGCCACGACCCGCCAAACCCGCTCATCCGGTGACGGATGTGCAGAAAGAACCCCTCGCGCTGCTGCTCGCCGTTGTTGCCGATGTCGACACCGGCCTCGGCCTGCTTTTTCACGATCGCGCGCAACGCCGCCTGCCCGAGGGTTTCGAGCTCGGCCGGGTCGACCGATTCGCCGCGGGCGCGGCGGATGTGCAGCCTGGTCAGCTCCGCCGGGCGTGGCAGGCTGCCGGTATGGGTCGTCAGAATCCGTTCGTCGCTGCGGCGCATTGTCACTCCTTATCAGTAGGATCGCGGCTGTTTTGCTGACTTGGCGCAACCTCGGACCGGCGCAAGAGTCTCGGGGTCGCGCACAAGCCGCTTGTCCGCCGGCCGCCATCCGCCTAGACTACACTCCTCCACTCAACAACTGAAAGGAGGTGATCCTGTGTCTAGCCATAAACCGCGGTCGTCCGCTGCCGTGACCAGGATCCCCACTTGCCTGGAGATCCGCGCCTGACTGAAGGCGACGGCTCGCGGCCGTGATCGGCCGCCGGTGTTTGGGTAAGGAAGGGCCGCCCCTCGGGGCGGCCCTTCTCATTGAGGAACGCCGGGTGGGCGCCGACCCCGCCACGCCACGCAAGCCCGATGCGGGAGAGTTCCGGGCTTGGCCTCGACCGGCGCGCGGCCTACAACCAGCAACCCCGACGCCGACCAAGGAGCAGCCCCGATGCCCGACACGATGACGACGAACTCGCCGATCATCGCCGCCTATCGAGCCGCGACCCCGGGCTCGGCGGCCGCGGCCGAAAAGGCCAACCACCTGTTCCCGAGCGGCATCACCCACGATTCGCGCTATATCGAACCCTATGGGCTCTATATCGACCGGGCCAAGGGGCCGCGCAAATGGGATGTCGACGGCAATTGCTACGTCGACTACTTCGGCGGCCACGGCGCATTGCTGCTCGGCCATTCGCACCCCAAGGTGGTCGAGGCGGTGCATGAGCAGATCGAGCGCGGGACCCATTACGGCGCCAGTCACGAGCGCGAGATCGCCTGGGCCGAGTGGGTCATGAAGCTGGTGCCGTCGGCCGAGCGGGTGCGGTTCACCTCGTCCGGCACCGAGGCGACCTTGATGGCGGTGCGACTCGCCCGCGCCTTCAGCGGCAGGTCGAAGATCATCCGCTTCCGGCATCATTTCCACGGCTGGCACGACCATATGACTTCGGGCTTCGCCAACCATTTCGACGGCAGCCCGACGACCGGGGTGTTGCCGGGGGTGGCGGGCAACGTCGTGCTCGCCGATCAGAACGATGTCGATGGGCTGGCGCGGCTGCTCGACGAGCATGGCGACATCGCAGCGGCGATCATCGAGCCGACCGGCGCCCATGGCGCGCGGCTGCCGATCGACCCCGCTTTCCTGCGCGCGCTGCGCGAGCTGACCCGGCGCCACGGCGTGCTGCTGATCTTCGACGAGGTCGTGACCGGGTTTCGGGTGTCGCCGGGCGGGGCACAGGCCGAATACGGCCTCACCCCCGACCTGACGACCCTGGCCAAAATCCTGTCCGGCGGATTGCCGGGGGGTGCGGTCGCCGGCCGCAAGGACATTCTCGACCTCCTGGACTTCAAGGTCACCAAGGCCGCGGACCGCGAGAAGATCGCGCATCCCGGCACCTTCAACGCCAACCCGTTGTCGGCCGCGGCCGGGGTGGCGGCATTGGCGATCGTCGGGTCGACCGACGCCTGCGCCCGCGCCAACCGCTACGGCGAGACCCTGCGCCGGCGGATCAACGAGGTGTTCGAGGACGAGCGGGCGCCCTGGGCGGCCTACGGCACATTTTCGATGCTGCACATTTTCACCAATCCCGACCGCGTCGCGATCACGCCGACCGCCTTCGACCCGCACCGGCAATCGACCGAGAGCCTGACCGGCAACCGGCAGGCTGGGCTCGTGCATAAATTGCGGCTGGCGATGATGGTCAACGGCGTCGATTTCAACGGCAGCCCGGGCGGCCTCGTCTCGGCCACCCATGGCGAACCCGAACTCGCGGACACGCTCGCCGCGATCCGCAAGAGCGTGCGGATGCTCAAGCAGGAAGGCGAAATCTAGAGCAGCCTCAAAGGGCGAACCCAAACATTTGGTGCCGGCGAACCCTTACCCACCCGATCGTAGCTCGGGAAGACCCAGCTCCCACCTTAACCCTTCCGGCGCGCGCGGGGGCGAATGGGTAGGCGAGGGCTGGATGGGCGCTGTTCGATTTTGAATACTAGTGGATGTCCTCCTGCTCGTCGAAGGCTTGGCGCAGGCGGGCGATCGAAAAGCCGGGCGCCTTGGCGGCGTCGATGATCAGCTTTTCGCGGCGGGTCAGGAGCGCTACCGCCGCCGGCAATTCCTTGACCGCCTCGGGCGGGACCACGACGGCGCCATGGCGGTCGGCATGGATCACGTCGCCCGGCGACACGATCATGCCGGCGACGCTGACCGTGCCGCCGAAGTCAACCAGATGCACGTGCGCGTGCGACGGCATGACCGAGCCCGCGAGCACGAAAAAGCCGGTGGCCATGGCGTCGAGATCACGCACCGAGCCGTCGGTCACGACGCCGATGCAGCCGAGCCCCTTGTGGACATTGGTCTGCACCTCGCCCCAGAACGCGCCAAAGCCCGAATCCGGCGCGTCGAGGTCCTGGATCACGGCGATGCTCGGCAATGGTTCGGCGGCGATATGCGCGTAATAGCCGAGCCGCACCTCTTTGGCCTCGTCGCGGCCGCGCGGATGCGGCTCGCGGGCGCGGATGATCGCGGTGCGGGCAAAGGCCACGACCGGCTTCAGTTCCGGGAACGGGGCGACCAGCGGCCGGCGGATAAAGCCCGATGCCCGGCGCGCCGGCACGACGAGCTCGAGCGCGTTGCAGATCGTCGGCGTGTCGAACGCGCTCAAAGCCACGAGATCGGCGGGGTCTGGCAGGCGAGGCATCGGGATTCCTCCGGCGGCGGATTGTCGAGGCCCAGGCTTTATTGGAGAATGCCCAGGGCCGGCAAGGTTTTTTCGCCAGCAAGTCTTTGCCGCCAGCAAGGCTTTACCGCCGCGGCATGCAGATCGAGGGAGAAAGCGGATGAGCGATTACGATCCCGACCGGGTCAGGAACATGCAGCGGCAGCATGGCCTGCCGTTCCAGATCGGTAAGATCGGGCATGTCGTGCTCAATGTGCGCGATGTGGAGCGTTCGGCGCGGTTCTATACCGAGGTGCTGGGGTTTCAGGTCTCCGACGTCTATCCGGAGGAGATGGTGCCGGGCGGCATGGTTTTTTTGCGCTGCAACCCGGACCACCACGGCATCGCGCTGGTCGGCTCGATGACCGAAGAGGCGCCCAATCTCGAGCTCAATCACATCGCCTTCGAGGTCGCGACCCTCGACGAGGTGGTGCGGGCGCGCGACCATCTGCGCCGGCACGGGGTCACGATCGATTTCGAGGGGCGCCGCCGCGCCGGCTGCCAGCTCGCGGTCGAGTTCCGCGACCCCGACAATCACCGGCTCGAAATCTATTGGGGCATCGACCAGATCGGCAGCGACGGGCGGGTTCGTCCGGCCGCCGAATGGAAGGGTGCGCGCAGCCTCGCCGACGCGTTGGCCGATCCGGTGCGCGGGCAGGACACCACATTGCATGATCCCGCGCTGCGCCGGGGCTGAGCCGAACGCCGCGACGCCAGGCTGCCGTGCCGTCGGCATTGCGGCGCTCGGCTGCGCCGGGCATGGTGGGGGATGATCGAGGAACGCTCCGCTGCGGCCGGGGGGATCGGCGCCCGCTATACCGTGACTGTGCGCGGCCTCATGCTGAGGTGCAGCATCGGTATCCGCCGAGAGGAACGCGAGCGCCAGCAGCGGGTGCGCATTTCGGTCGATCTGACCTCCACGCCCGCGGCCGCAATCCCCGGCGAGGACCGCCGCCGCATCATCAACTACGAGAAGATCGTCGCCGCGATCCGCGAGATCGCCGGATCGGGCCATATCGACCTGTGCGAGGGCTTTGCCGAGCGGATCTGCGCGGCCTGTTTCGCGGATCCCCGCGTCGAGCGGGTCCGGGTCCAGGTCGAAAAGCTCGACGTGTTCGCCGATGCCGAGGGCGTCGGCGCGATCTTGGAGCGCACCCGCCCGGCGCCCGGCTCCGGCTGATATGCCCGCGCCGGCGATCATCGGCCCGGCGATCCTCGGCATCGTCAACATCACCGAGGATTCGTTTTCCGACGGCGGCCGGTTTCTCGCTGCTGCGGCGGCGCTGGCTCATGCCCGAGCGCTGGCCGCTGCCGGGGCGCAGATTATCGACCTTGGCGCCGCGGCCAGCAACGTCGAGGCGAAGCCGGTCGGCGCCGCCGAGGAGATCCGCCGCCTCGAACCGCTGATCGCCGCGCTCGCGGCCGATGGCATCCCGATCTCGGTCGACAGTTTCGCGCCCGAGGTGCAGCGCTGGGCGATCGCCGGCGGTGCGGCTTTCCTGAACGACATCCGCGGCTTCCCCGACCTGTCCCTCTACCCCGAATTGGCCGCGGCGAGCTGCCGGCTGGTCGTCATGCACGCGGTCGGCGGTCGCCGGCGGGCGCAACGGGTCGAGCTCTCCGCCGACGCGGTATGGGACCGCATCCACGCCTTTTTCGCCGATCGCGTGGCGGCGCTCGAAGCCGCCGGGGTCGCGCGCGAGCGGCTGATCCTCGATCCGGGCATGGGTTTTTTTCTGAGCAGCCGGGCCGAGGCGTCGCTGCGCGTCCTGGCCGGGCTGGCTCGCCTGAAACACACTTTCGGGCTGCCGATCCTGGTCTCGGTCTCGCGCAAATCGTTTCTGCGCGCGGTGGCCGGCCGCTCTACCGCGGCCGAACTCGGCGCCGCCAGCCTGGCGGCTGAGCTCTACGCAATCGAGCAGGGCGCCGACTACATCCGCACCCACGACCCGGGCGCCCTCGCCGACGCGCTCAAAGTCCTGGCGGCGCTGCGCGCGCAACCGGCACCATCGGTGCGATAGCAGCGCGGCGGGCCGCTGCGGATAGCGGCCTCGGACCCGTCCCTTTCAAATCGCCTAGCCGAGAAATGCGCGCAATGCCGCCGCCAGATCCCTTGGGTTGTCGCCCTGCACCGTGTGCCCGGCATGGGGGATCGTCACCCGGCGACCGTCGGGGAGGCCGGCCGCCAGGCGCACGGCGTCGTCCTCGTGGAACACGTCGCTCTCGGCGCCGCGCACGACCAGCGTCGGGCAGGTGATGCTGGTCAGCCCATCGGCCAGTGCGCGCCGCTCGATGGCGTGCTGGTCGCCGCCCATCTGCTGAAACCGCCGCCGGTCGTATTTCCAGCTCCAATTGCCGTCCGGTTCCTGACGCAGATTGTGCATCAGGCTGCGCCGCAGGATTAAGGGGTCGCGCCGAGGGTTGAAGGCCAGCGCCCGCTCGATGATCGCTTCGAGCGAGGCGGGCTCGGCCCCGCCGTTGACGAAATCGCGAATCCGGCTCGATCCGGGGCGCCGCACATTCGGGCCGGCATCGATCAGCACCAATGCCGACAAGGTCTCGGGATACTTGATCGCATAAGCGAGCGCGTTGATCGCGCCCATCGACATCCCGACCAGCACGAAACGGTCGAGCCGCAGAGCCTCGGCAACGCCCTTGACATCCTCGCGCTGGGCGGCGAGCGAATAATCGGCGTCGGGCGCCCAGTCGCTGTCGCCATGGCCGCGCTGGTCGAGCGCCATGCAGTGAAATTCATCGCGCAATGCGAGGCAGCACAGATCCCAGGTATGCGCGGTCAAGGCGCCGCCATGCAGAAACAGGATCGGCGGCTTTCCCTCGATCCCCCAATCGAGACAGCGAAACTGCAGGCCATTGACCCCGATCCGGCGCTCTTCCGGGAGCGCCACATCCTCAAAGCTGAAACCGGCTCGCACCGAAGTCGACTGCAGGTGGTCGCGATATTCCTCACTCGACAAGTTCATGATCTCAGGCACTCCGTCAAAGGTCGGCGCCGGTGCGGCGGGGCGGGAACTACGCTGTAACACGACGGGGGCGTCCCGACCATTTGCCCGGTCCGGCGACGCCGGCTCATTCGGGCGTGGCACCCCCGCGCTCAGGACATGGCTCGCAGGCTCGAGAGCGCCGCGCCGGCGTTGTGTCCGCGGCCGGAGGGCGTAGACTTCAACGCGAGTTCTCCGGGGCCGCGACCGGCGGTCCACCCTGCCAGCGAAAGGAAGAACCGATGGCCTATGATCTGCTGATCAAGAACGGGCTCGTTGTCGACGGCTCGGGAATGCCGGCGTTCCGCGGCGATGTCGGCATCAAAAACGGCAAGATCGTCGAAATCGGCAAATTGAGCGGCACCGCCCAACAAACGATCGACGCCGCCGGCCGTGCTGTCGCGCCGGGCTTTATCGACAATCACTGCCATTACGACGCGCAGGTCACCTGGGACCCGCTGTGCACCTTCTCGCCCGAGCACGGTGCGACGACCGTGATCTTCGGCAATTGCTCGTTGTCGTTGGCGCCGGTGCGCAAAGGCACCGAGGAACGGTTGGCCGAATTCCTCTCCTATGTCGAAGCGATTCCGATGGAGGTGCTGCGCACCGTCAATTTCGATTGGGAGACGACCGGCCAATACATGGACCATCTCGACAAACGCCTCGGCGTCAATGTCGGCAACCTGATCGGCCATACTGCGGTGCGCCATTATGTGATGGGCGACGAGTGCCAGAAGCCGGGCGCCAGCGACAACCAGATCAAGGCGATGCAGGACGTGGTCCGCGACGGCATGAAGGCCGGGGCGCTCGGCCTCTCGGTGTCGCGCGAGCAGGGGCACTATGACCCGCAGGGCTGTCACATCCCCGCCTTGTGGGCTGACGAAAAGGAGATTTTCGCGCTCGGCGACGTGCTGCGCGAGATGAGCACCGGCACCATCCAGGCCGGCGGCGGCCAATATGTCGAGCTGAAGGACGGCATGATCCGGCGTCTCGCCGAGGCCACCGGCCGCACCGTCGTCTACAACAGCCTGTCGCAGACGATGCGCAAGCCCGACGAATGGAAGACCCACATGGCGCGGGTCGAGGAGACCGCCGCGCTCGGCATCCGCGCCTACCCGATGTGCAGCCCGAACCGGGTCACGCAGGACTTCACGATGAAGAACTGCCAGGTGTTCCGCGGGCTGCCGACCTGGCACCCGATCCTGTTGTCGTCGGACGAGGCGAAGCTCAAGGCCTACGCCGATCCCGAAATCCGGGCCAAGCTGCACGACGAGGCGGTCGTCAACAAGCCCGACACCGCGGTCGGCTTTTCGAAGACCTGGTGGAACTACATGTGGGTCAACGAGCCGGTGCTCGAAAAAAACAAATGGATGCAGTTCAAGTCGATCGGGCAGATCGCCGAGAAGCAGAACAAGCGGGTGATCGACGCCTTCCTCGATCTCGTGGTCGAGGAGAAGCTCGAAACCCGCTTCCTGCAGGCCGAGAACAATGTCGACGACGCGGCGCTGACCAAGATCCTGACCCATCCGAACGCGGTGATCGGGCTCGGCGACGGCGGCGCGCACGTGCAGTTCCACGGGGGCTACGGCTATCTGACCAAGCTCTTGGGCGAGTGGGTGCGCGAGAAGCAGGTGATGAGCCTGGAGCAGGCGGTGCGGCGGCTGACCTTCGAACTCGGCCTCGACCTTCGGGCTCTACGACCGCGGCCTCTTACGCCCCGGCATGGCCGCCGATGTCGTGATCTTCGACCCGGCCACCGTCAAGTGCGGTCAGGAGGTCGTCGTCCGGGACTTCCCGAAGGGCGCCTGGCGCATCAAGGAGCCGGCCGAGGGCATCTTCGCCACCGTCGTCAACGGTCAGGTGTTGTACAGCGAAGGCAAGCACACCGGGGCGCTCCCCGGCCGTGTCTTGCGCAACAGCTATTACCACGCCAACCACGCCTAGCCGGCGTCTGCTCGACCCGCTCCTCCCTCTCCCGCGCTGCGGGCGAGGGTCGGGGCGGCAAAGTGATAAGCGCATTGCGCGCCGCAAGTGGCCGGCTCACGTCAATATCGCGGCGTCGGCAAGCGCGCCGTGGCCCGCAAACGAACAGTAGACAGGCTCGGAGCGCGCCCCTATCCGACCCGCGGCTTTCGCCCGGTGCGGGCAACTTCTATCATCGCCGGAGCGAAATCGGAGGAACCGCGAATGCCTGCTCATGCCGTTGACGCCGCAGCACCCGCCTCGCCAACCGGCTGGCCGAATTATCGGGAGGGCGACTTCGTCATCCGGAACTATCGGTTCCGCAGCGGCGAGGCGCTGCCCGAGCTGAAGCTCCACTGGCGCACCCTCGGAACGGCAAAGCGCAACCCCGCGGGCAAGATCACGAACGGCGTGCTGCTGCTGCAAGGCAACACCGGCACCGGCGCCAATTGGTTGCGCCCGAGCCTCGCCGACGAGCTGTTCGCGCCCGGTCAGCCGCTCGATGCGGCGCAGTATTTCATGATCATGCCGGACGCGATCGGGCGCGGCGCGTCGAGCAAGCCGTCGGACGGGCTCAAGGGCAAATTCCCGCATTACCGCTATCATGACATGGTCGAATCCGGGTATCGGCTGATCACCGAGGGCCTCGATGTCGCGCATCTGCGCCTCGTCATCGGCAGCTCGATGGGCGGCATGCATGCCTGGATGTGGGCCGAGACGTACCCCGATCTGATGGACGGGGTGGTGCCGCTGTCGTGCCAGCCGGTCGAGATCAGCGGCCGCAATTGGCTCGGCCGCCGCGCCCAGGCCGAGGCGATCCGCCACGACCCGGACTGGAACAACGGCTTCTACGAGACCAACCCGCGTCATTATATCTACGCCGCTGCCGGGAATTTCGGCACCGAAAGCCCGACCCGGATCCAGGAAATGGCGCCGACCCTCGCCGCCGCCAACGCGCTCTACGAACAGCGCCTCGCCCAGGCCGCCAAGGGCGACGCCAACGACCATCTCTGGGCGATCGAGGCGATCATGGACTACAACCCCGAGCCCGACCTCGACAAGATCAAGGCCAGGGTGATGCTGATCAACGACGCCGAGGACCATGCCAACCCGCCCGAGCTCGGCACCGTCGAGCGGGCGATGAAGCGGGTCCGCCACGGCCGCTACGTGCTGATCCCGGCCGGCCCGAACACCCACGGGCACTTCAGCCATTACTACGCCGAGCTGTGGAAGCCCTATCTGATCGAATTCATCAAAACCCTCGGCCCCCCGCTGGCCGCAGCCGCGGAATAGCCGCGGCCGGCTGAACCGGACTCGATCGAGACGAGCCGGGCCACATTGTAGATGTCGCCTGGGCGAAAGGATCTGGTTTCGGCAATTTCTTCGATGCCATGCCGGCGAAGGCCGGTACCCATGGCCGAAATGGGTTCCGACCTTCGTCGGGATGACAAGAGCTGGGGACATCGCGAACCTTCTGTTCAGAACACTTGAAGAAGGCTATGGCCATGCTCGACGGGCGGGTGGCGCTGGTGACCGGCGGCAGCAAGGGGCTCGGTGCCGCGACCGCGCGGCTGTTCGCCGAGGCCGGGGCGCGGGTCGTCGTCACCTTCGGCAATGACGCCGGAGCGGCCGACCGGCTGATCGCGAGCCTGCCCGGCACCGGCCACCGGTCGAGCCATACGCCGGCGCAGGATACGCGCGCCATCGAACGCCTCGCCGCCGCCATCGGCGAGACCGAGGGCCGGCTCGACATCCTCGTCAATAATGCCGGCAGCACCAGGGTGATCCCGCATGCCGATCTCTCCGCCCTCGACGACGAATTTTTCGACTTCGTGCTGGCGGTCAATCTGCGCGGCCCGTTCGCCACCGTGCGCGCCTGCCGGCCGTTGCTCGAGGCGAGCGGGCATGGCCTCGTCGTCAATGTCGGCTCGGTGTCGGGGGTGCGCGGCGGCGGCAGCAACATCGCCTACGCCGCCGCCAAGGCCGGGTTGCACGCGATGACGATGTCGTTGGCGCGGGCCTTGGCGCCGGCGATCCGGGTCGTCGCCGTGGCGCCCAGCCTGATGGAGACGCCGATGACCCGGATGTGGACGCCGCAGCAACGCGCCCAACGCATTGCCGGCAACCCGCTCAAGCGGATCGCCGAGCCCGAGGAGGTGGCCGCGGTGATCCTCGGCCTCGCGACGACGATGACCTTCGTCAACGGCACGATCATCCCGGTCGACGGCGGCAGCCTGCTGTAACCGCCCAATCGGCTGCGCAGCAGGTCGAAGCGACCGGCCCCTGCCGCACCTTGACCGAGGCGGCCGTGCGCGCCGGTCAGCGCGACATCGCCCTGTCGCTCGCCCACGAACGCCTGGGAACCCGCCCGCTCAGCGCCCCAAACCGCCGCTATCTCCGCCACGTCGAGGCCCTCGCGGGCTGACGGCGCGTGGCCTGTCGACCGCTTGACGCGCATTAATTCTGATGATAGCACTAAAGTAAGAAATTAATACTGAGGAGAGTAACGTGCAGAAAGTTCTGATCGTATTGATGCTTGTCTTCAGTGTGACTGCATCGATCACACCTGTCTTAGCTGGCCCAAAGGATGACTGTGATCAGTCAGCATGTCGAGGCAGCAACAGACAGGCTTGTGTCTGCCGATAAGGCGATAGCGTTATCCGGCGCGCCGGATAACTGCGAAACATGGTACGGCGGCATTAACGCAAGAGTTGATGGAAGCGAATTGAGATCGAAACGCATAAATTTTCGGGAGTAGCCGCGGTAACGGCTGTGCCCGCTACCAGTAAGCGTAGCAAGCGTAGGGCGGAACAGCGCAGCGCATTCTGCCTCGCCAGTGTAAGTTCTTCATTGCCAAGGGATCCTACCATTTCGGTCACACCGGCGAAGGCCGGTGCCTACGGTTAACATGGGCCCTCGGTGATAATCTGCGTCTTTGCTGCGGCAAGTAAGCCGCAACGTCGTCTTGAGCTTCCAGGAGGACGCCATCGACATCCGCCTGCCCCCACCCTTCCCTCCCCCGCAAGGGAAGGTTGGGGGCGTCGACAACATGATGTGGGGCTCGGACTATCCGCACAGCGAGTTGACGTTTCCCCAATCGCGTAAGATCCTGGCGGAGATCCTGGAGGGCGTGCCGGACGACGAACAGGCCAAGCCGGCCCCGGAAACCCCGTTCCGGGGATCGCCGGCGGCAACACCGCCCGCGTCTACAATTTCGACGCGGCGAAGCTGACCGTCCCTCGATGATGTTTGGAGCAGGCCTCGCTCGACTGCTTTCCCATGTGGAGAGACGGCCACTGCCGCAACAGCGGTCGGTCGCCGGCCCGTGAACTCCAAAGCCTATCGTCATGCAGCAGCGTCAGACCGAGGAACATCGAACGCCAGCACCGTTAGGCGGAGCAGCTTCGCCGGGTCATCCTTGTGCCGGAACCGATATCGGAAGCCCGTCTCGCCTCGCTTTCCGTCGTCGAGGCGAAAGTTCGGATGGGCCATTACCGTCTGCGGGATGGCAGCGAGGACGTTTGAGAAATTTCTGTTTCGATTGAACACAAGTATTGCAGTCTTAAAGTCTCGCCACGAGAGGTAGCCGAGCAGTTGCTCTATCGTGTCTGTCAGCTTCGCCGGGCCGCCCCAAAATTTGCATTCAGCAATAAAGATATTCCGATCACCCGATCGTACGAGAATATCGGTCTTGCCGGAGAAGTTAAACGTCTCGCCAGTGGCCTGTCCTTCATAGTGTCCGTTCAGTTGAACTAAAAAATGGGTTCTTAGGCCTTCCTCGTCGAGATTATAAAATGCTTTTGGGATTCTCTCCAGAACATGAGCCATATTCTCCATAACACCGAGAATGTGCTGATATTCGGCTTCCTCAAGGGTCGGCTCGGGCTTAAACGCGCCGGCCGTCGCCGGAGGCAGCTTCGGCGCGAGCTTTCGCCTCACCTCGGGGGCCAAGTACGTCGCGGGGGCATCGGACCGCCTTTTTAGAGGAATACCCAGGCTGGCGACGAGGTTCTGGTTTCTGAGCAGTTGATCCCGCCGACGTACGACTGCATCGCGCGCTTGTTGGGCGAGCGCTACATTGAAATTCCGAAAGCTGTCGTGCTGCCATAGCAGATGCTGTCGGACTTCGCCCAGCCACGTGTCGATCTGTCCCAGTACCTGATCAGCGTTTAAGTCATCGCCCCAAAGTGTCGATGTGAGAATGTTACCCTGAACAGTGCCCTGCGGCGGGTTCATGTTATAAGTTCCGGGCTGAACCTCGAACATTTTCGGATCTCCAGAGAACGGAACCTCCAATAAAATCTCTGTCCCGGTAACCATAATCGGACCCTGATGGCGATCGTAGAAAAACCGCCGCATAGGATCACCGGATACATCTCGTTGTGCCTCGCGTTGATCGACCACCATCTCGCCGTCGATAAGCTCGGGCATCTCGATCCCGTATTTTTTGGCGAAGTAGCTGACCAAGTCATCGGCGTTCGTGTTCAGCAGCCGGTTTGCATCCATGCCAGCAATTTCGGACTGCATCCTTTCCGTCTGCTGTCGTTGTACGGAGAAGGAATTTACACCACGAAATAGGTAATCGTCGCTTTGCATATCTAGGACTCTATGCCGCCATATCCTACAATATGGGTATCGCACCAGGTGGCAAGAGCCAGTGTCCGCGCGATCGCCGGTTGGTTGACTGGGGCGTGACCATTGCAGCCAGGTCGCGGCCGCTCAATCTGATGGAGAACGGCCGTGCGATTGCCATAATCGCGTTGGATTTGTGCAGCCATCGAAACCGGCGAGCGGGTCCAAGATTGGCTTCAAGGGTCCGCGATGCCTGATCTCAACCTGATTAAACAGGCGGAACAGGGGCCCAGGCGCGCGGACATCACTCGCTCGCGTCGACGACTGCACGTCTCACCGCGCGGCGGGGAGAGCGCGTGCTTGTATTGTTACTGCAAAAACAGCAGGAGGGGAGGCCGGCCCTGTCAGCCATTGCCCTGCGCTATTTAATCTGGCCACCGCCGCTGCGGGGCTTGGCGGGCGGGCCGCGGATTGGCCAAGGCGGCCCCGGTCCCGCCAGCCACCCGATCCAGATCGACGGCCATCGCTCACCCGCAAGGTTTAATACGTCTCGCGCGCCAGGTTGAGGTGGGGGAAGGCGCTGTGCACGTGCGGCGGCACCACCTGGCGGGCCGGGCGGAGATAGGATTGGTCGAGCTCGTGGTACCCGGTGACGCCCAGCAGCGACAGGCAGATGCGGATCTCGTCTTCGAGGATCTCGAACAGGCGCACCACCCCCTCGGCGCCGGCGGCGGCGAGGCCATAGACGTAGAGCCTTCCGCAGGCGACCGCGTCGGCCCCGAGGATCAAGGCCTTGACCACGTCGGTGCCGCGGCTGATGCCGCCATCGACCAAGACCTTGGCGCGGCCGCCAACCGCTTCGACGACTTCCGGCAGCACGTCGAGCGAGCCGACGCCCTGGTCGAGCTGGCGCCCGCCATGGTTCGACACATAGACGCAATCGACCCCGTGCTCGACCGCGATCCTGGCGTCCTCGGCGGTGGCGATGCCTTTCAGAATGAGCGGGATGTCGAAATTCCTTTTGATCCGCTCGATGTCGCGCCAGTTGAACTGCGCCTGGTAGATGCGGGCGTCATTGACGCGCACCCGCCCCCGCTGGTGGCGCTTGGCGATGTCACGCTCGCGCCGCGAATAGCTGTCGGTGTCGATGGTCAGGCAGAACGCGTTGTAGCCTTGGTCGATCGTGCGGCGGACATGGTCGTCGACCCAGGCGGCGTCGCCGCGCACGTAGAGCTGGAAGATCTTGAAGCCGTCGCCCGAGGCTTCGGCGGTCTCGTCGAGCCCCGGATGCGACACCGAGGTGAAGATCATGCCGTTGCCGAACTCGCGCGTCGCCGCCGCGACGCTGGCCCCGCCGCCGGGCTCGAACACTTCGAGCGAGCCGACCGGCGCGCACAAGACCGGTATGCGCAGCTTCTGGCCGAACAGCGTCCGGCTGCAATCGATGTTCGACACGTCGCGCAGCACTCGCGGCCGAAAGCCGATCGCATCGAAGGCCAGCCGGTTGCGCGCCAGCGTGGTTTCGGTTTCGGAGCCGCCGATCAGGTAGTCCCAATGGTTGCGGTTGAGGTTGGTGCGCGCTTGGGTCACGAACTCGTGCAGGTTCTGAAACCGGTCCTGGAGCGACTCGGGCATGGCGGTTTGATCTCGCTGGTTGACGACTGGCAGGGTGTGAGGGGCAAGGGGGCTGTTGCAGCCTAGCCGAGGCGGCCGACGCCGTGCAATCGGTTCCGCCCTTCCCCGGCCTCGGTTTTTTGCGCTTGGGGGTGATCGCCCGGTATCGCTACGATGGCATGGTCTCTCGTCGTCCGCGGCCATCGTCGCAGGCGGCCTATCCCGAACCAGACGCGACAAACCCCGCAAGAGGAGACGCTCAAAATGCCCCGCATTCTGACTCCCGCCACCCATTCCGAAGAAACGCTGGAGATCGCCCGCGACCTGCTTCCGCCCGGCTTCGAGCTGGTGATGGCGCCGCACGGCCGGCCCGAATTCTGGGATCTGTTGAAAGACACCGAGTACTATATCGGCGGCGGACAGTTCCCGCACGGGTCGGATTTCTACCAGAAGGCGCCAAAGCTGCGCATCGTCCAGACCTTGAGCGCCGGCTACAACACCTACGATCTCGACGCGGCGCGGTCGGCCGGCGTGCCGATCTGCAACAATGGCGGCGCCAATTCGACGGCGGTCGCCGAGCATGCGATGATGCTGATGCTGGCGGTGTGCCGCAAGCTCATTTGGCAGCATGAGGGCGTGTCGTCCGGGCGCTGGCGCGGCAACGATTTCAACGCGACCAAGCTCTACGAGCTCGAAGACAAGACTTTGGGCATCATCGGGCTCGGCAACATCGGCAAAAAGGTGGCGCGCCGGGCCAAGGCGTTCGACATGCACATCAAGTATTACGACATCAACCGGCTGACCGACCGACCAGGAGGACGCGCTCGGCATCCGCTTCGCGCTGTTCCCCGAGCTGATCAAGACCGCCGACATCATCACCTTGCACGTGCCGCTCGACCTGTCGACGCATAATCTGATCGGCGAGCGTGAGCTCGGCTGGATGAAGCCGACGGCGATCCTGATCAACACCTGCCGCGGCCCGGTGGTCGACGAAAAGGCGCTCTACAATGCGCTTCGCGACGAAAAGATCCTGGGCGCCGGGCTGGATGTCATGGTCGAGGAGCCGCCCAAGCCCGACCACGAGCTGTTCACCTTGAAGAACATCACCTTCAGCCCGCACGGCGCCGGGCCGACCTGGGACAATCACTGGAAGCGCTGGCGCAACGCCTTCGACAATTTCGAGCGCGTCGCCCGCGGCCAGAAGCCGTTCTGGATCGTCCCCGAGTTGCGCGACTGAGCATGCTCACCGGCCGCCGGTGGTCGGGACTGTCCCGTCCACCGGAAGCGCCCCGCTGAACCGTCGATGTCTCGACCGCTGAGAGCGGCGCCGTCGCGATTGCCGCTGCGTTCTCGCACCGGGTGATATTAAAACATCTCACATGAGCTGGTCGGGTCGATGATCTGGTCTGGGAGATGAGCGGGTGGGGACGGGGGCCGGACGGACGTCGCGGCTACCACCACGGCAATCTGCGCGAGGCATTGATCCAGGCGGCGCTCGACCTGATCGCCAAAAAGGGGCCGGGCGGCTTCACCTTCGCCGACGCGGCGCGCTCCGCCGGGGTCAGCTCGGCCGCGCCGTACCGCCACTTCCGCGACCGCGACGCGCTGATCGCCGACGTCGCCCGGCGCGGTTTCGAGCTGTTCGCCACCCACCTCGACCGGGCGTGGAACGACGGCCGGCCCGACCCCTTTGCTGCTTTCGAGAATGTCGGCCGCGCCTATCTGGCTTTCGCCCGTGACGAGCCGGCCTATTATTCGGCGATGTTCGAGGCGGGGCTGTCGTTCGACGACGACCCGGCCTTGCGTCAAGCCGCCGACCGCGGCTTTGCCGTGCTGCGCCACGCTTCGGAAACCCTGTGCGCCCGGCTGCCGCCGGAAAGGCGGCCGCCATCCCTGATGATGAGCCTCCATGTCTGGGCCCTCTCGCACGGGATCGCCTCGCTGTTTGCTCGTGGCGACGGCGGCCGGCGCCGGCTGCCGATGAGCGCCGAAGACTTGCTCGAAGCGGCCATGCTGATCTATCTGCGCGGGCTCGGCATCATCGCCGAACCAGCGGCTCCAGAATCCCGAACCGGCCGCGCTTGACAGGCGGGCGGACCGGAGCTATGTAAATGTTAGAAACATTCACATGGTGCGGTCATGCATCACTTGGCGGCGCATCTGGACGATCTCGGCAAGCCGGCGTGGATCGGCCTGACGGTGTTGAGCTTCATGCTGTGGTGGCCGCTGGGCCTGGTGGTTCTCGGGTTTCTGATCGGGAGTGGGCGAATGGCGTGCTGGGCACAAGGCGGCGGAACGCGCTGGCAGCGGCGCATGGAGCGGATGCAGCAGCGGATGGGCCGCATGCAGGCGGCGGCGGAGCGGTGGGGCTGCGGCGGTGCGAGGAGCAGGAAGCGGCGCCCGCGCCCGGTATGCGACCGGCAACCGCGCGTTCGACGAATACCGCTCCGAAACCCTGCGCCGGCTCGAAGAGGAGCAGCGCGAGTTCATGGAATTTCTCGACCGCCTGCGCCACGCCAAGGACAAGGCCGAATTCGACGAATTCATGGCCGAGCGGCGCCGCGGTTCCGACAGCTCCGCACCGCGTCCGCAGGAGTTCTGAGCGGATCGGCGGGGCGTCCGCGGTCGGCAACGGCGTCCGAGACCGCAGCCCCGCACCATTATCGCTATCGGCGAGGTTGCTGCGCGGTGCCGCTTGGGCTAAATCCCGGCTCCCTTGAGCCTCGCCGGAGCGGGACGATGCAGCACCAGTCCTCCGCCGTCCAGGGCTTGCCAAATCCGGGGGGCCCGGCGCCGGTCGTCGTGACCTTGCCCGACGGCAGCCGCCGCGACTTTGCCGGGCCGGTCACCGGGGCCGAGATCGCGGCCGCGATCGGGCCGGGTCTCGCCAAGGCGGCGATCGCGATCCGGGTCGACGGTGAATTGCGCGACCTCGGGACCCCAATCGGCCATGACGCCGCGGTCGCGATCGTCACCCGCGACACGCCCGAGGGCCTCCAGATCCTGCGCCACGACGCGGCGCATGTGATGGCCGAGGCGGTCAAGGAGCTTTACCCGGATACGCAAGTCACCTTCGGTCCGGCGACCGACACCGGCTTTTATTACGATTTCGTCCGCGCCGACCCGTTCACCCCCGAAGACCTCGGACGGATCGAGGAGCGGATGCGCGCGATCGTGCGCCGCGCCGAGCCGATCACCCGCGAGGTCTGGGAGCGCGACGCGGCGATCGCCTTTTTCGCCGGCATCGGCGAGCGCTACAAAGCCGAATATATCGGCGAGATCCCGCCGGGCGAGGAGATCAGCCTTTATCGCCAAGGCGGGTTTGTCGATCTGTGCGTCGGGCCGCATCTGCCCTCGACCGGCCATCTCGGCCAGGCCTTCAAACTGATGAACGTGGCCGGCGCTTATTGGCGCGGCGACGCCAAGAACGCGCAGTTGCAGCGCATCTACGGCACCGCCTGGGCGACCCAGAAAGAGCTCGACCAATATCTGTTTCGGCTCGAGGAAGCCGAGCGCCGCGACCACCGCCGGCTCGGCCGCGAGCTCGAGCTGTTTCATCTCGGCGAGGAAGCGGTCGGCAGCGTTTTCTGGCACCCAAAGGGCTGGACCCTATTCCGCATCATCGAAGCTTATTTGCGGGCGCGGCTCGATGCCGCCGGTTACCTCGAAGTCAAAGGGCCGCAGCTGCTCGACCGCAGCCTGTGGGAGAAAACCGGGCATTGGGAGAATTTCCGCGAGAACATGTTTATCGCCGAAAGCCGCGACAACCGGGTGCTGGCGGTCAAGCCGATGAACTGTCCCGGCCACGTGCTGATCTTTCGCGACCGGCTGCGCAGCTATCGCGAGCTGCCGATGCGCCTCGCTGAATTCGGCAGCTGCACCCGCAACGAGCCTTCGGGTGCCTTGCACGGCATCATGCGGGTGCGCGCCTTCACCCAGGACGACGCGCACATCTTTTGCACCGAAGACCAGATCACTGCCGAGTCGGTCGCGTTCTGCCGGCTGTTGTTGTCGGTGTACAAGGATTTCGGGTTTGACGATGTGGCCATCAAATTTGCCGACCGCCCGACGCCGCGCACCGGCAGCGATGCGATTTGGGACCGGGCCGAAGAGAGCCTGAAGGACGCGGTGGCGGCGGCCGGGCTCGCCTATACGCTGGCTCCGGGCGAAGGCGCCTTCTATGGCCCGAAGCTCGAATTCCATCTGCGCGATGCGCTCGGCCGCGACTGGCAATGCGGCACCTTGCAGCTCGATTTCAACATGCCCGAGCGGCTCGGCGCGAGCTATGTCGGCGAGGATGGCAGGCGGCATGTTCCGGTCATGCTGCACCGCGCGATCCTCGGCTCGATGGAACGCTTTATCGGCATCCTGATCGAGCACTACGCCGGGCGCTTTCCGCTGTGGTTGGCGCCGGTGCAGATCGTCGTCGCCTCGATCGCCGCGGAAGCGGCCGCCTACGCCACCGAGGTCGCGCGCGAATTGGCCGCCGCGGGGCTCAGGGCGGTGCTCGACAACGGCAATGAAAAAATCTCCTACAAGGTGCGAGAGCACAGTCTCCAGAAGGTGCCGGTCATGCTGGTTGTCGGCCGGCGCGAGGCGGCGAACCGGGCGGTCGCTTTGCGCCGTCTCGGCGGCAACGCGCAGGAAGCCCTTGCGCTCGGCGAAGCGGTTGCTAGATTGAAGGAGGAGGCGGCGGTTCCGTCGTTGTCCTGACGAAATTGGCTGGATCGGGACGGCGTGCTTCAACCTGCAAGAGGAGAATGTAGATACCCAGACCACCAATGAACGTCACCCCGACCCGCGAAGGGCCCCGGATCAACGACGAGATCGGGGTGCCTCGTGTGCGCCTGGTCGACGACCGGGGCAATATGGTGGGGGTGGTCGGGCGCAACGAAGCGCTGGCCATGGCCGCCGATGCCGGTCTCGATCTGGTCGAGATAGCACCCAATGCCGACCCGCCGGTCTGCAAGATGCTCGACTTCGGCAAATACAAATACGAAGAGCAAAAAAAGAAAAACGAGGCCCGAAAAAAGCAAAAGATTATAGAAGTTAAAGAAATCAAGCTGCGGCCCAGCATCGACGACCATGATTACGATGTGAAGATGCGCAGCATGATGAAATTTCTGGACGAGGGCGACAAGGTCAAGGTGACGATGCGGTTCCGCGGGCGCGAGCTGGCGCATCAGGAGCTCGGCATGGACGTGTTGATCCGGGTCCGCGACAATCTTCAGGAAGTCGCCAAGGTCGAGCAGATGCCGCGCATGGAAGGCCGGCAGATGACCATGGTCATGTCGCCCAAATAGCCGAGTTCGCGGCGGCTTGCTTTCGCCAGCTTGCTTTCGCTAGCTTGCTTTCGCCGGGGGCGATCGTTATAAGGCGCGGCTCGAAGGGCCGCGGCCCGCAGCGCGGACCCGTTCGTCCCGGCTACTGGATCATCAGATGCCCAAGCTCAAGACCAAGAGCGGCGCCAAAAAGCGGTTCGGCCGCACCGGCACCGGAAAGATCAAGCACAACTACGCCTACAAGCGCCACCGGCTGATCAGCAAGCCGAAGCAGGGCAAGCGCAAGCGGCGCGGCACGACGACGTTGGAAAAGGGCGACAGCACGCTGGTGCTGACCTACATGCCCTATCTGCGGAGTTAGTCGATGGCGCGCGTCAAACGCGGGGTGACGACCCACGCCCGACACAAGAAGGTCCTCGAGCTCGCCAAGGGCTATCGCGGCCGCGGTTCGACCGCTTATCGCATCGCCATCGAAAAGGTCGAAAAGGCGCTGCAGTACGCCTATCGCGACCGGCGCAACCGCAAGCGCGATTTTCGGGCGTTGTGGATCCAGCAAATCAACGCCGGGGTGCGCGAGCACGGGCTCACCTATTCGCAATTTATGCACGGCCTCAAGCTCGCCGGGCTCGATCTCGACCGCAAGGTGCTCTCGGACATCGCGATCCGCGAGCCGGAGGCGTTCGCGGCGATCGTCTCGACCGCCCGCGCGGCGCTGCCCACGCAGCCTGACGCAGCGGCAGCCTGACGCCGATGGCTCGACCAAGCGGACAACTCCCAACCTCGTCCCTCCCCGCGCTCAAGGGGGGAGGGACGGGCCCGCGCCAGCGCAAGGACGCGGGAGAGCTGCGCCGGGCAATTATCGCCGACTTGCTGCGCTTTACCGGCAACCGGACGAGCTGAGGTTCGGCTCCGAGGCGGCGCCAATTCGGTCGTCAGAGCGCGCATTGGCGATGCGAAAGAGGCCTGCCCTCAAATGTGACAGGTAGTGAAGGCAGGGCAACAGCCCGACGACGCCACCAGCCTATCGGTTCGGTCGGCCACGTGCCTGCTGCAGGCAAAACCTCGTTGCAACGGAGACCCAGAGACAAGAAAGTGGCGCTCACTTGGCGGGATCGGAGAAGGGTTTCCACCGTATAATGTCGAAACAAATTTAGGGGATGTCCGTCGGTGGGATAGGGCGACGACGAAGAAGCGCAAGCGGAATGATTTCACCGACCTCAACAACACCCTTGTTGGGATTTATACGGATTACCGGAATTGTGTATTGAACAGGATATACAACAGCAAGCAACTCGCATCGGTATCTGCAAGAAATAAATGGTACGAGGGCGCAATATTAACCGGGTCTTCGTCCAGTGGCGTTGCCGGATTCGCGTTATGGAAGACAACTGAAGGGCAATATGTCTGGGGAGTGCTGGCGGCACTGTCGATACTTCTCACAACATGGAAACCGGTGCTGAGATATGCCCAGAGAATCCAACGATATACGCGGCTTTCGACGGAATATGCAACGCTTTCGATCAGCTTCTATCAAATCATCACAGATATTAATAGCTCTCGTGCGAGGATATCCAAGGTAAGAGAATTACCACGAAGGGTTATTTCTGCAGTCAGGGAGTTGCGTAACAAGATTGCAGAGTTGGAGCCTCAAGGTGATGGAGATCCAGAGCCCGCCTACCGTGCTACGTTAGTAGACGAAGTAAATCGCAGGGTTCCGAAGGACGGGCTGTGGCTGGCCGGGGAAAAGGAAAGGACGGAAGATGAAGATGGGAATTAAGCCGGGGAACCAGTGGCCGCTTCCCTCGCCGGGTAAGCCTCCTGGGCCTTTGCCTCCTCCGTAGCGCGAGGCGGGAGGGGACAATAGCCGTTGTTTCCTCCCGAAGATGCGATGCGCTAACGTGACGCAAACGTCAGCCGAAAAGGGGCCGCGTCAGATGGCCCTTTTTTGTGGAATCGATCAATGGCAAATTTCGACCCGTTGAACGCCAACATCCTTGCCGAGATCGCCGCTGCACCCTCGCCCGAAGCGCTCGAAGAGATTCGGGTCAGGGTGCTGGGGCGACGCGGCACCTTGACCGCAGCGATGCGCGAGCTGGGCGCCCTCGATCCGGAGGCGCGGCGCCGCGCCGGCGCCGAATTGAACGCCGCCAAGGACCGCATTACTGCGGCGCTGGCCGAGGCGGCGACCCGTCTCGGCCGCGCCGCCCTCGAACGGCGCCTCGCCGCCGAGCGCGCCGATGTCACCTTGCCGGTCCGGTTTGCCGGCGAAGGCCGCATCCACCCGATCAGCCAGACCATTGATGAAATCGTTGCGATCTTTGGCGAGATGGGTTTCGCAGTGGCCGAAGGGCCGCATATCGAGGAAGATTTCTACAATTTCACGGCGCTCAACATCCCGCCCGAGCATCCGGCGCGCCAGGAGCACGACACCTTTTACCTGCCCGAGCGCGCCGACGGCAGCCGGCTGGTGCTGCGCACCCACACCTCGCCGGTGCAGATCCGCACGATGTTGGCCGAGCCGCCGCCGATCCGGATCATCGTCCCAGGCCGCACCTTTCGCTGCGACCATGACGCGACGCATTCGCCGATGTTTCACCAGGTCGAGGGGCTGGTCATCGATCGTTCGACTCATATGGGGCATCTGAAAGGCTGCCTGATCGAGTTCTGCCGGGCGTTTTTCGGGCTCGACGACCTTCCGGTGCGCTTCCGGCCGAGTTATTTCCCGTTCACCGAGCCTTCGGCCGAGGTCGATATCGGCTGCTCGCGCCAGGGTGGGCGGCTCGAGATCGGCGGCGGCGGCGACTGGCTCGAAATCCTCGGCAGCGGCATGGTCCACCCGAATGTGCTGAAGAATTGCGGCATCGACCCGGCGCAATGGCAGGGCTTTGCCTTTGGCATGGGGATCGAGCGGGTGGCGATGCTGAAATACGGCATCCCCGATCTGCGGGCATTTTACGATTCCGATCTGCGCTGGCTGCGCCATTACGGCTTCCTGCCGCTCGACATCCCCTCGCTGGTGCGCGGCCCACTGACCGGGGCGGGCGCCGCATGAAGACGACCCTCACCTGGCTCGAGACCCATCTCGACACCGATGCGCCGCTGGCCGCGATCGTCGAGCGGCTGGTCATGCTCGGCCACGATGTCGAAGCGGTCGAAAACCGCGCTGCGGCACTCGAACCCTTCACCGTCGCCGCGGTGTTGTCGGCCGAGCGCCACCCCGATGCCGACCGGCTTCGGGTCTGCATCGTCGACACCGGCCAGGGCCAGGTTCAGGTGGTCTGCGGCGCACCCAACGCGCGGGCCGGCATCAAGGGCGTCTTTGCCCCGGCCGGCACGGTCATCCCGCGCACCGGCGCCGTGCTGAAGGAGAGCACGATCCGCGGCGTCGCCTCGCGAGGCATGTTGTGCTCGGCCTTCGAGCTCGGCCTTGGTGAGGATCGCGACGGCATCATCGAAGCGCCGCCGGATGCACCGCTCGGGGCGAAATATGCCGAGCTGATCGGGCTCTCCGACGCGGTCATCGACATCAAGGTGACGCCGAACCGGGCCGACTGCCTCGGCGTCCACGGCATCGCCCGCGATCTCGCGGCGTCCGGGCTCGGCCGTCTGAAGCCGCTCGACACGACGCCCGTCCCCGGCCAATTCCGCTCGCCGATCGGCATCCATATCGAGGATCATTCCGCCTGCCCGCTGTTTCTCGGCCGGCACCTGCGCGGCGTCCGCAACGGGGCGAGCCCCGATTGGCTGCGCCGCCGGCTCGAAGCGATCGGGCTGCGGCCGATCTCGGCCCTGGTCGACATCACCAATTTCCTGACATTTGACTTGAACCGACCGTTGCATGTGTTCGACGCCGAGCGGCTCCAAGGCGATCTGAGGGTGCGCTTGGCGCGCGAGGGCGAAACCCTGCTGGCGCTGAACGGCCAGGAATACGCGCTCGATCCTGAGGTGACGGTGATCGCCGACCGGGCCAGAGTGCAGAGCCTCGGCGGCGTGATCGGCGGCGAGGCGACCGGCTGCACCGAGACCACGACCGAAATCTTTGTCGAGGCGGCCTTGTTCGACCCGGTGCGCACCGCCGCCACCGGCCGCAAGCTCGGCATCGCCAGCGACGCGCGCTACCGCTTCGAGCGCGGCCTCGACCCGGCCTTTGTCAAAGATGGGCTCGAGATCGCTACCCGGCTGATGCTCGCACTGTGCGGCGGCGAGGCCTCCGATGTCGTGGCCGCCGGCGCGGTTCCGGATTGGCGGCGTCGTTACCGGTTGCGCGCCGAGCGTCCGGCGAGCCTCGGGGGTCTCGACGTGCCGCCGAAGCAGAGTGCCGCGATCCTGGAGGCGCTCGGCTGCGCGGTCGAGCCTCAGGCCGGCGGCGATCTCTCGGTTGCGCCGCCCTCCTGGCGCGGCGACATCGAGGGCGAGGCCGACCTCGTCGAGGAGGTATTGCGGACCAAGGGCTACGACCGGATCCCGGCGGTGCCGTTGCCGCGCGAGGCGCCATTGCCGCGCCCGGCGCTGATCCCGGCCCGGCGGCGCTCTGAGCTGGTGCGCCGCGCGCTCGCCGCCCGCGGCCTGACCGAGACCGTCGCCTTCTCGTTCATCGCGGCGCGCGAGGCCGAGCTCTTCGGCGGCGGCAAGCCCGAATTGCGGGTGGTCAACCCGATCAGCGCCGATCTCGACATGATGCGGCCCTCCTTGCTGCCGGGGCTCGTCGCCGCCGCCCGGCGCAACGCCGATCGCGGTTTTGCCGACGCGGCATTGTTCGAATTAGGGCCGCTCTATCGGGACGACACGCCGCAGGGTCAGGGCTTGGCCGCGGCCGGGCTGCGCACCGGGCATACCGGCCCCAGGCACTGGCGCGACCGGCCGCGGGATGTCGATTTCTATCAGGTCAAGGCCGATGCGCTGGCCGCGCTGACCGCGATGGGCGCCCCGGCCGAGAACGTCCAGGCCGGCGCCGACCCGCCCGGCTGGTATCACCCGGGCCGGGCCGGCACCCTGCGGCTCGGGCCCAAGCTGCTGGGCGGATTTGGCGAGCTGCATCCGGCGGTGATCGAGGCGCTCGATGCGAAGCCGCCGCTCGTCGCATTCGAAGTTTTTCTCGACGCCGCGCCCGCGCCGCGCGCCGGCCGCGCCAAGCCGCCCTTGCAATTGTCGGTGTTCCAGCCGATCGAGCGCGATTTCGCCTTTGTCGTCGACCGCGAATTGCCGGCCGAGACTTCTGCTGCGCGCCGCCCGCGGCGTCGACCGCGGGCTGGTCGCCGAAATCCGCCTGTTCGACGTGTATGACGGCGCCGGCCTGCCCTCGGGCAAGAAGTCGTTGGCCATCGCGGTGGTCTTGCAGCCGCACGACCGCACCCTGACCGACGCCGAGATCGAAGGCTTCTCCAAGCGTCTCGTCGCGCAGGTCGAGAAAGCCACCGGCGGCGTGTTGCGCGGGTGAAGTCTCTGCCGGGCTGGATGCTGGCCCAGACGTTCGGTTTTCCGCTGCTCGTTGCCGTCATATTGTTCGCCGCGGCGGGGCGGTTCGACCTTCCGCTCTACTGGGTCTATGTCGCGATCATCGCGGCGCTCTCTCTCGGCGGGCTTTTCCTGATCGGCGAGGATCTGGCGCGCGAGCGGATGCGGCCGGGCGGCAAGCCGCTGCCATGGAGCCTCCGCATCGCCTTTCTGCTGTGTGTTTTGTATTGGGCGATCGCCGGTCTCGATCGCGGCCGTTTTCATTGGTCGGACACCGTGCCGCTGCAATTGGGCCTCGCCGCGCTGCCGGTCTTTGCCGCCGGGTCGGCCTTCGGTCTCTGGGCGATGCACGTCAACCGCTTCTTTTCTTCCGCCGTTCGCCTCCAGCAAGACCGCGGGCAGCGCGTCGTCGCCGACGGTCCCTATCGCTGGGTGCGTCACCCCGGTTATGCGGGCGGGATCCCGGCGATTGCGGCGAGCGGGCTCGTGCTGTGCTCGTGGCTCGCGACCGGTCTCGGCGCTGTCGGCGCTCTCTGGCTCGTGCGCCGCACGCTGGTCGAGGACCGGATGCTGCAGACCGGGTTGCCGGGCTACGCGGATTACGCCCGGCAGGTGCGCTGGCGGTTGCTGCCGGGCGTCTGGTGAGCGGCGCCGATCCGCCTCGAATTGCCTTTTCGCCGGGGGTTGGCGACACTGTATCGGGGCACCGAGGAGGGTCGGAGGATGGCGCTGGCAAACGAGCGGGTCGCGTGGTTCAACGGGCGGATCGTGCGCGAGAGCGAAGTCCTGATCCCGTTCCGCGACCAGGGGTTTCTGCGCGGCGACGCGGTCTTCGACATGACCCGCAGCTTCAACGGCGCTGCCTTTCGCCTCGAGGAGCATGTGGCGCGGCTCTACCGATCGCTGAAATACCTCGACCTCGATCCGGGCGTGACACCGGAGCGGATGGTGGCGATCAGCGCCGACGTGCTCGACCGCAACCGGCATCTGTTGGCGCCCGGCGAGGATTACTGGCTGGCTCAACGCATCAGCCGCGGCATCCACCCGGTGCCCGGCGACAATTGGGACCATTACGGGCCGAATGTGATCGTCGAATGCGTGCCGTTGCCATTGCGCGAGCGCGCCTCCCATTTCCGAGACGGCATCGAGGTGATTACCCCGTCCCTCCGGCGCACGCCGCCCGATTCATTGTCGCCGCGGGCCAAGATGCACCAATACCTGAACCTCGTCCTCGCCGACCGCGAAGTGAAGGCGCAGAATCCCGCCGCCTGGGCGGTGCTGCTCGACGTCAACGGCAATCTCGCCGAGGGCCAGGGCAGCAACATCTTTCTGGTCCGCGCCGGCGGGCTGCTGACGCCGCGGGAGCGCTTTGTGCTGCCCGGCGTCAGCCGGCAGGCGGTGATCGACCTCGCCGGCCAGCTCGGCGTCCCCTGCGCGGAGGCCGACCTCGACC
The DNA here is from genome assembly GCA_963703665.1 of uncultured Alphaproteobacteria bacterium. Taxonomy (GTDB): domain Bacteria; phylum Pseudomonadota; class Alphaproteobacteria; order ATCC43930; family CGMCC-115725; genus AP-15. The sequence goes on along the minus strand of CAVPFB010000003.1, from coordinate 616,898 downwards.
TCTACGACGCCTACACTGCCGACGAATGCTTTTTGACGTCGACGAGCCTGTGCATCTGCGGGGTGCGCAGCTTGAACGGTCGCCGCTTCGGCGCCGGACAGATGCCGGGACCCGTCACCCAAAGGCTGACCGACGCCTACAAGGAATTGGTCGGCTGCGATTTTGTCGCGCAATATCTGCGGCGGCTCGAGGTGTGAGCCCGGCTGCGCAACCCGCCGCCCCGCGTCGCGGGGATCGTTCCGGCGGCGGCTGCATATTCCTGATCGAACGCGGCTCGGCCATCGAACCGCCACTCCACGGAGGGTTTCGTGAACAGGATGCTGCCCGCCCTTGTGGTCGCCGTTACAGCCGCGGTCGCGATGCCGGTCTTCGCCCAGCCGGCCGAGACCACCGGGACCCCGCAAGCCCAGACTGTTCCGGGTAACGAGCAGGGCCAAGGAGGCAGCGCACAGAGCCAGGTGGGCGGCACGCAGGCGGGCGGTGCGCAGGGTGCTGGGGAACAAGCCGGCGGCGGCCCGTGGATGCACCGTCAGTGGATGCGCGGCCAGGGCCGGTGGGACATGCAGGGCGGCCCGATGATGCGCCGGATGGGGATGATGCGCTGGGACCCGCGGGAACGCTGCATCGACCGGCTCGCCTGGCGCGCCGCCCGCCGCGCCTATGTCGAGGCGAAGCTCGGCCTGACCGCGCAGCAGCGCCCGCTGTGGGACAAATTGCAGAGCATCGCCCAGACCGAGCAGCAGAAAGAGCGGCAGCTGTGCCAAGAGCTCAAACCGCGTGAAGAATTGACGCTGCTCGACCGGCTGGACCGGACGCAGCAGTTCCTGTCGGCCAAGCTCGACGCGCTGCAATCGGCGAGGCCGGCGCTCCAGGCGCTCTATCAGTCGCTGACCCCCGAGCAGCAGGCGATCATGAACCACCCGTTGCGCCCCTGATCTCCGCACTGCCGGTTCGACCCGTCCGAGCAGGCAGGTCCCTATAAATCGGCGGCGTCGGCATATTCCGGCACTCGGTAATAGACCCAGACCAAATTCGCCAGCAGCACCGCGCCGGTGACCAGGAACACCCAGCGCAGCCCGAACGCCGCCGCCACGGCGCCCCCGCTCAGCGGGCCGAGCGAGTTGCCGAGAAACATCGCCGAGGCGGTGATGCCGTAGACCGTGCCGCGCTGCGCCCGCGGCACCAGCCGGCCGACCAGCGCGTTGGCGGTCGGCAGGATACCGCCGATGAACAGGCCCACGCCAAAGCGCTCGGCGGTAAAGATCCAATAATTGCCGACAAAGGCTTGCGGCAGGGTGGTCAGGGTCGCCCCCAGCAGGCTGATCAGCAATACCCGGCGATAGCCGAGCACATCGCTGCGCTTGCCGAGAAACGGCGAGGCGACGACGTCGGCAAGCCCGGTCACCGAAAAGGCGATGCCGCTCAAGGTGGCGAGATCGGGCCGCATGCCGACCAGCTCCTTGACGAACAAGGTGATGACGGGCTGCACCGTGCGCACCCCGAACTGCGCCATCAACAGCACGAAAAACAATGGCAAAAGCCCCGGCGAGCGCGCCACCGCGATCAGGCTGGCGAGCAGCGAGCGTCCGCCTCGGGTGCGCGGGGGCGCCACGAAACGCTCGTGCACGCCGAACCAGACGAGCCCCGTCGACAGCAGCACCGTCGCCCCGGTGCAGTAGAACGGGATACGGTAGCTGTGGGTCGCGTCGGCGAGCGCGCCGCCGAGCAGCGGGCCGACCAGCGAGCCGACCAGTTGCCCGGTGCTGAGCCAGCCGAGCGCGAAACCGAGCCGCTCTTCGGGCGCCTGGCTCGCGACCAGCGCTATCGCCGAGCTGGAGAAGCCGGCGAACACCCCCATCAGCGCGCGAAAGGCAAAGAACTGCCAGACGTTGGCGGCGATCCCCATCAGCGCGGCAAACACGCCGATCGCCAGGCTCGACCGCAGCAGCATCAGCTTGCGGCCGCGGCGATCGGCGAGGCGCCCCCACAGCGGCGAGGCAAAGGCCGCGACCAGCGAGGTAATGCCGGAGAGGATGCCGGCCCACAGATCGACCGCTCTCGCCGAGCGGACCCCGAGCACCGGCAGAAACAGCGGCATGATCGGGCTCAGCATCGAGAACGACATGGTCATCACGAACTGGATGACGACCATCGCCCACAGGGTGCGCTGCCACTGCGCGGCGGGCGGCGGGCCGCGGCTGTCCTCGACGGCGTCGATGCGCTCTTCGGCCATATCCCCGCTGGCTTTGTCGGCTGCGGCCGAGATCTGTCGGCAGCCCCCGGTCTTCTAGCCGAAGCTGCGCCTCCCGGCACGGCTTTGCACGGCCGCGACCCTGCTGCGAAACCATGGCTTACGTGCAAATATCGTGCGCGCGGGGCTGTCCGACCATTTTCGCGCCATCGCCGGCGCGCTGCGCCGCCAACCATCTGATCGCGACGGTGAAATGCCTAAATTCCGTGCAATAACAATGAGCAAAAAAGCGAGAGACATTCTCGCAAGGCTGCCCTACACTTGCTGCAAGGCTCCTCTCTCAAGGGGGCCGTCTCGAGCAGGAGAGTGGGTCATGGCGGCGGTGGAGAACGTAAGGGACATTCCGTGGTGGAAGGAGCCGACCAAGGACCAGTGGTACGCCTTTGCGGCGGCGTGGATGGGCTGGACCCTGGACGCTTTCGACTTCACGATCTTCCTGCTGATCATGCTGCCGATCTCCAAGGCGTTCGGCGTGCCCCTGACCGCGGTCACGATCGTGTTCACGCTGACCTTGTTCATGCGGCTGATCGGCGCCACGGCGTCGGGGTGGATGGCGGACCGGATGGGGCGCAAGGCCCCGCTGATGATCTCGATCGCCTGGTATTCGGTCTGCAACTTCATCGCCGGATTTTCGCCGACCTTCTGGTTCTTGCTGCTGTTTCGCGCCCTGCTCGGCCTCGGCATGGGGGCGGAGTGGCCGGCCGGCGCCTCGCTGGCGATGGAAACCTGGCCGATCCGCTCGCGCGGGTTTATGAGCGGGGTCTTGCAGGGCTCCTGGGGCCTCGGCTTTCTGCTGTCGAGCCTGGTCTACGGCATCTTCTTTAAATACATCGGCTGGCGCGGCATGTTGTGGGTCGGCATCGCCCCGGCATTGGCGCTCGTCTATATTCGCTTCTATGTCAAGGAACCGGCGGTGTGGCTTGAGAACCGCCGGCTGCAGCGCACCCTACACCGCGAGGTCAAGGTTCCGCTGTTGACGATCTTCAAGCGCGGCATGCTCGCCAATACGGTGACTACGTGCTGGTTTCAGGCGGCCGGCTTTGTTACCTACTATTCGATCAACGCGCTGTTCGCGACGCATCTGCAGCACGATTTGCATCTGAGCCCGGCGCTGATCGCGACGCCGATCGCCTTTGCCAACATCCTGGTGTTTCTCGCTAGCTCGGGCTGGGGCTGGGTGTCGGATAAGATCGGTCGCCGCCCGGCCATGATCATCCCGGCGCTGTGCGCGATCCCGCTGGTGCCGATCTACCTGTTTTCCGGCAACTTTACGTGGGTCGTGATCGCCTTCATCGCGCAGGGGCTGTTCGCCGGCGGCGCCATGTACGGACAGGTGCCGAGCTACTTGACCGAGCGGTTCCCGACTGAGATCCGCGCCACCGCAACCGGCTTTTGCTATCACGTCGGGGCAATTCCCGGCGCGATGGTGCCGCCGATCCTGACCTACTTCGCGATTTCCTGGAATTTAGGGTTCGCGCTCCCGATGCTGATCGGCACCATGTTCGGATTGGTCAATTTTATCCTGTCGGTGGTGGTCGGCCCCGAGACCAGGGGAACGGAGATGGTGCCCGATCTGGTCGTGGCCTGAGCGGGACCGCCTTCGAGCAAGAAAGGGCCTCTTTCGGCATTTGCCGGGAGCGGCCCTTTTCGTCTCGGAGGGCACAAAGCAGCGCCGATCTGCAACAGTGTGCGCGGGAAGACGGCGGTACAGCACCGGCCCGCACCGCCTCAAAAGTACCTAGGGCTCCGTTCAAGGGGCCGTTTCGAACGGGAGGGTTTCACAATGTCGACAGCCGTAGAGACTCTGAAACCCATTCCATGGTGGAAGGAGCCGACGAAGGAGCAATGGCTGGCCTGGGTCGCCGCCTGGCTCGGCTGGACCCTGGACGCCTTTGACTTCACGATCTTCTTGTTGATCATGCTGCCGATCTCCCAGGAGTTTCACGTGCCGCTGACCGCGGTCACCGCGGTCTTTACCATAACCCTGTGGATGCGGCTGGTCGGCGCCACCGGCTCGGGTTGGCTCGCCGATCGGATCGGGCGCAAAAAACCGTTGATGATCTCGATCGCATGGTATTCGGCATGCAATTTCATCGCCGCCTTCTCGCCGGCATTCTGGTTCTTGTTTCTGTTTCGCGCATTGCTCGGCATCGGCATGGGAGCGGAATGGCCCTGCGGCGCGGCGCTGGCAATGGAATCGTGGCCGATACGCTCGCGCGGCTTTATGGGTGCCGTGCTGCAATCGTCGTGGGGTCTCGGCGCTTTGTTGTCGAGCGCGGCCTATGGGTTGCTCTATACCCACATCGGTTGGCGCGGCCTGCTGATGCTCGGCGTACTGCCGGCGCTGTGGATCGTCTATGTGCGCCGCTATGTCAAAGAGCCGCCGGTGTGGGTTGAGAACCGCCGGCTTCAGCGCCTGCAGCAACGCGAGGTCAAGGTGCCGCTGCTGAAGATTTTCAAGCGGGGGCTGCTCGCCAATACCATGACCGCGTGCTGGTGGATGGCCAGCGCGTTTGTCGTCGGCTACTCGGTCGGCGGGCTGTTCCCGACCTATCTGCAAAAGGATCTGCATCTCAGCCCGGGTCTGGTGGCGCTGCCGATCATGCTGCAAAGCTTGGTATTTTTCTTTTCCGGTTCGGTTTATGGCTGGCTCGCGGATCGCTTCGGCCGCCGCTGGTCAATCATCATCCCGGCTCTGCTGACGATGCCGGTAGCACCACTTTATCTATTGACACACGATTACGCGATGATCGTCGTGTTTTTCACGTTGCAGGGCATGTTCGGCGGCGGCGGCATGCACACGCTCTACCCGGCTTATCTCGCCGAGCGGTTCCCGACCGAAGTCCGTGCCACGGCGGCCGGCTTTGTCTATCATCAGGGCGCCATCTTCGGCGGCTTGACGGCGCCGATCATTACCTATTTCGCGATCAACTGGCATTCCGGATTTGCGATCCCGATGCTGATCGGCACGATCTTCGCCAGCCTCAGCGTCGCCGCCGCGGTTTTCGCCGGCCCCGAGACCAGAGGCAAGCAGCTCCTGGCGGAACTGTCGGTGGCATGAGCCGGCGCTGATCGCAACTGGGCTGGCGAGCCCCGGACGCGGGTCTCGTGCGGTGTCGGCGGCCGTTGTAGGCTGACCTGATCGGCTGGAACGGGCGAGTGATCTGCGCCCGGTCCGTCGCTGCCGCGGGGCAAGGGGGCGGGCGCCATGAGCGAAGCAGAGGGCGGGTCGTCGGCAGAGCCGTTTCGGCTCGAAGAGGCGACGATCGCCGAATTGCACCGGGCGATCCGGGCGGGGCGGACCAATTGCACCGCGGTCGTGCGCCATTATATCGCCCGCGTCCGCGCCTATAACGGGGTCGCCAGCGCGCTGGTGACACCGGACGGCGTGCCGGTCCCGGCGGCAAAGGGTGCGGTGCGGGCGATGGCGCCGCTGCAGTTTCCGACCGAAACCGTCGCGGCGGCGACGATCCTGCCCGATCTCGACAAGTACCGCGGGCCGCCGCTCGAATGGGGCCGCATGGAGGCGACCGCCTCAGACCCTTCGGTGCAGCAGCAATACGGGATGATCGCCGGCATTGCGGAGGTCGGCAAGCTGAACGCGCTCGCCACCCTGAACATCCGCGGCGAGCGTTCGGTCACCTGCCGCGGCGAGTTCGACCGGCACCCGTCCGACGGTCCGCTGCCGCCCACGGCACCACCGGTCTGCGAGGTATTTCGCCAACTCCCCGACGCGCTCGAACGCGCGGCCGAGCTCGACCGCACCTATGGCCCCAACCCGCCGCTCGACGCGATGCCGATGTACGGAGTCGTGTTCTCATTCAAGGACCCGTTCGACACCAAGGACATGCGCACCACGGCCGGCGGCGACGCGGCCTATGACATCGATTTCCCGGCACGCGATCATGTCCTGGTCGAGCAGTTGCGCAACAAGGGTGCGATCATCTTCGCCAAGGCCGTCAATACCGAATACAACGGTCGCGCCGGCGATCCCGGGGGGCGCCACAAGCCCGAGAAAGTGCTGCCGTCCACGCTCGGCTATCAGCGCTCGAGCTGGGCCGGCAACCCGGCCAATCCCTACGACACGACGCGCGCCGCCTCGCTCGGCTCCTCGTCGGGGTCGGGCGTGTCGGTCGGCGCCAACCTCGTCATGTGCAGCCTCGGCGAGGAAACCCGCGCTTCGACCCGAGGGCCCGCCAATCACAACGCGGTGGCATTGATCCTGCCGCACAAGGCGATGCTCGGCTTCAACGGCGGGGCGATCGGCGCCGACATTTATTGCGACCGCAGCGGCATCCTCGCCCGCACCATCGCCGATTGCGCCAAGGTGCTCGATGCGCTGAAGGATCCGGCAGCCGGCTATTACGATCCGCGCGACCCCTATACCACGGTGGCGCGCTCCTCGGTGCTGGCGACCGGTTATGCGAGCCATACAGGGATGACCGAGGCGGCAGGCTCGCTCGAGGGCATGCGGATCGGCGTCATCCGCGAGTCGATGCTGGTGCCGCCCGGAGCCAAAGCCCCGCAACCGATCGCCACCGCCGCCGCGGCGGAGATCAAATCCGTGCTCGGCCGCAGGCTCGGCGCCGCCCTGGTCGAAATCTTCCGACCCGTTGTGGGAGCCCGATCCCGACTGCGAAGCGATGAACCCCGATTTCCGCCGGGCGTTGGCGCGGCTGGTGCCGGTCTTCATGCCCGATCTGCTGTTTCGCCTCGGTCCCGACGGCCAGCCGGTGTTCGAGGAGTTCGCGGCGGCGATCCGGCCGACCGAGTTCATGCCGGGAAAAATCTTTGGCGCCGGCGGGATGGCGCCGATCGACTATTTGGTCGAGCTGGCCGAGGGCCGGATCACGCCGCCCGCCAACCTCGACATCGCCACGATCCAGGGCCAGGAGCTGGCGATGTCGTTCCGTTTTCATGTCGCGCAATATCTGAGCCGCCGCGCCGCCGACTGGCAGGCCCGCGGCTTTACCGAGACCCTCGCCGATTTCTCGAGCCTCAACGCGCGCTCGAAATTCTGGGGCGATGACGGGCGCGCCGCCTTCAGGAACTGGCAGGAAATCGCCGACCCGCGCAACCGGCTTGGCGGCCGCCAGGGGGTCGACGAGCGCATCATGCTGCGCGAGCTGTTGCGCCGGGTCGACATGATGGTGATCCTCGAAAACCGGCTCGACGCGCTGGTGCGCCTGCACACGCCACTGCCGCCGGCCAAGATCGGCGGCGCTCCCGAACCGGGCTTGACGCAGAATTTGCGCCTCGAATCATTCTATGGCCCGAACGCCGGTCTGACCGAAATGCTGATCCCGGCCGGCTATGTCACGACGGTCTATGATCCGGCCTTCGCCCTCAGCGCCGATCGCACCCGCTACGTGCCCGTTGCCTCCGACACCGCAACGAGGATCCCGCCGCCCGGCCTGCCGTTCTCGCTGGTGTTCCGCGCCGAGCCAGGCAAGGAAGATATTCTGCTGCGGATCGCGTCGGCCTACGAAGCCGCCTCGCGTCGCCGCATCCCGCCGCCTGCTTTTGGCCCGTTGACCTGAACCGCGTCGTCCGCGGGGCGAGCGGGTGATCCCGCGCGGCACGGCCTCATTCGACCCCGATACACCGACGGCCCTGCGCTATAGTCGGCCTGGCCGCCAAGCGGCGGGTATCCGTTCGAGCGGGAGGAGAGGATCGATGGCGCTGACTTTGGAAGAAGCCAATCGGATCATTCGCGGTGCCTTGGCCAAGGCGCAGGAGCTCGGCATCAAGGTCAGCGCCGCAGTGTGCGACGCCGGCGGGCGGCCGGTCGCGCTGCAGCGCATGGACGGGGCGATCTGGGCCAGTACCTATGGCAGCCAGGGCAAGGCCGTCGCTTCGGCCGCCTTCGGCCGGCCCAGCGGCGAGATGGCCCAGCGCGCCGACCAGCCTACCCCGCGCGGCATCGCTGCGGCGGAAGGCGGCCACATGATCATGGGCCAGGGGGCGGTGCCGATCATCAGGAACGGGGTCATCGAGGGCGCCTGCGGGGTCGGCGGCGGCACCTCGCAACAGGATGAAGACTGCGCCCGGGCCGGCATCGCGCAATTGTAGGCGAGCGCCGGTGCGCCTTGAGGCGGTAGATTACCGGCCGCCGCGCAGCGGGTGGGCGTGGTCGAGCGGCCCGTGGCCGCGGCCGAATCCGGGGGCGCTGGCGATCGCGGCCTGCACATAGGCGCGCGCGCGCTCGACGGCGGCGGCGATGCCCTGGCCCTGGGCGAGACCGGCGGCGATCGCCGAGGCGAGGGTGCAGCCGGTGCCGTGGGTATGGCGGGTGGCGAGCCGCGGGCTCTCCCATATCTGGGTATCGGTGTCGGTCACCAGCACGTCGGACACGATGTCGCCGGCGAGATGCCCGCCCTTGACCAGCACCGCCCGGCAGCCGAGCGCCAGCAACGCTTCGCCGGCGGCGCGCATTGATGCGACATCGCCGATCGCCGCGCCGCACAGGATCTCGGCTTCGGGAAGGTTGGGGGTCAGCACCGTGGCGCGGCCGATCAGCAGCCGCTTCAGCGCCTCGATCGCGTCGGGCTCGATCAGCCGGGCGCCGCCCTTGGCCGCCATGACCGGGTCGACCACCAGCGGCAAGTCGGCGGCCCGTTCCGCCAACACCCCGGCCAAGGTTTCGATCACCGCGGCGTCGTGCAGCATGCCGGTCTTGATCGCGTCGGCGCCGATGTCGTCGAGCACCACCTCGATCTGTCGGCGAATGAATTCCGGCGGGACGGGGAGGACGCCGAAGACGCCGAGGGTGTTTTGCGCGGTCAGCGCGGTGATCGCCGTCGCCGCGTAGGCATCGAGCATCGTCACCGTCTTGATGTCGGCCTGGATGCCGGCGCCGCCCCCGGAATCCGAGCCGGCGACGATCAGGACCCGCCCACGCACCATGACGCTGCCCGTGCTATTCCGCCGCCTGGGCCGCGCCCTGATGCGGCACAATCCGCACCGCCGTGTCGTCCAGCGCGGCCGAGCGGATCGCAGCGCAGATCTCCTCGACCACCTGCGCGACCAATTCCTCGTCCTCGCCTTCGGCCATCACCCGGATCAGCGGCTCGGTGCCCGAGCGCCGGATGACCAGACGCCCGGCGTTTCCGAGCCTCGTCTCACCCGCGGCGATCACCTCCTTTACCGCCGGCCGGTCGAGCGGCATGACCTGCCCGTGGCGCACGCTGCCCGAGCGTTGCGGCACCGGCGTGAACAGCCGGCACACTTCGCTCGCCGGTCGCCCGGTTTCGACGATCGAGGCGAGCACCTGAAGTGCCGCGATCAGCCCGTCGCCGGTGGTGGCGTAATCGGCGAGGATGATGTGGCCCGACTGCTCGCCGCCGACATTGCAGCCGAGGCTGCGCATCTTTTCGACGACGTAGCGGTCGCCGACCGGAGCCCGGTGCAGCCCGATTTTTTGGTCCGCGAGAAACCGTTCGAGACCGAGGTTGGACATCACCGTGGCGACCAGCGCGCCGCCCTGAAGCCGCCCCCCGCGCGCCAGCCCGGTGGCGATCAGCGCCATCAGCTGGTCGCCGTCGAGAATGACGCCGCGCTCGTCGGCCACGATCAGCCGGTCCGCATCGCCGTCGAGTGCGATCCCGATATCGGCTCGCCGCGCCAATACCTCGCGCCGCATCTGCTCGGGAGCGAGCGCCCCGCATTCGCGGTTGATGTTGAGCCCGTCCGGGGTCACCCCGAGGGCGAACACCTCGGCGCCCAATTCCCAGAACACGGTCGGGGCCACCTTGTAGCCGGCGCCGTGGGCGCAATCGACGACGATGCGCAGACCGTCGAGCCGCAGCCCGCGCGGAAAGCTCTGCTTGACGAATTCGATGTACCGGCCGCCGGCGTCGTCGAGCCGCTTGACCCGGCCGAGCTCGGACGGAACCGCCCGCCGGCTCGGGCCTTTGGCGAGGCAGGCTTCGATCTTCAGCTCGAGCTCGTCCGACAGCTTGTAGCCGTCGCGACCGAACAATTTGATGCCGTTGTCCCCATAGGGGTTGTGCGACGCCGAGAGAACGACGCCGATATCGGCGCGCAGGCTGCGGGTCAACATGGCGATCGCCGGGGTCGGCAGCGGCCCGACCAGCACCACGTCCATGCCCATCGTCACGAAGCCGGCGGTCAGCGCCGGTTCCAGCATGTAGCCCGAAAGCCTGGTGTCCTTGCCGATCACGACGAGGTGCTTGTGCGCGCCGTTCTTAAAGCATTCACCGACCGCCATCGCCACTTTCAGCGCCGTTTCCGGCGTCATCGGCTCAATATTGGCGGTCCCGCGGATCCCGTCGGTGCCGAACAGCTTCCGCGTCATTGCGCCCCCCAGAGCCTAGAAGTGTCGCTGCGACAATCCAGTTCGCGGCAAACGCCTCGCGGAGTTCAAACAACATTTTCGCGAATGCGATGTTTCGCACCGATGACGCTTCCCGTTATGCGGGAAAGATCGGCAACCGGGCAACAACCAGCGGGGAAAGCCGGCGGTCAGCCGCCCGGCTGCGGCTCGGGCTCGAGCCCGGCGGGACGGCCGGTGGGCGGCACCGAGCTGCGCCGACCCGGCCGCGCGTCGTCGGTCTGCGGCGGCGCCGAGGTCTCGCGCACGATGCGCTCGCCCTTGACGATCCGGCGGATCTCGTCGGCGGACAAGGTCTCGTACTCGAGCAGCCCCTTGGCCAGCGCGTGCAGCTCGTCGAGCCGTGCGGTCAGGATGTCGCGCGCCGTCTGCTCGCCCTCGTCGACGACGCGCCGGATCTCCTCGTCGATGACCCTGGCGGTCGCGTCGGAGACATTCTTGCGCTGGGTCACCGAATGGCCGAGGAAAACCTCCTCCTCGTTCTCACTGTAACGCAACGGCCCGAGCTTTTCGCTGAAGCCGAACTCGGTGACCATGCGCCGCGCCAGATAGGTCGCCCGGCGGATGTCGTCGGCCGCGCCGGTCGTCACCCTTTCCGTGCCAAAGATCAGCTCTTCGGCGACCCGGCCGCCGAACAGGCTCGTCACCATCGCCTTGATCTCGAGCTTCGACTGGCTGTACTTGTCGCGTTCCGGCAGATACATGGTGATGCCGAGCGCGCGGCCGCGCGGGATGATCGTCACCTTGTGCAGCGGCTCGTGCCCCTCGGCATAGAGCATGCACAGCGCATGTCCCGATTCATGATACGCCGTCAGCTTTTTTTCGTCCTCGGTCATTACCATCGAGCGCCGCTCGGCGCCCATCATGACCTTGTCCTTGGCCTGTTCGAACTCGCTCATCGCCACCGAGCGCTTGCCGCGGCGCGCCGCCATCAACGCCGCCTCGTTGACGAGGTTGGCGAGATCGGCGCCGGAGAAGCCGGGGGTGCCGCGGGCGATGATCTTGGGGTCGACATCGGTGGCGAGCGGCACCTTGCGCATATGGACCTTGAGGATCTTCTCGCGGCCGACGACGTCGGGGTTCGGCACCACGACCTGACGGTCGAAGCGGCCAGGCCGCAGCAAGGCCGGGTCGAGCACGTCGGGCCGGTTGGTGGCGGCGATCAGGATCACCCCTTCGTTCGCCTCGAACCCGTCCATCTCGACCAGCAGCTGGTTGAGGGTCTGCTCTCGCTCGTCGTTGCCGCCGCCGAGCCCGGCGCCGCGGTGACGGCCGACCGCGTCGATCTCGTCGATAAAGATGATGCAGGGCGCGTTCTTCTTGCCCTGCTCGAACATGTCGCGCACCCGGCTCGCGCCGACGCCGACAAACATCTCGACAAAATCAGAGCCCGAGATCGTGAAGAACGGCACGTTCGCTTCGCCGGCGATCGCCCGCGCGAGCAGCGTCTTGCCGGTGCCGGGCGGCCCGCACAGCAGCACCCCCTTGGGGATCTTGCCGCCGAGCCGCTGAAACTTCTGCGGGTCCTTCAGGTATTCGACGATCTCCTCGAGCTCCTGCTTGGCTTCGTCGATCCCGGCCACGTCCTCAAAGGTGATGCGCCCGACCTTTTCGGTCAAAAGCCGCGCCCGGCTCTTGCCGAAGCCCATCGCGCGGCCGCCGCCACCCTGCATCTGGCGCATGAAAAAGATCCATACACCGATCAGCAACAGCATCGGGAACCAAGAGATCAGCACCCCGAACAGCGACGGCACGTTGTCGTCGACCGGGGCGGCAGAGATGCGCACACCCTTTTTGGTCAACTCGCCGACCAGGTTGGGGTCGCTCGGGGCATAGGTCGAAAACGCCCGGCTGTCGGTGAAATGACCGTTGATGGTGTTGCCCTGGATCGTAACGTCGGAGACTTGACCGCGGCCGACGTCGTTGAGGAAGTCGGAAAAGGCGAGGGTCGACTGCGGTCCCCGATTGGACGAGGTCTGAAACAGATTGAAGAGTGCGACGAGAAGCAGCCCGATCACGATCCACAGGGCGAGATTCTTGCCGAAATTATTCACGTTCAACGCCTTTCCATGCCGAGCCGGGCAGTACGCACCGAACCAGCCCACGCCGCCAGCCTACGCCGGTCACGCCCGGCCCGCGACCAATTTTGTCCGATCAAGAGATAAGATGCGCGCTGCTTTTAACAACGGCAAAGCCCGCGTCGGACAAACATTTGACCGGTCGGAAAACGATCTTCGGCAGCACAGCCACTCCTCCGCGTCGATACCCGATATGGGGGACGGCGGCGATGCCGTCATCATCCCGCAGTGCCGGCAAAGTCGGCCGAGCGAGAGGCGGCAATCCGGTATCCCGCTGTCCCGACACCCGGAGCGCGAGCTCGGCGACCCCCTCGCGGCCGAGATAACCCAGGGTGAAGCAACCGGTCGCTTCTTCGGCCGGCGAGGCGACCGCGAACCGGCCGTCCCAGAGGAGGCTCGTTCCGGGCTCGACCCGGACCGCGCCGGCGGCGGCGGCGAGCTCGCGCAGCACGAGGACCCGACCGCGCCAGCCGACAAAGCGACAGCCGCCGAGCGTGCGCCCGCCATCGGCTTTGCCGGCCAGCACCTGCAGCAGCCGGACGACCTGGCGTCGGCGCGGCGGATAGGGCCGGTTGCCGAGCGTGACCACGATCGCAGAAACCGCCCGCTCGGCGATGCCGGGCGTCGCCGCCAACAGCCGGGGGAGATCGAGCGCTGCGAAGCCGGCCGGGTGCAGGGCCACGGCCCGCGCCAACAGCGCGTCGCGGGCGCGTTCGCGCGCCGCCCGCGCGTGGCCCAACGCGCCAATTCTGTCGAGCAACGCATCGACACCGGCGGCCGGCAGCGCCGGGTCCGCGCCGGCACGCAGCCGCGCGCGCGCGAAAGCCGGGTCATGGTTGCTCGGGTCGGCGATGAAAGGCTGGCGCTCGGCCTCGAGGGTCGCCGCCAGGCGAGCCTTGCCGATGCCGAGCAGCGGGCGCAGGATTCGACAACCCTCGATCTCGCGAATCTGCGACATCCCGGCGAGCCCGTCGGCGCCGCTGTGCGCCGCTCGGCGGATCAGATGAGTTTCGGCCTGATCCTCGCGATGATGCGCGATCAAGAGATGGAGCCAGCCGTGATCGCGACACCAGCGGGCGAGCAGCCGGTAGCGCGCCGCGCGGGCGGCTTCCTGGATCCGCTCGCCGGCCGTTCTGTCTGCCAGACGAGGATTTCATGGCGGATTCCCCGATCCAAGAGCCAGCCGCCGAGCCGCCGCAGCTCGGTGCCGCTCTGCGGCCGCAAACGGTGATCGACGCTCAGTGCGCAGATTTCGCCGCCATGCAGCCGCGCCCAGCGGTCGGCCAGAATTGCCAATGCCAAGCTGTCCGGACCGCCCGAGACGGCGACCGCGAGAAACGGGGGGTCTTCGAACCGGGCGAGCCGGCCAAGGGCTTCGCCCAGCTCGCCGACGCCGAGGGGCGCCGCCCCGGCCACCGGTTCAGCACCCGAGCCGCTTTTTCTCCTGCGTCGCCCGGCTTTTGACCGCGCTCCCCGAATGCGGGAAATCGTGGTCGAGCTGCATCAGCGCGATGCAGGCGTTGTGCTTTTGATTGGCGCGGGCCAGCGACATCCCGAGCTGCAGCAGGCCGTCGGCCGCCTTGGGCCCACGCGGATAGCGCTTGTAGCCGTCGGCAAAGGCGGCCGCCGCGTCGGTGTATTTGCCGCGTGCGTAAAAGCTCTCGCCAAGCCAATACTGGGCGTTGCCCGCCAACGGGTCGTTGGGGTGCTGCCGAATGAAACCGCGCAGCGCATCTTCGGCGGCCGGATAGTCGGCGCGCCGCAACAGCCCGAAGGCGGCATTGTACTGCGCCGAGGCCGAGCCGGACGGCAGGGTGTCGGCGCCGGGCGGCCGCAGGCTGCCGCCGCTGGCAGTGCTCGCCGTCTGCGGCATCAACTCGGTCGGGCCGGAATAGGGTCGCGAGCGCCCAGGCTCGCTCGGCGGCGCCGGCGGCATGCCCGGCGGGGTCAGGGTGCCGAGGCTCGCGGCCTGGTCCGGCGGTGACAGAGCCTCAGGCGGCCGGGGGCGACCATAAGGGCTCAACGCCGCAGGGTCGCCCGCCGATTGGGGCTCGCCCGCCGCCATCGCCGAGCCGCCGGGCAAGCGCGGCGGCGGGGCTCCGGCCGGCTCCTGGCCCTGGCCCTGGCCGAGTCGCACGTCGATGTCGCTGTTGATCTGTTCGAGACGCTGGCGCAGCTGCTCGACCTGGTTGGTCTCGTCCTCAACCCGACCGGTCAAGTCGCGCATCTGCTGCTCGATCCGGCCCATCCGGACCTGCATGTCGACGGCGGCGTCGCCGCCCCCGGCGCCGGCCGGCGCCTCGCCGTCGGTGCCGCGATAAACCTGCCGCTGCAGCATGCTCAGATCCCGCTCCAGGCGATCGAGCCGCTCCTGCGTGGTGACGTCTTGCGCCAATGCCGTCGGAGCCGCGGCGATCGACAGCAGCGCCAGCAGCAACATCGGACGGGCTTGCAGCAAGATCGGGCGCCGGATCATCAGCGGGGCCTCATGGAATGCGTGCGGCAGCCTGGGGGGAGCTCGACGCGCGGGCGCGGGCGGCGCAGACCATCGGAAGATACGAGTAGTAGGACCGGTTTTGGGCGAAAAAAGGGCGCCCCGCAGCAGCGACGAGGTTGACACGGGCCAACCGGCCTCGGGGACTCGAATCGCGATCAAGGGGTCGTGGCACGGATCATCCGAACCCCGGCCCGCCGGCCGCCGGAATATGCGGATCGGCGCGAAACCCGGCGCAGACGGCCGGGTCATGCCCGGCCGTCAAGGCCTCGTCAGTTGACGGTGGTGATGGCGACCCGATTCTGAGCCCATGCCTCCTCGTTCGAGCCGACCACGATCGGGCGCTCCTTGCCGTAGCTGATCGTCGACATGCGCGAGGCCGGGATGCCCGCGGCAACCAGCACATTCTTGACCGCATCGGCGCGCCGCTCGCCGAGCGCGAGGTTGTACTCGCGCGTGCCGCGCTCGTCGCAATGACCTTCGATGGTGACCGTAACGTTCGGATAATGCCGCAGCCAATCAGCCTGGCGCTCCAGGATCTGCTGCCCCTCGGAACTGATATCCGACCGGTTGAACTCAAAAAACACGCGGTCCCCCGCGGTCTGCGCCAGATCCTGCTGTGAACCCGGAACCGCGGCCCCGGGGCTGATGCCGCCCGGACCCCCGGGTCCGCCAGGTCCGCCGGGTGGACCGGGCGGCGGAGGCGGCGTGGTGGTGCAGGCGGCGAGCAGCAGCAATGCCCCCAACAAACTCCCTGCCAGGCTGACTATCTTGATCGGCATGTTCTTTGAACCCCCTCGATATGGCGTGCAAAATATCGTCGAATTGCTCAGCGCAGCAAGGGCGACCAGGCCGGATCGGACGCAGCCCCCGGTGTCGGCACGTCGCGCCGATTGTATCCGGTCAGGTCGATCGTCTGCAGATGCGGCGAGCCGCCGTAGCCGCGCGAATCGGACGGTCCTTGGCTGAAATACATCAGCACCCGGCCATTGGGCGCCCAGGTCGGCCCCTCGACCAGAAAACCCTCCGTCAATAATCTCTCGCCCGAGCCGTCCGGATGCATGACCCCGATCGAGAACGACCCGCTGCCGATCTTGGTGAAGGCGATCAGGTCGCCGCGCGGCGACCATACCGGGGTGCCGTAGCGGCCCGACCCGAAGCTGATCCGATGGACATTGCCGCCGTCGGCGCTCATCACGTAGAGCTGTTGCGAACCGCCGCGGTCGGAGTTGAAGACGATCTGGCTGCCGTCGGGCGAATAGCACGGCGAGGTGTCGATCGCATCGTCGCTGGTCAACCGCGTTGCGCTGTGGGTGCGCAGGTCGAAGACATAGATGTTGCTGGCGCCGTTGACGGCGCGGCTCAGGATGACCCGGTTGCCGTTGGGCGAAAACCGCGGCGCAAAGCTCATGCCGGGAAAATCGCCGACGACCTCCTGCTGCCCGGTATCGATGTTGAGCAGGTAGACGCGCGGCGATTTGCCGGCAAAGGACAGATAGGTGATCTCCTGCGCGGTCGGCGAAAAGCGCGGAGTCAGCACCAATGCCCGGCCATCGGTCAGATAGCGGTTGTTGGCGCCGTCCTGATCCATGATGGCCAGGCGCTTGATCCGGTCTTGAGCAGGGCCCGACTCGGCGACGTAGACGATGCGGGTGTCGAAATAGCCCTCCTCGCCGGTGATCTGCTTGTAGACCTCGTCGGCGATGATGTGGGCGATGCGGCGCCAATTCTGCTGGGTCGTGGTATAGGAGAACCCGGTCAGCTGCTGCTGGGCGTCGACATCCCACAGCCGGAACTGAACCCCGAGGCGCCCGTCGCCTTGGGTCTGCATCGTGCCGGTCACCAGCGCCTGGGCGTTGATCTGGCGCCAGTCGGCGAATTGCGGCGCGGCGCCGCTGGTCGCCGATACGTTCTCGATGAAGCTGCGCGGATCGATCGGCCGAAACAGCCCCGAACTCGCCAGATCAGCCGAAACGACGCCGGCGATGCTGCTGCCGACCTCGGCCTCGTTGCCGGCGGCGCCGGCAAAGGCGGGAATCGCGATCGGCATCGGCTGGACCTGGCCACTGGTGATGTCGATCCGCAACGCGGCCTGGGCCGGCGCGGGCGCCCACAGCAGGGCCGCGAGCAGGGCGGTCAGCGCGCTGGAAAGAACAAGGCGGCGTTTGTTCATAACAAGTCCTTTGGGCTGAAATCGATAACCATGTCTTTCCAGATCTCGTATTTATCCGGCGGCAGGCGCAGCGGCCGGCACAGCGGATTGAACAAGGCGCGCCGGGCGCTCTGGGCGGCCGCGCGGAAGAACGGGTCGCCCGCGAGCCGCGCCTGATCGACGATCGTCGCCTGCTGAACCATGCCGTCGGGTCCGACCTCGACCCGCAGCTCGACGATCAGGTCCTTGGCGTCGCGAGCGCCCGCCGGAATGTTCCAGCAGCGGGAGATCTGCTCGCGGATCATGTCGACCTCGCTGGCGCTCAGCTGGCTGCCGAGAGGCGCGCGCGGCTGCGAGGACGGCGCGCCCGAGGCCACCTGTGTGTCCTGGGGCGGCGCATCGGGCGACGGCGGGGTGTCTCTGGCCGCCAGATTTCGCAGCAGCGCGTTGAACTGCCCGGGATCGTATTTTTTTGCTTCGGCCCTCGCCTCCTCGCGCGCCATTTGCCGCGGCGGTTCGGGCGTCGGCGTCTCGACCTTTTCGACGGGCTTTGGCGGCGGCGGCGGTGGGGCGGGTTTGAGCGCTGGAACCGGCGGTGGCGGTGGCGGCGGGGCCGGTTTCGCCTGCGGCGGCTGCGGCGGTTCGGGCGTCGGCGGCGCGGCCGCGGCCGATGGCAGCGGTGTCGGCTGGGGCGGCGCCGTCTGCGGCTTGGGCTTTGGCCCGGGCGGCCCGGGAACCGGCAGGTCCGGCTTGGCTTCGCGCTGCGGCATCTGCGGATTGGGGTGCGTCGCCCGGGTTTCCGGCCCCATCGTCACCAGCTGAACGGCGATCGGCATCTGCTGCGGCGCCGGGGGATGAAACAGGGTCGGCAGACCTAGGATGAACATGCTGCCGAGAACGAGGTGCAACGCGGCCGACAAGGCGAGGCCGCGACGGCCCATGCCGTCGGGCATCGGCGCGGGAAGCGAAGGATCCGGCGAGGAAGCCGGATGAGCGACGGCCAGGCTCATCCTTGCGCGCCCGAGAAGGGGTCCTCAGTGCTTCGCCGTCCGCGCCGAGCGCCCGGCGGGCGCCGCGCCGGAATTGGCCGCACCTGCGGCTCCGGTGGGTCCGGCGGTCGGGGCTTGGGCGATCAGCGAAACTTTTTGAAAGCCGGCGGCGCTGATCAGGCTCATGACTTCGAGCACCCGGCCGTAATCGATCGACTTGTCGGCCCTGACATAGACCAGCGCGTCCGGGTTGGCCCCGGTGATCGCCTGCAAGCGCGGCACCAGGGCTTCGGTCGGCACCATGGTGTCTTGAATGAAGATCTTGCCCTCGTTGTTGACGGTGATGACGAGCGGCTCCTTCGGCTCGGTGATCGGCGGCGCCTGGGTCTGCGGCAGGTCGACCGGCACGCCGACAGTCAAGAGCGGGGCGGCGACCATGAAGACGACGAGCAGCACCAGCATGACGTCGACCAGCGGCGTCACATTGATTTCCGACATCGGCCGATATCGCCCGTTGCGCATACGGCCGTTGCCGGCGAGGCTCGGTGCCGCCACGGTTCAGGGCCTCTCGTCGAGCTGGCGCGACAGGATCGCGCTGAACTCGGAGGAAAAGCCTTCGAGCCGCCCGGCATAGCGCCCGAAATCAGTCGCGAGCTTGTTGTAGGCGACCACTGCGGGAATCGCGGCGACCAGCCCGAGCGCAGTCGCGAACAAGGATTCGGCGATCCCCGGCGCGACCACCGCGAGGCTCGTGTTCTTCGAGGCGGCGATCGACTGAAAGCTGTCCATGATGCCCCAGACGGTGCCGAACAGCCCGACGAACGGCGCCGTCGACCCGACCGTTGCGAGGAACGCCATGAACCGCTCGACCCGTTCCATCTCGCGGCCGACGGTCACGTTCATGACCCGCTCGATGCGCTGCTGCAGGCTCGCCCGCATGATCGCGGTGCCGAGCAGGCCCTTCGCCGCACTGCGCCGCCACTCGCGCATCGCCGCTGAAAACACTGCGGTCATCGGGTCGGGCGGGCGCTGGCCGACGCGCTCGTACAGATCGTCGAGCGAGCCGCCCGACCAGAAGCTCTCCTCGAAATTCGACGCCGCGCGGCGCAGGCGGCGCAGCCGGATCGCCTTGTCGAAGATGACCGCCCACGACCAGAACGATGCCAGCAGCAAGATCAGCATGACGACTTTGACGATGGAGTCCGATTGCAGAAACAAGGCGACGATCGACAGGTCGTGGGGCACCGCGCCCGCGAGCGGCAGGGTGTCGACGGCAGAAGGGGGCATTCTTTGAACCTTTTATGGCGTCTTTTGGACGATCGTCGTGATCGGCGCAGCGGGGGGCGTGATTGAGGCCGTCCTTGGGCTCGGCAGCGGCGTCACGGCACCTCCTCGGCCTCGCCGGCGAGCGGCAGGCTTGCCAAAAGGTCGAGCTGGGCCGGCAGCGATGCCGGCATCGGCAGGTCGAGATGGCGAAAGGCCAGCCCGGTCAGCAGCCGCCCGCGCGGCGTGCGCTGGACGAAGCCTTCCTGGATCAGGTAGGGCTCGACCACCTCTTCGACGACGTCGCGCTCGTCGCCGAGCGCGGCCGCCATGGTCTCGACCCCGACCGGGCCGCCGCCATAATTTTCGGCGATGCAGCGCAGATAGCGCCGGTCCATGCCGTCGAGCCCGCGTCCGTCGACTTCGAGGCGCAGGAGCGCCGCATCGGCGGCGGCGGCGTCGACCACCGCAAAGCCCTCGACCGCGGCAAAATCGCGAATCCGGCGCAACAGCCGCATCGCCACCCGCGGGGTGCCGCGGGCGCGCCGTGCGATCTCCGCCGCACCATCGGGCCGCAAGTCGAAGGCCAGCACCCGGGCGCCGCGACCGACGATCAGCGCCAGCTCGGCCGGCTCGTAGAATAAGAGGCGCAGCGGGATGCCGAAGCGCTCGCGCAACGGCCGGGTGATCAGCCCCGAACGGGTGGTGGCGCCGACCAGGGTGAAGGGCGGCAGGTCGATGCGGATCGAGCGCGCGCCCGGACCCTCGCCGATGATCAGATCGAGCTGAAAATCCTCCATCGCCGGATAGAGGATCTCCTCGATCGAGGGCGCCAAGCGATGGATCTCGTCGATGAACAGCACGTCGCGCGGCTCGAGGTTGGTCAACAGAGCGGCGAGATCGCCGGCGCGCTGGATCACCGGGCCCGAGGTCGCACGGAAGCCGGCGCCCAGCTCACGGGCGACGATCTGTGCGAGCGTGGTCTTGCCGAGCCCCGGCGGGCCGAAGAACAGGACGTGGTCGAGGGCCTCGCCGCGCGCTTTGGCCGCCGCGATGAAGATGCCCAAATTGTCGCGCAATTGGCGCTGACCGACGAACTCGGAGAGGCTCGATGGACGCAGCGAGGCCTCGGCGGCATCGGCCGCGACCGGCGCCGGGTCGACGATCCGGCGGACCCCGTCGCTCACCTCGGCACTCCCGACGTCATCCCCTGGGCCAGCTCCTGCAACCCGGCGCGGATCAGCGCGTCGGTGGCCGCGGCCGGGCCCAGCCGCTGGGTCGCCGCGGCGACGGCGCCGAACGCCTCAACCCGACGGTAGCCGAGATTGACCAATGCCGAGATCGCCTCGGCGGCGGGGCCATCGCCCGGGATCGCGGTCGCCGCCCCAGCAGCCGCGGAGGGGGGTATGGCGGGCCTGAGGCCGCCGATCTTGTCCTTGAGCTCGTTGACGATGCGCTGGGCGAGCCTCGGGCCCACCCCTTCGGCGCGTGCCGGGACGGTGCGGTCCTGGGCGAAGATGGCGAGGCCGAGCTCTTCGGGCGTCACCGCCGAGAGGACCGCGAGGGCGAGGCGCGCGCCCACACCCTGCACCGTCGTCAGCAGCCGGAACCAGTCGCGTTCGGCCGCATCGACAAAGCCGTAGAGATGGATGTGGTCCTCGCGCACATGGGTCTCGATCAACAGCTGTGCCGGCCCGCCGGCCGCCGGCAGGCGGCCGATCGTGCGGGTCGAGCAGAACGCCAGATAGCCGACCCCGCCGACATCGATGACCGCGCCGTCCTCGCCGACCGAGTCGACGATCCCAGCGAGCTTGGCGATCATGCCGGCGCCGTCCACAGCCGGCGCGTCTGCGCATGGTGCGCGTGGCAGATCGCCACCGCGAGAGCGTCGGCGGCGTCGGCTTCGACGATCGCGCAGCCCGGCAGGATGCGCCGCACCATCAGCTGCACCTGGGCTTTTTCGGCATGGCCGGCGCCGACCACCGATTTCTTGATCAGGTTGGCCGAGTATTCGGCGACCGGCAGCCCGCGCTCGGCCGGAGCCAGCAGCACGACGCCGCGGGCGACCCCGAGCTTCAAGGTCGAGGCCGGGTTCTTGTTGACGAAGCTCTCCTCGACCGCCGCCTCGTCGGGGCGGAAGCGCTCGAGCACCGCGCCCAACTGGCGGAACAGCGCAACCAGCCGCATCGCCAGCGGCTGATCGCTCGCCGCATGCGCCACCCCGTCGGCTACATGGGCGAGGCGATTGCCGTCGACATCGATGACCCCCCAGCCAGTGTGCCGCAGCCCGGGATCGAGCCCCAAAACGCGCATCGTTTTAGAGCCCCTCTCCGCCCAATGGGGGGAGAGGGAGGGACCCATCGCCACGCGATGGGAGGGTGAGGTGGGTATCTCCAGACCTACCCCGGTCGGCCCCCCTCACCCTTCCCTCTCGCCCCGGGCGGCGGGGGGAGAGGGAGCAAGGAGTTGGCCCGGCTCGCTCAGTCATCGTCAGGCGCCGAGCCGCGCCATCACGTCCTCGGCCACTTCGAAATTGGCATAGACGTTCTGGACATCGTCGCTGTCCTCGAGCGTCTCGAGCAGCTTGAAGAGGGCGGTTGCGGTGTCCTCGTCGACCGGCGCCGCGGTTTTCGGCCGCCAGACCAGCCGGGCCGAAGCGGCCGGGCCGAAACGCTGCTCGAGGGCGTCGCGCACGGTGTTGAGGTCGTCTGGAGCGCAGCTCACCTGATGCTGCTCGGCGTCGCTCTCGACATTCTCGGCGCCGGCCTCGATGACCGCCTCGAACATCTCTTCCGCACCGGCCGCCGCCGCCGGATAGGCGATCTCGCCGACCCGGTCGAACAGGAAGCCGACGCTGTTGGTCTCGCCGAGGGCGCCCCCGGCCTTGGTGAAGGCGGCGCGGATTTCGCTCGCGGTCCTGTTGCGGTTGTCGGTCAGCGCCTCGACGATGACCGCGGTTCCGCCCGGGCCGTAGCCTTCATAGCGCACCTCGTCATAGGCGGCGTCCGCCTCGCCGCCAGCGCCGCGCCGAATCGCGCGATCGACCGTGTCCTTCGGCATGTTGGCCTGGCGAGCGGCCAGCACTGCGGCGCGCAGCCGCGGGTTCGCCGCCGGATCGGGCAGCCCGGTCCGCGCCGCCGTCGTCAGTTCCCGGATGATCTTGGTGAAGACCTTGGCGCGCTTTTTGTCCTGCGCGCCCTTCCGGTACATGATGTTTTTGAATTGAGAATGGCCAGCCATCGATCTCCGCGCGGGTCCCCAGGGGCCTCGGGTGCGAAACTCTTCAAAGGGGCGCAAGACCGGGCTAACAACCCAATATGGCAGGATTGGGGCATCTCGGAGCGGCTTCGGCCGACCCGAGAAAGCGTCGAATTTCGCCCGGCCCGGGGTTAGCGCGCCGGCAGCTGCGGCGCCAGCCGGCCGCCGATTTGCACCGGCTCGACGCGACGCGCGAGACCGCTCCGATCGTCGGTTTCGAGCAGAATTCCGCACAAGGTGCCCTCGCCCTCGGCGACCTGCGGGCGCTCGCCCGGCATCTTGGTGACAAAGCGGCGCACCGCCGGCCCCTTTTGCAGCCCGATCACCGAATCATAGTCGCCGCACATCCCGGCATCGGTCTGATAGGCGGTGCCGGCCGGCAGGATCTGCGCGTCGGCAGTGGGCACGTGCGTGTGGCTGCCGAACACCGCCGAGACGCGGCCGTCGGCGAAATGGCCGAGCGCCATCTTTTCGCTCGACGCTTCGGCGTGCATGTCGACGAGGATCGACGCCGCCGCGGCGCCGAGCGGAAATTCGGCGAGAATTGCCTCGAGCCGGGCGAACGGGTCGTCGAGCGCGTCCATGAACAGCCGGCCCATCAAATTGATCACCAGGGCTCGGCGCCCATCGGCGAGCGGGTGCAGCCGCCAGCCGGCGCCGGGGGTGCCGGCCGGGAAATTCGCCGGCCGCAGGACGCAGGGGTCGCGCTCGATATAGGCGATCAGCTCGCGCTGGTCCCAGACGTGGTTGCCGGTGGTCAGGATGTCGACGCCGCAATCGTAGAATTCGCCGCAGAGACGCTCGGTCAGGCCGGCCCCGTGCGCGGCGTTCTCGGCATTGACTACGACGAGGTCGAGGGCGAGATCGCGCCGCAGCCCCGGCACGTGCTGCTTCACCGCCTCACGCCCCGGCCGTCCCATCACGTCGCCGCAGAACAGGATGTTCACGATGGCGCCACCGCCGGCTCGGCCCTTCCGATCGCGTCCGCCGGGATCTCGCCCGCCGGGATCATGGCTGCGGGGTGGAGCCGCCTCGGCCGTTGGCGCGCAATCCCACCGTGGCCCGCCTTAGCAGGTGGGCGCCATGTGCCGCGGCCACGACCGCGGCAGGGACAGCACCCATGAGGTAGGTATCGGCCCCGGGGTAACATGCGGCCTGACGCACCGCGCAGCCCCACCCCGCGCCGGCAAAGCTAGGGGCTCTCCAGCCGCGCCGCAAGGGCCTCGATCCGCTGGGCGATGCCGTGCACCCCGCTCGCCGCGGCGTCGTCGGCGTCGGCGGCCTCGGTTTCGGCGGCGCGCGCCTGGCTGCGCTCCTGCTGCAATGCCTCGTTGGCATCGGACAATTCGTCCGCAATGACCAGGGCGGCGAGCAGCAGGAGGCGGGCTTCGCCGACCTGGCCGACGCTTTTGACGAATTCGCCGACGCGCGCATCGACGTACTGGGCGAGGCGCCGGATGCGCGGCTCCTGCCCCTCGTCGCAGGTGATCTTGTATGGGTGCCTGTTGACCGTCACCCCGACTTCGCTCATCTCACCCCTCCCCCCCTAGCGCCCGGTCGACCCGGGCGAGAGCGCCATCGATCCGGGCGGCGATGTCGCCGGCCGCTTCGCGCAGCCGCGCGGTCTCTGCCCCGGCCTCGGTTGTGCGGCGGCTGGGTTCGCCGTCGTGGCGGCCGGCGCAGGCGGCTTCGAGCCGGGCCATGGCCCGTTCGAGGCGTTCGAGCGCCTCGTCGAGCCGGCTCACCGGTCCAACCCCGCGCGTTCCGCGCCGCCCCGTTCAGCGCACGCGCTCGTATTTCTGCAGCGAGCGGATGTAGTCGGGCCGCGGTTTGTCCGGGAAAAACTGCGGCCATTGCGTCCACGACACCTCGCCGACATAGAGGTCGCCGCGGCGATCGACGGTCAGTCCGTGCGGACCGAGGAACGCCGTCGGCGCGGTCCCGGCATGCATGTCGCCGAACCGCGACAACAAATTGCCCTTATTGTCGACGATGCTGACCCGCGGCCCCAAATTCGGGCTGTTGCGATTGACCGGCTGCACCGGGCCGAGCTCGCCGATATAGGCGACCGGATGGCGGGCATAATCCATGTAGAGCCCGCACGGCCGGTGCAGATTGTTCCACTGCGCCTCGTACTTGCCGTTGCCGTCGAACACCTGGACGCGGTGGTTCTCGCGGTCGGCGACATAGACCCAGCCGTCGGCGTCTGTGCAGATGTTGTGCACGATGTTGAACTCGCCGGGGTTGGTGCCAGGGCCGCCCCACGACATCAGCAATTTGCCGTCGGGCGAATATTTGTGAACTTTCGCGTTGCCGTAGCCGTCAGAGACGTAGATTTCGCCCTTTGGCGAGAGGGCGGTGTGGGTGCAGCGGTGGAACGGCTCGCCGCTCATATAGGGGGCGGGCTTGCCCGGGACGCCGATCTCGAGCAACACCTTGCCGTCGAGCGAGCATTTGCGCACGAAATGGCCGCCGTCGTCGGTCAGATATATCGAGTTGTCCGGCCCCATATGGACGCCGTGCGCCCGCGGATACTGGCCCTCGCCCCACGAGCGCAGGAACTTGCCGTCGCGGTCGAACACCATGACCGGATGGTCGCCGCGATTGAAGACATAGACATTGTCCCTGTTGTCGACCCCGACGGCGCCGACCTCCTTGAAAGACCATTTGTCGGGCAACTGCGCCCAGTCCTCGACGATCCGATACTTGTAGTCGCCGGTCCCGACGATAGTCGCCATGTTTTTCTCCTGTTGCAGGCTTGTCGTTGCGAGGAGCCCGTCAGGGTGACGCAGCCATCTGGGCAAAATGCGATGTCGGTTCGAGATCGCTTCGCGGGAGCTGTCCTCGGGCTGCCCATAGACCGGACCCATCGACTTGCAACGCCCAGATTTGATCGATGCACCCCGTGTTTCTGGACGGACCCCAGCCAGCAGGCCGCCGCCATGCGCCGTTAGCCGGAATTGCGCACCCAGCCGTAGCGCAGATTGCTGCGGCCGGGGCCGTTCTGGAGGTACTCGGCCTTCATTTCGGCGTAACGGTCGGGCTGGGCCCGCTCGGCGTGCTGGTCGAAATTGTAGAGCCGCGCGGTGTTGCCGGCGAAAATCCCGTTCTTGACCGGGCCGTCGGCCGGGCCCAGCGGCTGGTAGCCGTATTTTTTCTGCATGTCGTCCGGGATTTCGAGGCGGCGCAGCCCTTCGATCTGCCATTGCGGCGCACCTGTCCACACCGCGTCGGTGCCCCACACCACGTGGTCGGGGCCGAGCCCCTTGACCAGCGTGCCCATCAGCGCTGCGGCCAGGCGCGGCTCGGCGACCGCGGTCCAGGCGAAGATCTGGCCGAGATCGCCATAGACATTGGTGACGCCGTATTTTTGCGGGATCTCGGCGAGATCGCTGGTCCACGAGCTGCGCCCGGTCTTGTCGAACTCGGCCATGCCGTCGGCGGGCGTGCCGCCGACCCACCGATAGGCCGAGTGGTAGACGAGGAAGTTGAGCTGCGGCCAGTCCTTGGCCGCCTTGCCGATATCGCGGGCATCGGCATAGGGGCGCAGCCGCGGGAACTGCTGGGCAACGCCGGGGGCGAACAGGCCCTTGTGGATGCAGACGTTCCTGATGCCGGTTTTCGCGATCTTCTCGTAGAACGGGTACATCAGCTTTTCATCGTCGGCATGCCACGGCCAGTGGGCGAGTTCCTTGTGGGTATTGTCGCCGACCGTGTAGCCCTTCCATGAATTGGGCTTGTAGACTTCGATCGCCTGGTCGACCTGGTCGAGCCAGCCGGGCTGGCCAGGAGTGATCGTGAAATGCGCCATCATCCGCCGCGAGCCGAATAGCTTGTTGACCTTTTCGCGGGTCGCGAACACTTGCGGCTGCGGGATGAACCAGTCCTGCGGCACATCCGAGGGCGAATTCGACAACAGCGCCACCTTGGTGTCGCTGTCCATATAGATTTCTTTGATGTAGTTGGCGTATTTGAGGTCGTTCAAGGTCTGGTCGCCGGTCAGCTCCTTGTTCCAGCCGAGCTTGCCAAAAGCGTTGCGCATCTTGACGAAGCCGGTGAGCCTCGTGTCGTCGCGCAGGAAATGGGTGTGGCCGTCGATAATGAACTGGCCAGACAGCGCGTGCGCCCGCGCGTCGGCCATGTCGGGGGTCGCCGCCTCGGCGAGGCTGGCGTCGAACAGATGGCCGAACACCTCGTTCATGACCACGAACGAGGCCGCCATGCCGGCAGCGGTCTGGAAAAACCGCCGCCGCGACAAGCCTTGGCGGCGCGCCAGGCCGTCGCTCAGCTCCTTGAGCCGGGCCTCGACGGCGCGCTGCGGCTCGGTCTGCGGCACCGGCATGTATTCATCGCTCGACACGATCTGGGTCGGCACCGGCGAGGGAAACGACGATGTCTCGCCCGGCGACAATTCGCGCAGCTGCTCGTCGGTCAGGAATTTCATGATATCTTCCCCTCGATGCCCGGCTCGAAATGATTTATCGGTCTCGGCCGGCGGTGGTGCCCTCGCGTCGGCGGATGGCATGGCAAGCGGCAGATCGCGGCAGCTCTTGGTGCGGTCGAGAAGACTCGAACTTCCACGGAGTTTCCCCCACAGCGACCTCAACGCTGCGCGTCTACCAATTCCGCCACGACCGCACGGCAGGGGAACGGCCTCGCAATCTCGCCGCGAGGCGGCGTGATTAGCAAATCCGCGCACCCATATCAAGCAGCATGGGCTCTGACACGCGCAATGCAGGCGGCGCCATCGAGTGGCGGTCGAGCGAACGCGCCGTCCCTTACGAGAGCGCGATTGCCGAGATGGAGGGCCGGGTCGCGGCGATTCGCGGCGGCATGGCCCCCGAGCTCGTGTGGCTGCTCGAGCATCCGCCGCTCTACACCGCCGGCACCAGCGCCCGCGACGAGGATCTGCTCGAACCGGGGCGCCTGCCGGTCTATCGCGCCGGCCGCGGCGGACGCCATACCTATCACGGGCCAGGCCAGCGCATCGCCTATGTGATGCTCGACCTCGCCCGCCGCGGCGAAGATGTGCGCTGCTATGTCCGCAACCTCGAAGAATGGGCGATCCGGGCGCTGGCGCGCTTTGGTGTGCGCGGTGAAATCCGCGACGGCCGGGTCGGGATCTGGGTCATGCGCGGCGACGGGCGCGAGGACAAGATCGCCGCGATCGGGGTGCGGGTGCGGCGCTGGGTGACCTATCACGGCATGGCGATCAACATCGATCCCGACCTCGACCACTACCGCGGCATCGTCCCGTGCGGCATCGCCGATCACGGCGTCACCTCGCTCGCCGCCCTCGGCATCCCCGCAACGATGGTCGATTTCGACGCCGCATTGCGCGATACCTTTGCCGAGGCGTTTGAAACCCAACCTTCCTGCCGATAACACGCCGAGGGGCTTGAGCAGGAGGGTCATGGGGGCATTCGCGCTCGCGGCCCATAAACAACTGACAGACCATGTATTTTGTGGTTGACATGTGGTTTGCCACACCATATTGATTTGTGCGACCGGTGACTCCGCTTGCGGTCACATATCAATCTGCTGGTGCAGTCGTGCTTTTCGGAGATGCAGATGCCAATCCAAACCGACTTCACCTTTGGCCAACAAATTGCGCACATTGCGGCTCGCGCAGCAGCGCCAACTGACCTGCTCGGTCTTTTGCGGGGACTGGTCGGAACTGATCCCCCAAAAAATTCATGCCGTAAGTGGACAGGAAAGGGTTTCAACATGATCTGGCGGCCAAATCATGGTGGCCAATCAGGTCCAGAGGACTTCTTTTTAGAACTCAATTTCACTGAGGAAGCTTTGGAATTTACGGATATCACACCTCCTGGCCCAAATGGCATTGCTAATCGCGGATTGCTCCAGAATGACGTTCCCCTGGGTGGCGTTGCCTATATGCAAACTATCTTTGATAGTTTCGATCAGAACGGCCAACACTTTGAAGTTGGGGTTTGGGCCAATGTGCCGGCGACCACGAACCCAAACGAGCCGGCAACAATTGTGCGCATGGGATCTATTCCCCACGGCACCACCATTAATTTGCAAGGACGAGCCTTCTCGGTTCCGGAGCCGCAATTTGACGTTGCGAGCATCCAACCATTTCCCATTGGCCACCCGGATCAACCCACCAATTTTCCAGCGCAGGACCTGAGCAGACCTAGCCAATCGCGCACGCCACGGAACCGGGTCACCGCCCTCACCCAGCCACAGCTAAACAATCCCAATCTCTTTCTGTCAGAGGCGATTGCCCCTCAGAAGATTTTCTCGAAACAACCGTGCTCACCGTCACGTCCGATACCAGCGTTCCAGGGTCGATACCGAACGCGGGCGGAGGTACGCCTAACATAGCTTTCCTTGCTGGCGTTGGCGCGCCGCCCGCTGGCGGGCCGAATGCATTCGTGGCACTTGCCGAGGCTATTTTCTGGATCGAACGAATAAGGGGCGAAAACGGCAGCCCAGATTTCAACCAACTACAATATACTCAGCGCGTCCTCTTGAACTTTAGAGAGCTAAGCTGGCCGCATATTACTGTGGCGACATTGAGAGAGGGCTAACAAAGGACCGGCATACGACCCGTTGGGGAGTGGATTGGGCGAGGATTTATCCATCCCGAGGATGCGGCGCCAAGCTTCGTCACGTCTATTCAGTTTTTCGATCAATACGGGATCAGGCATGCCATCCTCGCCAAGGCCACAACAAGACCCATCACAGGGCTCCTGCACCCCACGCAAAAATTTGGGACCGCACAGCGCCAATTCGAAATCCCTTCCGTTTGCTTCGTTCGTGCGCGACTATAATTATCAATTTGACAATCTGGTATAAGCTCCCCGCAGCGCCGGCGGCGCGCATGTTCGACCGTCCGCCATCAATTCGGGCAATATCGTAGCGCCATAATGCGTTTTTGTCAATACCGGATCTAGCAAATCGAGGTTATTCGGCTGGCCGCAGGAGGCCTAATCCGAACGGCTGTAGGGTACCCTAGCGGCTTTAGGCATCATGTGCTCGGCGTAGAATCAGGATATTGCCTCCGAGCGTGAGCGGAACGTGGATCACCCACCGCCCTCCGGCATCGATCGCTGCGATCGTTTCAGGCAGAGCTGAGACGCAACGTCCTCCGCCATTTCAATCTGTGGGGCATTCCAGCCGGGATGCGCTCCCGCCTTTTCGCCCAAAGGCCTAACAGGATCAAGGGACCGTTTGCAGACTCGCTCTCCGGGGCCCATATCAGCGGAGAATGACGACATTGTTCGAAAGCCAGGCGCCGCGACCGCTCGCGGACCGCCTGCGGCCAAAGAATCTCGCCGAAATCGTCGGACAAGATCATCTGCTCGGCCCGGATGGCCCGATCGGGCGGATGATGGCGAGCCGGCAATTGTCCTCGATGGTCCTGTGGGGTCCGCCCGGCTGCGGCAAGACCACGATCGCGCGGCTCTTGGCGCACGGCACCGAGCTCGAATTCGAGCCGCTGTCGGCGGTGTTTTCCGGGGTCGCCGATCTGCGCCGGGTGTTCGAAGCGGCCAGGAAGCGGCGCGAGATCGGCCACGGCACCTTGCTTTTTGTCGACGAGATCCACCGCTTCAACCGCGCCCAGCAGGATGCCTTTCTGCCCGTTGTCGAAGACGGCACCGTGATCCTGGTCGGCGCCACGACCGAGAACCCGTCTTTCGAGCTGATCGGGGCGCTGCTGTCGCGCGCCCAGGTATTGGTGCTGCGCCGGCTCGGCGACGACGATCTCGAAACCTTGACAAAGCGTGCCGAGGCAGCGCTCGGGCATCAGCTGCCATTGACCGAGGACGCCCGCGCCGCGCTGCGAGCGATGGCCGACGGCGACGGCCGGTTTCTGCTGAACCTGGTCGAGGAGATCGTCCGCCGACCCGCGGCAGAGAGACTCGGGCCCATCGAGCTCGCCCGGATCGTGCAGCAGCGCGCCCCGCTCTACGACAAGGCGCAGGAGGGTCATTACAACCTGATCAGCGCATTGCACAAATCGCTGCGCGGCTCGGATGCCGACGCCGCCCTCTATTGGCTGGCGCGCATGCTGGCCGGCGGCGAGGACCCGATCTACATCCTGCGCCGGCTGACCCGCGCCGCGGTCGAGGATATCGGCCTCGCCGACCCGCAGGCGGTGGTCCAGGCACTCTCCGCCTGGGACACCTATGAGCGGCTCGGCTCGCCCGAAGGCGAGCTGGCGATCGCCCAGTGCGTGATTTATCTGGCGACTGCGCCCAAATCGAATGCCGCCTATACGGCGTTTGGCGAGGCGCAGCAGATGGCGCGCGAGACCGGCTCCCTGATGCCGCCGATGCATATCCTGAACGCGCCGACGCGGCTGATGCGCAACCTCGGCTATGGCAAGGGCTATGTCTACGACCACGCCACCGAGGAGGGGTTCTCAGGCCAGAACTATTTTCCGGACGGGGCCGCGCGCCGCAATTTCTACCGGCCCGGTGAGCGCGGCTTCGAGCGCGAGGTCAAAAAGCGGCTCGACTATTGGGCCAAGCTGCGCGAGCGCGCTGCCGATGCCTCGACATGAGCAGCCCCGTTGAAACCATAACCGTCGCCGCCGCGGACGGACCGGGACGCCTCGACCGCTGGTTCCGGCGCCACTATCCGATGCTGGCCCATGGCCGGCTCGAAAAACTGCTGCGCACCGGGCAGATCCGGGTCGACGGCAAGCGCGCCAAGGCGGGCGACCGGGTGATGCCCGGCCAGGCCGTTCGCATCCCGCCGCTCGACGCCGCCGCGCCAGCGGCGGCCCAAGCGCCGCGTCCGTTGCTTCCGGCCGACGAGGCGATGGTCCAGGCGGCGGTGCTGCATCGCGACGACGCGGTCATCGTGCTGAACAAGCCGCCCGGCCTCGCGGTCCAGGGCGGGACCCGGACCGGGCATCACCTCGACGGGCTGTTGGACGGGCTGCGCTTTGGCCATGCCGAGCGGCCGCGGCTGGTGCATCGGCTCGACAAGGACACGAGCGGCGTTCTGATCATTGCCCGCAATGCCGCGGCGGCGGCGTTTCTGACCCGGGCGTTTCGCGACAAGACCACCCGGAAGCTCTATTGGGCGTTGGCGGTCGGGCTGCCGAAGCCGCCGCAAGGGCGGATCAGCCTGGCGCTCGCCAAGCGCTCGGGGCAGGGCGGCGAGCGGGTGCGCGCCGACGCCGACGACGGCAAGCCCGCGGTCACCTATTACCGCGTCGTCGACAGCATCGGCGAGCAGGCGAGCTGGCTGGCGTTGCTGCCGGTCACCGGGCGCACCCACCAGCTGCGCGCGCACTGCGCAGCGATCGGCACGCCGATCTTCGGCGACGGCAAATATGGCGCCGCCGCCGCGCATCTCGCCGGAGTGCCGAATGCCGGGCGGCTGCATCTGCACGCGCGCGCGCTGTCGATCCCATTGCCGCAGGGCGGAATTCTGCGGGTGACGGCGCCGCTGCCGCGCCATATGAAACAAAGCTGGGATTTCTTCGGCTTTTCCGGCGATGTGGGTGACCCTTTCGCCGGGCTGGACCTGCCGGGATGAAGCGGTTCTATCGGGAAGCCGGGATCGTGCCGGCCGAGGACGGTTACCGGGTGGCGCTCGACGGCCGACCGGTCAAGACCCCGGCAAAGCAGGCCATGATCGTGCCGAACGCTGCCCTGGCGACCGCGGTCGCGGCGGAGTGGGAGGCGCAGCAGGGCGAGATTCGCCCCTCGCAGATGCCGATGACCCGCCTTGCCAGCACCGCGATCGACCGGGTGGCGCCGCAGCGCGAGCTGATCGTAGAGCAGATCGCCGCTTACGCCGGCACCGATCTCGTCTGCTACCGCGCGGCGCACCCGCCGGCGCTGCTGGCGCGCCAGCAGGCGGTGTGGCAGCCGCTGATCGACTGGGCGGTGCTGCGCTACGATGCACCGCTCGAGGTCACCGCCGGAGTGATCCCGATATCCCAGCCGGCGGCGAGCCTGCGCGCCTTTGCCGGCGCGGTCGCCGAGCAGAATGACTTCGCCTTGGCGGCGTTGCACCTGGCGACCGGCGCCTGCGGCTCGCTGGTTATCGTCTTGGCATTGATCGAGGGCCGCATCGATGCGGCCGAAGCCTTCGCCGCCTCACAGCTCGACGAGAGCTTTCAGATCGAAGCCTGGGGCGAGGACGAGGAGCAGGCGCGGCGGCGGCGCGCCTTGGCCGAAGACATCGCGGCGGCGGCGCGGTTTCTGTCGCTGTCGGGTGGATGAATTGGCGGCCGGCCCATCTCATCTGCTTCAATCATCATTTTGATTCGAGCAGGTGAAACACCGATCGGCAATGCTCGGTAAAATCCCGCTTCACAATCGACCACCCGCTGTCCGAAAGCAGGTTCTCCCACACGCGCAGCGAATAGTTGCGGTAGCCGATTTCCCATTGATGGCCCCCTGGCGGCTCGGCGACGAAGGCCTTGCGCCACAGCAATTTCTTCAGCGAGAAATATTGGCGGAGCGTGGTCCGGTTCAAATACAGATCGAGCGACACCTGGAACCCCATATAGGGGACAGAGACGATCAGGTATCTGGCGCGGCTGGCATGGAACGCGGCCAGGACCGGGCCGACCCGCCGCCAATCGATATGCTCCAGCGTCTCGCAGCACAGGATGGCGTCAACGCCGGCGATCTCCGCGCCGCGCAGATCGCAGATGTCCTTTTCGAGATGTGGCACGTCGGGATACGCGAAGACCCGCGGCGCCCGGTCGAGCGTGCGGACGTCATAGCCGACGTTGACCAGCAGGCTGGTGACCAGCCCCATGGCCGGCCCGATCTCGAGGACTTTATGGCACTCGATCGTTCCCAGCAGATCGAGCTGCATCCATTGCTGGACGATCCGTTTGCGGGAGTAGTAGGCGTTCCACTGCTGTCTGGTGAATGTGTTCGACATGAGCCGGCATACGCCACACTATATTGTCACACCGGCGCAGGCCGGTGCCCATGTCCGACACGGGTCCCGGCTTTTGACGCGGTAGTCCAATCCCGCTGGTTTAGCACCGTTTTCATCGCTTCCCGGCGAAAACCGGGACCCACCCCCGACCTCTCGATCATTTGTCCTCGTTGGGCGCAATCATCCGGAAAATAAGCGGAAACGCCGGGTTTGCGAGCACTGTGGGTCCCGGCTTTCGAGCGTGTGAAGAGATACCGAAATGCTGTCATTCCGGGGCGGGGGCGCAGCCCACGAGCCTGGAACCTATCAACACCGAACTGCGAACACATTGGAGATGCCGGTGTTCTTGGGTTCCGGGCTCGGCCCTTCGGACCGCCCCGGAATGACCTTTTTAGAAGGAACAATTTCTTCACACGCTCTTCGCCGGGAAAGCCGGCATCTGGGGGCCGATAGCGAACGCCACCAGTCCCAGGCCGATTGGATTATAGTCTCTTTCGCCGCGATGACGGCTGCACCGCGACCCAGTCCCCTTTACGCGGTCGCCGGTTTCTCGGCGGCCCTTTCGGCGCGGGATTCCGCGAAGACTTTGCTCGCCACCATCATCGACTCGCGGATGATCGGCACCCCGACATAGCCCGAGAGATGTAAGAGCGCCTCGGTCAATTCCTCCTCGCTCCAGCCCTGGCGCAGCGCCATGCGCAAATGGAGCGCCAGCTCGGGCTCGCGTCCGGTGGCGGCGTCGGAGATCACGCAGATCAATGCTCGGGTCTTAAGGTCGAGCCCGGGCCGCGTCCACAGCGCGCCGAAGACGGTTTCGGTGGCGAGGTCGATGAACTTCTTCATCACCGGATCGCTGTAGATCTCGCGCGCCGAACGTTCGACCGCCGCGTCGCCCATCAGTCGGCGCCGCATCGCCGCCCCTTTTTGGTAGAGCTCGCTGTCTGCCATCGTCTCGTCCTCCTGCCGATTACTCCAGCCGATGTTGCCCTGTCCGAGCCGGAGACTGTCATTGCGAGCCCAGCGAAGCAATCTCGATGGCTGGAGGAGGCCCGGATCGGGATTGCTTCAGGGCGCCCCCGCGCCCCTCGCAATGACCGCGCGCAGGGCCGACGGATGTTGCCGTGGCGGGACTATGGCCTTGGTCCTTTGGTTGATGTTATGCCCGGCGCAGGATCAGCCGCGAGGCAGCATGAACGACATTCTCGCTCGTCTTGACGCGAAGCGCGGGGCGGCGCGGGCGGGCGGCGGTGCCCGGCGCACCGAGGCGCAGCACCGCCGCGGCAAGCTGACCGCGCGCGAGCGGCTCGAAATTCTGCTCGACCCCGATTCCTTCGAGGAATGGGACATGTTCGTCGAGCATAGGAGCCACGATTTCGGCATCGACGAGCAGCGGGTGCCGGGCGACGGGGTGGTCACCGGCCACGGCACGGTCAACGGCCGGCTGGTCTTTGTGTTCAGCCAGGATTTCACCGTGTTCGGCGGCTCGCTCTGCGAGGCGCATGCCGAAAAGATCTGCAAGATCATGGACCAGGCGATCAATGTCGGCGCGCCCTTGATCGGGCTCAACGATTTGGGCGGGGCGCGCATCCAGGACGGGGTCGCCTCGCTCGCCGGCTATGCCGAGGTGTTCGAGCGCAACGTCCTGGCCTCGGGCGTGGTGCCGCAGGTCTCGCTGATCATGGGGCCGTGCGCCGGGGGTGCGGTCTATTCGCCGGCGATGACCGATTTCATCTTTATGGTCAAGGACACCTCGTACCTGTTTGTGACCGGGCCCGAGGTGGTGCAAGACCGTCACCCACGAGACCGTGACCCAGGAGGAGCTGGGCGGTGCGGTCACCCATACGACGCGCTCGGGAGTGGCCGACCTGCGCCTTTGAGAACGATGTCGAAGCGTTGTTGGAGCTGCGCCGGTTCATCGATTTTCTGCCGGCTTCGAACCGGGTGCCGCCGCCATTGCGCCCGACCGCCGACCCGCGCGACCGGGTCGAGCCGTCGCTCGACACGTTGGTCCCGAGCAATCCGAACAAGCCCTACGATATCAACGAATTGATCCTCAAAATCGTCGACGAGGGCGATTTCTTCGAGATTCAGCCCGAGTTTCGCCCGCAACATCGTGATCGGGTTCGCCCGGATGGAGGGCTCGACGATCGGCATCGTCGCCAACCAGCCGATGGTGCTGGCCGGCTGCCTCGACATCGACAGCGCCCGCAAGGCGGCGCGTTTTGTCCGGTTTTGCGACTGCTTCGACATCCCGATCGTGACCTTTGTCGATGTGCCGGGGTTTCTGCCGGGAACCGCGCAGGAATATGGCGGCATCATCAAGCACGGCGCGAAGCTGCTGTTCGCCTTCGCCGAGGCGACGGTGCCCAAGGTCACCCTGATCACCCGCAAGGCTTATGGCGGCGCCTATGACGTGATGAGCTCGAAGCACCTGCGCGGCGACGTGAACTATGCTTGGCCGTCGGCCGAGATCGCGGTGATGGGGGCCAAGGGTGCGGTCGAGATCATCTTCCGCGCCGATCTCGGCGACGCCGCCGCGATCGAGGCGCGCACCGAGGAATACCGCGAGAAATTCGCCAACCCGTTCGTCGCCGCCAGCCGCGGCTTTATCGACGACGTGATCGAGCCGCGCGACACCAGGCGCCGGCTCGCCAAGGCGCTCGCCATGCTGCGCGGCAAGCAGCTGCAGAACCCGCCCAAAAAACACGGCAACATCCCGCTGTGAAACCATTGGCTAGCGGCGCGGTCATCGACCGGCTCAACCGTCTTGCGACACCCGCAATTGCCTTTGCGGGGATTGCGATAGCCGTTGCGCAGCTTAGGATTGCGAACATCCGACTTACGCATGATCTCTTCGACCGGCGATACGCCGTATACGCAGCGGCACGAAAATTTATTCAGCAGATTTGCCAGAAGCGAACGATTACGGTCGACGAGCTTTCCGAATTTCACTACGCCAGCGGCGACGCAATTTTCGTTCTTGATCAGGGATTAGCTGATTACCTAGAGCAGCTAAGAGCTAAGGCCGTCAGGGCTACGAAGCTGTACGAGAAAATCGGGAGCCAAGGGGCGTGTCAGGCAGAAATCCAAGAACATTGGCACCTTCTCAAGTCGTCTGCAAACGAGATTGAGATTCTGACGGAAAAATTTAAACCTTTCCTGCAGTACAAGCGGCAGCAGTGGACAAACTACCTACCGATCGTGATCGTTACTTGTATCTCATTGTAGTTTCTATCCTATCCAGTTTTTGTAAAGCTGGGCAGCGCAGCATCGCCGCCTCCTACAACGACAGAAGTCTTCCATCTTGGATCTGAGTGTGCGATCTTGGGGCCAGAAATACTCGATTCCCACCCGACGGCTCCCTCCGTAGGCCAATATGAGATCTCGCATTACGAGCCCCGGACGAACCGATGTTATGTGAGATTGGATAGAGTATCCTTGGAGAGTACCACCTCTGATTACTCGCGTTTGTTATTTGATGGCCAAACCGGCGAATCGCTGGCGTTTGTCGAAGCGAAGAACACAAATAAAATAGGAAGAGTGGCACAGGGAGACGTCGGTTGGGATAAGGCCAACCAATACATAGATGCGATTATGGCGGATGACAGGAAACAATAGACCCGTCATGGCCGGGCTTGTCCCGGCTATCCACGCATCAGCCGAGCTGACCGTACAGGTCGTCCCAATTGGGGTTTGCTGCGAGGATCAGCCGTACCTTCCAAGCCCGTGGCCAATGTTTCATGTTATGCTCGCGTTGGATTGCCGACCTAATGTCGGGGTGCGCTTCCACATACACAAGCCTTTTCAACTCGTACCGCTTTGTGAACCCATCGGCGACCCCTTCCCGATGTTCCCAAACGCGACGCGCAAGATCGCTAGTAACGCCCGTATACAGGGTGCCGTTTGTGCGATCGGTCATGATGTAGACCCAGGCGCTCTCCATATGAAAACTTTGACGGCGGTTGGGGAGCACGGCAACCGTTTCGTGGATGACCGGGACGAGCCCGGTCATGACGAAAAGCGGGATCAATTCGGGCGACCGTGAGCATGTTCAGCAAGATCCTGATCGCCAATCGCGGGGAGATCGCGTGCCGGGTGATCCGCACGGCGCGGCGGATGGGGATCGCCACGGTCGC
Source organism: uncultured Alphaproteobacteria bacterium (assembly GCA_963703665.1). Lineage (GTDB taxonomy): Bacteria > Pseudomonadota > Alphaproteobacteria > ATCC43930 > CGMCC-115725 > AP-15. The sequence goes on along the minus strand of CAVPFB010000003.1, from coordinate 579,037 downwards.
GGTCTATTCCGATGCCGATGCCGAGGCGCTGCATGTGCGCATGGCCGACGAGGCGGTCCGGATCGGTCCGGCGCCGTCCTCTGAGAGCTATCTGCGGATCGACCGGATCGTCGAGGCGTGCCGCGCGAGCGGCGCCGAGGCGGTGCATCCCGGCTACGGGTTTCTGTCCGAAAACGTCGGCGTTCGCGACGGCGCTCGCCGAAGCGGGGATCGTGTTTATCGGGCCCGGGCCGCAAGCGATCGCGGCGATGGGCGACAAGATCGAATCGAAAAGGCTCGCCCATGCCGCCGGGGTCACGACCGTGCCCGGGCACCTCGACATCGTGCCCGATGCCGAGGCCGCGGTCGGGATCGCCCGCGACATCGGCTATCCGGTCATGATCAAGGCGTCGGCCGGCGGCGGCGGCAAGGGGATGCGCATCGCCGCCTCGCGACGAGGAGACGCGCGACGGCTTTCGCGCCGCCGCGGGCGAGGCCAGATCGAGCTTTGCCGACGACCGGATCTTCATCGAAAAATATATCGAAGAGCCGCGCCACATCGAGATCCAGGTGCTGGGCGACGCGCACGGCAACATCGTCCACCTCGGCGAGCGCGAATGCTCGATCCAGCGGCGCCATCAGAAAGTGATCGAGGAGGCGCCGAGCCCGTTTCTCGACGCCACGACGCGCGCGGCGATGGGCCGCCAGGCGGTGGCCCTGGCCCGCGCCGTCGATTACCGCTCGGCCGGCACGGTCGAGTTCATCGTCGACCGCCAGCGTAATTTCTACTTCCTCGAGATGAACACCCGGCTGCAGGTCGAGCACCCGGTGACCGAGCTGGTGACCGGTCTCGATCTGGTCGAGCTGATGCTGCGCGTCGCCGCCGGCGAGCCGCTGCCCTTTTCACAAGATGATGTGCGGCTCGACGGCTGGGCCATCGAGGCGCGGATCTATGCCGAGGACCCGAGCCGCGGCTTTCTGCCGTCGACCGGCCGGCTCGTCCGCTATCTGCCGCCTGCCGGCGAAGGGGTGCGGCTCGACGACGGGGTCTTCGAAGGGGCCGAGATCAGCGTCTATTACGATCCGATGATCGCCAAGCTCGCGGTTCACGGGCCCGACCGCGACACCGCGACCCTGCGCCTGCGCGACGCCCTCGACCGCACCTATATCAGCGGCGTCCAAAACAACGTCGCGTTTCTGGCCGCGGCCGTGGCGAAACCACGGTTTCGCGCCGGCGCGCTGTCGACCGACTTCATCGCCGAGGAATTTCCCGGCGGGTTCGCGCCACCCGCCGATTTTGTCGAGCCCGATCGGGCAATCCTGCTGGCGGCCGCGCTTGCGGGGCGGCGTATCTGCGAGCACGAGACCGCGATCGACGGCGTACCCTCCGCCACCCGCGCCAAAATCCCTGCCAAAATCGCTGAACGATGGACGATCTTGCTCGATGGCGCGCCGCACGCGGTTTTGGTGCGGCCGGAGGGCGACGATTACGCGGTCGAGATCGACGGAGAACGCCGGGTGGCGAGCACCGATTGGCAACCCGGCCAAGTCTTGCTGCATATGCGTCTCGAAGCGCGGGTCGCAACCGTGCAGATCGAGCGGCTGCCGGCCGCGGAATTTCGCTTGGTGCACCAGGGCGTGGTGCGCCGGGCGCAAGTGCTGACGCCGCGCGCGGCCGAGCTGTTGGCGCTGATGCCGAAAAAGGCGGCGGCGGATACCTCGCGGCTGCTGCTGTCGCCGATGCCGGGTCTGCTGTCCTCGGTCGCGGTGGCCCAAGGCCAGGAGGTCAAGGCCGGGGAGCCGCTCGCCATTGTCGAGGCGATGAAGATGGAAAATGTGCTGCGCGCCGAGCGCGACGGGCGCATCGCCAAGATCCGCGCAAAGCCGGGCGACAGCCTCGCGGTCGACGAGGTGATCCTCGAATTCGAGTAACCGATTGGTCGAGATGTCAGGGGTGGCCAGCCCCCTGCAGTGCGAGCCGCGCCGATCCGCGAACTCGGCCTAACGTGCCTCCAGCTCGTAGATGATCAACGACTCGATCAAGATCGAACGCTCGTGGACGGGGTCGCGCGCGAAACCCGGCCCGGTCGATCAGCCGGCCGAACAGCTCGAGGTCGGTATCCGACGAGACCATGACATAGAGCCGCCCTCCGGGCTTCAGACGCTCGCGCGACTGGTCGAACAGCGCTGCGATGTCGCGATAATGCGGGCCGGCATGCCAGCCGCGATCGGCGAGGTCGCGCGGCTCGCCCGGCATGCTTGGGCGGGCTCGACAGGATCACGTCGAACAGCGGCCGCGGCGCCAGCGCCGAGAGCAGGTTGCGAGCACAGCGCGCCGACGCGGTCGCCGAAGCCATTGGCGCGCGCGTTTTCGGCGGCGGTCAGCGCGGCGTTCGGGTTGATGTCGGCGGCGATGACGTTGGCGGCGCCGGCGCGCGCCGCGGCGAGCGCGAGAATGCCCGATCCGGTGCCGACGTCGAGGACGCGCTTGCCGCGTCAGGTCGAGACGGCCGATGAATTCGGCAAAGCACTCGCTGCTGAGGAAATAGCGCGGATGAAACACCGTCGGGCCGCACGCGTGAGGCGAAAGCCGGCGGCCCGCGTGACCCGGGTGCGCCGACGGCCAGGATCAGATGATAGGAAAAGAAGTGGATGGAACGGCGCAGCACGCGGCGGAACGGGCCGTGCGGGGTGAGCTCGGCGGCCGAGCGCGCCCGCGCTCCTGCGGCCTCGGCGATTTCGGCCGGTCGTGCACATCGAGACAGCTGATCCATCGGTTGAATGCTCCGCGGGCGGGTTGGCCAGCTCACAAATTGTCGCGCCGCGGCCGACGGCGCGCGCGATTCGATTGCGAGACTGGCCGCTGCGCATGAACAGGATGTGCAGGTAGTGCCACAGCGACCGGCTGTGCGCCGGCTGCACCTGGATCTGGCCTTCCTGCGCGCAGGGTGCGGTCAGCAATCCGCGCAATTTGATCATCTCCCAGGCGAACGGGCTCCAGTCCCGCCAGGCCTGTTGGGCCTCCTTGCAACAGGACGCCGCTGACGACCTCCGGCACCGCGCCGAAAATCTCCGGGATGCGGTCCGACATGCCGTCGTCGCGCAAGATGTTCCACTTCGACAGGCCGCCCATGACCGGCGAGCCGAGGGCATAGACCACCCGGCTGATCCAGGCCTCGCGAATGCAGTAGGCGCACATCGCGCACGGCTCGATATTGGAATAAAGCGTGCAGCGGCGAAGCTGCTCGCGCCCGATCGTCTTTTGCGCATGCGACAGGGCGATGATCTCGGCGTGACGCGTCACGTCGCCGTCGCGGATGGTGCTGTTGATCGCCTCCGCCACGATCTGCCCGTCGAGGGCGATCACCGTGCCGAACGGATATTCGCCCTTGCTCACCGCGATTCGCGACAGCTCGATGCAGCGCGCCATCATCGCTCGGTCGGTTATGTCGGATGAAATCTCCATCGCTGCAGTGCTCCGCTTCTCGCGCAATCGAGCCGGGACCGGCTGGTCCAGCTCACCGGGCATATTCAGGAAATGCTTTGGCTTGGTAATGGGCCGAGACCCGGCTTCATCCCCGCCATCCAGGGCTGCCTGCCCGCGTCGCTCGCCGTCGTGCGCCATTTCGGGACCGGACGGTCCGGCAAGCAAGCCGGTCGCGTCGCGCGCTCGCCGTCGGGCCGCCGGGAGCGTTCCGGCCGTCGAGGCCATGTTCTTGTTGAAACCATCGATAGAATCGCCCATTACCGTGCGCTAACGCAGATTGCCCCGCCGGGTTCTCGCCTCGACCCGGAAATCTCCGCGGACGAAGGCCAGATCCTCGGCTCGCGCGGTTCGCGGGCGCATCCTCCGCCAAAACGGCCGGGCCGCGCCCGGTCGCGTGGCCTCGCCCCGGTGACACCAATTCGACCCTCTCGACGGCGATCGGGGTCAGGTCGTGGCCGAACAGCTTGACCGGGTTCTCGCCTTTGACCCCGGAGGCGGCCTCTTCGACATTGTCCTCGATATGACATTGTCCTAGATATCTTGCGAAAAGTTGAACTCGACCCCCGGGAATTGGGCTTCGAGGGCTTGGTTCACCCGCCGTTCTGGGCCTGCTGCGACAACAGATTTTTTCATCCCGGCCACCTTCTCATCCGGCCACCTTCTCATCCCGGCCGATGGCATGGATCTCATGGCGCCAGCCTCTTCCATCCGCCTGAGCTTCGCTGCCCGACGCGGGCCCGGCGCCAACATACCACGCGCGATTGGCCAAGATGGCTGGCGCGGCACCCGATGCGCGGCGAATCATGAGACCGGCGAGCCAGCTGTGGTAGCCTGCGGCCGAATGTTGAAAGGCCTTGGCGAGGAATGCCGATGATCGACAGGACCGTGGCGATCGCCACTCGGAACGGGGCGATGGAGACCTCTGTCACCCGACCCGAGCGCCATTGGGAACGGCTGAGCGCGCCCTACCGGCGCCGCCTCGGCTGAGCAGTCGGACATGCCGCCTTCACTCAAACATCCGGCGACGGCGGAGGCCGGCATCCTCGCCACGTCCCGGACCGGCTGGGCATTGCTCGCCGACCCGCTCTTGAACAAGGGCACCGCCTTCACCGAGACCGAACGCGACGCGTTTGGCCTGCACGGGCTGTTGCCGCCGCATATCGGCACCTTGGAGGAGCAGGTCTCGCGCCGGCTCTCGGTGCTGCGCCGGTTCGCCAGCGATCTCGAGCGCTACGCCTTTCTGCGCGAGCTCCATGACAACAACGAGACCCTGTTCTTCGCCCTCTTGGAGCAGAACATCGAGGAAATGCTGCCGATGGTCTATACTCCGACGGTCGGCGCCGGCTGCCAGCAGTTCAGCCATCTGTTCAGGAAGCCGCGCGGCCTGTTCCTGAGCCTGCCGCACCAGCGCCGGCTGAAGCAGATCCTGGCCAACCCGCGCTTCGACCGGGTCGAGGCGATCGTCGTGACCGACGGCGAGCGCATTCTCGGGCTCGGCGACCAGGGGGCCGGCGGCATGGGCATCCCGATCGGCAAGCTCGCCGCTCTACACGGCCTGCGGCGGGCTGCACCCGGCGACGACCCTGCCGATCATGCTCGATGTCGGCACCGACAATCAGGAGCGGCTGACCGACCCGCTCTATCTCGGCTGGCGCCACGAGCGGGTGCGCGGCCGGGAATACGACGATTTCGTCGAGGCCGTCGTCGACGCCGTCGCCCGAGCGCTGGCCGCACGTGCTGCTGCAATGGGAGGATTTCGCCAAGAACAACGCCGTCGCGGCTGCTCGCGCGCTATCGCGACCGGTTGTGCACGTTCAACGACGACATCCAGGGCACCGCCGCGGTCGCCGCCGGCACGTTGCTGTCGGCGATCAACATCACCGGCGTCGAGCTCGGCGAACAGCGCGTCGCGGTGCTGGGCGCGGGGTCGGCCGGCTGCGGCATCGCCAGCCTGCTCTTAAAGATGATGGTCGAGGCCGGCGTGCCCGAGAATGTGGCCGCTGCCCGGTTCTTTATGATCGATCGCGACGGGCTCCTGGTCGACGGCATGCGGGCGATCGAGCCGTTCCAATTGCCGTTCGTGCAGAAGCGGGCGGCGATCGAGGGCTGGACCTTTGAGCATCCCGACAAGATCGCCCTGCTCGATGTCGTGCGGAACGCGAAGCCCACCGTGCTGATCGGCGTCTCGGGCCAGCCCGGAGGCTTCTGCGAGGCGGTGGTGCGGGCAATGGCCGAGCACAATCGCCGGCCGGTGATCTTTCCGCTGTCGAACCCGACCTCGCGCGCCGAAGCCACCCCCGCGGACCTCGATGCCTGGACCGAGGGACGGGCGGTCATCGGCACCGGCAGCCCCTATCCGCCGCTGACCCGCAACGGCGTCCGGTTCAAGGTCGACCAGACCAACAATTCCTACATCTTTCCGGGGGTCGGGCTGGGGGCGGTCGCGGTCAAGGCCCGGCACATCACCGATGCGATGTTCGTCGCCGCCGCCAAGGCGTTGGCCGCGGTCTCGCCGGCTGCCGCCAACCCGGGCGACAATCTGCTGCCGCCGGTCACGGCCCTGCGCGATGTCGCCATTGCGGTGGCGTTGGCGACCGCGATCGAGGCCCACCGGGAAGGACTGACCCAGGGCATCGAGACGGACCAGATAGAGGCCGCCATTCGCGCCAAGATGTGGGCGCCCCGCTACCTGCACTACCAGCCCGCGGGCGGGGTTGACGGAAGTTGGCGGCGAGAGGTTTAACTGGCGGCCCGAGACGCTTCCGGGGCGGCGCGCAACTTCTCGCCATCGAGGTTTCGACTGATCGGCACCAGCCGGTTACGCGGCTGTTCCATCGCGGGGGCCGAGATCGGCGTGACCTCGTCCAACGTAAAACGCTTGCCCGACGGGGTGAAAGACGTGGCGCTTGCCGCTGCCGTCGAGCGACAGAGTGCCTTTGGCCCGGAAGACATTGCCGGGCAGCTGTTCGAGAGATGCTGAACCGCGAGGGTCTCGACGTTCTCGTCCACCCTCTGACCAAAAGCTCCTACGACGACCACAGAGAGAATGCGCTGTGGCTCGGCACGTCAGTGCCCGATGCGGCTCTTACAAACCTGTGCCGAATTTATTGCGGAGAATTGCCAGGCGAGAATCTTGCGGATATTCCCAGGCCAGTTTTGGACTCGACGGTCGATGATGTGCTGAATGCCGCACGGCAAGGGGACCGAGCGGCTCAAAGAGCAAAGAAACTCTTGTTCGAGAACAGATTTAGGAAATAGAATCCTTTGGGGGTAGGAGGAAAAAATCCCATGTCGTCGGCAGTATTCGACACAATAAAGCTGCTGGAAAGCGCCAGGCTGCATTTCTTCATAGAGCGAACGCGGCCGGACACGATCCGCCTGTCTGTAACCATGGTCGGTCAACGTGTCGAAATCGACATTTTCGAGGATGACCACTTGGAAATTTCGCGCTTTCTTGGTGACGAAAGTATCGAGGGGGGTGAGGAATTGTTGGAGCATTTGTTGAAATCCGCCTAAAGGATTGAAACTTGTCGGCGGCGCAGGGCGTGTCGCGGTCGAATTACACGGCCTCGAACCCGTCGGCCATCAGATGGTCGTGCCGGTGACCGCGCTGCGCGACGTTGCCTTTGCGGTGGCGCTGGCAACCGCCTTCGAGGCGCATAAGCAAGGGCTGACCCAAGGCGTCGAAACCGACCAGATCGAGGCCGCGATCCGCGCCAAGATCTGGCAGCCCCGCTACCTGCGCTACCAGCGCGCCATCAGCTTGGCCGGCTGACCCGGAGTCCCGCCAGGTGAGTGTGGGGGCCGAATACGGTCATCGCGGAAAGGCGGACCGGACACGCGGGCTGATCCTGGCGGCGCTGTTGGCTGGGCTTGCCGGCATGGTCGATGCGATCGGCTTTTTGCGTCTCGGTCATCTGTTCGTCTCCTACATGAGCGGCAACAGCACGCAGTTTGCCTTGGCGGTCGGCCGAGGCCGTCTGAGCGAAGCCGGCTCGATCCTGGTTTTGATCGTGCTGTTTGTGCTGGGAACGACGGCAGGGCAGCTGATCGTCCATTTTTCAGGGCGCTGGCATTTGACCAGTGTGCTGGCCGCGGTGACAGCCCTGCTGGCGGCGGCAGCGGCTACGCGAACGGCGCCGGAACCGATGGTCCTGGCGATGGGCGCGCTAAACGCGGCGATGCACCGCGCCGGCAACGTCGCCGTCAGCCTGACCTTTGTGACCGGGACATTGGTCAGGCTCGGCCAAGGCCTCGGTGATTTCCTGACCGGCAGCGCGAAAGGATGGGGCTGGGCGGCGCAAGCCCTCCCCTGGGCGGGTCTGATCGTTGGCGCAGTGATCGCCGGCGCCGCCTATGTGAGGATGGGCTCGGCGGTAGCCTGGGTGCCGGTCGGCGCAGCCGGTGTGCTTCTGCTCTGGTCGGTTGTCATTCCCGAGCCGCAGTAGCCGGCGCAGTATGGCAGGCGGCGAGCCGCGCCCGCAATTCCTCGGCGCACAGGTCTTGGCCGATCAGCACCAGCCGGTTACGGTCGGCGACCGGCGTTTGCACTTCGTCCAGCGTGAACCGCTTGCCGACCAGATGAAACACGTGCCGCTTGTCGCTGCCCTCGATTGCCAAAACGCCCTTGGCGCGGAAAACATTGTCCGGCAGGTTTTCGAGGAAGGATTGGAACTTGTCGGCCGAGAAAGGCTGATTGCTTTCGAACGACACGGCCTCGAAGCCGTCCTGCGCCATGTGGTCGTGTCCGTGCCCTCCGAAATAGCGGTCTGACTGAAAGAGCCCGGTGCTGAGGATCAGCGGCAGTGGGATTTCGGCGCGGGTGGTGCGGATGATCCTCGCACCGTCGCTGATCGTGCGGATCCTCTCTTCGACGATATCCACGCGGCTGAGCCCGACCAGATCGCATTTGTTCAGCAGCACGACATCGGCATAGCGCAATTGATTGACGGCCGCTTTGCTGTCGAACAGATCGAGGCTGAAGCTGTGCGCATCGGCGACGGCGACGATCGAATCGACGCGGACGAGGTCGCGAAACTCGGAGCGCAGAAAGGTCAGGACGATCGGCAGCGGGTCGGCGAGCCCGGTGGTTTCGACGATCAGGTAATCGAGCGTCGGCTCGCGGCGCAATACGCGAAAGATCGCATCGACCAGGTCGTTGTTGATCGAGCAGCAGATGCAGCCGTTGCTGAGCTCGACCATGTCGTCGGCGACGCCGACGATCAGCTCGCTGTCGATCGCGATGTCACCGACCTCGTTGACCATGACCGCAATCTTGAGCCCGTGCTGGTGGGCCAGGATGTGGTTCACCAGAGTAGTCTTGCCGCTGCCGAGAAAGCCGGTGACGATCGTGACCGGCAGCCGGGTTTCGCCGTCCATCAGCCGCCCCCTTTTTCTTCTCCCCCCGCCGGCCGGGGGGAGAGGGCAGGGTGAGGGGGGCCGACCATGTCAGGCGGAAAAACTGTAGGTGGTGCCGACGGCGGACTGGCTGACCGCATCGCCAAAGGCGTTGGCCAGCGCGTGCAATGCGCGCCAGCCGGTGCAGTGGCCGGTGATGATGTGCGCGATCGCGAACGGCCGCAGCCCCTCGACCGTGTCGGGGATGATCCGCTCCATGACGCCGCCCAGATGCAGGCCGCCGATCACGCAATGGATCGGGATGTCGGAAAAAAGATTTCGCACCTCGGTGCAGACATTGACGATGCCGGCATGCGAGCACGAGCTGAAGACGATCAGTCCCAGACCGCGCACTTGGGCCACCAGCATGCGTTCGTCCAGCAGCAGCGGGTCGGGCTGCCACCGGGCGTCGGGGCTGGCGCGGCTCAAATGGTCGACCCGGCCCTTTTCAAAGGCGCTGCGCCGCGGGATCTCGCCGCTCAAATAGAAATGCCGGTCGAGCAATAATCGTTCGCCGGGGTCGTTGACGACCGTGGCGCCGAGCGCCTCCATCTCGGTGGGGCTTGGGACCTTGGCGGCCGGCACGATGTTCCCGCCGGCCAGGCGGATCGCGCGCTCGTCGAACATGCCGGGGTTGACGTGGACTGCCGCCTTGCCGCCCTCGTCGCGGATCGCCCGCAATGTCGCCGGCAATGCCGCCATGTGATCCCAGTGGCCGTGGCTGACCGCAATGCATTCGACCTCGCCCAGAGCGATCCCGAGATTGGCGCAATTGCGCAGGAAGATCGCCCCTTCCGGCCCGGTGTCGAACAGCAGGGTATGGCGCACCCCGCCGGCGGCCGAGACCAGCCGGCAGCCAAACCCGAGATTGGCGCATAAGAGGGCCTCGCCCGACAACGCCGTGGCCCCGGCGCGCACGATATTGGCGAATTCGGAGACCGCGAACAGCGTCTTGCTGACGTAAGTGTCGCTGACGTCGTCGGTGACCACATCGACGCTGAGAGAGTTCGAGCGGGCTCAGCGAAGGGCTCGTCTCGGTCATCAGCAGTCTCCGCCGCGAAGCCTATGGTGCACCGTATCATGGTTCGGCGAGGCATGCCCCGATCCCATCGCGCGCCGGCCTGCATCGATGGTCCGCGGCCCGACCGCCGAGCTTTGCGGCGCGACCATCAAGGATTTGACGCTTTTCTGACTGCGCTGCTGCAGAGAATTGCCCGGGAACACCAAACGGGGTCGGTCATGAAGCAAGCTTGTTTTCTGTTCGCGCTCGCCCTGTCGTTGTCCGCTTGCGCCCTTGCCGCCAAAATGGACGCCAGAAACGACATGGAAACCTCAAAAGCCGCTTACAAAGCGTGCCTGGCGGACAACCCCAAAAACGTCTCTGCTTGCGAGTCTCTGCGGCTGTCCTACGATGCCGATCTGAAAGCTTACGCGGCAACGCCGGCCGGCATGCTCACCAGCCGATAGCCATCGGCTGCGCTCCCTCGCCGACCAAACGAATGTTGCGTGCTCGCGACCCTTGCCCGGCACAGCGGTCAGGCGGCAAGGTGGCGGACCGCTTTGCTCGAGAGGACGCAATGAACGAACCGGCCGGCCCCACAGGCTTGTCCCGCGGCCTGACCAATTACGGCGACCCGGATTTTGCGCTCTATCTGCGGCGCTCGTTCGCCCGCTCGATGGGCTATTCGACCGAGCTCTTGGCGCGGCCGGTGATCGGCATCGCCGACACCCGATCCGGCTACAACAACTGCCACCGCCATTTCCCGGAGCTGATCGAGGCGGTCAAGCGCGGTGTCTTGGCCGCGGGCGGCCTGCCGCTGGCCTTTCCGACGATCTCGCTGGGCGAGGTGTTCCTGTCCCCGACCAGCCTGATGTTCCGCAACCTGATGGCGATCGACACCGAGGAGATGATCCGAGCCCAGCCGATGGATGCGGTGGTCTTGGTCGGCGGCTGCGACAAGACCGTGCCGGCCCAGCTGATGGGGGCGATCTCGGCCAACCGGCCGGCGATCGGGCTCGTCGCCGGGCCGATGATGACCTCGCGCTGGCACGGCGAGCGGCTCGGCGCCTGCACCGATTGCCGCCGCTTCTGGGCCAAATACCGCGCCGGCGAGATGTCGGCCGAGGAGATCCACGAGGTCGAGGGCAACCTCGCGACCACCGCCGGCACCTGCGCGGTGATGGGGACGGCGAGCACGATGGCCTCGCTCGCCGAGGCGCTCGGCATGATCCTGCCCGGCACCGCGGCGATCCCGGCGGTTCATGCCGACCGGCTGCGCGCCGCCGAGGCGACCGGCCGCGCGGCGATGCGGCTCGCCCGCAGCGGGCTGACCCCGGACCGGATCGTGACCCCGCATTCGGTCGAGAACGCGCTCCGCGTATTGATGGCGATCGGCGGCTCGACCAACGCGGTCCTGCACCTGACCGCGATCGCCGGCCGCGCCGGCATCGACATCGGCCTCGACCGGCTCAACGCGATCAGCGACGCAACCCCGGTCCTGGTCGATCTGAAGCCGACCGGGCCGCATTACATGGAGGATCTGTTCGCCGCCGGCGGCATCGGCGCGGTGCTGCGCGAATTGCAGCCGCTGCTGCATCTCGATTGCCTGACCGTAACCGGCGAAACCCTGGGCGAGCGCCTCGCCGCCCCGGCTGGCCCGGTCGATCGCGCCGTGGTCAAGCCGCTCGCCGACCCGCTGCAGCCCCAGGGCGGGCTCGTCGCACTGTTCGGCTCGCTGGCGCCGCAAGGGAGCGATCTTCAAGCGCTCGGCCGCCGACCCGAAGCTGTTCGAGAAGGAGGGCCGCGCGGTCGTGTTTTCGTCGCTCGAGGATCTGTCGGCGCGGATCGACGACCCTGCGCTCGACGTGACCCCCGACGATTTCCTGGTCCTGCAGAACGCCGGCCCGCTGAGTGCCTCGGGCATGCCGGAGGCCGGCTACCTGCCGATCCCGCAGAAGCTGGCGCGCGCCGGGGTCAAGGACATGGTGCGCATCTCCGACGCGCGGATGAGCGGCACCGCCTATGGCTCGATCGTGCTGCACGTGACCCCGGACGCGGCCTCGGGCGGCCCGCTCGCCAAGGTGCGCAACGGCGACCGCATCCGGCTCTCGGTCAAGGAGCGCCGCATCGACCTCCTGGTCCCGCCCGACGAGCTCGCCCGCCGCCCGGCCACCCCGCCGCCGGTCCCCGAGCGCGGCTACGCCCGCCTCTACCGCCGCGAGATCCTGCAAGCCGACAAGGGCTGCGACTTCAACTTCCTGCGCAAGCACCCGCTCGACGAGGGTGCACGGGGGTGAGCCGCCAGCGCCAATTACATGTTTTTCGCGCGACCTCGCAGGTGGTCACGGCGGCATCCGGATTGCGTGCAGCCCGGCGCGAACCGGCAAGGGCGGCGCCGGTTGGCGGCCGCAAACCAGGTTCCAATAGGCCCATGAGCGCAGATCGAAAATACCGGGCGGAGCATGCTCCAGCAATTCGCGATAGTCGTCTTTGCCGATGATCCCGGACAGCGCCTTCAGGTCCTCGACCGAGCCAAACACCATGACGTGTGCCAAAAATTGACCCGGATCGGCGAGCGCCCGCTCCGGCTCCTCGAACCAGACGACGCGGCGGGCCACCCGCAGCAGTTCCGGCGTACTCGGCAATGGCTTCATCGAGCGCGCCCTTCGTCGCGCTGAACATTCGGGGTCAGGATCGGCAGACGGGCCGGATCGACCGATGTCACCGCCGCCCGCAGCCTTTCCTGTACTTCAGGCGGCAGCGACGGCACGTCGTCGAAATAGCTGAGCGCCTTCAGCGTAATCAGCGGATTGAAGTTGCGCCCATAAACGACATTCCCCGCCGCCAATATCTGCGGCAGGCTGACGCCGTAACGGAGCAGCGCATCGATGTCGATGTAGTCCCGCGCTTGGGCGCGCTGCTGCACGGTCAGCGCCTTGGTGCCGGCGAGGTCGAGCAGGGAGGCCACCTGCACCGCCGATCCTTCGGCAGCTTCCGCTGGCGCGGCCTTGCCGAGATTGAGGTTGCCAAAGAACGAGACCAGCACCGGCCCGCCACGCTCCACCCTGCAGGTCAAGGTATGACCGGAAATCTGCATTTATGAGCCAACCGCGACGCCACCTTCACGCGCCGTACGCTTTTGCCACCAGCTTCTGATGTCTGAAACTGGCAGCGGATCGTGCAAGCTACCGAGCCGATGCGCAAGCCGATGACAGGTGGGGCAGAGAACGGCGAAAGCAAGGATGCCCGTCTGCCGCGGACCTCGACACAGCGGGACAAGATGATGAGCGTCGAACAAAGATGATTGGTTTGCGGAAAACGCACAGGCTTGGCAATGATAAACTCCCTCGTAGAGCCATTTATTTCTTTCCATGACCGCTTTTCTTAATTCCGGATCGCGTTCTAGTTTAACGGATTCAGAATAAATGCGCTTCCCCTCTGCTGTCGTAACGTTCAGATACGCGCTCGCGCTGTTGGCTACTTTCTTAGAAGCTAAATCACGAACGGCGTCCCAATCCTCGAAACCGATGTACCGCAGGTCCTGAGTGCGCAACACCGCTATGTTGTGCAAAGCCGGATGGTGACCCGGATTTCCCAGGTCAGCGCGGTTCAGGCGAGGAGGCGGGAACAGCTCGATGCTCTTAACCACCACCTCGAGTGTATCGGGGTCAAATACAGATACTTCTCCAATTCCCGTCAACCCGGTTCCACCTCCCTCCCGGCCATCATTGATCCAGATCAGGAGGTAATCGCCCGGATCCGGATCGCGAACTTGATCCGGAGGGAGAGGCATCCCTCCGCTGGTCGCTTGAGGTTTGCCCGCCTGGAAACTCTTCCCTTCCCAGTCGGCGATGTTGTCGGGTTGCCCAACTTCGTCCGGACATTCACTAGCATTAACCTTAAGGAGGAACCGCCTTGGATTAGTCACAACGTATGGTCTCACAGCGATTTAATTTTCGACGGCCGCTTATCCGGACTTGGTAAGCGACCGGATATATGTTACAATATTTTAGCTAAAGAAACATTAACGTGCAGTGCCCTCGATGGAGCCGGGTGGCGCAATCAGTTCGCCGCCCGTCGCGATCTCGCCGGCGGATAGCACCTCGGCGTAGATGCCCATATTGATGTGGCCGAAATTGCGGTCGAGGGCGGCGGGGATGTCGAGGTCGCGCTCGGCGGTGATGGGGTTGACCTGGGTTGCCGCGCACCGGGTGATCGGCGAGAGGACGCGCAGCCGGGCCGCCCCGAGGGCGATCTCGGCGCCGATCCAGTCGTGCTCGCGCCACGCCGGCGCGCCGTCGAAATAGATATTGGCGCGGAAGCGGATCGGATCGACCGGCGTCCCCATCGCCGTTTCGAGCGCGGCGATGCTGGCGAGGTTGATCAGCGAGACGTATTGGCCGGTCGTGGCGTTCGGCCTGCGCCGGGCATCGGCGAAGGCGTGCCTCGGCGCCTCGACGACGCGCAACGGCCCGTCAACCGCCGGCCCGAGGAAATTCGTGTAGAATTCGGCGACCGCGCGACATCCTGCGGGCTCGGTCAACCGCTCGCGCAGCAATTCCCGGCCGTTCTCGGCGATTGTCAAAACGCCGGTTTCCGCGTCGAAGCGGGTTTGCAGCAGCGCCAGCTTTTCGTCGCGCATCAGCATGATGAACCGGGTCTTCGGCAGCCACTGCGGGTGCTGCGGATCGAACATGGTCGAACCGAGCGCCACCGCAAAGCGCCGGTCCTGCGGCAGGCATTCGCCCGGCGTCAGCGCGCGCGGCCCAGCGTCTCGGCGCTCAGGCCCTTTACCGGGTAGCGGTAGATCGCGCTGATGGTCATAGCCATGATGCTCGCCTCCCGTTGCGGCCGACAAGGTATAGCCTGGGCGAAGCCGATGGGGTTGCAGAACTGCACGCGGCCGGGCCGCTCAGCCGGCCCGCAATATCGCCCTTTTTCGGGTATAGTCTGCGGCAAATCGTTGCTTTGCCCGCTGCGGCGCCTGGCCGATCGGAGGGAACCAAACGGGCGAGCGGTTGGGGCCGTCGCTGCTGATTTGCTGCAGAAGCAGCCAGAACAGCGGGAACGGGCTAGTTTTTGAAATCAGACAGATGGTGCCCACGTGAGCCCTCACCCACCCAGCCCGCGCGGGCTGGGTCCCCCCTCTCCCGCATTGCGGGAGAGGGTGCCGCGCGCAGCAAGGCGGGTGAGGGCCTACCGGCACCAAGTCTCAGGTTCGCACCGCTAGGGTCGGAAGGGCTTCAGATGATCGATTTCATTCTGCGCGGCGGCGAGGTGATCGACGGCAGCGGGAAGGCCCGGTTTCGCGCCGATGTCGCGATATCAGGCGACCGCATCGCCGAGATCGGCGAAGTCGGCCGGGCCGAGGGCGCGCGCGAGATCGATGTGTCAGGCAAAATCGTGGCGCCGGGCTTTATCGATGTTCACACCCATGACGACCGGGCGCTGTTCGCCACACCCGCAGATGGCGGCGAAGGCGAGCCAGGGGGTCACCACCGTTGTCACCGGCAATTGCGGGATCAGCCTGGCGCCGCTCGCGATCGACCATCGGCCGCCGCCGCCGCTCGACCTGATCGGCGACGCCGCCGATTACCGCTACGGCCGGTTCGCCGACTATCTCGCGGCGCTCGACCGCACGCCGGCGGCGGTCAACGCCGCGTGTCTCGTCGGCCATTCGACCCTGCGCGTCGGGGCGATGGCGGCCCTCGACCGCCCGGCCGACCGGAACGAGCTGGCGCGGATGGGCGATTTCTTGCAGGAGGCGCTCGACGCCGGCGCCGTCGGCATGTCGAGCGGGCTCGCCTATGCCCCGGCCGAGCACGCGCCGCCCGTCGAGATCGAGGCCCTGGCCGCATTGCTGCGCCCGGCCGGCGCGCTCTACACGACGCATATGCGCAACGAAGGCGGCGGCGTGCTCGACAGCCTCGAGGAGAGTTTCGCGGTCGGCCGCGCCGCCGGGGTGCCGGTGGTGATCTCGCACCACAAGACCATCGGCCGCGACAATTTCGGCCGCACCGCCGTCACCCTGCCGGTCATCGAGGCGGCGATTGCGAAGCAGCAGGTCGGACTCGACGCCTATCCCTACATCGCCTCCTCGACGGTGCTGAGCGCCGGGCAGGCCGGCCGCGCGGAGAAGGTCATGGTCACCTGGTCGAAAAGCGCTCCCGAGCAGGCCGGGCGCGAGCTCGCGGCGATCGCCGCCGATTGGGGTTTGAGCATCGAGGACGCGGTCGCGCGGCTGCAGCCGGCGGGTGCGATCTATTGGATGATGGACGAGGCCGACGTGCAGCGGGTGCTGCGTCTTCCGCACACGATGATCGGCTCCGACGGGCTGCCGCACGATTTCCACCCGCATCCGCGGCTGTGGGGCACCTTTCCGCGCGTGCTTGGCCATTACTGCCGCGAGCTCGGCCTGTTTGGGCTCGAAGAGGCGGTGCGCAAGATGACCGGGCTGCCGGCCGCCCGGTTCGGGCTCGCCGGGCGCGGCCGGATCGCCGCCGGCGGCTATGCCGACATCGCCGTGTTCGATCCGGCGACGGTCGTCGACCGGGCGACCTTCGAAGAGCCGACCATCCCGGCCGCCGGCATCGCCCACGTCTTCGTCAACGGCCGCCCGGTCTGGGCCGAGGGAAAGCCCACCGGCGAGCATCCCGGCCGCGCCTTGCGGCGCCAGCAACTGCGGGCCGAGGCCGCGTAGAACCGCGTCGCCCGCTTGTCGCGGCGGGACAGCGGTGACCGAAGCGCGGATCGCCAAGACCGCGATGGTCGGCGCGCTCGCGGTCTTTGCGCTGCTGGTGACCTTCGACAACCTGACCGATTACGCCACCAACTTCGAATTCGTGCGCCATGTGCTGAGCATGGACACGACGCGCCCGGGCAATTCGCTCCTTTATCGCCGCGTGACTTCCCCGGCGCTGTGGCACGCGGCCTACGGTCTGATCATCTTCGGCGAGGGGCTGACCGGGCTCAGCCTCGGGTTGGCCGCGCTCGCCATGCTGCGCCATGTGCGCGCCGCCGCCGCCCGCTTCAACCGCAGCAAGCGCTTCGTCTTCGTCGGCGCGGCGATTGGGTTTCTCGTCTGGTTCTTCGGGTTCATGGTCGTGGGCGGCGAGTGGTTTCAGATGTGGCAGTCCGAAGCCTGGAACGGCCAGCAGCCGGCCTTTCGCTTCTATCTGACGGTGCTCGCCGTGCTGATCTTCGTCAATCAGCCGGACCGAGATCCCGCCGCCTGATCGGATGGGCGCCGCATCCCGGCTGACCTGATCGCCGGCTGGCCTGATCGCCGCCCTGTCTACGGCACCACCCGCCGGGCCAGCGCGGCGATCACCGGCAATGCCGCGCGCTGGACCCGGGGGCCGAGCCCGAGCGGCTTCAGCAGCATGCGCACGCTCATCTCGATCGGAAAATGCGGGCGCAGCAGCTCCCGCGCACTGCCGGTGCACCTGGCGGTAGACGCCGTCGTCGAACGCGCGCCCCCGGACTGCCGCGCGGCGTGGACGTGCTTGAGCACGATCAGCCGGTCTTCGCCGCCGGTCATTCGCAGCCGCCGCCACAAAGCCGGGGCCGACGGCGCTGCGCCGCGGCCGCTCGACCGCGCGGTACTTGCGGAAAAAGCGATAGAAATGCTTGTAGTGGCGGACCTCGTCCGAGGCGATCCGGCGGGTCAAGAGGCTCAGCACCGGGTCGGGGCTGGCGCGCGACAGGCTCGTGTAAAAGCTGGCGGTTCCCATTTCGACAACGCAGCGCGACGCCATTTCCAGGCTGCGCGACGCTTCGAGCGCCTCGTCGCAAAACGGCCGGAACTCGTCGATGAACCGCCCGCGCACCCGTTCCCAGGGAAAATCCGGCCAGGCGGTCTCGACATAGCGGCGCAGCGCCTTTCCGTGCTGCAATTCCTCGGGCAGCCAGGACTGCTCCAGCCACGTCGTGATCTCCGTCGTCGCCGGCAAAGTACTCGATCAGGTTCGCGGTATAGAGGTCGGTGGCGCTTTCCATCAGCGATGCGGCCGCGACCATGTAGAACAGCGCCTCGCTGCGCCCGACCGCATCGCGATCGGATCGACTGCCACGGGATGTCGTCGAGCGACCAGTGCCGCCGCGCGACCGCCCTTCCGCCGCGCCGGACCGGACCGCCGCGCTGTCCGCGCCGTCTTTTCTGTCGATCTCGATCAGCGACCGCCCCCGCTCGCTAAAAGGTGAACATCGTGCTCTCGGGCCCGAGACCGAGCAGAACCTGGCCGACCGTTTCGAAATGAGCCTGGCGGCCCTGATATTGCTGGATCACGGTGTGGATGTCGCGAAACCGCCGCTCGAACGGGTTCTCCTCGAAGATCGCGGTGGCGCCAGCCGCATGGTAGAGGGTGTCGACGGCGTCCTTCGCCTGGTGGATCGCCCAGGTCGGATGCGAGCCGGATCGTCGCGTTGTGGTCGAGGCTGAGCCGGCCGGTGCGCCCGGCCTCGCGCCAGATCTCGTCGAGGGCATCCACCAGAAACGCGCGCGCGGCACCGATCCGCGCCTCGGACTGCGCGACCTGCGCCTGGATCACGTTGTTGTCGCGCAGGGTATGTTTGGCGCCGCGCGGGATCTTGCTGCGGGCGAGATCGATGAAGGCGTCGAGAGTGCCGCGGGCGATGCCGAGCGCCACCCCGGCGAACCCGGCCGAATAGACGTTGCTGCTGCGAAAAGGCATAGAGCAGGCCCGGCTCGCGCGGCTTGGCGTCGGCGCTGCGCTCGACCGCGTGGTCTTCGGGCACGAACAGGTCGGTGACCGTGTAGCTGTCGCTGCCGGTGCCGCGCAGGCCGATCGACATGCCAGATATCGGTCATCGTTGCTTGCGCCTTGGGGAACAGCAGGGTGCGGAAGACCGGGCTGCCGTCGGGCCGCAGCCGCGGCGTCCGGTCTCCGGCCAAGACCGCGACATGGGCGCCGAGCCAGGTCGCATGATGGCTGCCGCTGGCAAAGCTCCAGGTCCCGGTCAGGCGATAGCCGCCCGGCGCCATTCGCGCCTCGCCCGGGCCGGGCGGTCCCCAGGCGACGATCCCGCGCGAGCCGCCGAAAATCTCCCGCGCCACCTCGGGTGCGAGATAGGCGGCGGTCATCGTGCAGCCGCAGGCCTGGCCGAGGCACCAGGCGACGCTCGCGTCGGCCTTCGCGATCTCCTCGATCACCGGCACATAACGGGCGGGCGCCAGCTCGGCGCCGCCCAGCGAGCGCGGCAGCAACAGACGGAACAACCCGCGCTCGGCCAGCGCCGCGACCAGCGGCTCGGGCAATTCCCGGCGTTCCTCGATCGCCTCGGCAGAGCGCGGCGATCGTCGGGCCGAGCTGCCGCGCGCGCTCGAGGTGAACCGCGCCGGGCGTTTCACCACCTGCCGGGTCAGCTGCTTTCAACCTCATCGCCCATTCTCGCTGCCGCGCCCATTCCGGCACCCGGTTAACATTAGCGCATCCGGTACGAACCGGCACCTCTCCTTGTCCAGCGCGGCGCAGAGCCAGCCGCGCAAAGCTCGGCAGGACGAATCGGGAGCGGCGGCGATTGCTTACAAAGCGGCCGAGAGCGTGCAGATCGCCGTCGGCTCGTCGATGCGCAGGGCGATGCTCTCGCTGACATAGAGCTGGTAGTGAACGCCATCCTGGCCGACATAGCCCGAGCGCAGATCCTGGCCGACGACCAAGACGCCGAGGCGAGGATCGACCATGATGCCGCCCTCGATCGGCGCCTTGTAGATCCCGCCGGTGCACAACCGGCGCAGATGCTCGAGCTGCAAGCACGTCGGTCCCCGGGTAGAGCCGGAACAGCGCGTTGTAGAGCGCCGGCGCCAGCACCAGGCTGTAGGGGCCGCGGAAGCCGCGCTCGTCGAGCTTGGTCGCGGCGGCGAGCGCGTCCTGCAACGCACGGTCGAGCGCCGACCAGGCGCCGCCTGCGACCTCTTGGCGCTCGGCGACGGTCAACAGGCCAGGCAGGCCGAAATCGGGCTGGCCGTAATAGACCATGCGCTCCTCGGCGTCGGCGACCGCCTCGGCGGCGTTCGCGACCGGGCTCAGATTGACCGCCTGCCCGTACTCGACATGGGCGGCGACGCGGCGGATGCTGAGCCGGAAGCTGCGGCGCAGCATCGGCACCGGCACGGTCCGGCTGATCACCGCGCCGGCGTCGGTCGGCTCGGGCTGGCGGTACTCGTCGTCGCCGACCTCGATCGCGGTCAGGCCGACGCCGAACGGCCCCTCGACATCGAGGATGCGGCGGGCAATCAGACGGTCGCGCGCGGCCTTGATCGCCGCCTCGTCGATCGCGGCCCACAGGGTCAACGGAAACGCCGCCAGCTCGCGATTGAAATAGTCCATCTGCTATTTCCCTTTCAGCGAGCCGACGGTGAAGCCGAGATCGTCGCGTGGTCCGCCGCCGGCGGGCGCAGCGGCGGCGCCGGCCGTGGGAGCGCCCGGAGCGGCATCGGCCGCAATGATCGGCGCCTCGGTGTAAAGGTAGGTGTCGAACATCCGCGCGAAGACGGCGTTGTTGCGGCGCAGCCATTCCAGCAGCATCGACGCATGTTCGATTTCGTCGCGCATGTTGTGCAGCAGCACCGATTTGAGCGCCTCGTTCTCGCTGTCGTCGGCACGCTGCCGGTACCAGTCGACCGCGTCGAGCTCCTCTTTCAGCGACACGATCGCGTAATGCAGCAGGCGAGCTTCCGGCGAGAGCCGCTCGCGCGGAATGTGAAGGTCTTCGCTCGACATTCTGAGTTATCGCCTCCGTTTTGCGGGATTGTCGGGCAAAGGCGCGTCATCGAGCAAATCCGAATTGCGCACCGCCCGCGCGGGTGGAAAAATCGCCGCCGGTCGGCACCGGCCGCATTGGAGTAACGCTGACCGCGGCAAAACGGCAGGCGGCAATCGCGTCGCCCGCTCGGCGAGTGAGCGCAGCAAGGCCGATCGAATGGAATTGAGCGGAGGAAAGAGGATGGCGGCAGCAAGCGACGCGAACGCAGCGCAGCAGGAATATTGGAACACTGTCGCCGGCCCGCGCTGGGTCGGTCTCGAAGGCTTTGTCGAGCGCCGGGTGCGCGGGGTCAACGATCTGTTGCTGCGGCATTCGGCGGTGAAGCCCGGTGAACGGGTGCTCGAAATCGGCTGCGGCACCGGTGCGTTCACGCTGCCGTTGGCCGAGGCGGTCGGCGAGCGCGGCGAGGTCGTCGGCGCCGATATTTCCGATGCGATGCTGGCCGGCGCGCAAAAGCGCCTCGCGGAGAGCGGGCGGCGCAATGTCAGTCTGATGCAGGCCGACGCGCAGACCCACGGGTTCGAGCCCGGCCGTTTCGACCTGATCGCCTCGCGCTTCGGGGTCATGTTCTTCAGCGACCCGGGGGCGGCATTCGCCAATCTGCGGGCGGCGGCGCGGCCCGGCGGGCGGCTGTGCTTTGCCTGCTGGGGCCCGCTCGACGCCAACGAGCATTGGCTGATCCCATATCGCGTGGCGTTGCGCCATCTCGGCCCACCCGAGCCGAAGCCGGCGCGCGCGCCCGGGCCGATGGCGTTCAGCGACCCCGATTACGTGCGCGGGTTTCTCGGCACGGCCGGGTTCGAGGCGATCGGGATCCACCGCGAAACTCCCGGCATCTTTGCTTCGGCGCCGAAGGAGGAGGCCGAGCATGCCTGCATCATGGGCCCCTCCGGCCGGCTGATCGACGAGAAAAAGCCCGACGCGGCGACGCTCGCAATGATCCGCGCGCGAGATCGAGGAGGCTTTTGCCGCCCATGCCAAGAACGGGACGGCGCTGCCATCGACGGTGTTCCTGGTGACCGCGCACCGCCCGCGGTAACGGCGCCGATCCCTCATCGCCGCTCGCGTTTTTCCCTTCTGGTAAGCTGCACGCCGCGCAGTTCGCATCGCTCGGCGACAAAGGCCTGCAAGCTCAGGCGCGCGGGGATTGGGCGTATGCGGCGGGGAGCAGGCGCGCCAGGCGCTCGGCCCAGGCGCCCTGGCCCGCGGGCTCGGCGATCAGGTCCTGGCGGATCTCGATCTCGACATGAGGCAGGCCGCGGCGCTCGCCATGCACCGGAACGGTGTAGTCGGTCAGGTCGGTGACCCGGTAAGGCTCGTTGTCGCCGACGATGAGGTCGCCTTCGGCCCGCAACAATCTCAAGAGCGGATGGGCGAGCCGCGCGTCGCGATTGTATAAGACGCCGATCTGCCACGGCCGCGACACCCCGATAAAAACCGGGGTGAAGCTGTGCAAAGCCACCAATACCGTGGCCCGGCCCTCTACTGCACGGCGGTCGAGCGCTGCCGCGATCCGATCGTGATAGGGTCGGAAGATCGCCTCGATCCGCGCCGCCCGCGCGGCTTCGCTCAAACCGCGATTGCCGGGGATCGGGGTTTCCTCGCTCACTTCCGGGATAGAGCTGGTCACCCTCGGGTCGCGGTTGCAGTCGATCACCAGCCGCGAATAGCTCTGAAGGATCAGCGCCGCATTCAATCGCGCCGACAGCAGCCGGCCGACCGCGGCGATGCCGATGTCCCAGGCGATATGGCGCAAGGTGTCCGGTTCGGAGAGGCCGAGCCGCCCGAGCCGGCGCGGGATGGCGTGGCCGCCATGATCGCAGGCGAGAAAAAACGCGGAGCCGCCGGCCTCGTTTTCGATAGCGACCGCGTCCGGTTCGTCGGGGTCAAGGAATGAAGCTTTGGTCATTGCGATGCGACGAGGTGCACTGAAAGCCCCTCAATAAATCTCGGCGTAGTGGGCGCACAGCTCGGCCGGCGACAGGGCAGCGACCTTTTCCGCCTCGACCCGTTTGAAGCGCAGATAGGCGTCCATATGGGTCGGCCCGAACCAGCGCGCGGCAGCCTCGCTGGCGGCGAGTTGGTCGAGCGCCCGGTCGAGCGAACGGGGCAAGGACGGCACCCCATTTCCCGATGCCGGCAACGGCAATGCCCGGCGGATGCCGTCCACCCCGGCAAAGATTACCATACCGAGCGCCAGATAGGGGCTCGCCGCGGCGTCGCAGACGCGAAACTCGACGTTGAACTGGCGGGCGATTTCGTCGGCACCAGCGGCGGCGAAGACCGGGCAGAGCCGCAGGCTGGCGCCGCGGTCCTGGCGCACCAAGTCGATCATCGTTGGCGCCCAGGCATTCGGCACCAGCCGCAGATAGGAAACGGGCGAGGGTGCGGCGACCGCGCAAATCGCCGGCATGTGGTGCAAAACGCCGGCACAGAAATGCTGCGCCGGCTGGCTCAGATCCATCGTCTCGCCGAGCGCGTGGGTCGCCGGCCGGCCGGCCCCGTCCCACAGGCTCAGATGAATGTGCACGCCGCTGCCGACCAGATCGGGATCGGGCTTCGGCGAAAAGACCGCGCGATGGCCGAGCCGAAAGGCCGTGGCACGCGCCATCTCGCGGGTGATGACCGCATGGTCGGCCGCGGTCAGGGCCGGCTGCGGCGCCACTGTCACCTCAAACTGGCGCGGGCCGTATTCGGCGAGAAAACTGTCGGGGGCCGGCCCGGCGGCGCGCAAAGCGCCGATAAACGCTTCGCCGAACTGGCCCTGGCGGCGAAACGCGCCGAGCGCATAGGCGTCGCCCGGCCGGTCGTCGGTGCCGGTATAGACGAATTCCTGCTCGAAAGCGGCCATCAGGCGCAGGCCCGCCGTCTCCTCCAGCTCCTGCGCCGCGCGGCGCAGGAAATCACGCGGGCAGCATTCCCACGGCTTGCCATCGGTCGTGCGGATGTCGCCCAGGAAGAAATGCTCGACCGCCGAGCCGTCGGCGAAATCGACCCGCACCTCGGCCGCCGGGTCGGGCACGATCATCAGATCGCCGGCGGTGCCGAAGGGCGTGTCCCAGATCGGGCCGGCCGGGGACATCATCAGGTTGCTGCCGGTCCAGCCGATGCCCTTGGTCAGCCGCGCCGGCAATTCGCGCGCCGGAAACCCCTTGCCCCGCGTATGCCCGGAGATGTCGCAGGTGGCGACGAAGACGAGTTCTTCGCGGATCATGCTGTTCTCTTCATTGAACCGCCCCGCTCATTGGACCGCGCCGCATGATTTTTCTCTCCCCCTGATTGCGCGGGAGAGGGGCGGTCTGTTCCGCGATCATCCCGCCTGGGCCAGGGGCGCGGATTTGTCGATGCCGTCATCCACCGGGAAATAGAAGACGCCAACCTGCATGTCGATTCCTCTGCGCGTCGGAGGGATATCAGCTAGGATGGCAGAAATCCCGTCGTTCGACCATGGGGAGAGCCATGCCGGTCGCATCGATCCGCGGCGTCGCGATCAATTACCGGGTGCTCGGCGAACATGGGCCGTGGGTTGCACTGCAGCCGGGCGGACGGCGCGGGCTCGCCGGGGTCGAGAAGCTGGCGGAGAAGATCGCCGAGGCCGGCAACCGGGTGCTGATCTACGACCGGCGCAATTGCGGCGCCTCAGGGGTGTCGTTCGACGGCGGCAATTCGGAGAACGAGATCTGGGCCGAGGATTTGCGCGAGCTGCTGTCGCATCTCGATGCCTTGCCGGCGTTTATCGGCGGCAGCTCGTCGGGCTGCCGGCTGGCCCTGCTATTGGCGCTGCGCCATCCGGCGGCGGTGCGCGGCCTGTTGCTGTGGCGGGTCACCGGCGGCGCTTATGCCGCCGAGCGGCTGGTGGAGAATTACTACACTCAGTTCATCGAGATGGCGCGATCGGGCGGCATCGCGGCGGTCTGCGCCAGCGAGCATTTCGGCGAGGTGATCAAGGCCAACCCCGCCAACCGCGCGCGGCTGAACGCGATCGGTGCGGAGAGCTTTGTCGCGGTCATGGAGCGCTGGCGCCGCGCCTTCAACGAGGGCGCCGAGCACCCGGTCATCGGTCTCAGCCCGGCCGAATTGCGCTCGATGACGATGCCGGCCTGCATCGTCCCCGGCAACGACCGGGTGCATCCGCGGCTGCCGGCGCAGGTCGCGCACCGGCTGCTGCCGAACAGCGAATATCACGAGGTCTTGACCGAGGACCGCCCCGACCTCGACGTCGCCCTCGAAGACTGGGAGAAAAAGGAGGGCCTCCTGGCGGCGATCTTGATCGACTTTCTGCGCCGCCAGCAGCGCCGCAGCTGAGCGCCCAATCCGAACAGAACTCGGAAGAGCTTCTCCCGTTTTGCGCGGGCTTG
Organism: uncultured Alphaproteobacteria bacterium; assembly: GCA_963703665.1. Taxonomy (GTDB): domain Bacteria; phylum Pseudomonadota; class Alphaproteobacteria; order ATCC43930; family CGMCC-115725; genus AP-15. The sequence continues at coordinate 554,031 of CAVPFB010000003.1, read as the reverse complement.
TCCCGCGTACCCACGTCTTGCTTCGGGCGTCCGAAGACGTGGATGACCGGGTCGAGCCCTGGTCAAGGCGAGATGTAACGAGCCAAAAGCCCGGCTAGCCTGCCGGGGGCGCCAGCGCCACCACGGCCTCGCTGGTCAGCAGCAGAAAAGTGAACGATTCCTGAAGATAGAGGCGCACCGCGGCGTCGGTGTGGGAGAGATAGCCGATCGAGAAGTCCTGGCCGATATGCAGGGCGAAATCGCCGCCGCGGGTGGTCAGGACAAAGGCTCCGGCGATGGCCGGCGCCCAGATGATCTCGGTCTCGACCAGCCGGTGGATGTGCTGGATGATCGGATAGCCGTAATCGACCCCTTCGCTGACCGCAGTATAGGCGTCGGCGCCGAGCAGCACCGAGTAGGGGCCGTTGACCCCGGCGAGGCGCAGCTCGGTCAGCGCGTGCGCGATCGCGTTGGGATAGTTGCGCACATCGGCCGGTAGGGTCACCACCGGATTGCTGGCGCCCTGGCGGATACCCTCGATATTCCCCGCGGCATAGCCGTCGAAAATCGCGGCGTCCTCGGCGAAGGCAATCTTTTTGGCAGCGTCCTTGACCGGCTGCCAATCCGAATCCTGGGCGCCGCGCTCGACATCGTCGATCATCTGCCGGTCGAATTCGAACGGCACGCGCAATTCGACGAGCGGCTTGACCTCGCGCTGACGGGACAGAATGCCGTCGGCCGGCGCCGCGATGTTGCGCAGATGGCCGGTGCCCACGGCGGAGAGCGCGCTGCCGGCCGGACCTTCGACATCGACGACACGCCGCCCGGCGAGGTAGCGCTTCAAGGTGCGCGCGGCCTCTTCCTCGATCTGCGCCCAGGCCATGTCGGAAATCGGCGCCAGCTCGCGGTGCAGGTTATTCATTGCGGGGGCCTTTCTTTAGGGAGCCGATGCCGAGCGAACCGTCATGCACCGACGGGGTGGGTGGCGGAGCTTCGGCCGCGGGCGCTGCCGTCGGCTCATCCACCGTCACGCCGTCCAGAAACGTCGCGCTCGGCGCAAAGAACAGATTGCCGGTGACGGCGCGGCTGAAATCGAGAATGCGGTCGTAATTGCCCGGCGGCCGGCCGACGAACATGTTTTCAAGCATCTGCTCGATGGTCCGCGGCGAACGGCTGTACCCGATGAAATAGGTGCCGAAATCGCCCTGTCCGACTTGGCCGAACGGCATGTTGTCGCGGACGATTTTGACCTCTTCGCCGTTCTCGACGATCACCGTCAGTGCATTGTGCGCCGAACTCGGTTTGATCGAGTCATCGAGCTCGACATTGGTCAATTTGGTGCGGCCGATGATGCGCTCCTGCGCCTCGGTCGGGAGCGCGTTCCAGGCTCCGAGGTCGTGCAGGTATTTTTGCACGATCACATAGCTGCCGCCGGCAAACCCCTGGTCCTCGTCGCCGACCAGAGCCGCGCCGAAAGCGGCTTCTCCCTGCGGGTTTTCGGTGCCGTCGACAAAGCCGAGGAGATCGCGCTGGTCGAAATAGCCAAAGCCGTGCACCTCGTCGGCGACCGCAACACCGTCGCCAAGACGGGTCATCAGCAGGCTCGCCAATTCGAAGCACAGATCCATGCGCTGGGCGCGGATGTGGAACAGGATGTCGCCGGGCGTGGCGGGCGCGTGGCGCGCGCCGGTGCCAAACTCGCGGAATGGGTGCAATTCGGCCGGGCGCGGCTCGCCGAACAGCCGGTCCCAGGCCTTGGACCCGAACGCCATGACGCAGGACAATCGGCCTTCGAGATCGCGAAACCCGACCGTGCGCAACAGTGCGGCAAAATCGGCGCACACCGATCGCGCCGCTGTCTCGGCCTGCGCGCCGGGCTCGACGGTGACCACGAGAAAAATCGCGGCGCGGGTCAGCTCCATCGACAACAGCTGGGTCAGCGCACGCGGTCCCGCCGCCGCTCCGGGCACGGTCATTCGGCTGGATTCCATTGTTGCCCCACGGGATACGCGATCTCCGAGCGTCAGATTAGCGCGCCGCTCGCGCCGGACGATGCGACACGGGGCCGCTCCAAGCAAGCCCGCGATAGCGCGTTTCTCGAATGGGTGCAGATCGGATCAAGCGCCTCGCTGCGGCTGGCGCGCCGCGACGATCGCCACCCGCCCTTCTCGCCAGACGCAGTCGGCCGCGGCAAAGCCGGCATCGCTGATCATCCGCAGTTGCGGGTCGATCCCGCCGATCAGATCGAACAGATCGTAGTCGAGAAACAGGCCGTCGGGCTTCAGCAGTCCGGCAATCGCGCGGTAGCAGGCGGCGATCTGGCCGAGATCGCGCAGATTGTGGATCGCGATCGCCGAGACGGCGAGATCGAACGGGCCGCCGACCTGCCGCGCCCATGCCGGGTCGCGCAGATCGCCGACGGCATAGCTCACCTGGCCGGCATATGCCGCGAGACGCAGCCGCGCCTGGTCGAGCATCGGCTGCGAATAATCCTGCAACGTCACATGGGAACGCGGGAAGGCGCGCAGCACTTCCTCGGTGACGACGCCATAACCGCCGCCGACATCGAGCACCGCGATTTCGACCTCCGCCGGATAGGCTGCGACCGCGAGCATCTGCTGCAGGCGCCTGCGACGCTCGTCGTCGCGCGTCAGGTCGCGCGCGATCCATTCCTCGACATAGCCTTGCGAATGCCAATCGTGATGGTCGATCGGAATACCGTCGTGAACCGAGGACATCGCCCGCCTCCTGGTCGATAGCTCAGGGTTGATCATAGCCGAGAGTGCGCGCTTGCGGCATCGCTCGAGTTGTGACAACCAGACAGGCGGAATTCGCACATCATGAAATTCGGGGCAAAAAGGAGCTGACCGCAGATGCCGCGCTATGATTTCGACCTGTTCACGATCGGCGCCGGGTCGGGCGGCGTCGCCGGCTCGCGCCGCGCCGGCGGCTATGGCGCGCGGGTCGCGATCTGCGAGGAATTGCGGGTCGGCGGCACCTGCGTGCTGCGCGGCTGCGTGCCCAAGAAGCTCTTGGTTTACGGCGCGCAATTCGCCGACGCCTTTGCCGACGCCGTCGGCTTCGGCTGGACCGTGCCGCCAGCGAGCTTCGACTGGCCGAGCCTGATCGCCGCCAAGGACAAGGAAATCGGCCGGCTGTCGCAGATCTATATCAACATGCTGAACAACGGCCATGTCGAGATCATCGACGGCCGAGGCATCGTCGTCGATCCGCACACGGTCGAAGTCTCCGGCCGCACCTACACCGCCGACAAGATCCTGATCGCGGTCGGCGCCTGGCCGGAGACGCCGCGGCTTCCCGGCATCGAGCATGTCATTTCCTCGAACGAGGCGCTCGACTTGGCCGCCCTGCCGAAGCGCATCGTAATTGTCGGCGGCGGCTATATCGCGGTCGAGTTTGCCGGCATCTTCAACGGGTTCGGCAGCGAGGTCGTCGAAATCATCCGACGCGAGGATGTGCTGCGCGGATTTGATGAAGACATTCGCGTTTTTCTCGGCCAGGAAATGCGCGGGCGCGGCGTCGACATTCGCGGCGGGACGCAGGTCGCCCGTATCGACAAGGCCGCCGGCGGCTACACCGTCACCACCACCGGCGGCGACAAGATCGAAACCGACCTCGTCATGTACGCGACCGGGCGCAAGCCGAATACGCGGGGCCTCGGCCTCGCCGAGATCGGCGTCGCCCTGACCGACAACGGGGCGGTCGTGGTCGACGAATGGCAGCGCTCGACGACGGTGCCGAACGTCTATGCCGTCGGCGATGTGACCGACCGGATCAACCTGACCCCGGTCGCGATCGCCGAAAGCCGGGCCATCGCCGAGACCCTCTACAACAACAACCCGGTCAGCATGGATCATCGCGACGTGCCCTCGGCGGTGTTCAGCCAACCGCCGATCGGGACGGTCGGCCTGACCGAAGAGGACGCGCGCCGCGAATACGGCGAGGTCGACATCTACAGCAGCGCGCTTCAAGCCGATGAAGAACACCTTGTCGGGCCGCGACGAGCGCACCTTTATGAAGCTCGTCGTCGATGCGCGGAGCGACCGGGTGGTCGGCTGCCACATGCTCGGCCCCGACGCGCCCGAAATCGTCCAGGGCCTCGCCGTCGCCATCAAATGCGGCGCGACCAAGCGGCAGTTCGACCAGACCGTCGGCATCCACCCGAGCGCTGCCGAGGAGTTCGTCACGATGCGCGAAAAGACCGTTCGCCCGACGAAGCTGGCGGCGGAGTAGGGATCGTAACAACGATAAATTTGAGATCCGGCGATTACGGGTGCATATTCGCCGCTTGTTGCGTTACGGACTCTATGACATGCCTGACACATTAGACGCTTCGCGATACGAATTTCCCTTAGCCGCATTGGTCGACGCAATCGATTCGACGGAGCCGTCGATCAAGTTGTCGAAACTCCATTCCGTACAGGAAGGTGCGCTTGCAGCCCTGGAAAATCGCCGTGCGGAACTCAATAGCCTTTACGAGCGAGCGGTTGCGCCGGACACAAACTGGCAGGAGATTACCCAGGTAGCCTCAATGATCGACGAGTGGGGTCGCGTCGCTGCAGCAAAGCTTTATCCCGGGATCGACGCGCTTCAGCGAAAGCTCGCGGCTGCGGGTAGCGACATGCCCCCGGAAATCCGCCGAGTGCGCGAGCAGAGTGTCAAGATCGCTGAGGATTGGCTCGTGCTCTATCGCGACCTCCGCGACAAGCTGCTGAGATTGGCGGCAGAGCGGCGGCCTGCCGACACGGTTCTACGCGCCCGGCCGGTGGAGGGTGAGATCGATCACGGTGCACTGAGCCGCGAGTTTATAGCGCGGTTTCCGAAAATTCGAGCCGCCCTTGCCAAATGAACCGAGCTGGCTGCCGATCGAGACCGTAATCGAGCACAATCGGCTCGAAGTCGAAGCGAGCGGCGAACGGCATTTTGTGCGCGATCATGGTTTGCTGGAAAGCGCGATGGCTCGGTCGCGAAATTTCTTTGGATTTGGCGAAGAAGATATTGTTGTGCTCGCGGTAGTCCTTATGGCCGGGATCGCCCAGGCGCATGCGTTCGAGCAAGGCAACAAGCGCACCGCCTTTGAGGCGATGTGGCATTTTCTGCGCATCAACGGCTACGATCTCGCTATAACCGACTCCCAGCCTTGGGCCGACGTGGTGATCGAACTGGTCGAGCATCGGACCAGCGAAGAAGACTTTGTTCGCATCATCCGGCCATTCGTGATCGAAGGATAGCATTCGGGCGCGGACACCGCGTTGGCGTCGGGCGGGGGCCGGAATGCGTGGGCAGTGCGCCCGCCCAGCCAGGATCAGGAGCGCAACCATGCCTTACGAACTCTACTATTGGCCGTCGATCCAGGGGCGCAGCGAGTTCGTCCGGCTGGCGTTGGAGGAGGCCGGCGCCGAGTATGTCGACGTCGCCCGGAAGCCCGGCGGCGACGCCCTGATGATGCGCCTGCTCGACGGCGAGGACGTCGCCCGTCCGTCCTTCGCCCCGCCCTTTCTGAAGGCCGGGGCCTTGCTGATCGGGCAGACCGCGAACATCCTCTTCTATCTCGGCGCCCATCACGGCCTGATGCCGGCGGCCGAGGCGGGAAGGCTGTGGGCGAACCAGCTGCAATTGACCATCGCCGATCTCGTCGACGAGGCGCACGACACCCATCACCCGATCGCCAGCAGCCTCTATTACGAGGACCAGCGCCAGGAAGCGCTCGCTCGCGCCGCCGATTTTCGCCGCTCGCGGATGCCGAAATATCTCGGCTATTTCGAACGCGTGCTGGCGCGCGGCAATGCGCGCGGCGGGCATCTCGTGGGCGCGAGGCTGAGCTATCCCGATCTCTCATTGTTCCAGATCGTCGCGGGGCTGCGCTATGCCTTTCCGCGCGCGATGGCCGCGCTCGAACCCAAATACCCGCGCGTCGTGGCCCTGCACGACGGCGTCGCCGCCCGGCCGCGCATCGCCGCCTACCTCGCGTCGGACCGCCGCATCGCGTTCAACCAGGACGGCATCTTCCGCCACTATCCCGAACTCGACGGCGATAGCTAGCCCCGCCGCGCGCTCGCGACGCGCCATCAGCCGGAAGGCCAGCGCCACCAGCACGAAAACGACGCCCAGAAACAATGTCGCCAATGCGTTGACCTCGGGGCTGACGCCGAGGCGCACGCTCGAAAACACCGCCATCGGCAGGGTCGTCGCCGACGGGCCGGTGACAAAACTGGCGACGACCAAATCGTCGAGCGACAGGGTGAAGGCGAGGAGCCAGCCCGACACCAGGGCCGGCCCGATCCCGGGCAGGGTGATCCGCGCCAATACCACCCAGGGCCGCGCGCCGAGATCGAGCGCGGCCTCCTCGAGCGTGCGGTCGAACACGGCGAGCCGGGCGCGCACCAGCACCGCGACAAACGAGGCGCCGAACGTCGCATGCGCGATCGTGATGGTCGGGACGCCGCGGGTGTGCGGCCAGCCGGTCAACTCCTCGCAGGCGACGAAGAACAGCAGCAACGAGAGGCCGAGGATGATTTCGGGCACGACCAGCGGCGCCAACAGCGCGAACCCGAACAAGGGCCGGCCGGGAAACCGGGCAAACCGCGCCATTGCGAACCCAGCCAGGGTGCCGAGCACCAATGCCAGGCTCGCCGCCATCGTCGCAACTTCGAGGCTGGTCGCCGCCGCGGCGCGAAAGCCTTGATCGGCCATCAGCACGCCGTACCAGCGGGTCGAAAATCCGGCCCATACCGCGACCAGCCGCGAGCGATTGAAGGAATAGACCACCAACAGCGCAATCGGGGCGTAAAGAAAGGCGAAACCCAGCAACAGCACACCGGCTCGAAGCGCCAGGCCGCGGCTCACGACGCCGGCTCCCGGTCGAGCAAGCGTTGGGCGAACAGGGTTGGAACCGCCAATGCCGCGACCAGCGCCACAGTGACCGCGGCCGCCACCGGCCAGTCATGGTTTTCGAAGAACTCGTCCCACAACACCTTGCCGATCATCAAGGTATTGGGGCCGCCGAGCAGGTCGGGGATCACGAACTCGCCGATCGCCGGCACCAGCACGAGGAGACAGCCGGCGGCGATCCCGGGCAGCGACAATGGCAGGGTCACGCCGAGGAACGCGCGCCAGGGCCGCGCGCCGAGATCGGCCGCTGCCTCGATCAGGCTCTCGTCGAGCGCCGACAGGCTGCCGTAGATCGGCAGGACCATGAACGGCAGGTAGGAATAGACGAGGCCGAGCTCGACCGAAAAGCCGTTGTCGAGCAACGGCAACGGCGCGCTGATCAACCCGGCCGCGAGCAGCAGCCGGTTCAGCAGCCCGTTCGGTTCGCAGGATCGCGATCCAGGCATAAACCCGGATCAGAAAGCTGGTCCAGAACGGCAGCACGACCAGGAACAGCAATGGCTGGCGCCAGGCCATCGGCGCGCGGGCGATCGCGTGCGCCACCGGATAGCCGAGGACGAGGCACAGCGCCGTCGCCAACGCCGCATAAAAGAGCGACCCCAGATAGGCGCGCAGATAGAGATCGTCGCTGGCGAGCAGCGCGAAATTAGAGAAGGTCGCGTGCAGCTTCAAGCTGCCGCCGCTGTCGCGCGAGCAGCGGCGTATAGGGCGGGATGCCGATCGCGCTGTGCGCGAGGCTGATCTTCAGCACGATCAGCAGCGGCAGCAGAAAGAACAGGCCCAGCCACAAAAACGGCACTCCGATCAGCACCAGCCGGCCGAGCCGCCCGATCCCGATCATCGGCTGATCCCGATCATCGGCTGATCACCACTGCGTCCTCGGGCGTCCAACTCGCCCATACCATCGTGCCGCGGCCGAATTCGCCGGCGGCGGCGCTGGGCAGTTGCGCCTTCAGCAGCCTATCCGACCCGACCGCGAGATGGACGATCGACATCGCACCCTGGTAATCGACCGAGGCGACCGTCGCCGGGATTGCCAAACCGGGCGGGCGCTCGCGTGACAGGCGCAGCCGCTCCGGGCGCAGCACCAGCGCGAGGGCCCCCTGCCGCGCCGAATCGGCGACGCGCGGCAACGGGATCGGCTCTTCGAACCCCGCGACCTCGAGCGACGGGCCGAACGGGCCGTTCTGCGGCTCGCCTTCGAACCAATTCGCCTCGCCGACAAAACCGGCGACAAACCGCGAATTCGGCCGATCGTAGATCTCGGCCGGGGCGCCGGTTTGGACCACCTGCCCTTCATTCATCACCGCGATGCCGGAGGCCATGCTGACCGCCTCCGCCTGGTCGTGGGTAACGATCAGAAAGGTGGTGCCGACCCGTTCCTGGATCAGGGTCAGCTCGCGCCGGGTCTCGTCGCGCAACTTGCGGTCGAGCGCCGCCAACGGCTCGTCGAGCAGCAACAGCTTGGGCATCTTCGCCAGAGCTCGGGCCAACGCCACGCGCTGACGCTGGCCGCCCGAAAGCTGGTATGGCCGGCGGCCGGCATAATCCGACATCTGGACCAGTGCCAGCATCTCGGCGACGCGCGCGGTGCGGCGCCGGCGGGCCATCCGCTCCTGGCGCAAGCCAAAGGCGATGTTGGCGGCAACGTCCATATGCGGGAACAGCGCATAGGACTGGAACATCATGTTGACCGGCCGCGCATAAGGCGGCAGAGCGGTCACGTCGATCCCGTCGATCACGATCCGGCCGCGATCGGGCGTCTCCAGACCGGCGATGATGCGCAGCAAGGTGGTCTTGCCGCAGCCGGACGGCCCCAGCAGCGCGAACAGCGTGCCGCGCTCGATCGTCAACGAGACATCTTCGACCGCGGCGACTTTTCCGAAATGCTTGCTGACGCCGGCGATTTCGAGCAGCGCCATCAGGGCGTCATTCGCCCGATTTGAGCCGGGTCCAGGCACGGGTGCGCGCCCGCTCGTAGGCCGCCGGCGCCGGCAGGTCGACAAAGAAGCGCTGCCGCACCGCTTCGGGTGGATAGACCGCGGGGTCGTCGCGGATCGCCCGATTTACCAGCAGTGTGCCCGGCAGGTTCGGGTTCGGGTAGGAGACCGCATCGCTGATCGCGGCGATCACCGCCGGGCGCAGCAGGTAATTGATGAAGCGCAGCGCATTCTGCGGATGCGGCGCGTCAGCCGGGATGCCCAGCATGTCGACCGACATCTGTGCTCCTTCCTTCGGGATCTCAAAGGCGATCGCCACCCCGTTCTTAGCCTCGCGCGCGCGGTTTCGGGCCATTACCACATCGCCCGAATAGCCGAGCGACAGGCACAGATCGCCATTGGCGAGATCGTTGATGTACTCCGAGGAATGGAACTTGCGGATGTAGGGGCGGATCTTTTCGAGCGCGGCGAACGCCTTGTCGAGATCGGCCATCGCATGGCTGTGCGGGTCGAGCCCGAGCCAGGCGAGCATCGCCGGAACCACCTCCTGTGGGGTGTCGAGCAACGAGATGCCGCAGCGGGCGAGCGTCTTCGCGTTCGCCGGATCGAACAGCAACGCCCAGCTGTCGACCGGCGCCGCACCGCCCAATGCGGCGCGGACCATCGCCCGGTTGTAGCCGAGCCCGGTGACGCTCCACAGATAGGGCACACCATGCGCGTTGCCGGGATCGGCGCCGGCGACCAGCTTAAGGATGCGCGGATCGAGGTTCTTCCAGTTGGGCAATGACCTCTTGTCGAGCGGCCGATAGACGCCGGCGGCGATCTGCCGCGCCATGAACGGGCTCGCCGACGGGACCACGACGTCGTAGCCCGACCCGCCGGCAAACAGCTTTGCCTCCAGCACCTCGTTGCCGTCATAGACGTCATAGGCGACGTTGATCCCGGTCTCGGCTTCGAATTTCGGGATCGTGCCGGGGGCGATGTAATCCGACCAGTTGTAGACGTTCAGAACCGGCTCCTCGGCGCCGGCGGGACGCGCAAAGCCGCCCATCATCGCCGTTGCGAGGCCCAGGATCAGGCCAGCGATCGTCGCCCTTCTCATCTGCGCGGCCATAGCACGGCCGGGCAGTGCGCTGTCAACGACCACGGAAAACGCGGCGCCCGAGCGCAGTTCGAATGTTACCTTCGGTGGTTGGTGGATCGGAGGCGGCGGCGATGACGGTGTTTCATCTGGTGCGGCACGGCGAGCCGGCGGTGTTCGGGCGCATCAACGGGCGTACGTCCGGCATCGGGCTCTCGGCAAGAGGACGCGCCGAGATCGCGCTGGTCGCCGAGCGGCTCGCCGGCGAGGACGTCGCGGCGCTCTATGCGAGCCCGTTGCAGCGCACCCGGGAAACCGCCGAGATCCTCGCCGCCCGGCTCGATTTGCCGGTCGGTTATCGCGAGGAGGTGATTGAGCTCGATTTCGGCGAATGGACCGGGCTGACCTTCGACCAGGTGCGGGCCGACCAACGATGGCCGCTGTGGCAAAACTGCCGCAGCATCGCCGCCATTCCCGGCGGCGAGAGCATGCGCCAGGTCCAGGAACGGGTCGTCGGCGCGCTGTTCGAGCTGCGCCGGCTGCATCCCGACGGCGTCGTCGCGATCGTCAGCCACGGGGATGTGATCCGCGCAGCCTTGCTGTTCGCCCTCGGCATGCCGCTCGATCTTTACGCCCGGCTCGAAATCGGCCTCGCATCGCTCAGTACGATCCGCATCGACGATTTCGGCATCCGCGTGCCGGCCGTCAACGAACGCCCGCGGCCGCTCCAAAACGGAGTCAAAACCCAATCAGCTTGACCAGTTTCGACTTTTGCAGCCTTTTGCGCCGAATTCCCGCCCCGCCCAACCCCGTGAAGCGGTTGAGACGAGCTACCGGTGCGAAATTCTTGAGAAATGCACCGACCGCTTTGGGTGGATTGCCGACCTTCGCACCAGATCTCTGTAGAAGCTAAGCGACCCGTTCCGGCAAAGTTGGGGACGGCGCGGAATTACCTTATATTGCGGTTGACGCGAGGGCGGTACAATTTTAGCGTTAGCAACAAACCGCCCTGCGTTCCCGTGCATGGAACGAACACAGGGGAGGAGAAGATGACAAAGCGCATGCTCCCATTGCTGGCATTGAGGGCAACGACGGGCATCTACATTTTGAATGCATCCAGTTGAACAGGGCGACAAACCAAATCGTCCCGCAACGCACACGTCGGCGTGCAGGCCGACGTGATCCAGGTCGATGGCCACTGGCTGATCAAGGATGCCAAGGCCATACCTCAGCCCCAACTCTGAAGGAGGAGTCACGATGGCAAAGACCCGCTCAGTAGTGGTGGCTGCTGCTTTTCTGCTCGTCAGCGGCAGCGCGAGCTATGCGCAACAAACCGATATGGAACAGGTGCAGTCGGTTCTCACCGCATTGCATACTGCGATCGCCAACCTCGACGTGCCAAAAATCATGACGCTATTTGCGCATGATGACTACGTGATGTCGAAGACGCCCCCGGACAAAAGCGTTGCTATAGGACCGGCTGCGGTGGAGAAGGATTGGCAAGCAAACTTCGATCGCGTCGCCGAACTACACCTTGCTCAGGCGGAGCCTCATATCCACGTTCAAGACAATGTGGCGTGGCAGATGATTATCGTGGACACGGATGGTAAATTCAAAACGGGTAAGCCAATAAACATGCTTGTCTCCGAGACGGTTGTTTTGGAAAAACGCGGCGGGAAATGGCTGATCGTTGCCCTTTCTGCTACTGGTCAGCCCAAATAACTTCCACACTGACCGTGCGCGATCGGGCATTTTTTACCGTCTCTATCACCCGCTACTAGTGACTGCTTAGGGTCGACAACGGACTCTCTGTGCTGACGAATGGGAAGGAGGTTTTGAGGACTTCCTTCCTATGGTTGTGGATTGTTCAAGATACCATCTTGATGCTTGGCTGTTGCATATTTCTTGATGGGGTGGACGGCCCCCGCTCCCGGCGCGGCGATCACCGCGTCGGCCGACTGAATGCGCTGCGCTTCCTCAAGCTGGCGAAGTAATCCCAGGTCGTCAGCCAGCGTAGGGCGGATGCAATTCGTCTCCTTTGCCCGTGTGTGTCGCGGGCGGGCTCGTCGCGGGCGGTGCGTCCACCAGAACAACCGAGATGGCGGATTACATCCTCTCTACGCCTGTTGTTTTTCTGGCGTCTGCTGCTTGTGTTCGCCACCGTGGGTGGTACCGTCTTCCTGGCCAGAGAGGAGTGCAACATGTCATCGAAAGCCAATCTCACCGGCCGTAGTTTCGCATTTGCGATGACTGCGGCGGGCGTCGTTGCCGTGTCCGCGATCGTTGCCTCGAAGCCGAGTCTGGCACAAATGGCGCCAGCTGGGAGTACCACATCGATTCAACACGGCTCCGAGAAGGCGCTTAAAATGAAGCAACCGTCATTCCAGACGCGCGAAGAGCGGCTCAACGCGAAGCCCTTGGATTGGAACTCGACGATCGGCAAGCCCAGTCCGAAGGTGGTCACGCCCGCCGAGGAGCAAGCTCTGCGAACAGCTCGGCCCGAAACGTCAGCGGGCGGTGCGCCGAATCCAAAGGCCGACGAAGAAGCCCGCAAGCTTCATCCGAATGACTGGAAATGATACGATATCAGATAGCTGAAGGAGACAGCAATGGTCGCCAAACCGTATTTTTCCGGGCGCGCAGTTTTGTTTATGGCGACTGTGGTCTTGGCGGTAGTTTCTGGGGGGACGGTGCGAGCGCAGAACGCGACGATCGGCAAGCTGTTTACGAACAGCGGCACCTGCTCCGCATCTGTCGTCAGCGGTAACAGCATCATCGTCACCGCGGCGCATTGTTGCTGGAACCGAACGAACAATAGCTGGATTGGAGGCTGGTCATTCGCGCCAGCGTACAATAATGGCAATGCGCCCTATGGCGTGTTTAACTGGGCGCACGCAAGAGTGCCCACCTCTTGGATCAACAACGGCGACATCCCTTCCGACGTCTGCGTGATCAGGCTGCAAAACGACTCCGCGGGGCATGCCGTGACCTATTACACTGGTTGGCTCGGGCGTGCGTGGAATTTTCCACCGGCGCAAAACATGCACGCGTTCGGATATCCGGGCAACATTGGGGGCGCCAACAATCTCGAACAGTGCGCAGCGCAAAGCTCCGCTCAGGCTGCGAGTTGCGGATCAGGCGTCCTGAACATGGCCTGTAACATGACCTATGGCTCGAGTGGCGGTCCTTGGATTAAGGACTATGGTACCGGGAACCATGTAGATGCGACCGTGCATGGCTATATCAATCAGACGTGCACCGGGACGATCGGACAGGCCTTCGACGGCCCGCAATTCACCACCAATAATATCGCGTTGGTTTGCAACGCAGAAGGCTGTTGAAAAGGGCTATCATTTCTTTGGCAAGCTATAGATCGATTTTGCATCAGGGGGAAGGGACCGCCTTCCCGCTTTTGCGTCCGAACTGATTGCCCGGAAGCCCGACGTGATTTTGGCCACCGATATTTTCCATAGCCTATAATCGACGCAAATTGCGCCAAGGCGGTGGGCACATCAGTCATCGGACTGCGCGGTCAGCACGACCGCATGCAACCTTGCGTCAATACCGGGCTCAGCTGGGCCGCAGGCTGGCGAGCGCGGCGTCGGCGGCGGCGACCCCGCTCATAAAAGCGCCGTGCGCGGTCGAGAAGAAATTCGGCGACGTGGCCTCGCCGGCGAAGAACAGCCGGCCGTCAACCGGGGCGGCGAGCACCGCGCGGTCGTCGGCGTGGCCGGGTGCGGCATAGGAATAGGAACCGCGCGACCAGGGGTCGTGCAGCCACCCGGTGGCGGCGAGCGGCGCGATGCGGCGGCGGATGTCGCTGCCGAGCACGTTTGCCAGCTCGTCGGCGGCAAACGCGAACATCGCCGCCTCGCCCTCGCGCTCCATCGCCGCGGCAAAGCGCCCGCCGAAAAAGCAATAGATCGCCGGGCGGTCTAGCGGGCGGATCTGATAGCTCATGGTTTCGCGCCGGGTGGTCGACCCGACCAGGAATTCGTCGTGGCCGATACCCGGAACCGGGCCATCGATGGAAATGAACAGTTTGTTATCGACGCCGAGCGGAAGGCCGGCTGCGGCGGCGACCTTGCCGGGCAGCGGCGGGTCGAAACGAATTGCCTCGGCGGCGAGGATCGAGGTCGGCACCGTAACGACGACGCGTGCCGCGGTCACCGTGCCGCCCGCGGTGTCGAGCCCGATCGCCCGGCCGGCATGGTCGACCCGCGATACCGGCGTCGCCAGCGCCAGCGGCAGCCCTTCAGCCAGCTTCTCGAACAGCCGGCCGTAGCCTTCGCGCAGCCGCCAATTGGTGTTGGTGCTGCTGTCGTCGTAACGGACGTAGTCCTTGACCGAGACGCGGTCGAGCTCGGCGCCGTTCCCCCAGGTGCTGGTGGCGTCGAGCAGCTGGTTCCAGCGCCCGCCAGGCGGGAGCACGCTCGCCAGCGAGCGGTCGACGGGCTCGGCGGCGGCTCTTCGGCGCGCCTGGGCCTGCTGTTCGCGGGTGGCGAGCCAATCCGCCTCGGCCTCGGGCGCCTGGCCGCTGCGGCGAAGCCGGCTGGTCCATTCCGGCGGCCGGCGATGCACCGAAAAGCCGAGATCCTGGGCGATCGGCGACAATGGGTTGCGGTCGGCCGAGTGCAGCCACTCGGCGCCGCGGTCGAGCGCAAATCCGGCGGGGGCAATGGTGTGCACCCGGCCGCCGACCCGGTCGCGCGCCTCCAGCACGAGCACCCGATGCATCCCGGCCTCGACGAGACGGCGCGCTGCGCCGATACCGGCGGCGCCGGCGCCGATGACCGCGACATCGACCTCAGATGGAAAACCGGTCATCTGCATTTGGCCTCATCAGCGTGCATGGCGGCGGCATCGGGCCGGCGACATCGGCCGCGGCCGGTCAACGCAATTGCCGTCCCGCCGCGTCGCCGGAGAGAAACTTGTTCGGCTTCAGAAAAAACGACAGCACCAATGCCCCGTCCGGTGAGCGCGCCAGGTGGCGGTTGCCCTTGGGGCGCCAGACGTAGTTGCCGGCGCGCACCTCGCCCTCGTCATCGACAAGGCTGCCTTCGAGAACAAAGGTCTGCTCGACCTCGACATGCTCGTGCAGCGCCAGCTCTGCCCCCGGCCGCCAGCGGAACAGCGCCGTTAACAGTCCGCTCTCCGGATCTTCGAGCAATACCTTCATGTCGATCCCCGGGCACGGGGTCGGTTTCCATGGCAGGTCCTCGACCTCGACATAGCGTGAAGCGAGCGGACCCAGCGTTTCCGCCTGCTTCAAAAAGGGCGTGGTGGCGGTCATCGGCATTCCTCCGTCGTCGCGCCGCCGATCATAGCGCAATTTCGCGACGCCTCATGGTTATCGTGGTCCCTGGCCGGCTAATCCCCGCCTTGCGCCGGATACCCGGCGCGCGTATGGTCCGCCCGCCAGTCGGATCCGGGCTGGCGTTGTTCTCGGCGGCGCTCGATCGATGGCGGAGTTTCGTGTTTTATTTGAGCGCTCGGTGCCGAGCCAGTCGTCGGCGGAGGCGCATGCGACTGTTCCGGCCGGCAACAGCGTCGAGTGGGAGCAAAAGCAGGAGCCCGCCGAATACTATCGGGCCGCCGCCGCGCGCGCCCGGGCGCTCGAGGCAGGACGCGACGACTCCCAGGGTCAAGCAGCATCTGCGCGAGCTCATCAGCCGATACGATCGTCTGGCCGGCGAAGTCGAACGAACCGCCGAGAGCGAACCCGGCAGGAATGCGGGGCGGCTTCGTTGAGCTGCGGCGTCGAGTTCCGCCGTTGAGATACTGATTTGACGAAAACGACGACAGAACGCTCCGGCGAGGCTTTGGCCGGGGGCGCCTATCCTGTTTCTATCGCGGTGGTCGGGGCGGGCGCGATCGGCGGGGCCGTCGCCTACTCGCTGGCGGTGGCCGGCTTCGCACCAAAGCTCGTCGCCCGCGGCGAGGCCTTGGCGGCAATCCGGCGCGACGGGCTGCGGGTCGAAAAATGGGACGGTGGCGGCGGCGTTGCCCGGCTCGAGGCGAGCGACGATACGCGCTCGCTCGGGCCGCAGGATCTGGTGATCGGCACGATGAAGGCGCAGGACTGGCCCGCCGCGCTTGCCGCGCTGAGCCCGCTGATCGGACCGCGGACCGCTGTGCTGCCGGCGATCAACGGCGTGCCGTGGTGGTATTTCGACGGGATCGAGGGCCGGTTCGCCGACGAGCGGATCAGGGCGGTCGATCCCGACGGCGCCTTGCTCGCGGCGCTGCCCGCCTCGCGGGTGATCGGCTCGGTCCTTTATATGGGGGTGAGCCGCGCCGCTCCGGGCATCATACGCTGGACCAGCGGCAACAAAGTCGTCCTCGGCGAGGCCGCGGGCCCGGCTCGTGAGCGCACAGAGAGCGTCGCCGCGGTGCTGCGCCGCGCCAGGTTCGATACCGCCATCACCGACGACATCCGCGGCGAGGTCTGGGCCAAGCTTCTGGGCAATGCCGCGATCAACCCGCTGTCGGTCGTCGCCCGCGCCCGCATCGACGAGATCATGGCCGATCCCGGTCTCGGCCGGATCGCGCTCGCTGCGATGCACGAGGTGGCCGCAGTCGCCGCCGCAATCGGCGCGCCGTCGCGGATGGAGGTCGAAAAACGCTATGCGGTCAACGCCGAGCTCGGCGCCTTCCGCACTTCGATGCTGCAGGATTACGAGGCCGGCCGCACCCTTGAACTCGGGGCATTGGTCGATGCCGTGGTCGAGATCGGCGGCAAGCTGGGCCTCGCCACCCCGATGACCGAGGCGCTCGGTGCCCTTGCCCGCCGCGCCGCCGCGCTTCGCCGGACCGGCGCCTGAGCCTTTCTCCTAGCGACCAGTCCTCCCGAACACCCGCCGCAACGCGTCCTTGGCTTTCGTCAGTATCTTCTTGCGCTCGGGTGGCAGGTTGCGGCCGGCGCGGTTGATGTAGAAGTTCAGCATCGACATCGCCGACTGGTACGGGCCGGCGTTGCGCCGCTTGCTGTGCTCGGCCGAATGTTTCAGCGACCGGGCGATCCGCTCGGGATCGTCTTCGGCAAAGACGCCCGGCTCGAGATCGAGAGCATCACTTTGCTCCGTGACCTTGCCGGACCAGTATTTTTGCTGTTCTGTCCGCCGCTTTTCCCGTCGTGCCATATGTCCCAGCCCGCTTCTCGGCGGATGCCTCTGTTGTGTTTACGAGCGCCGGTGCGCGCGGTTCCTCCCGAAGATCAACCGAGGTGCGCTATAAAGCATCGGATCGGCTGCCGATCAGGAGCAGAGCGATGCGACGATTTGAGAGGTTCTGATGCCCGACGAGGCCCAAGCCGACGACATCAACGCGTTCGTCCCTGGCCCCCGGGTCCTTATCGACGGGCGGCCGGGCGGCCCGCTCGCCGGGCTGACCTTTGCGGCGAAGGACCTGTTCGACGTCGCCGGCCATCCGACCGGGGGCGGCAACCCCGACTGGGCGCGCTGGAACCCGGTCCCGACCTGCCATTCCTGGGCGGTGCGGCGCCTGCTCGACGCCGGCGCGACGCTGATCGGCAAGACCATCACCGACGAGGTCTCGCTCGGCATCGTCGGCGAGAATGCGTTCTACGGCACGCCGGTCAATGTGCGGGCGCCGGGGCGGGTGCCGGGCGGCTCGTCCTCGGGCTCGGCCGCGGCGGTCGCCGCCGGGCTGTGCGACACCGCGATCGGCACCGACACCGGTGGCTCGGTCCGCGTGCCGGCGAGCTTTTGCGGGCTCTACGGCATCCGCCCGACGCATGGCCGCATCGATGTCACCGGCATGCTGCCGCAGGCGCCGAGCTCGGACACGACCGGCTGGTTCGCCCGCGACGCGGCGATTTTTGCGCGGGTGTCGAGCGTCATGCTGGGCGAGGCGATCCCCTCGGCGCTGCCCGACCGGCTGGTCGTCGCGGTCGACGCCTTCGCCTTTGCCGATCCGGAGGTCGGCGACGCGCTGTTCCCGATGGTCGAGCGGCTGAAACGGCTGATCGGCGACGCCGGCGAGGAAATCATGGCGCCCGGAGGGATCGTGCAATGGGCGCGGGCGCAGCGCACCTTGCAGCCCGCCGAGGCGTGGCTGACCTTCAAGGACTGGATCGAGCAAGCGAACCCCCGCCTCGCCTACAGCGTCGCGCGCAACATCTACACCGGCTCGCAGATCTCGGAAAACGAGCGCCAGTGGGCCAATCTCGTGCGCCAGGAGGCGCGCGGACGGATGCGCTACCTGTTGCCCCCCGGCACCATCCTGTGCCTGCCGACGACGCCGTTCCCGGCGCCGAAGCGCGGCGAGAAGCTGTCGGTCGCGGGGCCGCGGCGCGACCGCATTCTGTGCCTGTGCGCCCATGGCGGGCTGGCCGGCATGCCGCAGATCAGCATTCCCGGCAGCTTGGTCGACGGCCTGCCGGTGGGCCTGTCGATCGTCGGCGGCCGCGGCGCCGACGCGGCCCTGGTCGCGGTGGCGCAGGCGCTCGCCAGCGGGTAAAGCCGGAACACCGATCCGAGGCGTTGCATGGCAGATGGGTAGCAACTAGGCAACGGCAGCAGCCAAGTTATTGAGTTCGCCGGGTTAGCACAGGGGTAGTGCAGCGGTTTTGTAAACCGAAGGTCGGGGGTTCGAATCCCTCACCCGGCACCAATTAAATCAATGCCGTAGACAGAATTAATGTGCTTGTGTGCCCGAGACCGCTTAGGGACAATCTGCAATAGGGCAGAACAACATGATATCGTATGCAAGGGGCGGATGATACGCAGGGTAGGGTATTATGAAGCCGCTGAGGCTGGCGACAGCGGGATTTGAGCGTTACGTCAAGGCGACACGGCGCCAAGCGCGGCTCGAACAGCCGGTATTTGACGGCCTGCATAGAAGCTTTTCGATCGCAATACCGATGCATGCGCGTAATGCCGATACACCAGACCAGACGGACTTAGGGGATAGCGGGCCGCGGCCAACGCCCGGACCTCCGGACTGGTTCGCCGTGAGACCGTTTTCCCGGCGGTCCTGCCGATGCCGCTGCCGCGACTTCGGCTCGCTGGACCGAAGTTGGTTGACAGATCGCGTCCGCGCCGGGCCGATGCTTTGGCTGCCGGCTGATATGTTCTCCAGGAGCTCACGATGAACCGACGCCGTCTTCTCGCCAGCGCCGCGCTGACTTCGGTGATCGCCGCCGCCGGCCGGCTCGCTCCGGTCCGCGCCGCCGAAGAGCCGGCCGCCGGCTGGCGGCGCTTCGAGGTTGCCACCGAGGTCACGCTTGCCGCAGCACCAGCATCGCTGTGGCTGCCGATCGCGCAAACGGCGCGGTCCTATCAGCGCGCGCTGTCGCTCGATTGGCAAGGGACCGCCGATCGGGCCGAGCTGGTCGAGGATCCCGTGTACGGCGCCCAGGTGTTGCGCCTGACCTGGAAATCCGGGGCGAGCGCGCGCCGGCTGCGGGTCGTCCAAACCGTCGAGGTGCAGGACCGCTCCAGCCAGCCCGACCCGGCCTCGCCGGCCGAACAAAGGCTCTTTCTGCAGCCGACGGCGAACATGCCGACCGACGGCATCGTGCGCAGCACGGCCGACAAGATCGTCATCGGCAAGGAGGCGCCGCACGCGCGAGCGCGGGCGCTCTATGATTGGGTGGTCGACAACACCTTTCGCGACGCGGCGACCCGCGGCTGCGGGCTCGGCAATATCGCGGCGATGCTGCGCAGCGGCTATCTCGGCGGCAAATGCGCGGACATCAGCAGCCTGATGGTCGGGCTGTGCCGGGCCGCCGGCATCCCGGCGCGCGAGGTTTACGGCATTCGGGTCGCCGATTTACACCTGTTCGCGTGCCTCGGCCATACCGGCGACGTGACCAAGGCCCAGCATTGCCGCGCCGAAATTTATCTCGAACCGCAGGGCTGGACGCCGGTCGATCCGGCCGATGTGCGCAAGGTCGTGCTCGAGGCAAAGCTCGCGCTCGATGCGCCGCCGGTGGAGGCCCTGCGCCAGCGGCTGTTCGGCAGTTGGGAGATGAACTGGATCGGCTACAACAGCGCCCGCGACTTCACCCCCGAGGGCGCGCCGCACGCGCTCGATTTCCTGATGTACCCGTACGCCTTGACTGCCGACGGCGAGCCGGACTGGCTCGACCCCGGCGGCTTCCAGTATCGGATCACCTCACGCGGGGTCTGATCTGCACGGAGACGGTCGCCGCCATCGCCAGCGGGAAACAAGCGTAGGGAGGAACGCACTGTTCCGCACCTTTGACTGCTGCGCGATCGGCAGGCGTCAGAGCGCGTCCCACAGTGTGCGAATTCGCTGGCGTTCGGCGGCGTCGGGCAGACGCCCGAACCCGGCAGCGAGATTGTCGGTCATATGCTCGGGGTTGCGCGTCGCCGGGATCACGCAGGTCACCGCCGGCTCGGCCAAGATGTATTTGAGCAACAGCTGCGCCCAGCTCGCGCAATCAAATTCCTGCGCCCAATCGGGCAAGGCCCGCTCGCGCACCCGGCGCAGCAACCCGCCCTGACCGAGCGGCTGATTGACGATGACAGCGACGCCGCGCGACGCCGCGACCTGCAGCAATTGGCGCTCGGCCGTCCGTGCCGCCAGCGAATAGCCGCATTGAACAAAGTCGATGCCGGGCTCGCTCTCGAGAATATGCGCGAGGTCGGCGAGGGCGCGATCGGTGTAATGAGTGACGCCGATATAGCGGATGCTTCCCGCCGCCTTCATGCGCCGCAACGTCGCCAGATGGGCGCGCCAGTCGACCAGATTGTGGATCTGCATCAGATCGACGATTTCGACACGCAGCAACGCCGCCGAGCGCCGCATCTGGGCAATGCCCTCGTCGCGGCCTGTGGTCCATACCTTGGTCGCCAGAAAAGCGCCGGGACGGGCCTGCAGATCGGAGAGCAGATCCCCGGTCACCGCCTCGGCCCGCCCGTACATCGGGGAGCTGTCGATGATCCGCGCCCCCTTATCGAGCAGCCGGCGCACGACCTCGCGCAACGGCGCCCGCGCCGCCTGGCCGGCGCCGACATCGAACACCGGCCAGGTGCCGAGGCCGATGACCGGCAACGTCTCGCCGCTCGATGGGATCGGGCGCGACAGCATCGGCGGGTTGGGCATCGTGACATCACTCCCCGGATCGTGCGCCGTGCCCGAATCTTGCCGGTTTCGAGCCGGTTCAGCACTATCCAATCGCGCCGCAGCCAAGTCCAGCTGGCCGAACCATACCGGAATCCGCGCAATCCCTGGTTCCCTACGATCTTCTTTACAGCGCCGGACGGCCATCCGTGACCGACGGCAAACCGCTCAGGATCAGATCTTGTTCACAGCGCCACTACCGCAATGCCGGTTGCAGCAGACCCTGCTCGTTTCACCAGATCCGCGTCGAAGGTGGCGAAGCGCCGGGCTGTCCGTGCTGAGGCGAGATGCACGGCGTCAGCGAAATCCAGCCCTTCAGCCGCCCAGCGCAGCGCGTCGACGATTGCCGCTTCGTCCTCGCAGCGGGCGTTCGGGAGTGCCGCCAGCGCCGTCAGCGCTTCGGCGACCTGCCGGCGGCCGAAGCTGTAGAGCCGGCGCAATACCCATTCGGCCTCCAAGATGACCGTCTTGGGCAGCCAGACCGTCTCAGCCTCGAACAACGCCCTGGCGCGCGCCGCCTGGTCCGGATCGTCGCCGGTCAGCAGGCGGACCACCACATTAGTATCGACCGCGATCACGGCGCGCGGCGATTTCGGCGGCGATGGCGGCCTCCATCTCGGCGATGGTTGCGGCCGGGCGCGAGGCGGCGAGCCGCCCGGCAACCTCGTCGAGCCGCGAGGGCGTTAGCGGCTTGATCGGGCGCAGCAGCACCCCTTCATCGGTGCTCTCGACCAGGAACTCAGTGCCCGCCCGCCAATGCCGGGACTCGCGCACCGATTTGGGAAGAATGATCTGGCCCTTTGAGGACAGCCTTGTTGTTTCCACTATCTCGCCATTTGTAAGATTTAGTAAGACACGTTATCCTCGCGGACCGCCATGGGCAAGGCTGCGGAGGTCAGCTATGGAGAGCGCCCTTTGCAAAATGTGTGGTGTCCGATCCGATTTCATCGACGCCCATATTGTCCCGCGCAGTTTCTATCCCGAGCGCGGCCGAGGCAAAGACGGGCTCATCGTCATGTCCTCGGACCTGAGCGACCGGGAAAGCCGTTCGCGTATCGGAATCTACGACAAGCAGCTCGTCTGCGCCGGGTGTGAGCAGTGCTTTGACCCCTTCGACAATTATGCCGCGAAGCTCCTGATCGACGGCGTGAGCGGGCTTCGAAGGATTTCCCACAACAGCGAGCTTCTCGCGTACGAAGTCGATACGTTCGATTACCCTAAGATGAAGATGTTCTGTCTGTCCTTGTTGTGGCGCGCAGTGGCGAGCGATCGGCCCGAGTTCGCCCATGTGACCGTTGGCCTCTTTCTGTCGACACTCACCGATATGGTAAAGCGAGGCGATCCCGGCATCGCCGACACGTTCGCCGCGGTCCTTTGCCGGTTCAGCGATGTCGAGAGTTGGCAATCGAGCGTCATCACACCAAGTCGCTTTCGCTACGAGGGGCTCACCTTTTATAGCCTCGTCGCGGGGACCTATAATTTCCTCATCAAGGTCGATCAGAGGCCCGTCCGTGATCCCCTGATGGCGTTGGTCATCCGGCCCGATGCGCCGCTGACGATCCTGGCCCAGGATTTTCGCGACAGCCCGGAATACCGTGCAATGCTTCGGCTGGTGAAGACGAACGCAGGGAAGAGCCGGTAGGCGCTCCAGCAAATCATAGGGGTCATTTTATTCCCGAGACCCATGGATCGCGCGCCATAGGCGCTCGGGGGTGGCGGGCATTTCGAGGTGGCGGACGCCGAGCGGCGAGAGCGCATCGATCAGCGCATTGCCGACCGCCGGCAGCGCGCCGACGTTGCCGGCCTCGCCCGCACCTTTGACGCCCAATGGGTTGGTCTTGGTCGGCACCGGGTTGCTGTCGCATTCGAACGCCGACAGGTCGCCGGCGCGCGGCATCGCGTAATCCATGAACGAGCCGGTCAGGAGCTGCCCCGAAGCCGGGTCGAAACGTATGTCCTCCATCAGCACCTGGCCGACGCCCTGGACGATGCCGCCGCAGATCTGGCCTTCGAGCAGCAGCGGGTTCAATACCGTGCCGACATCGTCGACGACGCTGTAGCGCAGGATCTCGACCTCACCCGTCTCCCGATCGATCTCCAGTTCGCAGATGTGAACGCCGTTCGGGAAATTCTGCTGCTTCGAGGTAAAGGTGGCGCCGGCAATCAGCCCCGGCTCCATATCGTCGGGCAGGTTCGGCGGGTTGAACGATTCGACCGCGATCTCGCCGATCGTCAACGCCCGGTTCGAGCGGGGCGCGGTAAAGAGCCCGTCGGCGAAACTTACTTCGTCGGCCTCGGCGCCGAGCAGATGGGCGGCGATCGCCTTGGCTTTTGCCACGATCTTCTCGGTCGCCAGATACACCGCCGACCCGCCGAGTGCCGCCGAGCGCGAGCCGCCAGTGCCTTCGCCGTTCGCGACCTTGTCGGTGTCGCCCTGGACGTAATGCACCTGACCGGGGTGGATGCCCAACCGGTCGCACAGCAATTGCTTGTAGACGG
Source organism: uncultured Alphaproteobacteria bacterium (assembly GCA_963703665.1). Lineage (GTDB taxonomy): Bacteria > Pseudomonadota > Alphaproteobacteria > ATCC43930 > CGMCC-115725 > AP-15. The sequence goes on along the minus strand of CAVPFB010000003.1, from coordinate 530,508 downwards.
TCTCGTGGCCCTGGCCTTGGGTGATCGAGCCCGACACCAGCGTCACCGTGCCGCCGCGGTCGAAGCGGATCTCGGCAGCCTCGAACCCGCCGGCCGCGGCGCGCTCGATCGTGTTGGAGAGGCCGAAGCCGCGCAGTTTGCCGCGAGACTGGGCCTCGGCGCGGCGCTGCTCGAAGCCCTCGGCGTCGGCGAGCTTCAGCGCCAAATCGAGGTTCTTTTCAAATTCGCCGCAATCATAGGTGAAGGTCAGCCCCGATTTGAACGGCATCGCCTCGGGCGGGATCATGTTGCGGCGGCGCAATTCCAGCCGGTCGATGCCGAGCTCGGCGGCGGCCTCGTCGACGATCCGTTCGATCACATAGGCGGCCTCGGGCCGGCCATTGCCGCGATAGGCCCGTACCGGGTTGGTGTTGGTGTAGACCGCGGTCACCTCGGCGCGCACCGCGGGCGTGCGGTAGACCCCGGCGAGGGTGCCGAGATTGGCGACAAAGGCATTGGAGCCGGCCTGCGGATAGGCGCCGACCGCGGCGATCGTGCTCACCCGTAGCCCCAGAAACCGGCCCTCCCGGTCGAGCGCCAGCGCCGTTTCGGTGACATTGTCGCGGGCCTGGGCGTCGCCCATGAAGGCCTCGGAGCGGGTGCTGGTCCACTTGACCGGCCGGCCGACCGTCTTCGAGCCCAGCAGGACCAATGCCACCTCGTTGTAGATCGCCGATTTCATGCCGAAACTGCCGCCGATGTCGCCGGCGACGACGCGCACCCGGCTCTCCGGGACTTTCAGCACCTGCCGCGCCAGCTCGGCGCGATAGCCGTGGGTGCGCTGCAGGGTGGTGTAAATGGTCCAGCGGTCTTCGGCCGGGTTGTAGTCGCCGATCGCCCCCCTCGGCTCCATGCTGGCGGCGGTCACCCGGTTGATCACGAACCGGCGGCGGACGACATGCGCGGCGCCGGCAAAGGCGGAATTGGCCGCCGCCATATCGCCTTCGGTGTGGAAAAAGGCGACATTGCCTGGGTTTTCCGCCCAGACCGGCGGAGCATCGGGCGCGACCGCGCCGGCCGTCGACACGATCGCCGGCAACGGCTGGTAATCGACCGCGATCAGCTCGGCGGCGTCGATCGCCTGGTCCCGGGTCACGGCCACGACAAAAGCGACGTAATCGCCGACCCAGCGCACCCGGTCCTTGACCAATGCCGGGAAACGCGGGCGGAAGGCGGGGCTGCCGTCGCGCAGTCTGAGCCCGCTGGGGCTCGGCAGGTCGCCCCAGCCCGAAGCCTCCCAATCCGCCCCGGTCAGCACCGCCAGCACCCCCGGCGCCGCCCTTGCCGCGGCCGTATCGATCGAGCGGATGCGGGCATGCGCATGCGGCGAGCGCAGCACCTGGCCGAACACCATGCGCGGCAATACCATGTCGTCGACATAGCGGCCGCCGCCGCGCAGCAGCCGCGGGTCCTCGAACCGCGGCACCGGCTGGCCCAACGCGAAATCGCCCATGATTGTGCCTCCTGAGCACTGTTGACAAGCCGCCCGCATGACCAAGACGTGAGGAAAGTGCGGCGCCGATCAGCGGCGGTGGGCATCCTCGCTCGCGACCCGATCAGTCGGACACCTGGAACTGGGTAATGCCTGCGCGCAGCGCTCTCTGCTGCCGCTTCAGCTGCTCAGCCTCGCCTTCGGCCGCCCCGGGGCTCGCGCCCGGAGCGCCTCACCGGGCCGAGACCGAAACGTCCCGTTCGGCTGCGAACATGCGCGTTTTGTCATCGAGCGGGACCGTGATGTTTTTCATGATTTCACATGCGACGAACTCGATTGTGCGGTCAAGAGGTCGGGCCCGGTGACGGAGCGCCGGTCACTCGTTATGGACGGGGGCTCACGAAGATAGAGTTGCGGGCTGGGCTCGATGAATTCGACCACTGTCGAGGCCAGGCACGATGACCTGTCGCTTCGGCTTGATCGAATATCGCATCGGCTCACGGTGCGCGTGTCGGTGATGCTCGGCCTTGTTCGGCCGGAGGCTGTCGCGAGCTCTATCGGCACGTCCGGGACAATCGCAGGTGTTCGGCTGCGATCACACCGGCATCGTGCGGCGCTGGTGGGTACGGCCGGCGCGTGCGGTTTCCTCGCGATGGCCGGCGATGACGCGCACGCCCTCGTCGAGCTTGGCGGCGATCGTCTCGGGCGAGCCGGTCTCGAGAAAGGCGACCCGATTCTTGCGGCAGGCGGTCAAGACGCGCCGGCGCGCCTCGCGCATCTCTGGCGGGTAGGGCTCGCGCGGGACCGCGACATAGCCGAGCGACAGGCCGAGATCGCCCGGCCCCAGTTCGGCAAAACCGAGGCCCGGCACGGTGAGGATGTCCTCGCAATGGGCGATGCCCTCGGGCGATTCGAGCTTGACCCCGAGCAGCAGCTCGCCTTGCGGGTCGAGCGGCCAGGGGTCGCACCGCTCGAGGTATTCCTCGGCCGAGATGCCCCACACCGGCGCCGCGGTCGCCTCCGAGCCGCGGCCGCGGGTGCCGATGCCGAGCCCGCTCTTCGTCTCCCGCACCGCGCCACCCATCCGCTCGGCCGGTGAGGGCAGCGTAGGGTCGACCCCGGCTCTATGGTGCGGATAGCGGCAGGCTTCGACAAAGGCGCGCACCGAATCCGCCAACTCGGCCTGGCACAACAGCACCCCGTGCACGCCGCGGCCGAGGATCTGACGAAATTGCCAGGCGTTAAAGCGCACATTGGCGGCGTCGGTGCCGTTGACCGGGGCCTCGACGACGACGGTGGGGGTGCGGTGCCCCGAGCGGGTCGGGCCGCCCTCGACCAGCCCCTGCATGTACTCGGCGAGCCCGGCCATGTCGAAGGCGCCGTGCTCCATTCCAACATTGATGTAATCGGCCCAGGTATCCGCGTCCTCGCGCCCCTGGGCGCGGCTCAGCACATGCCCGCTATGGCCGCCGACGTAATAGATCGCCTGGTCCTGCGCCAACAGCTCGATTGCCCGATTGATCCGGCCGGCCATGATTCCTCCTTGCGCTCGACCTTCTTGCGTTGCCAGTTGACCCGCCGCCTGTTGACCTGTCGCTTAGCGCGGCTATAGTCGCCGACGCGGCGCGCGGGCGTGGCGGAACTGGTAGACGCGCTGGACTCAAAATCCAGTTCTGGTGACAGAGTGTCGGTTCGATTCCGACCGCCCGCACCAAACGCCCCCGCCGACGAAGTACCGAGCCGAAACGAAATCCTCCGGTTCTGTGCCTTCAGGGAAGCGCCAAGCGACCTCGACCGGACCAATATCGGCCTGGTCCCGCTCACAAATATGGGTCGGCGGTTGCGAGGTGTCGGGTGACGCAGTCGCGCACCGCCTCTTCGAGCGGGGTGAAGGGTGCTGTATAGCCGGCCTGGCGCAGCTTACCCATCTCGGCCTGGGTGAAATACTGATAATTCGCCAGGATTGCCGGTGGAGTGTCGACGTATTCGATCACCGGCGCCACTCCGCAGGCGTCGCCGAGTGCCTCGATCATGTCGCGGAAGCTGCGCGCGACGCCGGTGCCGAGATTGAACAGGCCACTCTCGGTCGCGTGCCCCAGCAGCCACAACATGACGGCGGCGCAGTCCTTCACGTAAACGAAGTCGCGGCATTGCGCGCCATCGGCGAAATCCGGGCGGTGCGATTTGAACAGCCGGACCGGCTCGCCGGCGGCGACGCGGCGATAATTCTTGGCGACGAGGCTCATCATCTCGCCCTTGTGAGGCTCGTTGGGCCCGAACACGTTGAACAGCTTGAGCCCGACCCACAGCGGCGGCGCCCGCCCCGCCATCGCCTCGCGCCCGGCCCACAGGTCGAAGGCGTGCTTCGACCAGCCATAAAGATTGAGCGGCCGCAGTCGTTTGAGCTCGGCGACACCACCGCGGTCGTCGAACCCTTCTGTGCCGTCGCCGTAGGTCGCCGCCGACGAGGCATAGATCAGCCGCTTGCCGGCGGCCGTGCACCAGCGCCACAGGGCGACCGAGTAATTGAGGTTGGTGGCGATGATCTTGTCGGCATCGCGCTCGGTCGTCGACGAGTTGGCGCCGAGATGGAACACCGCCTCGACCTCTGCCCCGAAGCGGTCGAGCCAGCCGAACAGTCCGTCGATCGGCACGATCTCAAAGAGGTCGCGTTTGGCGATGTTGCGCCATTTCTCCCCGGTACCGAAGCGATCGACGATGACGAGGTCGCTGCGGCCGGTCTCGTTGAGCCGGGCGGCCAGCACCGAGCCGATAAACCCGCCGCCGCCGGTGATGATCAGCATCGGGCGCGGCCTGTGCTAGCCGACGGCGCCGCGCTGGTCGGCTGCGGCCGGCGCCGGCTGGTCCTGGGCGCGCAGCCGGGTGATCGTCGCGCTGGTCGAGCGGCCGTCGACCAGATCGACCAGGACCACCCGTCCGCCGGCGGCCTGGACCTCCTCGGCGCCGACCACGGTAGCGAGCGTATAGTCGGCACCCTTGACCAGCACATCGGGCTTGAGCCGGCGGATCAGCTCGAGCGGGGTGTCCTCGTCGAAGCTGATCACCGCATCGACCGAGCCGACCGCGGCGATCACCGCGCAGCGGTCGCGCAGCGGATTGACCGGACGCTGCGGCCCCTTGAGCCGGCCGGCGCCGGCGTCGCTGTTGAGCGCCACCACCAGGCGATCGCACGCGGCGCGCGCCGCCGCCAGCAGCGCGATGTGCCCGGCATGCACGATGTCGAAGCAGCCGTTGGTGAAGCCGACGACGAGGCCGCGTTCGCGCCAGCGGCGGACCAGGGCGGTGAGCTCGGCCAAATTGTAATGCTTGGCCTGAGGCCAATCCCGGTCGCGCACGTCGCGCGAGCGCTCCAGCATCAATTCGTCGAGCTCGACGGTCGCGGTGCCGAGCTTGCTGACGACGATCCCCGCCGCGGTGTTCGCCAGCCGCATCGCCGCCGCCAGCGGCTCGCCGCCGGCATGGGCCAGCGCCAGCACCGCAATCACCGTGTCGCCGGCGCCGGTCACGTCGTAGACCTCGCGCGCCCGGCTCGATTCGACATGCACCGCACCCGAGGCTTCGACCAGCACCATGCCCTGGTCGGAGCGTTTGGCGAGGATCGCCGCCGCCGCGGCGTCGTGCATGACCTTGGTCGCGGCGGCGATGACCTCGGCCTCGCTGGCCACCGGCAGGCGCGCCGCGAGGGCCAGCTCCTTCAGGTTCGGGGTGATGCAGGTGGCGCCGCGATAGCGCCCGAAATCCTCGCTCTTGGGGTCGACATAGACCGCCACGCCGGCCGCCCGCGCCCGCTCGATGGCAAAGCCGACCAGCCTCGCACCGAGCACGCCCTTGCCGTAATCCGACAGGATCACCGCGTCGGCCTCGGCAAGGCTGCGGGCGAAGGCGGCGCGCAGCGCGGCTTCTTCGGCCGCGTCCGGTTCGCCGACGGTCTCCTCGTCGATCCGGACGATCTGCTGGTGCGCGGCGACGTACCGGGTCTTGCAGATGGTCGGGCGACCGGCGCTGGCCACATGCGCGTCGACCAATCCGGCGGTCCCGCGCACCAGCGCCGCCACCTCCGCACCGGCCGGGTCGCAGCCCAGCAGCCCCACCAGGATCGCCGTGCCGCCGAGCGCGGCGATGTTGCGGGCGACGTTGCCGGCGCCGCCGAGCATCCCCTGCGTGCGCTTCAGCAGCAGCACCGGCACCGGCGCCTCCGGCGAAATCCGCTCGGTTTCGCAATACGCAAACCGGTCGAGCATAATGTCGCCCAGACACACTATCCTCGTCCCCGCAAAATCCATCGGCGCAATGTCCCGGACAATTTTCGAATGCCGCAGTGGCTGTGCGGCGAATTATACTGATTCGGCGCGAGAGTGGTCTAGGAGCCTTTAGCGGCGACCGGAGAGATTGTGGTCGGCTTACGCCGGCTCGACCGTCGGGTCAGATCTCGACCTGCGAGATCAGCTTCGCCCAGCGGTCCAGCAACGGCAGGATCTCGTCTGCTTCGGCCGCCGGCAGGCGCACGGTCATGCGGGTCACGCCGAGATCGCGGTTGCGCTTCAAGAGGTCGAGGTCTTCGGGCGCGCCGCCCAATGTCACCGAGAGGGATTGCGGGTCACGGCCGGCGTCTTCGGCCATCCGGCGCAGGCGCGGCATGAATTCCTCGGGGCTGCCTGATCCGGCGCTCGGCGCCGCCGGCAGCAGCCCGTCGCCGTAGCGGATCGCACGCCGCGCGGCCAGGCGGAAGGCGCCGCCGACGATGACCGGCGGATGCGGCTTTTGCACCGGCTTGGGCCACGTCGTCATCGGCGGAAATTTGACGATCTGGCCATGATATTCCGGCTGATCCTTGGTCCAAATCTCCTTCATCGCCTCGATCTGCTCCCGCATCTTCAAGGTCCGGGTCGCGTAGACGGTGCCGTGGTCCTCCATCTCTTCGGCGTTCCAGCCGCAGCCGATGCCGAACAGGAAGCGGCCCTTCGACACCTGGTCGAGCGAGGCGACGCTTTTGGCGGTCTGGATCGTATCGCGTTGGATCACCAGGCAGACGGCGGTGCCGAGCTTCAGCCGCGTGGTAACGGCTGCGGCCGCGCTCAACGTGACGAACGGGTCCATCACGTCGTAGTATTGCTTCGACAGCTCCATGCCGCCCGGCAGGCTGAACCGGCGGGAGACCGGAATATGGGAATGCTCGGCAACCCACAGCGAATCGAAGCCGCGCTGCTCAAGCGCAACCGCAAGCTCGGTCGGGGCTATCGAATAGTCGGTAAAGAAAATCGCCGCGCCGATTTTCATCGTCGTGCTTCTCCACGCGTGCGTGCCAAACCCGCATGAACGCGAGGCAGCACCTTTTTGCCGAACATTTCAAGCAAGTCCATCGAACCTCCCGGCTTGCTCTCCCAAGCGCGCTCGCTCGCCGTGTCGGGCATGGGCGTTGCCGACACCGGCTCCTGACCCGGTTGCCTGTCAATCCCCGGGCATGCTCGCGAAGCTGATGCCGGTGATCTGGCCCCGCGCGTCGAAGCCGATCAAAAGGTTGGCCGCGTCGCCGCGCGGAAAGAACAGCTTTACCAGACAGTGCGGGCAGCGGCGCGCACCGACTATCCGAATTCGGCAAATTTGTGCAGATTCGGGCAATCATCCTGCAGAAACGCGGTAAGCGAGGGATCTCGCCGATGCCCATGTGCCGACCGATCCGGCTCAACGCGTTCGACATGGCGTGCGTCGGCCATATCCAGCACGGGATGTGGACGCATCCGCGCGACCGCTCGTCGGACTACACCTCGCTCGATCATTGGGTGCGCCTGGCGCGCATGCTGGAGCGCGGCCTGTTCGACGGACTGTTCCTCGCCGACGTGCTCGGTGCTTACGATGTCTACGGGGGAAATGCGGACGCCTCGTTGCGAGGCGGCGTGCAGATCCCGCTGCTCGATCCGATGGCGCTGGTGCCGGCAATGGCCCACGCGACCACGCATCTCGGCTTCGGCGTGACCTGCTAACCTTGCGTACGAGGAACCTTTTCTGTTCGCCCGCCGCATGGCGACGCTCGATCATCTGACGCGTGGCCGCATCGGCTGGAACATCGTCACCGGGTACCTCGACAGCGCCGCGCGGGCCATGGGCTTCGACGCGCAGATGGAGCATGACGACCGGTATGACCTGGCGGACGAATACCTGCAGGTGGTCTACGCGCTGTGGGAGGGCGGCTGGGCCGACGACGCGGTGATACGCGATCGACGACGGGGCATCTACGCCGATCCGCGGCGGGTGCGCCCGGTGCGCCACCACGGCAAGCAGTTTCATGTCGATGCCCTCCCGCTGTGGGAGCCGTCGCCGCAGCGCACCCCGGTTCTGTACCAGGCGGGCGCCTCCGATCGTGGCCGGATATTTGCCGCCCGCCACGCCGAATGCGTGTTCGTCAACGGCAGCACCAAAGCGAATGTCGGTCGCATCGTCGCCGACCTGCGCGCCCGCTCCGCACCACGGCCGATGCTGGTCTTTGTCGGCGCGAGCGTGGTGACCGGCCGCACCGAGAGGGACGCGCACGAGCTTCTGGCGGAATACCGGCGCCACGCCAGTGTCGAAGGCGCCCTCTCACATGCCGCCGCCTCGCTCGGCATCGATTTCGGCCGCTACGGCATGGACGAACCGATCGAGGCCGGCTCCACTCAGGCGATCCGCTCCAATGTAGAGGCGATTACCGCCTCGCTCGGCCCGGGCTGGTCCAAGCGCCGGCTGATCGACCGGTTCGTGCTCGGCAGCCGCCAGCCGCCGATTGTCGGCTCGCCCGAGCGGGTCGCCGACCAGCTGATCGCCTGGGTGAACGAAGCCGATGTAGACGGCTTGAACCTGTCCCGCACCGTTGTTCCGGAGTGTTTGGAGAGTTTTATCGATTTGGTGCTGCCGATCCTGCAGGAACGCGGCGCCTACAAGCGCGATTACACCCCCGGCACCTACCGGCAGAAGCTGTTCGGTCGCGGCGACCGGTTGCCCGACCAGCATCCTGCGGCGGCGGCGCGCTGGGTCGGATAATCCGCGACGAGCCCGAGGCGGACCGCCTCGGCGCCACTTGTATCCAGCTTCTCTTTGATGTCCGATGAGACTGCCGGAAGAAGGGGTCAGGCGTATGCGCAGGTTCTTCGGTCCGACGGGTTCGGTCCGCCGCGTCACGATCGAGAGCCGAGCCCTCGACAACAATCTGTTGGGCGATCCCTCGGTGCGCGTCGTCGATGTGTACGTCCCGGCGGGGCACGAGGGGGAAGGGTTGCCTCTGCTGGTGGATCTGGCCGGCTTCACCGGCAGCGGCCTGGCCCATACGAATTGGGTGGGCTTCCGCGAAAACCTGCCGGAACGGCTCGACCGGCTGATCGGGGAACAGCGGATGCCGCCGGTGGTCGTCGCGTTTCCCGACTGCTTCACCCGGCTCGGCGGCAATCAATATATCAACTCGGCGGCCATGGGGGCCTGGGAGGACTTCCTGTTGCACGAGATGCTGCCGGCGATCGAACAGCGCTTCAGATGCGGCGGCGCCGGGCGCCGCGGCGTGTTCGGCAAGAGCTCCGGGGGGTACGGCGCGATCACGCACGCGCTGCGCCACTCCGACATCTGGGCGGCCGCGGCCTGTCACTCCGGCGACATGGGCTTTGAGGTGTGCTATTTGCCCGACATGCCGGCGGTGTTGCGCGCGCTCGTCGGGGCCGGGAACTCGATCGAGCAATGGTGGCAGCAGCTCGAAGCAGCGAAAAAACACCCCGAAGGGTCGTTCCAGGTGGTCAACGAGCTGGCGATGGCGGCGAGCTACGATCCCGATCCGACGCAATTTCTCGGCATCCGGCTGCCGGTCACGTTCGACACCTGCGAAATCATCGAGGAACGCTGGGCGAATTGGCTGCGGCACGATCCGGTGCGGGCAGTCGAAACCCAGGCCGACAATCTCCGCCGGCTGAAGGCGCTCTATATCGACTGCGGCGAGCGGGACCAGTTCAACCTGCTCTACGGCGCCCGCCGCTTCGTGCGGCGGCTGAACGAGCTCGGCGTGGCGCACCGCTACGAGGAATTTCCCGACAACCATAGCGGCGTCGATTACCGGATGGACGAGAGCTTGCCGTTTCTCGCCCAGGCGCTGTCCGGCTGATGCCGCGGCATCGTCCAACCCCCGGCGCTGTCGATCATTTTACGCTGCCGTGCAGATTGCCGGTTCTTTTCGCCCAGCAAACCTAATCGAGCAGAGGTGCAGATGGTGCAGATAAAGCTCGGCGTGGCCCTTCCGATCGTCGACATCGGCGGCGAGCCGGCGGCCCTGCGGGAATTTGCCCAGGCGGCCGAGGCGATCGGCTATCACGGCATCGCAGCGCCCGACCACGTGCTCGGCGTCAATGTCGCGAGCCGGCCCGGTTGGACCCAGGGCCGCGCCCGATCGACCGACTGGTATCACGACCCGTTCGTGCTGTTCGGTTTTCTCGCCGGATGCACCGGCATCGCCGATTTCTCCACCCAGGTATTGATCCTGGCGCAGCGGCAAACCGTGCTCGTCGCCAAACAGGCCGCCTCACTCGACGTATTGTCGGGCGGCCGTTTCCGCCTCGGCATCGGGGTCGGCTGGAACGAGGTCGAGTTTGTCGGTCTCAACGAGAATTTCCATAATCGCGGTCGCCGCTCGGAAGAGCAGGTCGCGGTGATGCGCGCGCTGTGGGCGCAGCCGCATGTCAGCTTCGAGGGCCGATGGCACACCATCGAGGATGCCGGCATCAACCCGCTGCCGATCGGGCGCAAGATCCCGCTGTGGTACGGGGGTCACGCCGACGTGACCTTGCGGCGCTGCGCCAAATGGGGCGACGGTTGGATGCCGCTCGCCTATCCGCCTGGCGAGGAGGCGAGAACAGCTATCGCCACGCTGCATCGCTACGCCGAGGAAGCCGGCCGTGATCCGGCCACGATCGGCATCGACACGCGGGTCTCGGCCGGGGCCGGAGCCGAGGATGAATGGCGCGGCCAAGTGCGGTTTTGGAAATCGATCGGAGTTACCCACCTGACCTTGGCGAATTACTATGAAAGCGGCCACCTGCACCGCATCGCCGGTCGATCTCTGAGCGATCACGTCGCTGCGATAGAACGGTACTGGAACGCGGTCTCCGACCTGCTGTAGCGCCCGACCTGAAAACAATTCTGAAAAGGTTTTGACAGCTGGTCATCGGGCCGGCGCGACCGCGACCCGAGACTGCGCGACGTGACCGGGCCTCTCCCCGGTTGCGGGGAGAGGCCGCCAGGGGCGAACCCGGTGGCGAGCCGGCCTTTACCTGATACGGAATCTAATCCGGAGTGCGGGTCGACTGCCAGGCGACCATCTGCCAGCGCCCGCCTTTGTTGGCCCACACGTCGGTGAAGCGGACGCCGAAGCTGTTGGGACGGCCTTGCGACATGACGCTGATGCGGCACGACCCGGTCAGCACCACGCTGTCGCCCAGATCCTGGGCCTTGACATCGGAGGGCACCACCGAGGTGTAGACCGTGCCCCCGGATTCCATGTTGCCGATCAGGCTCTGTTTGGTGTCGAGCCGCGCCGTCGAATGGGTGTAGACGAGATCGTCGGCGATCAGCGCATTTAACGCGGCAATGTCCTTTTTCGCCATCGCCTCCATGCGCTCTTTGTCGAGGTCGATGACCTTCTGCCCGTTGCCTGCCATGTTGCTTCCTCCTTTACAGCTGATGGCCGTGACCTCATCGTCGCCCCCGCGCAAGCGGGGGTCCAGGGGCAACTGCTCCCACGCAGGCCCCCTGGGTTCCCGATTTCGCGGGAATGACTGTTTGCGGTGCGTTGAGGCTGTGCGCGTGTCCGACACGGTTAGCGCATCTCGAGCACCAGCTTGCCTTGCAGGTGGCGCCCTTCGCTGACCCGATGCGCCTCGGCCGCGTCGGCGAGCTTGTAGCGGGTGATCCTGGGCGGCCACACGGCACCCGCGTCGTAAAGCGCCAGCATCCGTTCGAGATGGGCGCGGTCGCGGGTCACATTCGGGCGCAGCACCCGGACATCCTTGCGGCGCGGCTGAAATCCGGCCGGCGCAGCGGCGATCCACACCAGCCGCCCGCCCGGCTTCAGCACGTCGTAGGAGCGCACCTGCACCTCGCCGCCGACGGTGTCGAACACCACGTCGCAATCGGCGACCTCCTTGGTGAAATCCTGCGCGTTGTAATCGATTGCCCGATCGGCGCCGAGGCTTTTGACGTAATCGTGGTTGCGGGCGCTGGCGGTGGTGATCACGATGGCGCCGAGATGCTTGGCGAGCTGGATGGCGAACCCGGCGACCCCGCCGGCGCCGCCCTGGATCAGGATGGTTTCGCCGCGCCCGAGCTTGGCGGTGTCCTCGATCGCCCACAATGCGGTCAGGCTGGTCAGCCCCAGTGCCGCCGCCTCGACATCGCCGAGCCGGTCTGGCTTTTTGGCGATAATCGACGCCTTGATCGCGACCTTCTCGGCATAGCAGCCCTCGATCCCCTGATCGGTGACCCCGAACACGGCGTCGCCGATTTTCAGATCGGCGACCCCCGGGCCCGAGCGCCGCCACCACCCCGGAAAAGTCACGCCCCAGAATATGCGGCAGTTTGAGGTTGCTGTGGCCGCCGCTGCCGAGCCGCACCTTGTAGTCGGCCGCATTGACGCTGGCCGCATGCACATCGACGACGACCTCGCCCGGTCCGGCGACCGGGTCCGGCGCCTCGCCCAGCCGCAGCATCTCGGGCCCGCCATGCGCCCCCAGCAGCACCGCCTTCATCGCCCCCTCCTCCGCCCGTCCCGCGTTGTTGCGCGCTTCGGCTTTCGTCCTCCGCCGCGGGTCTGCTGTCAAGCCGGGCGTGCGCCGGGCAGCGGCCGGGTCCTGCCGAGGTTCCTGCGGCAGGGCCGAGCGGGCGGGGCGCACCTTATACGATTTGGCTACGGCGATTTGCCGGCGTCGCCGGTCAACAGGTCGACTTTGCGGTTCAGCGCCATGATCAGCCCGTTGACACCTTGCCGGGCGAGGATCGAATGAAACTCCGAGCGCTGCGTCGCGAGCTGGCTGATCGTGCCGTCGAGGTAGACATCGGCGATCTGCCAGGTGCCGGAGTTGCGGCGCATCAGATAGCTGATGGTGACCGGGTCGCTGCCGGTTTCGATGATCTTGGTCTCGACGATGACCCCGGTGGCATAGGGTTGCGCCCCGGTGACTTGCAGCTGCTGACCCGAATAGCTGTCGAAGCGGTCGGCGTAAGTCGCCGAGACATAGCGCCCGAACGCGGCGACGATCTGCTGCTGCTGGGCCGCGGTCAAGCTCGTCCAGCCCGGGCCGACGGCGAGCCGGGCCATGAACGGCACATCGAACACCCCGCTGACGATCGGGGCCAGCGCCGCGTAGCGCCCGCTCTGTCCAAGCGATCGCCCGTTTTTCATGGTCGCGAGCAGGACATCGTAAAAGCTGCGCACGCTGTCCTGAGGGCTCGCGGGAACCGGGCGGGCACCCGCGGCGAAGATGCTGCCGAACAGCGCCAGGCACAACGCTGCGATCTTGCCCGCCCCGGCTCGTGTGGTCGGGTCCGTCATTCCCTTGCTCTCCTGTGTCGCCGGCCGCGGACAAAGCGCCGCGTCGGCAGCGCTCGATCCGGCAACCTTCGGCGCCGTTCCCGGACGATGCTCTGAGGGTGATCATATCCGACCAGCGCCGGGCGGGGTCAAATCAAAGCCGGGAAGGTCGAGGAGCCGCCGCCGCGATCCGCGGCGCGGTTCGAGCGCGAGCCGGCGCAGCGCGAATCGCGCCCGTCCCGATCGAGGCCGGGCCGGAGTGAACCATTCGGTTTTTCGCTTTGTTTAGGCATAACTAGGCGTCAGTCAAAGATTGGAGATCCTGTGATGTTTAAGATCGCTCAAATTGCGGCATTGACGGCTGGTTCGCTGATGGCCGCCGCCGCAACCGCCGGGGCGCAGAGCTACTATTATCCGCCTCCCACTTATCAAGCAGCGCCAAGCTACAGCCACAACTCTCCGTATTCCTATCCAGGATATGGATACTATTATTCGGGATCGCCTGCATACGGTACGTGGTGGGGGCAACCTTATGCGTCGCCGCAGCCGTATTCGGACCCGTATGTCGGCTATCGTCCGTACTCGGATAATGCCGGGCCGAAGGCCAGCGACTGAGGCGGGGCGACCGAGCCCCGCCGGCGGCCGGTAGGTGCTTGGCGACCGACCTGATCGCGCAAGCTGGCCGAGACCAGAGCAAGCGCTGGGCCCTAGCGTCCCGGCGCATCGCCGCGGCCGGCCGCCTGGCCCGCACCGGGGTTCGAAGAGCCGAGCCGCTTGGAGAGGTAAAAGCGCGTCATGTCGCGCAGCTCGGTCAGTGCGCCGGCCTCGGCCTCACGCCCCTGCGCCGCGATCACTGCGGCCATCGCTCGCATGTTGTGAAGCAGGACTACCGCCATGTTCTCGACCAATTCCAGCGAAAGCTGCGGCTCCCGCGTCTTGAGGATGCCGGCGATGTGCCGGCGGGTCATACGACGAAGCTCGGCCCGGTGGGCGGACCAGTCGGATTGGGCGTCGAGCAGGGCAAATGCCGAGCTGGTTTCATGGCGCAGCCCGACGATCAGATCGAGCAGCGCGTCGGCCAGCGCGGCGGCGGACAGGCCCGCGGCGCGGTCCTCGATTTTTTCCAACCCGGCCTCGATCAGTTGGCCATAGCGTTCGAGCAGGGCGTCCGCCAACGCCTCCTTGTTCGGGAAAAACTGGTAGAGCGAACCGATCGGCGCCGCGGCCAAGGCGGCGATCTCGGTCATCGTCGCCGCGTCGAAGCCCTTTTCGGCAAAGACCGCAGCCGCTGCCTGCATCAAGGCCGCTACCCGCTGCCGGCCGCGATGGCGTTGCGGCGCGCGCCCGACGGAGGGGGCGACCCCAGGAACGGAGGCCGCGGGGAGCGGGCCGGCGGCGAGCGCAGACGGCATTGATTTTTGCGAGGGCATCCTCATATGCGCGTTTTGTGAGCCTTGTCTCATATATCGACGCGCCGCGAATGGTCAATGGCCGACCGGCCCTGAAACGGAGGTTTCTGATGCGCTTCCGCCCCGCCGACGCAAGCGCGTCGACCCCCAAGGCAAGCGGGCCCTGTGATGGCTGCTGACGGCGGAGCGACCGGGCTGAAACCAGAGGCACGCGCCCCCGAGGTGCGGGCGCCCCAGGGGCGCACTGTCGAGGCGCCGATCGAGGAGCGCGGGCCGGATCGGACCCGGTCCAAAGCGCCGCAAGCTGTCGGGCGCCGCCGGCATTGGCTGCGTTGGGCGTTGTTCCTGCTGCTGCCGCTCGTGCTGATCGTCGGCGGCTATTTCTACCTGCGCAGCAGCCGCTACGTGTCGACCGACGATGCCCTGGTCCAGGCCGATCAGGTCGGTCTGTCGACCGACGTGTCGGGCCTGGTCGAAAAGATCGACGTGCGCGAGAACCAGCATGTCGTCGCCGGCCAGCCGCTGTTCAACCTCGCTCCGCTGCCGTTCCAGCTCAAGCTCGACCAGGCTCAGGCGCAACTCCACACGGCGCGCGACGACATCGACGCGCTGAAGGCGAATTACCAGAACCTCCAGGCCCAGATCGTCAAGGCGAAGGACCAGGTCGCCTTCGATCAGCGGCAGTACGATCGCCAAGCGATCCTGGCGCACGAGCAGTTCGCGGCGCAAACGGCGTTGGACCAGGCCTGGATGAACCTGCGCACGGCGCAGCAGACGTTGGCCTCGCTGCGGGCGCAGCGGGCCGCGACTGCGGCCAACCTCGACGGCAACCCGAACCTGCCGTTCGAGCAGTATTCGCAATACCGTCAGGCGCTCGCCCAGCGCGACGAGGACGCCCGCGAACTGCGCGACACGGTGGTCCGCGCGCCCTATGCCGGCTACGTCACCAACGTCCCATCGTTGCAGCTGGGAATGTATTTGTCGGCATCGACCACCGGCTTCTACCTGGTGCGCGCGCCGCGCGTGTGGGTCGAAGCCCAGCCCAAGGAGACCAAGCTCACTTATGTGCGGGCAGGCCAGCCGGTCGCGGTCACGGTCGACACCTACCCCGGCCATACCTGGCATGGCACGGTCGAGAGCATCGCGCCGGCGGCGCAGTCGCAGTTCTCGCTGCTTCCGGCCGAGAACACCAGCGGCAACTGGGTCAAGGTGGTCCAGCGCATCCCATTGCGGGTGCAGGTCGACGTCGACCCTCAGCATCTTCCGCCGCTCCGCTCCGGCATGAGCGCAGAGATCAGCGTCGATACCGGCCAGGTCCACGGGGTACCGCACTTTTTGGCCTGGCTGTTCGGCAAGCCGCGGAGCGGCTGATGGCGGGCGCGGGCAATCCTGCGGGCGGGCCGGTTCAAGTCAACCGCCTCGCGATCACCGCCGTCGTCGGGCTGGCGACGATCATGCAGGCGCTCGACACGACAATCGCCAACGTCTCGCTGCCCTATATCCAGGGCAGCCTCGCGGCAAACCAGGACGAGGTCGAATGGGTGTTGACCTCGTATATCGTCGCCGCCGCGATCATGACGCCGCCGACCGGCTATCTGACCGGGCGATTTGGCCTCAAGCGCTTGTTCATGACCTCGATCGTCGGCTTCACGATCGCCTCGATGGCGTGCGGCATGGCCGGTTCGATCGGCGAGATCGTCGTCTTCCGGCTGGTCCAAGGCGCTTTCGGAGCGGCCTTGGTGCCGTTGTCGCAGGCGGTGCTGATGGACACCTACCCGCCGGAGCGTCAGGGCTCAGCGATGGCGTATTGGGGCATGGCGATCATGATCGGCCCGATCATCGGGCCGGTTCTCGGCGGCTGGCTCACCGAAAACTACAGTTGGCGTTGGGATTTTTATATCAATGTGCCGATTGGTGCTATTGCATTCCTGGGCATGTACGTCTTCTTGCCGGACACGAAACGGACCAACCCCAGGCTCGACTGGTTCGGCTTTGCCGCGCTGAGCGTGGCGATCGGTGCGTTGCAGATCCTGCTCGACCGCGGCGAGGAACTCGACTGGTTCGGCTCGCGCGAAATCCTCGGCTTGGCCGTGCTCAGCGGCGGCGCGTTCTGGCTGTTTCTGGTGCACACCTTCAGCGCTGCGGCGCCCTTTGTCCGACCCGGCCTGTTCCGCGACCGCAACTTCAGCGCCGGCATGCTGTTCGTCTTCATCATCGGCATCACCTATTTCGCCCCGCTGGCGCTGCTGCCGCTCTATCTGCAGGATTTGATGGGCTATCCGATCCTGACCGCGGGGTTTGCCCTGGCGCCGCGGGGGTTGGGCACCCTGATGGCGATGATGGGAGTGGGCCGGCTGGTCGGACGCCTCGACACCCGCGTGCTGCTGGCGATCGGCCTCGGCCTGTGCGCCTGGGCAATGTGGGACATGAGCGGGTGGACCCCGGATGTCTCGGAGTGGACGGTTGGCATCAACGGCGTCATCCAGGGCGCCGGGATGGGCTTTTTGTTCGTGCCGCTCAGCGTGATCACGCTCGCGACATTGGCGCCGGAGCACCGCACCGAAGGTGCCGGCTTTTTTAATCTGGCTCGCAACCTCGGCCAGAGCATGGGGACCTCGGTGGTCTCGGCCCTGCTCGTCACCAACACCCAGGTCAACCATGCTGAAATCGGGCGATATGTCACCGGGGTCAACCGCCTGTTCGCCAACCCGACGATCGCGCATTTGTGGAGCCCGTTCACGGCGGCGGGACGCGCCGCGCTCGACGCCACCGTGACCTTGCAGGCGCAGATCATCGCCTATATCGATGATTTCAAGCTGCTGATGATCCTGACGCTCCTGGCCCTCCCGCTGGTCTTTTTCTTTCGCCGGCCGCCGCGCGAGGCCGGCTCCGGCCCGGCGCTGGCCCCGCATTGAGCGGGACCCCCGGTTGCGTCTTGGCCTTGCCGTCGCGGCAATGCTTTATTGCGGCTCGCAGATCACGTCCGTAGCGAGCGAGCGAATGACATCGACCCAGCGGATCGAGGATTACGCGCTGATTGGCGACTGCGCCACGGCGGCGCTGGTGGGGCGCAACGGCTCGATCGATTGGCTGTGCCTGCCGCGCTTCGATTCGCCCGCCTGTTTCGCCGCGCTCTTGGGCACGCCCGAACATGGCCGCTGGCTGATCGCACCCGCCGATGCGGCCGTTCGGGTCGAGCGGCGCTATCTCGACAGCTCGCTGGTTCTGGCGACGACATACGAAACCGCAACCGGCGCGGTCGAGCTGATCGACTTCTTCCGGCCGCGGCATGGGCCATTGGATCTGGTGCGGCTGGTTCGCGGCCTGCGCGGGCGCGTCGCCATGGCTGTCGAGTTCATCCTGCGTTTCGATTACGGCGCGCTGGTGCCCTGGGTCGAGCAGCTCTCCGAGGGCGGCATTTCAGCGATCGGCGGGCCGGAGCGGGTGGTGCTGCGCACCCCGGTGCCGTTGCGCGGCGAGGATCTGAAGACCGTCGGCGAGTTCGAGGTCGGCGCCGGCGAGACCATCCCGTTCGTGTTGACCTACGGGCCCTCGCATCAGCCGCCGCCGCGTCCGGTCGACGCCGAGCGGGCGCTCCACAACGCGCTGTCGTTCTGGCGCAAATGGTCCGACCAATGCGCCCCGGCAGGGCCGTGGACCGATACCGTCAAGCGTTCGCTGGTGGTGCTGAAAGGCCTGACTTTTGCGCCGACCGGCGGCATCGTCGCGGCGCCGACGACGTCGCTGCCCGAGCAGCTCGGCGGTCCCCGCAACTGGGATTATCGCTACTGTTGGTTGCGCGACGCCACCTTCACCTTGTTGGCGCTGATGAATGCCGGATATATCGACGAGGCGCGGGCCTGGCGCGACTGGCTGTTCCGCGCCGTCGCCGGCAACCCTGACCAGATTCAGATCATGTACGGGCTCGGCGGCGAGCGGCGGCTGACCGAGTGGGAGGTGCCGTGGCTGCCGGGATACGAGGGCTCGCGCCCGGTCCGCATCGGCAACGATGCCGCGCGCCAGGTCCAGCTCGACATCTACGGCGAGATCATGGACGCATTCTACCACACCTTCTTGCACGGCCTGCCGGCGGTCGACCGCGCCGCGCCGATCGGCAGCGTCATTCTCGGGCATTTGGAGAAGATCTGGGACCAGCCCGACGAGGGCATCTGGGAGGTGCGCGGGCCGCCGCAGCATTTCACCCATTCAAAGGCGATGGCATGGGTCGCCTTCGATCGCGCGATCAAGATATCGGAGCGGCTCGACGGCGGCGTCCGCGCCGAGCCCTGGCGCAAGATCCGCGACAAAATCCATGCCGATGTCTGCGCAAAGGCGTTTGATCGCGGTCTCGGCAGCTTCGTCCAGGCCTACGGCTCAAAGGCGCTCGACGCGAGCCTGCTGCTATTGCCTCTCGTCGGGTTTCTGCCGCCGACCGACAAGCGCATCATCGGCACGGTCAAGGCGATCGAAGAACGCCTCGTCGTCGACGGGTTCGTGATGCGCTACGACACCGGTGAGGGCGTCGACGGGCTGCCGCCCGGCGAAGGGGCGTTTCTCGCCTGCAGCTTCTGGCTCGCCGACAATTACATTCTGCAGGGCCGCATCGCCGCAGCGCGCACCCTTTTCGAAAGGCTGCTGGGGCTGGCCAACGATGTCGGCCTGCTGGCGGAGGAATACGACCCCGGCGCCAAACGTCAGGTCGGGAATTTCCCGCAGGCGTTCTCGCATGTCGCGCTGGTCAACACCGCCTTCAACCTGACCCGCAGCGAAGGCCCGGCCGAGCAGCGCGCCGCGCGCGACGGCAAAACCGCCCCAAAGGCGCCCGGAGCCCGGGCCAGAGCGGCTATCCCACCGCTGTAGCGAGCCCCTGGCGCAAGGCCGCGGCGCAGTCGCCGAGCGCGCGGCGCGCGGTGGCGATAAGCCTTCCGTAGCGGATGAAGCCGTGGTTGATGCCGGCATAGACGGTTAGCGCGCAGGGCACGCCGGCGTCGCTGAGGGCGGCAGCCAGGCGGTGGCTGTCGTCGATCAGCGGGTCGAGGCCGCCGACGATCAGATGGGCCGGCGGCAGGCCGGCGAGCTTGCCCGTTATCGGTGCGGCCCGCCAATCCTTCCGCTGCTCCGGGTTTTCGAGATAGGTCTCCCAGATCCAGCGCATCTGGGTCTGCGACAGGCCGGCGCCCTGGCCGAAGCGCCGCCAGGACGGGCTGTCGCTGTCGGCCGAATAGACCCCGTAGATCAGCAGCATGAAGCGCAGCGCGCGCACCCCCTCGTCGCGCAGGGCGAGGGCAGCGGCGAGCGCCAGATTGCCGCCGGCCGAATCGCCGCCGACCGCGAGCCGGTCGGGGTCGATGCCGAGGCCGGCGCCCTCGCGCGCGGCGAGGCGGGTCACCGCGACCATCTCCTCGAACGCCTTCGGGAAGCGGTGCTCGGGCGAAAGCTTGTAGTCGACCGACAAGGCCGCCACCCCCGACTGGCGCACCAGCTCGCGCAGCATCGCATCCCAGGAGGGGATGCTGCCCTGCATGAAGCCGCCGCCATGCGCGTAGATCAGCAACGGCGGGCGCTCGGCATCGTCCGGCAGATAGAGCCGGCACGGCACCTGCCCGTGCGGGCCCGGCAGGCCGAGATCGCGTTCGTCATTGAGCGGGACCGAGCCCTCGCCCAAAAACGCGCCGATCCGGTCCTGCGCGGCGCGCACCTCGGCGAGCGGCGCCTGGGTGCGGTCGGGGGCGACCAGGCCCCGGCTCTGCAGCAATTGTCCGGCCGCCGTCAGCTCCGGGTCGATCCACGGTGTCGCCTCGCTCATCGCCTTCTCCTGTCGATGCGTCGGGGCGATTTAACCCTTGCACGGAGCGCGCCCCGCAACCCCGATCACTCGCCTCCTGTTGATCTCTCGATGAGGCACGCCTAAATGGAACCCACCCCACCAGGGTGGGCCATGGAGCGACCGTGATGAATGCCGGGCACAAGCAGGACGCGCTGCTGCGATTGAAGACGGTGCGCGGGCACCTCGACGGGGTCATCCGGATGGTCGAGGCGGAAGCCTATTGTCCGGACCTGATGAAACAGGTCGCCGCCGCACAGGCCTCACTCGAACGCGTCAACCGCATCCTGCTGCAGAACCATTTGGAGACCTGCGTCACCGAGGCGATCCAGGCCGGCGGCGGCAGCGCCAAGATTGCCGAGCTGATCGACGCCTTGCGGTTCAACAGCAGCCTGACCGATTTTCGCGAGCGCGCCGAGCCGCTTGCTGACGGACCGGGCGACGCCCCCCGAGCTCGGACGCGCAGGCGATGACCGCAGCCCGGCATTCTTCCGCGGCGCAAGCCGGCCAACCCCGGCCGCTGGAGCGCGACAGCGCCC
Organism: uncultured Alphaproteobacteria bacterium; assembly: GCA_963703665.1. Taxonomy (GTDB): domain Bacteria; phylum Pseudomonadota; class Alphaproteobacteria; order ATCC43930; family CGMCC-115725; genus AP-15. The sequence goes on along the minus strand of CAVPFB010000003.1, from coordinate 509,711 downwards.
GCGACCCGGTGTGCGGGATGACGGTCGATCCGGCGCTCGCCAGGCACCGCAGCGAGCACGCCGGCCATGCCTATTACTTTTGCAGCAGCCGCTGCCGGGAGCGGTTCGAGGCCGACCCGGCGCGCTATCTGAACCCGGCCGGTCCTGCAATGCCGGCGGCCGTCGGGGCCCGGTGGACCTGCCCGATGCACCCGCAGATCCTGCGCGACGGCCCGGGCAGCTGCCCGATCTGCGGCATGGCGCTGGAGCCGATGACGCCCTCGGCGGGGGAAGCCGCCAACCCCGAGCTGGCCGAAATGACGCGCCGTTTCTGGGTCGGGGTGGCGCTGGCGCTGCCGCTCGTCGCGCTGGCGATGGCCGCGGATTTCGCCAAGCCGGCGCTCGACGCACTGATTTCTCCCGCGCCGCGATCTGGCTGCAGCTGGCGCTGGCGACCCCGGTCGTGCTGTGGTGCGGCGTGGCCGTTTTTCCGGCGCGGCTGGGCCTCGCTCGTCAACCGCCGGCTCAACATGTTCACCCTGATCGCGCTCGGCACCGGCGTCGCCTACGGCTACAGCCTCGCGGCCGCGCTGCTGCCGGGGATCTTCCCGGCGTCCTTCCGCACGCCGGACGGAGGCGTCCCGGTCTATTTCGAGCCGGCGGCGGTCATCGTCACCCTGGTCCTGCTCGGCCAGGTCCTCGAATTGCGCGCCCGCGCGCAGACCGGCGGCGCGATCCGCGCCTTGCTGGATCTCGCGCCCAAAACCGCGCCGGCTCGTGCGCGACGACGGCAGCGAGGCCGATATCGCGCTCGACATGGTCGTGCCCGGCGATCGCCTGCGCGTCCGCCCCGGCGACAAGGTGCCGGTCGACGGCGTCGTCCTCGAAGGGTCGAGCACGGTCGATGAAGCGATGATCAGCGGCGAGCCGGCGCCGGTTGAAAAGAGCGCGGGCGACAACGTGACAGGTGCCACCCTCAACGCCAACGGCAGCTTTATCATGCGTGCCGAGCGGGTCGGGGGCGACACTCTCCTCGCCCGGATCGTGCAGATGGTCGCCGAGGCGCAGCGCTCGCGCGCACCGATCCAGGCATTGGCCGATACCGTGTCCGGCTGGTTCGTGCCGGGGGTCATCCTGGCTGCGATCTTGAGCTTTATCATCTGGTCGATTGTCGGCCCGGCGCCGGCGATGGGCTTCGCGCTGGTCAACGCGGTCGCGGTTCTGATCGTCGCCTGCCCGTGCGCGCTCGGCCTGGCGACGCCGATGTCGATCATGGTCGGCACCGGGCGCGGCGCTCGTGCCGGCGTCCTCGCCCGCAACGCCGAAGCGCTCGAGCTGATGGAGAAGGCCGACACCCTGGTCATCGACAAGACCGGCACCCTGACCCTCGGCAAGCCGCGCCTCGCCGGCGTGATCGCCGATCACGGTTTCGACGAGGCCGAATTGGTGCGCCTCGCCGCCAGCCTCGAACGCGGCAGCGAGCACCCGCTGGCCGCCGCCATCGTCAGCGCTGCGGAAGAACGCGGTCTGAGGCTCAGCGCCGCGACCGACTTTGCCTCGCAGACCGGCAAGGGCATCACCGGCTCGGTCGATGGCCGCCGCGTCGCGATCGGCAACCCGGCCCTCTTTGCTGGCCTCGGCCTCGATCCGGGCGATCTGGCCCTGCGCGCCGACGAGCTGCGCCAGGACGGCCAAACCGTCATGCTGGTCGCGATCGACGGCGCGGTGGCCGGGCTCGTCGCGGTTGCCGACCCGGTCAAGGAGGGTGCGGCCGGAGCGCTCGCCGCCTTGCGCGAAGAGGGGCTGCGCGTGGTGATGCTGACCGGCGACAGCCGCGCCACGGCGCAGGCGGTCGGCCGCCGGCTCGGCATCGACGAGGTCGTCGCCGAAATCCTGCCCGACCAGAAGGCGCGGGCGGTGCGCGACCTTCAGCAGCGGCATCATATCGTGGCGATGGCCGGCGACGGGATCAACGACGCGCCGGCGCTGGCCCAGGCCGATATCGGCATCGCCATGGGCACCGGCGCCGACATCGCGATCGAGAGCGCCGCACTGACCTTGGTCAAAGGCGATCTCTCAGGGATCGTGCGCGCCCGCCGCCTCTCCCGCGCGGTCATGCGCAACATCCGCCAAAACCTGTTCTTCGCCTTCATCTTCAACGCCCTGGCGATCCCGATCGCCGCCGGCGCGCTCTACCCGGCCTTCGGCCTCCTCCTCAACCCAATGATCGCCAGCGCCGCCATGAGCGCCAGCTCGGTGCTGGTCATCAGCAACGCCCTCCGGTTGCGCCGGGTACGCCTGTGAGGACTGTGTGGATGCACAAGATATCGTCACCTGTTTTGCGCTGCCGGTCGGCGCGGCTAGCGGTACAAACCTAACGCTTGCGACCGTAGCCTCCCCGTTCTCGTCATCCCGGCGAAGGCCGGGACCCATGTCAACCATAGGCACATCGGCCTTCGCAGAGGTGACACTGGGTACCATCCGTTAGAATTGCGCTACTAGAGTGGCATGGGTCCTTAATGCGGCAACTCGGCTACAATTTTTGTCACGGTCGGTAAGTCAAATGTTTCTATTGGAAAGGGAAGCTGCCTCTCCGCTAACCACGACTCGACCTCACTCTCCTCGGCGGTTCCATTGAGAATGAGCCAAATTTCCAATCGTTGCATGATAATATCCAGTATCGCCTTGGCTTGTTGAGAAGCCAAACCCATTTCGATTCGAAATCGGCACCATTTTCAAGCGCGCTTCGATAAGCGCCAAAAATTTAGTTAGCCGCCAAATTACAGCATTCCCTGAAAGAGTGGTAAAATTTCCAAGGAAGACATAGCTCAATCCATCAAATTTCACCAAAAAATTAAACCCGAACGTACGGCCTAACTCAAACAACGCTCGCTCATCAGTGCTGTGCTCGACGTTTACAAACGCGGCATTTTTAATTAACGTAAATACCGACAAAATTTGGTCCACGTTCGAGGTCGGCTGTGTTTGTGCGGTCTCTGCGATCGCCTTATCAATTGCAGAAATGGCTAACGTTTTGAAATTGATCTGATTGTATTTGACGGTGTCCAAACTGGACACATTGAACGGAAGTGTTTGGCTGTCCTTCTGAAATGGAATTATATACTTATTATGACCCAACATCAAGCCATACTCCATATTCACGTTAGCGTTTGGCATTTCACGACCTCTGACGACGTCGTGATTTGCTAACACAATACAGAACTGAGCAATTATGATTTTAGAACATATCTTAGTACAAAAGGAGAACCTAGCAGGTTCAAGCCGATCCCCAGCCTCGACGGGGGCAATGCCGCGCTCTTCCAATATGCTTTTCAAAATATCGCGCTCAAGGCTACTGGTAGAGAATCCATACGCAATAAAGCAACTACGAGTCGACGAAAAGACGTAATCACAAACCGGCAATCCTATCACGCATTTCTCATTTTTGCGTATCCTGGTATCAACCATCTAATCTATAACCTCCCGCTACCCAAGTTTCGGCGCCGCGTCGCGCGTCACAGGATATGACCGAATTTGAACCTTTTTGTTGATAGTTATCCCCACAGAACGGATGTGGTCACCTCCGTGCCAACTCGTTCCGTTGTGATACGCAATGTCTTGGCAGATGAAATTGACCGTTGATAGACTACCGCATATTCCCCGTGTGGCCGAAGGAGTAGCGGCCGGGTTGGGGCCAGCACGGTCAGGCCGTGCGGCTCCTTGCCGACCGGGATTTCTCTGACCGCACCGGTCGTCGTGTCGATGTCGTAGACGACGTTGTCGTAGCGGCCGGACAGCCACAGCTGTTTGCCGTCGGCGCTGACGTTGCCCATGTCGGGGCTGCCGCCGCCGGGGATCGGCCAGTTTTTGACGACCGCGCGGGTGGCGAAATCGATGACGCTGATGCTGCCGGGGCCGTGCGGCGGTCCGTGGACCTTGTGCGAGCCGCGGTTGGAGACGTAGAGCAGGGTGCCGTCGCGGCTGGGATAGAGCCCGTGGGTCCCGGTCCCGGTGTGGATGAACCCGACCCTGGTGAAGCTCGCGCCATCGACGAGGAACACGCCGTCGGCCCACATGTCGGCGATGTAGAACAGCTTGCCGTCGGGCGAAATGCGGATGTCCTGCGGCATGCCGCTTGTGTCGAGCTTCAGATAGCCGAGCACCGTGCGGTTGACCATGTCGATCTTAACGAGGCCGCCGCCGCGGAACTCGCAGGTGAAGATCGCGTAACGCCCGTCGATCGAGAAATCGGCGTGGTTGACGCCGGAGCAGCCGGGGGTCGGCACGGTCTGTTCCAGCTGCATCGTGTGCGGGTCGCGGAAATCGAGCTGCTTCAAGCGCTCGGCGACGACGATCGCCGCCTTGCCGTCGGGTGTGAAATACATGTTGTAGGGGTCGGCGACCGGAATGCTGGGGCCGGGCTTGCCGGTCCTGGGGTCGATCGGGGTGACGCTGCCTTCGTGGCCGCGGCGGCCGTTGTTGGCGACCCACAGGGTCTGCAGGTCCCAGGACGGGACGACATGCTGCGGGATGACGCCGACCGGAAAACGATCGACCACCTTCAGGCTCGCCGGATCGATCACGTAGACGTCGTCCGAACGCAGGTTCGGCACATAGATGCGGCTCAGCGCTCCGGCCACCGCCGGGCTCAGCATGTTGGCGCCGGCAGCACTATAGAGGTTGGCGGGGTTCAGGACCGGCGGCATGCCCGGCACCGTTTGGATCGCGGGCACGGCGGGAGCCGCAGGCGCCGAAGCCGGATGGGCCGGGACGGCGCGCGTCGGAACGGCCGGAGCCGGGGCGGCGGTCGATTGGGCCACGCGCAACAGCGAGGCTGCCCCCGAGCACAATGCCTCGAAGGCGGTCTTTCCGGCGCTGCCCACGGGCCAGATCGGCAACCAGCAAGCTCCGATGGCAAGCCCGGCCAGCGGGACAGCCCACAGCGCTACGCGGAACCAGCGAGCCATCTGCCGGTGCAAGGAACCCTCCGAATTCAAATGTGGAAGACGACGACCGCGGCGGCGCCGAGTGCTCCCGTTCGTCAGCGGCGGGCGATGTCGTCCCTGATGGCGGCGACGGTTCTGGTCACGATCAGATCGACACCGAGCTGACCGAGCGCGGCGCTGGAACGGCGAGGATCGCCATGGGTCCCGTCGCCGGGCTTGGTTTCGCCCAACAGCTCGCTGCGGACCAGGCTGGGGTCTGCCGCCATCATCAGCGAGGTGTCGAGGAGGCCGGCATGGGTCCCCACCTCGGCCGCGCTGTAGCCTTTGCTCTTCAGCAATTGTCCGAACTCGTCTTCGCTCGCGCGGTAATATTCGGTCATGGCGAAGGCGCGCACCGGGGTTGCCGCCCATTCCCGGTCGAGATGCTGGGCGACCGCCTCGTCAGCCTTCTGGTAGCCGCCGTGGTCGCCCAAAAAGACGATGTCGCGGAAGCCGGCGAGCTTGAAGCTCTTCGCTGCGTATTCGAGGGTCTGCTCGAACGCGCCGACCGGAATCGTGATCGTGCCGGGAAACTTCAGATGCCCTTCCGGATGGTCGACATTGCCCTCCGGCACATAGGCGATGACCGGCGCCACCAAGGCGTTGCCGAGCGCGGCGGCGATCTTGGCGGCCAGCACATGAACCCGCACATTATGCTTGCCCAACGCCATCTGCGGGCCGTTCTGCTCGGTCCCGCCGATGGGCACGAGGACCGTGGTCCTGCCGGCCTGGATCTGGTCCCGCAGTTCGGGCCAGGTCAGCATTTCGAGATACAGGCTCGGCGGCGAGGCGGCATGCGCCGCGACCATGCCGATCAGCAGAACATATAGAGCGAGCAGTCCCCTCGCCATTGGCCGCTACCCCCCGGTGCCGGCAAAATTGCGCCCCGTCGCTTACCCCGAACCGGGGAGCCACGCAACACCGGTCGCCATCAGCGCCCCCAGCACCACGACCAGCCAAGGCGGCACCGCCCACAGCGCCAGCATCAGGAACGCCGCGATGGCGATGGCGAAATCCGCCGGGCTCAGAATCGCGCTGGTCCAGACCGGGTGGTAGAGGGCCGCCAGCAGCACCCCGACCACCGCGGCGTTGACCCCGCGCAGCCCGGATTGCACGACGGGCCGCCGGCGCAGCCCGTCCCAGAACGGCAACGCCGCGATCAGCAGTAGAAAAGACGGCAGGAAGATCGCGGCGAGGCAGATCAGCCCGCCGGCCCAGCCATTGGGGCTCGGCCCCATGACCGTGCCGAGATAGGCGGAAAACGTAAACAGCGGCCCGGGCACTGCTTGCGCCGCGCCATAGCCGGCGAGAAACGCGTTGTTGGTCACCCATCCGGGCGGCACCACCGAGGACTGCAACAGCGGCAGCACGACATGGCCGCCGCCAAAAACCAGCGCGCCCGAGCGGTAGAACGCGGTGACCAGCGCTAGCGGATGCGACGGCACCGTGGCCGAGACAATCGGCAGCCCGATCAGCAGCGCGAAAAAAGCGATTGCCGCGGCCACCGACAAGGCGCGCGGCAGATGAATCGCCAGCGGCGCCCATTCGCGCGGCGCCGCGCCATCGCGCAGCAGCAGCCAGCCGATGCCGCCGCCGGCGGCGATCGCGCCGATCTGGCCCGCCGCCGACGGGATGGCGAGCGCCAGGATCGCGGCGCCGATCGCGATCGTAGCGCGCGGGCGGTCGGGGGCGAGGTTGCGCGCCATGCCCCACACCGCGTTCGCCACCACCGCCACCGCGACGATCTTGAGCCCGTGCAGCCAGGGGGCATGGCCGAGATCGGCGAACCGGGTCACGCCGTAGCCGAACAGGATCATCGCCACGGCCGACGGCATGGTGAAGCCGAGCCACGCGGCGAAAGCACCCGGCAAGCCAGCGCGCAGCAGGCCGAGGCTGATCCCGGTCTGGCTGCTCGCCGGCCCGGGCAGAAATTGGCACAGCGCGACGATATCGGCGAAGGCCGCTTCGTCGACCCACCGGCGCTTCTGAACAAGCTCGGCCCGGAAATAGCCGAGATGTGCCACCGGCCCGCCAAACGAGGTCAGCCCGAGGCGGAAGAACACCCGCAACACTTCGAACGGTGACCCGCGGCGCGCATCCGCATCGGCCTCGACCGTGTCCTTTCCCGCAACCCCTAGTATCATGCTCGTTTGCCCTTATCGCGGCCGATCTCCTACAGGGCTGGCCTCGCGCTCGGATTTGGATTATCCGCCGTCCCTCGATAGCTTTGTTGGCAAGCCCCACGTTCTCGCATCCATTTGTAAAACCCTGGCATGAACCCTATCCGTCGGGCGCTCGATCAGTCTGGCGTCAACGCTACGAGCTTGGATCGCATTCGGCTAGCCCGAGGCGTGGTCGGAAAGACGAGCTATGTAGCCCTCGCAACTGTTCTCACTTTAGGTGGAATTGCTGGCGGGATTGCGTGGACGTCGAGCAACCCCATCTACCCCTTTGTCCTTGCGATCTTGATCGTAGTCGTGGTGATGGCCTATCTTGCAAGTACGTTCTGGTTTGCAAACCGTAATCCAGGGATTGCGCTACTGGAAGGCGCCGAGCTGATTCAGTGGCGCCAGATGGACCCGCCAGGACCATCCCCAGCATCGAGAACGAGCCGGTTCTGGAACCGGATACCAGGAAATCCGAATAATGATCGCCTACAAACTCTTTCACGTCGGTATCCGTCCGGACGGGCCGCTCGATCAAGCGCGTCTGGAAAAAGCCTTCGATTTCGCGGGGGACTGGTTGCGTCTCAACGATTTTAATTGGTACGTATGGACCTCCGACAGCGCCGTGCATTTGAACGAGCTGGTGAAACCGCTGATCGGGCCGAACGGATCGGTCATCATTCTCCAGATCGATACTTCGGCCGAGTCAGATAGGTGGGGCTCCGCCCCGAGGACGGTTTGGGAGTGGATCGATGATAAGCGAGATAAGGCTATCCTAGCGCGCTGATTGCTCCGCCGCGAAACCGTTGGGACCTTTGCCGGGTAGCCTGCGGCAATATTCACTTCTTCTGGGCAGCAGCACTCCGCGGGTTGAGGCTCTGGATGTGCCCGCTCTCGGTGCCGGCGGTCGGGTCGATGACGGCGTTGATCAGCGCCGGCTTGCCCGACGCCAGCGCCTCGCTCAAAGCGTTGGTGAGGCTCGGCGTGTCGGTCACGTGATAGCCGGCGCCGCCGAACGCCTCGATGATCTTTTCGTAGCGCGCGTCGCGCAGGAGGCCGGTCGGCGAGTAGGCGCTGCCGGGCGCGTCGCCGCGGTAAACGCCGTTATTGTTGAAGATGACCGTCGTGACGGGCAGCTCGTAGCGGCAGATCGTCTCGATCTCCATGCCGCTGAAACCAAAGGCGCTGTCGCCCTCGATCGCGACCACCGGCTTGCCGGTCACCGCCGCCGCGCCAATGGCATAGCCCATGCCGATGCCCATGACACCCCAGGTGCCGCTGTCGAGCCGATGGCGCGGCAGAGCCATGTCGATGATGTTGCGGCCGAAATCGAGCGTGTTGGCGCCTTCGTTGACGATGTAGACATCGGGTTGGCTGGCGAGTGCGTTGCGCACCGCGCGCAATGCGCTCGAAAAATTCATCGGGCTCGGATCGGCGTTGAGGCGTGCGGCCATGCGTTCGACGTTCTGCTGTTTGCGCTTGGCCATCTCGTCCATCCATGCCGCCTGGCGTTTGATCTGCCCCGGCTTCAGCGCGGCGTTGAACGCCGCGAACACCGATTTGATGTCGCCGACGACCGGTGCGGCGATCGCGCGGTTGCTGTCGATCTCGGTCGCCTGGATGTCCACCTGGATCAGCCGGGTGCCTTCGGACCACAATGGCGCCCGGCCGTGCGATAAGAGCCAATTGAGCCGCGCCCCCGCCACCATCACCACGTCGGCCTGGCCGATCGCAAACGAGCGCGCGGCGGCGGCCGACTGCGGATGGTCGTCGGGCAGCAGGCCCTTGGCCATTGACATCGGCAGGAACGGGATGCCGGTCGTCTCGATAAACGAGCGGATCTCCTGGTCCGCCCGCGCATAGGCCGCACCCTTGCCGAGGATGACCAATGGGCGCCGGGCGTTCGCCAGCAATTCGAGCGCGCGCGCGACCGATTGCGGCGCCGGGGGCTGCGGCGGCGCCGGGTCGACGACCTCGACCAGCGACTTCTTCGCCGTCGCCGAATCGAGCGCCGCGCCGAGCACCTCGGCGGTCAGGTCGAGATAGACGCCGCCCGGCCGCCCCGAGAGGGCGGCGCGGATCGCCCGTGCCACGCCGATGCCGATGTCCTGCGGGCGGCTGACGCGGTAGGCCGCCTTGGCATAGGGCCGCGCGGCGGCGAGCTGGTCCATCTCCTCGTAATCGCCCTGCTCGAGATCGACGATCGCCCGGTCGCTCGACCCGCTGATCATGATCATCGGGAAGCAGTTTGTCGTGGCGTTGGCCAAGGCGACCATCCCGTTCAGAAAGCCGGGGGCCGAGACCGTCATGCAGATGCCCGGCTTCTGCGTCAGATACCCGGCGATCGCCGCCGCATTCCCGGCCGACTGCTCATGCCGAAAGCCGAGGTATCGGATCCCTTCATTCTGCGCCAACCGCAAGAGATCGGTGATCGGGATGCCGGCCACCCCAAAGATCGTGTCGACCCCGTTCAGCTTCAGCGCCTCCACCACCAGGTGAAAGCCGTCGGTCACATCCCCAGGCATATCCTCTGCGCTCATCTCGCCCACCGCCTTTAGCCCTGCGTACCCAGCCTTCTATGCCAAACCGTAGGGCGGGTGAAGCGCAGCGCAACCTGCCATCATTTCGTGACCGTCCCGGCGGGTTACGCTTCGCTCACACGCCCTACGCTCACTGCACGAGCCGGTATTGCTCCGGATCGGTGTAGACCAGGACGGCACCTCGGAGAGCCCGTTCGACGGCCACGAAACCCCCCGCATCGCCTCGGCGCCGTGTTCGGACATGGTGTTTTCTCCTTCCGGCAAACTGAGATCCGGCGGCATGATTGCACGTGTCATCCGACCGGGTACAGGCGGGCAGGAGGATGGCGCACTCTCGTCTAAAGGGCGCGCAGAAAGGCGACCAAATCCTGTTTCTCCTGCGGTGCCAGCTGGGTGCCGAGGATCAGGTTGAAGAACTCGACGGTGTCGTCCAGGGTCAACAGCCGCTCGTCGTGCAAATAGGGCGGGTTGTCCTTCACTCCGCGCAACGCGAAAGTTTTGATCGGGCCGTCGCCGATCGCCATCATGTTGTTGATCATGACCGGCTTGAAAAAGCGCTCGGTCTGGAGATCGTGCATCAGATTGTCGGTGTAGAACGGCGGCTGGTGACAGCTGGCGCATTGACCCTTGCCGAAAAATACCGCTTGGCCGCGCATCTCGGTCTGGGTCGCCTTCGCGGGGATGAGCTTGCCGAAGACGTCGAGCTTGGGCGCCGGCGGAAAGTTCAGCATCTCCTGAAAATCGGCCATGAAGTCGACCTCGCTACCGCGCTCGAGCGGGTTCACCCCCTTCTTTGTGGCCTCCACGATGTCTCCGTCGAAATACGCCGTGCGCTGCTCGAATTCGGTGAAATCCTCTACCGTCTTCAGCGCGCGCTGCGAGCCGAACAGGCGCTGAATATTCAGGCCCCGAAGCGATAGCGTCTTGAGGCGATGGCGGAACCATTGTGGGCGGGTATCAGGGGCTTCATGGGTTGCGCCGTTCTGGTGGCCGTTGGAATGACAGTCGAAGCAGGCCGAGCCGATGCTCGGAATCTCAGAGCGGCGATCCTCCGTGGCGTTGAACTGCTGCTGCGGAAAGGGCGTCAGCAGCAGGCGCAACCCTTCCAGCTGCCTCGGGGTCAAGAGGCCGTTGAACAGCTGATAATAATTGGTCAGCGACACGAGCTTGCCCTGGGAGACGTCGCCGAGATCGGGGCGCGGCGTCAGGTACATCGCCGGGGGAAACTCGGCGAGGAACCGGTCGGGCAGATCGAAATCGATGTCGAACCGGGTCAGATCCCGCCCGTCCTGGCGCTTGATCGCATCGATCACGAAATGCGGAAAGACAAAGCCGCCCTCCTGATGCTTGGGATGCGGCAAGGGATAGAACCCCTTCGGATAGAGGTTCTGGTCGCGGATCTGGTCCGGGGTCATCGCCGCGAGCCTCTCCCAGGTCATCCCCGGCGGCAATTTGACCCGCACGCCTTCCTGCACCGGCTTGGTCCGGTCCATGAAGACTCCCGGAGCCGGGCGGTCGCTCAGGTCGTAGCGCTCTTGAAGAAGTGCCGTGTGCTCGGCCTCGACCCGGGCTTTCTCCCCGGACAGCCGGGCCATCAGCGATGAAAAACTTTCGGTGATGGCCACCGGCATGTAGCTGGTCAGCCCGCGTGGCCCCTGATAGTAACCTTGAGTTCCCATCAGATACGGGTTCGGGGGTGGCGTCTGCGGAGCCTGCTGGGCATCGGCGTGGCCGATGGCCATGATCAACACGCTCAGCGATGCAATGATCCAGCCTGTTGTGCGGCTTGGTCGGGTCATGGCACTTCCCTCCAATCATCCGACGGTATCGGGCTTCGACGGCGATCTATGGTTTAGCAAGCGTAGGGCGTGTCGGCGATGATCTTTTGAATCGCTGTTGCGAGGCCAATTTGCGAACGCGAATATGCGTCGCCGGTCGAGATCTATCGCGCGGTGCCGGCACGGCATAAACTGAGGCGATGGCGTACCAGGTTTTTCGGGTCGAGATTACCCGCGACGAGACGCGTGACTCAGCACCAGTCGGCATCGAGATTACCGCCTATATTGATCGCATGCCGGAGACCAACGAGGCCACGATCGGGCGGTTGAGCCGAGCGTGGCGCGGGGTGTGGAACAGCCGGCTGCAATACACAGGCGATTTCGAGACCTTGGCCGACGCGCTCGCCGCGATCACCGCGGCTCATCCCGAGGCCGACCATATCCGCTGCTACGAATATTCGGTCGACAACGAATTTGCGGTCGAGGTGGCGCCGCTGCTGCGATCGGGAGACAAGTGGTGGCCGGGTGAGGCTGGTTGACTCGCAAACGACGGTTCAACGCCATGTTGGCGCGCGGTAGCCGTTTCTATGGCCCCGCGGTTCGCGTAAAATCCGGGCTCGGGCAAGGCCCGGGCCGGAGCGCGGGGCGCCCGGTGAGCTCGATTGGCCGACAGAAAGGACGTGGCATGCTGGCGATGTGGGTGAAGGTCCGGGTCAAGCCCGACGAGCGCGAGCGGTTTCTCAAAGCGATCGAGGTCGATGCCCTCGGTTCCGAGCGCGACGAGCCGGGTTGTCTGCGCTTCAACGTGTTGCAGGATGCGCAAGACCAGAACGTCTACTACTTCTTCGAGGTCTACCGCGACGAGGCGGCACTGGAGGCGCATCGGGCCGCACCGCACTACGCCGTCTGGCGCGCGGCCGCGGATACGCTGGACGGCGCACCCCAGGCGACGCGCTGCCATCCCGTCTTTCCCGCCGCTGCCGGCTACTGGGAGTAGCGTTGGGCGTGCTGGATCCTGTTGCACGCGGCGCCCCGGCCGGCGCGGGGTCGCATCGGCGCTGCCTGCTGATGGGGGCCAGTTGTTCCCTCGTGCTGCCCTCTGCACTTTTGCCGTCGCGGCCGACGGCCCAAGGCCCCAGATGCCGACGGCCCGAGGCCTCATGTAAAACCGCCGGCTTTCGCTGATCCGAGGAGTTCTTGCCGTGCTCGCCAACATTCCCGCGACCCAGACCGTGATCGCGATCGAGAGAGTCCGGCGGGCCGGAGGTGCTGGTGCCGGCGACCCGGCCGGTGCCGGAGCCGAAGGCGGCCGAGGTGCTGATCCGCATCGCCGCTTCCGGGGTCAACCGCGCCGACTGCCTGCAGCGCCTGGGCCGCTATCCGATGCCGCCCGGCGCCCCGGATATACCAGGGCTCGAATGCTCGGGCACCGTGGTCAAGCTGGGCGAGGGCGTTTCCGCGTGGCGGGTCGGCGACTCGGTCTGCGCGTTGATGATCGGCGACGGCTACGGCGAATACGCCGCGGTCCCGGCGGTGCAATGCCTGCCGGTGCCTGACGGCGTGAGCCTGGTCGATGCCGGCGGGCTGATGGAGACCTTCTGCACGGTGTGGACCAACGTCTTCGACCGCATCCACCTGAAAGCCGGCGAGGTGTTTCTGCAGCAGGGCGGGTCGAGCGGCATCGGCATCACCGCGATCCAGCTCGCCAAGGCGTTCGGCGCCAAGGTCTTGGCAACCGCGGGCTCGGACGAGAAATGCGCCGCCTGTCGCGACTACGGCGCCGATGTCGCGATCAACTACCGCACCGAGGATTTTGTAAAGGTCGGCAAGGAATTCACCAACGGGCGGGGGGTCGATGCGATCTTCGACATGGTCGGCGGCGACTACATCCCGCGCGAGCTCGACCTGTTGGCGCACGAGGGCCGGTTGTGCTTTGTGGCGCTGATGCGCGGGACCCGGATCGAGGCCGATTTCGGCCTGATCCAGCGCAAGCACCTGACCGTCACCGGCTCGACCTTGCGCTCGCGCACCGTCGCGCAGAAGGCTGCGATCGTCACGGCGTTGAAGGAGAACGTCTGGCCGCTATGGGCGGCGGGGAAATTGCGCCCCTGCACCTACAGGACTTTCCCGCTGGTCGAGGCTGCCGAGGCGCACCGGCTGATGGAATCGAGCAAACACATCGGCAAGATTTTGCTCGTCCCGTAACGGCGGGGTGTGCGCGCCGAGCGGGGCTGATCTGCCGCCCTTCCAAATCAACTCGTTGCGCCCGATCTGATGGCGGCATAGCCGAGGCCTCGCTCGCCTCGCAAAAGCCGGAGACACCGAAATGATCGAACGCAGACCCTTCGACCGCCTGGGCGGGGCGAACCACGGCTGGCTCGACACCAAGCATCATTTCTCGTTCGCCGATTACCAGGACCCGGAGCGGATGAGCTGGGGCCGGCTGCGGGTGTGGAACGACGACGCGATCGCGCCGGATGCGGGCTTTCCGCCGCACCCCCATTCCGACATGGAGATCATCACCTACGTGACCGAAGGGGCGGTCACCCATCAGGACAGCCTCGGCAACAAAGGCCGCACCGAGGCGGGCGACGTGCAGGTGATGAGCGCCGGCACCGGCATCCGCCATGCCGAATACAATCGCGAGCCGGAGACGACGAAACTGTTCCAGATCTGGATCCTGCCGACCAGCCGCGGCGAGGCGCCGAGCTGGGGCACCCGGCCGTTTCCGAAAGGCGACCGTTCGGGCCGGTTCGTCGCGCTCGCCAGCGGCTTTGCCGCGGATCGCGAAGCCCTGCCGATCCGCACCGACGCGCGGGTGCTGGGCGCCACCCTGCATGCCGGCGAAACCGTCGATTATCCGCTCGCACGGGAGCGCCACGGCTATCTGGTGCCGGCCAAGGGCGCCGTCGAGGTCAATGGCGTCAGGCTCGGGGCCCGCGACGGCGCCGCCATCCATAACGAGGCCGGGCTGCGGATTCGCGCGCTCGACGACGCCGAGCTGGTGCTGGTCGACGCGGCCTGAGCTCAGGGCTCGACCCTGAGCTCCGCGGTTGCCGTCTGGCCGCTCAGCACGTCCGTGGCACGGATTTTCCAGACCCCGGATTTGTCGTTGACGGCCAGCGGAAGCAGCTTCACCGCCTCGCCATGCGCGGCGAGGAGGTTGCCGGAATAGGGCAGCACGACCCGGTCTTCGGGGTCGACGGCGTCGACATGAACCACCCCCGGCGCCTCGGGCGAACCCAGACGGATGTGGAGTTCGGCGGTCTCGCCGAGGCGTGCCGCGGCAGGGCCGGCGATCACCGGTGCGGCGAGCGGTGTCGGCGACAGGGCGAGGATCACCGGCTCGCCGGGTCCGAGATCGAGCGCCACCCGATCGGTCTTGCCGAGAGCATGCCGGGTGCGCAGATCGTAAACGTCGAGCCGCCGCGGCAGCCTGACGACGACGGCTTCCCGGCCAGTGGGGTTGGGTTCGGTCGGGGCAGAGATTGCCCCGGGCGACGCCGACAGATCGCGCTGCACCGCGAGGATCGTCGCCGGACCGTTGTCCCAGGCATGGGTCTCGATATCGCCGGCCCGGCCGCCGCCGGCGCGCGCGACCGGGAACCGAGCCTCGACCCCGGCCGCAGCCAGGATGTCGGCGATGTGCCGGGCGCTGGTCGGGCCCGCGCCGTCGGGGAAGGAAATATAGATCGCCGTTCCCCGGCCGAACGCAAACCGCGTCGTCGCGCCTTCGGGCGGGCCGGCAAAGACGTCGGAAAGCATCGCTTTTTCCAGTCTGCGGCCGTGCTCGTCGAACAGCCCGGGTTCGCCGTCGGCGAGGACGACGCCGCCGCGCGCGACAAACTCGCGGATCTGCCTCGCCTCATCCGATGACAAGGCGATCGCGTCGGGCAGCATCAGGATGCGGGGGCCGCCGGCGCGCAGCGCGCCGCTTTCGAGCGCTGCAGCCGAGACAAACCGCGGCTCGACCCCCAGATGCTCGACCGCCTGCACAAAGTATTGCCAGGAGTTCCGCGGCGCCGCGCCCAATGCCTCGGCGTCGCCGTTCTTCCTCTCGCCGCGCGCACGGCGGTCGAGCAGCCAGGCGATCCGCAGGCTCGCCTGGGAATAGAGCACGGCGACCGGGTCGGTATGCCGCCGGCTGTTGATCAGGAGGGCGCCGAGACCGTTGCGGATTTGGGCGAAATAGGGGGCAGCCTGCAGGCCGCGTTCGCCGAGGCTGCCGTCCTTTGCCGCGAAGCCATTCGCCTCGTCCCAGAGGATCAGGCCGCTCGTCCCGCGCAGCAGCTCGCGCCAGGTCAGGTAAGCCCCCTGGGCGCCGCTTGCAAACAGCGTCGTCAACAGCACCAGCTTGGGATTGAACGAGCGCAGCATCTCGATGTCGTCGCCAAAATCGTAGGGCTCCATCGCATCGACGCTGCGCGCCAGACGCGGGTAGTCATAGCCGCCCCAACCGGGAACCTGCACACCCTCGATCGCCGCCAGCGCGCCCGGATCGGCGGTGTGAACGGCGGCGGCGCCGGCGGCGAGAGCGCGCGCGAAGGCGACATCCATCCATTCCTTGAAATCGGCCCATGCTGCGAAATTTTGGTCGGACTGCCGGATCGCCTGCCGCGTCGTCATCGGCGCCACTTCCGCCCAGCGCTTAAAATGCGAGCCCCATTCCTGGTTCAGGGCAGGGAGCGACCCGTAGTGCTGTTGCAGCCATTCGCGCATCGCGGCCAGCGAATCATTCGAGAAATCGAAATCCCAGAAGCTCGCCAGCTCGGCGATCCCGGTTTCGTCGCCGAGATTGTAGTAAAGTGGCCGGTACGGGCGCAGGGCCTGCACGTCTCGGGTCAGGCGCGTGCGGATTTTCGCCAGCCATCGCGGGTCGGACAGGCTGGGATTGCGAATAAAAGCGGCGATGTCATCGGGTTTCCGGCGATGGCGCGCCTCGGCGGCGAGAAACCGCCAATTGACCGGGAGGTCGCCCGACCAGCGATGATAGGGCGAATAGAAGTCGGGCGCGATGCTTTCGAGATAAAACCGCAGATCCTGGTCGAGCAGGAGAGCGAGATCGGCCGCGACATACGTCGCGCCGGGGCGATGGTCGGCCGCGACCCTTCCGGCAGTGATGCCGAGCCGCCTCAGCGTGCGGTAGGCGGCCGGCGTCTGGCCCTGCCACATGATGATCTGATAATCCCGCCATCCCTGATCGGGCGGCGAGGCGATGAACGACGCGGAGAGATCGGTGCGGCGACGGACCGGTGCGCCGCCTTGGTCGACGCCGTCGAGCGACAGATGTGCGGCGAGCCTGTTCACGACCGTGACCGCGCGCCGCATGTCGAGGTGAAAGGTCACCTGCGCGGCATTGGCGAGATCGAGCGGGATATGCCGTCGGTCGACGACGCGGCCGTCGACATCGGTCCATTCGACGTCGAGAGAGCCGTGTCCGGCTGCTGGCTGGTCGAAACGGTAGGCAGCGGTGAGCGGCGAGTCTCGTTCGACTGGGCTCGGCACCGTCAGCTCGTCCGCCGAGACCGCACTGCTGCCGGTGGCGGCGGCCCAGACCAGCGCCGCGAGCGCCATACGCCAGGCGCGTTTTGCCCGATCCGCCATCGCCGCCTCTCCCGCAGATTTGCGCCGTGCCGGCTTTCGATTGACAGCTCTTGGCGCACCCGTATATTGCGCCGCTCGCGGCCGGGAGCGGCGGTCGCAGCGCGCCTGCGCCCGTTGTCGCGTGGGTGCCGCAACCATATTGGCTGATATCATGTTCGCAGTGATCCGGACCGGCGG
The DNA here is from genome assembly GCA_963703665.1 of uncultured Alphaproteobacteria bacterium. Classification (GTDB taxonomy): domain Bacteria; phylum Pseudomonadota; class Alphaproteobacteria; order ATCC43930; family CGMCC-115725; genus AP-15. The sequence continues at coordinate 492,483 of CAVPFB010000003.1, read as the reverse complement.
CAAGCAATACAAAGTCGCCAAAGACGATGTGATCGCGGTCGAGAAGCTGGCCGGCGAGCCCGGCGCGGTCATCGATTTCGACCAGGTGCTGATGATCGGCGGCGAGGGCGCCGAAGTCGCCGCCGGCGCGCCGTTGGTCGCCGGCGCAGCGGTCAGCGCCACCGTCGTCGAGCAGAGCCGCGCCCCAAAAATCATCGTCTTCAAAAAGAAGCGGCGGCACAATTACCGACGCAAAAAGGGTCATCGCCAGCACCAGACGGTGCTGAGGATCACCGAAATCAGGGCCGCGGGCGCCGCCGCGGTTGCGGCTGCGGAAGGAGTGACGGATGGCGCATAAAAAAGCCGGCGGCTCATCGCGCAACGGCCGCGACAGCCGCGGGCGGCGGCTCGGCGTCAAGAAGTTCGGTGGCGAGGCCGTCATCCCCGGCAACATCATCGTGCGCCAGCGCGGCACCAAGTTCCATCCGGGCCCGCATGTCGGGATCGGCCGCGACCATACCTTGTTTGCCACCGCGGGCGGGGCGGTGCGCTTTCGCAAGGGGCTCGCCGGGCGCACTTACGTGTCGGTGGTGCTGCCGGCCGCGCCGGCCCCGGCCGAAGCCGCCGAATAGCCGTTCCCCTCCAAGCTGCCGCTGCCCGAGGGGGATGGCCCGGCCGTTCCCCTTTTTCGTGGGCTCATCGCGATGAAGTTTCTCGACCAGTGCAAGATCTATCTGAAGAGCGGTGACGGCGGCCGCGGCTCGGCGAGCTTTCGCCGCGAGAAGTTCATCGAGTTCGGCGGCCCGGACGGCGGCAATGGCGGCAAGGGCGGCGATATCGTCTTTGCCGCGGCGGATAATCTCAACACCCTGATCGATTATCGCTATCGCCAGCATTTCCGGGCGACGGATGGGCGCGGCGGGGCCGGGCGCGAAAAGACCGGCGCCAATGGCGGCGACCTGGTGCTGACCGTGCCGGTCGGGACCCAGATCATGGACGAGGAAAACCGGACTGGTGCTGGCCGATCTGACCCGGCCGGGCCAGCGCCTCGTGTTCCTGCGCGGCGGCGATGGCGGGTTCGGCAACGCGCATTACAAAAGCTCGACCAACCGCGCGCCGCGCCGCGCCGACCCGGGCTGGCCGGCCAAAGAGGCCTGGGTATGGCTGCGCCTCAAGCTGATCGCCGATGTCGGGCTCGTGGGCATGCCGAACGCCGGCAAATCGACCTTTCTCGCCGCTGTCTCGCATGCCAGGCCGAAAATCGCCGATTACCCGTTCACCACCCTGAAGCCGCAGCTCGGGGTGGTGCGGCTGGGTGACGAGGAGCTCGTGCTGGCCGACCTGCCCGGGCTGATCGAGGGCGCCAGCGAGGGCGTCGGCATCGGCACACGCTTTCTCGGCCATGTCGAGCGCTGCGCGGTCATCCTCCATCTCGTCGACGGCACCATCGACGATGTCGCGGGCGCCTATCGCGCGATCCGCCTCGAGCTCGCCGCCTACGGCCACGGCCTCGCCGCCAAGCCCGAGATCGTCGGGCTCAACAAGATCGACGCGCTCGACGACGCCACTGTCGCGGCGAGGCTCGGCGGGCTGCGGCGCGCGATCGGACCGGGCAGGGCGGTGCTGCCGCTGTCCGGCGTCAGCGGCGCCGGCGTCCCCGAGGTGCTCTCGGCATTGCTCGCCGCGATTACGGACGCACGCGCCGGGCTTGGCAAAGCTGTCGATGAAGAGCTTGTCGCAACGCAGTGAGGCGGGCGGCCAGGCCTACGCCGCGGTGATATCGGCGTCCCGGTGGATCGGGGTAATCTGCCGCTCCTGTCCAAGGCAAGCAGAGAGCTTCGCGTGAAAACCATCATTCTCGCCACCCTCCAGGAAGCGCGCTCAGCTTTGGACGTGCTGCTGAGTGACGAGGCAGCGCTCGATGCGATCGCCGGTGCCGGGCGCATCCTGGCGGGGACTCTGCGTCGCGAAGGTCGGATCTTCAGTTGCGGCAACGGCGGTTCGATGTGCGATGCCATGCACTTTGCTGAAGAGCTGTCGGGCCGCTATCGGCAGGACCGCAAAGCCTTGGCCGCCATCGCCATCAGCGATGCCGGTCACTTGAGCTGTGTTGCCAACGATTACGGCTATGACCAGGTTTTCAGCCGGTACTTGGAAGCCCACGGCCGGACCGGTGACTGCCTGCTGGCGATCAGCACCAGCGGCAGCAGCCGCAATGTGCTGGCCGCCGCTTCGGCGGCCAAACTCCAGGGGATCACGGTAATCGGGCTGACCGGGCGCATTCATTCTCCTCTCGGACAAATGGCCGAGATCGACATCTGCACCCCGGGCGGGCGGTTTGCCGACCGCGCCCAAGAGCTTCACATCAAAGTCATCCACATTCTTATCGAGCTGATCGAACGCGAGTTATTTCCGGAAAATTATGCCGAAAGACAATGACGCTCCCTATTTCTTTGCCAAATCGGGAGCCGGCCGGCGCGGAGAGCGGCGCGGACCGTATTCGGGCCGCGGCGATGACCCCGGCCGAGGCGCTCGCGGCGGCGCGGCGGCTCGTCGTCAAGATCGGCTCGGCCTTGCTGGTGGCCGAGGATGGCGAGATCCGGCGCGGGTGGCTCGACACATTGGCGGATGACGTGGCGCGTTGCCGCGCCCGCGGCCAGGAGGTGATCCTCGTCTCCTCGGGCGCGATCGCGGTCGGCCGCCGTCATCTGGGCCTCGCCGGAAGCCGGCTCCGGCTCGAGGAAAAGCAGGCGGCTGCGGCCACCGGGCAGATCCGGCTCGCCCACGCCTATCAGGAGGCGCTCGCCCGTCATTCGATCACCGTCGCCCAGATCCTGCTGACCCTCGAAGACACCGAGGAGCGGCGGCGGCATTTGAACGCGCGCGCCACTTTCGCCCAGCTGCTGGGGCTGGGTGCGGTCCCGGTGGTCAACGAAAACGACACGATCGCCACCGCCGAGATCCGCTTTGGCGACAACGACCGGCTCGCCGCGCGGGTCGCGCAGATGACCAGCGCCGACATGCTGGTGCTGCTGTCCGACATCGACGGGCTCTACACCGCTGACCCGCGCAAAGAGCCGGACGCCCGCCATATCGCGGTGGTCCACGAGGTCGGCCCGGAGATCGAGGCGATGGCCGGCGAGGCGGCGCCCGGCTACAGCTCGGGCGGAATGGTGACCAAGCTCGCCGCCGCGCGCATCGCAATGAACGCCGGCTGCTATCTGCTGATCGCCCGCGGCGTGCCGGAAGAGGGCGCCGTGCCGGGGCCGCTCGCGGCGATCGAGGCCGGCGCACGGACGACCCTGTTTCTGCCGCGGGGCGAGCCGCGCTCGGCGCGTAAAGCGTGGATCGCCGGGACCGTCGACCCCTCGGGCGTCATCGTTGTCGACGACGGCGCGCTGCTGGCGCTGCGCCGCGGCCGGAGCCTGTTGCCGGCCGGCATCGTCGCGGTCCAGGGCGTCTTCGAGCGCGGCGACGCGGTGATCGTGCGCACCCGCTCCGGCGCGGAGGCCGGGCGCGGGCTCTCGGCTTATTCGAGCGCCGACATTCGCCGCATCGCCGGGCACAAGAGTGGTGAAATCGCCGGCATCCTCGGCTACCGTGGCCGCGACGAAGCGATCCATCGCGACGATCTGGTGCTGACCGAACGCCAATGACGCCAAATCCGATGACCGCCGAAACCCTGCCCCGGCACCGCGCCGCGCCACCCGACCCGGTGCTGGCCAGCGAAATGGCCGAGATCGGGCAGCGCGCCCGCGCCGCTGCCGCCGCCCTCGCCCGGGCCTCAGCCGAAGCCAAGACCGAGGCGCTGCTTGCCGCCGCGGCGGGCATGCGCGCCCGCGAAGCCGAAATTCTCGCCGCCAACGCCCGCGACCTCGCCGAGGCCGAGGGCGACGGGCTCGCCCCGGCGCTGCGCGAGCGCCTGGCGCTCGACCCCAAGCGAGTGGAGGGGATCGCCGCCGGGCTCGAGGCGATCGCCGAACTGCCCGACCCGGTTGGCCGCAGCCTCGCCCGCTGGACCCGCCCGAACGGCCTCGATATCGAGCGCATCGCGGTGCCGCTCGGCGTCATCGGCATCATCTATGAAAGCCGGCCGAATGTGACCGCCGACGCCGGCGGGCTGGCGCTCAAATCCGGCAATGCAGCGATCCTGCGCGGCGGTTCGGAGAGCTTTTATTCGTCGCGCGCGCTGGTCGCAGCACTGGTCGAAGGGCTGCGCGCCGCCGGCCTGCCCGAGGCCGCGATCCAGCTGGTGCCGACCCGCGACCGCGCCGCGGTCGGGCTGATGCTGCAGATGAATGGCGTCATCGACATCATCGTGCCGCGCGGCGGTGCGTCGCTGATCGAGCGGGTGCAGCGCGAGAGCCGGATTCCGGTGATCGCCCACCTCGAAGGACTGTGCCACACCTACATCGACGCCGCCGCCGACCCCGAGAAGGCGCGAGCGATCGTGCTCAATGCCAAGATGCGCCGCGTGTCGATCTGCGGCGCGACCGAAACCCTGCTCGTCGACCGCGAGGTTGCGACGACGATCCTGCCGCCGATCCTCGCCGATCTGCACGCCGCCGGCTGCGAGTTGCGCGGCGACGACCAGACGCGGGCGATCGATCCTGCGGTGCTGCCGGCCGGCGAGGAGGATTGGCGCACCGAATATCTCGACGCCATTCTCTCGGTCGCAGTGGTCGACGGCGTCGCCGGTGCGATCGCCCATATCAACCGTTGGGGCTCGCATCATACCGATGCGATCGTGACCGAGGACGCCCAGGTCGCGGAGCGATTTCTGCACGAGGTCGACAGCGCGATCGTGCTGGTCAACGCCTCGACCCAGTTCGCCGATGGCGGCGAGTTCGGCATGGGGGCGGAGATCGGCATCTCGACCCAGCGGCTGCCGCCGCGCGGCCCGGTCGGCGCCGAGCAGCTGACCACCTACAAGTATCTGGTGCGCGGCACCGGCCAGGTGCGCCCCTGACCCTCACCCGCCTCGCTGCGCTCGGCCCCCTCTCCCGCATTGCGGCAAAGGGTGGACCCAGCCCGAAGGGACGGGTGGGTGAGGGTGTCGCGGCGTCCTCAGGCCGCCATCGCCGCATCGGGCTGTTGGGCGGGTCGTTCAACCCGGCTCATCAGGGTCATCTGCATCTGAGCCTCAACGCGCTGAAGCGCCTCGACCTCGACGAGGTGTGGTGGCTGGTCTCGCCGCAGAACCCGCTGAAGCCGGTGGCCGGCATGGCCGCGTTCGCCGACCGGCTCGACCAGGCCCGCCGGATCGCGGCCCGGCACCGCCGCATCCGCGTCACCGATCTCGAAAACCGGCTCGGCGGCCGGCACTATACCATCGATACGCTGCGGGCCTTGCGCGGCCGCTTTCCGCAGCTGCGCTTCGTGTGGCTGATGGGCAGCGACAATCTCGTCCAGATCCGCGATTGGGAGTGCTGGACCGAAATCTTTCAAAGCGTGCCGATTGCTGTGTTCGATCGGCCTTCCTATTCTTTAAAGGCGCTCGGCGGGCTGGCCGCCCGGCGTTTCTCCGAGAGCCGGGTGCCGACGGGCGCGGCGCGCCGGCTCGCCGAAAAGAAACCGCCGGCCTGGGTGTTCTTCCACACGCCGCTCGACCCGAATTCGGCGACCCGGCTTCGTTCGGAGCGTGAGCCAGACCCGCCGCACACCGTTGAGGAGCAAGGACCCGAATTGGCCACGATCACGGCGCTGTCACCGCGCACCCGCCCCCCGCGGACCCCGCACGCCTCACCGCAGGAGATCCTCGGTCTCGTCCTCGAGCTGCTCGACGACGGCCAGGCCGAGGACATCGTCACGATCGACCTCGCCGGCAAAACCGCGATCGCCGACTTTATGGTGGTCGCGAGCGGCCGCACTACGCGACAGGTGACCGCCCTGACCGAGCACCTCGAAGCGGCGTTGTCGTCCCGCGCGCGGATCGCGATCGAGGGCAAAGCGCAGGGCGATTGGGTGCTGATCGACGCCGGCGACGTGATCGTGCATCTGTTCCGGCCCGAAATTCGCACCTATTACAACCTCGAAAAGCTGTGGAGCGAAGCCCTGCCCGACGCCGAAGCGGTCCGCCGATAGGGCCCGCTGCCACACTCGGGAACCCGGCCGATCCGCTACCGCCTTCTCGCCGTCGGCCGGCTGCGCAGCGGCCCGTTCAACGAGCTCCAGACGCTTTACGCAGCGCGAATCCTGCCGCCCCCGGCGATCGTCGAGCTGGAAGTGCGCCAGCGCTTGCCGGCGGCGCTGTTGAAAGAGCGGGAGGCGGAGCTGATCCTCAAGGCGTTGCCGCCGGGCGTCCCGCTGATCGCGCTCGACCAGCGGGGCTCCTCTTGGTCGAGCCGCGATTTTGCCGACCGGCTCGCCCGATGGCGCGACCGGGGCATTGCCGAACTCGCCTTCGCCATCGGCGGGGCCGAGGGGCTCGGCGCCGCGGCTCTCGAACGCGCCCAGGAGACCCTATCGCTGGGGCCGATGACCTGGCCGCATCTCTTGGTTCGCGGCATGCTCCTCGAGCAGCTTTATCGGGCGCAGCAGATCCTCGCCGGCCATCCCTATCATCGGGAGTAGGGTTAAAGAATGTACCGCATCGGCATCGATGTCGGCGGCACCTTTACCGATCTGGTGGCGGCGGCCGACGATCGCGGCGGCGCGATCCTGGAGAAAGTCCCGTCGACCCCGGACGACCCCTCGCGCGGCGTGCTCGACGGGCTCGGTCTGTTGGCGCAACGGCTCGGCCGCGAGCGCGCGGCGCTGCTCGCCGAGACCGAGCGGATCGTTCACGGCACCACGGTCGCGACCAACGCGCTCTTGGAGCGCACCGGCGCGCGGGTCGGCCTCCTGACCACCGAAGGCCATCGCGACGTGATCGAGATGCGCGAGGGGCTCAAGGACGACCGCTACAATCTGCGCCTGCCGCCGCCTGAGCAGCTGGTGCCGCGCCGGCTGCGGCTCGGCGTGCGTGAGCGGCTGCGCGCCGACGGCAGGGTCGAGACGCCACTCGACCGGGCCTCGCTCGGCCGCGCGGTCGCGGTCCTGAAGCATGAGCGGGTCGAGGCGGTGGCGGTGTGCTACCTGCACGCCTGGCGCGACCCGAGCCATGAGCAGGCGACGCGCGCGGTGGTCGAGCAGGAGCTGCCCGGCGTCTACATCTCGCTCTCGGCCGAGGTGCTGCCGCAGATCAAGGAGTTCGAGCGGGTCTCGACGACCGTCGTCAACGCCTATGTCGGCCCGGCCGTGGCGCGCTATCTGGAGCGGCTCGAGCAGCGCCTCGCCGCGGCCGGGTATTCGCGGGCCGGTCCTGATCATCCAGTCGCATGGCGGGGTGGCGCCGGTCGCCGAGGCCGGGCGGCTGGCGGCGGCCGCGGTGCTGTCCGGGCCGGCGGGCGGCGTGGCCGGCAGCGTCTATGCGGCGCGGCTCGTCGACGAGGGCAATCTGGTCCCGTTCGACATGGGCGGGACCAGCACCGACATCTCGCTGATCGTCGCCGGCCGGCCGACCCTGGCGACCGGGCGCAAGGTCGCCGGCCACACGATCGCGCTGAACAGCCTCGACATCGCCAGCATCGGCGCCGGCGGCGGCTCGATCGCCCGGGTCGATCCAGGCGGCATCCTGCATGTCGGCCCGCATAGCGCCGGTGCGGTGCCGGGTCCGGCCTGCTACGGCCATGGCGGCGCCGCGGCGACCGTCACCGACGCCAATCTGGTGCTGGGCTATCTCGACCCGGCGAATTTTCTCGGCGGCCGGCGCCGGCTCGACCGTGCCGCCGCCGAGACCGCGGTCGACCGGATCGCCGCGACGCTCGGCATCGGCCGGCTCGCCGCGGCCGCCGGCATCCACCGCGTCGTCAACACCAACATGGCCGAAGGCGTGCGCCTCGTTTCGGTCCGCCGCGGCGTCGATCCGCGCCGCTTCGCGCTGTTCGCCTTTGGCGGCGCCTCGGGGCTGCACGCGACCGAGATCGCTCGCCAGCTCGACCTCGCGCGGGTCATCGTGCCGCGGACCGCCGCGGTGCTGTCGGCCTGGGGCATGCTGGCGACCGATCTGCGCTTTGAGGTGGCGCGCACCCATATCGGCGATGTGCGCGCGCTCGACGGCGCCGCGGTCAAGCGCCTGTTCGACGAGCTCGAGGCCGAGGGCTTGTCGCGCCTGCGCGCCTCGTTCGCCGGGCCGGTGCGGGTCGACGCGCTCGGTCGACATGCGCTACGGCGAGCAGGTGTTCGAGATCGCGGTGCCGCTCGACGATGTCGACTGGGCCGCACCCGACCCGTTGCCGCAGATCGTCGAGCGCTTTCACCGCCGCCACCAGGAGCTCTACACCTATTCGCTGCCCGACCAGGAGACGGTGCTGGTCAACGCGCGGGTCGCCGTCGCCGGCATCCTCTCGGCCCTGCCGCAGGAGCCCGCATTGCCCGACGCGCCGCCCGCCGTCGCCACGCGGCGAGCGCCAGATCTGGCTCGACGCCTGGGTCTCAGCCCCGGTCTACGATTTCGACACCCTCTCCCCCGCCCAAACCATCGCCGGCCCGGCCATCGTCGAATTGGCGATGACCACGGTGCTGCTGCGCCCGGGCGACCGCACCACCGTCACCCCCCGCGGCTGGCTCGACATCGCGCTCCCGGCCCGCTCCGGCTGAGAGACCCGCCGTTCCCGCGAAGGAGCGGGTCAAAGAATTGGCGGACATTGGAAACGAGGCACTGTATCGGCATCGTGCGCGCTTCGAGACGCGCCCGAGGGCGCTCCTCAGCACGAGGTAAGCTGCTGATAGATTAAGAACACGCCTCATCCTGAGGAGCCCGCGCAGCGGGCGTCTCGAAGGACGCACCGCGATGCTCCAGCAAATCGCCGATATTTCATAGGCTCGAAGACGGCAGGTCGGGCGGGGCTCTGCACCTTTGCGCGTATTGATCGGTAGAGATTGACGCCGCTCCGCATTCGCGTTACATATGATCAAACGTCAATGTTGTGGCTCGCAAGGCTGACCCCTCGGCTCGTCTGCCGGGGGCGAAGGATGTCGCCTGTCATCGGCAATAATTCGAGTGGGAGAGAACATGGCTTGGATGACGAAGAATGCCGGTGCCGCGTTTGCTCTGTCGGCGCTTGGCTTGATCTGTGCGTCCGGGCCGGCCGACGCCGCCTCGAAGCCGATCTATTTCGACGAGTTCGAGCATCCTCGGCATCGGCCAAACCATCACCGCCCTGCGCGTGCCGATCGAAACCTCGGCCGGCACCTTTATCTACAAGGACGTGACGATCGAGCTCAACTCCGACGCCAAGGGTAACTTGACCTGGGCGACCGCCGAGCCGATCTCCGCATTGTCGCCGCCCTTGGCTACCTCAAATGTTCGCGCCGGCATATATGTGATCCCGACCTGTGCCTGCGGCATCCAGATCACCGGACCGTCATCGATCGGCAGTGGCGGCGTGGGCGAATGGGTGATTACCGCGGTGCCCGGTAAGAGTACTTACTACTCTCCGCCCAATCCTGCGTTTTTCTATACCGGGTCGCTCGCAGCCAGCCCGCTTGCAGCTCGCCTGGAAAAAGCCGGCCTCACCTCCCCGCAGTACGTCTACGGGATCGTCGGCACATCCAACTCATATATTCCTTGGCAATCCAACGCTCTGTTCGGGCTCCGTTTGGTCGGCAACGAGTTGGTAGTCGCGGCTTTTACCGACGGAAGTAACATTGACCACAACGTGCCGGTGACGCAGATCATCTACACGTTCTCGCAGTAGTGCTCAGACGCAGACACACGATTCACTTAATCCGTGATGGCCCGTCATGACCGGGCTTCTCCCGGTCATGCACGAGCCGCGGCACAAACTCTGCCGGTTTTCCGTGGATGCCCGGCACGAGGCCACGGCTGTCCGGTTCAGCAGCGTCGATTGCAGGATGGCCCAAAGCTTCTACCGTCAGTCGTCATCACCGGGCTCGTCCCGGTGATCCACGCCCCTTTTCGACCCCAATCCAGGTCCGTGGATGGCCGGAACAAGTCCACGGCTGTCCGGTTTAGGGAAAACGGTTGCAGGCAAGGCTATGTGGACAACCCATGATCCCCGTGGCCGGGCTTGACCCGGCCATCCACGCTTCCCTTTGGCGCGGCCGTACCGCTTGCCAAGACGTGGATGCCCGGAACAAGTCCGGGGAAGGGGTACTTTTGATTGCGCCAACATTCGCGGAAGCCGTTTCAACGTTACCGCGATTTCTAAACAGGACTGCCGGGGCCAAGGCCGGCCATGACCACCAGAATGAGAACCAATATCCTGAATGCACGGAAACCCTTGATACAGACCTGAACCGGACAGCCGAGCATGACGATCGAGGTGAGACTGGACTGCACCATCTGAATGCGTCTGGGCACCAGCCGGCAGGCTGACGAAAAGATCAGCCGCTGTTGCAGCGCTCCGGTTCAGCAAGACGACCAAGCCGCAGGTGCTTGATTTTTTCCTGGGCGATGGTCATGGATCACGCGCTCTCGGGGCCTGACCGCGTCCCGCAATGACATTGATCTGATATTCCGCTGGATGATTCCTTACGGACCGCTGCGATTCGCCGCCACGCCAGCCCGTCCGGGTCCTCGCCTTTCGCGGCGCATGCGCACCGCAGCCGCCTGGGCCAAAACGCCGGTGGGCGGCCTGACCCTGCTGATCTCGGTCACGTTCCTGGCCCGCCTGCTGTTCGCCGCGTCGCTCGGCCTCGGCATCGACGAGAGCTACATGGTGGCCTCCGGGCGCCATCTTCAGCTCGGCTATTTCGATCACCCGCCGATCGCCTGGTGGCTGGCCTGGGCTGCGGCGCACGTTGCCGGCAGCGATGCCGGCATCGTCGTTCGACTGCCGTTTATCGGGCTGTTCGCGCTGACGACATGGCTGATGTACCGGGTGACGGCGCGGCTGTTCGGCGCGCCGGCCGGGCTGTGGGCGGCGGTGCTGGCGAATTTGTGCCCGTTCATCGGCGTCACCGCCGGCACCTGGGTGTTGCCCGACGGCCCGCTGTTTGCCGGCCTGCTCGGCGCTGCGCTGTGCCTGATCATGGCGCTGCCGGCGCACGGGCGCGCGGCCTGGCGCTGGTGGCTGGGCGCCGGGGTCTGCGCCGGCCTGGCGCTGTCCGCGAAATATTCGGCGGGTCTGACCATCCTCGGCGCGATTGGGTTTCTCGTGACCGAGCGAACCGGCCGGCGCTGGCTGTTGCGGCCGCACCCCTATGTCGCCGGGCTCGCCGCCCTGCTGATGTTCGCGCCCGCCCTGGTGTGGAACGCCGAGCACGGCTGGGTCTCGTTCCTGTTTCAGGGCGGCCGGGCGGAGGGCCGTTTCGACCTCTTCGGACCGATGCGCGCCCTGGCCGGCAACGCCCTCTTTGCGCTGCCGTGGATCTGGCTGCCGCTGATGCTGTGCGCGTTCGGCGCGCTGCGGCGGGGGCCGGCGGACCGGGACCGCTGGCTGCTGCTGTGCCTGGCGGCGCCGCCGATCGTTTTTTTTACGGTGATTTCACTGTGGAGCCATGCGCTGTTTCACTGGGCCGCACCCGGCTACCTGCTGCTGCTGCCGTTGCTCGGCGACGCCATCGCCCGCCGGGGGGCGCATCGCGCCGGCGTCGGGCGGTGGTTGGCGGCGACCGGCGCGCTGGTCGTTTTCGCAGTGGCGGTGGTCGCCACCGACGTGCGGTTCGATTGGCTGCCGGCGATGATCCGACTCGACCGGGACCCCGCTCTGGCTGCGGTCGACTGGACCTCGCTGCGCCGGGAGCTGGCCCGGCGCGGCCTGATCGGCCGGCCGGGGCTGGTGGTCGCGGCGACGCGCTGGCTCGACGCCGGCAAGATCGACTATGCGCTGCAAGGCCGGGCGACGGTCGTCTGCCTCGGCGACGACCCGCGCGAATATGGGATCGTCGCACCGGTTGCCGATTACGCCGGGGCCGATGTACTGATCGTCGCGCCGCGCCAGTCGCCGGCCGACGTCGCCGCCCGCTTCGGCCCGCTGTTTCGGTCGATCGACACGCTGCCGCCGGCGATGGTGCTGCACGACGGGCACCCGGCGCTGGCCTTGCCGCTCTATCTGGGGCACCGGCTGCGAGCGCGGCGGGAAATTGCTAAGGCTGCCGGCGGTACTGCGGATAGCCCTTGAAATCGTAAGCCAGATACAGCGAATAGCGGCGCGTCTCGCCGAGCCCGACCGGGACCCTGATCGCCGGCAGCGGCTGCATCGCGGCAAAGCTCGGCCGCATCTCATGCGCGAGGTGCTTGACCGACACTAGGAGGAAGTTGCCGCCGCGGTGCTTTCTCATGTTGTTGGTCAAATCCCACTGGTCCTTGACCCGGTCCATCAATTCCCATTTGACGGCGCCGAACGGGTGCGGGTGGACGTAGTAAATCAGCGCCGCGAGCAATTCGCGGTCGTCGGTAAAGAGGGTAAAGCCCGGATGCCGGGCGAGCGCCGCAGAAACCTCGGCGCCGAGCGCGCGCCAGCCGTGCAGCCGGTCGAGCGGGTCGTACTTCGCCGGCAATTCGATGCCGGCGGCGGCGAGCGTCTGATAGCCGGTGAACAGCACGATCGCGGCGGCGAGGTCGAGCGCGATCGACCAGGCGACGAGGCGGCGCCTGCCATGCCGCAAGGCCCAGGCGACGACCAGCACCGTCGCCGAGACATAGGCGGGCGCCGCCCAGTTGGGTTCGGCCCGCGACAACACGCTGACCGCCAGCATCATCGCCAATGTCGGCAGCGAAAAGGCCGCGAGCAGCCGTGCGCCGGGATCGCGCAGCGCCGCCGGCGTCGCCGCCACGACCAACAGCGCGGCGAACAACAGCGGCCCGAACACCGCGAATTGCGAGCCGAAAAACCGCAGAGCGGCGGCGGGGTGGAACAAGGGCCCGGCCAGGTCGGCATCGTCGCGAGTATGCAGGTAGCTGACAAAGCCGTTGCTCCAGTTCCACCACAGATTGGGCGAATACAGCGCTAAGGCGAGCGCGAAGGCGGCGAGCAATGCCGGCAGGTGGCGGCGCTCGGCGCGGATCAGCAGCACGAAGCCCAGGGCCGAGATCATCCAATAGGCCATCGCGTATTTGGCCAGGAGCCCGAGCCCGGCCGCGACCCCGAGCGCGAGCCACCAGCCCAGGCCGCCTTCCGCTCGCACCCGGATGAACGCGTAGAGCGCCGCCGCCCAGCACAGCATCAACGGCGCGTCGGTCGACATGATGAAGGCCGAGACCGATACTCCCGGCAGGCTCGCATAGGCGAGCGCCGACCACAGCCCGACACGGCGGTCGTAGAGCCGCGCGCCGATCGCATAAATGAGGACGGCGGTCGCGGCATGCAGCAACGGCGCCGACAGCCGGATCGCAAACTCGCTGTCGCCAAAGAGTCCGGTGGTCAGTGCGATCAGCCACGCGACCAGCGGCGGCTTCGAATAATAGCCGAAGGCCAAATGCTTGGCCCAAAACCAGTATTGCGCCTCGTCGGGATAAAGATCGGCCGGCTGCAGCCACAGCCACACGAGCCGGAGCGCGGTGATCGCCGCGACCCCGGCGAACATCGGCGCGGCCGGGGAGCGCACCAGCGGCCGCCGCAGCTGCCCGGACTGGGCGACCCGCAGGGCCGGTCCGATCGTCATGCGCCGCCGATCGCCGCAGGATGGTATTCGCTATGTGGCTCGCCGCACGCTCGCGCCGGCGAGATAGCCTGCTTCATTCCAAGTCGGAACTCAGGGCTCAAATTTGGCCCCCGATGCGGTAGCGGCCGGGGTCACAGCAGGCCGCGCAGCAGGGCTACGAGCGGCTTGTCGGCGGGCGGCATCGGGTAGTCGGCGAGCCGCGCCGGCCGCACCCAGGCGAGGCTCTGGCCCTCGCGCGGGACGAGGATGCCCGACCATTTGCGGCAGACGTAGAGCGGCATCAGCAGATGGAATTCGGGATAGGCGTGCGAGGCGAAGGTAAAGGGGGCGAGGCAGCTCGCCGCGACGTCGATGCCGAGCTCCTCGGCCAACTCGCGGATCAGCGCCGTCTCGGGCGTTTCGCCCGGGTCGACCTTGCCGCCGGGAAATTCCCACAGCCCGGCCATCGGCTTGCCCTCCGGGCGGCGGGCGAGCAGCACCCGGCCATCGGCGTCGACCAGCGCCACCGCGGCGACGAGCACGAGGGGGAGCGCCGGGCCCGACGCCGATTGCGACTCCACGGCCCCCACCCTAACCCTCCCCGGCGGGCGGGGGAGGGAATGGGAGGGGGGCTCGGCGCGAGGCGTCAGCTGCGATAGCTGCCATTGATGTCGATGTAGCCGTGGGTCAGGTCGCAGGTCCATACCGTTGCTCGGCCGCTGCCGATGCCGAGATCGACGGCGATCGCGATGTCGCGGCCCTTCATGTGCTCGGCCACCGGAGCCTCGTCATAACCCGGCACCGGCCCGCCATCGGCGGCGATCCGAGTCCCGCCGACGGCAATCGACAACCGGTCGCGATCCACTTTTTCGCCCGCCTTGCCGACCGCCATGACGATGCGGCCCCAATTGGCGTCGCCGGCCGAGAGCGCCGTCTTGACCAAGGGCGAATTGCCGATCGCGAGGCCGATCCGCCGCGCCGCACGCGCCGTCGCCGCCCCGGTCACCTCGATCGTGACAAATTTCTGCGCCCCCTCGCCGTCGCGCACCACCTGCTGCGCGAGATCGATCATCACCCGGTCGAGCGCCCGGCGAAAATCCCCGAGCCGGCGGTCGCTCGGGCTCGCCACCGGCCGGTGCACCGCCTGCTGCGTCGCGCACAGCAGCACGGTGTCGCTGGTCGAGGTGTCGCCGTCGACCGTGATCGAATTGAACGACCGGTCCGCCGCCGCCGCCAGCAGCGCCTGCAGCACGGCGGGCGGCAATGCCGCATCGGTGAAGACATAGGCCAGCATCGTCGCCATATCGGGGCCGATCATGCCGGACCCTTTGGCGAACCCGTTGAGATGCACCTCGACGCCGTCGATCTTGGCCGTCGCCGTCGCCCCTTTTGGGAAGGTGTCGGTCGTCATGATCGCGCGCGCCGCCGGCTCCCACGCCTCGGCCGAGAGCAGCCCCACCACCTGCGGCAACGCCTCGACGAGCTTCGCCCCGGGCGGCGGCTCGCCGATGACGCCGGTCGACGAGATGAAGACCTGCCTCGGATCGCACCCCAGCAAGTTCGCCGCCGCCGCCGCCGTGGTCTCGACCACCTCCTTGCCGGCGCGGCCGGTGAAGGTATTGGCGTTGCCGGAATTGACGACGATCGCGCGCGCCTCGCCGCCGGCCAGGCAGTCGCGGCACCACAGCACCGGCGCCCCCGCGGTCAAGGATCGCGTCAAGACCCCGGCGACGGTGCTGCCCGGCGCCAGCTCGGCCAGCATCAGGTCGTCGCGCCCGGCGTAGCGGATGCCGCAGGCAAAGGCCGCGAGCCGCACGCCGGCAATCGGCGACAGCCGGGGAAAGCCCGCGGGCGCGAGCGGAGAAACAGCAGGCATCTTGTTCCTTCTGAAGGATCGTCCGGTTATTTGGCTGGCGGCAGCGGCTTGCCGTCGAGCCCATAGGTTTCGATCTTGGCGCCGCTGCGCAATTCCTTCAGCTTCGCCTGGATGATGTCGCGCGCCGCCAGGTGCGTCAGCTGAGCACGCGCCTCGTCAAAGCTCGGCGGCTTCTTGACCCGGCGGTCCTCGACCAGGATCACGTGCCAGCCGAATTCGGTCTTGACCGGGGTTTCGGTGTATTTGCCGACCGGCAGGGCGAACGCCGCGGCGGCGAAGGCCGGCACCATGTCGTCGCGGGTGAAATAGCCGAGATCACCGCCCGAGGCGGCGCCCGGATCGGTCGAATATTTCTTGGCGAGGGTGGCGAAATCCGCCCCCTTGTCGAGCTGGGCGATGATCGACTTGGCTTCGGCCTCGGTCTTGACCAGGATGTGGCGGGCGCGGACCTCCTCGCGCGGCTGTTGCTGCTGGAGGAGCTTCTGGTAGCGCGCCTTCAGCTGATCCTCGCTCTCGGCCCCCTTGAGCAGCTGATCGACATAGGCCTGCTGGATCAGGTGGTCCTCATAGAGCTTGAGGCGGTCCTGCACCGCGGGGGCCTGGTCGAGATGCTCCTTGCGCCCGGCCTCGGTGACCAGCTCGCCATCGACCAGCCGGTCGAGCAGAATTGGATAGATCTGGGCGAGCGGCAGCTTTTGCGCCTGCGGCGGCAGGCTTTGCTGCGCAGCTTCGACATCGGCCAGGCGCAGCTCGACCCCATCGACGCGGGCGACGACGGTGTTTGCCGGCGGCAGCGCGCTCGCCGCCGCCGCGGCAGGAGCAGGCGCCCCAGCAGGCGCGAGCGGCGCCGGATCGGCGGCGCGCGCCGGCGCGGCAGCCGGCGCGGCGGTCAGCGCGAGGCCGAGCACCACCGCAAGCGAAGAACGGGACAGCATGTCGAACCCCCGGCAGAACGGCGGCCACCCCTCGATGTGGCCGAACCCGGCCATCAATGCATATCGGCGGCGAGCCGACAAGCCAGCGGATCTGGGACGAGCGGATCGGCGGCGAGCGCATCTGGGGCGAGCGGATCGGCGGCCAGGCGGGTTCGGGCCGGCGGATGGCGGAGCGGCGGCGGCGCTGCCGAATTGACAAAGTCTGCCGGTCCGCCTATCTGTCACTCGGTCGCCGTGCGAACATATCCAGCCATTCGCCTCCGTTTTTCGAGGGTTCCATGCTTGGCGCTCTAGCCCGGCGGCTGTTCGGCTCCGCCAATGACCGCTACGTCAAAAGCCTGGGGCCGATCGTCTCCGCCATCAACGAGATCGAGCCGCAGCTCGAGGCGCTTCCCGACGACGCGCTGCGCGCGCGAACCGTCCAATTCAAGCAGCAGCTCGCCGACGGCGCCGAGCTCGACGACATTCTGGTCGATGCCTTCGCCACCGTGCGCGAGGCCGCCAAGCGCACCCTCGGCCAGCGCCATTTCGACGTGCAGCTGATGGGCGGGGTGGTGCTGCATCGCGGCATGATCGCCGAAATGAAGACCGGCGAGGGCAAGACCCTGGTCTCAACCCTTCCGGTCTATCTCAACGCGCTCGCCGGCAACGGCGTGCACGTCGTCACGGTCAACGATTATCTCGCCCGCCGCGATGCCGAATGGATGGGCCAGATCTATCGCTTTCTGGGTCTCTCGGTCGGCTGCATCGTCCACGAGCTCGACGACATGCAGCGCCAAGAGGCCTATCTGGCCGACGTCACCTATGGCACCAACAACGAGCTCGGCTTCGACTATCTGCGCGACAACATGAAGTTCCGGCTGGAGGACATGGTCCAGCGGTCGTTTCATTACGCGATCGTCGACGAGGTCGACTCGATCCTGATCGACGAAGCGCGCACGCCGTTGATCATTTCCGGTCCGACCGAGGACAACTCCGAGCTCTACATCCGGGTCGACAAGCTGATCCCGGCGCTCGAACCCGACGATTTCGAGAAGGACGAAAAGCAGCGCACCGTGACCCTGACCGAATCGGGGGTCGAGAAGATCGAAACCATGCTGCGCCGGACCGAGCTGATGGCGACCGGCACGCTCTATGACATTCACAATGTCGGCCTCGTCCACCACGTCAACCAGGCATTGCGCGCGCACAAGCTGTTCGCCCGCGACACCGACTACATCGTCAAGGACGACAAGATCATCATCATCGACGAGTTCACCGGCCGGATGATGGAGGGGCGGCGCTATTCCGAAGGGCTGCATCAGGCGCTCGAGGCCAAGGAGGGCGTCACCGTCCAAAACGAGAACCAGACGCTCGCCTCGATCACCTTTCAGAACTACTTCCGGCTCTATCCCAAGCTCGCCGGCATGACCGGCACGGCGATGACCGAATCACAGGAATTCGGCGACATCTACAAGCTCGAGGTCATCGAGATCCCGACCAACGAGCCGGTGCGGCGCGAGGATACCGACGACGAGGTCTACCGCAGCACGCGCGAGAAGTACGACGCCATCGCCCAGCAGGTGCTCGAATGCCGCGAGCACGGGCAGCCGGTGCTGTGCGGCACGGTCAGCATCGAAAAATCCGAGGCGCTGGCGGCGCTGTTCAAACAGCACAAGATCCCGCACAACGTGCTGAACGCGCGCTATCACGAGCAGGAAGCCCACATCATCGCCCAGGCCGGCCGGCCCGGCACGGTCACGATCGCCACCAACATGGCCGGGCGCGGCACCGACATCCAGCTCGGCGGCAACCTCGAAATGCGGCTGCGCACCGATCTCGCCGCGGCGACGGAGGAGGACCGGCTCGAGGTGCTGGCCGCGGCCATCCGCCGAGAGATCGAGTCGGCGCACGAGGATGTGGTCCGCGCCGGCGGGCTCTTTGTCGTCGGCAGCGAGCGCCACGAGAGCCGCCGCATCGACAACCAGCTGCGCGGTCGCTCCGGGCGCCAGGGCGATCCCGGCGCGTCCAAATTCTTCGTCTCGCTCGAAGACGATCTGATGCGGATCTTCGGCTCGGAGCGGATGGATTCGATGCTCCAGCGCCTCGGGCTCAAGGACGGCGAGGCGATCATCCACCCCTGGGTCAACAAGGCGCTCGCCAAGGCGCAGCAAAAGGTCGAGGCGCGCAACTACGACATCCGCAAGCAACTCTTAAAGTTCGACGACGTGATGAACGACCAGCGCAAGGTCGTCTATGAGCAGCGCCGCGAGATCATGAATTCGCGCGAGGTAGCGGTAACCATCGCCGACATGCGCAACGAGACGATCGACGAGATCGTCGGCGGTCGCGATCCCGCAAAATTCGCTGCCCGAGCAGTGGGACGTGACCGGCCTGCACGCCGAATGCCTGCGGCTCCTGGCGGTCGATCTGCCGCTTGCCGAATGGGCGAAGGAGGATGGGATCAGCCGCGACGAGGTGCGCGAGCGGATCATGGCTGCCGCCGACCGCAAGATGGCGGAGAAGACCGCGAATTACGGGCCGGAGCTGATGCGCATGGCAGAAAAGAGCCTGCTGCTGCAGCTGTTGGACCAGACCTGGAAGGACCATCTCTTATCGCTCGACCACCTGCGGCAGGGGATCAACCTGCGCGCTTACGCGCAGCGCGATCCCTTAAATGAGTACAAGCGCGAAGCCTTCGCGCTGTTCGAGGGCATGCTCGCCAATCTGCGCCAGCACGTCACTTCGGTGCTCTCGCATATTGAGCTGCGGGTGCAGCAGCCGGTCTTCGCCGAAATGCCGGCAGAGCCCGAAGAGGCGATGGCGGGTGAGGCGATGGCCGGGGAGATGCGCGCCACCGGCACCAACGGGCGCCCGGCGGCCGTGCGTCGGCGCGCCGCGCGCCGCGGCAATTCGGCAAACGGCGCCGACCGGGACGAGCCGCAGCGGGCGGCGGGTCCGCGCGCGCCCTGGGCCGGAACGCCGCGCAATGCCCCCTGCCCCTGCGGTTCGGGCCGAAAATTCAAGCATTGCCACGGCCGGGTGTGACGGCAAAGGTTGGCGGGCGGGTGCAGGGGTGCCGGGTGTCTCGACAGGTCGACGTCGCTTTGCTATAGAGCGCTTCCCGTGGGTGCATAGCTCAGTTGGTAGAGCAGCTGACTCTTAATCAGCGGGTCCAAGGTTCGAAGTCCTTGTGCACCCACCACAAAATCAAAGGGTTGGAACTTACTTGACAATGATGACCGGCCGTCACGTATCTCCGACGTATCGGGCGACGCCGAGATCCGCCGCTGCCTGCGAGGGCGCGTCCACGATAGTAAGGCAACAGCAATTGATCCGATCACAGCGCCGCAAGGGCTATGCACCGCCCTTGCCCAGGCCTTGTGGTCCCCGCCACTCTGCGAATTGAGCGAACGCCGCCGCCTATAGCACATTTGTAAGAAGCTTCCTGGGGTCCTCCCCAGGTGATAGCCCGGCGCCTCTGACAACCATCAGATTGCCACACTCGCCCGGCATTCTTGCGGGCATCGGCACCCGTCGATGGGTGTGGAATTGCCGTCGAAGGGCTGGGCGGCGCCTGATTTCGACCTGCAAAAAACAGGCGGAACAGGGGTGTTGGAATGCGGGCGGAGCGAGGTGCGTGAAATTGCGTCGCAGCGATGCACGCCAGGGAAAATCGCTTGCGGCGGCCGGCCCGATCACCGACCATCGCCCAGCAGGCATTTCGGCCGGAGGGTTCGGCATGGACGATCTCCATTTGCGCAGCGGCATTTTTTTGGCGCCGTTCCACAACCACGACGAAAACCCGACCTTGTCGATGGAGCGGGACCTCGAGTTGCTCGAGCATCTCGATCGGCTCAATTATCACGAGGCGTGGATCGGCGAGCACCATTCCGGCGGCTTCGAGCTGATCGCCTCTCCGGAGATGTTCATCGCCGCCGCGGCGCAGCGCACCCGCCACATCCGCCTCGGCACCGGGGTCGTGTCATTGCCCTATCACAACCCGTTCATGCTGGCCGACCGCATGGTCCAGCTCGACCACATGACCCGCGGCCGGGCGATGTTCGGGGTCGGCCCCGGCGCGCTGGTCCACGACGCCTTGAAGATCGGCATCGACCCCGGCGACCAGCGGCAGATGATGAACGAGGCGCTCGACGTGATCGTCCCGCTGCTGCGCGGCGAAACCGTCACCCGCAAGACCGACTGGTTCAACCTGACCGAGGCGCAATTGCAGCTGCGCTGCTATACCCGCCCGACCATGGAATTGGCGGTCGCCGCGGCGCGCTCGCCGTCGGGGTCGCTCGCCTCGGGCAAATACGGCATCGGCATGCTGTCGATCGGCGGCACCAGCCCGATGGCGATGGAGCGCCACACCGCCAATTGGGGGCTCTACGAAGAGACCGCGCGGGCCAACGGCCACGTCCCCGACCGCAAGAACTGGCGCGTCGTCGGCCTGTTCCACATCGCCGAAACCCGTGAACAGGCGCGCCAGAACGTGCGGTTCGGGGTGCAGGCCTTCGCCAACTACTTCCGCGATGTGGCGACCTTCCCGATCATCCCGCCCGACGTGCCGGACCCGACCGACTGGCTGATCGAGACCGGCACCGGCTGCATCGGCACTCCGGACGACGCGATCGCCTATGTCGAGCGGCTGATCGAGGGCTCCGGCGGGTTCGGCGTCTTGTGCGAATTGGCGCAGAACTGGGCCGATTGGGACGCGACCAAAAAGCATTACGAGCTGATGGCGCGCTTCGTGCACCCGCATTTCCAGCGGAGCCGGGAATTGTTGCGCGGCAGCTACGATTACGCCACCGGCCACCATGTCGACTTCACCGGCAAGGCCAGTGCCGCGATCCAGAAGGAGATCGACCGGCACGCCTCGACCCGACCAGCGCCGCCGCGGCGCGACGCGGCGGAGTAGCCGAGTGATCCGGCGGCGGCGATGAGGACCAACGCCCCGGCGGCACGCAGCGGCCGCCATTTTCTGCAAATTCCCGGCCCGACCAACGTGCCCGATCGGGTGTTGCAGGCGATCGCGGCGCCGACGATCGACCATCGCGGGCCCGACTTTGCCGAGCTCGGCAAGGAAATCGTCGCTGGCATGAAGCGGGTGTTCCAGACGAGCGAGACGGTCGTCGTCTATCCGTCTTCCGGCACCGGGGCGTGGGAGGCGGCACTGGCCAACACCTTGTCGCCGGGCGACCGGGTGCTGATGTTCGAGACCGGTCATTTCGCCAGCCTGTGGCGGGCGATGGCCGGGCGGCTCGGGCTCGAGATCGAGTTCGTGCCCGGCGACTGGCGGCATGGGGTCGATCCGGCCCTGGTCGAGGAAAAGCTCGCGGGCGACCGCGAACATCGGGTCAAGGCGGTGTGCGTCGTCCACAACGAGACCTCGACCGGCGTCGCGAGCCGCATCCCCGAGATCCGCGCCGCGATCGACCGGGCGCGTCACCCGGCGCTCTACATGGTCGACACGATCTCGTCTTTGGGCTCGATCGACTACCGCCATGACGAATGGCGGGTCGACGTGACCGTCGCCGGCTCGCAGAAGGGGCTGATGCTGCCGCCCGGCCTCGGCTTCAACGCGGTATCGAAAAAGGCGCTCACCGCTTCCGAAGCCGCGACACTGCCGCGCTCATATTGGGATTGGCAGGCGATGCACGACAGCGGGCAGACCGGGTTTTTCCCCTACACGCCGGCAACCAACCTGCTGTTCGGGCTGCGCGAATCCTTGCACATGCTCCTCGACGAGGAGGGCCTGCCCGCGGTCTTCCGCCGCCACGCCCGCCACGCCGAGGCGACCCGGCGCGCGGTCGCCGGGTGGGGCCTCGAGGTCCTGTGCGCTGACCCGCGCGAGCATTCGAATTCGCTGACCGCGGTCGTCGTGCCCGACGGGTTCGACGCCGACCGGCTGCGCGAGATCATCCTCGACAATTTCGACATGTCTCTCGGCACCGGTCTCGGCCGGCTCAAGGGCCGGATCTTTCGCATCGGCCATCTCGGCTGGTTCAACGATCTGATGCTGTGCGGCACTTTGAGCGGCGTCGAAATGGGGCTGCATCGGGCCGGCATTCCGCACCGCCCGGGCGGCGTCGCCGCCGCACTCGAATTCCTCGGCAGCCAGGATTCCTGACGGTCCCCGAACAGCGCTGGCTGCGGGACTGTCCGGTTACGAAGCGGTTTTCCATAAGGTGGCAGCGGAAGGAGCAGCCGTGCGCACCCAAAGTTGGGGGGTCGACTCGGGTCGGAAACCGATCTTCAATAACCCCGTTCCCAATCGATGACGTTGCGCAACGGCTTGCCGTCGAGGTAGGCGCGCAAATTGTCGCAGAACAGGTCGATCGCGCCATGCCGGTTGTCGTCGCTGGCGCCCGAGATGTGCGGCGTGATCAGCACCCTCGGGTCCGACCACAGCCGCGCCGGCGGCGGATGCTCGAATTCGCCGACATAGACGTCGAGCACCGCGCCGCGCAGATGCTCGCGCTGAAGTGCTTCGGCCAGCGCATCCTCGTCGATGATCTCGCCGCGGGCGAGGCTGACCAGCACGCCGCCGGGTTTCATCGCGGCAAAGCGCCCGGCGTCGAAGAGGCGGGTGGTCTCCGGCGTCCAGTGGCAGGAAACGACCACGAAATCGCTCTGCGGCAAGAACCGGTCGAGATCCCCGGGGCCGCCGAGCTCGCTGAACCCGGGCGGCAGCGCCTCGCCCGGCTGCGGATGGCGGCGGGTGCCGACCACTCGCAGGCCGAGCGCCGCGCACAGCCGGCCGACTTCAAGCCCGATGCCGCCGGCGCCGACGACGCAAGCGGTCTTGCCGTCCAGCAGCAGCGGTCGATAGGCTCGCGGGTCGAATGCGGCGGCGTCGCGATCGATCGCGACCTGGCCCAGCCCCTTGGCAAAGTAGAGAATGCCGGCCACCGCGTATTCGGCCATCGCCAGCGTGCTGCCGACCCCGCGCGAGGTCGTCACCTGGACATCGCTGCCCCACAAATCGCCGCGCAACAGATTGCTCGCGCCGGCGGGGCGTTGGTGAAACCATTTGAGCCGCGGCGCCCTTGCCCGCAGATCGAGCGGAAACGGCCAACCGCCAAGGATGATTTCGGCTTCGGCCAGCAGGCGGTCGCGCTCTTCGCGGGTTCCTTTGCCCATCGAGCCCGGCGCCAGGTAGCGCGCCGAGGTAAAGGCCGGCCAGGTTTCGCGGATTTCGCCGTCGAACCAGCCCCCGGCGTCGGTCAACCGGACCGCCGGGCCGACGGCTTCGATCTTCGCCCAGTCATGGGCGCTGATGCGCTGGAGGTTGAGCACGTTGATCGGTTGCATGGACGCCTTTCCAACCCTGGCGGGACGCCGGCGAACCATAATGCGGCATCGCCCGGTTGGCTATCGGCGGCCAGGATCGCCAGCGCGGACAATTCCTGCGGTCGAGCATCCCGTCCGGCGCGCCAGGGCAGCCGCCCCGGGTCGAGTGGCGGCAATCGGCCAGGCTCGAACGGCGACAGGTCGACCGTGCGCGCGGCGCCCTCGGTGATCAGCTCGGCCATCGCCTCGCCGTCGCCGGGACGTTCAGGATGCCCCAAACGCTGTGGCCGGTGGCGATGTAAGCGCCCTCGACGCCCGGTGGCTCTTTGCCGCCTGCCAGCGGGCGAGCGCCGCGTGCGGCTTCGAGATGGCGGGGTCCATGATCTCGCCGTGCGTGCCGGTGCCGGCGGTCAATTCGATGACGTAGCCGTTCGGGTCGCGAAAATAAATCGAACGGACAAAGCCATGGTCGACCGGCCCGCCAACCTCCACTCCTTCCGCCTTACCCTTTTGCAGCATGTTATCAAAAACATCGGGCTCAACGCCGAGTGCGATGTGCAAATCCAACGTATCCTGGCGCTTGAACTCGAAAGGCGCGCCGGGCACCTCGAAAAACGCGAGGCAGGAGCCGTCATCCATCTCGAAAAAGGTATGCAGTGCGCGGCCCTCGTTGATCTCGAACGCGCTGACCAGCCGAAGCCCGAGGAAATCTTCGTAAAAAATCCGCGTCTCCTCGGAATCCCGGCAGCGATATGCATTATGGTGCAGCCCTTTGATCATCCGATCCTCCCAGCGTTGGCCTGCCCGCACAATAGCGCCAATCGGCGCTCGGGCCTATCAGCGCAAAGGGATTGCCGCGGATACCAGTGGTTGGCCGCCTTGTGGTGCTGGAGGCGCACCAACATCATGCGGTCTCGGGGATTGTCGGAACTTCCGCTATGGCTCGCAAGCCGGAATGCGCCGTACTCTTCTCTCCCTTCGTCGGAATCGTGATTAAATGACAGCTCCGCTGATCGAGTGCCTTGCCTGATGTTCCAGTCTTCGTAGCTCGTAGAGTCAGTCCAGGCGATCGAGCTCGATAACCAACTGTACTGCGCCAGCCCAGTTCGTTTTACCGCATCGCAAACAGCGCCGGAACCGTACACGCCGATCCTGTAATCCGCATTTCCTCCACTCGCCGCAGCAAAACCCGCTGCCACGCCACGGAAGTAGTCGTCAATCCCTGCGAGCGTTTGCAGCGACGCATTGAAGTCGACGGCGAAATAGATGGCGCTGCCGGCAGGCTGGCCCACGGCTCTCGCTTGCCAATATGCCATCACCGCATCGCCATAACCGGAGGAATAGGAAAAATGCGCAGGATCACGGGAATGCGATTCCCACACGGCCACAATCTTCACCCCCAGCGACGACAGCCGTTGAGCCTCGCTCGCCGAAAGCGCCGGCCACCGGGATTCCGGTGTGCGATAATAGCGGGCGACGAACTCGACCCGGCTCTCCTCCAATTCGTTCAGCACATCGCTGGCGTCGGTCGGCAAATCAATCCCCTGCCCCGCTTCAACCCTGCTCGGCAATTCGATCACCTGGGGCGAGGGCGGGATCGGCGGGCCCGAGCAGGCCATCAAGATCAGCCCCGGAAAGATCGGTCCCAGTTTTGAAAGCTTCAACGTGCTCGCTCCGTGCAGACAAATCATCGGTACCCCGGTCGACACTCCCGGGTTGCAGCCCGGTGCGGTGATTTTTTCGTTTCCGCTCAACGTCACCGCAACTAAATTCACTCACGATCACCCTGTGCGTCAAGCGTGGAGGTGAGCCGAATTACGGCCTGCGGCGCAGTTCGTTGCGATCAACCAGGAGCCGTTTCCGAGCGAGGCGGCGCGGCGCCATTGCGAGGAGCGCAGCGACGAAGCGATCCCGATCACACCACGCTCAGCGGCTCGAGATCACCTCACTCAGCCTGTCTTTCGGCCGGCGGCAGCCCGACCCGTGGGCTCGCGCCGACCGATCCGAGGCTGGCGATCGATCCGAAGCGAAACCCGTCCTTAAAACCGGATGTCGTGGGGCGGCAGGCCGAATTCGGAGCGGGCGAAAATGAAGGAGGCGCGTTCGGGGTTGTTCCCGGCGTGCGCCCTCATCGCGTGCACGTCGCGCCAGGCGCGCTGGATCGGGTTGTCGAGAAAGAGGGCGTGGCCGCCGGCCGCCTCGAACAGCCGATCGACCGCGTGGACGCTGCGGTCGATCGCCTTACCGGAATCCCAGCGATAACGGGCGCGATCGGCGAGCGGGATTTCCTCGCCGGCACGCGCTTGCCGCATCATCGCGGCGAAATTGGCGAGCATGCGCTCGCGCGCCGCGTCGATTTCGGCCGCCGCCTCGGCAAGGCGGTGTTGCATGAACGGGTCTTCGACCGCGCGCGAGCCGTCGCGCACGTTGATGCGCCGCACCGCCTGCTCGCGAAACGCAGTCAGCGCGCCCTGTGCAGCGCCAATCGCCGGCGACACGATGCCGTAGGTAAAGATCAGCCCGAACGGCAGGCGATAGAGCGGCGCCTCGTTGATTGCGGAGCCGGGATGGTTGAGGGCGAAGGCGTCGCGGTACGAATGGGTGCGGTATTCGGGCACAAACGCGTCCTCGACCACGATGTCTTTGCTGCCGGTGGCACAGAGGCCCATCACATGCCAATTGTCGTCGATCCGGTAGTCGCGGCGCGGCACCAGAAACACACGCGGATCGGGCGGCTCGCCGGATGAGGACGGTGGGGCGGCGCCGCCCAGCACCGCCCATTGGCAATGATCGCAGCCGCTCGAAAACGACCAGCGGCCTTTGATGCGATAACCGCCGGCGGCGCGCTCGACGGTCCCGGTCGGCGCCAGCGACGTCGACAGCTGGACGCTGTCGTCCTCGCCCCAGACATCCTCCTGCGCCTGCGGCGGAAGGATCGCCACGTGCCAATTGTGCACCCCGAGGACGCCCAGAATCCAGCCGCTCGATCCGCAGACCGCGCCGACCTCGATGACCGCTTGGTAAAAGGTGCCCGGATCGAGCTCGTAGCCGCCGTAGCGTTGTGGCTGCAAGGCGCGGAACAGGCCCGCCTTTTGAAAGTCGTCAAAGGTTTCGTCCGGCAATCGTCGCAACTGCTCCGCGGCCCGGGCGCGCTCGCGCAGGGCCGGCAGCAAGGCCCGCACCCGGTCGAGATAGGCATCAGGCGTCATGGCGCTCCTCGCGATTGGTGCGCCAGCCCAGGCAACGTCGTTGAAAACGCGGACATCTATGTGCCGGCGAGTTGCGCGACGACGGGAGCGAACGCGCGCGAGTAGGGTTCAAATATCGTGAAATAGGAGATGCGCCAACGCTCCCGCCGCGCCCGCAGGTCCGCGATCATCTGGTCCACGGTTCCAACCAGCACATAGGGGCTGTCGATGATCTCGTCGGGAGTGAGCTCGGCCCAATGGCGCGCCAGCTCTTCCGCGGCTTGCCGACGGTCGTCGATCACGACTACGCGCTGCACCAGCACGTTCAGTTCCAGACCGGCGTACCGCTCGCCCGAGACCTCACGGACGAGCTGCAACCGCTCATCGACTCCTGACGCCTTCCATCCGGAGAGATCAGGCACCGTGCCGCCGTGGCGGAAGGTGATGCCCGAGAGACCGACGATGTCGGCTTCCCGCGCGGCCAAACTCAGCAGCCGACGACCGTTGCCGCTGATCGCGATCGGCGGATGGGGCCGCTGGGCCGGGAGAGGGAAGATTGCGTGGTCGGTTACGCGATAATGCCGACCGGCAAACGTCAGCCGTTCCCCCGTCAGCAGGCCCTTGATGACGGTCACCGCTTCGGTCAGCCGGTCGACCCGGGTGCCTCCCTTATCGAAACCCAGCCCGGCCTGGTCGTATTCGGATTGCATGTGCCCGGCGCCGAGACCGAGCTCGAACCGGCCGTCGCTCAGAAGATCGACGGTCGCCGCCTCGCGCGCCACCAGCACCGGATGGCGGAAGTCGTTGTTGAGCACGTTGGTGCCGAGCCGGAGCGATGTCGTGGCTTCGGCGGCGCAGACCAGCGCCGGCATCGGCGCCAAAAAATCGGCCAGGTGATCCGGCACGGTCAGTACGTCGTAGCCGAGGGCTTCCAGCCAGCGCGCCTTCTCGATCCACTCGGCGCGCGAGCGCGACGGCCCGACATTGACCCCGAAGCGGAACGGCTTTATTCGCGCGCCAGAACCTAAATCCTCATCTGTCGTCATGCCGGACCCTCGTCCAAGGCTGTCCGGTTCAGAGAAACCGGTTGTGAGACCGAAAGACGGTTCTCTTGCTGACCGTTGTCACCGGGCTTGACCCGGTGATCCACGCCGCACGCGACCCCGACCGGAATGGGTAAATGACACGAGCAATCCCTGCAACACCTGACCATCGCCCCCGCGAAAGCAGGGGATCAGGGGCGTCAGAGCTATGCCTAATAGCTCTTCTGCTTGGTCGTCAATATTCCGTCACGGAAATACAAATATCCGCGATCGTGATAAATCCACTGCTCGTCGCCTCTTGAGCCTTTCCCCAGCAACTTGCCTCACCCGATCTTCACTCATGCCTATTTCGGTCGGGGCCTCAATACACCTTTTCTTTTTCTGCCACGGCTTCATTTAGGAGTTTCCGCGCGATTTCGTCGGTCGGGTCGATGCGTAACACACACATTGTGATCCTTGCGCTAAAACCCTTTCTAGCCGAGCGGACCCTGGAACACCTGGTCGACATAGGTGTCGGACATTGGCTCCAAGGTTTCGGGCCAGTTGCCGTTGACATGACGGCGCTCGGCGGCCGGGCGGACGCGGCCGTCCCAGCCGATCTGCTCCATGTAATAATAAAGCTGGATGCAATGGCCGTCGGGATCGAGCGCGAAGGCCGAATAGTCGATGCCGGGGTAGAGCTCGGGCGGGATCGAGTTCGATAAAAGTAACGCCGTGCTCCTTAAGGAAGGCCACGGCCGCGCGCAGCTGCGCGTAGCTGCCGACCTCGACGCCGAACGACATGCAGGTCGTGTGTTCGCTTAGGCCCAGGGTGTTGCGCAGCTCCTTTGGAAACAGCGCCACGCTGTGGTGCTCGGCGCCGCAGCGCAAGAATGTGCAGCGGGCGCCATGGTACACCGCCTGCTCGCTGCGATGAAAGCCCAGGCGTTCGCGATAAAAAACCTCGGCGCGCTCGACATCGTCGACAAACAGGCCGATTGGACCGACCTTGGTGATCTTGAACGGCCGCGGCAGCAGCACTCCCTCGACGTCATAGCTCGCGGGCAGGGTCTCTTTCGCCTCGTGGCCCGACAGCACCTCGATGCCCTTGTCATAGGCCTCGGCCAGTTCGGCGGCCTCGGAGATCTGCGGCAATGGCGGCTTCTCGTTGAAGCCGCGGTAATACATCTCGCGCGGTTTGCTGAGCCGGTTCCAGCCGATCTGCTCGATGCCGTAATAGAACTCGTTGGTGTGGCCGTCGGGATCGTAAACGTAAACATGCCAGTTGCTGCCCGGCATGTCGCGGCCGACGCGCTGCACCGGGACTTGGTGACGTACAAAATAATTATGCGCGTCGCCGATCTCCCTGAGGCTGCCGCACTGCCAGGTGATCTGGTTGATCGTGACCTCGGGCGCGAATTTGCGGTCGGCGCGGTGATCCATGACCTTTTTCGGGAATAGCACGAAGGCGTGGTGGTCGGTGCCGTAGCGCATGAAATAGCCGTGCGGATCGCCAAGATCGGCATCCTTCGGAAACCAAGGCGCGCGCGAGAAATCGAGTGTGTCGGAAGCGGTGAAGCCCAGCAGGTCGCCGTAAAATTCACGGCCCTCGCGCAATTTTTCGACATTGAAGCCGAAATGGCCGAGCCGGCGGACCTTGAACGGCCGCGGCAAAAGTACCCCACCGACATCGTAGCGCTGGGCGGCTGACATGGTCTTAACTCCCTGCTAAACGATCGCCCTGCGGGCGTGCTCGCAACGGATCAGGCTAGATATCGCATCGCCGCGGAGCTGCCAAGCCCGGCTGCGGCTCGGTCTAGACGGCGAGCTCGCACCAGATCGGGGTGTGGTCCGAGGCGCGCTCCTTGGCCCGCGGCTTCTTGTCGATGTCGCAGGCGGCGATCCGGTCGGCGGCGTGCGGCGACAGCAGCAGATGGTCGATGCGCAGACCCTCGTCGCGGTGCCAGCGCCCGGCCTGATAATCCCAAAAGGTGTAGCGGTGCGGCTCGCGGTGAAAGACGCGGTAGGCGTCGGTCAGTCCCAAATGCATCAGCGCGCGGAACCGCGAGCGCGATTCAGTCCGGCACAGCGCATCGTCGCGCCATGCCACCGGATCATAAACATCCTCGTCTGCCGGACAGATGTTGTAGTCGCCGGCCAGCACGAACGGGATCTCGCGGCGCAGCAGCTCGCGCGCGTGGCCGACCAGCTGTTCCATCCAGGCGAGCTTGTAGGAGAATTTGTCGGTGCCGACCGGGTTGCCGTTGGGCAGATAGATCGAGGCGACCCGAACCTCGCCGAAAGCCGCTTCGACATAACGGGCCTGTTCGTCCTCGGCCATGCCGGGCAGCCCGCGGACGGGTTGCTGCGCCGGCTGCCTCGAAATCAGCGCGACCCCATTATAGGCGCGCTGGCCGATGGTCTCGATGCGGTAGCCGAGCGCCTGGATTTCGAGCGCCGGGAAATCGGCGGCCGGGCATTTGGTCTCCTGCAGGCACAGCACGTCGGGCCGCGCCTCGCTCAGAAAGGCGAGCAGGTGCGGCAGCCGCGCCTTGACCGAATTGACGTTCCAGCTGGCGATCTTCACAGGCGGGATCGACGACGGCGAAATCGACGACGGATGGTCAACCGATCGAAAACGAGTTGCC
Source organism: uncultured Alphaproteobacteria bacterium (assembly GCA_963703665.1). Classification (GTDB taxonomy): domain Bacteria; phylum Pseudomonadota; class Alphaproteobacteria; order ATCC43930; family CGMCC-115725; genus AP-15. The sequence continues at coordinate 461,970 of CAVPFB010000003.1, read as the reverse complement.
GCAGCCGCAGGACGAGGCCGCGTTCGGGTTGCGAATCTGGAACGAGGCGCCCATCAGGTCTTCGACGAAATCCACCTCGGCCCCGCTCAGCAGCCCGAGTGAAACCTCGTCGACGACGACGGCGACACCGTCCCGCTCGAAGAGGAAATCGTCCTCGTTCTTCTGGTCGTCGAAACTGAAGCCGTACTGGAATCCGGAGCAGCCGCCGCCGGAAACCGCGATCCGTAGAAACGCGCCTTCGGCCTCTTCCTGCTGTCTGAGAGCGGCAATCCGGCGGACCGCGCTTTCGGTCAGCACGACGCGCCGCTCCTCGATCTCGTTTGCGTGGTCGGACATATTCTCGCCGCTCCAAGGCTTGTCGGATCGCCTGCGACCTCTGGCGCATCTATGTAAGCACGCCGGACAGCGCGGTCAAATCTGCAACGCTCCCGCAGCCGGCAAATCCGGCGGTACAACCAAACGGCCGGGCTCGCTATTCGGCGGCGAGCGGGCGGGCGGTGGGATGCGGCTGGGCAAACGCCCGGTCGTGGTTCAGGGACGGCACCATCTGGCGCACCTCGTCGATGCGCGCCGGGTCGATGCGAGCGCTGACGATGCCGGGGCCTTCGCCGGCGTCGGCCAGCACCTCGCCCCACGGGTCGACGATCAGGGAATGGCCGTAGCTGCGCCGGCCCGCGGCGTGCTCGCCCGATTGCGCCGGGGCGAATACGAAACAGCCATTCTCGATCGCCCGCGCCCGCAGCAGCACGTGCCAATGCGCCGTGCCGGTCGGCACGGTGAACACCGAAGGGACCGTGAGGAAACCGGCGCCAGCCTGGGCCAGCGCGCGATAGAGGTGCGGAAAGCGCAGATCGTAGCACACGCTGATGCCGAGACCGCCCCACGGCGTCTCCGCGACGACGCTGTGCCCGCCGGGGCGATAGGCGCTGCTCTCTCGATAGCTTTCGCCGCCCGGCAAGTCGATGTCGAACATGTGGATCTTGTCGTAGCGCGCGACGATGGCACCCTCCGCGTCGATCAGGAACGAGCGGTTGGCGAGCCGGGTTTCACCCGCTGCGGCACCGGGTTCGCTGTCGGGGTCGATGACCAGGGATCCGAGCAGGAGCCAGGCCCCGGTCTCGCGCGCCAGACCTCGCGCGCCGGCGAGCCATGGGTCGTCGGCTTCGCGACGCGCCTTCTCGCGGCGCCGCCGGCCGCTCTCGATAAAATTTGTCGCTTCGGGGGTCATGATCAGATCGGCCCCACGGTCGCGGGCTCGGCGGACCATGTCGCCGACCACCCGCAAATTCGGCTCGGGATCGGGCCCCGCGGTAAATTGAATGCAGGCGGCGACAAAAGGGCTGCTCATTGCACAATCCCGAGCTTGGGGTCGAGCCCGCCGGCGCGGTCGAGTGCGACGAGCTCGTCGCAGCCGCCGATATGCTCGCCATCGATAAAGATCTGCGGCACCGTGCTGCGCCCACCGGCGCGCCGGACCATCTCGCCGCGCCGCTCCGGCTCGTCGTTGATGTCGATTTCGACAAAACCGGCGCCTTTGCGCTGCAGCAGCGTGCGGGCGCGGCTGCAGTAGGGGCAAAACCTCGTCGTGTAGAGCTCGACCTCGGCCATCGCCGCCCTCCTTCCCAAGCGGTCCTTCGTGTGCACCGATTATGCCCCGGTCCGCAACGCGCGCGCCAGGGTCAGCACGCCGACAAACGCCGCCCCGGCGCGTTTCAAGACGCGGGCGCACTCGTCGGCGGTGGCTCCGGTCGTCAATACGTCGTCGATCACGATAATCCGCTTTCCGGCGATGTCGCGACCCGGCCGCATGGCAAAGGCGCCGCGCACGTTCCGCTCCCGCGCCCCTGGCCCCATATGGCCTTGCGAGGGTGTGCGGCGACGGCGGATGAGCCAATCGGCGGCAACCGGCGGCCCGCCCGCAGCCCGGATCGCATGCGCCAGGAGAGCCGCTTGGTTGTAGCGACGCTGAGCGAGTCGGGTCCAATGCAGCGGCACCGGAACGACGAGGTCGGCGCCATCCAGAACCTCGCGGCCGGCGCGATGCATCCACTTGCCGAACGCGCTCGCCACTTGCGTCTGGTCGGCGTGCTTCAACCCGAGGATCAGCCTGCGGCTGTTCTTGTCGTAGCGCAAGACCGCCCGCGCCCGGTCCCAGGCGCGCCTTTCGCGGGCGCAGTCGGCGCACACCGCGTCCTCGCCCATCGGGTGAGGAAAGGGCAGGCCGCAGCCGGCGCACCACGGCGGGCCAAAAAACGTGATCCCGCCCCAGCATCGCCCGCACAGCGCGTCCGGCTCCTCGACAGTCCCGCCACACGCGAGGCAGCGCGGCGGCAGCACGACATCGACGAGCCCGCGGCCGATCCGCCGCAATTGGCCGAAGACCCGGGCGGGAAGTGTTGCCGACGTGTCCATTGGCGCACATCATCAGCTCGCGCGCGCGCTCGTCAACGAAGATTGCGCCCGGCACGGCAGCGCCCAATCATTCGAGGAGAGCCCGATGGCCCGACCGAACCGCCCGATCCCGACCGGAGGATGTCAATGCGGCGCGGTCCGCTGCGTGCTGACCGTGCCGCCCAAACGGGTCCACCTATGCCGCTGCGGGATGTGCCAGAAAGGCGTCGGCGGGCCGCTCGCCGCGCTCGCTCCGGTGCAACTCGGCGAGTTCGCCTGGACGCGCGGGACACCGGCCAGTTTTGCCGGCTCTTCGCTCGCCCATCGCGACTTCTGCGCCCGCTGCGGAAGGCCCTGGAGCTTTCGCTACGACAATGGTGAGACGATCGCGGTCACGCTCGGCAGCCTGGACCGACCGCAGGATGTCCCTCCCGTCCGCCATTACGGTTTCGAGGCCCGCATTGGCTGGCTCGACGGGATCGACAGCTTGCCGGCCGAAACGACGGAGGACTCTTTGTCGGCCGAAAGGGCCAGTAAATACGTCAGCTGTCGGCACCCCGACCACGAGACAGCGCCGGATTGGCGACCGCTGCGATGATTCCGGCCGAGCCGACCGCGCTGTTCGACCGGCGTGCCTGGCGGCTGCACCGCGAGCGTGCGGCGCGCGGCCTCATCGCCGATTTCCTGCATGTGGAGGTTGCCGCACGGATCGTCGACCGGCTCGACGACGTCAACCGGCGATTTCGTGCGGCGCTCGACCTCGGCTCACATAATGGGGCGCTGTCACGGGCGCTGGCCGGTCGACCGGGGATCGAGCGCGTCGTGGCCGCCGAACCCGCTCTCGGCTTGCTGGCGCGCGCCCCTGCCCTGCGGGTCGCTGCCGACCCCGAGCTGCTGCCCTTCGGCAAGGCCAGCTTCGACCTCGCGGTCAGCGCCTTGGCGCTCCATTGGGTCGGCGATCTTCCCGGCACCCTGATCCAGTTGCGCCGGGCTTTGATGCCGGATGGCCTGTTTCTCGGAGCGATGCTCGGCGGCACCACCCTGGCTGAGCTGCGGATCGCGCTGATCGAGGCCGAGCTGGCCGAAGAAGGCGGCGCCGGCCCGCGGGTGTCGCCGACGGCCGATCTCGGCGATGCCGCCACTCTGCTGCAGCGCGCCGGCTTTGCCATGCCGGTCGCCGACGCCGATACGATCGCCGTTACCTACCCCGACGTCCTGGCGCTGATCCGCGACCTGCGCGCGATGGGCGAGACCAACGCGCTGTCGGCGCGCCGACGCGCATCGCTGCGCCGCGGCACGCTGGCCCGCGCCGTGGCGCTCTATCGCGAGCGGTTCGGGCTCGCCGACGGGCGCATTCCGGCGAGCTTCGAGATCCTGTTTCTGACCGGTTGGGCGCCGGCGGCGAGCCAGCCGAAGCCGCTGCGGCCGGGCAGCGCCACGCACCGTCTCGCCGACGCGCTCGGCACCGTCGAGATTTCAGCCGGCGACCCTGCGGCGCCTCGGGACCAGGAACCGCCCTGACGCCGGCATCGCCAAATCCAGCCTGCCGTCGAATGCGTCCGCCGTGCCGAGATCGACGGTCCGAATGGGCCTGTCGGAACCGGCCAGCACTCCCGGCGGTTTGAGCGATGCGGCATCCGCCGCTGCCAGCATCAAGGATTGGACGATGGCGACACAAGCGAAGACAAAGGCCAGCCGGGCCTCCGACAGGAAATCCAGCCGCGCAAAGGCTTCATCCGCGAAAAAAGAGGTGCGCGCAGCAAGCACAAATGCATTCGAACTGTTGGAGCAGGATCATCGTCAGGTCGAAGAATGGTTCGATGAGTACAATGAACTACAAGACGGCGATCAACGTAGGGGAGAGCTGGCGGAGAAAATTTGCCTGGCGCTCGAAGTGCACGCCCGGATCGAAGAAGAGATCTTCTATCCGCAAGCCCGCGAAGCCAGCGGCGACAATGATCTGATCGACGAAGCCATCGTCGAACATGCGACCGTGAAAAACCTGATCGCGGAGATCGAAGAGATGGAGCTCGGCGAGGACCTTTACAACGCCAAAATCCGGATTCTAGGCGAAATGGTGAAGCAGCACATCAAGGAAGAGGAAGAGGAGCTGTTCCCGGAGCTCCAATCAAGCAAGATGGATGTCGAAGCCATGGGCAAGGAACTTGCCGAGCGAAAAGCAGAACTTATGGCGGAAATGCGAGCCTGAACAGCGAAGGCGTTCGGCGCCTCGCTCCGTGGGGGGTTGGCGCGGGCGGGGAACCCCGCTCGCACCGGCAGCACCCCGTTATCCCCCCAGTTCGCTGACCTGTGCCGGCGTCAGATAGCGGGTCTTTGCGCCGCGCAGCAAGAGGTAGAGTTTCGCGGTTTCTTCAAGCTCCTCGATCGCATCGACTGCGGCCCCGAGGTTGGATCCGGCGACGACCGGGCCGTGATTGGCGAGCAGGATGGCGTGGTTCCGGCCCGCAAACCCGCGCACCGCCTCGGCCAGCGCCATGTCGCCGGGGCGGAAATAGGGGACGAGCGGCAATCTGCCGACCCGCATCACGTAATAGGCGGTGATCGGTGGCAGCACGTCGGCGGGATCGATCTCGGCGAGGCAGGATACCGCGACCGAATGTGTCGAATGCAGATGCACGACCGCACCGGTCTGGGCTCGCTCCTCGTACATGACCCGGTGCAGAAAGCTCTCCTTGGTCGGTGGGTCGCCGGAGACAAGCCGTCCGTCGCGGTCGAGGCTCGACAGCCGCTCCGGGTCGAGCCGGCCGAGCGAGGCGTTGGTCGGGGTCATCAGCCAACCCTCGTCGGTCCGCACGCTGATATTGCCCGAGGACCCGGCGGTCAGGCCGCGGGTAAAGATCGAGGCCCCGATCGTGCAGATCGCCTCGCGCTCCCTGGTGTCGCTCATGCCGTCGCTCCCTCCCTCAACAATGGGCTGTGATTGCGTGGAGCCGCAGGCGATGAAGCAATCTCGATGACCGGCGTCCGCGAATGGCCCGAGATCGCCTCGCTTCGCTCGCAACGACAGTCGAGGTCGGTCATCCCGGCCCTCCATCCAGAACGGAAAAGGCGCGCAAGAAAAAGTCGGAAGCCCCGAAATTGCCGGATTTAAGCGCCAACGCCAACGCCGGCTCGCCGGGCCTCCCAGGGAAACTCATCGTCCATGGCACCCCGGGATCGATCTGGCGGCCGATGCGCAATCCGGTGATGCCGAGCGCCTGCACCACCGCCCCCGCGGTCTCGCCGCCGGCGACGGCCAGCCGCCGCACGCCGCCATCGACGAGGCCGCGCGCGATCGTTGCCATTGTCGCTTCTACGATCGCCCCGGCGCGTTCGCGGCCGAGCCGGCGCTGCACCTCGGCTACTTTGTCGGGCGGTGCGGTCGACGCGATCAATATCGGCCGCTCACCCAGCAGCGGCTTCGCCCAGGCGAGCGCCTGCCGCGCCAAATCGTCGGCGGCGGCGGTTGTCGGATCGATCGCAAAGGCCGGCGCGCGCTTTTCCATATAGGCCACCTGCGCCAGGGTTGCTGTCGAGCACGAGCCCGACAACACCGCAGCCGCACCCGATATCGCCGGCAGCTCGGCGGCAGCGCAGCCGTCGCCGAGCAGACCTCGGCGGCGAAAATTCTCCGGCAGCCCAAGGGCGATCCCCGAGCCGCCGGTGATCAAGCTGAAATCGGCCGCGGCCTCGCCGATCGCTTCGAGATCGCGGTCGGCGATCGCATCGACGATGGCGTGGGCAAAGCCCTCTTGGCGCAGCGTCGCGAACGCCTCGCGGATGGACTCGGCGCCGCGGCCGACGACGGCCTGCGGCACCAGCCCGACCCGGCCGCGGCTCTGGCGCTGCAACACCCGCACCAGCGAGGGGTCGCGCATCGGCGTCAGCGGGTGGTCGCGCATCCCCGACTCCGACAGCAGCACGTCGCCGACGAACAGATAGCCGCGATAGATCGTCCGCCCTGCTTCCGGAAAAGCCGGGCAGAACAGGGTGAAGTCAGCACCGAGCGCCGCCATCAGCGCCTCGGCGACCGGCCCGATATTGCCCGCGTCGGTCGAATCGAAGGTCGAGCAGTATTTGAAGAGAACCTGCTCCGCTCCCGCGGCTTGCAGCCAGGCGAGCGCCGCGAGGCTCTTTTCGATCGCCTCTGCCGCTGGGACCGTGCGGCTCTTCAGCGCGATGACGACCGCCTCGGCATCAGCAACGCTCGCTGCCGGTCCCGGCACGTCGATCAATTGCACAGTGCGCATGCCGCGCCGCACCAATGTGTTGCACAAATCGGTGGCGCCGGTGAAATCGTCGGCGATCGCTCCCAGCAGCACGGCCACCTGCGGCCTCCCTTGCGTTGTCCGGTTCCGCGGCCTTGCGTTCCCCAGTGGGCGGAGAAAGACTAGCGGTCCGCCGCGCCGGCCGCAAACGGGCCGACCGACCCGTCTCTCGATCCTGCTCCAGGGAGGACCGACCCGTGCCGAAATTTGCCGCCAACCTCAGCTTCATCTTTCAGGAGGTCGGGTTTCTCGACCGCTTCGCCGCCGCCGCTCGATGCGGCTTCAAGGCCGTCGAATATCTCGGCGCTTACGACCAGCGGCCCGAAACCGTCGCTGCGGCGCTGACCCGCAACGGGCTGACTCAGGCATTGTTCAACATGCCGCCCGGAGACTGGGCGGCGGGCGAGCGCGGCATGGCAGCCTTGCCCGGGCGCGAACCGGAATTCCGTGCCGGGGTCGAGCAGGCGCTGGTCTACGCCAAGGCGACGAATTGCCGGCTCGTGCACGCGATGGCCGGGCTGTGGCCGCACGGTCGCGACCGTGCCGAGGCCCAGCGCGTCTATGCCTCGAATTTGCGCTATGCCGCCGAGCGCCTCGCCGCCGAGGGCGTCGCCGTAATCATCGAGCCGATCAACAACCGCGACATCCCCGGCTATTTCCTCAACACCACGACCCAGGCGATGGCGGTCATCGACCAGGTCGGGCACCCCAATCTGCAGCTTCAGCTCGACCTCTACCACGTGCAGATCATGGAGGGCGATCTCGCCCACCATATCCACGCGCTCGCCGGCCGGTACCCGCATATCCAGATCGCCGGCAACCCCGGCCGGCACGAACCCGATGTGGGCGAGATCAATTATCCATTCCTGTTCGATCTGTTGGACGAGATCGGCTATGCCGGCTGGATCGGCTGCGAATACCGTCCCAAAGGCGAGACCACGGCCGGCCTCAGCTGGGCTGCCCGGTACGGGATAAGAGGGTAGGCGATGCGCATCGTCATCACCGGCGGCTGCGGTTTTCTCGGCCGGCGGCTGGCAATGCTGCTGCTGGAGCGGGGCAGCAGCCTCGGCCCGGTCGACGAGCTGGTGCTGTTCGACAACGCGTCGCCGGCGTTGCCATTGCCGGAAGACGGGCGGCTCAAACTGGTCACCGGCGACATCGCCGACCCCGAGACCGTGCGCCGGCTGTTGGCGCCCGGCGCCGCCGCGGTATTTCATCTCGCCGCGGTGGTCAGCGGCCAGGCCGAGGCCGACACCGACCTCGGGCTTCGGGTCAACCTCGACGGCACCCGCGCCGTGCTCGACGCCTGCCGCGCGCTCGGCAACTGCCCGCGCCTCGTCTTTGCCAGTTCGCTCGCGGTCTATGGCGGCAAGCTTCCCGCCCGCGGTCGGCGACGACACCCTGCTGACACCCCAATCTTCCTATGGAACGCAGAAAGCGATCGGCGAATTGCTGGTCACTGACTACAGTCGCAAGGGGTTTGTCGACGGCCGCGCGCTGCGGCTGCCGACCGTCGTGGTGCGACCGGGCCGGCCCAACCGCGCCGCCTCGACCTTCGCCTCCTCGATCATTCGCGAGCCGCTCGCGGGAAAGAACGCAATCTGCCCGGTCTCGCCGGCTGTGGTCATGGCCTTGGCCTCGCCGCGCCGGGTCGTTGCCGCCCTGCACCGCGCCCATGAACTGCCTGCGGACGCGTTCGGCGCCAACCGGTCATTGCAATTGCCGGGGTTTTCGGTCGCAGTGGGCGAGATGGTCGAGGCGGTGCGCCGCGCCGGCGGCGCAGCGGCCCACGCCCGTATCCGCTGGCAGCACGATCCGCAGATCGAGGCGATTGTCGCCGGCTGGCCGCAGGCGCTCGCCGCCCCGCGCGCCGCCGCCCTCGGCTTTACCGCCGATTCCGGCATCGACGAAGCCGTCCAAGCCTTCATCGACGACGACCTCGAAACGCAGAAAATGTTGGTCTAACCCAGCGTCGGGTGGTGCGCGCCCTCTGTCAATCTTGGCGACCGGCCGGTGGGCGCGCCGCGTTCGTCCAAAAGGTAACCGGCGGCAGGCGGCATCGGCGCGGTGGCCTCGGCGCTCTCGCTGCGGCGCGTTCCGGCGGCGCGACGAAGCCGGCGCGAGGCACGGATCGTCAGCGGGATCGAGCCGACATAGGCGATGCCGACCGCGGTCAAGGTCGGCCACGGCGCGGTCGTGACAAACGCCGCCAAGACACCGACGCCGAGCAGGCTCGGCATTACCAGGTGATGCGGGATGCGCAGCCGCTTCATCGACACGGTCGGCACCGTGCTGACCATCAGCAGTGCTGTCCCGGTCACCGTCACCGCGTTCAGATAGGGCGAGCGGAACAGCCAGTCGCCCCATTCGAAGCTCAAAAACATCGGCACCATGACCAGCCCGGCCCCGGCCGGGGCCGGCGCTCCGGTGAAAAACGGCGAGGCATGAGCCGGACGATCGCTGCCGATCTCGGTGTTGAAGCGCGCCAGGCGCAGAGCGCAGCAGACCGCATAAAACAGCACGATCGCCCAGCCGAGGCCGCCCAGCTCCGACATCGTCCAAAGATACAGAACCGAAGCCGGCGCCACGCCAAAACTGACGAAATCCGAGAGGCTGTCGAGCTCGGCGCCAAAGATCGAGGTCGATTTGAGCAGCCGGGCAATGCGCCCGTCGAGACCGTCGAAGACCCCGGCGACGATGATCGCAAAGACGGCGCCGACGAAATTCCCGTTCATCGCGAACCGCATCGCCGTCATGCCGGCGCACAACGCCAGCAGGGTCAGCACGTTGGGGACCATGCGGTTGATCGACAGGTCGGAGAGCCTGTGCGCCGGCCGGCGCCGGGTCCGGCCCGATCGCATTCTCAACGCTCCGCTCCTCTCACCCTCATCCCCTTCAATGCGCGGCGCCGGAGCGCGGCGGCTCCCGCGCCATCCGGTCGGCGATGACGGTTTCCCCGCCGACCATCCGCTGCCCGGCGGCCACCATTGTTACATAGGGCGGGGGACAATAAACATCGACCCGCGAGCCGAAGCGGATGATGCCCATGCGCTGGCCGGTGGCGATCCGCTGGCCCTCGTGCAGGTCGCAGACGATGCGGCGGGCGACGAGCCCCGCGACCTGCACATATACGATCTCGGGCCCTTCGCTCGGGGCGACCCGGATCGTCATGCGCTCGTTGTTCAGGCTCGCCTCGGCGCGGCTGGCGTCGACAAAGCGGCCCTTGGTATAGCGCAGCGCCACGACCCGGCCGCCGATCGGCGAGCGGGTGACGTGCACGTCGAAGATGTTCAGAAAAATCCCGATCCGTACGAATTCGGCGTCGCCCATGCCGAGCTCGGCAGGCGGCCGCGCCGGCGCCACCGACACGACGATCCCGTCCGCCGGGCTGACCAGCAGCCCGTCCCGCAGCGGCGAGACGCGCCACGGATCGCGGAAAAAATAGACCATCCACAAGGTCGCAACCGCCGCCGCCCACCCGGCCGGGGTCCATAGCAGAAACAGCAGCACGGTCGCGGCCGCAGCAGCCGCGACGAACTTGAAGCCGTCCGGGTGCAGCGGCGCCAGAACCCTTCTCAGCACGAGAACCCACCAACCGTGAAACGACCGGGCTCACATCCCCTCGCGGCGCCATGCCGCCAAAAGGCCGCCAACGATCAGCAGCAGCGCAGCCGCCGCCGGCAGCAGCGCAATCTCGCTGAACCCGGTGACGGTATAATCCCCGTTCGCGCGAAAGCCCATCCAGTTCGGCCCGGCGGCCGTTTCGTCGGGCACCACCCGGCGGATGTCCGGAATCTTGCCTGAGCCGACCCAGAAGATGCCGCCGCCGGTAGCCGCGGCGACCGGCGCCAGCTTTTTGGCTGTGGTGCGGACGTCGGCGAACTCGATCGGGTTGAGCGGGCCCGCGGCAGCGAGCGCGGTGCGGTTGCCCTCGCTGACCCGGTACAACCCCATTCGGGCAATCGCCATGCTGCCGGTGCTGCGCCCGCCCTTTGTCGGAGTGAGCTTCAAGCTGCTTTTCGATCCGTCGGGTGCGGTGACCGTGACCGGGCGGCCGTCCGGCTCCAGCGACTGCCGAGTGACGAGCAGGCGGTCGCCGTCTACCGTCGCCCGCAGATCGTTCTCCTCGAGATCGGGCTCCTTCATCAGCCAGTAGGCGAGCCGGCGCAACAGCTCGGCCTGCGGGCCGCCGCCCTCGAACCCGCGCGCCCAGAACCACATTTCGTCGGACAGGAGCTGGGCCACCCTCCCCTTGCCGACACGGTCGAGCACGAGGAGCGGTTCGCCGCGGTCGCCGGTCATCACTGTGACCCCGTTATGAACGCGCGCGTCGACCTGGCGGAACCAGCGCCCCCAGCTCGGCTCGCCGCCGGGCGGGCCGGCGCCGGGGAGTCCTTCGGTCACCGGATCCCGGCGGCCGACCCCGGTCAGTCGCGGCTTGAACCCCTCGTCCTGAACGTCCCCGGTGGGCTCGGCCGGCAGGATCGCGCCGAGCGGCGTGCGCGACAGGCTCATCGGCGCGCCGTTGTTCGGGCCGGCGGCTTCGAGCAGCGCGCCGCCGTTGCGGACATAGCGCACGACGTTTTCGAGATAGGCCTCCGGGATCAGCCCGCGCAGACTGTACCGATCGAAAATGATCAGGTCGAAATCGTCGAGCTTGGTATCGAACAGCTCACGGATCGGAAAAGCGATCAGCGACAGCTCGCGGATCGGCGTGCCGTCCTGCTTTTCCGGCGGGCGCAGGATTGTAAAGTGGACCAGGTCGACTGAAGGGTCGGATTTGAGGATGTTGCGCCAGACGCGCTCGCCCGCATATGGCTCGCCGGTGACCAGCAGCACCCGCAACCGGTCGCGCACGCCGTGGACCACGACGACGGCGCGTTTGTTGATCGGCGTCAGCGAGTGGGGGCCCGGTGCTACGGCAAGCTCGATCACATTGGGGCCGCCATGGTCGACCGAAATCGTCAGCGGAATATCGCGACCGACCGGCGCTGTGAGTTGATGCGGGGCACCGCCGTCCTTGCGCCAGGTCACCTGCGCCTCGTCCGGGTCCTCGGCGGCGGTTTCCGGCAGATCCTCGACCCGGACCGTCAGCTGCACCTGCTTGCCGACGATGCCGAAGCTCGGGGCCTGGGAGACGACGAGCCGCCGGTCGGCTTCGTTGCGGTGCCCGGACAGCAGAACGTGGAGCGGGGCGGGAACCGCCGCTCGCAGCGCTTTGGCGTCGCCCTCCGGCACGTCGTGCACCTCGCCGTCGGTAATCATCACCACACCGGCGAGGCGCTGGCGCGGGACGTCCGACATCTCCCGGTCGAGCGCCGCGAACAGCTTGGTTCCGTCATCACCGGCGCCGGGCTGCGGTGCGCCCGCCCGGATCACCCGCACATCGAGGTCGGGCTCGCGGGCGAGGCGCTTCTTGACGGCCGCCAGCGCCGCCTCGCTCGCCGCTCGCCGATCGCCGATGCTCTGGCTCGGCGAGTCGTCGACGACGATGATCGCGACGTCGCGCCGTGGGGTCCGCCGCTCCTCGATCAGCGAAGGGTTGACCAATGCCGCCAGCAGCACCGCGATCGCTGTCGCCCGCCAGATCAATCCCCTCGCGCGCCGCGCCGCGCCCAAACCGAGGCACAGCAGGCAAGCGACCGCGAGCAAGGCGATCGCCAGCCACGGGAGCAGCGGTGCGGCGGCGACTGTGAAACCGCTGCCGCTCATTGGCCAAGCCGCTCGAGGATCGCCGGCACGTGCACCTGATCGGCCTTGTAATTGCCGGTCAGCACGTACATGACGAGGTTGACGCCAAAGCGCAGCGCCATTTCGCGCTGTGGCTCGCCCCCCGGAACAACGGCGTAGAGCGGCTGGCCGTCCTTGTCGACCGCCCAGGCGCCGGCCCAGTCGTCGGCGCCGACGATGACACTCGAGACACCGTCATTGACCTGATCCTCGGCCGGCTCGACCCACAACGTGCCGGCATCCCAGCGGCCAGGGAATTCGTGCATCAGATAAAATGACTTGGTCAGAACATGGTCGGGCGGGATCGGCACCAGAGGCGGCATCTTGATCCCTGCCGTCAACCGGCGCAGCCGCTGCGCCGCGATCGCCGCGCCGCCGAACGGTCCCGGAGACTGGTCGTCGCCATCGCGGGTGTCGAACAGGATTGTCCCGCCGGTCTCGATATAGCGGTTGATCCGGCCGACGGCACTCGGCGAAAGCGGTGGCTGGTCGGCGGTGACCGGCCAATAGAGCAGCGGGAAAAAGATCAGCTCGTCGGTTTCGATGTCGACGGCAAGCGGATTGCCGGCATCGACCGCGGTCCGCCGGTTGAGCGTGTCGCTGAGGCCGATGAGCCCGGCGCGGCTCTCCGCGTCGACCGCCTCGTCTCCGGTCAACACATAGGCCAGGCGCAGTTGCGAGGTGGCACGCACGACAAAGGCGTCGTCGGCGCGCGCCACAGCGGGCAGCGCGAGGGCGGCGACGAGGACCATGCCGAGAACACGCGCCGGCCGCCGGCGCAGCAAGCCGCGCAGCGCGTAGGCGGTCAACAGATCGATCAGCAACAGCAGCAACGCCGCGGTCAACAGCGGCGGACGCAGATCGGTCTCCCGGCCGCGGGCAAAGCTCTCGCGCTGCACGTCGGATGGCAGGCCGGCGATCGGCTCGAGTTGCTTGATCCCGGCCGAAAGATTGAACGCGCTGCGCGAGTCTTGGGTGCCGTAGAAGCCCGGAGGATGCCGTGGCGAGGCGACCGCGACGGCGATCTGTGCGCCGGCGATCGGGCGCGCCGTCGGCGGTGCGCGCTGCAATTGGCCGAACCCGTCGAGCGTTTCGAGCGGCGGCAGCGAGCCCTCGCCCGCGGCCGTCGTTACCCCTTGGCTCAGCGCCGTGATCCGCCGCAGCATTTGGACGAACAGGCCGGACAGCGCGAGGTTGGACCAATCGGCATTCGCCGTCGTGTGCACCAGCACGATCCAGCCGCGCCCGTGCTTTTCGGCGGTGACGAGCGGGGTCCCGTCGACCAGCCGCGCCCAGGTTTTGTCCTCGAGCTCGATGTCGGGCTCGGCCAGCACCTGGCGCGAAACCGTCACGTCGGCCGGGACCTGCAACCCGGCGAACGGGCTGCCGGGCGCGAACGGCGCCAGCTTTGCCGGCTGCTCCCAGGAAAGCGCGCCGCCGATGGTCCGGCCGCCGCGGCGCAGCTGGACCGGCAACAGCTTGTCGTTCTGCGCCGCCGCGAGGTGCGGCCCGGCAAAGCGCAGCAGCAGCCCGCCGGCCTCGATCCACTTGCTAATCGCCACCGACTCGGCCGGCGAATCCGGTCCGGCATCCGAATAGATCAGCACCGCGAGCTGGCGCTTCAGCAGATCCGCGGCGCTCCCTCGGCGGATTTCGGCGAACGGGGCCAGCGCCCGTTCGAGGTAATAGGTGTCGCTGAGCAGCGGCTGCCCGCTGCCGCTCGGCGGTCCGACGATCCCGACCGGCCGGCGGCGCCAGCGTTCGTCGAGCAACAGCACCGCACCGGCAGATCGGCCGCCCTCGACCTCGATACGGGTTGCCTGATTTCTGAGTTCGCTCGGCATCGCCAGCCGGATTTGGGTGGATGTCGCGCCGGCTGCGAGGGTCGCACTGCGCCGCGCCAACAGGCGCCCGTCCGCCCCGCTCGCGCGCACCCCCCAACTGCGCGGTTCCGCCACTGGCGGCGAGCGCAGCACAACGCTCAGATCTTTGGCCTCGCGATCGCCGGCGGCGAGCAGCAGCGGCGCCGAGCCGGGACCGGCCGTCAGGAACCGAACATTGCCACGGTCGGCGAGATAGGCCGCGAGCGCCCTGGCGCCATCACCCTCGGCGATACCGTCGCTGAGCCAGATCGACGCGTTCGCACCGGGCAGTGACACCGCTTTCAGCCGCGCCAGCGTCGCGCTGCGGTCGACCGGCCAGGGCTTTGGCTGCAATGCCTCGACCGCGGGCCGCGCGTCCGCGGCGCGGATCGGATGCAGCGGCGGCGGCGCCGTGTCCCCGCCGGTCGGCACGGTGGTGACCAGGACGATCTGGCGGCCCTCCCGCTCGGCCTCGGCCAACAGGTCGGAAAGCGCCGCCTGCCGCGCCGGCCAATCGCTCGCCGCAGCCCAGCCGTCGTCGACGATCAGGATGATCGGTCCGGTCCCGGCCAGGCGCGTCTGTGGATTCAACAGCGGGTGGGCCGTGGCGACGATCACCAGCGCCGCCAGCGCCATCCGCAGCAGGATCAGCCAGAGCGGGGTTCGCGCTGGCGTCTCGTCGCGCGGCACCAGCCCCAGCAACAGCCGGATCGCCGGAAAGGCGATGCGCCGCGGCGCCGGCGGCGTCACCCGCAACAACCACCAGATGATCGGCAGCCCGGTCAACGCCAGCAGCAGCCAGGGCGAGGCGAAAGCGAGCGAACCCAGCGCCAGCATGGCCGAGCCTAACCTGGCGGCTGGGGGAGGGGCGCCGCCTCACCCACCCCTCTCCCGCAATGCAGCAGAGGGTAGCCTCCCGGACCACGATCCAGCGGGAGGCGGGCGAGGGTGGCGCCCATTTTCATCGCCGGCGGTCGCCCGATAGCGCCGTATAGAGCGCCAAGAGCGCCAGCTCCGGCGGGCGATCCGTGCGGTGCGCGCCGCACGTCCAGCCGAGCCGGGCGGCGATCGCGGCGACGCCGTCGCGATGCTGCCGGAACCGACCCGAATAATCGTCGCGGATGCTCTCGACGCGGCTGACCACCACTTCGTCGCGTTCCTCGATTCCGGCGAACCGCACTCGGCCCGCGAACGGCAGGTCTTCCTCGGCCGGGTCGATGATCTGCAGCAGGTGGCCCTTGACGCCAACCGCGGCGAACCGGGCAAGCCCCCCATTGACCTCGTCGAGCGGCGACAGGAAGTCGCCGATCAAGACCAGCTGCCCGGCCCGCGGCAGCGGCTCGAAGCCGGGCAGGCTTTCCGAGGCCGTCGCTTCGCGGCCGATCAGCTCGACCGCCCGCGACAGAGCGAGCCGGCCGCTGACCGGCGTCATGCCGCTGCCGAGCAAGGTGACGCGCTCGCCGCCCCGGACCAAGAGGCTGGCCAGCGCCATCAGCAGCAACTCGGCGCGCTCGCGCTTGCTCGGCCAGCCGGCGCCGGCGATATACCCAGCCGAACTGTAGTTCATCGAGGGCGACCCGTCGCGCCACAGCCATAAGCTCTGCGCCGCTTCCCATTCGGTTTCGCGGATGTAGAGGCGCTGCGACTTGGCGCTCTCGCGCCAGTCGATGCGGCTCGCGGAGTCGCCTGGCTGGTATTGGCGGAATTGCCAGAAGGTCTCGCCCTGGCCGACCCGGCGGCGTCCGTGCACGCCTTGCGCCACGGTCGCAGCGACCCGCTCGGCCGCGACCTGCAGCGCCGGCAGCACCGCAGCGGCCTCTTCGGCGCGTTCGCGCAGCCCGGCGGGCCGCACCCGATGGCGCGCGAACAGCGCCGCCAGGGGTCCCGGCCTGGCAGCGTTCACCGAAACGGCGCCGAAATCTGGTCGATGACCTGGGCCACCGTGATCCCCTCGGCCCGCCCGGCAAAGCTGACCGCCATGCGATGTCGCAAGACCGGTGGCGCTAATGCCATCACGTCGTCGACCGACGGGCTGAACCGTCCGTCGAGCAGCGCGCGGGCGCGGCAGGCCAGCATCAGCGCCTGGCTGGCGCGCGGCCCCGGTCCCCACGAAACAAACCGGGCGGAGCCTTCGGCGATGCCGCCGCCCGGCCGGCCAGAGCGGACCAGCGCCAGAATCGCCTCGACGACGCTCTCGCCGACCGGAATGCGGCGAACCAGACGCTGCGCCGCCAACAGCTCGGCGATGTTCATCGCCGGCCGCGGCCGGTCCTCGGCGATGCCGGTCGTCGCCAGCAGCATGGCGCGCTCGGCGTCGCGGTCCGGATAATCGACGTCGATCTGCAGGAGGAAGCGGTCGAGCTGGGCTTCGGGCAGCGGATAAGTGCCCTCCTGCTCCAGCGGGTTCTGGGTCGCAAGCACATGAAACGGCCGCGGCAGCGGGTGATATTGGCCGGCAATCGAGACCCGTCCCTCCTGCATCGCCTGCAGCAGCGCCGATTGGGTGCGCGGGCTCGCCCGGTTGATCTCGTCGGCCATCAGCAGCTGGCAGAAGACCGGTCCCGGGATAAAGCGAAACGACCGCCGGCCGGTTTCGCTTTCCTCGAGTACCTCGGAGCCCAGAATGTCGGCCGGCATCAGGTCGGGGGTGCATTGGATGCGCTTTTCGTCGAGCCCGAGGATCATGCCCAGGGTCTCCACCAGACGGGTCTTGGCGAGACCGGGAACCCCGATCAAGAGCGCATGGCCGCCGCACAAGAGGGTGATCAGGGCTTGCTCGACGACCTCGCGCTGGCCAAAGATGATTTCGCCGATCCGGGCGCGCACCTGGCCGAGGCTGCGGCCGAGCGCCTCGACCTCGGCAACGAGATCCGCCGAGGGAACGCTGGCAGAAGGGACGCTGGCTGAGGGGGCGCTGGCGGGAGCGGGGGAAGACAAAATCTGCAATCCCTTTTCGAACACTTCGGCAGGTGTGAGCCTGATGGAAAATACCGGCTCCGGCAATTCTTCCACAATTCAGCCGGTCGGCGGCCGCCCGCCTCCGATCGACCGCGGCGATCTCGGCATCCGCATCGCCCGCGACGGCACCTGGTTCTACCGCGGGTCGCCGATCGCGCGGCTGCCGCTGGTCAAACTCTTCGCCACCGTCCTGCGCCGCAGCGACGACGGCTCCTATTGCCTTGTGACCCCGGCCGAGCGCGGTCGCATCGACGTCGAAGACGTGCCGTTTCTCGCGGTGGCGCTGAGCGTCCTCGACAAAGGCCCAGCGCAGCAGCTGATCTTCCGGACCAATCTGGACGAGATTGTGACGGCCGGTCCAGACCATCGGCTGCGCGTCGAGACCGCAGCGAACGGCGAGCCGGCACCCTATATCCAGGTGCGCGACCGGATCGAGGCGAGGCTGGCGCGCCCGGTGTTCTATGATCTGGTCGAGCTGGGCATCGAACGGCAGATCGCCGGCACGAGTGAATTCGGGGTGTGGAGCAGCGGCGCCTTTTTCCGGCTCGGCGATCCGGGGCCCGATTGGGATTGATCGCCGAACCAGGGGCCGCGGCGCAAGGGATGGAGAGGCGGATCGGCGATGCAAGAACGGGGGCGAGAACCGGGGGCGGAAGCGGCCAGACTGACCCGTGATCGGGTGATCGCGCGTTTCGCCGGCCGCGGCCAGCCCGGCCGACGGGGCTTCGGCGGCACCGCCGATCCGGAAGAGGCGGCGGCATTGCGGCGGGCGACCCGAGGCGACCACGACCTCAATCCCGGCATGACCCCGCCCAGCACCGCCTTGCGGCCGGCCGCCGTGCTGGTCCCGCTGATCGATCGCGCCGAGGGGCTATCGGTGCTGCTGACCTTGCGCACTCCGCATCTCTCCGCGCATGCCGGGCAGATCGCCTTTCCCGGCGGCAGCATCGACGCCAGCGACCGCGATGCGGTCGAGGCGGCGCTGCGCGAGACCGAGGAGGAGATCGGCCTGCCCCGCGATCATGTGACCTTGATCGGCCGGCTCGACACCTACGTGACCGGGACCGGGTTTGAGATCACTCCGATCGTCGGCATTGTCGCGCCGCCCTTCCCGCTCGCCGCCGACCCGTATGAAGTGGCCGAGGTGTTCGAGGTGCCGCTCTCCTTCGTGCTCGACGCCAAAAACCATCGCCGCACCGAACGCCTCTTCGACCAGCGCCGCCGAGTTTTCTTCGTCCTGCCGTTTGAGAACCGGAACATTTGGGGTGCTACGGCCGGGATGTTGGTGAACCTCGCCGAGGTGCTCTCCGGCTGACCGCCGATGGTCCGGGTCTTCATCACCATCGTTCTGCCGCTGTTGCTGCCGACGGCGCTCTATCTGCTGTGGGTCGGCACCTGGGGCACGCCGCATGACGGTGGCGCCACGCCGTGGACCGCGGTGCCTTGGGTGTGGCTGGCGGGGGCCGGCGCGGTGCTGCTGGCGATCGTGCTGCTGGTGGTCACCGTCGGCTTCGGCACCGGGCAGCAGGGGGTCTATGTCGCCCCGCGCTGGCAGAACGGGCGAATCATTCCCGGTCACATCGAACCGCCTGCGCCACGATGAGCCAGCCCCGGAGCCGGCGCCGAAAGATCCGCCCGCCATGGTTCGACGAGCCGGCGACCCGGGCGGTGCTCGGCGCGTTGTCGGCCGGGGGTGTCGAGGCGCGCTTTGTCGGCGGTGCGGTGCGCGACGCGCTGTTGGGCCTGCCGAGCGACGACATCGACATCGCCGTCGCGGCCCCCCCCGAGCGCGTCGTCGAGCTTCTCGAAAAACGCGGCGTCAAGGTGGTGCCGACCGGCCTCGCTCACGGCACCGTGACCGCGGTGATGCCGCCGCGGCATTTCGAGATCACCACGTTGCGCCGCGATGTCGAGACTTACGGCCGCCGGGCGCGCGTCGCCTTCGACGCCGATTGGGCGGCCGATGCGGCGCGCCGCGACTTCACGATCAACGCGATCTTCCTCGCCCCCGGCGGCACCATTGATGACCTGGTGGGCGGCTTGGCCGATCTGGAGGCCGGCCGCGTCCGGTTTGTCGGCGATCCGGCGAGCCGCATCGCCGAGGATGTGCTGCGGCTGCTGCGCTATTACCGCTTCGAGGCCCGCTTTGGCTCCGGCGCCGGCGATCCGCGGGCGCGCGCCGCCTGCCGCGCCGCGGCGGCGCTGCTGCCGACGCTCTCCGCCGAGCGCGTCGCCCAGGAGCTGCTCAAGCTGCTCGGTGCTCCCGATCCGGCGAGGGCGCTGCAGATGATGGCAGAGGACGGCGTGCTCGACGTGGCGCTGCCCGAGGCGCGCCGGCTCGACCGGCTGCAACGAATGATCGCGATCGAGCCCCGGCCCGACCCGCTGCGGCGCCTCGCCGCCCTGATCGATGTCGACGAAGCCGGCGCCGCGGCATTGGCCGAGCGGCTGCGTCTGTCGAAAACCCGGCGCCACCGGCTGCGCGGCCTCGCCCCGCCCTGGCCGAGCGAGCTCGGTCCGGGCGGCGACCCGCTCGGCGATCCGGCAGCGCAGCGCCGTGCGCTCTACCGCCTCGGCGCCGAGCGCTGCCGCGACCTCGCGCTGCTGCTGGCGGCGGAGGGGCAGCTAGGCGCCGAGCAGCTGGCCGGTTTCCTCGCTCTCGCCGGCGATTGGAGGCCGCCATCCTTCCCTCTCTCCGGTCACGACGTAACCGCGCTCGGCATCCCGCCCGGACCGCGCGTCGGCGCGCTGCTCGAGGCTGTCGAGCGCTGGTGGGAGGACAGCGACTTCGCCGCCGGCCGCGACAGGTGTCTCGCCCGCCTGCAGGAGCTCGCGGCCGCGACCGCCAACCCGCCGCAACCCTGAACTCGCGAGTGGTCGGAAGCGCCAATCGTGGCGGGCGGCCGTCTGAAAAAGAAAGCGGCGCACAAAAAAAGCGGCGCCCCGGGGTGCCGCTTTGATCGCAAAAGGGACGGTTTTTCTTACGCTGCGTGGCGCCGCCGCCAGAACAGGGCGAATCCAACCAGGGCCGAGCCCAGCAACGCCATCGTGCCGGGCTCCGGCACAGATGGGGCATCGTCGCTGAAGTTGACGACGACATTGTTGATGGCGATCGTTGCCGGCCAGTCCTGGAAGTCGAGCGTCGTGGTATTGGCCGGCAGGGTCAGAAGCCCACTCGACCCGAGAAGCTGGGGCGCCTCTTCGTCGCTATAACCGCCGCTGGCGGGCGAATGGAGGTAAGGCGAGGAGTTGATTCCGTTGCTGTTGCCGCTGCTGCCCGGCACCAAGCCGTTCCACTGCTCGACCTGCGAACCATTCGCCAACAGCGTCAGGTCAGGCTGATTGGGATTGCCGCGGCCGCCGCAATTGTTGCCCGAAAGCGATGTGCAGCTGTCGTCCGGAAAGATTTCGAAGTCGAAGCTCACGCTCGAGATCGTAAGCCCTTTGAACGACATCAGGATGTCGTTATATGAATTGCCGGTGTCGTTTTGGATGAAGGTCCCGTTTCCAGCCGAATCGAGGTTCGCGAGGGTATAGGAGCTATAAGAGCCGCGGCTCCCCGGACCGGTGACGTGGCCGTCGGCGTTATAGCTGTTGGAGCCGACCGCTCCGGTTACGGTAACCGATCCGCTGGCCCCGAGCGCCGAGTTCATGTAGGTCTGGATTTGGGCGTCGGTTGCATTGTCGTTCAGTGATCCATAGGCGAAAGTTACCGAGCCCGCAGCCGCCGGGGCCGGCGCCAGCGCCGCTACGGCCAGCGCGCCGGCCAAGATCGCGGCGCCGACTGGAGGTATTCTGTTTGCCGTCATCTCAACAATTTCCCTCAATGGTAGTCTGTCACCTTATAAGAACATCCTATGCCATATTAGATTCTGCAACACGTTAGCCGCTGAAAGATGAATCCCAAATGGGAGAGTGTAAATTGATCCGACACGGAAACCGTGCAGGCTAATCGAGCATACGAGCCGATAATTGACGCCGGCCCAGCATTCCAGCCAATTTGCGGCCGGTCTCGACAACGGGTGCTTGTGTCAAGAAATCCGGCACCCGCATTTTCCGGGCTCCGGCTGCGATGATCCGGCGCACCGCAGGCGCCCCGTCCGCGCCGGTATTGTTTTCATCGCGATGCTGCCCTAATCCGGAGATCGGGCAGAGCCGGCAGCATGGGATGAGCGAGGTGAGCGACGCGATCGAGCAAGCGTTCGGCGAAATCAGGTTCGACCGCGACGGGCTCGTGCCGGCGGTCGCGCAGCAGTACGATACCGGCGAAGTCCTGATGATGGCGTGGATGAACCGGGACGCGGTGCGCGCGACGCTGAGCGAAGGCCGCGCCTGCTATTGGTCGCGCTCGCGCGCGCGGCTGTGGCACAAGGGCGAAACCTCCGGCCAGGTTCAGATCGTCCGTGAGCTACGCGTCGATTGCGACGGCGACACGGTGCTGCTGCTGGTCGACCAAGCAGGGGTGGCCTGCCATACCGGCAGGCGCAGCTGCTTCTTCCGGGCGTGGCGCGATGATCGTTGGGTGGTGATCGCCGCGCCGCAAATTCCGCCCGAAACCCTGTATCCGGAGCGGCCGATCGTTCCTACTGCAGCGGCGGGCAGACCAGATGCGCCTGGATCTGGGCCATCATGACCGAATTGAAGGTGCGGTTGGCGCATTGCCCGTTATAGGCGGCGACATGGGCGTTATAACGTGCGGTCGCCTGATCCGCATCGCCGACGACCGGGCCCAGCGATTGCTGGTAGGCGGCATCGCGCTGCGTCAGCATGGCCTTGTAGCGGGCCACCGAGTTCGGGGTTGTTGACATCGAGGGTCGAACGGGCCTGCGCCAGCTGCGAATCGAGAGCGGCCAAGTGTTGGCGGATCGCGGCGAGCGCCTGGGTTTTGGCCGACATGTCCGCCGACAAGGTGGCGATCCCCTGCTCCATGCACAGGCAGGCGGTGATCTCCGTCGGGTCGCTCGACATCGGCGCCGGCACTTGCGCCCGCACCGGGCCCGCACCAGCGAGAGCGAGCAGGCTTGCCCCCAACAGCGCCACGCAGCGCACGCCGATCGAATATCCCATCATCCCTTTCCCCTTTGATCGGTTCACCCCCGAGCCTCGAACGGCCTTCTCACCCGCCCGGCGCCGAGGAGGTTGAGCTCTCGGCCAGGGCGCGTACCCCGCCCGCCGCGCGGTGGCCTAATTCCTCGGCCTTTTCCCATAGATCTTCGCGTGCTTCAGCGACGATCTCCTGCTCGCGGCGGCTCGGCGGCAGCAGGATTGCAGTGATCGCACCGGCCGCCAGCCCGGCCGCGCCGAGCAGCAGCGGATTGCGCTCGATGGCCTTTAGCCAGCTGCTCGGGCCGCGAGCGGGGCCGCCCGAGGGCAGGGCTTTCCCAATGTAATCGCCGGCGCGTTCCAGCACGGCGCCGCCATCGGCGACGATTGACCTCAGCGCCCCCTGGGCGGCGCCCGCCGCTCGCTGCATCCAGCCCTCGCCGGCGGCGGCTCCGTCTCTGTCGAGTGTAGGCTCGGGCCCGTCGCCAAGCTGCTGTGACGGTGTCATCTCCTCGCCCGGCGCCGCTTGGTGCTCCCACACCTTGATGCCGTCGAGGAGACCGATGTTTTCGGCGACCAGCCAGGCGACGCCGAGGCCAACCAGGGCCAGCGGAACCGGGTCTGCACGGAATGCTGCGCCGAAACCCGTCCCGTCCGGCCGGTTCGAACTCAAAAAATCACTGATCATATCGACACCTTGTTCGACGAGATGGCGGGGCGCGAGCTCGACTGCTACGGCATCGAGCGTCCGGCCGAGCTCGGCCCGGGTGCGGGCGATCTGCCGTTCGATATCGGCCATGGCCTGTTCCGTCTTGGCGCTCACGGCAGACGCTCTTCCACCCAGGCCTCGTCCTGGCGCAGCGAGCTCAAGCTGCGCCGCGGGACCAGCGATTGGGCATCGAGCCATCGCTTGGCGAGATACAGCAGCAGGCCGGCCACCAGCATCGCAGCGATCCCGACGATCAGTGCCGCAAGCCAGGGCCGAAGCACCATGGCGAGGGCGAGAACCGCAGCCGCGAGCAGCACCAGCCAACCGCTGAAGGCGAGAACGGCGCCGGCCGCCAGCGCGGCGAGACCGCGCCCGAGGCGGCTGAGCTTTTCCGCGAGCTCGGCCTTGAACAGCGCCAGCTCGAGCCTGAACAGGGAGCGGATCTCCTCGGCGAGATCGGAGAGGAGCGCCGCGATCGAGCGTTGCGGCCGAGCCTGATAGGACTCTTCGGGCCGGCGCGCGAACGCGTCGGAATCGGTCACGGCATTCCTCGCGGATCGCCGCCGCGCCCGGCCCAGCCATCGAGCTCGCCATTGCCGCTGGCGCTCGAAATCGCCGCCGTCACCGCGGCGCCCGGCGCTGGTGCGGCCTCCTGCCGCCGCGGCGAGAGCGCCAGAAAGCGCCCGGCCAGAAAGCCCACGGCCACCGCGCCGACGACAAACAGAACCGGCTGTCGGCGGGCGACATCCTCGATATCGCCGATCAGCTCGCCCCAACGGCGCTCGCGCAGCGCCTGCGCGAGGTCCTCGACCTGCCCGGCCGCTCGATCGAAATAGCGCGCCGCGGTCGGGATTTGCGAGCGATCGAGCGAGCGTGCGGCCGCGCGCACCGCTTCGGCCACGCCGCCGACCTGCTCGGCGGCGCGCTGCTTGCGCTCGTTCGCCGCCGACAGCGCCGCCGATTGCGTCGCACAGGCGAATTCGACAATGATGTCCTTGGCGCGGTCGAGGCCCGGCTGGGTATCGCCGAAGCCCGCCGTCGAACCTGTCCACTCAGCCATGCCTGTCGCTCCCGCGAATATTGCGGCCACCATGCTGCGGCCAAAACTCGAAGAGCGGCGTAGCTCGCTCGCCCCGACCGCCAGCAGACGCCCGACCATCGGCAAACGGCATGTCAGTGCGGCGGTTCCCTCCGACGCGCAACCGGGCAAACCGCTGTCGAACCACTGCCACAATTTGTACGATAATAAAGGCAGACCGGCGTCGGGGGCAGTGCCGGTGAGGGGAGCCAGTGGCTGACAGCGCAATGAGGCTCACCGCCAGCAGCGGGATGGCCGGGGCCCGGCCGGGCGATGCCTGATCCCAAGCTGCGCGCCGATCCGGCCGACCGCCTCGCGCCGGGGCGCCGCCGCGCTCGCCAGGCGCGGGCATGCCTGCCGCGCCCTCGCGGCCGTTCCCGGTCATGGCTGAAGGCGGTGCTGCGGCTGGGAATTCTGTTGGCGCTGTGGGCGGCGATCCTCGGCGGCGCGACCCTCGGCTATTTCGCGCTCACCCTCCCCCCGACCGGCGAGCTGGCGAAATCCCAGCGCCGCCCCGGCGTCACCATCCTTGCCGCCGATGGCAGCGTGGTGGCGACCTACGGCGATCTTTTCGGCCGGCCCCTGAGCCTCGAAGAGATGTCGCGCTATGTGCCCGAGGCGGTGATCGCCACCGAGGACCGCCGCTTCTACAGCAATCCCGGCATCGATCCGGTCGGGATCGTGCGCGCCGCATTGGCCGATCTCGCCGCCGGGCATGTCGTCGAAGGCGGCAGCACGATCACCCAGCAGCTCGCCAGAAACCTGTTCCTGACGCCCGAGCGCAGCCTCGGCCGCAAGATCCGCGAAACCTTGCTGGCGCTGTGGCTGGCACACCGGCTGACCAAGGACCAGATCCTCGAAATCTATCTGAACCGAGTCTATTTCGGCGCCGGCGCCTATGGCGTCGACGCCGCGGCACACCGCTATTTCGGCAAATCGGCGCAGCGGATCGACCTTTATGAGAGCGCGATGCTCGCCGGATTGCTGAAGGCGCCGACCCGGTTCAATCCGCTGCGCGACCGCGACCTGGCGGCGGCGCGAACCGCGCAGGTGCTGACCAACATGGTCGAAGCCGGGTTCATCAGCAAACCGCAGGCCGCCGCCGCCGAGACGGAGGCCTCGCTCGCCGGGCTCGCCGCGAGCCGGCCGGGCAGCCGCTATTTCGCCGATTGGGTGGCCGATCGGCTGGCAGACTACGCCGACGCCGCCGGCCGCGATCTGACCGTGGTGACGACGCTGGAGCCGCGGCTGCAGGCCGAGGCCGAGGCGGCGATTTCAGCGACCATCGCGCGCTCCGGGGTCAGGGCGGCGGTGAGCCAGGGCGCGCTCGTGGCGATGTCGCCGGACGGCGCGGTGCGGGCAATGGTCGGCGGCCGCAGCTACGACGCCAGCCAGTTCAATCGCGCGACCCAGGCACAGCGCCAGCCGGGCTCGGCCTTCAAGCCGTTCGTCTATCTCGCCGGGCTCGAAGCGGGGCTGCTTCCCTCCGATCATTTTGTCGACGGGCCGATCCGGATCGGCACCTGGCGGCCGCGCGACTACACGAACCATTATCAGGGCGACATGACGATGGCGCAGGCAATGGCGCAGTCAGTCAACACGATCGCGGTCCAGGTGGCGCTGCGCGCCGGCATCGATAATATCGTCGCGGTCGCCCACCGGCTCGGCATCGCCTCGCCCTTGACCCGCGATCCCAGCATCGCACTCGGCACCGACGCGGTGAACCTGTTGGAGCTGGTGTCGGCCTATGCGCCGTTCGCCAATGGCGGGATCGGGGTGTGGCCCTACGGCATCGCCGAGATCCGCGACAGCGGCGGCAACGTGCTGTTTCGCCGCGCCGGTTCCGGCCCCGGCCGGGTGATGTCCCCGGCGCTCGACGGCAAAATGAACCAGATGCTGAAGGGGGTCATCGACGACGGCACCGGCCGGGCCGCGGCGCTGCCCCGCCCGGCCGCCGGCAAGACCGGCACCACCCAGGATTATCGCGACGCCTGGTTTATCGGCTACACCGCCGACCTCGTTGCCGGGGTCTGGCTCGGCAACGACGACAACGCCCCGATGCGCGGGGTGACCGGCGGCTCCCTGCCGGCGCAGGCTTGGCGCCGTTTCATGCTGGCCGCGACCAGGGCGATGCCGGTCCGGCCGCTGCCGAGCGCGTCCTCGCCGCAGGTCGTCGCCGCCGCATTGCCGCCCAGCCGCGGCCTGTTCGACTATTTTTTTGGGCTGTTCCGCCCCGCCCCTCACCCCGACCCTCCCCCCGCGAGCGGGGAGAGGGAGTGACCCCGGTGCAAGGGGGAGCGGGCGACTAGCGCAGCGGCGAGAACGCGGCCGGGACGACGAGCATGTTCTCCTGCTTGACGAACATACCGCGAGTGGCCGGCGGCCAGGTCCCGTCCTTGCGCGATTCCTCGCGGATGCGGGCGCGTTCGTTGGCGTCCTTGTAGGCCCAGATGTGGATCCACTGGTTCAGCGGCCCGAGCTCGGTGTGGCCGGCCGCCGCCAACGGCGACAGCTTGACCCGCCCCGGGATCCGTTCGGCCCATTTCTCGACGACGGCCGGCGCCGACCCCGGCAGCATCGTGTAGGTGCGGATCTCATAGAGGTTGCCATGCTGGCGCGGTGTGAAAGCCGGAGAGAACGGCGCGGCGACGACGATCTTGCTCTCCATCTCGACGATGAATTCCTGGATCTTCGGCGGCCAGCCGGGGATCGACTGCGAGCGCACCCGGGTGCGGTGCTGCAGATCGTCATAGGGCCAGATGTGAATGATGTGGTTGAGCGGCCCGACCTCGGTATGAAAGAAGGCACCCAGCGGCGACACCTTGACGCGCTCGGTCAGCGCTTCGCCAAAACGCTTCTCGGCCTCCGGCACCGACCCCGGCTGCAGCCTGTAGGTCCGCATCTCAAAGATCATCGACCTGCTCCGATTGTCATGAGTTCAGCGCCGGGCATTCTAGAGCCGCCGGGAGACCTGTCAAACCCGGCGCCGCACCTCACCCGGCCTTGCGCCGGCGCGCGAAAGCGCCCATGCCGAGGAGCCCCGGCGGCGATATTGTGATCATTGACCCCGAGCAGCTCGCTGGTCTTGGGCGGACTTGCCGCGCTGGCCTTGGTCTGGGGCTTTCAGCCCGCGCAGGCCGGCTGCGCGTTTCAAAACGTCATCGCGACCGTCGATCTGCCGCCGCGGCTACGGCAGCCGCGCCAGCCTTGCCGTCAGCAAGTCGTAGAGCGCGTCGGCATCGACCGTGGTCATAAACCGGACGTTGGCCGCGCGGCCGGTGACGCCGCACCAGTCGACCACGGTCATGCCGACGGTCAGCGGGCTCGCGGTCTCGACCGCGACATTGACCTCGCGGCCGCCGAACAGCGCCGGGCACAACAGGTAGGCGACGACGCAGGGGTCGTGCAATGCCCGGCCGCGCGCCCCGAATTTGGGGGTGCGGGCCGCCTCGAAATCAGTCAGCAACGCGGCGGCCGCGGGCCCGCAGCGGTTGCCGAGCGCCTTTAAGGCGGCGAGGCGCGGCAAAGTGCTCAGCACCTGGTGCGTCACGTCGAGCGGGATCATCGTGACCGGAATGCCGCTGCCAAGCACGATCTCGGCCGCGTGCGGATCGAGGTGGATGTTGAACTCGGCCGCCGGGGTGACGTTGCCGATTTCAAACCCGGCGCCGCCCATGACGACGAGCTCGCCGATCCGTGCGGCGATGTCGGGCGCCTTGACCAGCGCCATCGCGATGTCGGTCAGCGGCCCCAAGGCGCACAGGGTGACGGTCCCGATTTCGGCCGCGCGCACGGTTTCGATCAGAAAATCGACGCCATGCTGCGCCCGCATCGCCATTGCCGGCTCGGGCAATTTCAGACGATCGCCCAGGTCATCGCCGTGAATATCCGCCGCCGTCACCGGCGGGCGCGCCAGCGAGCGCGCGCAACCGGCGTAAACGGCGAGGTCGGGCCGCCCCGCCAGCTCGCAAATCTGCCGCGCATTGCGCTCGGTCAGCGCCAGCGGCAGGTTGCCGGCGACCGCGACGATCCCCAGAACTTCCAACGCCTCGGGCGCCGCCAGCGCCAGCAGGATGGCGACCGCATCGTCGATGCCCGGGTCGGTGTCGATGATGACCTTGCGCGGCGGCAGCCCAACACCGGGCGAGGGTGAGACCGGCAGGCTCAATTCGCCGGCACCCCGGCCTTGCGCAGGCCAACGAAAAGAGTGGTTTCGACCAAAGCACGGATCTTCGGTACCCCCCAGTTTTCCGTGGTCCTAAGGCGCGCGATGCTAGAGAAGCGATCGTCGCCGAACAGCCTCCGGGCTTCGGCGAGTTCCGCGGCGGCGCGGTCCGGCTCCCCCTTGAGGCCATAGGCCGAGGCGAGGAACACATGATTATATGGTTGTGTCCGATCAGCGTTGCGCCCCTTCTCGAGCCAGACGATAGCCTCGTCCGTACGAGACTGCAGAAGATGCACAGCGCCTATCCGTCCGTAGTGATTGGCGATGTAGGGATCGCGAGGGTTGAGGCGAATTACCTGCTCTTCGAGCGGGATGACCTCATCGATCGATCCGGTTATCCATTTGCACCAGCCTAATAGGTGTAATGCGCTGACCCAGTTGCGATTGAACGCGAGAGCTATCTCGAATTCGGGCATGGCTTCTTCGGGTCGGTTCTGCACGCGCAGCAGCACGCCCTTGGCGAAATGCGCGAGTGGGTCGAGCGGCGATGTCGCCAGGGCTCGCTTGATCAGCCCTTCCGCGCGCGCCATGTCGGCCGCGGCCGAGTTGGTCCTTCTTTCAAGCACGCGGGTTCCGAGCGTGCCCGCCAACAAGCTCTGTGCCTCGACGGAGCCGGGGTCGAGAGCCAATGCGTGCTCGTACTGGTCGATCGCCTCCACATAGGCGTCACGCGAACTCCCCTTATTATTTGCCGCGCGTCCCCGAAAAATGTAATCCAGCGCCTCGGGATGTTTGGTCGATCGGGCTGCTTCCACGCTGACCAGCTCAAGGCTGAGCGCGTTCGCGATCCGACCGGTGATTTCGTTTTGCAGTGTCAGCACGTCGCCCATGTCCCGGTCGAACCGATCTGCCCACAAATGTTTGTCGGTCTCGGCATCGATCAGCCTGCGCGTCGATCCGCACCTCGTTGCCGGAACGTTGGACGCTGCCTTCGAGCACATAGCGCACCCCCAGCTCGCGACCGATCTGCTTGGTGTCGACGGGCTTGCTCCTGTAGGTGAATGCGGTGTTGCGGGAGATCACGAGCATGTCCGCGAGCCGCGACTAATCGGTCGTCACATCGTCGGTAATCCCATCGGCGAAATATTGCTGCTTTGGATCGTCGCTGAGATTGGCGAACGGCAATACGACGATCGACAGGGGTGGTGCAACGAGAGGTTCACGGATTGACATGGCCGCCGGTACTGCCAACGCTCGCCGCACACCAACGGATTTCGACGCCGGCCACACCCACCACGCCATCGTGGCGATGACCAAAGCTGCCAAAGCGGCGGCCGCCAGCGCGGCAGCGAGAGGCCGGCGCCGCCGGGAGCCCGCGATCGGCACACCCGACGCCGGCAACTGGGCGACAGCCTCGGGACGCAGCGCAAAGACCCGCACCGGGCGCGCGATATTCTTGACGCCCTGCTCGCCCAAATCATCGAGCGGATAGGGCAGCTTGTCACGGATCTGGTCGCGCACCGGCCGTGAAATGCAGACCCCGCCGGGCTCGGCGAGCGCCTCCAGCCGCGCCGCGACATTGACACCGTCGCCAAAGATGTCGTCGTCCTCGGCGATCACGTCGCCCAGATTGACACCGATGCGAAATCTGATGCGCCGCTCCTTGGCCCCCTCCGGCTCGCGATCAATCATTCCGCGCTGGATCTCGGCGGCGCAGCGCATCGCATCGACCACGCTCGCAAACTCCGCGAGCAAACCGTCGCCAGTGGCCCTGAGCCGCCGGTGCGTGCCCTCCTCGTCCGCCCCCATCAGGCGCGAGTAGCCCACCACATCAGCGGCGAGGATCGCGGTCAGACGGCGGGTCGAGGCCATGGCACCGGCCATCTCGGTCGAGGAAATCGAGCAGCGTTTAACTATAGCACAACCCGCCCCCGCGACCCGCGCTTGGTGCCCCTCACCCTCCCGCTGCGCGGGTCCCTCCCTCTCCCCGCTCGCGGGGAGAGGGCCGGGGTGAGGGGCGACCGCATCGGTTACCGGCGCAGCACCATCAACTTTTTGATCTCGGCGATGGCCTTGGCCGGGTTCAGGCCCTTGGGGCAGGTGCGGGTGCAGTTCATGATGGTGTGGCAGCGGTAGAGCCGAAACGGGTCTTCGAGCGCGTCGAGCCGCTCGCCGGCCGCCTCGTCGCGGCTGTCGGCGATCCAGCGATAGGCCTGCAGCAATATCGCCGGCCCCAGATAGCGCTCGCCGTTCCACCAATAGGAGGGGCAGGCGGTCGAGCAGCAGAAGCATAGGATGCATTCCCACAACCCGTCGAGCTGGTCGCGCTCCTCGACCGATTGCGGCTGCTCGCGGTCGGGCGAGGCAGCGCTCTCCGTCTGCAGCCAGGGCCGGATCGACTGGTACTGGGCGACGAGGTGGGTCAGGTCCGGGACCAGGTCCTTGATCACCGTCAGGTGCGGCAGCGGATAGATGCGCACCGGCCCGCGGATGTCCGCGATCGCCTTGATGCAGGCGAGCGTGTTGACGCCGTCGATGTTCATCGCGCACGAGCCGCACACCCCCTCCCGGCACGAACGGCGAAAGGTCAGGGTCGTGTCGATCTCGTTTTTGATCTTGATCAGCGCGTCGAGAACCATCGGACCGCATTGATCGAGATCGATCGCAAAACGGTCGACGACCGGATTGTTGCCGTCGTCGGGGTTCCAGCGATAAATCCTGAACTCGCGCACCCGCGTCGCCTCCGGCGGCGCCGCGACGGTTTTTCCGGTGCCCGGCTTCGAGTTTGCCGGCAAGGTGAACTCAGCCATCGCGACGCCTCACCGCCACATCTGGTCATTCCCGCGAACGCGGGAACCCAGAGCCCGCCCCCGGCTTGAACCGGTGGCTGCAAGGCCCGGAGCGGTTGCCCCTGGACTTCCCGCCTGCGCGGGGGCGACGGCGGATTGTGCGAATACAGCTGGACATCAATAAACCCGCGCCTTGGGCGGGAAGGGCTGCACCTCGTTGGACAAGGTGTAGAGGTGAACCGGGCGATAACCGATCTTGACCGCGCCCTCGGCATCGAGCCAGACAACGGTGTGCTTGAGCCAGCTCGCGTCGTCGCGCTCGGGATAATCCTCCCGCGCATGCGCGCCCCGGCTCTCGGTGCGGTTCTCGGCCGAGTGCAGGGTCACCACCGCCTGCTCCAAGAGGTTTTCGAGCTCCAGCGCTTCGGCCAAGTCGCTGTTCCAGATCATCGAGCGATCGGTGATGCCGAGATCGGCAAAGCTGTCGGCCACCCTGTCGATGCGCTGGACCCCCTCCTTGAGCACCTCGGCGGTGCGAAAGACGGCGCAGTTGCTCTGCATCAGGCGCTGCATGTCGAGCCGGATCTCGCTGGTCTTGCGCGGACCCTTGGAATGGCGCACCGCGTCGAGCCGGGCCACCGCCTCCTCGCCGGCAGCGGCCGAGAGCGGCTTATGCGGCATCCCCGGGCGGATCAGCTCGCCCGCGCGATGGGCGGCGGCGCGGCCGAAGACGACGATGTCGAGCAGCGAGTTGCAGCCGAGCCGGTTGGCGCCGTGCACCGAGACGCAAGCCGCTTCGCCGATTGCCATCAGCCCCGGCGTCACGCGCTCGGGGTCGTCGGCGGAAGGGTTCAGCACCTCGCCGTGATAATTGGTCGGGATGCCGCCCATGTCGTAATGCACGGTCGGGACGATCGGGATCGGCTCGCGGGTCACGTCGACATTGGCAAAGATCTTTGCCGTTTCCGAGATGCCCGGCAGGCGCTGGTGCAGCATCGCCGGTTCGAGATGCTCGAGGTGCAGCAGGATGTAGTCGTTGTTCGGCCCGCAGCCGCGGCCTTCGCGCATCTCGATCGTCATCGCCCGGCTGACCACATCGCGCGAGGCCAGATCCTTGGCGTGCGGCGCGTACGCCTCCATGAAGCGCACGCCCTCGCTGTTGGTCAGGTAGCCGCCCTCGCCGCGGGCGCCCTCGGTGATCAGGCAGCCGGCGCCATAGATCCCGGTCGGGTGAAACTGCACGAACTCCATGTCCTGCAATGGCAGCCCGGCGCGCAGCGCCATCGCGTTGCCGTCGCCGGTGCAGGTATGGGCCGAGGTGCACCAGAAATAGGTGCGGCCGTAGCCGCCGGTGGCCAGGATCACCAGGTGAGCGTGGAAGCGGTGCAGGGTGCCGTCTTCGAGGTTCCAGGCCATCACTCCGCGGCAGGCGCCCTCATCGTCGGTGATCAGGTCGAGCACGAAATATTCGACAAAGAACTGGGCGTTGTGCTTCAGGCACTGCTGATAGAGCGTATGGATGATCGCGTGCCCGGTGCGGTCGGCGGCGGCGCAGGCGCGCTTGGCCGGGTCGCCGTCGCCATAATCCGTCATGTGGCCGCCAAACGGCCGCTGATAGATCCGCCCGTCCTCGGTGCGCGAGAACGGCACGCCGAAATGCTCGAGCTCGATCACCGCCGGGATCGCGTTGCGGCACATGTATTCGATCGCATCCTGGTCGCCGAGCCAGTCCGACCCCTTGACCGTGTCGTACATGTGCCAGCGCCAATCGTCCTCGCCGACATTGCCGAGCGCCGCGCTGATCCCGCCCTGTGCGGCAACGGTATGGCTGCGAGTTCGGAAAGACCTTGCTGATGCAGGCGGTCTTGAGCCCCTCGACGGTGCAGCCCAGAGTTCGCCCGCAACCCGGCCCCGCCGGCGCCGACGACGACGACATCGTAGCTGTGGTCGGTGATCTTGTAGGCGGCAGGCATCGTGCAACTCCCGATCTTCTCGTGCCCGAACGCATTCACATGATGCAGTCAATCGTCATGCCTGGCCCACGGGTCCGCGCTTTGCGCGGCCCGAGGACAGGCCTTGTGCCGGGTCTCCACGGAAGCGGGCAGAGTTCGTGCCGCGAGTCGTGGTTGGCCGGGACGAGCCCGGACGAGCCCGGCCATGACCGCTTGGGTGGAGCTTGTGCCTGCGTCTGACCACTAGCTGGCAACTCCGAGCGCCAGGCTCAAGACCGCGACGATCCCGGCGACGGCCAAGGCGACGCAGGCCAATCGTACGAGGATCACCAGGCCGATCCTGGGCAGCTCGGCATGGATATAGTCCTCGATCACCACCTGGAGCCCGAGCGAGGCATGATAAAAGGTCGCGATCAGCAGCAGCACCAGCAGGACCGCCGGCAGCGGCCGGCCGACCCAACCCTGCACGGTATCGAAATCGGCGCCGACGAGGCCGATCAGCGCCGCCACGAACCACAGCGCCAGCGGCACCAGCGCCACCGCGGTGATCCGCTGCACCAGCCAGTGCTCGACCCCTTCCTTCGCCGAACCGAGGCCGATCGCGCGGCCCAAGGGCGAACGCATCCGCGATGCCGCCATCAACCGACCCAGCGCGAAATCCCGGCGACCCACGCGATCGCGGTCAGGACCGCCGTCCCGGCGAGGACGAGCCAGCCGCCGACGTAGATGGATTTGAGATCGAGGGCGTGGCCGGTGTCCCAGACCAGATGCCGGATGCCGTTGCACAGATGGTAGAACAGCGCGGTGCTCCAGCCGAGCAGCACGACGATCCCGAACCACGAGCCGAAGAACCTCGCGACAGTGTCATAGGCCTCCGGGCCCGAAGCGGCAGCGACGAGCCACCACACCAGCACGACCCCGCCGACGCTCAGCGCCACGCCGGCGGCGCGGTGGAGGATCGACAGGACCGAAGTGAGCTGCCAGCGATAGACCTGAAGGTGCGGCGACAGCGGCCGGTCGGCGGATCTCATCTGCGGTCTGAGCTGAAATGGAAAAGATACGCCGGAGCGGTCACGTCCCGCGGGGTCGGCTGCACCGGCCACGCTGCCCGGGCATTCTCAGCCCGGCGCCGCAGGTCATCGCAGGCATCGCATCCTCGGCGAACATGGCGCAGCGCAACATGCGGCGCCTACCGGTGTGACTTAGACCGCGTGCCGGGAGGTGTCAACGGACGCTCGCGCAATGCGGCATTTCACGGTGCGGCGGCGATCCGGACGATCTGCTCGGCAATCGCGACGACGCGCCGGGCGTGCTCGACATGCAGATTTTCGACGAGCCGGCCGTCGACCAGCGCGACGCCCTGGCCGCGGGCGACGGCCTCGGCATGCGCGGCGATGACCCGCCGCGACCAAGCGACCGCTTCGGCGCTCGGCGCAAAGGCCGCGTTGGCGGCTTCGATCTGCTTCGGATGGATCAGTGTCTTGCCGTCGAAGCCGAGCTCGCGTCCCTGACGGCAGGCGAGCGCAAACCCCTCGTCGTCGGCAAGATCGAGGTGGACGCCGTCGAGCGCCGCCAGCCCGTGGGCGCGGGCGGCGAGGAGGGTCAGCCCGAGCGCCGGCAACAATGGCAGGCGATCCACCGTGTGGGTCGCGTGCAGATCGTTGGTCAGATCCGAAGTGCCCACCACCAAGACCGCGAGAAGCGGGCTCGCCCGCGCGATCTCGCCGGCGTTCAGGATGCCGAGCGGCGTCTCGAGCATGCACCACACCGCGCGCTCCGGCGGCGCCCCCAGTGTTTCGAGCAGCTCCGCGGCGAGACGCACCCGGTCGGCATTTTCGACTTTGGGCAGCAGCACCGCATCGAGCGGCATCGTTGCCGCGGCGCTGAGATCGGCATGACCCCACGGGGTATCGAGCGCATTGACGCGCAGCACCCGTTCGCGGCGGCCGTAGCCCCCGGCCGCGAGCGCCGCCGCGACGGCCGCCCGCGCTTCCTCCTTCGCGCTCGGAGCCACCGCGTCTTCGAGATCGAAGACCAGAGCGTCCGCCGGCAATGCGCGCGCCCGCTCCAAAGCCCGCGGGTTCGAGCCCGGGACGAACAGCACGCTGCGGCGGGGGCGAAGCAGCGGTGTCGGCGGGATTGCCATTCTGCTTCGATTACACCCGCAGCCGGCTCGTTGCACCGCCGATCTGCGCGCCAGGCCGTCGCTTACCTGCGTTGGCACAACGGCGAAGCGCTGTTGGCTTTCCAACAGAAACGGGGGGCCGCAACGGGTCCCGCTCTGACGATCGGGATCAAGGTTCGGACGCGCTGGGCCGAGGCGAGCAGCCACATCGTGCGAGATTGATCCTTCGCGACCCCCCGCGTCATAACCCGTCGCGTCATAATCAGTTGCGGTCTGCGCCGGCCGGCGGGCATTGTCGCGCCGAGGCTCCGAACGGAGCCGGAGCGGTCGCCTGTGTGCGGCGGTCGGAGGAGAGGGAATGGCCGAGACGAGTCGGGGACCGGAGCCGGCAGAACAGGGCTTCTGGTCATGGCTCGCCTTCTGGCTCCAGTTTGTGGTCCTCGCTCTGTGCGTCGTGGTCGGCGCGTTCGTCGCCAGCACCGACGAGCTGCCCGGCGACTACGGCTGCGGCATCGCGCTCTTTCTCGGAGCGTTGGCGTTGGCCTTTCTGCGGCTGAAGCAGAGCTTCGACAGCCGCGCGCCCGATTGGCGCGATCTGTTGTTCGTCGCCGACATGACGAGCCTTGCGATGGCGATCCCGGTGTTCACGGTGATCGGTCTGGTTGGCCTGTTTATCGCTCGCGATTGGCCGGTCGGCAGCCTGCACGATGTCGGGCTCGGGCTGTTCGTGGTCAGCGCGGTCGTCATTTTCCTCGATATAAAGACGGTTTTCGACCGCATCGATTCGCACGGATGACGAGAGGGTATGAAGAACTCCTACACCTGGCCTCGGTCATTCCGGGATGCCGGAATGGCCGGCCCGGAATTCATGGACACCGGCGTCTCCAGCGTGTCGCAGGCCCTGCGTTCACAGGTTCCGGGCTCGTGAGCTGCGCCCACACCCCGGAATGACGAACTTCCGGCAGCTCTTTCACGGGTGCTGAGGATGGCGACGGTTCTCTCGCTGCAATCCTGGGTCGCCTGCGGCAATGTCGGCAATTGCGCCGCATTGTTTGCCTTACAGCGCCTGGGGATCGAAACCTGGTCGCTCAACACCGTCGCCTTCTCGAACCATACCGGCCATGGCAAATGGCGCGGCGGCCCGGTACCGACGCGCATCATCGCGTCTCTGTTCGAGGGCATCGCCGAATTGGGCGTCCTTCCGCGCTGCGACGCGGTGCTGTCGGGCTATCTCGGCGAGCCTGAGATCGGCCCGGTGCTGCTCGACATCGTCGCCAGGGTCAAGCAGGCGAACCCGCGGGCGCTCTATTGCTGCGACCCGGTCATGGGCGATTTCGGCCCGGGCTGGTATGTCGGCGCCGGCGTTCCCGAATTCTATCGCGACCGCGCGCTCGCGGTCGCCGATATCGCCACCCCCAACCGCTTCGAGCTCGAATGGCTGACCGGCAGCCGGATCGGCACCGTTGACGAAGCCGGAGCCGCGGCCGAGGCGCTGCGCCGGCGGGGTCCGGGCATCGTCCTCGTCACCAGCCTCGAGACCGCCGCCGACCGGGTCGCGCGTGGTCGCGGCCGGACCCGATGGGGCCTGGGCGGTCGAGACCCCGCGCCTGCCGATCGAGGCCACCGGCTGCGGCGATGCGTTGGCGGCGCTGTTTCTCGGCTCGGCTGCTGCAGGGGAAGCCCCTGCCGGAGGCGCTGGCCGCTCACGGTGTCGGCGATCTGGGGTGTGGTCGAGGCGACATGGCGCGCCGGCGGCGGCGAGTTGGCGCTGATCGCCGCCCAGGACGAGCTGGTCGCGCCGAGCCGGATAATCCTTCCGCAAAAACTGTGAAACCGAAAGGCAAGCCAATGGAAACGCCCAAGCCGATGGAAACGCCTGGGAAAATCGCCGTCGTCACCGGGGCCGGCAGCGGCATCGGCCGAGCCTCTGCGCTGGCGTTGGTCGAGGCCGGGTTTACCGGTGGCATTGGCCGGGCGCCGCCGCGAGATGCTCGAAGAAACCGCGGCCCTGGCGAAGGCGCCGCGCACGCTGGTCGTGCCGACCGACGTCTCCGATCCGGCGCAGATCGCGGCGCTGTTCGACAAGGTCAAGCAGGCCTACGGCCGCATCGACCTGTTGTTCAACAACGCCGGCATCAGCACCCGCGGCATCCCGTTCGAGGACCTGACCCTACGAGCAGTGGGCGAATGTCGTCGCGGTCAATTTGACCGGCTCGTTCCTGTGCGCGCAGCACGCCTTTCGCATGATGAAGAGCCAGGACCCGCAGGGCGGGCGGATCATCAACAACGGCTCGGTCTCGGCGCATGTGCCGCGGCGCAACTCGACCCCCTATGTCGCGACCAAGCACGCGCTGACCGGGCTCACCCGCTCGCTGTCGCTCGACGGGCGCGACTACGACATCGCCTGCGGCCAGATCGACATCGGCAACGCCGCGACGACCCGCAACGAGGACACCGCGCGCGGCCGGCTGCAGGCGACCGGACGGGTCGAGGCCGAGCCGCGCATGGATGTCGAGCACGTCGCCCGCGCCGTCGTCTACATGGCCACCCTGCCGCTCGAAGCAAACGTCCAGTTCATGACGGTGATGGCGACCAAAATGCCCTATATCGGCCGCGGCTGAACCTGATTCGGGGGGTGTCCCGCCATGTCCCCGACTGATTTGGCGCTGACCCAAGCGGAGAGCGCAGACCTCTTCCGGCATAAACGGATTGACCGGAAAACATGACGCCTTTTAGCCTTGGCAGCGCTGAAAATTTATTCAGATTGCCCAATAAATAGTCATCCGTCCAGGTTGCCTCAATCCCCGTTGACTCGCCGGACCCGCGAGAGCAAGAGGTGATCTGACATAGCTGCGCACAACCGCTCGGTTTGCTGCAATGCGCGAAAGCTCTGGCGGCGAACGGTTCGAGGTTGGTATGGCGCTTGCGTCCCTGCAGCCAGCAGCGCGGGACCGTGATCGCGGCTTTTGCCCGCTGCGGGCATGCGCGGCCTGCCCACTGGAACGATTATTCGAAAGGCTCTATCCCGATGAAGAACACCAAGAAAAGCACCATCTCGGGCGTCGCCGTCGCCGCGAGCCTGCTCGGGCTCGGCTCAGCTTACGCATGGGCCGACGAACTCGCCCAGCAGCCGCCGCCACCACCGCCGCCAGCAGCGCCGGCGCCGGCAGCGGTCCCCCCGCCGCCAGGCGCGCCGACGGCGCCCGCATCGGGGACGCCTGCACCCGGACCGGCGGCGGCGGCAGCCCCGGCGGCGCCGACCTCGCCGCTGATCGCGCCGACCATCACCGGCCCGCTGGCGATCCAGCTGCCGCCGCCCAAATACACCCTCGGCCCGCTCGGCGACATCTATGTGGACGGCGTCGGCAGCGGTCTCGGGCAATGGCAGAACAACCCGTTTCCCGGCAACCGCTCCTGGGAGCCGGACCTGTCGAACGGTCAGCTCTTTGTCCAGAAAACCGACGGCCTCGTCCAGTTCTATGCGCAGGCCGGCGCCTACTCCATTCCGGCGCTCGGCGCGGCCTATATCCCGGCCAACCGGGCGTCGTCCTACGATCTGTGGGGGCCGTTCCCGCAGGGGTTCCTCAAGATCGCGCCGACCGACAGCTTCTCGATCGAAGGCGGCAAATTGCCGACACTGATCGGCGCCGAATACGCATTTACATTTGAGAATATAAATATCGAACGCGGCTTGCTGTGGGGCCAGGAGCCCTCGGTCAGCAAAGGCGCTCAAGGCAATTATACGATCGGGCCGGTCGCCCTGTCGCTGTCCTTCAACGATGGGTTTGATTCGGGAGTCTTACAACTGGCTCAGCGGCTCGGCCACCTACACCCTGAACCCGGCCAACTCGTTCGAGTTCGCCGCCGGCGGCAACTTCAGCGGCACCAATCGCACGCCGACCTTGCGCACCCCGATCCAGAACAATTCCCAGATTTACAATCTGATCTACACCTACAATGCCGACCCCTGGATCATTCAGCCTTATTTCCAGGCGACGCATGTGCCGTCCCTCCCGGCACTCGGTTTTACCTCGGGCGCATCGACCTTTGGCGCCGCGCTTCTGGTCAATTACGATGTGGGCTCGGGGTTCAACCTCGGCGGCCGGGTCGAATATCTCGGTACGACCGGTAACACCTTGACTTCACCCAATTTGCTCTTCGGCCCGGGCAGCGGCGCATTTTCATTGACCTTCACGCCGACGTATCAGTGGAAATACTACTTCGCCCGGGCCGAGGTGTCGTGGGTCAAGGCGAACAGCGTCGTATCCGGGGAGGCCATGGGGCCCAACTTTGACGGCAACTCGCAGACCCGGGTGATGGTCGAGACCGGCATCCTGTTCTGAGCTGACCCTTTGCCGCCGCGAGGAGGGCGAACAGCTAAGCCGAGCGCCGCCTGCATTTACGAGACGCAGCATCGCCTTCCGGAGCGGAAATCTGTTGCTCGCCAGCGGGTGGACGGATGATCCAGCCGTCCTGCCCCGGCTCGCCGATGCGCTGGGATCACGCGAGCTGATAGCCGGGATCGCGCGAGCTGATAGAATATGAGCCGCATCACACTTTATCCGTCATCGGCGTGGGAATCTCGAACCGGTTCCCGCCGGCGCGGCCACGGAAAGGCCTTGCGTGCCCGATCTCGTCATTTTCGATTGCGACGGTGTCCTGGTCGACAGCGAAATCATTTTTGCCCGCGTGCTGGGCGAGTGCCTGACCGCCGCGGAGTTTCCGGCGACCGCCGCTGACGCGCTGCTGCTCGGCTTCGGCAAGAACCGCGACACGCTGAGCGCCGCGGTCGCGGCCCGCTTCGGGCGGCCCCTGCCGGACGGCTTCTTCGATACGATGCGGACGCAGACCGCCCTCGTTCTCGAACGCGAGCTGGTGGCCGATGCCGGGAATCGAGGCGCTGCTGA
The DNA here is from genome assembly GCA_963703665.1 of uncultured Alphaproteobacteria bacterium. GTDB lineage: Bacteria > Pseudomonadota > Alphaproteobacteria > ATCC43930 > CGMCC-115725 > AP-15. The sequence continues at coordinate 421,993 of CAVPFB010000003.1, read as the reverse complement.
CGGCACTGCCGGCGGCGCGTTGCGTCGCCTCGAACGGCCACCTCGAGCGGGTGCGCGAGCGGCTCGCGCTGACCGGCCTCTTGGGGTTCTTCGATCCGCATGTCTATCAGCGCGATGCAGGTCGCCCAGGGCAAGCCGGCGCCGGATCTGTTTCTGCTGGCCGCCAGCCGGCTCGGCGCGCGCCCGGCCTGCCTGCATCGTGGTCGAGGACAGCGTCATCGGCGTCGCCGCGGCGGTCGCCGCCGGCATGCCGGTCGTGGGTTTTGCGGCGGCAGCCATTGCCCCGGCGACCACGCCGACCAGCTGATCGCGGCCGGGTGCTCGCGGGTCTTCGCCCGCATCGCCGATCTGACCGTCCATTTGTGCGAGGGGCAATGCGGATAATCCAGATCACCGATACGCATTTGAGCCGGGGCAAAGCGCATTTCGCCGATAATTGGGCGCCGCTGGCGCATTGGATCGGCGAGCAACGCCCGGATCTGGTGATCCACACCGGCGACGTGACGGTCGACGGCGCGGAGGTCGAGGACGACCTCGCCTATGCCGCGGAGTTGCTGCAAGGGCTCGAGGTCCGTTTTCGCGCGATCCCGGGCAATCATGATGTCGGCGAAGCCGGGCACCCCCGCCAGCCGGTAAATGACGAGCGCCTTGCGCGTTGGCGCGCGCATTTCGGCCCGGATCGGTGGGTCGAGGATGTCGCGGGTTGGCGCCTGATCGGGCTCGACGCGCTCATTCTCGGCAGCGGCGCGAACGAGGAGGCCGCCCAGGCGAGCTGGCTCGAAGCATCGATGACGGAGGCTGGCGGGCGGCAGATCGCCTGGTTTCTGCACAAGCCGCTGTTCCTCGTCAGCCCCCAGGAGAGCGATGCCGGATATTGGTCGGTCGAGCCCGAGCCGCGCGCCCGGCTGATGGCGCTCGCGCACCGACATTCGGTGGCGCTCGTCGCCAGCGGCCATCTGCACAAGGCGCATGATTTCTGCCGCGGCGACACCCGTTACCTTTGGGCGCCGGCGTCGAGCTTCCTCGTCGGCGAATTCCAGCCGCCGATGCCCGGCGAAAAGCGCCTCGGCGCGGTCCTCTACGAGTTGAATGGCGCGCGGCTCACCGCCGACATCGTCGAAGTGCCTGGTCTCTCCCGGCACTGGCTCGACGATGTGATCGCCGAGGTCTATCCGCGCCCATCCTCGCCGGCCGGGTCGGGCTGAACGCGAAGCTCGTCGATGGCGCCGCCGCAGAGCCGAAAGATGCGGTTCTGCGGCACCGGCAAATTCAGCGCGACGGCGCGCGGCAGACCGCCGTACAATCCGCGCAGCACCCGGCTGACCAGCCCATGTGCGACGACGATGTTGGTCGCGGTTTTGTCCCGTTCGCCCAGCCACTCGCCGACGCGCGCGGCGAAAGCAGAGTAGCTTTCGGCTTCAAGGGCGCGGAAATACCAGTCGTGGCTTCCCTCCCCGTCGAAGACGCCAGGGACGCGCGCCTCGATCTCGTCATAGGTCAAGCCATCCCAGGAGCCGACGGAGTGCTCGCGCAGCCGATCCTCGATCCGCAACGCGCCGGCACTGCCGAGCTCGTCACGGATGATTTCGGCGGTGCGGCGGGCGCGACCTTGCGGGCTGGCGACGATCGGGGCCGAGGCGGCGCCCGGCAATGTCGCCAACAGCCGACCGATCGCGCGAGCCTGCGCGATGCCGCGCTCGGTCAACGGCGAATCGAACCGGCCCTGATGCCGCCGCTCCCGGTTCCATTCGGTCTCGCCGTGGCGCACGACCAGAATTGTCACCGCCCTGCCGCGCGACATGGTTGGCCGGGGGTCCCCGCCGATTAGCCCGGCTACGGCAGCACCGGCGGGGGCAGGGTCAAGGTCACCGGCGGCTTCTCGGCATCGGACAAGCTCACGTAAGCCTCGCCCGGATCCTCGCCGGTGCCGACCAGAGTTGCGACGATCCGAGAGTTGGTGCACACCGCCACCGGCGGCGCCACCAATGCCGGTGTCGAATTCTTCGTGCAATAACTCGGGTCATAGGTTAGCTGGGTCACCGTCTGCGTCAGCCCGGTGTAAAGATCGGTGACTTGCTTCGACGTTTGGCCGACCTGGTATTTGGCGAATTGGGCGCTCGGCCCGGTCTCAGCCGCCGTCTTGTAGAGGACGAGATTGCAGGTCGTCTGCGGGACCCCGTTCTTCCAGAACGAGATCGGCGCGTTGCTGGCCAGTTGGTTGGGGATCGCCAGCGGCAGACCGCACACCGTGGCATGGTTCCATCCCTTGGCGAAAGCCACGCGGTATTGTTCCCAAAAATCATAGGGGTCGCGGTTCAGCAATTGGGTCGAGCCGCCGACATCGATCACAAAACCAGACCCGCGGCTCTGAAAATTGCCAAACCGGTCGTCGATCGAAAACGCGTAAGCGCCCGGCGCATCGACGCCATCGGTCGCGTTGTGCACCATGCGGACATAGGGAAACAGATTGAAGACGCTGTTGTACGGCGCCCAGTTCAGGATGAATTTGTCGAACGACCAGCGGGTCGCGCCGATCGCCCCGTAGGGCACGCTTCGCATCAGCGCCTGCACGGTTTCGTTCAGGACGCCGTGGTCCTGGCTCTTGAAGGCGACGATCGAGTCGACGGCGCACTGGTCCCTGGCGACGCCGGAATAATTGACGCAGCCGGTAAAGGGGATCGGCTTGCCGTTGTCGCCAACCTGGTCTTTCGAGTTGAAAAAATTATTCCAGGCAAACACCACCGACGTCTTGAACGCTGCGCAGAAAGCCGCCTTGTCGAACGCCGCTTTATTGCTCGGCCAGGTAGTGATGGAGCTGAGCTTGGCGCAAGGGTTGCTTCTGACCCAGGTGGTCCAGCGCGCGACGAGCCCGTCGACCGACGGATTGTCGACCGTGTCCAGGTGCTTTGTCGTGTTCGAAATCAGGTAGGGGAACGGCGCGCCGCAACAGTCGAGAATTACCGGGTTGGGCGGACTGGTCGGGCAGCAATTGCCGGCGAGATTTGAACACATCGGCACCTGTTTGCATTCGCGCGGGCCGACGTAGGGCGAGGTATACAAGACCGAAGCGGGGGGAACCAGGTTCGGTGGGATGATCCTGACGTCGCCGACGATGTCCCTGCCGATCACATTTGCGGTATCCGCCACGAGATCGTTGAATACGTTGTGAGGAAAATTCGCCGCGGTAAAGGCCGCGTATTCCGACCAGATCGGCTGGCTGCTCGCATCTTTGAGAGCCAGAAACGCAGCGGTTATGCTGTTGAAATTCTTATAGGGCAGGGTCGTGCCCATATAGGCGGTGGCGCCGCCATCATCGATATTGACCGCCACCGGAAGATACGCGCTGTCGACATAGGAGAGATCGATATCCACCAGCGGAATGCCGTTTGGATTGTTCGGATCGGGAAACGCCAGACCGTTCGCCGGGTTCTGTGAAATGACGGTGTATTCGAACAGCTGGGCCGGCGCATCGACCGGATACTGAGCGGCGGCGGTTCCGGTCCAGCAGGCGTTGTTGGGACACAGGGGCGGAGTGAAGGTCGCGTTATCCGCGATGGTGCGGTCGGGCTGCGGGATCCGGGCCTCGAACTTCACGAGATTTGCGCTGAAGAGATAAATCCGGACCGCGGTGTACCAGCAATGCTTGGTCTTCGGCAGGGTAACGGTTACCGTCTGTCCGGTCGGTATCCCCGCGCCCCGGGTTTTGTCGTTGACAACAATTCTGCGATTGAGGCCGCTGGTGCCGCAGGCTGCGCCGTTCTCGCTTTCGACCGCCGTGATCACCGGATACACCGTGATCGGCGATTGATTGTACAGCACGAGATACCGCTGGAACGGGTCGGCGGCCGCCGAAGCTGCCAGCGTACCGCAGCACACAAAGCAGAACGACAACGCGAACAGCAGTGCTCGCGACAAATTTAGCCCTGGCATGTTCTGTCTCCGACTCTACCTGTCTGTACTTGTGGCCGGTCAGCGCCTGCCGGTTTGGATTTCGTACTGGGAGATGCCGTTCGCTACACCGAATAGCCGACTAACAGTGGCATGCAAACGTCGCACGAGATCCAGCCTGCGTAAAGGTTAACGATGTAGTGTTTGCCGAAACTAAGCGAACATAACACACCGCATAGTTTTGACAAGGTCAAAAAATCGCCCTGACCGATCAAAATTGTGGACTGCCGCCCCCGACTCGGGTCCGGACGCGCGCCCCAAATTGCCGGCGACGGGATCGCCGCATCGTCACGAAACCGACCGCCGGTTGCGCAGCCGGTAAAGGACGCACCGCCGCAGCGGGCCCTCCGGAACGCTCGGATGATCAAAATCGTCTGCCGGCGCGCGGGTCATGCCGAGACGCTCCATGACCCGGCGCGAGCGAAGATTGGCCGGCACCGTGACCGCCACGACCTCGTCGAAGGCGAGCTGGCCGAAGCCGTAATCGAGCGCCGCACGCGCCGCCTCGCTGGCATATCCGCGGCGCCAAAAATCGGGCGCCAGGCGCCAGGCGATCTCGACCGCCGGCGTGAAATGCGCCGCGTAGGAGATGGTGGCGAGACCGACGACGCCGATGAAGCTCGCTTGGTCGGGAATTTCGACGACCCATTGCCCGAACCCGTGCTGCTGCCAGTGCGCGCGCACCCGCGCCGCCCACGCCTCGGCCGCCCCCGGCTCCGACAGCGGTCGCAGAAATTCCATGACGGCAGGATCGGCCGAGATCTCGGCAAAGGCCGTGACATCCGCGTCGCGCCACGGGCGCAGCAGCAGGCGCGAGGTGCGCAGCGAGACCGGCCCGGCCATTTCTTCGGGCCCCTATTTCTTCTGACCGGCGGCGCCCGCCATCTGCGCCATGAACATTTGTTGCAGTTGCTCGAACCCTTTGAGGGTCGCCGGCAGCCAGGTCTCGATCAGCGTCTTGGGGTCCATCGCCTTGATGTTGGCGGTGATGCGCTCCTGCACCTCTTTTAAGAGCGCCTCCTGCAACGGCTGCACCTCAGGCAGCCCGAAAAATCTGCGCGCCTCCTCGGCCGTGCAGTCGACGTCCAGGCTGATCTTCATCGTACCGGCTCCATGCTGTCGAGCCGCGATAATACCTTAGCCCTTGGGCTCCGTGCACGATCTCGTGTAGTCTTGGAGCATGCCCGTCGAGATCCCGTTCCGCCGCGAATTCTCGTTCCAATACGGCCGGCTCGAAAGTGTCGCGCCCGGCATCCGCCGCATCGTCGCGCGCAATCCGAGCCCGTTCACCTTCCGCGGCACCGGCACCTATGTCGTCGGCAACGGCGAGGTCGCGGTGATCGATCCCGGCCCCGATCTCGACGAGCATGTCGCGGCGTTGCTCGAGGGCCTCGCCGGCGAGCGGGTGACCCATATCCTCGTGACCCACACCCATCGCGACCATTCGCCGGCGGCAGCGCGCTGAAGGCGGCGACCGACGCTCCGACCTATGGCTTCGGCCCGCACGCCGGCGCGGCGGCGCGGCGAGCCCGGCGTCGAGGAGGGCGGCGACTGGGACTTCTCGCCCGATGTCGTCCCTGCACGACGGCGACGCGATCGACGGCCCCGGCTGGCGTTTCGAGGCGGTCCACACGCCGGGCCATACCTCGAACCATCTCTGCTTCGCGCTACCCGATCGCGGCATCCTGTTCAGCGGCGATCATGTGATGGGCTGGTCGACCAGCGTGATCGCGCCGCCCGACGGCGATATGGCCGCCTATATGGCCTCGCTCGAAAAATTGCTGCTGCGTCCCGACGCGGTCTATTGGCCGACCCACGGCCCGGCGATCACCGAGCCGCACGCCCATGTCCGCGCCTTTATCGCCCATCGCCGAGAGCGCGAATCCGGCATCCTCGAATGTCTCGAGGCCGGCGTCGGGCGGATCGAAGCGATCGTGGACCAGCTTTATGTCGGGCTCCAGCCGGGGCTGCGCCGCGCCGCCGCGAGATCGGTGCACGCCCATCTGCTCGACCTGGCCGAGCGCGGCATCGTCGACAGCGACGGCGCGCCGACGATCGACACGAGCTATCGCGCCACCCGTTCCCGATCACCAGCTGTTTGCGGCGGTTCGATCAATGCGGCCAAGCGCCCTCTGTGATGCTATGCGGCATGGCTCCGGTGCAAATGGCCGAGTGCCTCAGCAATCGCATCCGCATGCTGGCTCGCATGCTGGATGTCGTAGCCGACCGGCTCTCCGTCAGCACCCCAATCGATGACGACATCGTCGCTTAAGATGCGGTTGTCCACCGACGCCTCCGCCCGAAGCTTGATATAGAGGCTGTCCGTAGTCGGATCGTAGTCGAGATCCCCATTCATCCGATAAAATCTCTGTCCTTGAACATTGTGTGCATCGTTTCCGCGTCCGCCAGGGTCGCGACCCGAATATGGGTCCCAAGGCGCGGAACATAAGTCCAGTACCGCACGCGGCCATCGCGCTGTCGCTCCTTCCGGACGGGCGACGAAGAGCGCGCAAAATGTCTGCCGGGTCGATCCAGCGCCGATCTGCCTTGGCCATGACGGTCATCGCAAAATACCTTGTTCGCCAAAACGGCGGCGGCGGTAGCCGCTCGGGGTCAGCCACGAGTCAGCCGCGGCCTTTGAACAACGGCGCGCGGGTCTGGGCGAAGTCTTCGACGGCGTCGGCGAGCCGGTCGGCGTCGGCGTCGTCGAGGGCGATCGACAGCGCGAACATGCCGCGCTTGGCAAACCAGATGCCGCGGGCGACGAGGTCGAACCAGAAGAGGTCGCGCAACGCGCCTTGCCGCACGCCGCATCCTCCTCCGAATGGATCGGCCGGTCGGTCATGTGCACCGACATCATCGAGCCCAAGCCGGTGAACTGCATCGCCAGCCCGTGCCGGCGCACGACGGCGTTCAGCCGATCGCGCAAGCCATCGCCCCATTGGTTCAAGGCATGGGCGCGCTCGGGCGTATAAATCTCGGTCAGCCCGACCAGCCCGGCACTCATCGTCAGCACGTTGTTGTTGAAGGTGCCGGCGTGCTGGAGCGCGTCCGGCCGGCGGGGGTCGAAGCGCTCCATGATGTCGGCGCGGCCGCCAAAGGCGCCAAAGCTCATGCCGCCGCCGAGGTATTTGCCGAGCGTGGTCATGTCGGGCAGGATGCCGTGGACCTGCTGCAGCCCGCCCGGCGCCAGCCGCGAGGTCATCACCTCGTCGAAGATCAGCAGCGCCCCGGTTTCGCTCGCCAGCGCGCGCAGGCCAGCGAGAAAAGCGTGCTCGGCCGGGATGCAGCCGGTGGTGCCCTGCATCGGCTCGACCAGGATCGCGGCGAGCGCGGTGCGGTGCGGCCGCGACCAGCTCCTCGACCGCGGCGAGATCGTTGTAGCGGCCGACCAGAAACTCGAACGGCGCGTTCAACGCGCTGCCATGGCCGCGGAAATAAAACACGCCGCCGTGATAGCCGCCGGCGAAGACCAGGATCTTGGGCCGGCCGGTGATCGCGCGCGCGGCACCGATCGCCATCAGATTGGCCTCGGTGCCGGAATTGGTGAAGCGCACCAGCTCGATCGACGGGAAGCGCGCGCACACCGCCGCGGCAAAACGCGCCTCGGCCTCGCCATGCGCGCCGAAATTGAGCCCGCCGGCCAGCGCGTCCTCGATCGCGCGGCGAATCGCCGGGTGCGAATGGCCGTAGATCCCGGCGGTGAACTCGCTGAGGAAATCGGCGTATTCGTGCCCGTCGAGGTCCCACAAATGCGCCCCCTCGCCGCGCGCCATCGCCAGTGGGAACGGGTCGACATGGATCGAGGCGCGGGTGTTGCCGCCCGGCATCGCGGCACAGGCCTCGCGGTGCTGGGCGAGGCTCTTCGGGTTCTGCGCCCTGTATTGCTCCTCGGCTTCGGCGAGCGCCGCCGGGAGATCGATGTTGGCGGCCTGGGTTTGGATCATCTGTGTCCTGAAGCATGCGGGGCGAGCGGTCCAACCAGCTTCGTCGCCGCGCACCCGCATGACAAGCCGGATGACGCGCAGCGGGGTTATTCGGGAAAGGAATGCAGGCTCATATGCGCGAGCGCGTTGCGCATCGGCGAGCTCGACACAGTAATCAACCCTTCAAACGGGGTGTCCATTTCGACAATCAGAAAGATGCAGGCGGCAAGAGCCCCGGCGCTCAGAAAAAATGTGGTCAGCACCGTCGCGTTGCGCGGCGCGTTGTAGCCGAAGCTGATGAAGATCAGGGTGATCCAGGCGATCAGAATTTCGAGGAACAGCGGCTGAATCGAGCTTTCGGCGCGCTCGATCAGCAGCCAGCGGGTTTTGAGCGCATCCTCGACCAGCGCTGCGGCGTCAGCGCGCAAGGTGTCGCGGCGCGGGCTGCCGCCGGGCAGCCTCAGCACCGCGGCGCGAATGCCGTCGAGCAGCCTGCCTGCCTCGACATCTTCCATCCGCACCGGTGTCGCCTTGTCCTCGGGCCAGTTGTCGGCGAGGGCGCGCGTCGTGTAGCTGCGCAGCATCGCGCGGGTCTCGGCGGTCTGCGGCCCGTAATCGGCAAGTGTCTGGTTGAGCAGGGTCAAGGTGGCGGCGAATTGGCGGATCTGGGTGTCGGTGGTGTCGAACGAGTTCTTAACGCTGGCGATCAGCAGCCCCAGCACCAGCGCCGCTAACACCGACAGCATGCCGGTGGCAAGCTTGACCGCATCGCGCAATTCGAGGTTGCGGTGCGGCTCGGGCAGGCGACGGCCCAGCACGATCCCGATCAGCGAGCCGGCGACCACGCAGAGCAGCACGATCGCGGCGATTGTCAGCGACGACATGGCCGCGACAATCGGCGACAATCGTTAACTAAACCTCAGCGAAGCCGCCGGTTATTGTCACGCCGCTCCTCAGCCAGGGTAAGCGCGCCTGCCGCCGTCGCGTAGCCACAGACGCACCAGATGCCGCCGCGCTTCGGGCTCGGGATAATCGACAAAGGCGGTGCGGCTGTGGCCCAGCGCCCGGTTGTCGACGAATTGCATCTGCCCCGGCTCGAGGTCGAAATCGATCGACAGCGCGTCGTCCTCGAAGAGGTCGAGCATCGTCGCGACGGCGGCCTCGCCGGCCGGGTCGAGCGGCTCGCCCTTCAGCACATAGCCGCTGTTGATCTGGTGAACGCTGAACCGGGCCTTGATCTCGCTGCCGGCATCGAACACCGGGCCGGCGAAGACCGGGCTCTCGCCCTCATGGAATTCGCGCTGGCGGTCGAACCAGAACGGCTCGAAGAGCCGCGCCAGCCGCTCCGGGCAACGCGCCAGCATCCCGTTGTAGGCGGTGTGGAAGCTGACCACCCGGCTGTGCCCGCCGCTCATCGCCGCGGCGCAGGCATAGCAGCCCGACATAGTCGGGCGGCGTGTCGTTATAGGCGTTGTCGTTATGAAAGCGGATTTCGATGTTGGTCTTGTCCGGGCGGACCCCCGAGCCGGGCAATGCCTGCTGCGCCGGTGTCGAGCACGTCGTAGATCAGCGTGCCGTCGAGCTTTTGCGCAACCGGGCGGGCAATCATGCCCGACAACAGCCAATAGATCGCGGTCGCCGCGGCCGGCTCCATCTCGGCCAGTCGGCAGCCGGTCGACGATCGCAAAGCGCACGCCGCGGGCGAGAATGTCGCGCACCCGCGCCATCGCCGCACGGCACGCCGGCATCGCGAAATCATCCGCCGCCAGTACGATCGTCGGCAGCGGATAGGCGCGCAGCTCGTCGACTACCCGGCGGATCTCGTCGAGACAGTCGGGCGACAGCTCGACCCGCCAATCCTCGACGCAGACATCGCGGCGCACCCACGCGCTCGGGCCTGCGATCGGCCGGATGGCGATCGGGCGGGCGGCAACGGACAATTGCGGCATGGTTCCTCTCCGAAGGCGGCCGATGCGGAGACTTGCCTCAATCGCGGCGCCGCGCAAGAGGGTCAGACACTGCGTCCGTCCGCTGCGACTGGTGGTGAAAGGTCTGCGGCCGGGTCGGTTGGCGCGCTGATTGCTGCTCGGCGATAATGGCCCGTGCGTTCCGGAGAGCATTGACCGTTCCCAAAATCTCGGGAACGCGCGATGGACCGGCCGGACGACGGCGATGGCGGACAACGCGGATGAGCAGCACCGACCCTTCAGCCACGCAGCCAAGTATGCGGGCTCGTTGGGCCGGGACCGCGACGACCGCGATCCGGGCGGCGGGTCCGGCGCTGCTGTTCGGCCTGCGGCTGTGGGCCTCGGTCTGTTTGGCGATGTACGTGGCGTTTTGGCTCGAGCTCGACAATCCGTTCTGGGCCGGAACCACGGCGGCGATCGTCTGTCAGCCCCATCTCGGCGCCTCGCTGCGCAAGGGCTGGTTCCGCCTGATCGGCACCGTGGTGGGCGCGGTGGCGATCGTGGTGATGACCGCCTGCTTCCCGCAGAACCGCGCCGCCTTTCTCGTGAGCCTGGCGCTGTGGGGGGCCGCATGCGCGCTCGTCGCCACGCTTCTGCGCAATTTCGCGGCCTATGCGGCAGCGCTGGCCGGCTATACCGCGGCGATCATCGCCAGCGACCAGCTCGGTGCCGTCGGGGGTCTGAACGGGCAGGCCTTCCTGCTCGCCGTCTACCGCGCGAGCGAGATCTGTATCGGCATCGTCTGCGCCGGCATCGTGCTCGCCGGAACTGATTTGGGCGGCGCCCGGCGCCGGCTGGCGAGGCTGTTCGCCCAACTCTCGGCCGAGATTGCCTGCCGCTTTACCGGCACATTGGCCGATGCCGGCGCCGGATTCGAGCAGACGCAGACGATCCGGCGCGAGCTCGTGCGCCGGGTCATCGCTCTCGACCCGGCCGTTGACGAGGCGCTCGGCGAATCCTCGGAACTTCGCTACCACTCCCCGGCCTTGCAGAATGCTTTGGATGGTCTGGTCAGGGCTCTCGCCAGCTGGCGCACGGTGGCGGTCGTCTTGGCGCGATCGCGTCAGGAACGCGCCCGACAGGAGGCGGAAGCGTTGTTGGCTGAGGTGCCGGAGCAGCTTCGCGCGAGGCCTGGGGAGGATGAGACGGCGCACTGGATGATGCACCCGGCGCGGTTGCTTCAGGCCTGCGATACCGCGGTAGCTAAGCTGTCCGCCCTGCCGGCGGCGACGGCGTCGCTGCGGCTCCTCGCCGACCAGGCGGCCGAAGCGCTCTCAGGCATTTCACAGGCACTGATCGCGCTCGCTCTGCTTGTCGCCGATCCCGCCGCCCGCTCGGTTGCGCGTATCCGCGGCCGGCGCCGTTTGCGCATTCCTGATTGGCTTCCGCCGCTGGCAAATGCCGGGCGTGCCCTCGTCGTGATCGGCGCCGCCGAACTCTTCTGGATCGTTACCGCATGGCCCGGCGGCGCCAACGCGGTTACCTTTGCAGCGATCATCGTGATCTTGTTCTCGGCGCGCGCCGAGCAAGCCTACGGCATCGCGATCGGCTTCATCATCGGCAGCCTCCTGGACGTAGCTCTTGTTGCGACCCTGCTTTTTGCGGTGCTGCCGAACGTCGAGTCCTTTGCCGGTTTCAGCTTGATAATTGGTTTCGTGCTGGTGCCGTTGGGAACGGTTTTTGCCTTGCAATGGCAGCCAGCCATTTTCACCGGAATGGTGACCGTCCTCGTTCCGCTGCTGGCCCCCACCAATCCGATGAGCTACGACCAACAGCAATACTATAACACGGCGTTGACAATCATCGCCGGCGCGGGTGCCGCCGCACTCTCGTTCCGTCTGCTGCCGCCGCTATCGCCAGCCTATCGCGCGCGCCGCCTGCTGGAATTGACGTTGCGCGACCTGCGCCGCCTCGCGACGGGTCCGATCCCCGACTCGCCGGAGGACTGGGAGCAGCGCATGTATGCCAGGTTCGCGTTGCTGCCGGATCAGGCGGAACCGTTGCAGCGATCATGGCTGACCGCGGCGTTGTCGGCAGGCAGCAGAATCATCCGGCTTCGCCACCTCTGCCGCGGGTCCGATCCGAGCTTCGATTTGGGGACGGCGCTTGAGGCGGTCGCGCGCGGTGACTGCGCTGCGGCAACCGCAAGGCTTGCCAACCTCGACGCCGCGCTCGCCTCTCGTCCCGGAGAAGCAGCACTGCGGGCGCGCGGCCTCGTCCTTGCAATCTCGGAGGCGCTCACCCAACATGCCGCTTACTTCGACGCAGGAGCGCCCGGGTGAGGTTCACCGAGGTCGACCTGTTTGGCGTCTACGTCGCGCCGATCTCGGTGATGATGGTCGCCGCCTGGGTGCTCACGATCGGGCTGCGGCGGTTCGCGGATCGGTTCGGCTTGCTGCGCTATGTCTGGCACCCGGCGCTGTTCGTATTCGCGATATACATGATCGTGCTGTCGTCGATGGTCCTGTTTTTCGCGCGCTGAGGGCGCCTGATGAACGACGTCGAGCTGAGGCCGAAGGAAGAGGCGAGGAGTACCGACCTCCTCGACGATCTGCCGCCCCCTCCCAGGGTCAGGAGGACCCGCCGAGCGCGCATCCGGCTCTTGCCGCTGCTGGTCACCCTTGCGGCGGTCGCGCTCGCCGTCTGGCTGGGGCGGGCGATGTGGAACGCCTACGTTGCCGCGCCGTGGACCCGCGACGGCACGGTGCGGGCCTATGTCGTGACGATCGCGCCTCAGATTGCAGGGCAGATCGTCGCGCTGCCGGTCGCCGACAACCAGCTGGTGCGCAAGGGCCAGCTGCTGATGGTCATCGACCCGACCAACTACAAGATCGCCGTCAGCCTCGCCGAGGCCGCGGTGCAGCAGGCGCAGGTCAACGCCGAGAACGCCGCGCGCGAGGCCGAGCGCCGGCGCGTCCTGACAACGCTCTCGACCACGGTCGAGGAGAAGCAGACCTTTCAGAGCAATGCGATCGCCGCGCGGGCCACCTATCAGCAGGCCGTGGCCAACCTGAACCAGGCGCAAGTCAATCTGCAGCGCACCGAGATCCGCTCTCCCGTCAACGGCTACGTGACCAACCTCTTGGCGCAGCGCGGCGACTACGCGACCATCGGACAGAACCTCATTTCCCTGGTCGATGCCGATTCCTTCTGGGTCGACGGCTATTTCGAGGAGACCAACCTCGATGCGATCCAGGTCGGCGACCCGGCATTGGTCCACCTGATGGGCTATCGCCGGATCGTCCGCGGTCATGTCGGCAGCGTCTCCCGCGCGATCGACGTGACCAACGCGGCACCGGACCGGCAAGGGCTGGCCACGGTCAACCCGATCTTCACCTGGGTGCGTTTGGCGCAGCGCGTCCCGGTGCGCGTTCACATTGACCATGTGCCGGAGGGCGTGCTCCTGGTCGCCGGGATGACGGCCACGGTGCAGATCGATCCCCGGTCGGCCGCGAGCAGCCTGCCGCCGAAATAGCCGCCGATCGCACCGGCGCCGACCACGAGAATGGGCATGGCTGAATTCCTGGGTTCGGGTCAGTGGGCTTCGGTCGGCGGCGCCTTGGGCGCGGCCACCTTGCGCATCAGCGGCACCAGCAGCGTTGCGACGGCAAAGGCGAGCATGATCGCGCGGAACGCGTCGGCATAGGCGAGGGTCGAGGCCTCGCGGTAGGCGAGGTGCCACAGCTGGTCGAGGGCGGCCGCGTGTCCGGCGACCGACCCGCCGAGAGCCGCGGCCCAGCGCTCGGACATCCCGCTCAGCAGCCGCTCCATCGGACCGTTCGCCGGGGTCAGGTTCGAGGCGATGTCGACAAAATGCAGATTGGTGCGGTCGTTTAGAATGGCGCCGCAGATCGCGATGCCGACCGCGCCGCCGAGATTGCGCATCATGTTAAAGAGGCCGCTCGCGTATTTGAGCCGCTCCGGCGGCAGGCTGCCGAGACCGAGATTGACCGAGGGCGCCACCGCAAAGACCTGCGGAAAACCGCGCAGCACCTGCGGGACCAGCAATTCGGCCGCACCCCAGTCATGGGTGATAAAGCTGAACGACCACATCGACAGTCCGAAACAGGCGAGGCCAAACATCATCAGCCAGCGCATGTCGATCCTGCGGGCGAGCGCTACATAGATCGGCACGCCGGCGAGCGATGCGGCGCCGGTGGAAAAGATTGCGAGCCCGGTCTGCCACGCGCTAAATCCGCGCACGTAGCCGAGAAACAGCGGCGTCAGATAGATCGTCGAAAAGATGCCGATGCCGGTGATGAAGGACAGAAAGCAGCCGAGCGCGAAATTCCGGTCGCGAAGCGCGCGCAGATCGACGACCGGCTGGGCATAGGTCAGACTGCGGGCGACGAACAGGACGCCAGAAATGCCGGCGATCCAGGCGCAGGCGGTGATCGTCGAATCATCGAACCAATTCCAGCGCGCGCCTTCTTCGAGAAAATATTCGAGGGTGCCGAGCGCCAATGCCATAAGGATCATGCCTATATAGTCGGCGCCCTTCAGCAACGACAGATCCGGGTGGTCGATGTCGACGAGAAGAGGCACCACCGCCGCAACCAGCAGGCCCGGCACCAGATTGACGTAGAACAGCCAGTGCCAATCGAGCGTGTCGGTGATCCAGCCACCGATCACCGGACCCAAAACCGGCGCGACCGAGGCGATGGTGCCGACCACGGCCGCCGAATAGACCCGGCGCGGGCCAGGGAAATAATAGAAGGACGAGGTAAAGACGGTCGGGATCATCGAGGCGCCGAGCATCCCTTGCAGGGCGCGGAACGCGATCATGCTTTCGATATTCCAGGCGATGCCGCAGAGCATGCTGGCGACGGTGAACCCGGCCGCGGAGGCCGAGAACAGCCAGCGCGTCGAAAACACGCGGGTCAGCCAGCCGGACAGCGGGATCACGATGATCTCGGCGATCAGATAGGCGGTCTGCACCCAGCTGATGTCGTCCTGCGCGGCGGACAGCCCGCCGCCGATATCCTGCAATGACGAGGCGACAATCTGGATGTCGAGCAAGGCCACGAACATGCCGACGCACATGACCGCGAATGGCAAGATGCTAGGCGCGTCCTCCACCGGGGATGCAGTTGCCTGGGTGGTCATTTCTCGTTCTCCGGGGAGGCGTGCGTGTACACGCTGACCGTCGTCGATAGGCCGGGGCGGAGCAGTCCCAGGGTGCCGTCGCTATCGTCGACGGCGATGCGCACCGGGACGCGCTGCACAATCTTGGTGAAGTTGCCGGTTGCGTTTTCGGGTGGGATGACGCTGAAGACCGCACCGGTCGCCGGGGCGAGGCTCAGCACCCGGCCCGTGAAAGTGCGCCCGGACAATACATCGGCGGCGAACGTCGCCTTCTGCCCCGGCTGCATTCGCGCCAGCTGGTCCTCCTTGAAATTGGCGTCGACCCACAACCCATGGGCCGGGGCGATCGCGAGCAGCGCCGTGCCGACAGGTGTATATGCACCTATCTGCGCCGCGCGATCGCCGATGTAGCCGTCGATCGGGGAGCGGATCTTGGTGTAGCCGAGATTCAGCTGCGCGGTCCGCAGATCAGCCTGCGCCTGCGCCAGGCTCGCCTTGGTTTCGGCGATCTCGGTGTCGATGACGGCGAGCTGCTGGCGGGCGGCGTCGAGGCCGGCCTCGGACGCTTTGACTGTCGCCTCGGCCTGCTGATCGGCGGCGAACGCCTTCTGGTCGTTCTGTATGGTGCCGAAGGTGGTGACCGCCAATGCGTGATAGCGCACGGCGTCCTCGTGCGTGAAACCGGCCTTCGCCTTTTCGGCCTGAAGGTCGGCCTCGGCCTGCTGGATCATCGATTGCTGCAGCGCGTATTTTGCATGCAAATTGGCGAGCGCCGCCGTTTGGTGCCGGACCACGGCTTCGGCATGCGCCAGATTGGCCTTGTAATCGCGGTCGTCGAGCTCGATCAGCAACTGCCCGGCGCGCACGAACTGATTGTCGCCGACCAGGATCCTTGAAATGAAGCCGGCGACATGCGGCGACAACGTCGTCACGTTGCCGCCGATATAGGCGTCGTCGGTGGTCTCGATAAATCTCCCGACCGTCCACCAGTCCCAGCCGTACCAGGTGGCGCCGGCGGCGGCAATCAGGCCGAGCATCGCGAGGGCGAGGTGCCGGCCGAGGCGGATACGGCGCCGGGTGGCCAGAATGCCGCTCAGCCCGTCCGCCGCGGCCTCGCGCGCCGTGCTGCGGTCGAGCGCTTGCGTGCTCATGCGTCGCACTCCCGTGCAAACGGTCTCCGCCCGCGCTCGGCCAGCCGCTGGCGAACCCCGTCATCGGCGGCGGGTCCGGCAACGACGGCAAAATCGGCGCCGGCGATCTTCTCGCCGGTCGCGCCATCGACCACCACGGGCTCGACCACGGCACCGGTCCGCAGATTGACCAGCTGCACCGAGGCGCCTTCCGGGGCGAAGTGCCGATTGCCCCAGGCGAGCAGCGCCAGCAGCACCGGTCGAAAATCGCGGCCGTTGTCGGTCAGCACGTACTCGTCGCGGGGCGGGTGCTCGCTGTAGCGCCGCCGCTCCAAGAGGCCGGCTTCGACCAGGCGGTTCAGCCGCCGGGTCAGCATGTTCGGCGCGACGCCCAGGTTTTTTTGAAATTCGTCGAAGCGCTTCAGGCCATAAAGGGCATCGCGCAGGATCAAGATCGACCACCATTCGCCGACCCGGTCGAGGCTGCGGGCGATCGGGCAATGCGTGTTGCCGAAATTCTTGCGTCGCATCGTCAAGCACCACCCGCTTCGAAGTCACTTTCACGATGCAAGTAACTCCGCCGTCACCGCGTTTCAAGGGGGGAAAATCTACGATCCGAGGGCCGGCACGAGCCGTCATCCCGCAACCGACACTCACCGCCAAGGCCAAAACCATATCAAGAGCTCGACCGCAGCGTTAGCCCCGAAGGCCTTGGAGGACAGGGTCGGTGCCCCGATGATGGCCTTGATGCCGGGGCGCTGGGCCGGGTGTCGGTTTTTTGCTGGCTGGCGTAAAGCGGTGCCGCCTGAGACCCTGCGCAATCGGCGCAGCGCCGACCCCGATCGGCCGGGACTACGCGCAACGCGCGCGACGGAGAAGCGATCGACGCGCCTCAGATCGGGCCAGCGCTCAGACGCATTCAGATGGTGCAGTGCAGTCTCACCTCGATCGTCATGCCCGGCCTCGTGCCGCGGCTGTCCGGTTGAGTTTTGCTGCACACGGGGCATGGCATTGATTCCACTCGGTCCGGGACGTTTCGCCGACGATCCGGACACGAGACGGGGGGTCAACGCCATGCGCCATCACAATAGCGTTTTTCATGGGCTTCTGAAGCATCTGCCGTGGGCTGAATTTGATCGGCTGGTGGCGACGCACCGGGCTGCTTCGCGGGTTCGCCGGCTGACCACAAAAAGCCGGCTAGTGGCGCTGCTCTACGGCCAGCTGGCCGGGGCAGGCTCGTATGTCCAGGCTCGTATGTCTTTGATCTGGGCTATTACGACTATGCCTGGTGGGCCAAGCTCGACCGCGCGCAATGCCGCATCGTCACCCGGCTCAAAGCCGACACCCCGCTGACAACGGCCGCAGAATTGCCGGTCCCGGCGCAGGGCCCGATCCTGTCCGATCGCATCGGCCATCTGCCGCCGCGCCAGTCCAACCGGCTCAATCCCTTCCAGGACCCGGTGCGCGAGGTTCGGGTCAAGCTCGGCACCGGCAAGGTCATCCGCATCCTGTCCAACGACCTTGATGCTTCGGCCCAGCAGATCGCCGATCTCTACAAGCGCCGCTGGGCGATCGAGCGGTTCTTACGCTGGGTCAAGCAGACCCTCAAGATCCGCCGCTTTCTCGGCACCTCCGAGAATGCCGTGCGCATCCAGATCGCCGTCGCGCGGGTCGCCTTTGTGCTGCTGCGGCTTCGCCCAGGCCGGGCAGAAGGCTGTCGCCAGCCCGCTCGCCTTCGCCCGCCTGGTCCGCGTCAACCTGATGCACCGCCGCCGCCTCGATCGCCTGCTCGAAACCGAGCCGCCAAATCCTCTCAACCCGGCTCAACTGGCGCTCCAATGGAACCCAATCTAAACCGGACAGCCGTGGAACAAGTCCGGCCATCCACGGAAACCGGCAAAGTTTGTGCCGCGGCTCGTGGATGACCGGGGCCGGCCCGGTCATGACGGGCCATCCGGGCGCTGCGGCTGAACGCCACTCCGCCTGGAACTTTCCGTCGTCGCAGCGGTTTAGATTAACGCTGCCGCCGCAGCGGAGCGACGCGCTCGTGCCACTGCTCCCTACGGTGACTGCTCGCAGCAACGACGAACCATCGAGGACCTCGCACAAATGAGGATTGCCCAGGTATCACCTTTGTACGAAAGCTGCCCGCCGCAGCTTTACGGCGGCACCGAGCGCGTGGTCTCGCATTTGACCGAGGAGCTGGTGCGCCAGGGACACGAGGTCACCTTGTTCGCCAGCGGCGATTCGCAAACCGCGGCGGTTCTCCAAGCGCCGTGCGAAACCGCACTTCGTCTCAACCCGCAGTGCCACGATCCGATTTTTCATCACCTGATCTTAATGAACCGGGTGGCTAGAAGCGCCGACAAGTTCGACATCATCCACTTCCACGCCGACTTTCTGCAATTTCCGCTGTTCGCTTCTCGCTGGCACCAGACCGTAACGACTTTGCACGGGCGGCTCGACCTGCCGGATCTGCCGCCGCTGATGCGAGAATTTTCGATGATGCCGTTGGTTTCGATCTCGAACGCGCAACGTACGCCGGTGCCTTGGGCCAACTGGTACGCCACCGTTCATCATGGCCTGCCGCCCGAACTTTACCCACCGGGCCGCGGCGCGGGCGGCTACCTCGCCTTCATCGGCCGCATCAGTCCGGAAAAGCGGCCGGACCGTGCGATCGAGATCGCCCGGCGCGCGGGGGTGCCGCTGACCATCGCCGCCAAGGTCGACAAGGCGGATCGCGAGTATTACAAGGCCGAGATCGAGCCGTTGCTCGACAATCCGTTGATCGACTTCATCGGCGAAATCGGCGACGAGCAGAAAGGTGCTTTTTTGGGGGATGCGATGGCGCTGCTGTTCCCGATCGATTGGCCCGAGCCGTTCGGGCTCGCCATGATCGAGGCGATGGCGAACGGGACTCCGGTGATCGCCTTCCGGCGCGGCTCGGTGCCGGAGATCATCGAACCCGGTGTCACCGGGTTCATCGTCGACAGCATCGACGAGGCCGTCGCGGCGATCCCGCGGGTGAAGGCGCTCGATCGGACGGTGATCCGCCGCCGCTTCGAGGAGCGCTTCTCGGTCGAGCGGATGGCGCACGACTATCTGGACTTGTACCGCGAGGTGCTGCGCCGCGGCGGGGCCGCTCAGCCGGTCGTGGCAGAGGCCGCGGACGACGACTGAAAGCTGCGCCCCGGCCCCGGGCAGAATGCCGGAACGACGGCCCGAGGCCAGCGAGGCCTCTCGGTTCTACATCGAATCGAGCGCGCAGCTGCAGGAGCGCAGGCCGCGCGCGCTGAAGCAGGGCCATACCTTTGCCGTCTTTGACCCGCGCGGCGACATCATCCCCGCCGAGGGCAGCCCCGAGGGCGTCTACCACCGCGATACCCGCTATCTGTCGCGGCTCGAGCTGCGCCTCAACGACGCACCGCTGCTGCTGCTGAGCTCGAACGTCCAAGAAGACAATATCGTTCTGACGGTGGATCTGACCAACCCCGACCTCAGCGCCGGCGGCCGAATCGCGCTGCGCGGCGAGCTGATCCACGTCAATCGGCGCAAATACATCTGGCAGAATTGCTGCTACGAACGATTGCTGGTGCACAATTTCGATCTGGTCACGCACGATCTGACATTGAGCATCGATTTCGCCGCCGATTTTGCCGATTTGTTCGAGGTGCGGGGGGAAGAGCGCGCACGCCGCGGCCGGCTGTCGATCGAGCGGCGCTCGAATGCGACGGTCGAAATGCAATATTTCGGGCTCGACGGAGTGGAGCGCGTCACCAGGCTCACCTTTGAGCCGGCGCCGACCCGCCTCGACCAGACGGGCGCACGGTTCGCGTTGTCGCTCGCGCCCGGCGAGGCGAGGCGCTCGGTGCTGCAGATCGCCTGCGAGGATCGCGGCGCCGAGGCCGGCCTCGGCCGCCGGTTCTACAGCGCGTTGCGGACCGCGCGCCGGGCCATGCGCGTCTCGAGCGGCCGCGCCGCCAGCCTCGAAGGCTCGAACACGCAATTCAACGAACTGGCGCGACGTTCGGTCGCGGACCTCTATATGCTGGTGACCGAGACCGAGCACGGCCCCTATCCCTTTGCCGGCATTCCCTGGTTCAGCACCGTCTTCGGCCGCGACGGGATCATCACCGCGCTGTTTGCGCTGTGGGTCGACCCGGCCATCGCCAAAGGCGTTTTAAATTTTCTCGCCGCGACTCAGGCGACCGAGATCGATGCCGAGCGCGACGCCGAGCCGGGCAAGATCCTGCATGAAATGCGCGACGGAGAGATGGCGCGGCTGCGCGAGGTGCCGTTCTCGCGCTATTACGGCAGTGTCGATGCGACCCCCCTGTTCGTCATGCTGATGGGGGAATATTTCCGGCGCACCGGGGATCTCGAAACGATCCGGGCGTTATGGCCCAATGTCGAAGCCGCGCTGCGCTGGTGCGACACCTGGGGCGATCCGGACGGCGACGGCTTTGTCGAATACCACCGCAGAAACGTCAACGGCTTGGTAAACCAGGGCTGGAAGGATTCGCAGGACTCGATTTTTCACCAGGATGGGCGGCTGGCGGAGGGTCCGATCGCGCTGTGCGAAGTGCAGGGCTACGTCTATGCCGCGAAGCAGCAGGCCGCGCTGCTGGCGGAGGCGCTGGGACACCGGCGCACCGCCGTCGAGCTCGCGCGCCAGGCGGAAATTCTGCGCGGCAGGTTCGAGGACCTGTTCTGGTGCGAGGAGCTGTCGACCTATGCGCTGGCGCTCGACGGCGCCAAACATCCGTGCCGGGTCGTCGCCTCCAATGCCGGGCACGCGCTGTTGACCGGGATCGCCGCTCCCGAGCGCGCCCGCCGCGTCGCCGAGACCTTGCTCGGCTTGGCTTGCTTTTCCGGCTGGGGGGTACGCACCGTCGCGGTCTCGGCGGCGCGGTACAATCCGATGTCCTACCACAACGGCTCGGTGTGGCCGCACGACAATGCGCTGATTGCCCTGGGGCTGGCCCGCTACGGCCTCAAGGCGGGTGTGCTGAAGATTTTCAAGGGCCTGTTCGACGCCGCCGGCTATATGGATCTGCGCCGCTTGCCCGAGCTGTTCTGCGGCTTTCCCTGGCGCAAGCTCAACGCGCCCACCCTCTATCCGGTCGCGTGCTCGCCGCAGGCCTGGTCCAGCGCCACCGTGCTGGCCCTGGTCCAGGCGAGCCTGGGTTTGAAATTCGACCGCGACGCCAGCGAGATCCGGCTCGATCACCCGACCCTGCCCGACTTTCTCGACGAGCTGAAGTTGCGCGGCCTGCGGACCAGAAACGGCGAGACCGACGTGCTGCTGCGACGCTACGGCGACGACGTCGCAGTCACCATCAGCCGGCGCCAGGGCGAGGTGCCGATCGTCGTGTCGCGATGAACGATCCGGGAGGTTGATCGCGCTTAGAACCCGACCTTCAGCTTGGCCACCGCCGAGCCGAAATAGGCCTGGGGCTGCGACGGCCGCTCGCCGAGAGCGTGCTCCTTCCGGCTCACGCAGCCGCCGGTCCGGCGAAACACCGCCTGCCAGCTCGCCGCGTCCGGCAGAGCGCCGAGCAGGCATTGGTCGAAAAAGGTATAGGTGCGCTCGGCCTGGCAGCCGAAGGACGGCCGATCACGCCGCGCTGCGGTCAGAATGATGCGGTTGGGCTTGGCCATTGCGCCGGCGGCAAAGCTCCCGGTGTAGCAGCCCGACACGACCACGACCGTCGGGACCGCGGCGCAGCCCCGCGACAGGGACTGGGCCAGCTCCTCGGGATGCAGCGCCCGGTGGGAGCGCTCGAGCCACAGCCCTACGTCGCGCTCGCCGTGTGAGGTCAGGAACACAAAGCACCGGTCGCCGGGCCCAGCCGGCAACCCGGCGATGCGTCGCAGAAGGGTCTCGGCGGTGGCCGGCTCGACCCCCCGGCGCAGCTGAACCGGGGCGGCGCTCAGCCGGTGAATATTGGCGGTCGGCACGCCCGCTGCGGCGAGAAGCTGGGCCAAGGCCCGGGTTGCGTCGTCGAACACTGGCTCGGCATCGTCGCCGGCGGCGAGCACGACCTGCCAGCTGCCGCGCGGAGCAGCCGCGGCGGCGTGCTGCGCGACCGGCGGCAGAACCACCACTCCGAGGACGCAAGCCGACACCCAGCCGAGAAACCGAGACGCCATCGAACCGGCCTTCCCCTGCACGTTGCCCAATCAGTGCTATACTGCGCCCTCACTATCAGGTGAGGCGATGGCCACGGCACTCGCCGGAGCAAGCCGCACGCCCGCAATCAGAATGGGAGGAACGCGATGCCGACATACATCATGCTCGCCAACTGGACCGACCAGGGTGCGCAAAAGGCTAAAGAATCGCCGCGGCGGGTCGATACCGCCAGAAAGGCGCTGGTCGACATGGGAGGCGAATTCAAAGGGCTTTACATGACCATGGGCGATTACGACCTGATCGCGATCTACGAAGCGCCCGACGACGCGGTGGCGGCGCGCTTCACCTTGCTGCTCGGAATGCTGGGGACGGTGCGGACCAAAACCTTGAAGGCGTTTCCCGAGGCGGCCTATCGCGAGATCATCGCCTCGCTCGGCTAGTCGAGGCCGGCGACGGCCGCTCCTGTCGGGACCGACTGGGGGCGGCGCAGCAGCAGCAGCAGCGGCAGTGCGGCGATCACGAGGATCATCATCAGCATGAAATCGTCGATGTAGGCGACCATCGCCGCCTGGCGGGTCGCTTCGGCATTGAGCGCGGCGACACCCGACGGGATCGTCAGGCTGTAGGGCGCCCCAATTGCGGCGCACGGGCGAGCGGATTGTCGGGACGCAGCTGCTCGACCAGGCGCGAATGGACAATCTGGGTATTCTGGTCCAGCAGCGCTTCGACGATCGAGATGCCGACGCTGCCGCCGATGTTTCGCATCAGGCTGAAGATCGCCGTGCCCTGCGTCAGGGTGTGCCGCGGCAACGTCGAAAACGTGATGATGCTCAGCGGGGTGAAGACAAAGCCGAGGCCGAAGCCCTGCATCACTCCGGTGGTGATCACCGGCCCCATCCCCATCTGCAGCGAAAACCCGGTCATCTGCCACATCGCGACCGCCGTCACCACGAGCCCCACGAAGATGAGCAGCCGGGTATCGACCCGGCCGGCCAGCCGGGCGACCAGGATCATCGCGATCATCGTGCCGACCCCGCGGGGTGCGGTCACCAGCCCGGTGGTGAAGACCGGGTAGTTCATCAGGTCCTGCAGCATCGTCGGCAGCAAGGTCATGGTCCCGTAGAGCGGGATGCCGATCAGGAACATCATCAAGGTGCCGGCGACGCAGTTGGCATCTTTCAACAGCTCGCGATTGAGGAACGAGCGCTCGGTGGCGGTCGCCGTGTGCACGATGAACAGATAGAAGCAAAGCCCGGCGATCGTCGTCTCGACCCAGATCTCGGTCGAGCCGAACCAGTCCTTCAGCTCGCCGCGATCGAGCAGCATCTGCAGGGCGCCGATGGCCAGGCTCAATGTCACAAAGCCGAAGAAATCGAACGCTTCGCGCTGGGCGCGTCGCGTCTCGTGAATGAAGATCATGATTCCGACGGCGGCAAGAACCCCGACCGGCAGATTGATGTAGAACACCCAGCGCCAGCTGTAATCGTCGGTCAGCCAGCCGCCGAGCGCCGGGCCGATGATCGGGCCGAGGATGACCCCCATGCCCCAGATCGCCATCGCCTGGCCATGACGGTGCGGCGGGTTGATCCGCAGCAGAACCGCCTGCGACAGCGGCACCAGCGCCGCGCCGCAGATGCCCTGGAGCAGGCGGTAGATCACCAGCTGGGCGAGGCTTTCGGCCATCCCGCACAGGGCCGATGCCACGGTGAAGCCGGCCACCGAGATCAAAAACACGTATTTGATGCCAAACCGCCCGGCCAGCCAGCCGGTCAGCGGCGTCATGATCGCCGCCGCGACGATGTAGGAGGTCACCACCCAGGCGATCTGGTCCTGCGACGCCGACAGGCTGCCTTGCATATGCGGCAGCGCGACGTTGGCGATCGTCGTGTCGACCCCCTGCATGAAGGTCGCCAGCATGATCGAGACGGTGATCCACCCCCGGTTGGCGACCGGGGCCGGGAGGCTCGAATTCACCGCGCCGCTGTTTGCGTGCTGCGACCGGCGAGCGATGCCAACAGGTTCTTGACCCGATCCAGCATCGGCCGGCGCCATTGGGTATCGACCTCGACGCTGGCGCTGAGCCCGGCGGCGAGCGGATGTTTCGGGTCGAGCTGGTCGAAACTCAGCCGCACCGGCAGACGTTGCACCACCTTGACCCAGTTGCCGGTCGCGTTTTCGGCCGGCAGCAGCGAAAAGGTCAGCCCCGTTCCCGGGCTCAAGCTCTGCACCTTGGCCCGATACACGACATCGGGATAGGTGTCGATCTCGACCGTCGCGGTCTGGCCTGGCTGCATATGGGTGAGCTCGGTCTCCTTGAAATTTGCGGTCACCCAGATGCGTTTGGTCGACACCAGCGAAAACAGCGTGGTCGGCATCGAGCCGGTGTCCACTCCCTGGACCCAGTCGCCGGGTTGCAACTGATCGACCTTGGTGACGATGCCGTCCTCGGGGGCGCGCACCACCGTGTAGGACAGGTTCAGCTCGGCGCGGTCGAGCGCCGCCTGGGCATGCTGCACGGTCGGATGCTGGGCGACCGGAATGTCGGGATCGCCGCCGAGGCTGGCGAGCGTGCTGGCGACGTCCTGCAGCTTAGAGGCGAGCTGTTCGCGCGCGATCTTGTAGGCATGGTTCGACTGGTCGTACTGCGCCTGCGAGGCGGCGCCCGAGGCCAGCAAGCGCTGCTGCCGCTCCAGATCGCGCTGCTGATAGGCGAGAGTGGCCTCGGTCGCTGCCGAGTCGGCCTTCTTCTCCTGATAGGTCGCCTTCATCGCCTCGATCTGGAGCTTGATCGAGGCGAGCTGCGCCTTGGCTTCCTCGACGGCGATGCGGAACGGCCGCTGATCGAGGGTGAACAGCACTTGGCCGGCTTTGACCGACTCGTTGTCGTGAACGTCGATTTCGGCGACGCGGCCCGAAATTTCGTTGCTGATCGAGATCCTCGCCGCGTCGACATAGGCGTCGTCGGTCGAAATGTAACGCCCCGTCGTCAGGTACCACCAGCCGGCGGCGAGCAGCACCACGATCGGCCCCAGCAGCATCAGCGGCAGCCGCAGCCTCTGGCGCCAGGAGCGCCGCCTGCCGAGCAGGGTGGGCCGTCCCTCGACGGCGGCGCGCAGAGCGCCGAGAGCCGGCGCCGCTTCGTCTTCGGCCGAAGTCATCACCGGTGGCCCCCGGCCGGCGCCAGATCAGCCTCGACCGCTTCGACCGCCAGCCGGTGTCGGGCGGCGCGATGGCTCGGCCGATTGCCGTTCGGCAGCGCGGGCGCGGTCGGGATGCGCTCGGCGAGGTTGCCGTGAACTCGGCGCAGAAGGTCCACGAGGTGTCGGCCCTGGTCCTCTGAAAGCTCGGCGAACGCCTCCTGTCGCACCGCCGTCGACAAATCGAGGATGCGGGCGAGGATCGGACGGGCCTTTTCGGTCAAAACAAGCCGGCGGGCACGACGGTCGCCCGGATCGGGCCGGCGCTCGATCCAGCCGTCCTCCTCCATCCGATCGATCTGCCGAACCAGGGTCATCGGCTTGATTTCGAGCAGATCGGCGAGGCCGGCCTGATGAATGCCCTCATGGCGCGCGAGATACCCCAGGACCCGGCATTGCGACCGGGTCAGGCCGAGGAGCAGCAGCGCCTGCTGGTTGAAGCGCCGCGCGAACAGACGCGCCACGTCGTGGACGAGATAGCCGAAGCTGGCGTCGAGGTTCATGTCCCTGCCAAAAATCGTTAAAGAACTGCCCAAGGGTGATAATAAGCTATGATACGGAAAATTCGCCTGCTGCCATCCCTCCCGATCGCGCGGCTGGTAGAAAGGAATTCGATAGCTCGGCGGCCCCGCGGTTCGGTCTCAGCCGGTCTGGCCGGCCCGCACGCTCCGGGCGTCGACCGCGACCGGGGCGGGCGCGCGCCGTCGCCGCGGCAGGCGCACCACGAGCAGCAGCGGGATGGTGACGATGACGATGACCATCATAAAGGTGAACACGTCGATATAGGCGACCATCGAGGCCTGGCGGGTCACCTCGGCGTTCAGCGCCGCGATCCCGGAGGGGCTGCTCAGGCTGAACGGCGCCGACAGGAACGGCGCGCGAGCCAGCGGGTTGTCGGGCCGCAGCTGCTCGACCAGCCGGGCATGGACGATCTGGGTGTTCTGGATCAGCAAGCGACTCGAAGATCGAGATGCCGATGCTGCCGCCGAGGTTGCGCATCAGGCTCCTGCAGCGCGGTTCCCTGGGTCAGGATGTGCCGCGGCAGGTTGGACAGCGCCAGAGTGTTGAGCGGGACAAAGGTGCAGCCCAACCCGAAGCCTTGCAACAGCCCAGAGGTAATCACCGGCGCCATCCCCATCTGCAGCGAGAACCCGGTCATTTGCCACAGCGAGACGACGGTCATCAGCAGCCCCGAGAGGATGATCAGCCGGTTGTCGACGCGGTTGATCAGCCGCCCGACCAGGAACATCGCGATCATCGTGCCGACGCCGCGCGGCGCGGTCACCAGCCCGGTCGTGAACACCGGATAATCCATCAAGGATTGCAGCATCGTCGGCACCAGCGCCAAGGTGCCGCTGAGGATGCTGCCGACAAAGAACATCAGGATCGTGCCGGCCGCGAAGTTCGATGTTCTTCAGCAGATCGCGGTTCAGAAACGACCGCTCGCCGGCGGTCGCCGTATGGACGATGAAGAGATAGGCCGCAACCGTGGCGATCGCCGCCTCGACCCAGATCTCGGTCGAGCCGAACCAATCCTTGAGCTCGCCGCGGTCGAGCAGCATCTGCAAGGCGCCGACCGCAACGCTCAAGCTGGCAAAACCGAAAAAATCGAAGGCTTCGCGATGCGCGTGCCGCGTTTCGCGGATGAAAACCATGATGCCGAGAGCGGCGATAACCCCGACCGGCAGGTTGATGTAGAAGATCCAGCGCCAACTGTAGTTCTCGGTCAGCCAGCCGCCGAGCATCGGGCCAAAGATCGGGCCGAGCATGACGCCGATGCCCCACACCGCGATCGCCTGACCGTGGCGCTCGGGCGGGTTGATCTGCATCAGCACCGATTGCGACAACGGCACGAGCCCGGCGCCACAGACCCCCTGCAGCAGGCGATAGATCGACCAGCTGGCTCAGGCTGGTGGCGCTGCCGCACAACGCCGAGGCTACGGTGAAGCCCACGACCGAGATCAAAAACACCTGTTTGATGCCGAACCGCCCGGCGAGCCAGCCGGTCAGCGGCATGGTGATCGCCGCGGCGACGATGTACGAGGTCAATACCCAGGCGATCTGGTCCTGCGCCGCCGACAGACTGCCCTGGATATGCGGCAGCGCAACATTGGCGATCGTGTTGTCGACGCCCTGCATGATCGTCGCCAGCATGATCGATACAGTGATCGCGCCGCGATTGCCGAGCGGGCTGCGGGCTCCGCTTCTCACCGCGACCTCCGGCATCGGAACATTCCTGCTCGCGGGCGAGAGTCGGCCATCCGACGATTATACGCAAAAATCAAGCCGCGGCGGACGGCTCGCAGGCTTGGCAGGTGCTCGGAAATTCGATGGATCGGATCGGCTATGCAGGCTCGGGAGGCTACCCGGCGCGGCGCGGCCGCATGGCCCCGTCAAGGATTGGCGCGCTCCCCTCGGAACGCGTCGGGCGGATCAGCAGCAGCAGAAAGACGGAACCGATCGCGATCATCATCATCAGCGCGAAATCGTTGATGTAGGCCACCATCGCCGCCTGCCGGGTGACCTCGGCGTTGAGCGCCGCAATGCCGGGAGGCGTCGTCAGGCTGTAGGGTGCTGCGAGATAGGGCGCACGAGCCAGCGGGTTGTCCGGGCGCAACTGCTCGACGAGGCGCGAATGCACGATCTGGGTGTTCTCGGTCAGCAACGCCTCGAGCACGGCGATGCCGATGCTGCCGCCGAGGTTGCGCATCAGGCTCCTGAGCGCGGTTCCCTGGGTCAGGATGTGCCGAGGGAGGTTCGACAGCGCGATCGTGTTCAACGGCACAAAGGTGCAGCCGAGGCCAAATCCTTGAACCAGGCCGGAGACGATGATCGGCTGCATCCCCATCGCCAGCGAGAACTCGGTCATCTGCCACATCGAGACCGCCGTCAGCAGCAGCCCGAACAGGATGATCAGCCGGTTGTCGACGCGGTTGATCAGGCGGGCGACGACAAACATCGCGATCATCGAGCCGACGCCGCGCGGCGCCGTCACCAGCCCGGTCGTCAGCACCGGATAGTTCATCAAATCCTGCAGCATCGTCGGCAACAGCGCCAAGGTGCCGTTCATGATCAGCCCGACCATGAACATCAGCACGGTGCCGACGGTGAAATTGAGGTTCTTGAGCAGATCGCGGTTTAGGAACGAGCGGTCGGTCGCGGTCGCCGTGTGCACGACAAACAGGTAGAACGCGACGCCGCACAGCGCCGCCTCGACCCAGATCTCGGTCGAGCCGAACCAGTCCTTCAATTCGCCGCGGTCGAGCAGCATCTGCAAGGCGCCGATCGCCACGCTGAGGGTGACGAAGCCGAGCAGGTCGAACGGCTCGCGATGGGCATGGCGGCTCTCGCGGCCGAAGATCAGCATGCCGAGAGCGGCGATAACCCCGACCGGCAGGTTGATGTAGAATACCCAGCGCCAGTTGTAGTCGTAGGTCAGCCAGCCGCCCAGCACGGGACCGCAGATCGGCCCCAAGATGGTCCCGATGCCGAACACCGCCATGGCCTGGCCGTGTTGCTCCGGCGGGTTGATCTGCAGCAATACCGCCTGCGACAGCGGCACCAGCCCGGCGCCGCAGATCCCTTGCAGCCCGCGATAAAGCACGAGCTCGCCGAGGCTGGTGGCGCTGCCGCACAGCGCCGAGGCCACGGTGAACCCCGCGACCGAGATGATGAACACGATCTTGATGCCGAAGCGACCGGCCAGCCAGCCGGTCAGCGGCATCATGATCGCCGCCGCGACGATGTAGGAGGTCAGCACCCAGGAGATCTGGTCCAGCGAGGCCGACAGGCTGCCGCGGATATGGGGCAGCGCCACGTTGGCGATCGTGGTGTCGAGCCCCTGCATGATGTTGGCCAGCATGATCGCAAAGGTCAGCGGGCCGCGGTTGGCCGCCGGCTGGCGCGGCTCGCTCCTCACCGCGCGGTGTCCGAAGAGGCGGGCCGATGGCCGCACCCCGCCGCAAAGCAGGCGGCATCCGACCGCAAAATCAATGCCGCGTTCCCTCCGGGATGATTCGGGCCTTCGGCCCTGTTTCAAAACCGTGACGCGATCATAGGCAGCGGCAACAAAAACACAAAAAGCCGCATCGCTGCGCAATTGCGCGGCTGATAGTCATGAATTCGATGGCTCGCCGGCGACCCTTGTCCGCCACTGCCGACGGCCCCACACTTTCACTGCGTCCCAATCCTATTGTCCGAAGGCGACCGGGAGGGGAGGAACCGTTGCCCGACCCCGAGCACGCGCATGTCCTAACCCTGGTCGAGGCGCTGATCGCGAGCGCCGATCCCGAGCTGTGGAATCGATATTGCCGTCTCGCAGCTGACCTCGAAGGCGGCTTGGCGGCCGCGCGGGTTTACGCCCCAGGATCGGTCGAATGGCAGCGGCAGCAGGATCAGAAGCCCGCCGCGGCCGAGCCGGCTCTGCCGGCGCCTGTCGAAGAAGCCGGGCGCAGACGCATCACCCGACGCGGTGACGTGGCGCCGTTTGCCGGGGCGCCTTCTCCGTTTGGTGCTGCCGGGAGCGAGGCGTTTGATGGGTTTCTCGCGCGCCACCGCGGGCCCCCGTCGCTGCTGGCGCAGATCGACGCGCTCGAAGACCGGCTCGTCGGCAGCCTCGAAACGGCCGGCCGCTCGGGGCGATATCGCCTGGGCGGGTTTCGCGGCGGCGCCAGGCATGAGGTGATGCCGGCTTGGTTCGGGCAAATGCGGCTCGATTTTGCGAGAAATGTCGTGGTGTTGCCGGACGGCTCCGAGATCGCCGCTATCGACGTGACGCTCGGCCAGAGCGCTACGGATGCGTTGCCTGCCGCCGCCGGTGGGCGCCGTCGCCAGCGTCCGGCGCAGGCGATGCTCCGCCAGGCGTTGACCGCGCTATGGGAGCGCGGCGCGTTCGGCGCCGGGACCGGGAACGAGCGGGTGCTGGCCCTGGTGCTGCGCGAGCTCGGCCTGTCGCCATCCGATCCGCCCTACGGCTTGAAGAGCGCCGAGACCGTGCGCAAGCTCCGAAAAACGCTGAAGATGTCGCTTTAGTTGTCGCTTTAGTTTAAGCCTATTACCTAAACTGGTTGTTGAGGACAAGCACACCTGTAGTCGAGCCGCCAGCAGTAGTATTACCCCCCAGCCGAAAATTGGCGCTGAACAAAGCGTCCAGGCTGAAGCGCGCAGTGGCCGGGCAGCCAGCGAAATCAATCATGATGCTGCCACTTGCCGAGCCTCCTGCTGGGATGTCACCCATTGAAACCGGGAATGGACTTTCTATAACCGGAGTGCATGCAGCCCCGTAAGTCTGAGTCAGTGTGAATTGGTCAATCTGGGACGCAGTAGCTGTTCCAGTACCGTTGTTGTCGACTGAAATATTCCACGCGCGGTCGTTCTGCGCGCCGGATTTGCTGGCAATACTGCCCGTCAGCACGGTGTTATTAGTCAAACTAACCCAAAGCGCTGATACCGGGTTTACTGTAACTGTAACCGTTTGGCCGCTATTGCTCATAGGCAGGATCTGCATTTGATAGGTCCATGACCCGTCTACGCCGATGGCTGAGCCGCCCAGCGTCACGCCTGTTGTGCTATCGCTAGCTGGGGCAGTCAAAGTCATATAAGATGCCCCCGCATATTGCCTCGGTAAATTTATCGTCGTTTCTATAGTATCTGTCTCGCTATTATTTGCCAAAATCACGGTATATGATCCATCATTTTCGTTAATAGCATAGCTGTGGAAACCATTGCCAGCTTGACCCGACTGTGTAGCGTTCTCGATAGTACCGTTCGCAATCTTCTCCCAAAGCACTAATCCATAAAACTCAGGCCGTATTTGCACGACATCGGGACCATTGTCTACCAGGATATTGGTATCCGTGACCGCCGAGCCTGTTCCGCAATAGATAGGTACATAACCGAGGGTATTATTGTCGTATACATCATTTACTATATCTACCCCCTCGCCTCCAGATTCGGCTATGGTAAACAAATACTCTAAAGCCCACAGGGACGATGCAAATGTATCACTTATGCCTGAAGCTCCGCCGCTGGAATAGTTGTTAGCCTCGTCATTACGCCATTGGTGGGTGCCACCGACATAGGTGTCCGCAAGGTTAACTGCTGCTATAACGTCATTCTGGAGGGTAGTGAGAGTCGAGCTATCGGCATTCAGCGTTGCAAGCATACCGTCGCCGGTAATACCGCTGGCAGTTCCACTACCGATGTAATAGTGTGAGGTAAGCAGCATTACTTTATTTCCATCCGCCAAGGCAAAAGGGCTATTCCCAGTAAAATTAGCCCCTTCGGGACCGATATAAGGCGCACGTGGACCTAATGTATTATAAAAATTCGCCCAATTGGTCAAGTAAGTCGTATTAACAGTAGGCTCATTGCCATATGCAATTCCCCAGAGGTTGCTGCCTAAATCTGCCATAGCATATTGAGCTTCAGCAACCGACAGAGGCAGGTACGTAGTCACGGGAGTACTTTTTTCATTGACATCATAAATAACCCTCCAGCCTATTGCATTTACAAAAGCCGTAAACGCATCTACATCTCCTGACGTTATGCAATTACTAAGAGTCCCGTCTCCTGGAGGTCCGATCCCGCACCAATAAGTCGTGTCATTGGTGTTACCTCCCATTCTTAATGTCCCTTTACTTCCAAGAAGGTTGTTGTAAATGTTGATTAGATTCGTGTTACTTGTTCGAAACATGGTTCCTTGCATAATTTGTTTTTCATAATGAAAACCCAAAAAACTATTATCAATATACCCATTGTTGCCACTGGAAACAGTTATCGTCTCGTACAAAGGCGTTTGCGCTCGAGCAGTAGCGCCGCCCAGCAAAAATAATCCCATGGTCGAAATAATGATTCCCACCCTTATAAACGCATTATTTTGCGGAATCATTTAAAAACCTCCTTTTCACCAAGATAATGAGCGCCTCCGTGGCCGCGGCGGCGTCGTACACAGAATGCGGCTAAGAGCGCCAACCCAGAGCCGAGAAGCGGAAAGCTCGCGGGCTCCGGTACAACAGCTACAGCCGCCGGCGCGGTCAGAATCTGGTCAGTTGCGATGAGGTCAACATCCGGATCGAAGCTCGGATCATTCGGACTCACAGAGAACAGGTCGTACGTCAATTCGATGCTGCCGTCAGCTGACTGTCCAGGTGATGCCGTGTTGGCGATCGTGAATGACCCGACCCCAGTACCCGTAGTTTCGTTAAACGACTGCGTGACGGTCGTGCCATCAGCATAGATTCCCGGTCCAACGACAAAGAAGTTGTAGAACGGCGGGCCAGTGAAGTCCGTGAATGCACCTAGCGCGGAGGGCGGAAGGAACTGAAAGCTGGTGGGGACCAAGAAATCCGCAGTGTTGGTAATTGAGAAGCCCCATCCTATAGTGGCATCTGGCTCACCAATGATAACACCGTTCGGCGGTTCGAGCGTCATACTCGGCGTGGCCATCGCCGGGCAGGCAAGCAGGCCAAGTGCACATACTAAAAGGATTATTCTCTTCATGCGCTCCTCCGGGATCGGGTTTCAACCCTTTTTCCCCTCGGCCCCGCCAGCCTAGCTCATGCTGCTACCACCATGACCGCGTGTCAAGCTGCTGGTTAACAAACGACCAAACCACAAGCTCGAATGCCACCTTGCGGTTTGCCCGGTGGGCCAGCCTAAATCTTGTGCTTCTGCGCCGGTCGAAGCCTGCTGCAGACGGCCGGGCCGGCCGACCACCGCACACGCCGTCTTCAGCCGGCGGGCGCATCGCGCAACGGCCGCTCCGGCAGCAACAGCAGCAGCACGAGGCCGAATCCGGCGACCGAGGCCAGTCCGGTGATCGTCGGCGATGACCACGTGGCGAGTATCCCGCCCCAGCTCAACGGCAGCAATGACGCGGCCGTTGTCGTGGTCAGCAGCACTGCCCCAAGATAGTCGATCCGATGCGCGAACGGGGGCCTTTTCGAGCGGGGCAAATTCGATCGAACCTGCTCATTGATGGCGAGCCGACCATCGAGCACGACTACCCCCAGCTTCATCCCAATATGCTTTGTTCCGAGATCAGAGCACGCTTCGAAGGCGACACATACGCTGTTGATGACTGGCCTAGGCTGGGCGTTTTGCAGCGGTCGAAAATTCAAGCTTCCGAGCTTGAAAGTTCGCGGCTGCCGCTCCCGTGGCGCCGGCCTATGTTCGTCTGCGGGCCGGGGACCCTCTCCGGCAACGGCACTGCCACGACGGAGCAACGCGAATGGATGGACCGGTCGAGCTCGCGCATCACCCCGCACCGGCCGCGGCCGGCCTTGATGCACATTCTCAACGCATGTTTATCGGCGACCCGCCGGGCCCTGCCGCCCGCGCGCGCCTGACCGCGGCGATAGGCGACCTCGCCATCGCGGCAGCCGAGCTCGGCGCCGCTCAGGAGCCGGCGGTCCGGCTCAGCGCGGTGATCGCCGAGGCGGCAGAGCGCGAAGCCGAGGTCGCGGCATTGCGCGCGGCGGACCAGGAACGGCTGGGGGCCTGGCTCGCCGGCGACGGCGTCGACCCGCGTCCCGAGCCCCACCGGGATACGATCGCCGCCGAGCGGCGGCGCGAAACATTGGCCGCCGACGTCAGCGCCGCCCGCGCCGCGCTCCCTGCCGCCGAGCAGTCCTTCCAGCACCGCGCCGGGCAGGTGCGCGAATTGCAGCGCCGGCGCGACGCGGCGGTCTGCGAGGCCGCGATCGAGGCAAACCGCGGTTATGCCGAGATTTATCGGGCAGCCTTGAGCGCGACGCTCGAACACGAGGCCGTGCTGCAGGGGCTGCGCAACGAGCTGCTGTTGCGCGGCAATCGTCCCGACGGCGCGCCGGGCGCCGCGAATGCCGCCGCCCGGATCGGCGATCTGATCGCCCAAACGAAGCGCGGCGCCGCCGTCTATCATAATGCGGAGGCCGGCCAGCAGCTTCTCGCCGCGCTGCCGTCCGATCCCGATGCGACGCTCTGATCGAGGTGCTGCATGCTCCACCATCGACTGATCGCGCCCGAAGGCATGGCCCCGACCACGATCGAGCTGGCCGGCGGCGCCGAGCTCAGGGTTCCGCCGAGCGGCGTTGTCGAGATCCCGCATGCGCTGGCGATGCCCGGCGACCCCGGTGTGTTCGAGCCGGTCGACCATATCGTCGAAACCGGTTGGCTGCGCCAGCTGCTCGATCTCGGCTTTCGCCAGATGCCGCGCTCCGGCAACACCGCCGACCGCCCATCGACCGGCCGCTGCGAGGGCGACAGCTTCTTCGACCAGACCCTCGCCCGCCCCTTATGGTGGTCCGCCGGCGCCTGGCGCACCGCCGACGGTGCGGTGGGCTAGATCGGGCGCCGCCGCCGACTGGCCGCGGTAACCGGCGAAGACCAGGATTTCGTCCGGGCTCGCGCCTGCCGCGCGCATCGCCCGAATGGTCAGCGCGTGGTCGCGTTTGGCGAGGCGGCGGCCGGTTGCGTCGGTCAGCAGCGGGTGGTGGCGGTAGCGCGGGGTCGGCAGGCCGAGCAGCGCCTGCAGCAGGCGATGGACATGGGTCGACGGCGCCGAGGTCCGCGCCGCGGGTGACCAGGGTGACGCCCTGGATCGCGTCGTCGACCGTGACCGCGAGGTGATAGCTCGCCGGCACCTCCTTGCGCGCCAGCACGACATCGCCGAGCCCCGCCGGATCGGCCGAAACCCGCCGGGTGCGCCGCCGCCTTCCTCGATCCAGTCGAGCGGGCCGGTCAGCGCGAGGGCGCGGGCGACATCGAGGCGCAGCGCATAGTCGAGCCCGGCGCCTTGCCGCTGCGCGCGCTCCACCGGCCCAAGCCGCCGGCAGGTCCCGGGATAGACCGGCCCCGCCTCGCCTTGCGGCGCGCCGCCGGCGCGCGCGATCTCGGCCTGGATCTCGCGCCGCGTGCAGAAGCACGGATACAGCACGCCAAGTCCGTCGAGCCGGGCCAGCGCCGCGCGGTAATCGTCGAAATGCTCGGACTGCCGGCGCACCGCCCCGTCCCAATCGAGCCCGAGCCAGGCCAGGTCCTCGAGGATCGCCGCGGCATATTCCTCGCGGCACCGGGTCCGGTCGATGTCCTCGAGGCGCAGCAGAAAGCGGCCGCCGGCGTCGCGCGCCGCCCGCCACCCTTCGAGCGCCGAGCGGACATGGCCGAGATGCAGATACCCGGTCGGGCTCGGCGCAAACCGCGTCACCGCCGGTAGCGCGGGTCATCGCCGCCGCGGATGACAGCGGGGCCATCTATCGGCTATGGCTGGAGCACCGGGTCCGCCTGTGGAGAGATCGCGCCGATGATGCCCAAATTGTCCGGACCGTCCCGACCGCCCGCCTCGGGCGGCAAGCCCAGCCGCCTCGTCATCCTGCTGCACGGGCTGGGCGCCGACGGCAACGATCTGATCGGGCTCGCGCCCTATTGGGCGCCGCTGCTGCCCGAGACCGAGTTCCTGTCGCCGAATGCGCCGTTTCCGTGCGACACGGCACCCTACGGCTACCAATGGTACAGCTCGCAAGATCGCAGCCCGGGTGCGCAGCTGGCCGGGGTGCGCGCGGCG
This sequence comes from uncultured Alphaproteobacteria bacterium, assembly GCA_963703665.1. Lineage (GTDB taxonomy): Bacteria > Pseudomonadota > Alphaproteobacteria > ATCC43930 > CGMCC-115725 > AP-15. The sequence goes on along the minus strand of CAVPFB010000003.1, from coordinate 386,064 downwards.
GCGCCGATCCTCGACGCCTTCATCGACGAGGCGCTGGCGGAGCGCGGGCTCGACGCCGGCGCCCTGGCGCTGGTCGGGTTTTCGCAGGGCTCGGTCATGTCGCTCTATGTCGGGCCGCGGCGGGCAGAGCCGGTGGCCGGCATCCTCGCCTATTCGGGCCGGCTCGTCGCACCCGAGCTGCTGCCCATGGAACTGCGCTCGCGTCCGGCGATCCTGGTGGTTCACGGCACCGAGGACCCGCTGGTCCCCTATGCGGCGCTCGCCGAGGCAGAAGCCGGGCTCAAAGCCGCGGGCATTCCGGTCGAAAGCTTGGCCTGCCCCGGCATCGGCCATTCGATCGACGAGGAGGGGTTGCGGCGCGGCGGGCACTTCCTCAGGGACGCGCTCGCGCGAACGACGTCTTGACCACCTCGCCCGCGCTCAGCAACGGGTCGATGATCGCCAGCATCTTTGGCGAGTCCCAGTTCGCCTCGCCTTCGACCCGGCCCAGCACCCGGCCCTTGCGGTCGATCAGAAAGCTGGTCGGCAGGCCGTCGACCTTGAACGCCTGGGCGACCTCACTGCGCGGATCGAGAAAGGTCTTGACCGTCTTGAGCCCGAGCCTGGCGGCGAACGGGGCCACCGCCTTCTCGCCGCCGATATCTTCGGATATCGCGAGGATCGCGATCTTGTCGCCGAGCCGGGCCTGCAGCCGCTCCAACGACGGCATCTCGCTGCGGCACGGCGCGCACCAGGTGGCCCACAGATTGACGAGCACGAGCTTGCCGGCGAAATCGGCGAGGTTGAAGGTCTGCCCCCCGGCATCGGCAAAGCTGACCTTGGGCGCCGGCTGCGGCGGCAACTCCGGAATAAACGCGCCGAGCGGCGGCTCGTCGGAAGCGGCCGAGGCGATGTGCCCGGGCGGGCAAACGCCCGACCACAGCAGCAGTGCCAAAAGCGCGCCGCAGCCCGATCTGATCATCGCGTCCTACGGTTCCAGTCCGGTCGGCGCCAGATGACCCGCACCAAGACATCGGCCCAAGCATCAGCGAATGCCCAATGGGGTGGCCGTTTCGTCGGCGGTCCGGCCGAGATCATGCGGCGCATCAACGTCTCGATCGATTTCGACAAGCGGCTCTGGGCCGAGGATATCGCCGGCTCCAAAGCGCATTGCGCGATGTTGTTGGCGCAGAACATCATGTCGCCGCAGGATGGCGCGGCGATTGCCGCCGGTCTAGAGAAAATCCGGGCGGAGATCGAGCGCGGTAGCTTCATGTTCAGCGATGCGCACGAGGACATCCACATGAACATCGAGGCGCGCCTCGCCGAGCTGATCGGCCCGGTCGCCGGCCGCCTCCACACCGCGCGCTCGCGCAACGACCAGGTCGCGACCGATCTCAAGCTGTGGCTGCGCGCCGCGATCGACCGCCTCGACGCGGCGATGCGCGAATTGCAGCAGGCGCTGCTCGACCGCGCCGCGGCCGAGGCCGATACGTTGATGCCGGGCTTCACCCATCTGCAAATCGCCCAGCCGGTGACCTTCGGCCATCACCTGATGGCCTATGTCGAGATGGTCGGCCGCGACCGCGGCCGGCTCGCCGATTGCCGGCGGCGGATGAACGAGTCGCCGCTCGGCGCGGCGGCGTTGGCCGGAACTTCGTTCCCGATCGACCGCGATGCGACCGCGGCGGCGCTCGGGTTCGACCGACCCGCCGCCAACTCGCTCGACGCCGTCGCCGACCGGGATTTCGCCATCGAATTTCTCGCTGCCGCAGCACTCGCCGGCGCGCATCTGTCGCGGTTCGCCGAGGAGATCGTGATCTGGTGCAGCGACGGGTTCGGCTTTGTCGGGCTGAGCGACGCCTTTACCACCGGCAGCTCGATCATGCCGCAAAAGCGCAACCCCGACGCGGCCGAGCTGGTCCGCGCCAAGACCGGTCGGCTCAACGGCGCGCTGGTCGCGCTGTTGACGGTGATGAAAGGGCTCCCGCTCGCCTACGGCAAGGACATGCAGGAAGACAAGGTGCCGGTCTTCGAGGCCGCCGACGCGCTCGAGCTCTGTCTCGCTGCCACGACCGGGATGGTGCGCGACCTGCACCCCGACCGAGAGCGCCTGCGGGCAGCGGCGGCGCGCGGTTTTTCGACCGCGACCGACCTCGCCGACTGGCTGGTGCGCGTCGCCGGGCTGCCGTTTCGAGAAGCCCACCATGCCACCGGCCGTATCGTCAAGCGCGCCGAGGCGCGGGGCTGCACCCTGGCCGAGCTGCCGCTGTCCGAGCTGCAGGCGATCGAGCCGGCGATCACCGCTGCCGTCTACGAGGTGCTCGATCCCGCGCGGTCGGTCGCCAGCCGCAACAGCTATGGCGGCACCGCACCCGACCGCGTCCGCGCGGCCGTGGCCGCGGCGAGGAAACGGTATTTGGAATGAGACGCGCCGTTCGCCTGCGGGCCGCGCCGCCCTCACCCACCCAGCCACCTCCCATTCCCTCCCCCGCACGCGGGGGAGGGTTAAGGTGGGGGCTGGGTCCCTCCCCCCCGCCTTGCCGGAGAGGGGCCTGAGTGCCGCGAAGCGGGTGAGGGCTACCCGGCCGGCGATATTTCTCTCCTCTCTCGAAATGCCGCGCACCGCGGCCGGCCGAGCCCTTCTCGCCCTCGTCCTGCTCGCGCCGGGGCTGACCGGCTGTGGCAAAAAGGATGCGCCGGTGCCGCCGCCGGGCGCGCCCGTCACCTATCCCCGGCCCTACCCGCGTGAATGAGTTTTTCGCCCGTCGCGGCGGCGAGCTGCACGTTGAAGACGTTCCAATCCGCCGGATCGCAGACGCGGTCGGCACGCCCTTTTATGTCTACTCGGCGACCGCGTTTGCCGCCGGCTACCGAGCCTTTGCCGACGCGTTCGCTACGGAGCGCGCGCTGATCTGCTACGCCGTCAAGGCGAACTCGAACCTCGCGGTGCTGCGTCTTTTCGCCGGCCTCGGCGCCGGCGCCGACGTCGTCTCCGAAGGCGAGCTGCGGCGCGCGCTCGCCGCCGGCGTGCCGCCCGAGCGCATCGTCTTTTCGGGGGTGGGCAAAACCGCCGAGGAAATGGCGGCAGCACTGGTCGCCGGCCTCCACCAGATCAATGTCGAGTCGGTGCCGGAGCTGCACCGGCTGAGCGCCGTCGCAGCGCAGCTCGGGCGGATCGCGCCGGTGGCGCTGCGGGTCAACCCCGATGTCGATGCGCAGACCCACGCCAAGATTGCGACCGGCAAGAAGGAGAGCAAGTTCGGCATCGATTTCGCCGAGGTGGCGCTAGCCTATCGTCTCGCCGCGTCGCTGCCCGGCATCGCCCCGCTGGGGCTCGCCGTGCACATCGGATCGCAGCTCGTCGATCTCGCTCCTTACCGGCGCGCGTTCGGCCGGCTCGCCGAGCTGGTGCGCCAGCTGCGGGCGAGCGGGCTCGCCGTGTCCCGCATCGACCTCGGCGGCGGACTCGGCATCCGCTACCGTGACGAATGCCCGCCCGAGCCTGCGGATTATGCGAAATTGGTGCGCGAGATTTTCGGGCCGCTCGACCTGGGCCTGGCGCTCGAGCCGGGGCGGGCGCTGGCCGGCCCGGCGGGGCTCCTCGTCGCGCAGGTGGTCTATGTCAAACCGGGGGCGGCCAAGCGCTTTGTGATCGTCGACGCGGCGATGAACGATCTGATCCGCCCGGCGCTCTATGACGCCTGGCATGACATCGTGCCGGTCCGTTTCCCCCAGTCGCCGGCGCCGCTCGGCCCGGCGGATGTCGTCGGCCCGGTGTGCGAGACCGGCGACACCTTTGCCGTCGATCGCGAGCTGCCGCCGCTCGCACCGGGCGACCTCGTCGTTTTCACCGCGGCCGGGGCCTATGGCGCGGTCATGAGCTCGACCTACAACAGCCGCCTGCTGGTGCCGGAAGTCATGGTGGCCGGTGACCGTTTCGCCGTCATTCGGGCGCGGCCGAGCTATGACGCGATGCTGGCGCTCGATACAATTCCGGACTGGCTCGATGCTGTCGCCCCCAATTCGGCGCGGAAGCGAGGTGCGGTATGACCGATCGCCCGGCCGATCTCCCGACCCCGTTTGCGGCGCGCCTGCGCCTCGCCCGCGCCGCGCTGTGGTGGGAGCGGGTCTGGCCCGCCTGCTGGCCGGCGCTGGCCGTGCTCGGCCTGTTTCTGGTCCTGGCGCTGTTCGATCTGCTGCCGCTCCTCCCCGGCCTCGCCCATGCCGCGCTGCTGTTGGCGTTCGGCGCCGGGTTTCTGCTGGCCCTCGCGGCGGCGTTCCGCGGCGTGGCGATGCCGGACCGCGAGGCCGCCCGGCGCCGCATCGAGCGGGCCAGCGGGCTCTCGCATCGCCCGCTGCAGGCGCTCGCCGACCGGCCGAGCACTCCGCTCGACCCGCAGGCGGCGCAGCTGTGGTTCGCGCACCGACGACAGATGACGGCGGCGGCGCGCCGGTTGCGGATCGGACCTCCCGCTGCCGGGCTCGCCGCCCGCGACCCATGGGGCCTGCGCGCGGCGCTGGCGATCCTGCTGGTGCTCGGCGCGGTCGACGCCGGCAGCGAATGGCGCGACCGGCTTCTGCGCGCGGTCACGCCGGGCCTCGCCGGCGGAGCCCCCGCGATCGCCGCCAGCCTCGACATCTGGGTGACGCCGCCCGAATATACCGGCCTGCCGCCGCAATTTTTGCGGCCGGACAACCGTCAGACGGTCCGCGTCCCGATCGGCAGCAAGCTCCTGGCGCAGGTGCATGGCGGAGGCTCCGTGCCGCGCCTGGCGATCGACGGCAACGGCCGCGACTTCGAGGCGGTCGACCGGCAGGATTTCCGGGCCGAGACGCTGTTGCGGACGGGCAAGCAGATCGAGGTGTCGCAGGACGGCGACCTGCTCGGCAGCTGGCCGATCGAGATCATCCCCGACAACCCGCCGACCATCGCTTTCGCCAGGCCGCCCGAAGCGACGGTGCGACAGGCGCTGCGGATCGACTACCGCGCCGGCGACGACTACGGCGTCGAGAAGGTGACCGCCGTGATCCGGCGCCAGGGAGGCAAACCCGCACTCGGCGGCAAGCCGGTCGAAGAAATACGAACTCGATCTGCCGTTGCCGGGGCTGCACCTCAAACAGGCGCAGGCGACCAGCTATCACGATTTGACGCCCTCACCCTGGGCCGGACTGCCGGTCGAGATCCGCCTCGTCGCCACCGACGCGCTGGGCCAGACTGGAGAGAGCGAGACGGTGCGGATGAAGCTGCCCGAGCGCGTGTTCACCAACCCGGTGGCACGGGCGATCATCGAACAGCGCAAGGAGCTGGCGATCGATCCGGGTTCGCGCATACCGGTGGCCGAGATCCTCGGCGATTTGCGCTCGCGCCCGCAGCTCTACGACAACGACGACATGGCGTTTCTGGGGCTTCGCGTCGCCGAGGAGCGGCTGAGGCTCAACCATGACGCCGCCTCGATCGGAGAGGTCGAGCAGCTGCTGTGGGACACCGCGCTGCGCATCGAGGACCGGCACGCCTCGCTGGCGCAGACCGAGCTTCGGCGGCTGGAGCGCCAGCTGCAGGAGGCGTTGGCGAAAAATGCGCCGGACCAGGAAATCGACCGCCTGATGAACGAAATGAAGCAGGCGCTCGACCGCTATCTGCAGGCTCTGGCGGAGAACATGGCGCGCCATCCCGAGCAGACGAGGCAACCCGCCGACACCTCGCAGGTGCTCAGCAGCCGCGACCTCGAGCATATGCTCGATCGCGCCCAAGAGCTCGCGAAGAACGGGGCTCGCGATCAGGCGCGCGAGCTGTTGGCGCAGTTGCAGAATATGCTCGAAAATCTGCGCCTGGCGCGGCCGCAGATGCAGCAGCAGGGATCGAGCGAGGCGCAGCAGATGATGCGCGGCATGCGCGAGCTGATGCAGCGCCAGCAACAGCTGCTCGATCGCAGCTTTGGCGCCGAGCGGCAGGCGCAGCAGGGGCGGATGGGCATGCCCGGGGACCACGGCGGCGAACCACCAGGAGGGAAAGCCGATATGGGCGACGCCGCCGGGCAGCAGGAGGCATTGCGCCACAGCCTCGGCGAGATGATGCGCCGAATGGGCGACGGGCTCGGAGACATCCCCGAGCCGCTCGGCCGCGCCGAGCGGGCGATGAACCAGGCCGTCCAGGCATTGCGCGGCGGGCACCCGGGTGAGGCGATCGGCCCGCAGACCAACGCCCTCGATCAGCTGCAGCAGGCGGCGCGACGGTTCGCCCAACAGATGCAGCAGCGCCTCGGCGCCGGCTGGGGCGAGCCGGCCGACAACGAGTTCGGGCGGCGGGCGGCGCGACGGAATGCCGCGCGACCCGCTCGGCCGGCCGATGGCGAATGGCGGCGACTACGACACCGGCGATGTCAAGATCCCCGATAAGAGCACGATGCAGAAGGCGCGCGAAATCCTCGACGAGCTGCGCCGCCGCGCCGGCGAGCGCTATCGCCCGGAAATCGAGCGCGATTACATCGACCGCCTGCTCCAGCGGTTCTGAGCGCCCGAATGTCTCGGATGTTCCCTCACGCCGCGCTGGATTTGCAGCCGTGATGAATCGACGCCTGCTTCTCTCGATGGGCGCGGGCTGGGCGGCGTGGCCCTTGACCATGCGGCCCAGGGCGGCGCGTGCCGTGCCGCGCCCGCCGGCGCTGCGCCGGCTCGACCTCGTCAACGCCCATACCGGCGAGACTTTTACCGGCGCTTACCGCGACGGCAACGGGCCGATCCCCGAGGCGATCGAGGATCTCTGTGTCTTCCTGCGCGACTTTCACTGCGGCGCCAAGACCGAGATGGATGTCGGCGTCATCGACTTCCTCGCCGATGTTCTCGACGCCGTCGGCGAGACCAAGGCGACGATCCTGTCCGCCTATCGAACGCCCGAGACCAACGCGATGCTGGCGCGCACGACCTTCGGCGTGGCCGAGCACAGCCAGCATATGTACGGCCGCGCCCTCGACTTTTGCCTCGGTGCGAGGCTCGGGGATGCGATGCAGGCGGCTCGGGCGATGCGGCGGGGCGGCGTCGGCTGGTACCCGCACTCGGGCTTTATCCACATCGACTCCGGTCCGGTGCGGAATTGGACTCTGGACGACAGCGGCCTCGGCAACCTGTTGCTGTTCGATGGCAAAGGCGGTCTGGTGCCGTTCGGCGGCGCGCGCCGCCCGCTGACCGTCGCCGAGCGCCTGTCCTTGCAGCGCCAGCTCGCCCGGGCCGAGTTCATCGCCCGACGGCATTAGCGCCGGTTCACCCGAAACCGCGGTCTCGGCGCCGTACCGTCGCCCTCTGCGCCGGTTTGCTCTTGCGTTGTCGCCTCCGGCACCCGATACCTTGCGCTATGGCCATGTTCAGCCCCGCTCCGCGGCTCGTCGCGGTCCTCGGGCCGACCAACACCGGCAAGACCCATCTCGCCATCGAGCGCATGCTCGGCCACAAGAGCGGGATGATCGGGTTTCCGCTGCGCTTGCTGGCGCGCGAGAATTACGATCGCATCGTCAGGCTGAAGGGCGCGCGCGCGGTGGCGCTGATCACCGGCGAGGAAAAGATCCTGCCGCCCAATCCGTCCTATTTCGTGTGCACGGTCGAATCGATGCCGCTCGACCGGCCGGTCGATTTCCTCGCCGTGGACGAGATCCAGCTCTGCGCCGATCCGGAGCGCGGCCACGTCTTTACCGCCCGCCTGTTGGACGCGCGCGGCCTCGCCGAGACCATGTTTCTCGGCGCCGACACGATCAAGCCGTTGATGCGCCGGCTGGTCCCCGACATCGAGCATATCAGCCGGCCGCGGTTTTCGACCTTGTCTTATACCGGGCACAAAAAGGTGACGCGGCTGCCGCCCCGCAGCGCCGTCGTCGCCTTTGCCGTCGCTGACGTGTTTTCCTTGGCCGAGCTGATCCGCCGCCAGCGCGGCGGCACGGCGGTGGTTTTGGGGGCGCTGAGCCCGCGGGCGCGCAACGCCCAGGTCGGCATGTTCCAGGCCGGCGAGGTCGATTACCTCGTCGCCACCGACGCGATCGGCATGGGGCTCAACATGGATCTCGACCATGTCGCGTTCGCCCGCACCGCCAAGTTCGACGGCCGCGGACCGCGTCGGCTGACCGCCGCCGAGATCGCGCAGATCGCCGGCCGCGCCGGGCGGCACATGAGCGACGGCACCTTCGGCACCACCGCCGAGCAGGGGCCGCTCGGCGCCGAGATCGTCGAAGCGGTCGAGGCGCATCGCTTCGATGCCTTGACCCGGCTCAACTGGCGCAACACCCGCCTGCGCTTCGCCTCGGTCGACGCCCTCCTCAAAAGCCTCGACGAGCGGCCCGCGATCCCCGGCCTTGTCCAGGCGCGCGAGGCCGACGATCACCGGGCTCTGCAGGCGCTGGCGCGCAACCGCGAGGTCGCCGCCCTCGCCCGCCACCGCGGCGCGGTACGGCTGCTCTGGGACGTCTGCCAGATCCCCGACTTCCGCAAGGTGATGAGCGATACCCACACCAGATTGCTGGCCCATATCTTCAGCCATCTCGCCGGGCCGGAAGAACGGCTGCCGACCGCCTGGATCGCTGCTCAGATCGCGAATTTCGATCGTGTCGACGGCGACATCGACACCCTGATGGCGCGCATCGCGCATGTCCGAACCTGGACCTACATCACCCATCGCGGCGACTGGGTCGAGGGGGCGACGGCCTGGCAGGAGCGCACCCGCGGCATCGAGGATCGCCTCTCCGACGCATTGCACGACCGGATCACCCAGCGCTTCGTCGATCGCCGCTCTGCATTTCTGGTGCGTCGGCTGGGCTCCGAGGATGCGCTCTCGGCGACCGTGTCCACGGCCGGCGAAGTGCGGGTCGAGGGCGCCTATGTCGGCCGGCTCGACGGTCTGCGCTTTCTGCCGGACGCGATCGACGGGGTCGAGATGCGGATGCTGAACGCCGCCGCCAGCCGCGTGCTGCGCAGCGAGGTGGCCGCTCGGGTGCGCCGCCTTGCCGCCGACGCGGACCAAGCCTTCGCGATCGACGCCGCCGGCCTCGTGCGCTGGCAGGGCGGACCAGTCGGTCGGCTCGTCGCCGGCGAGCGAATGCTGGCGCCGCGGGTCGAGCCGCTCGCCGGGGACTTTGTCGAAGGCGAGGGGCGCGAAAAAATCCGCCAGCGGCTTTCGGCCTTTGTTCGCGTCGAGGGCGAGCGCCGGCTGGCGCCGCTGTTCGCCCTATTGGCACTGCCGCTCGGCGGGGTCGGGCGGGGTCTCGCGTTTCAGCTCGCCGACGCGCTCGGCGCCTTGCCGAGGGTCGAGGCGGGGCGCCAAATCGCGGCGCTCGATCGAGCCGACCGCGCCGCCCTCTCCCGGCACGGCGTGCGCTTCGGCACCGAAACCGTCTATGTCGAGCCGCTGCTGCGGCCCGAGGCGCTGCGCTGGCGTGCCCTGCTGTGGGCGGTATGGCACGGCAGCGCGGTGCCGGATCTGCCGCCGGCGCGACGGCTCTCCAAGGCTATCGAAACCGATCCGGCGTCGCCGCCCTCGTTCTATGCCGCCCTCGGTTTTTTCGTCGCCGACCGCCTCGCCTTGCGTGCCGATCGGCTGGAACGGCTCGCCGCCGCCGCCCGGCGCCTCGCCCGCCAAGGTCCATTCGCGGCCGACGAAAGGCTCGCCTCGATCGGCGGTGTCGAGCCGGATGGGCTGCGTCCGTTGCTGACCGCACTCGGCTATCGCGCGGTGATCGCCGCCGGCGCCGAGACCTTTGTCGCACGGCCCCGCCGCCGTCGCGATCCAATCGATCGCAGCGGTCCGCGCCCGGCGAGAGAGGGCCATCCATTCGCCAAGCTGCAGGAGCTGAAGCTGGCTTGAGCGAGCACCATCACACGCCTGCGCGACCTTGCCGCCGGCTCGATCAGTGGCTGTGGTTCGCGCGACTGGTCAAGAGCCGCTCGCTCGCCGCGCGGCTGTGCGCAGCCGGAGCGGTAACGGTCAACGGGATCGCCGCGCGCAAAGCCAATCATCCGGTCCGGATCGGCGATGCCGTCGCCGCCCCTCGGGGCGCGGTCCGACGCACCGTGCAGGTGTCCGCGCTGGGCACGCGTCGCGGGCCGGCCACCGAGGCGCGGCTGCTTTATCAAGAGGCGGGCGATCCGGTGCGCCTTGTTGAACCGAAGCCCGCGTGGACCCCGCTGCTCGAGGATTGCGATGCGCCCTGAGCCGGAGGACCGCGGCGTCAGCTGATGGCGCACCGCAGCGGAAAGGTTCACTATCGGCGGCACGATCGCGGGCTTCGAGGAGTGAGGGTCGGGCATGAAGGCGGCTTCGTTTCGCTACCGGCTGGGATTGAACCAGCCGATCGGCAGCCCTACACAAACCCGGCTGGCCGAGATGGCCGAGGCGATCGGGCGGGAAACCGACGGACAGTTCGAGCTCGAGGTGTTTCCCGAAAGCCGGCTCGGCCCCGATCCCAAGATGCTCGCCGATATGCGGGCCGGCACGCTCGAATTTTTTGTCGCCGGCGCCACCCTCGGCGATCTCGCGCCGACCAGCGCGTTGCCGCTGCTGCCTTTCGCATTCAAGGAATCCAACGCGGTGTTCGCAGCGCTCGACGGCGCGCTCGGCGACCAGATCCGCGCCGAGCTGGCGCAGCACGGGATTTATGCGTTCCACCGGTGCCTGCAGAACGGGTTCCATCACCTGACCACCAGCACTCGGCCGATCCGTGCCGCCGCCGATCTCGCCGGGGTCAGGATCCGCAGCCCCGGCGGCGCCATCGCGCGCGATTTCTTCGAGGTCTTCGGCGCCGAAGCCGGCTATGTCCCATTCAATCAAATGTACGACGCGCTGAAGACGCGCCGCTTCGACGGCCAGAGCGACCCGCTCGGCGTCGTGCTGTCGCTGAAGCTTTACGAGGTCCAGACCCATTTGAGCCTGACCGGCCATTGGTGGTCGGGCTTCACCTTGCTCGCCAATGCCGGCGCCTGGAACGCGCTTCCGGCCGAAATCCAGCAAGTCATCGAGCGCAACGCCGAGAAATACGCGCTGCTGCAGCGCCAGGACACCGAAGCGATCAACGCCGCCGGCGCCGATGAACTGGCCCGGCTGGGCATGATCGTCACCACCGCCGACGCCGGGAGCTGCCGGGCAAAGCTCGGCCCGTTCTACGCGCGCTGGCGCGAGAGGGCCGGCGCGGAGGCGTGGCGGCTGCTCGAAAGCTACGCCGGCGAGCTTCCGGCTTGATGCCGAGCGCGTCCGACAGCCTCTTTCGCCTCGATGGCAAGCTGGCGCTCGTCACCGGAGCCGGGCGCGGGATCGGCCGGGCGGTGTCGCTGGCGCTGGCCGCCGCGGGCGCGGAGCTGGTGCTGGTCAGCCGCACCGCGAGCCAGCTCGACGAGGTCGCCGGCGAGATTGCCCAGCAGGGCGGCCGGGCGCGCACCCTGCGTCTCGACGTGACCGACAGCGGCGCGGTCCGCGCCGCCTTCGCCGGGGTCGGCCGGCTCGACATCCTGGTCAACAATGCCGGGGTCAACCGGCCGCAGCCCTTTCTCGACGTCGATGAGGCGACGCTCGACCGCCTGCTCAACCTTAATGTCCGCGCAGCCTTTATCGTGGCACAGGCCGCGGCGCGGCTGATGGCCGCCCCAAACGGCGGAACGGCCGGCGGCGGCGTCATCATCAACATGTCCTCCCAGATGGGCCATGTCGGCTCCGAGCGCGACCGCACCGTCTATGTCATGACCAAGCATGCGATCGAGGGGCTGACCAAGGCGATGGCGGTCGAATTGGCGCCAAAGGGCGTGCGCGTCGTCTCGATCGCGCCGACCTTTATCGACACCCCGCTGGTGCGCCCCTTTTTTGATGACCCGACATTTCGCAAATGGGTCCTCGATCGCATTCCCTTGGGCCGTCTCGGCACGGTCGAGGAAGTCGCGTCGGCCGTCGTGTTCCTGGCGTCGCCCGCAGCATCCCTCGTCACCGGATCGAGCCTCTTGGCCGATGGCGGCTGGACCGCCTCCTAACCAGCGGTGCACGAGGCCACTTCAATTTTTAACTTCCGGCGGACCTTCGTCACCTGCACGCCTGGTGTCGTCTCAGCGCCGAAAGCGGCTCTATCTGCAACTGCTTTGGGCGCTATCAGCGGATTCGGCGATCGGCGTATTCTGGAACAGCTGAATATCTTCGGATCAAAAGGATACGCCAGATGCTGATCGTCGATGGCCAGATCCATCTCTGGGAAAAGGGCACGCCGTCCCCGCCGCATCGTCAGGAGCCGTACTCCGCGGCGCAGGCGATCGCCGCCATGGATCAAGCCGGCGTCGACCGCGCGCTGATCCACCCGGTGCTTTGGGACCCCGACTCGAACGAATTGGCCGTCGAAGCGGTGCGGCAATACCCCGACCGCTTCCGCATCATGGGCTGGTTCTATCTCGACGACCCGAACGGCCGCGACCTCGTTGCGCATTGGAAAGAGCGGCCGGGGATGGTCGGGCTGCGCTTCTATTTCAACGAGCGGCACAAGCGCGAGTGGATGACCGACGGAACGCTCGACTGGCTGTGGCCCGCGGCCGAGCGCGCCCAAGTGCCGGTGGCGCTCGCCGCCGCGCTGTTCCTGCCGACGGTCGGCGAGATCGCCGGGCGTCACCCGGGGCTCAAACTGATCGTCGATCACATGGCCGTGCCGCCAGGCAGCAAAGGCGAGGCAGCCTATCGCTTCCAGCCTGAGCTGCTGGCGCTCGCCAAATACCCGAACGTCGCGGTCAAGGCGACCGGTCAAGCGGGCTACGCCGAGGACGCGTATCCGTTCCGCAGCTTTCACCAGCAGCTGCACCGCTGCTTCGACTCGTTCGGCCCGGATCGCATGTTCTGGGGCACCGACATCACCCGGATGCCCTGCTCCTGGCGGCAATGCGTGAGCGTGTTCACCGAGGAATTGCCGTGGCTGAAGGGCCGCGACCTCGATCTCGTCATGGGCGAAGCCCTGTGCAACTGGGTCGGCTGGCCCCTCCCCGGCTGAGCGGTTCTATCGGCAGGGGACGCAAATATGAAGATTTTCGCACGGCCCCGTGACGAGGCGTTCCGCCGACTCGAAATTCCCGCGGACATGCGATGGCGCAAAGGGCGCGTCGAGCATCTTCAACTCCGGCGACAAGGACGCCGGCATCGCAGCGCCGATCCGCTCAATGACCTTGGCGAGCACCGAGGTTTTGGAGGGCGGCGCGGTTTGGCTGCGCATCGGCTCCAAAACTGCTGAGCCCGGTGCGGTGGATTTGAAGTTCGCCCGAGGGCGGTGCTCATTAGAGCGGGAGCCGATCAAGTCGCACCACCAGTCCGTCGCCCCCGCGCAGCGGGGGTCCAGAGCCTGCCCCTGCCCCCCTGCTCGGGCCAGGGGCAGGCTCTGGCCTGAACAGGGGGCAACCGCATAGTCGCTTGCCCCTGGGTTCCCGCTTTCACGGGAATGACGGTTCAATCTGTTCGGGCAACGCTCTAAACTCAATCCCGACGCTCGTGGGTCTGATCCACACACCATCCGTTCACCGAGGAGGGGCTGATGACAAATTTGGGCCAACTCGATGTGATCCGGCTTTCAGCCGTCAGCATGCTGCTGTTGATCCTCTCTGCGACGGCGGGGGCGCAGCAGCGCCCACCGATTGCCGAACAGATGGCCAAGACCTACGGCCTCGATTCGTTCGGGCAAATCGAGGGAATCCGCTACACCTTCAATGCGGAGCTTCCTGGTGTCACACTCTCTCGCACGTGGGAATGGAACCCAAAGACCGACACGGTTTCCTACCAGGGGAAAGATAAAGCGGGCAAATCGGTGAAGGCTACCTATCAGCGCTCGCAGCTCGGCCGCGAAAGCGATGCCATCAAGAACCAAATCGATCCGGCCTTCGTCAATGACCAGTATTGGTTGCTCCTGCCGTTCCATGTCGTGTGGGACCGCAGCGCGACGGTGACCGACCAGGGCATGCACAAACTGCCCTTGGGGAACGGTTCCGCAGAACGGGTCGTGATGAAATACCCTGCGCAGGGCGGCTACGCGCCCGGCGACACGTGGGAACTCTATGTTGGCGCCGACAAACGAGTCGAAGAGATGGTCTACCGCCGGGGCGGAACCGCGAAGCCCAGATTGGTGATCGCGACGTGGACGGGCTACAAGAAGGCCGGCCCGCTCCTTGTCTCGACCGAGCACCGCGGGACGGCGGACGGAAAGCCCGTGCGGATTTTCTTTTCGAATGTGTCGGTTAAATTGACGGGATCAGAAAACTGGATCAACGCACAATGACATAGGAAGCATGGCCAATTGGACCGAGCCAAGATCTTTCGCAAGGGAGGACCGCCCTGAAAGGGCGGCCCGTCCGCCTCGGTTTTGCCGTACGATAATTCAGGCTGCCGGCGCCCGATAAAGCCCGACCAGCTTGTTGCCGTCGGGATCGCGAAGGTAAGCGAGGTACGCGCCCCCTTGGCGCTGCCCGGGCGGATCTTCGATCGACGTGCCGCCATTCGCGACGCCGGCCTTGTGCCATGCCTCGGCCTGTTTGGCATCGCTCATCGTGAAGCCGATCGTGCCGCCGTTGGCGTGGTTGGCCGGCTTGCCATCTATCGGCTTCGATACCATGAAACGCCCGCCATTGTGCGTATAACTCAGCCGGCCTCTGGCATCCTCGACGCCGGGCTGAGCGCCCATCGCGACAAACAGGGCATCATAGAATTTCTTCGACCGGGCGATGTCGTTGCTCCCGACCATAACATGGCTGAACATTCCGTTCTCTCCTCATCAAAATCACAAGCGCCCGCCGCCTCCGCCCCAAAAGCAGAACACGGTTTACAGGCTCGGGGCAGTATGACGCGACGATGACCGGCGAAAGAGAAAAATCCCTCCCCCCATCGCCAGCCGCGGCCTGTGACAGCTGAGCTATCCCGTGGCGACGGAGGCAACATACAATACCGGGGGGCAGGTTCATAGCGGAAGGTGACTCGCCGCTCGAAGGCGGGTTGAGAAGCGCAGGGCAGCGGAACCTGGTCCAGATTGGGGCATCAGCGGCCGGTCGTTCTCCCGGGTGATCGACGGCCGCTGCGAGCCAATTTCGGATTCTCGTCCGCAAGGTCGCCAAAATTGTCTCGTATCGTTCGCTTGATCGCGCGACGGAACGCGTCAGAAAAGTACGCGCTGGGCCGCCCGTTGATTTCCTGCAAATAACAGGCACAAACAGGAATGGAGGATCTGATGCCTCGCCATATCAAATCCGCGGCGCTGGCCGGGACCCAAGACGAAAGCGACGCCAAAATCCGAGGCGCCGTTGAAGGCATCATCGCCGATGTGCGCGCTCGCGGCGACGAGGCGGTGCGCGAATTGTCGGAGAAATTCGACAAATGGTCGCCGCCGAGCTTTCGGTTGTCGGACGACGAGATCGCCGCTCTCGTCGCCAAAGTGTCGCCGCAGACCATCGCCGACGTCAAATTCGCGCAGGCACAGATCCGCAACTTCGCCGAGATCCAGCGCGCGTCGTTGAAGGATGTCGAGGTCGAGACCCTGCCGGGTGTGGTGCTCGGCCATCGCCACATCCCGGTCGCCCGGGTCGGCTGCTATGTGCCGGGCGGACGGTACCCGATGGTCGCTTCGGCGCATATGTCGATCGTCACCGCGAAAGTGGCCGGGGTCGGGCACATTACCGCCTGCACCCCGCCGAACCAGGGCGGCCCGCATCCCGAGACGATCGCAGCGATGCATCTGGGCGGCGCCGACGAGATCCACGTGCTGGGCGGCGTCCAGGCGGTGGCGGCGATGGCGCTCGGCACCCAAACCTTCAGGCCGGTCGACATGCTGGTCGGCCCCGGCAACGCCTATGTCGCCGAAGCGAAGCGCCAGCTCTACGGCAAGGTCGGCATCGATCTGTTCGCCGGCCCGACCGAGATCCTGGTCATCGCCGACGACACCGCCGACGCCGAGATGTGCGCGACCGATTTGCTGGGCCAAGCCGAGCATGGGCCCACGTCGCCGGCGATCCTGCTGACCACGTCCGAAAAGCTCGCCCACGCCACGCTGGCCGAAATCGAGCGGCAACTGACGGTATTGCGCACCGCCGACATCGCCGGGGTCGCCTGGCGCGACTATGGCGAGGTCATCCTCTGCGAGGACGATGGCGAGATGATGGCCGACGCCGATCGCATCGCCGCCGAGCATGTCGAAGTCTTGACCCGCGAGCCGCGGGCCTGGCTCGATCGCCTCAAGAATTACGGCGCCCTGTTTCTCGGCCCGCAGACCAACGTCGCCTATGGCGACAAGGTAATCGGCACCAACCACACGCTCCCGACCAAGGGGGCGGCACGCTACACCGGCGGCCTCTGGGTCGGCAAGTTCCTGAAGACCTGCACCTATCAAGAGGTCAAAACTCCCGAGGCGAGCGCGATGGTCGGCGAATACTGCAGCCGGCTGTGCGCGATCGAGCGCTTTTGGGGCCACAAGGAGCAGGCCGATCTGCGCGTCCGTCGCTACCGCCGCAAAAACGCGGCGGAATAAGCCGAGCAGGCACCTACTTGCCGTCCATATCGTAACGCGTTACGTTCTACATTCTTGCGCATTGTGGAGGGGCGCGATGGCAGAGGCTGCCGAACGGATGAGATTGATGCGGCAACGGCGGCGCAGGCAAGGCTTGCGTGAATTGCGTCTGGTGGTGCCCGACCCCCGCTCGAGAGCCGTGCGCAACCGGATTGCGGCGCAGGTTGCACGGCTGAGCCCGGATAGCGAGCGAGACGCACTCCGGTGGATCGAAACGGTATCCGAATTCGATGCCGACGGGACGCGGTGACGTTGTGATCGTCGCTGCGCCCGGCGATTACGGGAAACCGCGGCCCGCAGTCATCGTGCAATCGGATGTCCTCCCGGACAGCCATGCCTCGGTCGTGATCTGCCAGATGACCTCCGAGTTGGCAGAGGCGGATTTCCGTATCACGATCGAGCCCGGGTCGGAAACCGGACTGCGGGTTCGATCTCAGGTAATGGCCGACAAACCGGCCACGATTCGACGGGAACGGATCGCCCAGCGGATCGGGCGTCTGCGCACCGAGGATGTGACTCGGCTCAACGTGGCGCTGGCGTTGGTCATGGGGTTGGCGGATTGAAATGCTGCCAAGCAGAGGCTCTGACACCGTCCGGAAGCTTCGAGGCAAATCGGCGACCGCTCGGAGCGGATCATTCGAATATTCTGGTTCAGCCCCGGCCGCACGGGAAAGTGATCGCCTGGGGGGCGCGTGATGACACGACCAGCAGCGCCGGGGCGGCGATGCCGATTGCGATCGCCGCGACCATCAGCGCGACGGTGATGGTCAAGCCGAGCGTTTCCGCCGGCAGCGGTGCGGCGGCCGAACCGTGCGCGATCTGCAAGCCGCCGAGCACGGCGCGGAAGGCGTAGGCGCCGGGCACCATGGCGACGACTCCGGGAAAGGCGAACGCCGCGGCCGGCGCCGCGAAATACCGGGCGAAGCCCTGCGCCAGGAACCCCGCGATCAGCGCGCCGATCAGAGTGCCGGCGATGATGTCGATGCCCAGATGGAGGCACAGCGTCCGCGTGGTATGGCTGGCGACGCCGCACAGCACGCAGGCCCAGGCGATGCGCGCCGGCACGTTGAACAAAAAGGCGTAGCCGAGCGCCGCCAATGCCGAGAACAGCGCATCCTGCGGGATCGCGATCGCCCGGGTCGGCTCCGCGACCGGGATCGTGACGCCGGTTGCTACGGTCGCGACGAAGAGGCCGAGCGCGATCGCCGTGGTGACCAGGAACGCGAAGCCGAGGCGTCCGATGCCGAGGGTCATGTGGTTGCGGATCATGTCCTCGACGCCGTTGATCAGCGGCACTCCGGGCACGATGATCATGCCGGGCGCCACCAGGCACAGTGACGGCGTGGCGGTCGCCCCCACCAGCACCGCGCCGCCGCCGATGACGCCGCTGAGGCAGGCAGCGGCGAACGGGATGACGATCGGGTTGAACTGGCGTCTGCCCAGCTCCAGGCGCAGCCATGTCCCGGCAGCACCCGCCAGCCATGTCGCCGCGAAGGTCGGCCAGTCCCCGCCGAACAGGCGGCTGAGGCTGGCGGCGGTCAGGGCGAGCGCGACGACGACGAGCCACCGTCCGTATTCGGGCGGCCGATGCTCGACCGCGTCGAGCGCCGACCGCGCCTCCGCCAACCCGCACCGGCCGCGTCCGACATCGTCGACGACGCGGTTGACCGCTCCGACAGCCGTCATGCCGACGTTCATCGCCGGCACCCGGGAGCCGATCTTGGTGCGAAAATGGTCGCCGGCGACGATCGTCAGCAACAGCGCCTCGTAGCTGACCATCAGATGCGCCTCGCAGCCGAACCCCGCTGCGAAGCGGGCGACCGCCATCTCGACCTGCGCGGTGTCGGCCCCGTTCAGCAGCAGCAGGCGGCCGACCAGCAGCGACAGATGGGCGATCTCGTCGACCTGCGCCGCATCCGGGACGACCGGCGCGCCGACGCAGGCGCCGGAGCTGGCGGTCACGCCGCGGTCAGACCCGGGCGAGGTCCACGGGCTCGCAGACCCGGGCGCACGGCCGCCGGGGCATCCGGCTAGCTTGCGCTGGCGACATAGGGCTTCACCATCCTGCTCGGATCGACGATGCGGTCGAATTCCGCCTCGCTCACGTAGCCGAGGCCGAGCGCGGCCTCCTTCAGGGTAAGATCGTGGTCCATGGCGTGGTGCGCGATCTGTGACGCCTTGTCGTAGCCGATGACCGGAGCCAGCGCCGTCACCAGCATCAGCGAGCGATCGACGTACTCCTTGATCTTTTTCAGGTTCGGCTTGGTGCCCTCGACCAGGAATTTGCGGAAATTGGCGCACCCGTCGGCCAGGATCGCGATCGAGTGCATGATGTTGAAGATGATCAGCGGCTTGTAGACGTTCATCTCGAGATAGCCGCCGGCGCCGCCGAACCCCACCGCCACGTCGTTGCCCATCACCTGCACCGCGATCATCGCCAATGCCTCGGCCTGGGTCGGATTGACCTTGCCGGGCATGATCGACGAGCCGGGCTCGTTTTCCGGGATCAGCAATTCGGCGAACCCGGCGCGCGGCCCGCACGACATCAGCCGGATGTCGTTGGCGATCTTGTAGAGCGACGCCGCCAGCGTCCGCAATGTGCCGGACAGATGCACCAGCGCGTCATGCGCGCCCTGCACCGCGAACTTATTGGGCGCGCTGACAAAAGGCAGCTTGGTCAGCCGCGCGATCTCGGCCGCGGCCGCCTCGGCGAAACCGGGTGCGGCGTTGATCCCGGTGCCGACCGCCGTGCCGCCGAGCGCCAGCCGGTAGACGCCCTTGAGCGCGTCCTCGATCCGCTCCAGATCGTCGGCCAGCATGCCGGCATAGCCCGACCATTCCTGGCCGAGCGTGATCGGGGTCGCATCCTGCATGTGGGTGCGGCCGATCTTGACGATGTCATGCCACGCCGCCGCCTTGGCCGCGATCGCATCGTGCAGCGCGCGCACCGCCGGGACCAGGCGCCCGGTCACGCCGATCGCCGCCGCGATGTACATCGCCGACGGGAACGTGTCGTTCGACGATTGCGACATGTTGACGTGGTCGTTGGGATGCACCGGAGTTTTGCTGCCGAGCGGCGTGCCGGCGAGCTGGCTGGCGCGGTTGGAGATCACCTCGTTGACGTTCATGTTGAATTGCGTGCCGCTGCCGGTCATCCATACATGCAGCGGGAACATGTCCCGATGCCGCCCGTCGAGGATCTCGTCGGCGATCCGGGCGATCAACGCGTGCGCCTTGTCGTCGAGCCGCCCGCCGGCACTGTTGGCGTTGGCCGCCGCCTTTTTGAGAATGGCGTAGGCATCGATCATCTCGCGCGGGATCAGATCCTTACCGATGCTGAAATGCTCGAGCGAGCGCTGGGTCTGCGCCCCCCACAGCTTGTCGGTCGGAACCTCGACCTCGCCGAGGCTGTCGGCTTCCTTGCGAAAATCGGTCATGCTGCCGCCTCCCTGGCGCCAGTCCAGATTATGCCAGCGTAGCAGTTAAGGAAGCGCGACCAAAGCACAACGGGGCGTCAGCGCCTGCGGCCTCGGCGATCTGGCCGATGGCATGACCTCCAACCTGGTGGAGGCGGATTTCCGGATCATAGTCGACGCCGGGCCGGAAAACGGGGTTGCGGGCTCGATGGCAGGTTATGGCCGACAAGGCGGTCACGATCCGGCGAGAACGGATCGGTCAGCGGATCGGCCGGCTCGGAGCCGCGGACATCGCGTGGCTCGACGTAGGGCTGGCCTTGGTCATGGGCCTCGCCGACTGACCCAGCGATAACCGCCCGATCCTGGCGCGACGCATCGGCCAAGCTGGATAACACTAGCTTGAATTGTGCCGGCAGACTTCAAATTATCCGCGCCAACACCTGCTCCAGGGCCGCAAAGAACTGCTGCCACCCGCCCTTGGCGCCCTGGTAGGCCTGCTGCTGATCCGGCCGGAAGCCGGACTGCTCCATGCGCAGGTGGGTCCCCGTGCTCGTAGGGGTGAGAGTCCAAGTGACGACACTTTCGAGACCATAGGCCGCCCACGTGTAAGACAGCGTTTTGTTCGGCTCGACTGCCGTTACCTGACAGTCGACCGCGCCCCAGTCTGCGCGAAAATTGAAACGGTGGTCCACGACAGGCTTGAAATCGTTCCTCATGAGCCACTCCTCGATCAGGTGTGGTTGCGTGAGCGCGCGCCAGATCTTTTCCGGCGGAGAAGATATCTCACGTTCGACAACGACGGAGAGCGAGTTCGGTCGCAGTCTTGGTCACTGGTCCATCCTTTTCAGCAAGTCTTCGAGGTGGTCGAATCGGCTCTGCCAGAACCCGGCCATCTGGCTTGTCCAGTCGATCAGGGGGGCAAGCGCGCTGAGCTGCGCGCTATAATGGGTCTGTCGTCCTTCATGGCGGTCGCGCACCAGCCCGGCCTGCCTCAGGACCCCGAGATGCTTTGAGACGGCCGGTTGCGAGACCCCGGCCTGAGCCGTCAGAGCCCCGACCGTCTTCTCTCCTTCGCGGCACAGTCGTTCGAAGAGAGCCCGCCGAGTCGGATCGGCGAGCGTTCTGAAGAGCACATCGTGCGCGTTCGGCATCTGCGATCGATAACCCGATGGCTATTTCTGAGCGTATAACCAGTGAGATATGTATGAGTCAAGCGGGCAGGTGGAGCGGCACAATGATCCTCGTCACAGGCGCCACCGGCCATGTGGGGCGCACCGTCGTCCAGGTTGGCGTCACCCGGCCACGACGGGGTCGCAATGGTCCGGGACGCCCAAGCCGCAAGCCGGCGCCTGCCATCTCGAAGCTACGGCGACCAACATCCAGCATATTAGCGGGCAGCGCGATATTTGAGCAACGCTAAGATCGAACGGACCACGAACAACGAAGCGGCGCAATCAGGCAACTGCAGGCTCGCTGCCCAAGATGTCCGATAAGGCCGACAATAGCCGATCGATTTGCCCGTCTGTGCCCACGGTGATCCGCAGATAGTCGGAGACGCGAGGAGCGGAAAAATGGCGCACGATCACCGCCCGTTGGCGCAGCGCGGCAGCCAGCACGACGCCCTCATGCGCCGGATGACGCGCGAAGACGAAGTTGGCGGAGGACGGCAGCACTTCGAAGCCAAGCCGGACCAGTCCGCGGTTTAGCCCCTTTCGGCCTTCGATCACGCGGGCGCGGCCGTGCTGAAAATAGGCCTCGTCCTCCAGGGAGGCGATGGCGCCGGCTTGGGCCGGCCGGCCAAGAGGATAGGAGTTGAAACTGTCCTTCACCCGGGTGAGCGCCTCGATCAGGTCGGCGTCGCCGATCGCACAGCCAACCCGCAGCCCGGCCAGGGCCCGGGACTTGGACATGGTTTGAACGACCAAAAGGTTCGGGCAGGAGGCGACTAGCGGAATCGCCGTCTCTGCGCCGAAATCGACGTAGGCCTCGTCGATCACCACGGGAGCGTCAGGATGTTCCTCCAGCAGGGTCACGATCTCAGCCCGTGACAGCGCAACTCCCGTTGGCGCGTTCGGATTGGGCACGATGATCGCGCCGGCCGGCCGGCGATAATCGGCAACGCGGATTTGCATGGCCTCATCGAGCGGCACGGCCTCGTAGGCGATGCCGAACAGGCGGCAATAGACCGAGTAGAAACTGTAGGTGATGTCTGGGAAGAGCAACGGCGCGTCATGCTTCAGCAGGGCGCAGAAGGCGTGCGCCAGCACCTCGTCCGAGCCGTTGCCGACGAACACCTGTTCGGATCGCACCTGGTGGTAGGTGGCCAAAGCGGCCCTCAGCGCGGTGGCCTGTGGGTCCGGATACAGGCGCAGCATATCAGTCGCCTCGCCGCGGATCGCTTCTAACACGCGCGGGGAAGGGCCAAGTGGACTTTCATTGGTGTTGAGCTTGACCAGCTCCATCACACGGGGCTGTTCGCCTGGCACATAGGGCCTCAGATCGTGCGTCAAGCTACTCCAGAAACGGCTCATTCTTCTGTCCAGATCTTATAGAAGCAGCAGCGCGGCGGGCAGCTTGATTACGGGACATCGAGCGTTGGGCTTTGGCGAGCGCGCCGCCTCTTGTGGTGAAACGATCGTGAGGCAGGTACGCTATCGTCCTGTTCCATTGACAAATACCTGACTTGGCGCGTCTCGACGATCCTTGGCCTTACGCCTTCTCCACCTTGTGCGCCTCAATCGCCGAAGGTCGCTACGGTCGGGTCTCCAAGGCATAGCCGGCTCGCCGTCCCGTGAGCGGCGCCGCTCCTGATGGGCATCCTTGAATTTACCAATCTGCGTTGGTTATGCATCAAGCATTATCGTTATCGATCATGCGTGGTCGAGGCGACGTGGTGACGCGCTTCATATCATATTGCTGCTGTCCGCAGACGCCTACGCAACGCAACTCTGTAAACAGGGCGTAGGCTCCGTGGCGTCCGGTCGGCCGCCCCCTTTGTTGAAGGGGAATATCGGCCCGCGCTTTGTCGTCAGCGAGAGGGAGGCAGATACCGGATTGCGGCCAGAATGATGCCGACGGCGACGATCATCATGCCGCCGAGGCGGATCGTCAGATCGCGGCGCAAAAGCTCGAGCTCAGCCCGCACCGCCGCGATCTCAGCCCTGAACTCGGCCCGTACCGCCGCGATCTCAGCCCTGAATTCGGCCCGCAGCGCCGCGATCTCGGTCCTGAATTCGACCCGCAGCGCCGCGATCTCCCCGCGCACCGAAGCAATATCGTCGCCGGTCGCAAGCCGGGCGCCGGACATGGCCTCGGCCAGCGCTTCGGCGGTGTCGCCCGCTTGCTTTGGCGGAAAACCGGCAACTTCGAGCCGACGCGCGAGCTTTAGTGTGTCAAAGGGAGCGGCACCCATGCTTGGTATTTACGACCTGGAAGCGTTGATGTCGATATCGCCGAACCACCCGGGGCTGACCCTTCTGAAAGCAGATCACTCGGCCAGCCGTTTGTAGAACACCCCGTCCTTCATGATGTGCGTCAGGTGCTCGCCCTCACCGTCGAGCAGCGAGATATCCGCGAGCGGGTTGCCGTCGACGGCGATCAGGTCGGCGCGGGCTCCGGGTGCAATCACGCCGAGCTCGCCCGAGCGGTTCAACAGCTCTGCGTTCACGATCGTCGCCGAGCGGATGATGTCGAAGGGCGCCATCGCCTCGGCGCGGATCACGAATTCGCGCGATTGGTGGCGATGCATTTGGCCCAGCAGATCGGTGCCGAAGCCGATCCTGACATCCGCCCCTTGCAGAAGCTCGAGCGAGCGCAACCCCGCCTCGCGCACCTCGCCGAGCTTGGCCAGGCTCGCTTCCGGAAAACCCAGCTCGCGGCCGAAGCGGTGCAGCGCATCGAAGGTGACGAGGGTCGGCACGACAAAAGCGTCGGCCGCGGCGACGTGGTCGGCCGTCGCCTCGTCGATCAGATTGCCGTGCTCGATCGAGCGCACCCCGAAATCGATCGAGCGGCGGATCGCCTCGGGCGTATAGGCGTGCGCCATCACATAGGTGTGCCAGGCCCGCGCCTCCTCGACGATCGCCCGCACTTCCTCCTCGCTGTATTGCAGGTTCCACACCGGGTCATAGGGCGAGGCCACACCGCCAGAGGCCATGATCTTGATCTGAGTCGCCCCCTTGCGCAGCTCGTCGCGCGCGGCGCGGCGGCATTCGCTGACGCCATCGGCGATGCGCGCGAGCCCGGCGCCGCCCTCGCAGCAGGCGCAGGCGACGACCGAGACCGGGCGCGTCCTCGGCCGCAGATCGCCGTGCCCGCCGGTCTGGCTCAGCGCCCGGCCCGACGGAAAGATCCGTGGTCCGCGCACCAGCCCATCCTCGACCGCCTCGGCCAGCCCGCCATCGGCGCCGCCGGCGTCGCGGATCGTGGTAAAGCCGCGCTGCAGCATCCCTTCCAGCACCCGCGCGGCCTGCAACGTCACCAGGCTTGACGGCCGTTCGCCGAGCCGCGCCAACATCTGGTCGACGGCGACCGCATGCACATGCGCGTCGATCAATCCGGGCATCAGGGTCCGGCCTTCGAGATCGACGGCCTCGGCAGCGGAGCTCGCAATCGGCCGGTCCGAGACCTCGCGGATCCGTCCCGCCTCGACCAGCAGGTGGTGATCCTCGCGGCGTTCCTTGCGGGTGCCGTCGAGGACCGCGCAATTGGCGAAAATCGTGGCCGCCATCGGAGGACGCCCCTCGACTGTCTGCGCCCGAGCTTAGACCCGATGCCGGACATGCGGAAGCGGGCAGCTTGCCGAGCCGGCGGGCGGCGGCTAACGTCGCGGCAGGCAATCCTGGGGAGGAAATGCGATGTCGACCCTCATTCTCGGCGGCGCCGGCTTTATCGGCCGCCGGCTCGTCCCGCTCCTGGCGCAGCGCGGCGAGGAAATCACCTGCATGGACATCAACCCCGGCACCGCGTCGTATGACCGGCTCGGCAAGCAGGTTCGCGTCGTGCGCGGCGATGTCAGCCAGTTCGACGACGTGATGTCGGTGACGGCGGCGGCAAAACCGAACCGGGTCGTCAACCTCGCCTATTACCTCGGCAGCGAGCACCCGCCGCACGCCGCCTTCAAGCTCAACATCCTCGGCATGGACAACTGTTTCGAGGCGGCACGCCTCGCCGGGGTCAACCGCGTCGCCTATGCGAGCTCGCTGGCGGTCAGCGGCGAGCAGCAGCATTACGGCGACCGCGTCGTCACCGAGGACGATTTCCGCCACGGCCACGTCCAGTACGCGATGCACAAGATCTTCAACGAGTGGCAGGCGCAGGACTACCGCGAGAAATACGGCATGGAGATCACCGCGATCCGCCCGGCCAACGTCACCGGCAACGACAAGATCGTCGGCTCGGTCGACCATGTCTTCTGCATCACCGACCCGGCGCGCGGCAAGCCGGTCAAGTTCCCCTACAAGGACGCGATGCGCTGCCCGGTCCATGTCGACGAGATCGCCGAGATCTTTGCCCGGGTGATCATGGAGGACAAGCCAAAGAACTGGATCTACAACACCGGCGGCGTCGCCATCAGCCTCGGCGAGATCGCCGACATGGTGCGCGAGTTCCTGCCCGACGCCAAGATCAGCTTCGACAACGAAACGGGCGGCAAGGAATTGTCGGGCAACTACCTGATCGACAACAGCCGGCTGGTGCAGGAATTCGGCGTCCAGTACCGCCCCTACCGCGAGCGCGTCCTGCAGATCATCAACGAGGTCCGCCGCGAAGAAGGCCTGCCCGTAGTCGTCGAACATTGATCATTTCCCCTCTCCCCTCAGCTGTGAGGGGAGAGGGGCTGAGGACTGATCTTCTTCAGGTCGAGGGAGGCTCGCCGTATTCGGTGTCGCTGACGTGCGGGCCCCATTGGGTGCCTTGGCCCTGCTCGCCGGCTTCGGACAGCGCCAGATGCGCGAACAGGCGGTCGGGCGAGGCGCCGTGCCAGTGCAGCGTATCGGGTGGGATGTTGACCGTGTCGCCCGGGTTCAGCACTTGCGGCTTCTCGCCCTTGAAGCAGATGCGGCCGACTCCGGACAAGCAGAACAGCGTCTGCCCGACCGGGTGCGCATGCCACGCGGTGCGGGCGCCCGGCGTGAAGGTCACGACCGACCCGCCCATGCGCGACGGCGCCTCGGCGGTGATCACCGGGTCCTGGAACACGACGCCGGTGAAAGTCTCGGCCGCACCCCGCCTGGTGGTGCGCGCCGCGGCGCGAATGACTCCGGCTTTTACTGGCATGATTGTGTCCTCCTTCCAGTGGCGGCGGCCTCTCGACCGCCCAAAATCAACCCCAGACTAGGGGGTAAGCCGGCGCCGAACAACCGCGTGGCCGGCGGCGCCGTTCAGCGCCGCCACTGGCCTTGTCGGCAAGAGGTACGGCTCGCCTGCGCAGCCTCACACCCCAAAGGTAAAGTGGCTGCCGATATTGGTGGTGACCAGGCGGTCGGGCATTTCGCGCTGCATGGCCTGAATGAACTTGCCGCCGCTGCAGTGCATCGGGACCACGACGTCGGGCGACAGGATTTTGAGCTCGGCGACGGTGTGCTCGACATAATCCATCGGCGCCGGCCCCAGGTGAAACCCGCCCAGCACCGCGTGCAATTTGCCGACGCCGGAAACCGCCATCGCGGTTTTGATCGTGTTGATCAGCCCGACATGCCCGCATGACGAGATGACGACGAGACCGCGGCCCTGGACCACGTAGCAGGTCGCGTGCTCGTCCGGATGCTGGTCGGGGACGAGGCGCCCCAGCCGCTCCGCCTCGGTGAAATGATCGGTGGCCGCCGCCGATTCCACCAAGGTGCTGTCGAGCACCCGTTCGAAGGATTGGCGGGCGATTGGCCCGGTGGTGAATGGGCCGGTGGTGAATGGGCCGGGCAATGCCCGCGCCCCGTCGCAACAGACCGTGCCGATGTCGGCGGCTTCGAGCGCGCCGCGGTCGAGCACGCCCCAGGACACCGGCTCGGCGCCGCGCCGTTTGATCCATTTCTCGTGGAATGCGGTCTCTCCGCCGACGAAGAGCTTAATTTCGGGCCGCATTTGTGCTCGGTGCCGCCCGACGAACCCTTCGAGCCCGCCATAATGGTCGCGGTGGCCGTGGCTCAGGATCAGGCCGTCAATCCCGCCGGGATCGAGGTCGAGCAGCGCGAAATTGCGGATCAGCACCTCGGGAGTGTAGCCGAAATCGAGCAGGTAGCCGGACCGGGCGCCGAGCCGCGCCGATTCGAGATGGAGCGACAATCCCCATTCGCCGGCAAAGGTCGACCGCTCATGCCCTGGGATGTGACGGACATGCTCGATGTTGACCATCGGATGAGTGGCGTCGCCGATGAACCGATCGTAGGCCGAGTTCGACAACGACTCGTACTGCGATGCTGTCGACAAGAGGTGCGGCAAAAGGTTCGGCGCGCGCCAGCTCGATGCTCATTGCTCATGCTCCGATCCGCCAAGCGTCAGCGACCCTAGCACGCCATCAGCCGCCGCGCGACGCGAGCCTCGGGGTTCCCGTGGACATGGCCGGTCGCACTGAAGAATTCTCGCCGCCTCCCGCCCTTTTGGGGCATCAGCGATTGGTCGATCCATGTCTCTCGGAGAGCTTTGGGCAACTCTCGATGCAGAGGGGTTCGGCCGCATCGTCGGGCTGTCGCTCGGGGTCAGCCTGACCGCCGCTGTGCTGGCAAGCATGCTCGGAGGCGCGCTTGGCGCGGCACTCTGCGTCTATCGCGTGCCGGGCCGGCGTGTCTTGATCGTTGCGCTCAACGCGCTGCTCGGGCTGCCACCCGTCGTCGTCGGGCTGGTGCTGTACCTGCTCCTCTCCCGCTCGGGTGTCCTCGGCGGTCTTGGCCTGCTGTTCACGCCGAGCGCCATGGTGCTGGCGCAGACCGTGCTGGCGCTGCCGATCGTGGCCGCGCTCGTGCACGCCGGAACAACCGAACTTTGGGCGGAGTATGGCGGGCCTCTGCAAGTCGACGGCGCAACGCGGCTGCGAGCCATGGCCCACTTGCTTGCGATTGCCCGCACCCGGCTTGTCACCGCCATCCTAGCCGGTTTCGGCCGGACCATTTCGGAGGTCGGCGCAATCCTGATCGTCGGCGGCAACATCGCGGGCTACACGCGCACGATGACGACCGCGATCGTGCTCGAAACCAGCGAGGGCAATTTGTCGCTGGCGCTCGGCCTCGGCTTTGCGCTGATCGGTATTAGCGTCGCGGTCAGCGCCACGATTTTCGGGCTCGGCGCCAGGGGGAGGCGGTGGTGATGAATAAGAAATGGGCAGCGCCCATCGTCGTGGCGGCGGTCCTGTTCGCCGGGGTCCTGTTCGCCGGGGGCCTGTTCGCCGGCGATGCCGCGCGCGCCGAAGCGCAAGCACCTGCCCAGTCGATCGTGCTAGCCTCGACGACTTCGGTCGATAATTCCGGGCTGCTCGCACACATTTTGCCGATTTTCAGCAAGACGACCGGGATCTCAGTCCATGTCCTCGCCCAAGGGACCGGCCAGGCGCTGGCCACGGCGGCGCATGGCGACGCCGATCTGGTGCTGGTCCATGACCCCGAAGCCGAGCAGAAATTTATTGCGGCCGGGCACGGCGTCGATCGCCGACAGATCGCCTGGAACGATTTTATCGTCGTCGGTCCGCGCTCAGACCCGGCACATATTGCCGGCGGTCATGACACGGTCGCGGCGCTGAAGGCGATCGCAGCCGCGCGCGCGCCCTTTGTCTCGCGCGGCGATAAAAGCGGCACCGATGCCCTCGAGCACCGCCTGTGGCAAGTGGCTGCGATCGATCCGGCCAAGGCCGGAGGCGGCTCGTGGTATCGCGATATCGGCGGCGGCATGGGGGCGGCGCTCAACACAGCCCAGGCCATGGGCGCCTACACGATCAGCGATCGCGGGACGTGGCTCAGCTTTGGCAACAAGGGCGATCTTGCCGTTCTGGTCGAGGGCGACCCGCGGCTGCTGAACCGCTATGACGTGATCCTGCTCGATCCGAAGAGGCATCCCGAGGCCAAGCAGCAACCGGCGCACCGCCTGGCCGCTTGGCTCGTTTCGCCGGAAGGGCAGGCCGCGATCGGCGGCTACAGGGTCAATGGCAAGCAGCTGTTCCACCCCTCGGCCGCCGCACCGAAATAAGCGGCGGCTGCGTCGCGAAGCGGCCGCAGCCGGGCTTTCGCCTTTTCATCCGCGCGGGCTCGTGGTCTGCTGGGCGCGGCAGACCAGCGATGACCACCCCGACCGATCCCACCCCGACCGATCCCGCCCCGACCTATCAGTGCCCGGCCTATCGGTGGCCGGCCTATCGATGCCAGGCCTGCGGGCAGGCCTTTGCCGCCGACCGGCCACGCTGGCGATGCGATTGCGGCAGCCCGCTCGACCTGCTGCCCGGGAATGGCCTGCGGCGCGGCGAGATTGCGCTCAACGACGCCTCGCTGTGGCGGTATGCCGCGGCGCTGGCGCTCCGCAGGCCGCCGCGCGTGTCGCTCGGCGAGGGCTGGACCGCGCTGGTGCGCCGCGATTGGCAGGGTGCGCCGGTCTGGTTCAAGCTCGAACTCGCAGATGCCGACCGGTTCGTTCAAGGATCGCGGCACCGCGGTCATGATCAATCACCTGCTGGAGGTCGGGGTCGGGCCGATCCACGAGGATTCCTCGGGCAACGCCGGCTCTTCGATCGCCACCTATGCCGCGGCTGCAGGGATCCCCTGCCGGATTTACGTCCCGGCCGCCGCTCCCCGCGCCAAGCTGGTGCAGATCGCCGCCGCCGGCGCGGATGTCCGCCCCATCCCCGGCACTCGTCAGGCGGTGACCCAGGCGGCGCTCGCCGCCGTCGGCGGAAGCTTTTATGCGAGCCACAACTGGCACCCGTATTTTATCGAGGGCACCAAGACCTTGGCTTTCGAATTGTGGGAGCAGCTGGGATGTCGCGTGCCCGACAACATCCTAGTGCCGACCGGCTACGGCAGCAACATCCTCGGCCTCGAACGCGGCTTCGACGAGCTCGAAAAGGCCGGCGAGATCGGCAACGCCGAGAAAATCGGCGCCGCCCGCGGCTGTTCGCCGTGCAGGCGGCGAATTGCGCCGCATTCGCCGCGGCCTGGGAAGGCGGGCGCGGACGATTTCGTCCCGTTCGTCGCCGCTCCGACCATTGCCGACGGCATCGCCACGATGCGGCCGGTGCGCACCGCGCAGGTGCTGCGCGCCTTGCGCCGCTCGCTGGGCGGCGTCGTCGCCGTCGCCGAGGCCGAGATCGCGCCGGCGCTCTGTGCTCTCGGCCGGCTCGGCCTCTTTGTCGAGCCGACCGCGGCGACCGCGGCGGCGGCGCTGACGCGCCTCTTGCGCGACGGCACGATCAGCCCCGCGGAGACGACCGTGGCGGTGCTGACCGGCTCCGGCCTCAAAGCGGCCGAGAGGATCGGCGAACTGCTCGGCATCGGCGAGGGATGAGCGCGTTCGGCTCGGCCGAGCAGCGAGCTGCGCGGACGACGATCCTGTCGGCCTCTTCGTCGAACTCGCCCTACATATGCTTGTCGCCGCCGAGGAGCAGGGCATCGACCCGCGCATAGCGAGCCGCGCGAACAACCTCACGGGCTTGGTCGTCGCCTGAGGGCTGCCGAGCCGGGTCGGCAAATAGAACGAGCCGCGCCTGGACCACCAGCTCGTTGCAATCGCAGCTGCTGAACATGATCGGCCTCGGTTGAGAAGGTTTTATCTTCCCAACCTCGCAACCGGCGCGACCGTTCCTTGGCCAGCCCGCCGCCGACGCGGCCGCCACCCTTGAGGCGATGAGCCGTTCCGGCGCCGCTGCCGGGCGGAATTATTCGCGTTTCTCGCCGGGTTTTTCGCCGCGGGCGGCAGCCGGCGCGTGCGCTGCCGGTGGATGTGGCGCAGCCGCGGCAGGCCGCGGCGCCGCCGGAGGATGGGCTATCGGCGCCGGACGGATCGCGGCCGGGCGAGCGACGACAGTCGCGGGGCGGGCAACCGGGGCCGGACGAGCAACCGGAGCCGGCGGGCGAACTGCTTGCGCCTGGGGATGCAGCGCCCCGACCGGCCGCGACGGCGGCGCCGGACGGGCCTCGTTCGCTGCCGCGGGCCGAGGTTGCGATGCCGCGGCGGGCCGGGGTGGGGCTTCGCGGCGAACCGCGGCCGCCGCGGGCGGACGCGCCGGGGAGACGGTGCCGGGCCGTGCTTCACCCGCTGGCGGCGGCGCGCCTGGATGTCCCGGCGGCGGCAAGGCGGCTGTGCTCGGCCCTGCGGCCGGATGCGGAGCGCCGCGTTCGGGTGTCCCGGGCGCGCGACCGGGCTCGGGCGTTCTCGCCGCGCCGACGGCCGCGGGGGCATGAGGGCCATGCTCGGGTGGGTTCGCTGCACCAGGGTGTGGCGGTATCGCCGCGGCATTTGCCGGAGCGGGCTGGTGGCCCGGCCCGGGGCCATGCCCCGGC
Organism: uncultured Alphaproteobacteria bacterium; assembly: GCA_963703665.1. Lineage (GTDB taxonomy): Bacteria > Pseudomonadota > Alphaproteobacteria > ATCC43930 > CGMCC-115725 > AP-15. The sequence continues at coordinate 354,663 of CAVPFB010000003.1, read as the reverse complement.
GCTGTCCCGAGCGGATGAGCTTCTAACCCCGGCAGGCCCGACACCGCCGATCCTGGACGAGCGGGGGGCGGGGCGCCGGGGCCCTTCGGCACCGGGCGGGTGCTCGTGGGGCCGCGCGTCGCTACGGCCGCCGGCCGGGCAGCCGGCTTGAGCGCCGGCGGGTGCAGCACGACCGGCGCTTTGGCCAGCGCGGCCGGCGCCACATGCATCGCGTGCGGCGCCACCGGATCGGCGTTGGCGAAGACTCGCTGCGGCACCACCGTGGCGAACCGCCGGTTGGCGAAATTCGCGCTCGTGGCCTGCGCCGGCGGCGACCCGTTCGACCGCGTGACGATCGTATTGATGTTTCTGACGTTGGCGGCGTTGACGTTGCGGATATAGTTCTCGTTGTGGGTGTAGCTCGGCCAATAGGGCTCATCGGGTGCCAGCGGGAACCATCCGACCGCGGGTCCGGCTTCGCCCGCCACGGCCAACCCCGCCGCCGCGCCGACAAAGGCGACCAGCGCCGGTGCATAGACCGGCTGCGGCACGTACTGGCCGGGAACCCAGCCCCAGCGGTTGTCCATATAGGCCCAGCGGCCATAATGAAACGGCGCGAAGCCCCAGGGCTGCTGGTCGACCCAGGTCCAGCCCCACGGCTGCACCCAAACCCAGCGGCCATCGCGATAGGGCGCCCAATCCGTCGGCACCTGGCTCGGATACCAGACCTCGCCGTATTGTGGGCTCGCCTGCCAGCCGCCGTATCGATCGAGATCCGCATAGCCGGTCATCTGCGGCGACACGTAGTGGGTTGCCGCCGCCGTCTGGCTCTGCTGGTAGTCGCGGGCACGGCCCCATGCGACGAAGGCATCGGGAGCGGCGTGCTGGACCTGCGCGGTGACCGGGTTCGACCCGCTGAGCAGCGTGGCATCGCCGGGTTTGATGCCGAGATCGGCGCCGCCGCCGACAAACCGGGCGCTGCCGGCGAACACCGCGACCCTCGCCGGCTGGTCCGCGGCGCCGGCGTCGATATCGTAAGCCCCGGGCTGCAGCAGCCAAACGGCGCCCTGCGGCAGGTCGATCTCAAAGCTCTGACCGGCATCGAGCTGACGTAAATGCAGGTAGAGCTCCCCCTGCGGGATGCCGATCTGGGCCATCTGCTGGTTCAGGTTGGTCACGTCGATCTCGGTTCCGCCGGCCATGTCGATCGTGCTCGGGCCGATCTGCAGCTCGGCGCGAGACTGCGGATCGCTCCAGAACGAGCCTCCGGTCGCGACCGGATAGTTGACGCCGGCCGCCGACCATTGGGCCTCGCCGGCGGTGTGGAACGCGATGTTGCCCGAGACGTAGCTGACCGTCCCGACTCGCGACGGCGGCTCCTGCTGCTGGGCCAGCACCGGCTTCGCAGCCATTAGAATCAGCAGCACAAGGGTCGGAAATAGGCGCACGACGAGCCCTCAATCTGATAGCGTCCAATGTCCAAACGGCGCGATTGCGGCAGAGTTGCGGCCGCCGTGGCTGAACCACGGCAGAAGGCCGCTCACCCCGACCTTCTCCCGGCATGCGGGGAGAGGGAGGGACCCGCGCAGCGGGAGGGTGAGGGGCACCAAGCGCTGGAAGGGTAGGGGCGAGCTGTGGGCGGATTTGCGGCCGGGTTTATTTCCGTCTAATCCCGGGCGATCAGGCTGCGACCGATGATCTGGCGGTGGATCTGGTTGGTGCCCTCCCAGATCTGGGTGATCTTGGCGTCGCGCATCAGCCGCTCGACCCGGTAATCCTTGATGTAGCCGTAGCCGCCATGGAGCTGCACCGCCTCGGTCGTCATCCGCATCGCCAGATCGGAGGCGCGCAATTTCAGCATAGAGGCTTCCGGGCCGAAGTCGGTCGTGCCCCGATCGACCAGCCGGGCGACGTGCCACAACCAGCTCTCGCACAACGCCAGCTCGGCGGCGAGATCGGCGAGCAGGAACTGGATGCCCTGAAATTCGATGATCCGCCGGCCCGACTGGCGGCGTTCGTTGACATAGGCGACGGCGTCCTCGAAGGCGGCGCGGGCGATGCCGAGCGCATGGGCGGCGACACTCGGCCGCGACTTGTTCAGCGAGGCCAGCAGCAGCGGCAGGCCGGCATCGGGCCCGGCCAGCAGATTGGCGCGCGGCACGACGCAATCTGCGAAGGCGAGCGAGGCGGTCGACGAGGCGCGGTGCCCCATCTTGTCCTCTGTGCGCAGCACCCTGAAACCCGGCGTGGCCTTTTCGAGGATCAGCGCCGAGATCGCCTTGCGGTGGTCCTCGATCCCGGCCCATTTGCCGAAGACAAGGATCAGGTCGGCAACATCGCCATTGGTGATAAAGGTCTTGCCGCCCGAAACGACGATGCCGTCGCCGTCCGGCGTAAAGCGCGTCGTCATATGGGTCGCGTCCGAGCCGGCCTCGGGCTCGGTGATCGCCAGCGCGGCGAGCGCGCCCGCGGCGACGCGGGGCAGCAGGCGCATTTTCTGCTCCTCGCTGCCGAAATCGATTAGCGGCTTGATCGCGTGAAAATTGGTTGCCCAGATGATCCCGGTCGAGGCGCAGGCCTGGCTCAGCTCGCGCACGCAGGCGAGATAGGCGGCGTAGGACAGCGCCGCCCCGCCATAGGCCTCGGGCACGAACATCGCGTTGAGGCCGAGCGCGTTGATGTCGCGGACATTGTCCCACGGGAATTCGCCCGACCGGTCGTGAGCCGCAGCCCTGGGCCCGATCCGGTCGCGCGCCAGGGCGCGCACGCTGTCGAGGAGCTGGGCTTCCTCCGAAGACAGCGCCGGCACCGCGTCGATCCGGTCGAACAGCTTCATCGCCCGGACCGTCGCGGACGACAGCCTAACGCTTCAGGTGCTCCTGCAGGCGAGGCATCAGCTCGACGAAATTGCACGGCCGGAAACGATTGTCGAGCTGGTGGACGAGGATGTCCTGCCACGCGTCGCGGCAGGCGCCGGGCGACCCCGGCAGCGCGAACAGATAGGTGCCGCCGGCAACTCCGCCCGTCGCCCGGCTCTGGATCGTCGAGGTGCCGATCTTGGCGTAGCTGAGCCAGCGAAACAGCTCGCCGAAGCCGGCGACCTCCTTTTCATAGACGCTGTGGAACGCTTCCGGCGTCACGTCGCGCCCGGTGACCCCGGTGCCCCCGGTCCCGATCACGACATCGATCTGCGGGTCGGCGATCCACGTCTTGAGCTGCGCCACGATCGCGTCCTCGTCGTCGCGCACGATGCGCCGCGCCGCGATCCGATGCCCGGCGCCCTTTGCCAAATCGGCAAGCGTATCGCCGGAGCGGTCCTGCGCCGCGTCGCGGGTGTCCGAAACCGTCAGGAGCGCGATGTTGACGGGCAGAAAGGGACGGGTTTCATCGAGCCGGCCAGGCATCGCGATCGCTCCATCTGAGGCTGCCGCCAGCATAGCCCGGCCAGGCGACGCCGGCTAGCCGGGCTCCCGCTCCGCGGCGAGCAGCTGATCGAGGCGGGCGCGCAGGGCCAAGAGGTCGTGCCAAGCCTCGCGCTTGCGCTCCGGGGTACGCAGCAGAAACGACGGGTGAAACATCGGCAGGGTCGGCACCGGACGGTCGAGGCCCGGAATGGCGAGATCGAACCAGCGGCCGCGCAACCGGGTGATGCCCGGCCCCGGCGGCAACAGGGCGCGGGCCGCGGTGCCGCCGGCCAGCACCAGCACCCTGGGCCGAACCAGCGCCACCTGGCGCAAGACGAATGGCAGGCAGGCGGCGATCTCGTCGGCGGTCGGTGTGCGGTTGCCGGGCGGGCGCCAATAGATCACGTTGGTGATCAAGACACCTTGCCGGTCGAGGCCGATCGCCGCCAGCATGCGGTCGAGCAGCTGGCCGGCGCGCCCGACAAAGGGGCATCCGATCCGGTCCTCGTCAGCCCCCGGCGCCTCGCCGATAATCATGACCGGTGCCGCGGGATTGCCGTCGGCGATGACCGTGGTGGTCGCGGTGCGCTTCAAGGCGCAGCCCTCGAACCCGATAATCGCGGCTTCGAGCTCGGCGAGCGTGCCGGCGCCGGCCGCCAACAGCCGCGCCGATTGCGCCGCTTCGCCCGGCGAGTCGGCAAAGGCTGCCGGCGGCGACGCCGCAACCGAGTGCCACGCAGGCGGCGGCTCGAGCGGCCGATCGGCGGCAGCCGGCGGCAATGGCGGAGCGAGCCGGTTCGCCGGCTGGTCGACGATCGCCTCGTCCGCCCCGATCTCGAGATACCAGCGCAGCAGCGACAGTGCCGCTGCCGGATCGCGCGCCGTTGAGCTGCTGTTGCTCGGGGATGGTGCCATGACCGCTAGACTATCATCAAATGAGCGGGCCGGCACCGTGGCCGGACCGAGTGGCGGCGCGACGAGCTGGACAAGACCGCCGCGAAGCCAGTGCGGCTCGCTGCGCGCAGAATAGGTCAGCCTGCGACGTTTCGCGCACGTGATGTCGGGGGCGGTAGCGATGGACAGGTTGCTGGAGAAGCTATAGAGTTTGTCTATGATAGACATTCATTAACTTTAATAACCAAGGGAGTCGCTCGGCATGCTGAGGCGTGCATTCGCCGCTGCCGCGGTCATCGTCGTGGCGATCGCGGTGATCTGGTGGCACGGCCTGGGTGGGAACGGGCCGCAGGCGACGGCGCAGATCCCGACCCCGGCAGTGCCCGTCACCGCCGGAACCGTCCGCGCCAAAGACGTCCCGGTGTTCCTGCACGGCATCGGCACGGTTCAGGCCTATAACATGGTTTCGGTAAAAAGCCGGGTCGACGGCCAGATCGTCAGGGTCGACTTCAAGGAAGGCCAGGAGGTCAATCAAGGCGACCCGCTGTTCCAGATCGATCCTCGGCCCTATCAGGCGGCGCTCGAGCAGGCCGCCGCCGCCAAGCAGAAGGACGAGGCCCAGCTCGCCGGGGCCAAGCTCGACCTCGATCGCTATGCGAAGCTGCTCGGCACCGGCTATCAGACCCGGCAGAGCTACGACCAGCAGACTGCGACGGTCGGGCAGCTGCAGGCCGCGATCAAGGGCGACGAGGCGCAGATCGACACCGCCGAGCTCAATCTCGGTTATGCCGACATCCGCTCGCCGATCGATGGGCGGCTCGGCGCCCGACTGGTCGACAAGGGCAATCTCGTGCATGCCAGCGACAACACCGTGCTGGTCACGATTACGGAAGTAAAGCCGATTTTCGTCAGCTTTACCTTGCCGCAGGAAAACCTCGACGAGATCCGCGAGTACCAGCAGAAGGCGCCGCTCGCGGTGCGCGCCTACAGCGGCGACGGCGGCACGCTCTTGTCCGAGGGCAAGCTGACGTTGATCGACAATTCGATCGACCAATCGACCGGCACGATCCACCTGAAGGCGCGTTTCGACAATCAGGACGAACGCTTGTGGCCCGGCGAATTCGTCAGCCTGCGGGTGATCCTAAAAATCCTTGCCAAGGTCGCGACGGTGCCGTCGCAAACCATTGAGGACGGGCCGGACGGCAATTACGCCTATGTCATCAAGCCCGACGACACGGTCGAGCGGCGCGGCGTGTCGGTCGCCTCGATCCAGGACGGCATCGCGGTCGTCACCAAGGGTCTCGCTCCCGGTGAACGGGTGGTGGTCGACGGACAGTACCGGCTGACCGAAGGAGCGCGCGTCAAAATCCTGGCCGCGCGGGGGCCGAACGCCGCGAGCTGAGCGCGACCGCACGCGCCGGCGGCCCTTCTGTGCGATCGATTCCCGACCGGAACAGCAGGTAGTTGCAGATGAATGTCTCGGAGCCGTTTATCCGCCGGCCGATCGCGACCTCGCTCCTGATGCTGGGCGTGCTGGTGTTCGGCATCGCCGCCTACGGTCTGCTGCCGGTAGCGGCTCTGCCCAACGTTGATTTTCCGACCATTACGGTTTCGGTCAATTATCCGGGCGCCAGCCCGGACACGATGGCCTCGGCGGTCGCGACACCGCTTGAGCAGCAATTCGCCGCGATCCCCTCGCTCGATCAGATGACATCGACGAGCGGGGTCGGATCGCTGTCGATCACCCTGCAATTCGATCTTTCGCGCAACATCGACGCGGCCGCGGCAGACGTGCAGCAGGCAATCACCGCCGCCAGCGGGCTCCTGCCAACGGACCTGCCGAGCCCGCCGACCTATCGCAAGACCAATCCCGCCGACCGCCCGGTTTTGATCTATGCGGTTCATTCCGACGCGCTTCCGATATATCGGGTTGACGATTACGCGTATACGATCCTGGCTCAAAAGCTGTCGACCGTGCCCGGTGTCTCGGAGGCACGGATCTTTGGCGAGCAAGCTTATGCGGCGCACGTGCAGATCAACCCGGGGGCGCTGGCCTCACGCGGCCTCGGCTTTGAGGACGTGCGCAATGCCCTGGTGGCGACGACGCTCGACCGGCCCAAAGGCAGCCTCGAAGGCGCGCACCAAACCTACACCCTCGACACCAACGACCAGCTGTTCAACGCCGCTGCTTACGACAAGGTGATCATCGCCTACCGCAACGGTGCGCCGGTGCGCGTCAAGGACGTCGGCGATACGATCAACTCGGTTCAGAACGCCCGCACCGGTGCGTGGTTCTTCGACACCAAGGCCGAGGGCTTGGCGATCCAGCGCCAGGCGGGCGCCAACACGATCCAGTTGGTCGACACGATCAAGGCGATGGTTCCGCGCATCACGGAATCGTTCCCGCCGACAATCCACGTCGATCTCGTATCCGACCGGTCGCTCGTCATCCGGGCGGCGGTCCACGACGTGCAGTTTACGATGATGGTGACGATCGCCCTCGTCATCATTGTCATTTTTCTGTTTTTGCGCACGTTATGGGCGACGATCATCCCGAGCATGGCGGTGCCGCTGTCGTTGCTGGCAACCTTCGCCATCATGTATGGGGCGGGCTACAGCCTCGACAATATCTCGCTGATGGCGCTGACAATCTCGGTCGGCTTCATTGTCGACGATGCCGTCGTCATGATCGAGAACATCGTGCGCTACATCGAGCAGGGCATGCGCCCGTTCGACGCGGCGCTGAAAGGTGCCGGCCAGATCGGCTTCACGATCATCTCGATCACCTTTTCGCTGATCGCGGTGTTCATTCCGCTGCTCTTCATGGGCGGCATCGTCGGCCGGCTATTCCGCGAGTTCGCCGTCACCGTGTCGGTGGCGGTGGTGGCCTCGGCGGCGATCTCGCTGACCCTGACGCCAGTCCTGTGTTCGCTCTTTCTCCAAGAGCAGGGGCTGCATCAAGCGGGCCGCTTCAATCAGATCCTCGAGGCAGTTTTCAACTGGATGCTGCGCGCCTATGACCGGGGCCTCGGTTTTGTCTTCCGCCATCAGTTGCCGACCTTGTTGTCGACTTTGGCGCTGATCATTTTGACCGGCTATCTTTATGTTTTAATCCCAAAAGGCTTTTTCCCCGAGCAGGATACCGGTTTCATCTTTGGGCAGGCGGACACGCGGGAGGACACCTCGTACGAGGCCATGGCCAAGCGCACCCAGCAGATCGTCGACGTTGTGCGCCGGGATCCGGACGTTTCCGGCGTCTTTTCGTTTACTGGCGCTACTGCCTACAACCCGACCGAGAATACCGCGCGGGTGTTTATCCAACTGAAGCCGCACGACCAGCGCAATTTCACCTCGAGCCAGATCATCAATCGCCTGCGGCCGAAAGTTGCAGCCGTCGAAGGCATCAAATTCTATATGCAGTCTGGGCAGGACATCAGCATCGGCGGCCGTCTCAGCCGCACTCTTTATCAATATACGCTGACCGACACGGACCAGGACGAACTCAATCACTGGGCGCCGATCCTCGAACAGCGGATGAGAAAACTGCCGGAGCTGCAGGACGTGGCCTCCGACCAGCAGATCGCCGCACCGCACATCGCGATCCAGATCGATCGTGATGCCGCATCGAGGATGGGGATTTCCCCGTCGCTGATCGATCAGACCCTTTACGACGCGTTTGGCCAGCGCCAAGTCGCCAACATCTATACCGCGACTAGCCAGTACAAAGTGATCCTCGAGGTTCAGCCTCAGTTTCAGACGGATCCGACGGCGCTGTCGAAGATCTTTATCGCCGGGCCCACCGGAACGCAGATTCCGTTGAGCGCATTTGCCCATTTCACGTCGAAGGTCGAATCCCTGTCGGTCAACCACCAGGGGCAGTTCCCGGCGGTGACCTTGTCCTTCAATCTGGCGCCGGGCGTCGCGCTCGGGCAAGCGGTCGACAAGATCCAGGCGCTGACTGCCGATCTTCGCGTGCCGGCCACGCTTGACGGCTCGTTCCAGGGCACGGCACAGGCCTTCAAGGCCTCGCTGTCGTCGACGCCGCTCCTCGTCGCGGCCGCGATCCTGGTCGTCTACATCGTGCTGGGCGTGCTGTACGAAAGCTATATCCACCCGATCACGATCCTTTCAGCGTTGCCGTCGGCGGGTGTCGGCGCGCTGTTGGCATTGATGCTGTTTCATTATGATCTGAGCGTGATCGCGATGATCGGCATCATCCTGTTGATCGGAATCGTCAAGAAGAACGCGATCATGATGATCGATTTTGCTCTGCAGGCAGAGCGAATCGAAGGCAAGAGCCCGCGCGAGGCGATCCACCAGGCCTGCCTCTTACGCTTTCGCCCGATCATGATGACGACGTTCGCGGCCCTGTTCGGTGGTTTGCCGATCGCGCTCGGGCACGGCGCGGGCTCCGAATTGCGCCGACCGCTCGGCATCGCGATCGTCGGCGGGCTCGCCGTGTCGCAATGGCTGACGCTGTACACGACGCCGATCATTTATCTGTACCTTGAGCGCTTCGCACGCTGGGTCGGACGCCCGTATCGCCCGTCGCGCGTGGCGCAAGCGCTGTCCGGCGAGCCCGGGACCGCCCTTGCGCAACATCGCCAAGGCGCGGAGTAGCGCGATGACTTTTACCGATGCGGCAGCCGAGCGCGCCTCGGCGGCCGCGCACCGCGCCTTCGGGCTTTCTCGTCAAGGGCGCCGTCACCAAGGGGCTTTGTCCCGACGAGCGCTGCCGGTCAAGCACCAATGCCGTCTCACCCATGGCATTCACGGCCGGCTATCGAACGGCCCCAAGCGCCCACCGTCGGTTGATCGGCGCCGTTGCCGGGCAGTCCGATCGGATTCTTCGATTGCGAGCAACCGCTAATGAGCATTTCGGAGCCCTTTATCCGGCGGCCGATCGCCACCTCGCTGTTGATGCTGGGAGTGCTGGTCTTTGGCATCGCCGCCTACGGTCTGCTGCCGGTGGCCCCGCTGCCCGATGTCGATTTTCCGACGATCACGGTGAGCGCCAGCTACCCTGGTGCCAGCCCGGAGACGATGGCCTCGGCGATCGCGACGCCGCTCGAACAGCAATTCACCGCGATTCCCTCGCTCGACCAGATGACCTCGCTGTCCGGCATCGGGACGACGACGATCACCTTGCAGTTCGACCTGTCGCGCAACATCGACGGCGCGGCGGTGGATGTGGTGACCGCGATCAATGCCGCGAGCGGGTTGCTGCCAAAGGACCTGCCGAGCCCGCCGACCTACAAAAAAGTCAATCCGGCGGATTTTCCGATTCTGATCTACGCCGTCCACTCGGACGCTGTGCCCAACTACAAACTCGACGATTACGCCAATTTGGTCTTGGGAGAGCGGCTGTCGATGGTGCCGGGCGTCGGGCAGGTTTCGATCTTCGGCCAGAAATTGTATGCCGCGCGCGTGCAGGTCAATCCGGCGGCGCTCGCCGCGCACGGCATCGGTCTCGAGGATGTCCGCAGCGCGCTCGCGAACGCGACGGTCAATGAACCAAAAGGCTCGATCGAAGGCGAGAACCAGGTCGTCACGCTCGAGACCAACGACCAGTTGTTCGACGCCAAGACGTACCAAAACATCATCATCGCCTATCGCAACGGCGCGCCGGTGCGCCTCAAGGATGTCGGCGACGTCATCAATTCGGTGCAGAACACGCGGGTCGGCGCCTGGTTCAACAATCGCGCGTCCGAGGGCGTCGCGATCCAAAAGGCGCCCGGCGCCAACACGGTCGAACTGGTCGACACGATCAAGGCGCTGATGCCGAAACTCGAACAGTCGATCCCGCCCGCGGTCCATGTCGATCTGATGCTCGACCGCACGCTCGTGACCCGTGCTGCGGTGCGCGACGTACAGCTCACGATGTTGCTGACGATCTCTCTCGTCATCGTCGTCATCTTCGTGTTCCTGCGAACGATCTGGGCCACGGTGATCCCGAGCCTATCGGTGCCGTTGTCACTGCTCGCCACCTTCGCGGTGATGTACGTCGCCGGTTTTAGTCTCGACAACATCTCGCTGATGGCGCTGACGATCTCGGTCGGCTTTGTCGTCGACGATGCGATCGTGATGATCGAAAACATCGTACGCTATATCGAGCAGGGCATGCGCCCGTTCGACGCGGCGCTCAAGGGCGCGGGGCAGATCGGCTTTACCATCGTTTCGATCACTTTTTCGCTGATCGCGGTGTTCATCCCGCTGTTCGCGATGGGCGGCATCATCGGCCGGCTGTTCCGCGAATTCGCGGTCACGGTGTCGGTCGCCGTGGTGGCTTCGGCGATCGTGTCGTTGACCCTGACGCCGGTCTTGTGCTCGCTGTTTTTGAAGGAGCAGGGGCTGCATCCCGCCGGCCGGCTCAACCGGGCCGCCGAGCGTTTTTTCGAACGGATGATCGGGGCATACGACCGCGGGCTCAATTTCGTCTTGCGCCATCAATTCCCGGTGCTGATGTCGACCCTGCTGCTGATGGTGGCGACCGCGTATCTCTATGTGCAAATCCCGAAAGGGTTCTTCCCGCAACAGGATACGGGCACCGTCTTTGGCGAGCTCGATACGCGGGAGGACGCATCGTATTTGAAGACGGTCACGATGGCCCACCAGGTCGTCGACATTCTTCGCAGTGATCCGGATGTCGGCGGTGTCTTTATGCTCGCCGGCGCCTATGCGTACAACCCGACCGAGAACGCCGCCCGCCTCTTTTTCGCTCTGAAGCCGTTCGACCAGCGCACCGCCACGGCGGACCAGATCGTGCAGCGCCTGCGCCAGAAGGTGTCCGTGGTCGAGGGTGCAAAGTTCTATATGCAGGTGCCGCAGAACATAACCGTCGGCGGTCGCCTCAGCCGGACGCAATACCAATACACGCTGACCGATACGAGCGACGCGGAGCTCGATCACTGGGCGCCGATACTCGAGGCCGAGATGCGCAAATTGCCCGGGCTTCAGGACGTCGCCTCGGATCAGCAGGACGCCTCGCCGACGATGACGATCCAAATCGACCGCGACGCGGCTTACCGGCTCGGCTTGTCGGCCGCGTTGATCGACCAGACCCTCTATGACGCTTTCGGCCAACGCCAGGTCGCGACGATCTATACTGCCTCCAACCAGTATAAGGTTGTCCTCGAAGTCCAGCCACAGTTCCAGCGCGACCCTTCCGCGCTGTCGAAGATTTATGTCTCCGGGCCGAATGGGGCGCAGGTGCCGATCTCCGCTTTCGCCCATTACGTCCGCAAGGTCGAGCCGCTGTCGGTCAGCCATCAAGGCGTGTTTCCGGCGGTGACGTTGTCGTTCAACCTCGCCCCCGGCACAGCACTCGGCCAGGCCGTCGAAGAGATCCAGCAGATGGCCGAGCGGATTGGCGCCCCGCCGACCTTGAACGGGTCGTTCCAGGGCACGGCGCAGGCGTTCCAGGCCTCGCTGTCGTCGATGCCGCTGCTCGTCGCCGCCGCGATCCTCGTCGTCTACATCGTGCTCGGGGTGCTCTACGAGAGCTACATCCACCCGATCACGATCCTCTCGGCGTTGCCCTCGGCCGGGGTCGGCGCGCTGTTGATGCTGATGCTGTTCCACTACGATCTGAGCGTCATCGCGATCGTCGGCGTCATCCTGCTGATCGGCATCGTCAAGAAAAACGCGATCATGATGATCGACTTCGCGCTTCAAGCGGAGCGGCTGGAGGGCAAGAGCCCGCGCGAGGCGATCCACCAGGCCTGCCTCTTGCGCTTCCGCCCGATCATGATGACGACTTTCGCGGCGCTGTTCGGCGCGATGCCGATCGCGTTCGGTCAGGGCGCCGGCTCCGAGTTGCGCCAGCCGCTCGGGATCGCGATCGTCGGCGGCCTTTTGGTGTCGCAGTGGCTGACGCTCTACACGACGCCGGTCATCTATCTCTATCTCGAACGCTTTGCCAATTGGGTCGGCCGCCCCTACCGGCCGTCGCGCGTGGCCGACGCGCTGTCGGGAGAGGGGCGCCCGGGGCTCGCGCCGGAGCGCCAGGGCGCGGAGTGATGACGATGACCCGCAACCATGTGGCAACCGAGCGCGTCGCAACCGACGCGTACCCGGTGGCGGACCGCACTTTCGGGTTTCTCATTCACGACGTCTCGCGCCTGCTCAAACGGCGCTTCGAGCGCGCCGCGCGCCACACCGGGTTGCCGATCACGCGGCGGCAGGCGGCGGTCGTGCTCTACATCGCGCGCCACCAGGGGGTGAGCCAGGCGGAGGTCGCGACCTGGCTCGACATCGAGCCGATCGCATTGGTGCGCATGCTCGACAAATTGCACGAGGAAGGCCTGGTCGAGCGCCGTGCCCATCCGACCGACCGGCGAGTGCGGACGTTGTGGCTGACCCATGGCGCCGATGCGGTTGTCGAGCGCATCCTCGACATCAACCTGGCGATCCGCGAAGAGGCGTTTGCCGGGCTCGCATCCGGCACGCGCGACGCGATGATCGCGGCACTGGGCAGCATCAAGGACAACCTTGCCATGCGCGAGGCGAGCGTGGCGGATGTTGCCTCGGAAGCGGCGGCAACCGAAAGCTCGATCGCCTAACCCGGAGGCTCGCCCTAGCCCCAGGGCGGCCTCGGCACCCGCTCGCGCTCCCGCAACCCGCGCTCAAGGCGAGCGCTCCCACGCTTTGGCGAAATCGAGAAGCTGAGCCGGCTCGACGTCGGAGACCGCCCATAGCGCCATGCCGTTCCAGGTCCAGTGCACGACATTATAGCCGTGGCGCTCGGTCATTGCCGGGCTGCCGCCGGCGCCGTTAGCCTGCGGCCACACGTAGAGGTCGATGATGTGCTTGCCGCGCCGATAGACGAGCGCCGCGACTGCGCGCCCGCCGACGTAGTCGAGCCGACCGCCCTTCAACGGAAAGCCGATCGCGGCCAGATCCTTGACTGGCGGGGCAAAATCGAGCCTGCCGTCGAACCATGGCTTGACCGTGTGCTGATCGGTTGAAACCACGTCTTCGAGGTGGCCGGGCTGCAATGCCCGGATGTGGTCGGTGACCAGCTCCCGGGTCAGGTTCGGTTCGCCCGGCGCGAGGATCAGCAGCGCCAGGACGGCGGCGCAGGCGGCGCCCAGGCTGAAGCCGAGGCCCGCTGTCCACCACTCGCGCAGCCGCACCCAAAGATGCTGCGGCGGGGCCGGCCGGGCGGCTTCGAGCCGCGCCAGCAGGCGTCGGCGCGCGGCGTCCGGCAACGGCTGGTAAGGCGCCTCGCGCATCACCCCGCGGGCCTGCGCCAGCGCCCGCCCGGCGGCCTGGCAGACAGGGCAGTCAATGCGATGCGCCGCCAACGCCGCCGCCTGCGCCGCGTCGATCTCGCCGTCGAATTCGGCCTGCACCAGCAGGACCATCTCGCAGCGTCGAGGGGGGTCCGACCCGATCATCGGCTCCATTCCTGTCCCGCGGCAGCCTGCAAGAGGCTGCGCCGCGCCCGCCACAGCCGCGACATCACCGTGCCGATCGGCGCCCGGGTCACCTCTGCGATCTCCTTGTAGGAAAGCTCTTCGAGCTCGCGCAGGATCAGCGTCTCGCGCAATTCGACCGGTAATGCGGCGATCAGCTCGCGCACCCGCTCCCGGTCGCGCGATTTGATCAGGCTCACCTCCGGATCGTCCCCGCTCATGGGCAATTCGGCACCGATAGCTTCGTCGTCTTCGACCGCGCCGGCGAGCGGCACCAATTGGACGCCGCGATCGAGGCTGTGCGAGCTGTAGGCAGTATTGCGGACGATCTGCAAAAGCCAGGCCCGCGGATTCACGCCCCTGAAGCTCGGGAAATAGGTCAAAGCGCGCAACAGGGCCTCCTGCGACACGTCCTCCGCCGCCGCGGCATCGCGCACCAGCCAGCGGGCCAGATTGTGGGCGGCGTCGAGATGCGGCAGGATGACCGCCTCGAACGAGCCGCTGCGCGCTGGAGCCGGCACGTTGCCCCGCAGAAAGCGAATGCTCGACACCCTGATCAGACCGCGTCAAAGACCGGTTTATTCGCTGATCGGAAAAATATCCGGATCGGGATTGCCCGTGGGTTCCAAACCGCCGGTCTACGTGGCGAGGTAGCCGCCATCGACGCAGAGCTCGGCGCCGGTGATGTAGGAGGCCTCGTCCGACGCCAGAAACAGGACGGCGTTGGCGACCTCCTCGGTGCGTCCGGCGCGGCCCATCGGCACCTGGCGCAGCATCGTCGCCCGCACCTCGGGATCGGCGGTGCGCCCCGATGAGCGCATCGGCGGCATCAGCCCGGGATGCACCGAATTCACCCGTATATTGTCGGCGCCGTGCTGCACCGCCGCGGCTTTCGTCAAAGTGCGGACCGCACCCTTGGAGGCGTTGTAGCCGACGTGCACGCCTTGCTGGCCGGTGATGCCGGAAATCGACGAGATATTGACGATCGAACCGCCGCCTGCGGCCTTCATGATCGGGATCGCGAATTTCATGCCGAGAAAGACGCCGCGGGCGTTGACCGCCATCAGCCGGTCCCAGGCCGCGGTGTCGAACAGATCCGCGACGGCGCTGCCGCTCAGGCCGGCGTCATTGACCAGGATGTCGAGCTTGCCGTATTCGGCACGGGCGGCGTCGACCGTGGCCTTCCATTCTGCCTCGCTGCTGACGTCGAGCCGGCGAAAGATCGCGGCACCGTTCGCCTTGACGATGTCGGCAACGACCTGCTTGCCGTCCTCCTCGAGCACATCGGCGACGACGACTTTAGCCCCCTCGCCGGCAAAGATCCGCGCCATGCTGGCGCCCATGCCGGACGCCGCTCCGGTGATCAGCGCCACTTTGTTTGCGAGCCTCATCGACAATCCTCTCCAGTGATTCCGGCCATTTCATCGGCCGAGCCGTCGCCCCGCCCCGAGAACTCGATCCGGGCGATCAAGAATTGTATCGCTTATCGGCCGTCGCAGCACCTACAGCAAATCTACAGCCAACGCCGAAGCCGCCACACCTCGGCATCTTCCCAACGAGCGCGGCAATCACCCGCTTGGTCGGCGCCATCCTTTTGGAACAGAACGACGAGTGGGCGGTTCAGCGAGCCCGCTGCATGACCCTGGTAACCATCGCCCCGTTGAGCGAGGATCTGATCCTCAAGCCGCCCGCCGTGGCCGCGCCTGACCCCGGCCCCGCCCGAGAGCGCGACGTCCATCCGCGGTCTTACACCACGTCCTGGGACACGATCTTTCGATCGATCGGCACGATTTGGAATCGCTTCCGAGGAAACCGTTGTCATAGCGAAGAGCGTCCTGCGCGACGACGCAATCCCGACCGGCCGAGCGCTCGGTTGCCCGAGATTGCTTCGCTTTGCTCGCAATGACAAACCCGAGGACGGCGGTCCAACCTGGTCGAAACGCGTGCTAATCTCACCGGCGAGAGAGCGATGCCCACACCTCCTTTTCCCCCGATCCTCGAAGCGGCGCAAACCCGCCATGGAGCGGCGCTGGCGGCACGCCTCGTGCAGCCGCGCAGCCCGGCCGAGCTCGAAACGCTCGGCGACGACCGCTATCTGTCGCAGATGTCGCTGCGGATCTTTCGCGCCGGGCTCAGGCACAGCGTGGTCGACACGAAATGGCCGGCCTTCGAGGAGGTGTTCGGCGGGTTCGAACCGCGGCGGGTGCGGGCGATGCCGGACGAGGCGCTCGAGGCGCTGCTCGCCGACAAGCGGCTGATCCGCCATTGGGGCAAGCTCAAAGCCGTGCGCGCCAACGCCGCTGTGATGATCGCGCTGGCCGAGGAGCACCGCAGCTTCGGCGCGTGGCTTGCCCGCTGGCCGGCGAGCGACATCGTCGGGCTGTGGGCGGCGCTGGCCAAGCGCTTCAGCCAGATGGGCGGCAATTCCGGGCCGAGCTTTCTGCGCATGGTCGGCAAGGACACCTTCGTCCTGACCCATTCGGTCGCCACCGCGCTGCAACGCTGGGGTGCGGTGCAAGCGCCGCCGAAAACCCGGCAGGATCGCGCCGCGGTCCAATCCTGCTTCAACGACTGGGCCGCCGAGAACGGCCGCCCATCTGTGCCAATTGAGCCAGATCCTTGCCGCCTCGATCGAAGATTGACCCGAACCTCAGTGTCCGAGCAATTGCGCCACCCCGAACATCGCACCGACGATTGCCACGACGTTGATGACGACAGCACCGAGGATCAGGCCGAAGACACGGTTCAGGATGTCGGCCTTGACGGCTTCGATCTTTGCTTCGAGACGCAATTCGACTTCGCGCAACTGGCTCCGCACTGCGGCGATTTCCGCTTTGAGCTCGGCACGCATGTCGCTCAAATCGGCCTTGGTAGCGACTTCCGCATCCTCGGCCGCTTCCTGAACGGTCGCCACCACGGCTTCGGCCTGCGAGTCGCTGAACCCGGCCCCGAGAAGCCGCTTTGCGAATTTCAGCGTATCAATCGCCATGGCACCGAACTGCGCCGCCTTTGCGCCCCGCCGACATTGCCACGGGCGCAGCCGCGCGGCCAGCCTCGGCTTGCCGGCGGGAGCATCTCAGCGCTGGGTCTCACCGGCAGCGGAGCAAAGCGTCGGCGACTTCGACAAAGCCGCTGCCGCCCCTGGTCACCCATTGCGGCGGCGGCGCCATGCGATCGACGTAATCGCGCACACTGGAAACGCCGACCGAATTCGGGAAAAAGCCGAACATCGGCTCGTCGTTCAGCGAGTCGCCGACATAGATGAACGCGTCGCGGTCGCGGTCGATTTCGGTCGCAAATTCTGCCAGCATCCTGCGGGTCATCGCCGGCTTGTCAAAAGCGGCGAACCAGCCGAGCACCCACAGCGAGTTGACGACCGTTCGTGCGCCGGCCTCGGCCAGAGCAGCGGCGATCCACTCTGCTACCGGAGGTCCCGGTTGCGAAAGGCGAGCGTGGTTTCGCGATAGACCTGATCGGGCGCCGGCTCGCTGCCGGGGACTAGCCTTCGAATCCGCGCTCCGAGCGCCGAGAGCCTGCGCCGGTCCTGCCGGCGCTCGGCCTCGGCTGCCCAGAAGCGGCGCTCGCTCGCCGCTGCCGCCGGATCGTGCCGGAAGCACAGCCCGCCAATTCTCGCCGATGACCGCGGCGACCGGCCACATCCGGCACATCAGGTCGTAATCGGGATCACGCGAAAGCCCGCACCGTCGAGCCGCTCCAGAGCCGCGTAGGCGGCGGCAGGCAGCCGCGCCCCCTCGGTCAAGGTGTCGTCGACATCGGTCAGAACGAAGCGGATGGCGCGGCGCCGCGCCTCGGGGAAACGCTCGAACGGTTGCATCGCGGGCCCGCCTTGCCGGAGGGAAATCCCTTCCCTCGATATGCCCCTTGTGCTAGCGCACGCCCATATGTAAGCGCACGGTCAGGCAGACAATGCCGCGACGAGTGCGGAGAACGAGAGGATGCAGAGCCAGAATCGGTTTTTCGACGATCTCGCCCGTGTCGCCGCCGGCGCGATGGGCACCTTGTCGGGGGTCAAGGGCGAGGTCGAGTCCCGGCTGCGCGAGCAGCTCGAGCGCGTGCTCTCGGGGATGGACCTGGTCACTCGCGACGAATTCGAGGCGGTCAAGGCGATGGCGGCCAAGGCCCGCGCCGAGCAGGAAGAGCTGGCCGCTCGGGTGGCGCAGCTCGAAGCGCTGGTCGCCAGCCTGAACGACCGTCAGCCGCCGACCGGGCTCGCCGGCCCCACTGCCCCGACGCCGCCGCAATCCTTGTGATTCGGATTTGAGACCTTTGTGTCGAGCCGCCCGAAGGAGCGCCCGATGACTTCCGTTGCCCTC
Organism: uncultured Alphaproteobacteria bacterium; assembly: GCA_963703665.1. Taxonomy (GTDB): domain Bacteria; phylum Pseudomonadota; class Alphaproteobacteria; order ATCC43930; family CGMCC-115725; genus AP-15. The sequence continues at coordinate 336,636 of CAVPFB010000003.1, read as the reverse complement.
TCCGAACCGACCCCTTTTTCCGGCAATCCGATCGATCTCGTCGAAGAGATCGTCAGCGCCAACGATTGGGCGCACGACCGGGCCAGCGAGGAGGAGTTGGTCGTCGAGATTTCCGGTCGCTGGTGCGACTACCGGCTCTATTTCGTCTGGCAGGAGGAAATCTGCGCAATGCACTTCTCCTGTGGGTTCGACATGAAGGTCCCGAAAGGCCGCCGCGCCGCGGTCTACGAACTGCTGGCGCTGGCCAACGAAAAGCTGTGGCTCGGGCATTTCGACCTGTCGGCGGAGGACAACTCGCCGGCCTTTCGCCACGCGGTGCTGCTGCGCGGCGTCGGGGTGGCGAGCGCCGAGCAGGTCGAGGACCTCGTCGACATCGCCCTCTCCGAATGCGAGCGCTTTTACCCGGCGTTTCAGCTGGTGCTGTGGGGCGGCAAGAAGCCGGCTGAGGCGATGGCGGCGGCGATGATCGACCCGGTCGGGGAAGCCTGAGGCGAGCCGGCGCGATGGCCGACACAGCTGGAATCGGCGGCGCTTCCGCGCGGCGTACGCTCGTCCTCGTCGGCTGCGGCAAGATGGGGTCGGCGCTGCTGCACGGCTGGATCGCCGGTGGTGCGGCCTCGCGTTTTCTGGTGGTCGAGCCCGCGGGGCCTCCGGCGGGGTTCGCCGCCCGGACGGCCGTCTCGTGGCACCGCGCGGCGGAGGAATTGCCGGGCGAGCCCGCGCCCGACGCGGTCGTTTTCGCGGTCAAGCCGCAAGTCATCGACCAGGTGCTGCCCCTCTATCGCCGCTGGGGGGGGCTGCCGACCCTCTTCCTGTCGATCGTGGCCGGCAAGACTATCGCCGGAATCAGCCGCCATCTCGGCCCGGCTTCGCTGGTGCGGACCATGCCGAATACGCCGGCGGCGATCGGGCGTGGGATCACCGTAGCTTGCGCCACCCCGCGGGTCACCGCCGGGCAGCGCCGGCTCTGCGATGAGTTGCTCGCCGCCGCCGGCGAAAGCGTCTGGGTCGAGGACGAGGCGCTGCTCGACGCCGTCACCGCGGTGTCCGGGAGCGGACCTGCCTATGTCTTCCTGCTGATCGAGGCGTTGGCGCAGGCCGGCCGGGCGGCGGGGCTGCCGGCGGATCTCGCCGCCCATCTGGCGCGCAGCACGGTCGCCGGATCGGCCGAGCTCGCCCGCCGCGCCGAGGAGAGCCCGGCCCAGCTGCGCGAAAACGTGACCAGCCCCGGCGGCACCACCCGCGCCGCCCTCGACGTGCTGATGGCCGAGAATGGCTTGATGCCGCTGATCGGCCGCGCGGTCGCCGCGGCGGCGGCCCGGTCGCGCGAATTGGCGAGCTGAGCCAGGTTACCGCCGGAGATTTGGGACATGGCCAAGAGCACCGGCCGCACGGGCGAGGCAGGACGCAGGCGCAACGGCGGCCCCGACGCGGCCGGCGAGGCCGACCGGATCATCGAGGCGGCATTTGCCCGTATTGCGTCCGTAGGTTGGCGCCGGTTGTCGCTTTCCGCCATCGCCGAAGAAGCCGGACTGCCGATCCTGCGCGTCTACCGGATTTTTCGTTCGAGGCAGGCGATTCTCTGCGGCTTTATCCGGCGGATCGACGAACGGGTTCTCGCCGAGCCGCCTGCCGCCGAGGAAGACGAGCGGCCGCGCGATCGGCTGTTCGATCTCTTGATGCGGCGATTCGACGCGCTCCGGCCCTACCGACCCGCTCTCGATGTCCTGCGCCGCGAATTGGCCGGCGATCCGGTATCCGGCGTCGCCGCAACAGCGGCGCTGGCGCGTTCGATGCGCTGGATGCTCGAAGCCGCCGATATCCCTACCGCTGGTCTGCGCGGCGCGGTCGCCGTCAAGCTGACCGGTGCGGCCTATCTTGCGGCGCTGCGGGTGTGGCGAGGCGACGATTCAGTCGACCTCGCTCAGACCATGGCGGCGCTCGATGCCAGGCTGCGCCGGATCGAACGCTGGCTGTCGCCGAGCCGACCCGTTCGCCGCCGCGACGAGGCTGCCCTCGCCTAATTTTGCTGCACTGCGCAAAACTTTTCTTGACTGCGACCGTATGACCGCCGATATTTTGGGCGTTGTGCACCGCACAATAAACTCTGCAGCCCCGAATGGAATTCAGCCCATGGAAGCCCGTCCGAGCTTTTTCGATTTCGATGTGACCAAGATGATGACCGATTTCCGTTTTCGCCCGTTCGACGTCGAAGCGATGATGGCCTGCCAGCGGCGCAACATCGAGGCGCTGAGCCAGGCGAACCAGCTCGCTGTCGAAGGCGTCCAGGCGGTTGCCCGTCGCCAGGTGGAGATTGCCCGCCAAGCCTTCGAAGATGTGTCGACGATGTTCCGTGAGCTCGCCCAGCCGTCCTCGACCGAGGACCGCATCGCCAAAAACACCGAATACGCCAAGCAGATGCTGGAAAAGAGCGTTAATCACGGACGCGAGATCACGATGCTGGCGACCAAGGCCGGCTCCGAGGCGGCTGACGTTCTGCGCAAGCGCGCGAGCGAGAGCCTCGACGAGCTGCGCGAGCTGACCAAGCAGCAGACCGCTCGCTGATCCTTGCTCCATTCCGGGAGGCCGCCCCCCGCCATGGGACGGCCTTTCGTGTCCGCGGTAGAGACCTCGATCCGCCTCTCATTGCGGCAGATGAACCCGGGCGCGCAGACCGCCCTGCGGAGAGGTTTCGAGCCGAACGTCGCCGCCATGACCACGGGCCACGTCGCGCGCAATGGTCAGACCGAGCCCGACCCCGCCCGTCGATCGGTTGCGCGAGGGATCGAGGCGGACGAATGCCCGGAACACCCGGTCGCGGTCCGCCGGCGGTATTCCCGGCCCGTCATCATCGACTAGAATATCGATGCCATCGGCCACCGGCACCGCCGTCAGCCAGACGCGGCTGCCGTGTCTGCGCGCGTTACCGATCAAATTGGCAAGACAGCGCTTGAGCGCATTCGGGCGCACCGGGATCTCGTATTCGGCTGGAAGGGCGAGCGACAGCTTCGTACCCTCGCGCCGCATCGCCGCGGCAACGTCGTCGAGCAGCATGGCGATGTCGGTTTCGACCGGTGCTTCGGTTCCCTCGCCGCGAACAAAGTCGAGGTAGCCGTGCACCATGTGCTCCATCTCGGCAACATCCGACTTCAGCTCTTCGACCACGGGATCATCGCCGAGGATCGCCAGCGCAAGCTTCATCCGGGTCAACGGCGTGCGCAGGTCGTGCGACACCCCGGCCAGCATTTGCGTTCGCTGGCGGATCTGCCGCTGGATGCGTTCGCGCATGGTCATAAAGGCGACTGCCGCCTGACGGATTTCGACCGCTCCTTCGATCTTGAAAAACGGCACCGGGCGACCTTTGCCGAAACCGTCGGCGGCCGCCGCCAGACGGCGCAGAGACTTGACCTGATTGCGCAAGAACAGCGTCGCGACCGCCAGCAGGACCAGCGAGGAGCCCACCATCCACATGACAAAAATATAAGTCGTGGAGCTGTACAGCCGGTCCCAGGGTATCTCGGCGGTCAAGACACCTTGGGCTAGCTGCACCCTGATCCGCAGACCTTTCGCATCGTCGAGCCCGCCGATCCGCCACGCCCCGCCGACCCGGCCTCCCATTGCCTGGTTCAGCTGATCCTCGAGCAAGGTGCCGCTCGGCGGCGACGGCGGCGGCAGATGCGCACCGCGCGCGAGGGTGAGGCCGAGATCGGCCAGCGCGTCGCCGTGTCGCAGCAGCCGGTCGGTCGCGGCGGCGGAATGGGTCAGTTCGATCGCCTCGATGGTCAGCGCGATGTCGCCGGCGACCCCATTCGACAGCCGCCATGAGATGGCTGCCCAATGACGATCGTAAAAGATCCAGGTGGCGATCGCCTGCAGCAGGATGAGCGGCATCACGACGATCAGGAGGGAGCGGCCGAACATCGTGCGCGGCAGCACCCGTTTGATCCATCCCCGCGGATGAATGGCGCGCTCGCCCCAAATTTCGACCCCGGTTTCCCCGCCTGGCTCAGCCGCCATGCCGCTCGGCGCCCCGATCGGCGCGGGCTCAATCCGGCTTGAGGACATAACCGGTGCCGCGGACGGTCTGCAGGTAGCGCGGGAAGCGCGGATCGCGCTCGATCTTGCGGCGCAGCCGGGTCATCTGGACATCGACGTTGCGCACGTTGCCGCTGAACTGAGCCGACAGCGACAATTCTTCGCGCGAGACCGCCTCCCCTGCCTTCTGCGCCAGGCTGGCGAGCAGCCCGGCCTCGGCCGCGGTCAGACGAATGATGTCGCCGCCGCGAAACAGCTCGCCGCGCGCCAGGTCGAAGCGGCAGCCGCCAAAGCGCACCTCGCGATCGGCATCGGCCGCGGGACGGCGCTGCAGCAGATTGCGGACCCGCAGCACCAGCTCGCGCGGCTCGAAAGGCTTGGAGAGGTAGTCGTCCGCACCCTGCTCGAGCCCGTTGACACGGTCCTCGGGCTCGGCCATCGCGGTCAGCAGCAGCACCGGCACCTCGACGTCGCGCCGCAGGGCGCGCGTCAGGTCGAGCCCGCTTTCGCCCGGCATCATCACATCGAGCACCACGAGGTCGAAGGCGAAACGCGCCAAATGGGCGCGCGCCTCGCCCGCATCCGCCGCGGTCGTCACCCGAAGCCCGTTCTCCGACAGATATCGCCGCAACAGCTCGCACAGCCGCGCATCGTCGTCTACGACCAGGAGATGGGGTTCGAGCTCGCTCATCGCGCCTCGATTATACGCCACCCGCGCACTCAGCGCTTCACGCTCGATCCGGCCTCGAAACGGCGCCGGTCGTCGGCGTCGGCGATGATCCCCAGCAGCACCCTGCGGAACCCCTCGACGGCCACAGCACCGGCCCGGCGATAGGCCTTGGCGACGCGGGCGCGCTGCGGCGCCGACACTTCGCGCTCGAGCGCGCGTCCCTGCGGGGTCAGCGCGAGCAGGCGCTGGCGCCGATCGTGCAGGCCCGGCCGCTGATCGATGAACCCCTGCTCCACCAGCTCGCCGAGAACACGGCTCAAGCTCTGCTTGGTAATGCGCAGAATGCCGAGCAATTCGCTGACCGTCATCTGCGGATGGCGCCCGACGAAATGGATCACCCGGTGATGCGCACGCCCGAACCCATAGCGCGCAAGGACCGCGTCGGGCTCGGCGGTAAAGTCGCGATAGGCGAAGAACAGCAGCTCGATCCCGTCCCTGATCGCATCCTCGTGCAGAAAGCGCGGCTCGGTCGAAGCTTTTATGTCAGACATATTGACTTATCTCGCAACCTTGGATACTTCTTGGGTGTCCCCTCGGATATAAAGTTCGATCGCGACCGGGCCGGCGAGGTTTGCGACGAAGAGCCGGCTCCAACAGCTCCGCTGCAAGGAAGACGCTCATGGACATGATCCCCTTCGACGACCGCGACGGATTCATCTGGTACGACGGCCGCCTCGTTCCGTGGCGCGACGCCAAATTGCATGTGCTGAGCCACGGGCTGCATTATGCAAGCTGCGTCTTTGAAGGCGAGCGTGTCTACAACGGCGCCGTCTTCCGGCTCGACGACCACAACGAGCGGCTGGTCAACTCGGCGCGGATCCTGGGATTCGAGGTGCCGGCCAGCATGGACGACCTGACCAGGGCGACCCAGCAGGTCATCGCCTCGAACCACATCGTCGACGGCTATGTGCGGCCGATCGCCTGGCGCGGGGCCGAGCAGATGGGGGTTTCGGCGCAGGCGACCCGGATCCACCTGGCGCTCGCCGCCTGGGAATGGCCGGCCTATTTCTCGCCGGAGGCGCGGGCCAAGGGCATCCGCATGAAATGGGCGCCGTGGGCGCGCCCGGCGCCCCACACCGCGCCGACCCAGGCGAAGGCGGCCGGCCTTTACATGATCTGCACGATGTCGAAGCACGACGCCGAGGCCAACAGCTGCGACGACGCGCTGATGCTCGATTGGCGCGGCCGGCTCGCCGAGGGCACCGGCGCCAACCTCTTCCTGGTCATCAACGGCGAATTGCATACCCCGACACCGGATTGCTTCCTGAACGGGATCACCCGCCAAACCGTGATCGGTCTGGCCAAAAAGCGCGGGATCAAGGTGGTCGAGCGCGCGATCATGCCCGAAGAGCTTTCGCGGGCCGACGAGATGTTCCTGACCGGCTCCGCCGCCGAGGTGACCCCGGTCGGCGAGATCATCGGCGAGCGTGGCCACTATCGCTTCACCCCCGGCGCGATCTGCCGGCTGATGTGGGAAGACTACGACCGCACCGTCGGCAAAAAAGTCGCGGCCACCGCTGCCTGACGGCAGGGATCAGCGATCAAGCGCGGTAATCGTGAGCGACGAACGCGCCGACCCGATCCTGAACATGCTGCGGGAGATCCGCGCCGCGCAGGCGGCGCAGCCGAGAAGCTGGACGAAATCATCGTCCGGCTCGGCAGGCTCGATCGCGAGGTCGCCGGTCTGGCGATTATGCCGGCCTGTCGGTGGGGCTCGACAATCTCGATCGCCGCGTCGGCCGCATCGAGCGCCGACTGGAGCTGGTTGATACAACGGCGCTGGGCTGTCGGGCTCTCAGCGCCTGGCGGCCACCAGCAGAAACGGCGGGCGCTGGCGTTCGCCGGCCCAGGCCGGATGGGCCGCGACCTGTTCCTCGGTTGGTCCCCATTCCTCGACGCGGCACAGAGAGAACCCGCATGCGCTCAGCAGATTGAGATAGGTCGCGACGGTTCGGTGCTGCTTGACTACACCGGTGGTCAGCCAATCGGTCGAGCGCGGCCCCTCGTCCAGGTAGGCGTCGACCGGCCAGGTCTTGCGCCCATCCGCACCAATCGACCATCCTGGTCTGATCGGCGCCGTGAACATCGGGTGCTCCGCAGAAAAAACCACGATGCCGCCCGGCACCAGCGATCGGGACACTCGCCCGATCAGGTCCCCGAGGTTTTCCACGTAGTGAAAGGCGAGCGAACTATAAACGAGATCGAATGACGCCGTCGGCAGCTCGAACGTCTTCGAGATCGCCTCTGAGATACTCGATCGCCGGATCCGTTGCGAAGGCCTCGGCCCGCGCCAGCATTTTCGCGGAAACATCGACGCCGAGGACATATGCCGCCCCGTGCTGCCGCGCCCAGCGGCAGAACCAGCCGAAGCCGCAGCCGAGATCGACGACGCGGAGACCGTGCAATTCCGGGAGCAGAGCGCGCAAGGTCGGCCATTCCGGGGCCCCGTCCAAGCCTTCGACCGAGCGCGCGAGCCGGCTGTACCCGACGAAAAAATCGGCGTTGTCGTAGATGTTCTGAGTCATCCGCGACGGCCGCTCTTCCAGCGCTCCTTCGCGGCGTCGTCGTCGGCGCGGGCTTCGACCCAGCGTTCGCCCTCCGGGGTCTCCTCGCTCTTCCAGAACGGCGCGTCGGTCTTGAGCCAGTCGATCAGGAAATGGCAGGCGGCGAGGGCGGCCTCGCGATGCGGCGAGGCGGTGGCGACGAGCACGATGCGATCGCCGGGTTCGAGCCGGCCGTAGCGATGGATGATCAGCGAGGCGTCGAGCGGCCAGCGCCGATGCGCTTCGAGCTCGATCTCGGCGAGTTTCTTCTCGGTCATGCCGGGATAATGTTCGAGGGTCAGCGCCGACACCCGGTCGCCGCCGCCCATGTCGCGCACCAGCCCGACAAAGCTCGCGATCCCGCCGATCCGATGATTGCCGGCGGCGAGCCGGTCGAGCTCGACGCCGACATCGAAATCCTCGCGCTGCACGCGGATCATCGTCTCAGCCTCCGGTCACCGGCGGGAAGATCGCGACCTCGTCGCCGTCGCGCACCGGGTGGTCGAGCCCGACATAGTCCTGGTTGACCGCGACCCGCACGACGGCGAGGTCGCTGCAACGCCTCGGCATAGCCGCGGCCCGCGCGCCTGCAGCCAATCGAGCAGTCCGGCCACGTCGCGAATCCCGCGGCGGCAACGGCAAGTCCTCCTCGGCGCAGCCGATCCGGGCGCGCAGCCAGGCGAAATAGAGGAGCTTCACCCGAGCACCTCGGAGAACGGCAGAAAATCGACGATCGTGCCGGCGGCGAGATCGCCGGTCGCCTCGTCGAGGATGACGAGCCCGTCCGACTGCACGATCGAGGACAGGATGCCGGCGCCGTCGCGCGGGTATTTGACGGCGACGAGCTCGCGTCGCCGTCGCGCTCGCAGCCGCGCGCGCAGATATTCGCGCCGGCCGGGCTTTTTGCGATAGGCAAATCCGGCGCGCACCGGAAACAGTCCGCGGCGCGCTTGCCGCGGCGCCGGCGAGCTTCAGGATCAGGGGCCGGGCGAGAACGGCAAACGTCACCGCGACCGCGACCGGATTGCCGGGCAACCCGATCAACGGCACGCCCGCGACCTGGCCCAGCGCCACCGGCCGCCCCGGCTTGATCGCGAGCCGCCAGAAATGCAGCGCGCCGAGCCGCTCGATCGCGGCCTTGACATGATCCTCCTCGCCGGTCGACACGCCGCCCGAGGTCACGATCAGATCATGCTCGGCGCTCGCCGCCGGCGAGCGTGTCGACGAGGGCCGCCTCGCGGTCGGGGCGGATGCCGAAATCGCTGACGACGCAACCGAGCCGCTCGAGAAGCGCCGCGAGCATGAACCGGTTGGCGTCGTAGATCGCACCCGGCGGCAGCTCGATCCCGGGCTCGCGCACCTCGTCGCCGGTCGACAGCAGCGCCACCCGCAACCGGCGGAACACCGCCAGCTCGCGCATAGCCGAGCGCCGCGGCGAGGCCGATATCGGCCGGCCCGAGCCGGCGGCCGGCGGCGAGCGCCGTCTCGCCCGGTGCCGACATCCTCGCCGGCATGCCGGCGGTTGGCGCCCTTGCGTGATGCCGGGCTTCAGCCGCACCCGGCCGTCGGCGGCGACGCAATCCTCCTGCATCAGCACGGTGTCGGCGCCGTCGGGCATCGGCGCGCCGGTAAAGATGCGGATCGCCTCGCCGCGGCGGATCGGGCGGTCGAGCGGATGGCCGGCCGCGGCGCGGCCGCCGACCGGCAACTCGGTCTCGCGATCGGGCGACAAGATCGGCATAGCCGACCGCATAGCCGTCGACCGCGCTGTTGGCGTGTGGCGGCAGGTTCATCGCCGCGACGAGATCGTGCGCCAAGAATCCGGCCGGCGGCCGCGCGCAGCGGCACGGTCTCGCTGTCGACGACCGGGACGACGCGTTCGTCGATCCGGGCGAGCGCCTCGTCGACGCCCAACAGCGCGCCGCCAAAGGCAAAGCAATCGTCGCTCAGCTGGGCCATCGGGCGCGCCCGTCATGCCGGAGGATGAAATCGGCGATCACCGCCGGATCGTCGAGCGGCAGCCACGGCAGCGCCAGCCCGGGCAGCTCCTCGTCGGAGGCGACCGCGACGACAAACGGGTCATCGGGGTGCAACGGCGGCTTGCCGAGCGAGGGGCGGTAAACCTCGATCTTGGGATGCGGATGGCGCTTGAACCCCTCGACCAGCAGCAGATCGACCGGCGTCATCCGCGCCGCCAGCTCGTCGAGCCCGGGTTCGGGCGCACCGCGCAATTCGTGCATCAACGCCCAGCGTCGCTCCGAGACGACCATGACCTCGCTCGCGCCGGCCTGGCGATGGCGCCAGCAAATCCTTGCCCGGCTGATCGACGTCGAAGGCGTGATGCGCGTGCTTGATGGTCGACACGGTGATGCCGCGCGCGACGAATTCGGGGATCAACGCCGTCATCAGCGTCGTCTTGCCGCTCCCGCTCCATCCGGCGAGGCCAAAGATGCGCATCGCCGCTGTCCTGCGGCCTCACTTGGGCGCCGGCAGCGGCCGTGGCAATGCGCGCCTAGGCCGGATTGCCGGATTTGCCGCGGCCGATCGCACCAGCGCGGCGCGGCCGGGTGATGTGCGGCAGCCCGGCCCGCAAGTAGTCGTAGCCGGTCACCAGGGTCAGCAGCGCGGCGATCCACAGCAAGCCCTCGCCGATCGCGGCGACCGGCAGAAAGCCCGGGCCGGCGTCGCCGACGATCAGAAAGCCGATCGCCACCATCTGGATCGTGGTCTTCCATTTGGCGAGCCGCGAGACCGGCATGCCGACGCGCAAGCCCGGCGAGATACTCGCGCAACCCCGAAACCAGGATCTCGCGGCACAGGATCACCAGCGCCGGAAACACCGCCGCCGCCGACAGCCGGCCGAACGTCGTCAGCATGAACAGGGTCGCCGCGACCAGCAGCTTGTCGGCGATCGGATCGAGAAACCGGCCGATCTCGGATTGCTGCTGCCAGCGCCGCGCCATGTGCCCGTCGAGCCAATCGGTGACGCCAGCGGCCGAGAACAGCGCGCAGGCAAACCAGCGCGCGTAATCGCCCGGCACGTAAAAGGTCGCGATCACCAGCGGGATGACCAGGATGCGCGACAGCGTCAGCAGATTGGGCAGGCTGGTCAGCGGCACGCGCCACCCCCGGCGGATAAGCACAACAGGACAACGCCGGCATCTTAGCCATCGGCATGAAAATGATCATAAATCTTTTTTGCGACGGTTTTGCTGATGCCGGCGACGCGTTCGAGCTCGCCGAGGCCGGCGCGGGCGACCGCGCGGGCCGAGCCGAAATGGTGCAGCAGCGCCTGCTTGCGGCGGGCGCCGATCCCGGCGATCTCGTCGAGCGGCGAGTGCCCGATCGCCTTGGTCCGCCGGGCGCGGTGGGTGCCGATCGCGAAGCGATGCGCCTCGTCGCGCAGCCGCTGCAGGAAGTAGAGGACCGGGTCGCGCGGATCGAGCGAGAACGGCGCGCGGCCGGGGATGAAGAAACGCTCGCGGCCGGCGTTGCGGTCCGGCCCCTTGGCGATGCCGACGATCGCGACATCGGCGATGCCGAGTTCGTCGAGCACGCCTTGCGCGATGTTGAGCTGGCCCTGCCCGCCGTCGATCAGCACCAGATCGGGCCAGCTGCCCTGCTCGCGCTCGGGATCTTCCTTCAGCGCGCGGGCAAAGCGGCGCATCAGCACCTCGCGCATCATCGCGTAGTCGTCGCCGCCGGCAATGGGCTGCCCCTCATCCGCCTCACTACGCTCGGCCCCCTCTCCCGCAATGCGGGAGAGGGGGGACCCGGCCGGGTGGGTGAGGGTTGCGCCGCCGCGGTTCGCTGCCGCCGCAACGCCGCGGATCGTGAATTTGCGGTAGGCGTTCTTGATCAGCCCCTCGGGCCCGGCGACGATCATCGCGCCGACCGCGTTGGTGCCCTGGATGTGGCTGTTGTCGTAGACCTCGATGCGGTTCGGCGCGGCTTCGAGACCAAAGGCTGCGGCGACGCCTTCGAGCAGCCGGCGTTGCGAGGCGCTCTCGGCGAGCCGGCGGCCGAGCGCCTCGCGCGCGGTCGGCGAGCGACGCGGTCGACCAGCTTTTTCTTGTCGCCGCGCTGCGGCACCGCGAGGCTGACGCGGCCGCCGCCGAGCGACAGCGCCTCCTCGACCAGCTTCTGCTCGGTCAGCCGATGGCTCAGCAGGACCAGCGGCGGCTTCGGCCGGTTGTCGTAGAACTGGCCGACGAACGAGCCCAGCACCTCCTCGACCGGGAGCTGGCGGTCGTGGCTCGGGAAATAGGCGCGGTTGCCCCAGTTCTGGCCGCCGCGGAAAAAGAACACCTGGACGCAGGTCTGGCCGCCGGCCTGGTGCGCGGCGATCACATCGGCGTCGACGACCCCGGGCACGTGGATGTCCTGATGGCCCTGGACCAGGGACAGCGCGCGGATGCGGTCGCGGATCAGCCCGGCCGCCTCGAAATCGAGCGCCGCCGCAGCGGCCTGCATCTCGACGGCGAGGCGCTCCTGCACCGCGTCGCTGCCGCCCGCGAGAAACGCGTGCGCCTCTTCGATCAGCCCGGCATAGTCCTCGCGGCCGATCCGTCCGACGCACGGCGCGCTGCAGCGCTTGATCTGGTGCAACAGGCACGGACGGGTGCGGTTGGCAAAGATGCTGTCGCTGCACGAGCGCAGCAGAAACGCCTTCTGCAAGGTGATCAGGGTGCGGTTGACCGCTCCGGCCGAGGCGAACGGGCCGAAATAGCTGCCGCCCTTGGTGCGCGCGCCGCGATGCTTGGTCAGCTGCGGGAAATCGTGGTCGGCGGTCAAATGAATCAGCGGAAACGATTTGTCGTCGCGCAGCAGCACGTTGAAGCGCGGCATCAGCCGCTTGATCAGGTTGCATTCGAGCAGCAGCGCTTCCGCCTCGGTGTGGGTCGAGACGATTTCCATCGCCGCGGTCTCGGCCACCATGCGCCGCAGCCGGTTCGAGAGGGCCGCCGAGTGGGCGTAGTTCTGCACCCGGCTCTTGAGATTGCGCGCCTTGCCGACATAGAGCGCGTCGCCCTTGCGATCGAGCATGCGGTAGACGCCGGGCGTTGTTGGCATGGTCTTCAGCGCGGCGCGGACTACGCTGAGCCCCGAGGCGATCCCGCTCGCGGTCGTCTCGACGTCCGGCGCGGGCTCGGGCTCGGCCACGAGCTGGGAAGAGCGCGGGTCGGACGCCGGGTCCGGCAGCGGGCCGGCGGCAACCCCGAGGGGGGCCCGGCGCGGGTCCATCGGCGCCGATCTGCGTCGCCCGGACAGGCGCCGCCGCGGGACCGTCGACGGCGGGGGTTCCGTCATCGCCGCGTCATCTGCCTTCGTCAGCCTCTCGTCAACCGGTTGTGCCGTCATCGGAATTCCTGGCGCTCCGCCGATATCCACGAAACCGGTGGATAACTCTGTTGAGAACTCGGAGCGATCGAAGCCGCAATCCAGCCGGCGCCCCGGTCCTCAACCTTTGCCTAAAAACAAGGCATCATCATAACAGATTGAATTCATTAGATATTATTTTCTTGCGCTTAATTTTCTCCGAACTAAGCCGCACGTGGGCCGTGCGCATCATTGTCCCACGACTGTCACATCGCCTGTGAGCAAATAGCCATCGTCCATCCGTCGCGACCGCCATTTCAACAAGATCATCCGGTTAACACCGCCCTGAGACGAGTGTCTCGTTCGCGTCGAGGGCGAGCCCGTCATTCGAGGGGCGCGCGCTGCGGCTGCGCCCACCCCAGATGCTGGCCGCCGTCGAGCGCGATCATCTGCCCGGTCAATGCCGGCGCCGACAGGATGAAGCGCATCGCCGCGGCGATCTCCTGCGGGCTGGTGCCGCGGCCCAGCGGCATCATCGCGTACTGGCGGGCGAATTGCTCGGGGCTCTGCCGCGGGCTCGGCAAGGTCGGGCCCGGCCCGATGCCGTTGACCCGGATGCGCGGCGCCAGCGCCAGCGCCATCGTCTGGGTCAGGGTCCACAACCCCGCCTTCGACAACGTATAGGAGACGAAATACGGGGTCAGCGACCACACCCGCTCGTCGAGCATGTTGACGACGACCCCACCCGCCTCGCCCGGCAGCCGCGCCGCGAAGTCCTGGATCAGCACGAACGGCGCCCGCAGATTGACGGCGAGATGCCGGTCCCAGCTCTCGCGGGTCACGGATTCGACGGTGTCGTTGCCGAACACCGCGGCGTTGTTGACCAGGACGCCGATCGGCCCGAAGGCGCGTTCGGCCTGCGGCAACAGCCCGCGCACGGCGTCTTCGTCGGCGAGGTCGGCGGAGAGCGCCAGCGCCGTCCCGCCCCGGCCGCGGATCGCTTCGACCACCGCCTCGGCCGGCTGGCGCGAGCTGTGATAGTGAACCGCGACGGCGAACCCGTCCGCGGCCAGTGACAGCGCCAACGCCCGGCCGATGCGCCGACCCCCGCCGGTCACCAGCGCCGCCCTGGGAACGGGGGGCGTCGGCACCGCTCCGGTCAACAGGTCGGCTTCGGCGTCAGCGGCGGACGGCACGGCGTTCCTTGCGGGCGCGCATCTTGGCGCGGGTCACCTCGCGCGCCGAGACGCCGGCGCGCCCCGCGGTCGAGCGGCCGCGCGGCCGCTCTCCGCGCGCCTCGCCCGCGGCGTCGCGCCTTCGCCCGCCGGCGACGCCAGGAGCCCGAGATCGACCTGCTCGAGACGGCGGATCTCGTCGCGCAACCGCGCCGCCTCCTCGAATTCGAGATCGGCGGCGGCGTCGCGCATGCGCTTTTCGAGGTCGGCGATCACCGTCTTCAGATCGGCGCCCTGGTAATGCGCCGCCTCGCCCTCGGAAAGCCCAAAGGTCACATGGTCGCGCTCGTAGACGCTTTCGAGGATGTCGGCGATGCCGCGCCGCACGCTTTCGGGCGTGATCCCGTGCGCGGCGTTGTAGGCCTGCTGCTTCTCGCGCCGGCGGTTGGTCTCCTCGATCGCCGCCTTGAGGCTGTCGGTCATCCGGTCGGCATAGAGGATGGCGCGGCCGTCGATATGGCGCGCCGCCCGCCCGATGGTCTGGATCAGCGAGGTGCGCGAGCGCAGATAGCCTTCCTTGTCGGCGTCGAGCACGCGCCACCAGCGCGCATTCCGGGATGTCGAGCCCTTCGCGCAACAGGTTGATCCCGATCAGCACGTCGAACACGCCGAGCCGCAGGTCGCGGATGATCTCGATGCGCTCGAGCGTGTCGACGTCGGAGTGCATGTAGCGCACCCGCAGCCCGGCTTCGTGCAAATATTCGGTCAGCGCCTCGGCCATCTTCTTGGTCAGGGTCGTGACCAGCACGCGGTGGCCCTTCGCCGCCTCCTCGCGGCATTCGGCCATCAGATCGTCGACCTGGGTGTCGACCGGGCGGATGATGCAGGGCGGGTCGACGAGCCCCGTGGGTCGCACGATCTGCTCGACGAAGACGCCGCCGGCGCGGTCCATCTCCCACGGCCCCGGCGTCGCCGAGACAAACACCGTCTGGCCGCGCATCGCTTCCCACTCCTCGAATTTGAGCGGGCGGTTGTCGGTGCAGGACGGCAGCCGGAAGCCGTATTCGGCCAAGGTCGTCTTGCGCATCCAGTCGCCGCGGAACATGCCGCCCAATTGCGGCACCGTGACGTGGCTCTCGTCGACAAAGACCAGCGCGTCGCGCGGCATGTATTCGAAAAAGGTCGGCGGCGGCTCGCCCGGCCGGCGCCCGGTCAGATAGCGCGAATAGTTCTCGATGCCGGCGCAGCTGCCGGTCGCCTCGATCATTTCGAGATCGTAGGTGGTGCGCTGCTCGAGCCGCTGCGCCTCCAGCAATTTGCCCTCGGCGAACAAGTTCTTCGAGCCGGATCTTGAGGTCGCGCTTGATCTGCTCGATCGCCTGCAGCAGGGTCGGGCGCGGTGTCACGTAGTGGCTGTTGGCGTAGATCTTGATCGACTGCAGCGAAGCGGTCTTTTCGCCGGTCAGCGGGTCGATCTCGTGGATCGCCTCGATCTCGTCGCCGAACAAGGACAATACGCCAGGCCCGGTCCTCGTAATGCGCCGGGAACAATTCGATCGTGTCGCCGCGCACGCGAAAGGCACCGCGGGCGAAATTGTGGTCGTTGCGCCGGTACTGCAGTTCGACAAAGCGAGCCAACAGCTGGGTGCGATTGACCCGGTCGCCCTGGGCCAGGGCGAGCGTCATCTGCGAATAGGTCTCGACCGAGCCGATGCCGTAGATGCACGAGACCGAAGCAACGACGATCACGTCGCGGCGCTCGAGGATCGCGCGCGTCGCCGAGTGGCGCATCCGGTCGATCTCCTCGTTCAGCGAGGATTCCTTTTCGACATAGGTGTCGGTGCGCGGGACGTAGGCCTCGGGCTGGTAGTAGTCGTAATACGAGACGAAGTATTCGACCGCGTTCTCCGGAAAAAAGCTCTTCATCTCGCCGTAGAGCTGCGCGGCCAGCGTCTTGTTCGGGGCGAGGATGATCGCCGGCCGCCCGGTGCGGGCGATGACATGGGCCATCGTAAAGGTCTTGCCCGAGCCGGTGACGCCGAGCAGCACCTGGTCGCGCTCGCCGCGCGCCAGCCCCTCGCACAATTCGTCGATCGCCTGCGGCTGGTCGCCCGCCGGGCGGAATTCGGACGAAAGCGCAAACGGCTTGCCGACATCGCTCTTCGGGCGTTCGGCGACGAGAAGCGGGAGCATGGCGATGGAATGTAAGACCTCGGACGAGTTCATGCCACCCACCTGCTGTCTTGGCCGAGGTTCGCGGCATCTTCCTCATCGTCATCCCGACGAAGATCGGAATCCATCCCGGCTGTGGATACCGGCTTTCGCCGGCATGACGACGGCGAGATTACAATCGGACAATCCAACATGAGCCCGTCCGCCCGGCTAGAGCAGCCGAGGTCCGGGTCGATCAGCCGGCGGCAGCGATGGCGGCTGGCCAGCGTCGGTCGGGGCGTGCCGCGGCAGGCGGATGGTGAATTCGGTGTACTCGCCGAACCGGCTGTCGACGGTGATCGTGCCGCCATGCTGCTGGGTGACGATGTCATAGCAAATCGACAGGCCGAGCCCGGTCCCCTCGCCGGTCGGCTTGGTGGTGAAGAACGGCTGGAACAACTTGTCGCTGAATCTCGGGCGCGATGCCGGCGCCGTTGTCGCGCACGCGAATCTCGACCTCGCCGCCAAGGTCGCGGGTGGTCACGGTCAGCACCGGGCGGAAGGCTGCGTCCGCCGTCTCGCGCCGGCGCTTGCCCACAGCATAAAAGCCGTTGCCGAACAGGTTGAGAAAGCACCCGCGTCAGATCCTGCGGCATCAATTCGATCGGCGCGATCCCGCGTTCGAGGTCGCGTTCCAGGGTGATCTCGAAATTCTGGTCCTGGGCGCGAGCCCCGTGATAGGCGAGGTTCAGCGCCTCGTCGACGACGGCGTTGAGTCGACCGGCCGCCGCTCGCCGCCGCCGCCGCGCGAATGGTCCAGCATGCTCTTGACGATGCCGTCGGCGCGCCGGCCGTGCTCGGCGATCTTTTCGAGATTGCCGGTCAGCGTCGCGACGATCTCGTCGACTTCCGCGCGCGTCTCGTCGCCGAGCGCCGCCAGCCCCGGCGCCGCCATCTCCTTCAGCTCATCGAGCAGTTCGACCGAGAGCCCGGCGAAATTGTTGACGAAATTGAGCGGGTTCTTGATCTCGTGGGCAATGCCGGCGGTCAACTGCCCGAGCGCCGCCATCTTTTGGGCATGGATCAGACTGGCCTGCGCCGCCTCGCAGTTCGCGCAACGCCCCCTCGGCAGTGTCGCGCGCCGCGCGCAGCCGGCCTCGGCCTGCTTGCGCTCGGTGATGTCGCTGTAGATCAAGACAAACCCGCCGCCCGGCACCGCGTTGCGCCGCACCTCGATGACCCGCCCGTCGGGCCGCGTGCGCTCGACGCGCAATTCCTGGTCGGTGTCGGCAAGGCGCCGTCCCAATTCGCTCTCGATGTCGCCGCCGCCGAATTCGCCGCGCTCGGCGAGGATGCGCAGATAATCGCCATAGCTCGGTCGCTCGGCCAGAACCGCATCGGGCAGATCGAGCAATTCCTGGAAATTGCGGTTCCACGCCGCGAGCCGCAGATCCTCGTCGAACATGACGACGCCGTCGCCCATATTGTCGAAGGTGACGCGCAATTCGGCCTGGCGCTGCCGCGAGCTCTTCCGTCCGCTCACGCAGCTCATCGAACAGTCGCGCATTCTCGATCGCGATCACCGCCTGATCGGCAAAGGTCGCGACCAGCGCAATCTGTTTGTCGGTAGAACAGCTCGATCCGCTTGCGCCGCCAAGCCGATCACGCCGATCGGCGAGCCCTCGCGCAGCAGCGGCACCCCCAGCATCGTGTGGACTCCGCCCTCCCGCGCGTCGTCCTTGGCCTCGTATTGTGGGTCGGTCCATGCGTCGGTGATCTGCACGGGGCAGCCTTCGAGCGCGGCTCGGCCGACAACCGTGCCGGGTCCCGGAGAATCACGAGATCGCGCTCATGCTCTTCGTAAGCCGAGGTCGGCGCGTAACCGCCCGCCCAGCGGTATTCGCCATTCTCGTTCCGATAGATTCCGGCATGGTCGGCCCGACACAATCGGATCGCGCTGGCGACCACGGCTTTCATGACTGCATCGAGGTCGAAGGTCGAACGGCTGATCACCTTCAGCACGTCGCTGATCGCGGTCTGGTAGTCCAGCGACTCCTGCAAATCGCCGGTGCGCTGCCGCAGCTCGGAAATCAGCCGCGCATTCTCGATCGCGATCACGGCCTGGTCGGCAAAAGTCGCGACCAGCTGGATCTCGCGCTCGGAAAAGGTTTCGACCCGGTTGCGAGCCAAGCCGATAACGCCGATCGGCGCGCCCTCGCGCAGCAGCGGCACACCGATCATCGTGTGCACGCCGCCGACCCGGGCGTCATCCTTGGCCTCGTACAGCGGATCGGTCCAGGCGTCCTTGATCTGCACCGTGGCGCCCGCCATCGCCGCGCGGCCCACGACCGTGCCGGCGCCCGGCCTGATCCTGACCGCTGCGCTCCAATTTCCTCGTATTCGGGAACCAGCATGTGCCCGGCAGCCCAGCGGTACTCGCCATCGACATTGCGGTAGATCGTCGCCGAATTGGCGCGGCACAACCGGATCGCGGTCGTCACCACGGTCTGCAGCACGGCGTCGAGATCGAACACCGAGCGGCTGATGACCTTCAGCACATCGCTGGTCGCAGTCTGGTAGTCGAGCGACTCCTGCAGGTCGCCGGTGCGCTGCCGCAATTCGCCGAGCAGCCGCGCGTTTTCCATCGCGATCACCGCCTGCGCCGCGAAATTCTGCAACAATGCGATCTGCTTGTCCGAGAACGGCCGGACTTCGGGCGGTAGATGACGATAGCGCCGAGTAGAGCCCCGTCCTTGCGCAGCGCCACCGTTAGCATGGCTACGAGCGCCGCCGACTCGACAACCGGTGGGCGCCTGTGCCGGGAGCGTAGGCTTGCTCCGCCGCGACATCGGCGAAAACCACTACATTCTCACCGCGCAATATGCGTTCGATCGCCATTCCGGGATCGGGGCGTATGGGTTCGCGCACAATCTCGGCGAACCGGGTCGGCACATCGCGCAATGCAGCCGCATGAAATTCCCCGCCGTCATAGGTTATCAGGATCCCGAAGGCGGCCTCGCACAGACGCATTGCCTTTTCGAGCATCGCATCGAACACCGGGGCGAGGTCGCCGGGCGAGGAATTGATAACCTGCAACACCTCGGCGGTCGCGGTCTGCTGCTCCAAGGCCTCGCGCGTCTCGGTCAACAGCCGCGCGTTCTCCATCGCGATGACCGCCTGCGCCGCGAAATTCTGCAGCAGCGCGATCTGCTTGTCGGAAAACGGCCGCGACCTCCCGGCGGTAGATGTGAATTGAGCCCAGGAGTGCATCGTCCTTGCGCAATGCGACGGCAACCGCGCTGCGCAGACCGCCGGCATCGACCAACGCTTTGAACTGGGGAATCGGCGCGGTACGCCGGATCCTCCAGGTAGTCGGCGACGACGACCCGCTCGCCCTGCGCGATACGTCCCAGCGGGCCGGCTCCGGGAAGTGGGCGAACGGCGCCATGCTGTTCCCACCATTCGGCAAAGCCGCGCTCGCCGCGCACCGCCGCTGGGCTGAAACGTTCGCCATCGTAGGTGTAAAGGTGGCCGCACACCGCCTCGCAAAGGCGCATCGCCTTTTCGAGCATCGCGTCGAATACCGGCGCGAAGCGTCGCCGGGCGAGGAGTTGATGACCTGCAACACCTCGGCGGTCGCGGTCTGCTGGTCCAAAGCTTCGCGCGTCTCGGTCAGCAGCCGCGCGTTCTCCATCGCGATCACCGCCTGCGCCGCGAAGTTCTGCAATAACGCGATCTCATTATCGGAGAACGGCCGCACCTCGCGGCGGGCGGAGGAGATCAGGCCCAGCAGCGCATCGTCCCGGCGGAGCGGCACGAACAGCACCGTCCGGATACCTGCGAATTCGGCCGCGCTCTGAAAGACCGGATGGTCGATTTCCGCACAATCGGCAATCTGGACAAAGCGCCTGCCCTCAATCAGCCCACGGCTTGCCGGTGAATCAGCAGCGCGGTAGCCCTGCCGTAGAATGTCGGCGAACGCGTCGGACACGCCGTGAGTGGCGACCGCGCGAAGGCTTACGCCGTCATAGAGCTGCAGGCTGCCGTGCGCGACGTCGCAGAGACTGTGCGCCTTGTCGAGAATCGCATCGAACACCGGCGCGAGGTCGCCGGGCGAGGAATTGATGACCTGCAACACCTCGGCCGTCGCGGTCTGCTGCTCCAGCGCCTCGCGCGTCTCGGTCAACAGCCGCGCGTTCTCCATCGCGATCACCGCCTGCGCCGCGAAATTCTGCAACAGCGCGATCTGCTTGTCGGTGAACGGACGTTCTGCGCGATTGTAGATGCCGACCACACCGAGCAGCGCGTCTTCCCGCCGCAAAGCCACGTACAGCATCGTGCGGACGCCGCCGACCTCAACCATGTCACGAAAGTAGGAGCTGGCCTGATAGGCCGGGTCTGCGAACACGTCCGTGACGTGGATGACAGGCTCGCCCCGCGCCACCCGGTCCAAGATGGAACCTGGTTGCGGGCGTACGGATATGCCTGTCGGAATCCCGCCCATCCCGCCGTGTATTGCCATCGTCTCGAAGTATTCTCCGTCCCAAGTCATCAGGTGCCCGGAGACCGCGCCGCAGAGCGTGTGTGCCTTTTCCAGCATCGCGTCGAATACCGGCGCGAGATCGCCGGGCGAGGAGTTGATGACCTGCAACACCTCGGCGGTCGCGGTCTGCTGCTCCAAGCGCCTCGCGCGTCTCGGTCATGAGCCGCGCATTCTCCATCGCGATGACCGCCTGCGCCGCGAAATTCTGCAGCAGCGCGATCTGCTTGTCGGTGAACGGCCGCACTTCCTGGCGGAAGATGACGAAGATCGCCGAGCACCCGGTCGTCCTTGGCAAGCGGGACATACAAGCACGGTGCGAACGCCGCCGAGCTCGACGCCGCGACCGCGTGCGCGACAACCGCTGGTGGTACGCCTCGGAATCCGGCTGCGTCGTGAACTGTGCAGAACTACGCGCCGCTGCCGGATGACTCCGCATCAAGCGCTGATGCCGGATCGGGCCGAATCGGTTGCGCAGGAAATCCGCAAGACGGTCAGCGGGTACCTGCGCAGCGCACCGCACGTGAGGTAATCGCCATCGCGGATAGAAGCATTCGCCGAACGCGCCGTCGCACAACCGCAGCGCCTTTTCGAGCATCGCGTCGAACACCGGCGCGAGGTCGCCGGGCGAGGAATTGATGACCTGCAACACCTCGGCGGTCGCGGTCTGCTGCTCGTGGGCCTCTTTAAGTTCGGCGGCGCACGCGTCTAGTTGCCGCCGCAGCTCGGCATTTTCGCTTTCGAGGGCGGCCTGCCTGTCGTCCAGCATCGTCGTCACGTGCCGGTCGCTCCCTGTTCTGGCGAGTGCAGTCTACTCGCTATGGCGCAGATCGGCATCACCGTTGACTAAGTAGCTACTGGAAGCTACTTAACGGTCATGCATACCGTCGGCCTCAAAACCCTAAAAAACAAGCTCAGCGAATACGTTCGCTTGGCGGCGGCGGGCGAGACCGTCGTCATCACCGACCGTAACCGCATCGTCGCCCAACTCGTGCCGCCCTCGTCCACGACGGGGCTATCCCCCTTCGAGGAGCAAGGCGTGCGGGAGGGGTGGCTCAGGCCGGCGCGCATTCGAGATGGCACGCCGCCGCCGAGCAGGCCGGTGCCGGGGCTCACCTTCGAGAGGCTGATGGCCGACCTGGAGCGCGACCGGTCAGACTGGTGATCTACATCGACAGTTCGGTCGCGCTCGCCCGGTTACTTCTCGAACCCCGTTCTCCGCCCGAGCGGCTTTGGCAGGAACGGTTGGCGTCGAGTCAGTTGCTCGAATACGAAGTTTGGAACCGGGTGCATGCGTATGGTCTGGCGAGCTCAGTAGGGAACGAGGCGCAAGCGCTGCTGCTGCGTGTTGGTATGATCGAAATGACCAGATTAGTGCTTGCGAGAGCTGTGGAACCGCTCCCTATTCCTCTTCGGACCCTCGATTCGCTGCACCTCGCCACGATGGGTTTCTTGCGCGACCGGGGCGAGCAGGTGCAACTCGCCAGCTACGACAATCGCCTGATCGCCGCGGCGCAGGCGTTCGGCATCCCGCTCGCGGCGTTGTGACCGCCGGCCTCCGCTTCGCCGTCGCGTTGATCCGGCGGCGTCGCGGCCCTATGTTCCGCCTCGCATGACCCCGCTCTCGCACATCCGCAATTTCGCGATCATCGCCCATATCGACCACGGCAAGTCGACCCTGGCCGACCGGCTGATCCAGGCCTGCGGCGGGCTCGAGGCGCGCGAGATGCGCGAGCAGGTGCTCGACCAGATGGAACTGGAGCGCGAGCGCGGCATCACGATCAAGGCGCAGACGGTGCGCCTCCAATACCGGGCCCGTGACGGCGAGAGCTATGTCCTCAATCTGATGGACACGCCGGGCCATGTCGATTTCGCCTATGAGGTCAGCCGCTCGCTCGCCGCCTGCGAGGGCTCGCTGCTTGGTCGTCGATGCGAGCCAGGGGGTCGAGGCGCAGACCCTCGCCAACGTCTACCAGGCGATCGATGCCGGGCACGAAATCGTCCCGGTGCTGAACAAGATCGACCTGCCGGCGGCCGAGCCCGACCGGGTCAGGGAGCAGATCGAGGACGTGATCGGGCTCGACGCCGCCGGACGCGGTGCTGATCTCGGCCAAGACCGGGCTCAACATCGATGAGCGTGCTCGAAGCCCTGGTGACCCGGCTGCCGCCGCCCACGGGCGATGCCGCCGCGCCGCTGAAGGCGCTGTTGGTCGACAGCTGGTACGACTCCTATCTCGGCGTCGTGATCCTGGTGCGGGTCAAGGACGGCGAATTGCGGCGCCGGGCAGAAGATCCGGCTGATGGCGACCGACGCCGTCCATACGATCGAGCGGGTCGGCGTCTTCACCCCAAAGGGTGTCGCGGTCGAGACGCTGGGGCCGGGCGAGATCGGCTTTATCACCGCCGGCATCAAGACCGTCGCCGATTGCCGGGTCGGCGACACGATCACCGAGGACCGCCGCCCGGCGGCCGCGCCGTTGCCCGGCTTCAAGCCGGTGCAGCCGGTCGTCTTCTGCGGCCTGTTCCCGACCGACGCCGCCGATTACGAGCGGCTGCGCGACAGCCTCGCCAAATTGCGCCTCAACGATGCGAGCTTCGAATACGAGCCCGAGACCTCGGCGGCGCTCGGCTTCGGCTTTCGCTGCGGCTTTCTCGGCCTCCTGCATCTCGAAATCATCCAGGAGCGGCTGGCCCGCGAATTCGACCTCGATCTGATCGCGACCGCACCCTCGGTCGTCTATCGCGTGCATCTGACCAATGGCTGCGGTGCGCACCTTGCACAACCCGGCCGACATGCCCGACCCGGTGCGCATCGACCATATCGAGGAGCCGTGGATCAAGGCGACGATCCTGGTCCCCGACGCCTATCTCGGGCCGATCCTGGCGTTGTGCGAGGAGCGCCGCGGCGAGCAGGTCGATCTGACCTATGCCGGCAACCGGGCGATGCTGGTCTATCGCCTGCCGTTGAACGAGGTCGTGTTCGATTTCTACGACCGGCTCAAATCGGTCAGCCGCGGCTATGCCAGCTTCGACTACCAGATCGACGGCTACCGCGAGGGCGACCTCGTGCTTGATGAACATCCTGGTCAACGGCGAGCCGGTCGACGCGCTGTCGATCATCGTCCACCGCCACGAGGCCGAGCGCCGCGGCCGGGCCTTGTGCGAGCGGCTGAAGGATTTGATCCCGCGGCAATTGTTCCAGGTCGCGATCCAGGCCGCGATCGGCGGCCGGATCATCGCCCGCGAGACGGTCAAGGCGTTGCGCAAGGACGTGCTCGCCAAATGCTATGGCGGCGACGTGACCCGCAAGCGCAAGCTCCTCGAAAAGCAGAAGGAAGGCAAAAAGCGGATGCGCCAGTTCGGCAAGGTCGAGATCCCGCAATCCGCCTTCATCGCCGCCCTCAAGATGGGCGACGCCTAAGCGCCGCGCCGCCCCCGTAAATGGCGTTTCGGGAGGGCTGGCGCGGTCCTGTTGTCCATCTGGTTGGTCGACAGCACTCGTATCTCGCCGCGGAGCAGACGCTCGGCACCTTCCCTTGCGATCGCTATGCCCATTCCGCGGGGGCGCTGACGGCCCATGCCGCCAAAAAAACCCGGCCGTCGATCACCTGCGCCGCGACCCTCCCTGCCGCTCCCTCGTCGGGGGCTTGCGCCTTGCCGCTCTCCAGATCGATGACCCAGCCATGTAGCGGGCACATGACGACGCACCCTCTCACGGTCCCTTCCGAGAGCGGTGCGCTTTGATGCGGGCAGCGGTTGACCAGTGCAAAGACACGGTCGTCGACGGTGCGAAAGACCGCAATCGGGAACGGCTTGCTCGACCGCTTTACCCGCCGCGAACCCTCGCGCGGGATGTCCTCGAGCCCTCCGACTTCGACCCAACGCTCATCCGGCATGGCTCAGCCTGCCTCTGCCCGGACGGTGCGCACCAGATGGTTGGCCACTGCGAACCTCGTGTGCCGTTCACGCCTGCCGCGGCATCATAGCGAACCTCGACCCCAGCGAAACCGATTATCGTCGGGTCCCTGGAGGGCGGCAGGCGGCGCGATCGGGGAAATACATCCATGTCGCATCCTCGCCCATGGACAAATCAACGCTTTCGAGAAGTCGCGCTGCGCTGGTGCTCTCGACGTGTCGCGAAACCTATGACCAGCACGGCCTGCGGGGAAGGGCTGGTCCGGCCATCGGCCGGTCATTTCAGGGTAGGCGAGAACCGGGGGAAGGTGAGAGACTGGCGCGGAGATTTTTTGAGCCGCCGCACGGCGAGCGAGGTGATCCGATGACAGAGATGAACCCCGGCCGCGCGCATCTGATCGCCGGCGGTTTTCCGCCCGGCTCGCTGGCCGGGCACGACCACGATTATGCCCGCCTGCGGCTGTTGGGGCTGCTGGCCGAACGGGACATCCCGGCCTCGGTCGCCAACGACTTCGCGGATGTCGAGAAATGGCTGCCGGTCAGCCGTTTGCTGGTCACCTACGTGGCCGGCCCCTATCCCGACGCCTCGGAATGCCGCGCCATCGCGCGCTGGCTGGAGGCGGGCGGCCATTGGCTGGGCTTGCATGGGACCAGCGGCGGCCGGGCCGAGCGGGTCGAGGGCACGCGCCAGCGCCGCACCGTCAAGACCGAGCACCACGCCCTGCTCGGGTGCCGCTTCCTGACCCATCCGCCGATCCGCGAGTTTCGCGTCGAGGTGAATGCCGCCGACCATCCTCTCACCCGGGGGCTCGGCACCTCTTTCGTCGTCGAGGACGAGCCGTATTTCATCGAGGTGCAGGATCCGGGCTCGACGCAGATCCTGCTGACCGCCGATTACGGGCCGGGCGCCGTGTCATCCGCCATCGGCACCCTCTACCCCTCGGATACCTCGCTCTTACCTGACGGCAGGGCACGCGTGCTCGGCTATACCCGCGCGGTCGGCAATGGCGGCGTAACCTACTTTTCGCTTGGTCATTGCCACAATCCCGCGATCCGCGCGGCCCGGCCGGCTGATCCCAACGACACGACCCCGCCCACCTTTCGCGCTCCGTGGCAAACCGACGAGTTTATCACCTTGCTGCGCAATGCCATCGCCTGGGGTGTCGGCGTCTGAGCCGGCCGAGGATGCTCAAGATCGCCGTGATCGGTGGCGGCATCGGCGGCCTCAGCGCCGCGCTCGCGCTGTGCCAAGCCGGGTTCGAGGTCGAGGTCTACGAGCAGGCTCAGGAGCTGACGGAGGTCGGCGGCGGCATCAATATGGGGCCGAACGCCGTGCGCGTGCTGCAGCGGCTCGGTCTCCGCGAAGGCCTCGACCGCGAGGGCGTACGCCCGGTCGGCACCCATCAGCGGCGTTGGCAGGACGGCCGCACCTTGCAGCGCGCCCCGCTCAACCCGCGGTGCGAAGAGCTTTACGGCGCGCCGCACATGACCCTGCACCGCGCCGATTTGCTGGCGGTCATTGCCGCGGGCTTTCCGGCCCAGCAGATTTATCTCGGCCATCGTCTGGTCGGCTTGGCCGAGCGCGGCGACGGCGTCGAGGCCTGGTTCGAGAACGGCGCCCGGATCACCGCTGACGTGCTGGTCGGCGCCGACGGCATTCATTCGGCGGTGCGCGCGGCGCTGTTCGGTGACGAAGATCCGCGCTTTGCCGGCTGCGTCGCCTATCGTGGGCTGGTGCCGGCCCCGCGCATTGCCGATCTCGGCCTCGAGCTCGGCTCGCAATCCTGGGTCGGGCCCGGCGCGCATTTAGTCCACTATTTCGTCTCGCGCGGGCGGCTCCTCAATTTTGTCGGCTGGACCGAGCACGACAGCTGGAACCGCGAAGACTGGACCGACCGCGCGACGGTCGGACGGGCGCTGGCTGCGTTCGAGGGCTGGCACCCGCAGGTTCGCCGGATCATCGCCGCGGCCGAGACCTGCTTCATCTGGGCCTTGTTCGATCGCGACCCTCAAACCCGCTGGTCGGTCGGGCATGCGACGCTGCTCGGCGACGCCTGCCACCCGATGTACCCGTTTATGGGCCAGGGAGCGGCACAGGCGATCGAAGACGGCGCCACTCTCGCCGCCTGCCTTGCCGCCGAAGCCGACGACCCGGTCGCGGCCTTGCGGCATTACGAGCGTCTGCGCCTGCCGCGCGTCACCCGCCTCCAAGAGCTGTCGCGCGCCAACAAGACCCGCTTCCACCTGCCCGACGGGCCGGCGCAGCAGGCGCGCGACCGCGAATGGGCCAAGGCCGGCGACCGCTCGCCCGACGCCCTGCGCTGGCTTTATGCGTTCGACCCGGCGCGCCTCGACCCGGCGCCGGCCTGAACCGGGGCCGCGGAGCTGCGGGAAGCGAAAACTGGGCTGCGCCCGTGTGTTCTCCGATTAGTCGGCGACCCGAACTTATTAGAGTGCTCTCGAACCTTTTTGACACGAACTCATACAACCGGTGCTCCGTCGCGTTGAGCGATTGCAGGAGATCAAGCGAGTTGTAGAATTCGGCGATGTCATGCGACTGAGACGTATAATCGTTATCGTTCCTCGCCTTTGCATATTTCTGCCTGATGCGGTGCCGTTTCACCATCACCTTGAAGAGTTCGGCTGATCGGGTGCAAGGCGCAAAAATAGCCTGCTCCGATAACAAAAATTGTTGGGCGCGATCGAGGCAGTCCCGCTGATCCGATGATGTTTGGATGTCACCACCGCCCCCGAGCATGATCAGCTGTTGTTGCGCCTCGAGCTTTCCGCTGTCGGTCTGAAGGAATTGGTGAAACGGCAGGTCGCGCATGGCCCGCATCGTCGCCGTGAAGGTCGACGGGTCCTCGACCGCGCGGCGGCTGTGGAGAAAGGCTGAAAGCAAGCGTTCCGTCGGCTGGCGCATCAACCCGACCACCCGATCCGTCTCGGCCAGGTATTTCGTAATGACCGAGAGCGGCAGATGCCCCCCGATCAGGTCGTATTCCTCGACGTCCGGAGGGTAGGTCAGGAACGGCACGAAACTCGGATAATAAATCCGGGACGGATAGGAACGCGACAACGCGTTCCACATCCAGGTCCCGGCCGCCTTCGGCAGATGGATGTACCAGAGCCGCTCGCCGCTGCGCCGCCACCGCTTCGACCGCAGAAACCGGCGAAGCACCCCATAATGAATTCGATTTTTGCCGTGGCGAAGATCACCGCGCGCGCGCAAATCTTTACTGAAGCATAGGAATACATCATTTCCAAAGATACATTGCCACGTATCGGAAATGGTTCGGAGTACGGCTTTGTCGATGGAACCGAAGCGCCCCTTATGCAGGACGAACACCGTGGCATCACCAAGCTCGATAATATCGTCATAGAAGACTGCTTGGCATGACAGCTCCGGCCAGTCGCCCTGGGGCAGCAACACGGTATCGTCGACGCGGAGAATGCGACGCAGCTCTCGTTGGATTTCTTCCCATCTGGGATCTTTCATAACCAAGAGGCCTCCGCCTCTCGTTGTCTCCGGCGGCAAATCACCGCTTCGCAATCGGCATGCGCCAGATCCGGGTCATGGCGTGGCATTCTTGATCACGGCGCCGGTCACCACGGGAGCGGTGATGGTGTTCAACAGCGTGAAGAATTTTTGCAATTGGGTCAGCGGGGCGTTGGCGATATAGATGATGTCCTTGTCCTCGATGGGAAAACGCTCGGCCAGGAAATAGCTGTTCGCGTCGCCGAGATCAAACCGGTACACGATCGGCGAACTGCCGGCGGGACCGATCGGCAAGGGCCGAGCGTCGAGATCGCCGACGACCCTGGCGGGCTCGAACCGAAACAGAAAAACGCCGGCCGGGTCGGCCCGCTCATCTTGCAGGCCTCCGGATTTGGCCAGCGCGTCGGCTACGGTTATGTTCTGTGCATTAAAGTCAACGAGGTTGTTTTGGCCGGACGCCCCAAATACCGAGAAGGTCTGCGGCACCTGTACCAAAGTCAACACGTCTCCCGGCCATGCATAAATATTCTCGGCAGGTTCCGATACCAATTTTTCCATCGGGATCGTTACGGTCACGCCGCCGCGGGACAGCCGGACAAAGGTTTCGTAAACCGGCGCCTTTGCTCCGCCGGCCTCGGCGATCAGATCGAGGAGGCGATCTCCGGCCACCGAGAGCGGCACCCTGGCGCCGCTGACCACCTCGCCCGACACGGTTGCGGTGTTGGTCTGGCTTTTTTGGTCGGTGACGATGACCTGCGGCTCGATGGTCTTCGCGGCCAGGCGTTGCTCAATGATATGTTGAACTTCGAGCGGTGTGCGCCCGGTGACCGGGATGCGGCCGGCGAACGGCACGCTGATCCCGCCGTCGGGGGCGACAATCTGATCCGGGATCCCCGCCTTCTGTGAACCGGCGGCAGGCAGGGTCGTGCTTGGCGCCGGACTGAACAGCCCGCCTCCCGCGGCTTCCCAGATCGAAACCTCGATCGTGTCGCCGATCCTGATCTTCGGGTTGGGCGGTTTGCCGTATTTCCAAAACTGAGCTCGAAAGCTCTGCGTGGGTTGAGCCAAAAGGGTCCTGATCACATGTTCGTTGACCTCGACCAGGTCGAAGCGCGGCCGGCCTTGGTCCATCGCCTGATCGATGACTTGCTTCTTTGACGGTCCGGCGGTCGGCAGGGTGGAGCAACCGGCGAGCATGACGCCGGTCAGGCCCACAAGGATCTTGGCGAGGTTCATCGGCGCGCGGCGAGGTTTACTCACGGCGAGCAATGTTCTACCATCACGAGGATCGAGGCAAGAACTCACCACATTCCGCGATCGGCGCCGAACCCGCCCGCCCGGCATGCACCACATTGCTGTCGAACACCCCCACCCAGCCGGTCGCATTACCTTGATACGTCCGGAGGCTCGATCGCAAGCGCGCTCGGCCGCCCGCACGCCGATGCGCGCCTCCCCAGGCCAAGTCTGCTCAAACTGCGACAGCGACGCCCGGTTCTACCGGTCCGGCGCCATCGCCCCGACGCGGCATATAGGCGCACGATTTGTCGGCCTTCGCAGGAGCGCAGCCGAATCATGCTCGCCGCGGTCGCGAAATGCCGGCGGGCGCGACTTCACGGGCCGGTCGCGGCTGGCGCCTCGGTCATCTGTTCGATGCGTTCTGCCGTCCAGCCGAGGCCGACAAGCTCGTCGCGGGCATGACGCTGCCCAGGATCGAGCCGCGCCGACAGCAGGTAAGCCTCTCTCGCCTCATCGAACCTCCCCTGAAGCTTCAGCAAATGGCCGAGCTGCAGGTGGGTGTCCGCCGTGTCCGGGCTGAGGCTCGCCGATCGCCGGTAAGCCCGCTCCGCCTCGGCAATTTTTCCGGTCTCCTTCAAGGCGTGCCCGTATTGGACCCAAATCGCGGATGCGTTCGGCAGGGCTTGCAGTATTTCGCGATAGCAGCGGGCCGCGAGGTCCCACTCGCCGGCATTGCGGGCGCGATTGGCTCGGGACACCCGGGCGGCTTCGGGCTCGCGCGCGCCGAGCCGCAAACCCTTTCGACGCTCGACGAACCGGCCGAGCACGAACCAGGGGCGGCAGATCTCGTGAGCGAGAAAGCCGCTCTTGCGGTCTGCTTTGAACGAAACGGGCCGATCCGAAGCAGTGTCGAACCCGGCGGTGTGCCAATCCTCCCACAGGGCCTGGTCGAGCCGATGGTGCGCGCGAATCGCCTCGCACGTCGCCGACGACAGCGCATCGGCGGTCACCAGCCGCCATCCGGTCTGCGCCTGCAGCTCGGCCGAGGTATTGCGCGGCCTGGCCAGCTGCGGAACCCCGAGCTCGGGGCCGATCGCTTCGATCAGACGATTGCAATCAGTGTGGGCGCCGACGAACCAGAAATCCCTAAGCATCCGGCTGAGAATGCAGTATTTCCGCTTCTCCGGCATCAGCATCAGCCTCGGCCGGGAATCTCCAGCCAACGTGACAATAGAAAATGAGCGATAAAATTGCGCGGGAGGGCCCGTAAATGAAGCTCGAAACTATACGTCCCCAGCCCCTTGGCCAGGTGATCCATCATCTGCCAGTTGTAGAGCGAAATTTGCAGATCGAGCGGATCGCGCAGCAATAGAACGCGGCGGATCGCGCGGCCGGGGAACCACGCTTCGAGCGATCGACCGATATGATGCCCGGATACGATACCAGTGCGATCGGGATCGGGCAAATCCCTTGGGGCAGATCGTCGTGGCGGGCGCCGCGCCCGAGCCGCAGCCGGCCGCGCGACTGCCAGAACACGCCCGGCGCACAGTGCTCGGCAAGGTGCACTTGGATCGTCTGCCCGGCGGTCTTCGGGATGTGCAGCAGGAAATAAACGGGCGCGTCCCGGCGGGGGTCCGATTGAGGTGGCATCGTCAGACGAACGGAAGGGCGCGGCACGCCGACACCGCATCCTAGCATCCGCCGCGCGGCATGCAAGTTGCGGCGAGGCTGCGCCGACGTGGAGGGGTCAGCGAAGCGCGGTTCTGTCGGATCGGGCAAAGGCGCTCCACCGCCGCGCCAGCATGCCCTGGAGCCGGCGCACGACGACCAGGAGACCCGGCCGCCACAGCTCCGGATCGTCGAGGCGCTCGATGACGATTTCGGGGGTGCAGGGCAGTCGGGTCACCGGATCGAGATAGCGCGGGTAGAGGATCAGCGCTCCGGCGACGAGTTCTTCGAGGGTAAGGCGGCGGCCGCGATCGACCGCCCCGAGATCGGTCGTCAGTCCCCAGCCGGAATAAAACGGCCGGCCATAGACCACCACCCGGCGCCGGCGCAGCAGCGCCTCAAACCCGGTCAGCGAGGTCAGGGTGTGCACCTCGTCGATTTCGGCGAGGATCGCCGCCGTGGAAACTCCGCGCACGATGACGTCGGCGAATTCCTTGGCGAGCGGGTCGGGGACGGCGCCCCTGCGGTGGCCGGCTTCGACGTCCGGGTGCGGCTTGTAGAGGATGAAAGCGTCCGGATTGGCGGCGCGCACCCGGACGAGGAGATCACGGTTGCCGCGAACGCCGCCGCCGCCGAGCCGCACAGACAGGTCGTCCTCGACCTGCCCCGGAACCAGGATGCGGCGCTGGCCGGCGGGGAGTTCGAGCACCGGGGCCGATGAGCCGAGATTGTATTTGGTGATCCCGCGGGCGACGAGCCGGGCGATCAGGTCGGCGGCGCGCCGGATCAGCTCGGGGCCGAATTCGGCCCCGCGCAGCAAGCGCTCGAGGTCGCTGCGAATGCGCGGATCGTAGTGCATGCCGTGGCGGTCGAGCACCAGCGAGGCGGCCGGCATAAAGTCCGAACCGAGCCCGACCGAGCGGACAAAGCCGTCTTCGACCTGGATCAGCGGGGTTCCCTGTCGTGCGGCAGCTTCGGCGAGCCCCGGGGGAGCGCGCGAGGCCCATACCGCGATCGCACTTCCCGGCCGTCGCCCGGCCGCCGCGAGCGCCGCTCGCGTGCTGCGGCGAAAGGCCGGCGGGCCGGCGGCCGAGCGGAAGAAATCGGCGACCCGGCGGCGCTTCCAGAACGACATGCCGACCAGGACGGCGATGCGCCGGTTGGCCTCCTCGATCCGCCGCCAGTCGGCGAGGATCGTCATGACATCCTCAAAGGCCGCGGCGGTGTTGCGGTAAGGGTCGCGGCAGCGGGTCGCGAGCAGGCACGCGCCGGCGAAAATCTCGTCGAGGGTGCGGCGGAACGGCTTCTGCGGCACGCTCCGGTCATCGGCGGTGACGCCCCATCCCGAGTAGAACGCCCTACCGAAAGCGCGAACCTCCCGACCGGCGAGCAGTGCCAGAAAGCCGGTTTCGCCGCCGGCCGAATAGATCCTCCGGGCCTGCTCGATGATCCGCCACGGATCGACCGGCCGGGTAACGAGGGTGCAGCCGCGCGCCGTCGCAGCCGCAAAAAGATGGTTCGCCCGGGTTTGGCCCGGCGCCAGCACGACGATCTCTTCCGGCGGGTTCTCCGCCAGCGCCGCCGTCAACATCGCGCGGCATAGGGCGGCGGAAGATTCCGCCTCCGCGGCCAGAACGGCGACCTCGCCCCGGCCCGGCGGCAACTCGCCGTCGCGCCACCAGGCGCCGCCGACCCGCTGCGCCACCAATTCGCGCCGCACCGCGGCGGCGCGCCGCAGCAGTTCGGGCGTCTCCCATTCGCGGGTCGACAGCAGCCGATCGGCGGACAGGAGGTCGGCTGGCGATGCCGGCCCGTCGATAGCCAGCGCCGTCATGCTCAGCAACGGCGCCCGATCGCCGCGGCCGGGCGGCGCACGCAATATCCCGCTGTCGAGTCGCAACAACGGGATCCCGAGCGCCGCGGCGCGCCGGGACAGCCGGCCTCGCCGCGCCCGCCCGACCATGTTGCGATGGCCGTTGCGGCACCTCGGCTCGTGGTTATCGTGAAATCGGCCAACAGCGCTGCGAGAGCGTGCCGATCGAACCGGCCGTCCTCCACCACGAGCCGTCCGAGATCAGCACTCGGCGGTGAGCGTTCAGCGCCCTCCCGCTGCAATGCGAGCGTGGGCGCACGGATCGGATCGGGGCTCAAATCGGACTGAATTCGTCTCGCCTCCGGCTTCGGGCGTTTCGCTGCGGCGCCCCGACCAACTCCGCGCATGACGGCGCGCTCGTACAGGGGGGCGGCAGCGAAGTCCAGGCGACCGGCCGGCCGCAATACGAACGCTGACGCCTACCCGCGGTGATGATACCCTAGTCGTCGCGGTCTGTCGCCGAAGCCCCTTGGAGACCAGCATGCTGTCGCCGCTGCGCCAAGCCTTGATGACGCCCTGGTGGGTTGGGCAGCTCTGCACCGGGGCAAAATCTTTCGAACGAAATCGCGTGATCGGCAGCCGGCGTCTGAACCAATGGGGCCTGCATGCCGCCCGCGTCAAACTGGCCCACCGGCTGGCCTCCGCGCGCCGTCGCAAGCTCAGCCGGTTGATCTCGGCCGCTGACCGCGGAGCATTCGATCGGGACGGGTTCGTGGTTCGGCGCGACTTTCTGCCACCCGAGGAGTTCGCTGCGCTCCTCGCCCAGCTCAAAGCCTATCGCGGCCCGCTGCGAGAAATTGCCGAGGGCGACACGATCATGCGCAAGATCGCGCTCGACCGGAATGCCCTGGCCCGGCTGCCCGCTCTCCGCGCGGTGCTGCGATCGGGCGACTGGCGCGGGCTGATCCGCTATGCCGGCGCCCGCGATGCCGAGCCGGTGGTCTGGGTGCAGACAATCCTGCGCCATGCCCGTCCCGGGCCGCGCGATCCGCAGACTTTGCTGCACGCCGACACCTTTCACCCGACGGTCAAGGCGTGGCTGTTCCTGACCGACGTCGCCGAGGATGCCGGCCCGTTCACCTACGTTTCGGGATCGCACCGGCTGACCGCGCAGCGGCTCGCCTGGGAACGGCAGATGAGCCTCGACGCCCGCCATTCGCCAAATGCCGAGATTCGGCAGGGCTCGCCGCGCATCGACGAGGCCGCATTGGCGGGGCTGGGATTGTCGCCGCCGCGCGCGTTCGCGGTGCCGGCCAACACCCTGGTCGTCGCCGACACCTTTGGGTTTCACGCGCGGGGTCCGAGCGCCGGCGCCTCGCTGCGCGTCGAGATCTGGGCGTATGGCCGGCGCAGCCCGTTTCTGCCGTGGTCGGCGCTCTTGCCGTGGACCACCGCGGCGCTCGGCCGGCGCAGCCGCCTGTCGTGGAAATTCGGCGACCTGCTCGAGATGGCGGGCCTCGGCAAAAACCCGTGGCGCGCCCGCGATGGCGTCTCGGCGTTCGACCCACCCGCCGACGGCGCCGCGATGCCCGACCGGATTTCCGGAGATCCCGCTCAACCGGCGGTGTGGGCGCGTCCGTAGCGGGCAAAGACTTCGTTGAAGGCGGCGACGGCGGCGCGCGGGCCTTTGGGGTGGGACCAGATCGCCCCGATCACCGCCAGGAAATCGGCCCCGGCTTCGACCAGTGGACCGCAATTTTCGGGGGTAATACCGCCGATGGCGCAACACGGGACCACCGTCGTTTCGCTCCAGTCGCGCAATACTTCGGGGCCCGCGCGGTGCTTGGCCGCCTTGGTGCCGCTCGGGAAAAAGGCGCCGAAGGCGACGTAATCGGCGCCGGCCTCGGCGGCGGCAATGGCGCGATGGCGGCTGTCGCCGCAGGTCACCCCGACGATGCGGTCGGGACCGAGCAGGCGCCGCGCCTCGGCATAGGGCATGTCCTCTTCGCCGACATGGACGCCGTCGCAATCGAGTTCGGCGGCGAGGTCGGGCCGGTCGTTCATGATAAAGGCGACGCCGCGCGCCTGGGCGATCGGCTTTAGGACCGCGGCCACCCGTCGCACCGCGGCGTCGTCGACCTCCTTCAGCCGCAATTGCAGGCAGGCAACGTCGCCGCCGGCCAGTGCCTCTTCGAGTTCCGTCGCGAAACGGTCGGGATCGAGCGCCGGCGGCGTGACCAGGTAGAGCCGCGTCGCCGCCGGAACCTCGAAAACTGGCCCGGTGCGGGCTAGCGCCATCCTCGTCCCCATTCCCCCGTCGTCCCCACGAAAGCGGGGACCCAGAGCGGCTGGATTCCGGGTTCCCGCTTGTGCGGGAATGACGATGAAGATTTCAAAAGCACCGAGACCGCCTCCGAACCCATCAATCCTTCGGCCGGCCGGATCAACAGCCGTCCGGCGAGGCCGAGCTCGCCCTGCATCGGGATGCGGGCGAGGTTCGCCCTGGTGCCGGGGTTGTCGCTCTCGTGATTGGCGAGGATCCGCTTTACGGGTTCGGTGAGGGGCATCGACGCATTCTTCCCTGCCGCTCGTGGCGCCCATGATTTTATCAGAACCGGCCGGATCAGGCGAGCGGGCGTTATCGGCAGCCCGGCTGTCCGCCCAAGGGATGCCTCGTCTGCTCTCTTCGCATCAGCGTTGCACCGACGGCTGTTGCCCGGCGCAATCCGCGGCGCGACATTCGGAGCAACGGCACGACAGCGGCGGCCCCGGAGGAGCGATGGCGACGCCCACCAGGCTCGGCAGAGAGCGGACAGCGGTCTTCGCAACCCGATGACGACGACGCCCATCGCCGGCCGCGCGGCTGCGGCAGCGCTGACGATCGAGACGCGCCGCTCCTGGCTCGTCGCCATCGTTGCGCTCGGCATTCTCTCGATCTCGTTCGGGGGGCCGGTCATCACCATCGTGGCGCTGAAGCCGATTGCGGCCGAGTTCGGCGATGTCCGCTCGGTGCCGGCGCTGGCGGTTTCGCTCGCCTGGCTCGGGTCGGCCGTCGGCGGGATTGCGATGGGCCGGATCGCCGAGCGGACCGGGGTGCGCTGGACGGTCATCTTCGGGGCATTGATGATCGCCGCCGGCCTCGTGCTGTCGAGCCTCGGCGGACGCTGGTCGCTCTACGTCGGGCACGGGCTCTTTATGGGGCTCCTCGGCAATGCCGGGATCAATGCGCCGCTCTACGTCTATGTCGCCCGCTGGTTCGACCGCCGGCGCGGCTCGGCATTGGCGCTGATCGCCAGCGGCCAGGCCGTGGCCGGAACGATCTGGGCGCCATTGTTCGGGCACGCGGTGGTGGCGTTCGGCTGGCGAGATACGATGCAGCTCTATGCCGGGTTCGCGGTGGTCGCGATTTTGCCGGCGGCCTTCCTGACCTTCGCGGCTCTGCCCAGGGCGTCGAGCGCCGCCGGAGCCTGGCCGGAGCCGGCTGCGGGCGCCCTGGTGCTCGGCATGAGGCCGCGTACGGCGCTCGGCCTGATCGCTGTGGCGAGCTTTCTGTGCTGCGTGCCGATGGCGATGCCGCAAGGCCACCTGGTCGCCTATTGCGGCGACCTCGGCATCCCGGTCACCCAGGGTGCGGCGATGCTGTCGGTGCTGTCGGCCTGCGCCTTTGTCGGCCGGCAATTCTGGGGCTTTGTCGCCGACCGGATCGGCAGCCTGCGCACCGTGCTGGCCGGCTCGGCCTGCCAGGCCGTGACCATGACCGGGTTCCTGCTGACCCAGAACGAGGCCGGCCTGTTCGCCGTCTCGGCCGCCTTCGGGCTCGGCTTCAGCGGCATCATCCCGGCCTATGTGGTGGCGATCCGCGAGCTGTTCCCGGCTTCCGAGGCCTCGTGGCGGATCCCGACCATGCTGCTGTTCAGCGGCTCGGGGATGGCTGCGGGTGGCTGGCTCGCCGGCGTGATCTATGACTGGGCCGGTTTCTATGCGGCGGCCTTCGCCGTCGGGATTCTGTTCAATCTCGCCAACCTCGCGGTCGTCGGCGCGCTGGTCTTCCGCCAGAGCCGCCATCATTCGCCGGTGCTGGCGAGGGATCCTGGTGCGCCGGCGAGGCTCCCTGTCCCGCCCCACCCTAACCCTCCCCCGCCCGCGAGGGGGGCAAGGGAGTGGGCAAGTGGGGCAGGGAGGGACCGCGATAGAGGCTCGCGAGGCACCGGAATCCTCAGTCCGCGGCCGGGGCCGCGTCGCTCAACTGCCGGGGGTGATGGCGTTCTTCAGCACGACGACCGTCTTTGGCACGCCGGTGGACATTACCTTGTCCGAGCCGGCTTTAGAGTGCTTTTACCCGGCGGATCATGCGGCTGCGGAGATCTAATCGCGCGCGGTGCGCATGGGTGACGCTCGATTCTTTATCGTCAACGTGGCGATCCCGTCGCTGCAGCATCAGGTGAATGCCGGCCCTGCGCGGGCTTGACGGCTCCGCCGGCTCCGTCCCGAGCCGAACCTTGACGGGGCTTCAACCCGGATTACGACAGCAGCTCGAAGCAGCGCTGCTCGATGCGTTCCTCGGAGGCAAAGAAATCGGCGGCGAGGTCGAGCGCCGCGCCGGGGCGGATCGTTTCCAGACGCACGCCATGCTGGCGGGCGATGTCGGCGAGGCGGCGAGCGATTTCGGCGCGGCCGATAAACCGGACGCAGTCGATCTCGGCGCGGATTGCCGCCAACGCCGCGCCGGGCTCGTCGCCGCAGTCGAGGACGGCGGAGAACCGGGCTTCGCGGACCGCCGCTCGCGCTGCCTCGACCAGCGCCCGGAACCAGCCGGGCCCCGCGTAAACGCCGGCTTCGGGCGCACTCGCCAGGATAATGGGCCGGCCGGCGCGGGCTGCGGCTCGCAGCGCGCCGATGGCGTGGGCGAGCGTATGGACGACGATGACCGGCATCGACAGCATCACCGCGATCGCGCATTCCGCCCCTGCCGCATGATCGCCGAGGGCGGCCGCCGGTCGGCCTCGGCGAATACCGCATTGCAGCGCCGCACATGGCTGAGACCGGCGCGCAGGGCGCGCATCGCGCATATCGGCCCCGGCCCGATCCCGGCCGGTTTGACGATCCTTATCCGGGCAAGCGGTCCCATCGCCACACTCCATGGCTGTCGGCGCGGAGCGTGCGAGGTGCGGCACGGCCGGTCAAGCCGCCATCTTGCGGGATCGCTCGATCGCCGGGAGGACGACAATGACCGCCGCGATCGCCTCCATCGCCGCGTAGGCCAGGAGCCCGTCGGTGTAGCTGGCTCGAGCATGTTGCAAGAGGCCCAGGATCGCGGGTCCGAACGCGAAGCTGAACTGGTTGATCGCGACGACGAGGCTGATGATTCGGGCGAAATGGCGATTTGGAAACTCGTGCTGAACGATGAGGCCCGGAAGCGAGGTGGTGTTGCCCAAGCCGAGGCCGAACAGCACGCAGCCGAGATAGAGCATTGCCGCCGTCGGCGCCGTCGCCAGGATGCCCATTCCCAAGACCTGCACGGCGAAGTTGGCGGAAGCCAGGCGCCTGCGGTCGATGCGATCAGCGATGTACCCGGCGGCAATGCGGCCAAGGACGGCGGCGAGCGTCGTCATGCTGACCGCCCAGCCGGCTGCCGCGGCGCCGAGCGTCGGCATCAGAAACGCCACCTGGTGCGTCAGAAACCCGACCTGTGCCGTCAGTCCCAGCGCAAACGCCACTGAGATCGTGATAAAGCGCTGATTGCGCAACATCGTGACCAGATGCCACTCGCCCGGCTGGGCCGACAGCGAGCGGCTAAGAGCTGGGACGGCGTCAGCCAGATCGTGCTCACCGGCGCGCTTGCCTCGCAAGACCAGCACCACGACCGGAACCAGGATCGCGAGCATCGCCAAGGCCAGCGCGTCGAGGGCGACGGCGAAGCCGACCCGAGCGATCAGAAACGTCAACAGCGGCGGCGCGACGATGCCGCCGGCGCTCGCGCCGTTCAGCGCCCAGCTGACAGCCTGGCCGCGGCGCTGGTCGAACCATGGTGCCACGATAATGTTGATCGCCGCCCCGCTCATCGTCGCCCATCCGATCGACATCAGCGCAAAGGCTGCGTAAACCTGCCACGATTTCGTGACGCCGGCGAGCAGGACCAAGCCGCCGGCCAGCGCGACGGCGCCGGTCACGACAACCTTTCGCGACCCCTGACGCTCGAAAAGCGGGCCGACGCAAAAGAACAGCAAGGTCGCGCCGAGAACGTAATAGGCGGTCACCGCTGGCGAGAGTTCGGCAACGGACCAGCCGTGACGGGCTTCAAGCGCCACCAGATAGATGCCGGGTCCGTAGAAGCCGAGCCCGAACCCGAACATGGCGACGAGGAAAGCCGCCGCGACGACGCGCCAGCCATGATAGAGCCCCGCGGCGCTCCGCCGATCGATGCGAGTGCGATTGTCCATGAGCCGGGAGGTTATCGGTCGGCGCCGCTGCTGCTGGCCGCTTTCGGACGTGATCCGCCGACCAGGTCCGATTCCCGCTATCGCCTGTCGACGCCGCCGGCTAACGTGCCGGTATTATGCAGACGAATACGCTGACGGATCTTGATCGGGAGATCTGCGACCGTGCCAGGGTGGGGCGCGACCCGGCCTTTGACGGCGTGTTTTTCACCGGGGTGCGGACCACCCGGATCTATTGCCGGCCGGTCTGCCCGGTGCGACCCGCCCGCTCCGAAAACGTGGTTTTCTTCCGCACGGCAGCAGCGGCCGAGCGTGCGGGGTTCCGTCCGTGCCTGCGCTGCCGGCCGGAGACGGCGCCGGGAAGCCCGGCCTGGAGTGGGACGAAGACGACGGTGGCGCGCGGCATGCGCCTGATCGAAGAAGGCTTTCTCGACGACGCCTCGGTCGCCGAGCTGGCCGTGCGGCTGGGTATCGGGCCGCGCCATCTGCTGCGGCTGTTTCTCCGCCACACCGGTGCCGCGCCCAGCGAGATTGCCGCGACCCGGCGCGTGCAGAGGGCGAAACGACTGATCGACCAGACCGCGATGCCGCTGTCCGAGATCGCCTTCGCCGCCGGTTTTGGCAGTTTGCGACGGTTCAACGACGCCTTCCGCGCGACCTATGGGCGTCCGCCATCCGGCTTCCGCAGAGTGACGCCGACAGTCCGTTCGGCCGCAACGCAAGCGTCTGTCGCGAAATCCTCTCTCGCTCCTTAACGTCAGCCTCGCGCCCTTACCAGTCGCAGAAAGTCGGGCGATGGCACGGTTTGCGGCCGGCGGCGTTGTCGATACGCCACAATCGCAATCGCAGGTGCTCTAATGCCATTCGACGGTGCAAATCTCGTACTCTCGGCGCAAGAGGTCTTGGACTCCGCTCTGTCGGCCGACGGGCTCGAACCGGTCGAGCCTCGCTTGCTCGCTCGGCACATGGCCGAGCAGGTCCGGCGGCACCCCGCCGGCTGGGCATACCGGCACCAGCGGGCGGCCGAACTGGCGCAGGTCGCGGTGCTGATGGCCGGCGTCGTGGCGTTTATCGCCCTCTTTGCGGCTAACCGGGTTTCCTGGGGGTCTGCAGCCGCCCTCACGGCGTTCGCACTGGGGTTGCTGCCGCTGCTGGCGCCGGTGAAGGGTCCGGCCCGGTGGCGCGAACGGAGCATCGATGATCTGCACGAGGTGCCGGCAATGATCCGCGAACCTGCCCTGCGGCTGCAGGGGCGCCTCCCAGAGGTGAGCTTTGTCGTCGGCGAGCTCTATCAGGACCGGATCAAGCTCGATCCGTATCTGCTGGCAGAGTATCGCGACGCCCGCGCCATCCTCGGCATCTGGGACGGGAACCGGCTGATCGCCCGCGCGTAAGCGGAGCGGCCGAGCTCGGCCAGGCTTCTGACGGCGGGGGGTCGTCGACATCGTCGGCGATAAAGGTAATCCCCAGCAGATTGGCGGGTTCGCGCGGGAACTCGGCCCCGCGAAACGGCACCAGCGTGGCCTTCGGCTCACCGGCCTAGGCGATGACGCTCTGCTCGCCCTGCGCGGAGCGCTCGACGAGTGCAAGAGATACGTCTTCGCCTCGTAGAGATTTACGCTGTTGGTCACGTGCTTGCGCCCTCTGTTCTCACCGTCTTGGTCTACTTGACCAGGATACGCTGGGACCGCCTTTGCGGCCAGGCGCGATCCGGGATTGACCGCGGCGGCCGAACGGTATCCCATCGGCGACAGACAGTTCGCCTCAAAGGGGAGAAGAGCCGGCGATGAGCATCAAGGGCAAGGCCAATATCGTCGGGGTCTTCGAGCATCCGACGCGCAAGGCCGACGACAAGTCGCTGTTCCAGCTGCACGCCGAGTGTGCTGCGGGCGCGCTCGCCGATGCCGGGCTGACGAAGGACGACATCGACGGCTATTTCTGCGCTTCGGGCGACACGCCGGGCTTGGGCGCGCTGTCGATGATCGACTATCTCGGGCTCGAATCTGCGCCACTGGGACTCGACCGACACCGGCGGCTCGTCCTACCTCTTGCAGGTCGGCCACGCGGCCGAGGCGATCGCGGCGGGCAAATGCTCGATCGCGTTGATCACCTTGGCCGGCCGGCCGCGCACCGAAGGGGTGGCGACCGGCACCGCGCCGCGCGCGGCGGCGGTGCAGTCGGCCGAGACCGCGTTCGAAAACCCCTACGCGCCGGCGACCGCGAACATGTACGCGATGTGCGCGATGCGGCACATGCACCAGTACGGCACCACCAGCGAGCAGCTCGCCTGGGTCAAGGTCGCGGCCTCGCACCACGCGCAATACAACCCGCATGCGATGCTGCGCGACGTGGTCACCGTCGAGGACGTGGTCAACTCGCCGATGATCGCCGACCCCTTGCACCGGCTCGATTGCTGCGTGATCAGCGACGGCGGCGGCGCCATCATCGTCGCCGGCCCCGAGGTGGCGAGGAGCCTGAAGCGGCCGTTGGTCCGGATCATCGGCGCCGGCGAGGCGCCCAAGCACCAGATGGGCGGAG
Source organism: uncultured Alphaproteobacteria bacterium (assembly GCA_963703665.1). Classification (GTDB taxonomy): domain Bacteria; phylum Pseudomonadota; class Alphaproteobacteria; order ATCC43930; family CGMCC-115725; genus AP-15. Next base: position 295,037 of record CAVPFB010000003.1, on the reverse strand, counting down.
AGATCGACCTGACCTATTCGGGGGCGGTGTGGTCGGGGCCGGCGGCCTTTGCCGAAGCCGGGGTCAAGCCCGCCGACATCAAATACGCCTCGATCTACGACAGCTTTACGATCACCGTCGTGATGCAGATCGAGGATCTGGGCTTTTGCGAGAAAGGCCAGGGCGGCCGGTTCGTCGTCCGACGGCAATCTGATCTCGGGCACCGGCAAACTGCCGTTCAACACCGATGGCGGCGGGTTGTGCAACAACCACCCGTCCAATCGCGGCGGGCTGACCAAGGTGGTCGAGGCGGTGCGCCAGTTGCGCGGCGAGGCGCACCCGAAGGTGCAGGTGCCGAACTGCGACCTCGCGCTGGCGCACGGCACCGGCGGCTCGCTCGGGACCCGCCACGGAGCCGCGACCGTGATCATGGAGCGGGAGTGACGCGTCATGCAGAGCCAGCAGCGCAAAATCCAGGCGCCGGTGCCCAATCTCGAAACGAAGGCGTTCTGGGACGCCGCAGCGGAAGGCAAGCTGATGGTCGGCAAATGCAACGCCTGCGGCAAGACGCATTATTACCCGCGCACGTTTTGCCCTTTCTGCTTCAGCAACAAGACCGAATTGCAGCAGGTCTCGGGCAACGGCACGATCTACACCTACAGCGTCATGCGCCGCGCCCCGATCCCCTATGCGATCGCCTATGTGACCCTGGCCGAGGGGCCGACAATGATGACCAACATCGTCGATTGTGACCTCGACCAAATCCGCATCGGCCAGCCCGTGCGCCTCGTCTTCAAGCCCAGCGACGGCGGCCCGCCGGTGCCGATGTTCACCCCGGCGTAATGGCTCGGTGTTTCCTACGGCGTCAGGAGAGCGCCTAGTCCGAGTAAAATCGATCTGCTCGATACAGCTGAGGGGTGGAAGCAGGAGCGTGAAGTGTTGGGTAGCCGTCCGGGCTGGCGCTCGGACCATGTTCGCTCGCCTATCTACGGCACCCTTGCTCGCATTGCGCTGATCCTGATGCTGGTCAACGACAGTTGAGTTGGGAGCAGGCGCTCGAACTGATGGATCAGCTCACTTGTTCCCTCGCCATTCGGGACAGGCTTGCTTCGGACCGTAATCTGTCTCTTGCGTCGGAGCCGAGGAGCGAGCCGCTGAACCTGGACGAGAAGCTGAATTTACTATCGCCCATTTGCTGAGTAGATGTTCTCACGCGCGGACAAATGAAGTGCGTTGAGGGTTCTGATGTCTTTGATGCTGGTTATTCGAGAGGCGCGAGCCCCATGCTTGTCGCCAACGGCATACACCTCAGCATCGTATACCAAGACGAGATGCTGCGGGTGATCGGCACAAGTATTTGAATACCGGAGCAATTCCACCCCAGAACTCGACATGGTCAATGCCTTCGCAATATTGGTTATGCGCTGCAACAGGATTGTCACACGTGATAAAATCCTCCCGTGTTTCGTTGACGAACACGTGCATGCCAAGCTGCAGGACGATCGGTGCGTATTGAGCGGCCACCTTCAACGGGATGGCTACCGGATAGTCGCTTCTGATCACGAAATTGGATAATTCGATCCCGTCCAACCTGGGGTCTGTATCATAGGCGACCTTGAACATGCGATCCGCCATTTTGTCCGCGACCTCGGCGGCTCGGAGGGTCCGCGAGCGTTGGATAGCAATAAATACAGCCAACACCTCATGGTCCTGACCCCGCGGTGATGGAGGGATACTGGAGTCAATCACATTCCTGATGGCCGATGCCGCCAACGTCTCAAGTTGGACAGCGCCGCTTCCACCCCGATCTTACAGTTGTGGAAGCCGGCCTTCTTGCATTCACCCGTGATGCTGGCGTGCGGTACAAATTTCCGCCGGGCAATCATTGATCAGGCGGATGCTCCGCTGCCCAACCGGTCAGGCCTCGTATCCGATCGGTCCGACGAGAAATTCCGAAGGTAGAACTGCGGAACGTAGTGGTCGTTGCTCACGGCTTATCCCCTGACTCGCGCTCAGCGGGCGAGGCCCCACCAAGTAGGGGTACTCCTCTATGCGCGCTGGCCTCAAGGCGCGGACATAGTGGGATCGGCTCAGTTTACAAGAATCGGACATCAACATCTTGCCGTTCCTCGCCTCACATCACTACCAAATGTCGTGAAAGCCCAGTTCCTTGGACCTCATCGCCCGCTCATTCGACCCGGGGGAAGCGCGCCCAGCCCCTGGGCGGGGCTGAGCGCAGCGGAACCGGTCAAAAATTGTATGCGCGCTCTGCGGCGTATTTCGCTACGTTTAGCCCATCGTTCCAGAACTGGAGGACACATGGACACGCTTGAAACCAACGTCACACACCGTCCGACGCATATCAGCCCGGAGGAATGGAAGGTGCGGGTCGATCTTGCCGCCTGCTATCGGCTGATCCGCCATTTCGGTTGGGACGATCTGATCCTGACCCACAATTCGGCGCGGGTGCCGGGCGAGCCCGACCATTTCCTGATCAACCCGTTGGGGCTGATGTTCGATGAGATCACCGCCTCGAACCTTCTAAAGATCGGATCTCGACGGCAATCTGTCGAACCCTCCGAATACGAGGCCAATCGCGCCGGCTACGTGATCCACAGCGCCGATTTACTCGGCCGGCCGGATGTCGAGTGCGTGATCCACACCCATACCGAGGCCGACATCGCGGTCGGCGCCCTGGAGGAGGGGCTGCTGCCGCTCTGCCAATGGGCGATGCGGTTCTACAACCGGCTCGGCTACCATGATTACGAGGGCGTCTCGCTCGACCTCGACGAGCGCGAGCGGCTGCAGCAGAGCATCGGCAACCATCCGGTTCTGGTGCTGCGCAATCACGGCCTCCTGGCGACCGGCCGCAACGTCGCCGAGGCGTTTTCGATGACCTATCATTTCGAGCGCTCGGCCGAGGCGCAGCTGAAGATCATGGCCGCGGTCGCCGCCGGCGCCAAGATGGTGATGCCGTCGCCCGAGACCTGCGAGCGCCAGGCCGCCCAGTTTGCCAATTTCGTCAACACGCCGCGGCTCGGCGGTCAGCGCGAATGGCCGGCGCTGCTGCGCCTTGCCGACCGCCTCGACCCCGGCTACCGAAATTGAGCATCTGGGGTCATCGGCGCGGGCCGGTTCGCGCCGATGACCCCGCCCTCCCTCCCAGTCGGCTCGGCCGCTTTCAGACCGGCGAGCCGTGGCCGGGCCCGGTCGTGACCGATAAGCGCCGGTTCGACCGAAAGGTGCGCCGATTCTCCTTCGACAAGCACCGCCGCCACGGCTAGACTGCGACAATAGTTAATAATAATTAGCAAAGACCCGGCGCGGTCGGCACAGAACATTAGCGAGATGATGACGGCCGGCACCATCTACAGCGGCACTTCACACGACGCTGATCGCTCTGACCAATCCGGCGACGCAGCGCACGGCGACGGTGACCGGGAAAATCACCAACGCCAGCGGCCAGGGCATTTTCGGCAATGCCACTTTGCCTGGACCGTCGACAATCGCGGCGCCATCGAAACCAGGCTGGCGGCCTGATCGCCGGTCACCTGGATGGCGTCTACAACCGCGGCGTCGCGGTCAACGTCGCGAATTCCGGTTTGATCGAGACCACCGGCGCCGTTGACGGCATCTACTTGCGCGGCGGCGGCAGTGTCACCAACAACGCCGGCGGCACGATCGCCGGCGGGGGCGCCGGGATCGCGCTCGGCCAGGCCGGCGGCAGCGTCAGGAACAGCGGCGTCGTCTAGGGCTTGGTCGGCTTTTAAGGTGGGGTCCACCACGAAGGCGACACCACACTGATCAATTTCGGCACTGTCGCCAACACCTCGACCGGTGCCGGCGCGGTCGCGGTGCAAATGGGCAGCAACGTCGGCAGCAAATTGCTGGTGGTCGAAAAAGGGGCGGTGTTCAAGGGCTTGGTCGAGGGCGGCGGCCGGGGGGAGATCGAGTTCGCCGCCACCGGCACCGCAGCGCCGACGGCAACGCCCATTTTGTGTTCTCCACGGCGGCGCTGACTGCGGCCGACAAGATCACCGGCAGCGGATATCAACAACGAGCTCGACCTGACCACTCCGGGTACGGTCGCCGCCGGGGGGGGTTACCGCGGTCCAGATCTATCGGCTGGCCAATGGCGGGGCGAACAGCCTGACCCTGACCAATGCCAACTTCACCGGGCTTCTGGGCGGCACGATCGGGTTTACGGCGGCACCGGCGGCAATACCGTCAACGGCTCGGCGTTGACCGGCGTCACCGACAATCTCGACATTTACGGCGCTGCCGGAGCCGATGTGCTGAAGGGCGGCGCCGGCAAGGATATCTTCGTGTTCACCGCGGCGAACCTGACCAAGACCGACACCGTCAGCGGCGGCGGCGGCAACAACGAATTGCTGATGACCGCGCCGGGCACGGTCGATGCCAACGGGGTCAGCGGGGTCGAGAGCTATGTGCTGGCCGACGGCGCGGCCAACACGCTGACCTTGACCAGCGCCAATTTCGCCGAGTCGCCGGCTCGACGATCACCGTCTCCGACGGCAACAACGGCAACACGGTCAGCGCCACGGGCGTGGCCGCTCCCGATCGAATCATCGTCTATGCCGGCAACGATGTGTTCTCCGCCGGCGGCGACACCACGATGACCGGCGGGGCCGGCGCGAAAGTGTTCGTCTTTTCCGCGCCCGGCAGCAACACGATCGCCGATTTCACCGCGTCGGCGATCAACGAGATGGAGTTCGTCAGCGGCTCGGGCTTTGTCCTGCCCGGCGCGACCACGACGCCCCAGCCGCTCGGCGGCCTGTTTGTTCAGGACAGCGCCGGCAGCTTTACCAATGGCGCCGAGCGCTTCGTCTATGGCACGACCAACGGCAACCTCTACTACTCGGCCAGCGGCACCACCGCCGGCGAGCGCTGGTGACGCATCTGACCGGCGACCCGACCTTGAGTACCTCGCAGATCTCACACCTGCTGTTCGTCACTTGACCAGCGCGGCGGCGATCTGCGCGATCACCGGCTTCCAGCGGCGCTCGGCCGATTGGCGGAACAGCCGCGCGCTCGGGTACCACGGGCTGTCGGCCCGGTCGAGCAGCCAGCGCCAGTCCGGCGCGAAGGGCAGCATGATCCACACCGGCTTGCCCATGGCGCCCGCGAGGTGCGCGATCGCGGTGTCGACCGCGACCACCAGCTCGAGGCATTCGACGATCGCCATCGTGTCGCCGAAATCGCGGATCTCCGGACCCAGATTCAACAGCGGCGCCTGCGGAAAGACCAACCCGATCAGGCCGAGATGGTTTCGTTGAGCGGCATCTTGTCGGTGAACCACGCGGCCTCCGGCACCAGAATGCCGAGCCGGCGCACCCGTTCGAGATAATCGTCGCGCCACTCGTCCGCCCGTCCCGGCGATCGCCCATCCACAGCTCGGCCAGGGTCTCGGGATAGCCGAGCGGGCTGTTCAAAATGCGCGGCAGGGTCGCGGCAAGCTCGTTGACGACGCATGAATTATCTTGGCAGGGGCAGGCTCTTGGGGAGTTCGTCGCTTTGGGCAATAAAGTTCTGTTCGAGGCGGAGGATACTTCTCATAAACTCGGATTGTGGGTTACCGATGGCACGTCCGCAGGTACCAGTGAAATAACATCTTCCAGCTTTTATTTCCCTGGAGTTTTTGATGAAGTTAGTTTTTCAGGAGTCGTCATCGACAACGAGGTCGTATTCAGCGGAACAGACAACCTGGGAAACATCGGCCTTTGGAGTACAAACGGAACCGAAGCCGGGGCGAAGGAAGTCGTCTATCCGACTTCGGTGAGCAACCTTCGCGGTTCCGCCAACCACGCCGCCTCCGGCGCCGCGTGCGCCGTGCTGCTGGCGCCGGTGAGGCCGAGGCCGAACCCGGCGTTGCTCAGCGCGATCTTGGCCTGTTCACGGCGAACGCGACCGGTAGCTTCGGCAACCAGGGCGAACGCTTTGCCTATGACACAGCGACCGGCGCCTTCTATTTCGACGCACACGCAACACCGCCGGCAGCTCGCGCGAGCTGGTGGCCACCCTGACCAACCACCCGACCCTGAGCGCCAGCGACGTGTTCTTCGTCAGCTGAGCCGGCCCGGGCATTGCCCCGCCGAGTTCGGCGGGGCGCGCACGAGCGCCTCAGCGCATCGTCGGCATCACGTACTCGGCGCCGGCGCGGACGCCGGTCGGCCAGCGTGCGGTCATGGTTTTGAGGCGGGTGTAGAAATGCACCCCTTCGGGGCCATAAACCGCGGTGTCGCCGAACAATGAGCGCTTCCAGCCGCCAAAGCTGTGGAACGCCATCGGCACCGGGATCGGCAGGTTGATGCCGACCATGCCGATCTGGACGCGGTTCGAAAATTCGCGGGCGGCGTCGCCGTCGCGGGTGAAGATCGCGGCGCCATTGCCGTATTCGTGATCGCTGACGAGCTTGGTCGCGCTGTCGAAATCGGGGCTGCGCACCACCGACAAGACCGGGCCGAAAATCTCCTCCTTATAGATGCGCATCTCGGGCTTGACCTGGTCGAACAGGCAGCCGCCGAGGAAAAAGCCGTTCTCGAAGCCCTGCAATTTGAGGCCGCGGCCGTCGACCGCGAGCTTTGCCCCCTCCCTGACGCCGAGGTCGACGTAGGAGCCGACCCGCTCCAGGTGCTGGCGGGTGACGAGCGGCCCCATCTCCGCCTCGGGATCGGTGCCGGGGCCGATCTTCAGCGCGCGCACCCGCGGCGCCAGCTTGTCGATCAGCCGGTCGCCGACCCCGCCGACCGCGACCGCGACCGAGACCGCCATGCAACGCTCGCCGGCCGCACCATAGGCCGCCCCCATCAAGGCGTCGGTCGCCTGGTCGAGATCGGCGTCGGGCATCACCACCATGTGGTTTTTGGCGCCGCCCAAGGCCTGCACCCGCTTACCCGCCGCCGCGGCGGTCGCATAGATGTACTCGGCGATCGCGGTCGAGCCGACAAAGCTGACGGCGGCGATGCCCGGATGACGCAGGATCGCGTCGACCGCCGCCTTGTCGCCGTTGACGACGTTGAAGACGCCCGGCGGCAATCCGGCCTCGGTCAACAATTCGGCGATGCGGATACCGGCCGAGGGGTCGCGCTCCGACGGCTTCAGGATAAAGGTGTTGCCGCAGGCGAGCGCCATCGGGAACATCCACATCGGCACCATCGCCGGGAAGTTGAAGGGCGTGATGCCGGCGCAAACCCCGAGCGGCTGGCGCACCGACCAGCTGTCGATGCCGCGGCCGACCTGCTCGGCGAACTCGCCCTTCAACAGATGCGGGATGCCGCAGGCGAATTCGACGACCTCGACCCCGCGGTCGATCTCGCCCTGGGCGTCCGAGAAAATCTTGCCGTGCTCCTGCGAGATCGCGCGGGCCAGCGCGTCGCGCTCACGGTGCAGCAGCTCCACGAATTTGAACAGGATGCGCGCGCGGGTCAGAGGCGGGGTCGCGCCCCAGCCTGCAAACGCCGCCGAGGCCGCCTGCACCGCCCGGTCGACCTCGCCGGCTGCGGCCAAGGCGACGCGGCGGATCCTCTCGCCGGTCGCCGGGTTGTAGACGTCGCCCCAGCGCTCGCCCGATCCGGCAACGCGCTCGCCGCCGATATAATGCTCGATATCGCTCATCAGAATCCACCCGCCCGCTGCTCTGTCCGAGCCTGATCATAGGCCCGGAGCGCTCGCGACGGCAGGGCTTTTGACCCGAGCCGGAGCGAGAGAGCTTGCCGCGATCATGGGTGTGCGCGCCGCCGGCGACTCGGTTGCCGCATTCTCCGATCGGCTCGCCCGTCCGGCGGCGCAGCCGGTCTATGTCGCCTCGTCGCCTTCAGAAAAAGGCGATGGCTACATTCCGCTGAGCGCGCTATAGGCCGAGAATGCAGTCCACGCGACGAGCAGGGTTATCCCGCTCCAATAGACCCATTGATACATCGTAAGCCCCGGTACCCCCGTGACGGTGACGGATCGCTCCGGCATCGTCGACATTCCGATTATATGGGGTCGCGTGCGCCATTCCTCCCCACCGCTCGCGAGCGCGCCCCGAGAGGGGCAAAGAGCCATGCCGGCGCCGGCGCCTGACCGCGAGCTCGTCGAGCTGACGATCGAGCGGATCGGCGCCGCCGGTGACGGCGTCGCGCGCCGGCGCGGCGTGCTGGTCTATGTGCCGTTCACCGCGCCAGGCGACCGGGTCCGCGCCCGGCTCGGCGCCCGCCGCGGCGGCGGCTTCGAGGCGCTGGCCGTCGAGCTGGTCGATCCGGGTCCCGGCCGCGCTGCGCCGCCGTGCCGACACTTCGGCAGATGCGGCGGATGCGCCTTGCAGCACCTCGATGCCGATCTCTATCGGGCGGTCAAGCTCGACGGGCTGCGCCAGGCTCTGGGGCGGGCGGGGATCGATCCGGGCGTCGTCGCACCGCTGCGCACGGTGCCGCCGGCGCGGCGGCGGGCGCGGCTCGGTCTCGCCCGGCCGCGCGATCGGCGGCAGCCGGCGCGCGTCGGGTTTCGCCAGCGGTTTAGCCACGACCTCGTCGATTTGCGCGAATGCCTGGTGCTCGAACCGCCGCTGCTCGCGCTGCTCGCCCCGCTGCGTCGGCTCGTCCCCGATCTGCTGCCTCCGGGGGGCATGGCCGAAGCGACCGTGACCCGCACCGACAGCGGCATCGATGTGTTGATCGAGGCCGGCGATCCCCCGGCGCTCGCAGCGCTGGAGGCATTGGCGGAACTCGCCGGAATTTGCGATCTCGCCCGCATCGTCTGGCGGTCGAGCGAGGAGGAAAGCCTCGTCGTCGAGCGCCGCCCGCCGCGGGTGATGCTGTCCGGCACCGCGGTGCCGTTTCCGGCCGGCGCCTTTGTGCAGGCGAGCGAGGCGGCCGAGCGCATCCTCGTCGACGAGGTCGCGGCCGGCATCGGTCCGCTCCGGCCGGTGCTCGATCTCTATGCCGGGCTCGGCGCCTTCGCTTTCGCGCTTCGCCGGGGCGGGCTGGTGCACGCGGTCGAGGGCGACGCGCGCGCCGTCACGGCCCTAGCCGATGCCGCGCGCATGGTGCCGGGGGTCACCGTCGAGCGCCGCGACCTGGCGCGCAACCCGCTGCTGCCCGAGGCGTTGGCCGGCTACGCCGCCGCGGTGCTCGACCCACCGCGCGCCGGCGCCATCCGGCAGGCCGCCGCCCTCGCTGCCTCGCGGCTCGACACGATCGTCGCCGTCTCGTGCAACCCCGCCACCTTCGCGCGCGACGCTGCGCGGCTGATCGAGGGTGGCTTTCGTCTCGAACGGGTGGCGGCGGTCGATCAGTTCGCCTGGTCGCCGCACCTCGAGCTCGTGGGTGTGCTCCGCCGGTGAGCCGCTTGTGCTCACCCGCCTGCTCTGAGCTTATGAGCTGACGGCGCGCCTCGAAGGAAGGATCGCCGAGTTGCGCGCGGAAATCTTAAAGTGGTTGTTGGGTGTTGTCGGGCTGCAGTTCTTGGCGATTTTGGGTGGGGTAGCGGCGCGGCTGCGGCTCGGCTCATCGGCCACTGGCTCCGGCGCTGTCGAAGCATCCCCAGACCTGGATGCGTCTATGAAGTCGAATTGGGTGCCACCCGCTCGCGACGGAGCAGGCGCACCATCCGATCCCGCCTAGTGAGCGCAGCCGGAGCCTGGTTGGAGCGAACCGATTTTGCCCGGGCCGTTGGGGCAGGCCAGACCCACCGACCAGACAAAATCCCGCCGACCCCCGTTGTTTGAGCAGTTTAGAAATCAGATGCATTCCTGCCAGCGCAGAGCAAGTTCCGTCAACTGTCTCGACATGAATGCTTTGGGTAAATCCGGGGGAAGATTGTTGCAATCGAGCTTCTCTCCTTGTGGACAATGAATCGTCAATAGAACGAATTCGTATGTCAACGCACCGGTAAACCGTCACGATGCAGTTATGGTTAACTTGAACGCTACTTGAGCGGCCACAGCATCAGGCCCCCCGGCTCAGAACGGGTCGAGCTCGGTGTCCCAGTAGAGATAGTCGCGCCAGCTCTGGTGCAGGTAGTTTGGCGGGAAGGCGCGCCCATTCTGCTGCAGCATATGGGTCGTCGGCTGGACCGGGCGGTGGCGCGGATACATCCCGCTCTCTCGCGGCAGACGGTTGCCCTTCAACAAATTGCAGCTGCCGCAGGCGGTGACGACGTTGGTCCAGGTCGTCCGCCCGCCGCGTGAGCGCGGGACCAGATGGTCGAAGGTCAGATCGTGCGAAGGGTAGGGCTCGGCGCAATATTGACAGGTAAAGCGGTCGCGCAGAAACACGTTGAACCGAGTGAACGCCGGATGGCGCGCCGCCGGCACGTATTCCTTTAGCGAGACAACGCTCGGCAGCTGGATTTCCAACGACGGGCTGTGCACGCGAACGTCGTAATGGTCGATGATGTTGACCCGGTCGAGAAATACCGCCTTGATCGCGTCCTGCCACGACCACAGCGACAGCGGAAAATAGCTCAGCGGGCGAAAATCCGCGTTGAGCACCAGAGCCGGACAATTATCCAAGCAGGCCGCCGTCAAGAGACTGTTCCGCTTACCTCGCTCACGAGCCGGGGTAGCACGCGATCATGACAGGTTGATAACGGATCGGGCGGCCTGGGACAAGATTTGGGGGACAAGATTACGCGAGCAGATGCTGCCGGTCAGCGCGTCGGCACCGGCTTCAAGCCACGGTAATCGTAAAAGCCGCGGCCGGCCTTGCGGCCGAGCCAACCGGCCTCGACATATTTGACCAAGAGCGGGCACGGCCGGTACTTGCTGTCGGCGAGCCCCTCATAGAGCACCTGCATGACCGACAGGCAGGTATCGAGACCGATGAAATCGGCGAGCTCGAGCGGGCCCATCGGATGGTTGGCGCCGAGCTTCATCGCCGTGTCGATGGCTTCGACCGAGCCCACCCCCTCGTACAGCACATAGACCGCCTCGTTGATCATCGGCAACAGGATGCGGTTGACGATGAAAGCGGGGAAGTCCTCGGCCGCGACCGGCGTCTTGCCGAGCTTCAGCGCGAGATCGCGGGTCAGCGCAAAGGTTTCCTCGTCGGTGGCGATGCCGCGGATCAGCTCGACCAGGCTCATCACCGGCACCGGGTTCATGAAATGCATGCCGATGAACTTGCCGGGCCGGTCGGTCGAGGCGGCGAGCCGGGTGATCGAGATCGACGAGGTGTTGGTGGCGATCAGCGCGTCGGGCCGCAGCTGCGGGGTCAGTTTTTTGAAGATCTCGCGCTTGACCTCCTCCTTTTCGGTAGCCGCCTCGATCACCATGTCGCAATCGCCGAACAGCGCGTAATCGAGCCCGGCAGAAATGCGCCCCAGTGCGGCCTCTTTTTCGTCTTCGCGGATCCGGCCGCGGGCGACTTGGCGGACCAGATTGCGCTCGATCGCCGTGCGCCCGCGCTGCAAGGCGTCGTCGCTGATATCGGTGATGACAACCTCGATCCCCGCCAGCGCGCAGACATGGGCGATGCCGCCGCCCATCTGCCCGGCCCCGACCACCCCGATGCGCCGCAGCCGGTCGAGCCGCGCCGCGGGAGCCGACGCGCTGTCCGAGGTCGCGCCGGCGTTCACTGGCGGCGCTCGAGTTCGGCGGCGAGCTCGGGAAGGATCTTGAACAGATCGCCGACGAGACCGTAATCGGCGATCTGGAAAATCGGCGCTTCCTCGTCCTTGTTGATGGCGACGATAACCTTCGAATCCTTCATGCCGGCGAGATGCTGGATGGCGCCGGAAATGCCGACCGCGATGTAGAGCTCGGGCGCCACGATCTTGCCGGTCTGGCCGACTTGGTAGTCGTTCGGGACAAAACCGGCATCGACCGCAGCGCGCGAGGCGCCTACCGCGGCCCCGAGCTTATCGGCAACCTTCTCGAGCAGGTGGAAATTGTCGCCCGACTGCATGCCGCGCCCGCCGGAAATGATGATGCGCGCGCTGGTCAGCTCCGGGCGCTCGGATTTCGACAGCTCGGCGCGCACGAATTCGGAGAGCCCGCTGTCCCCGGTCGGCGCCACCGGCTCGATCGTCGCCGCCCCGCCGGTCGCGGCACCCGGCGGAAACGCGGTGCCGCGCACGGTGATGACCTTGACCGGGTCTTTCGACTGCACCGTCTGCAGTGCGTTGCCGGCATAAATCGGACGCACGAAGGTGTCGGGCGATACGACCGCGCTGATGTCGGAAATCTGCATCACGTCGAGGAGGGCTGCCACCCGCGGCATCAAATTCTTGCCGGCGGTGGTCGCCGGCGCCAGCAGATGGGTGTAGCCCTCGGCGAGGTTGACCAGGAGCGGCGCCAAGTTTTCGGCGAGCCCGTGCTCGTAGGCTGCGTCGTCGGCCAGCCGCACCCGCTTGACGCCGGGGATCTGCGCCGCCGCCTCGGCCACCACCCGGCAGTCCAGGCCAGCTACCAACAGATCAACGTCGTCACCAGCGATCTCCTCGGCGGCGGCGAGCGCGTTGAGGGTCGCGGGCTTCAGGACTCGGTTGTCGTGCTCGGCAACGACGAGAGCGGCCATCAGATCACCCGCGCCTCGGTCTTGAGTTTGTCGACCAGCTCCTCGACCGAGCCGACCTTATGCCCACCCTGGCGTTTCGCCGGCTCCTCGACCTTCAGCACGACGAGCCGCGGGGTCACATCGACACCGAGCGCCTCCGGCGTCGTCGTCACGATCGGCTTTTTCTTGGCCCGCATGATATTGGGCAGCGAGGCATAGCGCGGCTCGTTCAATCTGAGATCGGTCGTGACCACCGCCGGCAGTTTGATGGACACGGCTTCGAGCCCGCCATCGACCTCGCGGGTGACTTCGGCCTTGCCGTCCCCGATCGTGATCTTCGAGGCGAAGGTCGCCTGCGGCCAGCCGAGCAACGCCGACAGCATCTGCCCCGTCTGGTTGCAGTCGTCGTCGATCGCCTGCTTGCCGACGATCACGATCTCGGGCTTCTCGTCGAGGATTACCGCCTTCAGCAGCTTGGCGACCGCCAGCGGCTGCAATTCGGCGTCGGTCTGCACCAGGACGCCGCGATCGGCACCCATCGCCAGCGCCGTGCGGATCGTCTCCTGGCACTGAGCGGCGCCGATCGACACCGCGATCACCTCGCTGACCGTGCCGGCCTCGCGCAGCCGCAATGCCTCCTCGATCGCAATCTCGTCGAACGGGTTCATCGACATTTTGACGTTGGCGGTCTCGACCCCGGTCTTATCCGCCTTGACCCGAATCTTGACATTGTAGTCGATGACCCGCTTGACCGCGACCAGCGCTTTCATTTCATCCTCGCAATTGCGGCGGCGGCGCCCACCGCCCCTCACGGGCGGGCGGATTGTGCACGCCGCCACGGCGAAGGCAAGAGCCTGATCCGCCATGCGCCGGCTCGGCTCGGTAGGCCGAGCGCAGCCGGCGATTCGAAGGTTCGTGCCGGTTGAAACGTCGGCACGGTTCGTCATTAATAGCGCCAAGCAAAAGCGCGGGAAACGCGCCCGAACCTCGGAACGGGAGGACTGTCTTGACCCATAGCTGGAGTTTGGCCGGCGCGCCGGCCCATGATTATCGACTGGCCAAGGTCCTGGGCGTGCTGGCGGTCACGGCCTCCGCAGTCGCCGCCGAATACGGCGCCGGCATCAATTTCGTCTCGACCCAGAGCCTGAGCGTCTATCCCGGGGTCCACGGCCTGGTGCCATGGGCGATGTTCGTCACCGGCATCCTGATGCTGCCAAAGACCTACCTCTACGTGATGTTCTCGAGGGTCATGCCGCGCGCCGGTTCGAAATACGTATGGATCGCGCGCAGCCTAGGCGTGCCGGCGGGGTTTCTGATCACCTTCGTGTGGTGGGCGACCGGGCCGGCCGGGGCCGGGGTGCTGGCCTTTGCCTTCGGCTCGTTTCTCGGCCAGGCCGTGGTCGGTTTCAGCCCGGCTCTCGGTGCCGCGATGCTGACGCCGGCCGGCCATCTCGTCTGCGGCCTCGCGGCGATTTGGATCACCTACGCCGTGAACGCCGCCGGCATCCACCGCTACGGGCTGTTCGTCACCGTCCTGATGTTTGTGATCGTGGCGGTGGCGCTGGTGATCTGCGCGATCGGCTTTTCAACCTCGCAGGCGGCGTTTGTCGCCGCCGCGAGCAAGGTGGCGAAAGTCCCGCTGACAGCACCCCAGACCGTGCCTCCGGACAGTTTCTTCGATTTCGTCTCGGTGTGCTCGCTGTTTGTCTTCGCCTATGCCGGCCTCGGCTCGGGTCCGGCGCTGGGCGGCGAAGTCGACGACCCGCGTCGCAAACTGCCGCTCGGCATCATCTACGGCTTCATCGTGGCGCTGGTGCTGTTCACGGCGGTGGCGGCGGCATTGTTTCACGCAGCCCCCTGGTGGGCCATCATCGGGCTGATCAAAGCCGGAAAATCAGCCTATGCGACCGCACCCGGTCTGGTCGGGCTGGTCGCGCCCGGCTGGCTGAGCGCGCTCCTCAACCTCGCGGTGGCGATCATCGTCGGCAAGACCTTGGCGCCGGGCTTCATGGTCGCCTCGCGTTTCGCGTTCGCGTATGGCCAGGACCGCATGCTGCCGGCGGTGTTCGCCGAGACCTCGAAGCGCAAGGTGCCGCTCGCCGGCCTCATCCTGCACGCGGTGCTGAGCACGGCATTCCTGGTGCAGGCGGTGTATGTCGGCTGGGCGATGGGGGTCGCGGTGCGCTCGATCGCCGTGCTGCTGGTGTGGCTGGCGATCGCCGTCGGCGTGTTGAACCTGAAATGGCATCCGCGCTGGCGCGAGGCCGAATGGGCGGCGCCGATCCTGAATCAGCGATTCGCGACCTTTGCCGCGATCGTCTCGATCCTGATCGCGCTGCCATTGATTGCCTCGATCGCAATCGTGCCCAAGACATCCCTGATCTTTCAGCCGTTGTTCCAGGGTGCGGTGGTCTTGGTGATCGGGCTCGTCTGTCTCGGCTTTGCCGGCCGGTATGCGAGGGCCCGCGGCGACAGCTTCGACGCGATCGGGATGCGCGTGCCGATCGAGTGAGAGGAGGCCCGTCATGAGGATCACCGAAATCACCCTGACCCTGTTCGCCTGGGAGAGCATCCCGCCGACGATCTACGGCCACCACACCGCCCGGCCGACCGGCGCCAGCGACCTCGGCCTGCTCGCGGTCATGACCGATGAGGGGGTCGTCGGCCACGCCTTTCTCGGGACCTCGTCGAACCCGGCGAGCCTCGACGGGCCGGGGCTCATTCGCTTTCTGAAGCCGATCCTGATGGGTCAAGACCCGCTCGACCGCGAGCGCCTCAATCGCCTCTTGTGGGCGCGGGCTCGGGTCGCGACGGTGCGCGCGATCGGCGCCTGCGACATCGCCCTGTGGGACATCGCCGGCAAGGCCGCGGGGCTGCCGATCCATCGCCTGATCGGCACCTGCCGCGACAGCATCCCGGCCTATGCCAGCTCCGAGATCCACGCGACCGCCGAGGAATATGCCGAGCAGGCTAAGCACTACCAATCTACCGGCTGGGCCGCCTACAAGATCCACCCGCCGCAACGCTGGCGCGACGACATCAAGGTGTGCGAGGCGGTGCGCAAGGCGGTCGGCGACGACTACACGGTGATGCTCGACTCGACCTGGAGCTACCGCTACGAGGAGGCGTTGCGGGTCGGCCGGGCGATCGAGGAGATGGGCTTCTATTGGTATGAAGACCCGCTCGCCGAGCAGGACATCTACAATTACGTCAAGCTCAAGCAAAAGCTCGACATCCCGATCCTCGCCACCGAATACCCGATCGGTGGGCTCAATTCCTACATCCCGTGGATCACCGAACGCGCCACCGACTTTCTGCGCGGCGATGTCGCGGTCAAGGGCGGCATTACCACCCTGATCAAAGTTGCGCACCTCGCCGAAGCCTTCCGGATGAATTTCGAGACCCACCACGGCGGCAACTCGTTGAACAATTTCGCCAACCTCCACGTGATCATGGCGATCCGCAACACCGAGTTCTTCGAAGTATTATTGCCCGACGCAATGCAGAAATACGGCCTCGTCGAAGACATCGCCGTCGACCATGACGGCCTCGTCCACGCCCCCACCGCCCCCGGCCTCGGCGCCAACATCGACTTCGATTTGATCGAGAGAAAGAAGGTGGGGGTGCTGATCTGACCGGCACGAGATTGCTTCGCTGCGCTCGCAATGACGCCTCCGCTTGTCATGGCAAGGATCCCCGGGCTCGACCTGCGGGGACGACGCAACCCCGCTGACTGCCCTTGTCATTGCGAGGAGCGCAGCGACGAAGCAATCTCAAAGCCGCGCTACAGATCGTCGTACAGATCGCGCCATCTGGGATTGAATTGATTGATCAGCTCGAGCTTCTTCCGGCGCGAGCCGGCCTTGATCTGTTTCTCTCGGATGATGGCGCCGGACACATCGTATCCCGCCTCATAGTAGACGAGCTTGGAGACGTTGTAGCGGCTGGTAAATCCGGACAGCAACTTTTCCCGGTGCTGATGAACCCGCGCCCTGAGATCGCCGGTGACGCCGGTATACAGAACCGTGTTGCGTTTGTTAGTCAAAATATAGACGCAGTAGACCTTCTCCATGCTGTCACTGACTGTCATTGCGAGGAGCGCAGCGACGAAGCAATCCAGCTGCGGCACCAGATTGCTTCGCTGCGCTCGCAATGACAATAACGCATCACCGCGACGGCCTCGTCCACGCCCCACCGCCCCCGGCCTCGGCGCCGACATCGATTTCGCCTTGATCGAACGGAAGAAAGTCGGCGCGCTGAGCCTGACCGCGCGAGATTGCTTTACTGCGCTCGCAATGACGCCTCCGCTAGTGATTGCGAGAAGCGCAGCGACGAAGCAATCTCGATCCGCGTTACAGGTCGTCGTATAGGTGGATGGGCGGACGCCGACTGGGATGGGGCGCGCGCGCAGGGACCTCGAAAACCCAAGATTGACATGAATGCTTAAAAATTAGACGCTATCTGCCCGCGCGGTATCGGTGTTGTGGTCAAGCCGATTTTCAGCAGCGGATCGAAAAACAAGGTGCCGCCGTCTTCGGCGGCCCGGAGGGGGAGGGACGCGAGATGGCTATATCGGGCCGGCATCACATTCTGGCCAGCGGCATTACTACGCTCCTGATCGCGATCGGAGCCGTTGGCGTTTCTTTGGGGGGAACGCCACAACGCTCGCACCTCTTACAGTCAACGACGCGTACTTATTTTATCAAAATGTAAGTCCCAATGATTATGCTGTCCCTTCCGCAGGCGGCGAATCCATCCTTTTTGGCGCGGTCAGCGTGGACCAGCAGGCGCAGGAACTACAGGAACTGCAACCACCATCAATCAAGCGACCAACGATACAATCACCTTACCGATATCGTTCAACCCGAGCCCAATAACGCCGGATTTTTACGCGGGAGTAACATCAATATGTACGACCGATTGCACGGCGCCTGGAAACCAAAACCCAGCTAATCTGACGGGACCTTGGACGATCACCTTCCAGAACTCGGGGACAACCCCGACTAGTGTTTCCGATCAGCTATCCCTTTCTGGCCCAGGTGAAATCCCGTTTGTCAACAGTGTGACTCTTTCGGGCACGAGCGCCAACCCTACTTTCAGCTGGAGTCCGCCAGCGGGAGTTGGCCCAGCGGGAACTACCGTCGACGGCTATCGAATCGATATATTCCAAAATAATCTTGTGAGCACTGTGCCACCTGTGAATTCCGGGGAAGTCGTTTCCACCAACTTACCTCCGACCGTGACATCTTATACTGTACAAGCGTCTGACTTTACGGTACCAGGTTATCAGTTTACGCCCAACACGGCTTACACTATAGCAATCATCGCACTACAGACGAGAGATGGGTCGACGACTAATCTAAATAATGCAAATGTCAATGCGTCCTCATTTGCCTACTCGAGTTTTGAGACGACGCCATTGTCTTCCGGTGGTACGCCACCGATCAATTTGCCGACAGTGACGGTGACCGGGACCGGAGTAGTATACGGTTTCAGCCTGACGGTAGCGCCGGGAATAACCTATTACATCGATCCGGAGGTGGCCACCGGCTACATCTACCAGACCGGATCGGGAAATCCGAATTTTGCGAGCGTGGATTTGCCAAATATCGGCAATCCGAACCCCTACGACCTTTATCTATGGAACGGCTCGGCCTTCGTCTTCGACACAACGCTCGATGCCGATACGCTGTTCGATTTCGCGCCGGGTGGCGTCAGCGAATTCGAGGTGCTCGGCATCGATCCCGGTCTCGGGCTCGATCCCGAAAACACTACCGCCTTCGTCACCGCGCTGACCTTCGAGGGGGCCGGAGACTTCACCGGCACAATGACGCCGATCACGACCGATGTCAGCGCGCCCGAGCCCGGCTCGCTGACGTTGCTCGCCTCCGGCTTGCTCGGGCTCGGCTTGCTGCGCCGGCGCCGCGGGCGGTTGCAAGCGGTCCCGACTGCCTCGATCCAATAAGCGGGCGCTACCCGGGTTCATCGCCCGCTTGCGGCGGGTCGTTGTTGCCGAGGCGGTCGAGAAGGGCGAGGGCGGCCGGCAGGTCGGCGCGGCGGGCGCGCTCGCGGAAGAAATCGGCGGTGCGCAGTGCGGCGATCTTCTCGGCGACCGCGACATTGATGAACTGGTTGAGGGTGGTGCCCTCGGCCTTGGCCAGCCGCTCGGCTTCGGCCTTGAGCGACGCTTGCAGCCTCAGGGCATACTTCGCTTGCGTCACCCTTGCCTCCCTAACCGCAGCGGCTCCGCGAAATTCGTTGTGGGTTGAAGAGCCCACCTCTACTCATAATCGTCTTCGCCGGGCGTGACCCGGTGATCCACGCCTTACTTTGGCTCGGTCATACCGGTTTCCAAGACGTGGATGCCCGGATCAAGTCCGGGCAAGGGATACTGGAGATTTTGCTGATGTTCGCAGCGGCGTCCTGAGGGCGCAGCGAATTCCGAGCCGGGCAGCGGTAGATAAATCCGGCCATGACGGCCATGGGGCGTAATTTAATCAAAGACTGGGTTCGCTGCGGCAGCATTTGCACCCGAACCCGCATAGCTGTGAGAGCCTCCATCTTTCAGAAGCGCCCGCGGCGTCGTCATTCGGCGGCGTGGGAGCGGGGATCGAGGCGGGCGAGTTCGGCGGCAAGGTAATGGGTGAGGGTGTCCATCGCGGAGCGGCCGGCGCAGGCTTCGGCGTCGGGATTGTAATTGGTGTTGGTGTTGACGTCGTAGGTGAAGACCGTGCCCTCGGCGCCGGCGATGAACTCGATCCCGGCGACGTCGATGTCGTTGGCGGCGAGAAACGCCTCGTAGCGCTGCTTCAGCGCCGGGTCGATGTCGTCGATGATCGTGAATTTCGCGCGGGGCGTCTCAGTCCCTGTCCCGGCCGGGCAGAACGCGTCGCCGACGGCGCAGGCATCGGCCGGGCACAACTCGAACCCGTCGCTGGTGTCGACCTCGACCGCATAGACGAACCGGCCGCCGATGAATTCGGCGCGGGTGATCAGCGGAGAGGGCGCGCGCACATATTGCTGCAGCAGATGGAGGCCGTCGACCGGCGGCTCGTAATCCGGGCCGTCGAGGTAGTCGCCCAAGGCTTCGACGGTGTGGAACAGCCGCACGCCGAGCCCCTTGCCGCCGCGGTTCGGCTTGAGGATGAAGGGGCCATCGTCAAAACGCTGCCGCGCCGCCTCGGCCAGCAGTTCCTTGCCCGCGACAAGGATCGTGTCCGGGGTGCGGATGCCCGCCTTTTCGAGGGCGGCGTATTGGCGCGCCTTGCTGATCTCGAGGTCGAGCGCGCGGCTGCCGTTGACGACGCGGCGCCCGTGCCGTTCGAGCCAGGCCAGCACCGACACGGTCAATTCGGCGGCATAGCGATGATTGCGGGTGTGCGAGGAGGCGCTCATCCGGTTGTAGAAGACGCCCGCGGGCGGCGGCCGCGACAGATCGAAGACGCCGCGATCGAGAAACCAGTCGCGCCACGGCAGCCCCTGCCGATCGAGCGCCGCGGCCAATGGTTCGAGCCAGGCCGCATTCTCGTGGATCACATGGATGTGGGTCACCGCCGCCGCCTCCCGCTGCGGCAACAGGTTAGTTGCACACCCGCCAAAATGTCAAAGGGGATTATTTCACATACAATGTCCGTTATCCGCACGGGCACCGCGCCGCGCCCGGGAGCCCCGATTCACCCGGCGCTACCCGAGTGCCGTCAGCAGCGCGGCGGAGGGGGCGACGGCGCCAAAGACGCCGCCTTGCATCTTGACCATCTTGATGGCGGCTGCGTGGTTTCGAGCGGTCGGTGGCGCCGGCCCGCAGGTCGAACCGCATGCCAGACAGGACCGGCCGATCGGCGTGCCCGGCGGCGTCCTCGCGATGGGCTTTGTCACTGGGAGGCGGCGCCCGGTCGCGGCACGCCGTAGAGCTGGGCCGCATCCTGGGCGAGCGCCGCGCGCGACGCCGGTCTCAGATACATCATGTGCCCGCCGTCGTAGACACGCAGGCGAATTTGGGCGCGCGTCGCGGGCGGGACCTGCAGCTGGCCGATCAGCCAGCGCGAAGATAAATAAGGCGTCACCAGATCGTATCGGCCGTTGGCGATCAGCACCTTGGTCTCCGGATGCGCGATCAGCGCCGCCTCCAGCGAGGTCATCGGCAGACCGCGGCCGCCCTCGCGACGCTCGCCTTCCCAGTTCCATTGCCGCGAGACGTTGCCGGCCAGCACCCGATAAGGCTGGTCGGTGCGATAATCGAGGTCTTGGGCCGCATAGGCGTTGAATGCCGACCCGAACGCGGCGGCGATCGGCTGGAGCAATGGATCGCTGCCGTCGCGCTCGTCGGCGGGGGCCGGGCGCACGATCGTGCCGTCGTAGAGGCTGACCCGTTCGCTTCGGCCGCGCAGGATTTCGCGAGCGAATACATAATTGGGAACGCGGGCCCGCCAGCGTCGCACGATCCCTTCGCGAAGCCCGGTCATTCCGGCGACCTCGGCGATAAAGGGGTCACCAGGCGGCGGCTGGCCCTCTATCCCGGCGAGGCCGACCAGATAGTCGGAGAGCGCGAAATGTTCGACGGAAGCGAGGTCGTCCGCAGCCTTTGGCGCGATGTGGAGCGCGCCGGCGATGGCGGCATAGGTCGGCAGGAAAAAGCCGGCGGCGAGCAGATCGCGCTGGTTCGGATGCAGCGCCGAGAGGTCGAGCGCCGGCGAGATCAGGACGAGGCCGCTGACCGTAGCGTCAATGTCGCGAGGCAAGGTCTGCGCCATCGCCGCCGCCCGAAACCCCCCATAGCTCTCGCCGACGAGGTAGATCGGCGAGGTCCAGCGCTGGTGCCGGGTCAGCCACAGCCGGACCACGCTGTCGAGCGAGTCGAGATCGGCATGCACGTCCCAGAACGGCTTGTCCGGATTTTGCGCCTTGCCCTCGCCGCGGCTGAAGCCGGTGCCGACCGGGTCGATGAAGACGAGGTCGGTGAACGGCAGCCAGGTCGAGGGATTGTCGACGAGGCTGACCGGCGGCCGCGGCACATCGCCGTCCTGCGGCGTCTGCATGATTTTGGGCCCGAGCGCGCCCAGGTGCAGAAACACCGAGGCTGCACCCGGCCCGCCATTCAATACGAAACTGACCGGCCGCGCGGCGCCGGCCGGCGCCTGGACCATATAGGAGACCGTGAAGATCGAAGCGGTCGGCGCGCCCTTCTGATCGGTCAGTGCAAAGGTCTCGGCGATCGCGTCATAGTCGAGGCGACGGTCGCCGAGCGCAATCGAATGGTGGGTCGCCACCCGCGCCGGCAGAGCTGTTTCCGGCTGGTCGTCGGCCCGAGCGCCGGCGCCGAGCGCGATCAGCCACAGGCAGGCTATCGCCGCAATCCTCGCCATTCGGCGCCTCGCGATCGTTTCGGGCCCGGACCGCCGGCCGGCGGTTCGCAGTGTCGGTTTCCAAGTTACACAGGTCGGCAAAGCGTGAATACTGCCGGGACCGGCGAGGCTGCCGCGGCTCGTTTTTAAAGGAGGTTCCGATGCCGAGTTCTGCTCGGGTGGCGCTGATTACGGGATGCGGCAAGCCGGTCGGCATCGGCAATTCGACGGCGCGCGCCTTGGCCGCTGCCGGGGTGACGGTCGTCGTTTCCGACGTGGCGGCGACCGGGCTGGCCAACGAGCACAATGTTCAGGGCGACACCGACGCCGCGTGGGGTGGGGTCGACAGCCTGGTCGAGGAGATCACGCGCAACGGCGGGGCGGCGTCCTCGACCCTGGGCGATGTCAGCGTCGAGGCCGATGCCGGGCGGATCGTCGAGGAGGTGCTGAGCCGCTACGGCCGGCTCGACATCCTGGTCAACAATGCCGGGGCGCCGCAGGGTGCGGATCGCAACGAGATCGAGGACGTGCCGGTCGAAGCCTGGGACCGCACCTTCGGCGTCAACGCCCGCGGCTGCTTTCTGATGTCGCGCGCGGCGGTCCCGGCGATGCGCAAGGCCGGCTGGGGCCGCATCGTCAGCGTGTCGTCAAAGGCGGCGTTCCGGCCCGGCCGCAACCGCGCCGCCTACGCCGCCTCGAAGGCGGCGATCGTGGGCTTCACCAAATCGCTGGCCTTCGACCTGGGGCCCGTTGGGATCACGGTCAACGCCGTCTGCCCCGGCCCGATCCGCACCTCGCGGGCGATCAGCACCAACCGGCGCGAATATGGCGACGACCTCGAAATCGGCTTTGCCGAGCGCTCGAAGGCGATCCCGGTCGGCCGCTTCGGCACCCCCGACGAGGTCGCGGCGATGATCGCCTTTCTCGCCTCCGACCAGGCCGCCTTCGTCACCGGCCAGGCGATCGGCATCGACGGCGGCTGGTAACTTGCACGCCGCCAGAGCCGGCGCCGCGCGCCCAAGCCGGCTTCGTCGTAATCAGCCGCCGGTCAGCTCGCGGCGGACGATGCGGGCGCCGTCGGAGAGGGCCTTCAATTTGGCAAAGGCGATGTCGCGCGGCAGGTATTTCATGCCGCAATCGGGGGCCGGGATCAGGCGCTCGGCCGGAACATGCCGCAGCGCCGCCCGAATGCGCGCGGCGACGGTCTCGGCGGTTTCGGGCTCCGCGTCGCCCATGCTGATCACGCCGAAGATCACCGTCTTGTCGCCGAGATGGTCGAGGTTGCCGAGATCGAGATCGGGCTGCGCCGCCTCGATCGAGATCTGCTGCACCACGCTGCCCGTCAATTCGGACAGAAACGAGTAACCGTTGGGCTTGTCGCGCGCGACATAGGCGTAGCCGAAGCACAGATGCAGCGCAGTGGGGCCGGGGATGCCCTCGAAGGCCCGGTCGATCGCCGGCAGGGCCAGCCGCCGCGCCTCCTCGGGCCGCGCCTGAAGCCACGGCTCGTCGAGCTGGATCACGTCGGCCCCGGCGGCCTTCAGGTCGCGCAGCTCGGCGTTGACCGCGGCGGCGTAATCCATGACCAGCTCTTCCTCGTCCCGGTAGAACTCGTTCTTGGCCTGGCGCGACATCGTGAACGGGCCGGGAATGGTGATCTTGATCGGATGGTCGGTGTGGCGGCGCAGGAACTCGACATCGCGCACTTCGACCGGCCGCAGCCGGCGGATCGGGCCGACGATGCGCGGCACGGTGACGGTGCCGCTCGACCGCCCCCGTACCGTCGCCGGGTTGTCGAGATCGACACCCGAGAGCGCGGTCGCAAACCGGTTCGAGTAGCTCTCGCGGCGGATCTCGCCATCGGTGATGATATCGATGCCGGCCTCCTCCATATCGCGGATCGCCAGCCTGGTCGCGTCGTCCTGCGCCTGTTCGAGCCACGCCTCCGGCACGCGCCACAATTCCTGCGCGCGCACCCGCACCGGCGGCAAATGCGTCAGCCGCTCGCGGTCGATCAGCCAGTCGGGCTGCGGATAGCTGCCGACGACGGTGGTCGGAAGCAGGGTTTCGGTCATCGCGGAGCCTCCGTTGCCCGGAACGATCGCTGTTCGCGAATTCGAGCCGCGTCCAATTCCTTGGACGTCCCTGCGGACTATATCCCGAGAAAGATCAGCGAAGGTCACTCCTCTTCTTCGGTCGGGCGGGGCCCATCGCCGCCATCGGGCGGACCGCGATCCCGGCCTGCTCGAGCTTGTCGCGGACCTGCTCGGCCATCGCCACCGCCGCCGGGTTGTCGCCATGCACGCAGACCGTGTCGATCGCGACCGGGATGCGCTTGCCGGAATTGCTGATGATCGCCCCCTCGCGCACCATCGCCTGCACCCGCTGCGCCGCGGCGTCGGGATCGTGCAAGACCGCCCCCGGAAGTTTGCGCGAGACGAGGTTGCCGGTGTCGTCATAGGCGCGGTCGGCATAGATCTCGCGCGCCATGCGCAGCCCCAATTCGCCGGCCGCGCGTTCGAGCTCGGTGCCGGCCATCACCACGTAGATCAGCTCGCGGTCGATATCGGCGATGGCGCGGCCGATCGCCAGCGCGGTCGGGCGATCGACGGCGGCGAGGTTGGCCAGGGTGCCGTGCGCCTTGACATGGCCGACGCGGTGGCCGACCGCGCGCGCCACGCCTTGCAGGGCGCCGATCTGGTAGACGACGGTCTTTTCTATGTCGGCCGGCGCCTCGCCCTGGATCTGCCGGCGGCCGAAGCCCCAAATATCGAAAAAGCTCGGATGCGCGCCGACGCCGACGCCGTTCTCCTTGGCCCGGCTGACGGTTTCAAACATCACCAGCGGGTCGCCTCCATGAAATCCGCAGGCGACGTTGGCCGAGGTCACGATCTGCAGCATCAGGGCGTCGCTGCCCATGGTCCAGGCGCCAAAGCTCTCGCCCATGTCGCAATTAAGGTCGATCACGTCCATCAGCGGTTCCTCCCTTGGCCGGCAGACCATAGATGGGTAGCGGCGCCGGACGCGCAAACCAGCCGGCGATCGGCTTTCGTTCACCGGCCGGCCGGAAACGCGCTAGACTGCGCAGATGGCCCAGCGAGAGGGACGACCGTCGCCCGAGGCGCTGCTGGCGGCGGCGAAGCAGGAAGGCCGCGGCCGGCTGAAGATTTTTCTCGGCGCCGCACCCGGCGTCGGCAAGACATACGAGATGCTGCTGTCGGCCCAGGCCAGGCGGCGCGAGGGGTTCGACGTTGTCGTCGGCATCGTGGAGCCGCACGGGCGGCGCGAGACCGAGGCGCTGCTCGACGGCCTCGAAACCGTTCCCCGGCAGCAGGTCGAGTACAAAGGCCACCTGCTGGCCGAGATGGATCTCGATGCGATCCTGAAGCGGCGCCCAAAGCTCGTTCTCGTCGACGAGCTGGCCCACACCAACGCCCCCGGCAGCCGCCATCCCAAGCGCTATCTCGATGTCGAGGAATTGATCGGCGCCGGCATCGACGTGTTCGCGACCTTGAACATCCAGCATGTCGAGAGCCTCAACGACGTGATCGCGCGGATTACCCGGATCCGGGTGCGCGAGACCGTGCCCGACGGCGTGCTCGACCAGGCCGACGATATCGAGGTCATCGACCTGTCGCCGGAAGACCTGATCAAGCGGCTCAACGAGGGCAAGGTCTATGTGCCGCAGCAGGCCGAGCGGGCGGTCCGCAACTATTTTTCGACCGGCAATCTGACAGCGTTGCGCGAGCTGGCCTTGCGGCGCACCGCCCAGCGGGTCGACGAGCAATTGCTCTCGCATATGCGCGAGCATGCGATTGCCGGGCCCTGGCCGGCGGGCGAACGGGTGCTGGCGTGCGTCAGCGAGGCGCCGAGCAACGCCGGGCTCATCCGCTATGCCCGCCGGGTCGCCGACCGGCTGCGTGTGCCGTGGACCGCGATCTATGTCGAGACCGTGCGCACCCAGCGGCTCAACGACGCCGAGCGCGACCGCGTCGCCGACCATCTGCGGCTGGCCGAGCGCCTCGGCGGGTCGACGATCACGATCCCCGGCCGCAACATCGCCGACGAGCTGGTCGCCTATGCCGCGGCCAACAACATCACCCAGATCGTCCTCGGCAAATCGGCGCGCTCGCGCTGGTTCGAGCTGGTGCACGGCTCTGTGGTGCGCGAGCTGATGCGCAAATCCGGGGAGATCAGCCTGCACGTCATTTCGGGCGATGCCGAGGACCCGGTTCCGGCAAAATCGGTCGCCACCCGCCCGACCCCCGAAACGATCCGCCTCGAGCCCTATCTGGGCAGCGCCGGGGCGCTTGCAGTCGCCCTCGGCATCGGGCTGCTGCTCAAAAAATTTATCGCGGTGCAGAGCATCTCGCTGGTGTTCCTGACGGCGGTGCTCGCCTCGGCCGTCGCTTGGGGCCTGTTGCCCTCGCTGTTCGCCTGCGTTCTCAGCGTGCTGGCCTACAATTTCTTTTTTCTGCCGCCGCTTTACACATTTACGATCGCCGATCCCGAAAACGTCGTCGCGCTGTTCTTTTTCCTGATCGTG
Source organism: uncultured Alphaproteobacteria bacterium (assembly GCA_963703665.1). GTDB lineage: Bacteria > Pseudomonadota > Alphaproteobacteria > ATCC43930 > CGMCC-115725 > AP-15. Next base: position 268,674 of record CAVPFB010000003.1, on the reverse strand, counting down.
GCGGTCATTGTCAGCAATTTGACGGCGGCGACGCGCCGGCAGGTGGTGGCCGCGCGCGGCCGCGCCAAGACGACAGCGGAGCTTTATGCGTTCAGCCGCAAAGTCGCCGGCATCGGCGCGCTCGACGATCTGTTGTGGGCGACCGCCTTTCAAATCGCCTCGATGCTGAAGGTGCGCACGGTGCTGCTGATGTCGCCGAGGGACGGGGAGGGGCTCGAAGTTGCATCGGGCTATCCGCCCGAGGACCGGCTCGACGACGCCGACATGGCGGCAGCGCGCTGGACTTGGGACCACAACCGGCCGGCCGGCCGCGGTGCCGACACCTTGCCCGGCGGCAAGCGGCTGTTCTTGCCGCTGCGCACCGGCAGCGGCCCGGTCGGGGTGATCGGCATCGACCGTGACACGCCGGGTCCATTGCTGACCCCGGACGAGCGGCGGCTGCTCGACGCGCTCGCCGATCAGGCGGCGGTGGCGATCGAGCGCATTTCGCTCGCCAAAGGGCTCGACGAAGCGCGCGTGCTGGCCGAGACCGAGCGGCTGCGCGCCGCCCTCTTGACCTCGATCTCGCACGATCTGCGCACTCCACTCGCCTCGATCCTGGGTGCGGTTTCGAGCCTGCGCAGCTACCCGGAAAAATATGGCGCCGCGGAACGCGAGGAGTTGCTGGCGACGTTGCAGGACGAAGCCGAGCGGTTGAACCGGTTCGTTGCCAACCTGCTCGACATGACCCGGCTCGAATCGGGTGCGATCGAGCTGAAGCTCGATCTGATCGATGTGGCCGAGATCATAGGCGCGGCCCTACAGCGGGCCGCAAGCGTGCTCGCCCGCCACCAGGTCGAGGTTGCCCTCGCCCCGGAGCTGCCGATGCTGCGGCTCGACGCGGTGCTCTTCGAGCAGGTGCTGTTCAACCTGCTCGACAACGCCGCGAAATACTCGCCCGCCGGCAGCTGCATCGATATCCGGGCGGGCCGCGACGGCGAGCTGGTCGAGATAGAAATCGTCGACGAAGGGCTGGGAATACCACCCGATGACCTGGAGCGGATCTTCGACAAGTTTTATCGGGTGCAGGCCCAAGACCGCCGCCGCGCCGGGACCGGGCTCGGGCTGGCGATCTGCCGCGGCTTTGTCGAGGCGCTGGGCGGCTGGATCGTCGCTCGAAACCGCCGCGACCGCTCCGGCGCGGTGCTGACGATCCGCATGCCGGTCGTGCCCGAGATCGGCGCCGAGCGGCAATCGGCTCTGGCGCATGGTTGAGGCATATGGCTAGCGTTCCGACCGTGCTCGTCGTCGATGACGAGCCGCCGATCCGCCGGCTGCTGCGCACCACCCTGGCGGCTGCCGGCTACCGCGTCGCCGAGGCCGAAGATGCCGCCGCCGGCCTGCGGTCGCTGGGCGTCGATAAGCCCGATCTGATGATCCTCGATCTCGGCCTGCCGGACAGGAGTGGGATCGAGCTGATCGGCCAGATCCGCAAGACCTCGCGGGTGCCGATCGTGGTGCTGTCGGCGCGCCACGACGAGCGCTCGATGGTCGAGGCCCTCGATCTCGGCGCCGACGATTATGTCGCCAAGCCGTTCGGCATGGCCGAGCTGCTGGCGCGGCTGCGCGCGGCGTTGCGCCATGCCTTTCAGGCGCAGGGCGAATCGCCGGTGTTCGTGTCGGGCGATCTCGCGGTCGACCTGGTGCGTCGCCAGGTGACCCGCGGCGGTTACCAGGTCAAGCTGTCGCCGAAGGAATTCGACCTGTTGCGCCATCTGGTCATGCACGCCGGCAAGGTGTTGACGCATCGCCATCTGCTGCGCGAGGTGTGGGGTCCGGCGCAGACCGAGGAGGTGCAGTATCTGCGGGTGTTCATCCGCGGGCTGCGGCAAAAGCTCGAACCCGACCCGACCCGGCCGACCCACATCCTGACCGAGCTCGGCGTCGGCTATCGCCTGCAATTGCCGCCCGAGCAGCGCGCCTGATCAGGAGCCGTGCCGGGCGTTGGACACTGGTGAGCAGAGCGGAAAGAGGCTGGGCAACAAAGCCGCTGTTGCACATTTGGCCTCCGGCCGAAAATCGTTCAGTCCATGCCGGACACCGATGCCGGCTCGATCTCGTACATGACGCGCACTTCGCCCGGCTGGCGGAACGGGTAGGTGTCCTTCTCGAGATATTTCTTGGCCAGCGAGTCGATATGCGCGTCGGCACCCTGTTCCGTCGCATTGACGACGCGACCGCGGATCTGGACATAGCGATAGGGGTTGTCGGGGTCCATGATCGCCAGCGCGACCGAGGCGCCGAGCTTGAGATTGCGCGCCTTGACCCGGCCCTTGGCGGTGTTCACCCGCACCTTGCCGCCGTGGTGGTCGAACCATACCGGCGTCACCTGCGGGGTGCCGTCGGGCATGATCGTGGCGAGATTGGCAAAAGCCTTTTTCTGCTGCAGAAGATCGAGGTAGTTGTTGAGAGTTGCTGCCATCTGGCGATCTCCTTTTCGAGCTGAGCGACGCAGGCGCAGGGCTGATCCCGCGCCCGGCGACGACGCTTGCGGTCCCTAGACGACGCTTGCGGTCCCTAACGGCGGTTCGCGGGCCGGGTTCCCGCGGTCGGCGCTGGCTCAGCCTTCCGCAAGCGCCTTCTCTGCGGCGCGAGCGAAAAAGGTCGAGCGGTTTCGCGTGTGTGCGTCGATGCGTCTGAGCAGCGGCTCGGGCAAGGTTATGCTCACGCGCACGCTGCGCTCGGCGGTCCCGGGCACGGTGGCGAGAAAAGCTACTGCATTCCTGCTGCCCGGGTCGGCCATGATCGTATTGAGAGAGGAGGGTGCCGGCAACGCATCCCCGTCCTCGGCCATGCCGCGCACATGCAGTTCCAGCGCTTCCTGCGCCATCCTCCGCGCTTCCTCAAGCGTCGCGCCGGCACTTATGCAACCGGGAAAATCAGGGAAATCAACGCCGAAATCGCTGTCGTAATCTTTTCTAATCAGCCCGATATAGCTGGCCATACCTCAATTCCTGCTGGCGATTTGGATGCCGGCCTGGCGCTCGATACTTTTTACGGTGCCAATCGGCAAATCCCTTCTCGGATGCGGCACGGTTACGCAGCCGGAGCGGGCCGGATGCTTGAGCTGAACGTGGCTCCCCTTCCGGGCAACCTCATACCATCCCTGAGCAAGGGCAAGCGGAGAACGTCCGTGCTCGTCATATGCGTATCACGTACGCATTACCCTTTGCGCTCTCAAGATCATACGGGTCCTTTAGGCCGGCTCAGCCATTCGTCTGGGCGCTGTCGGCCCAGCGGCGCATCAGGGTGTTCGAGGGGCGGGTCTCGTCGAGCAGCTTGTGTGCGGCCTCGGCCCCGGCGACCGGCAGGCCCGCGGGGTCGAGCAGGCCGATCTGCACCAGGACGCTCGCCTGGTCCCAATAGATGTGCTCGTGACAGAGCTTGCCGCCGCGAAACCCGACGATCGCCACGGTCGGCACCTCGACATAGCGGCCGGTCGGCGGCACGCCCGGCAGCATGAAGTCGATCTCGGTATCATGGGTAAAGCAGAACAGCATCTCGTCGACGATGCGGTCGGCGCCGATTGTGCGCGAGATCGGCACCAGGTGCGTATCCCTGGGCAATTTCGGGATAAAGTGATTGGCGTAGAAGCGGGCGAGGTCGCGCGCGCCGACCCCGCCGGTCATCACCGGGACATGGTTGACATAAGGGTCCGCCACCATCGTCGCCATCGTCGCATCGACGTCGCGGATCGCGAATTCGTAGCGCGTATGCGCCTCCCAGAGCGCTTCCAGGTCGTAATTGGGGCCGATCGCCCGGCGGAGCAGCCCGATCGATCGCGAATGCGCGAGGCCCGCGGCCGACTTGTTGCAGTCGCCGCCGTCCGGACGGTTGAAGCCGTGTCTCGTCCCCGGATAAGTGTGGATCTGGATGTCGGGTCGGCCGGCGACAGCCTCCCTTATTCGCACCACCGCCGAAGCCGGGACGTAATCGTCGTTCTCGGCGAAATGCAGGACCATCGGGCAGGCGATCCGAGGAGCCAGGTCGAGCGCCGCCTCGATGCCGACGCCGTAATAGGCGACCGCGCAATCAACGCCGGCTTCGGCCGCTGCGCGATAGGCGAGGCCGCCGCCGAGGCAAAACCCGATCGCCCCGACCTTGCCGGTGCATTCGCCGCGGCCGCGCAGCGCCGATACGGTCCGGGCGATGTCCACGCGGGCGGCGTCGCGGTCGAATTTCTGATAAGCCACGAGCATCCGCTTTCGGTCCGCCTCGTTTTGACCGAGATCCAACCCCGGCTCGATGCGCCAATAAAGGTCCGGGCACATCACCACATAGCCTTCCGCGGCATAGAGGTCGGCCATTTCGCGCATATGCCGGTCGACGCCGAAGGCGGTTTGCAGCAGCACGATCCCCGGACCGCTGCCGGCCTGCGGCACGGCAAGATAGCCGCGGAAGGCCTCGGCGCCGTCGACCGCGGCGATGGTGACCAGCTCTCCGGACATGGGTCCTCTCTCCTGTTCCGATGTTGCGGTGTCGAATGCAGCCGGCGGGGCCAGGGCGCTCGATCAGGCGCGCTCGACGAATGCGTCCATGATTTTCTTGTCGCCGGCATGCTCGAAGCGGATGGCGAGCTTGTTGTCCTCGACCGCGGTGACGGCGCCGTAGCCGAATTTCTGGTGAAACACCCGCTCGCCGACTGAAAATCCGCCGACCCGGCGGATCTCGGCGCCCCGCCGGGGAACCGGACCGGCTTCGATCAGCAACGGCCGCCGCGGTTCCGCCCACGGGCCCGCCGGCCGCGCTTGCGGCAGATCGGCGGCGCCGCCCCAGGCCGCCGCAAACGGCGCGCCGCGAGCGGCACCCGGCTGCAGCCCCGGCTCGGCCACGACCTCGATATGCTCGGCCGGCAATTCGTCGACAAAGCGCGAGCGCATCGCGCTCTGCCACTGCCCGTGGATGCGGCGGTTGGCGGCGAACGAGACATAGCCGCGATGGCGCGCGCGGGTCAGCCCGACATAGGCGAGGCGGCGTTCCTCTTCGAGCGCGGCGAGCCCGTTCTCCTCCATCGCCCGCTGGTTCGGGAACAGCCCCTCCTCCCAGCCCGGCAGGAATACGGTGTCGAATTCGAGCCCTTTGGCGCTGTGCAGGGTCATCAGGTTGACCATGTCGCCGCCCGAATCGGCGGCGTTGTCCATGACCAGGCTGACATGTTCGAGAAAGCCGCCGAGATTCTCGAACTCGGCCATCGCGACGACCAGTTCCTTCAGGTTTTCCAGGCGCCCGGCGGCATCGGGCGAGCGGTCGGCCTGCCACATCGCCGTGTAACCCGATTCGTCGAGCACACTCTGCACCAGATCGGTGTGCGACACCCGCCCAGCCTCCTCGCGCCAATGGTCGAGCGCCGCGACGAAAGCGGCGAGCGCGTTGCGCGCGGCCGCCCGCAGCCGATCGCCGGCAATCAAGAGCCGGGCCGCCTCGACCAACGGCAGGCGCTCGTCGCGCGCGAGACCGTGCAGCTGCTGCACCGTCGAGCTGCCGATGCCGCGGCGCGGGGTGTTGAGGACGCGCTCGAAGGCGAGGTCGTCGGCCGGCTGATTGACGAGCCGCAGATAGGCGAGCGCGTCGCGGATTTCCTGGCGCTCGTAAAAGCGCGGGCCGCCGATCACGCGATACGGCAAGGCGAGCGCGATGAACCGCTCTTCGAACTCGCGGGTCTGAATCCGGCGCGGACCAGGATCGCGATCTGGCCGAGCGCGTGACCCTGGCGCTGCAACGCCTCGATCTCGTCGCCGACCCAGCGCGCCTCGTCCTCGGCGTCCCACAGCGCGCGCACCACGATTTTGTCGCCGTCGCCGGCCTGGGTCCACAGGGTCTTGCCGAGCCGGCCGCGGTTGTGCGCGATCATCCCGGCCGCCGCACCGAGGATGCGCGAGGTCGAGCGGTAGTTCTCTTCGAGCCGAGATCACCGCCGCACCCGGAAAATCGCTCTCGAAGCGCAGGATGTTGCCGATCTCGGCACCCCGCCAGCTGTAGATCGACTGGTCGTCGTCGCCGACACAACACAGATTGCGCCGCGCCTGGGCCAGCAGCCGCAGCCACAGATACTGCGCTACGTTGGTGTCCTGGTACTCGTCGACCAGCACGTAGCGGAAGCGCCGGTGATACTCGGCGAGAATGTCGGGGTTGCCGGTGAAGACCGTCAGGTTGTGCAGCAGCAAATCGCCGAAATCGACGGCGTTGACGGTCAGCAGGCGCTCCTGATAGCGCTGGTAAAGCATGATCGCGCGGCCCTCGGCAAAGCTGTCGGCATCGCCGCGCGGGACCTTGTCGGGGCCGAGGCCGCGGTCCTTCCAGCGCTGAATGACCGACAATAGGACGCGGGCCGGCCAGCGCCGCTCGTCGATGTCCTCGGCCTGCAGGATCTGCTTCAACAGGCGAATCTGGTCGTCGGTGTCGAGGATCGTGAAGCTCGATCTGAGCCCGACCGCCTCGGCGTGGCGGCGCAGCATGCGCGCGGCGATCGCGTGAAAGGTGCCGAGCCACACGCCGTCGGCAGCGCGGCCGATCATCGCCTCGAGCCGCTCACGCATCTCGCGCGCCGCCTTGTTGGTAAAGGTGACCGCCAGCAATTCGGACGGAAACGCCCGGCGAGTGGCGAGGATATGCGCGAGCCGCGCGGTCAAGACCCGGGTCTTGCCGGTGCCGGCGCCGGCCAGCACCAGGACCGGGCCGTCGACCGCCTCGACCGCGCGCCGCTGCGCGTCGTTGAGCGCGGCAAGGTAGGGGGTCGCGGCGGACGACGAAGAAACGAGAACGGCAGGATCGGGCATCGGACGATGATATAGCAAACCGACGGCGCCGATGCAGCGTGGCATCGCCTGCACGGTAGCGCTTGGCACGGGCATTGCGGATATGATGACGCGCCCGTCGCTTGGCTCTCCCGATGCATGCCGCGATCGTCCTTCTCGTCCTGATCCTGACCTATATCGGCATGGCCGCCGGGCGGATCGCCTGGCTGCAGGTCGACCGCACCGGGATCGCGCTGCTCGCCGTCATCGCGCTCTTGGCGAGCGGTCAGATGACGCTCGACGATTTCGGCAGCGACGTCGACATGCCGACGATCGCGTTGCTGTTCGCGATGATGATCATCTCGGCCCAATTCGCCGAATCGGGCTTTATCGACCTGTGCGCGCGCACGATCACCGGCACGCCGGCGCGGGTTCGCCACCCTGATCGGCGCTGACCGTCGCCATTGGCGGCGCGCTGTCCGCAGTGCTGGCGAGCGACATCCTCATCGTCGCGATCGCCCCCTTGCTGATCGCCGGCGCGCAGACGCGCTCGCTCGATCCGCGTCCGCTGGTCATCGCCTTGGCCGCCGCCACCAATGCCGGCTCGGCCGCGACTTTGATCGGCAATCCGCAGAACATCCTGATCGGCTCGCTCGGTCAGTTGAGCTTCTGGACGTTCTCGGCGATCTGCGCGATTCCGGCGTTGTTCGCGCTGATCGTGGTCTACGCGGTGGTTTGGCTGCAATGGCATCGGCGCATGGTGGTGAGCGGACCCGCAGCCCCGGCCGAGCCATCCCTCGTTAGGGCGGCCCCCGCGGAGCCGGCCCCTGTCGAGTCGACGCGGCTCGCCACCCGGCCGCTCGATCGCAACCAGACGATCAAGGGGCTGGTCGCGGTGCTGGCGCTGTTGGTCCTGTTCGCGACTCCGCTGCCGCGCGAGATCGGCGCCTTGATCATCGCCGCACTGCTGCTCGCCAACCGCAAGATCACCAGCCGCACGATGATCGCCGCGGTCGATTGGCCGCTGCTGCTGCTGGTCTCCTGCCTGTTCGCGATCACCGGGGCCTTGAACCGGGCCGGCGTCGCCGCACCTCTGCTGGCGTTCCTGACCGACCATCGCCTGCTGCCCGACAATCTCTTGCTGCTGACGCCGTTCAGCCTCGTCGCCAGCAACGCCATCGGCAGCGTCGGCGCCTCGATGCTGCTGCTGCAATTGTGGCCGACCGCACCGCCGGGCGCCCTCTATGCGCTGGCGCTGCTGTCGAGCCTCGCCGGCAACCTGATGCTGACCGGCAGCCTGACCAATGTCTTGATCGCCGAGCGGGCGGAGCGGATGGGAGTGAGGCTCGGCTTTGCCGAGCACGCGCGCGCCGGAGTGCCGATCGCGATTCTATCGATCGGCTTTGCCGCATTTTGGCTGGCGCTGACCCGCACCCTGCCGCTGCTGCCGGGCGGCTAGAGGTCAAAATCAACCGATAATGCCCACGCATGCGGGAGAAGGTGCTGAGCGCACCGAGGCGGATGAGGGTTCGCGGGGACCAGGTCCGAGGTTCGCACCGCTGGACTAAGCCCATTCCGGCAGATGAGCGGGCTGCCGGGCGGGTTCCGCGAAAACCGTGGCGTAGCGTTTCATGACCTCCGCGGCGACATCCTGTGCTTTCGCCCATTGCTTTCCGGTTCTCTGGTTGAGGGTCCGGAACAGCTCCGGGATCTCGCGGCGATATTTCTCCTCCCGCGCCTCCAGCCGCCGCTGCCTCAGATCGCCCTTGAACCGATCGCGCAGAAAGCCGTAGGCGACCAGCTCGCTCAGCAGAATCGTGAAAATATCCTCGGCCTTGGCCGGCTCGTGCTCGACCAGGCCCTTGATCGACTTGCGCGCGCTCTCCAGCCCGAGGAACTGCATGTAGATAACGCTGACGAGGGCGCGATGCCAGTCGTCATTGCCGGCGCCCGCCGCCGGCGACGGGTGGATGTCGGCGAGTTTTCGCAGCGAATCCCGCATCACCTTCATATACGTGTAAAACGCGGTGACGTTGTCGACCACGTCGGCTTCCAGCGGCTGCAGGTCCTTCACCGACGAGTCGAATACCGGGAAATAGCTTTCCTGCGAGGTGAAATGGCTGCCATCGTCCGGCATGTCGCCGTCGATGTCGCGCGGCTGGGCGGTCTGCGGTCCGCCCTCGAACAAGGCGATGTAGCGCGGCACCATGTCGACCACGGCGGCGACGCGGCACAGGGTGGCGATCTCGCAGGCGAACAGGTCGACCACCCCCAGACGGGCGCTGCCGGTCTGATAAGTCCAGGTGAGCACGCCACAGCCGACCGCCCCGATCGCGCCAATAAAGGCGGCGCTGTCGCCGATCGCCGAGAACACCAGCTGCGGCCAGATCCAGCCGCTGTGGCTCGATTTGATGGTCTTCCAATTGCTGATGACCTCGTGCTCGAAGCAGAAGAGCAAGGCGAGGATCGAGGCCGCGATCGTGATGATGACCGTGACCGAAAAGATCAGCCGCAGATCCGCGACATGCCGCGACCGGCCGAGCCGCTCGAAAGTCGAGGAATCCTGCCCCTGGCGAAGCTGTCGCAGGATGTTGGGCGGCCAAAGCGAGGAGAGAAGGCGCATATGCCCTCCATAGAGCCGGAGCCCGGGAGATCGATGATCGCCGGTTGCGGGCGATACATTCCAGCATGCCACAGCCATTCCCGCTGTGACCCGCTTCACACCCATCGCGAAAATTGCCTCCCGGCTTTGATCGGGCGCCGGTCCTCACGCCGGTTGGAACGCAGCCTGCGGTCGGGTTAAAAGAAGGGTGAGAAGATGCCCGCCCCACCCCGCCCCCTGCGCATCGGCAGCCGCGGCAGCCCGATGGCGCTGAGCCAGACCGGGCTCGTGCGCGACCGGCTGCGCGCCCTTCATCCCGACCTCGCCGCCGACGGCGCGCTCGAGATCGTCGCCATCCGTACCACCGGCGACCGGGTGCAGGACCGGCGGCTGGCCGAGATCGGCGGCAAGGGGCTGTTCGCCAAGGAAATCGACGAGGCGCTGATCGCCGGACGGATCGATCTGGCGGTGCACTCGCTGAAAGACCTCGAGACCCGGCTGCCGGAGGGGGTCGAGATCGCCTGCGTCCTGCCGCGCGACGACCCGCGCGACGCCTTGCTGTCGCCGCGCGCCGCGAGCCTCGCCGCACTGCCACAGGGTGCGGTCATCGGCACCGCCTCGTTGCGGCGCCAGGCCCAGCTGCTGCGGCGGCGGCCCGATCTCCGGATCGTGCCGTTGCGCGGCAACGCCAACACCCGCATCGCCAAGCTCGAAGCCGGCGAGGTCGACGCGACCCTGTTGGCGCTGTGCGGGCTCGAACGGATCGGCCTGGCACACCTGGCGACCGAGATCCTGCCGCCCGAGATCATGCTGCCGGCGGTCGGCCAGGGCGCGCTCGCGGTCGAATGCCGCGCCGGGGATGACCGAGTGCGCCGGCTTCTCGGACCGCTGCACGACCCGCGCAGCGCCGCCTGCAGCGCCGCCGAGCGGGCGATGCTGGCGGTGCTCGACGGCTCGTGCCGGACCCCGATCGCCGGGTTCGCCGAACTGGACGGCGACCGGCTGACGATCGAGGGGTTGCTGCTGACCCCGGACGGGAGCGCCGAAACCCACGGGCGGCGATCGGGGCCGATGGCCGAGGCCGCCGCCCTCGGCGCTGCCCTCGGCGAGGAACTGCGCCGCCGCGCCGGCCCCGCCTTCGGCCTCGGCCCCGTCTAGATCTTCTTGGTCCCCAACCCGTCGCCGCCTTCGCAGGCCTGTGCGTGCAGCCAGTCCTCGACCGACAGGTGCCCGTGGTAGACCTCGGCGTAGAGCCCGACCGGCCAGGTCAGCACGAAGACCACGTTGCTGACGATGTCGGTGTTCCGGTTCGGGCACGGGCCGGGCAGCAGAAACCCGATCGCCAGCAGCACGATTCCGATGACCAGATAAAGCCCGACCAGCACCCGCATGGTTCTCTCTGAGCAGCCGATCAAACCGAGCCGAGCGGCGGGTCGGCCCGGACGCCCGCGCCACGGAACAGGTTCCGGCCGCCGGATGCAACCCCAAAGTGGGCTCGGGCGATTCGGACCGTCGGCGCCGACGCCGATAGACCGCGCATGAGGCCCGATGACCCGGCCGGCTGAGAATGACCGCGATCGTATCGCCCCCCGTGCGCAGCTGCGGCCGTGGTCTCGCCTGGCGAGGCTCGCGCTGTGGGCCTTCGTCGGCTGCGTCGCCATCGGCGTTGTTTGCCTGTGCGTCCCTGCGCTGATCTCGCTCGGCTTTACCTATGAACGCAATTACAATGAAGGTTGGAATGTCTATAATACACTCAAACTTCATTCATCATGAAACGATTTATGACGCCAATTTATGGAGAGTAAATAATTATCCGATCGGCTCGTTCCTGATCGTCGCCGCGATCAACTCCGTGGTCGGGGACCTGCTGCTGAGCGGACGGATCGTGGCGGCGGCGGCGTTCGTCGCGATCGGCGTCCTGGCCGCGGCGGCCACCCGCGGCTTCGGCGGCGACCGGATCGACGCGGTCTTTGGCGGGGCCTGCGCGGCGGGCTTCTGCTATCTGATGGCGCCCGCCTGGGTCGCGGTCGACGATCCGCAGAGCCTGGCCGAAGCGATCATGCTCGGCGGGCTCGTCAGCTACGTCTCCCGCACACCGGATCGCCGCGGTCTGCTGCGCACGGCGCTGCTCGTCGCCGTTGCCGGGTATGTCAAGCACAACCTCGTCGCCATCCCGCTGGCGATCACCATCGATCTGGCGCTCCGCTCGCCGCGCCGGCTGATCTTTTGGGTCGCCTGCTGCGCCGGATCGGGGGCGGCGCTGCTCGGCCTCACCCAACTCGTCGCCGGCGGCAGCTTTGTCGATCATCTGCTGTCACCGCGGCTGTTCGCCTGGCACGGCGTCCATTATCATCTGATGAAATACCTTCGCCTGTTCAAATACCCGTTGCTGACGGTTGTCGTATTTGCACGCCAGGTCTTTCTGACGGACCGCCGGCTCGTGCTTGGCATTTACGGTTTGATCTCGATCGTCACAGCGGCGATTTTCGCCGGATTCGAAGGAGCGTCCTACAATTTGTTCCAGGACCCGGCGGTCTTTCTCGGCATCGCCGCCGGTGTTTTGCTCCATGAGCTGCGCCGGCGGATCTCCGTGCGGGTCGATGCCGGCGCGTGGGCGACCGCGGCCGCGCTGGCGATTGTGCCGCTGTTGCTCGCCCAACCGATCTGGGCGACGAGCCCGCGAGCCTTTGGTCCGCTCGCTCGCCTCGGCCGCCTGCTCGCCGCCGACCGCCGAGCGCAAAGCGAATTTTCCGCCGACGCGCGCTACCTGGCGCAACGGCCGGGTCCGGCGATCTGCGAAAGCCTGCTGTTGTGCTATCGCGCCGGCAAGCCGTTCATCCTCGACCCGTTCAACTCGCGCCAGTACATCCTCGCCGGCCGGCTCGACCAGACCGCGCTCATTCGGCGCGTCGCCGCGCATGACTTCTCCGTCATCCAATTGCGCGAAAATATCTGCGACGACCCGAAAACGGCGTACTGCCACATTCTGCACTATCCGCAGAAATTCAACAGGTTCACCGATGAATTTCTGTACGCCGTCGATCGTTACTACCAGCCTGGCTGGCGCTCTAGGGACGGCGTCTTTTATGTCCCGCGCTGAGCCCGGCAGATCTCGGGGCCGTCGTCTCGGCCCGGTTGGTCCCCGGGTCCGCGCGCCGCGCGAGCGCATCCGGTTGCGACGGCGCGGGCGGGACGATAGGTTCGGCGGATGTCGCCCGCACCCGCGCCCGTGCGCTACATCAGCACCCGCAACCCGCGGCGGCAGCCCGAGACGCATTCGTTCGAGGATGTGCTGCTCGCCGGGCTCGCCGAGGATGGCGGCCTCTATGTGCCGGACCATTTGCCCGCTCTCGGCGCCGAGGCGGTGCGCGGCTTTGCCGGCCTGCCCTATGCCGAGCTGGCCGCGCGGATCATGGGATGGTTCGCCGGGGATGCGTTTTCCGCAGCCGAATGGCGGTCGCTGACGGCGGCGGCCTATCGCGATTTCGCCCACCGGGGGGTGGTGCCGCTGGTCCAGCTCGACGAGCGGCTGTGGCTGCTGGAGCTGTTTCACGGGCCGACGCTCGCCTTCAAGGATCTGGCGCTGCAGCTGGTCGGCCGGCTGTTCGACGCGGTGCTGGCCAAGCGACATCAGCAGGTGACGATCATCGGCGCCACCTCGGGCGACACCGGCTCGGCCGCGCTGGCCGCGTGCCGCGACCGCGACGCCATCGACATTTTCATCCTTTATCCGCACGGGCGCATCTCCGAGGTGCAGCGCCGGCAGATGAGCACCGTCGAGTCGCCAAATGCCCATGCCGTCGCGGTCGAGGGCAATTTCGACGATTGCCAGGACCTGGTCAAAGCGCTGTTCGCCGATGCCGAGCTGCGGGGAGAGCTGAACCTCTCCGCGGTCAACTCGATCAACTGGGCCCGGATCGCCGCCCAAACCGTGTATTATTTCGCCGCCGCTGCGGCGCTCGGCGGCCCGGCGCGGCCGATGTCGTTCAGCGTGCCGACCGGCAATTTCGGCAATGTCTATGCCGGCCATGTCGCCCGCCGGATCGGGCTGCCGATCGAGCGCCTGGTGATCGGCACCAACCGCAACGACATCCTCGCCCGCTATATCGCCAACGGCGAGATGGCGGTCGCCACGGTCGAGCCGAGCCTGAGCCCGAGCATGGACATCCAGGTGTCGAGCAATTTCGAGCGGCTGCTGTTCGAATTGAAGGGCCGCAGCGGCGCCGCTGTCGCCGAGGCGATGCAGACATTTCGCCGACTCGGCAGCCTGCCGGCGGACGAGCAGGCGTGGCGGGCGGCGCGCGGCTTGTTTTCCGCCCACAAAGTCGACGACACTCTAACCATGCAGACCATCACCGAGACTTATGCCCGCTCCGGAATGCTGATCGACCCGCACACCGCGGTCGCGGTCGCCGCGGCGCGCGCCGAGCTCGGCGCGGCGACCGACGGGGCGCCGATGGTGGCGCTCGCCACCGCCCATCCGGCCAAATTTCCAGACGCTGTCGAGCGCGCGACCGGCATCCGGCCGCCGCCGCCGCCGGCATTGGCCGCGCTGTTCGACAAGCGCGAGCGCATAGTGGTGCTGCCGAACGATCTCGGCGCGGTCAAAGGGTTTATTCGCGCCCATGCACGGCGCGTGGGAGCAACGATATGACGGTACGGGTTTCCACCCTGGCGAACGGGTTGCGGATCGCCACCGACCGGATCGACACCGTCGACACGGTCTCGCTCGGCATCTGGGTCGATGTCGGAACCCGGCACGAGCCGGCGGCGGTCAACGGGGTCGCGCATTTTCTCGAGCACATGGCGTTCAAGGGCACCGAGCGGCGTAGCGCACTCGCCATCGCCGAAGAGATCGAGGCGGTGGGCGGTCACCTCAACGCCTACACTTCGCGCGAGAGCACGGCCTTTTACGCAAAGGTTCTGAAGGAGGACGTGCCGCTGGCGCTCGACATCCTCGCCGACATCCTGCAGCACTCGACCTTCGAGCCGGAGGAACTGGAGCGCGAGCGCACCGTGATCCTTCAGGAGATCGGCCAGGCCAACGACACCCCCGACGACATCATTTTCGACCACTTTCAGGAATGCGCCTTCCCCGACCAGGCGATGGGGCGGCCGGTCTTGGGCCGGCCCGAAATCATTCGCCGGCTCGGGCGCGACGACGTCACCCGATATCTGCACGACCATTACGGCGCGCGGCGGATGGTGCTGGCCGCCGCCGGCAATCTCGACCACGATCGCTTGGCGGCGGCGGCGGAAAAGCTGCTGTCCGATGTCCCGGCCGAACGCCCGGTCACGACCGAACCGGCGCGCTACGCCGGCGGCGACCGGCGCGAGGAGCGCGACCTCGAGCAATTGCACCTGGTGCTGGGCTTTCCCGGGCTGACCCTCGGCGACCCCGACTTTTACGCGGCCTCGGTGCTGTCGACAGCGTTCGGCGGCGGCATGTCATCGCGGCTGTTTCAGGAGATCCGCGAAAAGCGCGGCCTCGTCTACACGATCCATTGCTTCGCCCACAGCTATCACGACGGCGGATTGTTCGGGATCTATGCCGGCACCGGCGAGGACGAGGCGGCCGAGCTGGTGCCGGCGCTGTGCGAGGAGGCGCGAAAGCTCGCCGATGGGCTGAGCCCGGTCGAGCTCGCCCGCGCCAAGACCCAGATGAAGGCGGGCCTTTTGATGTCGCTCGAAAGCACCTCGGCGCGCTGCGAGCAACTGGCGCAGCATCTCTTGATCCACGGCACCCCGTTCGACCCGCCCGAGATCGTGCGCCGGATCGAGAGGGTCGACGACGATGCGATCAGGCGGGTCGTGGCGCGCTGGCGGGCCGGACCGCCGACCTTGACGGCGCTGGGGCCGCTCTCGCGCCTCGAAGAGTTCGGCCGCGTCCAGGCGCGGCTCGCCGCCTGACGGCCCGAGCGCGATGGCGCCCCAGCGCAAGTCCTTTCCGCGCCTGTTTCTGACCCGCTCCGACCCGTTCCGGCTGATCGGCGAGCGGGTTTATCTGCGCGCCCCCGATCGCGGCGACTGGGAGGCCTGGGCCAGCCTGCGCGCCTGCTCGCGCCGCTTTCTCGAACCGTGGGAGCCGAGCTGGCCGCCCGACGCATTGTCGCGGCTGAGCTTCCGCTGGCGCGTCGCGCGCTATGCCGAGGACTGGCGGACCGACCAGGCCTACAATTTTTTCATCTACGCCCATGACGACACGCTGGTCGGCGGGATCGGGCTGTCGAACGTCCGCCGCGGCGTGTCGGAGACCGCCAGCCTCGGCTATTGGGTGGGCGAGCCCTACGCCCGCCAGGGCTACATGACGGCGGCATTGCCGCTGGTGCTCGATTTCTCGTTCGCCCGCCTGCGCCTGCACCGGGTCGAAGCCGCCTGCCTGCCGGCCAACGTCCCGAGCCAAGCCTTGCTGCTCCGGGCCGGCTTTCATCAGGAAGGCCACGCCCGCCAGTATCTGTGCATCGAAGGCAAATGGCAGGACCACCTGCTGTTCGCCGTGCTCAGCGGCGATTGGCAGCGGTGAGGCCGTCGAGCGGTGGCCGCGGTCGCAAATAGGGCAGATCAACCGGGCGTCGACCGGGAAATCTTTGCTGCTTTTTAATTTTTGGCGAGGATGACTTGGCAGCGGCACGACGCGGGCAAAGGGAGCGCCGGTTCGCGACAGGCTGCTTCCTCAGATCGGAAACAGCAAAATGAGCGACGGCCGGGAGGTCATGATTCTGCCGTCTTGTTCTACTAGTGCTTAGACGCATTCAGAGGTGCAGTCTCACCTAAATCGTCACGCCTGGCCTCGTGCCGGGCATCCACGGAAGCCGGCAGCGTTTGTGCCGCGGCTCGTGGATGACCGGGGCAAGCCCGGTCATGACGGGCCATCGCGGGGTTGAGCGAATCGTGTGTCTGCGTCTGAGCCATGGGTGATGATGCCGTTTAGCTGCCTGCTCGCGCGGTTCCCCAATTAGCCGATATGAAGCTGGCATGAAGCTGAGAATGATGCAGCTGGCCGTCGGCCTCGCCTGCACGCTGTGCTTTCTGGCACTGGCGCTCCATGGCGTAAGTTTGGCGACGATCGGCGCGGCCCTCGAGGGGGCCGATCCGCTGTGGATCGCGTTGGCGATGCTCGTCTATTGGGGCGACTTGGCGCTGCGGGTGTGGCGATGGCAATGCATTCTGCGGCCGGTCGCGGTGATTCCGTACCGGGTCGTGGCGCGCGCCTTGCTCGTCGGCTATGGGTTGAACACGGTCGTACCGGCGCGCCTGGGCGAGCTCGTCCGCGCCGAGTATTTTAAGAAGACATATGGGCTCTCACGCGTCTGGGCTCTCACCTCCATCGTTATAGAAAGACTGTTCGACGGACTCACGGTAATCGCCTGCCTCGGCGTAGGTCTATTTTTGACACCTATGGGGCAGGACGCCGGGATACTGATTAAAGTCCTGGTAACCGCGGCAGTTCTTTTCGGCGTCATCTTGCTTGCGGCGATCTATCTCTCGAGATCGACGATGCCCCGCATTCTCGGCCGGTTTGCCGGACTGTCGGCGCAGATGGCGATGGTGCGGCGCGGGCTGGAGATCCTGCGTAGCCGGCGCACAGCAAAGATCGCTGTGATTACTCTCCTGATCTACGTGCCCGAAACATTCGCGCTGTGGTGTCTGGTCACGGCGGTGGGATTGAAATTCGGGCCAGCCGACGCTCTGGTTCTTGTCGGTGTCGCAAGCTTGAGCACGCTGGTGCCCTCCGGTCCCGCCTTTCTCGGTACTTTGCAGTTCGCATACGCGCTGGCGGTCGAGTTCACCGGCGGCCCTCGTGCGGCCGGCGTCGCCGCAGCGACCCTGGCGCAACTTTGCCTCCTGCTTCCGGTGGTAGTTGCCGCCGCCGCCATTCTCGCGCACGGATCGGGCGGCAAGATTTTCTCGTTCCTGGCGAGGCAGCAGCCTTATCAGGCGCCTGTTGACAAATGACCTGATGTTCCTGTAGATCTCATACTAATCTACCAGCCATAAACAAGATACAATAAATAATAGACTGTCACTAAGGAGCGCACAATGAAATTGTCGGTTGTTATTCCGGTGTATAACGAGATCCAATCGCTGCCGCTGATCCTCAATAAGGTGGTTTTATCTCTGCCGCAAGTGGAAAAGGAGATCCTGCTGATCGATGATTGCTCGAAAGATGGGACACGCGATTGGATAAGGGAGCAGATGGGCGCAGGGGCGCGGGTGGCTTGGCCTGGCGATGGCGGCGTGGTGGTGATCGGCGAGGAGGGCCACCACCTCGGTACGGAAAATTTTGCCAAGTCGACGGTCGTCGCTCTCTACCACGACAAGAACCAAGGAAAGGGCGCGGCGCTCAGAACCGGACTGCGCCGCGCCACCGGCGATGTTATCGTCATACAAGATGCCGATCTCGAGTACGATCCTGCGGATTGGTGCCGCTTCTGGCCGCTGTTCGCCGAAGACAAAGCGGATGTTGTGTACGGTTCACGATTTCAGCAGCGAACCCCACCGCTGCCTTTATTATCATCATTTCGCAGCAAACAAAATCATATCCATTCTATTCTCCATAGTTTATAATCAGATACTCGGCGATCTCGAAGTATGCTACAAGATGTTCACAAAAGAAGTTATACAGCTATTGACCCTTCGAAGCAACAGGTTCGGCTTCGAGATCGAGTTCTCGGCGAATGTGGCGCGGGCCCGACGCCTACGGATATATGAATTGGGAATATCATATTACGGCCGCACTTACGAAGAGGGCAAAAAAATCGGGTGGAAGGACGGCGTCAAGGCGCTGTGTTATATTTTCTGGTACCGGTTCGCATAGGTGCCGAGTTGACAGTCCCCCGCCCGAGAGAGGAATGGACGCGCAACAGGTGGGATTGGGGGAGCACTCCGAATTTGACGGTCGGAAATATCATGACGCAGTGACGCCTCATTTCCCGCCGAGCGCCGATGAAGCCCGCTGGTGAGGTCAGGACAATGACGATCAACTCCCATTACAACTCGGCCCCACCCGGCTCCCTTCCAGTCAAGATCGCCACCCATCAGCGGCGAAAAATGTTTGCGGCTTTCGCTGGAAATACCGGGGTGACCGTGGGCGACACGGTTCTCGATGTCGGCGCGACGAGCGACCATTCCTTTGAAAACTCAAATTATTTCGAAGCTTGGTTCCAGCATAAGAGGCAACTCACCGCCGTGGGCGTCGACGATGCATCGTTCCTCGCGGTCGCCTACCCGGGCTTGACCTTTATCCGCGCGGACGGCCGCAGGCTGCCGTTCAAGGACGCTAGCTTCGACTTCGTCCATTCCAATGCGGTGCTGGAGCACGTCGGCAGTCGGGAACGGCAGACGATTTTCCTGCGCGAGGTCTGGCGGGTGGCGCGCAAAGGCATCTTCGTGACCACGCCCAATCGCTGGTTTCCGGTCGAGTTCCACACGGTGCTGCCTTTCGCTCATTGGCTGCCGGCGCCGTTGTTCCGCGGCATCCTGAGAACCTTGGGGATGGATTTCTTCGCCCGTGAGGAGAACCTCAACTTGCTGTCGCGGCGTGACCTCGCCTCGCTCGCTCGTCAGGCCGGGATCGAGCGTTTTGACGTGCGCAGCGCATTGCTGCTCGGCTTGCCGACCAACCTGCTCCTGTGTGCGCGGCGACAGGCGAAATAACGGCGGCGCAGGGAACAACCGGGAATATCGCGTCCGCGGCTCCTGCATCACCGCCGTAGTCCGCTGCGGCGAGCTTGCTTTAGAGTAGGGACGGCTTCAATTCCGAAAAGACCGGGTCCGATCGAGACGGGGAAATGCCCGCCGCCGGCAGAGCGTAGACGCGCAGCTCGCTGCCGCCCTCGCGATTGTTCGGCACGGACTGGACCAGGCGCGCGCCGAGCAGATCGGCATCGAGAGCGGCCTTCAGGATCTGGTCGTGGGGGAACGCGTCGGCGGCGATCGGGTCCTGAACCACGATCCAGCCGATCTGGTTGTTCCTTATCCATTTGGCCATGGCCTCGGGCGTGTCGAACCGCTCCGCATAGGTGGTGCCCGAGAAATTGCCGCTCGCCAGCACGGCCGTCCCGCGAACGACATAATGGCTCCAGCTGTGGTCTCGCTCGGCAAACGCCGCGATGACCGCCCCCTCCACGCTCGCGGCCCCCGACACGAGCACGAGCGGGTTCGCCTCGTGGGCATCGAGGATATACGATGCGATACGACCCGAATGGTAAGGCTCAAGGTGCGGTTTGTGAAATACGCTGGCAAGCGACAGTAATACGATCGCGCCCCAAAGCGAGGAGCGCACCAGCGGGCGCTTGATCTGCGATCGCGGGACAACGCTTATCAACCGCTGCAATCCCCATGCCGCCACTACGGCCGCGCTGGGCAGTGCTGGGATCAGATAGCGGTCCAACAAATCCGCCGGGGCGATCATCGGAATGATCAGCATCGACAATGACGCCGCGACGAATACATCGATGTCGAGCGGCTCTTTACCGGCGTCATCGGTCGCAATCGAAAAATATAACCCGACGATATAGCAGGCTACGATCAGAATTCCGACGCTATCAGGGAGAGCTTTGACGAAGAAGGGAATGGCGAGCCGCGTGTAAGCCCAGCCCCACGGGTAAACAAACCCGGTCGCCGCCAGACGATATGTGGCCAGATACCAGGGGATCGTGAAGATTGCGACGACGACCGCGGCAAAGATTGCCCTCTTGTCAAAGAGAAACCACAAATCCCGCTTTATGCCGAGGTAAATGACCGGCATCAATGCGAGACCGAAGCCGGTTCCTTTCGTCAGGATCGACGCAGCCGCGAGCAGCGCGAACACCAATGCCGAGGACCATGTCCTTTTATGATAAAACGCGGACCAGCCCAGCGCGGTGAGCGTCACCAGAACGGCGAGGAAATTGTCGGCCATCACCGTGCTGACGAGAAACAGCACCGCGGGGGCAAATAAAACCGCGACACCGGTTATGGCGCCCAAGACTTTGCCGAGAGGGCTGACGATGGCGGCCGCCAACCCTGCGCACAGGCCGCCGATGATCGCTTGGAGAGCGACGGCGGTGGTTCCGCGATGCCCGAAGACCAGAAACAATGCTGCTTGGACGGCTTCGAACATCGGCGGCCAATGGCCGAGTCCAACCCGCGGGAAATGCTCGTAGTACGCCTTCGCAAACGAGAGAGGATTGGAAAACAGATGATGTTTGAAATAGTCCGCTATCATAAGGGAGGAAACAAAATGCGCAAACTCGTCGCCGGCCTGGCTATGATCCGAGCCGTACGCGCCGACTTTGATCTGTATCAGGAAGCAAATAATTGTAAATATCGCAATATAGACCAAATAACGTATCGCCATGCGCGGCCGGGCATCGATCCTTGACATTAAAGCTCCCGCTCAATTCCGCCTGCCGTTCCCGCCAATCCCACCAGTGCCCAGACGCATTCAGATGGTACAAGGTCGCCGTATTCGTCATGCCCGGCCTTGTGCCGGGTATCCACGGAAACCGCACGAGCCGGTGCCGCGAGTCGTGGATGGCCGGGACGAGCCCGGCCATGACGGTTGAGCGAATCTTCTGTCTGCGTCTGAGCACTAGAGCCGGTCTGCTCAGCGGCGGAAAAGACCAGCAGCCTCAGGCGTGGCCGGCGTCGCTCGACAGCGTCGAGATGTCGATGCCGAGCTTGCCCAGCGAGCGCCGCCACTTGGCGTCGTGGTCGGCGTCGAACACGATGTCCGCATCCGCCGCGACCGACAGCCAGCCATTGGCCTGGATCTCGGCGTCGAGCTGGCCCGGCGCCCACCCGGCATAGCCGAGCGCGAACAGGCTGTGGCGCGGACCCTGGCCCTTGCCGATGGCGCGCAGGACGTCGAGGGTCGCGGTCACCGAGATGTTGCCGGCAACCGGCAGGGTTGCGTCCTCGCGATAATCGCCGGTGTGCAGCACAAAGCCGCGGCCCGGCTCGACCGGACCGCCGAAATGGACCGGGCGTGTCTTGGCCGGGCCGGCCGGCTCGATCTCGAGCTGCGCGAACAGCTCGGCCATGGTCAGCGAGCCCAGAACCTTGTTGATCACCAAACCCATCGCCCCGGCGTCGCCGCTGTGCGCGCACAGATAAATGACCGAGCGGGCGAAGCGGGGATCTTCCATCTGCGGCATCGCCACCAATAGCTGGCCCGCGAGCGAATTCACCGCGCTCTCCGATGCGATCCCTCGGCCATGGCGCCATCCTCGATGCAACCCCGCAGCTTATACGTCCAGCATAAAAGGGTTCGTTGCGAGATCCCGCGCAAAAAAACGGCAGCCGGCGGCGACCGGCGCGGTTTGCCCGGCGGCGGGTGCTGTGCTATCGATCCGCCTTTCGGATCTGCACAGCTTCGGAGGGACATCCCATGACGATCAAGGTCGGCGACAAGCTGCCATCGGCGACATTGCGGCAAGTCACCCCGGAAGGGCCAAAAGAGGTCACCACCGACGAGTTCTTCCGCGGCCGAAAAATCGTTTTGTTCGCGGTCCCGGGGGCCTTCACCCCGGCCTGCTCGCAGCGCCATCTGCCGGGCTACGTCGACAAGGCGGCCGACATCAAGGGCAAGGGGATCGACGAGGTCGCCTGCGTCGCGGTCAACGACCCCGCCGTCATGGGCGCCTGGGGCAAGGACCAGAAGAGCGCCGGCAAGGTGACGATGCTGGCCGACGGCAGCGGCGATTTCGCGCGTGCGCTGGGGCTCGAGCTCGATCTCAGCAAGGGCGGGCTCGGGGTGCGTTCGAAGCGCTATTCGATGCTGGTCGACAACGGCGTCGTCAAGTCGCTCAACCTCGAGGCCCAGCCTGGCCAGGTCGAGGCCTCCAGCGCCGAAGCGATGCTGAAGGCGCTGGTCTAGCGGAGCAATTCCGACAGCACCGCAAGACGAGACCAATTTCCGACCCGAGTTCGACCGCCAGCTTCGGCCGGGGCTCGGTTGTGCCTCGCCGACCCTTCTAAATACTACCCCCGCGGGCGGTCGGCGATGTAGCCCTCGCTCTGCATCTCGTTGAGGCGCGAGACGGTGCGCTGAAACTCGATGGCGCCGTCGCCGGCGATGAAGATTTCTTCGGGCGGGGCCTCGGCCGAGGCGACCAGCAGAGTGCGCGCG
This sequence comes from uncultured Alphaproteobacteria bacterium, assembly GCA_963703665.1. GTDB lineage: Bacteria > Pseudomonadota > Alphaproteobacteria > ATCC43930 > CGMCC-115725 > AP-15. The sequence continues at coordinate 246,185 of CAVPFB010000003.1, read as the reverse complement.
TCATAGAGCGTGTCGATCAGGATGGTGAAGCGCCGCGCCTCGTTGCGCTCTTCGGGCCCGAGACGCGGGATGCCCTCGACGATGATTGCGGCGAACCGCCCGGCGATCGCCAGGTAATCGCCGGCTCCGAGCGGCCGGGCGCACAGATCGGCAAAGCCGAACCAGGCGAGATTGCGTGCCGCGCGCGGGACGACGAGAGTGCGGCCCTTGACGCTGAGGCTCATCTTCTCGCCCGGCGCCCCGTCGGTCAATTCGGCAAAGGTGATGTTCAGGGCCTGATGCGCCGCCTCGCCGAGCGGATAATGATAGACCGGTTTCCCCTGAATCCGGGCGAGCCGATAGTCACGACCGCTGTCGAGCTCGAGCACGTAGAGCTTGCGCTTGAGCAGGGCGACAAACGGCAAAAACCGCTCGCGGTGCAATCCGTGCGGGTAGAGCTCGTCGGGGGCCAGGTTCGAGGTCGCCACCACCACGATCCCGGCATCGAACAGTGCTGTGAACAGGCGGTCGAGGATCATCGCGTCGGCGATGTTGTCGACCTGGAATTCGTCGAAGCACAGCAGCGCGGCCTCGGCGGCGATGTCGGCGGCGACCTGGGCGATCGGCTCGCGGGTCTTCTCGCGCCGCTCCTGCTCGATGCGATCGTGCACTTCGAGCATGAAGGCGTGAAAATGCACCCGCCGCTTGCGGCGGCCAGGTGCCGTGGCGAAGAACAGATCCATCAGCATCGATTTGCCGCGCCCGACCGGTCCGCACAGATAGAGCCCCATCGGCGCGTGGGCGCCGTTGTGCTCGGTGAGGCCAAAGCGGGCGAACCAGCCGTGCAGCCCCGATTCGGGACGGTAGTCGAGGAGCGCCCGATAGAGGCTCTGCAGCCGCTCGACCGCCAGCTGCTGCGCCGCGTCGGGTTCGAGCCGGCCCGACTGGCGCAGCGCGCGATAGGCGCCATCGGCTCGGTCGCCGAACCGAGGTCGAGCGCGGTCATCGGGACCGGTAGAAATCAGAGGACATGGCGCCGGAGGGAAGGTGCAGATCGGGTGCGGAGTGGCGGAGCGGTGTAGAGTTGCCAGGTGGTGACGGGTTGCGGGCGGGGCCAGGGGATCTACTTCAGCCGGGACGCGGCGCAACCCGGCCGCGGCGCAGAGGAGGGAAGGCGATGAACGAAGACCGCTTCAACATGGATATCCGCAGCTTCCTCAAGGTCGTCGGGGTGACCTCGCAACGCGAGGTCGAGCGCGCGGTGCGCGCGGCGCTGGCCGACGGGACGCTCGCGGCCAATGCCGTCTTGAAGCCGCGAATGACCTTGGCGGTCCCCGAGCTCGGGCTCGAGCACGTGATCGAGGGCGAGATCGAGCTGGAGTGACGCGCCCAGGGCTCAGGCGTCGCGAGCGGCTCAGGCGTCGAGCGCTGGCATCTCCGCGGCTGCGTCGAGCCGCAGCAGCAGGCTTGCCTCGCGCTCGGGCAGGGTCTCGACGCCGGCGAGCTTGCGGTCGATCTGGCGTCGGCGAACGGCGACCTCCTCGATCGTTTTCGAAGCCTCGTGCAGCTTCTTCTGCACCTTGTCGAGGATATCGCCGTACTTTTCGAACTCGGTCTTGACCGCGCGCAAGACCTGCCACACTTCGCTCGAACGCTTTTGGATCGCCAGGCTGCGGAACCCCATGCGCAGGCTGTTGAGCAGCGCCAGCAATGTGGTCGGGCCGGCGACGACGATCCTCCAGTCGCGCTGCAAGGCGTCGACCAGGCCCGGGCCGCCGCACGATCTCGGCATAGAGCCCCTCGGTCGGCAGAAACAGCAGCGCGAAATCGGTCGAGTGCGGCGGCGCCACATATTTGGTGCAGATGTCGCGCGCGGCCTGACGGATGCGCGCCTCGATCGCCTTGCCCGCGGTCTCGACCGCCGGCCCGTCGGCGCGTTCGGCGGCATCCGACAGCCGCTCGTAGTCCTCGGTCGGGAATTTGGCGTCGATCGGCAGCCATAGCGGGCCGTCGCCTTCCGCTCCGGGCAGGCGGATCGCGAATTCGACCCGCTGGTTGCTGCCCGGCCGAATTTCGACGTTGCGGTCGTATTGCTCGGCGGCCAGCACCTCGGCGAGGATGCCGCCGAGCGAGACCTCGCCCCAGGTGCCGCGCGCCTTGACATTGGTCAGCACCCGCTTCAGGTCGCCGACGCCGGCCGCCAGCGCCTGCATCTCGCCCACACTCTTGAACACCTGCTCGAGCTGGTCGCTGACCAGCTTGAAGCTGGCGCCGAGCCGGTCCTCGAGGGTCTTGTGCAGCTTTTCATCGACTGTGGCGCGCATCGCCTCGAGCTTTTCGGCGTTGTCGCTGCGCATCGCTTCGAGCCGGCCCTCGACCGTACGCTGCAGCGAATCGCCGAGCCGAATCACCGCCCCGGTTACCTCCTCGCGCAGCTGGCGGGCTTCCTCGGCGGCGAGGCCCCGGCTACGCGCGAGCTCGTCGCGCCAGCCGCGGTCGAGGCGAGCGAGCGCCGGCTCGATCGGCGGCTCGTTGCGGCGGACCAGTGCGCCAAAGCGCAGCAGCAGCACGATCCCGGCCGCCAGGGCCAGCGCCACTGCCATCAGTGCGGCGAAGGCGATCGCGTCGAGGCTCACCGGCGGTACCGCCCCCCTTTTCGGGCTATTTCGCCGCGGTCACCATGATTTCGACGAGGATTTCGGGGCGCGCCAGATCGGCTTTAACGCAAGCGCGGGCCGGTGGGTTCTCGGGATCGACCCAGGCGTTCCACACCGAGTTCATCTCGGCGAAGAGCGCCATGTCCTTGATCCACAGATTGGCCGACAGCAGGTTCGATTTGCTGGTTCCGGCCTGTGCCAGATAAGCGTCGATCTTGTCCAGGATCTGCTTGGTCTGACCCTTGATGTCCTGCGACGAATCGCTCGCGGTCAGCCCGGCGAGATAGACCGTGTCGCCGCGGACCACGCATCGGCTCATGCGCGGGCCGGGCGGCTGGGTCAGATCGATGCGGCGGATGTCCATGGCTCCCTTCCTCCTGTCAGTGCCGCACGTCGGCGGTTTCAGCCGCCGGCCTGCGGCGTTACATAGTCGACGATGCGCCGGCCCGATGCATGGATGCCGAAGGTTACCAGCGGCCGCTCCCCGGTCGCGCGAAAACCATGCACCCGATTGGCCGGCAGCAGCACCGTAACCCCGGGCTCCAGCCGCACGACGCCGTCCTCGCCGTCGAGCCACGCCTCGCCGGTGCCGTCGAGCACGGTCAGCGCCTCGACATAGGGATGCGAGTGCAGCGGCGTGCGATAGCCCGGCGGCGACACCTGGATGCCGGTGCGAATCGGCAGGCCCTCACCGGTGTCGTCGCCGATGACCGGGCAATAGCTGGCACCGCCGGCGAACGCCACCCGGGGCCGGTCGGCATGACGAATCAGGGTTAGGCGGTCCTGCATGCGAACCTCCGCTGCGGGCCAGGTTTCACTCGGCCCGGCTCCATCGCGGCGATGCTATCACACTCGCCGCGTGATCGACATTGCCTGCCGCCGATCGCCTTTGGGCAGCGGTCCAGTCCGCTGCCCCCGTCGGTATTCTTTCCTGGGCTTGCTTTCGAAAGGGTTGACCCGCACGGCGGCGAAGCCGGGCCTCGCCCGACAGAGGTGGCCGAACTCGCACAATTCTATTTTCAGTTCTATTTTTAGTTTTTTCGGAACGAGCCGTGCCAAAAAATTGTTCAACTGCTGGATAATGAAACAATTAGGGATGCATCGAATGAAACGCCTTTTGGCCGCGGCCGTCGTCACCGCGATGACCGGCCTTCTCGGGCATGGCGCGGTTGCACAGAACACGCCGCCGGAGGCAAACCCCCACCCCAGCACCCCAGCAATTGCCAGCGGCAACGCGAACAATCCGGGAGCCCCCGCCGTCGGCGCGAACAGCTTTACCGAGGCGCAGGCGAAATCCCGCATCGGAAGGGCCGGCTACACCCACATCTCCAACCTGGCGAAAGACAAGGATGGGATCTGGCGGGGCATGGCCAACAACGGAAAAGCCAATGTCCCGGTGGCACTCGACTACCAGGGCAATGTCGTCCCCAAGTAGCCGATGCGCCTTGTGATAGCTAAGCCCTTCATGACCTACCGAGGGATCTGAGATGACCCAAACCGTGACTGGCCTTTATGATACGTACGATGCGGCGATGTCCGCCGTAAATGCCCTTGAAGCAGCCGGCATCCCGCACTCCGAGATCAGCATCGTGTCGAACAACGTCGACAATCGGTATGACCGGGAACGCGCGTCGCACGCTGGCGCCGATGCTGGCACGGGCGCCGGTATCGGGGCGGCGGTCGGCGGTGTCGGCGGCCTTCTGACCGGCCTCGGCCTGCTGGCGATCCCCGGTGTCGGCCCCGTCGTCGCCGCCGGCTGGCTGGTCGCCACCGCTGTCGGCGCCGTCGGCGGTGCGGTCGTGGGCGGTGCGGCCGGCGGGCTCGTGGGCTCGCTCACCGGCGCCGGGGTGCCGGAACGCGACGCCAATTTTTATGCCGAAGGAGTGCGTCGCGGCGGCACCCTCGTGACCGCGCGGGTCGACGATGCGCGCGCTCCGACCGCCCGCGAAATCCTGCAGCGCCACAACTGGGTAGACCCGGCGGTCCGCGGCGCGGCGTACCGAGAGAGTGGCTGGACCGCGTTTGACGAAAACGCCCCGGTTTACACCCCGGAGGACATCGCAGCGGAGCGCGAACGCTACATCGGCAAGAACATTTAGCTCGGCCTCTGATCAGGTCGAACCGCCGATCTCGTTGGGGCATTGCGAGCGGAGCGAAGCAATCTCGGGCGGCTTCGCGCTGGAGCTGGTTGGATCGAGATTGCTTCGCCGCTTTGCTTCTCGCGACGACACTGCTGGTACTTGGTCGAAATCTGCTCGCTTGTCTTTCACGACCTGCAAAAGCAGGCTGACCCGACCCGAGCACCGGATTTACCGCCGGTCGCGAAAGAAGGCGCGCAGCAATTCGCCGCAGCGGCGCTCATCGATGCCGCCGTAGATCTCCGGGCGGTGATGGATGGTCGGCTGGTCGAACAGGCGCGGGCCGTGCTCGACCGCGCCGCCCTTTGGGTCCCAGGCGCCGAAATAAAGCCGGCGCAGCCGCGCCAGCGCGATCGCCGCGGCGCACATCGCGCACGGCTCGAGCGTAACCCACAGATCGCAGCCGGCGAGCCGCGCAGCGCCGGCCGCGCCGCGGCCTGCGCGCAACACCAGCATCTCGGCATGCGCGGTCGGGTCGTGGTCGGCTTCGACCCGGTTGCCGGCGGCGGCGAGCGACCTGCCCCGCGTCGTCGACCAGCACCGCGCCGACCGGCACCTCGCCGCGCGCCGCCGCGGCTTCGGCCTCGGCCAGCGCCAATGCCATCGGCGACGGGCGCCTGGTCATCCGTGGTGCCGGCGGCGGATCGGCTCCGGGATCGCGATCGGCCGGCGCGTCGAGAGCCGCATGAACAGCCCCTCCTGCTCGGCCTCGGCATGCACCGCTCCGGCGACGGTGAATTCGGCGGCGAGCCGCCAGCGCACCCGGCCGAGCGCGGCGACGCGCATCCGCCCCAATAGCTGGTCGGCGATCGTCACCGGCCGGCGATAGGAGATTCGCGTCGACAGTCAGGATCGGCGCCACATCCTCAGCCAGGGCCTGGACCAGCGGATAGACCTCGTCCATCAGCCCGAGCCGCAGATCCTCGAGCCAGCGGATGAACACGATATTGCTGACGATGCCGGCAAAGTCTATGTCGTAGGTCTGGATGCGCAGCGGCAGCTCGTAGAATTCGCTCATCGTCTGCACCGCGTTCGATCGGAACTCAGCATGGCACAACCGGTCATCGGCCTCACCCTCGATCACGAGCCGGCGGGCGGCTGGTCGAAGTTTCCGTGGTATGCGATCCGCGAGAACTACTGCAACGCGGTGCGCCATGCCGGCGGATTGCCGATCCTGTTGCCGCACGAGCCCGATGCCGCCGCCCTCTATCTCGACCGGATCGACGGGCTGATCGTGACCGGCGGCGGCTTCGACGTCGACCCGGCCTTGTTCGGCGCGGCGAGCCGCCATCCGACGGTCACGACCAAGGACCGCCGCACCGCCTTCGAGCTGGCCGCGACCCGGGGTGCGCTCGCCCGCGAGATGCCGGTGCTCGGCATCTGCGGCGGCCAGCAATTGCTGAACGTGGCGCTCGGCGGCACCCTGGTCCAGCACATCCCGGACGAGGTGCCGGACGCCTTGCCGCACCGCCAGCCGAACCCGCGCAACGAGCCCGGCCATGATGTCCGCATCGTCGCCGGCACCCTGCTGCACCGCATCGCCGGGACCGAGCATCTCGCCGGTCAACAGCGCCCATCACCAGGCGGTCAAGGAGGCCGGGCCCGGCGTCGTCGTCGACGCGGTAGCCGACGGACGGCGTCGTCGAGGGCATCGAGGACCTGCGCCGCCGCTTTTGCCTCGGCGTGCAATGGCACCCCGAATTCGAGATCGACGAGGCCGACCGCCGCATCTTCCGCGCCTTTGTCGAAGCTGCTGCAGCGAGATGACGGCACCGGGGCCCCACCCATCGCCCTGACCCTCCCCCGCGGGCGGAGGAGCCGATCGGGAGAGGCGCGAGCGCATCGCCAAATTGCTGGCGCGCGCCGGGCTGTGCTCGCGGCGCGACGCCGAGCGCTGGATCGCCGACGGGCCGGGTCTCGGTCGACGGCGCGGTGCTGACCAGCCCAGCGGTCACGGTCAGCGCCGCGAACGACATCCGGGTCGACGGCAAGCCGGTCCCGCAGCCCGACCGGGCGCGGCTGTGGCGCTATCACAAGCCGGCCGGCCTCGTCACCACGCATCGCGACGAAAAGGGCCGGCCGACCGTGTTCGCCGCATTGCCCAAGGAGTTGCCGCGGCTGATCTCGGTCGGCCGCCTCGACCTCGATTCCGAGGGGCTCTTGCTGCTGACCAATGACGGGGCGCTCGCTCGCCGCCTCGAATTGCCGGCGACCGGCTGGGTTCGGCGCTACAAGGTGCGGGTGCATGGCGAGGTCGACCCGGCGCGTCTCGCCGCCCTCGCCAAGGGCGTGCGGATCGACGGCGTCGCCTATGGCCCGATCCGCGCCGAGCTCGAGCGCGCCCAGGGCAGCAACGCCTGGATCGCGATGGCGCTGAGCGAGGGCAAGAACCGCGAGGTGCGGCGCGTGCTCGAGCATCTTGGGCCTGCAGGTCACGCGGCTGATCCGGCTTTCCTACGGCCCGTTCCAGCTCGGCCATCTCGAGCGCGGGTCGATCGCCGAAGTGCCGCGCAAGGCGCTCGCCGAGCAGCTCGGAGCCGAGACGCCTCGCTGGGCCGCGCATGCGGATCGTCGGCGGTAGGCATCGCGGCCGCCGCCTCTCGGCGCCGCTCGGAGACGCGGTCAGGCCGACCAGCGACCGAGCCCGCGAGGCGCTGTTCGACATCCTGTCGCACGGCCGCTTCGCCGCGGGCGGCCTGCCCGTTTGCCGATGCCGCCGTGCTCGACGCCTTTGCCGGGACCGGCGCGCTCGGCCTCGAGGCATTGTCGCGCGGCGCCGCCGAAGCATTCTTTATCGAGCGCGACCGCGAGGCGCTGGCGGTGCTGCGCCGCAACATCGAGATTTTGGGCGAGACCGCGCGCAGCCGTATTGTCGCCGGGAGACGCCACCCGCCCACCGCGCGGTGCGGTCGCCTGCGCGCTCGCCTTTCTCGACCCGCCCTACGGAAGCCGGCTCGCCGGGCCGGCATTGGCGGCTCTGGCCGCTTCCGGCTGGCTCACCGCCGACGCGCTCGCCGTGGTCGAAATCGCCGCCCGCGAGGCGGCGCCGCGGCAGGACGGGTTTGCGCTGCTCGACGAACGCGTCTACGGCGCGGCGCGCCTCATATTTCTGTGCCGGGAGGGCGGGCTCACAGCACCAGCTGGGTCTGGGTGACGAGCGCCACCAGCCGGCCCTCGGGCGTCGAAACCCGGGTCTGCCAGACCATTGTCCGGCGGCCGCGGTGAACCGGCGTCGCCTCGCCGACGATCTGCATGCCGGCCGGTGCGGCGGCGATGAAATTCGTCTTGCTTTCGATCGTCGTGGTGGTTGCCCCGTCCGGCAGATTGACCAGCGTGCCGACCGCGCCGAGCGTGTCGGCAAAAGCCATCAGCGCACCGCCGTGAAGCACCGCCGGACGCGTGCACAGATCCTGCCGCACGGTCATGCGGGCAACGATCCGCTCCGCCGCGGCGCTGACGAACTCGATGCCGAGCAGTGCCGCAAACGGCAGCATGTCCCGGTTGATCCGCTGGAGCATGTCCATCTGTTTTCCCTTTGCGCTGATGCGGCTGCCCAAAGGCGCCGAGAATGACGGCAGCGAAAATCCGGCCGCGGGACACCCGGCCGCGAGAATCATGGTAATGCCACGATCGGTCGGCTAGGGTCTCGCCCTGCCGCGCGGCCTTGGCCCGACGCCGAATGGCCGCGGCGGCGGCGTTGCGAAATGGCAGGGTTTCGTTGGAGGGTTATCCGCGTGCGTAAACTTGCGATCGTGATCCTGGCTGCGGCCTGCGCTGCGCCGAGCGGCGTGTTCGCCCAGCAAGGCAGCAAAGATGCCGTCTATGACGAGCTGAACCTGTTCGACCAGGCCTTTGAGCGCATCCGCGAGGACGCGGTCGACCCGGTTGCCGACAGCAAGCTGATCGATGCGGCGATCACCGGCATGCTGTCCGGCCTCGATCCGCATGCCGCCTACATCGATCCGGCGGCGTATCAGGCGATGCACGCGCCGGGCGGCCCCGCCGAGGCCGGGATCGGCGCGGCAGTGATGCTCGACAACGGCGAATTGAAGGTGATTTCACCGCGCGACGGTTCGCCCGCGGCGGCAGGCGGGATCGAGCCCGGCGATCTGATCTTTGCCATCGACAAGGTGCCGACCTACGAGCTGACCTTGGCCGAAGCCGAGCAGAAGCTGCGCGGACCGGTCGGCAGCACGGTGAAGCTGGCCCTGCAGCGCGGCGAGCAGCAGAAACCGATCCGGCTCACGCTGAAGCGCGCCGCCCTGAGCCTCCAGACCGTGACGGCGCAGGTCAAAGACGGCGATGTTGGTTACGTGCGGATCGCCGGGTTTGACGACGACACCCCGGCCGCGCTCGCCGCCGCGGTGCAGGATCTGCGGCACAAGACCGCCGGCAAGCTGGTTGGCCTGGTGCTCGACCTGCGCAACAATCCCGGCGGCAATTTCCAGGACGCCGTGGCCGCCGCAGACGCATTTCTCGACAAGGGCGACGTCGCCCTGATCAAGGGCCGCAAACCAGACAGCCTCAAGCACATCGCCGCCACCCCGGGCGACCTGGTCAAGGGGCTGCCGATCGTCGCCCTGGTCAATGGCGGCACCGCCGATGAGGCCGAGCTCGTCGCCGGCGCGCTGCAGGACAATCACCGCGCCATGCTGCTCGGCACCAAGACTTATGGCGAAAGCGACATCGAGACCCTGATCCCGCTGGCCAGCGGCGGCGCCATTCGCCTGACCACCACCCGCTTCACCACCCCCGACGGGCGGGAAATCCAGGGCAAGGGGATCACCCCCGACATCGTCGTGACGCCGTTGAAAATCGAAAAGCTGGCCCAGGAGGAAGGGATCCACGAAGCCGACCTGCCGGGCGCGCTGGCCAACCCCGACCAGCCGTTGCCGCTGGCGCCGGCTCTGTCCACGACGCCGACCGTGGGTGCGAAACCCGCGCCCGCCGGGGCCCCCGCGGGAGCGACCGCGACACCCATTAAAACCACGCCGTCGGTCGCGACTGGCGACATCGGCGGTGCCAACGACGAGCAATTGACTCAAGGGTTGGACATCCTGCACGGGCTCGCGGTCTATAACCCGCACGCCGCGGGCTGAGCCGGCGCGACCTGTTTGCGGCGGCGCGGATGTGGTCCGCGGCGGAGCCCCGTCCCTGGTTCGGGCTTCGGTTTTATCGTCGCCGCGTCGTCGCCGCTTTGAGCGCGAGGGAGAAGCCCGATGCAGGTGCGTGCCGCAATCGCCTATGAAGCGGGCAAGCCGCTGACCGTGGAAACCGTCGATCTGGCCGGCCCCCGCGCCGGCGAGGTGCTGGTCGAAGTGAAGGCCACCGGCATCTGCCACACCGACAAATACACGCTCTCCGGCGCCGATCCCGAGGGCCTCTTTCCGGCGATCCTCGGCCATGAGGGGGCAGGGATCGTCGTCGAAACCGGCCCCGAGGTGCGCTCGGTGAAACCGGGAGACCACGTCATCCCGCTCTACACGCCCGAGTGCCGGGAGTGCCCATCCTGCCTCTCGGGCAAGACCAATCTGTGCACCGCGATCCGCGCCACCCAGGGGAAGGGCGTGATGCCCGACGGGACCAGCCGGTTCTCCCGCGCCGGCGCGCCGATCCTCCACTACATGGGGACCTCGACCTTCGCCAATTTCACTGTCCTGCCGGAGATCGCGGTCGCCAAGATCCGCGACGACGCGCCGTTCGACAAGGTCTGCTATATCGGCTGCGGCGTCACCACCGGGATTGGTGCCGTCATCAACACCGCCAAGGTCGAGGCCGGCGCTCGGGTCGTGGTGTTCGGCCTGGGCGGCATCGGCCTCAATGTCGTGCAGGGCTGCCGGATGGTCGGCGCCGACATGATCGTCGGCGTCGATTTGAACCCGGCGCGCAAGGCGCTCGCCGAACAGTTTGGCATGACCCATTTCGTCGATCCGCGCGAGGTCGCGGGCGACCTCGTCCCCTACCTGGTGGATCTGACCAAGGGCGGCGCCGATTACAGCTTTGAATGTATCGGCAACGTAGGGATCATGCGCCAAGCGCTCGAATGCTGCCATCGCGGCTGGGGTGTGGCCACGATCATCGGCGTCGCCGGCGCCGGTCAGGAGATCAGCACCCGCCCGTTTCAGCTGGTGACCGGCCGGGTGTGGAAAGGGACCGCCTTTGGCGGCGCCAAGGGCCGCACCGACGTGCCGCGAATCGTCGACTGGTACATGGACGGCAAGATCAACATCGACGACCTGATCACCCACAAATTGCCGCTGGAGCGCATCAACGACGGCTTCGACCTGATGGCCCGCGGAGAATCGATCCGCAGCGTCGTCGTCTATTGAAACGCCCGACCGGCATCGCCGTTTCTGACGACCGAGGAGGATCGCCGGCGGAGCCGCGCGCTCAGCGCGGGTCGGGCCAGCGCGCGTCGCGGGCGAGGTAATGCGCCGAGCGGATCGCTGTCGCCAGCTCGGCGGGGGTCGCCAACGGTGGCTTGGTGCCACCCTTCAGCCCGGCGAGAGCCGCGCGCACCGCATGCACGGTCGCGGCGAGGATCTGCTGCGGGTAGACGACGATCTTGACGCCGAGCCGTTGCAGCTCGGCGTCGCCGGGCATGAAGTGACGGCCGGCGGGCGAGGTCACGGCGAGCGCCGGTTTGCCCTCGCAGGCCGCGACCGCTTCGCACATCTCCGCCTCCGACTGGGGCGAGTCGAGAAAAAGGATATCGGCGCCCTCGGCCGCGAACACCTTTACCCGCGCCAAGGCCTCGTCGAACCCGCGCGAGGTGCGGGCGTCGGTGCGGGCCAGCAGTAAAACGCCTTCCTGATGGCAGGCCTCGACCGCGGCGCGGCAGCGCAGGATCGCGGCGTCGCGCTCGATCACCAGCTTGGCGCCGTCGTGGCCGAGCGGGCGCGGCCAGGCCTTGTCCTCGATCAAGACCGCGGCAGCGCCGCGACGGGCATAGGCGCGAACCGTCTTCTGCACGGCGAGCGCGTTGCCGTAGCCGGTGTCGCCATCGGCCAGCCACAGCACATCCGGTGCTGCGGCGATCACGGTCTCGACCGCGTCGGCCATTTCCGGAAAGGTCAAGAGGTCCATGTCGGGCATCGCCAGACGCATCGCGGCGATGCTGGAGCCGGAGGCGAAGCCGGTGCGAAAGCCGGCTTCCTCGATCAGCCGGGCGCCCATGCCGTCGCCGCAGCCGGGCATGATTTGGAGCTCGGGCTGGTCGAGCAGCGCCTTCAGCGCGGCAGCCTGGGGACGCATGGCAACTCCTTTCTGGTGGTCGAAATCAGGTAGATCGTGCCCACGCACGCCCTCACCACCCAGCCCTGGCGGGAGAGGGTGCCGACCCCGGACCAGATCGGGGGGAGGCGGGTGAGGGTCGCCGGCACCAAGCCTCAGGTTCGCACATCAGCGGGTCGCAAAACCACCCGGGCTTTCCGCCGGGTCATGGTTGGACGGGTGGGACAGGTCGCGGCAGCCCCGATGGCGCCGGGACGGCCGGTTCCAATATGACCCAAGCCGTTATTCGAGGGTTCGCGGGTCGTCGATGGCGAAGGTCAGATGCTGGGTCGGCTGCGGTGTGGTGGTCATCAGGCTGACCCCGTCGGGCGCCTCGAAGCGGTGCCACTTCCCTTGCGGCACGATCACCGTCATCCCCGCTTTCAGCGCGAAAGATTGCGGGCCGTCGTCAAACATGACGTGCAGAATCGTGGCGCCGTCGACGACCTGCACGATTTCGTCGCCGTTCGGGTGGCGCTCCCACGGGCCCTCTCCAGAAAATTTGGCCGCGTTGATCGCGCTGTCGCGATACGGCGCCAGTCTGGCGAAGGCGCCTTCGCGCTCGGCTGCGGGGGTTTCCGGGGTGCGCCCGCGCAAGGTCTTCAGCTTGGCGAACTCGGCATTCATATCGAGGATCGTGAGCATGCTTCCTCCGCTCGGCGATGGTTCCGGGGACAATACACCAGTTGCCGGCGATCGGTTGCGGTCGGCAGCACCGGCGGCCGCGCTCGCCGGCCTCAGATGATCTTTCGTTCTCGCAAATCCTCAATCTGCGCCGGGGTATAGCCGAGGTTCGTCAGGACTTCGTCGTTGTGCGCGCCGAGCTCGGGCGCGATGCCGATATGGGCGGGCGTTTCGGAGAAGTGCCACGGCGAGCCGTGCACCTTCAGCCTCTTGCCGTGCTTCGGGTAGTCGATCTCGGTCACATAGCCGTTGGCCAGCACGTCGGGATCGTCGGCGGCTTCGAGCAGCGTGTTGATCGGCGCCGAGACGATGTCGGCCCCGCGCAGCCGCGCCACCCAATCGTCGCGCGACCCGGTCGCGAACAGCTCGTCGAGCATGTGCAGCAAGGCCGCTCGCTTTTCCTCCGACGCGTTGACGATCCCGAGATCGCCGAAGCCGGCCTCTTCGAGGGCCTTATAAAACCCCAGTGCCGCCATCGCGTCACGCCATTTGCGGGCGCCGTTCAGCTGAAACACCAAGGGTTTGCCGTCCTCGTCGTTGAAGCTGGCGCTGAGGCCCGGGCGTTCGGGCGTGCCGGTGATGCGGGCCTGGCCGGTGACCGGATCGCGGTTGCGCCACATCGTTGTCGTCAGAAGTCCAGCCCATCAGCCGGATCTGCCCGCCGAGCAGCGAGCAATCGACCTTTTGCCCGATGCCGGTGGCGCGCGCGCAGGTCAGCGCGGCGAGCGCACCGCCAAAAGCGAGGATCGCGCAGGTTTCGTCAGCGACCGAGACGATGCCGGTTTTCAGCGGTTGTCCCGGCGTCGAATAGGCCTGGGCGACGCCGCCCAGCGCCTGGGCCATCGAATCGGTCCCCGGCAGCGCTGCATGCGGCCCCCTCGGACCGTAGCCCGAGACCGAGACGTAGACGAGCTTCGGGTTCGCCTTGCGCAGTTCGTCATAGCCGAAGCCGTTCTTTTCCGCGGCGCCGGGGCGGAAGTTCTGCCCGAAAATGTCCGCCTCCGCGACCAGCTTGCGCAGGATTTTGCGGCCCTCCTCGCTCTTCAGGTTGAGGGTCACGCTCTTCACGCCGCGATTGTTGGTCTCGAAATAGGTGCTGGGAAAGCCTGGCAGGACGGTCGAGCCGCGCGAATTGTCGCCGACCTGCGGCACCTCGATCTTGATCACCTCGGCGCCCAGATCGGCCATCAGCATGTATGGCACCGTACCGGCCTGCGCCGTCGAGCAGGCGACCACCTTGACGCCGTGCAGCGGACCATGCGGCTCTGCCATATCGATCTCTGCCATATCGATCGGTCTCCTATCCCGTTCCGGGGCCATGCGTCTCTCGTCTCGGCCTGGAGATCGCATGGTCAGACACGATTGGCGTCCCCAAGGGGATTCGAACCCCTGTTACCGCCGTGAAAGGGCGATGTCCTGGGCCTCTAGACGATGGGGACGCGAGCGAGGCGGGCGCTTGCATCTAGAGCGCCGGGCGACATAAATCAATGCGCGTCGTCGGCAGCGGCGAGACCGCCGCATCGAGCGACATTCTCTCGACCCGAGCACAGCACTCCGATCGACACAGGGACCGGTTCGCACGAGCGCCAGATGCAGTCACCGCCCGCCTTCGACGACGCGTTCCGCGCCCAGCTGAGCGCGCTGTTGACCTGGCGGCGCGACGCGCGGCGGTTCCGCCCCGAGCCGCTGAGGCCGGGCGCGGTCGAGCGGCTGATCGAGCTGGCGTCCCTGGCGCCCTCGGTCGGGCTCAGCCAGCCGTGGCGGTTCGTCCTGGTCGACGATCCGGCGCGGCGCGCTGGGGTCCGCCGCAATTTCATCGCCGCCAACGCCGTCGCCCTCGCCTCCCAGGCCCCCGAGCGCGCTGCGCGTTACTCGCGGCTGAAGCTCGCCGGGCTCGACGAGGCCCCCTGCCATCTCGCCGTCTTCGTCGACCGGGCGACGCTGCAGGGGCACGGCCTCGGGCGCCATACGATGCCCGAGATGGCCGATTATTCGGCGGTCGCCGCGACGCACACCTTGTGGCTGGCAGCGCGCGCCGAGGGGATCGGCATGGGCTGGGTGTCGATCCTCGATCCGTGCGAAATGGCGGAGATCCTCGCGGTGTCCGCAACCTGGAAGTTGATCGGCTACTTTTGCCTGGGTTATCCGGCGGAAGAGGACGACGTGCCGCTGCTCGAAACCGCGGGATGGGACGAGCGGCGCCCGGCGCATTCGTTCCTGATCCGACGATGAGCACCATCCGCGTCGGCATCGGCGGCTGGGTGTTCGCGCCGTGGCGCGGGACGTTCTACCCGCCGCGGCTGACCCAGGCGCGCGAGCTCTCCCATGCCAGCCGGCAGCTCACAGCGATCGAGATCAACGGTACCTTTTACGGCTCGCAGAAGCCGGCGAGCTTTCGCCGCTGGCACGACGAGACCCCGGACGATTTCATGTTCTCGCTCAAAGGCCCGCGCTTTGTCACGCACCGCCGCGATTTGGCGACCGCCGGCCCGTCGCTCGAACGGTTCTTCGCCAGCGGCGTCTTCGAGCTGGGCGAGCAAGCTCGGCCCGATCCTGTGGCAGTTCGCCCCGTTCCTGCGCTTTGATGAACAAGCCTTTGCGTCCTTTCTGGCGCTGCTGCCGCCCGAGGTCGAAGGCCGCTCCCTGCGCCATGTTGTCGAGGTGCGGCATCCGAGCTTTGCCGTGCCCGCCTTCCCCGCGCTGCTGCGGCAGCATGGCGTCGCGCTGGCGCTGGTCGACGACGAAAAATACCCGCTGCTCGACGAGATCACCGCTGATTTCGTCTATGCCCGTTTGCGCCGCTGCGTGCTGGAGGAGCCCGCCGGCTATCCGCCGGAGGCGCTCGATGCCTGGGCCGCTCGCGCCCGCGACTGGCGCGCCGCTGGCCGCGACTGCTTCGTCTATTTCATCAACGGCGCCAAAATCCGCGCGCCTGCTGCGGCACAGGCTCTGATCGGCCGCTTAACATAGCCCTAATCAGTTACACAGACAGAGATGTGCGGCACCTGCGGCATTTTATGGTACGGGGCATCACCGACGCTGGCAGATTGGTGTTGAACCTCCGATCGCGTGTTCTTTATCCGTTTTTTCGGTCGCCGCCGAGAACAAGTCTTTCTCTCCGAAGCGCTCGAATGTTACCGCGTGAAGGCATTTCGGGCCACATTCGCGGCCCATTCCGGCTGAGCCGGTCAGACCGCAAACCGCGCCGGCAATTCGGCGAGCGAACGGATTTCGCGATCCGGAGCGCCGGGGAGCCGCTCGCGCGGCTGGCCCGACGGTTGCACCAGACGGCCCGCATGCCGAAGGCCGAGGCGGCCCAGGCGTCCCAGCCGTTCGACGACACGAAGGCGATCGCCTCGGCGGCGAGGCCGAGCCGGTCGCAGGCGAGCTGGTAGACGCGCGGGTGCGGCTTGTAGACGCCGACCTGCTTCGACCGACAGCACATGGTCGAACAGCGCCCGTCGAGCCCGGCATGCGTCGACCGCGGCGGCGAGCATCGCCGGGCGTGCCGTTCGACAGGATCGCGGTCGGCGATCCCGGCGGCGCGCAACCGGCGCAGCACGTCCGGCGACCTCGGGATAGGCATCGAGCGTCAGATAGAGCTGCATCAGCCGCTCGCGCAGGCCGGCTCGGAGAGGCCGAGCGTCTCGAGCGCGAAATCGAGCGCGTCGCCGGTCACCTGCCAGAAATCGGCGTGGCGGCCCTGCAGCGCGCGCAGCCACGTGTATTGCAGCTGCTTGTCGCGCCACAGCGCCGCGAGGCGTGGGGCCGCGTCGCCGAGCGCGTCGGCGCAGCGCAGCGGCGGCCGAGGCGAAATCGAACAAGGTGCCGTAGGCGTCGAACACGCAGGCGCGGAGGCCGCGCAGCCCCTCGGCGCCGGTCACAGCACTCACGCGGCGACGGCCGCAGCGAGCTTCTTGGCCCTCGGCCAGCGCGCGGCGACCAGCGGCAATACCTCCTCGACCAGGCGTCGGGTCTGCGCCAGCAACTCAGCGTCGCCGCGCGCCGCCGGGCGCAGGATGAATTTCGAGATCCCGGCCTCGACATAAGCGGCGATGCGCGCGACGATCGCCTCCGCATCGCCGATCGCGAAATGCTTTTGCGGGTCGCGGCCGGTGCGCTTGCGATAGGCCTCGAACAGCCGTTCGAGAGCGGGGTCGTCGGGCCGGCCGAAGCGAAACGCGATGCCGGCGCCGTAATGGTCGTCGTCGATCGGCCTGCCTTCTGCGATGGCGGCCTCGCGGATCGCGGCGACGACGGCGCCGATGTCTTCGGGGGTCTCGCCGCCCGCCTGCCAGCCGGTGCCAAAACGCGCGGTGCGCCGGACCGCCGCCGGGGTCGAGCCGCCGATCCACATCGGCAGGTCGGGCTGCACCGGCTTGGGGCTGATCGAGGCGCCCGATGAGCCGGTAATGGACGCCCTCGAAATCGACCGTGTCCTCGGCCCACAGCCGGCGGATGATTTCGAGCCCCTCATCGGTCTTGCGGCCGCGGGTCTTGGTGTCGAGATTGAAGGTGCGCCATTCCGGGGCGAGCGGGCTGCCGATGCCGAAAGCCGGCAACAGCCGCCCCTCGGACAACACGTCGATCGTGGCGCACTGCTTGGCCAGCAGCACCGGGTCGCGGAACGCCAGGGACAGCACGTTGACCCCGAATTTGATGCGCCGGGTGCGGCCGGCCAGCGCCGCCATCACGCTCATGCATTCGAGGATCGGCTCATGGCTGATCATGCGGTCGGTCTGCCACAGCGAATCGACGCCGCCCGCTTCGCACAAATCGACCCAGCGCCAATAGCCGGCGATGCTGTCGAACGGAAACTCCATCAGGCCGAGCCCGACGGCGACGTTTCGCGGCATGGCACCCTCCTCGAACATGTTGTGGCGGCGGCGTCCGCCGGCCGGTGCCGCCAGCTCGCCGCCGCGCGGCCCGACTGCGCTGAACTGGTGGATCACTTGTGACCGATAGCGCCCACCACACCGGCGAAGGCCGGTGCCTACGCCTGCGATCGATCCCAGCCTACGGCGGGATGGCTGCAGCAGCGGAGGCAAGCGTGGGGTTCCGTACGAAACGAGCGGGGGCGCAGCGGCCGATTGACCGGCCGGTATCCGCCTTTTATGGTGCTGCCGCTTCACAGAGCCTGTAGCTCAGCCGGTAGAGCAACTGACTTTTAATCAGTAGGTCCCGGGTTCGAATCCCGGCGGGCTCACCACGACCGCCATCCTGCCTCGCCCGCCGGCGGCACGATCGGCCGGTCCGCCGGGGGCTGGCAGGAGCGAGGGTGCGGCCGGGCTACTCGGCCGCGGCCCGTGTCGGTTCGACAAAGCGCGACACCCACTTGTTGCGTCGCTTCAGGCCGTCCCGATACATCGCCTCGAACTCGGCGGCCGGGAAGGAATGGGTCGAGGGTCGCTTCATCAGCGCTTCGCTCCAGGCCTTGAGCCGCGGGTAGTTCTCGATGTGGCCGAGCTTTTTGACCCGGTCGAGGAAGAAATAGCGCTGCAGGAACGGCGCATAGGCGGCGTCCACCAGCGAATATTTCTCGCCGTTGAAAAACGGGCCGCCGCCCTGCTTTTCGAGCGCCTTTTCGAGCCGCTCGAACGGCACCGGGATGCCGGCCGCCGCCTTGTTGTAATCTTCTTCGGTGTCGGCGTAGGCGGTCGCGGTCACGGTGCTGGCAAAGCTCGGCACATAATCGGTCCAGGCGCGGTTCAGCGCGCGCTCGACCGCGTCCTCGGGATGCAGCCGCGGCGCGATGGTTTCGTCGAGATACTCGTTGATCGCATTCGAACTCGAACAGCGACACGCGGTCGTCGATGCGCAGCACCGGGACCTTCTTGTGCGGCGAGATCGCCAGAAACCAGTCGGGCCGGTTGTCGGACTCGATGTGGCGCAGCTCGAATTCGGTGTTCTTTTCGCGCAGCACGATCGCCGAACGCTGCACCCAGGGGCATGTCTTGAAGCTGACCAGCATGTATTTTGCCACGGCGGCCTCCGCTCGTTTATGTGGATCGAGGCATCATTGCATGGCGGGGCCGCCCGGTCAAAGCCGTGATCTCAAATGGGAGGCGAGCGATGGATCCGAGTTTCGATCATCTGCCGTCCCGGCGCCGGATGCTGACGCTCGCCGCGGGTCTCGCCGGGGGAGGATGGAGCGCGCCGTGGGGCCGGCGACGGCCGCCCGGGCGGACGCTGCCCGCCGCGGTGGGCGCTGCGCCGATGATCGTGCGGCCGATCCCGCATTCGGGCGAGGGACTGCCCGCAGTCGGGCTCGGCACCGCCGATGTCTTCGATGTCGATGACGACCCGGCCGGGCGCAAGGCCTGCGCCGCAGTCATCGAGACCCTGGTCTCGGGCGGCGGCAAGCTGATCGACACGGCCCCCTCCTATGGAACCGCGGAGAGCGTTGTCGGCGATCTCGTCGCCGCCGCCGGGCTCAGAGGCCGAGTCTTTCTCGCGACCAAGCTCGAGACTTACGACCGCAGCACCGGCCCGGCTGAGCTTCGCGCCTCGTTGCAGCGGCTGCGCACCGGCCGGGTCGATCTGATGCAGCTCCACAATGTCGGCGATGCCAACCAGGATCTGGCGATGCTGCGCGACTGGCAGGCGCAGGGCCTCTGCCGGTACGTCGGGATAACAACGTCGTTTGACGGCGATTTCGATGCTGTCGAAGCCGTGCTCCGGCGACAGAAGCCGGATTTCGTGCAGGTCGATTATTCGCTCGCCGACCGTGGGGCCGAGGAGCGGGTAATCCCGGCGGCGGCCGACATCGGCGCGGCCGTGCTGACCGACTTGCCTTACGCCCGCAACCGGCTGTTCCGGGCGGTGCGCAACCAGCAGCTGCCGCCATGGGCTGCCGAGTTCGGCGCCGCCAGCTGGGGACAGTTTTTCCTGAAGTACCTGCTCGGCAATCCGGCGGTGACCGCGGTCATCCCCGGCACCAGCAGCCCCGCGCATATGGCCGACAATCTCGCCGCGGGAAGGGGGCCGCTGCCGGATGCGACACAGCGCCGACAGATGGTGGCTTTCTTCGAGGCGCTGCGTTGATGAGGGCGCGTTCGGGCGTTCGATCGTCGCGTCCCAGCGCCGCCCCGGTGTGGAGCAGGCGCCGTCGCGTCGGTTTCGGTGCCGGATAACGCTATTTGATCTTTGCCTCCTTGAAGAGGACGTGCTTGCGCGCCACCGGATCGAACTTTTTCAGCTCGAGCTTCGCGGTCTTGGTCCGCGGGTTCTTCTTTGTCACATAGTAAAATCCGGTATCGGCGCTGCTGACGAGCTTGATCAGGACGGTGCTGGTCTTGGCCACAGAGAGACCCCCAGGTTCAGGGATTGCGTGAGCCCGAAGATAGCGATCCCTCGACCCCTGTCAAGGCGGGCCCTGTCAAGGCGGGCTGTGTCAAGGCGGGCCCTGTCGACGCGGGCCCTGTCGAGGCGGGCTCGGCAGGGGCGGCGATCGGCTGCGCCGCGAGGGTCGAAGCCGCGGTCATGACGTGCACCGCCTGGCTGTAGAGGGCGGGGTCGGCCAACAGGCGTTCGGCCACGGCTACGTCGATCGTCCGGTCGCCGAGCCGGGGCGGACAGGAGCGGCGCAGCTGGTCCCAGCCGGAATCGTCGAGCGAGGCGCGCGGACGGGCGGTCAGCGGCGACGGCGCCGACGATCCGTTCGCCCGTTGCAGCGCGGTCTGCATCGCCCGGCTGTCATCGCCGAGATCGCTGGTGCACACGGTAGGGACGACGCCGTGCGCATTCAGCGGATAGCCGGCGGGCGAGACCAGCTGCGCCCAGGTCAAGGTCAATTCGCCGTTGTTGGGAAGACGCATGACGGTCTGCACCGTGCCCTTGCCGTAAGAGGCGGTGCCGACCACGACCGCCCGCCCGGCGTCTTGAAGGGCGGCCGCGACGATCTCGGAGGCCGAAGCGGATCCGCCGTTGACCAGCACGACGATCGGCAGACGCGGCGCAACGCTGTCGCCGGACGCTTCGAAAAACTGCCGGCTGGCGGGATTGCGCCCGATGGTCGCCACAATCGGACCCTTGGCGACGAACACGTCGGCGAGGCTCACCGCCTGGTCGAGCAGCCCGCCCGGATCGCCGCGCAGATCGAGAACGATGCCGCGCAGCATTGGTCCCATCTCACGCTCTGCCGATTGCAGATCAGCGACGAGCTGCTGCGTCGTATCCTGGTTGAAGCTCGAAATGTGAAAGATGACGATACCATTGTCGCGCGCCAATGTCACCGTCGGCTCGACGATCAGCACGCGCTGCAGCTGGTAATCGCGCGTTTCGGCGATGCCGGGCCGGTCGATGCCGATCGTCACCGGGCTCAATACCGGGCCGCGCAGCAGGCGGGTCACCTCGGTGCGCGAATCGCCGGCGGTCGGCCGGCCGTCGATCGCCGCGATCGTGTCGCCGGCGCGGATGCCGGCAAGATCGGCAGGTCCGCCCGGCATCACTTTGATGATGCGGAACCGGTCGGGGGATGGGTCGAGGGTGACGCCGATCCCGCCGAACCCGTCGCGGGCGGCGCGCTGATCGCGGGCGGCGTCGGGGGAAGCATAACGAGAGAAGCGGTCGAGCGCGCCGGTGATTCCGTCGAACAGGGCCTCGTCGATTCTGTCCTCGGGCAGTGCCGCGAGCGTCGGGGAGGTCGCCTTGGCGTCGGCCAGCATCTGGCCCAGCCACTCGCCCCAGATGTGCGGGTCGTCGGCCAACGGGTTCGGATAGGTCGCGACCTCGCGCCCGGCGTAATCGAGCGCGATCTCAGTCTTGTCCTCCGGCCCCGGCGTTTCCAGCACGGCGAATTTGGGATCGAGTCGGGATAGGCGCGCCGCCGCGGCGAGTGCGAGGATTCGGCTCGACACCGGGACAATGTAGAGATCGGCAACCTGGTCGAGCCCGCGCCCGAACAAGCGCCCGGTCGGGTCGACCGGCAGCGGCTGGCGTTCCGCGCAGGCGCTCAGCAAGGCGACAAGGAAAAGGAGGGCAAGGAGGCCCGCCGGTGCGAGCACAGCAGCCGGACGCAATGACATCGGCATCGAGGAACCCCCCAATCCTCGCGGCAACCCGCCCGATGACCCGCCAGCTTTGGCTGAAATCCCGCTGTTGGGAGCGGCATGGTAAATCGGCGCCGGCCCGCAATCAACCGCGGCGGCCGCCGCGGCCGCGGCGTGGGAAGGTTGTCTCGTCCTCAATCCGCAGCAGCAGCCGGCCGCCGATCGCATCGGCTTCGACGAGCCGGACGGTCGTCGCGTCGCCCAGCCGAAAGACCCGGCCAAAGCGCCGGCCGACGAGCCGCGGCACCTGTTCGTGGCGGTCGTAATAATCGCCGGGCAGGGTCGAGATCGGGACCAGCCCGGTGGCGCCGCTTTCGGTCAAGGTGACGAACAGCCCGAATTCGGCGACGCCGCTGATGCGAGCCGGGAAAAGGCCGCCGACCGCGTCGGCGACGAGGGTCGCACGATAGCGCTCGATCGCGGCTCGCTCGGCCGCTGCCGCACGCCGCTCGGTCGCGGAAATGTGCTCGCCGGCCGCCGCCATCCGGGCGTGGTCGATTTCCGGCGGCAATGCACCGGCGCCGAAATCGTTTCCCGCCGCATTGGCGCCGGCGATCAGCGCGCGATGGACGAGGAGGTCGGCATAGCGTCGGATCGGCGAGGTGAAATGAGCGTAGCGGCGCAACCCCAGCCCGAAATGGCCGATATTGTCCGGGCTGTAGGCGGCCTGTGCCTGGCAGCGCAGCACCAGATCGTTGACCAGCGGCGCCACCGCAGTAGCCTCGGCCCGGCGCAGCAGCCGGTTGAAGAGCTCCGGCTTCAGCGCCTGACCCTTCTCCAAGGCGAGCCCAGGGACGCCGAGCTCGTCGAGGAAATCGCGCAACGTCGCGATCTTGTCCGGATCGGGTGCGTCGTGAACGCGGTACATGCAGGGCCGGCGCCGCGCTTCGAGCTCCTCGGCGGCGGCGACATTGGCGAGGATCATGAATTCCTCGACCAGCCGATGGCTGTCGAGCCTGATCGCGGGGACGACCGCCACCGGCCGTCCTTCGGCGTCGAGCACGACCCGATCCTCGCGGATATCGAGATCCAGGGCGCCGCGTGCGGCCCGCGCGCGGGCGAGGGCGTCGTAGGCGCCGTAGAGCGAGGCCACGGCTTGTCGGGGCACGGCCGCCGGGAGATCGCCATGGCCGTCCCAGATGGCTTGGATTTCCTCATAGGTGAGGCGCGCGGCCGAGCGCATGACCGCACGCATAAAGCGGTGCCGGCGCTTATGGCCGGCGGCGTCGATCCGCAGATCGACGGCGAGGCAGGCGCGATCGACCGCGGGCTTCAGCGAGCACAGCTCGTTCGACAAGGCCTCGGGCAGCATCGGCACGACGCGATCGGGGAAATAGACCGAATTGCCCCGCCGCTCGGCTTCGCGGTCGAGGGCGCTGCCGGGCCGCACATACCAGGCGACGTCGGCGATCGCGACGACGAGACGCCAGCCGCCGCGGTACTCGACGTCGGGATCGGGCTCGGCCCAGACCGCGTCGTCGAAATCGCGCGCGTCGCTGCCGTCGATCGTGACCAATGGCAAATCGCGCAGATCGGTGCGCGCGGACGGGCTTACCGGCAGCGCCGCTTCGGCCTCGGCGATCGCGGCAGCCGGAAACTCGGTCGGGATGTCAAAGGAGGCGATCGCCAAGAGGCTGATCGCACGAGGGTCGGCTGCCGGGCCGAGCCGCTCGACGACGCGCGCCCGCGCCGGCCCGAGCCGGGTGGCCGGCAGTTCTTCGGCGACCACCAGTTCGTCGTCACCGGCGCCGGCAGCCTCGCGCGCGGCGACCCGATATTCGGTTTTGTTGCGCCGATCGGCCGGCACCACCCGACCACCGTCGCGTTCTTTGCGAAAAACGCCGACGACCCGGCCGCCGCCGCCCGCCTCATTGAGCCGTCGGATCACCCGCGCCTCGATCTCGCCATTGTCGAGCGTGACCAGGCGCGCCGCGGCGCGGGCCCCGACCGGGATCGCCTCGCCGGGCTGCTCGGCAAGCCGCAGAACCGGAGCCGGCCCGGGCCCGGGCCAGACGACCGGGCGGGCCAGCGGAACGCCGTTCTCATCGATGCCGAAGCGCTCGACGACGGTCATTTCAGGCAGCGGCGGTGCGCCGACGAGCCTCCGATTGGCGGCGCGGCCGACGACGCCCGACCGCTCGATCTGGCGCAGCATGTCGCGCAGCGCCGGCCGATCGCCGGGCGGGATTGCGAAAGCGCGGGCTATCTCGCGCTTGCCGACCGCCGACGGGCTCTCACGGATAAACGCAGTCACTTCGCTCGCCGAAGGCAGCGCGCCTCGCGCGCGCTTTCGCTTCTCCCCGGACCCCGTCAAAGGTGTCCGCGCCATTTAGCCGGGCTGGGCGCCCGAGCGGCGGCGAGGCTTCTTGGCGACTGGCGCGGCGGCGGGCCGCGTGCTCGCAGGGGTGGCCCGCTTTGACGCGATCGGCCGTTTGGCCGCAGCAGCGGGCGCGCCAGCCGGCTTGGCCGCAGCCGCCGGCTTCGCCACTTTTAGCGCCGGCGCCTTGGGCGCCTTTCGCACCGGCGCCTTGGCCGCCTTGGAGGCGACTGGCTTCGCCGTCTTGCGCTGCCGGGGCGGGCTCGCCGCGCGCCGCTCGGCCAACAGCGCGATCGCTGCTTCAAGCGCAAAAGTCTGCGGGTCCGCGGTTTTCGGCAGCGAGGCGAAGACGCCGTCATGGCTGACATAGGGGCCGTAGCGCCCCTGATAGAGCGCCACCCCGCCGCCATCGGGGTGCGGCCCCAGCTGGCGCAGCGGCTGCGGCGCGCCGCGCCGCCGTTCCGCCGCCGGCTCGGCCAACAGGACGACGGCGCGGTTCAGCCCGATGGTTAGCACGTCGTCATCGGCGGCGAGCGATTTGAACGCCTTGCCATGCTTGATATAGGGGCCAAAACGGCCGATCCCGGCGCTGATCGTCTCGCCGGTTTCCGGATGCCGGCCGAGCTCGCGCGGCAGCGCCAAGAGCCGCAGCGCGGTGTCGAGATCGACATCGGCCGGCTTCAGCGGGCGCGGCAATGCGACCCGCTTCGGCTTTGCCTCGCCGTTGCCCGCGCCGAGCTGGATATAGTGGCCGAACGGGCCCTTCTTGACGGTCACCGGCAGCGTGCTCGCCGGATCGGTGCCGAGCGCTGTCTCGACAACGGCGGTCTCGTCATCGCCTTCGAGCCCGAGCGGGCGGGTGTAGCGGCAGTTCGGGTAGTTGGCGCAGCCGATAAAGGCGCCGAATTTGCCGAGCTTGAGGCTGAGCCGGCCCACGCCGCAGACCGGGCACAGCCGCGGGTCCCGTCCGGAGTCGTCGGCGGGAAAGAAATGCCGGCCGAGATCGGCGTCGAGCGCGGTCAGCACCTGGCTGATCGTCAAATCCTTGGTGCCATCGACCGCGGTCGAAAAATCGCGCCAGAAATTGCGCAGCAGCTCCTTCCAATCGATGCGTCCACCCGACACGTCGTCGAGCTGATTTTCGAGGTCGGCAGTAAAGTTGTATTCGACGTAGCGCTCGAAAAAACTGGTCAGAAAGGCGGTGACCAGCCGGCCGCGGTCCTCAGGCAAAAAGCGCCGCTTGTCGAGCCGGACATAGGCGCGGTCCTGCAACACCTGCAGGATCGAGGCGTAGGTCGAGGGCCGGCCGATACCGAGCTCTTCGAGCTTTTTGACGAGGCTCGCCTCGGTGTAGCGGGGCGGCGGCTGGGTGAAGTGCTGGCCCGGGGTGACCGCGCCGCGGGCGAGGGCTTCATCCTTGCGCATCTGCGGCAGCCGAGCGCCATCGCCGTCGTCCTCGGCGGCATCGTCGCGGTCCTCCTGGTAGAGCGCCAAAAACCCGTCGAACAGGACCACCTGGCCGGTGGCGCGGAGCCGCAGCCGGCCGGAGGGGTCGGCGATATCGACGGTCACCTGCTCAAGCAGCGCCGAGGCCATCTGGCTCGCCAGGGTGCGCTTCCAGATCAGCTCGTAGAGCCGGCGCTGGTCGCGGTCGAGATAGGCGGCGACCTCCTCGGGCTTGCGGTCGAGATCGGTCGGGCGGATCGCCTCGTGCGCTTCCTGCGCGTTCTTGGCCGGGCTGCGATAGACACGGGGTCCCTCAGGAACGTATTTCGGCCCGAAATCCTTGCCGATCAGCTGCCGCGCGGCGGCGATCGCCTCGCCCGAGATGGCGACGCCGTCGGTGCGCATATAGGTTATGAGACCGACGGTCTCGCCGCCGAGATCGATCCCCTCATAGAGCCGCTGGGCGATCTGCATCGTGCGGCTGGCGCCGAGCCCGAGCTTGCGCGAGGCCTCCTGCTGCAAGGTCGAGGTGGTAAACGGCGGGAACGGATTGCGCCGGACCTGCCGGCTTTCGATCTCGGCGACCGCAAAACCGGGGGCATTGAGGATCGCATCGGCGGCGGCGCGCGCCTTGGCCTCGGTGTCGAGATCGAAACGCTCGAGGCGCCTGCCGTCGAGATGGGTCAGCCGCGCGGTGAAGCTCTGCCCCGCCTCGGTGGTGAAAGTGACTTCCACGGTCCAGTATTCGCGCGACTTGAACGCCTCGATCTCGCCTTCGCGCTCGCAGACCAGGCGCAGGGCCACGGATTGGACGCGGCCGGCCGAGCGGCTGCCGGGCAATTTGCGCCACAGCACCGGCGACAAGGTAAAGCCGACCAGGTAATCGAGGGCGCGGCGTGCCAGATAAGCGTCGACCAGCTCGCGGTCGATCTCGCGCGGTCGGCGGAATGCCTCGACCACGGCGTTCCTGGTCACTTCGTTGAACACCACCCGCTTGACGTCGAGATCCTTCAATGCCCGGCGCGACTTCAGCACCTCCTGCACATGCCATGAGATCGCCTCGCCCTCGCGATCGGGGTCGGTGGCGAGGAGCAGGCTGTCGGCGCCGCGCACCGCCTGGACAATCTCCTTCATGTGCTTCTCGGATTTGCCGTCGACCTCCCACGACATGGCAAAATCTGCGTCGGGGAGGACCGAGCCGTCCTTGGCCGGAAGGTCGCGCACATGGCCGTAGCTGGCCACGACCTTGTAGTCGCTGCCGAGATACTTGTTGATGGTTTTCGCTTTTGCCGGCAATTCGACGACGACGACTTTCATGAGCCTGTTCGGTGATGAGCCCGCGGCGACGGCAACGACACTGTCACGGCTCCAGATGTCGTCAAAGCGATACTCAGCGCAATGAGACGAGATTGCCGGGGTGACGCTCGACCCGCCCGGCCAGCTCCAGCTCGAGGAGGAGGGTGGCGACCGCGGAAGCTGTCAGGTGGCACTGGCGCACCAGTTCGTCAACCGCGACCGGGGTCGGCCCCAGGCTTTCGAGGATCATATCGAGCGCATCCTCGTCGGCGGCCGGCTCGCCGGCTCCGCCCCGGGATGGGTCCGATGCCCAGCCCTCCTCGATCGGCAGCGGCGGCGGGGTCGGCGGGCGCGGCGCCGGGCCCTGGACCAGGGGCCCCAGTTGCGCCAGCACATCCTCGGCCGATTCGGTCAAGGTGGCTCCGCGGCGCAACAGGTCGTTTGCGCCGCGACAACGCGGATCGAGCGGCGAGCCCGGCACGGCAAAGACCTCACGGCCCTGTTCGAGCGCATAGCGCGCGGTGATCAGCGAGCCCGAGCGGGCCGCCGCCTCGACCACCAGCACGCCCAGCGCCATCCCCGAGATGATCCGGTTGCGGCGCGGGAAATGACGCGCCTGCGGCTCGCTGCCGAGCGGCGATTCGGCGACGACGACGCCTTGCTGGCGCAGCGCATCGTAGAGCCCGCGGTTCTCTTCGGGGTAGACGATATCGACGCCGCCGGCGACGATTGCGGCGGTGCCGGTCTCGATCGCGCCCAGATGCGCGGCGGCGTCGATCCCGCGGGCCAGCCCGGAGACGACGACGAGGCCGCCCTGGCCGAGCGCGGCCGCGAGCTCGCGGGCGAGGCGCCGGCCGTTGGCCGAGGCGTTGCGCGCGCCGACCACCGCCACCATCGGCCGTCCCAGCAGCTCGGGCCGCCCGAGCACGGTCAGCACCGGCGGCGCGTCCTCGATCTGGGCGAGCGCGTTCGGATAGCCCGGCTCGCCCCAGCAGACGATCCGGGCGCCGAGCCGATGCAATGCAGCGAGCTCGGCCTCGCCCGCGGCCCGGGTCGCCGCGGTCACGGTCCGGGCACGCTCGCTGCGGCGGGCCAAGCGCGGCAATGCCTCCAGCGCGGCGTGGGCCGAGCCGAACCGGCGCAGCATCGCGTAAAAGGTAATCGGCCCGACCGACTCGGTGCGGCTGAGGCGCAGCCAATCGAGGCGCTCCTCGGGGTCGAGCTCGCGCGCGGCCAGGACGCCTCAGCCTTTCCGGAAGGAGAGTTCGGCTTTCCCTGCCGGCGATCAGGCGCCGGATGTTGGCATGGTGCCGCAGAATGATCAGCAGCGCGATCGCCGCGATCAGCAGCGCCGTCGCCCGGTCGGCGAGGAACGGCGCCACACCGGCGCTGGCAACGGTGGCGATCAGCGCGGCGAGCGAGGAATAGCGTGAGATCAAGGCGACAGCGAGCCAGATCGCGGCGGCGACCAGCGCCACCGGCCAGGCGAGCGCGATCAGCACGCCGAGCGCGGTCGCCACTGCCTTGCCGCCGCGAAACCTGAGCCAGAGCGGAAACATGTGGCCCAGGACAACGCACAGCCCGGCGACCAGCGCCGCCAGCGGCGAGCACGCCTGGGCGATGGCCACGGCGACGGCGCCCTTGCCCACATCCAACACCAGGGTCAGCGCCGCCAGTCCCTTGCTGCCGGTGCGCAGCACGTTGGTGGCGCCGATATTGCCCGACCCGATCTGGCGGATGTCGCCGAGGCCGGCGATTCGGCTCAGCACCAGCCCGAACGGGATCGAGCCCAACAGGTAGCCGAGCAGCGCGGCGGCGGGCAGGATGGTCACGCCGCCCGGCTTCGGCAAACGACGATCGGTCCGCTCCAATATCTGCCTTTCGCGAGCGGCACCCAGTCCATCGTCCCCCATGACCGCACGGCACCACCTCATGGCAAAACCGCGCGGTCACGCTATCGCCGCCACCCTCGCGCCGCAAGCACGATCCGGGCAGTTGAGCTTGTCGCTCGCCGGCCCGCGGGCGCTGCTCAGAGAGCGAAGCCGAGTGCGACCAGCGCCGCCCGGACGGACGGTCCGCAAAGAGCGCACGAAATTGCCGCATCGCCGGGCGCTCCAGCCGCGCGAGGTCTCCATCTCGCTCAAACGCCAAACGCCAGGCAGGGCCGGAATATTCGTCTGCCGAACGCCCGGTTGGGCGGCCGGTTCCGGATCGAGGGTTCGGCGGCCGGCTCTTGGAACCGGCGAGCCGCGATCCGGTTTGCGAAGTAACGGCGAAGCAAAACAGGCGCGCGCGATGCCCGGCCGCGACGGATCGACACGCCCGAACTCTCAGAAGCAGAGCTGCCCTTGCACGAGATTCGGCCAGTAGAGCGGTGAAAACATGAAAAACGGGTCCGCCGGCAGCAATATCGAAAGCCGCGCGGCGTTGCCGGAATTTCTGCGCCCCGCCTCCAATCGGAAGACCGCGAGATGCCCCCGTTCCGTCGCCCGGTTGCCGCCCGCGGCCTTGCTCGATCCGGTTGCCGCGGCTGGCGCCGCTCGGCTCCGCCACGTCAGCGACGATGCTCCGGGCATCACCCGCGAGAAGGCGCGCAACGGCTTCGACTATCGCGACCCGGAAGGCGAGCTGATCGGCGACTTCGAGACATTGCGGCGCATCAAGGCGCTGGCGGTCCCGCCGGCGTGGCAGGCGGTATGGATCTGCCCGTCCCCGAACGGGCACATTCAAGCCACCGGGCGCGACGCACGCGGGCGCAAGCAATACCGCTATCATCCCCGCTGGCGCGAAGCCCGCGACGAGACCAAGTTCGGCCGGATGCTGCTGTTCGGCCGGGTGCTGCCGCGCATCCGGGCCCGCGTCGCCGTCGATTTGCGACGCCATGGCCTGCCGCGCGAGCGGGTGCTGGCGGCGATCGTGCGGCTGTTGGAGCTGACCCTCTTCCGCATCGGCAACATCGAATATTCGAAAGCCAACAAGAGCTTCGGACTGACCACGCTGCGCCACCGGCACGCGGTCATCGAGGGCGACCGGATCAACCTCAGCTTTCGCGGCAAGAGCGGCATCCGGCACGAGGGCTGCATCGACGACCGCCGCCTCGCCCGCATCGTCAAGAACTGCCGCGACCTCCCCGGCTACGAGCTGTTCCGGTACCTCGACGCCGAGGGCAATCGCCACAGCGTCGATTCGGCCGACGTCAACCGCTATCTGAGCGAGATCAGCGGCGAGGAGATCACGGCCAAGGATTTCCGCACCTGGGCCGGGACCCACCTCGCCGCGATGGCGCTGCAGCAGGTGGCCGCTGTCGGCGGCGAGGCCGCACCGAAATCGGCGATCGTCCGAGCCGTCGAGCAGGTCGCGAAGCAACTCGGCAACACCCCCGCCGTCTGCCGCAAATGCTACATCCACCCGGCGATTTTCGAAGGCTATCTCGACGGCAGCCTGGCGCGGACGCTGGCGCGGCGGACGCAGGCCTATCTGAAGCGGAATATCGAGGGAATGAGCGCCGAGGAGGCCGCGGTCACCGCCTTTCTGCGCCTCCGCCTCGCGACCCTCGCCGACGAACAGACAAAGACCGCCGAGGCCGGACCGAATGGCAGAAGGAAGGCCGCCAAGGGCTCCGACGCGGAACGCCCCGCGAAAGGCTCCTCTGGGGATCACAAGCCGCGAGGCCGACAAGCCCGGCGATCGCCGTCGGCCCCTCCCTAGGGGCCATCGCCAGGCTGGCGATCGAGATCGGCCCGAACAAGCCGACCGGCGACGCGTCCTGAGCCGGCGCAGTCAGGCGAGCGCGCGGTGCAGCATGTCGAGACCGGCCCAGGCGAGGGTGCCGAGGACCGCGGCGCGAAACAGGACGGGCGGGACGCGCCCGCGCAGCCAGGTCCCGAGTGGCATGCCGAGCTGGATCGGAAGGATCGCCGCGCCCGAGATCAACATATCGGTCCCCGACAACGCGCCCGATCCGCCGAGCGTCAGCAGCAGTGTCAGCGTCGCGGTCAGGGCGAGAATCGCCATGTGCTTGACGAAGGTGGCGGGATCGACGCCGAGGCCGATCTGATAGGCGATCAGCGGCGGACCAAACATCGCCGACACGCCGCCGAGCAGCCCGGCCAAGAGCCCTATCAGCGGGCTCGCCCAGCGCTCGGTGCGGCGGGCGATGCGCAGCCGCGGCACGAACAGCAGCATCGCCGAGAGCAGCAGAAAGGTCGTGCCGACGACGATGTCGAGGGCGCGCCCTTTGACGCTGATCAGCAGATGCGCGCCGATCGCGGTGCCCAGCACCAAGGTGCCGAGGATCGGCGACAGCCGCCGCACCGCGCCGAGCGTCCCGCCGGCCTCCAAGGTCTGTCTGACATTGGCCGCCACCATCGGCAGGGTCAGCAGCGCCACGGCAACAGGCAAGGCGAGGAACTGGGCGGTCATCGGCACCAGCACCAGTGGCAGCCCGACGCCGAGCGCCCCCTTGACGACGCCGCCGACCACGAGCACCGCGACGAGACCCGCATCGGCCGGCACCGACAGGTCGAGGATCGCCCGCGTCAGCAACGCCGCGGCCCGATCAGCGCGGGCATCATCGCCGACGCAGGCAGGCCTCGGTGACGATCAGGTCCATCGGAATGTCGTGCGGCTGCGGGTGGATCGTGTCGAGCAGCGACAATTCGAAGCCGACGCCGATTGCCAACGGCCGCGGCGCCGATGCCGCCAGGGTGCGGTCGAAATAGCCGCCGCCGTAGCCGAGCCGGTAACATTCCCGGTCGAAGCCGACCAGCGGCGCCAGCACCGCGTCCGGCACGACGATGTCGCGCCGTTGGGGGACCGGGATATCCCAAACCCCATCGACCAGCGGATCGCCCGGCTGCCAGGCGCGGTATTCGAGCGGGCCCTTGTTGTCGACGACCGCCGGCAACGCCGCGGCGCCGCCTTGCGCGATCCACCAATCGACCAGCGGGCGCGGGTCGAACTCGGCCTGGAACGGCCAGTAGACCCCGAGCACGATCCCCGGCCGCTCGGCCAGCACCTGACGCAGCCGCGCATCGAGCTCACCGCCCCATTCGCGCCGCAGCACCGGGGTCGTGCCGGTGCGCAACGCCAGCAGGCGCTGCCGCTCGGCGCGCCGCCAGGTCTTTACCGTCGCCGGATCCACCCGCTATCCTCATTCGCTGTACCGAGCCGACACGATTTGCCCGTGAGGGCGCTCACTGCGGCGACCGTCAATCCGGGATCAGGTCGAGCACGTCCTCGCCCTCGTGCAGGCGCCGGGCCAGTTCCTCGTGGAATGCCTTCAGCCATGCCACCATCTCTTCAGGACTTTTGACCGGCTGGGCACCTTCGTACTCGTCGGCGACGTCATCCATGATCAGACGCATGTTGCGAATTTCGACGCCGCCGAACGGATAATCGAACAAGTGGTCGAAGTAGAATTTGAACGAGCCGGTTCGGTTACTCGGTTTGAAGCGCAGCCTTTCGATCTTCCGCAGCCAAGTGCGCAATTCACGCCGGAAATGCTGACGCAGGTCCGGTGCAAAATCGAAGCCGACCAGCTTGACCAGATGCTCGTTAATGGGATCGTACAAGCCGAGAAGGACCTGCTCGACCGCCTTGCGCGGAAGGGCCATTGTGGCCGTCTCGTCGAGTTGCATAATATGTCTCCCGGCCCTCCCGTCCGCGGTCAGAACAGGCCGGTGATCCGGCCCTCGGCATCGACCTCGATGCTGTTCGCCGCCGGCACCCGCGGCAGGCCCGGCATCGTCATGATCTCGCCGCAGATCGCGACGACGAACTCGGCGCCGGCCGACAGCCGCACCTCGCGCACGCCGACGATATGGCCGCTCGGCGCCCCCTTGGCGCTGGGATCGGTGGAAAAGCTGTACTGCGTCTTGGCGATGCACACCGGGAACTTTCCATAGCCCAGATCCTGCCACTGGGCCAGCTGGTCGCGGACCGATTTGTCGGCTTCGATGTCGTCGGCGCCATAGAGACGCTGAGCGATCGTGCGGACCTTGTCCAATAGCGGCATCTCGTCGGGGTAAAGCAGGCGCAGCTTGGCGGCGCCGCTTTCAGCGAGGTCGACGACGGCATGGGCGAGCTCGACCGCGCCTTCGCCGCCCTGCGCCCAATGATCGGCGATCACCACCTTGACCCCCTCGGCCGCGCAGAGCTCCTGCAGCTTTTTGTGCTCGGCGGGCGTGTCAGCGCTGAAGCGGTTGACCGAAACGACCGCCGGCACGCCGAACTGCTTGAGATTGGCGAGGTGGCGCTGGAGATTGGCAAAGCCCTTTTCAATCGCCCCGACATTCTCCCCGCGTAGCGCATTGAGGGCGATGCCGCCATGCATCTTCAACGCCCGGATCGTCGTGACCACCACCGCCGCGGCCGGCCGCAACCCGGTCTTGCGGCATTTGATGTCGAAGAACTTCTCGGCCCCGAGGTCGGCGCCGAACCCGGCTTCGGTGACGACGTAATCGGCGAGCTTCAGGGCCGAGGTGGTGGCGATCACCGAATTGCAGCCATGGGCAATGTTGGCAAACGGGCCGCCATGGATAAAGACCGGGTTGTGCTCGATCGTCTGCACCAGATTGGGCTCGATCGCGTCCTTCAAGAGAGCGGTCATCGAGCCGGCCGCCTTGATTTCGGCGGAGGTCACCGGCTTGCGCTCGCGCGTCTGGCCGACAACGATGTTGCCGAGCCGGCGCTGCAGATCATTGAGGTCGCTGGCCAATGCAGAACGTCGCCATGACCTGCGAGGCGGCGGTGATGTCGAACCCGTCCTCGCGCGGGAAGCCGTTGGCAACCCCGCCGAGCGAGGTGACGATCGAGCGCAAGGCCCGGTCGTTCATGTCGATCGCCCGGCGCCAGGTGACGCGGCGCGGATCGATGCGCGGCTCGAGCCCGTAATAGATGTGGTTGTCGACCATTGCCGCGAGCAGGTTGTTGGCGGCGCCGATCGCATGCAGGTCGCCGGTGAAGTGGAGGTTGATGTCCTCCATCGGCACGACCTGCGCATAGCCGCCGCCGGCGGCCCCGCCCTTGATGCCAAAGCACGGGCCCATGCTCGCCTCGCGCAGGCACAGCATCGCTTTCTTGCCGATCAGGTTCAGCGCATCGCCGAGCCCGACCGTGGTCGTCGTCTTGCCTTCGCCGGCGGGGGTCGGGGTGATCGCGGTGACCAGGATCAGCTTGGCGTTCGGCCGCTCCGGCAGCGAGCGGATATAATCGAGCGAGATCTTGGCCTTGTATTTGCCGTAGGGCGACACCGCGTCGTCGGGGATGCCGAGCTTTTCGCGCGGCGATCTCGCCGATCGGCCGCATCGTGGCTTCCTGGGCGATCTCGATGTTCGATTTCGGGTTTTTGTGCTGCTCGTCTCCACGGGCCACGCCGTCTCTCCCTCGGCTGAATGCTGGGGCACTGAAATGCTGGGGCGGTCTTAGTCCCTTCGGGCCGGCCGGCGCAACCGTTTGCGGCGAGATCCGCGACCCGGTTCTCGATGCGCAGGTGGTTGCGCCAGGTGTATGATCGTAATAGCCAGTCAAGATTGGCCGGCGGCGATCGAGGCAGCGGAGGACAGCGATGGACGGCGATCTGGCGGGCCGCACCGAGGCGGCGGATCTGACGCGGGTGCTGGCGCAGCGGGCAGCGGGGCTCCGCTGGAGCGATCTGCCGGAACCGGTGCGCGAGCTGGCGCGGCAATGCGTGCTCGACTGCCTCGGCTGCACCATTGCCGGGGCCGGCGATCCGCTGGTCGGCATGCTGCTCGACGAGATGGCCGAGGCGGGCGGGGCGGCGCAGGCGAGCGTCGTCGGCCATCGCGTGCGATTGCCGGCATTGGCGGCGGCGCTGGTCAATGGTGCCGCGGGGCACGCGCTCGACTACGACGATGTCAACATCGCGATGCCGGGCCATCCCTCGGTCGCGGTGTTGCCGGGGCTGCTGGCGCTGGCCGAGCTGAACGGCAGCTCGGGGCGGGAGCTGCTGACCGCGTTTGTCGCCGGCTACGAGACCACGTGCCGGATCGGCGCGGCGTTGAGCCCCGGTCACTACGGGCTCGGCTTTCATGCGACCGCGACGGTCGGCGCCTTTGGCGCTGCAGCGGCCTGCGCCCGGCTCATCGGCCTCGACGCCGAACAGACCGCGACCGCACTCGGCATCGCCGGGACCCAGGCGGCCGGGCTCAAATCCGAGTTCGGCACGATGTGCAAGCCGTTTCATGCCGGCAGGGCGGCGCAGAACGGGCTGCTGGCGGCGCGGCTGGCGGCGCGCGGCTTTTCGAGCCGGACCGATTTGATCGAATGCGTGCAGGGTTTTGCCGCGACCCACGGCCCGGATTTTTCGCCGGCGGCGGCGCTGGCCGAGCCCGCGCACGGCTTTCACATCCTCGCCAACCTCTTCAAATACCATGCCGCGTGCTATTTCACCCACGCGCCGATCGAATGCGCCCGCGAGCTGCGCCACGAGCATGGGCTGACCCCGGACAAGATCGCCGGCATCACCCTGCGCATCGATGCGAGCACCGACCGGGTCTGCAACATTCCGGCGCCGGTCGACGGGTTGCAGAGCAAGTTCAGCCTGCGCCAGACCGTGGCGATGGCGCTCGCCGGTGTCGATACCGCGAGCCTCGGCGCCTATGGCGACAAGACCGCGCGCGATCCGGCCCTGGTGCGGCTGCGCGAGCGGATCGCGATCGAATTTCAGGACGGCTGGCCGCAGACCGTCGCCGAGCTCGAGGTCTCGGACGGCCGACGGCCGGCGCCTCGCCACGCGCTACGATTTCGGCATCCCGGCCGCCGACATCGGCGACCAGGGCCGCCGACTGGCCGCCAAGTTCGACGCTTTGGTTGAGCCGGTGCTCGGCGCGGCTCGCGCCCGCGAATTGCGCGAAATGATCGCCGGCCTCGACGAGGTCGCCGAGATCGGCAGCCTCGCCCGGCTCGCCGCGGAGTGACAGGGACAGCCCCTCACTCGGCACCCGATTGCGATGAAGACGGCATGGCCTATGTCGCGACGGGCACGTTTGTATCGGTGCGCCATTGACCCGCCCGCGATGATCCCGGCATCGCAATGAAGCTCTTTTCGCACCTGCCGACCGACGGCGAAAGCGGGCTGCCGCAGCCGGCTGACCCGCGCCTTCTCGCGCTCGGTTTCGAGGCGTGGGGCGAGACGCTGGCAGAAGCGCAACAGGAGCCCGAAGCGCCGGCGGCCCGCGGCTGGAGCGCGCTTCCGCAGGGGCGGTGCCTGCTCGCCGCGATCTTTGGCAACAGCCCGTTCCTGAGCGGGGTTGCGGTCAGGGAGTGGCGGTTTCTGACCCGCGTCGTCGAGGATGGCCCGGATCCGCTGTTCGACGAGATCGCGACAGAGGTCGAAAACACCGGCGAGCCCGGCGCAGACGACGCCGAGGTGATGCGGCGCCTGCGCATCGCCAAGCGCCGCACCGCACTTCTGGCCGCGGTCGCCGAAATCGCCGGCACCTGGTCGCTCGAACAGCAGATGGAGGCGTTGAGCCATTTTGCCGAGGCGGCGGTCGGGGCGGCATTGCGCCATCTGCTGCGCCAGGCTGCCGCGAAGGGCAGGATCGCGTTGGCCGATGCGAGCGATCCCGAGCGCGACAGCGGGCTGTTCGTCCTCGGCATGGGCAAGCTCGGCGGCCATGAGCTCAATTATTCGAGCGATATCGACCTCGTGCTGTTCTACGACCCGGCGCGGGCGCGGGTGACTGCGCGTGACGGCGTCCAGCCGTTTTTCAGCCGGCTCGCCCGCGAATTGGTGCGCCTGCTCGAAGAGCGCACCGGCGACGGCTACGTGTTTCGCACCGACCTGCGGCTGCGCCCGGACCCCGCTTCGACGGCGCCCGCAATGTCGGTGGCGGCGGCGATGGCCTATTATGAGAGCGTCGGCCAGAATTGGGAGCGGGCGGCGCTGATCAAGGCCCGCCCGATTGCCGGCGACCGCCTTGCCGGACGTCGATTTCTGCGCGAGCTGCGGCCCTTTTTATGGCGAAAGCACCTCGATTTCGCCGCGATCCAGGACATCCATTCGATCAAGCGCCAGATCAACGCTCATCGCGGCGGCGGCCGGATCGCGGTCGAGGGCCATGACATCAAGATCGGCCGCGGCGGCATCCGCGAGATCGAGTTCTTCGCCCAGACGCAGCAGCTGATCTGGGGCGGGCGGCTGCCGCGGCTTCGGGTGCGCGCGACCTGCGAGGCGCTGCGCCGGCTCGCGGCGGCGGCCCGCATCGATCCGGCGACCGCGGCGGCGTTGATCGAGGATTACCGCTTTCTGCGCCGGGTCGAGCACCGCCTGCAGATGGTCGACGACGCGCAGACTCACCGCCTGCCCGGCGACCATGACGGCATCGGCCGTCTCGCCCTCTTTCTCGGCTATCGCGGGTCCGATCCTTTCGTCGCCGATCTGACCGCGCATCTGGGCTCGGTCGAACGCCGCTACGCCGAGCTGTTCGAGCAGGCGCCGAGCCTCGCCGGCCCGGGCAATCTCGTCTTCACCGGCGCCGAGGACGATCCCGAGACCTTGGCCACCCTGTCGGGGCTCGGCTTTGCCGATCCGGCTGCAGTTGCCGCGCTGGTGCGCAGCTGGCACCACGGCCGGATGCGCGCCACCCGCAGCCAGCGGGTGCGCGAGATCCTGACCGAGCTCGTGCCGGAGTTGCTGTGCATCTTTGGCGCCGCGCCGCACCCCGACGAGGCGCTGCGCCGGTTCGACCAGTTTCTGGCGCACCTGCCGGGAGGGGTGCAGCTGTTCTCGCTGTTCCAGGCAAACCCGGGATTGCTGGCACTGGTGGCCGAGGTGATGGCGGGGGCGCCGCGCCTGGCCGAGCAGCTGGCGCTGCGGCCGGCGTTGCTCGACGGGGTGTTGACCCAAGGGTTTTTCGCGCCGCTGCCGGATCGCGCCGGGCTCGCCGCCGATCTCGCAGAGGCGCTCGCCGGGGCTGTCGAATTCGCCGATACGCTCGATCTGCTGCGGCGCTGGGCCGGCGAGCGGCGGTTCCAGGTGGGCGTCCAGCTGCTGCGCCGCGCGCTCGACGGCGAGGCCGCCGGCAAGACCCTCGCCGACATCGCCCAGAGCGTGCTCGCCGCCCTCGTCACCGCAGTCGAGGCCGAGTTCGCGCGGCAGCACGGACGGGTGCCGGGCGGTGAAGTGGCGGTGATCGGCATGGGGCGTCTCGGCAGCCGCGAGATGACGCTGGCCTCCGATCTCGACCTGATCCTGATCTACGACGCCCCGCCCGGCGTTGAGGCCTCCGACGGCCCCCGGCCGCTCCCGGTGTCGGCCTTTTACGCCAGGCTGAGCCAAAGGCTGATCGGCGCGATCACTGCCCCGACGGCCGAGGGGGCGCTCTACGCGGTCGATATGCGGCTGCGGCCTTCGGGCGCGGCGGGGCCGATCGCCTCGAGCCTCGAAAGCTTCGCCCGTTACCAGCGCCAGTCCGCCTGGACCTGGGAGCACATGGCGCTGACCCGCGCGCGAACGGTCGCCGGCGACCCGGCACTGCGCCATCGCGTCGGCGAAACGATCGAGGCGGTGCTGCGTTGCCGGCGCGACCCACGCCGCCTGGTGGCCGACGTCGCCGACATGCGCCGCCGCATCGCCGGCGAAAACCGGCACCCCTCGGCTTGGGACCTCAAAAACCGGCGCGGCGGTCTGATCGATCTCGAATTCATCGCTCAGTATCTGATGCTGCGCGAGGCCGCTTCATCGCCGCAGGTGCTCCGCCGCGCCACCGCCGAGGCGTTGCCGGCGCTGGGCCGGGCCGGGCTGCTGACAGCTCAGGCTGAGCATGAGCTGGGCGAGGCGCTGGCCTTGCTGCGGCAGGTGCAGGCTGTGTTGACCCTGATCGGCGACATTGGGTCGCGGGAGGGAGCGTTTCCCGAGCCCGATGCCGCGACCCTCGCGCGCTGCGCCGGGGCGATTGACTTCGCCCGCCTCGACGCCGATATCACCGCCGCCGCCGCGCGGGTCGCAAGCTGGTTCGAACGCCTGATCGACGAGCCGGCGCGCCATGCCGCGCTCGAGGCGGCGGAGCCAGCAGGAGAGGGTGCATCATGAGTGTCGGGCTCGGCGACAAAGCTCCGGATTTCACCCTGCCGACCGACGGCAGCGGCGAGGTCACGCTCTCTGGGCTCGCCGGCAAAAAGGTGGTGCTCTATTTCTATCCGAAAGACGACACCTCGGGCTGCACCGCCGAGGCCTGCGGCTTTCGCGATGCGTTCCCGGATTACGGCGGCGCCGGCGCGGTGGTGATCGGCATCTCCAGGGATTCGGTTGCCTCGCACGACAAGTTCAAGAAAAAACACGGCCTGCCGTTCGTCCTCGCTTCCGATGTCGACGGCGCGGTATGCGAAAAATACGGCACCTGGGTCGAAAAGAGCATGTATGGGCGCAAATACATGGGGATCGAGCGCGCCACCTTCCTGATCGACGGCGCGGGAATGGTGCGCGGCATCTGGCACAAGGTCAGGGTGCCGGGCCATGTCGCCGAAGTGCTGGCGGCGGTGCGCGCCCTCTGACCGCCGTCCCTCCCAGCGAGACTCTGACCGCCGGAGCGGTGGCGATCCTCGCCACCCCCGACCCGGCGACCAAGGCGGCGGCCAGCCGGGTGTTGGCCGCGGCTTGGGGCGAGGGGGCATTGCCGATCGGCGCTGCCGTGCCGCCGCCGCGGCCCGCCCGGCCGGAGCGCCCGGTGCTGCGGCCGCCGCGCGAGATGCCGAAGCGCCGGAATTTCGGTTCTGTGGCCGGGCGCACGGCGCTGCTCCATGCGCTCGCCCATATCGAGCTCAACGCCATCGACCTCGGCTGGGACATCATCGTGCGCTTTGCCGGCGAGGCGCCGGCGCGCGGCTTTTTCGACGACTGGGTCGGGGTCGCCGCCGAGGAGGCCGGCCATTTCACCCTGCTGACGGCGCGGCTCGCCGAGTTCGGCGCGCGATATGGCGACCTGCCGGCCCATGACGGGCTGTGGCAAGCGGCGGCGGCGACCGCCGACGACCTGTTGGCGCGGCTCGCGGTCGTGCCGTTGGTGCTCGAAGCGCGCGGTCTCGATGTGACGCCGCACATGGCCGAGCGGCTGGAGCGCGCCGGCGATGACCGCAGCGCCGCGATCCTGCGCCACATCTACCAGCAGGAAATCGGGCATGTGGCGATCGGAGCGCGCTGGTTCGAGCGGCTGTGCCGCGAACGCGGTCTCGTCGCGCGACGAAGTCTTTCGCGAGCGCGTCGGGCGCTGCTTCAACCGCGAGCTGAAACCGCCTTTCAACCATGCGGCGCGGAATGCCGCCGGCGTTCCGGCCTGCTATTACGACCCGCCGGGCGCGCCCACCGCCGGCAACGGCTGATCACCCGGCGGGGTCGGGTTCGATCGCGGCGCTGGGCGTGCGCTGCTGCGCGGCGGGGTGGGCCTGGAGCCGGCGCTCGGCTTCCTCGCTGACGACGCGGGCAAGATCGGGTTGGCGCCCGAGCAGCTGGCGAAAATCGACGATGTCGAGGGTCAAGAGAGTGCAGGGCTGCGCCGCGGCCACCGTCGCGTTGCGCGGTTCTCCGGTCAACAGCGCGATCTCGCCGAAAAATGCCCCCGGCCCCAGCCGAACCGTCCCCGACGGCAGCCGTACCTCGACCTCGCCCGAGGCGATGAAGTACATGCAGTCGCCGCGCTCGCCGCGGCGCATGATTGCCGCGCGCGCCGGATAATCCCGCGCCCGCAGCAGGCGCGCCACGTCGGCGATGACCGAGGCGCCGACACTGTGGAAGAACGGCACCTTGGCGACGAGGTCCCAGGTGCGCAGGAACTCGCGCCGGCGCAGCTCCTCGGCATAGCCGGTCGCCAGGATGCCGGCCCACAGCGCGAAGACCAGAATGCCGGAGACCATGACGAACCCGGCCAAAATCCGCCCGAGCGGGGTGATCGGCGTCACGTCGCCATAGCCGGTCGTCGTCAGAGTCACGATCGCCCACCACAACGCCAGCGGGATCGAGCCGAACAGCTCGGGCTGCGCGTTGCGCTCGAGCAGATAGGCGAGGCTGGCGGCGGCGAGCAGGACGATCCCGAAACCCAGCAGCACCGAGAGCAGCGCGTGTCGGGCGTGGCTGATCACCCGCTGCAGGCTGGCCAGCCCCGGCGCATAGCGGACCGGCTTGAACGCCCAGATAAAGCCGTAGAGGCTGGCGTATTTCGGGTTGAACGCGACGTCCAGAACCCCCGGCAGCGCGCCGAGCAGGTCGAACACGCCGCCGATCGAGAGGACCCAGGCGAGCCGTGCCCGCCAGCCGCGGCGGGGTGCGCCAGGAGCAGCGGGGGCGGCGGCCAGCCGGGCCACGTATTCGGCGAAAAAGAAGGCGCAGGCGATCTGAAATCCGGCGTCGAGCAGCCGGTGATAGGCCTCTCGCCATTCCGCCACCGTGTCGGCGAGCATGATCGCGATGCCGACCGTGACCATCGCATGGTGGACAATACGAAACCCCCGCGCGACGGTGCCGGGGCTCTCGGGCTGCAGGACCCGGTACAGGCGCTCCCAGCTGATGCGTCCCCAGCTCATGGGTCATTGTAGTGGTCGCACGCCTCGTCCGAAATAGGGCGGCCGCGCCGCTGCTGCGTCAATTGTCGGGATCTGGTGGATCAGCCGGAATAAAATAGCTCTCGGCTGCCGGCGCCGTGCCGATCTTTCGCGCCCCCGGCGTTTTCTGTTATAGGGGCGCGGTGGCGATCTTTCCCAACAACCGGCGGGCCCTCTTCGCCTTCGGTCACGACATTGCGATGGCGGCGCTCTCGCTGGTCGTCTCGCTGTATTTGCGCCTCGGCACCGACATCATTGGCTACCAGCCGCGGCTGACCGCCTTCTACATCGCCAGCTTCACCCTGATTGCCGCCGGCGTGTTTCTGTTGACCGGGCTCTATCGCGGCATCTGGCGCTATGCCTCGCTGCCCGACCTGTTCAACATCGCCCGTGCGGCGAGCTTGACCCTGCTGGTCTTTCTGCCGGCGATGTTCGTTCTGACCCGCCTTGCGGCGCTGCCGCGCTCGACCTTGCTGATCGACTGGTTCGTGCTGGTGGCGCTGCTGGGCGCGCCGCGCCTCGCCTACCGGCTGTTCAAGGATCGCGGGCTCGACCACGTCCTCGAACGCGCCAGGCACCAGAGCGTGCCGGTGCTGCTGATCAGCGCCAAGGACGGCGCCGACACCTTTATCCGCGAGATGATGCGCAACCCGCGAGCCGTCTATCGCGTGGTCGGCGTCCTGGCCGACACTCCGTCGCGGGTCGGGCGCGAGATCTATCGCGTGCCGGTGCTGGGCACGATCGATTCGCTCGAAACCGTGGTCGAGCGCCTGGACCGCCGC
Organism: uncultured Alphaproteobacteria bacterium; assembly: GCA_963703665.1. Lineage (GTDB taxonomy): Bacteria > Pseudomonadota > Alphaproteobacteria > ATCC43930 > CGMCC-115725 > AP-15. Next base: position 204,005 of record CAVPFB010000003.1, on the reverse strand, counting down.
GGCCGGCGCCCGCAAAAGCTGATCATCACGGCGCAGAACCTGCCCGGCGAACAGGTGCGCGGGCTGCTCGACCGGGCCGAAGCGCTGGCCATTCCGTTGGCGCGCCTGCCCAAGCTGACCGACTTTCAGCGCCACCTCGAGGATCCCGAGCACGGTCCGGAGCACGCGCTCGAGCCGATCGCGCTCGAAGATCTGCTGGGCCGCCCGCAGGCGGTGCTCGACCGCGAGGGGATGGCGCGGCTGATCCGTGGGCGCCGGGTGCTGGTCACCGGCGCCGGCGGCACGATCGGCGCCGAACTCGCCCGCCAGATCGCCGCCTTCGCGCCCGGCCGGCTGGTCCTGATCGACCACAGCGAGTTCGCGCTCTACGCGATCGACATGGAATTGCGCGAGCGGTTTGCGCAATCGGCGCCGCTGCCGCTGCTGCGCGATGTGCGCGACCGCGGGCAGGTCGACGCGGTCATCGCCGCCGAGCGGCCCGACATCGTGTTCCACGCGGCGGCGCTGAAGCACCTGCCGATGGTCGAGGCCAACCCGATCGAGGGGGTTCTGACCAACATCGCCGGCAGCCGCAACGTCGCCGAGGCGTCGCGCGCCTTTGGCGTCTCGGTCGTCGTCATGGTCTCGACCGACAAGGCGGTCAACCCGACCAGCGTCATGGGCGCCACCAAGCGGCTCGCGGAAAGCTTCTGCCAGGCGCTCGATCGGCACGAGGCGCGCCAGGCGGTGCCCGGCACGCGCTATGTCACGGTGCGGTTCGGCAACGTCCTCGGCTCGACCGGGTCGGTGGTGCCGCTGTTCCAGCGCCAGCTCGCCGCCGGCGGGCCCTTGACCGTGACCCACCCCGAGGTTTCGCGCTTTTTCATGACCGTGCGCGAGGCGGTCGAGCTGGTGTTGCAGGCCGCCGCCCTGTCGGCCGCCCCGCAGACGGCCGAAGACCGGGGCCAGATCTGCGTTCTCGACATGGGAGAGCCGGTCAGGATCGTCGACCTCGCGCACCAGATGATTCGGCTCGCCGGGCTGCGGCCCGACCGCGACCTCAAGATCGAGTTCATCGGCCTGCGCCCCGGCGAAAAACTGCACGAGGAATTGTTCCATCGCGCCGAGCCGCTGATGCCGACGCGCATCCCGGCGATCCGCCTGGCCGCCCCGCGCACCGCCAATTATGCGATGCTGGCCCGTTCGATCGACGAATTGGAGGAGAACGCCCGCGCCCGCCGCGAAGAGCGCACCCTCACATTGCTCGAGCGGCTGGTGCCCGAATACCGCCGCAGCCCTTCGGCGCCAGGCGCGGCTCTCGCCTCGCGCGGCTGACCCTCGGCCGCTTCATCGCGTCGTGTCATGCCGGGGAGCCAACCCTCGGCTCCCTTGGGGTATTTGAAACTCCGATGTGGAATGCCCGCTTGGTTACAGATAGGACAGCCGCTAACTCGTCGAGGAGATCGCGAGCCGGGGCGGGCGACTGCTTCGGCGCCTTTACGAAAATATCCGAACGTCGGCGCCGCACCACGCCTTGCTGGATTGGCAGCATTGCTCGCGGCTGGAACCCGAGGCCGGCGAAAAAAACGGCGTCGCGTGGTCAGTTGCATCATTGCTGGTTCTGTGGGTGCACTGAGATTTGTTTCTGCCAGACCAACTCGTAGTTACATAATTTATCCATAAAGCGTGCGCGCACCGTGCCGTTGCCATCTATTCTGCCATTGATGGTTCTTTCAATTCCGGGAGATCCCCCCGCCAACTTTGTGGGCTCAGGGGCAGCTCTCATCGTCAGCTCGCCTCGGGGCCCAATTGTTCCTTCAAAATCCCGGTGGGGGCCAGAGTGTTGCGCCTCACCCTTCACGATGATGAGCGGCCCGCGCCGTTGTAAGTGCCCACATGGAAAAGGGTGTTCGTTTCCTATCGGAACGAAGATGTCATTGATGTTCGTGGCCGAGATGAATGCATATGTGCCGTCAAACGCCGTCACGGGCGCCGAAGGCGGCTGGGTCTGCGCATTCGCGGCCGCCAGCGAACCTAGAAATCCGGCAATCCAGAGCCATCCAGCGTCCTTTCGCATCGCTCCCTCCGGATATGCGTAACCATGCCGGCCAGCCGAAGTCTTCGCGTCATCGACGCCCACACGGTGCGGGCGGCAATCTACATCTTGTAGGGGACACGGTCTTGCGGCGCGCTCGGCAAGCCCCATAAGCCCCATTATGACAATCGTTTAGCTATCCAAAAGGTATCCGTCTTAGCCTTTCAGTCTCCGCATCGCGCCACCCGGTTGATTTGACTTTGGGGTGCGTCAGGTCGGGCACGAATACTCTATCCATATGCGATTATTCCGACGAAGCCAGGACACAACATCTAGTGGTACGAGTTAAACGTTCAGGACGGAACTGTTTCCGTCATTCCCGCGAAAGCGGGAACCCAGCGGCGGTAGGCCGTTGCGCTCAAGGCCCTGGACCCCCGCTTTCGCGGGGGCGACAAGGAGAAGAAGGAGGAACCATATGCTGCTTCGGACCACTAGATAATCAGCCGGCCGATCTGCGAACCTCTCTGCAGAGATTTCCCGATGTTGTGTTACTCGCCGGTCGCGGTGAAATCGTCCGGCTCAGGATCGCGCGGGTTCGCGGCTCAGCCCGTTCGCCGGCGAGTCCCTCGACATAGGCGCGCCAGCGCAGGTCATGCTCGACGCCGAGCTGGTGCAGATAGCTCCAGGAATAGATCCCGGTGTCGTGCAGATCGTCGAAGAGGATGCGCACGGCATAATTGCCGACCGGCTCGAGGCCGATGATGCCGACATGGGCGCGGCCCGGGACCAGGGTGCGCTGCCCCGGACCGTGGCCCTGGACCTCGGCCGACGGGCTCTCGACCCGCAGGTACTCGGCCGGCAAACGAAACCGGCTGCCGTCGTCAAAGCTGATTTCAATGAGCTTTTCGGCCTGCTTCAGCCGCAGCTCGACCGGCCAGCGGGTGCTGCCGCCGGCGCTCATCTGCGTTCTCTCAGGATGGCGGCAGCCGCTTGGCCGCGGCTTCGTCGTCGCGCAACGGCCGCGCTTCGTCGACCAGCATGATCGGGATGCCGTCGCGGATGGGATAGGCGAGCCCGGCCTCTTCGCTGATCAGCTCCTGCGCCTCGCGGTCGTAGCGCAACGGGCCCTTGGTCAGCGGACAGACCAGGATTTCCAAGAGCTTGGGATCGATTTCCGACGAACCTTCCATGCGTTCCTCCATGCTCGCTCCCGGTGCCGGTCGCCAGCCCGCGTCAATGCCGCGCTTCGCCGCCGCCCGGCCGGTCGAGCACCGCCATCTCGACGATCGCGGTCAACAGCTGGGCGCGCGCCGCGAGATCGGGCGCTTCGAGCAAAGCCTGTTTTTCGCTCGGCTCGAATGGACAGACCATCGCGATCGAGGTGATCAGCCGCTCACCCGGCACCGAGCTGATCGTGTCCCATTCGGCTTTGATCCGGTGCCGGTCGAAATAGGCCCGCAAGCCGCGGATCAGACGCTCGCGATCGAAGCCGGGGTCGCGTTCATTGCGCAGATCGCCGGCATATTCGCCCCATTGCGGCACCACCCGCCGATAGCCGCTGACGAGCGGCAATTCCTCGCGGATGCGAAAGCGGCAGAGCCCGGTCAAGGTGATCAGGAAGCGCCCGTCCTCGGTCTCGGAGAACGAGGTGATCCGGCCGGCGCACCCGGTCGGATAGACCGGCGGGTTGCCCGCCGCCGGCTGATGCGGGTCGCTCGGCTGGACCATGCCGATCAGCCGGTCGCCGGCGAGCGCGTCGCGGGTCATCGCCAGATAGCGCGGCTCGAAGATATTGAGCGGCAGCTGGCCCCGTGGCAGCAGCAGCACCCCCGCCAGCGGGAAGATCGGCAGAGTCTCGCACAGCGAGGTTGCACCCGGCCGCTCGCTCATCGGCTTCTCCCTCGGGAAAACATCTTCACGAAAACATCAGCGAAGACAGCCGCCGCCGGCCGCTCAAGGTCAGCGGATCGGTGCCGCCCATCGCCTCGAACAACTTGACGAGCTGCTTGCGTGCCGCCTGTTCGTTCCACTCGCGGTCGCGCCTGAACAAGTCCAGCAGCTGGTCGATTGCGGCTTCCCGGTCGCCGCTGCCGAACAGCGCCGTCGCCAGCTCGAGGCGGGCTTCATGGTCGTCCGCGTCCTTCGCCAGCCGGGCGCGCAATTTGCCGGCCGAAGCCATCGCCTTTGCCGCCTGCTCGGCGAGATCGAGCGCGGTTCGCGCCGCGCCGATCTCGGCATGACCGGCGTTCTCCGGGGCGACCCGCTCGAGCACCTGACGCGCCTGGGCGAAGTCGCCCTTGGCGATCATCGCGCGGGCGAGGCCGGCCTGCGCCTCGACATTGGCGGGCTCGCGCTGCAGTACCTGCGAGTAGACCGCACCGGCGCTGGCGTGATCGCCCGCCTGCAAGGCCTCCTTGGCCATCGCCATCGCCTCCTCGACTGGCGAGGGGCTGCCCTTGCCGCCGCTGACGCGCTGGACGAACTGCTTGACCTGGCTTTCCGGCAGCGCGCCGACAAAGCCGTCGATCGGCCGCCCGTCGCGAAAGGCATAGACGGCCGGGATCGACTGGACGCGCATCTGCTGCGCGATCTCCGGGTTTTCGTCGATGTTGAGCTTGACCATGCGCACCGCGCCATTGGCGGCGCGGACGGTTTTTTCCAGGATCGGGCCGAGCTGCTTGCACGGCCCGCACCACGGCGCCCAGAAATCGACGATGACCGGGGTTTCGAACGAGCCGTCGACGACATCGGCCATGAACGTCGCCGTGGTCACGTCCTTGACGGGGGTGGCAGCCGCGCCGCCGATCAAAGGTTCGCTCGGCATCGCTTTCCTCTCGCGGTTTACCCAACAACATGGCCGCGCGCGGCGGCGATGACAAGCGCCCCCTGGGCGATGTCCGGGCATGGCAATGTCCGGGCACGGGACCGGCGGTCGCGAGACTACCGTTCGAGCCCCGCCGGGTCGACGATCCGCGGCCGGTGCCCGCAGGCGGCGATGAAGCGCAACAGGTCCGCCGATGCGATCGCGGTGGTGCGGTCGTTGGTCAGCGGGTGATAGTTGAGCGGGTCATGATCGAGCATGGCGCGGTCGAGCACCGGCGTCACCCGATGCTCGGCATCGTTGACGAGGGCAAAGGGGGTGACGCTGCCGGGATGCACGCCGAGCAGCGCATGGAGCTCGTCTGCGCTGCCGAACGAAAACCTCGGCGCCGCGAGCCGGGCGGCGAGCCTACCGAGGGCGATGTGGCGCTCCTCGAGCATGACTGCGAGCCAGAACCCGCCCTTTTTGTCCTTGAGGAAGAGGCACTTGCAATGGCCGCCGGGCATTGCGCCGCGGACCGAGGCGGCCTCGGCGACGGTGAAGACCGGCGCATGCGCGCGGGTGCGGTGCGCGATTCCCAGCGCATCGAGGCGAGCGAACAGCTCGTTCGGCGTCAACGGCGCAGCACTCATGACTTCGGACGATGGGCCGCCTCGCCCGCCGGGGCAAGATCCGCCGCCGGTTGCGGCACCTGCGCCGATAAATTAGCATCCCCGGCCGACGCTTCTCGCGCAGGAAGAAAATCATGGTGACTGCTGCGATGTGGCCGGCGCACGACTACAGCCGGGTGCCGTACCGCCTCTACCACGATCCCGAACTTTACGAGCGCGAGCAGCAGCGGATCTTTCGCGGGCCCACCTGGAGCTTTCTCGGGCTCGAGGCCGAAATCCCCAACCCCGGCGATTTCCGCACCACCTGGGTCGGCGACACGCCGGTCGTGGTCAACCGCGACGAGACCGGTGCGGTCGCGGCCTTCGTCAATCGCTGCGCCCATCGCGGCGCGATGGTGCGGCGCGAGCTTTCCGGCAACGCGCGCGAGCATGTCTGCATCTATCACCAATGGTGCTACGCGCTCGACGGCCATTTGACCGCGATTCCGTTCCGCCGCGGGATCAGAGGCAAAGGCGGGATGGACCCGAGCTTTGACATGGGCATGCACGGCCTGCGCCCATTGCGGGTCGGTATCGTCGCCGGCGCGATATTCGGCAGTTTGGCCAACGATGCCGAACCGCTCGACGACTATCTCGGCGCCCCGATCCTCGATCAGCTCGAACGCCTGCTCGCCCGGCCGGTCCGGGTGCTCGGCTACAATCGCCAGCGCATCCGCGCCAACTGGAAGCTCTACGCCGAGAACACCCGCGACAACTACCACGCCAGCCTGCTGCACGAGTTTCTGGTCACCTTCGGGCTCGACCGCTCGACGCAGGTGGGCGGAGTCAGGATGGACCCGCGCCACCGCCACAGCATCACCTGGGCCGAGGCCGACAGCGACACCGCCGAGTTCGCCCGCGAGGCCTACGCCGGCGCCCGGGTGCGCAGCGACTATCTGGCGCTGCAGGAGCCGGCGCTGGTCACCTTCCACCCCGAGCGCAACGACCGGTTGAACCTGGTCGTGACCTCGGTCTTCCCGTCGGCGGTCTTCGTGCAGATCAGCAACAGCCTGGCGATCCGCCAGATCCGGCCGCGCGGCCTCGACGAGGTCGAGGTGTTCCAGACGATGATCGGCTACGCCGACGATCCGCCGGAGATGACTTTGCACCGTCTGCGCCAGGCCAATCTGGTCGGCCCGGCCGGGCTCGTCTCGATGGAGGATGGCGAGGCGATCGAGATCGCCCATCGCGCCTCGAAGCCGGAGCCGGATCGCGCGACGGTGATCGAATTGGGCGGCGGCGGGGTCATCTCCGACCGCGACTATCGGGTCCACGACGTGCCGTTGCGCGGCTTCTGGTCGTATTACGCCGAATTGATGGGGATCGAGCCGGCGGGTGCGGTGCGATGACCCCGGACCGCGCGGCGATCCACGATCTCCTCGCCGAATACGGCGCCTTGCTCGATATGGCCAAATACGGCGAATGGCTCGGCCTGTTCGCCGCGGAATGCCGGTACAACGTCGTCTCGCGGGAAAATTACGATCGCGGCCTGCCGGCGGCGCTGATCTTCTGCGACAGCCGGGCGGTCCTCGAAGACCGCATCCGGGCGCTGCGCGAGGCCAACAAGTACAACATCCACACCGACCGCCACCTGATCGGCCTGCCCCGCCTCCTCGCTCCCGACGCCGAAGGCCCGACCGTCGAAGCCCCGTTCGCGGTGTTCCAGACCGACCAGGAAGGCGAGACCCGGCTGTTCGCCACCGGCCTCTACCGCGACCGGCTGGTCGCGGTCGGCGGCATGCTCAAAATCCGCGACAAGCTGGTCCTGCTCGACACCTTCGCGGTGCCGACCCTGCTGGCGACGCCGCTGTAATCGCGCCCGCCCCGCTTTTGTGCCAAAACCTGGCAGCGGTGAGTGTCTTGACAATTTCGGATTATTGTGATAACCGCAACCACGGTCACCCCATCAAACCCCTGCGAGCCAGCACGGGGTTGTCCGCTCCGAGATTCCGGTCCGACAGGTAATCTGGAATAGGTACGTTCCCGTCTCTGATAACGAGATCGAAAAAACTTTTGTTGATCGTGGAAGCGCATCAGCTTCGCTTTTTGGCAATTCACAACAGGATCAAGCCCGAAGGTGATGCGTAGCCCGTCGGGAACCGTCGCTGTATTTTTGCTGCAGATAACAGCGGGAGCAGCGGAGCGGTAGGCCGCCGGAGGAAAATGTAGGATGGCGAAACGCTGGTCCGCGCACGAGCGCTGCGCCCGCGCGGCCTGGTCAGCGAGCCGCGGATGCCGCACTGTTTCCTCGCCGATCAAAGTGAGGATCAGCGAGCGCTGATGCGGCGAGGCGCGGTGCTCCAACAGAAAAATCCCCTGCCAGAGTGCCGAGCTGCATCTTGCCGTCTGCGATCGGGATCGTCAGCTGAGTTTGGGTCAACGCGGCCTTGATGTGGGCCGGCATGTCGTCCGGCCCCTCGTCGTTGTGATGGTAGAGCGCCATGTCCTCCGGCACGACGCGGCGCAGAAACGCGTCGAGGTCGCGGCGCACCTCGGGCGAGGCGTTCTCCTGGATCAGGAGCGAGGCCGAAGTGTGCGGAATATAGATTGTGAGCAGCCCGCAGGCGACGCGCCGGCCCTCGGCCCAGCGGGCGATCTCACGGGTGATCTCCCTGATCTCGCGCGGCTCGGTGTCGATCGTCAGGCGGGTCTGGGCGAGGTGCATGCACAACAGATATGGCGCCGGGCGCCCGCCGCAACCGCAGTCATGGCGCCGCGGCCGGGCATCGGCGTATAGAGGCGGCTGGTTGCGACGGCGAAGCGCAGGCGTTCGATGCAGAACACGCGGCTGGCGGGCCTTGACTTCGACCTCGGCCCCGAGATCGACATGCTGCGCGCGACGGTGCGCGATTTCGCCGAGGACAAAGTGGCGCCGCTCGCCGCCGAGATCGACCGTGCCGACCGCTTTCCGATCGAATTGTGGCCACAGATGGGGGCGCTCGGCCTGCATGGGATCACCGTCGAGGAGGAATATGGCGGCGCGGGCATGGGCTATCTCGCCCATTGCGTGGCGATGGAGGAAGTGAGCCGCGCCTCGGCCTCGGTCGGGCTCAGCTACGGCGCGCATTCGAATTTGTGCGTCAACCAGATCCGCCGCAACGGCAACGAGGCGCAGAAGCGCCGATACCTGCCGAAGCTGATTTCCGGCGAGCATGTCGGCGCCCTGGCGATGAGCGAGCCGGATGCCGGCTCGGATGTCGTCGCGATGCGGCTGCGCGCCGACCGGCGGGGCGACCATTACGTGCTCAACGGCACCAAGCTGTGGATCACCAACGGTCATGCGGCGAACACGCTCGTCGTCTATGCCAAGACCCGGCCCGACGCCGGTGCGCACGGCATCACCGCGCTTCTGGTCGAGAGCGGGTTCCCGGGGTTCCGCCCGGCGCAGAAGCTCGACAAATTGGGCATGCGCGGGTCGCCGACCTCGGAACTGGTGTTCGAGGATTGCGCGGTGCCGATGGAGAACGTGCTTGGCACCGTCGATCAGGGCGTGCAGGTGCTGATGAGCGGGCTCGATTACGAGCGCGCGGTGCTCGCCGCCGGCCCGCTTGGCATCATGCAGGCCTGCCTCGATTTGGTGATCCCTTATGTCCACGACCGCCGCCAGTTCGGCCGCCCGATCGGCGAATTCCAGCTGATCCAGGCCAAGATCGCCGACATGTACACGGCGATGAACGCCTGCAAATCCTATGTCTACGCGGTGGCGCGGGCCTGCGACCGCGGCCAGACAACGCGCAAGGACGCCGCCGGCGCTATCCTCTACGCCGCCGAAAAGGCGACGGCGATCGCGCTAGACGCGGTGCAGATTTTGGGCGGCAACGGCTATATCAACGATTTCCCGGCCGGGCGCCTGTTGCGCGACGCCAAGCTCTACGAGATCGGCGCCGGCACCTCGGAGATCCGCCGCATGCTGATCGGCCGCGAAATCTTCGCCGAGACCCTGTAGCTTGACACCAAACTTGCGGTCCTCAATGCTAGAGGTCAGACGCAGACGCACGATTCGCTCAACCCGTGATCGCCCGTCATGACCGGGCTTGCCCGGTCATCCACGAGCCACGGCACCAACTCTGCCGGTTTTCCGTGGATGCCCGGCACGAGGCCGGGCATGACGATCGAGGTGAGACTGGACTGCACCATCTGAATGCGTCTGAGCTCCAGAGCCATGGCTGAAACGGTCACCCTCGAATTCCTTGGCAGACAGCTCGAACGCGTTTTCGCCGAATTGGCGGCGATCCGCGATGAGCAGAGCGCGACCCGCGGGGAGATGACTGTCTTGACCAGCATCGTGCTCCGCCACGATGCCACTCTCAACGGCATCCTCGATCAATTGCACGTGTTGACCGCGCAGGTTCGACATCCGGCTACGCCGGCTGGAAGAACAACAAGCGACGCCGTGACCGCCTGACATGCGCCGGCTGATCTCCTCCGGTTCGCCGTTCGAGGCGCAGTGGGGATACAGCCGCGCGGTCGTCGACGGCGAATGGGTGTTTGTCGCCGGCACGACCGGGTTCGACTATGCGCGGATGGCGATCGCCGACGACCCGGCCGAGCAGGCGCGCCAAGCCTTGCGCAATATCGAGATGGCGCTGACCGAAGCGGGCGCCGGCCTCGTCGATGTCGTGCGGGTGCGCTACTACCTCGCCGACGCGGCCGACTGGCCGGCGGTGGCGCCGGTGCTGGGCGAGGTTTTCGGCACGATCCGGCCGGCCGCGACGGCGCTCGTCTGCGGTCTGGTCGATCCGCGGATGAAGATCGAGATCGAGGCGACGGCGCGGCGCCGCGGGACACGGTGAAGCACGGCCAATCGCACCGCAGCCCGACCCGGGGGTGGGATCACGGATGCTGCGGGACCTCGATCGGCGCGCAGTTCGTTCTTCCCGACAGCAAGCAATCTTCGAGGCGCGATTCCTGGCCGAGGTCGCGGATCAGAAGGACCCCGGCGATCGCCAACGCCAGACAGATGATCAGTCCGATCAGCGCTGCCGTTCTCCTCTCGTCGGTCTCGCGGTCGCCATCGCCGAATCGATCGTTCATCGGCCGGCCACAGCGATCGACGAGAGGTCCATTGGTCAGGCCGCCCGGGACGAACCGAGCGGCCGGACGACCTTGTCCAGATTGCCGGCGCGCCGGTCAAAGGCCCTGCCGCCCGCGCGCAGACCGGCCGACCATGCCTCGGCGGAGTAGCGCCCTGTCACCGCGTAGCCGCCATCGCCGAAAAAACCTCCGATCCCGGCCGGTAATAAAATATCGGCCGGCCCCGAAGCATATGCGTCGCAAAGATATCTCGAAAGGGCCACGGTAACCGGGTGGCAACTCATGAGTCACCACCCATAACCACGCCGCCGAGACCAGCGAAGGAGTGCCGATGTCCGATCCGTTCGCGCCGGGCGGCGAGGCCGGCGGGCATGCCGGGCGACGCGCCTTCCGCCTCGGCTTTGCCGGGCTCTTGACCACGATGGCGCTCGCCTCGCTCGACCAGAACATCGTCGCGACCGCGCTGCCGCGCATCGTCGGCGAGCTCGGCGGGCTCGCCCACCTGCCGTGGGTGATCACGGCCTTTATGCTGACCACGACCGCGACGGCACCGCTCTACGGCAAGCTCAGCGACATGTACGGGCGGCGGCCGCTGTTCGTCGTCGCGATCCTGGTCTTCATCGCCGGCTCGGCATTGTGCGGCCTTGCCCGCTCGATGACCGGGCTGATCCTGTTCCGCGGGCTGCAAGGGCTCGGCGCCGGCGGCCTGATGGTGTTGGCGCAGACGGCGATCGCCGATCTCGTCCCGCCGCGCCAGCGCGGCCGCTATCAGGGCCTGATCACCGGCGTCTTTGCGCTGTGCAGCGTGACCGGGCCGGTGCTCGGCGGGGTGATCACCGAGACGCTGTCGTGGCGCTGGATCTTCTATGTCAACCTGCCGGTCGGCGCGGTGGCGCTGAGCCTGATCCTGACGGCCTTGCCGCGCTCGCGAGCGGCGCGCCGGTCGCGCACCGGATCGACTATTCGGGGGCGGTGCTGCTGACCATCGACGACGGCCGCGTTGCTGCTGCTGCTGAGCTGGGGCGGGACGGCGGCGCCGTGGTTGTCGCCGACGATCGTCGGGTTGGCGCTCGGCACCGCGGCATTGCTCGCGCTGCTGCTGGCCCGCGAGCGCGTCGCGGCCGAGCCGATCCTGCCGTTGCCGCTGTTCGCCAATCCGGTCTTCGCCGTCGCCGTCGCCGTCGTCGCGGTCACCGCGACGGCGCTGTTCGGCACCTTTGTCTTTCTGCCGACCTTCTTTCAGCTGGTGCAGGGCGAGAGCCCGTCGAATGCCGGGCTGCTGACCGCTCCGCTGATGGCCGGGCTGATCGTCGCCTCGGTGATCGGCGGCCGGCTGGTCTCGGCGCTCGGCCGATACAAAGGCTTGTCGGTGCTCGGCCTCGGGCTCGCGATTGCGGGTCTGTCGCGATCGCCGCGGCGGTGCGCGCGGCGGCTCCGCTGCCGGCGATCGAGGCGGCGCTCGTCGTCATCGGCGCCGGGCTCGGGCTGGTCATGCCGAACCTGACCGTCGCGATCCAGAATGCGGTCGCCCGCGAAACGCTCGGGGTCGCGACCTCGGCGGTGTCGTTCTTCCGCTCGCTCGGCGGGGCGTTCGGGGTGGCGCTGTCGGGCAGCCTGTTGACGCGCCGGGTCGACGCCTCGCTCGCCGCGGCGGGAAGTGCCGCCGCCGCGGCGCGGCGCGCGGTCGCCGGCGGCGCTGGCGGCGTCGCCGTCCTGCCGCCCGAACTCCACGGCCTTGTCGCCGAGGCCTATCGCCAGGCCGATCGGGACGACCTTTGCGACCGGCGCCGCGATCGCCGGGTTCGGCCTCGTGCTGCTGCTGCTGCTGCCGGAGCAGCCGCTGCGCGGCATGCCGCACCGCTGAGGACGGCGCGCGTCGGTCCGCGGGCACGGCGTTTGCACCCTCCGCGCGCTTCTGCTTTCGTAGGCCCGGATGACCGAACAAGTCCGCCGCCCTGCACCTTGCATTTCACCCGACGGGAGGTCCTCTCGGTCCTGTCCGGGCTGTTGCTGGCGATGTTTCTCGCCAGCCTCGACCAGACGATCGTCGCGACCTCGCTGTCGACGATGGCGCAGGAGCTGAACGGCTGGTCGCTGATGTCCTGGGTGGTTTCGGCCTATCTCGTCGCCTCGACGGTGACGACGCCGATCTATGGCCGGCTCAGCGACCTCTACGGCCGGCGGCCGGTCCTGCTGGTGTCGATCGCGCTGTTCGTCGCCGGCCTCGGTGTTGTGCGCGCTGTCGCAGACGATGCCGCAGCTGATCGCGGCGCGGGTGCTGCAGGGTGTCGGCGGCGGCGGCTTGCGCTCGGTCTCGCAGGCGGCGATCGCCGACGTGGTGCCGCCGCGCGAGCGCGGCCGGTACCAGGGCTATTTTTCGAGCGTGATGGCGATCTCGAACCTGCTTGGGCCCGGTGCTCGGCGGGTTCTTTGCCGATTATCTGTCGTGGCACTGGATCTTCTGGATCAACATCCCGTTCGGCGCCTTGGCGCTCGTTCTGTGCAACCGCAACCTGCGGCGCCTGCCCCGGCCGCGGCGCAAGCCGGTCATCGACTGGCTCGGTGCGGCGCTGATCATCGCCTCGACGACGCCGATCCTGATCGGGGTCGGCGGCGTCGAGTCGGCCGGCGGCTGGGGCCGGATCGACGTGCTGCGTGCCGATCGCGATCGGGCTCGTGCTGCTCGGCCTGTTGATCGTGCACGAGCGCGAAGCGCGCGAGCCGATGATCCCGCTGCGGCTCTTCGCCAACCGCATCTTCGCGGTCGGCAGCCTGATCGCCTTTACGATGTCGATGGTCATGATCGCGCTGATCATCCTGGTGCCGCTCGATTTCGAGCTGGTTTCGGGGCTGGCGGCGAACCAGGCCGGCATTCGCCTGATCCCGATGACCGGCGGCACGGTGCTGGGCTCGTTCATCGCCGGGCAATTGGTGACCCGGACCGGACGCTACCGCATCTTTCCGATCGCTCGGCGCGATCGGCGATGACCGGTCTGTGCGCGGCGATCGCCGTTTTCGGGCTGGGCCACTCGGCGCTGATCGATACGGTGCTGACCGGCGGGCTCGGCATCTCCTTCGGCTTTCAACTGTCGCCGGTCGTGGTCGCGGTGCAGAACGCGCTCGAACTCGACGATACCGGGATCGGCCTGTCGGTGCTGATGTTCTTCCGGCTGATCGGCGGCGCCTTTGGCGTGGCGTTGCTGACCGCACTCCTGGTCGGCGAGCTGACCGCCGGCGCGCTGACGGTGCCGGGGCATGCGGTGCTCGGCGCCAATCCCGGGATCGCGCTCCTCCATCTCGACCAGACCGCACATCAGTCAACCCGGCCTTGCTCGCGGGCCTGGCAAGAGCGCTGCGCGCCGCCTTCGCCCATGTCTTTGTCTACGCGACGGTCGATTTCGGCGCTGACCGCGATCGGCTCGTTCGGGCTGAAGGAGATCCCGCTGCGCACCAGCTGAGCCTGGTCGTTGCAGCCGACTTTTCCCTGAAATCGCCGACCTTCGCCTGCTCGGAGCGATGGCGGCGGATGGTCCGGCATGTTAAACTGCCGCGTTCTGGATCGGAAGGCTGACGGCGATGAAGGTCAGGATCGAATACTGCGTGCCTTGAAACTACCTGCCCAGGGCCCTCCGTGCGAGGGCGCGTCTCGAGGAAAAGTACGGAGCCGAGGTCGAGCTCGTGAAGGGTGTCGCCGGTGTGTTCGAGATCACTGTCGACGGGAAGCTCGCGTTTTCCAAAAAGCAGTTGGGCCGTTTCCCGGAGGACGCCGAGATCGACGCGCTCGGTGGCGGATAGAGGGGCGCCTGGAGCGCGGCCGCGGCCGCGCATCGAAGCGGCGGTGATTGCGGTGAGGCAGCCGCCGGCGCGTTGGTGCGGACATAGATGACGGCGCGCGGGTCACTGTAGGCGCGCCGCCACCCCGGCAGATGGTCGAGGGTGGAGACGGCGCCTTGCTGCGGCGCCAGCAACGTCCAGCTGATTTTCCAGCGGTCGAGGAGCTGGCCAAGCGCCCGCGCATCGCCGTTTGCCGCGTCGAGATAGCGGGCGAGAAAGGCGTTGCCGTAGAGCTCGATTCGACCGTCGATGAAGGTAGGAATCCCGCGGAACACCAGATAGCCGCCGAACCTCTCGTTGTTGAAAACCCGCCCGGTCAGCTCCATGCCCGCCGCGGCGGCGAGCGCCGATTTCGGGGTCGCCTGATCGTCGATCCGCGCGATCGGCCGCAGCATCGGCGGCAGGCTCATCGCCAGCACCGCGGCAAGGCTCAGCACCACGGCCGGGAGCGCGGCGGGCTCGGCCAGCCGGGCGGCGAGACGGCCGACTGCCGAGGGCGGGGCGGCACCGATCCGGGCGGCCAGCTGCGGCCCCAACGATCCCGCCACCGCGAGCGGTCCGACCAAGCCTAGGAGATCGGCATGGCGGGTGTGGGCGAGCGCCATGTGGCACAGCCCGACCAGCACCAGAACCCGCGGTGCCGGCACCCTGACCCCCGTGGTCAGACCGAGCGCCACCAGCCCCAGCAGCATGATTTCGAGCGGCTGAAACTCCTGGAAATTCGGGCTGAGCCACTCGACGAACGAGGATTGCAGGGCCGGCATCGCCATCAGGCGGAACGGCTGGACAAAACCGGCGAGGCCGTTGGGCGTCGCGAGCGCGGCGACGAGCGCCAATGCAGAAAACAGGCCCCAGCGCCGCGCCTCAAGCCGGCGGGGTCCAGCCAGCACTGCCTCGGCCGCAAGATAGAGGGCGAGCAGCAGCCCGAACATATAGCTGTCGTGCAGATTGGCCCACAGCACCATCGCCGGCAGCAGCCGAAAGGGCGGGGCCGAGCCGGTGTCGCGCGCCTGAAACAGCATCCCCGACCACAGCACCAGCAGCGGCATCGCCAGCATGTGCGGCCGGGCCAACAGATGCGCTTCGACCAGGGCGGCGGCCAGCGCCACCGCGATCAGGGCCGAGAACGGCTCGGCCCAGCGCAGCAGGAACTTGGTCAGCAATGCCAGGCTCGCGGCGAAGCAGGCGATCGTCAGCAGCACCAGCCCGCTCCAACCGGCGGCGCGATAGGCCGCCGCCATGACGAGCTCGGCCAGCCATTCGTGCGGGACCCACCGCGCCCCGGCGAAGGTGTAGGAGAACGGGTCGTGCACCGGCAGCGCGTCGTGCGCCAGCATCCAGCGTCCGGCGGCGATGTGGAGATAGGTGTCGGGGTCGTGCAGCAAAGCCCCGGGCTGGGCCAACGCCCGCGCCAGCCCCAGGAGCGCCACGATCAGCGGCCAGGACGGGCACAGCTGGACCCACAGCCCAGCCTGCCTGCCGACCCCGCCAATGGCCTGTCTCGAAAAATCGACCGGCGCGATGGCCTCCGCCCTCCGAACGCGGCAGCCCGGTCCTGAGCGTGTGAAGAAATTGCAGGCCCAGCAACCGTCATTCCGGGATGTCCCAGGGGGGCAACCCCGCAATGACGGATTTCGGACGATTCCTTCACAAGCTCGTTAGCCGGCACCGCCGCCTTCGGGAGCCTCGCAGCTCGGGGTAAGCGAAGGCTTAAGCCGTCCCGGTTATTTGGCCGCGACCGGAAAATCCTCGGCGTACATCTCGGGCAGCACGGTCTGGCGCCAGGTTTCCTGCCGCGGGAAGATCTTTTCGATCGCCCGCGCCGAATAATAGCTGGTGTCGACCCCGGGCGGGTTGCCGCCTGATTGCACCGTCTTGACCGCGTCGAGCAGCAGCCGCCGCGTCGCGATGATCGCGCGGTCGGCCGGCCCCAGATGCTCCTTCGAGCGGTCGACGATCGGCCCCATGCCTTCCTGCACCGCGCGGTCCTGGGTGTTGATGCCGTCGATGCCGGTGAAGGTCTCGTTCTTCTGCACCTGGCGGTCGATCATCCAGTTGTTGGTCTTGTTGCGGAACGAGCGGAACTCGCCGGCGGTCTCGACATAGTCGGGGCCGTTGCCGTTGCCGCGCTCCATCCGGTCGTCGTCGCTCAGACCCTTGTCGCCAAAACTGTACATCCAGTTCCACACCATGCAGTTCTCGTCGTCGATCGGGACCCAGATGTGCCCGGCGATGTTGGTGCGGTCGCCGCCGCCCAGCGCGCGGCCCAATTGCTGCGGCCGGATCTGGGTGAACGGCATGACGAAATGGTAGGAGCGGACATAGGTCTTGTCGTCGTCGAGCGGCCGGATCCCGACATAGCGGTAGCCGTAATCGGTCACGTCGACCTCGAGCAACGGCGCCCGGCCGCGGACAAACGGCCCCTGCACCGGAATGCCCGGCCGGCTGGTGTTGGGGGTGATCGTGCGATGCAGGATCGGCGCGTGCGAGGTGTCGATGCCGCCTTCCAGCGCCTGCAGCCAGTTGCATTCCTCCCACACCTTCGAGACGTGGCGGTGGGTTTCCGGCACCTGGGTCCATTCGAAGGCCGGGGGTGCGGGCATCTTGTCGCGCGGCCCCAGATAGGCCCAGATCACGCCGCCCATCTCGACCGTCGGATAGGCGGTCAGCCGGACCTTGCTGCAGAACGGCTCGGGCTCGTTCATCTGCTCGACGCAGTTGCCGTCGAGTGTCGAATTTCCAGCCGTGATAGACGCAGCGCAGCCCCCCTTCCTCGTTGCGCCCGAACCACAGCGAGGCGCGGCGATGCGGGCAGAACTCGTCGACGAGGCCGACCCGGCCCGCGCTGTCGCGAAACCCGACGAGCTTCTCGCCGAGCAGCTGGACGCGCACCGGCGGGCCATCGGGCTCGGGCATTTCGCGGGTCAGCAATGCCGGGATCCAATAGCGCCGCAGCACGTCGCCCATCTGCGTTCCGGGACCGATACGGGTTACCAGCTCGTTGTCTTCGGGTGACAGCATCGGGTGCGCTCCTGATCAAATAGGTGAGGCGCCGCAGTCGCGGCGAGCCGAACCCGATCATCGGCCGATCACGGGCCGAGGGCAAGAGCCGGACAGCAGCCGCGGCTGCGCTTTCTTACCGGTTTTGTGGTATGGACCGGCAAATCGCGGGCAAAGGGGGAGGTCATGAGCACAACCCTGCGGCGCGGCAGGATCGAGGATGCCGGCGCGTGCGGCGTCATCGCGTTCGAGGCGTTCAAGTCGATCTCGAGCGCGCATAATTTCCCGTGGGATTTCCCCGCGCCAGATGTTGCGGTCAGGCTGATGAAGACCTTGCTGTCGCATCCGGGGTTTTATTCGGTCGTGGCTGAAGAGGACGGTACGATCGTCGGCAGCAACTTTGTCGACGAGCGCGGTACCATCGCCGGCATCGGCCCGATCACCGTCGATCCGGCGGCGCAAAATCGGTCGATTGGCCGCCGGCTGATGCTGGCCGTCATCGAGCGCGAGGCCGCGCGCGCCGCCGCCGGGGTCAGATTGCTGCAATCGGCCTATCACAACCGGTCGTTGTGCCTTTATACGAAGCTCGGATTCGACAGCCGCGAGCCGTGCTCGAAAATCGAAGGGCGGCGGCTCGGCATCCGTGTTCCCGGCTACGAGGTGCGGCCGGCGAGCGAGGGCGATCTGGAGGCCTGCAACGCGCTGTGCCGGCGGGTGCACGGGCACGATCGCGACGGCGAGCTGCGCGACGCGGTCCGCCAGGGGACGGCGCGCCTGGTCGAGCATCTGGGCCAGGTCACAGCCTACGCCAGCGAGCTCGCCTTTTTCGGTCACGCCGTCGCCGACAGCAACCAGGGTTTAGAGGCGCTGATCGGCGCCGCGCCGAGCTTCGAGCATGGCGGGTTTCTGCTGCCGACGCGCAATGGCGAGCTGTTCCGCTGGTGTTTGGAACATGGGTTGCGGCTGGTCCATCAGATGACCTTGATGACGACCGGCTTCTACAACGAGCCCGCCGGCGCCTATCTGCCATCGGTGCTGTACTGAGGAACGATGCCGTGCGCGGCGAGGAAACCGCGCCAGCCGGGATGGCGCCGCTCGTCGATCGCCGCGCTGTCGCGCAGGGTGCCGAGCAATCGGCGATCGGCTTCGAGGGCGGTGCCGCAGGGGAGTGCCAGCCAGCCGATCTCGTCGGGACCGCCGAGCCGTCGCCAGAGCGCGCGATTGAGCCGTTCGACCCGAGCCTGGCCGGGCTCGACCGGCATTGCGTCGCCGGCGGCGCACAGGGTCAGCATGGTCTCTAGCAGGTCCGGCATGGCGGCGAGGCCGGCGAGCGGGCGTGGGCCGGTCGCGAGTGCCGCGACGATCGCACGTGCAGTCGGAGTGTCGTAGGCTCGCTCGCCCGCGGGGGTTGTGGTTGCGCAGCGGATCGTGGGGGCCGGGCGGGCCAGCGCGCAGGTGCCGGCCAGCAGCCGGCGGGCGCGCTCCTCGGCGTCGAGACGGCGGTTGCCGCGATCGAAAATGTCGCGGCGCAGGCGCTGATCGAGAAAGAAATCGCGGAGCAATTCGCGGATGTCCGGGTCGGCAATTCCCGACAGGATCTCATGCGCGGCATCGTTCAAGACCAGACCATCGAAGTTCTCGATCAGGGTTGCCGAGCCGACGGTGCCAAGGCCGATCCCCGCCATCGCGGCGCGCATCTCGGTCACATAGAGCGGCCGCCAGGCGGCGTGCATGAATTCATGCACGAGATAGGCCTGGGCATAGTCTTGCGGTCGCACATCGAGCTCGGCGAGAGTGACGCTCGGGGTCAGCGCCGGCAGCCCGGCCGCGGCCATCGCCCGGATGATCTCGATGGCGGCGGCAAAGCGCGCCGCGCTGTCGCCGGTGCCGTGCCGTCCCAGTTCATGCGCCAGGCGCTGAAACGGCAGGTCGCGCGCCCAACCCGGCATCGCATTGTAGCTGACATAGACGAGACCGCCGGGTTTGAGATGGCGGTCGACGAACCGCCGCAGCGCGGCCTGGGCCTCGCCGTCGACCCAGCTGTAAACGCCGTGCGCGACGATGTAATCGAAGGCCGGCAGATCGAGTTCGATCGCCGCGGCGAAATCGACCGCGTCGAGGCGCAGATTTGCGATCCCGGCCTCGGCCGCGAGGCGGCGCGCATGCTCGACATGCACCGGCATCGCGTCGATGCCGTGGAACCGGCCTTGCGGATGGGTCGCCGCGAGAATCGCGGCGGTGACGCCCTGGCCGCAGCCGAGGTCGCACCAGGCGAAACCGCGATCGCGGGTGGGCGGCTCGACCCCGCAGACGAGTGCGGCATGATCGAGCCACGCCGGCGCCAGCATCGGCTTGAAGTCGCGCAGATACGGGATGTCGGCGACATAGCCACGTATATTGCCGATCATAGCCGCTCTCCCGAAAAAGACGAAACTGGCGGAAGCGCCGCGGCGTTTGTCGCAGGACGATCGGGCCCAGCACAGGCCGATCGCAGAGCCAATCGAGCGAGGCGTCGATGTCGAAACTTAGCATGGTGGTGCGAGCGGCCGGGATTGCCGGGCTGCTCGGGCTCGGCGCATGTAGTGCGGCGCCCTGGACGCTCAACAAATCGGCGAACGAGATCACCCTGCGCTGGTATTGGGACAACACCCCCGACGCCGCGGCCTATCGGGTTGCCGCGCTGCATTGCAGATCATGGGGCAAATCCGCCGAGCTCGCCTCCACCCTACAGGACGGCAGCGACCAGATCGCACAATATCGTTGCCGCTGAAACCCGTCGCCACTTCGGCTATGATGCGGCCGCACGTGCGGAGAGGGAGCGATGAAGACCGAGCAACGGCTCGCTGAGCTGGGGATCACGCTTCCGGCGGTCGGCGACCCGATCGGCAACTACGTCCACGCCAAACGCATCGGCAACCTGCTCTACCTGTCGGGCAAGGGCCCGCCTGATGTCGACGGCAAGACGTCGCGCGGCAAGCTCGGCGCCGGCATGTCGATCGAAGAGGGCTACCGCCAGGCCCGCGGCGTCGGGCTGGTGCTGATCGCGGCGTTGCGCGAGGCCCTCGGCGATCTCGACCGGGTCGAGGACATCGTCAAAGTGTTCGGCATGGTCAATGCCGCTCTCGATTTCGAGGATCACCCCAAGGTCGTCAACGGCTGCTCGGACCTGTTTGTCGAGGTTTTCGGCGAGCGCGGCCGCCACGCCCGCTCGGCGGTCGGGATGAGCTCGCTGCCGGGCGGCATTCCAGTCGAGATCGAGATCATCGTCGCGGTCAAATAAGGGTGTGGGTCAGGGCTCGGGCGGAGACCCGGCCGGACCGGCCGGACGCCGTCGCGGCACAGGGCGACGGCGCGGCTCAGGTTGGGCGCGCGCCGCCCATCGGCGTCGAACCGCGGTCGGAGCGCCGGCAGGTCCGCCGGCTGATGCTGTTCTTTGCCCTGGTCTATGTCGTCGAGGGGCTGGGGCAGACCGGCGGGCTGATTGCCCAGCCGCTCAATTATTTCCTAAAGCAGGTCTACGGCTGGACCCCGGTCCAGGTGACCGCCTGGCTGACGGTGCTGAACCTGCCCTGGATCATCAAGCCGGTCTACGGGATCGTTTCAGATTTCGTGCCGCTGTTCGGGTATCGCCGCAAAGCCTATCTCGTGGTCGCCAACGCGGTGGCGACCGGCGCTTATTGCTGGGTCGCCCGCATTGCCCAGCCCCACGCGCTGATCCTGGTTCTGCTGCTGACGGCCTACGCGATGGCAATCTCGAGCACGCTCAGCGGCGCGGTGCTGGTCGAAAACGGCCAGCGGCTGCACGCCAGCGACCGGTTCATCAACCAGCAATGGCTGTGGTTCAACATCGCGGCGATGGCAAGCGCCATTCTCGGCGGCGAGCTGGTCCAGCTTTTGCCGCCGGAGGAGGCATTGCACGCCGCCGCGGCGACCATCGCCGTCGCTCCGCTGCTGGCGATTTTCGGCACCCTTTATCTGATCGACGAGGCGCCGAGCCACCTCGACCTCGCCGAGCTGAAGAACACGTTCCGGGCGCTGCTCTCCGCCTTCGCCCTGAAGGAATTGTGGCTGATTGGGTTGTTCCTGTTTTTGTACTACCTCAATCCGGGATTCGGCCTACCGCTCTATTACTACATGACCGACAGCCTGAAGTTTTCGCAGGCTTATATCGGCATTCTGGGGGCGATCAACTCGGCCGGCTGGATCGTCGCCGCACTCTTCTATCGCAAATGTCTCGGCGGCCTGACCGCGAAGCAGCTGTTGAACGCGAGCATCCTGTTCGGCACCGCGACCACGGCCGCCTTTCTGCTGCTCTCCGGTGAGGCCAGTGCGGCGATCATCAACTTTTTCAGCGGCATGGCCGGAATGGTCGCATTTGTCGCGACGTTGAGCCTGGCCGCGGATTATTGCCCGAAGCGGGCCGAGGGGTTCGCCTTTGCCGCGCTGATGTCGTTGCTGAACCTGTCCTCGGCGGTGTCGAACAATCTCGGCGCATTCCTGTACGAGCACGCCTTTCACAACCGCCTCGCGCCGCTGATCGTCGTGTCGGCCGCCTCGACCGCGGTGATCCTGGTTCTGGTCCCGCTGCTGCGCCTCGGCGACAAGGCTCCGGGCGAGCCCGCTCACGCCGCCGGCGGTGCCGGCTGATCCGAGCCGGGAATCGTGCCCGTCGGCAACCCTTCGCAATAACGGGCGATCTCGCCGGGGGTAGTGATCCACAATTCCTCGCGGTGCTCGAGGATGTGGCGGACGGCGCCGCGGAAGGCGTGCAGGCGGAACGGCTGGCCGATGATGAACGGGTGCACCGAGACGGCGAAGACCAGCGGGTATTTTTTCGACTGCGCGAGCATCTCGTCGAACTGGTCGACGATCATCTCGGCGAACTGCCGGCCGGTGTGCCGGCGAAACACCAGGGACGGCGAATCATTGAGCTCAAGCGGATACGGCACCGACAGGATCGGCCCGGAACGGGTCCGCATCCAGACCGGCTGGTCGTCCATCGCCCAGTCCATGACATAGCGGTAGCCGGCCTCCT
Source organism: uncultured Alphaproteobacteria bacterium (assembly GCA_963703665.1). Taxonomy (GTDB): domain Bacteria; phylum Pseudomonadota; class Alphaproteobacteria; order ATCC43930; family CGMCC-115725; genus AP-15. Next base: position 181,617 of record CAVPFB010000003.1, on the reverse strand, counting down.
TCAATAGGTCGAGCGTCACCGCGCTCTGGGCGATGTAGGGGCCGAGCCAGCCCTCCGGGCGCCGGCGCGAGAGCCGGGTCACGATCTCGGTGCATTCGGCGATCAGCCGGGCCTCGTCCGCTTCCCACAAAACGTCCTGGCGCTCGGAATTGGTGCGGCCGTGGCCGACATACTCGTCGCCGCGCGCGTTCAGCCGCTCGACGATGTCGGGGCAGGCTTCCAGCACCGCCGAGTTGACGTTGTGCGCCCCCGGCAACCCGAACTCGTCGAGCAGATCGAGGTAATACCACAGGCCGACCCGGTTGCCGTAGTCGCGCCACGCATAATTGCGATGGCTCTGCGCCGCCGCCGCCCCGGTCGAATCGCTGCCGAGCCCGGCGCCAAACGCAAAATATTCGACGTTGTTGTTGAAGGTGACGGCGAGCCGTTTGCCTTCGGGCCACTCGTATTGCGGCCGTTTGATGATCGGGACGTAGTCATAACGGCCGTGAGCAGGAAGCTTCATTGGTCTCAAAGAATGTTCCAGTTATTTTACCACGTTCGAGACAGACTTGTCATTGCGAGGAGCGCAGCGACGCGGCAATCTCGACCGAAGGAGGATCGAGCGGCCCGAGATTGCTTCGCTGCGCTCGCAATGACACACCTTTTCTTCTTACAGCTCATCATATAACTCTCGCCATTCGGGATTGAAGGCGTTGACCAGTGCGATTTTCTTCCGACGCGACCCAGCCTTGATCTGCCTTTCGCGGGCAATCGCTGCAGAAACGTCCTCAGTAGACTCGTAATACACAAGCTTAGACACACTGTATCTGTAGGCGAAGCCTTGCAGAAGCTTCTCACGGTGTTGGTGGACGCGGCGTTTCAGATCGCTGGTCACCTCGGTGTTGAGAACCGTGTAGCGCTGGTTTGTCAAAATATATACGCAATAGTTCGCGGGCACCGAAAATATGGTCATTGCGAGGAGCGCCGCGACGCGGCAAATCCGGACCAGCGGAATAAACAGCAGCGCGATTCACCGTCCCTTGAACGCGGGCTTGCGCTTTTCCATGAAGGCGGTGCGGCCCTCGGTGTAATCCTCGCTGGCGAAGCATTCGTCGACCAGGCGCTTGCACAGCGCCAAGTCGCGCGCGCCCTCGTCCTTCAGCGCCTCGCGAATGTTGACCTTGGCCGAGCGCACGGTCAAAGGCGCGTTGGCGGCGATCATTCCGCAATAATCGTCGACGTAGCCTTCGAGGGTGTCGGTCGGCACCACCTGGTTGACGAGGCCCATGCGCAATGCCTCCTCGGCGGTGAACTGGCGCGCGGTATAGAAGATCTCGCGTGCATAGGCCGGGCCGACCAGATCGACCAATTTCTTGATCCCGTCATAGGCGTAGCCGAGGCCGAGCCTCGCCGCCGGAATGCCGAATTTCGAGCCCTCGGCGGCGATCCGCAGATCGCAAGCCAACGCGGTGCCGAGGCCGCCGCCGATGCAATAGCCGCGGATCATCGCGATGGTCGGCTTCAGAGTTTCCTGCAGGCGCATCCGCGCCCCCTCCGAGATCTTGCTGTAGGCGGCGGCGGCCGCTTCCGACGCGCGTCGTTCCTTGAACTCGGAGATGTCGGCGCCGGATACGAAGGCGCGACCGCCGGCCCCGCTGACGACGATCACCCGGACCGCGTCGTCGGCCTCGAAATCGTCGATGATCTGCGCCACCCCCTGCCACATCTCGAGCGAGACCGCGTTGTGCCGGGCCGGGTTGTTAAAGATCAGATGGCCGACCGCCCCATCCTTTTGGGCGATCATTTTGCTGGTCAGCGGCTGGTCGAGCATGGTGCGTCCTCGCTCCTCGGTGGTCGCAGCAGTGTGCCAGATCGCACAGCGTCGCGCATCCGCCCATTCCTTCCCTTAGCTTATTGCCCCGCCATCGCCAGACCGCCGGCGCCGGCGCCGGCCTCGATCGGGCGATCGGGGCGAATCCAGTAGGTCATGACAATGGCGAACACCAGCAGCCCGACCGAGATCGCGAACGGCATTGTCCAATTGCCGGTCAATTCGAGGATCAACCCGAACACGAGGGGCGACAATATTCCGGCGACCGCCCCGGCCGAATTCATCAGCGCGCTGGCGGTGCCGGCGAAGTTCGGCGCGATGTCCATCGTCGCGGTCCATAGCGGTGAAATCGCGAAACCGAGAAAGAACAACGCCACGGTGAAGCCGGCGAGCCCGATCACCAAATCGTGGACGAAGATCGCCGGCACCAGCGCCGCGACAACGAGCATCCAGCTGCCGGCGATCAGCAGCGAGCGCGCGATCTGCAGACGCCCGGTCCGGCGCAGCAGATAATCGGTGGTGACGCCGCCGAGCAATTCGGCGAACATCGCGCAGAGCAACATCGCCGCGTAAAACAGCGAGGATTTCTTTAGATCCAGGCCGTAATTCTTTTGGAATAAAGACGGCATCCAGGTCACGTACAGCCAGCCGGTCCAGCCCTGGCAGAAGTAGACGATCATCAACGGCGCCACACGGGGGACGAGCCGCCGCCACGGCACCGGACCCGAACCGGGCCGCCCGGCCGGATCAGCGGTCGGTAATACGGCCAGTTCCGCGCTGCTGATGGCGGGATGCTGGCGCGGATCTTCGTGAAAGTACCACCACCACAGAATCGCCCAAACTGCCGACAGGATGCCGATCGCGACAAATGAAAAACGCCAGGAGAACCAGGTGATCAGAAGAGCGACGATCGGCGCCGACGCTCCCGTGCCAAGACGCCCGGCGGAGTGGGTAAGGCCCACCGCCGTACCGCGTGAGGCGAGCGAGGTCCATTTCGAGAGCGCAGAGGTAGCCGCCGGCAAGGTGGCGCCTTCGCCCATGCCGAGCACCAGGCGCACGGCGAAAAGCGAAGCCAACCCGCTCACCGCCCCGGTCACGATCGTCGTGACCGACCACGCCACACCGCAGACAGTCAAGGTACGCCGCGCGCCGAAGCGATCGGCAAACCAGCCCCCGACCAATTGGAACGGGGCATAGGAGTAGTTGAAGGCGGAAAAGGCGAGGCCGAGCGCGATATTGCTGAGAACCAAATCCTTCTGGATCATCGGCGCCGCGGTGGCCAGGTTGACACGGTCAATGAAGAGGATGAACTCCATCAAGCACAGGAGAGCCAGGAAATTCCGGGTGGCGCGTCCGGTGAAGGCGAATCGCATGTTGCCGGCTCCTCCCGTTTTCGGCGCAGTGTGGCAGAACCCGCGGCAGCCCTGATCAGCGGATTATTCACGGCCGCTATGCCCGCAACCGGCTCAAGCCCGGACGCCGTTCGAGGCAGCGCGGGGCTATCAGCGGGGCGGCAGACCGAGGCGCGGGATTTCGATCGCCGGGCAGCGGTTCATCACCACCTTGAGCCCACGCGCTTCGGCGCGGGCGGCGGCCTCCTCGTCGCGCACGCCGAGCTGCATCCACACCGCCTTGGCGCCGAACGCAATCGCCGCGTCGACCGCGGCGCCGGCCATCTCGCTGCGGCGGAACACGTCGACCATGTCGATCGGCTCGGGGATGTCGGCGAGTGCCGCGTAGCAGGTCTCGCCGAGGATCGTGGCGCCGGCCGCGTTCGGGTTGACCGGGATCGCGCGATAGCCGTGCCGCTGCAGATAGGCCATGACCCCGTGGCTCGGCCGCTCCCGCCTGGGGCTCGCGCCGACGACCGCGATCGTATGCACGCCGGTCAGAATGTCGCGCAGATAGGCATCGGAGTAGCTGTCGTGGTTCATCGCGATGCTCAGCGGTCCTGCCATTTGGGCGGGCGTTTGGCGAGAAAGGCGTCGACGCCCTCGCCGGCGTCGGCGGCCAGCATGTTGGTCGTCATCACCTCGGCGGCGTAGCGATAGGCGGCGTCGAGGTCGAGCTCGGCCTGGCGGTAGAACGCCTCCTTGCCGATCGAGAGCGTGAGGGCGGATTTGCCAGCGATCTCGCCGGCGAGCGCATCGACCTCGGCGCGCAATTCGCCGCTCGGCGCCACCCGATTGACGAGGCCGATCTCGGATGCCCGCGCGGCGTCGATCAGTTCGCCGGTCAGCAGCATCTCCATCGCCGCCTTGCGCCCGACCGCGCGTGACAAGGCCACCATCGGCGTCGAGCAGAACAGCCCGATGTTGACCCCGGGCGTCGCAAACCGCGCATCCTCGGCGGCAACCGCCAGATCACAGCTGGCGACCAATTGGCAGCCGGCTGCGGTCGCGACGCCGTGCACCTCAGCGATCACCGGCTTCGGCAATCGGACGATCGCCAGCATCAATTCACTGCATTGAGCAAAGAGCCGCTCGTAGGTCTCGCGCCGGCGGTCGGCGCGGATCTCACGCAGATCGTGCCCGGCGCAAAATGCCAGGCCGGCGCCGGCGATGACGACAACCCGCGTCTGCCGGTCTTTGGCGGCGCGGCCGAGCGCCTCGATCATAGCGTCCATCAATGCCGCCGACAGCGCGTTGCGCGCCTGCGGCCGGTTCATCGTCAAACGCAGCACGCCCGCCTCGCATGCCTCGAGCAGCAGCGGGACGTTCTCGGTCATCCCTGGTATCGCCGTCATCGCCGCCTTCGACCTTGCCTGCCGGATGCGAAAACGCGACTTTCACGCCGGTGCCGTCATGGCGGCAACAGATATTTTCAGGGGGAGAATGTGGAGGATGGCGCCGCGCCATTGCGGGAGGCATGGTATTACGCGGTTACCGGCCGGCGGGTGAAGCCGCGTGCGATGGTGGCGAAGATCATGCTGGGCGAGCCGGTGCTGATCGGCCGCGACGCCGCCGGCATGCCGTTTGCGCTGCGCGACTTGTGCCCGCACCGCGGCATGCGGCTCACCGCCGGCAATTTCGACGGGCGCGAAGTCGAGTGCTGCTATCACGGCTGGCGCTTCGACACCCTGGGACATTGCACGGCGATCCCATCCCTGGTGCCGGGCCAGGCGTTCACGCCCGGCCGCGTTCGGGTCGGTACCTATCCGGCGCGCGAGGTGCAGGGCAACATTTGGGTCTATTTCGGCGACGATCCGGCCGCCGCACCTGAGATCCCGCTGGTCGACAACTTTGGCGACGTTGCGCCGCGGTTGATCGAGACGGTCCGTTTTGCCGCGGCGATCGACCATGCCGTCGTCGGGTTGATGGACCCGGCGCACGGGCCGTTTGTCCACCGTGCCTGGTGGTGGCGCTCGCGGCGTTCGATCCAGGCCAAGGCCAAAGCGTTTGCCCCGTCGCCCTGGGGCTTCACGATGAGCCGCCACCGGCCCTCGGCCAATTCGCGCGCCTATCGGCTGCTGGGCGGAATGCCGGAAACCGAGATCGTCTTTCGCCTGCCGAGCGTCAGGATCGAGCACACCCGCGCCGGCCGGCATCTGGTCGGCAACCTGACCGCGATCACCCCGATCGACGACCGGACGACCGAGATCAACCACTGCATCTACTGGACCTTGCCCTGGCTCGGACCCCTGAAACCACTGCTGCGGCCTTACGTGCGCGCCTTCTTGAACCAGGACCGCGCGATCATGGAGCGCCAGAGCCAGGGACTGCGCTTCGAACCGCCCTTGATGCTGATCGACGACGCCGACACCCAGGCCAAGTGGTATTACCGGCTCAAGCGCGAATACCGCCGCGCCCGCGCCGAAGACCGCCCGTTCGAAAACCCGCTGAAACCCCGCACCCTCGAATGGCGCAGCTAGTCTAGACGGTTTCGTTCAGGTTTGACCGCCATCCCCGTGGTCGTCGCGAGCGAAGCGAAGCAGGACTGGGCCGCCCCTCACAGCGCGGCGAGGCGGCGGTCGAGATAGGCGCGCTCGACGCCGTTGGCGGTCAGCGCCAGGGCGCGGCGATAGGCCTCGGCGGCGGCCTGGCGCGGACCCGAGCCGGCGCAACAGGTCGGCGCGCGCGGCGTGAAGAAGATGGTAGTTGTCGAGGCCGCGAGCAATGCCTCGATCAGTGCCAGGCCATGCTCCGGGCCTTCGCTCATCCCGATCGCGACCGCGCGGTTCAACAGCACGACGGGTTGGGGGTCGATCTGCGCAAGCTCGCCATAGAGCGCTGCGATCTTGCCGCCAATCGGTCGCCTTCGCGCTCTCCGCCCCGGCATGCACCGCGGCGATCGCGGCCTGCAGCTGGTAGGGGCCGATAAGGCCGCGCCGCAATGCCGCTTCCACCAGCGCCAGTCCTTCACCGATCTGCTCGCGATCCCACAGCGCCCGGTCCTGGTCTTCCAGCGTGACCAGCATGCCGGCGTCGTCGACCCGGGCATGGCGGCGCGAATCGTGCAGCAACATCAAAGCGAGAAGGCCGAGACTCTCCGGTTCCGGCGTATCGACCTCACACAGCACGCGGGCGAGACGGATCGCCTCGGCGCACAGTTCCTGGCGGATCAGTGTGCTGCCGCTGGTCGCGAGATAGCCTTCGTTGAAAATCAGATAGATCACCGCCTGAACCGCGGCGCGGCGCTCGTCGAGCCGGTCCTCGGCCGGAACCTCGTAGGGGATATGTGCGTCCTGCGATCTTGCGTTTGGCTCGCACCAGCCGCTGCGCCAGGGTCGGCTCCGGCACCAGAAAGGCGCGCGCGATCTCGCTCGGTGACAGCCCGCCGAGAGTGCGCAGGGTCAGGGCGATCTGCGCCTCACGGTTGAGCGCGGGATGGCAGCAGGTAAAGATCAGCCGCAACCGGTCGTCGGCGATTTCGCCCGTCGGGGGCTCGGACATCGCTTCCTCGCTCGGCGCAATCGCCGCCTCCTGCTCCAGATCCCCCTGCTTCTCGCGACGGGTGCGCTCGCGGCGGCGCGGCGTCGATCAGCTTGCGATAGGCGGCGGTCGTGATCCATGCGGCGGGATTGGCCGGCAGCCGTGCGCGGACCAATTGGCGAGGGCCGCGGCAAACGCCTCCTGCATCGCCTCCTCGGCGCGATCGAAGGAGCCGCACAGCCGGATCAGGCTGGCGATGATCCGGCCGTGCTCGCGGCGAAACACCGGCTTCCGCGGTGGCATGGATTTCGGCGATGGTTCGGCATGACCGCTCGCGATCGCCTTGAGCGACGGCAACTCCGCGATCGGGCGAATCTCGACGCAGCCTTCGCCGCCGCCGCAATCGGTCGGGATTTTCTTGGCCCAGTCGATCGCCTCGTCGAGGTTCTCGCAATCGAGGATGTAATACCCGGCGAGCTGCTCCTTGGTTTCGGCGAACGGGCCGTCGAGGATCATGGTCTTCTCCCCCTGCCGGCGGATTGTGGTCGCGGTGGCGGTCGGGTGCAGCGGATCGACGGCGAGCAGGACGCCTTGTTTCCTCGATTCGTCGATGACCGCCCAATGCGCCGAAATCAACCTCTCCATCTCCTGCGGGGAGCGCTCGGCCAACTCGGTCTCGCGAGAGTAGATCAGCAACATGTAGCGCATCGCGGTCTCCGGCTCAGGCCGCGATTTCCCACGAAGTGCGGCCGGGGAAAGGCGGCGGGGTGGTTTCGGCGACGCTCGCCCGCGCCATGTGGCGGTTGTAGTAGGCGTCGAGGCTCCGTCGCCCGCCGCAGCATCGCCCGGCTTTCCGGCAGTTTGTCGAGATAGAACAGGATCGGCAGCAGGTTGATGTCGGCAAGCGTAAAGCTGTCCCCGACAAGGTGGCCGGTTTTGGCGACGGCGCGATCGAGCACTGCAAAATGCGGCTCCATCTGCGGCAAGGCCTTGTCGATCGTCTGCGCGGTTGGGTCCACCATCGGGCGTGCCGGGGAAGAAATACGCGCCGAGATACTGGCGCACCAGCAGCGGGTCGATATGTGTGTTGACGAGCGAAATCCACTGCTCGGTCCGGGCGCCGGCGACCGGGTCTCGCGGCGCCAGCGGCGGGCCGGCAAACGCATGGTCGATGTAAAAAGAGATCGCGCGCGATTCGCACGAGGTCACGTCGCCGTGGCGCATCGCCGGGATCTTGCCGAACGGGTGGATCGCGTCGACCTCCGGCGAGTGCGGCAGCACCGGCACGAGGGTGTAGGGCACGTCCTTTTCGGTGCAGGCGATGCGCGCGACCCAGACGTAATTGCTCTGCGGCGCGCCGATGATCTGAAGCTCGGGCATGGTTTGGCTCCTTATTGGCCGGCTGTGGACGACTTCGTTCATCGGGTCGATTTGTCGGATTTCGATGCTGCCGCCGTATTTGAAATGCGGGCAGCTCTCGGCGGTGCGGCAGGCCTCGTCGTAATCCGCGGCGGCGATCAGGAAAAACCCGCCGAGCAACTCCTTGCTCTCGGCATAGGGCCCGTCGGTCGTCATGACTCGGCCGCCCTTCGGACGCAGCACCCGCCCGGCGTCGAAGGTCAGCTTTTCGCCGGCCTTGAGCCGGCCCTCTGCGCGCAGCCGGTCGCCCCAGCCCACATACTCTTTGGTGATCGCCGCGGCCTGCTCCGGCGGCAGGGTCGGCGGCGGCGCCGGCGGGGCGGTGCAGCAGCAGGACGAAATCGGGCATCGCTGGTCTCCTCGCAAAGGCGGCCGGGCAAAATCGCCGCCGCCTATCCTGACGACGATCGAGGCCTCCGCGAAATCGACATCGGCCTTCGCCAAAAGCGCATCGGCGGCGAAGCTTGCCCCGCACGTCGTCGACAGCTGATATAGTGGGCGCGGGAGCCCGGCGGCGGGCAGGCCTCTCGCCAACCCGGTCAGGTCCGGAAGGAAGCAGCCGTAACGAGTTGCGGCCTGGGTCGCCGATCCGGTCTCCCACCTCGATCCGGGGTTCGACACATGAGCGATCCGGCGAACGCCTATCGCGTTCTCGCCCGCAAATACCGGCCGCAGACCTTCGCCGAGCTGATCGGGCAGGAAGCGATCGTGCGCACCCTCGCGAACGCGATCGCGACCGGGCCGCGTCGCCCATGCCTTTATCCTGACCGGGGTGCGCGGCGTCGGCAAGACGACGACCGCGCGGATCATCGCCCGCGCGCTGAACTGCGTCGGCCGCGGACGGCTCCGGCGGGCCGACGATCGCGCCCTGCGGCGAGTGCGTCCATTGCCGCGACGATCGCCGAGGACCGCCATGTCGACGTGATCGAGATGGACGCGGCCTCGCGCACCGGGGTCGACGACATCCGCGAGCTGACCGACGGGGTGCGCTATCGCCCGGTCTCGGCGCGCTACAAGATCTACATCATCGACGAAGTCCACATGCTCTCGAAAAACGCCTTCAACGCCCTGTTGAAGACGCTCGAAGAGCCGCCGCCCGCCGTCATCTTCGTGTTCGCGACGACCGAGATCCACAAGGTGCCGGTGACCGTGCTGTCGCGCTGCCAGCGCTTTTCGCTGCGGCGGGTGCCGGCCGAAATGCTCGCCGAGCATTATCGCCGGGTCGCCGAGGCCGAGGCGGTCGAGGCCGAGCCCGGCGGCGTTGGCGCTGATCGCGCGCGCCGCCGACGGCTCGGTGCGCGACGGGCTGTCGCTGCTCGACCAGGCGATCGCACTGTCGGGCGGGCGGGTCGCGGAGGCGGCGGTGCGCGACATGCTCGGCGTCGCCGATCGCGGGCTCGTCTTCGACCTGCTCGGAACGGTGTTGCGCGGCGACGCGGCGGCGGCATTGGCCCAATTCGACCGGCTCTACCAGGAGGGCGCCGACCCGCTGCTGGTATTGCAGGATCTGCTCGATCTCGCGCATTTTCTGACCCGGCTCAAGCTGGCGCCCGAGGCCGGCGCCGGCGACCCGATCGCCGAGGGCGACCGCGAGCGCGCCCGCCCGCTCGCCGAGAAACTGACGATGCCGGCCTTGGCGCGGGTCTGGCAGATGCTGCTCAAGGGATTGGGCGAGGTCCAGGAGGCGCCCTCGCCGATCCAGGCGGCGGAGATGGTGCTGGTGCGGCTCGCCTATGTCGCCGATCTGCCGGCCCCGGCCGAGCTCGTGCGCTCGCTGCAGGAGCCGGCGCCGCCGGCGCCGGCGGCGCCCGCGGCGACAGGCATGCGCGCGGCCGCCCCGCCGTACCCGGCGCGAGGCGCGCGGCGCCGGTTGCCGCGCGCCGTTGCGACGGCACCATCCGCCGGCGGGGCGCGCTGCGGGCGCCGGTCGAACGCGCCGAGCGCCGCGGAGCCCGAAGCCGAGGCGCCGGAGCGCGCCATCGGCCCGCGCCGGTCGCGGCGTTGGAGCCGATGCCGCAGAGCTTTGCCGAGGTCGTCGCCCTGTTCGACAAGCGGCGCGAGGCGGTGCTGCGCTCGCATCTCGCGGCGCATTTGCACCTCGTGCATTTCGAGCCGGGGCGGATCGAGTTTCGCCCGGCGCCGGGCGCGCCGCGCGACCTCGCCAACCGCCTCGGCCAGCTGCTCGGCGAATGGACCGGGACGCGCTGGCTGATCGCGGTGTCCGAGGCCGAGGGCGAGCCCACCCTGCGCCAGCGCCAGGAAGCGGCGCGAGGCCGAAGCTGCGGAACGGGGTGTGCCGCGCACCCGTTGGTGCAGGCGGTGCTGGAAACCTTTCCGGGGGCCACGATCGCGGCGGTGCGCGAGCGCTTTGCCGCAGCGGCGCGAGAGCGACGCCGGCGACGAGCGAGGCCGGACGCGATGACGCCGATACCGACGAGGCCAACACGGGAGAGGATCGGGAATGAAAAACATCGGCCAGCTGATGAAGCAGGCGCAGGCGATGCAGGAAAAGATGGCCGAGATGCAGGCCGAGCTCGAAGCCGTCGAGATGACCGGCGTCGCCGGCGGCGGCATGGTCGAGCTGACCCTCAACGGCAAGAGCGACATGAAACAGATCAAGATCGACAAGTCGCTGCTCGATCCCGCCGAGGGCGAGGTGCTGGAGGACCTGATCGTCGCCGCCTTTGCCGACGCGCGGCGCAAGGTCTCCGCCCATGCCGAAGAGGAGATGCAGAAGCTGACCGGCGGTCTGCCGCTGCCCGGCGGCATGAAATTGCCGTTCTGAGTTCCATTGGGGCCGCTGCACAATTTGATCCCTCTCCTCCCGCCGGCCGGCGGGAGAGGGCAGGGTGAGGGGGGCGACCGCTCGGAATCCCCATCCCCAACCCTGCCCCGCACCTCCCCGCACCGCCCCTCCCTGCCGCTTCCGCGAGGCGAAAGGCCGCGGATAGACAGCCGCCGTGATGTCCGAGCTCGACACCCTGATCCAGCTGCTCGCCAAGTTGCCGGGGCTCGGTCCGCGCTCGGCGCGGCGCGCGGCGTTGCACCTGATCAAGCGGCGCGAGAGCCTGATGACGCCGCTGGCGACGGCCATGGCGCAGGCGGCCGAGGCGATCCGGCCGTGCCCGGTCTGCGGCAATCTCGACACGATCGAGCCCTGCGCGATCTGCCGCGACCCGCGGCGCGACGGCGCGCGCGATCTGCGTCGTCGAGGATCTCGCCGATCTCTGGGCGCTCGAACGCACCGGCGCCTTTCGCGGCCGCTATCACGTGCTCGGCGGCACCTTGTCGGCGCTCGACGGGATCGGCCCCGAGGATCTGACGATCGACCGGCTGGTCGCCCGGCGTCGAAGCCCGGCCAGGAGTTGATCCTGGCCTTGAACGCGACGGTCGAAGGCCAGACCACCGCGCATTACATCGCCGACCGTGCTCGCCGGCGCCGGCGTCAAGCTGTCGCGCCTCGCCCAGGGTGTGCCGATCGGCGGCGAACTCGACTATCTCGACGACGGCACCCTGACCGCCGCGCTCAACGCGAGGCGCACGCTGTAGCGTCAAAACCCAATCAATCCGTTCATCCCGATTAGAGAGCTGGGTGGTAAGCCGAGCCTCTCCCACTGCGCCTCCGAAGACGCCTTCGCGCCGATTCCAGTCGTTCGCGGGGCTGCGGCCGCTACTGACCGCAGCGCCGCTTGCTGGAAAACCGGTAAACGGCGATACTCAACAGGCGAAAATTCGGTATCGTGTTTGCCTTAAAAATGGAGGGAGGAAATGGACGGATCACCACGAGCGGTACATGGGAACCCGCTCGCAAAGGTCGTATTCGGCGGCGTGGCTGCCATGCTCCTCGCATTCGCGCCGCCGACGGCCCGAGCCGGCGGAGCTGCGGAAAGCTACGACTTCCAGATTTGCCACGGATATTTCGCGCTTTGCGCCGCTTCGACCTGCAAGCCGACCGGCGGGCAGATCACAGTGAGAACCGCAACCGGCGGCACCGCGACATTCCCGGAGGCGGATTGCAAGTGCCCGGTCATTCTCGGTCCGTCGATTGCCAACTTGGCCGGAGGCAACATGCAAGGTTCTTGCGTGCCGAGACCAGGCCAAATCTGGTCGACTTATCAGCCCAGGCCGAACATTCCGCAGGAGATCACCAATTGGGTTCCGACCCTGCCAGAGGCCGCAGCGCCACCGCTTTTCTGCTCGAAGAGCCGCAATCTCGGAAATCAGTTGGTCAACTGCTTCAGCTTCGCCTGCGATTCACAGACTTACATCAATAATGTGCCGGTGGTGACCTGTCACTGTCCGATCGGAGAGTCACTGGCGGGCACTTCGGTTCCGGCGCATACCTCGTTTTTGACGCAGGCCGGGCAGGGCGACCCAGCCTTCTGCGCTGATCACCCCGTCTCCGGGCCGATTTCGTTACCCTAGTGGTACGAGCCAGACAGATGGTACCCGCGTTTTCTTTCTCGTCGCCCCCGCGCAAGCGGGGGTCCAATGCCGCAGGCGCGGTGCCGGATACCCTGGGTGCCCGCTTTCGCGGGCATGACGAAAAAAACGGGTACCAAGCGTTAGATTCGATCCACTAGCTGCGTCCGACCAAGGCGATGCACGGATTGCTGCCTAGGCAGTCCGAGAACAACTAAGTTCGCGGGAGACTTGCCATGAAGAGCAAAGAAATCGGAGTTTACGGCTATCTGCACCGATTTTGCTTGGCATCTGCGCTTACCGCCGGTCTGGCAATGACCGCCGGCGTCTCCCCAGGCGCAGCGCAAGCAACTGTGGATCCTGACGCAATCGCTGGGAACTCACAAATCGTCTCGCAGTTGAGCCCAACTAACACGACGGTCGCGTATGTCGTTCAATTCTATCCCTTATGGTTCACGTATTATCAGTCGCGGTTAGGGCAGTCCAACCGCCTAGTCGGGCCTATCCGGGTCTCTCCGATCTACCACTATGCGGTGGCGGTAAACGTCGACACGCTCTATGCTAGCACCTTCCTCGATCTCACTAACGAGCCGGTGGTCCTGACCATCCCCGCGACGACGCCCCCGTTGACGTCGTCGTCCTATTCGATCCTGATGCTGGACCCCTACGGCTCTCTCCTCCCCGCTAGTGCCAGCATCCCGAAGACGCCGGGAAGCTATGCGCTGATCGGACCCGGAGGCTTTACCGGCACGCTTCCCAAGCGGGTCACTCCGATCACGCTGCCTGTCAACTACTCGTTTTTGGCCTTCCGGGCGGACAAATTCTCCCCGACCAATGAGAACGAGATAAAACAAGCCGAGGCGTTCCGCCGTGCACTCAAGCTTCAGACCCTGAGCGACTACCTGAAAGACCGCCGCGGCGGCGCGACTAAGATCCTGCCAGAGATCCTCTTCTCCGTACCGTTCAAGACGACGGCAGATGATCTGATCGCGCATGACCCGATCGCATTCCTACGACAGCTCCAAAGGGCGGTTGCAGCCCCCAATACGCCAACCCTCTCTTCCTATGAACAGGCGCTATCGGACCGGTTCGACAGCTTGTTTGGCAACGGGAATAGGAACAGGTCCGAGTTCAGTGCCGGCGCGCAGGCGGCCCACCAGTTGATCTTGGACCGCTACCTTACGTATACGGACTGGGCGCCGATCCCGACAAACTGGATTTATTTCACCAATATCGGTGACTGGGGCAACCAGGTCGTCGAACGCTCATCGATCACCGAATTCCTTCAATACGGCAATGGAATCAAGACGGCGGCCTATTACCATGTATTCAAGGATGCCAACGGCAACCCGCTCGACGGCAGCAACCCGCGCGGCTATGTCTTGACCTTTCCGCCAGGGGAGCAGCCGGAGGCAACACGCTTCTGGTCTCTGACCGCTTATACCCCGGAGGCGATAGAACTGGTCCCCAACTCCGCCCATAAATACGCGGTCGCCCGCTACACGCCAAACTTGCAACTCAACAGCGACGGTTCGCTCTCGGTTTACATGGCCCAGCAGCTCCCAGCGGGCGTGCCGATGGCAAATTGGCTGCCGATACCGTCCGGCGCGTTCAACATAATGCTCCGCGTCTACGGCCCGGAGGGGTCGGTCGAGGACAACACCTACGTCCCGCCCAACATTGAGAAACGTTAGACAGAGCTGAAGCTCAGTGATACGCGGTGTCGTAGGCCCGACATCCGAATAATGAATTCCGGTTGATATATGGCTATCGATGTCGGCCAGCGGATCGCTTCGCGCCCACACCGGAATCAGGGCGGCGTCTCCAAAGGTCCGCTTTCCCCTCAGTGGGGCGCCGCGACTGGCCATGCGATACATCAACCGCAATGGGGCATCACCCGCCCTGACGGTTGATCGACACGAGCGCCTGCTTGGGGTTGAGAGGCGTCAAGCTGATTGGGTTTTGACCCTACTGCTTGACTGCCTCAGAACCAGTGGGCCTTGTCGACGAGGTTGCGCAGGGGCTGGCCGGCGAGGAAGCGGCGACAGTTGTCGAGGATGATTTCGTAGCGGCGCTCGTCGAGATAGGGGCCGTAGCCGGCGGTGTGCGGGGTCAGCAATACGCCCGGCAGGGTCCACAGCTTGTGGTCGGCGGGCAACGGCTCCTGCTCGAACACGTCGAGCCCGGCGCCGGCGATCTCGCCGGCCTCGATCGCCGCGGCGAGGTCGCCGAGGCGGGTCGTCAGGCCGCGCCCGATGTTGATGAAGAACGCGGTCTTCTTCATCTGCTGAAACCGCGCCCGGTTCATGAAGCCCTCGGTTTCCGGGGTGTGCGGCACGGTCAGGATCACAAAATCCGCCTGCGGCAGCAGCGCGTCCAATTCGTCGGCGCGGTGCAGTTCGGCGACGCCCGGCGGCGGCTCGCGGCGGCGCTCGTCGACGCCGATCACCCGCATGCCGAAAGCGGCGCACAGGCGCGCGATCTCGCTGCCGATGCCGCCGACGCCGACGACCAGCGCCGTCACCTCGGGCAGATGGACGACGCCCTCGTTCTGCGCCGGCTTCCGCCATTCGCGGCGCAGCTGCTGCGGGATGTAGCGCTGCAGGCCGCGGGCGAAGGCCAGCACAAAGGCCATCACATGCGTGCCGATATGGTCGTTGTAGATCTCGCGGAAATTGGTGATCGTCACCGGATGCGCGACCAGCTCGGGGTAGTAGTACCCGGCGGGCGGGGCGGCCTGCGGCGCCTGCAGCCAGCGCAGATGCCGGGCCTGGCGTAAGAGCTCGGGCGAGATCGTGCCGAAGGCGGCCTCGGCGGTAGCGATCGTCTGCTCGGCCCGCGCCCGGTCTTCGGCGACGACGACCTCAAGCTCGGGCAATGCCGCGGCGAGGCGCGCACCCCACTCGCGCGTCTTGGAGTTCTGCGGCGGCAGCATCAGGAATTGCGTCGGCATCGCTCTCGACCTTCCAGAACCGTTTTCGCGCCGGGGAGCATCAGATCGCGACCGGGATCTTGCAAGCCCAACGCGCATCCGCGAATGAAACGCCGCCAGTTTCGAGGCCGAGCCCATGTCTCGAAAATTTCGGGAATTTGTCCGAAGCTCGGCGCATGTTTTCTGGCCGCGGTCTGCCGGTTGGGCTAATTTGACGGCGAGAGCGCACGTCACACGATCATCGCGGGACCGACCGCATGCGGCCGATAACGGCACTCGGGCTCATCGTTGTCATGACCCTGTTGGCGGGTTGCGTCCCGCCGCCGGCGCCGCCGCTCAATTCGCTCGCCTTCGCCAGGCGGCCGGCGCCGCCCGGCCAGCCCGGATACCTGGCGACGATCAGGTATGTCGATGACGGGATGCGCTATGCGGTGCCGAACGCCGGGTTTTTTGTTTCGGCCGCGGGAGAGATGTGTTTTCTGGGATCGATCATCCCCGGGGTGACCTTGGAGTTGAGCCCGCAGAATTATTGGTGCATGAGCCCGTTCGACGTGAGCAACGTCGAGGCGCTGGAAAACGACAACAGCTATGTCAACCAGGTGCGGCTGTGGTGTCGGCAGTCGAGCCCGCAATGCGCTCACAAGATCGCCTATCCCAACCAGTTCGACGATTCGAGGGTCGCCGACAGCATCGCCGCCGCAGCCTTCCCGTTCAAACGCGAGCGGGCGGCGATCGAATACCTGGTGTATCTGATGGGCGGCTCGGTCGAGCCCGACACGACGCTGCCGCCGGGGATGCCGCCGGGCCCGATCCCGCTTGACACCGGGGCATCAGCGGCTAGCGTCGGCGGGCTGAGCCTCGCCACGGAGGAGATCCGATGATCATCGAGATGCGCACCTACACTTTGCAGCCGGGCACGGTTGCCAATTTCGAAGAGCGCTTTGGCCAGGCATTGCCGGCCCGGGCCAAGGTCTCGCCGCTCGCGGCCTTCTGGCACACCGAGGTCGGCCCGCTCAACCGGGTGATCCATGTGTGGCCCTATGACGATCTCGCAGTCCGCACCCGGCAGCGCGAGGCGGCGACCAAGCTGCAGGGCTGGCCGCCCAATGTGCGCGAATTCGTCGTCGAGCAGCAGAGCGACGTCTATCTGCCCGCACCGTTCTCGCCGGCGCTGGAGCCGCGCCAATTGGGCGGGCTCTACGAAATCCGCATCTACACCTTCAAGCCCGGCGGCATCCCCGGCGTGATCGACCGCTGGAGCGGGCATATCGCCCGGCGCATCGAGCTCTCGCCCCTGGTGGGCGCCTGGTACACCGAGCTCGGCGGGCTCAACAAATGGTGTCATATCTGGGCCTACAAGGACGCCGCCGACCGCTTCCGCATCCGCGAGGAAGCCCGCGCCAAGGGGATCTGGCCGCCGCCGTCGGGCGGTGGGCCGAACATGATGATCCGCCAGGAAAACATGCTGGTCGTCCCGGCCGCCTTCTCGCCATTGCGCTGAATCTCGGGAGCGGCCCACACAGAAGCGCCCTCACCCACCCGACCCTGCGGGCTGGGTCCACGGTCCACCCTCTCCGACATGCGGGAGAGGGGGCCGCGCGCAGCAAGGTGGGTGAGCGGCCGGCCGGCGGCGCTAATTCACAAACCGGCGGAGCTTAGCGGGATCGGCAACCCGCTCGCCGCCACCGCGCCCCGCATCGAGCTCCCAAAGGGGCATCGTCGCGCCGCGGCGTGAGATTTGGAGGGCCGCGCACGCCGCCGGGGCCGCGCCACCCGCTCAATCTCGCCGACTGCCGCCTTCTCGCTACCAGCCCTTGACAAAAAAGTGCAATAGTTGCACCGTAGGATCAAGGCTCACGGATGCCAACTCTTCACCGCTTTGGCGCCGTGAGCGTACGCATGTACGCCGACGATCACCGGCCGCCGCATTTTCACATTGTGGCTGCCGATTTTCAGGTGCTGGTGCGGATTTCGGATTTAACGGTGATCGCCGGCGAGGCGCGCCCCGCCCAGATTGCCGAAGCGATCGCATGGGCGCGGGCTCATCGCGAGAGCCTGGCCCTAAAATGGACCGAGTTGAACGAGCGAGGTTGATTATGCCGAGGAAGATTTTGCCGCGCATCGCCGCGGTGGCGTCAGGCGAGCAGCCGATGACTTTGCGTGTCCGCTGGGACAAAGGCGAGGAGAGCCTTCTCGATATATCGGGCATGATCCAGAGCTTCCGCGTGTTTGCGCCGTTGCGGCAGTCGCCGGAATTATTCCGGCAGGTGCGGGTGGGAGAGCACGGCACCGATGTCGTTTGGACCGACGAGATCGATATGGCGGCCGATACGCTCTGGCGCCTGGCGCAGGAACAGGCGGGCGAAACGATGACGTCGGACGCCTTTCGGCATTGGCGCGAGCGCAAAGCCTATACCTTGGATGAAGCGGCGCGCGCGCTCGGCCTCAGCCGGCGCATGGTCGCCTATTATGAGAAGGGCGATCGCCCGATCCCGCGCGTCGTCGCGCTGGCGACCCGAGCGCTGGACGTGGCCAGAGCGCCGTAAAATGCTCCGGCGTGAGGCGTGTGCAATTACGACGGCGGGAAGGTTCCCAAGCAGATCGCGACCACACCTAAACAATACAACCTACACGATAAAACTTGAAGCAATACAGTCTAGAGATGGAACTACGAATATTTCTAGCAACAGTAATGTGAGTGCGATGTCAGACGTCTTTTCTACCTTTCAGACGTTGTCTGCGGGGGCGCCGCCTGTCAACTTGCCGGTGGTAACGTTGGTCGGCAACCAAGTAATATTCGGCTTCAGCCTGACGGTGCAGCCGGGAATAACCTATTATCTCGATCCCGAAGTTGCGACAGGATATATCTACCAGACTGGGACAGGAAATCCGAATTTTGCCAGCGTCGAGTTACCGGATATCGGCAATTCGAATCCCTATGAATTGTATTTGTGGAACGGCACCTCATTCGTATTCGATACGATGCTTGCGGCAGACACCGTGTTCGACTTTGTGAGCGGCGGAGTAAGCGAATTCGAAGTGCTCGGCATCGACCCGAGTTTAGGGCTCGACCCCACGGACCCGACTGCCTTTGTAACCGGGCTGACGTTCGAGGGTGCCGGGAGCTTCACCGGCACGATGACGCCAATCATGACCGAGGTTAGCGTACCCGAGCCCGCGTCGCTCGCGCTGCTCGCCTCCAGCTTGCTTGGGTTGGGCTTAGTCCGCCGGCGGCGCAAGGTGTCGCAATGAAGACCGGCCACTGCGCATTGTGAGAACACGGTGTCGGCCGGACCGGAAGAGACGGCCGCCGAGCGGCGGCCCTCACCCGCCTCGCTGCGCTCGGCACACTCTCCCGCATTGCGGGAGAGGGTGAACCATCGCGCCAGCGATGGTGGGTGAGGGTCCGGCGCTAATTCACGAAGCGGTAGAGCTTGGCGGCGTTGTCGCAGACGATCTTCTTGCGGGTCGCGGCGGGCAGCTGGCCGAGCTCGCGCTCGATGTATTCCTGCGAGTCGGGCCAGATGCCGTCCGGATGCGGAAAGTCCGAGCCCCACATGATGTTGTCCTCGCCGAGCTCGTCCAACAGTTTGACCCCGATCGGGTCGCTCTGATAGGTGGCGTAGCACTGACGGCGCCAATATTCGCTGGGCGGCATCTTCAGGTCGAGCGCCTTGAACTGGTCCTCCCACTCGGCGTCCATGCGCTGCAGGATGTACGGGATCCAGCCGGTGCCGGCCTCGCCGATCACCAGCTTGATGCCGGGGTGATGCTCGAGCACGCCAGCGAAGATCACCGACATCAGGACGTCCGACATGTACATCTGGAAGCTGGTAATGCCCGAGGCGCGCGCGGCGAGCGCCACCTTTGGCGGAAATTGGGTCAGGTCGCGCCGCACGCCGCTGCCGATCGTGTGGAAATGCACCGGCAATCCGCTGGCCGCGACCGCGCTCCACATCGGCTCCCACCATGGGTCCCACAATGGCGTCATGGCGGCCCGGCGCGAGATTTCGAGACCGCGCACGCCGCCGCGCCGCGCCACCCGCTCGATTTCGCCGACCGCGGCGTCGATGTCGTGGTTCGGAATGCAGGCGAGCCCGGCAAAGCGGTCGGGGTGGCTGTTGCAGAACTGCGCGAGCCACTCGTTGTAGATGCGCAGCATTTCGCCGGCGGCTTCGTCGTCGTTGATCCGGCTGGTGGCGCCGAGGATGCCGTACAACACCTCGGCCTGGATGCCGTCGCGGTCCTGATCCTTGATCCGCAGTTCCGGGTCGGTCATGCGGCGGATGCCCTTCTTGCCGTCCTCGTAAATCCCCTGCGACGCCATCCGGTCGGAGCGGTGGATCTTGCCCGGCTCGTAGAGGCGGCCGGCCGAGCCCATCCCGTTCATCAGCCCGAAGGACGCGCCCGATCGGGTGACCCACTCCTTGCCGCGCTCGCCGTCGGTGACAAAGGGCATGCGCTCCTTCAGCGCCGCGGGCGCGTTGGCGGTGAACAGGTCGGGCGGCAGCCAGATCAGATCGATGTGGCAATCGGCCGAGATCACGTCGTACTTCATCGGCATATCCTCCATGCGAGCCCGAGTTTAGCATGACTCGCGCGGCGACCGAGCGCGACTGAAATTTCCAATCCAATGAGGCTCGAAGCAATGGCCGAGACGCGACCAAACATGCCTCTGGCGGGAGTCACTGTGATCGATTTCGGGCAGATCTTTCAGGGTCCCTATGCGACCTTGCTGATGGCCAAGGCCGGCGCCTTTGTGATCAAGATCGAGCCGCCGCGGGGAGAGCCCGGCCGCCGCCGCGCCGAGCCCGGCAAGAGCGCCACCCTGCCGTTCGCGATGCTGAACCAGAACAAGCACGCGGTGACCCTCAATTTGAAAGAGCCGCACGGCCGCGAATTGCTGTTCCGCATGGTGCGGCGTGCCGACGTGCTGCTCGAAAACTTCTCGCCGGGCACGATGGACAACCTCGGCGTCGGCTGGAGCCGATTGCACCAGATCAACCCGCGCCTGATCTATGCTTCGGGCACCGGCTTTGGGCTCAGCGGCCCCGATCGCGGCAATCTGGCGATGGACATGACGATCCAGGCGGCCTCGGGGATCATGAGCGTGACCGGCTTCCCGGATGGCCCGCCGGTCAAGGCCGGCCCGACCCTGGTCGATTTCATGGGCGGGATTCACCTTTACGCCGGCGTCGTGACGGCCCTCTACGACCGCGACCGCAGCGGCGTCGGCCGGCTCGTCGAGGTGGCGATGCAGGAGACGGTCTATCCGACCCTGGCCAGCAGCTTCGAATACTATCACCGCACCGGAAAAATCCCGCCGCGCACCGGCAACCGCCAATCGGCGCTCAACAGCGCGCCCTACAACGTATTTCCGACCAAGGACGGGCATGTCGCGATCCACATCGTGACCGAGGCGCATTTCCAGAATTTGCTGAAGGCGATGGGTCGCGAGGATCTGGCCGACGACCCGCGTTTTGCGACCAACGCCGGTCGCGTCGCCCATATGGAGGAGACCGATGCCCTGGTCGCCGAATGGACCCGCACCCTCGGCAAGATGGAGGTGTTCGCGCGCACCAAGGAATACCGCATCCCGTGCGCGCCGGTGCGCAACGCGCCCGAGGTCATGAACGACCCGCACATGCACGAGCGCGGCATGCTCGAACGCATCGACCACCCGGAACTCGGCCCGATCGTAGTGCCGACGACGCCACTGCGCCTGCACGGCACCGCCAAGGTCGAGACCCGCCCGAGCCCGACCATCGGCCAGCATAACGCCGAAATCTACGGCGACTGGCTCGGCCTGTCGGCGGCTGAAATTGAAGGGCTGAAGCGGGCCGGGATCGTCTAGGCACCGACGATAAGTTGGCGCGAGCGAACTGGTGACGTGAGAGCCGACTTATCCGCGTTCTCGGTCGTGCGGCCGAGAAATCTGCTGGCTCGACGATAATTAGAAATCGACGTGCCACTCGAAGGGTCTCCGATCTTCGGCGACCTTTTCGAAGGCGACGCAACGGGAGCCGCTCAGCAGAATCCGATCCCAGTCTCGCCTCAGTGGAGGGATGATGGGTGCGAGGGCACGCCGAACCCTCGCGCGAATCCGAATCGGGGCGGGTCCTGTCCTGCCACGAATCCGGTAGGCTGGATAGGTCGAAATGTGCTTTACGAGCCTGAGTACGCCTGGCCAATTCGCGTCGTCGAGGATCACCACTCCGCCGACGTCGAGCATCTTGTTGATGAAGAAGAAATCCATCATCGCTTGGTCAAACGTATGCAATCCATCGATAATCGCAGCCTGAACTCTTGTTCCTCCGGCAAACAGCGCAGGGAGAACAATGGCCGATTGGTCCTCGTGAAATTCTACCAAATGATCGAAGCCAGCGAGCGCAACATTTTTTAAACCGATACCTTGCCAATGCCCGGATTGAGCGGGATCGATCACTATATGACGGCACGGTCTGCCGTTTTCCGACAATGCATCGCATGCATATAGCGTCGAAATCCCATATGCGAAGCCAATTTCGATCGAGGTGGCCGGCTTGACAGTCGTAAATAGCTGGTGGATCAGAGCGCCTTCTTCTTCCCCCATGTGCGAATGCAGACGGAGCCTTTCCTCGCCATCTCTAACCTGCCCTGTGCCCAAGATCTCTCGCAACACCGCATTCATTACGAATCCTTGCTAAAATTCGCTCCCCCCCCGGGGTCGTGGTCGATGCAGGCTCTAGCTGGGCCGGCGCAAAGGTATTATATACGGGCATTACTGCATCTTTGCTGCCGATGCGCTTCCAACGGCGATCATTGAACGGGCTCGTGCGCGACCGATACGGAGGGAGACGGGCGTTGCTTCGCCACCTTGCCTCGGTGTCCCTTATGCGGCTTGGCCGCTTTCACGAGTATCGGGCCGTCGATTGGTCGCAAGTGGAACGGTTGGTGTTCGTATGCAAGGGCAACATCTGTCGCAGCGCCTACGCCGAAGCCAGGGCGTCCTCTGCCCGGTTTCCGGCCGCCTCTTTCGGAATCGC
This sequence comes from uncultured Alphaproteobacteria bacterium, assembly GCA_963703665.1. GTDB lineage: Bacteria > Pseudomonadota > Alphaproteobacteria > ATCC43930 > CGMCC-115725 > AP-15. Next base: position 159,135 of record CAVPFB010000003.1, on the reverse strand, counting down.
AGCAATCCCCGACGCCTCGGCAGATGCAAGCGCCATCAGCCATGCCGCCGCACGCAAGATCTCTCTTTCGGCGCATCGAACCACCGCGTTGGCGGCATTCGAACACCTGCCCGGCGATCTGCTTGTTTGCATGGAGCCGCCTCAGGCGAAGATCGTGACAAAGCTCTTTGCAAAGACCACGCCCCAGGTAACACTGCTTGGCTTGTGGGCACGGCCGGCGCGGCCTTGGTTGTCCGACCCCTACGGGAGCGGTGACGGCTATTGGCGTAGCTGTCTGGACACGATCGACAGCGGGATCGAACGGATTCTCGTGCTTCTCCGCCAGTGAGTGCCGGGTCCTGCCGTAATGTCGCTCGATCGCGCCGCCCGCTCCATCCTCGTCCCCTCGGCGGGCGCAACCGCGGGGATCGGCATCATCCGCTCGCTCGGGGCGGCAGGCTACCGCGTTCACGCTGCGGCAACCGACCCGGCCGCGCTGGGAATGCGCTCGCGCTACGCCGCAGAACGCGTTGTCCACCCGCCCACCACCTCAGCTCGCTTTGCGGAATGGTTAGCGGATTATGTTGATCGTGGGCAAATTAGCATGATCATGCCGGGTTGGGATATCGGACTGTTCCGGCAACCCGCTCTCCGCCACCTCGCCAAGCTGGTTCCGGTGAGCAGCGACCCTGTGGTCTTGGAGGCAGGGCAATCGAAGGCAGGCTTGTTCTTGCGGATGCGTGAAGGCGACAATATTTGCCAGCAGCATCTGCCGCCGTTCGTCATGATCGACTTCGATCGGCCGGAGCGTTTCGCAGCGGATCTGTCTAAACTTTCGACGCCGCTCTTCATCAAGCTTGACGGCGCGATGGCCCGGGAAGGGGCCGGCGACGAGGTCATTCGTGTCGCAGACGCGACCGAGGCTCAGCGCAAGCTGGAGGTGATCGCCGGACGATACCGCAAGGCCATGGTGCAAGGCTACGTGCCGGGGCGCGGTGCCGGCGCATTCTTTCTGCGATGGGATGGGCGCACCGTAGCCCGAATGATGCACCTTCGCCTGCACGAAATGCCTCACACCGGCGGCGCTTCCTCGCTGAGGCGTTCATGGTGGCATGCAGCGATGATGTCTGATGCTGAGGTGAAACTGGCGCATCTCGGGTGGAAGGGCGTCGCCATGGTAGAGTATCGGTGGGACTCGGCCACTGACGAGTTCTATCTGATGGAGATGAACCTGCGATTTTGGGGATCGTTGCACCTCGCGCTCTACGCCGGCCTGGACCTCCCGCGGATGCTCGCCGACGCCTTTTTGTTCGATCAGGTACCAGATGGGATTGTCGAGGCGAGGCGGGGTGTCATCTGCCGCAACACTTTCCCCTTCGAGCTGGGTTACCTCGTATCCCTCTTCAGGGATCCGCGGGTGCCGCGGCGGCAGAAGGCATATGCGGCAATCGAGGCTGCCGCACTGTCGTTCGACCCCCGCGTTCGTAACGATCTTCTTTACCCGGGCGATCGATTATTGTATTTTTTGCGGCTCAAGGATTTGCTTCTGGGCGCCTTCAATCTCCCTGGAGCTGCTCGATGAAAGAAAGATTGCTGCGAGCGGCGCGGGCAGGGGGGCTGTTCGCGCTGTCGCGGCAGGCCTCCCGCAAAAGCCTGCGGATTCTCGCCTATCACGGATTGTGGACGACGCCGGGGTATCAGTACGGCAATCGCCTGTTCATCACGCCGGAGCAATTCGAACGGCGGATGGTCTGGCTGAGACGCTCTCGCTACCCGGTGCTGTCGCTCGGCGAGGCAGTGCGGCAACTCGATGAAGGCGGCTTGCCGGACCGGGCGGTTGTCATCACGATCGATGACGGCTGGAGCTCGACCTACACCCACATGCTGCCGATCCTCGAAAAGCTCGAGCTGCCCGCGACCGTTTACGTGACGACATGGTACTCGGAGAACCAGTTGCCGGTCGTCAATATCGTCATGGATTATATCTTCAAGCGAGCCGGTCTCGCGTCGGATGATTTCATTATTGCTGAGATCGAAAAGTTATCCTCGATCAGCCAACGCGAGCAGGCGCTCCGGGAATGCGCTTCCCGGTTCGGCGTGCCGACCGCGGAGTGGTGGGAAGGCCGTCAGTTCCATCTGATGAGCACCGCGGAGATCCGCGAAGCCGACAGACGGGGCCTGGACATCCAATTGCACACGCATCGCCACCGATCGTCCGCTACCGATTCCGACGAGCTCGAGCGGGAGATCACCGACAACCGAGCCGCGTTGGCGAGAGCCTGCGGCAGACCGGAAGAGAGCTTCGGTCATTTCTGCTATCCGAGCGGGGTCACTCACTCTTCCGCCGTCGCGGTTCTTGAGAATATCGGGGTCAAATCCGCGACCCTGGTCGAGGAGGGGATCAATCCCCAGGGCACCAACTGCTATCGGCTCCGCCGATTTCTTGATGGCCGTTCGGTCTCGGATACAGAGTTCCAGGCCTACTTGAGCGGCGCGCTGGAGGGATACATCACGGTCAGAAACGCGCCTCGACGGCTCCTCCGACACCGGCCTCGGAGCTAGACAACGGGCACGGAGGTCCGCCGGGCCGGGGGCGCGCCGAGCTGCCCCGGTTTCCAAGCCTGTGCCGACGCGTGATCCTTGATGCGCATTCCTGCCAGAGTGGGCTCATCCCGTAACCGGACGGAGTGCGTCCGCGGGGCGGTCTGGCATGCGTCCGGCGGTCAAGGCCCGGTGCCCTGTGCTTCCCGATCCTTGAAGCCGCCGCAGCCCTCCCGCTGCCCTCTTGTCAGAGGCGCGGGCTTCAGGCTTAATTTTTTTCGACAATGTCGCTCGATATGCTCGGGCGCGCCGAGATGACAGGCGGCGGTGCGACGGGACGAAAAGGGACGGTTTCGGATGCGCGCAGACCTGCCGGCCAAAAGAGAACGGCTGCTCGGCATCATCCGGCGAAATTCGCTGTTGCAGGACCGGGATTTCGTGCTCGCCTCAGGGCGGTCGAGCAGTTTTTTCTTTGACATGAAGCGGACCATGCTCGATCCGGAAGGCGCCGCACTGGCCGCTGACCTGTTGTTCGACCGGATCGAGGAGGAGGACGTTGATTGCATCGGCGGATTGGAAACCGGCGCCATCCCGATCGTCGCCGCTCTGTGCGCGAGAAGCTGGCCGCAGAAGCCGACCAAGGCCTTTTTCGTGCGCAAGGAAGCCAAGGGCCACGGCACCGACCAGCGGATCGACGGGCTCATCGAACCGGGCTCGCGCGTCATCCTGTTCGAGGACGTCACCACCACCGGCGGCTCGGTGATGCGGGCAGCGGACGCAGTGCGGCAACGCGACTGCACCATCGTCAAGATCATCACCATTGTCGACCGCCTCGAAGGCGCCGAAGATAATTTCAGGAACGCCGGAATCGCATTCGAATCATTGTTTACCTGGCGTGAGTTCAGTTGACCCGGTCGATCGTCGATTTGGCTGCGGCCCACCTCAAGCGCCAGTTCCTCTACCAGACGCAGCGCGATCAATTCGGCAGTCTGGAGGCGTTGCGAGAACTGGCGATCTATGCCCGAGGGTGCATCCCTTCGTCGCTGTCCTCGGGCCGGATGACTGTCGCTTTCGTGCTCGAGCGCGTTCTGCGCAAATGCGCGCGCGACCTCGACGGGCGCCCGGTGCGGATCTCGGAGATCGCCGAGATCGGCGACCGTCTTCACCCGCCGGTGCTGCGCGCGGTCGAATTCCTCGCCGGCGCTGATGACGATCCGATAGAAATCGCCGCGGCCCTGATCACGGCCCGCTCGGTGCGAGAGAGCTGACCACCCCGGCGGCGCGCTCCTGACCGGCAAACGCGATCAGGCGCCGCTGTCGGCGCGGATCGGCTCCGGCAGATTGACGCTGCGCCGCGCGTTCCCTATCTAAATCTGCGTCCGATGGCTCAATTGTCGATCATCACCGCCCCCGACCCGCGGCTCAAGATCAAGGCGCGGCCGGTCGCCGCTGTCGACGACGAGGTCAGGCGGCTGATGGACGACATGCTGGAGACGATGCGGCAAGCGATCGGCATCGGCCTCGCCGCCCCCCAGGTCGGGGCCGCCAAACGCGTCATTGTCCTCGATGTCGCCCGCGAAGGGGAACCGCCGCAGCCGATGATGCTGGCCAACCCCGAGATCCTGTGGCGTTCGCCGGAACTGACGACCGGCAGCGAAGGGTGCCTGTCGTTGCCCGAGCATTATGCTGAGGTTAGCCGGCCGGAAAAGATCCGGCTGCGCTACCTCGACTACCAGAACGAGATCCGCGAGATCGACGCGTCGGGGCTGCTGGCGACCTGCATCCAGCATGAGATCGACCATTTGGACGGCGTTCTGTTTGTCGACCACATCTCGATGGTCAAGCGCGGGATGATCCTGCGCAAGCTCGCCAAATCGAAACGCAGCCGAACCCTCGTCCCGGCCTGACGGTCGCGGCCGGGCGAGCGAGCGTCCTGCCGGGAGTGCCGCGTTGGACCTCGTCTTCATGGGCACGCCAGATTTCGCCGCGACAATCCTCGAGGCATTGGTCGCGGCCGGGCATCGGCTCGTGGCGGTCTATACCCAGCCGCCGCGCCCGGCTGGGCGCGGCCATCGGCTGCAGCCCTCGCCGGTGCAGCTCGCGGCGCAGCGGCATGGCCTCGAATTGCGCCGTCCCACCCTTTTGCGCGGCGAGAACGTAGCGGCGGCGTTCGCGGCGCTCGGCGCCGATGCCGCGGTGGTCGCCGCCTATGGGCTGATCCTGCCGCGCGCGATGCTGGAGGCGCCCCGCCTCGGCTGCCTCAACGTCCATGCCTCGTTGCTGCCGCGCTGGCGCGGCGCCGCCCCGGTGCAGCGCGCCGTGCTCGCCGGCGACAGCGAAACCGGGATCACCATAATGCAGATGGACAGAGGGCTCGACACCGGCCCGATCCTGATGCAGCGGAGGGTGCCGATCAGTCCGCGAACGACCGCCGCGGGGCTGACCGACGAGCTCGCCGGGGTCGGCGGCGAGCTGATCGTCGCGGCGCTCGCGGCACTCGCTCTAGGCGCGCTGGCGCCGCGAGCAGCAAGCGCCGGAAGGGGTCGCCTATGCGCCCAAGATCACCCGTGAGGAGGGCCGACTCGATTGGCGGCGACCCGCCGCGGAGCTGGAGCGCCGGGTGCGGGCGCTCGACCTTTGGCCCGGGGCCTATTTCGAGCGTGCTCACGACCACTCGATCCGGGTGCTTCGCGGCCGAGGCAATTCCCGCGGCATCGGCGGCCCCGGCGGGCACCGTTCTTGATGATGCTTTGGCGATCGCCTGCGGGTCGGGTGCGCTGCGGCTCCTACGGCTGCAGCGGCCGGGCCGCGCGCCGCTGGATGCGGCGGAGTTCCTGCGCGGCTGCCCGATCCCGCCCGGAACGATCCTGCCGTGCCCCGCTACCGGCTGACGATCGAATATGACGGCGCCGGGCTCGTCGGCTGGCAACGTCAGCCCCAGGGCCTCTCGGTGCAGGAGGCGCTCGAAACCGCGATTACGCGCTTCTGCGGCGAAAAGGTCGCGGTGCACGGCGCCGGACGCACCGATGCCGGGGTTCACGCGCTGGGCCAGGTGGCGCATCTCGACCTGGCGCGCCGGGTGCCGGCCCTGGTTTTGCGCAGCGCCGTCAACCATCATCTGCGCCCTGCCGCGATCAGCGTGCTCGCCGCCGAAGCGGCACCCGAGGCGTTCGACGCGCGGTTCTCGGCGATTCTCCGCGTCTACGTCTACCGCATCCTGAACCGGCGGGCGCCGGCGGCGCTGGAGCGCGGCCGGGTGTGGCGGGTGGCGCCTCCGCTAGAGGTCGCGGCGATGCGCGAGGGTGCCAGCCATCTCGTCGGCCATCATGATTTCACCACCTTTCGCGACCGGTTGTGCCAGGCCAAGTCGCCGCTGCGGACGCTCGACATGATCGAGGTCAGCCGCATCGGCGACGAGATTCGCATCGAGGCGCGGGCGCGCTCGTTCCTGCATCGCCAAGTGCGCAACATGGCGGGGACGTTGGAGCTGGTCGGGCTCGGGCGCTGGCGGCCCGACGATGTCGCCGCGGCTCTGGCCGCCCGCGACCGCCGCGCCGGCGGCCCGACCGCTCCGGCCGAAGGTCTCTATCTGGTCGAAGTGCGCTACCCTGCCGGCATCGAGGACTCGCAAATGACATGACCCGGCTGCAGCCGGCGATGATCATAGGGTTGCAAATTAGGATCGCAGGATAATAATCAATCGACCGTGCGACCCGAGGCACTGCACCGGCCCGCCTAGCCGAGGCGGCAGGTATGCAGCCCCGAGCGTTCTGATCTGTTGGGTTGCTCTATGGAATACAGCAGGAATGAGGCGGAAAGGCACGGCATGATGCTCGGAATCCCTTCGCTTACTGAGTCGCCGCGACATCCGCCCGCCGACAAGGCCGAGCCCAGGCTGTTCCCCGAATCTGCGCCGCGGCCATTTCGCGAGCCGGCAATCGCCGATGCGGTCACGCCCGCGGCGACCGGAACCGAACGGCAGGCACCGGTCGTGGACGCGCCGGTCACATCGCCGACGATTGCGGCGCCCGACGGCCGGCTCGTCCCCGCCGCTGCCGGGCTCCCGGCCGGCACACTGCTCTGTCTGGCGCTCGTCGGGCTGGTCGCGACTTTGATCATCGGCGCCTTTTTCGGCGCCGGTTTTTTGCTGCGGGCAACACCGCAAAAAGCGGACATCGCTGCTTCCGAGCCCAACTCCGTGCCCCCTTCGGCGCCGATTCCGCACGAACAGGGGCCGCCGGTGCACGCGCCGACGGCCGTCGCCATCCCGGTCTCCTCGCCGATGCAGCACCCGGCCGCAAGCACAGCGGCGCCGCTGCCGCCGATCAAGACCGCGCAGGGTGTGCCACCGCCACCTGCCGACAGCGCGCCGTTGACGCCAACCGCGCCGACGCCGGCGCAGAGCCATCCAGCCGCAGCCGCTGCCCCGCGATCTGCGGCGACCGCGACGCCGTCGCCCCCGGCACATCCGGCACCTCGTCAATCGGCGAAAAGCCGTCCGCCCCGCTTGCGGCGAGTTGCCCATACCCGGTCGGAATCGCGGCACCCGCCTGTTCGATCCGCACGTTCGGACCGGTCGCCCGCGCCGCCGCGACCTCGTGTCGCCCAATCCGTCGCACCATCCGAGGCCGGGCAAACCCATGCATTCGATCAGCTATTGACGCAACTGACGGGGCCGACCGGGCCTAGGCGGGAGCCTTCCTCCCACACCTCGTTAGTCCCACCCTTCTCAACCGCACCCGCCTCGACCGCACCCTCCTTGACGCCACCCGGGGCGGGACAGCCGGACCCCTTCGACCGGGATGCCGGGACAGATCGGGGCGGGTCTGCCCCGGTTCAGTAGAGGACGCCGGCGGCACGGCTGATGATCACTCCGAGCACCAGATCGACCAGGACCACCAGCATCGCGGCGGCGCCGGTCGTCTCCAGCGCCACCCGCGCGATGTACCATTCGTAAACGAGGACGGCGACGGCGGCAGCCACCTCGATCGCCTGCGCGACCGGATCGCCAAGGAAGCCGCTCTCCGAATCGAGGCCGACCAGCACGAACAGCACGCTTTGCGGCAACTGGCACCAATTATAGGGGACCATGAAGTCGAAGAAGCGGTGCTCGCGGCCGATCCAGCGCAACACCGACAGCATGACCAGCGGAAACGCCACCCAGGCGATCACGTAGGCAATGGTTTCGATCAGAACGACGCGGATTCCCCCGGCAGCCTGCCATTGGGCAAAGCTGACCCGCATCGTCAACAGCACCAGATAGAACGGGTAGCTCCAAACCCCGGCAAGGAACGACCGCCAGAAGCCGTCGAGCGTGCGATCGAAGCAGGCGAGGCCGCCGCGGTCGCCTTTGGCCAGGCGCAAGCTGCCGGCGAGCGCCGAGCGCAACTCCAGTTGCCATGTCGCCGGCGCCATCAGGGACCCTGTCGCCGGCTCAGCGCCGCGCGAAGAACAAGTCGAGAAAGGTGCGGTAGATCTCGGTCAGGGCGGTGAGGTCGGCGAGGTCGACCCGCTCGTCGGCCTTGTGCATGGTCTGCCCGACAAGGCCGAATTCGGCGACAGGGCAATAGGCCTGGATGAAGCGGGCATCCGAGGTGCCGCCGGTGGTGCTGAGCTCCGGCGTCCGGCCGGTGACGCGGCGGATCGCCTCAGCGAGCGCCTCGCTGACGGCGCCGGGTGCGACCAGAAACGATTCGCCGCTGATCGTCGCCTCGAGCGCATAGACTCCGCCGGCCGCGTCGAGCCGCTCGGCGAGCCAGCGCTTCAAGCTCTCGCCGGTCCAGCGGTCGCTGAAGCGGATGTTGAAGACCGCCCGTGCTTCGGCCGGGATGACGTTGGCCGCCGGGTTGCCGATGTCGATCGTCGAGACTTGCAGGGTGGAAGGCTGAAAATGCTCGGAGCCCCGATCGAGCTCGGCAGTGGTCAGCGCGTGCAGCATCGCGACTAGGCGATGGGCGGCGTTGTCGGCGAGATGCGGATAGGCCGTATGGCCCTGCACACCGCGGACGGTCAGCCGTCCGGTCAAATTGCCGCGCCGGCCGATCTTGATCATGTCGCCGAGTGCGGCGGCCGAGGTCGGCTCGCCGACCAGGCAAGCGTCGGGCGTCTGGCCGCGCGCCGCCAGCCATTCGAGCACCTTCCTGGTCCCGTTGACCCCTGCCGCTTCCTCGTCGCCGGTGATCAACAAGCTGATCGACCCGGCAAACTCGGTGCCGCACTCGCCGAGCCAACGCTGTGCCGCGGCGAGAAAGGCGGCGATCGCCCCTTTCATGTCCACGGCACCCCGCCCCCACAGGGCGCCGTCGTGCAGGCTCGCCGAAAACGGGTCGAACGACCACGCCTCCCGCGCACCCGGCGGCACCACGTCGGTGTGCCCGGCAAAGCACAGATTGGGGCGCCCCCGGCCGATGCGGGCATAGAGATTGACGATCTCGTCGCTGCCGTCGCCGCCGAAGGTGAGACGGTGGCAAGTGAAGCCGATATCTTCCAGATGGCCGGCGACGATATCGATGGCGCCCTCGTCCCTGGGGGTGACGCTCGGCCGGCGGATCAGCTCGGCGGCGAACTCCGCCGGGTCGATGGCGGCGTTCTTCATTCGCGCAGCAATTCGTTGATCGCGGTCTTGGCGCGGGTCTGCGCGTCTACCGTCTTGACGATGACCGCGCAATAGAGATTGGGGCCCGGGTTGCCGTCGGGCAAGGGCCGGCCGGGCAGCGAACCCGGCACCACGACCGAATAGGCCGGGACCCGGCCCATATGGACCTGGCCGGTGTTGCGGTCGACGATCTTGGTCGTGGCGCTGATGAAGGTGCCCATCGCCAGGACCGAGCCCTGCTCGACGACGACCCCCTCGACCACCTCGCTGCGCGCGCCGATAAAGCAGTCATCCTCGACGATCACCGGCTCGGCCTGCAGCGGCTCGAGCACGCCGCCGATGCCGACCCCGCCCGAGAGATGGCAGTTGGCGCCGATCTGGGCGCATGAGCCGACCGTCGCCCAAGTGTCGACCATCGTCCCCTTGTCGACATAGGCGCCGACGTTCACAAAGCTCGGCATCAAGACGACGTTGGGCGCGACATAGGCCGAGCGGCGCACGATCGAGCCCGGCACCGCGCGAAACCCCGCGTCGCGGAAGCGGTTCGACGACCAGCCGGCGAATTTGGACGGCACCTTGTCCCACCAGCGCGAGGCACCCCGCTCAGGGTCGGTCGGGCCGCCGGGGATCTCGACCATGTCGTTGAGGCGGAACGACAGCAATACCGCCTTTTTCAGCCATTGGTGGACCTGCCAGCCGCGCCCGGTCTTTTCGGCAACGCGCAGCTGCCCGGAATCGAGCCCATCGAGCGCCGCCTCGACGGCCTCGCGCCAAGCCCCGCGGGTTGCGGGTGAAATCCTGTCGCGCGCCTCCCAGGCGGCGTCGATTGCAGCGGCGAGATCGGCATCGGTCATGGCGGGTTCCAGGCCTCGGAGCTGGCGAGTGCGCGCACCATGATCGACCCCGCCCGGCGGTGTCAACCGAAGGCGGGTCGCCCGGCAAGGTGGTCCCTCCAGATGGGGCGAAGGCGGAAAAGCGCAGGGGCTGGGCAGGAATGCCAATCGGGCCGGAGGAATGCGGTGCATCCTTCGAGGCCTCGCGTCGCGAGGCACCCAGGATGACGATCTTGCTTAATATCAGCACCGGCTAATGTCATGGTGAGGAGCATCCCGGCGAAGTCGGCGCGCGTCTCGCACACGTGCGGCATTGATGCAGCGCATTTCTCGCTCGGCCTCGCAGCGCCCCCGCCCACCGTTGCCGCAGGCGCTCTCGGTTCGCGCCAAACGGTGCGGTGAAATGCCGCCAGGAATTGGCGATGCCCTAAAGCGTCAGTCAAACCGCCCGCTTGAAACGGCCGGATGGTCAAGCGCGCACGTCAGCGGGTCGCGATGCTGCGCTGCAACGACCATATCCAGCTGCAGGTCCTGCGTTGCGAGATAATCCCCGCGATGATCAATGCCCGATTTGCCGCCCTGTCGGCGATCGCCGCGCTCTCCCTGGCCGCCGCACTTCCGCTCGTCGTCGGGGTGATCATCGCGCCGGCGGCGGAGGCGGACAGCGTCACCGCCCGCTTCGAGGTCTTTGGCTTTGCCGGCCTGCACGTGTTGACCAACCGGACCACCATTGAGGAAGCGGCCAACCAGTATGCGATCACCATGGATCTCGATACCCGCGGCCTCGCCAGCCTATTTGTCGATCTTACCAGCCATTCGGAGGTTCACGGAAAACTCGCCGGGAACACCCTTCGTCCCGAATCATATCGGGCCGAGGTTCGGCGCAACGGCGCCGATCGTCATTACCGTCTCGACTACCCTGGCGACGACACCGTGATCAACGCTTCGACGCCGTCCTCGGGCGAGCGGCCCCTCCTTATTGCAGCGGAGCAGATGCGCGGGACCGTCGATCAGCTGACGGCGTTTTTCCTTCTGGAACGCCAGGTCGCCCGTCGCGGCACTTGCGCGCTGGTCGTTCCGGTCTTCGATGGCAGCAGCCTCTATGATCTTAGCTTCACCGACGTTAAACGGGAAACGCTGGCGGCGGACAGCTATCAGAACTTTGCTGGTCCAACCCAAGTCTGCGCGGTCGTGCGCAAGGACATCGTGGCCAGCCGAAACGGTTACGAGGATACCTACCGGCACGGCAAGATCTGGTATGCCCGGCTGATGGCAGGTGACCGAATGATCCCGGTACGCATGCAATTCGACACCGCGTTCGGTGCGGTAACGGGTTATCTCGCCGAGTTGCGCGGTCAAGGCTTTGATCTCCACCTGACCAGGAAATGAGCATCAAGGCGTCGTTGGTAGCCAACGTGCCGCGCCGGCGTGCGGCTCTCGCGTGCTCCGACCCTCTGCCGGCAACGCGGGAATTGGCTCTTACCGATCGCCTAGAGCGTCGGCGGGCGCAGCCGAGCCCTACCCGGAGCCGGGCTCATGCGAGTGGTCGTGCCGGGCGTAGTGCTGGCGCAGCAAATCCTTGCCGTAATCGTTGCCGTTGGGCGTCCGAACCACCGTATGGATGTGGTCGCGCGAGGGCGTGTCGTTGTCGTACATAATGCCCGATTGGTGATCGAACTCGACCAGGATCACCGGGCTCAGGATGCGATAGTAAAACGGGCTCGCATCGTCGAACGCGCCGATCCAGGCGAAACGCGTTTCGCCCAGGTGAAGCTTTGCCTCGGCCCAGCGGATTTCCGCGTGGCCCGGGCGAATGCGGCCGGTATAGGTCGCGAGCAGCGCTTCGAGACGTTCGCGGCTCTCGGGCGGCAGCTCGTCATGGCGAACCCCGGCCGGATCGATCCGCCGGTTGTCGTTGAATGCGGCGGTCAGCAGCTCGGAGGGCAGATCGGTGCCGATCGTCGCCCGCTGCCGCTCCTCCGGCGACAGAGAGCGCATCAAGGCATAGCCACGCTCCTCCTCGGCGGCGAAGACGCGCGTTCCCTGATATTTGCCAAAGCGCGCCAGCACCGGCTCCGAGCCCATGAACGTCGGGGTCAGCACCAGTTGATCGCCGAGCACCAAGCAATTGAGGTTCAGGTGATGGCCGTCGATCTGCCAGCCCCACGGCTCGCCCGGCGATGGCGTGCCGAACAGGCTGACCCAATAGAGCCATTCGCCGTATTCTTCGGGCTTGCCGGTGATTTCGAGGGCGTGCTCGTTGAGCCTCATGACATCGCGAGCGGACTGGTAACCCGCGGCGCTCAAGCTGTCCCGCATCAGCGCCAGCGCGGCCTGGCGCTGATCATGGCCGAGATCGGCGAGGCAGAGGCCATGGCGCATCAGCCACGGGTGGATGTTCGACCATTTCCGCCACGCCTCGTCGCCGATCGCAAAGCTCGCCGCCTTGCGCTGTTCGGCGGTCAGCGTCGCGAGGAACGACTGCGCCGCCTCCATGACCGGGGCGAGCGAGACGCCGGTCTTGCCAAGCGCGAACCGCCTCGGCGCGACCTCGCTGTCGGCGGCGATGCCGCGGAACGGCTCGGCAAGGCCGCGATTCGCCCGATCGAGCATCGGCTGCATGCGCGGCGGCAGCTCGAACGGCCGGATCGCCGGGGTCGGTGGCCGCGCCCGCAGGCCGAAATGCGCGGATTCTCCTGCCATGCTCGGATCTCCCTACGACCGCCTGGTTGGTCTCAGCAAGTCTAGGCCGGCCCCTTCCGATAAGCGTCGTGATGGGCATTCCGGCCCGGTCCGGCCGGAACCCCGGCAGGGCGGGACTATCCCCAGCTGGCTTGACCGCCGACGGCGGTGATCGTGATGTGCCCCATCGTCGTATCGGCCTTGGCGCCATGCCAATGGCGTTCGCCGGCCTTGATGTGCACCACGTCGCCGATGTTGATCTCGCGCTGCTCGTGCTCGGTCGCCACCATGCCGGAGCCCGAGGTCACGACCAGTATCTGGTCGCAGGTATGGGTATGCCAGCCGGTGGTGCAACCCTGGCTGAAGTTCACCACGCTGCAGTTGTAGTTCGCCGAGTCGCCAGGCTGAATGATCGTTTGACGCGACCGGGAAACCGGCCCGGTCCAGCCTTCGATCCGCTCGGCGCCCTCGACTGGGAGATTCGGGATGTCCTTGAGCGTGACCACCTTCATGACGACTTTCTCCTCGTGTTGTCGCGGGTTGGTTGCAGGGTGTTCCTCTTGCGGAGGTCTTAGGGATCGAGCAGCAGTTTTACCTGATTATTTTTGCCAGGTGAAATCGTAGCTGCACGAATGACTGCTCTCGCGGACGCGTGCCGTGCCGGCGCGATCGATATTGCCGTTGACGATGATGTCGATCGGATGGGAGCCGGCGTTGCTGCTGTTGGTCGGCGCGAGCAAGCTCAGCGCCAGCTGGCCCTGCGGCCCGACCGTTCCGGCGAGCCGGTAGCCGGTTTCGGTGGTATACGACGCTTGGCCGTTCACGACGGTGAGCGGTCCCGCTAACCGGTCCGGACACGGGCCGGTCTGCCCGTTCCTCGCCACATAGGTCGCATCGACCTTCGCCGAAGAGACCAAACGATAGGTGCCGTCGAATGGCGTTCCGGCGGTGGAAGGACCTTGTGCGTTTGCGGCAGCAAGCAGACCGAAAAATCCGACGATCCACAATAGTCCAATCGGCCTTCGCATGACGCTCCCCTCCCGTTCCGGGATCCGCGGGCCCAAACGGCGCAGACGAGCGCCGCATGGCGGCCGTGAACCCGAGTTTTCCAGACGACCTCACCGAATTAAGAAGCCGACGCTCCTGGTCCAAGGCGCGGTCGGGTCGTCGGGCGATCACGCATTCTACAACCGCGAGGCTGGCAGGGCGCTAAAAATTCTGATCCTCAGCCGCGGCCCGCTCAGCCGCAGGTCGGTTCCTGCCGTGGCGCGATGCGAGCCATCGGACATCAAGCGTGCTTGCTGCCGCCGGGGAGAAAGTTGCGCCGATGGTTGGCCTCGTCATGCCGTGCCGATGAAGGCGATGGGTGTCGCGGCTGCGCGCGACCCACCCTGCGTCGTTGCCGGGCGCTTCGCGTTTCCTTGGCGAACCAATCGCTTGCGAGTCGCGGCAATCGGGTGCAAAAGGCCTTGTGCTGTCCGGCTGTGCGCGGGCCTCGACCGATCAGATGACCGCCATGGCATCGAGCACCATCGAGGAGCGGCAGTGATGGCCGACGAACATGCCCATTCCCCTGCCCACGACCACGCTCACGGCTCGGAATTGTCCGAGATGGAGGTGCGGGTGCGGGCGCTCGAGACCATCCTCGCCGAAAAGGGCTATGTCGATCCGGCGGCACTCGACCAGATCGTCGAGGCGTTCGAGACCAGGATCGGGCCGCATAACGGCGCCCATGTCGTCGCCCGCGCCTGGGTCGACCCCGAATTCAAGCGGCGGCTGTTGGCCGACGCCACCGCGGCGGTCAATTCGGTCGGGCATTTCAGCCGCGTCGGCAGCCACCTGATCGCGGTCGAGAACACGCCGCAGACCCACAACCTCGTCGTCTGCACGCTGTGCTCGTGCTATCCGTGGGAAGTGCTGGGGCTGCCGCCGGTCTGGTACAAATCGGCCGCCTACCGCTCGCGCGCGGTGATCGACCCGAAGGGTGTCCTCGCCGAGTTCGGTCTGAGCCTGACGCCCGAGACCCAGATCCGCATCTGGGATTCGACGGCCGAAACCCGCTTCCTGGTGGTGCCGATGCGCCCCGCCGGCACCGAGGGGTGGAGCGAGGAACGGCTCGCCGGGCTGGTCACCCGCGACAGCATGACCGGCACGGGCCTGGCGAAGGCGCCGCACGAGACGGTGCCGTCATGACCAATTCGCTGCACGACATGGGCGGCATGCACGGCTTTGGCCGGGTCGAGCCGGAGCCGAACGAGCCGCCGTTCCATCAGCGCTGGGAGGGGCGCGTATTGGCGATGCAGCGCGCGATCGGCTTTACCGGGCTATGGACGATCGACGCCGGCCGCGCCGCGCTCGAAGCCCTGCCGCCCTTGGACTATCTCGGCTCCTCCTATTACCGGCGCTGGTTTCTGGGTCTCGAACACCGGCTCGCAAAGCGCGGGCTCATTGGCGCGGACGAGATCGCCGCCGGCCGATGCCTGCGCGCCGGCCCGGCATTGCCCCGCACGCTGACCCCAGCCGACGTCGGCCGGGCGCTGACCCGCGGCGATTTCGCCCGCCCGACCAACGCTGCGGCGCGGTTCAAGGAAGGCGACCGGGTGCACACCAAAAACATCAATCCCGCGACCCACACCCGGCTGCCGCGCTATGCCCGCGGCAAGACCGGCACGGTCGAGGCGGTGCGCGGCTGTCACGTCTTCCCGGATACCTCCGCGCTCGGTGCCGGCGACAACCCGCAATGGCTTTATACGGTCGTCTTCCCGGCCCGCGAATTGTGGGGCGAGGACGCCGATCCTGCGATCAAGGTGTCGATCGAAGCGTTCGAACCCTATCTCGACCCGGAATGAGTGCTGTCGAGCGTATCGCCGGCGCGGTCCCGGACATCCCCCGCGACGCCGACGGCCCGGTGTTTCGCGCGCCGTGGGAGGCCCACGCCGTCGCCATGGCCCTGGCGCTGCACGACCGCGGCCTGTTCACCTGGTCCGAATGGGCCGCCTCGCTGGCCAGCGAGATCAAGCGCGCCCAGGATGCGGGCGACCCCGACGCCGGCGACACCTATTACCGGCATTGGCTCGCGGCGCTCGAACACCTTGCCGGCGAAAAAACCGCGGCCGATCCCGCTGCCCTCGCCCGCACCCGCACCGCCTGGCAGCGCGCCGCCCGACGCACCCCGCACGGCGCCCCGATCGCGCTCCAGAAGGAGGATTTCGAGGCGGAATAGGCGCCACGCGCCGTTGCTCGCTCAGCGATCGCCCGGAATTACCGCTTTCGCGGCCAACCGCGCGATCCTCGGGCCCAACGATAAGGCAGACCTCCCTTGCCACGCCTCGACGGCAGCACAGCAAAACTGATTGAATTCTCTTTGCGACAGAGGCGGGCAGACGAGCCGTTGGCGCTCGTCGTTTTTTATTATGCCGAGCGTGTGAACTACCTCACACGCCCTTGACCAGTTCCTCAGCGATGTTATCGAGCGTGGACGGATGGGCCGTCCCCGCTGACCTGATGGAGATCCGACAATGTCGCTGAAAGTTCTCTCCGCCGTGTACGGTGCGCTACCGAACGGAAGCTCGGTGGACGCGCAGGGCACCATCGTGACCAAGGCATTACAACACCTTATCGAAAATTTGGGTGGTATCGTTCCGATCGACAATACCAACTTCAACGACCCGGCCGTTGGTTTTACGAAGCACTTTGGGGCCATCGTCGAGCGCAACGGGGTCCAGCATTGCTTCGCCTGCCAGGAGGGTCAGACAATCGATTTCAACCTCGCCGGCGGGACGGGGCAAGAATAACGGTCTTCTCATCAAGTGTTGAGGCGAGTTCAAAAGGTTCAAGCTCTTTCACTCGTCATGCCCGGCCCTGTGCCTCCTTGTGTCGGGCGTCCACGGAAACCGGCAAGTGTTGTGCCGCAAATGTGGGTGGCCGGGACAAGCCAGGACAATCCCGGCCATGACGAGTTGGTGTGACTCTCCTGTCTGCGTCTGAGCAATAGATGAAGATGTCGGCGCTCAGGCGGGCAGTATTGCCGTCGCGTTCTGAGGGGCCGGTGCCTCGGGCTCGGGAAACAGCAGCTCTTCATAGACCGCGATGGTGCGCGCGCACATCGCCTCGGTGGTGAACCGGGCGGCAATATGGGCCTGCGCGCGGCGCGCCAACAGCGACCGCTCGCCCGGCCCGAGCGCCAGAGCTTCGCCGATCGCCGCGGCGAGGGCCTTGGGATCGCGGGCCGGCGCGAGCCAGCCGGTCTCTCCCGGCACGATCGTCTCGCGGGCGCCGCCATGGTCGGTGGCCACCACCGGCCGCCCCATCGCCTGGGCCTCGACGATGATCCGGCCGAAGCCTTCGGGATCGCTCGACGCCGAGACCACGACGTCGGCCAGCATGTAGGCGATCGGCATGTCGGCGCAGGGCTCGACGATACGGAACAGGCCGGCGAGCCCGCCGCCCTCGATCGCGGCTTCGAGCTCGCGGCGAAAACCCGGCCGCTGCTCGGCGCCCACCAGCACGCAGCAGACATCGCGCCGGCCCAGTGCGGCGATTGCGGCGACGAAATCGAGCCCGCCCTTCCAGCGGGTCAGCCGGCCGGGCAGCATCACCGTCGGCGCCCCGTCGGGCAGCCGCCATTGCCGGGCGAGGCTGGCGATACGCTGGCTGCTCACGCGCCGCGGGTCGAAAATATTAAGGTCGACGCCGCGCGGGATCGTGCGCAGCCGGTCGGCGCCGACGCCGTACATCGTCGCGGCGTGATCGGCGACGAAATCGGAAATGGCGATAACCCGCTCGCCTCGCGCCATAATCGAATTATACCGGCGCTTCAGGCCCGAGCCGGCGCCGTAGGCCAATTCCGCGCCATAAGCGTTGTGAAAGGTGGTGACGAAATGGCGGCCGGTGGCGGCGGCGGCCAACCACGCGCTCCAGGCCGGGGCGCGGCTCCTCGCATGGACGATGTCGATGCCGAGCCGGCGGATCGCGCGCACCAGCGACGCGGCGTTGCGGCATATGACCAGCGGGTTCTTCGAGGCGAGCGGCAGGGTCAAATGGGTGGCGCCGGCGCGGGCGATTTCGCGTTCGAGCGGCCCGCCGGACGAGGCGACATACGCGTTCCAACCCGCCGCAGTCAGCGCCGCCGCCAGTTCGACGGTGCCGCGTTCGGCCCCGCCCGAAACAAGGCTCGGGACGATCTGCAATACCGCCGGCGGGCGGCCTTCCCGGGGCCGGTGTTCTGGCAACAGAGGCATCGTGCTATCGTCGCCGCCCTCCCGGCCTGCCGCAAGCCTGCGATGATTTCGCCTGAAACCCTGCCATGTTCCGACGGCCACACGATCGCCTTTCATCGGCTGCCCGGCGCCACACCGGGAATCGTCTTTCTCGCCGGCCTGCGCTCCAACATGGCCGGCACCAAGGCGCTCTATGTCGACGAATATTGCCGCCGCCAAGGGCGGGCCTATGTGCGCTTCGATTATTTCGGTCACGGCCGGTCGAGCGGCGCGTTTGCCGACGGCACGGTCGGCCGCTGGGCCGAGGACGCCGTCGAGGTGCTCGACCGACTGACAAAAGGGCCGCAGATCCTGGTCGGGTCGAGCCTCGGGGGCTGGATCATGCTGTTGGCGGCACTCGCGCGCAGCAACCGGGCGCGGGCGCTGGTCGGCATCGCCGCCGCACCCGACGCGACCGAGGACCTCTTATGGCCGCGTCTCGACATGGCGCAGCGCGGCGAGCTGCTGACGACCGGCTCGGTGACCTTGCCCTCCGAATACGACCCGGCCGGCTACACCTATCGGCTGAACCTGATTGAAGACGGCAGGCGGCATCTGGTGATGCGCGCGCCGATCGCGCTCGATTGCCCGGTGCGGCTCCTGCACGGAATGCACGACAATTCGGTTCCGTGGGAGACCAGCCTGCGCCTCGCCGAGCGCCTCAGGAGCCGCGACGTGGCCGTCACCCTCGTCAAGGACGGCGACCACCGTCTCTCGACCGCCTCCGACCTCGCGCGCCTCGCCGCAACCCTCGACGAGCTCGTTGCTGCGCAGGTTGGGTAGCCCGCGGCATAACCCGCCATTGGTTGGGACCGCACGGCGGGCCACACACGCCCCATCCTCGCTGACGAAGGCGCAGGGCCCCGATCATCGCCTCGGGCGGCGGAATGTGCCGCGGCGGCGCCTTGTCTTATTCGCTGTCGGGGAGGCGTCCGAGCTGATAGGGTCGCGTCCGATGCCGGCAGCCCCGCGTCTATTGAGCGTCGCGACCTCGGTTCCGCCCTATCCGCTCGACCAGGACGATGTGATCGAGCGCGTCAAGCTGTTGTTCGGCGGCGCGCAGGCGCTCGACCGGCTGTTGCCGGTGTTTACCAACACCGGCATCCGTACGCGCTATTCCTGCGTGCCGCTCGATTGGTACGACCGTCGCCACAGCTGGCCCGAGCGCAACCGGCATCTATCTCTCGGCGGCGCTCGATCTGCTCGAGGCAACGACCATCCAGCTGCTCGACCGCGCCGGCCTCGCCAAGGACGCGATCGACGAGATCGTCGTCGTCTCGACCACCGGGATCGCGACACCCAGCCTCGATGCGCTGCTGATCGAGCGGATGGGGCTGCGCGCCGACGTGCGGCGGCTGCCGATCTTCGGGCTCGGCTGCGCCGGCGGGGTGCTCGGTCTCGCCCGCGCCGCGAGCCAGGCCGTGGCGGCCCCCGGCGAGAGGGTGCTGTTTCTGGTCGTCGAATTGTGCGCGCTGTCGTTTCGCCGCGACGATTTCGCGAAGAGCAACATCGTCGCGACCGCGCTCTTCGGCGACGGCGCCGCCGGGGCGCTGTTGTCGACCGCGGGGCACGGGCCGGTGATCGTCGCCGCCGGCGAGCACACCTGGCCCAAGAGCCTCGAGGTGATGGGCTGGGACGTGGCCGATGACGGGCTCAGCGCGGTCTTTTCCCGCGATATTCCGCAGCTCGTCGCGACCCGCTTTCGCGCCGTTGCCGACGGGTTCCTCGCCCGTCACGGTCTGGCGATCAGCGACATCGACCGGTTTGTCTGCCACCCGGGCGGCGCCAAGGTGATAGCCGCGCTCGAAGGCGCCTTCGGCCTCGAGGACGGGGCGCTCGAGGGCGCACGCGACGTCTTGCGCGATTACGGCAACATGTCGGCGGCGACCGTGATGTTCGTGCTCGACCGCATGCTCGGCGACGGGCCGCAGTGGCGCCGGGCGCTGATGAACGCGCTCGGGCCGGGTTTCAGCGCCGGGTTCCTGGTGCTCGACAACCGGTGACGGCGCTCTACTGGACGGTTAGCCTCGTCGCCTTGCAACGTCTCGCAGAGCTCGCCTGGGCGCGCCGCAACACCGCGCGGCTGCGCCGGCTCGGCGCGGTCGAGGCGGATGCCGGAGGCTACCCGGTGTTTGTCCTGCTGCACGCCGGCTGGCTCGCCAGCCTCGCTTTGGCGGTCCCGCCGGCGACCCGGCCCTATTGGACGCTTCTGGTCCTCTTCGGACTGTTGCAGCTCGGCCGGGTTTGGGTGATCGCGACCCTGGGCCGGCTCTGGACCACCCGCATCCTGAGTTTGCCCGGCGTCCCGCTGGTGCGCACTGGCCCCTACCGGTGGGCGCGCCACCCGAACTACCTCTTGGTCGTCGCCGAGATCGCGGTCCTGCCGCTGGCCTTCCGCGCGGTCGCCGTCGCGGTCGCGTTCTCGCTCATCAATCTGGCGCTGATCGCCCGGCGCATCGGCATCGAGGACCGGGCGCTGGCATCGCGACGCGCACCGTGAGCATCGCCCTGCCCCAGGCGGCCGCCGGAGCCAAGACCTGGGTCGGCTTTGTCGCCATGGCCGTCGGCATGTTCATGGCGATCCTCGACATTCAGATCGTCGCCAGCTCGTTGCCCGAGATCCAGGCCGGGCTCGGGCTTCCGCTCGACCAATTGAGCTGGGTGCAGACCGCCTATCTGATGGCCGAGATCGTGGCGATCCCGCTGACCGGGTGGCTGACCCGGATGCTGTCGACACGCGGCGCGTTTGTCGCCTGCATCTGCGGCTTTACCGCCGCGAGCCTCGCCTGCGCCGCAGCGACCGGGTTCTGGACGCTGATCCCGGCGAGGGTGGTCCAGGGCTTTTGCGGCGGGGCGCTGATTCCGCTGGTGTTTTCGGCGATCTTTCTGATGTTCGACTGGCCGGCGCGCAGCCGCGCGACATTGGTCGGCGGGCTCCTGGCAATGCTGGCGCCGACTTTGGGCCCCGTCATCGGCGGCTTTGTCACCGACCGCTGGTCCTGGCACTGGCTGTTTCTGATCAACGTGCCGACCGGGGTCGTCGTGGCGCTGCTGGTCGCCTGGGCTGTCGATGTCGATCGCGTCGGCCGGGGTCGCTTCGGCTCGGTCGATCTCTGGGCATTGCCGTTGCTCGCGGTCTTTCTCGGCGGCCTTGAGCTGTTGCTGAAAGAGGCGCCGAAGCGCGGCTGGGTCAGCCCCCCGATGCTGCTGCTGGCGGCGCTGTGCCTGGCCTGCGGGTGGGGCCTGCTGCGGCGCTCGCTGCGCCATCCGACGCCGTTGATCGATCTCGCCGCATTCCGCAACCGGGACTTCGCGATCGGTTGCTGGTTCAGCTTTGTGCTCGGCGTCGGGCTCTATGGGGCAACGTATTTGTTGCCGGTGTTCCTCGGCGTGGTGCGGAATTACGACGCATTGCCGATCGGTGAGATCATGATGGTCACCGGCGGCGCGCAGCTGGTGATGGCCCCGATCGCGAATATTCTCGAACGCCGAACCGACGCGCGGTTGCTGATCGCCGCGGGTTATGCGCTGTTGGCGTTGGGCTGGCTCGGTAACGGGTCGATGACTTTCGAGACCGATTTCTGGGGCCTCTATTGGCAGCAGGTCGCGCGCGGCGCGGCGGTGATGCTGTGCCTGCTGCCGACCACCGCGCTGGCGCTCGGCGGCTTCGACCCGGCCCGTGTCGCCAATGCGAGCGGGCTCTTCAACCTGATGCGCAATCTCGGCGGAGCGATCGGTCTCGCCATAATCGACACCATCCTCGAACAGCGCACACCGACGCATGTCGTCTCGCTGATTGCCCGCCTCCAGGCCGGCGACGCCGCCGCCGCCCGCCTCGTCGGGCTGCCGGCCGCGCGCTTCACCGGCGTGCCGATCGGCCCGATCGACCGGGCCACCCGCGAAATGGTCGCGCCCTTGGTCGAGCGCGCCGGGCTGGTCGCCGCCTTCAACGACGCCTGGCTGTTGATCGGCGGGCTGATCGTGCTGTCGCTGCTGCTGCTGCCGTTGCTGCGCTCTCCGGCGCGAGGCTTGGCCGCGGCCTCGGCGATGCCGATCTCCCCGGCAGCGGATACGGTTGCGACGGGGTCGGGAAAGTGACCGAAGCGCGCCCTCTTCCATCCCCGGCGACCGCCGACCGGCCCGGCGCGCCTTCGTCGCCGCCGTCCTCGCGCGGCTTCACTCGCTCGCTGCGCGACAACGCGCTCGGCATTTTCCCGGCGCAGGCCTTCGAGCAGGATATCGTCTTCAGAAAGGTCTTTGGGCGCCGGCAGCTGATCGTCAGCCGGCCGGCGGCGATCCAGCGCATCCTGGTCGACAATTCCGGCAATTACCACCGCACCGCCGCCGGCATCCGCATTCTGCGCCCATTGCTCGGCCGCGGGCTCCTGTTGAGCCAGGGCGAGGACTGGCGGCATCAGCGCCGCACCCTGGCGCCGGCTTTCGCGCCGCGCACGATGCCGATCCTGGCGGGCCATGTCGCACGCGCCGCCGTTACCGCCGTAGCCCGCCTCGAGGCCGCCGGCTCCGCCCCGATCGACCTGCTCGCGGCGATGCAGTTTCTGGCATTGGAGATCGCCGGCGCCTCGATGTTCTCGCTCGAGATGGAGCGCTTCGGCGCCGAATTGCGGGGGCTGATCAAGGGTTACGCCGCGCGCCTCGGCCGGCCGAGCCTGCTGGATTTTCTATTGCCGCCGGTGCTGCCGAGCCCGCGCGATCTGGCGCGCTGGCGGTTTCGCCGCCGTTGGCTCGACCTGATCGGGCGGATCATCGCGGCGCGCCGGGGACAAGGCGCGGCTGGGGCGCCACGCGACCTCTTCGACCTGTTGTCGACCGCGCGCGACCCGGAGAGCGGCGCGCTGTTTCCGCCGCGTCGCCTCGCCGACCAGGTGGCGACGATGATCGTCGCCGGACACGAAACGACGGCGGTAGCGCTGTTCTGGTCGCTCTATCTGTTGGCCTCGGCGCCGGTCATCCAGGACCGGCTCGCCGCCGAGGTCGGCCCGCTCGATCTCGGTCCCGCCCAGGCCGCCGAGGTATTGCCGAGCCTCGTCTACACCCGCGCCGTCGTGCACGAAGCGATGCGGCTCTACCCGCCGGCCTTCACCCTGGCGCGCCAGGCGATCCGCGCCGATGTCGCCGGCGGCATCGCGATCCCCGCCCGCGGCGTGGTGCTGATCTCGCCTTGGGTATTGCACCGCCACCGCCTCTTGTGGACAGAGCCCGAAACCTTCGACCCCGCGCGGTTTCTGCCCGCCGCCCCGCCCCCGGGCCGCTTCGCCTATCTGCCGTTCGGCGTCGGCCCGCGCGTGTGCATCGGCGCCCAATTCGCGCTGACCGAAGCGACCCTGGTGCTGGCGACGATGATCCAGGCGTTTCGCATCGAGCGCGCCGACGAAATTCCGGTGACCCCGCGCGCCGTCGTCACCACCCAGCCCGACCACCCGCCGCCGTTCCTGCTGCGGCCGCGCCGCCCCATCGCCAGTCCGATATTTGACTTTTAGGATAACCATGAGTGCAGCGCCGACACGGGGCGGCTTCTCAGGCTTGGATATTCATCAACGACGATGACGCACGACACACTCGGCTCCGCTCCTCTTGGAGCAAAGGGACGGGGTCGCTTCCAAGAGCTCTGCGAGGACGCGAGCTCAATATGCAACAAGTTAACCGGCGACCCTGCAGGCTGGGATTTTATCGTCGAATTTCCGTTCGCCGAGGAACGAGGTGAGCGTTCGCTGGACGGCAGGTCATCGAACCGCTTGAGATCGCGCTAAAAGCCGATGTCCACGGCTGCCCGGCGCCCCTGGTCGGTCCGAGAGGCGTCGGGCCACAGCCGGCTCGCGCAACGGCGGTGCCGCTCAGTGGTGGAACAGGTTCAGCGCGGAGCCTTTGCGGAACCATTCGAGCTGCGAGGTGCTGAAGGTATGGTTGAGCTTTAGCGTCTCGCGCGACCCGTCGGCGTGCTTGACCCGGCATTCGACCGGCTGGCCCGGCGCCATCTCCTCCAAGCCGACGAGGCTCAGCCGATCGTCGGCGCGGATGCGGTCGTAATCGGCCGGGTCCTGAAAGGTCAGCGCCAACAGACCCTGTTTTTTCAGGTTCGATTCGTGGATGCGGGCAAAGCTGCGCGCGATCACCGCGCACCCGCCCAAGAGGCGCGGCGACAAGGCGGCGTGCTCGCGGCTCGAACCCTCGCCGTAATTATGGTCGCCGATCGCCACCCACTTGACCCCATGGGCCTTGTAGTCGCGGGCGATCTTGGCGATCGCGGCACCCTTCTCGCCGCTCAGCACATCGATGCCGGTCCCAGATTCGCCGGTAAAGGCGTTGGTGGCGCCCATGAACATGTTGTCGGAGAACTTGTCCAAATGGCCGCGATAGCGCAGCCACGGACCGGCCGGCGAGATGTGGTCGGTCGTGGTCTTGCCCTGCGTCTTGATCAAGACCGGGCAGTCGACGAAATCCTTGTGGTCCCATTCGAGCCACGGCTCCATCAGCTGCAGCCGCTCGCTGTTGGGATCGACCGCCAGGGCGATGCCGCTGCCGTCCTCGGGCGGGCTGATATAGGTGGCGTGGCCGGCGTCGAAGCCGTGCGCCGGCACCTCGGGCGCCGGTTTTGGCGGGTCGAGCCGGAAGGCCTTGCCCTGCGCATCGGTCAGGCTGTCGGTCAAAGGGTTGAACGACAGATGCCCGGCCAGCGCCATCGCGGTCACCACCTCCGGGCTGCCGATGAAATTCATCGTCGTCGGCTCCCCGTCGTTACGGCGCGGGAAGTTGCGGTTGTACGAGGTGACGATCGTGTTCGGCACCGCACTCTCCGAGGCCGCTCGTCGCCACTGCCCGATGCACGGTCCGCAGGCGTTGGCCAGCACCGCGCCGTCGATGTCCTTCAGCGACTGCATTTGCCCGTCGCGCTCGATGGTCGCGCGCACCTGCTCCGAGCCGGGCGTCACCAAAAACGGCACGCCGGCCTTGATCCCGTGCGCCTTGGCCTGCTCGGCGACATCGGCGGAACGGCTCATGTCCTCATAGGAGGAGTTGGTGCAGCTGCCGATCAGCGCCGTCGAGATCCGGTCGATGAACCCGTTCTTCGGGTCGCGCACCTCGGCGGCGAGCTTGGAGATCGGGCGGGCGCGGTCGGGCGAATGCGGGCCGACGATATAGGGCTCCAGCTTCGCGAGGTCGAGCTCGACGACGGTGTCGTAATATTTGCCGGGGTCGGCCTCGACCTCCTTGTCGGGCTCGAGCAGCTCGAGATGCTGCTGAAAGAGCGGCACGAGCCCGGGCTTGCCGGTCGCCCGCAGATAGCTCGCCATGTGCTCGTCGGCCGGAAACATCGAGGTCGTCGCCCCGAGCTCGGCGCCCATGTTGGTGATGGTCGCCTTGCCGGTTGCGCTTATGGTCCGCGCGCCGGGGCCGATATACTCGACAATGGCGTTGGTCGCGCCCGAGACGGTAAGCTGCCCTGCAACATAGAGGATCACGTCCTTGGGCGCCGTCCACCCGTTCAGCCGGCCGGTCAGGTAGACCGCGATGTGGCGCGGGTAGAGCACCTCCCACGGCAGCCCGGCGATGACCTCGACCGCATCGGCGCCGCCGACGCCGACCGAGCAGGCCCCCAGACCCCCGGCGTTGGGGGTGTGCGAGTTGGTGCCGATGATCAGCTCGCCCGGAAAAGCGTAATTCTCCAGCACCACCTGATGGATGATGCCGGCCCCGGGACCCCAGAAGCCCAGCCCATATTTCGCCGCCGCCGAGCGCAGGAAGTCGTAAACTTCCTTGTTTTCCGCGAGCGACTTGCGCAGGTCCGAGCCGCCTTCCACCCGCGCCTGGATCAGATGGTCGCAATGGATCGTGGCCGCGACCGCGACCTTGTCGCGCATTGTCTGCATGAACTGCAGCAGGCCGGTCTGGCCCAGCACGTCCTGGAACACGACTCGGTCCGGGCGCAGCAGCAGATAGCTCTTGCCGGGTTCGATGTCCTGATGCTCCGGGTCGTCGAGATGGCCGAGCAATACCTTGTCCGCCAAGGTCAATGGCTTGCCCAGCCGGCGGCGGACCACCGCGAGATTGCGCGCCATGGTCGCGTAGACGGCAGCCGCCATTTCCGGGGTCGATTCGATAGAAACCATTGTTCAGCCTTTCTTACCGATACTTGAAGGCGCCAGCCTGGACAGTGTCTCGTCTAAACCCGAAACAAGGAATCCGGAAGTCGATGCGAGAATTTCCAGTTTAATCAGAGTGCCGCGATGATGCCCGATGCCGCCGAAACCGTCCAGGAAATCTTCGGTCGCGCGGCCGGCGAGCCACAGGCGCCGATCAGCGGGCCGCCTCCAACTGGCCTGCCTCGATTGCATCGGGCGGTAAGACGGCCGGGAAACGGATTGCGAAGACGGCGCCGCCGCCGGGTCGCTCGTCGAGTTCGACCGTGGCCCGGTGCATCTCGGCGATCCGCGCCACGATTGCCAGGCCGAGCCCGGCATTCCCGCCATGCCGCCGGTCACGGCGCCAGAACCGCTTAAAGATATGTTCGCGCTCGGCTTTTGGCACCCCCGGCCCGCGATCCATGACGCGGATCACGCCGTCGCGCCCCACCGCGATCTCGACGCCCGTTCCCGGGGCGGTGTGGGCGAGCGCGTTTTCGACGAGATTGCGAACCGCGCGGTCGAGCGCGTCGCCGTTGCCGTGCACTCGCACCGCAAAGGCCGCGCCGGTCACCGCCAAGCTCTTGCGCTGCGACACGGCCAGCGGGGCGAGAAACGCGGCGATTTCGGTCGCGATCGCGACCAGATCGGCCGTGTCGTTCTCGGCGACGACAAAGGTTTCGAGCTCGGATATTTCGAGCAGCTGGTTGACCAGCCGGCTCATGCTCTCGACATCCTGGCGCAGCGGCCCGGCGACCTCGCCATCCTCGATCATGTCGATCTGGGTGCGCAGGATGGCCAGCGGAGTGCGCAGCTCGTGTGCCGCATCCGCGGTGAATTCGCGCTGAGCGCGGAAGCCCGTGTCGAGCCGGTCGAGCGCGTGATTGATGGCGCGGACCAGCGGCAACACCTCGCGCGGCATTCCGCCTTCCGGCAATCTGAGCTCGATATTGTCGGGGCTGATCTGTTCGGCGCGCTTGGAGGCCGCGATGATCGGCTGCATCGCACCGCGGAAAATCGCGACATCGATCACCAGCAACATCAGCAGGATGGGCGCGACGATCCATCCGACATGGGTCAGAAATTGGGCGAGGATATCGTCGATCAGCACGTCGCGATGAAGAACGTCCTCGACGACTTGAACCAGAAGAGGGCGGCCCTGGAAATCCAGCGGCACGCTCGCCCCATAAAGCGCCAAGGTATGACGGCCGTGTTGAAAAAATGCGACCGGATTGGTTGCGGGACGTACCGGGGCAATCGCCCCGGTCAGATCCTGCTGGAAAAACTCGGCGGCGCCGTAGTTTGGGCGAACGTCGATGATCGCTCGGTTGTGCGGCAGCGAAGAGAACAGCACCCGTCCGCTGGCATCGAGCACGGCGTAGGCGGCGCGTCCATAACCTCGGGAGTAGAATTCGGCCAGGCTCGGCGGCAGCGACAATTGCAGCGCCCCACCCGGCGTTCGCGAAAGATAGCGCACGATTTCGGCGGCCTGACCGCGCAAGGCCTGATGATGCAGTTGCTCGACCGCCTGCCGCAGCATCAGGAACAGCGCGAGCGGCATGCAGATCGACGTCGCGACGATCGCCGCGACGTGCAGTGCCACGATCCGCGAGACGACCGAGCGGAACTGGATCACCTCATTTTCTCTCGGATATCAGATAGCCGACACCGCGCAGCGTATGGATCTGCACCGACGCTTCGACCTCGGCGAGGCGCTTGCGCAACCGGTGAACATAGACCTCGACCGCGTTCGACCCGACCTCCTGCGACAGCCCGTAGAGGTTGTTTTCGAGCATCGACTTGCCGACCACCCGCCCGCTGCGGCGCAAGAGATGCTCGAGCACGGCGATCTCGCGCGGCGAAAAGAAGATCGGCGCTTCGCCGACAAAAACCTGGCGCGCGACGGTATCGAGGGTGAGGTTGCCGAGCTCCAGCGGGACGCCGAGCAGATTGCCCGGCCGTCGCAACAGCGCGCGCAGGCGGGCGACCAGCTCCTCGAGCGCAAAGGGTTTGACGAGATAGTCGTCGGCGCCGCTGCCCAGTCCGGTGACACGGTCCTTGAGGCTGCCGCGTGCGGTCAGGATCAACACCGGGGTCGCGTCGCGGTGCCGGCGCATTTCGCTCAGCACCTCGAGCCCGTCGGCGTCCGGCAGCCCGAGATCGAGGACGACAAGCTCGAACCGGCTGGTCCGTCAAGCGCGCGATCGCATCGGCGGCGGTGGCCAGCACGTCGACCACGAACCCGGCCGCGGTCAGACCGCGCTTGAGCAGCTCGGCGAAGCGCTCGTTATCCTCGATGAGCAGCAATCGCATCGGGTCTTCCTGTCGAGCTCGGCCGCCCCTTTATAGATCACCCGCCCTTTCGAATTCACGATTTGCCGACACGACGCAGCAAGCCGCGCGTGCTGCCCCGCTGCGGTTTTCCGCTCGTGCGAGGCCCAGGAGCCGCTCAGAGCGCGCCGTTCCGGCTGTGTCGTTCCCGATGACCGGGTTTCCCCGCTTCAGATCGCGTCGAGCTGCCAGGCGACGTCGTTGCCGATTCCCCAGAGATAACCGATATCGGCTTGGCCGACGAGGGCATAGGCGCGGCCCTGATGGCGCCAATAGAGCAGGTTGACGTCCTGCCGGCGGTCGAAGGTCGGTGAAATATCGGGCTGTTTCGACGACCCGATGATCAGGGCCAGCGGGCCGATCGCCTTGTTGTCGGTGGTGTAGACGAGCTGGGCCGCGGGTCGGCCGTCGACGACGACCAGCCGGGCGCCGCGGAAGTTGAGCCCCCAAGGTTTGAGGTCGGGCAGACGCACCTGCTGCGGCAGGCTCTGGCTGATCTTTTGCAGGGCCTCGCGTGGATCGGCGCTCGCCGGAACGTCGATCAGCGCGTTGCCGCCGGCGCTGACGAACAGCTTGAAGTATCCGGCGGCGTTGTCGAGCCACAGATTGTTGGCGACGGCTGCCTCCGATTGCCGGCGGCCCGCCGCCGTCCCGGTGACGCCGGTGCCGAGCTTGCCGACGCCGAGATAGGCGGCGCCGCCGCCGATCAGCAGGCCGAGACAGCGAGGCCGCAACCGGCACTCCGAGGCGCCACCGCCGCAGCGGAGCCGCGTGTCCGGCGCCGCCGGCGCACAACGGCCGCCGCCCGAACGGCAGTCGCGAACCGGTCCCGCGGCGACTGCGCCGCGACCTCCGCCGCCGGCCGCGCCGTTTCGCCGCGGGCGGCGGCGATCAGCCGCTCGGGCAACGGCTCGTGCAGCATCTCGTCATAGGCGCGGCGCACCAGCCCTGCCGAATGGGCGAGCGCCGCCAACTCGTCGCGAGCGGCCGGATCGCTGTCGAGCCAAGCTTCGACCTCGCGCCGCTCCGCCGCCTCGAGCTCGCCGTCGAGATAGGCGACGAGACGGTCGTCACTGCGCCTCTGCATCCTTCTCACTCCTGCGCATTGCCGCCGCCCGCCTCGAGCTGGAGCTGCAGCGCGACCCGCGCCCGGGCGAGGCGGCTCATGATCGTCCCGACCGGCACCTGCACCACCTCGGCCGCCTCCTTGTAGCTGAGCCCGTCGACTGTCACCAACACCAGCGACCGCGCGCTGGTCGGGCGGCAGGCGGTCGACGGCGCGCCGGACCTCGTCCAGCGCCAGCCGCGCCTCGACGCGGCGCACCGGCTCGTCCGATCCGAGACGCTCCTCGCCGATGTCGCCGTCCTCCTTGCGCACCCGGCGCGAGCGGATCTGATCGATCCAGATCGTCTGCACGATGCGAAACATCCAGCTGTCGAACCGGGTGCCCTCCTCAAACTGGTGCCGGCGGGCGAGCGCCCGCTCGCAGGCCGCCTGAACCAGGTCGTCGGCCTCGACCGCCGAACCCGCCAGCCCGCGCGCAAAACGCCGCAGTCGCGGCAGCACCGCGATCAGCTGGTCGCTGAACCGCTGGCTCGCCGGCTCCTCGCCGATTGCGAGCCGCGCCGGCGATCCCGCCAATCTCTGCTCAGGCGACAACGCCCCTCCTCGAAAGCTTATTCCCGGCACCGGCGCACTGCCGCCGAGGCGCTGCTCTTGGATTCGCGAGCCGGGGCAGCCGCGTGCCCAACTCGCGCCGCCCATTCGCATCGGTTCGCTCCAGGAATCTAGCACGGCGGCAAAATCGAGCGAAAGCATGACGAACTCGCGCAGCGGCCGCACGCGGCAGGCGGGCTTCGTGCGGCCGGCCGCAACGGACCCTGGGCGGGGGTTCGCACTTCACAAACCGCGGTGTTCGCGGCATTGTGCGGCCCTGCCGGCCCGCCCATTCAGGAACCGCCGCTCGATGAAGGTTGCCGTCGTCAAGGAAAGGCGGGCGTATGAGCGTCGCGTCGCGGCCTCGCCCGACACCGTCAAGCGGATGGTCGCGATGGGTCTCGAGATCGTCGCCGAACGCGGCGCCGGCGAGGGCGCCGGGCTCGGCGACGCGGCCTTTGCCGCGGCCGGTGCGGCGATCGCAGCGGATCCGGCGGCGACGCTCGCCGAGGCTGACATCGTGCTCAAGGTGCAGCGCCCGCTGATCGGCGGCGACGGCGGGGTCGACGAGCTGCGGCCGCTGAAGCGCGGCGCGGTGCTGATCGGCCTGTTGCAGCCGTTGCAGAACCCGATCGACATCGAGGCCTATGCCGGGGCCGGGATCACCGCCTTTGCCGTCGAGCTGTTGCCGCGGATCACCCGGGCGCAGGCGATGGACGTGCTGTCGTCGCAGGCCAACCTCGCCGGCTACAAGGCGGTGCTCGACGCCGCCGACGAGTTCGGCCGCGCCTTTCCGATGATGATGACCGCGGCCGGGACGATCAAGGCGGCGCGGGTGCTGGTGATGGGCGCCGGCGTCGCTGGGCTGCAGGCGATCGCCACCGCGCGGCGTCTCGGTGCGATCGTCTCGGCGACCGACGTGCGCGCCGCCGCCAAGGAGCAGGTCGAAAGCCTCGGCGCCGCGTTTTTGAGCGTCGACGATGTGGCAGGCGCGCTCGGCGGAAACCGCGGAGGGCTATGCCCGCGAGATGGGCGAGGACTATCAGCGGCGGCAGCGCGAGAAAGATCACCGAGGCGCTGAAGCGCACCGACGTCGTCATTTGCACGGCACTCATTCCGGGTCGAAGGGCGCCGGTGCTGCTGACCGACGCGATGATCGCCGAGATGGCGCCGGGATCGATCATCGTCGATCTGGCGGTCGAGGCCGGCGGCAATGTCGAGGGCAGCCGGCCGGGCGAGGTCGTGACCACGGCAAACGGCGTCAAGATCATCGGCCACCTCAACATGCCGTCGCGGATCGCTGCCGATGCGAGCCAACTCTACGCCCGCAACCTGTTGTCGTTCCTGGCGCTGCTCGTCGACAAAGAGGGCCGGCTCGCCATCGACACCGAGGACGAGATCGTCAGGGCGACCCTCTTGACCCGCGACGGCGCGATCGTCAACCCGGCGCTGATGCCGGCGCCGGCATCGCGCCGCTCGCCGCGAACCCGGTTTCGGCCCCCGACAACTGACGGAGAACGCGATGGCCGATCCCGCCTCTCTGGCGCTGCGCGCCAAGGAGCTCGCCGGCGACGCCGGCGCGCTCGCGCACCACCTCGACGCCCTCTCCGGCAATTGACGGAGCAGGCGCCGCTGCCGACGGTCGGAACGCCCTTTGTCTTCGAGCTGACGATCTTCGTCCTGGCGGTCTTTGTCGGCTACCACGTGGTGTGGCGGGTGACCCCGGCGTTGCACTCGCCGCTGATGAGCGTGACCAACGCGATTTCGAGCGTGATCATCGTCGGCGCGCTGATCGCGGCCGGCCCGCTCGGCATCAGCTTTGCGAAGATCGCCGGGTTCGTCGCCGTCGCCTTGGCCTCGGTCAACATCTTCGGCGGCTTTATCGTCACCCAGCGCATGCTCCAGATGTTCCAGCGAAAGAAATAGCGGGGCGGCGGTGAGCGAAAACCTTGCGGCTTTTTTCTATCTGATCGCGTCGGTCTGTTTCATCCTGGCATTGCGCGGCCTGTCCTCGCCGCGCACCGCGCGCGGCGGCAATCTGTTCGGCATCGCCGGCATGGTGATCGCGGTGGTCACCACGCTGCTGACCCCGCATGTCGTCAGCTTCTGGCTGATCGTCGCTCGGCATCCTGATCGGCGGTGCGGTCGGCACCTGGATCGCGCTGCGCATCCACATGACGGCGCTGCCGCAACTGGTCGCGGCCTTTCACAGCCTTGTCGGCCTCGCCGCCGTCTGCGTCGCCATCGCCGCGTTCAGCGCGCCGGCCGAGTACGGGATCGGCATCCCCGGCGCGATCGAGCGGGCGAGCCTGGTCGAGATGTCGATCGGCATGGCGATCGGCGCGATCACCTTTACCGGCTCGATCGTCGCCTTTGCCAAATTGCAGGGGCTGGTCACCGGCCGGCCGCTGGTTTTCCCCGGCCAGCATCTGCTGAATGCCGGTCTCGGGCATCCTGCTGGTCCTGTTGATCGTCGTCTTTGTCGCGACCCAGGCGGCGGCGGCGTTCTCGTTGATCCTGCTGGTGTCGCTGGCGCTCGGCTTGCTGCTGATCCTGCCGATCGGCGGCGCCGACATGCCGGTCGTGATCTCGATGCTGAACTCGTATTCGGGATGGGCCGCCTGCGGCATCGGCTTCACGCTGTCGAACAGCCTCCTGATCATCACCGGCGCGCTGGTCGGCTCGTCGGGCGCGATCCTCAGCTACATCATGTGCAAGGGGATGAACCGCTCGATCGTCAACGTGATCCTCGGCGGCTTCGGCACCGAAGGCGGCGCGATCGCGGCCGGCCCCGGCGTCGGCGACCGCTCGGTCAGGTCGGGCAGCGCCGAGGACGCCGCCTTCATCCTGAAGAACGCCGGCTCGGTGATCATCGTGCCGGGCTACGGCATGGCGGTGGCGCAGGCCCAGCACGCGCTGCGCGAAATGGCCGACCTGCTGAAAAAGGAGGGGGTCACGGTCCGCTACGCGATCCATCCGGTCGCCGGGCGCATGCCGGGGCACATGAACGTGCTGCTGGCCGAGGCCAACGTGCCCTATGACGAGGTGTTCGAGCTCGACGAGATCAACCGCGACTTTCCCTCGACCGATGTCGCCTTTGTGATCGGCGCCAACGACGTGACCAACCCGGCGGCCAAGACCGATCCCGTCCTCGCCGATCTACGGCATGCCGATCCTCGATGTCGAGCGCGCCAAGACCGTGCTGTTCGTCAAACGCTCGATGGCCTCGGGCTACGCCGGCGTCGAGAACGAGCTGTTCTACCGCGACAACACGATGATGCTGTTCGGCGACGCCAAGAAAATGTGCGAGGAAATCGTCAAGGCGATGGAATAAGGCGGGGCGCGCCTTCGGCGGCTCCGAGCCACTCCTTTTACGCCGGCCTAAGAGCACGTGCCTATAAAGGCGACTGATGATCCGGCATCCGCTGCCCGCGTTAGAGCGGGAGATAGGTCGAGCGTGACGAATGAGGCGTTCGCGCGGGTCAAAATCGACCAGCTTCTGCGCGATATCGGCTGGAAGCTGACCGACGGGCGCAGCGTACGCTTCGAATACCCTCTCGACGATGGCGGCAAGGCGGATTACGCCCTGTTCGATCGCCAGGGGCGCGCGCTCGCCGTTCTCGAAGCCAAGAGCACCAGCGTCAACCTGAGTGCCGGCGAAGCACAGGGTCGCCGATACGCAGACCAGCTCGACGTTCCGTTTATTTTCCTGTCGAACGGCGAAGAAGTCTGGTTCTGCGACAAAGACCAGGACGCACATTTTCGCCCGGTCGAGACCGTATTCAGCCAGGACGACCTGGTCCGGCGCAGAGCCGCCCGGGGCATCCGGCGCAATCCGCTCGACATTCCGATTGATCACCGGATCGCCGGGGGTGGCGGGCGGCCTCTATCAGACCGCCTGCATCGACGTCCTGTGCCGCGAGATGGTCAACGGGCGCCGAAAGATGCTTGTCGAGATGGCGACCGGCACCGGCAAGACCCGCACGGCCGCCGCCCTGCTAAAGCGCTTGTTCGAGGCGAATTGGGTGACGCGCGCCTTGTTCGTCGTCGACCGCAATCAGCTCGCCATTCAGGCCGAGGACGCCTTCGCCGAGTGCCTGCCACATTTGCCGTGCTATCGCGTGCCGCGCATCGGGCGCCGCTTTCAGGACGAGAAGCGGATCACGATCGTCACATTGCAGACGCTGGTCAACGAATATGCCAACTACTCGGCCGGCTACTTCGACCTCATCGTCATCGACGAGTGCCATCGGAGCATCTACGGCCAATGGCGGCGCGCGCTCGACCATTTCGACGCGATAAAGATCGGGCTGACCGCGACGCCATGCGTCATGCAGGACGAGACGGATGTCGACGAGGAAGACCGCCAGGCGATCCGAGACACATTGCGCTTCTTCGAAGTCCAGCGGCCGACCTATAGCTATACGTTATTGGAGGCCATTTCCGACGGCCACCTGGTGCCCTACGAGATCTACCGGGCCATGACGGCGCGCACCGCCGCCAGAGACGGTTTTCCCGTGGCCCGCGGCGAAATCGATTGGGACGCTCTGGACGAAGCAACGCGGACAGAGCTTGAAGCTCTATTCGCAGACCGCGATCCGCTGATCGTCGATCCCACCGCGCTCGAACGGAAATTTACGATCCCGGAGCGCAATCGCGCGATGGTCCGGGAGTTCCGTCAGGTCCTAGAAAACGGCTACACCGGTCCGAATGGCGTCCGGCGCGCGCCCGATTGGGGCAAGACCATCGTGTTCGCCGTCACCAAGCGTCATGCCGAGACGCTCGCCCGAATGCTCGACCAGGAATTCGCGGATAAGAAACCGAGCCCCACGATTCGCTACGCCGATTTCGTCGTATCAGGGCTCGGGCCGGACGATACTGTGGACGCCGCCGCGAAGATCAAGCGCTTCAAGAAAGAGGAATACCCGCAGATCCTCGTCAGCGTAAACATGCTGGACACTGGCTTTGACTGTCCGGAGGTCCGCAATCTGGTCATGGCGCGCTTCACCCACAGCTCGATCCTGTATCAGCAGATGCGCGGACGCGGCACGCGTCTGGCGCCCGGCAAAAGCCGATTTACGATGTTCGACTTCACCGGTGTCACGTTGCGCCATGGCGATGACGAGATGCCCGGAGAAGGCGGCGTTGTCATAGTGCGCGAGCAGCCCGGGTTACCGTATCAACCGCGTCGCTGCTGACGCTTGATGTGCACGACGAAATCGACCCGAACACCCGCGAATGGGTGACGATCGATGAGACGGGCCGTGCGTTCATGGACCCGGACGAGGCTGTCGCCGAGGCGCGCGGCGCCGCCTTCGAGACCTGGCTCAGCGCACACAGGTTCAATTCCGACCAGCTACGCCTGCTGCACCTGGTTAAAGAGCAGATCAAGGCGAATGCCGCCGATCTGACCGGCTTCGAGAGCTGGCGGTTCGACATGCCGCCGCTGTCGATGAACGGCGGTTTCGAGCGCGCCCGCGCGGTCTTCGGCGGCGAAGCCGAGCTGGAGCGCGTGCTCGGCGACATGAACCGGGCCGTCTTCGCAGAATGCTGCCCTGGAAACCAAAGGGCGAGGCGCGCTCCGACAAGTCTGCAACCTGATGCTTTCGAAGCAAGCCCAGTCGCCGATCGAGCGGACGAACCTTTTCTCGCTTTACCGGCGAAAGCCGGTATCTACGGCAGGAGTGGTTCCCGCGCTGCGTCGGGAAAGCTGGGAGTAGGTCTGATGCGATCCCTGAAACCCTACATAGAGGCGACAATGCCGTTCACCCCGGACATGCGCCGCAAGGTCGATCAGATCCGCGATTATCTCTACGGCGGCGGCTATCCCGATCCGCTGACCAACGCCGAGCAGCTCAGCTTCCTGTTCTTCTTCTACATGATCGAGGGGATCGACAGCGCCAATCTTCGGCAAGCGAGAGCCACCGGTCGCGCCTACGACAGCCTGTTCGCCGGCGATTGGACCCTCCGCAACCCGCTGAACGCGCCATCGCGGGGCGTCGAGGTCGTGCCGCGCGAGCGCATGCGCTGGTCGTCCTGGGCGAATGCGATGTCCGGCGAGCAGCTCGTCACCTGGGTCCGCGACGAGGTTTTCGAGTTCTTCCGCGAGATCGGCGATGCCTACGGCATGGGCTTTCATGGCGCAGGCGCGGCTCGCGATCGACGAGCCGACGGTCCTCACTCAGATCGTGACCCTGGTCAACGAATTGCGGCTGGAACACGCCGACCCCGACAGCAAGGGCGATCTCTTCGAGCATGTATTGCGCCAGATCAGGCAGGCCGGCGAACTCGGCCAGTTCCGCACGCCGCGCCACATCATCCGCGCGATCGTCGATCTGGTCGATCCGCGCATCGGCGAGACCGTCTACGACCCCGCCGCCGGCACCGCCGGTTTTCTCGTCGCGGCTTTCGATCATATCCGGCTCGCGAATTCCTCGCCGCACGGACGCGAGACGGCCGAGTTCGAGGGCAAGACCGTTCGAGCGCGGCTTTGGTGACCGGCTCAACGACGCCCAATGGCGCAAGCTTCGGACCGGCAACCTTCTACGGCAACGACGTCGACGCCAAGATGGTCAGCCTCGCCTCGATGAACCTGGCGTTGCGCGACCTGCCGGATGTGCGCATCCTTCGCCGCAACGTCCTGACCACCAGCTTCGACCGTCAGACGAAGGCCGAACGGGGTCTGCCGCTCGACGGCTACGATGTGGTGCTCGCCAACCCGCCCTTCTCCGGCCGCATCGACCGCGACCGCATCGTCGACGACGTCAAGATCGGCACGACCACCGCGACCGAGCTGCTGTTCGTCAAATACATGATCGACAATCTGAAGCCGGACGGCCGCTGCGGCGTCATCGTGCCGGAGGGGGTGCTGTTCGGCTCGACCGGCGCGCACAAGGAATTGCGCCGCATCTTGTTGCAGAACAACCGCGTCGAGGCGGTGTCTGTCGCTGCCCGGCGGCGTGTTCCAGCCCTATTCCGGGGTCAAGACCTCGGTCCTGATCCTACGCAAGGGCGGGCGCACCGAGCGTGTCATGTTCCTGCACGCCGACGCCGACGGCTTCAAGCTCGACGCCAATCACGACCAGCCGATCGAGGCCGATGATCTGCCCGGCCTGATCGCCGCCTTCAACAGCCGTGAGGAGCTGTGGTCGCGACTGGCAGGCGTCGCGATGCCGCCGCACCCTGGACCGAGAAATGGTGGTTCGCGGCAGGCCGAGGCGATCGAGCGCGAGGATTGGAACCTCTCCGCCTCCCGCTACCGCCCGGAAAGCCGCGAAGCCGCCGAACACCGCGACCCGCGCGAATTGCTCGCCGAACTGCGCGACGAAACCGCCGCCATTCTGGCCGACATCGACGCGCTCGCCGCCGAACTGGGGGCGCAAGCGGCGTGAGCAATCGTCCGCCGACCCTTGGCGACGTATGTCGTATGGATCGGCGTGCGTTGCCGACTGCCGAAGCAATGGAGGCCGGCTTGCCATTCGTGGGAATGGAGCACGTCAATTCGGACTCTGGACGCGTTCACTCTCGGAAACGGCTCGCGTACAGGCGATGGCAGAGGGCTATCGTTTCTCTTTGATTGCCGACACGTCCTATTCGGGAAACTTAGGCCTTATCTTCGAAAGATTGCACTACCGGAAAGCAAAGGATGCTCCTCTACCGAGTTGATCCCACTCCTGCCAAATCCGGCCTATTTGGATCGAGGGTACCTTTTTTATTGGCTGCGCCGATCTGAAGTCATCGACTCTTTAATGGTGAAATATACTGGTGCGAGAATGCCGCGCGCCGATATGAGCGTGCTTTTGGCGATGAACTTGCCCGTCCCGCCGCTGGGCGAGCAGCGGCGGATCGTGGCACTGCTGGACCGGGCGGCGGCGATCAGACGCCGCGCCGAGGCCGCCCGCGCCAAGGCCCGCGCCGATCATCCCCGCCCTGTTTCTCGACACCTTCGGCGACCCCGCCACCAACCCGAAGGGCTGGCCGATGGCAGCTGTTGGCACCCTTCTCGAAAGTACCTCCTACGGAACTAGCCAAAAGGCGAACGATCGGGGTGACGGCATCCCCGTGATCCGAATGGGAAATGTTACTGTGGGTGGGATGCTCGACACCGCTGATCTGAAGCATCGCGAAATCGTCGGTGAGGAGCGCACGAAGGCAGAGATTTTCGAGGGCGATCTCCTTTTCAATCGTACGAACAGCAAGGAGCTTGTGGGCAAGACGGGCCTTTGGGACGGGCGCTTCGAGGCCGTCGCCGCCTCCTATTTCATTCGCATGCGGGTGAGGCGTGATCAGTGCTACCCGACCTATCTGTGGGCTTTCTTCAACACGGAATTCATGAAGCGCATGCTGTTCGACACGGCGCGCGGCGCTATCGGCCAAGCCAACATTAATGCGAAGGAATTAAGGGCGTTTCGGGTCGCTCGGCCACCCCTCCCTCTTCAAACCGCGTTCGCCGAAGAGGTCGAGCGCATCGAAGTGCTCGCCCGCAGCCTCAATTCCGCGGCGAAGAAGGCCGAAGCGATGGCCGCCGCCCTCTCTGCGGAATTTTTCGAATAAGGCCGTCCGGCGCCCCCGACGCCGCCATCGCCGGTTGATCGTCCGTCGGCCTTGGTCAAGTCGCGTCTGTGGCTTCGTCGAGGGCGAGCAGCGCCGGTTCCGGAATGCGGTCGAGAATCCGCAGGAGGGCTTGCATCGCGGGATTGGTCCGGTTTGCGCCCTGCTCCCAGTCGCGAATGGTCGCGACCGGCACACACAGCTTCCGGGCGAACTGCTGTCGGCTGAGCCCGAGCTTGCGGCGGATGTCGCCGATGTCAAGCAACGGGCGCAGCGTCTCAGTCGGGGGCGCCTGATCCGGATCTTCCGCGATTATGCGCTCGATATCGGCATCGGAGAAGCTGTCGAACTTCGCCGCGTCGAAATAGCCCTTCTCCGCATTTGCTTGGTCCAGCGTCTTGCGCTTCATGATCAAGATCTTTCATTCGAGCGAGCCGGCCTGGCCGAAATGATCCGGTGACGCTCGCCGCGCCGGGTATACACGACAGTAATGAACCGGCCGTCCACCTGCCCGGTGGCCACGATGCGCCATTCGCCCCATGGCCTCGGATCGAGAAATTGCCGGACAGGCCCATTAAAGATGCGAACGGCATAGGCAAAATCAAAGCCATGTTTTCGACGATTTGCCCGATCCTTGATCTCGTCCCATTCGAACTCCATCGACGCACATCGTACTCGAAGGGAGCGAGATACCCGCTATCGCCGCTGGTGCGGTTGCACCGGGCCGGGCGTCCGCTCGGGTCAGGGGTCGAGGCCGACCAGGCTGCGGGCATAGGCGCGGGCTTCGAACGGGCGCAAATCCTCGGCGGTTTCGCCGACCCCTATCGCGTGGATCGGGATGCCGTATTTCTCGGCGAGGGAGACCAACACCCCGCCCCGCGCGGTGCCGTCGAGCTTGGTCATGACGATGCCGGTGACGCCAACCGTCTCGCGAAAGATCTCGGCCTGGGCGTGGGCGTTCTGGCCGGTCGTCGCGTCGAGCACCAGCAGCACCGAATGCGGCGCCGCCGGATCGACCTTTTTGAGGACGCGGACGATCTTTTGCAGTTCGCCCATCAGGTCGGCCTTGTTGTGCAGCCGCCCGGCGGTGTCGATCAACAGGATGTCGGCGCCGTCGGCCTGGGCCTGCACCAGCGCGTCATAGGCGAGCCCGGCCGCGTCCGAGCCGGCCGGCCGGGTCACCACCGGCGCGCCGATCCGCTCGCCCCAGATCTGCAATTGCTCGACCGCGGCGGCGCGAAAGGTGTCGCCGGCGGCGAGCACGACTGCGAGTCCCTGGTCGCGGTATTGCTTGGCGAGCTTGGCGATCGTCGTCGTCTTGCCGCTGCCGTTGACGCCGATGACCAGGATCACGAAGGGCCGGCGCGCGCGGTCGATGCGCAACGGCTTCATCACCGGCTCGATGAGCCGGATCACCTGCTCGGCGAGCGCGGCACGAACCTCCTCCGGCGAACACTCCTGGTTGAAGCGGGTGCTGCGCAGCGCCTCGGTCACCTCGCCGGCGATGCCGACGCCCATGTCGCTGGCGATCAGCAATTCCTCGAGCTCGGCCAGCGCCTCGTCGTCGAGCCGGCGGCGCAGAAAGATCGTGTTGATGCCGTCGTTGAGCCGCGCCGAGCTGCGCGCAAGGCCCGCTCGGAGCCGGCCGAACCAGCCCCGTTGGTCGGCACCCGCGGCGGTTTCGGCTGGGGCTACGGCGTGGGGCGGCGCCGGCGTTTCCGTCAAGGACGGCGCTGCGGCCGCGTCGGTGGCGTGCTCCGGTTGACGACGCTGCGCCTCTGCTTCTGCGGCCTGGTCGCCAAGCTCCGCCTCGTCTTCGACAGCCGGGGCCGGATTCTCGTCGACGTCCTGCGTCGTTTCGGCCGGAACATTGCGCCGCCAGAACCTCATTCGACCGGCACTCCGACCAGACTTTTTGCATCGCTGTCGACGAGCCGCATATGCCGCACCGATCCGGCGGCGGCCGCATCGACGAAGCCGATTGCGGCGTAAAAGGCGGTGCGCCCGCGGCCTGGCGATTCGATCAGCACATCGCTCTCGCTGCCGACCCGCGATCTGAGCTCGGCGGTGAGTGCCGCCGCACCAGCCATGCGCAGCCGCGCCGCACGTTCCTTGACCACGCCGCTCGAAACCGGGGGCATGCGCGCCGCCGGGGTGC
This sequence comes from uncultured Alphaproteobacteria bacterium, assembly GCA_963703665.1. Taxonomy (GTDB): domain Bacteria; phylum Pseudomonadota; class Alphaproteobacteria; order ATCC43930; family CGMCC-115725; genus AP-15. The sequence goes on along the minus strand of CAVPFB010000003.1, from coordinate 118,410 downwards.
CCGGCCTCGGGCTATAGGGAAACACATGGACAAAGGCGAGCCCGCATTCGGCGACGAGGTCGAGGCTGCCGCGAAAATGGTCCTCGGTCTCGGTCGGGAAACCAGCGATCAGATCGGCGCCGAGCGCCACTTCCGGGCGCAGCGCGCGGGCTCGGCGGGCGACCGCAACCGCATCGGCCCGCGAATGGCGCCGCTTCATCCGCTTGAGGATCAGATCGTCCCCGGCCTGCAGCGACAGGTGCAGATGCGGCATCAGCCGCGGCTCCTCGGCCAGCAGCCGCCACAGCTCGGCATCGATCTCGACCGGGTCGAGCGAAGAGAGCCGCAGGCGTTCGAGGTCGGGGACGGCGGCGAGCAGCCGACGCGCCATCTGCCCCAGGCTCGGCGCCCCAGGCAGATCCGCGCCATAGGCGGTCAGATCGACGCCGGTCAACACGATCTCGCGATAGCCGGCGGCGACGAGGCGACGCGCCTGCTCGGCGATGACGCCGATCGGCACCGAGCGGCTCGGGCCGCGGGCGTAGGGGATGATGCAAAAGGTGCAGCGATGATCGCAGCCCTGCTGGATTTGCACAAAGGCGCGGGTCCTGCCTTCAAAGCCGCCGACCAGATGCGCCGCGGTTTCGTCGAGATCCGGCATTGCCGCTGCTGCCGTGAGATAGCTCGACGCGCGCAGCTTCGCGCGGTTGTCGAGCACCCGGTCGACCTCCGGCATCGCGGCGTAGCGCTCGGGAGCGATCTCGGCGGCGCAACCGGTGACGATGATCTCGGCCTCGGGGTGATCGCGGCGAGCCCGGCGGATCGCCTGGCGCGCCTGGCGCTCGGCTTCGGCGGTGACGGCACAGGTGTTGACGATGATGGCACCCGCGAGCCCGGCGTCGCAAGCCGCCCGTCGGATCACCTCGGATTCGAACGCATTCAGGCGGCAGCCGAAGGTGACGATCTGGTTGCCCTGCATGGCCCGGCGTCAGCTGTCGGCCAAGAGCGCCGGATCGAAGCCGCCCTCGAAGCTCAAGGTCACGGGCCCGGTCATGACCACGTGCCCGTCCTCGCGCCAGCAGATATCGAGGGCTCCGCCGTCGAGGACCACGACCGCATGCCGCTCGGCGAGGCCGCGGCGATGCGCGGCGACGAGAGCGGCGCAGGCGCCGCTGCCGCAGGCCCGGGTGAGGCCGGCGCCTCGCTCCCAGACCCGCAGGCGGATGTTGCCGCGGTCGCGCACCCGGGCGACGCCGATGTTGGCGCGTTGCGGGAACAGCGGGTGATGTTCGAGGACCGGGCCCAGCGCCGCCAGATCGACGGCCTCGGCATCCTCCACGAAAAAAGTCGCGTGCGGGTTGCCGATATTGGTGCAGACCGGGGCCGACAGCGATCCCAGCGCCAGCTCGACGCAATCGGTGTCGACGGCTCGCGCCAGCGGGATCTCGTGCCAGGCCGTGCGCGCCTGTCCCATGTCAACCGCGATCCGCCCGTCCGGCATGATTTCGGCTTCGAGGAGCCCGGCGATGGTCTCGATCCTGACCCGCGAGAGGCCGGTCTCGCGGCCGACGAGCCAAGCGACGCAGCGCGTGGCGTTGCCGCAGGCCTCGGCCTCGCCGCCGTCGGGATTGCGGATGCGCATCGACAGCAGCGCTGCCGGGTGCTGCGGTGGTTCGAGCACGATCAGCTGGTCGCAACCGATCCCGGTATGCCGGTCGGCCAACGCCCGCGCGGCTTCCGCCCCGACCCCAATCGCCCCGTCACGGCCGTCGAGCACGACAAAATCGTTGCCGAGCCCGTGCATTTTGATAAACGGCACCCTGCCCATAGCGCCGCCTTATATGGCAGCGCCGCCGCCTTTGTCCAACGTCGGGTCGCGCCGGAACGACGCCCCGCTGGGCTCACCCCCTCCTGGCGGCGGATTTCGCCGAGGCGTGCCGCACATTCGCCTTGCCGTGCCTCGCGGTCCCGGGTCTCGCGGTCCCGGGTCTCGCGATCCTCGGTCTGGCCGCCGATGCGGTCCTGCTCCCGGTCCGGACCGGCCGCGTATTCCTGCCCAGCGAGGCCGACCTGCCGTCCCGGACCGTTCTGTTGCTGGCGACGCGGCGCGAGCGGGCTTTGGACCTGGTGTCCGCAGCGGCGCGATGCACGCCCCCACGGTGCGCCGCGAGTGTCCTCGTCTCGGTCGCATGCGGCGCCACGGCGCGCTCCGGGCCGGGCGCCTGGTTGAACTCGGTGCCGAGCGGCGACTGGCCGGCGCTCCCCGGCGCCACGGCGAGATTCTCATTGGTCAGGTAAGCGGGCGCATCGCCGCTCGGAACGAAGTTCTTGGTGCCGGTATCCGGCATCCCAGCGGCGTGCGCCGTTATGGTCGCAGCCGCCAGCGTCGCGGCAATCGCCACGATTGCGAGCCTGTTCGCCATCGGACTTCCCCCCTTGGTCGTTCCCCCGAACAAGAATCACGCCAAGAATATGGCCGCGAGCCACACCCCCGTCGCGACCACGATCATGCCGTCGCCCTGTAATGTCACGTCCTGCCGGAAATTCCTGATCTGACAACGAAGCGACGCGAACTCCGCCCTCATTTCGATGGCGAATTGGCTACTGACGCTCGCCCCATCCCGCCGCCGGCGACTTACGCTCAGCCTGTTTTGCCGGCCTCCCATTCCGCCCGCGACAGCCGCTCCATCAGGAACAGGTCGCTGGTGCGCGCATACCAGCCGCGGCCGTGCATGCGGCCGATCAGCCGCATCTTGTCGGTGTGGACATACATCCGCGCCGGGTCGACGAGGTCGTCGCGGATGTGGATGTGAACGACGCGGCCGATTTCGAGCGTCGAGCGCGGCCCGAGCGACAGCCCAGTGATCCGGCGGCATTCGAAGGCGACCGGCGATTGTCCGATGCGCGGCGGGCGCACGCCGGCCGAGGGCAGCGCGGTCAGCTCGGCCTTGTCGAGTTCGGCGATCCCGGCCGGAAAATCGACCGCGCAGATGTTCATGCGCTCGGCCAACGCCTCGTCGACCAGATTGACGACGAACTCGCCGCTGTCGCGGATGTTGCGCTCGGTGTCCTTGTAGCCGTCGCCGCCGGCGTCACCCGGGCTGATGCCCAGCACTACGACCGGCGGCACCGTGCTGACCGCGTTAAAAAAACTGAAGGGTGCTGCGTTGACGCGGCCTTCCGCGTCGACCGTCGTCGCCAGCGCGATCGGTCGCGGCACCACTGTCGACACCAGCAGCTTATAGGCATCGCTCGCCGCAATCTTCGCCAGGTCGAAATGCATCCGCGTCCCCAATCACCAGCGCCGGATCGGTAGGCATAATGCGAATTCGAAACCCGGATAAGCAAGCGGAAGCGGCCGCGGCCGCCTTGAAAACCTCGAACGGGATCAACCAGGTCGCAAAGAGATCGCCGGCGGGTGCGCACGCCCGGGGTCATTCCGCCTCTACGTAGCCGGGGGCGGCTTCAGCGATTTGCCGCCGGCCCGAAGCCGTCTGGCGGGCCCACTGGGGGGATCGACGCGATGCGCGGGCGCCGCGGGCGATACCGGTTTGAACCGGCACGGCGCCATCGGTGTCTGCCCGCGATCCGCGCCGAGCGGCCACCCAGCCGCGCGCTTCTTGCACCTCGTCCGTCGCAAACACACGGATATCGCCGGGTATCAGGAACCGGATCGCCCTTATGGTTAGGCTGACCCAGGCGATGTCGGTCACGATCGCGATCCGCTCGCAGCGTGCGGCGTGCTCGAAGCCGAAGTCGAGGTCATCCCATCCCGCACCCGGGAAGCGCGAGCCGAGCTCGTAGTAGAGCCGGATCTTGTCGCGCCACCGGAGCGACTTTTCGATCGCCGGCGTCAGGATCTCGCGGCACTCCTGCCTGGTCACCCGGCCCTTGACCGAGATCCCGACGACATTCTTGGGAAGCCCCTCGATCAGTTCGATCATCGGCTGCTCCTTCTGAGGCCGGTTAGCTTCTCTCCATCTCAGAAGGCGACGCGGAACTTGGCGACGAGCACGTTTTCGTGGCCGCTTAAATTGGCGACGACGAGACGATGGCCGTACATGTACTCGACGCCGGTGGTGATGAACCCGACCGGGTTCCACACCAGGTTGACGAAGCCGTTCCACAGCCGCTTGTTGACCGCTTCAGCCTGGGTCGGGCCGATCAGCTGCGAGGAGACGTCTTGGCTGGACATGCCGATGGCGAATGTCGACCGTAAATTCGGGGTCCACCAGTGCTGGTAGCCGCCCTGCGCGCTGTAGCCGATGATCGGCTGGAACAGAATGTTCGATGCCGCGAACTGGCCGGTGCACTTGCCGGCGATCGGCGTGGCGCAGGCGGTGGTGACCGTGAAGTTGCTGGCCAGCGGGAACAGGGTGCTTTCACCGCCGCTCGTATAGTTGCCGATCGCGTCGCCGATGATGCCGCTGAACAGAAAATCGTCCTTGGCCCAGCCGAACCAGCCGGGGTGCACGTCGCCGGAGATATGGCCGCCGTAACCGGTGAACTGCTGGTTGATGTGGGTGCCGTCGGCGATGGTGTAAAAGCGGAGAAGGCCGGCAAGGTCCACATGGCCCCAAGGCTGCGCCCAGTAGGAGGCAAAGGTCAGGTTGGGGGCTTTGGCCACGGTCGGGTTGGCGAGCGTGGTGTCGCTCGTCGAGGTTCCGGCCATGCCGGTCGAGTTTGTCCCGGCGCAGAGAATGCCGTTGCACAGCGTGGTGCCGGTGATCGTCTGCTGCGGCGGGGTGGTCGCGTTCCCGGTGCCGGACAAGGCGTAGTCGCTGGATTCGAGGCCGCCCGGCGTTATCACCGAAGTCCATGGGTTTTCCGCCGAGACCGAGAAGGCGCTGCCATACGGGCCGGCAAGCGTGTAGCGCACCTGCGGGATGCGCTGGCCGCCGGTCGAGCCCTCGGTGCCGCCGAACTCCATCGATTTGGTGTCGGCGTCGGCGTCGGAGAAGTTCGAGAGGGCCTGGCCGGCGAGGAACCCGCCCAGTGTGCCGTAGGCGAACCGGAGGCGCGGAAGCAGGCTGTCGCCGCCGGATTGGGCCAGGGTTTGGCAGGTGTAGCTGGCGCCGGAGCTGCAGCCCGCCCAGTCGAAGGCGAGAAACGTGCGGGCCTCGCCCCAGGCGGTCGGGGTGCGGGTCTCGATGTCGATCCGCGATTGCTGCGGGCTGAACTCGAGGACGCCGTTGTTGCGCGACGGTGCACGGTTCACCGCGCTGGGGTTGACAAAGCCGAGGCCGGGGACGAACCCACTGCCGACCGGCAGCGAGTGCAAATTGCCGTTCTGGCCGGCGTTGGAGCCGAAATTGCTGCCGGCGACGGCGCCGCCGCCCTGCAGAAAATCGAGAATGGTCAGATCGACAAAGCCGCCGACGCGGATCGAGGTGTCGGTGCCCGGGATCAGGAACGAGCGCGGGAAGCTGCCGGCGGTGGTCCCGGTCCCCGGCGGGGGCGGCCGGGTGCCCAACGGTATCGTGCCGCCGCCGCCGGCGGCGCCGGGCAGCGGCGGGGCTTGCGCCACGGCCTGCGCCAGCTGATCGATCCGCTGTTGCAGCAGCTGCTGGTTGGCGCGCAGATCCGCCAGCTCGTCAGCCCGCGCGGCGGGAAGACCCGTCAGCAGGGCGATCACCGCGGCCATGCCGCCAATCGCCGCCAAGGTGCCGATACCATGGGCTCTCATCATCGCTAGCCGCTCCCCCGGTGAACCCTACTTCTGAAATCACAAGTTGATTTTGACCGATCGGCGAGAGGGCGGACCATCCATCTTACGAATAGAATCCGGTCTACTAACCTATCTTTTTTAATTGTCAGTCTCTGTCCGGATGGATCAAATGTCGTCCGTGAAGTCCCGGCCGTCACCTGCCATGACCGGGCGGCCGGGATTGGATTAGCTGCAAAACCTATGATTGCAGGAGCCGGATCTTAAGAAGGGGACACTGGCCAGGAGCAAAAGCATGATGTAGGACCAGACGGTGGCAGGCCGCTAATTCAACCGTCCTTAAACCCATCCTCATCGGAGCGGCCCCGATGCTGGCTGCGCGCCAATTTCTTCGTGTCGACGCCAGGTTTCGCCGGGGGGTGGAGATCGGTTGAACGCCTCACCGCCTCGCTCGCGACGAGGCCCCTTGTTCCCGCTTTCTCGAAGGCAGGGGTCCGGGCCAAAGAAGAGGGCCTTCAATTCCGTCTTTCCTGGCCATTCCAGGCGGATCGGGCGCTGCAGGCAAGGCCAAGCTATTAAAGATCACAACGCTAAGAAGGGAGGCCGAAAGCGCTCTGGCCGGCAGATCGCATCACCCCAATCGGACGGGGTCTACGCTGATACGACCATTCGCATCGCGCTCATTCGACGTGTCCGGGATACCCCTCTTCAATTGGATGGGGCATCGCGGCAGCAACGAGCCGCGGCCGGCGTTCCAGCCGTCTTGCCGCCTGCAGTCGGCCCTTCCGCGCGCGGACGGGCGCCGTTGCGCCGGCCGATGTTCCCGATCCCGGACGGGCGGTAATCCAGGCGCGACCTTCCGCCGTCTGAAGGGTCGCGAACACGCGGATATCGCCCGGGATCAAAAAGCGAAGCGCCTTCACGGTCAGGCTGACCCAGGCGATGTCGGTGACAATGGCGATCCGTTCGCACCAGGCGGCGTGTTCGAAACCGAGATCGAGATCGTCCCACCCGGCACCCGGGAAGCGCGAGGCCGAGCTCGTAGTAGAGCCGGATCTTGTCGCGCCACCGGAGCGACTTTTCGATCGCCGGCGTCAGGATCTCGCGGCACTCCTGCCTGGTCACCCGGCCCTTGACCGAGATCCCGACGACATTCTTGGGAAGCCCCTCGATCAGTTCGATCATCGGCCGTCCCTCCAGAAGATCCGCTGCGTTTCAAAAAAAGGGACGCCTGACCCAAAAAGCCAGGCGCCCGAGTGTGTCTCTCTCTCCGGTCTAGAAGGCGACGCGGAACTTGCCGATCAGCACGTTTTCGTGGCCGTTCAAATTGGCGACGACGGTGCGATGGCCGTACATGTATTCGACGCCGGTGGTGATGAACCCGACCGGGTTCCACACCAGGTTGACGAAGCCGTTCCACAGCCGCTTGTTGACCGCTTCAGCCTGGGTCGGCCCGATCAGCTGCGAGGAGACGTCCTGGTTGGCCATGCCGATGGCGAAGGTCGACCGCAAATTCGGGGTCCACCAGTGCTGGTAGCCGCCCTGCGCGCTGTAGCCGATGATCGGCTGGAACAGAATGTTCGATGCCGCGAACTGGCCGGTGCACTTGCCGGCGATCGGCGTGGCGCAGGCGGTGGTGACCGTGAAGTTGCTGGCCAGCGGGAACAGGGTGCTGTCACCGCCGCTCGCATAGTTGCCGATCGCGTCGCCGATGATGCCGCTGAACAGAAAATCGTCCTTGGCCCAGCCGAACCAGCCGGGGTGCACGTCGCCGGAGATATGGCCGCCGTAACCGGTGAACTGCTGGTTGATGTGGGTGCCGTCGGCGATGGTGTAAAAGCGGAGAAGGCCGGCAAGATCCACATGGCCCCAAGGCTGCGCCCAGTAGGAGGCAAAGGTCAGGTTGGGGGCTTTGGCCACGGTCGGGTTGGCGAGCGTGGTGTCGCTCGTCGAGGTTCCGGCCATGCCGGTCGAGTTTGTCCCGGCGCAGAGAATGCCGTTGCACAGCGTGGTGCCGGTGATCGTCTGCTGCGGCGGGGTGGTCGCGTTCCCGGTGCCGGACAAGGCGTAGTCGCTGGATTCGAGGCCGCCCGGCGTTATCACCGAAGTCCATGGGTTTTCCGCCGCGACCGAGAAGGCGCTGCCATACGGGCCGGCAATCGTGTAGCGCACCTGCGGGATGCGCTGGCCGCCGGTCGAGCCCATGGTGCCGCCGAACTCCATCGATTCGGTGTCGGCGTCGGCGTCGGAGAAGTTCGAGAGGGCCTGGCCGGCGAGGAACCCGCCCAGTGTGCCGTAGGCGAACCGGAGGCGCGGAAGCAGGCTGTCGCCGCCGGCCTGCGCCAGGGTTTGGCAGGTGTAGCTGGCGCCGGAGCTGCAGCCCGCCCAGTCGAAGGCGAGAAACGTGCGGGCCTCGCCCCAGGCGGTCGGGGTGCGGGTCTCGATGTCGATCCGCGATTGCTGCGGGCTGAACTCGAGGACGCCGTTGTTGCGCGACGGCGCACGGTTCACCGCGCTGGGGTTGACAAAGCCGAGGCCGGGGACGAACCCGCTGCCGACCGGCAGCGAGTGCAAATTGCCGTTCTGGCCGGCGTTGGAGCCGAAATTGCTGCCGGCGACGGCGCCGCCGCCCTGCAGAAAATCGAGAATGGTCAGATCGACAAAGCCGCCGACGCGGATCGAGGTGTCGGTGCCCGGGATCAGGAACGAGCGCGGGAAGCTGCCGGCGGTGGTCCCGGTCCCCGGCGGGGGCGGCCGGGTGCCCAACGGTATCGTGCCGCCGCCGCCGGTGGAGCCGGGCGCCGGCGGGGCTTGCGCCACGGCCTGCGCCAACTGATCGATCCGCTGCTGCAGCAGCTGCTGGTTGGCGCGCAGATCCGCCAGCTCGTCAGCCCGCGCGGCGGGAAGACCCGTCAGCAGGGCGATCACCGCGGCCATGCCGCCAATCGCCGCCAAGGTACCGATACCATGGGCTCTCATCATCGCTAGCCGCTCCCCCGGTGAACCCTACTTCTGAAATCACAAGTTGATTCTGACCGAGCTCGGGGTTCCGGTGCCATCCATCGTCAGATTGAAAAAAGATGTAGACAATCGCCCAGAGTCATGGGGCTAACGAACTAGACCGTTTGCACCAAAGATTTAGGTCGTCGGGGCCCTGAAGGTCTAAATCTGTCCCAGCGGGGTTGGTTTCATCCGGCGCCGATGGCCGGCTCTACGCCAGAGCGGGGCGACAGCGGCGACGCCAAACTGCTCAGTACATAACAGGAACAACGACCACATACCCGAACGCCCCGGATGTCCGGAGCCGGCAGATCCCGCTCTGATCGCCGTCAACGCAAAGTTCTCCGGGCCAACGCCGGACCGGGATCGGTCAAGGTCGCAGATACGCATTCGCCGACATCGTCGGCATGGCACAGGTATTGACTGCGAAACTCCAACCCGCCCGCGAGGTATAGCCCGTTCGCTCTCCGGCTATCCTACTGGGCGGAAACGCAGCTCCGCATCCCTACGGGGCCTCCTGCGTTCCCGGCCGGTCGCTCGGCCGCCGGGCCGGAGGTGCCGCTTTCGTTCATCGGGCCCTTGATGGCGCAACCGCCCAATACATATCCAGTTGGTTGCAGCAGCCGCGCTGAGGCGCCGACGTGCCGACCAAAGCGAGGGAGAGGAGAGAGCCGATGGCGACGCGTCCCTTTTTCCGGTCGCGACCGCGGCGAAAGTTGGCGGCCTGCCTGCTGTTGATCGTGGCGGGTTGCGCTGCGCCGCCGCCGACGGCTCAACTCAGGGTCCCGGCGGGCCAAGCCCGGATCTGGTTCTACCGCGACTGGCAGCCCTCCGAGAGCCTCAACCTGGCGAATATTGAGGTGAACGGCAGCTATTTCGGGTCTGTCGCCAACGGCAGCGCGTTCTACCGCGACATACCGCCCGGGACCTATCATATTGCGCCCGCCAGCTGGGCCCACGACTTGAACCAGGACACCAGCGTCGCCCTGCTTCCCGGCCAACAGGCCTACGTCAAGATCCTGTCGTTGACCAGTTGGGCGACCAGCGTCAGCGTCTCCAGAGACATTCAGCGCGACTCTTTCTACGCCTGGCTTATCCCGCCGCAGGTTGCGCAGGCCGAAATCGCCCGCGACCGCAGCGGCATATGATCCACCGGCCCCGTCGGCGCTCCGGCTCGAAACAACGCGCACATCGCCGAGCTCGATCGCCGGCCCCGCTGCCGGCCTCGAATTACATCTGATCGAGGGTCCCGGCTTGGCTGCGTTCTGCGTGAAGCGCCGCAAGAGTTAGGGCCGAGGTGGGGCGGCGCTCGGACTTCCACAACCATTCAGCCACCTGGCTGCGGCGCCGCACGTTCAGCTTGCCGAGCAGGTTGTGCACGTGGGACTTGGTCGTCGCCAAGCTGATGTTCAACTGCCGAGCGATCTCCTTGTCGCTGAGCCCGGCCATGATCAATTCGGCGGCTTGCCGCTCGCGCTTGGTGAGGGTAGGGGCGGGGAGGGCCGGGTTGCGGCCGACGCTCTGCCTGGCTGTCAGCGCGATCCGGCGCAGCAAGCCGGTGGCGACCCGGCGCGAGCAGGCCTGCTCGCCGCTGTGGATATCCACGACCAGGCGTACGAAGTCGGCCAGGGCGGTGGTTCCCGGAATGTAGCCGATGACCCCCGCTTCCGCCCAGGCGACGACGTCCTCCTCGGTCTCCCGAACCGCCGATACGACAATGCGCATGCCGGGCGCAATCTCGAGGGCGCGCCGGACCGAGGCGGTGCCGTCTGGGATTTTGGCGTCGAGCAACACGACATCGGCCTGCGAGTCGGGGCTCGACGCCACGGCCTCGGCGAGGTCGGTGCATACCCCCACCACCGATACCGCGGGGTCGCGTTCGAGCAATTCGGCGAGAACCTCGCCGAGAAAGCGTGCTCCCCAAACCACCACGATGCGGACGACCTGGCTGCCACGACTGTGCGCGACCACCTGGTCCGGCGCGACATTCGCCTCCACAGCATCTCCTCCCACCCGCAGAACGGTGCGGGAGCCCGCGCCGGGCTGGTCCGGACGGGCACACGCCAAACCTGCTCTGTTTAGGTGCCGGCGCATCAACCAACGGGCGAACACTCCGGTCCCCGCCGTCGCTCGGCGCCTGGGCGCGCTGTTTCGCTTTTTGATGGAGGTTCGCCCAGGCCCATCGCGACTTGCGACAAACCTATTACGCTCGGCCGCCATCTGTCCAGGGTCTATTTCACTCGATTGTGATCTGCCCGCCGCCGCCGCGCTTGAGCCGGCCGCGCCGGCGCGCCGGGCGGGCAGCGCAATTGACAGCACGGGGTGGCGAGACTATGGTCGGGGACCTCCTGAAGGGGGGTAACACCCCAGCCATGGGGCCGCCGGTCCGCGAGTGTCGCGCACTGGCGCTTTTCGTCGCCGGCTCATCGGCGTGGGGCTCATCGGCGTCGGCTTATAGCGTGGGATTTCGCATGTTCGACAATCTGACCGATCGCCTTGGCGACGTCTTCGACCGGCTGCGCCGCCACGGGGCGCTGAGCGAGGAGGATGTCGGGGCCGCCTTGCGCGAGATCCGCCTCGCCCTGCTCGAAGCCGACGTGGCCCTGCCGGTGGTCAGGGATTTTGTCGCCGCGGTGCGCGACAAGGCGCTGGGCCAGGAGGTGCTGCGCTCGGTGACGCCGGCGCAGATGGTGGTCAAGATCGTCCACGACCATCTGGTCGAAGTGTTGGGCGGCGCAGGTGCCGGCGAGAACACCGGCACGGAGGGGCTCGACCTCAACGCCCCGGCACCGGTCGGGATCATGCTGGTCGGGCTGCAGGGCTCGGGCAAGACCACGACCGCGGCCAAGATTGCGATCCGGCTCAAAACCCGCGACCGCAAAAAGGTGCTGCTCGCCTCGCTCGACGTGCAGCGCCCGGCGGCACAGGAGCAGCTGGCGGTGCTCGGCCGCCAGATCGGCGTCACCAGCCTGCCGATCGTGCCGGGGGAAAAGCCGGTGGCGATCACCCGGCGGGCGCTCGAGACCGGGCGGACCCAGGGCTACGACGTGGTCATTCTCGACACCGCCGGGCGGCTTCACGTCAACGAGGAGCTGATGCTCGAGGTCGCCGCGGTGCGCGCGGCCGCCAACCCGCACCAGACCCTGCTGGTCGCCGACGCGATGACCGGGCAGGACGCGGTCAATCTCGCCAAGGCGTTCGGCGAGCGCGCCGGCATCACCGGGATCGTCTTGACCCGCGTCGACGGCGACGCGCGCGGCGGCGCCGCCCTGTCGATGCGCGCGATCACCGGCAAGCCGATCGTGTTCATCGGCACCGGCGAGCGGATCGGAGCACTCGAGCCGTTTCATGCCGAGCGCATCGCCGGGCGCATTCTCGGCATGGGCGATGTCGTCAGTTTGGTCGAGAAGGCGGCCGAGACGGTCGACCGCGACGAAGCCGAAAAGCTCGCCGCCAAGATGGCCAAGGGGAGTTTCGACCTCGACGACCTCGCCGGCCAGCTGCGCCAGATCCGGCGCATGGGCGGCATGGGCGGCATGCTGTCGATGCTCCCGGGGATCGGCAAGTTGAAGAAGCAGCTCGGCGAGGCCAACATCGACGAGAGCATCGTCAAGCGCCAGGAAGCGATCATCTCGTCGATGACCAAGCGCGAGCGGCGCAACCCGATGCTGTTGAACGGCTCGCGTCGGCGGCGGATCGCCGGCGGCTCGGGCACCTCGGTGCAGGAAATCAACCGGCTGTTGAAGCAGTACCGCGACATGGCCGATGTGATGAAGAAAATGAAGAAGCTCGGTCCCAAGGGCGTCGCGCGCCATGGCCTTGCGGGACTGATGCCCGGCGCCTTCCGCCAGTGAAAGGGTGACACCATGTCGTTGAAGATTCGCCTGGCCCGCGGCGGCGCCAAAAAGCGGCCCTATTACAGCATCGTCATCGCCGATTCGCGCAGCCCGCGCGACGGCCGCTTTATCGAGCGGGTCGGGACCTACAACCCGATGGTCGATCGCTCGCATCCCGATCGGGTCAGGCTCAAATCGGAACGGGTGCAGCATTGGCTCGGCGTCGGCGCGTTGCCGACCGACCGGGTCGCGCGCTTCCTCGGCGAGGCCGGGCTGATCGACAAGCCGGCGGCCCGCGACACCCCGGTCAAATCGGCGCCCAAAGCCAAGGCGCAGGAACGGCAGAAGGCCGCCGCCGAAGCGGTCGCGGCGGCTGCCGGGCGGAGCTGAGGGCCGGTCCGCGGCGAGACGCTCGGGCAACGCAATGACAGCGGTAAAACAGGTCTGCGTCGGCGTCGTCACCGGCCCGCACGGGGTCGGCGGCGCGGTGCGGGTCAAGAGCTTTACCCAGCACCCCGAGGATGTCGCCGCCTATGGCCCGCTCGCCGACGAGACCGGCCGGCGCCACCTTGAGCTGCGCCTCCTCGGCGTGACGAAGGGCGTGCTGATCGCGCGCCTCACCGGCGTCGAGGACCGCAATCGCGCGGAACAGCTGCGCGGCCTGCGGCTTTATCTGCCGCGTTCGGCGCTGCCGCCGCCCGAGGCCGAGGAGTATTATCACGCCGACCTGATCGGGCTTGCCGCGGCGCTGGGCGATGGAACGCCGCTCGGGCGGGTGCGCGCGGTCCATGATTTCGGAGCCGGCGACACGCTCGAAATCGAGCGCCCCGGCGCGCCCCCGGCGATGGTGCCGTTTACCCGCGCGATCGTCCCGATCGTCGATGTCGAGGCCGGCCGGCTCGTCGTCGAGCCGCCGCCGGGTCTGCTCGGCGAGCCGGAAGCCCGGAACGACCCTCTCCCGCAACGGGAGGGAGAGAACAACCGACGGCGGGCATGAGCTGGCGGGCGACGGTGCTGACCATCTTTCCCGAGATGCTGCCCGGCCCGCTCGCCTGGTCGCTCGCCGGAAAGGCGCGGAGCGCGGGGTTGTGGCGGCTCGAAACGGTAGACATCCGCGACTTCGCGCGCGATAAGCACCGCTCGGTCGACGATGCGCCTTATGGTGGCGGGCCGGGAATGGTGATGCGGCCGGATGTGCTGGACGCTGCGGTCGCGGGATCGGGCGGGGTCGGGCCGCTGGTTGTTCTGTCGCCGCGGGGGCGCAGGCTCGAGCAGCGGCGGGTAGAGGCACTCGCCGGCGGAGCGGGTGTGACCCTGATCTGCGGCCGCTTCGAGGGTGTCGACGAGCGTGTGCTCGAGGCCCGCGCGATCGAGGAAGTGAGCCTCGGCGATTTCGTGCTGTCCGGCGGCGAGCCCGCGGCGATCGCGTTGATCGATGCCTGCGTGCGGCTGTTGCCGGGGGTTGTCGGCGATGCCGAGGCGTTGGCCGAGGAGAGCTTTGCCAGGGGGTTGCTCGAGTATCCGCAATACACCCGGCCGCAGCTGTGGCAGGGCCGAGCGGTGCCGCCGGTGCTGCTCTCGGGTGACCACGCCCGCATCCGCGACTGGCGCCGGGCCGAGGCCGAACGGCTGACCCGCGAGCGGCGCGGCGATTTGTGGGACCGCTATCTGGCCGCGCGCGACGATGCCGCCGAACGTGACGGCGAAAGGGATCGAGGGGTCGAATAATGAATCTTCTGCAGCAGCTGGAGCACGATGAGGTCGAACGGCTCGCCGCCGGCCGGCCGGTGCCGATTTTCGAGCCGGGCGACACGGTGCGGGTCAGCCTCAAGGTGGTCGAGGGCGAGCGCGAGCGGATCCAGGCCTTCGAAGGCGTCTGTATCGCGCGCAAGAACGGCGGCATCAGCGCGAATTTCACGCTGCGCAAGATCTCCTATGGCGAGGGCGTCGAGCGCGTCTTTCCCCTCTATTCGCCGCGGATCACGGCGATCGAGGTGGTGCGCCGCGGCGTCGTGCGGCGGGCTAAGCTCTACTATCTGCGCGGTCTGACCGGCAGACGCGCGCGCATCGCCGAACGCGCCCGCGACAGCGTGCGCCAGGGAACGACAGCGTCGTCGCCGAAGGCCGGCGGCAACAAATGATCGATCGGAGGGATCGCATGGCCGCGCCGCGCACGCTGTTTGACAAAATCTGGCAGAGCCACGTCGTCGACCGGCAGGACGACGGCACCTGCCTGATCTATATCGACCTGCATCTGGTGCACGAAGTCACCAGCCCGCAGGCCTTCGAAGGGCTGAAGCTCGCCGGCCGCAAGGTTCGCCGCCCGGACGCCACGATGGCGGTCGCCGACCACAACATCCCGACCACCAACCGCAGCGCCGGCGCTGCCGGCATCATCGAGCCCGATTCGAGGCTGCAGGTCGACGTGCTGGAGCGCAACGTCAAGGAATTCGGGGTTCCGTATTTCCCGATCACGAGCCTCGACCAGGGCATCGTCCACATCATCGGGCCCGAGCAGGGCCTGAGCCAGCCGGGCATGACCATCGTCTGCGGCGACAGCCACACCGCGACGCATGGCGCCATGGGCGCGCTGGCCTTCGGCATCGGCACCTCGGAGGTCGAGCATGTGCTGGCGACCCAGACGTTGATCCAGGCCCCGGCCAGGAACATGCTAATCGAGGTCGATGGCAGCCTTGGCAACGGGGTCAGCCCGAAGGACGTGATCCTCGCGATCATCGCCAAGATCGGCACCGCCGGCGGCACCGGCCATGTCTTCGAGTACGCCGGCAGCACCTTCCGCGACATGTCGATGGAAGGCCGCATGACCGTGTGCAACATGTCGATCGAGGCCGGCGCCCGCGCCGGGCTCGTCGCGCCGGACGACAAGACCTTCGCCTATGTGATGGGCCGGCCCTTTGCGCCGAAGGGAGCCGCCTGGGAGCAGGCGCTCGCCTATTGGCGAACGCTGCCGACCGATCCGGGCGCCAAGTACGGCAAAGAGGCGCATCTCGACGCCGCCGACATCGCGCCGCACGTCACCTGGGGCACCAACCCCGAACAGGCGGCGCCGGTCACCGGCCGCGTTCCCGACCCGGCCCAGATCGACGATCCGCTGAAGCGGGCGGCGATCGAGCGCGCGCTGCAATATATGCAGCTGAAGCCGAACACGCTCTTGACCGACGTGCCGGTGCAGCGAGTCTTTATCGGCTCCTGCACCAACAGCCGGATCGAGGATCTGCGCGCCGCTGCGGCCATCGCCAAGGGCCGCAAGGTCGCCGACGGGGTCACAGCACTGGTCGTGCCGGGCTCCGGCCATGTCAAGCACCAGGCCGAGGAAGAAGGTCTCGACCGCATTTTTCTCGAAGCCGGGTTCGAGTGGCGCGACGCCGGCTGCTCGATGTGCATGTCGATGAACGACGACAAGGCGATGCACGGAGAGCGCGTGGCGACAACCTCGAACCGCAATTTCGAAGGCCGCCAGGGCAAGAACGCCAAGTCGCACCTGATGGGCCCGGCGATGGCCGCCGCCGCCGCCGTTGCCGGCAAGCTGACGGATGTGCGCCAACTTGGCCGGGCCGACGATTCAATACGCTGATGGCGAGGTCCTCCCCCGTCAGCCTCTTGATGTCGAATCGAAGGATCATTTGCGCATGGCGTGGATCGGTGGATCGGCCACGGTGTGGCTTTAGCAGCTGGGAGCACAATCGACGCTGTGAAGCAGATCCCCGCGAAATCACAGCGCGGCAAAGCTGAGAGGATCTCCTGAATGGACAAGTTCACCACCCTCACCGGCGTTGCGGCGCCGATGCCGATCGTCAATCTCGACACCGACAAGATCTTTCCGGCGATCTATCTGAAGACGATCAAGCGCACCGGGTTGTCGCAATGGCTGTTCCAGGAAATCCGGTTTCGCCCGGACGGGTCGGAGAACCCGGATTTCGTGCTCAACCAGGCACCCTTCCGCAAAGCGCGAATCCTGATCGGCGCGGACAATTTCGGCTGCGGGTCGAGCCGCGAGCACGCGCCCTGGGCATTGCTCGATTTTGGCATCCGCTGCGTCATCGCGCCGTCCTTTGCCGACATCTTTTACAACAATTGCTTTAAGAACGGGGTGTTGCCGATCGAGCTGCCGAAAGCGACCGTCGACCAGCTGATGGAGGACGCGCAAAAGGGCGCCAATGCGGTGCTGACGATCGATCTCGAAAATCAGACGATCACCCGACCCGACGGCGAAAAAGTCCGCTTCGAGCTCGATCCGTTCCGCAAGCACTGCATGCTGAACGGGCTCGACGACATCGGCTTGACCCAGCAAAAGACCAAGGCGATCGACGCCTTCGAGGCGAAGAGCCGGCTGGCCGAGCCGTGGAAATGGGGCTTGACCCGCGCCGGGGCGTGAACATGGCGCTCAACCGCCCATCCGGCCGCCCCTCCAACCGCAAAATCCTGGTGCTGCCGGGCGACGGCATCGGCCCGGAGATCATGCGCGAGGTGCTGCGCGTGGTCGATTTCTTCGAGCGGCGCCATATCGCCAGCTTCGACATCGCCGAGGGCCTGGTCGGCGGTGCGGCCTACGATGCCGATGGCGCTCCGCTGACCGATGCAACGCTCGGTCAAGCGCTGCAGAGCGACGCCGTGCTGTTCGGCTCGGTCGGCGGCCCGAAATGGGAGACCTTGCCGTTCGAGCTGCGCCCCGAACGCGGGCTGTTGCGGCTGCGCAAGGAGATGGACCTGTTCGCCAATCTGCGCCCGGCGGTGGTGTTCGAGGCGCTCGCCGACGCCTCGAGCCTGAAGCGCGATCTGGTCGCCGGCCTCGACCTGATGATCGTGCGCGAATTGACCGGCGGCATCTATTTCGGCGAGCCGCGCGGGGTCGAGACCCTGCCCGACGGCAGCCGCCGCGGCATCAACACCGAAGTCTACGGCGAGGCCGAGATCGAGCGCGTCGTCCGCGTCGCCTGCGAGCTGGCAACGAAACGTAACGGCCGGGTCTGCGAGGTCGACAAGGCCAATGTCATGGAATTGGGCGGGCTGTGGCGCGAGGTCGCGCAACGGGTGCGCGATGCGGATTATCCGGAGATCGATCTGACGTTTATGTACGCCGACAACTGCGCGATGCAGCTGGTGCGCAACCCCAAGCAGTTCGACGTAGTCGTCACCAGCAATCTGTTCGGCGACATCCTGTCGGATTGCGCGGCGATGCTGACCGGCTCGCTCGGCATGCTGCCCTCGGCCTCGCTCGGTGCGGCGGACACGGCGGGCCGGCGCAAGGCGCTCTACGAGCCGGTCCACGGCAGCGCCCCCGATATCGCCGGCAAGGACGTGGCCAACCCGCTCGCCGCGATCCTGTCGTTCGCGATGATGCTGCGCTACTCGTTCGACCTCGGCGAAGAGGCCAACCTGGTCGAGAACGCGGTGCGCCGGGCGCTCGCCGCCGGGGTGCGCACCAACGACATCGTCCAGCCCGACACCGCTCGCGTCTCGACCCGGGTCATGGGCGACACGATCCTGCGCGAACTCGAGAAATCGGTGTGACCGGACGGCTGCCCATCGCGTCGGGCAGAAAACGTTGACTTGCGGGATCGGCCGACCGCAAACTTTCGTGCAAAATAATTAACGCAAAATGCGCCCGCGGGCGGGCCGCGCGGCGCCAGAGGGTAAGGAGCGCGGAGATGCAGAACCTGAGCCGGCGGTCGGTGCTGCGGGGGTCTGTGGGCTTGATGACGGCAGGGACGTTGGCGCGCCCCTATATCGCGAACGCCGCGGCGGCGAGCGCGACCGTCTGGTGGATCCAAGGTTTTGTGCAGGAAGAGGATGTGGCGTTCCGCAAAATTGTCGCCGATTACCAGAAGGCCAGCGGCAACACGATCGATTACAGCATCGTCCCCTATGCGCCGATGCGGCAGAAAATCATCTCGGCGGTGACGAGCGGCGACGTTCCGGATCTGTATCAAAGCAGCCCGACCGAGCTGATCGCGCTGCAAGCCTGGGACGGCAAGCTGGTCGATGTCAGCGACGTCGTGGCGACGCAACGCGAAGAGTACACCGACACCGCGCTGCTCTCGGTCAATTGCTACAACAGCATCGACAAAAAGCGCAGCTTTTACGGCGTGCCCTATACGACGGCGACGTTGCCCAATCATATCTGGCGCTCGATGGTCGAGAAGGCCGGCTACAAATTGGAAGACATCCCGAAGACCTGGGATGCCTATTACGACTTCTTCAAAGGGGTGCAGACGAAGTTGACCGCCCAGGGCATGCGCCACGTCTATGGCCTCGGTTTCCAGCTGACCACGCAAGGCAACGATCCCAACAATCTGTTCAACTACTTCCTGATCGCCTATGGTGGCCAGGACATCGTTTCGAGGGCCGGGAAACTGCGCCTCGATGATCCGAAGGTGCGCGCGGCGGCGATCAAGGCGTTGATCTATCCCACCACCGCCTACAAGGAAGGGTTTGTCCCGCCGGGGGCGATCAACTGGAACGACGCCGACGACAACAACGCCTTTCATTCCAAGCAGATCGTGATGGATCTCGACGGCACGATCTCGACCGAGGTCGCGCTGATGCACGACCCGGAGGCGTACCACGACATCGTGACGATGGGCCTGGCGCTCAGCAATGACGGCAAGCCGGTGCCGAGTCAGGTCAGCAACGGGACGGCGCTGATCCCGAAGGGGGCAAAGAACATCGAGGTCGCCAAGGATTTTCTAAAATATTTCATCCAGCCCAAGGTCAACGACGAGTACCTGAAGGTCGGGCTCGCCCGCAGCATCCCGGCGATGCTGTCGATCGTCAAAAACGACCCGTGGTGGCTCGACCCCAAGGACCCGCACCGGGTGGCTTACGTCAAACAGGGCCTGCTCGGCCCGACGCTGCCGAATTTCTGGGCCTTCAACCCGGCCTGGGCCGAGGTCCAGAACCAGCACGTCTGGGGCCAGGCCTGGGCCGACATCATGACCGGCGGGAAGACGCCGCAGGCGGCGGCCGACAAGGCGTTCAAGTGGGTCGACCAGATCTTTGCCAAATACCCGATCGCGCAGAGCTGAGAGCCGCCCACGAAACGCGCCTGCGGGCCGCTCGCGCGGCGCCAACAAGGGAGGAAGACGGGCATGGAAATCTTCAGTCGGCGTTCGGTTCTCCGCGGCTCTCTGGCGGTGGCCGCGGCCGGGACATTGGCGCGTCCCTATATCGCCGATGCGGCGGCCACGACCGCGACCGTGTGGTGGACGCAGGGCTTCGCCGAAGAAGAAGATGTGGCGTTCCGCAAGATCGTCGCCAGCTACGAGAAGGCGAGCGGCAATAAGATCGACTACAGCATCATTCCCTACGCACCCGGGCGCCAAAAGATCATCTCAGCGGTGACGAGCGGCGACGTCCCGGATCTGTTCCAGAACAATCCAGCTCCAATTATCGCGCTGTTCGCCTGGGACGGCAAGCTGGTCGACGTGACCGATGTCGTCGAGACACAAAAAGGGGAGTACACCGAGACCGCGCTGCTGACCGCCCACTGCTACAACAACGCCGAGAAAAAACGCAGCTTCTACGGGGTTCCTTATTCGGTCGATGTCTTCACCAACCATATCTGGCGCCCGCTGGTCGAGCAGGCGGGCTACAAGATGGCGGACATCCCGAAGACCTGGGATGCTTTCTACGATTTCTTTAAGGGAGTGCAGAAGAAGCTGACCGCGCAGGGCATGCGCCATGTCTATGCCTTTGGTTTTCAGCTGACCACCAACGGCTTCGATCCGGCTGCCTTCTTCAACCAGTTCCTGATCGCCTATGGCGGCAACGGCATCGTCACAAGGGACGGCAAATTGCACCTCGACGATCCGAAGGTGCACCAGGCGGTGATGGGCGCGCTGACCTATCCGACGACCGCCTACAAGGAGGGCTATGTCCCGCCCGGCGCGATCAACTGGAACGATTCCGACGACAACAACGCCTTTCATTCCAAGCAGACCGTGATGGATCTCGACGGTTCGCTGTCGACCGAGGTCGCCATCATCAAGAATCGGCAGGATTACAACGACATCGTGACCTACGGCCTGGCCCTCGGGAACGACGGCAAGCCGGTACCGAGCATGGCCGGCAGCTTCTGCGGCTTGATCCCGCAGGGAGCGAAGAACGTCCCGGTGGCCAAAGACTTTCTCAAGTATTTGATTAAGCCTGATGTACTCAACGAGTACCTGAAGACCGGGCTCGGGCGAAGAGAGCCGCCGATGCCCTCGATCGTGAAGAAGGATCCGTGGTGGCTCGACCCCGAGGACCCGCACCGGGTGGCCTATACGACGCAGGTCGTGCTGAGCCCGACCGTGCCGGCCTATTGGGCTTTCAACCCGGCCTGGGCCGAGGTCGAGAGCGAGCATGTCTGGCAGGAGGCCTGGGCCGAGATCATGAAAGACGGGGCGACGCCGCAGGCGGCGGCGGACAAGGCCATCAAGCGGGTCGAAGCGATCTTTGCCAAATACCCGATCGCGCAGAGCTGAAGGCGGTCACGCCGGGCGGGAAGTCACCAGGGACGGCAAGCTTCATTCCGACGATCTCAAAAGAGGCCGCGGTCAGTCCGCGAAGGTCTGCTGGCCGAGCCTGCCGTTTTTCTCGTGCTTCAATCCGGCCTGGGCCGAGGTCCAGAACCAGCACGTCTGGGGCCAGGCCTGGGCCGACATCATGACCGTCGGGAAGACGCCGCAGGCGGCGGCCGACAAGGCGTTCGAGTGGGTCGACCAGATCTTTGCCAAAATACCCGACAGCCAGAGCTGAACGGGCGGTGACGGAGGGCAGGGAGGTCGACGAAACCGGTCCGCCCGCCGCTGACCCGGCCCGCAAAAAGGAGTGGATTGGCAAAACCAGTGGACCGGTTGGATCGGAGGGAGTCAAACTCCGTTCCTAAAAAAAAGCGGAACGCGCCGGCGGGCGGTCCGCGCGGCGCCAGCAGGGAAGGAAGGCGGACATGGGAAACCTGAGCCGGCGTTCGCTGCTCCGCGGTTCTGCGGGGCTGGTCGCAGCCGGAGCATTGGCGCGCCCCTATATCGCGAATGCGGCGGCCACGACCGCGACCGTGTGGTGGGTGCAGGGCTTCGCCCACGAGGAAGACATTGCGTTTCAAAAGCTCGTCGCCGACTATGAGAAGGCCAGCGGCAACACGATCGACTACAGCATTGTGCCGTTTGCGCCGATGCGGGAGAAGGAGATCGCCGCAGTGACCAGCGGCGACGTGCCCGACGTCATCAATGTCGGCGACTATTACTTTGCCGTGCTGAGCGCCTGGAACGACCAGCTGGTCGACCTCAGCGACGTGATCGAGACGCAGAAACCCTTGTTCGCCCCGACGGCGCTGCAAGGGGTCTACGCCTACAACAACGTCACGAAAAAGCGCAGCTACTACATGATCCCGCACCGAATGGGCGTGATTCCGTTCCATATTTGGAAATCTCTGGTCGAGAAGGCCGGCTATAAGCTCGCCGATATCCCCAAGACCTGGGACGCTTTTCTCGATTTTTTCAAGCCGGTCCAGGGGAAATTGCGGGCATCGGGCACTCGTAACATCTTTGCCTACTCCTTTCAGCTTGGGACAGCGGGGTTCGATCCGATTTTTACCTTCGACCATTTCAATATCGCCTATGGCGGGCAAAACATCGTCACCCCGGATGGCCGGCTGCACGCCGACGACCCGCAGATCAAGCACGCGGCGGTCAAGACGATCACAACATTGACGAACGCCTTCAAGCAAGGCTTCATCCCGCCGGGAGTACAGAGCTGGAACGACAACGACGACAACAACGCCTTCCACTCAAAGCTCGTGGTCATGGATTTCGACGGCACCATTTCGACCGAGGTGGCGCTCTGGAACGACAAGGCGGCGTACGACGATATCCTGACCCTCGGCCTGCCGCTGAGCAACGAGGGCAAGCAGTTGCCGAGCATCATCACCCCGGCGACGGCGGTGGTCCCGAAGGGGGCAAAAAATCTCGCGGCCGCCAAGGAATTTCTAAAATATTCGATCGAGCCGAAAGTGCTCGCCGCCTATCTGAAGGCCGGGCTCGGCCGGTTCCTGCCGCCGATGCCATCGATCGTCAAGAATGACCCGGGGTTCTGGCTCGATCCCAAGAACGAGCCGCTCGACGCCTACACCAGGCAGGGCGTGCTGGGACCGACGGTACCGCCCTACGAGGTGTTCAACCCGGCAAGGGCTGACGTCAGCACCGAACATGTATTCAGCCTCGCGATGATCGACGTCATGAACAACGGGATGGCGCCCGAGGCAGCGATCGACAAGGCGTTCGAGCGATGCAAGGCGATCTTCGCGAAGTACCCGATCGCGCAGGCCTGACAACCGGTCCCGGAACGCGTCAGTGAGGGACGGACCGCGCGGCATGACGCCCGATTTCGCGGCGGCGCGCAGATATCGGGTTGGAAAGGCCCACCCTTCGCCCTATAGTTGGCCTTAATCAACGAATGGGTCCGCGGCGGTTTTCGCAGGCGGGCATGGCGAGCAGGGAAGGAGACCAGCATGATCGATCCGACCAGGCGTTCGCTGCTGCGCGGCTCCGTGGCGCTGGCTGCGGCGGGTGCGCTGGCCCGGCCGTATATCGCCAATGCGGCGGCGGCGACCGCGACCGTGTGGTGGACCCAGGGTTTTATTCCCGAGGAGGACGCCGCCTTCCGCGCCTTGGTTGCGGATTACGAAAAGGCCAGCGGCAACACGATCGACTCGAGCATCATCCCGTTTGCCCCGCTGCGCGAAAAGGAAATCTCGGCGATTACCAGCGGCGACGTGCCCGATCTGATGGAATACGCCGATTTCGAGTTGTTGCCGATGAACGCCTGGCAGGACAAGCTGGTCGATGTCTCGGACCTGGTCAACAGCCAAAAATCGCAATACCTGCAGAGCGCGCTTACCTCCACCTATTGCTACAACAACGTCAGCAAAAAGCGGGCTTATTATGCGGTGCCGATGAAGGCTGCGGCGGTTCCGTTCCGCTATTGGAAGTCGATGGTCGAAAAGGCCGGCTTCAAGAGCTCCGACATCCCGAAAACCTGGGATGCGTTTCTCGATTTCTTCAAGCCGGTGCAGACCAAGTTGCGAGCGCAGGGGATGCGCAACATCTACGCCTACGGCTACCAGCTGACCGCCAACGGGGTCGACCCCGCCAACACGTTCAATGCCTTCCTGATCGCCTATGGCGGTAAGGATCTGGTCACCCCGGACGGCAAGCTCCATACCGACGACCCGCAGGTGCGCGCGGCGGCGATCAAGGCGCTCGGCAAGCTGACCACCCCGTTCAAGGAAGGCTTCGTGCCGCCGAGCGTCACCAGCTGGAACGATGCCGATGACAACAACGCTTTCCACTCAAAGCTCGTAGTAATGGATTTCGACGGCTCGCTGTCGACCGAAGTCGCCGTCTACCACGACAAGGAGCAATATGAGGACATCGTGACCTACGGCATGCCGCTCAGCAACGAGGGCAAGGTGCTGCCGAGCCAGATCGGGTTTTTCGGTGCGCTGATCCCGAAAGGGGCAAAAAATATCGACGTGGCCGGCGAGTTCGTCAAATATGCAATCCAGCCGAAAGTGCTGGACCAATATTTGAAGGCCGGTCTCGGACGCTGGGCGCCGCCGATGCCGTCGATCGCCAAGAACGACCCGTTCTGGCTCGATCCGAAGGACCCGCACCGTGGGGTGTACATTCGGCAGACGCTGTTCGGTCCGACCTTGCCGCTCTACGAGGCGTATAATCCGGCGGTTGGCGAGGTCAACACCCAGCACGTGTTCAGCCTCGCCGAGTTCGACGTGATGAAAAACGGCATGGCGCCCGATCAGGCCATCGACAAGGCATTCAAACAGGTCGAGGCGATCTTTGCCAAATACCCGATCGAGCAGAGCTGAGGGGGCAAATCCGGGTGTCGGTTCGCCCGGGGTCCAACCTGCGGCACCGGACCAGAACCCTCGCCGATCGCGGCGACGCTGCGCCCGATTGCCGCGGACCGAGCCGGTCGCAACCGAACGCAAGCCCGACCTCCGCCGATGCTCGGCGGCCAGTCACCCGCGTTCAGCAGGGATCGCCACCGGCGGAAGCTAGCGCTCGACATAATAAGCTTTGAGCCCGCGGCGGAGCTGCCCTATATTGGCATGGCAGACCCATAACGACAACGCGCCCGCGGCGCCAAACCGCGCGAATGAGGAAGGAAGACGTATGATCAATCCGACGAGGCGTACGCTGCTCCGCAGCTCCCTCGCCGTTGCCGCGGCCGGCACGCTGGCGCGGCCCTACATTGCCCATGCCGCGGCGACCACCGTGACCGCCTGGTGGACCCAGGGTTTCATTCCCGAGGAAGATGCCGCGTTCCGCGCGATGGTCGCGGAGTATGAGAAGACCAGCGGCAACAAAATCGATTATAGTATTCTTCCGTTTGGCCCGCTTGGGTATAAGGTCATCTCCGCGATCACCAGCGGCGACGTCCCGGATGTGGTGTCCTATGATGCCGCGGACGCCACGATCATCCCGCAGAACGCCTGGGACGACAAAGTCGTCGAGGTCGGCGACATCGTCGACACCCAGAAATCGCAGTACAGCAAAACCGCGCTGCTCGGCTCTCAGTATTACAACAATGTAAAAAAACAGCGCGGCTTTTATATGGTGCCGTATAAAACCGCCTGCATCCCGTTTCACGCCTGGGGCTCCCTGGTCGAAAAGGCGGGATTCAAGATTTCCGATGCACCGAAGACGTGGGATGCTTTTTGGGATTTCTTCAAGCCGATGCAGGCAAAGCTGCGCGACCAGGGCAGCCGCGGCATCTATTCCCTGGGTCTGCAGATGACCACCACCGGGCCGGCCGACGGCAACAATCTGTTTTACGCCTTCGTGTTGGCGAACGGCGGCAGAAACATGGTCACGCCCGACGGCAAGGCGCACTTGGATGACCCGACAATCAAGGAGGCGGTGGTCAAATCGCTGACCTATATGACCGCCGCCTACAAGCAAGGGTATGTGCCGCCGGGGGCGCTGAGCTGGAGCGACGCCGACGACAACAACGCCTTCCACGCCAAAGAAATCGTCATGGATTTCGACGGCACGATCTCGACCGAGGTGGCACTTTATCACGACAAGCAGGCCTATGATCACGATCTGGTCACGCTCGGCCTGCCGATGGGCAATGACGGCAAGCCGGTGCCGGCGCAATTGGGGGTCGGCGGCGGGTTTATTCCCAAGGGGGCGAAAAACGTCGACGCGGCCAAGGATTTTCTCAAATACGTGATCCAGCCGCAGGTCATGGACAACTACCTGAAGCAGGGGCTGGGACGCTGGCTGCCGGCGATACCGAGCCTCGTCAAAAGCGACCCGTTCTGGCTTGACCCCAAGGACCCGCACCGGCCGGTTTATGTGCGCGAAGGCGTGCTCGGCCCGACAATGCCTTACTATTACGTCTTCAACCCGGGGATCGCGGTGGCCAATGCCGAGCAGGTCTGGGGTCAGGCCGAAGCCGATGTCCTGCGCAACGGGATGACGGCGACGGATGCGACCGACAAGGCATTCAAGCGGATCGAGGGAATCCTCGCGAAATACCCGATTGTGCAGAGCTGAGAGGCGATCATGGTGGACGGCACCTCGGTCCTACAAGCGACCCAAGCACTTCCCAGCCAGGTTCTCGCCGGCCTGCGGGCGCGGCGGCGCACTTGGCGCGGTGGCCTGCAAGGGTCCGAATATACCTGGGCTATCGCCTTTTGCATTCCTTACATCGCCGTGTTCTTCGCCTTTGTGGTGTATCCGGTGGCGTACGGGCTGTGGCTCGGTCACAAGCCGAGCCTCTATGCCGAGCTGTTCTCGGACCCGATCTATCAGCAAACCGTGGTCAACACGGTTCTGTACCTGGCGATCGGCGTGAACCTCAAGATGCTGGGCGCGCTGTTGCTGTCGGGCTTTTTCATGCGCCGCGGCTGGTGGATGAAGGGTCTGCTCATGGTCTACGTCCTGCCCTGGGCGGTCCCGGCATTGCCGACCTTCATCTCGATCCACTGGATGCTGAACGGCCAGTGGGGCCTGATCAACAACACGCTGTGGGACCTCTTTCACATTGACGGCCCGGGCTGGCTCGACAATTCGCGCTGGCTGGCGCTGGGCTCGGTCATCGTTTCCTATATCTGGAAGTGGATGCCGTTCTGGACCGTGATCCTGCTCGCCGGCAGGATGTCGATCCCGCGCGAGCTCTACGAGGCCGCCGAGGTGGACGGCGCCACCGGGGTGCGCCGGTTCTTCCACGTGTCTCTGCCGCTGCTGGCCAACCTCTATATCGTGTGCACCCTGCTGTCGACGATCTTTACCCTCGGCGACTTCAACACGGTCTACTTCGTGTCGGGCGGCGGACCGGCATTGTCGACGCATGTGCTGGCGACCCTCGGAATTCGCGACGCTTTCGACATCGCCCGGCCGGATCTCGGCGTCGCGGCGGTGATGTCGGCATTGCCGTTGCTGATCCCGTTGGTGTTCCTGCTGATGCACAAGATCCGCACTTCGGACGTGCAGCTGTGAGCGCCGCCCTGACAGACGGCCGGCCGGCGCGGCGCGCGCCGAACTACCGGCTGCGGCGAATCCTGAGCGAAGCAGCGGCGCTGGCGCTGGGACTGGTGCTGATCGTGTGGACCCTGACACCTCTCTACAACATGGTGATGGTGTCGCTCGAATCGCACAACAACGTGTTCAGCAGCCATATCTGGCCAGCCCACCCGTCGGTGCACAGCTACTGGATCGTGCTGACCGAAGGCTACTGGTACCTCGAGTATTTCTGGCACCAGTTCGGCAACAGCCTCTACATCGGCGCGATGACCACCGGATTGACGCTGCTGATCGGCTCGCTGACCAGCTTTTCGATCAGCCGGATGCGCATCCGCCACGGCTGGCTGCTCAGCAACGCCGCGCTGCTGACCTATGTGATCCCGGCGTCGTTTCTGGCCATCCCGTTCTACCGGATCATGCAGAGCTATCACCTGGGCAACAATTTGTGGTCGGTGATCGCGGCGGAGGTGACCTTTGCCACGCCCTACGCGATCTTCATCTTTCAGCAATACGGCAGGGGAATCCCGATCGAGCTCGACGAGGCGGCCCGGATCGACGGGGCTTCGCCGCTGCAGGTGTATTTCCGGATTTACCTGCCGCTGATGGCGCCGGCGCTGGTGGCGGTCGGCACATACGCTTTGTTGCTCGCCTGGAACGAGTACCTCTATCAGTTCCTGCTGTTGTCGAACACGCGCAGCATGACGGTGCCGGTGGCGCTCGCCCAGTTCCTTAACAGCGACGAGTCGCCGTGGAACTACATGATGGCGACTGCCGTGATCTATGCGATCCCGCCGGTCATGGTCTATTACCTGTTCCGCAGCCGCATGACCGCCGGCCTGACGTTAGGCGGCGTCAAGGGCTGAGTCAGCGGCTGAACCCGCTCCGATCGGCGGCGCCCCGCCCGGATGCCGTGATGACAGGGCCGATCGCGGCGGCGAGGCGCATCGCGGGCCCTGCGCCTCGGGTGACGCCGCCCCCGGATGCCGCGGCCGCTGAGATCACCTGAAAGCGGGTGCACAAGGGAGGGCGCCAGCGACGTTGGCCGCGGCCATGGCCAACCGGGTCGCGGCGGGGCATCGGCGCGAGAGTCATTTTCGTTTCCACGATGTTCCCCTCCCCGTGGGGCGGGTCGGAAGAATTGTGGTCACGGACCGCGCTCGATCTTGTCGACCAAGGCTTTCTGGTCTCGGCCAGCGTTCTGGAATGGGTGCCGCTTCATCCGCGGGTCCTCGATTTGCAGGCGCGTGGGGTGGAGCTGTGGGTCCGGCCGCCGTGGTATTCGTTGCGCGAGCATCCCTGGAGCCGGCTGGCGGCTCGAGGCAAAGCGCCGACAACCTATGCGGTCGAGCGGCTGATCGCCGCCCGCCCCCCGGCGCTGGTCGTTTTCTCTGACGGCGGCGCCTTGCCGCCAATCGAGCTGCTCGAGCTGTGCGATGCCGGAAAATTGCCGTTTGTCACCATCGGACAGTCCAACGGCGAGGAGCTCTGGTACCCCGACCATGTCGCCGAGCGATACCGCGTCGCGCTCGCCGCCGCGCGGTGCTGCTGTTTCGTTTCCGAGGCCAATCGGCGGCTTGCCGAAAAGCAGATCGGCGGCGAGCTCGCCAACGCGGAGGTGGTGCGAAACCCGGTCAATCTTCCGTTTGACGTTTCACTCCCATGGCCGCCTCGGGACAGCGACGCCGATCTGCGGCTGGCCTGCGTCGGCCGGCTGCACCCGCCGTCGAAGGGCCAGGATCTTCTCTTTGAAGCGCTGGCCCAGCCGCAATGGAAAGACCGGCGATGGCGATTGTATCTTTATGGGGATGGGTCGGTCCGGCAGGGCCTCGAATGGCTCGCCCATAGGCTCGGGCTCGCTGATCGGGTCGTCTTTGCCGGGTTTGCCGCCGTCGAGGAGATATGGGCGTCAAATCATGCCTTGGTCATGCCGTCCCGCGTCGAGGGCTTGCCTCTGGCGATGGTCGAGGCGATGCTGTGCGCGCGACCGGTCGTGGCCACCGACGTGGCCGGCCATGCGGAAATCGTCGAGGACGGCGTGACCGGCTTTCTGGCCGATGCGCCGACTGCCGCCAGCATGGCCATGGCGCTGGAGCGGTTCTGGGCCCGGCGCGGCGAGGCGGAAGCAATCGGCCAGGCGGGCGCGCGGAGAATACGGCAGCTTGTTCCACCGGATCCGGCCAGGGTATTTTCGGACAAGCTCAAGAAATTGGCCAACCTGACCGCAATGCGCTGACCCCGGGCGAGCGTCGGCAGCGGCCGCCCGGTATGCTTGTTTCCCCCGACGCAGATAGGTGCGACCGAATGGTCCGGCGTGCGCTGTTCGCGACGACCCATGTCCATTTTCCGCAGGGCGGAGGTGGCGGCGAGCGCAATGCACACGAGTTGTGCCTCGCCCTGCAGGCCCGGGGTGTCGAGCCCGCTGTGTGGTGCGGGCTCAGCGCCAGTCCGTCCTGGCTCAAGCACGCCAACCGGCTCAAGCGCATACTGCTGCGGCAGCGCTTCCCGCGGGATTCGGGCTGCGGCTACCCGGTATTCCGGGGTTGGGATTTGGTCGGCGACGGGGCCGCGGAAGTAGTCGCTCGGTTCCGGCCCGAACTCGCCATCGTGCAGATGCCCCATCCCGAGCCGCTGATCCGCGTCTTGACCCGATGCGGCATACCCATCGTCGTTTACGTTCACGAAGTCGAGAGCATCGACGATCTCGGACCGCTCGGTCGCGAAGGCGTGCCGTTCCTCGCCAACTCGCATTTCACCGCCACGCGGCTGCGCGAGCAATGCGGGATCGAGGCGCATGTCATCCGTCCTCTGGTCGATCCAGCGCTGTATGTCACCTCGACTCGACGGCGACGTGCACTGTTTATCAACACCGTGCCGCGCAAGGGGCTGGAGATCGTTTTGCGCCTGGCGCACAGCCGCCCCGACATTCCGTTCGACCTCGTATGGAACTGGATCCTGAAGGGCGAGCGGCTGGATGCGCTGAGGGCGCGAGCCGCGGCGGCCGGCAACATCACCCTGCACCCGCCGACTCGCGATATGCGCCCCCTCTATTCCCAGGCGCGCATCGTGCTCGTTCCCTCGCAGTGGGAGGAAACCTGGGGCCGCGTCGCATCGGAGGCGCATGTGAACGGCATCCCAGTCCTCGCCAGCGATCGCGGCGGCCTGCCGGAATCGGTGGGTCCTGGCGGCATCCTGGTGCCGGCCGAGGCGCCGCATGCGGAGTGGCTGGCGGCTCTGGCCCAGCTTTGGGACGAGCCGGAAGCCTACTCGCGTTACTCGGCCGCGGCGGCGACCTACGCGCTGCGCCCGGAGATTCGGCCGGCGGTCATAGTCGATGAATTCTGCCGCTTGCTGCCGGAGCTGGCCGGCGGCCGCTTGATCCGGACATCAGCCGTAAATACGGTTTGACCGCCGCCGCGCCGAGCCAGCCGAGCTGGCGGCGCGGCAGCCGGTCGAGGCGATCGTAGGTTTCGTGGAAGTTCGCCGCCATCCGTTCGACGCTGAACAATGCCTCGACCCGTTTCTTGCCGGCGTGGCCGAGCCGCTCGCGATAGCCCCGATCATCGATCAGCCGGCCGAGCGCCGCCGCCAGCGCCGGAGGGTCGTCCGGGGGCACCAAGAGACCCGTCACTCCGTCCTCGACCACTTCGGGAATGCCGCCGACCACCGTTGCCACCACCGGCAGCCCATGATAGCCGGCTTCGGCCAAGACCAGCCCGAACGCATCCCCCCGGGAGGCAAGCGCCAGGATGTTGCTCGCCGCGTAGACTCCTGCGAGATCGTCGTAGTAGCCGAGGAATTGGACGCGCGCCTGGAGCCCGAGCTCTGCCGCCAGCCGCTCCAGATTGGCCCGCTCGGGACCATCGCTGACGATCAGCAGATGGACATTGCGCGCCGGGCTGAGCAGAGCGAACGCCCGGATCAGGACATCCTGGCCTTTGCGCCGGATCAGCGACCCGATCGCGGAAACCACCGTGGCATCGCCGGCGATGCCGAGCTGGCGCCGCGGGTCGGCGCTCGTTTTCCGTCGGAGCCGGGAGAAGTCGATCCCGTTGTAAATCACCTGTGTCTTGTCGGCTTCCATGCCGTCGTCGACGAACGGCTCGATCACCTGCCGCGACACCCCGACCACCAGCGCGGCCTGGTGCAGCAGGAAAGCGTATCGGCTGCGCCGCAAATATCCGATGTGGAGGTGCGCCAGCAGCGGCACTCGCGCCCCCCGCGCCACCGGCGCCAGCCACTGGCAGGGCCCCGCGCTGTTGGAATGAAGAACCCTGATTTCATGCTCGCGCACCAGATCGCGCGCCTCGCGCATCAGCGCCCGATAGCGGCCGAGCCGAAACCGCGGTGATTGATAATCGAAATAGATTTCGAAATCGCTGCGATAGGTGGTGAACCCGAGCGCTCTTGCCGCATCGGCCATCGCGATCTGATTGCACCACACGATCGGCCGCACCCGAGCGGGATCGAGATGCGTCAAGAGATCGAGCAGCAGCTGCTCGCTGCCACGAATCCACCGGTCGCCATAATGGGTGAACAGGATCGGTGTCGGAACGGGGCGTGTCATCGCAGCTGCGAACCCATCGCCCTCGCGCGCGCCGCCTGCCCTCGTGGCGCCCACAAGCTCGGAGCGCGGTTCTCGCTGACCAAAAGGCAAGCGACGTAACAGGCGCGGATCGGATCGGACAAGTCGCTCAGACCGCGCTCGACCAGCCGGGGGGTCATCGTGGCCTTTTCATTTCACGATGAGAATACGACAGCAGACCTTAGCGCCGGGCGCGAAAAGAATTCCTGAAGATCAGACCCGTTACCGTCATTCCCGCCGCCGCCTTTCGGACCGCGCTCTCCGCCGTCAATTGCGGGGTGCGTGTTTCGACAGGATGCGCTGCAGGGTGCGGCGGTGCATCTTCAGGCGGCGGGCGGTTTCCGAGACGTTGCGCTCGCACAGCTCGAACACCCGCTGGATGTGCTCCCAGCGCACCCGGTCGGCCGACATCGGGTCCTCGGGCGGCTCGGGGACGCCGTCCTCCTGGGCGAGCAGCGCGCGCTCGACCGCGTCGGCGTCGGCGGGCTTGGGCAGATAGTCGATTGCCCCCGCCTTGACCGCAGCGACCGCGGTCGCGATGTTGCCGTAGCCGGTCAGCATGACGATGCGGGCGCCGGGCCGCGCCTGGCGCAGGGCGCTGACCACGTCGAGCCCGCGCCCGTCACCGAGCCGCATGTCGACGACCGCGAAGGCCGGCGGATGCTCGGTCGCCGCGGCGGTGCCGGCGGCAACGCTGTCGGCGGTGGCGACGACAAAGCCGCGCCGCTCCATCGCCCTCGCCAGGCGCTGGCACAACGGTGCATCGTCGTCGACGATCAGCAAGGTGCGCTCGGCTTCGGGCAGGCCGCGCAATGCCGCCGAAGGCCCCTCGGCGGGGGAAGGGTTGGGTCGGTCGATTGCGTTCATGATGCTCGCCTGATGCTCGCCTGATGCTCGCCATAGCGTTCACGATGCTCGCCCGTGCGCGCCGCTGAACCCGCCCGCCAGGACTACCGCGGCCGGGCTGCCGGTTAGCGAGACTCGCGCACCATCGCCGCCGGCGGACGGATCTTGTCTATCGTCTCCAGATTGGCACGGTTCCACGAAATCGCAACATGGGCGCCGCCTTCTTCGAGATTATCGAAGGCGAGCCTGGCGCCGCTGCGCTCCAAGAGGCTCTGCGCGATAAATATGCCGAGCCCCATATGGTCGGCCGCACCGGCGCGCGTCGACAGGTAAGGCTCGCCGAGACGGCCGAGCAGATGCAGCAGAAACCCCGGCCCGTCATCGGCGATCTCGACGCTCACCGTCGCCCGGTCCCAGAAGGTGGTGACCGTGACCTCGCGGCGGGCGAACTGGACCGCGTTCTGAATGAGGTTGTGGAGCCCGTGCAGGATCTCGGGGCTGCGCCTGACCTGGGGCTCGTCTTCGGCGGGGGCCCCGGCGGCGGCAAAGATCAGCCTCACTCCGCGCTCCTGATGCGGCGCTGCGGCGGCCTCGACCAGGACCGATATCGGCAGCCGCGCATAGGGCGAGCCGCCATCCTCTTCCGGCCGTTGCGACAGCTCGGCGAGGATATGCCGGCAGCGCTCGGTTTGGCTCAGCAGCAAGGCTGCGTCTTCGGCGTGGGGGCTGTCGGGCGGCAGCTCGTGCGCCAGCTCGCGGGCGACCACCGCAATCGTCGCCAGCGGGCTGCCGAGCTCGTGCGCCGCCGCGGCGGCGAGGGCACCCACCGCCGAGACCCGCTGCTCGCGGGCCAGCGCCAGCTGGGTCGCCGCCACCGCGTCGCGCAGCCGGCGTGCATCCTGCGCGACGCTCCAGGTGTAGCCGGCGATGAACACCGTCGCCAGCACCAGCGCAATCCACGTGCCGACGACGATTTCCGGCGGAAACACCAACGGTCCGGGCCCGCTGCGCCACGGCAGCGGCAGATGCCCCAGCGCCAGCGCGCTGATCGCGGCGACGGCAAGGACCGACAGCATGATGACCGGACGCTTTGACAGGATCGTCGCCGCCACCGTCACCGGCGCCAGGATCAGGATCGAGAACGGGTTCTGCAATCCACCGGTCAGGTAGAGCAGAATGGCCAGCTGCAGGATGTCGTAACCGAGGCACAGCGTGGCATAGCGCTCGCCGAGCTGGCGCGCGACCTGGCGGCGGGCGATCAGGATGACGTTGAGCAGCGCCGAGGCGGCTACTGCGGCAAGCGCCGGCAGCAGCGGCAGATGAAAGCCGATCACGTAATGGACGGTCAGGATCGTCAGCGCCTGGCCGCCGATCGCGACCCAGCGGATCGGCACCAGCGTGCGCAGGCTGATCCGGCCGGAGCCGGCGACCGGTTCGCTCGCAGCGAGGAGGCTGGTGTCGGTCACGATCGGGTCTCGTATTGCGTCGCCTGGGCGCGGTCTGGAGCGCCGCAGTTTGGCGCGTCGCCGTCGGCACCGCCAGCCCGATGCTGGCCGACCGCGCCCTGATGCGCCATATAGGGGCGATGCCAGCCCCCGCCATCGAGGTCGCCGATCTGGTCAAACGCTATCCGACGGCAATTGCCGTCAACGGGATCGACTTTACCGTTGCGCGCGGCACGACGGCGGCTCTGCTCGGCGGCAACGGCGCCGGCAAGACAACGACCTTGTCGATCCTGCTCGGCCTGTTGTTGCCGACCGCGGGCCGGGTGCGGGTGCTCGGCGAGGACATCCTGCGCCATCGCTACCGGGTGCTGCCGCGGATGAATTTTTCCTCGCCCTTTGTCGACCTGCCGCACCGGCTGACCGTGCGGTAGAACCTGCTGATCTACGCCCGGCTCTATGGCCTGGCGCGGCGCCGCGAGCGCATCGAGGTCCTGGCCGCCGACTTGCAGATCGGCGCGTTCCTCGACCGCCCGGCGGGCAAGCTGTCGGCCGGCCAGAAGACCCGCGTCGCCCTCGCCAAGGCATTATTGAACGAGCCCGAGCTCCTACTGCTCGACGAGCCGACCGCCTCGCTCGACCCCGACACCGGCGACTGGGTGCGGGGCTATCTCGAAGACTGGCGCGCGCGCACCGGAGCGACGATCCTGATGGCCTCGCACAACATGGCCGAGGTCGAGCGGCTGTGCTCGGATGTGCTGATGATGAAAGCCGGCCGGATCGTCGACCGCGGCAGCCCGCAGGCGCTGGTCGACCGCTATGGCCGCGCCAATCTCGAAGAAGTGTTTCTGCACATCGTGCGCCGATCCGCGCCCGAGCTGGAGGCGGTGTCGTGAGCCGGCATCTTGCGAACCGGGCCGGCGGCACCCATGACGGCTTCTCGCCAGGCCGGGTCTGGGCTATGCTGCTGCGCTATCTCTATCTCTTGCGCAGCTCGTGGCCGCGCACCTTGGAGCTGCTCTATTGGCCGACCCTGCAGATGCTGATCTGGGGGTTTATGAGCCAGTTTCTCTATGTCAACAGCAATTACGTGTTTCGCGCCTTTGGCGTGCTGTTGGCCGCGGTGATGCTGTGGGACGTCTTGTTTCGCGGGCAGCTCGGCCTGTCAATCTCGTTTCTAGAAGAGATGTGGGCGCGCAACCTCGGGCATTTGTTCGTCACCCCGCTGCGCCCCTATGAGTGGGTCGCCGCGCTGTTGGCTATGAGCCTGATCCGGGTGCTGATCGGGGTCGTGCCGGCGGCGTTGCTGGCGATCGTGCTCTATCATTATTCGATCTTCTCGCTGGGGCTGCCGCTCGCCGCGTTTTTCGCCGTGCTGCTGATCATGGGCTGGTCGTTGGGATTGGCGATCTGCGGAATGATCCTGCGCCACGGCATGGGAGCGGAGAGCCTGGCCTGGCTCGCGGTCTTCACGCTGTCGCCGATCAGCGCGGTCTACTACCCGGTGTCGATCCTGCCGGGCTGGCTGCAGCACGTCGCCTGGGCGTTGCCTTCGACCTATGTCTTCGAAGGCATGCGCGCGGTGCTGTTTCGGCATGTCTTCCAGGCCGGCTATCTGTTGACCGCCGGCGCCCTCGACCTCTTCTGGTTGGCCGGCGGCGCGGCGATGTTTTTCCTCGCCTTCCGCGACGCCCGCCAGCGCGGCGCGCTGTTGCAGATGGGCGAGTGAGGCTGCCGGCTCCGGTCCCGGCCCTGTCAAAGGGCCTGTAAGCCGAAACGGAATTCCGCGAAAAGCTTCTGGCGTTGCCGAACATGTCGATATATTCAGACGGATATATCGTTATTCGGCCGAGCGCGCTCGGCCGAACCGAATGATCGGGGGCAGCATGGGAACCACCGGTTCGGTCTGGCGCTCGGCACTGGTCGGAGCCGCGCTTCTCATTGGTTCTGGGTGGCGCGCCGAAGCGGCTGCGACCACCCAATTGACCGTAACCGGCAATGTCACGGCGCCTGCGACCTACACGCTTACCGCGCTCCAGGCCTTGCCGGCAACGACCGAGACGGTCACCTACCAGACCGGGAGCGGTCCGCAGACTGGGACCTTCGCCGGTCCGACGTTGTGGTCGCTGTTGAATACCGTTGGGCTGCAGAG
The DNA here is from genome assembly GCA_963703665.1 of uncultured Alphaproteobacteria bacterium. Lineage (GTDB taxonomy): Bacteria > Pseudomonadota > Alphaproteobacteria > ATCC43930 > CGMCC-115725 > AP-15. The sequence continues at coordinate 82,356 of CAVPFB010000003.1, read as the reverse complement.
CCCCGCGGTGAAGAATGGCGTGCTGCGCCAGTATGTCGTCGCCACCGGCAGCGACGGGTACACCGCAGTGTTCTCGATGGGCGAGCTCGATCCGATGTTCGGCGGCAGCAGCCCGCAGGTGCTCGTAGCCGACCAGGAAAATGGCGCGCCGCTCGGCTCGACCGGCTTTGCCCGGACTGTCGCTCCCAAGGACGATTTTGGTGGGCGGTATGTCTCCAACCTGGCAAATCTGCGGGTCGGGACCGCGCCCGCGCTGGCGGCGCAGGGCAGCGGAACGACGACGCAATTCACTCTGTCCGGCAGCGTAACCAGCCCGGGCACCTACACTTTGTCGCGCCTGCAGGCCTTGCCGGCGACGACCGAGAGCGTGACCTATCTCGCCAGTGGCACGGCGGTGACCGCCAGCTTCACCGGCGTGTCGTTGTGGACTCTCCTGAGCGATGCCGGGATCGTCACCAACCCGGCGATCAAAAACGACATTCTGAACTATTACGTGCTGGCGACCGGCAGCGACGGCTATGAATCGATCTTTTCCTTCGGAGAGCTCGATCCGATGTTCGGCGGCGGCGGCGCGCCCGACTTGATCGCCTACGAGACGAATGGCGGATCGCTCGGCGCTGACGGGTTTGCCAGGCTCGTGGTGCCGGGAGATGATTTCGGCGGTCGTTACGTCTCCAACTTGGTGAGCCTTGAAGTCATCGATGCGGCCGTTCCCGAGCCCGCCTCGATCGCGCTGTTGACATCGGCTTTGATGGCCACGGGACTGCTGCAAGTAGCCCGTCCGGTGCCGAGGCCGACAACTGCTCAGATCCGCGAGGGTCCGACGGCACGGCTGCGCGCGCCGCCGATTTCGGCTATGTCTGTTCAATGATCAGGTTCGAAATGTTTCTCGATTGCGAACCGGAACGCGCCGCTGGCCGCGATGGGCGGCAGGCCTGATGCCGTCACGCTATACCGCGACCGACCCGCAGGCTTACGAGCGCCTGATGGGGCGCTGGAGCCCGCGGCTCGCGGTGGAGCTGATCGCCTGGGCCGGGATCGAGCCCGGCGAGCGGGTGCTGGATGTCGGCTGCGGCACCGGCAGCCTCGCCCTGGCGCTGGCTGCCCGCTCCGAGCCGGCCGCGATCGTCGGGGTCGACATCGCCGCACCCTACGTCGCCTATGCCGCCTCTCGCTCGGCCGATCCGCGGCTGAATTTTGTGATCGCGGACGCCGCGGCGCTCGACTTTCCGGCCGCGAGCTTCGACCGCAGTTTCTCGCAGCTGGCGCTTAATTTCATGTCCGATCCGGTGGGTGCGCTCGCTGCCATGCGCCGGGTCACCCGGCCGGACGGGATGATCGCCGCCGCAGTCTGGGACTTCTCGGGCGGCCTTATCTACCAGCGGGTCTTCTGGGACACCGCCGCGGCGCTCGATCCCGCCGCCGAGCATGCCCGAGCCCGCCACTATTCGAGCCCGCTGACCGGTCGGGGCGAGCTCGCTGCGGCGTTCCGCGCTGCCGGGCTCGGCGAGGTCCGCGCCGGCTCGCTGACGATCCGCATGGAATATCGCGATTTCGCCGATTACTGGGAGCCGATCGAGCAGGCGCAGGGGCCGGTCGGTGATTATGTCAAGGCGTTGCCGGCGGAGCGGCTCGACCGACTCGCCACAGCGGTGCGCCGCGCCTATCTGGCGGGTGCGATCGACGGCCCGCGCTCGATGGCCGCGACCGCCTGGGCGGCTTACGGGGTTGTCCCAGCCGGCTCGCTCGGCTCGACATAGCTCAGGCGGGGCCGCTGACCCCCGCTTCGCCGAATGTCGCCATCCCGTTGTGGCAGGCTACCACGGCCTTGAGGATGCCGAGCGCGAGCGTGGCGCCCGAGGCCTCGCCGAGCCGCATGCCGAGATCGAACAGCGCGCGCTGGCCGAGCCGCTCGAGCAGCACGCGGTGGCCAGGCTCGGCCGAGACGTGGGCGACGACGCAATGATCGAGCGCATGGCCGTCGGCCGCGAACAGGACCGCGGCCGCGGCGGTCGAGGTGAAGCCGTCGAGCACGACCGGGACCCGCCCGAGCCGGGCGGCCATCACCGCGCCGGCGATTGCGGCGAGCTCGAGCCCCCCGAGACGCCGCAGCAGCTCGAACGGGTCGCGGGAGGCGGCACGGTGCAAGGCCATGGCCGCCGCGACGGCGCGCCGCTTTTTGTCGAGCGCCGCCCCGGCGATGCCGGTGCCGGGGCCGGTCCACTGCCCGGCGTCGCCGCCGAACAGCCCGCCGCATAACGCCGCCGCGGCCGTGGTGTTGCCGATCCCCATCTCGCCCACCGCCAGGGCGTCGATGCCGGGCTCGACCGCCATCATGCCGTAGGCCATCGCCTTGGCGCATTCCTCGGCGCTCATCGCCGGGCCCTCGACGATGTCGGCAGTGGGCGTGTCGAGGTTCATCTCGTAAACCCTGAGGTCGGCGTCGACGACCCGGCACAGCTGGTTCACCGCGGCGCCGCCGGCGACGAAATTCTGCACCATCTGCGCGGTAACCGATGCGGGATAGGCCGAGACCCCGCGGGCGGCCACGCCGTGATTGCCGGCAAAGACCACGGTGCGCGGATGGTCGAGGCGGGGTGGGTGCCGCGCCTGCCAGGTGGCGAGCCACACCGCCAGTTCTTCGAGCCGCCCGAGCGATCCCGCGGGCTTGGTCAGCAGCGCCTGGCGCGCGGCGGCGGCGCTGCCGGCTTCGAGATCGGGTCCCGGCAGATGGGTCAACAGCGTGCGCATCTCGTCCAGATTCGCGGTAGGGTCGGGCATCGGGGCTCTCCCTTCGCGCGCGATCGTCCCCGAAGCGCGCGGCGAACCCAAGCGGAAAAGCATGCCGCATCCGGCCATTTCGGTTTGGCTGCCGAGTTCGGCTATTGTCGCGGCGATGATCGCCCCCCAACGCTCAACCGGCCGGCGGCCGGGTTTGGTCGCCGGCTTCGCCGCTGCCGTAGGGTTTCTGACGCGACTGCCGATTGGGCCGCCTGCCGAGGGCGATTGGCGGCTCGCCGATGCGGCCTGGGCTTTTCCGCTGGTCGGCGCCGGCGTCGGCGCCATCGCCGCCTTCGCATTTTTGGTGGCCGAGCTTCTCGGCCTTGGCGACGGTCCGGCGGCACTGCTGGCGGTGCTCGTGGGCGTGTGCGTGACCGGGGCATTGCACGAGGACGGTCTCGCCGACAGCGCCGACGGGATCTTCGGCGGAGCCGACCGGCAATCGAGGCTGGCGATCATGCGCGACAGTCGGCACGGCACCTTTGGCGTCGTGGCGATCGTGCTGAGCGTGGCCCTGCGGGCCGCGGCGCTCGCGCAAACCGGCGAAGCGATCTATGCCGGCCTGGCCCTGATCGCGGCTCATGCCGCCTCGCGCGCGCTGTTGCCGGCGGCGATGTGGGCGCTGCCGCCGGCCCGGCCCGACGGCCTTGCAGTCGAAGCTGGGAGACCGCGCTCGGCGTCGGCGATCGCCGCGGTTGCGATCGGGATCGTTATTACCCTGGCGGCGCTCGGGCCTTGGCTCGGGCTGATGGCCTTCGCGGTTTCGGCCGTAGCGGTATTTGTTGCGGGTATGATGGTCCACCGCCGAATTGGTGGGTACACAGGCGACGTTTTGGGTGCTTTCCAGCAGATCGCGGAGATCGCAATCTTGCTCGCGGCGGCGGCGCGATGAACGCACCCACGACGCGCTTCTGGTGGGTGCGCCACGCTCCGGTCGAGCATCAGGGCCGGATCTACGGCCGGAGCGACCTGCCGAGCGATTGTTCCGAGACCGCATTGTTCGCCGGCCTTGCCAGGCAATTGCCGCGCGATGCGGTCTGGGTAACGAGCAGCCTGCGCCGGACCCAGGAGACCGCGGCGGCGATCATCCGTGCCGGGTTGCCGGGGCCGCAGTCGATCCCCGGACCCGAAGCGGTCGCGCTGGCCGACCTCGCCGAGCAGCATTTCGGCGAATGGCAGGGCCTGACCCATGAGGCGCTGAAGCGGTCTCGAAACGGCGACTTTCACCGCTTCTGGCATGCCCCGGCGCATGAAGCGCCGCCGGGCGGGGAAAGCTTTGTCGCCGTCATCGAGCGGGTGTCGCGCACCATCTGCCGGCTGATCGCGACCTACGCCGGACGCGACATCATCGCCGTCGCGCATGGCGGGACGATCCGCGCTGCGCTGGGGCAGGCGCTCGGCCTTGATCCCGAAGCAGCGCTGGCGTTCTCGATCGACTGCTGCTCGCTGACCCGCATCGACCGGGTCGACGGTCCCGGCCTGGGTCACGGCTGGCGGGTGGTGACCGTCAACCGCCCGGCGTGCTGAGGATCAGCCTGGTGAAGCCGGCATTTTCGGAAAGCGCTGCATGTTGCCCCCGAGCTCTACCCAAGGCTGTGCGCTGTCGCAAAAGATCTCCATGTTGGGCTTGACCCAGCTCGGATCGTCGAGCGTCCCGGTCATGATCATCACCACACCCGGCATGGCCTCGGCCTCGTCGATGACCGACGAGCCGCATTCCGGACAAAAGCGCCGGAACATCGTCTTGCCGGTGTCGCCGCGATCGTTGAAGGTTTTGAGGCTGCCCTGCACGCTCACCGCCGGCTTGGGCAGCGCCACCACCGTCGCGAATGCGGCTCCGCTGCCCTTCTGACAGTTTTTGCAGTGGCACACGCCGACGAAGGCCGGCTCGGCGTCGGCCGAATAGCGCACCTTGCCGCACAGGCATCCGCCCTCGATCTTCATTCGCCCCTCCTGTTCGTTACGCGGCGATCGCCGCCGCTGACCGAGCCTATCTCAGGCGCGGTCGAAAATCGAGATCGGGGCAACGAAAGAGTGACCCCGGTCGAGGCGGCGTGCTAGCGTTGTCGGCGCGATGCGACAGGGAAGTCCGGTGCAATGCCGGCGCTGCCCCCGCAACTGTAAGCGGCGAGACCGCGGCAATGGCCACTGGCTCGGGCGACAGCCCGGCCGGGAAGGCGCCGCGGGCGACGACCCCGAGCCAGGAGACCTCCGCATCGCGCGAACGGGACGATTCCTCGGGCGGAGGAGGAGCGACCAATGCCGATGGCGCCAATTCTGCTGCCAAAAGCGAGCCGAGCCGCGGCTCGGCTGCCCCGGGTAAGCCTGGTGCTGGGCGGCGCCCGCTCGGGCAAGAGCCGCTATGCCGAGTGTCTGGTCGAAGAGGCCGCCGCCGGCGGGACCTACTGCGCGACGGCCGAGGCCGGTGACGCCGAGATGGCGGCGCGCATCGCCGCGCACCGGGCACGCCGCGGCGCGTTCTGGCATACGGTCGAAGAAGGGGTGGCGCTTGCATCGGTAATCGCTACCGAGGCGAGCCCCGAACGGCCGCTGCTGATCGATTGCCTGACCTTGTGGCTGTCGAACCTGTTGCTCGCCGGGCGGCCGGTCGAGGACGAGGCCGCAGCGCTGAACGCGGCCTTGCGCCTGGCCCGGGGGCCGGTCGTGCTGGTCGCCAACGAAGTCGGCATGGGACTGGTGCCCGAAACGCCGCTCGGGCGCCACTTTCGCGACGCCGCCGGCCGTCTCAATCAACAGGTCGCAGCGCTTGCCGACCGCGTCGTCTTCGTCGCCGCCGGCCTGCCGCTGGTGCTCAAGGAGGGCTGACATGCGCCGCGTTCCGGCGACGGTGATCACCGGCTTTCTCGGCGCCGGCAAGACCAGCCTGGTCCGTCACCTCGTGGCCCGCGCGCAGGGGCGGCGGCTGGCGATCATCGTCAACGAATTCGGCGAGCTCGGCATCGATCGCGAGCTGCTGCTCGGCTGCGGCGACGAGGCCTGCGGCGAGGGCGACATTGTCGAGCTGGCCAATGGTTGTCTGTGCTGTACCGTCGCCGACGATTTTCTGCCGACGTTGACACGGCTGCTCGACCGCCCCACACCGCCCGAGCACATCCTGATCGAGACTTCGGGCCTGGCTCTGCCGAAGCCGCTGGTCCAGGCCTTCGCCTGGCCCGAGATCCGCACCCGCACGACGGTCGACGGGGTGGTGACCGTGATCGACGCCGCCGCCGTGGCCGACGGCCGGTTCGCCGACGACCCCGCGGCGGTGGCGCGCGCGCGGGCCGCGGACCCGGCGCTCGCCCACGACAATCCGCTCGACGAGGTGTTCGGCGACCAGCTCGCCTGCGCCGATCTGGCGATCCTGAACAAGATCGATCTCGTTCCCCCCGATCGATTCGCCGCCCTTCGCCGCGAGATTGGCGAGCGGCTCCGTCCCGCGGTCAAGCTCGTCCCGGCGCGTGATGGTGCGGTGCCGCCCGCAGTGGCGCTCGGTCTCGCCGCGAGCGCTGAGGACGATCTCGCCGCGCGGCCATCGGTGCACGATCTCGCAATGACGCACGACCACGACGATTTCGACAGCTTTGTGGTGAATTTGGGCGCGGTGGCCGATTTGGAGGCGCTGGTTGCGCGGCTGCGCACGGCGATCCGCCGGCATGGCGTGCTGCGGCTCAAGGGGTTTGTCGATCTGCCCGGCCGCGAGCGGCGGCTGGTCGTGCAGGCGGTCGGCGACCGGCTGCAGCATTATTTCGATCGGCCATGGCATAGGGATGAGCGGCGCGCGACGCGGCTCGTCGTGATCGGCGAGAAGGGGCTCGCCCGGAACGCGATCGCGGCGGCACTGGCCGGCTGAATGCACCTGCTCGCCGCTCTGCCGGGAACCATCGCCGACGGCTCGGCCGCGGTCGACCTCGCCCAAACGCCGGGCGACATCGTGGTGCTGTCGAGCGCCGATACCGAATTGGCGCTGCTCGCATCGGCCCAGGCGCTGCGGCGCGCGCAGGACCCGGCGGCTCCGAGCGTGCGCCTCGCGCCGATCCTGCGGCTCGGCCATAATTTCTCGGTCGACCTCTATATGGAGACGGTGGCGCGTGCCCAGCTGGTCATCGCCCGGGTGCTCGGCGGCAGCGCCTATTGGCGCTATGGGATCGAGCGGCTGGTCGAGACTTGTAGCACCAGCCATATCCCGCTGGCTTTGTTGCCCGGCGACGACAAGCCCGACCCGGAGCTGGCCGAGCGGTCGTCCGTGGCATCCGATAGCAGGAGCCGCCTGTGGCGCTATCTCGTCGAGGGCGGGCCGGCCAACGCCGGAAATTTCTTGCGCTATGCCGCCTCGCTGTTCGGCCGGGATACAACCTGGGCCGAGCCGGCGCCATTGCTGCGCGCCGGGTTCTATTGGCCCGATCGTGCCTTGCCCAGCCTCGACGACATCGCCGCCGAATGGCCCGGCGAGCCTGCCCCGGCGAAAGCCGCGGGCGGTGTCGTGCCGATCGTGTTCTATCGGGCGTTGGTGCAGTCGGGCAATACCGCGCCAGTCGACGCGCTGGTCCGCGCGCTCTCGGTCCGCCGGCTGCGCCCGTTCCCGATCTTCGTCCAGAGCCTGAAGGAGGGTGAGTCCGCGACACTGCTCGGCGCCGCCTTCGCAGCCCATCCGCCCGCCGTGATCCTCAACGCGACCGGTTTTTCGGTGCGGGCAGGCGCCGGCGACGATCCGCTGGAGGCGGCCGACTGCCCGGTATTGCAGGTGGTGTTTTCCGGCGGCGACGAAGCGAGCTGGCGAGCAGGAAGCCGCGGTCTCGCCGCAAGCGATTTGGCGATGAGCGTCGCCCTGCCCGAGATCGACGGCCGCATCCTGACGCGCGCGGTCTCGTTCAAGGCGCCGCTCGGGCGCGACCCCGAGACCGAGGTCGACCTCGTCGGCTATCGGCCGGTCGCCGACCGGATCGCCGTTGTCGCCGACCTCGCCCGCAACTGGGCGCGGCTGCGCGAGAGGCCGGCCGCCGAGCGGCGCGTCGCATTGGTCCTCGCCAACTATCCGGGCCGCGACGGCCATATCGGCAACGGGGTCGGCCTCGACACGCCGGCTTCTGCATTGGCGATCCTGTGGGCGCTGGCCGAAGCCGGCTATCGGGTCGAAGACATTCCCGATGATGCCGAGGCGCTGATCCGGCGCCTGACCGCCGGCCCGACCAACGCCGACCCGGGCGCGCCGGCCGAGGAGACGTTCTCCCTCGCGGAATATTCGTCGATCCTTGCGACCCTGCCGTCATCGGTCCAGCAGGCGGTCGCCGGCCGCTGGGGTCCGGCCGAACGCGACCCGTTTTTTCGCGAGGGGCGGCTCGATTGCGGTCGGTTCGCGATCCCGGGGTTCCGCACCGGCAACATCGTGGTGCTGATCCAGCCGGCGCGGGGCTACGGCATCGATCCGAAATCGACCTATCACGACTCGGTCCTACCGCCGCCACACGGCTATCTCGCCGCGTATGCCTGGCTCGCGCATGATTTCCTCGCCGACGTGGTCATTCATCTCGGCAAGCACGGCACCCTCGAATGGCTGCCGGGGAAGGCGCTGGCGTTGTCGGCCGAATGCTTTCCCGAGGCGGTGCTGCCGCCGTTGCCGCATCTCTATCCGTTCATCGTCAACGATCCGGGCGAGGGAACCCAGGCCAAGCGCCGCGCCCAGGCGGTGATCGTCGATCATTTGACGCCGCCGCTGACCCGCGCCGGCAGCTATGGCGCGATGGCCGAGCTCGAGCGCCTGATCGACGAATATTACGAAGCCGCCCACGGCGATACCCGCCGCCTCGCGGTGCTGGCGGCGGCGATCCTCGAACGGGCGCGGTCGGCCGGGCTCGACGGCGATTGCGGCATCGCCGCGGGCGACGACTCGACGATGGCGTTGCGCAAGCTCGACGGGCTGTTGTGCGAAATCAAAGAGTTGCAGATCCGCGACGGGCTCCATGTGTTCGGCCGGAGCCCTGAGGGCCGACAGCTTGACGCGCTGCTCGTCGCCTTTGCCCGACCCGGTCGTGGCGCCGCCGTCGAAGACGCCTCGCTGCTGCGCGCGTTGGCCGCCGACCTCGACCTCGGGGGCGACCCGCTCGCTCTCGACCTGGCCGCGCCCTGGCATGGCCCGCGCCCGGCTGCGCTCGCCGGTCCTGGGCCTTGGCGCAGTGCCGGCGACACGATCGAACGGCTGGAGGCGCTGGCTCTTCGCCTGGTCTCGGGCGAGGTTCGGGCCGAGGCGGGTTGGCGGCGGACCCGCGCCGTGCTCGACTGGGTGGAGCAGCATCTGCGTCCCGCCGTCGTGCGATGCGGGCCGGCCGAGTTGGCCGGGCTTTTCGCCGGGCTCGACGGCCGGCTGGTATTGCCCGGCCCCGCCGGCGCGCCGAGCCGCGGTCGACCCGAAGTGCTGCCGACCGGACGCAATTTCTATTCGATCGACACGCGCGCGGTGCCGACCCAGGCAGCCTGGTTGCTCGGCTGGAAATCGGCGGCATTGCTGGTCGAGCGTCACGCCCAGGAACACGGCGTCTGTCCGGCGCGGGTGGCGCTTTCGGCCTGGGGTACCGCCAACATGCGCACCGGTGGCGACGATGTCGCCCAGGCGCTGGCACTGATCGGCGTGCAGCCGGTGTGGGAGCGGGCGAGCGGACGGGTGACCGGTTTCGAGATCATGCCGGCTGCGGTGCTCGATCGGCCGCGGGTCGACGTTACGCTGCGCGTCTCGGGCTTTTTCCGCGACGCTTTTCCGGGGCTGATCGATCTCGTTGATTCGGCGGTGCGCGCGGTCGCCGCCCTCGACGAGCCAGCCTCGGTCAACCCTCTCGCCGCCCGCGTCGCCGCCGACCGACATGCGTTGGAAGCCCAGGGCATCGCCCCGGCCGAGGCGGCGCGCCGCGCCGGCTACCGCATCTTCGGTGCGAAACCCGGCGGCTATGGGGCCGGGCTGCAGACGCTGATAGACGCGCGGAGCTGGGACGGCGAGGCCGAGCTCGCCGAAGCATGGCTCGCGGCGAGCGGCTATGCCTACGGTGCCGGCGGCGAGGGCCGCCCCGAGCGGGCGATGCTGCAAGCGAGGCTGGCCGGCGCCGATGCCGTGCTGCACAATCAGGACAACCGCGAGCACGACCTGCTCGACAGCGGCGATTACTGGCAGTTTGAAGGCGGCCTCGCGCTCGTTGTCCGACAGCTTTCGGGCCGCGCCCCGGCGGTCTGGCACAACGATCATTCACGGCCCGAGACGCCGCGCATCCGCACCCTGCGCGCGGAGATCGGGCGTGTCGTCCGCGGCCGGGCCGCGAACCCGCGCTGGATCGCCGGCGTGATGCGCCACGGCTACAAGGGTGCGGCCGAGATCGCCGCGACGGTCGACTACCTGTTCGCCTTTGCCGCGACCGCGCGCGCGGTCGACGACGCGCATTTCGAGGCGCTCTACGACGCCTATCTTGCCGACGACGAGGTGCGCAGCTTTATGGCCGAAAACAACCCCGCGGCGCTCGCCGAGACCAGCCGCCGCTTTCTCGAAGCGATCGACCGCGGCTTGTGGCGCCCGCGCCGCAACAGCGCCCGCGAGGCGCTGACGCAATGGAGCGGCGGATGAGGGGAGCCGCGGCACGTCTGTCGGCCCATCCCCGGCCTTTCCTGCGCGGCAGGTCCGTCGGCTGGCCGGCTCGGTGACCGCCGGCGCCAAGATCCGTCAGCGCAGGCTCCGAGATCTCACTTGTTGCCGCAATTGCGGTCGAGCACTGTCGTGACTTCGACGCCGTCGACGAACTGGTTCTCGTCAAAGGTCTGCCCAGGCGCGAGCTTCATCTCGACGCCCTGTGGATAAATCGTGGTCGGATGCACGACGGTCCACGAGCCGTTGGCGCCGCGGTGGAAGTCGGTGCAAGCGATCGGGCCGTCGGGCAGGTTGATATTCTGCGCGATGCTCGCATACGCAAGCTACAGCAGAGAAACAGCGCCGTGGCCGCAGCCGCGAGAGACAGGTCGATTTTCTCGTCTCGAAAATTCATCGGATCGTCCCTCCGTCATCCGCCAATGGCAGGCGACCCTCGGTATACGGAGCCCGCCAGCTCGACCCACGCAGCGCCCGCCGATGCGGAGCTGGTTCCGTGCCGCCGACGCGTTGCGGGTCAGCGGGGCACCACCCGGCGATAGAGGTGCCAGGTGGCGTGCCCGAGCACCGGCATAATCACGATCAGACCGAGCAGACACGGGATCGAGCCGAGCACCAGCCCGCCGGCGACGATCAATCCCCACAGCGCCATCGGGCCGGGGTTGACGACAACTGCGCGCACCGAGGTCGCAATCGCGGTGTCGAGCCCGGCCTCTCGGTCGAGCAGCAGCGGAAACGACACGACGCCGATCGCCAGCACCAAAAGGGCGAACAGGAAGCCGACGCTGACGCCCGCGCCGATCAGGGTCCAGCCGCACGTGGTGGTGAACACGTCGCGTACGAACCGGCCGATCGAGGCCGGCGGCTCGGGGCCGAGGGTCAGCGCCCAGATTCCCATTGCCGCAGCGAGCCATAACAGAAAGAGGGCCATCAGCAGCAGGCCCAGCAGCACGATCGCGCCAAACGCCGGCGAGCGGACGACACCGAACGCATCGAGCCAGCCGATTTCGAGGCCCTGCTCGCGGCGCCGGCTCATCTCGTAAAGGCCGACCCCGGCAAACGGGCCGACCAGGGCAAAGCCCGAAACCAGCGGGAACAGCAGCGGCAGCATCTGATAGCCAAAGACGAGCCGGGCGAGGAGCAGGCCGGCCATTGGATAGAGAACGCACAGAAAGAGGACGTCGGTGCGAAAGGCGGCAAAATCGGAGAGGCCGGCGGCCAGCGCCTGGCGCAGGTCGGCGGCGCCGATTTGGGCCACCGCCGGCGCCGGAGAATGCAAACCGTCCCGTGTCCGCCGCCCGGCTCGGCCCACCACCTCGACCGCACCGGCGGCGTTTTTCAGCTGGTCGACCCCCCATTCGACGGGGTTTCGGATCGTCAACATGACCGTCCTCCCAACCCTTGGGCTCGGAGGGCCGCGGGCAGCCCTTTTGACGGCATCCCAACCGGCTGCCGGCCCCGAGCGAACTCGCGACCCGCCAACGCTCAAGATGTGTGCATCCGCAGCGCGGCGCGCTACTACGGGGCCGTCGTTTTATATGGCGCTCGGCTTATCTGGCGGCCGGCCGATCTGGGATCGGCGTGGCGGTCAGCGCGACCAATCGAACTCCGCGTTCGCCGCGGCCAGGAGGTCGGGGCCGCAGCGCTCGCCGATCCGCGCGTGCTGCACCGCCGTGGGCTCGACCCGGTAGCGGCGTCGCAGAATCGCCGCCGCGGCCGGATCGACGGCGGCCAGACGGCGACCGATCAATTCTCCGACCTTGCGCGAGAACGGGCCGGTCTGCTGCTCGATATAGACGACGCGCAGCGCCCCCTGGCGCTCGGGCTCACCTGCCAGCCGCCGGTCGAGCCAGCAGTCGATCGTTTCCAGGCCGCGCATCGGGTCGCCGGCAGCGGGATCGCGGCCGTAGAGCCCGTCAAAGACGTGAAGCTCGTCCGGAGGCCGCCGTGCGTCGGCGATCGCGTCGACCGCCGGCATGCCGCCGCCGGAATGCGCGGTCAGGATCAGGCGATCGGCGGCGATCGCCGCCGGCGCCGAGGAGGGCAGGGCCGCGGCGAACCGTTGCAGGCCGTAATCGACGAGCCGGTCGATCCCGCCCTCGAGCAGCGCCGGAAAATCGTACCAGCTGTAGCGCAGCCAGTTGCCGCGCGGCAAGAGCGCCAGGGTCGGCCGGGTTCGGCGCGACAGGTCGAGGCCGCTGCGCGCAACCTTTTCCGCGAGCGGCATCGTCGCACCTTGCTGCGAAAACCCGTGCAGATGGACGACGATGTCCAGGGCCAGGATGTCCAGGGCCAGGATGTCCGGGGCGGCGGCGAGCGGGATGGCGTTCCAGCGGAGGAACAGGTCGGGCTGCGTCCCGGCATGCGGGCGCAGCACCGGCGTGTCGCCGAGATAAGCCTCGCCGGGGGCAATGGCTCCGGCGGATAACGCAACGGGAATTTCCGACATCGCCCACTCCTTTCTCGCCTCACCGGGTGGCGGGCACGGCCGCGGGATTGGGCAACGGGATCAGCGACAGGATCAGGGTGACGACGAACAGAATGGCGAGCCCGCTCATCACTCCGACCAGGCGCTCGAAGCCGGGCCCGATCGACAGCGGCGGCCCCTGGCTCTGGACCATGCTCATCAGGAAAGCAAACATCGCCTGGGTCCCGACATAGCTGACGCCGGTGCTGCCGGTCTGGATCTGCGAGCACAGCCAGAACTCCGGCGACCAGCAGCAGCGTCCACAACGCGAAATCGCTGCTGACGACGGCGAGACAGGCGAGCCCAAGCAATGCGCCGAGCAGGCAACCGATGATCCGATGGGCCGCCCGCTCGATAATGAACCGGGTATTCGATTCTAGGATCGCGGTCGTCGGGATCGACATCACGATGACGACGGTGACGCCCATCGTGACCGGGCTGACCGGCGCCAGCCAATTCGCCAGAGCCGGCAGCAGCATGACCGTGAGCCCACCGGAGCCGGCGTGCATCACCAGCGGCCATTTGCCGGCAAGCCAGCTCTGGAGTTCCGCCCCGTAGCGGCGGCGCCAGAACATCAGCGGCGGCGGGCTGATCTGGCCGGCGGCGGGAAGTCCCCCCTCATCGGCCGGCGCCGGCATCAACGCGCACACGCACAGCGAGGCTGCCGTCCCGATCACGACCTCGGCGACGCGGTTGACCGCGATGGTAAACGCTCCCAGCGGCTCGGTGAACGCCATCAGGATCACCAGGCTGCCGGTCACCGCGCCGACCAGCCAGGCATAGCCGAAGCGCGAGGTCGCGAACCCGAAAAATCCGACGAATGCCAGGGCGAAGAGGCAGAGGCAGAATGGCAGCGGCTGGTACACGAACAGTCCGAGGACGATGACGCCGATGGCAGCGCCTGCGACACTGCCGGCGACCCGCATGATGCCGCGCGACAAGGCGACCGCGAGCGAGGCGCGGGTGACCATGAAGGCGCTGATCCCCGCCCACCAAGGATCGTCGGAATGCAGGGCTAGTGCGGCGAGCACCGCGAGCGACACCGACAACGCGGCCTCGGTCGCCTCCATCCCGCGGCGGCCGCGAAAATCGAACGAGCGCAGTTCGTCGGCGAGCGCGCCGGGGATCTCGCGCAGCACCGGCCGGCCTCAATAAAAGATCACGGTGCGTGCGTCGGAGCCCATGTGCAGAGTGACGTCCGGGCTCGAATCGCGCAATACCAGGGTCACCGGAAAGCGCCGTTCGAGACGAATCCAGTCGGTGGTCGGCTCGACATAGGGCAACAATTTGTTCGGCGCCGGCGCGCGGCTGATGCCGCGGGCGATGCCCTGGATCACCGCGCGGTGGAGTTGCCACGGATAGGTGTCGAGCCACACCCAGGCCGTGTGCCCGACCTGCATATGGCGGATCACGCTTTCCTTATAATTCGCCAGGATGCGCCAGGCATGGGCATCGACCACGCCGACCAGCGGCTGGTTCGCCACCGCCTGGTCGCCGATGCGCAGGGTGAGATTGGTGATCGTGCCGTCGACCGGGGACAGCACCCTGGTCTGGTCGAGCTGCCATTGCAGATAGGCGATCTGCGTCGTGATTGCCTTGACCGTCGCCTCGTGCAGGGCCTGCATCTTACGCGCCTTGGCGACGGTGTCTTCGGCGTCCGCCACCGCCGCCATTGCGGCTTGCGCGTGCGTGCTCGCGTCTTCGAGTGCCTGGCGCGACAGAAATCCGCTTGCCGCCACCGGTGTTGCGCGGCGCAGATTGTCGCTCGCCAGCCGCTCCTTGACCGTGGCCTCGTCGCGCGCCGCCTTGGCCGATTTGATCAGGTCGTGATCGACCGCGAGCTGCGCCTCGGCCTCGACGCGCTTGGCCTGCTGCTCGGCGAGCGCCAGCTGGAACGGTTGCGGATCGACTGCCGCAAGCAGCGTGCCTTTCGTCACCGTCTGATTGTCGACGATGGGCACGGCGACGATGCGACCGGTAATCTGGGGGGCGACCGCGACGAGATCGGAAGTTACATAAGCGTCGTTTGTGTAGGCGAAAATATAGCTCGACACCCAATAAAGGCCCAGCGCCAGCACGATCGCCGCCAGCACCAGCAGCACCCGCCGCCGATAGCGCGCCGCCGCCGCGGCTTTCGGGTCGCGCGCGGCCTGATCCGGCGCGGCGCGGGGCGGCAACGGCATCGGTCCGGGCGCCAGCAGCTGCAGCGCGGCAGCGCGATCGCCGCGGGGCGGGTTTGACTGGTCACCGACAGGCATCGTCTGGGCTCGATCCGGAACTGGCCCCCGCGGCATGGATATGCCGCCTATCGCCGGTGCCATCCTACACCATCTGCGGCCCGCTTGCACCGATGACGGGCAGTGTGCCACCCGCGGCATCGCGCACCTCGACCGGCGCGGTATCGATGCGGCACAATCGCTTGCGGCCGAGAAATCCGCCGAGAATGCCGCTCGCTCCCCGATGCCTTCTCGGTCCCTGCAACTCGCCACGCCCGACAGCGTCCCCTTGGAACATCCCGCACTGAGAGAAGCCAGCCCGATGACCGTCGACGTAGTCGCACTTCAACCTTTGGTGGCGCTGATCGCCGGAATCCTGATCCTGCTGGTTCCGCGCCTGCTGAATTACGTCGTCGCGATCTATTTGATTTTGATCGGGCTGATCGGGTTGTGGCCGCATTTGTTGAACCACACGCTGCATTGACCGGCTGCGACGCGCCGCGACCCGCGGGCTTCGCGCGCCGCATTCGGTGCGTTAGTCTTCGTCCAGTGGGGTGTGCCCCGGGGAGGAAGTCATGGCGCAGGAGACTATTCGGCTCGCGAGCTACGCGGCGGCGCTCCGCTATGAGGACCTGCCGGCGGAGATCATTCGTCGGGCCAAGGAGTGCATCGCCGACACGGTAGCGGCGATCGTCTGCGGCGCGGCGCTGCCGTGGAGCCGGATCGTCATCCGGTATGCCGAGCGCACCGGCCCCGGCGGCAGGTGCCAAATCCTCGGCAATCCGGGCCCGGCGGTGCAGGCGCCCGCGGCGGCACTGGCTAATGGCGCCCTCGCGCACGCCTTCGAGCTCGACAGCCTGACCCGACCGGGGGCGGGGGTACATCCGGGCGCGACACTGCTGCCGCCGGCGCTGGCCATCGCCCAGCAGCAGGGGCTCGGCGGTCGGGCCTTGATCGCCGCCTTTGTCGCCGGCTGCGAAGTCATGGTGCGGATCGGCCGCGCCACCGGCCACACCAACGAAGAGCGCGGTTTTCATGCGCCGGGCAACACCGGGCCGTTCGGCGGGGCGGTCGCCGCCGGGCACCTCTTGCGGCTCGACGCGGCGCGCATGACGAACGCCCTCGGCATCGCCGGCTCGCTCGCCTCGGGGTTGCTCGAATTCGCCCACGCCGGCAATGGCGGCATGGTCAAGCGGTTGCATCTGGGCCGTGCCTCGGAGGGCGGCGTCCTGGCCGCGAGCTTGGCGCAGGACGGCTTTGCCGCCCCCGATACGGTGCTCGAAGGCCGGTTCGGGTTTCTGGCCGTGTTCTGCCGCGAATGGGATGTGGCCCTGCTGACCAAGGGCCTCGGCGAGCATTGGGAGACGACCGGCATCGCCCTCAAGCGCTATCCCTGCCACGTCAACGCGCATGCCGCGGTCAAGGCGTTGTCGCAGTTGCAGGCCAAGCACGGCTTTGCGGGCGGCGAGGTCGAGGCGGTCGCGATCCGCGGCAGCGAGCGCATGGCCACGCTGCACAACATTCCCGAGCCGGCCGATCTGATGATGGCGCAATACAGTGTGCCGTTCTGTGCGGCACTCGCGCTCTACCGCGATCCGCGCAATCCTGAATCCTTTGCCGAGGGTGCGCTCGACGACCCAGAGATCCGCGCTTTGTGCCGCCGCGTGACGACGGAGGCGACATCGCGCCGACCCGGTCACGGCCCCTCGGCGACGACGGTCACGGTCGATCTCAAAGGCGGCCGGCGCCTCGCCAACAGCGCCGAGGACGGCCTCCTCGATGCCGCCGATCTGGGCGACAAATTCGTCCGCCTGACCGGCGGAGCACTCGGCGACCGCGCCGGGCCCTTGTTCGAACGCCTCCAGCATCTCGAAGGTGAAGACAGCCTCGACTGGCTCGGCGCCGGTTTGGGATCCTGACGATATGTTCCGCACCGTCCACACCGCGGTTCTCGAGGTCGGCTGCGAAGAAACCGGCCCGGCCGCAGGGCCGCCGGTGATCCTGCTGCATGGCTGGCCGTCGGACCCCCACGACTGGGACGTTGTCGCTCCGGCATTGGCGGCCGAGGGCTGCCGAGTGCTGGTGCCGTGGCTGCGCGGGTATGGCCCGACACGGTTTCTGCGCCGCGACACTCCGCGTTCCGGCCAGCAGGCCGCCCTCGGCGCCGATCTGCGTGACTTGATGGACGCGCTCGATCTCGACGACGCGTATCTCGCCGGCTATGATTGGGGCGGGCGCGCCGCCTGCGTCGCCGCCGCATTATGGCCCGAGCGGGTGCGCGGGCTCGTCTCGATCGGCGGCTACAACATCCAGCACATCGCCGCGAGCGGGCATCCGGCGCCGGCCGCACAGGAACAGCGGCTATGGTACCAGTGGTACTTCCACACCGAGCGCGGCCAGGCCGGGCTCGAACAGAACCGCCGCGACATCGCCCGGCTGTTGTGGCGGCTGTGGTCACCCAATTGGCAATTCGACGACGCCACTTTCGACGCCACCGGGTCGAGCTTCGACAACTCCGATTTCGTCGCGGTGACGATCCAGTCCTACCGCCACCGCTACGGACTGGCGGCAGGCGACCCGGCCCTCGAACCCCTCGAACAACGTCTCGCCGTCCAGCCCGCTATTAACGTGCCGACGATCGTGCTGCACGGCGCTGCCGACGGGGTCTCGCCGCCGGTGCAATCCGAATATCGCCCATACCAATTCGCCAACCGCTACGAGCGCCGCGTCGTGCCCGTCGCCGGTCATTTCCTGTCGCGCGAAACACCGCAGGCGGTCGTGCAGGCGCTGCGCGACCTGATGCAGGGTCCGAGCTAGCGCCCCTCCGATCGAACACCGGCGAAACTACAGGACAAAAGCTCCGGATCTGCCCTTCCCCAGCTCGTTGCGTCCGAGTAGGCTGCCGCGCCGGGCTCGGAGATCAGGGCCGTCCCCTATTCGCTCTCCGATGCACCGCAATGCACGCAACTCCGGGAGGGAGTTAGAATGGCGACTTATGAAATCACCACCGAAGACGTCGAATATCTGCGCCACGGCGACAAAAAGCTGATCGCCCGGCTCTATAAGCCGAAGGGCGAAGGGCCGTTCCCGGCGGTCGTCGATCTGCACGGCGGCGCCTGGACCAGCGGCGATCTTTCCGGCACCAAGGGGCTCGACGAAACTCTGGCGAAAAACGGCTTCGTCGTTGCCTCGCTCGAATTCCGCCACAACGCAGACGGCTATCCGACTTCGCTGGTCGACATCAATTACGCGATCCGCTGGATCAAGGCCCATGCCCGCGAGCTAAAGGTCGATCCCAATCGGGTCGGTATCGGCGGCGCGTCGAGCGGCGGCCACCTGGCGATGCTGGCGGCGATGCGTCCGAACGACACCCGTTACGCTGCGGCGCCGTTGCCGGCGGGCTCGCCCAAACTCGACGCCACGGTGCAGGCGGTCGCGATGTCGTGGCCGGTGATCAACCCGCTGTCGCGCTATCGCAACGCACAAAAGGCGGCCAAGACCTCAAACCCGCCGGCCTACGCGATCGGCATGAAGGAAAAGCACGACCTCTATTGGAAGACTGAGGCGGCGATGGCTGAGGGCAACCCGATGCTGCTCCTGGAGCGCGGCGAAAAGGTCCAGATGCCGCCGGCATTGTGGGTCCAGGGCCGGCCCGACATGGTCCATGACTACCATGACGACGATTTGAGCTTCCCCGGCAACGAACCCGAGCGGTTCATCTCGAATTACCGCAATGCCGGCGGCGACATCGAGATCGTCTACATCGACAACGAGCAGCGGCAGTCGAATGCCTCATACGACCCGGTCACCGCCTTCTTCAAAAAGCACCTCGGATAAACGCGCCCGGTCTCTTCACACGACGCTACTCCCTCTCCCCGCCACCGGGGGGAGGGCTGGGGTGAGGGGCATCCCCTGGAAACCAATCGCCCAGCACCTGTTCCTCGGTGTAGCTCGCCCCATCGGCTCTGGCGACTGCCTCCGGGTCGACCTCGCCGTAATTGCGCAGGCTGCGGGCGACGAGCCGAATGGTCCGTGGCGTCTCTCGCGCGATGATACCGGCAACTTTGGCCTTGAGGCTCGGACTGTCGTCAAGCAGGTCTTCGATGTCTCGTCGCTCGCGCCCAATCGTGTCGACCCAACCGGGCCGAGGATCGCTCGCTGGCGAGATTTCGAGCTTGATCAGGTGCTCAATAACAACAGCGATGCGGCTAGAGAGCTCACGGCGTTGCGACCGGCCCAAGCTGTCGATCTCCTCGGCGAGATTCTCCCAATCAAGCGGCAGGTTCCTGGTGAGTCCCGCGGCGTCGCGTAACGCGGCTGCCTGTTGCTCGGTCCAGAGGACGAAATCCTCCTCATAAAGCTGCGCGGGGTCGCCGGACATGATCGATCCTCCTCCGTCCCCAACATGATCGCTGCGGCAGGCCGGATCAATCGCCGTCAATCGGCGCGACGGGAGGCAGGGCGCCGCCGCCGATCATCCGCTCGGTAGGTCTCTGCGGCGCGTCCTCGGTCGCTCGGCAGGATCGGTCAGCGCCTGAATAAGGCCTCCGCGCCGCGGCCATGGCTGTGCTTGGCGGCAATCTCGCTCCGCGTTCGGGCGATTTCGGCCTCGAGCTCGGCAATATAGGCTTCGAGCTCGGCGATCCCCATCAAACTCAGATCCTTCGGCGCCACCGGCTTGCGGCGCGGTTCGAGTTCGAATTCGTCCATCGGTCTCGCGGTCCTGTTGGCGTCTTCCCTCGGTCAGGGCGCAGGACTATATAGTAACTGATCTTTTTGTTCTCGCCCGCATGCCGCATCGGCGGCGCCGGGGCGGTGTCGAAACCGGGACCTCACCATGCCTGCTCCGCTGATGCCAAAGGCGACCGCCGTATGGCTGGTCGAAAACACGTCG
The DNA here is from genome assembly GCA_963703665.1 of uncultured Alphaproteobacteria bacterium. Classification (GTDB taxonomy): domain Bacteria; phylum Pseudomonadota; class Alphaproteobacteria; order ATCC43930; family CGMCC-115725; genus AP-15. The sequence continues at coordinate 62,377 of CAVPFB010000003.1, read as the reverse complement.
CTGACCTTCGAGCAGATTGCCGATTTCTGCGGGCTTCATCCGCTCGAGATCCAGGCGATTGCCGACGGCGAAGTGGCGAACCAGATGCTGGGCCTCGATCCGGTGGCGAACGGCCAGACCACCGCCGAGGAGATCGCGCGCTGCCAGACGGACCCGGAGACGCGGCTCGCGTTGTCGCCGCAGGCGACGCCACCGCAGGTGATCCGGCACAAGGGGCCGCGCTACACGCCGATCGCCAAACGGCAGGACAAGCCCGATGCGATCGCATTTCTGCTGAAGAGCCACCCGGAGTTGTCGGATGCCCAGATCTCGAAATTGATCGGCACGACCAAGCCGACGATCTCCGCGGTGCGCGACCGCACCCACTGGAACAGCCCCAACATCAAGCCGCGGCATCCGGTCGGGGTCGGTCTGTGCACGCTCGACGAGCTGGAAGAGGCGGTCCGCCGCGCCCGCGCCAAAATGCCGGCGGAAGAGGCCGTTCAGGGCAGCGAACAATCGGAGCGGCTGGAAACCTAGTTCCGGCTGCTTCGGGCGAAATTCCGGCCGGCCGACCAGCGCGAGAGCCGGAGAAGAACGCCGTCGCTGCCCGGCTTTACGGGCGCGGATCCTCGGAGGCCAGGCCGTCCGGCCCCGGTTGCGGGGTCGCGATCTGGTCTGCCGGTGCGGTCGGCTCGCTGAACCGCCACACCAGGATATAGCGCCCGATTGGGTTTTGCGCCACCGGCGGTCCGAGCGGTGCGAGCGCTTGCCGGTAAACTTGCGGCGACTGCTTTTTGGTTGCCTGTCCGGCGCGCCCGTAGACCGCCCAAAGGTCGTGGCCGGCGGCCTGCTTGATCGCCTGCGGCAGGCTCCAGCTCAATTTGACCCCGTGGTCGGCGAGGCCGGCGCGGGACGCAAAAACCGAGAGCACGGAATAGGAATAATAGCTGTCGAGCAGCACCACGTCGCCGGGCCGCGCCGCGGCCGCGAGCTGCGCCGCCAACAGATCCCATCGCGGCTTGGTCTCGTAACCGTAATAGGGAAGCAGATTGACGAGGCACACCGCCGCGAACGCCGCCGCCACCCGAGCGAAGCGCCGGAACCGAAGCTGACCCAGGCCAGCCCCGGCAAAAATGAAGAACGGTGCCGCGCTCCAGGCGAAATAGCGCGGCACCAGCACCGGCACGAACAGCGAAACGGCCAGCAAGCTCACTGGCAAAAGCAACGCCGCGCTGCCGAGCACCGCCAGCACGGCCGGCTCGCGGCGCAGCCGCCACGCGCCCATACCGGCCATGATCGCGACTACGAGGGCGAGCCCGGGAACCATGGCCGGCATTAGGCCGAAGGTGATGAAGCGCGAGATGCGCAGCAAATAAACGGGCGCCACGATCGCCCAGATCGTCCCGGCGGTCGCCGCCGGCGCCCAGCCGGCGCCGTCGAGAACGGCACCCTGGCTGGCGACATAGATGCTGGCGAGCGAGGGCAGCCATGTCGCTAGGATCAGGGCCTGGGCCAGCCCCCAATTGCGCAGAAATGCGCGTCTTGCGGTTTGAGCGCGCCAGACGATCCCGACCGCGCCGAGATTGGCGGCGAGCAGCCAGGGTACTGCGACGTTGAGCACGTTGAGCGCCGCCGCGGTTCCGAGACAATAGGCGATCCACGGGCCGCGCAGGGCGCCGCCACGATGCAGCGGCAAGGCCGCCGCTTCCGGCTCCTGAGCCAGCCGCACGAGCCCATAGAGCGCCGTCAGGATCAGACAGGAGACCAGAGTGTAGGATCGCGCCTCCTGGCCGAACTGGACTTCGAACGGAGACACCGCCATCAGCAACCCGGCGATCAGACCGCTGCGCGGGCCCGCCGCCCGGCGCCCGATCGCGCAGGCCAGCGCCGCGCCGAGCGCTCCGAACAGCGCCGACGGCAACCGCAGCAGCCACTGCGACGTGCCGATCTTCGCGACCAGCCACAACAACAGGAAATAGCTCGGGTAATGATTGTTGTGCAGCGAGTCGGCGACGAGGTGGTGCACGCTCGATGTGGCTCGACGCAGGCTGGCGACCTCGTCGAGCCAGAATGGCTTGTCGCCGAGTCCGTAGAGCCGCAACACCAGAGCAGACACCCCGATTGCTGCCGGTAGCGCCCACGCAGGAGGATCGGTGCGCACCCGTTCGAGGCCGCGGCGCAGCGGCAGCGTCATTGCGGTGAGTGGGTGCATCCCCCGATCCGACCAAAGCCGCGACAGCGGCGCACCCGTGGTCTTAGGCGCGCGCCGACCTCCCCATCCCTTCGGCTTCGCCGCGGCCACGGCTCAGAGGCTGGCCCCGTCATCCGACATCGGCGCGCTCTCTGCTCGCCGTCCCGACCGGCCGCGGCCCTCGGTGCGGCGGCAGGAGCGCTCTCAGGCGAGCACCTCGCGGTTGACAACGTTCTCGCGGTTGGGCTTGCCGTCGAGCACGCTCAACAGGTTGTGCACGGTGGTGATCGCCATGCGGTCGACCGCTTCGCGGGTGACTCCGGCGACATGCGGGGCGGCGATGAAATTTCTGAGGGTCAGCAGCGGGTTGTCCTTTGGCGTCGGTTCCTCGACAAAGACGTCGAGCGCGGCGCCGGCGATCCGGTTCGCCTTGAGCACATCATAGAGCGCCCGCTCGTCGATGATGCCGCCACGCGCGGTGTTGACGATAAAGGCGGTGCGCTTCATCTGCGCCAGTCTTGCGGCGTCGAACAGGCCCACCGTCTCCGGCGTCTTCGGGCAGTGGATGGTGATGAAATCGGCGCGCGCCACCGCCGCGTCGAGATCGCCGACCGGCTCGTAGCCCATGCCGCGGATCGTCTCGGAATACATGTAGGGGTCGTAGACCAATACGTTCATCTCCATCGCCCCCAGCCTTTTGGCCGAGCGCGTGCCGATCTTGCCGAAGCCGACGATCAGCACGGTCTTGCCATAGAGGTCGACCGGCATCTCGTTGTAGCGGTCGTGCCAGCGGCCTTCCTTGACCATCGCGTCCATCGCGGCGCCGCGCCGCGCCAGGTTCATCAGCAGGTACACCCCGGCCTCGGCGACGCTGACCGAATTGGCGGTGCCGGCGATCATCAGCGGGAGCTTGCGCCGGGTCAGCGCCGGCACGTCGACCGCGTCATAGCCGACGCCGATGCGCGCCACGACTTCAAGGCTCGGCCCGGCGTCGAGCTCGGGATCGCTGAACGGCGTCACCGACGAGCGCGACCCCGGCCACATCCTCGAGCAGCTTGTGCAGCTCGGCTTTCGGCGCCGTCGTCTGATAGGGCACGCCCTCGACATCCTCGCGCGCCTCGACGATCGCCCAGCCGGCCTTGGCCAAGGTCGTCGGCAGCAGCAGTTTCTTGCGGTTGGTCTGAGTAGTGGCGGCCATCGGTTCACCTCGGGGAATCGGTTGAAAGAGTTGAGTGGGGCGGCGTTTTGCGCGCGACGGTCTGTCTCATCATGACGTGTCCGACGCGTCTTAGAAAGCCGGCAACAGATCGTCTTCCCAGGTGACTTTCCGCGCGCGGGTCCTAGCGGATAATTTCCGATGGACGATACCCGGTTTTCCACCACACCGGCGAAGGCCGGTGCCCACGACTGGGATGGGTCTGGGCCTGCACCGGACGGCGGCGATTATGAAGGCGAGTATCACGTCCGTAAAACTCGCGCCGGCGCGGCCGAGCGAACGGTTTCTCCCGGATCCTACGCCGGGGCGAGGCCCAACAGCCGCCGCGCCAGGGTCAGGTGCGGGCGGTCGATCATCCTGCCGTCGAGAGCGATCGTGCCGGCTTCCGGATGTTCCGCAAACAACGCGACGACTTGGCGCGCCCAGGCGAGCTCGTCCTCGCCGACCGTGAACGCGCGGTTGATGACCGGGATCTGCGCCGGGTGGATCGCCATCTTGGCGGTGAAGCCTGAGCGCCGCGCCGCGGTGCATTCGGCGGCAAGCCCGGCCTCGTCCTTGAAGTCGGTGTAGATCGTGTCGATTGGCGTGACCCCGGCCGCGGCCGCCGCCAGGAGGCATAGCGAGCGTGCGAGGCGATAGACGTCGTCGTAGCTCCCGTCGGCGCGGCGGTTGCTGCCGCCGATCGAGGCCGCGAGGTCCTCGGCCCCCCAGGTAATGCCTTCGAGCCGCGGCGACACCCCGGCATAGTTGCCCAGCGCGAACATCGCCGCCGGCGTCTCGGTCGCGATCGCGATGACCCGGATGACACCCGGGGCAACACCGCGGCCGCCTCGAAAGCGGACAAATAGTGGTCGAGCCTGGCCAAATCGTCGGGCACGCACTTTGGCAGCAGAATGCCGTCGGGCCGACCGGCGACGGTGGCGACCAGGTCGTCGAGCGCCATACCGCTCGCCAGCGGATTGATCCGCACCCAGCGACGGTAGTCGGCGGAGCCGGTCGCCTCGAGAAAATTGCGCGCCTGGGTTCGCGCCGCCGGACGGTTCGCCGGCACCACCGAATCCTCGAGGTCGAGGATCAGCGCGTCGGCGCCCGATTGGGGCGCGCGGGCGAGCTTGCGCTCGCTGTCGGCTGGAACAAACAGGAACGAACGCATTCATCCCTCATGCGGAGTCGCCGGCTGATCCGAGGACTGATCCGGCGGCCGGCATTTCATCAGGCCGGCCCGGCGGCAGATCGCGACGGTTTCGCCGCGCTGGTTGATGCCCTGGTGCTCGAACTCGACGATGCCGGCGTCGGGCCGCGAGCGGCTCTGGCGCTTCGCGCGCACGATCGTGCGCGCGCGCAAAGTGTCGCCGTGAAACACCGGCTTGGGAAACCGCGCGTCGCTGATGCCGAGATTGGCGACGGTGGTGCCGAGCGTCGTCTCGCCGACGCTGATGCCGATGACCAGGCCGAGCGTGAAGATGCTGTTGACGAGGCGCTGGCCGAACTCGGTCGTCTTGGCGAATTCCGCGTCGAGATGCAGCGGTTGCGGGTTCATTGTCAGGGTGCTGAACAGCACGTTGTCCATTTCGGTGACGGTGCGGCTGATCGCATGTTCGAACACCTGCCCCTCCGCGAACTCCTCGAAATACAACCCTGCCATGGTCCCTCCCGATCGCGGTGCCGAGGCCGGGCGCGCCCGACGGCGCACCTTGCGGCCGCGCAGGCTGATCTTGTCGCGACGGGCCGTCAATGCCGTCCGCGGCCGATATCGAACCCGGTCACCGGCAATCATTTCTTCGCTGTTGGCATGTTAAATTCGCGAGACAGCGGCAATTCTGCTCGACCGTCGGCGCCGAAAAACCTAGCATGACGCCGCGCCAAAAGGGGACTGCGTCGTCGGGGCAAGCAGGAACGGTCGAGGAATGGAGATTAATCGGCTCATTGCTGAACATGGCGCCTGGTTTTATCTGCTCGCGTTTATTTGGACTTTTTTCGAAGGCGAGACGATCGTCGTTTTTGCCGGTTTTGCCGCGGCACAGGGGGTGCTCGACCCGTTTCTGGTGCTTGCGGCGACCGGGCTCGGCAGCTTTGTCGGAGATCAGAGCTGGTTCTGGGTCGGTCGGCACTTCGGGTCGAAACTGCTCGACCGGTTTCCCCGCTGGCACGCCGGCGTCGAGTCGGCGCTGCGCTGGCTCGAGCGCTACAATACCGGCTTCATCCTGTCGTTCCGCTTCATCTATGGAGTACGCAACTTCTCGTCTTTCGCGATGGGGATGAGCGCGGTTCGAAGCCGGCGCTTTCTGGCGCTGAATTTTCTCGCGGCGGCGCTGTGGGCGGCGAGCTTTGTTGCTCTCGGCTATTTTCTCGGCCATGCGTTCCGCGCGGTTCTCGGCGATTTGGCCCGCTCGCTCACCCTGGCAATGCTCGGCGCGTTCGTGGTCGTTGCCTGGGGTTTCGGGCTGATGCATCGCCTGCAACGGCGACGCCAGCCGAGGGCCCGCCCGAGCTTCTAAAAGCCAATCAGCACCGGGCCGACATCGTCGGCCCGCCCACGCGACCGCCGGCTCCGGCGTCTCGCCTCGCCGCTCACGCCAGCATCGCGACCGGAGTTCCGACCGAGAGGTTTAGCGTTCTGTCGGCGCGGCCGGCGTTAACGGCGATCTCGGCGAGGCCGTTCGAGTTTTCGTACCAAAACGCCGCCCCCGGCGGAAGGTCGGAGAAAGTGCGAGCGCGCGTCAGCTCGTGGGCGCTCACGCAAAGCCTCGCCTGCCTCGGCAGCGCCAAGGCGCGCAGGCCGGTCATGGCATTGCCGTAGCCGTCGATGTAGACGATCTCCGGCAGGTCGTCCGGCCAGTCCGGAAAGCGGCCGATCTGGGTCCCGCGCAGGGCGCCTGACGGCAGTGTGCCGGCGGCGAGCCGGGCCGTCACCGGAGCGAACAGGTCGCGCCCGTGGAAACTCGCCGACAACTGTTCGGGGCGCCATAAAATCTCCGAAGCGCGGGCGTCCCCGGCTCGGCGCAGGACGAGTTCGAACAGGCCGTTGTCGGGGCCGACATAAAATCGTCCGTCGGCCTCGACGACGACCGCGGCGCGGGCGCCGCCGACCCCGGGGTCGACGACCGCGAGCAGCACGGTCCCGGGCGGGAACCAGGGCCCATAGGCGGCCAGCAGATAGGCTGCCGGCCTGGGCTTTGCGGCCGGCAGGTTGGCAAACAGATCGATGACCGGAACGCCCGGTGCGATCCGGTGCAGCACCGCCTTGACTTGGCCGGTATAGGGGCCCGCGAGGCCGAAATCGGTGAATAGCGCAATCATCGCCGGACTCATCGCCTCGATGTCCGAATCGTTAGCCTGCCCAGCTTACCAACTAAAATTTTTGCGGCGACTTCGATCTCGCGGTGCAGCCTGGCTCCGACCCGCTGTTGCAACAGTTGATCAACCAATGGTTGGGAAACCGTGCTGTGTTACGCCAGTCCAAGCAGAAGCTTTGCTGCGCATCGCCGGAGCAGTCTACGACTGCGCGAATGGTTTCTCTTGAACATGCTCGCAGGCTGAGTATGCTGCGCTGGTCGCAGGGGAATATCTGGGGGAAATGCGATGAGAAAGGCTGTCCTGGCTGCGGCAATTTTTGCTGCCGCGTCGGTTCAGGGTGCGTCGGCTACCGAGCGCCACTGCTACTCGGCAATGGATATGGAGGCAGAGCAGGCAATCCGGTTCCAGACCAACCTGATGGTGATCAGCTCGGCGTGCCGAGACCCGGTCTATGGCGAGTTCCGGGCGCGCAACAGCGGTGCGATCATTCGCTATCAGCGAATCATGATCGCCCATTTCCGGCACGAGGGGGCGCGCAACGCCCAGAGCGAATTCGATGCCTGGAACACGAGCCTCGCCAACGAGATTTCGCTGAGCGAAGGCGCGCAGCCCACGGTTTTGGTATGCCAGAAGGCGGCCGACCTGCTGAAAATGGCCAGCACGCTGAACTCCCAAGGGCTGCACGACTACGCCGTGGCGCAGGCGGCGGGACCGGCCGAAACCCATCCAAGGTGCGGCAGATAAGGTGACGCCGCGCGGTCGCGGCCGATCTCACGGCGGAACCGCGTGCCGTAGACTCACGGCGCCCGCCAGGCCGGCCGCGGAGAGCAGCGCCATAAACAGGTAGGCATGCCCGCCCCAGCCCGCATAGAGCGCGCCCACCGCCATCATGACAAGCCCGCCGCCGATGCCCGAGGAGGCCGCGGCAAAGAGGGTCTGGGCGCTGGCCGCGGCCGACGGCGGGACCGTCCGCGACAGAAAATGCATCGCCCCGAGATAGCTCGCCCCGAAGGTCAGGGCGTGAAGAGATTGCAGCGCGGCGATGGCCGGCAACGAGACAACCAGCCCGGCGAGGCTCCAGCGGATCACGCCGGCAAACCCGCCGAGCGCCATCAATCCGGCCGGTCCCAGGCGCCGCAGCAGGCATCGCCCTTGCCAGAACAGCAGGATCTCGGCCGAGACGCCCTCGGCCCATAGCCAGCCAACCGTCGCGTCGGAAAGACCGAGCGAGCGCCAATATAGCGAGCCAAAGGCGTAATAGAGCTGATGGCTCGCCTGCAGCGCCGACGCGGCGGCGACAACGCCCCAAAACCGCGGATCGCGGGCGAGCCGGCGCCGTCCGGCGCGGCGGATCGTGCGGACGGCCACGGGCCGCTCGGAAAGATCGGACGGGATGCCGCGGCATGCCAGCATCAGCAAGGCCGAAGCCCCGAGCACCAGCGGCAGGACCCGCTCGCCGGAGGTGCGGGCGAGGACCGTGCCGCCGGCCAGCGAGGCAAAGATAAAGCTCACCGAGCCCCAGACCCTGACATGCCCGTAGTCGAGCCGCCCGGCGCGGGACAGCGCCAGGGTGATCGTGTCGCCGAGCGGCATCAGCGCCGATTGCGCGGTCAGCGCGACGAGATTGAGCCCCAGCAAGGGCCAAAATCCGAAAACGGGCCACAATCCCAGATAGGCGGCGAACGCGGCGGTGGCCAGCGCGCCCATCATCCGGCGATGCCCGACGCGGTCGGCGAGCGCGCCGATCGCCGGCGTCGCAATCACCTTTGCCCAGATGGCCGCGGCGAATATGCCAGCGATCTCGTTCGCCCCGAGGCCGCGCGTGGCGAGCCAAACCGGCCAGAACGGCAGCTGGGCGCCGGTCACCAGGAACGCTGCGGCGTAGAATCCGGATAGGCGTGCCGCAGCGCGCGAAAGACCGAGTCTCTGCATCGGGCGGCCCTCGACCTTGGATGACGTCGTGCTTATCTCGCCAGGGTGCTGATCGGCGTTACCCAACTCGGCGCGCTGGTGTCGGTGGTCATCATCGACGTGGTGCTTGCCGGCGACAACGCGATCGTCGTCGGGATGGCGGCTTCCAGCCTGCCGGTCGAGCAGCGCCGGCGGGTGATCATGCTCGGCATCGTCGTCGCCACGGCGTTGCGCGTCCTCTTTGCCTATTTCACTGCCCAGCTCCTGGCGATCATCGGGCTGACCCTGGCTGGTGGCGTGCTGCTGCTGTGGGTGTCGTGGAAGATGTACCGCGAGCTGCGCGAGACACGGACCCGCGAGCCGCCTGCGGCAGCCGCGGCGGAGTGCCGGCCGATTCGGCATCCGATCCGGCAAAAAAGCGCGCGGCCGGCGCTGGCGCGGATCGTGCTGGCCGATGTGTCGATGTCGCTCGACAACGTGCTCGCGGTGGCCGGGACGGCGCGCGCCCATTTCTGGGTGCTGATGTTTGGGCTCGTCCTGTCGGTGGCGCTGATGGGGGTCGCCTCAAATTACATCGCGCGCCTGCTCGAACGCCATTTCTGGATTTCGTGGGTCGGTCTCGGCATCGTCACCGTTGTCGCGCTGCGCATGATCTGGGACGGCTCGACCGAGGTCATCCAACAGAGCGCGGCGATCAGCCTTTCGGGGGTTTAGATCAAGGGCTCTGAAGTGCGGGTGTGGGGCTGAAGATCGAGTTCCCAGGTCTCGCCGACCAGCTCCTGGCCGAAGCTCTGATGCGGCAGGCTCTCGACCAGGCGAAACCCCGAGGCTTCATAAATGCGTCGCGCAGCGACGAGCACGTTGTTGGTCCACAATGTCACTTTCCGGTAGCCCACCTGGCGGGCAAAGCGCAGGCATTCCTGCACCAGCCGCGCGCCGATCCCGAGCCCGCGCGCTTGCGGCTCGACCAGCAGCAGGCGCAGCTTGGCCTCCGCCTCCGAGTGTTTGACCAGCAACACTGAACCGACATTCTCGCCGTCCTTCTCGGCGATCCAGCAGCATTCCCGCCGCGCATCGAAGGTTCGGATGAAAGCGGCGACGATCTCGGCGACGAGCCCTTCGAACCGGATGTCCCAGCCGTATTCCTGCGCATAAAGCGCGCCATGACGCTGGGTGATCCAGCCCATGTCGCCTGGCCGGTGCGGCCGCAGCAGATAGACTGCCGGATTTTCAGGTTTCGGATCGAGCAGGCGCTCGATCGTGCGCGCCGCCGCCACCAGGCGTCCCTGCTGGCCTGCCGACAGCTCTTGCAGCATAGCGCCGATCTGGTCGTGCGAGCGGGCATCGAGGGGGCCGAACGCGGCCAGCCCTTGCGGAGTCAGCGACAACAGGCCGAGGCGCCGATCATTTGGCGCAGGATCCTTGCGGATCAGCCCGCGACGTTCGAAGCCGCGCAGGATTCGGCTCAGATAGCCGGCATCCAACCCCAACTCCTTGCCGAGCTGCGCCGCCGAGCGCGGCTCGCCGCCGGCAAGCTCATAGAGGACCCGCGCCTCGGTCAGCGAAAACGGGCTGCGCAACAGCCCGTCCTGCAACACGCCGATCCTCTGGGTGTAAAACCGGTTAAATCGGCGCAGATCGGCGATATGCCGATCGAACGCAGTCTCGACCATCCGCAGCCTCGTGCCCGATCGCAGATGAATGGCATCATCAATAAGTTTGTTGACAAAGTCAACTAACTTGCGAGACAGATCCCTTCAGCCGCGGCTGCAGGCGCCGCCGCCGAGCACGCAGAATTTGGCGCAATGCGGGTGATTGAGGGCCACCGGCCCGATGGCCTCGGCCAGGGTCGGCCCCAGCTCGAAACGCTCGTCATACGGCAAGAGCGTGCAGGCCAGCACCGCCGGGCGCGCCGCCCCCTTGCGTTTGACCACCATGCGCGCGGTCGCGCACATGACGCTTTCCGGTGATTTCCCGAGAATGCCCCAGCATGCCTCGGTGATCTCCGGCACATCGACAGCGGCGTCCATCTCGGGAAACACCATCAGCGCCACCGGGTCGTCTGCGTCGATCGCGACGCCGAGCCCGGCGAACAGCCGGGCAAAACCGGCGCGGATCGCTGCTTCGGTTTCGCCCGACAACCGACGGCTCGCGACATGCAGTGCGAACCCGTTAGCGGCGAGCCACAACAGTCCGTCGATCGTCGGCTGCCAGCTGCGCCGGCCGCGCTCCTGCTCGTGCACCCGGCGGCCGTAGTGGTCGATCGAGACGCGGATCGTCAGCCGATCGCCATAGCGCTCGTGAAGCCGCAGCAACGCCGCCCGGCATTTCATCATCGGCTTCATCGCATTGGTCAGGACCAGGGCGCGAAAGCCGCGCGCCAGGACATCGTCGAGCATCGCCGGCAATTCGGGGTTCATGAACGGCTCGCCCCCGGTAAAGGCGATCAGCGAGGTCGGCAGCCCGCCGCGTTCGATTTCATCGAGGTATTCGGCTGATTCGGCCGCGGTCAGATAGCCCAGCCGGTCGTTCTTCGGCGACAATTCGATATAGCAGTGCCCGCAAGTCAGGTTGCACAACGTTCCGGTGTTGAACCATAGGGTTTCCAGGCCCTTCAGCGCGACCTGCGCGCGCTTTTCGCCCGCGGCGGTCAGAAACGGATCGTTGAACTTGCGTGAGTGCATGGCTGGGCGCCCATGACGGCCGATATTCGACGGGTGCCGAGCCTAGTCTTTTTCTGCTGGTTAGACGATCCGTTCTGGAGATCAGGTCGGCGTGATGCCGACGTCAGCGGCCATTATAGGAGTTGGACTGGCCGTCGCCGCTCGATCCTTCCTGCTCATGCTGGCGCTGGGCTCTTTCTTCCCGTGCGTGCTTGGCCGCCATATGATGGCCGACGATACAGCCGCCAACGGCGCCCAATATGGCGTGATGGCCAGCATAGTGGCCGGCAACGCCGCCGACGGCAGCGCCCTTCAGACATCCTTTTGCCTGCGCCGGCGGAGTCACGGCGGAGCCGGTTGCGAACAAAACGGCAAAGGCGGCCGGCAACAACAAGGCTTTCATCTCGATCTCCTTCATGGCGCGCGATGGCGTGGTGTCCTGAACAACACTGCGAGATGGCAGCAGGTTCAATTTCAGGTTCCGACAGCGGTCGCGCGGCCGGTCGCCATCCAGATCGCGCCGAGTTGCGGTAACCGCTCGGGGTAACTACCTTATGCTGCTTCGGCGGTTGCCGGCAGAAAGCAAAATGGAGCACCCGATCCCGCGCCACATCCGGCTGACCTCCCATCCGGGGAGCGGCGGTCGCGGTGCGATCCCGCTGCGCTGGGGCGCGGCCGCCCCGGCCGAACGCGGACCGGTGGTGGCAAGCACGACCGAACCCGGTCGGCGCAACGCGATCGGCTCCTATTCCGGTGCCTATGGGCTCTATCGCGCGCTGGCTGTGGCGACCAACGCGTTGGCCCGCGACCATCGCCCCGATCTGACTGACACTGCGCCGGCTGCTTTGATCGCGCCCAGCCCGCAATGGGCCGACCCGGCCAGGATCGTGTCGCTCGACCCCTGGGGCCACCTCGTCGGCGAGGTTTTCGCCGAAGCGATCGGCGCGGGCATCGATGTGCGCCCGACGATCGCCATCACCACAGCACGCATCGCCATGCCGGAGATCCGCCAGCTCGATCGCCGAGGGCGGGCTCAAGCCCGACGGCACGTGTCCTGCTCGACAACGGCGAGATCCGGGTCACCAAGGCGGCGATCGACCCCGTCTGGCATCTGCCGGGTCTGGCCGCCCGCTTTGGCGTCGCCGAGAGCGATCTGCGGCGCAGCCTGTTCGAGGAAACCGGCGGCATGTTCCCCGAGCTCGTTACCCGTCCGGACCTCGAGGTGCTTGCTGCCGCCGATCGGCGGCACGACCGTCTATCTGTTCGGCGACGTCGAGCGGATCGGAGCACCACAGACGGTGATCGCATGCCGCGTCCATGACGAATGCAACGGCTCGGACGTGTTCGGCTCCGACATCTGCACCTGCCGGCCCTATCTGGTGCACGGCATCGAGGTGTGCGTCGCGACGGCGCAGGAGGGCGGCGTCGGGCTCATCGTCTATAACCGCAAGGAGGGGCGCGCGCTCGGCGAGGTGACCAAGTTCCTCGTCTACAACGCGCGCAAGCGCCAGCCCGGCGGCGACCGCGCCGATACCTATTTCCAGCGCACCGAATGCGTCGCCGGGGTGCAGGACCTGCGCTTTCAGGAGCTGATGCCCGACGTGCTCCACTGGCTCGGCATCCGCCATATCGACCGCTGGGTATCGATGATCGAACCTCAAGTAGAGCGGCGCTCGAGCGCGCAGGGGATCGCGGTGGTCGAGCACGTGGCGATCCCCGACCGGCTCGTGCCGCTCGACGCCTCGGTCGAGATCGAGGCCAAGAAGGCAGCCGGGTATTTTGCCCCATCGGGCATGCCGGACGCCGAGGAATTGCACAGCGTCAAGGGCCGTGCGCTCGGCGAATGACGAGCGCGCGCGTGCAGCGGCGCTTTTGAGTGCTGCGGCGGTGCGCGAACGCTGCGAAATCGTCTTTGCCGCGGCCGAGCGGGGCGAGACGCGCCATTTCCGGCTCGACTGCACCCGGCTCGCCGCGGCGGCAGAGCGGGTTGCCGCGATCACCCGGCGGCGCTATCCCGACATCGTCGTCCCCTATCACAGCCGCTGGCGCCATTTTTCCGCGGGCGGCGTCGACCGCGCGGCGCTGATCGCACCCGATGCCGATATGGCCGAGCAGGCGCGGGCACGCATCGACCTCGCCTTCGTCTCGGTCCTGATCGATGCCGGGACAGGGCAGAGGTGGCGGTTTCGCGAGGCCGAGACCGGGCAGGTGCTGCGGCGCTCGGAGGGCTTGGCGGTGGCCAGCCTGCGGGCGATGCAGCAGGGGCTGTTCTCAGCCCATTCCGACAACCCGTGGCGCGCCGACGCCGCGGCGCTGGTGCGGATGACGCCGCAGCGCCTGGCCGGCGCGTTTCAGAACGGTCCGGGCAACGAGCTCGCGGGGCTCGACGGCCGCGCCGGACTGCTGCGCCGATTGGGCGAGGTCTGCGCCGATTACCCGGCGAGGTTCGGGACGCCGGCGCGTCCGGGGCATCTTTACGATGGCTGGCGCGCGCATGGCGCGGCCTTACCGGCGGCCGAAATCCTGCGCACGCTTCTGGATGCGCTCGGGCCGATCTGGCCCGGCCGGATCAGCCTCGGCGGGGTGCCGCTCGGCGATTGCGGCCGGCATCGGGCGGTGCCGGGCGACGGGCTCGTGCCGCTTCACAAGCTGTCGCAATGGCTCGCCTATTCGCTGGTCGAGCCGCTCGAGCAGGGCGGCGTGCAGGTGGCCGGGCTCGACGGGCTGACTGGCCTCGCCGAATACCGCAACGGCGGGCTCTTCGTCGATTCCGGGGTCGTCGTCCCGCGCGATCCGGGCCTGCTGCGAAATGCGCTCGATGCGCTGAGCGAGCCGGTCGTCGAGTGGCGGGCGCTGACGGTGGCATTGCTCGATCGCCTGGCGCCGCGGGTGCGCGAGCGGCTCGGCAAGAGCGCGCGCGACTTCCCACTCGCCTGCGTGCTCGAAGGCGGCAGCTGGGCGGCAGGCCGCGAAATCGCCTTCGAGCGCCGCCCGGACGGCCGCGCGCCGCTCGACATCGTCAGCGACGGCACCTTGTTTTAGCGGGCGGATGATTGCCTAATTGAGGTTCTGGAGAGGGGGGCGGAGAGGGCCATATGCGAGCAATTCGGGATGCCGCCGCCGCCGCCGAATTCGCCGCCGAGGTGATACGGCGGCATCTGCCGAATGGCGCCTACCACATATTCCTGTTCGGCTCGCGCGCGACCGGCTCTGCCGCCGAGCGGTCGGATATCGACATCGGCATCGAGGGACCGGCTCCGGTCCCGCGTCCGGTGCTCGCGGCGATACAAGACGATATCGAGGACGCACCAACCCTCTATACGATCGATGTCGTCGATTTCGCCCGCGTATCCGAGAAATTCCGCAAGGTCGCGCAACAACGCATCCCGCTGTGACAAAATCTCAGTCGCTGCGGACGGATTTCGAACGCGCGATTACGCGGTTGGATGAGGCCCTCGCCTTGCCGAAAGACCCGATCGTGAGCGATTCCGCGATCCAGCGGTTCGAGATTTCGTTCGAGCTGTGCTGGAAATTTCTCAAAGCGTATCTTGAAGAGGAGCACAACGCCGTCTGCACATCGCCGCGGACTTGTTTTCGCTCGGCATTCAGGCATGGCGTCATCGACAATGATCCCTTCTGGATCGACCTGGTGATTTTGCGCAATTACACCGTCCATACCTACAACGAGCAGCTTGCCGATTACGTGTACTCGCAGCTCGCCGAAACGGCGCGCCGCTTTCGTGCCGTCCATGCCGCCGCCCGCTGACGTTTTCGCGGTGGAAGGGTCATGCCGAACTCACACCGGAAGGCCGAGCCGGCACACCCGATCCGCGCGACATCGGTGTACATTGCAGCCCTTCTTCTGCGGTTATGGTGCGGTCGGCGCCCCGATCCGAGTTATTGTAATGCCGATGAGCCGCGGTTTCGAGGTGACCTGATCATGCCACGACCCAGGGCGGGGTTGACCGTCGTCGACCACCCGCTGGTCCAGCACAAATTGTCCTTGATGCGCGACCGGGACACCTCGACCGCCGAGTTCCGGCGGTTGCTGCGCGAGATCAGCCTGCTGTTGGCCTATGAGGCGACCCGCGAATTGCCGCTGGCGCCCACCGAGATCGACACCCCGCTCGAGCGCGGCGCGTTCCCGTTGCTCGCCGGCAAAAAGCTATGCCTCGTATCGATCCTGCGCGCCGGCAACGGCATTCTCGACGGCATGCTCGACCTGTTGCCTTCGGCGCGGGTCGGGCATATCGGCATCTATCGCGAGCCGAAGACCCTGCAGGCGATCGAGTATTACTTGAAATTACCCGACGATCTGGCCGAGCGCGACGCGATCCTGGTCGATCCGATGCTGGCCACCGGCAACTCGGCGGTCGCGGCGATCTCGCGTCTGGTCGAATTGAAGGCGCGCTCGATCAAAATCGTCTGTCTGGTCGCCGCCCCCGAAGGGGTGGACAAGGTCTTGGACATATTTCCCGAGGTGACGATCGTCGCCGCGGCGCTCGATCGCTGCCTCGACGCGCACGGCTACATCCTGCCCGGCCTCGGCGACGCCGGCGACCGGCTGTTCGGGACCAAATAGGCCTCGCCGGCGGGCAACCCTATTTTGCGCCGCCGCACCAGCACTGCTCGAAATCGGCCGGGCGGGCATGCCCAGTGGCGCAATCATAGGCGCGCAGCGTGTGCGCCGCGTTGCCGCCCGGAGCGAGACCCCAGTAAACCGGGCTCGACACCGCAAACAGCCTGTGCCATCGGCTGCGGTCTTCGGGCACGCTCGTGATCATCGCATAGAGCCGCTCCAGGCTCGGCAGGTCGACCTGCGGCAGGCGCCATTCGCGGCTGAAGGTGTATTCCGCCTGCCAGTTGGGCGGGACGCCGGGGCCGGCTTCGGCGAGGTTGGCCAGATCGTAGGTGGTCTGATCGAGGATGCTGCCGGATCGATCGAAGACGACGGTCCGAAAAGCCGGGTTCTGGCCGAAGATCGGGCTCAGCGCCGGCATGATCAGGGTAAATGAGAAGTCGCCTTTGTCGTCCCCGATCAGGCGGAAATCGTCCATATGCGTGTGCCCGGCAAAATTGGCGGCGACGGTATTCGAATAGCGTCGCAACAGCGCAAGAAAAGGCCGGGCGTAGGCTTCGTCCCACATCGTGACAATTCGGTCCGGACACGAGCCCTGGCGCCAGGTCCGGTAGCCGTCGACGCCCGGCGGGACGTGATAGACGAGCCAGACGCGGCGGTGCGCTTGTTTTGCCGTTGCGAGCTCCGCGGCGAGCCAGGCGAGCGTCTGGCGGCCGGGGTCGGGGTCGCCCCGCGACCCGCAGGCGTTGCGATAGTTTCGCGCAAAAAAGACGGTGTTCAAAAAGACCGCGCTGACGCCGGGCGCTTTCGGGAGAATGGCGCTGTAGTTGCCGTAGCTCGTCCAGCTTTGAGCGAGCCCGGGCTGGCCGTTGCCGCCGACGAGGCCGCGCAGAATCGGAACGGTGCCGGCGAGGAATGGCCCGTTCGGTTGCAGCAGGAAGTCGCCGCACTCCGCATCGTTGTTGCCGAGCGTCGGCAAGATCGGCGTGTCGGGGAACGCGTCGGCGAGCTCGTCCGCCAGAAATCGCATCGTCTTGACCACGAACTCGCGGTAGGCCCGATCCGAATGGTCGCGCGCCGCGGTATCGAATTGGCCGCGAAAATGATGGGCGAGGAAATCGCCCGGCAGCAGCAGGAAGGCGGGGTGCGGCAGCGTCGCCTTCATTTCCTCGAGGGCGGAGCGAAGCAGCGGCCAATTGGTGTCGGAGCCGTAGCGGCTCGGGCCGCGGCTCCCGTCGCTCTCGAATATGGCTGGCCAATTGCTGGGCTCGGCCGCGGCAAGCCGGTCGACGAGAGCCGGCTTGGCCATCGGGTTGAAATGAATGTCCGAGAGCATCAGGAAGGATTGGCCGGCGGCCTCTGCCTGCGTCGCCGCCGACAAGCTAAAGGCGACAAACGCCGCCATCGCGAGGCAGAAAGTCCGAACCCACGCCCTGCGCGCGCGTCGCGATATCAAGCCGATCCCTTCCGCCAAGGCGCGGAGGCGGAATATCAGGCCTGACCGCCGGCACGCAATGCCGGGGCGTCGACCGGCGACAATCCGGCCTCCCGCACCGCCTGTGCAGCGCCCAGCTTTTCCTGTCTTCGCCCGAGCCACAGCCCGTTGACGAGCCACAGAGCGGCGATCGGGATCGCCACCAGCGCCACCCCCGAGGCGCCGAGGCCGAGAACGCGCAGCAGGGCGACGGACCAGGCGCCGAGCTGATCGCCGGTGCGATAGACCACGGTGTCGATAAAGCTCTTCGCTTTATAGCGGTCCTCGCGCGAGACGACGGTGAAGAGCACCTCGCGGGTCGGTCGCGTGATCGCGTAATCGCCCGCCCGGCGCAGGACCTGGAATATCGCCACCGCCGCGATCGTCGGCAGCAGGGCGAGCGCGCCGAACCCGATGATGGTGAGCACCGGCAGCAGAGCGAGGGTCAGTGCCACGCCGAACAGCAGCACGATGCGCCCGGTCAAGAACAGCTGGACCGCGAGCGTCAGGATATTGACGGTCAGATCGACGGTCGCGAAAAACGCGGTCTGCGCCCCGCGGCCGCTGAAACTGCGGCTGACGATGCCGGCCTGCTGAAAGTAGAGGAAGGTCGAGGTGATCGCGAACAGCAGCACGAACAGGCTGACATTGACGAGATAGGGCGAGCGAAAGGCGCGGGTGATCCCGGCGAACACGCTGCCGCCGATCGGCGCCTCGGCGCTGCCGGCCGTCGGGTGCCGATGGAGGGCCGGCGACAGGCGCGACAGGCGTCCGACGGCGAACACGGCGACCTCGAGCAGGCCCGCCGCCCCGAGCAGCAGAAAGATCGGCGACACAAAGCGCGCCAGCGAAGCGGTCACGCTCGAGCCGACGATGGCGCCGACCGACGCCCCGGCGGCGATCAGGCCAAACAGGCGCTTGCCTTGCGCGGGGCTGAACAGATCGACGTTCATCTGCCAGAACACCGAGACGACGAACAGATTGTAGACCGAGACCCAGATGAAAAAGATGCGCCCGACCCACACCGTCTGTGTCGGGTCGGCCCAGTGGAGGGCGGCGGCGAAGAGGAGGATGTTGACCGCGAAAAAATGATAGGTGATCGGAATGAATCGGCTGCGCGGCAGCTTCTTGACCAGATAGGCAAACGGGATGTTCAGCACCAGCATGCCGATCAGGGTGCCGGTGAACAGCCACTGCAGATTGCGCACACCGCCGGCGACGCCGGCCTGGTCGCGGATCGGCCGCATGATGTAATAGGACGACAGGACGGCGAAGATATAGAGCCAGCACCAGCCGACGACCGGCGCCTCTTCGCGCCGGACGTCGATGAACCGGCGCAGCAGGCGAAAGAGACTGCCGGCGCCGCCTGCCTCGGTGCCGGTGGCCGGCCGGCGGTCGGTCAAGCGCGGCTCAACTTAGGCCGGCGGCGATCTGGCGGATCTGCGCCGGTGTGTGCTCGCCGCCGAGCGGCGTCCCCGGGACCAGATACTTGCCCTTCGCCAGTCCGCCGATCAGAACCGGCTCGTAGCCGATCTGGCGAATGAGGTTCGAGGCGATCGCAATGGCGTTCGGGTCGTCGCCGGCGATCGGAATTCCGATCGGGCCGCCCGGACGGTGCGCGTCGGCCGACAGCTTCGAGTAGCCGATCGCGTTGAAGGCGCGGACGATATGCGCGCCGGGCAAAAGCTTTGCCGTCGCGAGCCCGGCGCCCCCCTGCTGGTTCACCCATTTGACGATGTCGTCGCCGTCGCGCCGGGCGATCGGGTTGCTGACATCGATCACCAGCGCCTTCTTGGCGAGCGCCGCCGCGTAATCCTGGCCGATCTGCCGCATCGCGGTATAGGGGACGACGATCGCCACGACATCGCCGAAAGCGATCGCCTGCGGTACCGTGCCGGTCCGCGCCCGCGGACCGAGCTCGCCGACGAAGCCCTTCAGCTCCTCGGGATGGCGGGAGGAGAACATCACCGGGAGGCCGGCCTTGACCCACAGCGAGCCGAGCGCGCCGCCTTCGCGGCCCGATCCGATCATGCCGATCTTGAGCGCTGCGTGACCGGTTGCTTCGCCACCCGCTGATTCGTCACGGGCCGATTGGGCGCGCGCAGAGTGCGGCCAGCCCGCTAACGACCAGGCAGCAAGCGCGAGCAGCGCCGGGCCGGCAGCGGCGGCGCGCAAGAATTCGCGGCGATCGCGGTCGTTTGCCGGGTCCCTTGCCATTATCGGCTCCTCGTGAGAAGTGCCAGTTCACGCGCCCCCGATCGGGCAGGACGGTCGGTCTAGCGAGATCCGTCCTGATCGTGCGGCGGCGACCAAGGCCGGGGCCGCTGATGGGCGAGTTCGACGAATTTCCGCCGTTGCTCGGGCGACAAGGTCGCCAGGAACGACAAGGTTGTGGTCGTCAGCCGGCCGATCAGATTCGCGCCGCTGTTGCCCGGCTTCGTCGAGCAGCTGCATGATCCTCGTTTCGTTCGCCTGCGGCTTGGCCACTTCCGACCAAGCCTGGGACACCAGCGGCCGGATCGCCTGGTGCATCGCCTGCAGGCGCTCGCTCATGGTCCTCGAGTAATCCGCAAAGGCTCGGCTTTGTCGGGCGTCGAGCCCGAGGTCTTGGGCCATCTGCTGAAGGTGCTGCTGCGGGGTCATCGGCGCGACCGGCGGGTGAATCCGGATCCACAGCGCGCCGCCGACGAAAAACAGGTTGAGCGCCAGCGACAGCGCCAGCGTCACCTGCAAAAAATGCCGACGCGTCCCGCTCTGCACCACCGCATGGGCGAGGGTCACGTCTGTTGACCCGTGGTCAGATCGCGCAGAAAGCCGGTGGTGGGATCGAGCAATTCGGGTAGAAAGCTCGGATCGCCGACCTGGCTCGATTGATCGGGCTGGCTCAGCGTCTGCAGGGCGCCGCTGCCCATGGCAAAGCCGAGCCAGCTCGCCACCACGATCGCAGCGGCGAGGCTGCCCCATTGCGCAAAGCGATGGAGGATCGGGCGAGCCGGCGGCAACCCAAACCGCAGCACCTGCCCGCGCAAGGTCGCGGCATCGTCGACGAGCGGGTCCGCCCGGGCGATCACATCGGCGATCAGTTCCTCGAACTCGACCGGCGCCGCGCCGCCGCCGGAGGAGAGCATCCGCGCCGCGGCCACATCGGCCGCCGCGTCCGGGTCGCCGGCGAGCAGAAAGGCGATGCGATCCCGTTCCTCCTCGTCGAGCCGGCCGTCGGCGAAGGCGGCGAGATCGAGACAGCGGGCCGCCTCGTCCGCGGGCGCGTCGGCCGCGCGGCAATGCCGCCACAGGGCACGGTTCGACTCAAAGTTCGCCGGGTTGCTCATCTCGTCTTCGGCTCGACCCATCGCACCGCCCTCTTCGAATATCTAGGCAGGCTGCGATCCGGGCATCCCCGCAACCTACTGGTTCGGGCGCTCATTTCGCTTCAGTCTTGAAATGAGCGCGAAGCTTGATCATCGCCTTGTGGTGGGCGCTGCGGACGGTCTGCGGATCGATGCCGAGCCGGGTGGCGATCTCCGCAACCTCCATTTCGCGATCGTACAGCATGGTCAGGATTTCGCGTTGCCGCGGCGACAGCAGCGCCTCCGGCAGCTTGAGCCTGGTGACCGGCTCGATCGGATCGACGGCGAGCAGGCCTTCCGGCACCGCCTCGAGCGGGACTGCCACCGGCCGGCGCCGGCGCATCGCATCGCGGGCGGTGCTCCGCGCGACGATCGTGATCCAGGTCGACAGGCCGGCGCGGGCCGAGTCATAGCTGCGCAGCAGGCGGAAATCGTTCCGGCACAGCCGCAGAAAAACCTCCTGCACCAAGTCCTCGATCTCGTTTGGCTCGCGCGCGACACCGCGCACGGCGACGGTGACGAGCCCGGCGTAGCGCCGGACAAAGGCCTTCCACGCACCCTTTTCGCCACGCGTGAGGGCATCGACCACGTCGTCCTGCGGCACGCCTCCATTCTGCGCCAACCAGGAGGTCCCCACATCCTGCCTGATCCGCTCCGTGCTCAAGCGAGCGCGGAGAAGAAATCGTTTCCCTTGTCGTCGATAACGATGAACGCGGGGAAATCTGCCACCTCGATGCGCCAGACCGCTTCCATGCCGAGCTCCGGATATTCGAGCAGCTCGACCTTGCGGATGCATTCGAGCGCCAAGCGCGCCGCCGGCCCGCCGACCGAGCCGAGGTAAAAGCCGCCGTGCCGCCGACAGGCGTCGCGCACTTCGGCGCCGCGATTACCTTTGGCGAGGGTGACAAAGCTGCCGCCCGCCGCCATGAAGGCGTCGACATAGCTGTCCATCCGACCGGCCGTGGTCGGGCCGAACGAGCCCGACGCATAGCCCTGCGGCGTCTTGGCCGGGCCCGCGTAATAGATCGGATGGTTCCTCACGTAATCTGGCAGATCCTCGCCGCGGTCGAGCCGCTCCTGAAGCTTGGCATGGGCGATGTCCCGCGCCACGATCAGCGGCCCGGTCAGGCTGAGCCGCGTCTTGATCGGATGGTTCGAGAGGATGCGGCGAATCTCGTCCATCGGGCGGGTGAGGTCGATCGGCACCACCTCGCCGCCCAGCGTGGCCCCGTCGATCTCGGGCAGGAAGCGCGCCGGGTTCTCCTCGAGCTGTTCGAGAAAGACGCCCTCGGCAGTGATCTTGCCGAGGATCTGGCGGTCGGCCGAGCACGAAACGCCGATCCCGATCGGCAGGCTGGCGCCGTGGCGCGGCAACCGGATCACCCGCACGTCATGACAGAAATACTTGCCGCCGAATTGCGCGCCGATGCCGAGGCCGCGGGTCAGTTCGAGCACCTCCTCTTCGAATTCGCGGTCGCGGTAGGCCTGGCCCCAACGGTTGCCCTCCACCGGCAGGCTGTCGAGATAGCGGCAGCTGGCGAGCTTGACCGTCTTCAGGTTCATCTCGGCCGAGGTGCCGCCGATGACGATGGCGAGGTGATAGGGCGGGCAGGCGGCGGTGCCGAGCGTGCGGATCTTGTCGTCGAGGAACTTGAGCAGCGCTTTCGGGTTCAGCACCGCCTTCGACTGCTGATAGAGGAAGCTCTTGTTGGCCGACCCGCCGCCCTTGGCGATGAACAGGAATTTGTAGGCGTCGCCGGGCTCGGCATAGAGGTCGATCTGCGCGGGCAAATTGTCCCCGGTGTTGACTTCCTCGTACATCGACAACGGCGCCACCTGGCTGTAGCGCAGATTGGTCTCGGTGTAGGTGCGGAGGATGCCGGCCGAGATCGCCGCCGCGTCGTCGCCCTCGGTCCATACCTGCTGGCCCTTTTTGCCCATGACGATCGCGGTGCCGGTGTCCTGACACATCGGCAGCACGCGGCCAGCGGCGATATTGGCGTTTTTCAACAGGTCGAACGCGACGAACTTGTCGTTCGCGGAGGCTCCCGGGTCGTCGAGGATCGCGCGCAAAGAGGCCAGATGGCCGGGGCGAAGCAGGTGCGCGCTGTCGGCGAACGCCTGTGCCGCCAGTTGGGTCAGCGCCTCCGGCATTACCTTGACGATGCGCCGCCCCTCGAAATTGCCGGCCGAAACATGATCGCCGGTCAGCTTGCGATAGAGCGCGTCATCGGCGCCGAGCGGGAACAGCTCGTGATAGGCAGCATCAATCATGGAGTGCTCCGCCTAGAAGTCGGTCGCAGGATCGCCGTTTGTTGGCCTGCGTCAAGCGAGGCCTAACGTTTGCGGAACCGGTCGAGAGCAACCACTTCGGCAGCCGGGCGTTCGGGTACGGCAGCCTCCCCGGCGGGCAGCGCCGCGGCCGGCGTGGCGGACTCCGCAGGTGGCGCCGGGGCCGCCGGTTCGAATTGCAGCCCGAAATCGACCGAAGGATCGGCGAAGGTGGTGATCGCGGCAAAGGGGATGGTCAGCCGTTCCGACCGGCTGCTGAAGCTGAGGGTCACCGAAAACGCCGCGTCTCCGACCTCAAGGCCCCAGAACTGGTGCTGCAGCACGATCGTCATCTCCTCCGGAAATTTCGTCAGGAGCTGCGCCGGCAGCACGACCCCAGGGGCGCGGGTGCGAAAGCCGACGTAAAAATGATGCTCGCCGCGCAGACCGTCGCGGGCGGCGATCGCCAGCGCCTGACGCGCGACGCCGCGCAGTGCCGTCTCGACCATCTTGTCGTACTGGAAGAGATCCTGGGCCATCTGTGGCGGCTCGCTTCTTGGGGTCTTGGGGTCCGGCGGCAGGAACGCCAGGCGTTAGCAACGGCAGGCGCGAGTGAGGGGCTTCTGTTGCCCGGTGCCCCTCGAACCGCGATTTGCTCTAGGCTTTTACCCCGCTAGGGATTAGGCCGCGAGCGCCTCTGTTGCGAAGTTATCGTTCGCAGCTAGGTTATGACCCGATAACGGTGGTATCATGCCGGGCGACGGATCTTACCTTTACTACGCGCGTCGAGCCTATTTCGCCCCCCGTAAAATACCCCGGGCAACGCCGGGGGAGAGGATGGTGGAGGCGCCGGGTACTGCCCCCGGGTCCGCAACGCCTATTCCGCAAGCCGTGTATCGCCATAGTCGGTAGACCGACGGCACAGATATAGGGCGGCGGCCGAGGGAACGCAATCCCGGCCGCCGGGCGTTAGCGACCGAACGCGCAACCCGAACCTTCGCCCTACGCACCTTCGCCCTCGATGACAGACACCCTCCTCGCCTGCCGTGACTGCGGGCAGATCCACCGCGCCGATGCCGGTCTGCTGCGCCGCGGCTGGCTGCTGTGCCGGCGCTGCGGCGCCCGCCTGTGGCGTCTTCCCGCGATCGGTCTTGCCGCTCCGCTCGCCTTCGCTGCGACCGCGACGATCCTGTGGGTGCTCGCCAACGCCTTTCCGCTGTTCGAGGTCAACCTCGCCGGCGACCGGCGCAGCAGCCTGATCGCGAGCGGCGCGGTAGCCCTCATCCGCTATGGCGGCGGCATCTCGGCGGTCGGCGTGCTGGTGGCGATGATCTCGCTGGCGATCCCGGCGTTGGGCTTCGTGCTGATGGCATCGACCCTCGGCTGGCTCAACGCCGCCGACCGCAACATTCGCCGAGGGCGGCTGGGGATCGCCGGACTTCTGGCGCGCCGTGCTCCGCCTGCGGCCGTGGAGCATGCTCGACGTCTACCTCCTCGGCGCGGTGGTTGCCTATACCCGGCTCGGGCAATTGGCCGGGGTCGCGGTCGCCATCGGCGGCTACGCGTTGGCGGCCCTGGTCTTGGTGCAGGTGGTGATCGAGCAGTCGCTCGGCCGCCAGCGGGTGTGGAACGCGATCGGCGACCCTGCGGCGTACACCCCGGCCTGCGGCGAGCCTTGGGTCCTCTGCCTCGAATGCGAGCTGGTCGTGGCGGTTCGCGCCGGCGGGGAAGAGAGCCGTCGCTGCCCGCGGTGCGGCGCGCGCCTGGTTCCGCGCCAACCGGGAAGCCTGGCCGCCGCCGCCGCCTTTACCGCCGCCGGCTACATTCTCTATCTGCCGGCCAACCTGCTGCCGGTGCTGACGATCACCCGCTTCGGCCGGATCGATTCGTACACGATCCTGGGCGGCGTGCGCGATCTGGCGTCCGCCGGATTGTGGCCGCTGGCGCTGCTCGTCCTGGTCGCCTCGATTGTCGTCCCGGTGCTGAAGCTCGGCGTGCTGACCTGGTGCCTGATCGCGGTTCGGCTGGGTTCGGCCCGGCTGTTGCGGCAACGTACCGCCTTTTATCGCTTCATCGACTTTATCGGCCGCTGGTCGAATATCGACGTGTTCGTAGTGTCGATCGTGACCGCGCTGGTGCAGTTCGGCACACTGACGAGGATCGAGCCGGGCTCGGGCATCGCCGCCTTTGCCGGCGTCGTCGTCGCGACGATGATCGCCACCCGCGTTTTCGACCCGCGTCTGATGTGGGACGCGGCAGCGGCCCAGAGGCAAGCGGCCCGGAGGCGGAGTTGAGCGATTCGGATCCGTCGGGCCCGGTCCCCGAGGCGCCGCCGCCGCCCGAGCCGAGCCGTTGGGCCGGCCTGCCCTGGGTGTGGGCGGTGCCTGTGGTCGCGCTGGTCATCGCCGGTTGGCTCGGCTATCGCGCGCTGATCGAGCGCGGGCCGGAGATCACGATCCGCTTCGAGACCGCCGAGGGGATCGAGGCCGGCCGCACCATGATCCGCTACAAGGACGTCGAGCTCGGCCATGTCACCACGGTCGGGCTCACTCCCGATCGTTCGCAGGCGCTGGTCACCGCAGCGATGACCCGCGCGGCCGAGCCGCTGCTGCGCGCCGACAGCAAATTCTGGATCGTCCGGCCGCGCATCGGATTGAGCGGGGTCTCGGGTCTGACGACGGTTCTGTCCGGCCCCTATATCGGCATGTTGCCCGGCAAGGGCGAGCACGGCGCCTACTCGTTTACCGGGCTCGAGACCCCGCCGCCCAAGGAAGGCCTGGTCGACGGCCGCGTCTACACCCTGATCGCCAAGCGGCTTGCCGAGATCAGCGATCAGTCGCCGGTCTATTACCACGGCGTGCAGGTCGGCGAGGTCACCGATCACAAGCTGTCGGACCGCGACGGAACCGTTGCGGTGCATATCTTCATCTATGCTCCGCACCAGGCGCTGATCCACCCCGACAGCCGGTTCTGGGTGGCGTCCGGGCTGAATGTTTCGATCGGCGCGGAGGGCGTGAAGCTCGCCACCGCGCCTCTGCTGGCGATCGTCGCCGGCGGCATTGTCTTCGACACCCCCGACGAGGCGCTCGCCCGCGCGCCGAGCCGGCCCGGCTCGTCGTTCCGCCTCTATGTCGACGAAAAGGCCGCAGACGAGGCCGCCGAGCCGGTGCGCGTTTCGTATCGCCTGTACTTTCCGGGCTCGATCGAGGGCGTCGAGATCGGCACTCCGGTCGATCTGCGCGGCTTGCCGGTCGGCGAGGTCACCAGGGTCGAGCTCGAATACGATCCGGCGGCGAACCGAATTCGCGAACCGGTGACGATCGAGGTGGCGCCGCACCGCATCAGGGTCGGCGGCCGGCATCTCGACGCGGTTTCGAGAGATCCGGTCGCCGCCACCAACCGGATGATGGCGCAGCTCGTCTCCGAAGGGCTGCGCGCCCAGCTGGTCAGCGCCAATCTGTTGACCGGGCAGCGCGCGATCGAATTGGATTTTGTGCCTGATGCGCCGCTGGCGCAGGTGGCGTGGGTCGAGCCCTATCCCGAGCTGCCGACGGTCGAAGCGAGCGGCATCGGGCAGGTCACCCGCTCGGCCAACCGGCTGCTGACCAAGCTCGCAGCCTTGCCGCTCGCCCAGCTGGTGGAGCAGGTCCGCGCCATGGTCGGCCACGCCGACCAGCTGGTCGACCGGCCGGAGGTCAAGCGCTCGCTGCACAATCTCGATCTGACCCTGGCCAACACCGCACGGTTGACCAAAACCGCCGATGTCCAGGCCGGTCCGCTGCTGCAGCGCCTCAACGGCGCCGCCGAGCAGCTCAGGGCGACATTGACGCTCCTCGGCAACGACCCGGCCGCGAGCAACGATCTCGCGCGGACCATGGCCGAGCTGAAAGACGCCGCCCGCTCGATCCGGGTGCTCGCCGATTATCTCGAACGCCACCCCGAATCGCTGATCGGCGGCAAGCCCAGCGAGGCCTCGCGATGAGGGTGCTGCGGCTGATGCTGCTGGTCGGCGGCCTCGCGGCGTGCAGCTCGGCGCCGAGCCATTACTATGTCCTGAGCGCGCAGCCGGGGGCGGCGAGGCTGACGCCGGAGGGCCTGACCGGGACCACCGTCGCGATCGGCGAAATCAAATTGCCGGGGGCGCTCGATCGCCCGCAGATCGCCCGCCGGCTCGGTCCCAACCAGCTCGATTACGCCGAAACCGAACGCTGGGCCGGACCGCTGGACGAAATGCTGCGGCGGGTGCTCGCGACCGATCTGCGCTCCCGGCTGAGCGAGGGATACGTCCTGGTCGACAATGATTCTGCGTCGCCGGCGAAGCTGACGATCGCGCTCGATATCACCCGCTTCGATGCCGACAAGGCGGGCGAGGTGACGCTCGAAGCCAGCTGGGAGAAGCTCGGCGGGAACGGGGCAATGATCGGCGCCCCGCTCGGTACGACGATCGTCGAGCCGGGACAGGGTTCCGACACCGCTGCGGTCGCGGCCACGATGAGCCGCGCCGTCGCCGGTCTCGCCGACCGTATCGCCGCCGGCATTTCCGGCGCAGCCACGACAGCGGTCCGTTGATTGCAGCGAGCCGTTTTCGCACCGATCCGTTGCTTGCGATGGGTGCAGCCGCCTAATCTCGCCGAGCCGGGTAAGGAGATCAGGATGCCGCTCACGCAAGACCAACGGGGCGAAATCGCGGCGCAGCGGGGCGAGAAACGGCTGACGCGTCGCGCCACCGTGCCGGCGCTCGAAGAGATCCTATTCGAGCCGCTGCCGGTGCTCGATCACGGTTTCGTCCGGGTCGTCGACTATATGGGCGACGACGCCGCGGTGGTGCAGGCGGCGCGGGTCTCCTACGGCCGCGGCACCAAGCGGGCCAGCGAGGACCAGGGGCTGATCAACTACCTGATGCGGCACCGCCACACCACTCCATTCGAGATGTGCGAAATCAAGTATCACGTGAAATTGCCGATTTTTGTCGCCCGGCAGTGGATCCGGCATCGCACCGCCAACGTCAACGAATACTCGGCGCGCTATTCGATCCTCGACAACGAATTCTATCTGCCCGAGCCGGGGCACCTGGCCGCGCAGACGACGGCCAATGCGCAAGGCCGGGGTGCAGTGCTCGACGCCGTCGCGTCGCGTCGGGTCCTCGGCCTGTTGCGCGAGGATGCCGAGCGCTCCTATGCCGGCTATGCCGAGCTGTTGAACGAGGATGCCGCGGGTGCAGCGCTCGACCCCGACCGGCCCGGACTCGCGCGCGAGCTGGCCCGGATCAACCTGACTCTCGGCTTCTACACCCAATGGTACTGGAAGACCGACCTGCACAATCTGCTTCATTTTCTGTCGCTGCGCGCCGATTCGCATGCTCAGTACGAGATCCGTGCCTATGCCGAGGCGATGCTCGACACCGTCCGGCGCTGGGTCCCGATGACCCATGCTGCGTTTCTCGAATATCGGATGAACGCGGCCACGATCTCGGCGAAGGGGCTGGCCGTCATCCGCCGCCTGATCGCCGGCGAAACCGTCGCGCCGGACGAGAGCGGGCTCTCCGCCCGCGAGTGGCGCGAGCTGACGGCATTGCTCGGCCGCCCGGCCTGACGGGACCGAAGCCCTGACGCAGCGCGAAGCAGAACGAATCGAGAAAGGCCTCGCTTCCATTGCAGACGGCCTGGCAGGGTGCCGGGCAAGAACCCCCGATCGAGCCGGTGATCAGGATGCGGCCTTTGCCGGCCGCGCGCATCTCGTCGTCAGCCCGGATCCGCTGCCAACAAGCCCGAGGTCGTGTTTGGGCGCTGTCGGGCGCCCGGCGAGGTCAGCGGGCCATCGGCGAGCTCATTCGGTGATCGGGGCGATCGTGTCGAGCGCCAGGCCGCGCGTCTCGCCACCGATCTTGGTCACCGCATAGGCGGCGATCGCCAGCATCAGCGCGATGCCGCCCATCACGTAGCCGAGTCCATAGACGCTGACGATCCCGATCAGCGGGAACGCCACCGCCCCGCCGATGCGGCCGCCCGACTGCGCCAGGCCGAACCCGGAGGCGCGAGCGTTCGACGGGAATACCTCGGAGGTGAAGATCTGCATCGAATTGCCCGCGAGCTGAATAAAGAAGGTCATGCAGAACCCGACCACCAGCACCATCACGTCCGACTGCGAAAAATAAAACAGAATCGCCAGAACGGTGGCAATGATGAACGCGGTGACCGCGGTCCTGATCCGGCCGTACCGTTCGAGCGAATACATCATAAAGAGGCTGGCGCACGGGAAGGCGAGGGTAATGCCAAAGTTGAAGGTCAAGGATTTGGTGATTGTGAAGCCGCGCTGGGCGAGGATGTTCGGCAGCCAGCCGCCGATCCCGGTGGCCGCACCGAAAAACGCGATAAAACAGATCATCGCGGCGATGATCCGCCCGCGGTAGCGGCGGAAGACGACGCCGAGCGGATCGCTGTGGATGTCAGCCAGCCGATCTTCGATAAGCGCCTCGCCGGCGGGTGGGCGGCCCAGCCCCATCCGCTCGAGCAGATCGAGCGCCCGCCTGCCTTGGCCATGGGTGACCAGCCAGCGCGGCGATTCAGGCAGCGCGAAGCTGAACACGAACAGCACCACCCCGCAGATCCCGATCACGATCCACACCCCGCGCCAGCCGATCGTGCCGCGCAACCCCAGCGCCAGCAGGGTTCCCAGCGGCCACACGCAGGCGCCGCCGACGAATTGCATAAAGGCGGTGACCCGGCCGCGGATCCGCTTTGGCGCATATTCGGCCGCATAGGAAAAGCACAAGGGCTGCGCGGCGCCCAGGCCGATCCCAGCGATGAAGCGCCCGAATGCCAGCCACCAGACGGTCGGCGCCAGCGCGGCGGCGACGATCGTCGCGACGCTGTAGAGGAAAATACAGAATTGGAAGACCGCCTTGCGGCCAAAGCGGTCGGTGAACTCGCCCTGGCCGATCGAGCCGATGAACAGCCCGATCAGGGTTGCGCTGCCCACTGTTCCGATCCCGGCCGGCGTCGCAAAGTGCGAACGGATCATGTCCGGAACCAGCGAGCCGAGAATGATGTAGTCGATGACGTCGAAGAAATATCCGGCGGTGATCAGCGCCAGGACCCGGCGATGGATCGGCCCCATCCGCGCATCGTCGAGCCTCGCATCGACCCAGGATACGATCGATTGTGCCATCGGCGCTTCCCCTCTCTGCCGAGACCCCGCCCCCGCGGTTGGCGTCGTACTTCGCCTATTCTATATCGAAATTAGCCTGCTGCACAACTTGCGGCCATCCAGGCCAGACCCGAAATCAATGCCTTGCGAGCAGAGATCTAAACCTCACCTACTCGGTGATCGGGGCGATCGTATCGAGGGCCAGGCCCCGCGTCTCGCCGCTGATGCGGGTCACCGCAAAGGCCGCGATCGCCAACATCGTGGCGATGCCAGCCATGACGTAGCCGAAGCCGTGGATGGCGACGATCCCGATCACCGGGAACGTAACCGCGGAACCGATGCGCCCGCCGCCTTGCGCCAAACCGAAACCGGAGGCGCGCGCATTCGACGGAAACACCTCGGACGTGAAAATTTGCATAGAATTGCCGGCGAGCTGCGTAAAAAAGGTCATGCAGAAGCCGACGATCAGCACCATCGCCGCCGATCGCGAAAAATAGAACATGATCGACAGCAATGTCGCGAGAATAAAGGCTGTGACCGCGGTGTTGATGCGGCCCCAGCGCTCAAGCGCGTACATCATCAGCAGGCTGCTGGCGGGAAAGGCCAGCTGGATCACAAAAATGTAGGTCAGCGACTTGGTGATCGTGAACCCGCGCTCGGCGAGGATGTTCGGCAGCCAGCCGCCGAGGCCGACCGCGGCGCTGAAGAACGCGAAAAAGCAGATCATCGCGGCGATGATGCGGCCGCGATAGCGGCGGAACACCACCCCGATCGGATCGCTGCGGATGTCGGCGAGGCGGTCGATGACGAGCATTTCGCCGGCGGGCGGCCGTCCCAGCCCCATCGCCTCAAGCTGATCGAGCGCCCGCTGGCCATGGCCGTGAGTGACCAGCCAACGCGGCAACTCCGGCAGGCGGAAACTCGCGGCAAGGACGAAAAGCCCGCCGATGCCGATGATGACCCACACCCCGCGCCAGCCGATCGTGTCGCGCAGTCCAAGCGCCAGCAACGTCCCTAACGGCCAGACGCAGGCGCCGCCGACGAATTGCATGAAAGCGGTGGTGCGGCCGCGAATGCGCTTCGGCGCATATTCGGCGGCATAGGCGAAGCATAACGGCGCCGCCGCGCCCATGCCGAGCGCCCCGACGAAACGTCCGGCCGCAAGCCAGGCAACGCTGGGAGCGAGGGCGGCGGCGATTGTGGCGAGGCTGTAGAGGGCGACCGCGAATTGGAAAATCGCCTTGCGGCCGAAGCGGTCGGTCAGCTCGCCTTGGCCCAAGGTGCCGATGCACAGCCCGACCAAAGTAGCGGTGCCGACCATTCCCATCCCGGCCGGTGTTGCGAAATGGGTCCGAATCATGTCAGGCACCAACGAGCCGAGAATTATGAAATCGATCACATCGAAGAACAGCCCGGTGCAGATAATGGCCAGCACCCGCCGGTGGACCGGCCCTATCCGGGCATTGTCGAGCACCTCGTCGACATAAGCCACGATTGACTGCGCCATCGACCCCTCCTCCCTGCTACGCCGCTCTGACGACGGTCTTTGCCTTCTTATCTCGGCAGCTGGCGCTTGCGTCGCCGATGGATCCATAATTCTCTCCGGGTGCGGCTCCCTCCCTTTCCCGGTTGCGGGGGAGGGAGGGACCGCGTCAGAGAGAGGGTGTTATTTGACCGCCGAGAAACTGGTCGGCTGCAGGATGTAGTTTTCTACCCGGGCGACGATCGGGCCGTTGGCCTCGGTCTGGGCGCGCTTGGTATGCCATTCGGGGTCGGCCTGGAACGCATTCCATTTCTGTTCGCGGTCGGCCAGCAATTCCCATTTGAGCAAATAATGGAGCGTCTGGTTCAACTCGCCGATCGCCGTGGTCCAAAAGCCGGCCTGCTCGATGCCGTGTCGCTTCCAGATACCCAATGTGATCGTGTCGAAGCGCTTCAACAGGTCGGGCAGCCGGCCCGGCGGGCAGTGATAGATGCGCAGTTCGTAGAGCATGTCGTCTCCTCGCGTTACTTTACTGAGGAAAAGCCGGTCGGCTGCAGGATCGTGTTGGTGATCGAGGCGACGATCTGGCCGTTCTTCTCGGTCTCGGCCCGTCCCGAGATCCATTCCGGATCAGCCTGGAACCCGGCGAACCGCTTGGCTCGGTCGTCGAGCAACTCCCATTTGAGCATGTAATAGAGGTCCTGGTTCGAGGGCCCGATCGCCACGGTCCAGAACCCGGCCTGCTGGATGCCGTGCTTTTTCCACAGCGGCAAGGTCAGGGTGTCGAAGCGTTTGATCAGGTCCGGCAGGCGGCCGGGAACGCAGTGGTAGACGCGCAGCTCGTAGATCATCTCGTCTCCTCCTTGTCGTGTGCTCCCCAGAATGCGGGTGCACGCCGCAAGCGGCAAGCGCTTCGGCTCAGCCGAGCCGAGCTTCGACCCAGGCGGCGGCGTCGAGCAATTTTTCGTCGCCGAAGCGCGGGCCGACGAGCTGAATGCCGAGCGGCAGCCCCTTTCGCCCGGCGCCGGCCGGCAGGGTCACGCACGGCGTCCACGCCAAGGTCCAGATCGCGTTGAAGCGCGCGTCGCCGGTCGAGCCCAGCCCCTCGGGCGCCTCGCCGACCGCGCTCGGCGTCAGCAGCGCGTCGAATTCGCCGAAGATGTCGTCGAGGTTGCGGCGGAATTGCTCGGCGGTCTCGATGGTCTCGATGTAGGCGGGGAGCGGCAGCGCGCGGCCCGGCATCAACAGGCCGTCGCGCAATGCCGGACTGAGCCTGTCGCCATGAACCTCGTACTCCCAGGCGTAATTGCGCGCCGCCTCGAATTCGAAGACCCGGCGCTGATGGTCGAGCATGTCGGCTGGGGTCAGCGCCACATCCTTGACCGTAGCCCCCGACGCCGCGAGCCGGCTGGCCGTGCGTTCAATGAGGGCATGGGTGTCGGAGTCGGCGTGGCCCCAGGAGGCCGTGCGGCAAAAGCCGATGCGCGGCGCCGCGCGACGCGCGGTCGACCGGATGGCGCGGCTGCACCAGCAACGCCGCGCGCATCAGCGAGACATCGTCGAGGCTGCGGCAGATGATGCCCAAGGTGTCGAGGTTGTGGCACTGCATCTTGATGCCGACCCGGCTGAACTCGCCGAAACTCGGCTTGTAGCCGATGACCCCGCAAAAGGCGGCCGGTCGGATCGTCGAGCCGCCGGTCTGCGTGCCAAACCCGACCGGCACCTGGAAATCGGCGACCGCAGCGGCCGAGCCGCTCGACGAGCCGCCGGGCGTGTGCGCCGGGTTCAACGGGTGCACCGTCTCGCGCGGATGGCGGTTGGCAAATTCGGTCGTCACCGTCTTGCCGAGGATGACCCCGCCCGCCGCGCGGGTCAGCGCGACGCAGGCAGCGTCAGCAAAGGGCCGGTTGCCACGGTAGATCGGCGAGCCGTGCTGGGTCGGCATGTCGTAGGTGTCGATGACGTCCTTGACCCCGACCGGCACGCCCTTCAGCACTCCGGGGCGCCCGGCATGGTCGATGGCGCGCGCCTGGGCCAAGCGCGTGTTCGGGGTCGAGCCAGACCCAGGCCTTGACCGCGGCGCGTGCCTCGGCGCGGTCGAGGCAGTCGCGGACCAGGCTCTCGGCGGTCAGATTGCCGGCTTCGAGGCGCGCCGCGGCCTCGCTGGCGGTCAGGCGTTCGGCGCCGCTCATGGCGTATCTCCGAGCCGGGTCTCGACCCATAACCCGATCTCCAGCAAGCGCGCGTCATCGTGCCGCCGGCCGACCAGCTGGATGCCGACCGGCAACCCGTCCGGGCCGCGCCCGGCGGGCAGCGTCAGGCACGGCATCGCGAGTTGCGTCCATAGTGCGTTGAAGACGGCCGACCCGGTATCACCGAGCCCACGCGGCGCCTGACCGGGGGCCGGCAGGGTCAGGATCGCGTCGAACCCCGCGGCCCAGTCGCGCGCCGCGATGCGCGCCGTCTCGACCGCGCGGCAGGCATTGCGGAACTGGTCGAGGCTCAGCTTGCGGCCGAGCGCGATCTTTTCCTCGCGCAGTTGCGGGCTCAGCAGCGCCTCGTGCCTGTAGAGCTCGGGCATATGGTTGCGCAGCCCCTCGAACGCGCCGATCACGCGCTGATATTCGTCGCATTGGGCGCATTCCGGCGGCAGCGCGGTGTCGGCGAGCTTGGCGCCGGCCGCGGCGAGCCGGTCGGCTGCGGTCTCCAGCGCGGCGCGCCCCTCGGGCTCGGCGTCACGCCAATGCGGGCCTTGGCACAGGCCGAGGCGCGGCGCGCTCTGCGGCATCGCCGGGGCTTCATAGGGGATCGCCATCATCGCCGCGCGGAACAGGGCGATGTCGCCGACCGAACGCGCCATGATGCCGACCGTGTCGAGGATTTCGGTGTTGATCCGCATGCCGGCCGGCGGGAACAGGCCAAAGCTCGGCTTGAACCCGACGACGCCGCAATAGGCCGCCGGCCGGATCACCGAGCCGCCGGTCTGGGTCCCGATCGCCAGCGGCACCAAGAAATCGGCCACCGCCGCCGCCGACCCGCTCGACGAGCCGCCGGGCGTGAAGGCGGCGTCGTGCGGGTTCGATGTCGGCCCGGGATAGCGGTTGGCAAATTCCGTGGTGATGGTCTTGCCGAGCAATATGCCGCCCGCAGCCTTCGGCAACGCCGCGGCGCTGGCGTCGCTCGGCGGCCACCACCCGGTGTAGATCCGCGAGCCGTAGGTCGCCGGCATGTCGGCGGCGTCGAAAATGTCCTTGAGGCCGAACGGCACCCCGCCGAGCAGCATCCTTTCTTCCCGCGCGGTCGAACGCCCGCGCCTGTGCCAGCGCCGCCTCGCCCGCGAGATACGCCCAAGCCCGCACCACCGGCTCGCGCAGGGCGATCCGTTCGAGACAGCTCGAGACCACAGCCTCGGCGCTCAGCTCCCCGCGCTCGACCCTCCGCACGATCTCGGTCGCCGACAGGCGGTGCGGTTCGACATTCGGCATTGGCGCAATCCCCCGCAGGACGTTCCGCCTTATCTACACCATATCCGCCCGCTCGGCGCATGCGCGAACTTAACTCGCGGGCGACCCCAGGAGATGCGTGTCGCCACCTTGAGCCGTGACAAGTCCGACCGCTGTGCGATCGAAACTGGCGAAGATTTCTCCACCGAGCCGCCGGCCCTCGAAGGCAATCACTCCGTCGGCAAAATCGCCGCCCGCTTCGAGCATCGACAGCCCGGCCTCTGTAGCAGGACGATCCACCGCGACCGAGGGAGCAGCGAGGAGTTGCCGCATCGCGGCAGCGATGTCTCCGGTTTGCCTCCGATACCCGCGCTGGGCCACCCAGACGAATTCACAAAGCACAGGCAAAGTCAGCACAACGGCTTCGGCATCTCGCAGCAAGTCCCGAGCTTGTCTCGCTTGCTCCAGATCGTCGTTGACGGCGACCCGGACAAGAATGTTTGTATCGGCGGTAACTCTCAACGGATGCCGGCCCAGCCATCGGCGATGATTTCGTTGATTTCCTCGATCGTAAGCGGTTTGGTGGCGGGCCGCTCCAAAGAGTCGAAAAAATCTTCGATCGAGCCGTTTGGTTTTGCCCGCACTTCGATGCGGCCGTTTGGCAGCAGGTCGACCTCGACCTTTTGGCCGGCGGCGACCCCCAAGTGCCGCAGCACCTCCTTGCGCAGGGTCACTTGTCCCTTGGCGGTGACGGTGAGGGTTGTCGCCATCGTGTTCTCCTTCGCCTCTTTCAAATGGTAAGGCGAAGCCGCCTTACTGTCACGCCAAAATTCCGTGCCGCGTGGACAAACCCGTGGCGCTTCGGGCGATGGCGGGGCAGAGTTGGGGGAGCGTCAAAGCAATCTCGGGAGGACTGCCCCCATGCCCCAATCCGCGATCCCGCCCGGCCGTCATGCGCCGATCCGCCCCGAATGGCTCGACAGCCGGCGCGAGGAGATCATCGAGCCTGATCTGCCGATCGTCGATCCGCACCATCACATGTGGGACCGGCCCGGCAACCGCTATCTGTTCCAGGACCTGTTGGCCGATGTCGGCAGCGGCCACAACATCGCCGCGACCTGCTTCGAGGAATGCCGCGAGATGTACCGTGCCGACGGCCCGCAGGAGCTGAAATCCTTGGGTGAGACCGAGTTCGTCAACGGCATCGCGGCGATGAGCGCCAGCGGCAAATACGGGAAGACGCGGTGCATCGCCGGCATCATCGGCAATGTCGATCTGAGGATCGGCAGCCGCGCCAAGGGCATTCTCGAGCAGCACGTCACGATCTCCGGCGGCCGCTTCAAGGGCATCCGCAACGGCGCCACCTGGCACGCCGATCCGAGCCTCGAGATCTATTGCTCGGGCGCGCCTCAGGGGCTCTATCGCGACAGGAATTTCCGCGAGGGCTTTGCCGGGCTGGCCGCGCTCGGCCTCAGCTTCGACGCCTGGCTGTTCCAGACCCAGCTCGACGACGTGACCGATCTGGCGCGCGCCTTCCCGCAGGCGACGATCGTGCTGAACCATGTCGGCGGGCCACTTGGCGATCGGCCCCTATGCCGGCAAGCGCGAGGAGGCCTTCGCCGCGTGGAAGAAGGGGATCGGCGAGGTCGCCGCCGCCTCGTCCAACACCTATGTCAAAGTGGGCGGGCTCGGCATGAAGCTCTCCGGCTTCACCTTTTTCGAGAACGACCATGCCGCCCTCCTCGCAGGATCTGGAGAAGGCGTGGCGGCCCTATATCGAGGCCTGCATCGAGGCGTTCGGCCCCGAGCGCTCGATGTTCGAGAGCAATTTCCCGGTCGACAAGGGCATGTGCAGCTATCCGGTCATGTGGAACGCGTTCAAGCGCATCGCCTCGGGCTGTTCCGCCGCCGAGAAGACCGCGCTGTTCAGCGGTGCCGCGACCAAGGCCTATCGTCTGGCCGCGTGAGCCGAGCCCCGACCTTGCTTGAGCAGATACCCTCCTGAACATCGTCATGACCGGGCTGGTCCCGGTCATCCGCGAGACGCCAGTGTAAGCAAGACGTGGATGGCCGGAACAAGTCCGGCCATGACGACATCGGAAGAAAGGCAAGCGCGATGCCGATGCCGGAAGTGGATGGCACTACGCCCAAATACCTGCGCGACAAATATGCGATCGTCGGCGTGGGCGAGACGACCTATACCCGCGGCTCGGGCAAGACGACGCGGGCGCTCGGGACCTGGGCGGTCCGGAACGCGATCCTCGACGCCGGGCTCAAAAACACCGACATCGACGGCATGCTGTCCTATTCGGGCGGCGACTCGACCTCGGCAACGTTCATCGCCGGCGATCTCGGCATCCGCCTCAATTTCTACATGGACGTGGTCGGCGGCGGCTCATCGACCGAGGCCCTCATCGGCATCGCCATCGGCCTGATCGAGGCCGGCTGCTGCAAAACCGTCGCGATCTTCCGCTCGATGAACGGCTATTCGCAGGTGCGCATCGGCGGCACCGGCGCGCGCTCGGCCGCTCCCGTCGGCGGCGACATGCTGCACAACCGCGCCTATGGCTGGCAGAGCGCCGGGCAGAGCTTTGCGCCGACCTTTATGCGCCACATGTATGATTACGGCACCAGGCCCGAGCAGGTCGCCGCGGTCAAGGTGGCGCACAGCCACCACGCCTCGAACAACCCCAAGGCCTATTACAAAAAGCGCTTCACGATCGAGGACGTGCTGTCGAGCCGCTTTATCTGCAAGCCGCTGCATCTGCTCGACTGCTGCGTCGAGACCGACAACGCGACCTCGGTCATCGTGACCTCGGCCGAGCGCGCCCGCGATATGAGGCAGCCGCTGGTGCTGATCCGCGGCGTCGTCGGCCGCTGTTCGAAGCCGCGGCTTGACATGCACTACCAGCACGGCCCGATCTCGACCGTCGCCGGCCATTACGCGGCAAAGATCCTGTGGCCCAACGCCGGGGTCGGGCCGGAGGACATCGACGTGACCGGCTCGTACGACGCCTTCACCTTTACGACGATGCTGCAGCTCGAGGATTACGGCTTCTGCAAAAAGGGCGAGGGCGGGGAATACGTGTCGAGCGGCGCGATCGAGCTCGGCGGGCGGCGGCCCAACAACACCAGCGGCGGCCATCTGTGCGAGGGCTATACCCACGGCATGAACATGGTCATCGAAAACACCCGCCAGCTGCGCCACGATGCCGATGATTCGTGCCCGGTGGGGCCCAACGGCAAGCGGCAGCACACTTTCGATTACCGCGAAGGCGGCTGCCGCCAGGTTCGCAATGTCGAGGTCAGCGCCAACCTTGGCTGGGCCAACCCGGCGACCGCCTCGTCGATGGTCATGCGGCGCGGCTGAGAGGGAGAACGAAGATGCCGATCCGCGCCGAATATCTGGGCATGGGGCTTACGATCGACGATCTCGACCACGAGAACCTCGAATATTTCCGCCACTGCGCCGAACACGATTTTCACCTGCAGGCCTGCGCCCAATGCGGGCGGCTGCGCTATCCGCCGACCACCGCCTGCCCGTGGTGCATGAGCCTCGAATCAACCTGGAAAAAGGTCGAGGGGAAAGGGACCGTGCATTCCTACAGCGAGGTGCACCACGCGATCCAGCCGGCCTTTCGCGGCCACACGCCCTATCTGATCCTGCTGGTCGACCTCGACACGCAGAAGGGCGAGCCCAGCCCCGAGGAAGCCCTGCGCGTCGCCGGCAACCTCGCCGCCCCGGACGGCCAATTGGCCCCGCCCGAGCTGGTCCGCCGCGTCGGCATCGGCACCCGCGTGCGCATGGTCTTTTCCGACGTCGCCGCCGGCCTCGCCCTGCCGCAATGGACGATCGACGAAACCGCGCAGCAACCGGCGAATGTCTGGCGCT
This sequence comes from uncultured Alphaproteobacteria bacterium, assembly GCA_963703665.1. Taxonomy (GTDB): domain Bacteria; phylum Pseudomonadota; class Alphaproteobacteria; order ATCC43930; family CGMCC-115725; genus AP-15. Next base: position 23,482 of record CAVPFB010000003.1, on the reverse strand, counting down.
ACCCACAGGAGTAGGCGCAACGGCAGTGAAAACTCCTGCGGATGTCGTTCCGCCGCCGCGTAGCAGTGCAAGAGCAGCATAAGCCGGCCGCGTGAGGGGAGGGATGTGGCGGCAGCCTCATTGGCCTGGCGAGTCGAGGAAACTTGCCTGAATGCCTGGCCGGCGGTGCGGCAGGCATTGCTCGGCGGTTGGGTGCTGCGGGTCAGCGGCGGGCTGACGCGGCGTGCCAACTCGGCCAACCCGCTCCGAATTCGACCGCACAGACGGCGACACTTTGATCGCCGGCTGCGAGGCGCTCTATCGCGCTCACCGTCAACCGACGATTTTCCGTCTGCCGTCGATTATCGAAGCGGGGCTGGACCAGCGGCTCGACGCGCTGGGGTACAGCCGCGAGGGATCGTCATTGGTTCTCCACGGCGAGATCGGCGCTGTGCCGGCGACGCGCGACCTCGAGGTGCGGTTGCTGCCGCGGCCGACCTCGCAATGGTTTGCGGCGATGGCGGCGTTGCAGCGCCACACCAAGAAGGAGGCCGGCCTCTACCGCCGGATCGTCGGCCATCTCGCGATTCCGGCAGCCTATGCGGTGCTTGCCGATGATCAAGGGATTGCTGCGCTCGCCTTTGGCGCGATCCATGACGGCCTGATCTGCTACGAGTTCAGTGGTGACCGATCCGAGCCGGCAGCGCCGCGGCTATGCCCGCCGGATCATCGCCAGTTTGGCCGCCTGGGCCGAGGACCAGGGCGCGCGGGGCGCCTGCCTCGAAGTCGAAGCCCGTAACACGCCGGCCCTCGCACTCTATGACGCCCTCGGGTTCGAGGAGCTTTACCGCTACCACTATCGCCGGGAGCCGCGCCGCGACGGCTGAAGACGGCCGCAGCGATATTTCGCAGTCAGAAAGTGGCCGTAGCGCGCAAGGTGAAAACCGCTTCGGGGTCAGCGGCGGGGGCAAGAGCCGGATTGAAGTAGAGCTGGATGTCGGGGGAGATCTGCAAGCCCTTAAAGACCGTGTAATTGTAGTAGGCTTCCGCGACCCATTCCGCGTTGCGGGCGGGCTCGCCCACCGCCGCAAGGTTAGTTTTGTTCCACGCGACGCCGAGGCCAAGCTGGTCCAATGGCTCGTGCACGAACGGATCGTTGCGGATGATGCCCCACGCCACCGAAGTCTCGATCGGATTGTTGAGACCGCTCGCCGTATTCCCTCGCAGGAACAGGCCCCATTTCGGGTCGATATTCTGCACCGCGTTGAACGAGAGGCCGCGCGAGCTGGACAGCTCCTGCTCGGGCAACGCGGGCTGCGCATACCACAGGAGGCCGTAGGAGCCGCCAGCGAGAAAATTCGGCGCCCATCGGGCCGCCAGAAAATAGGCGTCCTTGCCGCTGGCGACACCGCGCGTGCTGATCGTCGATCCGGTGAAGTTGGTGGCGCCTTGAAAGCCCCCGGCAAAGACCAGATTGCGCTCCGGCGCTGCCGCTTGCACGTAGGCACCGAGATCGCCGCTGACGTAGGTCTGGGTGGCGTTCTGCGCCAGCGCGTAGTTGACGAAGTTTGTCTGGGCGTTGCCGGCGTATTGGTTGGTGTCGTAGGCCCCGAACGAATATTGACCAATCGTGGCCGAAAGCCAGCGCCATTCGCCCGGCAAGGTATGAGTGTAGGTCAGCTGTCCATAGTTGATCGTGTCGACCCCCCAGTCGCTGGGCGGGGTCAGCAATCTTGCGCGCGTCTGGAACGACGCGGTATTGGTCCCGGTCCAGAACTGGTTCTGCTGAGCTGAAAAGGTGAATGCGCCGGAGCCGACGGGAGTGTCGGAGAACGGCTTCCACGAGATCGTCGGCGACCAGACGAAATCCACGCCGGCGGAGCCGCTTTTGGGCACACCCCATTGCGGCAACACCGAAGCCTGCAGAGAGTATTCGAAGTTGTACTGGCTCTGGAGCTGCTCCTTCCATGCAAGATACTGGTCGTAGTAAGGGTCGAGCCCCGAAGAGACGTTCGGTTCAGCCAGCACCTGCGCCGCCGGGGCGGGGATTTCGGGCGACGCTTCGTGATGGAAGGCCTCGGCGTCAGCACCCGGCAGGCCCAGCCCGCCGCCGGCTACGGCAAGCGCGATCGCCGCGGCCGTGGCGGACCTGAACCTCACGTTTCGGGTCCGCTCACGCGCCGACGCGGTCAGGCCTCTTGCCGCTGGCGACGGCGCCTCAGAGCCCCAGATGGATCCATACCGACTTGGTCTGGGTCACCGTCAGCAATGTCTCGAGGCACTTGTCGCGCCCGGTTCCCGACTGCTTGAACCCGCCCCAGGGCTGGGTCATGTCGCCGTGATCGTAGCAATTGACCCAGATCACGCCGGCATCGATGTCGCGCGCCATCTTGTGCGCGGTGGCGAGGTCGGAGGTCCAGATGCCGGCGGCCAGGCCAAAGATCGAATCATTGGCGATGTCGACGGCCTCGCCGATCGTACGGAACGGCAGCACTGCGGCAACCGGGCCAAAGATCTCCTCCTTGGCGATCGTCATCGCCGGGGTGACACGGGTGAACAGGGTCGGCTCGACATAGGCGCCGTGGTCGAACCCGTGCGGCGTCCCGCCGCCGAGCGCCAGCGCCGCCCCCTCCTTCTTGCCGGTATCGATATAGGACAGCACCCGCTGCTGCTGGGTGCGGTTGACGAGCGGCCCCATCGTCGTCGCCGGGTCGAGCGGATCGCCGATGCGAAAGGCGGTTTTGACCTTGGCCCGGAAGCGCTCGACAAATTCGTCGTGAATCGAGCTTTGCACCAACAGCCGCGAGCCGGCGCTGCACATCTCGCCCTTGTTGGCATAGATCCCGGTGATCGCGTAATCGACCGCCCGGTCGAGATCCGGCGCCTCGGCGGTAACGATCTGCGGCGACTTGCCGCCGGTCTCGACCGTGACCCGCTTCAAATTCGACTGCCCGGAATAGACCATCATCAGCTTGCCGACATCGGTCGAGCCGGTGAAGCTGATCTTGTCGACATCCATGTGGAGGGCGAGCGCCTTGCCGACCATGCCGCCGGTGCCGTGGACAACGTTGAACACGCCGGGCGGCCCGCCGGCTTCGAGAAACAGCTGGGCGAGCAGGGTCGCCGACAACGGCGATTGCTGCGCCGGCTTCAGCACCACCGAATTGCCGACCGCCAGCGCCGGGGCGGCCTTCCAGGCGCTCATCAGCAGCGGATAATTCCACGGCGTGATGCAGGCGACCACCCCAAGCGGCTGGCGCAGGATGTAGTGGAAGGCGTCGCTCGCGGTGGTCGTAACCACGCCCTCGGCCTTGTCGATCGTCTCGGCGAAGTATTGGAAGGTCAGCGCCGCCGCCGGCACGTCGCCGGTGACCATTTCCATCACCGGCTTGCCGACATCGAGCGAGTCGAGCAAGGCGAATTCCAGCGCATGCTGGTTGATCGCCGCGGCGAAACGATAGAGCACCTCCATCCGCGACCGCGGCTCCATGCGCGACCACACGCCGGATTTGAAGGCGCGGCGCGCGGCGGCAACCGCCAGGTCGGCTTCGGCGGCGTCGCCCAGCGGCACTGTGGCGATGACCTCGCCGTTTGCCGGGTTGACCGTCTCGAACCGCTTGCCGGACTGCGCCTCGACGAGCTCGCCGTCGATCAGCATCCGCGTTTCGGGGCGCATCGCCGCGGCATGCCGGCGAAAATCGTCGAGCGTCAGTACCTTCGCCTGCTCGATGTTCATGGCTCGGCGTCCGCTCACAGGTCGAGGACGATGCCGGGATTGGCGCCGCCCGGCGCTCCGGCGGCGGTCGGCCGGGACCGAGCAGCACAGCAGCACGTGCCCGTCGGCGCGCGGAGCGAGCGGCTCCTCGACATATTCGACCGCACCGCTGGTGATCCGCGTCGCGCAGGTGCCGCAGATACCGGAGCGGCAGCCGAAGACCGGCGCCAGCCCGACCGCCTCGGCGAGTTCGAGCAAGGTGCCCTTGTCGCGCGACCACTCCGCGGTGATCGCCGATTTGGCGAAGCGGATCGGCACCGCGCCATCGCCGATCGGCCGATCCGGCCGGCATCTCGGGCCTCGTCTCGGGCTTCAGCGCCGTTCCCGAGCCAAAGATTCGTAGTGGATGCGCTCGCGGCGCACGCCGATCCCGGTCAGTCCGTCATAGAGCGACTGCATGAACGGCGGCGGACCGCAAAGATAGAAGTCGTAGTCGTCGAGCGGCAGCAGTTCCTTGAGCACGTCGATCGTGACATGACCCTCGCCGTCATGGGTCGCTGCCGAGCCGATCGTCGTTGGTCGGGCTGGCTGTAGCGGACATGCACATTCATCGCCGGATGCGCGCCGGCAAGCTCGCCTGAATGTGGTTGCCGAAGGCGTGAACGCGACCGCTATTGGTGCCGTGGATGAACCAGACCGGGCGGAATTTGCCGCTTCGGCGGCCCTCCTCGACGATATGGGTGGCCATCGCGATCATCGGGGTGATGCCGACGCCGCCGGAGACGAAGACCACCGGGCGCTCGCTCGCCGGGGTCAGAACGAATTTGCCGCGCGGCGTCATCGCCTCGATGCGCAAGCCCGGCTTCGCGTTGGCGTGCAGGAAGCGGGAGACCAGCGCGTTGCCTTCGCCGCGGCGGATCGACAGCCGATAGTGATCCGGGTTCGGCGTCGTCGACAACGTATAGGTGCGCAGCGCCGGCTGCGGCTGACCCGGGATCGTCACCCGGATCGGCAGGAATTGGCCGGGCTCCCACGGGTCAAGCGGTTTGCCGTCGGCGCGGCGCAAGATAAAACGAGCTGATGATCTCGCTTTCCGGCTCGACCTTGAAGATTTCGAGCTCGACATAGGCGTTGCGTTCACTGTCGGGCGCAGCGGAAGCATCGGGCAGGAGCGGGATCGTGCGCGAGACCGGCGGTGTTGCGGTCGCGGCGCCGGCCACCGGCGTTGCCGGCTGGCCGGTCACGGCATCGACGATCAGCTTCTGGAAATGGACGACGAGATGCTCGCTGTTGGTCAGAAACCGACCGCGATCGGGAATGCCGCCCAACAGTCCGCGCTGCACCGAACTGACCAGCACTTCGTCCTCGTCACCGACTTCCTTGTTGAAGGCGATCAACTCGCGTGCGAACTCCTCGGTTACGCCGGGCGCGAAATACTGTTCGGAAAAGCCTTTGGTCGCGTTCGGCCCGTCCGGGATCCAGACGTCGACCGACAAATTCGGAAAGCCAGGATTGATATTGATGGTCATGTTCGGCCACAGACACGTGGTATTGCGACTGTGCTATCTCGCCGCCGACGTCGTAGATCTTGACCTGGCTCCTGCCCTCGAGCGCCGAAGGGCGCACCTGGCCGACCTGGGCCAGCACCCAGCCATGCACGGTGAGGCGATAGTTCTCCTGGCGCACGTCGATCGCGGCGCTGAAGCTCGGGATGCGCGACCGCGCAATGGTAGCACTCCAGGTAGTTCTCGAGCATCGTCTTCCAGTTGGAAAAACCATGCCAGTCTTCGCGGCTGTAGAGTTCAAGCGTGTCAAGGTTGATTCCGCTGCCCGCGATGATGTCGAGCACCGGGCCGAAATAGGCGTGCACTGGCGCCGCGTCGCGATCGAGATTGACGAACACGAACGGGCCCAAGGCTTCGACCCGCAGCGGCAGCAGCGGATAGTTCGCCAGCCGGAAGTTCGGCTCGGTCGCCGAGCGCGGCGCGCCCTTGAGGCAACCCGAGAGATCATAGGTCCAGGCGTGATAGCCGCATTGCATGACCTTGGCGTTGCCGCGGCCCTTCATGACCTCGTGGCGGCGATGCCGGCAGACATTGACGAAACCCGCAAGGCCGGTCTCGTTGCGGATCACCACCACCGGGACCTCGCCGGCATAGCCGGTGATGTAGTCGCCGACATTTTTCAGTTCACTCAGCGGCCCGATGTAATTCCACGATTTTCTGAAGACGTGCATGATCTCCTGCTCGGTGATCGACGGATCGGTGTACCAGTGGGCCGGCAGCAACTCGCCGCGATCGAGCGCTGCGAGCAGGCCAGCGGGACTGTCGATGATCTGGCTCATACCGAACTTGCTCCTTTACGTATCCGGCGATCGCGGGACGAACGGTACGGGGTTTGGCGGAGGGTCCGATCGGCTAGCGTGGCGCCGAGGGTTGCGAGGAGGCTTGCGGTAGGGACGAATCCCGCAAAAGCAGAACCGGGATGAAGACGATCATTGCGCCGCTGACGCACAGCAGCACCTGAAAGAAGCTCAACCGTGACGCCGACGCCGAGGCGAATCCGCTCGCCGCCATCTGACCCAAGGCATAGGCGATGTTGTAGATCGCATAGACCGCCGCGTAGCAGGACAGGCCGCGGCGATCGACGGCATTGCCCAACTCTGCCGATGTCGGATTGAGCATGAAGGCATAGCAGACGCTGACCACGCACAGTCCGATCGCGGCCGGGATCGCGCCCTCGTAGAAGACTGAGGAACGGCAAGGCTGATTGCCATCGCGGCGGTGCCGCCGGCGATCAGCCAGCGAATCGGCATGCGGTCCGAAACCCAGGCCACGACCGGCGCGCTGAGGCCGTAGGCGATCGATCGCAACGGTGAAGATCAGTCCGATGACCCAGGGACGTTACCCCTGAGTGAACCAACTGCGCCGGCAACAGCGGCTCGATGATGCCCCAGCCGATCGCGGCCAGGCTACCGCCGCGGCTGCCATCAGGACCGATTTGTCGAGCAGGAGCAGCCGGATATCGGGGCTCGCCTGCCGGCTGCCCATGTTCCGCGGCAGCAGAAACACGCACATCCCGGCATCGATGGCGACCAGAACGCCGGTCGCCGCAAACGGCAGGGCATAGCCGCCGACCTCGTACAGCGAACCGCCGATGATCGGGCCGAGCAGCGAACCCGCGGTACTGCCCATCAGCGCATAGCCCATCATCTCGACGCGCTTTGCCGGGTAGTGCTCGGCGATCAGCGCCAGGCCGGCGGTCCAGGTCGCCGCCGCCGCGGCTCCTTGAAGCACGCGGCCCAGCAGCAGCAGAATAGAAGGTGGGCGCGAAGCCAGAACAAAGCGAGCGCCGTCGCCGACAACATGACCCCGTAGATCATCGGCCGACGGCAGCCGATCCGGTCGCCGAGGTAGCCGAACAGCGGCGTGGCAGACGAGAACGCCGACCGAATAGCCCGCCATAGAGCAGGCCCAGCTGCTGTCCTCGCTGGTCGCCATACGCCGGAGAATAGGGGACAGCGGCACCAGCAGACCCGTAGATCAGATAGTCCATGAACAGCGCGAAGGCGACGACGCCGACCACGGTTCGAGAAGCGCCGCCGCCGCGGGCTAGCAACGGGCGCACCCGATCGTTGCGCCCTCTCGGCTCGAAGGTCCGTCAGCACACACCGGGACCTGCTACCTGTTCAGTGCTCGGTTTCGACGTTCGCCCGGAGAACTTAGCCGGCCCGATATACCAAACGGTTAATAAGGCCAGCCGGGTCTCTCCGTAAGCGACAGTACACCGGACCCGGTCCGGAGGCCAGTCCCCGCCGAAAGGCCACCGGTCTTCGAAATCGGCATCGGGGTTGTGACAAAAGCGTGTGCGTCGGGATTTTGTGCGGCGCCGCACGCGGGCGGCTGGTAAGGTCCTAGCGGGAGCAACTATCCGGGCAGAAAGATGCGCACTGTGGTTTTGCCTCTGAAATCGAGCGATCTGTCGACGCAAATGGCGGCGATGCGGGTGTGGCTCGACGAGCGGCGCTTCGAGCCGTCGAGCTTCAGCTGTCACGACAGCGCCGCCGGGGTGCTCGTGCGCGTCGACTTCAAGGCGGCGGCGGAGGCCGACGCTTTCGCCCGGCATTTCAGCGGAACCGTCGACGAAGTCTTGGCGGCGGCAGAGAACCACCCCGACCGCAGCCGTTTTCTTTTGGGCTGAACCGCCGCGTCGATCGAGGGCAGCCCCCCGGCCGGGATGCGTGGAGCCCGTCATTGCCTGGTGTCAGGCGACTGGCGCACCGACCCTCCTGCTGTAATTGCGGACTCCGGGCAGCTCGCGTCAGCCGCCGGTCGATTGGCCGTGCGTTTCGCGCCGGTTCGGCGCCGATCGCCTGGCGGCAGATCAGGCAGCGATCGCCGGACGCGGCGGCAGCTTAGTTCGGCTCCGGGCCGCAGTCTATTGTTGCTGTGATCGTCGTCCGACCGAGTGACGGCGGGCGCGGTCAAGATGCCGGGAGCGGGCGCAATGGCGGGAGCGAGCGTGACGACCGAGGTGCGGCTCAAGCATTTCGGCTGGGGGCGCGAGGGCGAAGGGATGACGCCGGCGGAAGAGGACGCCGCCCTCGACCGCTATCGCCGGCTCTTTGGCGTCGATAGGTTCGAAGAGACGGCGCCGCCGACGCTCGCGGGTATCCGGCTGCGCGCGCCGCGCATCGCGCCGCCGAGTGTGCTCGCCCTCGTGTGCTCGAGCGCGCCTTACGACCGCGCGGCCCATACCTACGGCAAGTCCTTCCGGGATTACGCGCGTGGTCTCCTGGGCGACTACGCCGCTGCCCCCGATCTCGTCGCCTATCCAAAGAGCGAAGCCGAAATTGCCGCGCTGATCGATTGGGCGGGCAGCGAAGACGCCGCGGTAATCCCGTTCGGCGCGGGCAGCAGCGTCGTCGGCGGGGTCGAGGCGAGGATCGAGGACACCGGAAAAAAGGCGGCGCTCAGCCTCGACCTGCGCCATCTGGACCGGGTTCTGGAGATCGATCGGACCTCGCGCGCCGCGCGCATCGAGGCCGGGGTGTTCGGCCCGGCGCTCGAACACCAGCTGCGGCCGCACGGGCTGACCCTGCGGCACTTTCCGCAGAGCTTCGAATACTCGACCCTTGGCGGCTGGATCGCGACCCGGTCGGGCGGTCATTTTGCCAGCCTCTATACCCATATCGACGATTTTGTCGAAAGCCTTCGCGTGGTCACGCCGCAAGGGCCGATCGAGACGCGGCGGCTGCCGGGCTCTGGCGCGGGGCCCAGCCCCGACCGCATGCTGATCGGCTCGGAGGGGATTCTCGGCGTCATCACCGAAGCGTGGATGCGGCTGCAGGACCGGCCACGCTTTCGCGCCGGAGGGGCGGTCCACTTCGCCGATTTCTTCACCGCTGCGCGCGCGGTCAAGGCGATCGCCCAGGCCGGGCTCTATCCGGCCAATTGCCGCATTCTCGATCCGCAGGAGGCGGCGAACACCGGCGCTGGCGACGGCCATGCGGCGATCCTGGTGCTGGGGTTCGAATCGGCCGACCATCCGCTCGACGCCTGGGTCGCCCGCGCGCTCGAATGCTGCGCCGATCACGGTGGCGCGCCGGAAAGCCCCGGCGCGCGCGACGCCCACCGCGATGGCGCCGCGGAATTGTGGCGCACCGCCTTCATCCGCATGCCCTATGCCCGCGAACAAATGATCCGGCGCGGGATCATCGCCGACACCTTCGAGACCGCGATCACCTGGGAACGGTTCGAGGGCTTCCACGACCACGTCAAGGCCGCGACCGAAGCGGCGATCCGCCAGGCGACCGGCCGGCCGGGCCAGGTCACCTGCCGCTTCACCCATGTCTACCCGGACGGACCGGCGCCATACTTCTCGTTCCACGCGCTCGGCCGGCACGGCGAGCTCGAGCGGCAATGGCGGGCGATCAAGACCGCGGCCGCAGACGCGCTGATCGTCGCCGGCGGGACCATCACCCATCACCATGCGGTCGGCCGCGACCACCGCCCCTGGTACGACCGACAGCGGCCGGACTTGTTCGCGGCGGCGCTGCGGGCAGCAAAGCGCGCGCTCGATCCGCAAGCGCTGTTCAATCCCGGCGTGCTGATCGATCCCTGAGCTTCGCCCATTTACTGCACGTTGAATAGGGCGCGAGACGCCGGGCATCGCGGCTCGGCGGCAGCGGGCAACGCCGGATTGCGGTCGCGGGTTCCAGCCGGAACCCGCCAGATATGCAGAAAACCACAGATCCGCCGCTCATGTTGTAAAAATAGCACAGCGTGACCAAAGGCAAATAACGGCGTCTAATCAGATTGTTGCAGAAATGTCGCGACACTCTGCGTTCTGCAGAGATTTTAGGGCACGCGGCTTGGTTACAGCAAAAACCGGTTGCCATCGGGGCGGTAGATGGAGAAGATCGGCCAACGGTGGCGTGACGACCATCGTCACACGCGTATTCTGCGGCCGGAGGTAAGGGATGACAAATCGCGGTCTGTTAGGCGCCGGCGTAGCGCTTGCCGTGGCGCTCGGTGGTGTCCAGGCGCACGCGCAGTTGGGGAATCTGAAATCTGTTCGGCCCCTTTCCGCCGGGGGCGTTCTACCTGGGTCCGGAGGGCGGGTGGACCCATCTAACGAGCCAAAACAGCACCGTCACCGCCGTTAATCGGACGGGAAGAGACGTCACGTTTAGGCCGAACACAACGTTCAACAGCGGCTTCAATGTCGGCGTGCGCGGCGGCTACGCGTGGGGGCCGTGGCGGTTCGAAGAAGAATACAGTTACCGTAACAATAATGTGCAGAGCTTCCTGGGGGCCGGGTCCAAAATTGTGAATGGCGATTTCCATTCCAATGCGATCATGACCAACGCGATTTACGACTTCACGTTCGGATGGCCGATCACGCCTCATATCGGGGCCGGTATCGGTGCGGTCAATCTCGACGCTGGCGTGTCGAACCAGGCCGGGAGGAATCCGGTACAACTCCAGAAAGTCGGGATCGACTCCTTTTCGCTGAACGGCAACACTTGGCAGTTCGGGTATCAGGGGATCGCCGGCGTCCGCTACATGATCAACCCGGCCCTCGCCCTGGATGTCGATTACCGGTATCTGGCAACGCCGACGTTCACGATCAGCGGCAAGCACTCCGTGCGAGACGGAACCTGCTGCGCCGGGTTTTCAAACTTCAAATACCAATCCCAGAATATCGTCGCCAGCTTGACGATGATGTTTGGCGCCCCGCCGCCGGCAGCACCGCCGCCGGCACCCCCGGCGCCGCCGCCGCCGCCGCCGCATCAGGTCTACCTGGTATTCTTCGACTGGGATAAGTACAACATCACGCCGGAGGGGATGCAGATCCTCCAGGCCGCTGCGGACCATTACCGGGCGGGCGGCGCGGTGCAGATCCAGGTCACCGGCTACACCGATCTGTCCGGCTCGGCGGGGTACAACCAGCGGCTCTCCGAGCGGCGCGCAAACGCCGTGGCGGTCGCCCTCGAACGTCTGGGCGTGCCTCGCAACGAGATGATCGTCACCGGCCGCGGCATGAACGATCCTCGGGTGCCGACGCCGCTCGGTGTGCGCGAGCCGCAGAACCGGCGCGTCGAGATCGTCTTCCCGTAACCGGAGTATCGCCCACTGCCTGGAGCCCTTTGGCGAGGGTTCCAGGCAGGGCACGGCCGCGGCTCTCGCCGCGGCCTTTTTTTGCTCTGTCGGAGCCGATGTCGCCGTGCTTATCGCTTTACCGGATGATCGTTGTCGCGATCGGCTCAACTTACCGCCACGTCTGCCGCTCGCGAATACTGCGAGACGGCAGAGCGTCCGCCGGTGTTCCGACTAGGAGCCCCGACCGCGTGGGATCAGCGACGACCTCGTCGCGTTGTTGCCGGAGGGGCCCATGGGGCCGGCGAGAATTGACCCAAAAAACGCATCGCCATCGCAGCAGTCGTGGAGCGGCATGCGGGCGATGCACCGCTCGGCTCGGGGTCGCTCGTTCCGATCTGCAGAAAGTGATCGGGCTTTATCGCTTTACCCGTTATTCCCGTGCGTTTTGAGCTACCCCGGCGCTTGAAAGAAGACGAGCGCAGCCATATTATTGGTCGTTGGCCGGAGAATGCGCGACACCGGCAAGTTGCGCGTCCGCGGAACAGGCCGGCACCTCGTGTCGTTCTCACCGCGGCCGGGTCGAGACCCTTTGGGGTGGGACGAGCGTGCGTTACAATTGGCCAATCCGGAACTGCTACAAAGGATCACCAGCATGAAGCATCTCTTGAACGGCGTTGCGGTCGCAGCCGCGCTCGTGATTGCCGCGCCAGTGTGGGCACAGAACCCCAGTGGCGGAAACGCGGTGGGCACGCCCGGACCGAACCCGGGCGGACCAGGCCTGACCCCGTACAGCGGCGGCGCGCCGTCGGCGCCCCCGGCCGCGGAGCCCGCGCCGGCGGCGATGCCGTCATCGACGATGCCGTCGGGCTCGGCGCCGAATTCGGCGATGCCGCCGATGCACCGGCAGGCCCATATGCACCACTACCACCACATGATGCATGGCCGGATGATCCATCACGGTCCACGGGCGGTCGGGGATACGACGGCTGAGCTGAACCGCGCCGAACTCGCCCGAATTCAGGGCGGCGGCACCGCCGGGATGCCGCCGGCGGCTCCAGGCGGTGAGCCGATGCCGATGCAGCCGGGCAACCGCCAGCCCGGCCCCAAGCCCTCGGGCTCGGGGTACATCCCGCCGTCGCAGCCGCAGTAAGCCGCTCGCGTCGAACCTGTTGTCCCGGCGTGTGGCGAGGGGTTGGTAAAACCCTCGCCCACGGTTCGCCGCCTAACCGGGCCGAACCCGCCTCGGAGTGTCAGCCCGTTGCCGGCTTGCGGTGGCGGGCGACACGTTCCAGATCGTCGAGCAGATCGTGCAAGGTCTGATCGGCGACATAGGTCATTTTGGCGAAAGCGCGTAGAAAGCTGTCGGTTCTCGGCAGCTGGAACAGGGTTTCATCGCTGTCCTTGGCACTCGCCGCGCTGATCAGCACGACATTGTCGAACGGCTGCAGCACCAGCTCTTGCAGCGGCTTGCCCGGACCGGTCACATATTCGACTACGCGACAGCGTTCGGAATTCGGCAATTCCTGCAGTATCGTCATGCGGTAAGCGGCGCGGGTCGTCGCGGCCTCGATCAGGGCCCGCGCAAACGGGCGCAGAAAGCTCTCGTCGAACCCGAGCAGCGCGGTCGGATATTCGTTGCTGACCGCAGAGCGCATTTCCAGCGCGGTCCACAACGAGGCCCGCCCGTCGAAATAATCGGCGGAGGCGAGATCGAGGTTGATCGAATCGATCGGCATCGGCGACGAAACCGAGCGCGCCGACAGAAAGGCGAAGCAAACCGGCTCCCGCTTCAGCGAAATGTTTGTCGTCGCTTCTAGGTTGCGTTCGGCGATCGCGGGACTGTCGGCCATGGCAATGTCTGCTCCCAGAGGGCCGCGGTCCAGCAACTCTCACACCTCGCCTGCGGCGCCCCAACCCAATTCGAGAGTACCCCTGACACCCATCTGAAATAGACTGTTTTGGGTGCGCCTGTCAAAGTACATCAGGATCGCTGAGCTGGCGTGCGGCCATCGGCCGCGCGGCCGCGGCGCGGTTCTTGCGCGCCGATTCGGGCTCGGAGGCGACCTGGCGCGTCGCCCGAGCCGCGAGCCATCGGCATGGGAACCCTGCGGCGCGTCCCCGCGCGGTTCTTGCCCTTCGCGTCGTTCACTCGCCCGATCCGCCCTCGATCGCTTCCTCGATGGCCAGCCATTCGGCTTCGGTGCGGACGATCAGGCTGACGATCTCGGCGCGGCGCTTGAGCGCATCGACGATGGCGACGCCGCCGGCAGGCGAACCGTTCGGGGCGGCAAGGCCCCGGTCGAGCGCGTCGCGTTCCCGCGACAAGCGGGTGATCGTTTCCTCGGCCCGGCGGGCGCGCTGCCGCAACGGATCGAGCTCGCGCCGTTTTTCCGCGGCACGTCGTCGCGCCGCCCGGCGGTCGTCGGCCGCGGCTGTCGGCGAGTGGTCGGCCGGCCCGGCGCGCTCGAGCAATAGGCGGCGGTAATCTTCGAGATCGCCGTCGAACGGCCGCACCGTCCCCTCGGCAACAAGCCACAGCCGATCGGCGACCAGCTCGAGCAAATGCCAATCGTGGCTGATCAGCACCACCGCGCCGGCAAACTCGTTGATCGCCTGCACCAGCGCCTCGCGGGTTTCGAGGTCGAGATGGTTGGTCGGCTCGTCGAGCACCAAGAGGGCGGGGGCATCACGGGTGACGAGGGCGAGGTTCAGCCGCGCCCGCTCTCCGCCCGACAGATCGCCGACCGCGACGAACGCCTTGTCCTGGCCGAAGCCGAAGCCGCCGAGCCGCGCGCGCACCGCCTCGGGCAGCGCGTCCGGCATCAGCACCGCCAGGTGATCGTAGGCCGATTGCTGTGACCGCATCTCTTCGATCTGATGCTGGGCGAAATAGCCGCAGGCGAGCTTTGGCGACCGCGTCACCCGCCCGGAGAGCGGCGGCAAGCGCCCGGCCAACAGCCGGGCGAAAGTGGTCTTGCCGTTACCATTGGCGCCGAGAAGCGCGATCCGGTCGTCGGGGTCGAGCCGCAAATCGAGGTGGCCCAGCACCGGCTCGCCTGGGGCATAGCCGACGCTCGCCCGTTCGAGGGTGATCAGCGGCGGGCTCAATCGCGGCGGCTCGGGAAAGGCGATGCGCGGCGGCGGCTCGCGGGCGGCGAGCACGACCGGTTCGAGCCGGGCCAGCGCCTTCAACCGGCTCTGCGCCTGGCGCGCCTTCGACGCCTTGGCGCGAAAGCGGTCGACAAAGGCTTGCAGCCGCTCACGCTCATTCATCTGCTGTCGCGCAACCACCGCGAGCCGCTGCGCCTGTTCCCGGCGCGCGCGCAGAAAGGCGTCGAACCCGCCGGAATAGACGGTCAGCTTGCCCCCTTCGAGATGCAGGGTCGTCGTCGTCACCGCATTCAGCACGCGGCGGTCGTGGCTGACCAGGATCAGGGTGCGGCGATAGATGCGCAGAAAGCGCTCGAGCCACAACGAGGCTTCGAGGTCGAGGTGGTTGGTCGGTTCGTCGAGCAGCAACAGATCGGGCTCGGTGAACAGGATCGCGGCCAAGGCCACCCGCATCCGCCAGCCACCGGAGAGATCGTCGAGCGGCCGGCGCTGTGCCGATTCCTCGAACCCGAGCCCGGCGAGGATTCGCGCGGCACGGCCCGGCGCCGCATGGGCGTCGATCTCGACCAGCCGGGTCTCGATCTCGGCGGCGCGCAATGGCGCGGGCTCGGCATCACGCTCGGCCAAGAGGCGGGCGCGCTCGCGATCGGCGGCGAGCACCGCTTCGAGCGGGGTTGCCATCCCGCCCGGTGCCTCCTGGGCGAGAAACCCGACCCGACAGCCGCGCGGCAGCTCGATCGCGCCGTCCTCCGGCTGCAAGACGCCGCGAATGAGATCGAGCAGCGTCGATTTGCCGACCCCGTTGCGGCCGACCAGCCCGACCTTCGCCCCTTCGGGGATCTGTGCGCTCGCCCGGTCGAGCAAGGCCCGACGCCGGTCGATACGGTAGGTCACTTCGAAGAGGGTCAGCATTCCGGCCTTTTAGCAAATCCGCGCGGCCGTCGGCGCCGCAAAGCGCTGTCGCAGACCGGCGGGCGGGGCCTACCCCGCGTTCAGCGCGTCATAGAGACCCCGCTCGAACGTGCCGTAGAGGGCGAGGGCGCGGGGATCGGCGAACGGCAGGCACTGGGTCAGGATCACGCCGGCGACACGCTTCGCCGGGTCGATCCAGTAATAGCTGTTGAAAATCCCGCCCCAGGTCAGGCTGCCGGCGCTGCGGCCGTTTGGGCCTGGAAGCGGCGTGATCATCCAGCCCAGCCCCCACTGGCAGCGCATGCCCGGAAACAGAGCAAAGTCGTTAGTCCGCTCCGGCATCTCCGACCGCATCACGCCGGCGTCGAGGCCGCCGGTCTGGTTCGTGGCCATGGCCGCCACCGTTTCCGGCCGCAGCAGCCGGGCGCCGCCGAAGCGTCCTTGGTCGAGCACCATCCGCAGAAAACTCAGATAGTCGGGCCCGGTCGAATAAAGACCGCCCCCGCCGGCCCAGAATTCTGGGTTTTGCGGCGGCATGTCCACCACGATAGGCTCCAATGAACCGTCCGTCTGGCGCTGGTGCACCCGCGCCAGCCGCGACGTCTGTTCCGGCGACAGCGCAAAGTCGGTGTCGGACATGCCAAGCGGCGCGTAAATGTGCTCGCGAAAATAGACATCGAGCGATTTGCCGCTGACCATTTCGACGACCCGGCCGACCCAGTCGATGTTGATGCCGTATTCCCAGCGCTCGCCGGGATCGAACAGCAATGGCAGGTGCAGCGAGGCGAGCTTGCCGGTGCTGGTCGAGGGCGTGCCGGTGCGGTGAATATAGCGGATCAGCTCGGAGCTCAGCATTTCGTAGCCGAAGCCGGCGGTGTGGGTCAGCAGGTGGCGCAGGGTGATCGGCCGCCGGGCCGGGCGCAGCCGCGGCTTGCCCGCCGTATCGAACCCGTCCAGAACGTGCGGCGAGGCCAATTCCGGCACGATCCGGCCGATCGGCTGGTCGAGCTCGAGCTTGCCGGCTTCGACCAGCTGCATCGCCGCGACCGAGGTCACCGCCTTGGTCATCGAGGCGATGCGAAAGATCGTGTCGAGCGTGATCTCGCTGCCTTGGGCGAGGTCGCGTCGGCCGAACGCGCCTTCGTAGACGACCCGGTCCGGGGTTGCCGCCAGCGCCACCACGCCCGGCACCTCGCCCGCCTCGGCGGCGCGGCGCAGCACCGCGTCGATTTCGGGAATGGACGGCATTCGCCGCTCCTACTTACCGCCGCCGGGGCGAGGCGTCCTTGGCCAGCTGCGAGGTGATGTCCGCAAAGGTCACGGCGAGCGAGGTGCGCACGTCGAGCACGGTCGGTGCCCTGGTGGCCAGCGCTTCGGACAAGGCCGGGGCGATCCCCGCCGGCTCCTCGATGCGCACGCCGCGGCAGCCGAGCGCGCGGGCGATCGCGGCGTGATCCCAGTCGTTGAACTCGGCCGCGAACGGCCCCGAGCCGTGCAACACCCAGCCCAGCGCGTTGTTGTTGAAGACGACGCAGACGATCGGGATGTCGCGCTCGACCGCAGTCATCAGCCCATTCATCGTCATCGCAAACCCGCCATCGCCGCACACCGCGACGACCGGACGGTCGGGATGGACGAGCTTGGCCCCCAACGCGGCCGGGATCGCAAACCCCATCGGCCCCGAGCCGGCGGCCTGCAAAAAGCCCTCGGCCCGCTTGGTCTGGTAGAAATGCGTCATCATGATGCGGTTTTCGCCGGCGTCGCAGGTGACGATCGCATTCTCGGGGAGCCCGCGCTGCAATTCGCCGATCAGGCGCTGCGGCAGGATCGGCCTGTCGTCGGCGAAATAGGCGCGGTCGTTGAAATAGCCGTGGCGCTCGCGGTGGGCAGCGACCCGGCGCTCGGCCGCGTGGCGGCGGTCCGAGGCGCGCGCCTGCACTTCCGCGGCGAGCTGGCCGAGGATCACCCCCGCGTCGCCGAGCATCACGTGCTCCGCCGGGTAGTTCCACGACGCATTGCGCGGTTCGATGTCGATCTGCACAAAGCTCTGCCGTGTCGGGTCGAGCAAGGCACGGTTCTCCCACGCGGTGTCGCTTGGGCTGAGCTTGGAGCCGACGACCAGCACCAGATCGGCCTCGGCGACGCAGGCGTTCGCCGCCTCGGTGCCAAAGGTGCCGAACACGCCCAAGGCCAGCGGGTGGGTTTCGGCAAAGCAGCCTTTGCCCGCGGCCGTCGTCGCCACCGGTAGCCCGGCCGCTTCGGCCAGCCGGCGCAGCCCGTCATAGGCCTGGGCGATGCGCACGCCGTTGCCGGCGATCAGCACCGGCTTTTGCGCCGCCAGGATGGCCGCGGCCGCGGCCTCGACCTGGCGCTGCTCGGCCGGCGGCGGCATTGCCGGCAGGTAGTGCCGGGTCGGGTAGAGCAGGGGCTGCGAGTTGGGTGCGACCGTCCCGGCCAAGGAATCATGGCTGTAGAGGATAGCGACCGGCCCCGGCTGCCCCGATAGCGCGTGCTTGATGCCGAGCTGGGTCGCCTGCACCGCGGCGACCGGGTCGTGCGCCTGCATGACGTGCTTGGTGACCCCGCCAAAGGCGCGCCGCGCGTCCCAGCTGCCCCAATCCCCGGTCCCCTGCTGATAGGGCGCGTGCAGGGCAAAGCGCGGGGCGTCGCTGAAATCGGTCAGCAGCAGCATCGGCGAGCTCGACAGATGCGCTTCGATGATCCCGATCATCCCGTTGCCGAGCACCCACGGCCCCTGGCCCAGCAGCACCCCCGGCCGCCGGGTCAGCCGGCCGTAAACCTCGGCCATGACCCCGCCCAAACTCTCTTCGCGCACCAGCACGGTCCGGATCGAGTTCTGGTATTTGCTCAAGCCCGAGACGATGCGGCCGGTATGGCCGCCGGAGATGCCGAAGACCATCTCGATCCCAGCCTCTTCGAGCACCCGGGCGACCAGCGCGCTCGCCGGCATCTCTTCGGTCAGCATCGGCTCGATCGGCATCGCTTTCTCCTCCCTCGGCGTTGCGCTGCCGCGAGCTTGCCTCCGCGCGCCGCCGAAGACAACGGACCTGCGCATCACTCTTGCTGGCAAAATTTGCCAAGACACATAATGGCGATCGGAAGTTTTGGAGCGGTCCCGTGGCGACAATGAATGTGAGCCTGTCGGCAGATTTCGCCCAATTTGTCGAAGCCGAAGTCGCGTCGGGAGCCTACGCGAGCGCCAGCGAGGTCGTGCGCGACGGCCTGAGGCTGCTGCGGCGCGAAAAGGCGGCATATGACGAGAGGATCGAGATCCTTCGCCGCGAAGTCGGCATCGGCATCGAGCAGGCGCGGCAGGGCCGTTTCTCAAAGCGCTCGATTGCCGACATCGGTGACGAGATCGATGCGGAAGAGCGGTGAGCTATCGGCTGACCGAAGTCTATATCATCTGCGCGAACAGCTGGAGCATGGGCGCGACGGAATTGCCGTCATCCGTGTGCTGCATGAGCGGATGGAGCCGCTGCATCACCTGACGCGTGGCCTTCCGTAACTGGGCCGGTCGCCGAGGCCCGATCGACGAGAGCGTGGGTGCGCTGTGCCATTGTCGCAAAGATCCGAGATCAGTCGTCGGCAAATCGAGGCAGTGCGGATTTGCGACGCCGGCGGTAAGTCGCGGCAAAGACGACGAGGCCGAAGGCAAACAGCGTCAGCGACGCGGCTCCGGGGCGGGTTCCGCAACGTCTTCGGTCAACGGCGTCATCGTGCCGGTGAACGAGCCGTCGCTGACGAAAGTTAGGCCGGTGACAAGGCCGAGGTGTCGGCGGGGTCGAGCTCGGCCGCGGGGTCGATGCCGGTGACCGTGAAATCGGCGACGACGCCGGTCGGAAAGAAATACTGCACGCCGGCGTCGAGCGGGATCTCGGTCGAGAGGTAGGACAGGTCAAACACGCCGCCGCCGACATCCGGCAGGATCACCGAGGCAAAGTTCGGATCGCCCGCACCAATGGCGTATCCATAGCCGACCGCAATCGTCGGATCGATATAAGTCACCGAATCCGGCCCGACGCTGCCGACATCGAAATGATAAACGCCGGTCGTTCCATCCACCATCGGCAGCGCGATATTGGGAGGGGTCGTGCTGCCGAGTGCTGGGGTGAAATCGAAGAATGATAGAGACCGAGTGAGGAAGTTTGCCTGACTTAAGTTGGCGGTCCCATCTCTGGTCTGGATCAATTGAAATTGGATGCCGTATTTATGGCCGATCTGGAGAGTTTGACCCGTGCTCAAGACCGACGGCAAGGTGTAGCTGGTCGCGGTCGGTAACAGGTTGGCCTGATGAATGACATCGTCGGTGCCGTTCGCCAGCTTTACCCCGCGGTCAATGATCAGAACCGAAAAGGCATCCGGCGTGAAGGCACTGCCGCCGGGGCTGGCGCTGCCGGGCAAAGTCCAGCTGATCGTTGGGTTGATGCCGCTGGCCGAGTTCGTGATCGTCACGCTCGACGGAAACGGCAGCGGCGTTTTCGGGATCGGCGCGGCTGACGGCAATGCAAATTTATGATGCGGGCGCCGTACTCTTCACACGATGTCGATCTTCACAACCGTCACCACGGGATGTTGGGCGAGTTCTGATTCAGTCTTCCGTCAGAAATTGGCTTCTGTCAGAAATTGGCTTCGCACCGTGAGCACAAGGCGCGCGACTTTGTTCTCGTCGTCCCGGCGCAGGAGCGTGTGAAGAAATCGCCATGGAGTCGCTTTCCCGGCGAAGGCCGGGACCCATGCTTCCGCTGCTCCAAGCTTTTCAAGGAGTCACGATTTTCCTGCACCAGCAACTATCGATCCGTGCCGTGGGCCGATGGGCCCCGGCCTTCGTGTTTTATCCCGGAAGATTGGCGTGAGGGTGCGCGGTTGTGGCAGGCTCTCGAGATGGTGCGGCAGCGTCTGCTGCTGCGAGAGGAGGCGCAGCTCGTCCCGGTAGCCCACAGAGCCTGCCCCGGCGGAGGCCGGGGAGGGACCCGCGCGCCGGCACCGGGACCCCCGCGAGTCTGGCGGCGCGGCGCGCGGGAGATCCCTGTGGACCCACCGTGGCGAGCGTCTCCGGGAGGCAACCCGGGTGCTGCAAACCGAGCCAGGGGAGCGCCGGCTGATGGATCTCAAACTGCACGCCAACGCCACCACGACGCCGCGCATCCGCGCCTATATCCAGCAGAGCAGCGCCTCGATCGGGGCGCTGGCCCGCGAGCTCGGCATCCACAACCGGACCGTGGCACGGTGGAAGGCCCGCACCCAGGTGCTCGATCGCTCGACCCGGCCGCATCGGCTGGCCACCACAATGACGGATTGGGAAGAAGCCCTGATCGTCGAGCTGCGCCGCAGCCTCGCCTTGCCGCTCGACGACATCACCGAGGCGATGCGGCGCTGCGTCAATCCCGCGCTGTCGCGCAGCGCCATCCACCGCTGCTTGCAGCGGCACGCGATCTCTGCCCGCCTCGCCCCTGCCAAAGCCCCGGCCGCCGCCTTCCACACTGACGCGCCGGCCGGGTTCATCCACATCGATGTCAAATACCTGCCGCCGCTCAACCGGCGCCGCAGCTACGCCGGAGCCTGCCCCGGCGTAAAGCCGGGGTCGCCATCGATCGGGCCACCCGCTTTGTCTATCTCGAAATCCTGCCCGATCGCCGGGGCCAAACCGCCGCCGGCTTTCTCAATCGCTTCCGCGCCAGCTTCCCGCTCCACATCCATACCGTGCTGACTGACAACGGCTCCGAATTCACCGACCGCTTTGCCGTCGACAAAAAGGGCAAACCCCCGGACAAACCCTCGGGCCAGCACCCCTTCGACCGGCTCAGCGCCGAGCACGCCATCACCCATCGCCTCGCCCGCCCCTTTCACCCGCAGACCAACGGCATGGTCGAGCGCTTCAACCGCCGCCTCGGCGAGCACCTCGGCCGCATGCCGCAAAACCGCGCCGCCCATCACCGCCGCTTTCTCGACCATGCCGAACGCGATGCCTACCTCCACACCTTCGTCGCCGATTACAACCACACCCGCTTGCGCTGCCTCGACTACCAAGCGCCCGCCGAACTCCTCGCCAAACTCACGGGACACAACACGAAGGCCGGGGTGACGAATTGTTGAGCTGAGAGAGATTTCTTCACACGCCCGCAGGCCGGGACCCCTTGCCGTCATGGGCACCGGCCGTCGCCGGTGTGGTCAGATGGGGGAGCGCGATCCGTCAGACCTCCAACCCTCGAACCGGTCTTGTCGGACCGACCTGCTTCGACCGCGGCGGGCTCGGCTGCCATGTTCACGAAATTGCGACCGGCAGCAGTTGAGATCCTGCGGCACGGGGTCGGCATCGGGGATGAAGAGGCTGCACTGCGCGGCTGTCGAGATGCTTGGCTACCGAGACCGCCGAATGCATCGAGGATTGAACCAAGCGCAGGAAAAGGTTAATTCGGTCACCCGGTGCCGGCTAGGGACGACGGGGAAGAACGAACGCGGGTGCTGAAGGCCCCGACCGCGATATGCTGATCGCGCGCGTGCGCCGCGGCGTGGATCGCGCTCTGCAATGAGGGCGCTGTGATGAGCGAATTGCACGCCGATTATGTGATCGTCGGCGCCGGGTCGGCGGGTTGCGTCGTCGCCGACCGGCTTGGCGAGGATGGGGCGCGGGTGGTGCTGCTCGAGGCGGGGCCGCGCGACTGGCACCCGATGATCCATGTCCCGGCCGGAGCGTTGCGGCTGCGGGCCAACCCGCTGGTCAACTGGAACTATTACGCCGAGCCCGA
This sequence comes from uncultured Alphaproteobacteria bacterium, assembly GCA_963703665.1. Classification (GTDB taxonomy): domain Bacteria; phylum Pseudomonadota; class Alphaproteobacteria; order ATCC43930; family CGMCC-115725; genus AP-15. The sequence goes on along the minus strand of CAVPFB010000003.1, from coordinate 1,391 downwards.
GCCCGGCATCGGCAATCGGGCGGTGCATTGGCCGCGCGGCCGGGTATTGGGCGGCACCAGCTCGATCAACGGCATGCTCTATGTCCGCGGCAACCCGGCCGATTACGACGGCTGGGCGCAGATGGGCTGCCGCGGCTGGAGCTTCGCCGATGTGCTGCCCTATTTCAAGAAATCCGAGAACTACGCCTCGGGCGACCCCGAATACCGCAGCAAGGGCGGCCCATTGCCGGTCGAGGATTACCGCACGATCCTGCCCTTGACCCACCGCTTTGTCGAAGCGGCGCAGCAGGCGGGTTTCCGGCTGACCGCCGATTACAACGGTGCGGTCCAGGAGGGTGTCGGCTATTCGCAGATGACCCGTGGCGGCCGGTTTCGCGGCTCGACCGCGCAGACCTTTCTCGCCGAGGCGCGGCGGCGGCCCAATCTGCGGGTCGTCACCAAGGCGGTCGCGACGCGGCTGACCTTCGACGGGAGGCATTGCACCGGCGTCGCCTTTCGCCGAAATGGCCAAGACACCCAGGTGCGGGCCGCGCGCGAGGTGATCGTTTCCGGGGGCACCGTCAACTCGCCGCAGCTGTTGCAGGTCTCGGGGATCGGGCCGGCCGATCATCTGCAAGCGATCGGGGTCGCGGTCGTGCACGAATTGCCGGGGGTCGGCGCCAACCTCTCCGACCATATCGCGGCGCGGGTGACCCACCGGGTTACCGGCGAGGCGTCGATCAACCAGTTGGCGCGCGGCCTCAGCCTCGTCCGCGAGGTTGGCCGTTATGCCGCCACCGGCCGCGGTGCCCTGACCTTTGGCGTCACCAGCGCGATGGTGTTCTGCCGCAGCCGCGAAGGGCTCGCCAGCCCAGATCTGCAACTCTTGTTCACTCCGGGCAGCTACGACCAGAGTGCGATCGGCCGGCTGGAGCGCGAGCCGGGCATGACGATCGTCGCCTGCGCCGTCCGCCCCGACAGCCGCGGCACGATCATGGCGCGCTCGAACGACCCGCTGGCGCGCCCCGAGATCCGGCCCAACTACCTGTCGGCAGAGAGCGACGTGCGGGTGCTGCTGGCCGGCATCGACCATGCCCGGCGCATTTTCGCCGCGGCGCCATTGGCGCGGCACAGCGCCGCTGAGACCATGCCCGGCCCCGGTGCGCGCTTGGAGCGGGAGCTGACCGACTTTGTCCACCAGGCCGGCATCAATCTCCATCACCCGGTCGGCACCTGCAAGATGGGCGAAGACCCGATGGCGGTCGTCGACTCGCGGCTCAGGGTTCGCGGTATCGGCGGTCTTCGAGTCGTCGACGCCTCGGTGATGCCGACCGTGACCACCGGCAATACCAACGCGCCGACCATCATGATCGGCGAAAAGGGTGCGGCGATGATCCGCGAGGATGCGAAAG
>CAVPFB010000002.1:0-257052 GCA_963703665.1 uncultured Alphaproteobacteria bacterium | reverse complement strand
TGCCGGGAGCCGGGCCAGGCGCGTGTTTCTGGCATGCCCCGACCCGGGTCAGTCGGGGTCGTATTCGCGGTCCTTGCTCGGGATCAGGTCGTAGGGCAATGCGAAGCCGGGCATCGCCCTGAACCGGTTCGACCAAGCGTCGAGGTGCGGCCAGCGGGCGATGTCGAAGCCGCCCTCGGCCATAAACACCATGCGGCCCCAGCAGCCGATATCGGCGATGCTGCACGCGTCGCCGACCAGCCACTCGCGGTCCTTCAGCCGATCGTCGACAACGGACAGTGCCGCCTCGGCTCTGGGGCGGAACTCGGCGATTACCTCGGGGTGCGAGGCGCGGAACCGGGCCGAGTGGCGCACCTTGGCGACCGCGGTGATGTGGTCGGCCTCCCACGCCAGCCACTCGCGCGCCTGCCAGCGCTGTTGCTCGCCCGCCGGCTCGAAATGGCCGGTGGTGCGCGCAAGATAATCGAGGATCACGTTCGATTGCAGGAGGGTCAGCCCGCGATGGCGCAACGACGGCACCACGCCCCAGCGGTTGACCTCGAGGTATTGCGGCGTCTTCTGCATCCCGGTCTTCAAATTGACCGTGCGAAACGAATAGGGCAGCCGCGCCAACGCCAAGTAGAGGATCGGCTTGTAGCTCGAGCTCGAGGTGAAGCTGCCGTAGATCGTGATTCGGTTGTCCATCCGTTTCCTCTAACGATGCCCACCATCTCATCGCGAGCGATGCGACATGTTCTTGCAATGACGCGGACCAGCACATCTAATTCTGACTGCTCCGATGCTTGCGGATCCACTGGCGCTGCAACTCCGCGACGGCGATATCGGCAATTCTGCTGAACTCCGGTGTTTGTTCAAGCTCGACCGCCAGACCACGAAACACATTTTCCCTATTGATGACAAATGGCTGAAAGGCGGCGTCGAATTCCTTCTCGTCAAGTTTCGCAGCTATTCTGAACCCGTTTAGGCCAAACCCGAAACCGTCACGTCCGCCAAACTGGCTTTTCACTGGCAAGGTGTAGAACAATTTTACCTTTTGGCCCAAGCGTGCGCTCCAATAACATTGGACACACACTTCAAGATGCGTCAGATCCCTCAATGAGCGCCTACCAAAGAGAATTTCCCGCACAATCTGTTCGTATTTTCCTAACGAGAGGCCCGCGTATGCGGGGTGTCTGCTCATCGACGCCCGCCACAGTATAGCAAGGATACCCTTACAAAAAATATCACAGTCTACATCAGGAATATTGAAAACACCATCTGACTTGACATACTCGCATAAATCAAATCCACGTATTACATCGTAAAGGTAATCGTCAAACTTCCCTAAAAATCCATCACACGAAGCGCATAAGATGTGTTTGTCGAATATCCCCAACTGTGTGGGCTTGACGCTAGCAAACGACAGTTCCAAGTTGTGTTTCTTGCTCCCGTTCTTGTGCATTCGCGCAAACGCTCTTGGGATGATATGTGCCTTTATGAGGCGCGTGGCGGTGCACGAAAGCCCATGACATTTCTCCAGCCGTAAAGGTGCCCTCATCGCAATGTGCGGGCTATCGGTCTCGTGGCGCACGAGGAAGAGCCCCGCGGGGCCTGTGTTCCAATTATCTTAGTATCCCTGTAATACGCGTGTTCTTGTCGATTGGGATCAATTATGCGTCCCCATCGCCCTCCGGCTCCCAGCGATGAGCCCCCTCACTCCGGCTCCTCGAAATCCAGCTTTTCGGTGAGGCCGTAGCCGTCGGCTAGTTCGCGCAATTTGTACCAGGTCGAATCCTCGACCTCGATGCCGTTCCGGCTGCGGTCCTGCTCGCGCATATGCTCGATCTCGCCCGGATAGAACACGCCCTGGCTGCCTTCGGCGGGCGGCGTCGCTTTGAGATAGGCGACGAACTCGCCGATCTCCTTCTTGAACTCGGCGAGCGGGCGGAACGCAGCGACCTTGAACACCGCCATGAAGCAGCCGTCATTGTGGCGGCCCGTCGGCTCGACGCCAAAGCCGAGCCCGGTCAGCAAGCCGCACAGGATTTCGACCATGACCGCGAGCCCGGTGCCCTTGTAGCCGCCCTCGGGGCCGCCGAGCGGTAATAATGCGCCGCCCTGGCGCAATTGGCGCGGGTCGTTGGTCGGGCGCCCGTCCTTGCCGATGACCCAGCCGTCGGGCACCGGCTGGTTGCGGGCGACGGCGAGCGCGATCTTGCCGGCCGCCGCGGCCGAGGTCGCCATGTCGAGATAGAGCGGCCCGTCGAGGTCGGACGGCATCGCGATCGAGATCGGGTTGGTGCCGAGTTGCGCCTCGCGCCCGCCGAACGGCGCCACCGCCTTGGCCGAGCGCCCCGAATCGGCGGTGGCGATGCCGATCATGCCGGCCTTGGCCGCCATCAAGGTGTAGGAGGCGACCCGGCCGATATGGCCCTGGCGAAATACCGTCGCCGCCGCCACGTTGGATTTCTCGGCCTTTTCGATGGTCAGCCGCATGGCCCGCTCGTTGACCACGTAGCCAAACCCCCAATGGCCGTCGACGACCGTCGTTGTCGGGCTTTCCTGGACGATCTTCCACGGTGCGCCGGGAACGATGTGGCCGACCTTGATGCGCTCGATATAGGTCGGGATCTGGATCACGCCGTGCGAATCGTGACCGGCGAGATTGGCGGCGATGATATGCCGCATCACAATCTCGGCCTCGGCCGGCGGCGCTCCGGCCGCCTCAAACAGCGCCCGGCCGATTTCGCCGAGACGCTCCGCAGCAATTTTTGGCATCGTCTACTTCCCCGCTCGCCATTCCCAGCCGTCGGAGCTCCTTATAGCACGGCCGGATCGCAGCATTGCGCTGCGCCGTCTCCGATGCGCGATTTTTGGCTCGGGGGCGGGCGAGAAAGGCCGCTGCGCCGGCGGCGGAGCTCAGTGGGCGACGAGGCGGCGCTCGACGGCGGCGGTCTTGATCGCTTTTTGCAATTTTTCGAAGGCGCGGACCTCGATCTGGCGCACCCGCTCGCGCGAAATGCCGTATTGCTGCGACAGGTCTTCGAGGGTGGTCGGGTTCTCGCGCAGCCGCCGCTCGGTGAGGATGTGGCGCTCACGGTCGTTCAGGTGGGTCATCGCCTTTTCGAGGAGGTCGCGGCGCAAGCCCAGCTCCTGCCGGTCGGCGAGCAGGGTTTCCTGGCTCTCGCTCTCGTCGACCAGCCAATCCTGCCACTCGCCTTCGCCGTCGCTGCGCAGCGGCGCGTTCAGGGAATGGTCGGGGCTCGCCAGCCGGCGGTTCATGCTGACCACGTCGGCCTCGGGCACGTCGAGCTCGGTGGCGATCTTTTTCAGGTGTTCCGGCGACAGATCGCCCTCCTCCATCGCCTGCAATTGGCCTTTCAGCTTGCGCAGATTGAAAAACAGCTTTTTCTGCGCGGCCGTGGTGCCCATCTTGACCAGCGACCACGAGTGCAGGATGTATTCCTGGATCGCGGCGCGAATCCACCACATCGCATAGGTGGCGAGGCGAAAGCCGCGGTCGGGGTCAAAGCGCTTGACCGCCTGCATCATGCCGACATTGCCCTCCGAGATCAGCTCGGAGAGCGGCAGCCCATAGCCGCGATAGCCCATCGCGATCTTGGCGACGAGCCGCAGATGGCTGGTGACCAGTCGGTGCGCGGCCTGCGAGTCCTCGTGCTCCTTCCAGCTTTTGGCGAGCATGTACTCCTCTTCCGGCTCCAGCATCGGAAACTTGCGGATCTCCTGGAGATACCGGGTCAGGTTTCCTTCGGCGGAGATGGAAGGGACGGAAAGGGTGGCCATTGACGATCGTTGCTCCGGGTTGGTGCTTGCTGTCATGGGGTAAACGCTGAAACGCGCGCGGTTATCCCACCGCAGGGGTCCACGCGCGCATACCCTAGTAATATAGTCGGAATTTGTCCAGTTTAAAGTCGCTCTAAATCGGTAAACAGTGCGTGAAGGTCGGCCGGCAGCGGGCTGTCGAATTCGAGCCGCCCGACACCGGCGGGATGGGCAAAACCCAGCCGCCGGGCGTGCAAGGCCTGCCGCGGGAAGGCGGCGATTCGCCCGCCGATCTCGCCGCATCGCGCAACGACGCGGCCGGCCCGCGCGCCATAGACCGGGTCGCCGATCAAGGAATGGCCGCGATGGGCGAGGTGGACCCGGATCTGGTGGGTGCGCCCGGTCGCCAAGCGGCACTCGACGAGGGCGGCGTCGGTCTTGAACGAATGTTCGACTCGATAGCGGGTCAACGCGGGGCGCCCCCTACCTTCGGCGAGCACAGCCATTTTTTTCCGGTTGACCGGGCTGCGGCCGATATTGCCGGCGATCTCGCCAGAGGGCGGCGCCGGCACCCCCCAGACAAAGGCGGCATAGGCGCGGTCGATCCGGCGCAGCGCAAAATCGCGCGACAATGCCTGGTGCGCGGCCTCGGTCTTGGCGACCACCATCAACCCGCTGGTGTCCTTGTCGAGACGGTGAACGATGCCGGGCCGCCGCACGCCGCCGATCCCGGCGAGGCCGGCGCCGCAGTGGGCGATCAGCGCGTTGACGAGGGTGCCGTCCGGATTGCCGGGGGCGGGGTGGACGACGAGGCCCGCGGGCTTGTCGATGACGATCAAATGTGCATCCTCAAACCGAATCTCGAGTGCCAACGGCTGCGCCGCCGGCGCCGCATCCTCAGCATCGGGGAGGGACACGACGAAATTCTGGCCCGGCCTGACCCGCAGCGCGGGGTCGCGCGAAGCGGTCCCGTCCTGCGCCACGAGGCCGCTCTCGATCAGCCGCTTGAGCCGGGTGCGCGACAATGCCGGCAGATGGCGCGCCAGCATGCGGTCGAGGCGCTCTCCGGCATCGGCCTCCTCGACGCGAATCGCCTGCCGGTCCGCAGCACCGCGATCGACGTTCACGCCAGTGCACGGCACGGCGGCGCGCGGCGGCGGCCCGGCTCTTCGCGCGAAGCGCACGACCCTTCGCGCGAAGAGCCCGATCCTTCGCGCGAGACGCCCGACCCTTCGCGCGAGACGCCCAACCCTTCGTGCGAAACGCCCGACCCTTCGCGCGAAACGCCCGACCCTTCGCGCGAAACGCCCGACCCTTCGTGCGAAACGCAAAGGGGCCCGATGCGCGCTCTGACGGTCTTTGTCATCGTCATGGGAGCCGTGATCATCATCGGCTTCGGCGTCGTCGCCGCGGTCATCGCCGGCCGCATGGCGCGCGGCGAGCGGCCGGCCGGCGCTGCTGCCGCCGCAAGCACTTTTGCAACCGGGTTCGATCTGCCGCGAGGCGCGCGGATCGAGGCGATGACCGCTGCGCCAGATCGCCTCATCCTGCAATTGGCCCTGCCCGACGGCGCGAGCCGGCTCGTCGTCATCGATCTGGCGACCGGGGCTCGTCTCGGCACCATCGGACTGCGCCCCGCCCGGTGATCGGCGCCGGTGCGTCGCCAGCCCGGGCGCGAGGCGAAATCGCCGACTTTGGCCGGCGGATTCGGCAGCTCATGAGGCTGCATAATCCATTTTATCCACCTTGCCAAATCGCGCTTGAAAGCCCAGCCGAATATTCCGAACTTCCCGCCGACATGCATTGTTGGCCCCTGCGGAAACCGATGTTCAGCAATCGCGCGCCTGTTCTTCCCACCGGCTCCGACGGCCGCATGGCCAAACGGCCTCGGCCGGCATTACGGCCGGCGCGCGCCGCCGGCCGGTTGCGATCCCGCGCCGCCGCGGTTGGCGAAGACGCGGCTGCTCGGCGGTTCCCCGGATCGGGCAGCCGCCTTTTTTGATATCCACGGAATACCGGGGGGTAGCGAGGATGAGCAGAAAGACCAGCGGTGTGCGGCCCGTTCGCGCCGGCGCCGGCAACGCCGCTGCCGCCGAGGGGGCTGGCGAAGGCATCGAGCAGGGTCGGCGAATCGGCGCGCGCACCTTGGGCCCGGTGTCCGACCTCGAACGCCACCTGCCGTCGGATTGGTGGCGCACGCTGTTCAACTCGCTCTATCTCGAAACCGATGGCGACGTGATCGAGAACGATCGCAACACCGCGCAGGAGGTCGACCTGTTGATCGGCAGTGCCGGGATCGAGCGGAATGACCGCATCCTCGATCTGTGCTGCGGCCAGGGCCGTCATTCGCTCGAGCTCGCCCAGCGCGGCTTTCCCCGCGTCACCGGGCTCGACCGCTCCCGCTATCTGATTCGGCTGGCGCGCAAGCGCGCCAGGCAGCGCAACCTGCAGGTCTCGTTCCATGAGGGCGACGCGCGGCGCTTTCGCCTCGGCGACGCCGAGTTTCACTGCGTGTGCATTCTCGGCAATTCCTTTGGCTATTTCGAACGCCCCGAGGACGACCTCGCGGTCCTCGAATCGGTCAAGCGGGCCTTGGCCTCGGGTGGCGCCTTGGTCATGGATCTGATGGACGGCGACTGGATGCGCCGCCACTTCGACCCGCGCTCGTGGGAATGGGTCGACCAGAATCATTTTGTCTGCCGCGAGCGCGACCTGGCCGAGGACGGCGACCGGTTGATCAGCCGCGAGGTCGTCGTCCATGCCGAACGCGGCGTCATCGCCGACCAATTCTACGCCGAGCGGCTTTATTCGAAAGAGCGGCTCGACGCGCTCCTGACCCGCGCCGGTTTCACCAATGTGCGCTTTCACGCGCTGTTGGCGCCGGAATCTGCGCGCAACCAGGACCTCGGGATGGTGGCGCACCGGCTGTTCCTGACCTGCGAGGCGCCGCGCCGGGCGCACCGGGAGCCGCGCCGCTCGGCGCTGATTTCCGACATCGCCGTGGTCCTCGGCGACCCGCGCCTGCCTGACCCGGTCAAGCGCAACGGGCGCTACAACGAGGAGGATATCGACACGATCGACCGGCTCAAGGCCGCACTGCACGAATTGCCCGACTACCATTTCCGCTATCTCGACAATCACGCTTCGCTGTTCGCCGACCTCAGGGCCAACCGGCCGCATTTCGTCCTCAATCTGTGCGATGAAGGCTTCAACAACGACGCCTTCATGGAACTGCATGTGCCGGCGTTGCTGGAAACGCTCGACATCCCGTACAGCGGCGCCGGTCCGACCTGCCTCGGATTGTGCTACGACAAATCCTTGGTGCGCGGCATCGCCCAGTCGATCGACGTGCCGGTGCCGGCCGAGACCTATTTCAATTCCGACGATCTGGCGGCGACGATCCCGTCGGTGTTTCCGGCGCTGATCAAGCCCAATTACGGCAATTCGTCGATCGGCATCGGCAAGGACGCGGTGGTGCACAGCTGGGAGGAGGCGATCGCCTGCCTTGGCCGGCTGCGCGAGCAGATGCCGCTGCGCCCGATCCTGATCCAGGAATTTCTGACCGGCCCCGAATACTCGATCGGGATCGTCGGCAACCCCGGCCAGGGCTGCCGCGTGCTGCCGCCGCTCGAGGTCGATTATTCCCGCCTCGACGCCGGCCTGCCGCGGCTGCTGCCGTATGAATCGAAATGGGTCCCGGAATCGCCCTATTGGTCGCAGATCGGCTATCGCGAGGCGCGGCTCGACGAGGAGTCGCGGCGCAAGATCGTCGACTACGCGAATATCCTGTTCGAGCGGTTGGGGTGCCGCGATTACGCCCGCTTCGACTTCCGCGCCGATGCCGAGGGCGAGATCAAATTGCTCGAGGTCAACCCCAACCCCGGCTGGTGCTGGGACGGCAAGCTGAACCTGATGGCCGAGATTGCCGGGCTGCGCTACTGCGATCTGTTGCGGCTGATCATCGAGGCCGCCCAGGAACGGGTCGCTGCAAACCGCCCGGGCCTGGTCATCGAACTCGCCGAGCGCCGCCCGCGCCGCCAAGCCGCCCGCCGCGGCTGACCCCGAGACAGTTGTCTCAACAGTCGCAATTGTAGCGCCCAATATAGCTGTCCCAAATCGTCAGATTGTTATTGTGGGCCGCCTTGCCGATTGGTATGGGGATTGCTGATAAAAATTGAAACAGGAGCGGCGAGATGAGCATCTTTAGTGAACGCACCGAGGGGACGATTCGCCTGACCAAGGTCCGTGGCGCGATGCTGGGCCTCGCATTGGCAACCTGTTGGGGGGGTAGCATGGGCGGGTGCCTTGCCTGCGGCGTACGCTCAGGTGGGTGCGCTTTATGGTGCAGGCGTGTCGGGGCATGGGCGGTGGACCCCCTCCGCAAATCGCCCTGAACAATCTTCCGGCAATCGGCGCGACAGGGTGTGTGGCGGCGGTCGGCATTGGATCCAGCTCGATTTGTGGATTATCAATAGATCCTACCGGTCCGGCCGTAGCGGCGACGGCTGGCGGTGCCGGAGGAATGGTCTCAAACTCGGAACTTTCTTACTCCATTCAAATCGTCGGCCCCACTGGCGTTACGGTCCCACCAATAGTTAAAGGGAGCGTCGCTACCTCGGCGGCGAGCTTCGCTCCAACAGGAAATATAGCGTCATCAGGGTATATTGAGATTGTCGATCCTGCGCTCGACCCAAATCCTTCATCACTTCTTTTGAAGGTTACTGCCTGTTCAAACATTAACAACGGAATAGTGGATGCGAACTGTATCTCAAGTATGTTAGTCGACGGGTTAATCCCTGTACAATCGAACGATATTCTCGATGTTACCCTTGGAGCGGGAGCTGACGTAGAATTGACAGGCCCGGTGACGGCGAACCTTGCTTCCGCCTTTGCCGATCCGTCGTTCGAGATCGATCCGTCGTTTCCGCTGGCTGATGAATTCTCGATCGCGCTCAGCCCCGGCATCGGCAATCCGGTCGCGCCTCCGTCCAGCGTGCCGGGGCCGGGTTCGGTGGTCCTGCTCGGCACCGCGCTTTCCGGTTTTGCCGCCTGCCGCCGCCGGGGGTAACCCTCCATGGCCAAGGGCCGCAGGCCTCCGGGCTTGATGGCGGTAGCACGAACGTATAGATAGGCTGCGACTGTTCAAAGGGTTGGGCGAATGACGGCAGCGGCGACCGCAATCCTGACCGTGCGACTAGACGCGGGTGTAAAGGCGAAGCTCGAAGCCTTGGCGCGAGGCTCGGGCCGGTCGACTTCAGATGTGGCGGCTCGCGCGATCGCAGCTTACGTTGAGCTGGAGGAATGCCAGAAAGCCGAAATTGAGGCCGGCATATCCGAGCTCGACAACGGCGAATCCATCTCGCAGCAGCAAGCGGAAGCGCGATACGATCGGCTGCTGAAATCGCGGTGACAGCCTGTCGTTTCGAATACGCCGCCCGGTATTTCAGACGCCTCGAAGATATTCACGAGTATATCTCGCAGCAAAATTCGGCAGCGGCCGCGCGCATGGTCCAGCGCATTCGAGCGTCGGTAGAACGGCTGGCGACATCGCCCGGCCTCGGCCGCCCAGGTCGGGTCACGGGGACCCGCGAGCTCGTCATCGCCGGCACGCCTTACATTGTGCCGTATCGCGTCAAGGCCGACATAATACAGATCATCACCGTGCTCCACGGCGCTCAGAGATGGCCCGACCGGCTTCCCTGATCCTCCGGAGCGCTTAAGCGGCGGCGAGCTGGCGCGGGCGGTAGATCGAGACGTGGGCGATGCGGGCGATCGGCGTCGTGCGGTTGGCGTATACCAGCAAGTCGAGATCGACAAACAAGTGCCCCTTCTTCTCGTAATTCGCCGTGACGACGGCGCGCGCCGACAATTCGTCGCCGATATGCGCCGCGGCGAAGTGCTCGATCCGGCTGCCGACATGCATCCAAGGCCCCAGCACGACGTTGTGGCGCAATGCCCAATTGCCGATGTGCAGGATCGTTCCGGGGTGGACCAGGCCCTCGGCGGAGTAGAGCGGTAGGGTTTCGCGCACGTCCTCGAGATATTGCCGGGCGTCCTCGCCGCCGATTTGGAACGGGTGAATCGCGAACCAGGCGCCGACTGCGAGAGTCGTCTCGTCGGCCGGCGGCCGGTTCTCCGGCGGTCTCGGCGGAACCGGGGCGTCGGCGAACGCGGCCGGCGGCGGCGACGCCGGTTGCGGCAGAGCGGCGCGGCCGGTGGCGCACAGCTCGCCGCGGCTGTCCACTCGCAAATCCAGCCCGTCAGCGGTTTCGGCCGCGCTGACGGTGACCCTGTCGCCGTCATAGACCGGCTTTAAGAGCCGGATTTCGGCGGTGCCGTGCTCGAGCCAGGCCGGGCCCCAGCGCGCGGCCGGCAGGTGCGTCATATAGGCGTAGATTTCGACCCCCGGCACCAGGCCGCCCGCGAAGCCGAAGCGGCGGGCGACGGCATCGTCATGGATCTTGTTGTCGCTGTCCTTGGCGGTGTTGAACGCCGCGACGGGGTAGGGGCCGAATGGGGATTCGGTCATGGCTCGGGTTCCTGCGCTCGGATATAAGCGGCGGGAACAGGCTTGCACCGCATAGGCGCCGGCGCAATCCCCTCTGCAATTCCGAGGCCGCCATGGATCCGAACCTCCCCGAATACGAGCTCTTTGCGATCCGCTACGCCGAGCGCGATGCTCGGCGCGCCGACCATTTCATCGGCGGCGATCCGCATGACGGGCCGATGCCGATGGATTATTTCGTCTGGGCGGCGATCGGGACCGAGCGCAGCTTTGTGATCGACACCGGCTTTACCGCAGAGGTCGCCGCGGCGCGCGGCAGGCGACACCTGCGCTGCCCGGCCGAGGCGCTGTCGCTGGTTGGCCTCGACCGCAATACCGTCGCCGACGTGATCCTGACCCACCTGCACTACGACCATGTCGGCACGTTTCATCGTTTTCCGGCCGCCCAGCTCCACCTGCAGGAGACCGAGCTGCACTACACGACCGGGCACTACATGCGCCACCCGTTCCTCGCCCGCTCGTTCGAGGTCGAGGATGTCGTCGGCATCGTGCGGCTCAATTTCGCGCGCCGCGTGCGGCTCTACAACGGCGCGGTCGAGCTGGCGCCGGGGATCAGCATCCACCCGGTCGGCGGCCACACGCCCGGCATGCAATTCGTGCGCGTGCATACGCGGCGAGGCTGGGTCGTGCTCGCCTCCGATGTCAGCCATTACTACGAAAACATGGAAAAGGGCCGCCCCTATACCGCCGCCTTCAACATCGGCGACATGCTCGACGCCTACGACACGCTGCGCGCCGCCGCACCTTCGCCGCAGCACATCGTCCCCGGCCACGATCCCTTGGTCATGCGCCGCTACCCGGCCCCCAGCCCCTCGCTCGAAGGCCTCGTCGTCCGCCTCGACGTGATGCCGCAGGAATAGGGACGCTGGCCAAGGCGCTCAACCTTCCGGCGCCAGAGGGGATCGATCGGTCACGGCAGCCGCCGCAATTGCTGCATTAGTCCGGCGGTGCTGATCTGATATTCCCAATAGGCGACCAGCGCGGTTTCATTGAGCCGGATCCACTGGCTGACCGCCTGCAAGTCGGCCGCCGACAATCGGCCCGCTATGAGCCGGGGGGTCGGCCGCACCCCGACGGTCGCAAGATTCCCCGGCAACATCCGCGTGCCGTGCGCCTGGTTGACCTTGACCCGGACATCATGGCGCGCATGGCCGCGCTCGGAAACCCACACCACCATCGGCAGCCCGGTGTCAGCCGGAAACAGGTTCGCCATCAGAAAAAAGTCTTCGTCGACTTCGCTCATTGCGCACCTACTACGGACAGGAAACCTGTTCTTTTGGGAGCTAAAAATTAGGAGCTAAAAAACCGCCAGCCTCTGCCCTCGGCATCCTGGTCCGACACTCGACCAATGCCGAGGCCGGCTGGCCTGGTTTCCTTTGCTTCATCAAGCCACCCATCCTGCCAATGTCCTGCGGCTAGCCGACGCGTTCGAGGATGGCGTTGAAGAGTTCGGTGCGGTGCTCTTCGAGGTTGCGGGCGGAGTTGCGGAACATCGCCCGCCAGTCGTCGCCAAGGATCAGGTGGGTGCCGAGAGGGGGTGGGGCGCCTGCGGTGCTGCGGGTGCGGCGCGAGGCTGATTCGAGGGCCTCGGGTGTCGTGTCCTGCCAGGTCACGACGCGAAAGCCGGCGGCTTCGAGCATCCCGCGCGTCTCGGCGGCGGAGAACAGAAAGCTGATGGCCGGCTCGCGCGCCCATTGCACCGGAAAATGCGGGGCGCCGCCCGGCCCGGCCGCGACCTCCTGCAGCGCGAGCCTGCCGCCCGGTTTCAGCACCCGCCGCATCTCGCCATAGAGCCGATCGCGGTCGGAAATATTCATCGCCGCATTCTGCGACCAGACCACATCGAAAGTCGCATCCTCGAAGGGCAGGTCGAGCGCATCGCCCTGGCGATAATCAACCAGGCCGTCGAGCCCGGTGCGGCGGGTCAGCATGTCGGCGACGCGGACGAATTCGGCGGTCAGATCAACGCCGCTGACGCGGACCCCATAGCGCGACGCGAGGAATCGCGACGGCCCGCCGAGCCCTGAGCCGACATCGAGCACACGCTCTGCCCCGGTCAGTCCGAGCAGGTCGGCGAGCCGGATCGTCGCCGGGCGCTGGCCGCCGTGGAATTCATCGACCGGCGCCAGATCGTCCGGGGTCAGGTGGTCGATGTCCTTGCCCATCCCTCGCAGCGCGTCGAGGATCACCGCACCGAGATCATGGCTCGTGTAATGGTCTTCGACAGCGTTCGGCCCATCCGCCATTTCGTCCGCTCCGATCAGCTCGACGCGAGTGTTTCGACCGTGACCCCCAATTCGACTGCCGCCGCCGCCATTCTCCGGTCGAGCGTCACCAATGCCGCGTCAAGACGGCGGGCGATCGCGACGTGCAGCGCGTCGGGCGCACGCAGCTCGAGATCGAACCGCCGGACATACGCGCCGGCCAGGCGAACATCGGCGGCATGGATTTCCGCCGTCGTGGTCATCGCTGCTCGCCATACGTCGAAATCGGTCAAGCACGCCGCCCCTTCGCTTGCCTGAAGGCGCCCTATCCGAACCAGCCGCGACAACGCCGAGGCCACCTCGGCGGCCGCGAAGTCGCTGACCAGCAATTCCTGCTTGACCGTTGACATGAAGGCGTCAACCGCAGCACTCGCGGGCTCTTTGACCAAGGTCGGGAGCACGACGCTGGAATCGAGATAACAGGTCAACAATCCTCCGGCTCGTAGAGCAGGTCCAGAATCTCCACCGAAGTCAGGCCAACGCCGGGGCGAGCATCTCGGCGCGAGCGCAGCCACTCGTACGTTCCCTTGGAGGGCGCGGGCGGCTGTTTCAAAGACTTCAGCTCGGCGACCGGCTTGCCATGGCGCGTAATGACGACCTCCTCGCCCTGAAGCGCCCGGTCGATCAGCTTCGGAAGACTGTTCTTGGCGTCGGCGACGCTGTAGGCGGTCACGGCAAGATCTCCTCGGTTTATAGCCATAGATGTAGCCATAATTGCGGCCTGCGTCCAGAAGGGACATAACCGTCCGAGCCATGGAGGTTTCGACATGCGCCTGTTGATCGCGATGATGAAGCACGAGACCAACACCTTTTCGCCGGTGCCGACGCCGCTGGCGCGGTTTGGGCATGGGCCGGGTCCGCTTTATGGCGAGGCGGCGACCCGCGCCTATCGCGGCACCGGCACCGGGCTCGGCGCCTATCTCGATCTGGCGCAGCGCGAGGGAGCGGAAATCGTATTGCCGATCGCCGCCGGGCGCGCCGCCGAGCGGGCCGGTCGAGGACGCCGCCTATACCGAGATCACCGACTGCATCTGCGCCGCGGTCGAAAGGGGCGGGTTCGACGGCATCATGCTCGATCTGCACGGCGCGATGGTGACGCAAAGCCTCGAGGACGGCGAGGGGCAATTCCTGAAGCGGCTGCGCGCGATCGACCCGGCGACCCCAATCGCGGTTTCGCTCGACATGCATGCCAACCTCTACGACGAGATCGTCGCCAATGCGACCGTCGTCACCGGCTACCGCACCTACCCGCATGTCGACACTTACGAGACCGCGCGGCTCGCCGGCGAGATCCTGCTGCGCGCGATCCGCCGTGAGGTCCGGCCGGTGATGGCCTGGGGCAATCAGCCGATGCTGCCGCATGTCATGCGCCAGGGCACCGACGACCATCCGAACCGGGAATTGCAGCATCGCTGCGCGGCGATGACCGCCGAGGGCGCCCTGGCCGCCAGCCTCTTTACCGGCTTTCCGCACGCCGACATCGCCAATGCCGGGCTCTCGGCTGTGGTGGTCACCGACGGCGATCGCGAGATTGGCCGAACGGCTGCGCGACGAGCTGCTCGACCGCGCCTGGGTCGAGCGCGAAGCCTTCGTCTACCAGATCGAGCCACTGCAAGAATCGGTCGCCCGCGCCAAAGCGATGCCGCCGCCGCAGCCGGGCGAAGGTCCGGTCGTATTGCTCGACCATTACGACAATTGCGCCTCGGGCGGGACGATGGACACGACCGTCGTATTGGCCGAGATCCTGCGCCAGGGTCTCGCCGACGTGGCCGCTTTCGCGATCTACGACCCCGAAGCGGTGCAGCAGGCGATCGCCGCCGGCATCGGCGCGCAAGTGAATTTGTCGATCGGCGGCAAGATCGCGATGCCGGCGATCCCGGAACCGAGCCCGCCCTTGAGCGTGACCGGCCGGGTCAAGACGATCTCCAACGGGCGGTACAAAAACCGCGGCCCGATGGGGCGCGGCGTCGCGATGGATATGGGGCCGGCGGTGGTGCTCGATACCGGCACGGTCGAGATCGTGCTGATCTCGCGCCATGTCGAGCCTTCCGATCTGAACTGTCTGCTGGCTCTCGGCATCGACCCGACGCAAAAGCGCTATGTCATGCTGAAGAGCCGCATCCATTGGCGGGCGGGGCTGGGCAAGCTGGCGAGCGCCGTCGTCGACTGTGCCGGGGTGGGGGTGTGCACCTCGGATTACGGGCAGCTCAATTTCCGGAAGGTCAGACGCCCGATCTACCCGCTCGACCGGCCAAACCGCTGACCCCTGCTAGTGTGCTCGTCCCGGGCTGTTGCGGCGGCCGGCCGAGACCGTCAGCCAGCCGTTTCGTTCGGGCCGCTGGCGACCTTCGGCAGTGCCGAGCAGCCTTCCGCCCATTCGATCCGAACCGTCATCGCCCGGGCCATCCTGCTTTGCCGCCTGGTCGCGCTCGCGGCGCAGCTCCTCCAGGCGTGCATGGATCGTCGCGAAATCATCGGCAGCGCGGGGTCGTGTCACGTTTCCTCCTGGTATTTTGGCCGATCGCCTGCAGGCTCGACCGGCTTGTCCGAAAAGCCGGCGCATGCTGGCGCAGCGGCGGGTCTTTAAGCAAGCGGAAATCGGTTGATGAGCTCGCCCGCTGTCCGGCGATGATTTGGGGTCGGGCGATCGGAGCCGGACCGGGCAAGCGGAGCCGCCCGCCGAGCGACGGCAACGGCGCGGTTGTCGCGGCATGGGCGCCGCGGCTAGGGTGTCGGCGAGAGGCACGCGTTCGAGGAGCAGGACATGGACGGCACCACCCAGCTGATCGAGAACGACCGGCGCTATCTGGTTCACCCGCTGCACCATCCCGATGATCACCGCCAGCCGCTGGTCGTCGTCGAGGGCAAGGGCGCGATGCTGTACGACGCCGATGGCCGCCAATACATCGACAGCCTGTCGGGGCTGTGGAACGTCAACGTCGGCCACGGCAGGGGCGAGCTCGCCGACGCCGCGGCCGCCCAGATGCGCCGCATCGCCTTCGCCTCGGCCTATATCGGCGCCACCAACGAACCGGCGGTGCGGCTCGCCGAAAAGATCGTCGGCCACGCCTACGCGAACTCCGCCGCGGTCTATTTCACCACCGCCGGCGCGGAATCCAATGAATCCGCGTTCAAATTCGCCCGCTATTACTGGAAGGTCAAGGACAAGCCCGGCAAGACCAAGATCATCTCGCGCATCCACGCCTATCACGGGGTGACGATGGCGGCGATGAGCGCCACCGGCATGGCCGCCTACCACAAGATGTTCGGGCCGCTGATCCCCGGCTTCATCCAGGTGCCGCCGCCCTACGCCTATCGCTGGCAGGGCAACGCCGAGCCTGGCGCCGGTGCGGCCGAGGCGGTCGAGCAGGCGATCCTGGCCGAAGGTGCCGGACACCGTCGCCGCAGTGATCGCCGAGCCGGTCATGGGTGCGGGCGGGGTCATGGTGCCGCCGCCCTCTTATTTTCCGCTGCTGCGCGAGATCTGCGATCGCCACCACATCCTGTTGATCGCCGACGAGGTCATCACCGGGTTCGGCCGCACCGGACGCTGGTTCGCGCTCGGCCATTGGGGGGTCGAGCCCGACCTCGTCTCGTTCGCCAAGGGTGTGACGAGCGGCTATCTGCCGTTGGGCGGGGTCATCGCCTCGAAACAGGTGCACGAGGCGATCGAGAGCGCGCCCGCCGACCGCAAATTCATGCACGCCGCGACCTATTCCGGGCATCCGGTGTGCTGTGCCGTGGGCCTGCGCAATGTCGAGATCATCGAGGAGGAGGGGCTGGTCGAGCGCGCCGCGGTCATCGGCAAGCGGCTGCTCGCGGGTCTCGAAGGGCTGCGCGACCTGCCGGCGGTCGGCGATGTGCGCGGCATCGGCATGATGTGCGGGGTCGAGCTGGTGAAGGACAAGGGCACCAAGGCGCCGGCACTCGGGCTCGGGCCGAAGATCACCCGCGAGGCGATGGCGCGCGGCCTCTTGCCGCGGCTGCGCGCGGGCAGCGCCGACCCGCCGATCGGCGACACGATCTGCGTGGCCCCGCCGCTGATGACCCCAACCGACACCATCGACCGGATCCCCGAGATCCTGCGCGAGGCGATCCTCGCCGCTACCGGGTGAGCCTCCCGGCCGCTTTCGCCATGCGAACCGACCTCGACCCTCACCCACCCATCCCTTCGGGCTGGGTCCCGCCTCTCCCGCATTGCGGGAGAGAGGGCTGAGCGCAGCGAGGCGGGTGAGGGCGGGCAGTCGAGCGGAGCCCTGGCATGACCACACGCACGATCGGCATCGTCGTCGAGGGCGCCACCGGGCGGCTCGGCACGACCCAGCATCTGCGCTCGCTGATGGCGATCCGCGGCGAGGGCGGACTGCCGCTCGGCAATGGCGAGCGTCTCGTGCCGGAGCCGGTATTGCTCGGCCGCAACCCGCAGAAACTCGCGGCGCTGGCGGCGGCGCAGGGTGGCCTCAAATGGAGCACCGATCGTGACGCGTGTCTCGCCGACCGCGATATCGCGATCTATTTCGATGCGACCGCAACCGGCGGCCGGCCGCAGCGCGCCGCCGCGGCGATCACCGCCGGCAAGCACCTCTATCTCGAAAAGCCGATCGCGCCGACCTTGGACGAAGCGCTCGACCTGGCGCGCCGCGCCGAACGCGCCGGCCTGAAGAACGGCGTCGTCCAGGACAAATTGTTTCTGCCCGGTCTGCGCAAGATGGCGAAGCTCTGCCAGTCCGGCTTTTTCGGCCGGGTATTGTCGGTGCGGCTCGATTTTGGCTGGTGGGTGTTCGACGGCGAGCTCTATCCGGCGCAGCGGCCGAGCTGGAACTATCGGCGCGAGACCGGCGGCGGCCTCGTCCTCGATATGTTCGCCCATTGGCGCTATGTCTTCGACCGGCTCCTAGGCGAGATCAGCTCGGTCTCGTGCCGCTGCACGACGGCGATCCCGACGCGCCGCGACGAGGGCGGTAAGCCCTACGCCGTCGATGTCGAGGACCACGCCGTTGCCACTTTCGAGCTCGCGGGCGGAGTGTTGGCGCAGGTCAGCTCGTCCTGGGCGAGCCGGGTCAAGCGCGACGATCTGCTGCAGATCCAGGTCGACGGCAGCTTGGGCTCGGCGGTGTGCGGGCTGCACCGCTGCTTTATCCAGCCGCTCCTCGCGACGCCAAAGCCGTTCTTTGATGCCGAGCGCCCGCAGACGATGGTGTTCGACGAGCAGTGGCAGGAGATGCCGGAAATCGAGCCGTTCCGCAGCAGCTATCGCGCCGGCTGGGAATTGTTTCTGCGCCATGTCGCCGAGGACGGGCCGTTTCCGTCGCCGCTCGTCGAAGGCGCCAAGGGCGTGCAGCTCGCCGAGGCCTGTTATCGGAGCGACCGCGAGCGGCGCTGGATCGACCTGCCGGCGCTGACCCTCTGAGCGGGGCGGAGGGAGCTGGTCTGGACGCCGGCTGCGTTCGCCATTCACACTGGCGCCGCGTCTCGTCGGCACGGGAATGGGCACGGGGGTCGGCGATGGAACTGGGCAAGCTCGGGGTTTGGGTGTCGATGGACCGGATGACCGCGGCGGCGGCGGCGGCCTTCGCCAAGCGGGTCGAAGCCTGGGGCTACGGCGCGCTGTGGCTGCCCGAGAGCCGCGGGCGCAATGCGCTGGTGCATGTCCGTCGTGGCTGCTCGCCAACACGCAGAGGCTGATCGTCGCCACCGGCATCGCCAACATCTATGCCCGCGACCCGATGGCGATGGCGAACGGCCAGCGGGCACTGGCCGAGCAGTCGGACGGCCGCTTTCTGCTCGGCGTCGGCGTGTCGCATCGGCCGATGGTCGAGGGGCTGCGCGGCCACACCTACGGCAAGCCGGTCGCGACGATGCGCGCCTATCTCAAGGCGATGCGCGAGGCGCCCTATCAGGCGCCGCCGCCGCGCGAGACCCCGCCGACCGTGGTCGCGGCACTCGGGCCGAGGATGATGAAGCTGTCGGCGCGAACTCGCCGACGGCGCGCACCCCTACAACACGACGGCCGAGCACACCGCCGAGGCGCGCGTGATCCTCGGCGCCGGCAAATTGCTGTGCCCGGAGGTCTGGGTGTTGCTCGAAACCGACCCGGCGACGGCGCGGCGCGCGGCGCCGCGAGGCGCTGTCGCACTATCTGCAGCTCGAAAATTACGTCAACGCCTGGCGCGGCCAGGGTTTTTCCGATGCCGACCTCGCCGGCGGCGGGTCGGACCGGTTTATCGACGCGATCGTCGCCTGGGGCGACGAAGCCGCGATCCGCGCCCGCATCGAGGCAGCACTGGGACGCCGGCGCCGACCATGTCTGCATCCAGCCGATCGGCTCGCAGGGTTCGCGCCAGCTCGTCGACGAGCGGGTGCTCGACCTGTTGGCGCCAGCCCGGCGATCTTGACGGCTTTCGGCGCTCGGCCGACATTGTTCGGGCCGATCACGACAGCGGCGGCGCCATCCGGCGCGCCGACAATGACAGTGAGGACGATTGACCATGTACTCGGAAACCACCCGATCGATCATCGTCACGGTCAAGCCTCTCTACCGCGAGGACCAGTCCTCGCCGGCTGAAGACCACTATGTCTGGGCCTATCACGTGCGCATCGAGAACCGCGGCCAGGAGACGGTGCAGCTGCGCCGGCGGCATTGGAAGATCACCGACGGCCGCGGCCAGATCCAGGAAGTGCGCGGGCCCGGCGTCGTCGGCGAGCAGCCGGTTCTGGGCCCCGGCGAAAGCTTCGAATATACGAGCGGCACGCCGCTGCCGACGCCGTCCGGCATCATGGTCGGCAGCTACGAGATGGAGACGCGCGGCGGCGAG
Organism: uncultured Alphaproteobacteria bacterium; assembly: GCA_963703665.1. Classification (GTDB taxonomy): domain Bacteria; phylum Pseudomonadota; class Alphaproteobacteria; order ATCC43930; family CGMCC-115725; genus AP-15. The sequence continues at coordinate 237,646 of CAVPFB010000002.1, read as the reverse complement.
AGCTTCTCGGTGCGCATTCCGGCGTTCTCGCTCGACAGCCCGCATCAGGCCGTCCGGCTCAATTGAGCGCCGCGGCGCGCCGTCGCGCCGGTTCAGCCGCTCGCAACCTCGAAACCACCAAAGAGAAATTTGATGTCGCAACTTCTCGTGCCGCCGCTGTCCATGTCTCAACCCCGCTCGGACCCGATCGCTGCGGCCCGACCGAGCCGCGCCGAGGCCGAGGAGGCGGTGCGCACCTTGATTCGCTGGGCCGGCGACGACCCCGAGCGCGAAGGGCTGCTCGGCACCCCCGACCGCGTCGTCCGCTCTTATCGCGAATTTTTCAGCGGCTACGACGACGACCCGGTGGCGCTGTTGCAGCGCACCTTTGAGGAGACCGACGGCTACGACGAGATCGTCGTGCTGAAGGACATCCGCTTCGAGTCGCATTGCGAGCACCACATCGCCCCGATCATCGGCAAGGTCCATGTCGCCTATCTGCCGAACAACCGCGTCGTCGGCATCTCGAAGCTGGCGCGGCTCGTCGACGTCTATGCCAAGCGGCTGCAGATCCAGGAAAAGATGACGGCGCAGATCGCCAACACCCTCGACGAGGTGCTGCAGCCCAAGGGAGTCGGCCGTGGTCATCGAGGCGGCGCACCAGTGCATGACGACCCGCGGCGTGCACAAGCCCGGCGTCACGATGGTGACGAGCCGCATGCTCGGCGTCTTCCGCAACGACCCGACGAGCCGGCGCGAGGTGCTGTCGATGATCGGCACGCCGGGCGGCGCCAAGCTCGCCAACGTCTGACTTGGGGCCGCGGCGGAAATGAGCGATGCGACGGTCGCGATCCTGGAGCGGCTCGTCGCTTTCGACACGGTCTCGGCAAAGTCGAACTTGGCGCTGATCGATTGGGTCGCCGACTATCTCGACGGCTACGGCATCGCGAGCCACCTGACCCGCAACGGCGAGGGCACCAAGGCGAATTTGTTTGCCACGATCGGCGCCGGGACGGCTCGGCGAGCGCGGCGGCATCATCCTGTCCGGTCACACCGATGTCGTGCCGGTCGACGGGCCAGGCCTGGGACAGCGACCCGTTCCGCCTCGAAGCCGCCCAGCGGATCGAGAGCCTGGCCGGCTTTACGGGCGCGGCACCGCCGATATGAAGGGGTTTATCGCGCTCTGCCTGGCACTGGTGCCGCAGGCATTGGCCGGCCGCTCGCGGTCCCGCTGCATCTGGCGTTGAGCTACGACGAGGAGGTCGGCTGCCTTGGCGTGCCCGCGCTGATCCGCAGCCTTGCCGGAGGGCATGGCGCGCCCGCGCCTCGCGATCATCGGCGAGCCGACCGAGATGCAGGTCGCCAACGCGCATAAGGGCATCCATTTCCTGCGCACCCGGGTCATCGGGCACGAGGCGCATTCGAGCACGCCCGAGCGCGGCGTCAACGCGATCGCCGCGGCGGCCGAGATCATCGCCGAGATCGGCCGGCTCGCCGCCGAGTGCCGGGCTGCCGCCGGCGCCGACAGCCGCTTCGACCCGCCCTATACGAGCTTCAACATCGGCCGGATCGACGGCGGCACCGCGGTCAACATCATCGCCCGCGACTGCGTCTTCGAATGGGAGTTCCGCCCGGTCCCCGGCGAAGATGGTGCGGCGTTGCAGCGCCGGATCGAGGATTTCGTCGACGGCCGATCTGCTGCCGCGGCTGCGCGCCGGGCATGCGCAGGCCGCGGTCGCGACCGAGGTCATGGCATTGGTGCCGCCGCTGGTTGCCGACCCGGCCTCGCCGGCCGAGGCGCTGGCCCGCGAGCTCACCGGCGCCAACGAGAGCGACGACGATCGCCTTTGCCACCGAAGCCGGCCTGTTCCAATCGGCCGGCATCCCGGCGGTGATCTGCGGCCCGGGCTCGATCGCGGTCGCCCACCAGCCAAACGAGTTCATTACCCGCGACGAGCTCGCCGCCGGCGCCGCCTTTCTCGACCGCCTGCTCGCCTGGGCGCAGACCGGCGGGAATTAGCCGGCCGAGTGCTCAGTAATGTGCGGGCCGTCGGGGTGCACCCAGATACCGGGCAGAACCCGGCGAAAGACGCGCAGGTCGGCAGCGTAGCGCGCCTGGGTGGTGATTAGGTCGGTGCGATGAGCGGGGTTTTATGAGGAGATTGAAGCTACCGAAACCGCCGCGGCGATGATCTTTTGCAAGTCTATCCGCATCTCCTGCTGACCGTTTGAAGCGGAAATGGCGATAAGCCGAGCGATCGTCGGGGCGACGGCCAAGGACCACAACTTTCGATCGGGCTAATTCATCGCACGAATCCGAGCGTAAGCTCCGCACACGGGCGGGATATCTACGGAAAACTCGTAAATCAATATTTCGATATTGTCGTGCATTCGGTATCGGCATCTGCCCGCAAAGAACCAGGATGAGCAAGAGGTAAGCCGTCCATTTTGTAAGCAAGCGGGCATTCATCAAGTCCCCGCTTTTCCTTCCAGTCTGGCCGCCGCCGTGCGTAACACCGAAAGGATCATTGAGCTCGCGGTCATGGGGGTCGAGATAGCCGCTCTCATGCGCGGCGAGGCCGAGGAGCCAAGTCTTGTCGATGCCAAGCCTCTGGGCGAGAGCGTGAACCGGGCCATATAGGCTGTCGAAGAACTTGTCGGGATCGCCGGTCCGGTATTCGTCGGGAATTTGCCGAGCCGCAACCGGGGTGACGCCCGATCCGTAGTCGCTGGTCCACTCGCCGCTCTCGATGCGGTTACCGACGGGAATGCGCGGCTCGTCGGTGTTGAAGTTCTTCCCGACCCAATCCAGCACGGAAGGATCAATACCGCAGGCTTTCAGCAGATCGCGCGGGGTGAGCCCATCGTCGAGCAAGGCATCGCCGATAAACAGCCGATGTGCCGCGTCTTTTGGTCAGCCAGCCTGGGCAAGCCCGCCCGGGCGAGATGGATCGGCGCGAGAGCACCTCGCCGCGCGCAGCGTGCTCGCTGGCCCGGCGGATGTTGTCGATCACGTTCGGCCCGATCGCGCGTCCACAGGCGACCGCCAGCAGCGCGAGAATGCGCTCCTCGTTACCGCTGATGTCGATCGCGGGCGGCCCCCAGAGATTGGCGCTGTGCCCGGCCAGCACGGTTCCGGCGCCGAGCACCAGTCCCGCTCCGGTGAGCGCTATGACCGGCTCGATCGGTGCGGTGCGGAGGCGCGCGGCCCACGCTTCTTGCAGCTTTTCGGCTGAAGGCAATCGGCGATCTCGGATCGCGGCAAGCCGACACCGCGATATCGGCTCAACCGACAGATGTCCAGAACAGAACGTGAATTCAGTTGCCTGGCGGAGGTTGCGGGGCGGCGATTTCGCGGGTTTCGACTTCGCCCGGCGGTTGGCCGAAGCGCAGGCGGATCCGGTATTGCTGCCAGTCGCGGCGATAGGCGACCGGGTCGGGCAGCGCAATCGATGCGGTCGAGACGACGGCCAGCAATCTGGCCTGGGTCTGCGGCGCCGCCCCGATGATCCCCGGCGACAGCGCGTTCGACCCGATGCTGCCGACGGCGAAGGCGCCGGCAGAGGGGCCGGTCGGGAATTCCTGCGAGACGGTGTCGGTCGGCGCCGGGTTGGCGCTGACCGACGAGGCCGGGGTCCCATGGCCGTCGGGAGCCGCCAGCTCGGCGCTGCGCAGGGCCAGGCGATCGACTGCGTAGACCTCGATCTGGTTGACGACGCCGCCCGCCGGAAAGTAGGCGCGCGTCTGATCGCCCGGCAACGCCGATGGCGGCCCGGCGCCGCTGCAGGCGGCGAGCGCAACCAGCGTCAGAAAACTCAGGATAATCCGCATCGCGGGTCCGATTTAACCGGTAACGGGGCGGTACCGGAAGGGCGATGTCGGCCCGACTGCGTGGCGGCCGTGACACGCCGGCGAGCCGCATGGCACAATCGGGCGCTGATCATGCTGATCATAGGGGGAGGAGCACCGATGTCCGTCGCGCTCGAGGCGCCAGCCGCCGCTCTTGGAACCGTCGAGGACAGGATTTTTTCGATCCGCGACTTTCGCCTGCGGAACGGCGCGGTCCTGCCCGAGGCCAAAATCGCCTATGAAACATACGGCCGGCTGGCGCACGACGGCAGGAACGCGGTGCTGGTCACCCACGGCTACACCAGCAGCCATCATGCCGCCGGCCGCAACCCGAAGAACGGCAATCAGCCGGGGTGGTGGGACGGGCTGATCGGGCCGGGGAAGGCGATCGACACCGACAGGCTCTTCGTCGTCGCCTCGAACATGCTGGGCTCGTCGTTCGGCTCGACCAACGGCGCGAGCCACAACCCCGCCACCGGCCGGCCCTATGGCCCCGATTTTCCGGAGATCAGGGTGCGCGACATCGTCGCCGCGCAAAAGGCGCTGCTCGACAGCTTGGGCGTGCGCCATCTGGTTGCTGTCGCCGGCCCGTCCTATGGCGGCTACCAGGCGTTTCAGTGGGCGGTCGCCTATCCCGACATGATGGATGCGATCGCGGCGGTGGTGACGGCCCCGCGCTCGCAGAACGCCGAGAAGAGCCTCGCCGAGCTCGAGGCGCGGCTGGCGACCGACCCCGAGTGGCACGGCGGCCATTACTACGGCAGGGGAGGCGCCAAGACAGTCCTGACGCAGATGCGGTTCGAGACCCTGATGCGCTATGGCTACGACGCGCAGCTCGCCGGGCGCTATCCGGACCGGGTCGAGCGCGAGCAGGCGATCCGCCGGCTCGCCGCCGACTGGGCGCGGCAGTGGGATGCGAACTCGCTGGTGATCCTGCGGCGCGCCACGATCGGCTTCGACACGGTCAAGGATTTCGCCGGGATCCGGGCGAAGGTCCTTTATGTGCTGTGCCGCAGCGACGCGCTGTTTCCGCCGAGCCTGAGGGCCGGGGTGATGAAGGACCTCGCCGCCGCCGGGGTCGAGGCCCGCTATTTCGAGATTGACAGCGATCTCGGCCATTCGGCGAGCGGCCCCGAACACGCCAAATGGTCGCCGGCATTGCGCGAGCTGCTGGCCCCGCTGACCGCCGCGCTCGGCTGATGCCGTGCTTTTGATCTAGCGGCGGCGATCGCCTGCTGGTCGCGGGCCGGCGGTTCCTCGTTCAGCCACAGACGGCGCGCAACATCAGGCGGGCGGAGATCATGCCAGGAAGCCTGTCGGGCTCGGTGGCCCAGGCCATCGTGACGGTGTTGTCGATGGCGGGCTACGCCGGATTGGCCGGGCTGATGGCGGTGGAGTTGGCCTGCATCCCATTGCCCTCCGAGGTGATCCTGCCGTTCGCCGGGTATCTGGTGTCGCGCGGCCGGATGAACCTCTATCTAGTCGCCACGATCGGCGCGCTCGGCTGCAATCTCGGCTCCGCAGCCGCGTACGCGGTCGGGCGTTACGGCGGCCGCCGGGCAATCGATCGCTGGGGCAAATATGTGCTGCTGACGCGCCATGACCTCGATATGGCCGATCGCTTTTTCGACCGGTTCGGCAGCATCACCGTGCTGATCGCGCGCATGCTGCCGGTGGTGCGCACCTACATCGCCCTGCCGGCCGGCATCGCCCGCATGCCGCAGCTGCGCTTCCAGGTCTACACCTTTGTCGGTTCCTGGCCGTGGTGCTTCCTGCTCGCCTATGTCGGCATGCTGCTGGGCGACCGTTGGGCCAGCGCGCCGTGGCTCGAGCAGGCCTTCCACGATCTGGACTACGCCATCGCGGCGTTTGCAGTCGTGGCCGTCGGCCGATTCGTCTGGAGCCGCTGGCCCCGGCGCGGCGACCGCAGGCGTTGACCGCAAGGAGGCGAAGTTTGTCGGCGCGCCCGGCCCGGCTGCCGCCGGGAACCGGTCGGCAAAAAGGGGCCAGGCCGGAATTGACCTGACCCCTTCCTCGATTGGCTCCCCGGGCCGGACTCGAACCAGCGACAAGGCGGTTAACAGCCGCCTGCTCTACCAACTGAGCTACCGGGGATCAGAGCGCCCGAGCGATCGAGCGCGCCCCTGCTGGAGGCCGGAAGCGGAATCGAACCGCTGTACGAGGATTTGCAGTCCTCTGCATAACCACTCTGCCATCCGGCCGATGCGCTGCCATATAGGCGCGCGCGGCGAGGAGGGTCAAGCGTGGGGCCGCGCGAAAAAGGGTTAGCGGGCATGGTCCGGCCGCTGCGGCCGGTGTTGCCGCTCGACGGCGCCACCCATATACTCAGCAGCTTAAGGTACAGCGGCGAGGCTGGTGATGGCGCGTGTTACTGTCGAAGATTGTGTGCTCAAAGTTCCCAACCGGTTCGAGCTGGTGCTCCTCGCGGCACAGCGCGCCCGCGAGATCACCTCGGGAGTGCCGCTGTCGATCGACCGCGACGACGACAAGAACCCGGTGGTGGCCTTGCGCGAGATCGCCGACGAGACCGTCGGCCTGCCGCATCTGAAGGAGTCGCTGGTGCGCGGCATGCAGAAGCATGTCGAAATCGACGAGCCCGAGGAGACCAGCGATATCGAGGTCGATCCGAGCATGTTCGCGGTCGCCTCGGCGGCCCCGGCGCTGCTCGACGAGGATCCGGATCCCGACGGGCTCGACTTCGACGACATCGACGACGAGGACGAGATCAAGACCGAGGCCGGGGAGGCGCCTGATCAGGCTTTCGCCGGAGACGAGGAATCCCTCGCGCAAGAACTCGCCGAAGACGATCTCGTCGTCGTCGACGGTTTGGCCGTGAACGACGAGGAAGACGTCGAGACCGCAAGAGACGACATCGCCGGCGACGATTTGCCCGAAGAGGTCTTGGCCGAAGACGGGTTGCCCGAAGACGTCTCAGTGGAAGACGAGTTGCCCGAGGACGAGCTCCCCGAGGACGAGCTGCCCGAAGACGGGTTGCCCGAGGACGGGTTGCCGGGCGACGGCGAAGAGGAGCCCTGATCGCGAGCGGCGCCTCGCACCCGGCCGTGGGGGGCCGAGGATGAGCACGGCGACACCCCCGCAATCGCGATGTCCGGGCGCCGCGAGCGTCGGCGCGACGGCCAGGGTGCGGCCATGATGCGGCAATTCGAGCTGGTCGAGCGCGTCCGGTCCTACGACCCGAACGCCGACGAGGACGCGCTCAATCGCGCCTATGTCTATTCGATGAAAGCGCATGGCGCGCAGCGGCGCGCCTCGGGCGACCCCTACTTCTCCCATCCGGTCGAGGTCGCCGGCATCCTCGCCCAGATGAAGCTCGACAGCGCCTCGATCGTCACCGGCCTGTTGCACGACACGGTCGAGGACACCGTTGCCACCCTCGACGATGTCGAGCGGGTGTTCGGCCCCGAGATCGCCCGGCTGGTCGACGGCGTGACCAAGCTGTCGCGGATCGAGCTGCAGTCCGACCAGACCAAGCAGGCCGAAAATTTCCGCAAGCTCGTGCTGGCAATGTCGGAGGACATTCGCGTCCTCTTGGTCAAGCTCGCCGACCGCCTGCACAACATGCAGACCCTGCATTTCATCGAGAGCGACGAAAAGCGCCGGCGGATCGCGCGCGAGACGATGGACATCTACGCGCCGCTGGCCGAACGGCTCGGCATGCACCGGATGAAGGACCAGCTCGAGGATCTGGCATTCGCCGAGCTTTATCCCGACGCCCGCGCCAGCATTCTCGCCCGCCTCGATTTCCTGCGCGACCAGGGCGCGGCGGTGGTGCCGCGCATCGAGGCCGAATTGCAGCGCAAGCTTGCCGAAGGCGGGCTCGTCGGGTCGATCATCACCGGCCGCGAGAAATCACCCTATTCGATCTGGCGCAAGATGCAGCGCAAGAACATCGCGTTCGAGCAGCTCTCCGACGTGATGGCGTTTCGCGTGCTGGTCGACGGCATCGCCGACTGCTACCACGCGCTCGGCGTCATCCACTCGGCCTATCACGTGGTCCCGGGCCGCTTCAAGGACTACATCTCGACGCCGAAGCCGAACAATTACCGCTCACTGCATACCGGCATCATCGGCCCCGAGCAGCAGCGCATCGAGGCCCAGATCCGCACCCGCGAGATGCACGAGGTCGCCGAGCTCGGCGTCGCCGCGCATTGGACCTACAGGCAGGACGCCGGCAAGACCGAGGGTCCGCAATACCGCTGGCTGCGAGAGCTGCTCGACATCCTCGATCATGCCTCGGGGCCGGAGGAGTTTCTCGAGCACACCAAGCTCGAGATGTTCCAGGACCAGGTCTTCGCCTTTACCCCCAAGGGCGATCTGATCGCGTTGCCGCGCGGCGCCACCGCCGTCGACTTTGCCTATGCGGTCCACTCGGAGATCGGCGACACCTGCGTCGGCGCCAAGATCAACGGCCGGCTGGTGCCGCTGCGCAGCCAGCTCGGCAACGGCGACCAGGTCGAGATCGTCACCTCGAAGGCGCAGCGGCCGTCGCCGACCTGGGAGCGCTTCGTCGTCACCGGCAAGGCGCGCGCCCGCATCCGCCGCTTTATCCGCACCCAACAGCGCGCCCAATACCTCGATCTCGGCAAGGCAATCGTGCAGAAGGCGTTTCGCCAGGAAGGCCGCGAGTTTTCCGAACGGCCGCTTGAGGGGGTGCTGAAGACCTTCAACTGCCTCGGCGTCGAGGACCTCTATGTCGCGGTCGGCCAGGGGCTGGCCACCGGCCGCGCGGTAATCAACGCGGCCTTTCCGCAGCAGCAGGAGGCCAAGGCCAAGGTCGTCTCGCTGGCCCGCGCCCGGCGCAAGATCGGGCACAACGACACCGCGGTGGCGATCCGCGGGCTGATCCCGGGCATGGCGCTGCATTTCGCCGGCTGCTGCCATCCGCTGCCCGGCGACCGCATCGTCGGCATCGTGACCACCGGCAAGGGGGTGACGATCCACACCATCGACTGCGACACCCTGGAAAACTTCGCCGACACGCCGGAACGCTGGCTCGATGTCGCCTGGAGCAGCAGCGAGGCCGATGTCGATCCATGTCGGCCGGCTCAACGTCATGATTGCCAACGAGCCCGGCAACCTCGGCAACCTGACCACGGTGATCGGCAAGCAGGGCGGCAACATCAGCAACCTGAAGATCACCAACCGCTCGTCGGATTTCTTCGAGATCATGCTCGACATCGAGGTGGCCGACGTGAAGCACCTGACGACGATCATCGCCGCTTTGCGCGCCAACCCGGTCATCAACTCGGTCGAGCGGGCGCGCGGGTGAGGCGTCCCTGCCGCTGCCGGAGCCGACCGCCGTCGGCGGGTCCGAGCCGCGCCGCCATCGCGCGCATCGAGCCCGATCAGTGATCCTCGGCCTCGGCAGCGATCTGATCGATATCCGGCGGATCGAGCGCGCCATCGAGCGCTTTGGCGAACGCTTTCTCGACCGCGTGTTCACCGATGTCGAGCGCCGCAGATGCGATCGGCGCGCCGACCGGGCGGCCGGCTATGCCCGCCGCTTCGCCGCCAAGGAAGCCTGTGCCAAGGCGCTCGGCACCGGGTTTCGTCGCGGCGTGTTCTGGCGCGACCTCGGGGTTGTCAACCTGCCCTCGGGCCGGCCGACGATACAGCTGACCGGCGGCGCGCAGCGCCGGCTCGACGAGATCACGCCGCGTGGGATGGCGGCGCGGCTCGACATCACGTTGACCGACGAGCCGCCGATCGCCCAGGCGGTGGTGATCATCACCGCGATCCCGGTCGCGGTCGGGTGAACGGGTTCGGTCGGCCGAAGCGCGCTTGACTTCGCGCGGCGCGCTTGGCTTGATCCTCCATCATTCGGGTTCGGCCGGGCATGTCATGAAATCCAACTCCGCGCGGAAGGTAATTACCAAGAAGAGTTCACGAGGTGGCGTTGTTGATACGATAAAGACCGTTGTCTATGCCATACTGATTGCGCTGGTGGTACGGACGGTGGCATATGAACCGTTCAACATTCCATCAGGATCGATGATACCGACCTTATTGGTTGGAGATTACCTGTTCGTGTCAAAATTCTCCTATGGATATAGCCGATTTTCGCTGCCATTTGGATTGCCGTTGTTTTCCGGCCGCATCTTGTTTCATCCTCCCGAACGCGGCGACGTCGTGGTCTTCAAACTGCCGACCGACAATTCAACAGATTACATCAAACGCGTCATCGGCCTGCCCGGCGACACCGTCCAGATGAAGGAGGGGCAGCTCTATATCAACAGCAAAGAGGTGCCCCGCAAACGCATCGAGGATTATCTTTATCAGGAGGGTGACGGTGCAGTCATCCCGATGCGGCAATATATCGAATACCTACCGAATGGACGCAGCCACCCGATCATCAAGATCGGAAACAACGGGCCGCTCGACAATACCCAGGTTTATCATGTGCCGCCCGGCGACTATTTCATGATGGGCGACAACCGCGACAATTCGGAGGACAGTCGCGTGCTGTCGGCGGTCGGCTATGTCCCGGCAGAAAACCTGATCGGCAAGGCGCAATTCATCTTTTTCTCGACCGACGGGTCGGCGCGCCTCTGGGAAATCTGGAAATGGCCGTTCGCGATCCGCTACAATCGTTTGTTTACGGGAATCGATTAGCAATGGGCGGCGAGCAGTCGGGCGCGGGCGACTGGGCCGTGAGCCTCTCGCCGTGATCGATGACGGGAATGCCGGCGACGATTTTGCCCGGATGCTCGGCCACGATTTCGCCCGACCCGAGCTCTTGGGAGAGGCGCTCACTCACCCGAGCGCGCTGATCCCGGAACGTCGGCAAAACCGTCGGTCAAAGCCCGCGAGGCGAGGCTATGACCGGCTCGAGTTTCTTGGCGACCGGGTGCTCGGGCTGGTCGTCGCCGACCTCTTGTGGCGACGCTTCGCGGACGAGCCGGAGGGGCTGTTGACCCGCCGCCTGACGCAGCTCGTCCGCCGCGAGACCCTGACGCGGGTCGCCCGGAGCATCGGGCTCGGTCGCCATCTCGTGCTGTCGCGCGCCGAGGCGGCCGCGGGTGCGGCGGCCAATCCCGGCATCCTCGCCGACGCTTGCGAGGCGGTGATCGCCGCGATCTATCTCGACGGCGGCTTCGCGGCGGCGGCGGGATTTGTCTGCCGGCTGTGGGAACCGCTGATCGGCGAAACCGAGGCGCCGCCTCGCGACCCGAAAACGGCCCTGCAGGAATGGGCGCAGGCCCGCGGCCTCGGTCTACCGGTCTATGAGCTGGTCGCGACCAGCGGCCCCGACCACGCGCCCCGCTTCACCGTGACGGCGCGGATGGCGGGCGCCGACGCCGCGACGGCGGCCGCCTCGTCGAAACGCGCCGCCGAAGCCGGCGCTGCGGCGTTGCTGCTGGCACGGCTCGCGGCACAGGCGTGACCGATGCGGGCGTGACCGGCGGCGGCAGCGCGGCAACAGCCCGGCCGCCGCGCCGGGTGCCGGCGCCTCGAAAGGCTCGCTGACGGCTGATCAATGGGCGTGACCCGCGTGGCTTGCGGGCGCCATCGGAAACCGGGCGACCGTGGCGGCATCGGCTACCAGCGCCGCGGGGTCCGGAAGGCTGCCGGCGCGGGTCCAGCGGGCGCGCGGACTGCCGGCGCGGTCGAGCAGCAGAAGGGTCTCGCCGCCATCGTCGGGGGCGCGGAACAGCGCCAGGCTCGCCGCGACATCGGCGGAGACGCCGGAGAGCGGCGAGGGGCCTTCGGTTTCGGGCGGGAGCGGGCGGCCGGCAAGATCGACGGCCACGATCGGCAGCCCATTGCCGGCTTGGCTGCGGGTTGCCGCGAGCTGCGCCAGGCGCGCCGGCGACAGCGGCTCGGCAAACAGCGCGAGCAGCACCGGCCCGGTCTCCAGCACGCGGCTCAAGGTCTGCTGCCTGCCATCCGATTCGAAGGCGAAATCGGGGATCGGCGCGGTGGCCGCGGCCGCGACCTGCGGTCCGATGTGCCGCGACAGCACGCCGGCGGCGTGGGCGCGCACAAAGTTGATCACGTCCCATCGCTCGGCGGGGGTCATGACCCCGGCAAACCCCGGCATGACGCCGTTGGCCTTGCCGTGGCTGACCCACCAGAACAGATCGCCCGGCGTATGCGCGAACAGGTGCGGTGCGGTCAGATCGGCCGGGTGCACCGTCAGCCCGGCGGCGGCGGGGCCGTCGCCCTTGCCGCCGGCGCCATGGCATAGGGCGCAGTTCTCGGCATAGAGACGGGCGCCGTGCACGACCGAGGCGGCGGCATAGGGTTCGGCCGGGGCGTAAAAGCTGGTCGGATAGGCGGGCTCGATCGCCGGCTGCAGCGCCAACCAGCCGAAAGCGAGGCATAGGACGAGACCGCCCCACGCCGCCGTCATCGCGCGGTAGCGCGCAGCGGCGGCGGTCGCCACGGCGCCGATGACGAGGATGCCGCCAAGCGCCGTCAAGATTGCCAGCAGCACCGTTGAAGGGGCTGACAGCGCCGACAGCTCGAGACGGAACGGCAGCGGCCATCCGGGTTCGGTATGGAGCCCCGGAGGCAGGATGCCGAGGACGGCGACGATGCAGAGCACGCAGAGGCCGAGACCGGCCTCGACCAGCGCGTTGCGACGCAAATGGCCGAGGGCGGCCTGGATCAGCGTCCGGCGCTCCGCCGTCGCCGGCATCAGACGCGGCGTCATGCGCAGCAGATTGACGGCGCCGAATATCACCATCGTGATAAAAATCGTGATTTTAGAGAGCAGGAGCCGGCCGTACTCCGTGCCGATCAGGGCCGGGACCGTGCCGGCGAGAAACCAGGTGTTGACCAGCCCGGCGGTGAGCAGAATCACGACGCTGATCGCCGCCAGGATCGAAAATCGCACGACCACCCGCCGGGCCGTTGCCGCCGCTCCCGGATCGATGCTTCGTCGCGCTTCGGCTAACAGCAATGCGAGCGGAATCAGCGAGCCGACCCAGGCGCCGGCGGCGAGCAGATGGAACATATCCGCCGCCAAATGCAGATCGCCGGGCCGGCCCGGCGTCGAGCCGCCATGCCCGGCCCAGGCGAGCGAGGCGAGCACGCCGGCGCTGACCACCAATCCTCCCCAACGCCACAACCCGCCGCGCCAGCTTTGCGGCACCAGCAGCATGCCCGCCAAAACCACGCCGAGAACGAATCGCAAGACCCAGATTTGCCCAAACCGTGTCTGCTTCAGCACGATGCCGACGATGCCTTGCGTCAGCGTGGCGGCAATCGGCTGACCGCTCATCTGCGCCGCGACGAACAGCAGCCATGCGGCGCCCGACAGCAGCGCCACGGCGAGGCTCGCCGATGCGACCAGCGACAGGCGACGACGGAGCCAGGGCGATATTGCCGGGGCCGCGACAAAGCACAGGACGGCGAAAACTCCGGCCAGCGATATCGTCGAGGCGTAGTGAACCACCCGCGCCGCGATCAGGAAGCTCTCCATCGCTTTCTCCGCTCCCGATTGGCTGTCGCTACGAACCCGACGGGCTCACCCGCCGCCCACCGTAAAGGTGAAGTGCCCGGTGGTCGTGTGGGTGTCGACCGAGAGGGCGCGCCACGCGACGGTATAGGTGCCGGGCGGCAACGGCTTCAGCGGCACTCGCAGCTCGGTCGGATCTTTCGGATCGACCTGAGCCGGGCCCGTATCGACGGGATTGCCGGATTGGTCGGTCACCGTCGCCGTGGTGAAAGCCGGTTCGAGCTGCTGCGTGAACCACATCGTCACGGCCGCGGGCGCGGTCGGCACCGAGCTGCCGACCGCCGGGCTCGAATGGTCGAGAAAAGCGTGCGCCTGCACGGTGCGCGCCCCGAGGGTGACGGCGGCGGCGAGGGCCGCGGCGGCCACAATCTTGCGTGCGGTCACCATTGGGAGATCGGCCTTCCGATGCTGTTCGGGAACAGATCATCGAGATAGAAATGCAGCTGCACGATGCCGCCGATCCCGTGCCCGGACAGGCTGTTGGTCGGGATGATCATCTCCGCGCCGACCTGGAAATATTGCCCGGCCCAGATCACCCCGGGCTGCACCGTTCCGGTGGTCGTGCCGGTCTGGCCGCGGTTGAACGGCGAGGTCAGCGCGAATTCGACCAGCGGGATCATGCGATCAAAGGGTGGCCCGAGCCCGATGTTTTTAACCTCGCTCTGCAGATAGGGAATGCTGTATTCGACCGCGAAACCGTAAAAGATGCTGTTCGGGTTGGGCATGCCCTCGGTTTCCGCCTCGGTCGGAAAATTGAGGCTCAGATTGCCGGTCAAGGCGAAGGGGCGCAGCCAGGTCAGCGAATTGGGCAGGTCGCCAAAGCCTTTGCCAAAGTCGAAGGTCGGCGACAGCGTGGTAACGGCGGGCGCTCCCACCGCCAGGTTGCCGGTATTTCCCCAGGTCACGTCGAGCGCGGCGAGCGCCATGGCCTCGTGCTCGGCATTGATGAACAGCTGGTATTGCGTGCCGGTGGTTAGACCCTGGAACCCGGTCTGCGTGCCGACGCCCGGGGTGCGGGTATGGGCCCAGTCGGTGCTGAGCGTGAAGTCCCAGCTGGGGGTGATCAGCATCGAGAGATCGCTGCCGAGGTCGTACTCCCGCGAGCCGTCGCTCCGGGTCGGGTCGAGGGTGAGGGTCGGCAGCGAAGCCTCGTCGGCGACAAACGGGTCGTCGGTCAGGATCGTGGCCGGGAAAAAGCGGTCGCCGGCAAAGCCGTGCGCCAGGGCCTCGGCGCCGGGCAAGAACGCCGCCACGGTCGCAGCGGCGAGGCCGCGGCAAAGGACGCGGTGCATGATCGTGCTCCCCAAGAATCGCAAGCTGCCGGATCGCCGCGATGCGGCTCCGGCGGGTGGCTATGTATTCGGGTCGGCCGTTGCGAACGGGGGAGCGCGGGAGCGGTAGGCGACCGCGGGTGCTGCAGGCGGCTCGCTGGCCGCCGCCGCGAGCAGGATCGGAGCCTCGACGCGAACCGGAACCGGCAATGGGACGGCGGCGGCCGGGGCGAAGCCGGCGAGGGTGCCGAGCGAGCTGCACACCGCGCAGTCGGCGTCGTGCTGGGGTCCGTGGTGGCCGTCGGGTTTGGCCTCGGGCTCGTCGTGCCCGGTGACGAGCGCCAGCACACGCCATTCGAGACCGTGTTCGGCGGCGCCGACGCCCCGCTGCCGTCCGCCACTCGCGAAATTGTCGGCGAGATCGAAAGCGAGGTGAATTGGGACGAGCGCGTTGAAACCCAGCGCGATCATGCCGAGCCACGCGGCGATGGCTCCGAGGCTCAGCCGGTTTGGTGCCTTCAACCCGATCCCCATCGGCGCCCACGGCCGCCGCGGGCACGCCTCTGGGTAGAGGTTAGAGACAGTGCGGCAGCTTGTCTATCGGGTGGGCGGCTTGCTTCTCGGCCCGGTAATGCCTACCGTGGCGGCGATCGGCGGTTGCCGAGCAAGGCGCGGAAAGACCGATCGTGAGGTCGCGGGACATCGAAGCGGCACTGGCGCGGGCCCAACGGCTCTGCTCGTTGCGCGGGACGCGGCTGACGCCGACGCGGCGGCGGGTGTTGGAGCTGATCCTCGCCGCCGATCAGCCGATCGGCGCCTACGCGCTGCTCGCCGAATTGCATCACGAGCGCGGCAAGCTCGGGCCGCCGACGGTCTATCGCGCGCTCGACTTCCTGCTCGAAGGCAAGCTGATTCACAAGATCGAGAGCGCCAGCGCCTACCTCGCCTGCGGCGATGTCGAGCATCCGCACGAAAGCCAGTTCATGATCTGCGACGATTGCGGCGCTGCCGAGGAGATCCGCGACGACGCCATCGTCGCGAGCCTGCGCCGGCTCGGCGAGGGCCGCGGCTTTGCCGTCGCCCGTCAGGTTATCGAGGCGCGCGGGCTGTGCCCGGCTTGCCGCGCCCTCCATCGCTGACGACTTGTTTTTTCTCGGGGCGGCCAGCAGACAAAGCAATGCGTTCAAAGCGGCCGCGCTATGGCGGACCTCTGTTGAACAGCCGCTCGCAGCGGCGGCCGACCGAGCTGCTAGCCTTGCGCACGGACCCGCTGGCGCCGCCGCTTTGCCTTCAGCTTGGCCTTGCGCCGGGCCATGCGTTCACGGGTCCGGGGTTGGCGCGGCTGCGCTTTTTTCAATTACGGTCTCCTGCAGTTGCGGCGAGCCCGAGCCCGCCGCGGTTTACCGGCGTTCCCAGGGCGGAAACAATTCATCGGGATCGTTGACCCACACGAAGGGTATGCCGTGCAGGTCGGCGCAGTCGACGGCGTGGCGAAACTCGCCCGCCGCGGCAGCGTCGGGCTTGCTCTGATCGACGAGCGTCGACTGGCCGTGGGCAAAGCGCCAGCTCCCCAGAATGCGATCGGGGTGCGTCGGGCTGCGATAGACCCTGAATTCGATATATTTGGCGCCGCCCGCCTCTTCCTTCCCTTCGATGATCGCAACCACGGTTGCCTCCTGCCGACGAAACCTAGGCCTCGGTCAGCTCCAGTCGACGCTCGACGCGATCGAGGCGCCGGGAAATGTTGTCGAGTTCGAACCTGCATGCCGGCGAAATCCATCTTCATTCCGGCAAAGTCATGCTCGAGCGCATCAAGCGGGGTGACCACCTTGTCGAACTTGCGATCGTGCTCGTCCTGCTTGTCGCGGATGGCGCGCAGCATGTTGACGATCAAGTCACTGCGCTCGTTACTCACGAACCATCCCTCCGCCTCGGAAACTACGGGGTGCCGACCGACAAGCCGTATCCGCACCTGCGATCGGCCCGAAACGGCAGTTTGTTGCCAATCGCGCTGGGGCAGCCTGAGCCGTCCGGCTTATACTGTAAGGTCTTGTGCGCGACCAGTGTTCTTTTGGAACGCTGAAGAATTGGGGCGAGTGACCGGATTTGAACCGGCGACATCCAGATCCACAATCTGGCGCTCTAACCAACTGAGCTACACCCGCCATCGCGGCTGGAGGTAGCGGTTCGGGCCCTGGCCGTCAAGGCCAGGCGTCGCAGACCGGGCGTCGAGATCGGCCGCTGAACCGCTCACGCGTCGATCAAACTGAGCCGCCGCTCGATGCGCTCGATCCGAAGATCCATGTTGTCGAGGCGGAGTTGAGTAGCGGCATAGTCGACCTTCATACCGGCCAAACCGCGCTCGATCGCTCCGATGCGTGTCGTGAGTTCGCCGAGGCGGACCTCGATGCGGTCGAGCCGCTCGTTGACGCGCGCGAAATTTGCGCGAATAAAGTCGAGTACTTCCGAGTCAGTTGCCATGACGGCTATCATGGGGTGGATCGAGGCGGCGAGCAAGCGGCCCGCGCATGATCATGGCCGCGGCGGAGCCGGCTTTCCGCCGCGCGGCTGGCATCGCACATCTCGGCGATGACGATTTCCCCCGAGGGCTGGCGCCGCCACGCGCTGCTGACGCCGCAGCAGATGGGCGAGGCGGACCGGCTGGCACTCGCCGGCGGCATCGCCGGCAGCGCGCTGATGGAGAACGCGGGGCGCGCGGTCGCCGACGCCGTCTCGCGGCGCTGGCCGCCGCGGCCGGTCGCTGTGCTGTGCGGACCGGGCAACAATGGCGGTGACGGCTTTGTTGCGGCACGCCTGCTGGCCGAACGCGGCTGGAAGGTGCGGATGGCGCTGCTCGGCGATCGCGCGACGTTGCGCGGCGACGCCGCTGCCGCAGCCGCCCGCTGGCCGGGGCCGGCCGAACCGCTGACGCCCGAAGCCCTCGGCGACGCCGGGCTGGTCGTCGATGCGATCTTTGGCGCCGGGCTGGCGCGGCCGATCGAAGGTGCGGCGCTCGCCGTCGTCGAGGGGCTCGGCCGGCGCGGATTGCCGGTCGTCGCGGTCGACGTGCCGAGCGGGGTCGACGGCGCGAGCGGCGAGATCCGCGGGGCGGCGCCGATGGCGGCGCTGACCATCACGTTCTTTCGCAAAAAACCTGGGCACCTCCTGCTGCCGGGGCGGATCTATTGCGGCGAGACGGTGCTGGCGCAGATCGGCATCCCGGACGCGGTGCTCGACCGGTTGGCACCCGATACCGCCGCGAACGACCCGGGCTGGTGGCTCGCCGGCTTGCCCCGACCCGGCCTCGACAGCCACAAATACACCCGCGGACACGCGCTGGTGGCCGGCGGGGCGGTGATGACCGGGGCGGGCCGCCTCGCAGCGCGCGCCGCCGCCCGGCTCGGCGCCGGCCTGGTCACCGTTGCGGCGCCCGAAAGCGCGTTTCCGATCTATGCCGCGGCGCTGACCGGGGTCATCGTCCATCCGATCTCGGCTCTCGACGACTTCCCCGGCCTGCTCGCCGACCGGCGGCGGAATGCGGCGCTGATCGGCCCCGGCGCCGGGGTTGGGGCCGAGACCCGCGACAAAGTGCTGGCGATCCTCGCGGCGGCCAAGCGGGCGGTGCTCGACGCCGATGCGCTGACCTCGTTCGCCGCCGACCCGCAGGCCCTGTTCGCGGCGATCCGCTCGCCGGTCGTAATGACGCCGCACGAGGGTGAGTTCGCCCGCCTGTTCGACGCTGGCGGCAGCAAGACCGAGCGGGCGCGTCGCGCGGCGCGGCAGAGCGGTGCGGTCATCGTGCTGAAGGGGGCGGACACGGTCGTCGCCGCACCGGACGGCCGCGTCGCGATCAACGCCAACGCGCCGCCCGACCTGGCCACGGCCGGCAGCGGCGATGTCCTCGCCGGCATGATGCTGGGGCTCTTGACACAAGAAATGGAGCCGTTCGCGGCGGCGGCCGCGGCGGTGTGGCTGCATGGCGAGGCCGCCGGCCGGGTAGGCGCCGGGCTCGTCGCCGAGGATCTGGTCGAGGCGCTGGCCTCGGCGCTGCGCGATCTTGCCGGCAGGCGGCAGCCGGATGCGCTTGGGGCCGGCGCGCTTGGGGGTTGACGGCGGGGCCGGCGTCGCGTCTCTGTCAGCCTCCGCCACTTCCGCAACGGCCATCATGAGCGCTCGCCCGCCCGCCGGTTTTTTCGAGGGCGTCTTCGACCGGACGTTGAGCAATCTGCGCGGCGCCTGGCGCGACATCGCGCTCTCCGCACGCGGTGTCCTGACCCGCGCCCCGCGCCCCGAGCTTTCCGGCGACGATGCCGGCCGGCTGCGCGAGCAGATGCTGAGCTGTCTCGACGGGCGCGGCGGCGAGGTCACGGCGCGCGCGCGGGCCGCCGATCTCGGCCGCACCTATCTCTTGCTCGACGCCCACGGACGCGAGCGCTTCCTGCGGCTGCTCGCCGGCGAGTTCGATGTCGACCGCGCCGGGATCGATCGCTGCTGCGCCGCGCTCGCCAGGGCGGAGGGAACGGTCGAGCGGGCCGCGGCCGAGCGCGAGCTGCGCAACGCGCTGGAACCGCCGCGCATCACCCTTCTGCGCCAGTTCAACGCACTGCCCGAAGGGGTCAAGTTCCTGGTCGACCGCCGCGCCGAGCTGCTCGTCCTCGGCCGGAACGACCCGTTGCTGCACGGCCTCGAAGAGGACCTGAAGCGGCTGCTCGCCAATTGGTTCGACATCGGCTTTCTCGAATTGCAGCGAATCGGCTGGGAATCGCCGGCGGCATTGCTTGAAAAGCTGATGGCCTACGAAGCGGTGCACGAAATCCGCAGCTGGACCGATCTGAAAAACCGGCTCGAGGCCGACCGTCGCTGCTTTGCCTTTTTTCACCCGCGCATGCCCGACGAGCCGCTGATCTTCGTCGAGGTGGCGCTGGTGGCGGGGATGGCCAGCGACGTCAACGCGCTGCTCGACGAGGCGGCGCCGATCGGCGATCCACAGGCCGCCGACACCGCGATCTTCTACTCGATCTCGAATTGTCAGCAGGGTCTGGCCGGGATCAGCTTTGGCGATTTTTTGATCAAGCGCGTCGTCGACGCCTTGGCGATCGACCTGCCCCGCCTAAAGGTGTTCGCGACCCTGTCGCCGGTCCCGGGGTTCCGCGCCTGGCTCGATCGGCAGAGCGAAGCGGCACCGGAAGCGCTGTTGCTGCCGGCCGAGCGGAGCGCGATCGAAGCACTCGGCGAGCGGATCACGGAACGCGATCTGAGGGCCCTGCTCGACCGCCCGGATTGGCCTGCCGAGCCGCAGCTCGCCGCGGCCCTGCGCGAGCCGCTGCTGCGGCTGTGCGCGCGCTACCTGCTGCGCGAACGGGCGCCCTCGGGCCGGGCGCTCGACCCGGTCGCGCATTTCCACCTGAGCAACGGCGCGCGCATCGAGCGGCTGAACTGGCAGGGCGACGTCTCGCCGAAGGGCCTGCAGCAATCCGCCGGGATCATGGTCAACTATGTCTACCGGCTCGCCGACATCGAGGCCAATCACGAGGCCTATCGCGGCGAGGGACGGGTCGCCGCCGCGGGCGTGCTGCGCGCGCTGTCGCGGACCGGGTGAGCCCGGACCGGTGCCGAGCGGGGGCCGGCGGCGATCGCCGCCCGGCGCGCCTTGATCGGGGAGCGTTGCCGGACCAATTCATGGGCCTGTCGTTGCCGCCGGCGAGCGGCCCGTCTAGGTGGCAAGCGATGTCTATGCTAAGAACGCGCCTCGGCCGGGCCGGGCGGGCCGCTCCGGAAGCTTGCCGAGGCGGGCGTGGCGGAACTGGCAGACGCACTGGATTTAGGTTCCAGCGATGCAAATCGTGGGGGTTCAAATCCCCCCGCCCGCACCAGGGCGCGCCGAAATCATTTCTGAGGGGCTGTTGTCGATGAACGGCTTGATGTCGATCGCTCATGGAGGGCGATCATCGGGACGCGGGGCGTGGGTCCGGGAGGATTGTCGGATCGGGCGCGGCGATGATTGCGGCGATGCGGGCTTTGCGCCATGCAGGTGCCCCCGATGGAGGTGACGGAAACCAGCGCCGAGGGTCTGAAGCGCGAGTATCGCATCGTCGTCCCCGCGGGCGAGCTCGAGGACAAGGTCGCGAGCCGGCTCGACGAGCTCGGCCGCACCATTCGCCTGCCCGGGTTCCGACCCGGCAAGGTCCCGATGCAGATCCTGCGCCGGCGCTATGGCCCCTCGGTCCTGGGCGAGGTGCTGGAGAGCACGGTGCAGGGCAGCTCGGCCGACACGATCCGCGATCATAATCTGCGGCCGGCGCTGCCGCCCAAGGTCGACATCGTATCGTTCAGCGAGGGAGCCGACCTCGAATACAAGATGCTGATCGAGGTCTTGCCCGAGATCCCCGAGCCGAACTTCGCCGACCTCGGCATCGAGCGGCTGGTCGTCGAGGTGCCGCAGGACAGCGTCGACGCGGCGATCGCGCGGATTGCCGAGCAGCAGCGCAAGTCGGAGCCGGCGGATCGCCCGGCCGAGACCGGCGACATTTTGGTTGTCGATCTCGAAGGACGAGCCGACGACGAGGAGATCCCCGGCGCCGGCGGCAAGGACCGCCAGATCGCGCTCGGCTCGGGCGCCCTGATTCCCGGCTTCGAGGAGCAGCTGATCGGCGCCGCCGCCGGAGAGCATCGCACCGTCCGGGTCGCCTTTCCCGAGGATTACGCGGCTCAGAACCTCGCCGGCAAAGAGGCGGTCTTCGAGGTCGACGTGAAGGAGGTCCGGCAGCGGCTACCGGTGGCGATCGACGACGAGCTCGGCAAGGCGGTCGGGCTCGAAAACCTCGCCGAGCTGCGCCAGGAAGTGCAGCAGCAGATGCAGCGCGATTACGCCGTGGCCGCGCGCCTGCGGCTGAAGCGGGCCTTGCTCGACAAGCTGGCGGAGCGCTACGACTTCCCGGTCCCGCCCGGCATGGTGGAACTGGAATTCGAGAACATCTGGGGGCAGCACCAGGCCGAGCAGCAGCTCCAGAGGGAGCGTGCGGGCGGCGGCGATGATCCGCAGACCGGCGAGCCGCCGGCAGCGGCGGTCGACGAGACCTCCGCCGGGGATTTGCCGACCGATCCGGCGCCGGCAGCGCCGCCCGCGCCCGACAGCACGGCCGAAACCGGCGCCGCCGCCGACGACGATGAGGAGAGCGCCAAGTCGGAATACCGCAACATCGCCGAACGCCGCGTCCGGCTCGGTCTGCTCCTTGCCGAGGTCGGGCGCGCCAACAACATCACCGTGACCCAGGAGGAGATCAATCAGGCGATCACCCGAGAGGTGCGCCGGCATCCCGGCTATGAGCGTCAGGCGTTGGATTTCTATCGCCAGAACTCGGACGCCGTGGCCAGCCTGCGGGCGCCGATCTTCGAGGACAAGGTCATCGACTTCATCGTCGAGCTGGCCAAGCTCGACGAACGCCGGGTGACCCCGCAGGAGCTGCTGGCCCTGCCCGATCCGGACGGCGACAATGGGTTGCCGCCCAGCGCGCCAAACGAGCCCGCGCCCCAGCGGCAGGGCGAGCAGCAGGACTGAGCCGATCGAAGCCGTTGAGCCGTGCGCCGCCGGCCGGCGCTGCCGAGGAGACCGCAAATGTCGGAATATTTCGAACAGTACATGAACAATTTGGTGCCGATGGTCGTCGAGCAGACGAACCGGGGCGAGCGCGCCTATGACATCTATTCCCGCCTGTTGAAGGAGCGCATTATCTTTCTCGTCGGGCCGGTGCACGATGCGGTCGCGAGCCTGATCTGCGCCCAGCTGTTGTTCCTCGAATCGGAGAACCCGACCAAGGACATCGCGTTCTACATCAACTCGCCGGGCGGGGTGGTGACCTCCGGGCTGGCGATCTACGACACGATGCAGTACATCCGGTCGCCGGTTTCGACCGTGTGCATCGGTCAGGCGGCCTCGATGGGATCGCTGCTGCTCGCCGCCGGAGCCCACGGCAAGCGCTTTTCGCTGCCGAATTCGCGGATCATGATCCACCAGCCCTCGGGCGGGGCACAAGGCCAGGCGACCGACATCGAAATCCAGGCGCGAGAGATCCTGGCGCTGCGCGCGCGGCTCAACGAAATCTACGTCCGCCACACCGGCCAGCCGCTCGAAGTCATCTCCTCCGCGGTCGAGCGCGACAAGTTCCTGTCGCCGTTCGAAGCGAGGGAGTTCGGCCTCATCGACGAGGTCGTCGAGTCCCGTCCCGGCGGTTTCGAGGAGCGCCTGCGCGCCTGAGCCGGGGAACTCCGGGCCGGTCCAATATGATTAAGTAGTTGTTGATCCGTCGCGAGCACATATACTCGATGGCTGCGGCGGGGTAGGGCGGTGCCCGGGCAGCCGGCCGGCGGCCGGGCAAGCCGGCTCACGCCGAACATCCGGTGCGCGAGCCGGGAAAAAAGAGGCTGGGGAGGCCGGGGCTTCTTCGGCGACGACGGAGTGGCGATGACCAAATCCAGCGGCAGCGACTCGAAGAACACGCTCTACTGCTCGTTCTGCGGCAAGAGCCAGCACGAGGTGAGAAAGCTGATCGCCGGCCCGACCGTGTTCATCTGCGACGAGTGCGTCGAGCTGTGCATGGACATCATCCGCGAGGAGCACAAGACGACCCTGGTCAAATCGCGCGACGGGGTTCCCGGGCCGCGCGACATCTGCAAGGTCCTCGACGACTATGTGATCGGTCAGGACCATGCGAAGCGGGTGCTGTCGGTCGCGGTGCACAATCACTACAAGCGCCTGGCGCACGGCGCCAAGGCCAACGACGTCGAGCTGGCGAAGTCGAATATCCTGCTGGTGGGGCCGACCGGCTCGGGCAAGACCCTGCTCGCCCAGACCCTGGCGCGGATCATCGACGTGCCGTTCACGATGGCCGACGCGACGACCCTGACCGAGGCCGGCTATGTCGGCGAGGACGTCGAGAACATCATCCTCAAGCTGCTGCAGGCCGCCGACTACAACGTCGAGCGGGCGCAGCGCGGCATCGTCTACATCGACGAGGTGGACAAGATCTCGCGCAAATCCGACAACCCGTCGATCACCCGCGACGTTTCCGGCGAGGGGGTGCAGCAGGCGCTGCTCAAGATCATGGAGGGCACCATTGCCTCGGTGCCGCCGCAGGGCGGGCGCAAGCATCCGCAGCAGGAGTTTCTGCAGGTCGATACCACCAACATCCTGTTCGTCTGCGGGGGCGCCTTCTCGGGCCTCGAAAAGATTATTGCCCAGCGGCGCCAGGGCACCTCGATCGGGTTTGGCGCCGAGGTGCGCGGGCCCGACGAGCGCAAGACCGGCGAGATCTTGAGGGACCTCGAACCCGAGGATCTCTTAAAGTTCGGGCTGATCCCCGAATTTGTCGGCCGGCTGCCGGTGGTGGCGACCCTCGACGACCTCGACGAAGGGGCGCTGGTCGACATCCTGACCAAGCCGAAGAACGCGCTGGTCAAGCAATATCAGCGGCTGTTCGAGATGGAGGATGTCCGGCTCGAGCTCAACGACGAGGCGCTGAAGGCGATCGCCAGGAAGGCCATTCTGCGCAAGACCGGCGCGCGCGGGCTGCGCTCGATCATGGAGGCGATCCTGCTCGAATCGATGTTCGAGCTGCCGAGCCTCGTCGGCGTCAGCGAGATCGTGATCAATCGCGAGGTCGTCGAAGGACGCACCCAGCCGCTGCAAATCTACTCCGATCGACGCGGCGATGTCGGCACCGCGGACTGATCCGCGTGCCGCCCATGCCAGCCGATCTCCCGGGTGACTTGACTGCCGGCGAAACCGGGCCAACCTAGATAGGGTATGCCTGTCCCGGCCGCCCGGCTGATCCCGGGATGGCCTCGAGAAAAAAGAGGGCTCATGTTAGAACACGTGCGCGGTGCGCTCTATCCTGTCCTACCCCTGCGCGACATCGTCGTCTTTCCGCACATGATCGTGCCGCTGTTCGTCGGCCGCGAAAAGTCGGTGCGGGCGCTCGAGGATGTCATGAAGGATGACAAGCAGATCATGCTGGTCACCCAAAAGAACGCGGCTCAGGACGATCCCGGCACCGCCGACATCTATTCGGTCGGCACCATCGGCACCGTGCTTCAGCTGTTGAAGCTGCCGGACGGCACGGTCAAGGTGCTGGTCGAGGGCGGCCAGCGCGCGCGGATCGCCCGCTTTGCCGAGAACGAGACGTTCTTTCAGGCCTATGCCGATCCGGTCGCCGAGAAGGCGGGCGAGCCGCAGGAGATGGCGGCCCTGGGTCGCACCGTGGTCTCGCAGTTCGAGCAGTACATCAAGCTCAACAAAAAGATCCCGCCCGAGGTGCTGGTCTCGATCAACCAGATCGACGACCCGGCCAAGCTCGCCGACACGGTGGCCTCGCACCTGACCCTGAAGATTCCGGAAAAGCAGGAGCTGCTCGAAACCGAAGCGGTGTCGGAGCGCCTGGAAAAGGTGTTCGGCTATATGGAAGGCGAGATCGGCGTCCTGCAGGTCGAAAAGCGGATCCGCAGTCGCGTCAAGCGTCAGATGGAGAAGACGCAGCGCGAATATTATCTGAACGAGCAGATGAAGGCGATCCAGAAGGAGCTGGGCGAGGGCGAGGACGGCCGCGACGAGATGGCCGAGCTCGAAGAGCGGATCAACAAGACCGCGTTTTCCAAGGAGGCCCGCGACAAGGCCACGGCCGAGTTCAAAAAGCTCAAGAGCATGAGCCCGATGTCGGCTGAAGCGACGGTGGTGCGCAACTACCTCGACTGGCTGTTGTCGGTGCCCTGGCACAACCGCACCAAGATCAAGCGCGACATCAAGATCGCCGAAAAGGTGCTCAACGCCGATCACTTCGGGCTGGAGAAGGTCAAGGAGCGCATCCTCGAATATCTGGCCGTCCAGCAGCGCATCAAAAAGATGAAGGGCCCGATCCTGTGTCTGGTCGGCGCGCCCGGGGTCGGCAAGACTTCGCTGGGCAAGTCGGTGGCGCGCGCCACCGGCCGCAACTTCGTGCGCATGTCGCTGGGCGGCGTGCGCGACGAGGCCGAGATCCGCGGTCATCGGCGGACCTATATCGGCTCGATGCCGGGCAAGGTCCTCCAGGGCATGAAAAAGGCCAAATCGTCGAACCCGCTGTTCCTGCTCGACGAGGTCGACAAGCTCGGCGCCGATTGGCGCGGCGATCCCTCCTCGGCGTTGCTCGAAGTCCTCGACCCCGAGCAGAACGGCGCCTTCAACGATCATTATCTCGAGGTCGACTACGATCTGTCGGACGTGATGTTCGTGACCACGGCCAACACCCTGCGCATCCCGCAGCCGCTGCTCGACCGGATGGAGATCATCCGCATCCCGGGCTACACCGAGGACGAGAAGGTCGAGATCGCGCGCCGCCACCTGATCCCCAAGCAGATGACAGCGCACGGCATCCGCAAGACCGAGTGGAGCATCAGCGAGGACGCGATTCGCGATCTGATCCGCCACTACACCCGTGAAGCGGGGGTTCGCAATCTCGAGCGCGAGATCGCCAACCTGACCCGCAAGGCGATCAAAGACATCCTGATGAAGAAGACCGAGCGGGTGTCGGTGACGCGGCGCAACCTCGAAAAATATGCCGGGGTCAGGCGGTTCCGCTACGGCGAGGCCGAGAGCGAGGATCTGGTCGGGGTGACGACCGGGCTCGCCTGGACCGAGGTCGGCGGCGAATTGCTGACGATCGAGGCGGTGACCTTGCCCGGCAAGGGGCGGGTGACGGCGACCGGCAAGCTCGGCGACGTGATGAAGGAGTCGGTCCAGGCGGCTGAGAGCTACGTCAAGTCGCGCAGCCATGCTTTTGGCATCCGTCCGACGGTGTTCGACAAGCGCGACATTCACGTGCACGTGCCGGAGGGGGCCACCCCCAAGGACGGCCCGTCGGCCGGTGTCGCGATGGTCACCTCGATCGTCTCGGTGCTGACCGGGATCCCGGTCAAGAGCTCGATCGCGATGACCGGCGAGATCACGTTGCGCGGCCGCGTGCTGCCGATCGGCGGCGTCAAGGAGAAGCTGCTCGCGGCGTTGCGCGGCGGGCTGAAAACCGTGTTGATCCCGCAGGACAACGAGAAGGATCTGGCCGAGATTCCGGACAATGTGAAGAGGGGATTGAAAATCATCCCGATCCGCACGGTCGATCAGCTGCTCGGCGCGGCGCTGGCGGCGCCGCTGACGCCGGTCGACTGGGCCGATGACGGCGAACCGGCGCCGGTTCTTCCTCCTGCGGGCGAAGAGCGCTCTGGCCTGGTTACGCATTAGTTGAAGATAGGCGTTGGCGCCCGCCGCGCCGCGGACGCATCGCCGCGCGGGAACATGTTGTAATGCTTAACAAACACATCGACTCTCGGCCTGCACGGGCGGTTGACCTCGGATTGGCTGCGCTCTAAACTCCTCGGCGAACAGATCCAGGGAACGATCTCGTACACTCGCGCAGGGGGCAGCCCGTGAACAGGAACGAACTCGTCGATGCCGTCGTCAGCAAGTCGGAGTTGAGAAAGTCGGAGGCGAGCCGGGCGGTCGATGCAGTGTTCGACGCGATCGTTGACGCATTGAAGGGCGGCGAGGAGGTGAGGCTGGTCGGGTTCGGCACCTTTTCAGTGGCCTCGCGGGCGGCATCCGAAGGGCGCAACCCGCGGACCGGCGAGAAGATCCAAATCGCCGCGTCAAAGCAGCCCAAATTCAAGGCAGGCAAGGGTCTGCGCGACTCGCTGAACTGATCGCGGCTCGACAATCCTGGGGTTTACCGAGGTTGCCCTGGGGCTGAATGGGGCTCGTCCGAGCCTCGATCAGCGGCCCCGGCGCCGGCAATCGGCGACGAGGTCAGCAAAAGCTGGGTGCGGCAGCCCTACCGGTCGAATGGAAAGGGTCGGCGCACGGGCCGGGCGATTAGCTCAGCTGGCAGAGCATCTCGTTTACACCGAGGGGGTCGGGGGTTCGAATCCCTCATCGCCCACCATGTGACGGCCGGGGCCGGCGCGATCGGGTCAAGAAGTGATCGCGCCGGCGGTCGAGTTCACTCCACGGCGAAGACCCACAGCGAGCCGCCTTGCGGCACCTCGGAGAACTGGTGCGGACGCACGAGGTTGAGGCGCGCCTGCATGCGCGCGGAATCGACGCCCCAGCCCGACTGGACGGCAATGTACTGCTTGCCGTCGACGGCAAACGAAACCGGCGTCCCGTTCACCCCCGAGCCGGTGCGGAAGCTGCCAGAGAACCTTGCCGCTGGTGGCGTCGAAAGCGCGGAAATAGCGGTCGTTGGTGCCGCCCACAAAGACGAGGCCGCCGCCGGTCGCCAGCACCGGCCCCCAGAGCTGCGAATTGGCGAACGGATGGCTCCATACCTTCTTGCCGGTATCGATGTTCCAGGCCTGCAATTCGCCGATATGATCGGCGCCCGGCGCGATGTAGAGGGTCGTCGTCGCTCCGGTGTAGGGTTGCCCCGGCGTGTAGGCGATCTTTGCTCCAATCGAGGTGCCGCACAGATTTTCGTTCGCCGGAATGTAGAGAAGCTGCGTCTTCGGGCTGTACGCGACCGCCGGCCAGTCCTTGCCGCCCCACAGTGATGGGCAGAAATCCGCCTTCTTGCCGGTGCCCGGCTGACGATTTGGATCGACATTCGGCCGTCCGGTCTTGGGGTCGAGGCTCTTGAAGACGTTCTGTTTCACAAACGGCTCGCCGGCGACAAAGGTGATCGGGCCGGTGCTGCTGCGCTGCAACATCCATAGATAGCCGTCGCGGGCGGCGTCGACGAGGCCATGCACGGTCTTTCCGTCATGCCGGTAGTCGACCAGGATCGGCGGCGACACCTCATCCCAATCCCACGAATCGTTCGGGTGATACTGGTGATAGCCCTTGATCGCGCCAGTATTGACGTCGAGCGCCAGCACCGACGAGGTGTAGAGATTATCGCCCGGCCGCTGATCGCCCATCCACGGCCCGCCATTGCCGGTGCCCCAATAAGCAAGGTTGGTCGCCGGGTCGTAATTCCCGGCGATCCACACCGAGCCGCCGCCGGTCTTCCATTGGTCGCCTTTGGGCCAGGTTTCGCTGCCCGGCTGGCCCGGCGCTGGTATCGTATAGGTCTTCCACAGCGGCTTCCCGGTCTCGGCGTCGAACGCCGCGACAAAGCCGCGAATCCCAAGCTCGCCGCCGGAAACGCCGACCATAACCTTGCCGTCGACGATGAGCGGCGACAGGGTCATGTAATAGCCGTGGGTATAATCCTCGACTTTGGTGTGCCATACCTCCTTGCCGGTCTTGGCGTCGAGCGCCACCAGCACCGTATCATTGGTGGCGAAATAGACCTTGTCGCCCCACAGCGCTACGCCGCGGCTGGTCGGATGAAGCAGCAGCATGTCGTCGGGTATCGGCCGCTTGTAGCGCCATAAGAGATTGCCGGCTTTAGCGTCGATCGCCAGCACTTGGTTGCCCGGCGTGGCGACGAACATGATCCCGTCGTTGACGATCGGCGGCGCCTCATGGCCTTCGACCTGGCCGGTCTCCAACGTCCACGCCATCTTCAGCTGGCCGACATTGGCCGGGGTGATCTGGGCCAAGGGGCTGTAGCCCCAGCCGTTGTAAGTCCGACGGTACATCAGCCAATCGCCATCTGCCGGCTGCTTCAGCCGCTGCGCGGATACCGGTTGATAGTTCTGCAGGATCGGCGGGACGGGCCGCGGCGTTGTGGGCTGCGGAGCCGGCGGCAGCGGCTTTTGCGCCAGCGCCGCCGCCGCCAGCAGCAGGGTGAGGCCGCCGGCGGCGGTCGCGATGCGTAAGCGGTGCTTTTCGAGCATGGCGTTCTTCTCCCTGAGCTTTGTTCGGGTCAGACTTGGTGGAAACCGACGCGGCCGGTGAACGGCCCGGCGACGACGAGCCGGCCGTCGCCGAGTTTGAGCGGCAGCGCCGGCAGCGGGCGCGGCGAGGGCCCCGCGACCACCTCGGCCCCCGCCTTCGGGTCATATTGTGAATAATGACACGGGCATTCGAGCCGCTGCGTCGCGGCCAGCCACTGGGTCACGTCGCAGCCGGCATGCGGGCATATCGCCGAATAGGCGACGATGCCGTCGGCGGCATGTGCTCGGGTCGCCGAGTTGAAGCCGGCGGAGTCGAGGCGCAGCAACAACACCTTGTTGAGCCGCGTCCCGTCCCGCACGGTGTTGGTCGCCGGGTCCGTCGGCCAGGCGAAAATCTGCGGACCGCCGGGCGGCAGGTCGGCCGCCTTCAACGCAGCCGAGCCCGAACCGGTGCTGCCGACCCTGACCAGCACGTCGCCCGTGCTTGGTCGCTCGCGCGTGGGGTCGGTCTGGGCCGGCGCCGAGCGCGAGGCGATCAGGAGGCCCAAACCGGCCTTCATCGCCGTCCGCCGGCCGATGCGGCAGGCTGCGCACGCGCGCTCGCCGCCATTTTCTTCTCGGTTTCCCCCCATCCGGCTCGGTTTCCTCCGATCGGACATCTTTGGCAACAGGTTAGACCGTAGCGGGACGGGCATCGCCGCCGCGAGGATCCGGCGGCAGCGGGCGGAGAAACCCGCCCCGCCGCATTGCCTCAGGCGGCCAGCTGATCGCCGATCGGCAACCGGCGGATGCGCTTGCCGGTGGCGGCGAAGATCGCATTGCACAGCGCCGGCGCGAACGGGCGGGAGGCCCGGCTCGCCGACCCCGCTCGACGGCACATCGAGCCCGGCCGGGACGATGTGGACATGCGTCAGCGCCGGCGACTTCGTCGATCCGCGCCACCTGGAAGCTGTCGAAATTGCTTTGCTCGACGCGCCCGTTCTTGAAGCTGATCTCGCCGTAGCGGGCGATGCCCAGCCCCATCACCGCGGCACCCTCGATCTGCGAGCGGATGCGCTCGGGATTGGCGGCGAAGCCGCAATCGATCGCGGTGTCGACGCGCGGCACCGAGAGGTTGCCCTTCTCGTCGACCGCGACCTCGACCACGGTGGCGACGTAGCTGAGAAAGCTGCGATGCGCGGCCATGCCCAGGCCATGGCGCGGCGGCAGCGTCCGGCCCCATTCCCCGCGATCGGCGACCAGCTCGACGACCCGCCGCAGCCGCGCCGTGTCGATCGGGTAGGTCTCGAACGGGTCGCCGTAATTGGGGAATTGGGTCACGTACTGGGACTTGCGCGGATCGACGATGCGCGGCGGGCCGATCAGCTCGAGCAGCACCTCCTTGGGATCGCGGCCCATGGCATGGGCGAGCTCGGCGACAAAAGATTGCACCGCGAACCCGTGCGGGATGTTCGACACCGAGCGGAACCAGCCGATCCGCGTATGCGCTTCGGCCTCGCCGTTCTCGCAGCGCAAATTGGGGATGGCGAACGGCACGTCGACGAGGCCCATGCCGAGCTCGCCCGGCAGATTCGTGCTTCGGGTCAGGGTTGAAGATCGACGCGATCGTCGGGGCGACGCTGCGGTGCCGCCAGGCGACGACGCGTCCCTGCTGGTCGATCCCGGCATCGATGCGCTCGAGCGACACGGTGTGGAGATAGTCGTGCTGGATGTCGTCCTCGCGGGTCCAGACGACCTTGACCGGGGTCGCCTCCCATGGCGCGCGACAGCAATGCCGCTTCGAGCACGAAGTCGCATTTCGACTTTCGCCCGAAGCCGCCGCCGAGCAGCGTGACGTTGACGGTCACATCTTCGCGCTTGAGCCCGAGCTTCTGCACCAGCTCGTCCTGGACCTCGCCGGGGCTCTGCACCGGCGCCCAGACCTCGCATTTGCCGTCGGCGACGCGCGCCGTGGCGCTCGGCGGCTCCATCGGCGCGTGCGCGAGGTGCGGGATGTAATATTCGGCCGAGACCGTCTTCGCGGCCGTGGCGAGCGCCTTTTCGGCGTCGCCGTCGTTGCGCACCGGCTTGCACGGCTTGGCCGCGGTCTGCTCCATCTGCGCCTTGTAGGCGGCCGAATCGTAGCTGCCGTGCGGCCCGTCGTCCCAGCTGAGCTTGAGCGCCTTGCGCCCCTTGATCGCCGCCCAGGTGTTGCCGGCGACGACCGCGACCCCGCCCAGCGGTTGGAATTTCGCCGGCGGCGGCGTTCCGTCGAGAACGATGATCTTCTCGACGCCCGGCACCTTCATCGCTGCGGTGCCGTCGTATGAGGCGAGCTTGCCGCCCAGCACCGCGGGCCGGGCGACGACCGCGTATTTCATGCCCGGCAATTTGGCGTCGATGCCGTAGACCGCGCGCCCGGTGGTGATGTCGAACAGATCGACGATCTGCACCTTCCCTTTGCCGATATAGCGGAACGCAGCCTCGTCCTTGAGCTTGATCTGGTCGGCGGGCGGGGTCGGCAACGCGCTCGCCGCCGCAGCGAGCTCGCCATAGCCGAGCTTGCGCCCCGAAGCCTTGTGCACGACCTCGTGGTTTTGCGCCTCGACCTCGGCGACGGTCGACGGCCCAGCGCTGAGCTGCGGCCATTTCCAGCATCAGCCGCGCCGCGGCGCCGCATTGCCGCATCGGCTGGATGAAATGGCGCAGGCTGCGCGAGCCGTCGGTGTTCTGATTGCCGTATTTCTTCTCGTCGCCGGGCGATTGCTTGACATGCACGCGCGACCAGTCGGCCTCGAGCTCGTCGGCCACCACCATCGGCAGGCTGGTGCGCGATCCGGTGCCCATTTCGGCGCGATGGGCTACGATGGTCACAAGGCCGCTCGGGTCGATCGAAACGAAGACGTGCGGGTCGCTGACGACGCCGCCGGCCATCTTGGCCGCACCGGTGGCGTAAGCGAGTGCCGCGCGAAGCGGCACGAACTCGGCGGCGACGACCAGACCGCCGGTGGCGATCACGCCCTTGAGAAAGCCGCGGCGGCTGACGTTTTCGACGGTGACGTTGCCGATGGCGACATTGCCGGCGGCGACGTTGCCGGGGACGGTATTGAGACCGGTCATGTCACGCTCCCGTCGCAGCTGACTTGACGGCGGCGGTGATGCGCTGATAGCAGCCGCAACGGCAGATGTTGCCGCTCATCACGCTTGCGATCTCGTCCTCGGACGGGTTCTTGCTGGTCGCCAGCAGGGCCGCGGCCTGCATGATCTGGCCGGCCTGGCAATAGCCGCATTGCGGCACGTTGAATGTCCGCCACGCCCGCTGCACCGGATGATTGCCGTTGCGGTCGAGGCCCTCGATCGTCGTCACCGAGCGGCCGTCAGCGTCGCTGACGGCGGTGATGCAGGCGCGGGTGGCCTGGCCGTCGACATGGATTGTGCAGGCGCCGCACAGTGCCGCACCGCAGCCGAACTTTGTTCCGGTGAGCCCGAGCTCGTCGCGCAGATACCACAAGAGCGGCATCGATGGATCTCCATCGAACAACTGCTCCTGCCCATTGACATGCAGCTTGACCATTGCCCGTCCTCCCTCCCTCTGGCGATGGGCGAGGCCGCCCAACGCCGCCGACGCGAGCCGGCATCGGCTGTCCCCGGTCTTGCGATCCCGGCGATAAGATCTGAATCCGCGATCCCGGTTTAACTAACACTACCCCCCCAATCGGGCTCGGGGCAATACGGTGGCACAAGCCCTGAAATTGTGCGAATTGCGACAAGACCGAGCCGGGTGTGTTGCTTGACACCCCCCGGAGGGAAGGCTAGGAGTAGCGCCCCCATCGAGGGAGTGGGGGCGTAGCTCAGTTGGTTAGAGCGCCGGCCTGTCACGCCGGAGGTCGCGGGTTCGAGCCCCGTCGCTCCCGCCATCGAGCGCGGGTCGCCCGACGCGACGGCGCCGGCCGCCATGGGGCAGCACGGGCTTTCCGGCGGGGGGATTTCGCCTATATCAGCTAGTGGGCCCGGACCGGGTGTGCCGCCCCCGGATCACGGCGACACCGGCGGCGGTCCAGATTCGAGTTTGCCGATGGAAAGCCTGCTGCGCGAATACTTTCCGATCCTGGTCTTCCTGGTCATAGCCGGCGCGGTTGCCACGGCGATGGTGGCCGGCTCGTTCGTGCTCGCCCGGCAGCGGCCGGACAGCGAAAAGCTGTCGCCTTACGAATGCGGCTTCGAGCCGTTCGAGGATGCCCGCATCCGGTTTGACGTGCGCTACTACCTGGTCGCCATCCTGTTCATTATTTTCGACCTCGAGGTGGCCTTCCTGTTTCCTTGGGCGGTCTCGCTCGGCGATGTCGGGTTGTTCGGCTTCTGGTCGATGGTGGTGTTCCTCGGAGTGCTGACCATCGGCTTCGTCTATGAGTGGCGCAAGGGGGCGCTCGAATGGGAGTGACCGATGCACCGCAGCGTCCGGTTCCGTCCGGCGCTGTTTCAGCCGGCGAGCAGACCCTGCTGCTGCGGGCGGCGACCGAGGAAGTCCAGGACAAGGGCTTTGTCACGGCGCGTCTCGATAGCCTCGTCAATTGGGCGCGCAGCGGCTCGCTGTGGCCGATGACCTTTGGCCTGGCCTGCTGTGCGGTCGAGATGATGCACACCGGCGCCAGCCGCTATGACCTCGATCGCTTCGGCGTCGTGTTTCGCGCCAGTCCGCGCCAGTCCGACGTGATGATCGTCGCCGGCACCTTGTGCAACAAAATGGCGCCGGCGCTGCGCAAGGTCTACGACCAGATGGCCGAGCCGCGCTGGGTGATCTCAATGGGCTCGTGTGCCAATGGCGGCGGCTACTACCATTATTCCTATTCGGTGGTGCGCGGCTGCGACCGGATCGTTCCGGTCGACGTCTATGTGCCGGGCTGTCCGCCGACCGCGGAAGCGCTGCTGTACGGCGTCCTGCTGCTGCAGAAGAAGATCCGGCGTACCCGCAATTTCGCCCGCTGATTGCGCCGATGGAAGAACCTCCGGTGGAGCAACGATTGAAGGCCCTTGCCGAGCATCTCGCGGCGGCTTTGCCCGAGGCGGTGGGCGAGCATGAGATCCGCCATGGCGAGCTGAGCGTGCGGGTCGAGCGAGCGGCCTTGCCGCGGGTGCTGGGTTTTTTGCGCGACGATCCGAAATGCCGGTTCACCGTGCTCTGCGACGTTTGCGGGGTCGATTTTCCCGATCGCCCGATGCGTTTCGAGGTCGTCTACAATCTCCTCAGCATGAGCCTCAACCAGCGCATCCGCCTCAAGGTCGAGACCGACGAGAACGAGCCGGTGCCGTCGGCGACGGTGCTGTTCAGCTGCGCCGGCTGGTGGGAGCGTGAGGCCTGGGACCTCTACGGGATCTACTTCGCCGATAATCCCGATCTGCGCCGGATCCTGACCGATTACGGGTTCGAGGGGCACCCGCTGCGCAAGGACTTCCCGCTGACCGGATATGTCGAGGTGCGCTACGACGAGGAGCAGAAGCGAGTCGTCTACGAGCCGGTTCGCCTGCAGCAGGAGTTCCGCAGCTTCGATTTCATGTCGCCCTGGGAGGGGATGGACAAGATTCTTCCTGGCGACGAAAAGGCCGGCGAGGCCGGGGCTCCTCCGGGGAGCGGGCCGGCGGGGGGCGGACGGTGAGCGAACCGCGTCCGGGCGTGGTGGCGGAGAGCGAGCTCGAAGGGCCGCCGCGGATCAAGAATTTCATGATGAATTTCGGGCCGCAGCATCCAGCCGCGCACGGCGTTATGCGGCTCGTCCTCGAGATGGACGGCGAGATCGTCGAGCGCGCCGACCCGCATATCGGCCTGTTGCATCGCGGCACCGAGAAGCTGATCGAATACAAGACCTATCTGCAGGCGATCCCCTATTTCGACCGGCTCGACTACGTGTCGCCGATGTGCCAGGAGCACGCCTTCGCGCTCGCCGTCGAGAAGCTGTTGGGGATCACGCCACCCCCCCGCGCCCAATACATCCGCGTGCTGTTCGCCGAGATCACCCGCATCCTGAACCACCTGCTGTGCATTTGCGCGTTCGGCCTCGATGTCGGCGCGATCACCCCGTTTCTGTGGGGGTTCGAGGAGCGCGAGCGGTTGATGGAATTTTATGAGCGGGTGTCGGGCGCGCGCCTGCACGCCAACTATTTCCGCCCCGGCGGCGTCCATCTCGACATGCCGGCCGGGCTCGACGAGGACATCCTCGCCTTTTGCGCGACCTTTCCGGCAACGATCGACGACATCGAGGGGCTCCTGACCGAGAACCGGATCTTCAAGGAGCGCACGGTCGATATCGGGGTGGCGAGTGCCGAGCAGGCGGCGGATTGGGGGTTTTCCGGCCCGATGCTGCGCGGCTCCGGGGTGGCCTGGGATCTGCGCCGGGCGCAGCCCTACGATGTCTACGACAAGATGGATTTCGACGTTCCGGTCGGCAAGAACGGCGATTCCTACGACCGCTACCTGGTCCGCATCGAGGAGATGCGGCAGTCGGTGCGGATCATCGAGCAGGCCTTGGCGCAGATGCCGCAAGGCCCGGTCAAGGTCAACGACCGCAAGGTGGCGCCGCCGCCGCGGGCCGAGATGAAGAGCTCGATGGAAGCGCTGATCCATTTTTTCAAGCTCTATACCGAGGGCTACCATGTTCCCTCCGGCGAGACCTATACGGCGGTCGAGGCGCCGAAGGGCGAATTCGGCGTCTACCTCGTCGCCGACGGCACCAACCGGCCCTACCGCTGCAAGATCCGGGCGCCGGGCTTCGCTTTTCTGCAGGCGGCCGATTTCATGTGCCGCGGTCACATGCTGGCCGACGTCGTCGCCATCATCGGCTCGATGGACATCGTTTTCGGCGAGATCGACCGATGAACACACCTGCCGGCGCGCCACCGTTCGACCAGCCGGAAAGCTTTGAATTCACCCCGGAAAACCTGCGGGTCGCGCAGGCGCATATCGCCAAATACCCGGCGGGCCGGCAGGCGAGCGCGGTGTTGCCGTTGCTCGATCTGGCGCAGCGTCAGAGCGGCGGGTGGTTGCCGCGGACGGCGATGGACTATGTCGCGCAGCTTCTCGGGATGGCGCCGATCCGGGTCTATGAGGTCGGCAGCTTCTACACCATGCTCAATCTGCGGCCCGTCGGGCGTTATCTGCTGCAGGCCTGCACGACGACGCCGTGCTGGCTGCGCGGCTCGGACGAGGTGGTCGGCGCGTGCGAGAAGAAGCTCGGGATCGGGGTCGGGGGCAGCACCGCGGATGGCCTTTTCACGTTGGTCGAGGTCGAGTGTCTCGGCGCCTGCGTCAACGCGCCGATCCTGCAGGTCAACGACGATTTCTACGAGGATCTCGACGGGCCCGCGACCGAGGCGTTGCTCGACGCGCTGCGCGCCGGGACCCCGCCGCCGCCGGGCTCGATGATCGGCCGGCACGGCTCCGAGCCGGTCGGCGGCCGCACCACTTTGACCGAGCCGGCCGGCGATGCCGGCGCCGGCATCGAGAGGACGTAGATGCTCGCCGACAAGGACCGCGTTTTCACCAATCTCTATGGCCGGGATGACTGGCGGCTCGACGGCGCGCGGAGCCGCGGCGATTGGGACGGAACCAAGGAGCTGATCCTCAAGGGCCGCGACTGGATCGTCAACGAGGTCAAGGAATTGGGGCTGCGCGGCCGCGGCGGCGCCGGTTTTCCGACTGGCCTCAAATGGTCGTTCATGCCGAAGGAGAGCGAGAAGCCGACCTATCTCGCCGTCAACGCCGACGAGAGCGAGCCCGGCACCTGCAAAGATCGCGACATCCTGCGCAACGACCCGCACAAGCTCGTCGAGGGGGCGCTCTTGGCGTCGGCCGGGATGGGTGTGCACCATTGCTACATCTACATCCGCGGCGAGTTTTATAACGAGGCGCTGCGCCTGCAGGCGGCGATCGACGAGGCTTATGGCGCCGGGCTGATCGGCAAGGATGCCTGCGGCTCCGGCTATCCGTTCGAGCTCTATCTGCACCGCGGCGCCGGCGCCTACATCTGCGGCGAAGAGACGGGCCTGCTCGAGAGCCTCGAAGGGCGCAAGGGGCAGCCCCGGCTGAAGCCGCCGTTTCCGGCCCAGGTCGGCCTCTATGGCTGCCCAACCACGGTCAACAATGTCGAGACGATCGCGGTCGTGCCGACGATCCTGCGGCGCGGCGGTGCCTGGTTTGCCGCGATCGGCCGGCCGAAGAACAGCGGCACCAAGATCTATTGCCTCTCGGGCCACGTAAATACGCCGTGCAATGTCGAAGAGGCGATGAGCATCCCATTGAAGGAGCTGATCGAGCGCCATGGGGGCGGGGTGCGCGGCGGCTGGGACAATTTGCTGGCGGTGATCCCCGGCGGCTCCTCGGTACCGGTCATCCCGAAATCGATCTGCGAGACGGTGCTGATGGATTTCGACAGCCTGGCTGAGGTCAAGAGCGCGCTCGGCACCGCTGCGGTCATCGTCATGGACAAATCGACCGACATCGTCAAGGCGATCGCGCGCCTGTCGAAATTCTACAAGCACGAAAGCTGCGGCCAGTGCACGCCCTGCCGCGAAGGGCTCGGCTGGGTGTGGCGGGTCATGGAGCGGATGGTCGAGGGCAACGCCTCGGTCGCAGAGATCGACATGCTGCTCGACGTATCCTATGAGGTCGAGGGCCATACGATCTGCGCGCTCGCCGATGGCGCCGCGTGGCCGGTTCAGGGGCTGATCCGCCACTTTCGTCCCGAAATGGAGCGGCGCATCGCCGAATACCGCGCTGCAGCGTTGCCGCGGGCGGCAGAGTGAGCAAACCCGGGCCGAGGCATGGCCGATCACGAGCGGCTCCCGCCGCCGCCGTTCTGGCGCACGCTCCATTACGCCCGCCACGTCATGGGCCGGCCGGGGCGGCGCATCGACCCGATCGAAATCGGCGCACATTGGAGATGCCGGAGCAGCGTACGCGCCAAGCGGACGGCCGCATCCGACATTGGCGATGGGTTGCAGAGCGCGGCCACTGGCTGCGGGTCGTCACCGAGCCCGATGGCGAAACCGTCCACGACGCATTTTGGGATAGAGATTTTGAGCCATGATGAACCTTCTGGTCACAGGTCATGACCCTCATTCCCGGCTCGCCTGGGAGCCGGTGCGCTATTGCCTGGAGACTGACACGATGGCAATCGAGCTGCGGCCCTGGCCGGGCCGAGCCGATCAGACGGCCGTGGCGCGTGACGCCGGCCCCGATCTCGTCATCCACGACTGCGCCGGGGACGGCGAGGCCTGGTTGTGGGAGATCGAGCACGCCTCGGAGCGCCCCGAGCACATCGTGGCGGCGTTGAGAGAGCTGCGACGCCGGCAGCCGGTCGGGTCCGAGTGAGTCCCACTCGTGCTTGGAGCAACGATATCGAGCCGTGCGGTGAAGGCTGCAGAGCGAGAATGAGACGATGCCGAAGCTGACCATCGACGGCGACCCGATCGAGGTGCCGGCGGGCACGACGATCCTGCAGGCCTGTGAATTGGCTGGGATCGAGGTCGCTCATTTCTGCTTTCACGAACGGCTGGCGATCGCCGGCAACTGTCGGATGTGCCTGGTCGAGGTCGAGAAATTGCCCAAGCCGATCGCGTCGTGTGCGATGCCGGTCGGCGACGGCATGGTGGTCCACACCAAGTCGCCAAAGGCGCAGAAGGCGCAGAAGGGGGTCATGGAGTTCCTGCTGATCAATCACCCGCTCGACTGCCCGATCTGCGACCAGGGCGGCGAGTGCGATCTGCAGGACCAGGCGATGGCCTACGGCTTCGACCGCGGCCGCTTCGAGGAGAACAAGCGCGCGGTGCGGGACAAGGATTTCGGCCCGCTGGTCGAAACCCACATGACCCGCTGCATCCACTGCACGCGGTGCATCCGCTTTTTGACCGAGATTGCCGGGGTCGAGGAGCTGGGCGCCACCGGGCGCGGCGAGGACATGGAGATCACCACCTACATCGAGCGGGCGCTGACCTCCGAATTGTCGGCCAACATCATCGATTTGTGCCCGGTCGGCGCACTCACCTCGAAACCCTATGCCTTCATGGCCCGGCCCTGGGAGTTGAGCAAGGCCGAGTCGGTCGACGTGCTCGACGCGGTCGGCAGCAACATCCGGGTCGATGCGCGCAACGCTCAGGTGCTGCGGGTGCTGCCGCGGGTCAACGAGGCGGTCAACGAGGAGTGGATCTCGGACAAGACGCGTTATGCGATCGACGGGCTGCGCCGCCGGCGGCTCGACCGCCCTTATGCCGGCCGGCGCGGCCTCCGCGTCGAGACCGATTGGCGTGAGGCGCTCGAGATGGTCGCCGATCGGCTCAAAGCGGTGCCCGCCGAGCGCATCGCCGGGATCGCCGGCGATCTGTGCGACCTCGAAGCGATGTTCGCGTTGAAGGAGCTGCTGAGTGGTCTCGGTGCGGTGAGCCTCGACTGCCGCCAGGACGGGGCGAAGCTCGATCGGCGCTGCCGCGCCGGCTACCTGTTCAACACCACGATCGCCGGCATCGAAGCGGCCGACACGTGTTTGTTGATCGGCACCAACCCGCGCTGGGAAGCGCCGCTGGTCAATGCGCGGCTGCGCAAGCGCCATCTGCGCGGCGGGTTTGCGATCGCCGCGATCGGCCCGGCGCTCGATCTGTCGTTTCCGGTCGAGATGCTCGGCGACGGCGGCCGGACGCTCGCCGCGATCGCCGAAAGCAAGCACCCCTGGGCCGAGCGGCTGCGCACCGCCAAGAACCCGATGCTGGTGCTGGGTCAGGGGGCGCTGGCGCGGGAGGACGGCGCGCAGGTGCTGGCGACGGCCCGGGCGATCGCCGAAAGCTGCGGGCTGGTGCGCAACGACTGGAACGGGTTCAATGTCTTGCACCGCGCGGCGGCGCGGGTGGGCGGGCTCGATCTCGGCCTTGTGCCGGGGCCCGGCGGTCGCGACGTGGCCGGCATTGTCGAGGGCTGCCGGTCGGGCGCGATCGAGGTGCTCTATCTGCTCGGCGCCGACGAGATCGACACCGCCGATCTCGGGTCCGCCTTTGTCGTCTATCAGGGGCATCACGGCGACCGCGGCGCCGCGTGCGCCGACGTGATCCTGCCGGGCGCAGCCTATACAGAGAAGGACGGCAGCTACATCAATACCGAGGGGCGGGTGCAGCTCGGCTATCGCGCCACCTTTCCGCCCGGCGATGCGCGCGAGGATTGGAAAATCGTGCGCGCGCTGTCGAGTGCCGCCGGGCGGCCGCTCCCCTTCAATACCCTGGGCGATTTGCGCCGGCGGCTGCGCGACGCCTGTCCGGCCGCGGCCGAACCCGACCGGGCGCCCGCTGCTGCGTGGGGCGAGTTCGGCGAGGCGGGCCCGCTCGACCCGGCCCCGTTCGTCTATCCGATCGCCGATTTCTACCGCACCGACCCGATCAGCCGGGCCAGCGCCACGATGGCCGAATGCAGCGACGTCTTTCTCGCGCACCACGGCGAGCTGCCGCCGCGGACCGGCGCACATGGCTAGCTTTTGGAGTGGTCCGGCCGGGCTGACGATCATCACCATCGGCGAGGTGCTGGCGGTGGTGGTGCCGCTGCTGATTGCGGTCGCCTATTTGACCTATGCCGAGCGCAAGGTGCTGGCCTTCTCGCAGCTGCGCAAGGGACCGAATGTCGTCGGCCCGTTCGGGCTGCTGCAACCCTTCGCCGACGGGCTCAAGCTCCTGATCAAGGAGACGATTATCCCGAGCGGGGCCAACCGCATCGTGTTCATTGTCGCGCCGATCGTGACATTCACGTTGAGCCTGGTCGCCTGGGCGGTGATCCCGTTCGATCCCGGGGTGGTCATCGCCAACATCAATGTCGGCATCCTTTATCTGTTCGCGATCAGCTCGCTCGGCGTCTACGGCATCATCCTCGCCGGCTGGGCCTCGAATTCGCGCTACGCCTTTCTCGGCGCTTTGCGGTCGGCGGCCCAGATGGTCTCCTACGAGGTCGCGATCGGCTTTGTGCTGGTGACCGTGCTGCTGTGCGTCGGCTCGCTGAACCTCACCGACATTGTTATGGCGCAACGGCATATCTGGTTTGCGGTGCCGCTGCTGCCGATGTTCGTGATCTTCTTCATCTCGGGGCTGGCAGAGACCAACCGCGCCCCGTTCGACGTGGTCGAGGGCGAGACCGAGCTGGTGGCGGGCTATTTCGTCGAATACTCGGCGATGGCGTTTGCCCTGTTCTACCTCGGCGAATACGCCAACATGATCCTGATGAGTGCGATGACCAGCGTGCTGTTTCTCGGCGGCTGGCTGGCTCCCTTCGGGGTGCCTCCGTTTACCTGGGTCCCCGGCTGGATCTGGTTCCTGCTGAAGATCGCGTTTGTGCTGTTCTGCTTTTTGTGGGTGCGTACGACGTTCCCGCGATTCCGCTATGACCAGCTGATGCGGCTCGGCTGGAAGGTGTTTTTGCCGTTTTCGCTGTTCTGGCTGGTGCTGACCGCCGGCGTATTGACCGCCGGCGGATGGCGCTGACCGGGCGACGGGCTGAGGATCGAGTTGATGGCACTTTCGGCACGCGGCGCGCGCGGCCTCTTGCTGAGCGAGCTGCTCTCCGGGCTGGCGCTGACCCTGCGCTACATGTTTAGGCGTTCGGTCACCGTCAACTACCCCTACGAGAAGGGTCCGCTGAGCACCCGCTTTCGCGGCGAGCATGCGCTCAGGCGCTACCCCAACGGCGAGGAGCGCTGCATCGCCTGCAAATTATGCGAGGCGATCTGCCCGGCGCTGGCGATCACGATCGAGGCCGAGCCGCGCGAGGACGGCAGCCGGCGCACGACCCGTTACGACATCGACATGACCAAATGCATCTATTGCGGCTATTGCCAGGAGGCCTGCCCGGTCGATGCGATCGTCGAAGGGCCGAATTTCGAGTTCGCCACCGAGACCCGCGAAGAGCTGTTCTATGACAAAGAGAAGCTGCTCGACAACGGCGACCGATGGGAGGCCGAGATCGCCAAGAACCTGGCGCTCGACGCTCCCTACCGGTGACGCGGATGGCTCCCGGCTCCTCAGTCATTCTCGCGCTGACGGATGTGTACATGGCATATCCGCTTGCTTTATCGTCACCCCGGCGAAAGCGGCGGTCCAGATGCAACCGGCAGGCACTCTCCGATTTCGCCGTGCAAATCGCACCACCTGGGGTTGGCTCGTTCAATCAAGGCAATTTTCCGGGATCTCCGCCATTGTTTGATGCGGTTTTCAGGCATGATGGCTTCGGCCATGGTCGAGTGCAATTCTGCAGAAACGAGGCTGTGGACGCGATATCGCCGGGTGAACCCGTCGATGATGTCGACCTCGTGCTCCCAAATGCCGCCGACGTAGAGCGTCCCGTTTCGCCTGCTTGCCAGCATGGAGACGCAGCGCTGCATACCGACAGCATTATCCGATGGTGCTCGTCGCTCCTGGACCCCCGCTCTCGCGGGGGTGACGAAGCTCAAACAGCTGCTTGGGCGAGGCGGCGATGATCCTGCATGCGATCCTGTTCTACATTTTCGCCGCGTCGGCGGTGGCGGCCGGAGCGATGGTGGTGGCGGCCCGCAACCCGGTGCATTCGGTGCTGTTCCTGATCGTCGCCTTTTTCGATACCGCCGCGCTGTTCGTGCTGATCGGCGCCGAGTTCCTGGCGATGATCCTGGTCATCGTCTATGTCGGCGCGGTGGCGGTCCTGTTCCTGTTTGTCGTGATGATGCTCGATATCGACTTCGTGCAGCTGCGCAGCGGCTTTGTCCGCTATCTGCCGATCGGCGCCGCGGTCGGGCTGGCGCTGCTGGCCGAGCTGGTCTTCGTTATTTTGAGCTGGGTCGTGATCCCGGCCGCGACCGGGCGCGCCGCCGCGCTGCCGCCGGGCGGCATCACCCTGACCAACACGCGGGCGCTCGGCGACGTGCTGTACACACGCTACCTGTTCGCCTTCGAGGGAGCTGGACTGATCCTGTTGGTCGCGATGATCGGGGCGATCGTGCTGACCCTGCGCCGCCGCGTCGATGTGCGCCGGCAGTCGATTTCAGCACAGCTCGCCCGCACCCGCGGGCAATCGGTCGAGGTGGTCAAGGTGCCGGTCGGCGGAGGGGTCGGATGACGATCGGGCTGCCGCATTACCTGACCGTCGCCGCGATCCTGTTCACCCTCGGGATTTTCGGC
The DNA here is from genome assembly GCA_963703665.1 of uncultured Alphaproteobacteria bacterium. Lineage (GTDB taxonomy): Bacteria > Pseudomonadota > Alphaproteobacteria > ATCC43930 > CGMCC-115725 > AP-15. Next base: position 194,095 of record CAVPFB010000002.1, on the reverse strand, counting down.
ATCTTTCTCAACCGCAAGAATGTCATCACCATTCTGATGTCGATCGAGCTGATGCTGCTTGCGGTCAACATCAATTTCGTGGCCTTCTCGGTATTCCTGAACGACATCGTCGGACAGGCCTTTGCGATGTTCGTGCTGACCGTCGCCGCGGCAGAAGCGGCGATCGGGCTCGCCATCCTCGTCGTCTATTTCCGCAACCGCGGCACGATCCGGGTCGAAGACATCAACATGATGAAAGGCTGAGGGCGGGGCCGAGAAATTATTATGGTTAACCGCGCAACTTCATCGCTTTGCCCGGACGTGTTCCGGGCATCCCCGTCTTTGACGTGGAGCCCAACAACCGCGTGGATGGCCAGGCCAGGCGCGGCCAGGGGGCTTGGAGCGAGGTTGCCCGGCTGCCCCTGCGGTCATCGCAGCGGAGGCTGAGCCCTTGGCGCTCGCCGTCGTCTTTCTGCCCTTCGTCGCCGCGATCATCGCCGGGTTTTTTGGCCGGGCGATCGGCGACCGCGGCTCCCAGGTGGTGACTTGCGGCGCTTTGCTGCTGTCGGCGGTGCTGGGGATCTTGGTGTTCCGCGGCATCGTCGCGGCACCGGGGCCGCAGATCATCCCGCTGTTCACTTGGATCGTCGCCGGGGGCGTCGACGTCGCGTGGTCGATCCGGCTCGACCCCCTGAGCGGCGTCATGATCGTCGTCGTCACTGTCGTCTCGTCGATGGTCCATGTCTACTCGATCGGCTATATGGCGGAAGACAAGTCGATCCCCCGCTTTATGGCCTATATGAGCCTGTTCACCTTCTTCATGCTGGCATTGGTTACTTCAGACAACTTTCTTCAGCTGTTTTTTGGCTGGGAAGGAGTTGGTCTGATGTCTTACCTATTGGTTGGTTTCTGGTACGATCGGCCGTCGGCCAACGCCGCGGCGATCAAGGCCTTTCTCGTCAACCGGGTCGGCGATTTCGGCTTTTCGCTCGGCATCTTTTCCGTCTTCGTGATCTTCGGCACCCTCGATTTTGGCGCCGTGTTCGGCAAGGCGCCGAGCATGGTCGGCGCGACCATGGATTTTCTCGGCTGGCGGGTCGATTCTCTAACCCTCGCCTGCATCTTGTTGTTCATCGGCGCGATGGGGAAATCGGCGCAGATCCCGCTCCATACCTGGCTGCCCGATGCGATGGAGGGGCCGACCCCGGTCTCGGCCCTGATCCACGCGGCGACTATGGTGACGGCCGGGGTCTTTATGGTGGCGCGGCTGTCGCCGCTGTTTGAATACTCCCCAACGGCACTCGTCGTCGTTGCCGTTATCGGCGGCACCACCGCGATGTTCGCAGCCAGCATCGCCATGGCGCAGAACGACATCAAAAAGGTTGTCGCATATTCGACCTGCAGCCAGCTCGGCTACATGTTCGTTGCGGCCGGCGTCTCGGCCTATGCCGCCGGCATCTTCCATCTGTTTACCCATGCCTTCTTCAAGGGGCTGTTGTTCCTGTGCTGCGGGGCCGTGATCCACGCCATGGGCGGCGAGCAGGACATGCGCCGCATGGGCGGGCTGTGGCGCAAGACCCCGATTACCTACGTGACCATGTGGGTCGGCGCCCTGTCGTTGAGCGCGATCCCGCCGTTTTCCGGCTATTGGTCGAAGGATACGATCCTCGACGCGGCCTGGGCCTCGGGCACCGCCGCCGGCCGCTACGGCTGGTGCCTCGGCACCTTGGCCGCATTCATGACCGCCTTCTACATCTCTCGGGTCATGTTCATGACCTTCCACGGCGAGCCGCGCGCCGACGAGGAAACCATGCACCACGCGCATGAGGCGCCGTGGGTCATGCTGATCCCGCTGATCGTGCTGGCGATCGGCGCCGCCTTCTTCGGGTGGCTCGGTTACGGCTATTTCGTCGGCGCTGACCGAACCCATTTTTGGAACGGCGCGATTTTGGTGTTGCGCGGCCACGATGCGCTCGCCAAGGCCGAACAGATACCGGCGGTAATCGCCTACATGCCGCTGCTCGCTGCTGTTCTCGGCATCGCCGTGGCCTATGTGTTTTACATCGTCGACCCGCGCATTCCAGTGCGGCTCGCCCAGCGCTTCCGCCTGCTCTACCTGTTCCTCTTAAACAAATGGTATTTCGACGAGCTCTACGACCGGCTCTTCGTCCGGCCGGCGATGGCGCTCGGCGACGGGCTGTGGAAATCGGGCGATGGGGCGCTGATCGACGGGCTGGGGCCGAACGGGGTGGCCTCGCTGACCCGCGACCTGGCGCGGCAGGCGAGCCGGCTGCAGAGCGGCTATCTCTATCATTATGCCTTCGCCATGCTGATCGGGCTCGCGGCGTTCGTGACCTGGTACCTGTTGTTGCCGCATTGAGCGAGAGGCGTTTGTCGTGAGCCACTGGCCGCTCCTCACGCTCGTGACCTTTTTGCCGCTGGTCGGCGCCGCCTTCATCCTGATGACCCGCGGCGAGCCGGCGGTGGTGGCGCGCAATGCGCGCTTTATCGCGCTGTGGACCTCGCTGATCGTCTTTGCCCTTTCGGTGCTGCTGTGGGTCGAATTCGACCCGAACACCGCCGCCTTCCAGTTTGTCGAGCGGGCGAAATGGATCAGCCTCGGCGGATTTACCATCACCTATCACATGGGGATCGACGGGGTCTCGCTGTTCTTTATCCTGCTCTCGACCTTGCTCACCCTGCTCGCCATCGTTTCGGCGTGGCGGGCCATTACATACCAGGTCAAGGAATTTATGATTGCGTTCCTGGTCTTGGAAACTTTCATGGTTGGGATATTCTGTGCTCTCGATTTCATCCTGTTTTATGTATTTTTTGAGGGAGTTCTGGTTCCGATGTTCCTGATCATCGGGATCTGGGGTGCGGACAACCGAATCTATTCGGCATTCAAGTTCTTTTTGTACACCCTGCTCGGCTCGGTGCTGATGCTGCTGGCGATCCTCGCAATCTACTTTCAAACCGGAACGACCGACATCGAATATGCGCTGAACCATAGCCAATTGTTCTCTGCCGGGTTGCAGAAATGGCTGTGGCTGGCGTTTTTCGCCTCGTTTGCGATCAAGGTGCCGATGTGGCCGGTGCACACCTGGCTGCCCGATGCGCATGTCGAAGCGCCGACCGCGGGTTCGGTCATTCTCGCCGGCATTCTGTTAAAGCTGGGCGGCTACGGCTTTATCCGCTTCTCGTTGCCGATGTTTCCGCTCGCCTCGCACTATTTCACGCCGCTGATCTTTACGCTGAGCGCCATTGCAGTGATCTATACCTCGCTGGTGGCGCTGGCCCAGACCGACATGAAAAAGCTGGTCGCCTACTCCTCGATCGCGCATATGGGCTTCGTGACCATGGGCCTCTTCGCGCTGACGCAGGAGGCGGTGCAGGGGGCGGTGATCCAGATGCTGAGCCATGGGCTCGTCTCAGCCGCCCTCTTTCTGTGCGTCGGGGTGCTCTATGACCGGATGCACACCCATGAGATTGCGCGCTTCGGCGGCCTGGTCGAGCGCATGCCGGCCTATGCCTTCGTGTTCATGGCGTTTACCCTGGCCGCGGTCGGGCTGCCTGGAACCAGCGGATTCATCGGCGAGTTCCTGATCCTGCTCGGCACCTACCGGGTCAACACGCTCGAATGCTTCCTGGCCGCGACAGCGCTGTTCCTGGCGCCGGCGTACATGCTCTATCTCTATCGCCGGGTGATCTTCGGCACGATCACCCGCGCCGATTTGCGCAATATCCTCGACCTCAGCCCCCGCGAGAAATTCGTGTTCGCCCCGCTGCTGGTGCTGGTGCTGTGGATGGGGATCTATCCGAGCTCGTTCCTGCGGCCGATCCAGGCCTCGGTCGACCATATCGTGGCGCAGGCGACCGGTGCCGCCGGCCTGCGCCGCGCCAGCCTGCCTTAGGCGCCGCGATGACTCCCCTCGCCGTTCCCGATCTGTCGCCGGCCTTGCCGGAGATGCTGCTGGCCGGCTTGGCGATGGCGCTGCTGGTCCTCGGGGCCTTTCGCGGCGAGCGCGCGGCCCGGCTCGTCTCCTGGCTGGCGATCTTGGCCTTGGTCGCGGTGCTGGTCGTCCTCGTTCTCGGCGGACCCGAGCGCCGCCTCGGCTTTTATGGAATGTTCGTCACCGACGCCTTCGCTGTGTTCGTGCAGACCCTGGTGCTGGTGGGCTCGGGCGTCACCATCCTGATGGCAATGAACTACAACGAGAAGCAGGGGATCGCCCGCTTCGAATTCCCGGTGCTGGTTCTGTTGGCGACCACCGGCATGATGGTGATGATCTCGGCCAACGACCTTATCATCCTCTATGTCGGCCTCGAATTGCAGAATCTGGCGCTCTACGTTGTCGCCAGCTTCGATCGCGATTCGCCGCGGTCGACCGAGGCCGGGCTCAAATACTTCGTCTTGGGCGGGCTGTCCTCGGGCATGCTGCTCTATGGCCTGTCCTTGGTTTACGGTTTTGCCGGCACCACCGCCTTTGCCGACCTGGCGCGGCTTTTCGCCGGCGCCGCGCCCGTCTCGCCCGGCCTGATCATCGGTCTCGTCTTCGTCCTCGCCGGCTTGGCCTTCAAGATCTCGGCGGTGCCGTTCCACATGTGGACGCCCGATGTCTATGAAGGCGCGCCGACCCCGGTCAGCATGTTTTTCGCGATCGCCCCGAAAATGGCGGCGCTCGCTCTGCTGATCCGCGTCATGATCGCGCCGTTTGGGCCCTTGGTCGGCGAATGGCGGCAGATCATCGTCTTTCTGTCGATCGCCTCGATGGTGTTCGGCGCCGTCGCCGCGATTGCCCAGCCCAACATCAAGCGGCTGATGGCGTACAGCTCGATCGGGCATGTCGGCTATCTGCTGATCGGGTTGGCCGCCGGCACGACCGAGGGGATCCGCGGCGTCCTGGTTTATCTGGCGATATACCTGTTCATGAATGTCGGCGCCTGGGGGGTCGTCCTGTGCATGCGCCGGCAGGGGCGGATGCTGGACCAGATCACCGATTTGGCGGGGCTGTCGCGGACCCGGCCCGAGCTGGCGCTGGCCTTGGCGATCTTTATGTTTTCACTGGCCGGGCTGCCGCCGACCGCCGGGTTTTTCGCCAAGCTCTACATCTTCTTCGCGGCGATCGACGCCAAGCTGACCGGGCTCGCCGTCATCGGCGTCGTCACCAGCGTGATCGGGGCTTTCTATTACCTGCGGGTCGTCAAGGTCATGTATTTCGACGAGCCGACCGGCGCCCTCGATTCGCCGATCGCGGTCGAGCTCAAGGGTGTGCTGTTCGTCACCGCACTGGTGACGATGTTCTTTTTTCTGCTGCCCGGGCCGCTCGTCGGCGGCGCCGAGACAGCGGCGGCGTCGCTGTTTTTACGATGACCGGGCCGCAGCCATTGCTGCCGGCGGGCTGCCGACTGGTTCGCAGCGAGACGATCGGCAGCACCAGCGACGAGGCCAAGCGGCTGGCGCGCGCGGGTGCGGCGGCCGGAACCGTCGTCTGGGCGCTCGAGCAGACCGCCGGGCGCGGGCGGCGCGGGCGCCCTTGGGCGTCGCCGCGTGGCAATCTCTATGCCTCGCTGGTTATGCGGCCGGGCTGCCCACCCGATTGCGCGGCTCGGCTCGGCTTTGCCGCGGCATTGGCGGTCGGCGACGCGCTCAGCGGCCTGGTTCCGGGGCTGGCCGGGCTCGCCTGCAAATGGCCGAATGACGTGCTGCTCGGCGGCCGCAAGATCGCCGGCCTGCTGCTCGAATTGGAGATCGACCGCGGATCGGACAGCGGCTCCGGATCGAACACAAGCAGCGGCGAAAACCTCGCCTTTCTGGTCGTCGGCGTCGGGATCAATCTGGTCTCGGCGCCCGCCGATTCCGAGTTTCCGGCCACCTCGATCGCTGCGGAAGGTCACGTGCCACCCGAGCCGGCATCAATGCTCGAAGCTTTCCTGCGCTGCTTCGAATGCTGGGAGCGGCGCTGGCGGGAGGAGGGGTTCGCCCCGGTGCGCGCGGCCTGGCTGGCGCGCGCGGCCGCACTCGGAGAACCGATCAGGGTTCGCCTGGAAAGCGCCACCTTGCACGGCCGGTTTGCCGATCTCGACCAGCGCGGGGCGCTGGTGCTGGACACCCCCGGGGGGCTCCGGCTGATCTCGGCCGGCGACGTGTTTCCAGCTGCGCTAGGATACCCCCGCCATGCTGCTCGCGATCGATTCGGGAAATACCAACGTCGTCTTCGCCGTCTATGCCGGGGACGAGCTGCGCGCGTCGTGGCGGGCGGCAACCAACCCGAAGCGGACCGCCGACGAATACGCGGTGTGGCTGACCCAGCTGATGGCGCTCAGCAACTTGGCGCTCGGAGATATCGACGCGACGATCATCGCCAATGTCGTGCCGGAGGCGGCGTTCAACCTGATCGGGCTGTGCCGCCGCTATTTCAGCAGCGAGCCGCTGATCATCGGGCGGCCGAATTGCCGTCTCGGGATCGGTATCGATGTCGATATGCCGCCGCAGAATGTGGGCGCCGACCGGATCGCCAATGCGGTCGCGGCCCAGGATCGATACGAGGCGCCGCTGATGGTTGTCGATTTCGGCACCTCGACCAATTTCGACATTGTCGACCGAGCGGGAAATTACTGCGGGGGCGTGCTCGCGCCGGGACCGAATTTGGCAGTGCTGGCGTTGGAGATGGCGGCGGCGCAATTGCCGCGGGTGTCGATCGAGCGGCCGCCGACGGTCGTCGGCCGCAGCACGATCCCGGCCATGCAGTCCGGCGTTTTCTGGGGCTATGTCGGGCTGGTCGAGGGGCTGGTGCGGCGCATCCGCGAGGAGCGCGGCGAGGCGATGGGCGTCATTGCCACCGGCGGCTTGGCGCCGCTTTTTGCCACCGCGATCGACGTCATCGACACCGTCGATCCCGATCTGACCTTGTGGGGACTGCGCCTGATCCACCGGAGAAACACCGAGCGATGAGCGAACTGCCGGCCCGCTCCGTTGCCCGGTCCGGGGCCGACGATCCGGCTGGGCTCTATTTCGTGGCGCTCGGCGGCGCCAACGAGATCGGCATGAATCTGGGCCTCTACGGCTGTGCCGGTGAGTGGCTGATCGTCGATTGCGGCGTCACCTTCGGCGACGATTCGCAGCCGGGGCTCGAGGTCGTGATGCCCGACCCGGGCTTTATCGCCGAGCGCCGCGACCATCTGCTCGGGATCGTCGCGACCCATGCGCATGAAGACCATATCGGCGCCATCCCCTACCTGTGGCCCCAGCTGCGCTGTCCGGTCTGGGCGACCCCGTTTACCGCCTCGCTGTTGCGCGCGAAGCTGGGCGAATTCGGGCTCGCCGACAAGGTCAAGATCAACATCGTGCCGATGTCGGGGCGGTTCACGATCGGCCCGTTCGACCTCGAGCTCGATCACCCTCACCCATTCGATTCCCGAGCCCAATGCGGTCGTGCTGCGCACTGCGGCGGGGACGGTGCTGCACACCGGGGACTGGAAGCTCGATCCCGATCCGCTGATCGGCCAGGCCGCCGACGAGGCCGCGCTGCAGCGGCTCGGCGACGAGGGCGTGCTCGCCATGATCTGCGATTCGACCAATGCGCTGCGGCCCGGCAGCTCGGGGTCCGAGGGCGACCTGCGCCGTTCGCTGACGGAGCTGATCGGCCGCTATGACGCGCGAGTCGCGGTCGCCTGTTTCGCCTCGAATGTCGCGCGCCTCGAAACGGTCGCGCATGCCGCCGCGGTGCATGGCCGCGAGGTGGCGCTGGTCGGACGCTCGCTGTGGCGGATCGACAAGGCCGCGCGCGAGAACGGCTACCTCGCCGATCTGCCGCCCTTTCTGAGCGAGGACGAAGCGGCCTACATCCCGCGCGACCGGATCCTGATGATCTGCACGGGAAGCCAAGGCGAGCCGCGCGCGGCGCTGGCGCGCATCGCCCGCGACGACCATCCGAGCGTCGAGCTCGAACCGGGTGACGCGGTGATCTTTTCGTCGCGGATCATTCCCGGCAACGAAAAGTCGATCGGCCGGCTGCAGAACGCGCTCGCCCGGCTAGGGGTCGAGATCGTCACCGAACTGGATCATTTCGTCCATGTCTCGGGCCATCCCGCGCGCGACGAGCTGGTGCGCATGTACCAGATGATCCGCCCGCGGATCGCAATCCCGGTTCATGGCGAAGCCCGCCACCTGATCGCCCACGCTGCCCTCGCCGGCGAGTGCCAGGTGCCGCAGCCGCTGATCATCGAAAACGGCGACATGGTCCGGTTCGGACCGGGTGGTGCCACGATCGTCGACGAGGTGCCGGTCGGGCGGCTGGCGAGCGACGGCAAGACCCTGCTGCCGCTCGACGGGGCTGCGCTCAAGGACCGCCGGCGGCTGGTCTTGAGCGGCAGCGCCGTCGCCACATTGGTCCTCGACCGTCAGGGCCGGCTCGCCGCCCCGCCGGCGATTGCCGTGATCGGGCTGGTCGAGCCGGAAGCGGTGCAAGCGGCCGTGCCGTTCCTGCGCACCGCGGTCGAGCGCGCATTCGACGAACTGCCGCAGACGGCGCGCGACGACGACGGCGTCGTCGGCGAGGCGGCGCGGCGGGCGTTGCGCCGGGTCCTCAACGAGCGCTTCGGCAAGCGACCGCTGGTCGAGATCCAAGTGGTGCGGATTTGAGCCCGATGCTGCGCGGGGCGTTGCCGGCATCCGCCATGACCGCCTCGCCCCGCTTGCCCCCTCCCATTCCCTCCCCCGCGATGCGGGGAGGGCCGGGGTAGGGGCGCGGAGAGGGTTGAGGGTGAGGGGCAGAGTTTGACCGGATCGCGGCCATGATCGGGCGTCTCAACCACATCGCGATCGTCGTGCCCGACCTTGCTGCCGCGAGCGCCGTCTATCGCCAGGTGCTGGGCGCACAGGTTTCCGAGCCGCAGGCATTGCCTGTGCACGGCGTCACGGTCGTCTTTGTCGAATTGCCGAACACCAAGATCGAATTGCTCGAGCCGCTCGGCGAAGCCTCGCCGGTGCGCGGCTTTCTCGAGCGTAACCCTTCAGGTGGGATGCACCATCTGTGCTTCGAGGTCGACGACATCCTCGCCGCGCGCGACCGGCTCCGCGCGGAGGGCGCGCGGGCGCTGGGCGACGGCGAGCCGCGGCCGGGCGCGCACGACAAGCCGGTGCTGTTTCTGCACCCGAAGGATTTCTGCGGCACCCTGATCGAGCTCGAGCAGGCGTGAGCGCGCCAACCGGCATCGGTCCGGTCGCCCGGTCGCGGGTCGTGCGGTGAGCGCCGCCTATTGCCGGATCGCCCCCGGCCACCCCGTGCACGGCCGCTACCACGACGCCGAATACGGCTTTCCCTCGAATGACGAGCGGGTTTTGTTCGAGCGGCTGCTGCTCGAGATCAATCAGGCGGGCCTGTCTTGGCTGACCGTTCTCAACAAACGCGAGGCGTTTCGTGCCGCCTTTGCCGATTTCGAGGTCGACCGGGTCGCTGCCTTCGGCCCCGCCGAATTCGATCGCTTGCTCGCCGATCCAGGGATCGTACGCAACCGGCTCAAGATCGAGGCCGCGATCGAGAATGCCCGCCGCATCCAGGCATTGCGCGAAACGCACGGCTCCTTCGCCCGATGGCTCGACGCCCACCATCCAAGCTCGGCTGAAGCCTGGACGCGGCTGTTTCGCAGCACCTTCCGCTTTACCGGCGGGCAGATCGTCGGCGAATTCTTGATGAGCCTGGGCTATCTGCCCGGAGCGCACGAGCCGGATTGCCCGGTGTATGCAAAGATCGCCGAGCTCTCGCCGCCTTGGGGGCGGGCGGCCGCAGAAGGAAGCTCAAATGCGGCCGGCTAGAGCTAAAGCGCGTTTGACCGTGATGGCCTCTTCCTGCTACCGATGCTAGTCTATGTTTCGGCGCGCCAAACCGGGGGGGTCGCGACTGCGCGCTAAGGAGTAAGCAAGAGTTTTGGTGTTATCGGGAGGCGGATCCTATTTCCGTCTCGGTTTTGGTGCGTGCTCGAGAGTGAATTGATGAGGGGTTTGATGTCGCTGCGACAAAAGTATCTGAGGATTCTGGCCGGCATCGTGCCGATTGGGGCGGCCGGCGTCTCGCTGCTGCTCGGTTCCGCCGCGCCGGTTGCCGCCGACCAGGGTCCGGCCGCGGCGCAAGCTCGGCCGGCCGATGCGGCGCCGGTGTCCGAGCGGCTTGCCGCCATCCGCGACGCGGTCTCCGATGTCGCCGGTTCCGCGGCGAAGGCGGCGGAGACCCGGCAGCAGCTCGCTTGGGTGGCCTGGCGCAACGGCGGCGGCGGCGGTTGGCGCAATGGCGGTGGCGGTTGGCGCAATGGCGGTGGCGGTTGGCGCAATGGCGGCGGCGCCTGGGGAAACGGCGGCTGGCACAATGGTTGGCATAATTACTGGCACAACTGGTAAGCGGGTGGAGCTCGCCAAAGCGGTTTGCCGCCGGCGGCGTCCCTGGCCTGGGCGGGGCGCGCGTAAATTGTGAGGCGGCGCCGTGAAATCGCATGTAAAATTGGGATGAATTTGGACGTCCGGTCCTCGATGATGAGGTGGCTCTGATGTCGCTGCGGCAGAAGTATCTGAAAATCTTGTCGGGCATGGTTCCGGCCGGGGCAGTCGGCGTGTCGCTGCTGCTGGGCGCCACGACGCCCGGCGCGGCCAGCCAGGGCCCGGCAACCTCGCAGCCGCGGGCCTCGGACGAGGGGCGGGTTTCCGAGCGGCTGGCCGCCATCCGCGACGCGGTTTCCACCGTGGCCGGCGAGGCCGCCACGCGCGGCGGCGACAATCTTCGGCTCGCCTGGGGCAACTGGTGGCGCAACGGGGGCTGGGGCTACCGCCCGTTCGGTGGCTGGGGTTGGCCGAATTGGAACAATTGGCACAATTGGAACAACTGGAACAATTGGTGGCGTAATTGGTGAGCGGGTGATCGCGCGGGAACAGGCGGCGAGCGGCCCCGTGCCTGTGATCGAGCTGCTGGTGGTCCAGCCCACCCCGTTCTGCAACATCGATTGCCGGTACTGCTATCTGCCGGATCGGAATTCAAAGGCGGTGGTGGCGCCGCAGACCCTGCGCAATCTGTTTTCCCAGGTCTTCGCCTCGGGATGGGTGCAGGGCGGGCTGTCGGTGGTGTGGCATGCCGGCGAGCCGATGGTGCTGCCGATCGCATTCTACCGGGACGCGTTTGCGATAATCGAAGGACTGCGGCCGCATGACCTGGAGGTGGTCCATTCGTTCCAGACCAACGGCACGCTGATCGACGATCCGTGGTGCGCATTCTTTGCCGCGGCTCGGGTCAATCTCGGGGTCAGCATCGACGGGCCCAAGCACCTGCACGACCGCAACCGGGTCACGCGCTCGGGCCGCGGCACTTTCGACCGGACGATCGCCGGGATCCGGCTGCTGCGCCGGCACGGGGTTCCGTTCCATGTGATTTCGGTGCTGTCGTCGGCCAGCATGGCCGCTGCCGAGGCGATGTTCGATTTCTATGTCGAGGAAGGGATCGAGCGGGTCTGCTTCAATGTCGAGGAATCCGAGGGCGACCACGTCTCGGAATCTTTCGGCGACGGTGGGGCCGAGGCCGCCTATTATCGGTTTTTGAGCGAATTCTGGCGGCTGTCGGCGGCTTCGCCCGGCAAGATCACCTTTCTGCGCGAAATCGAGCATGCGCTCCAACAGGTCATCCGGCCCAAGGAAGCCCCGTTCCACAACCAGCTGGTCGAGCCGTTTGCGATCACCAGCATGGACTGGGCCGGCAACGTCTCGACCTTCTCGCCCGAGCTGCTCGGCTTGAAGAACCCGGCCTATGACGATTTCGTGCTGGGCAACATCAACCGCGACGCGCTCGTCGATCTGCCCCGCCGCCCGGCCTTTGCCCGCATGCTCGCCGACATCGATGCCGGGGTGGCCATGTGCCGCGAGCGGTGCGAGTATTTTTCAGTATGCGGCGGCGGCGAGCCGGTCAACAAGCTCGCCGAAAACGGCTGTTTTGCCAGCACCGAGACCACCTATTGCCGGCTAACCAGGATGCGGGTCACGGATCTCGTGCTCGACGCTCTCGAGCGGGTGCCGCCCGACGGCTTCGATCCCGCAATCCCGCACGAGCCGGCGCCGGGCCATCGTCAGACCGAGCGCGCTGGCATTCGCGGATAACACTCGTCGATGCGGAGGACAGGAATGAACAAGACATTGCGCTGGTTGGGCGTGCTCGCAATCGGCGCCGCGATGCAGGCCGGCGTCTCCACGCTGGCTCTCGCCCAAGGGACTCAGGGCGGGACTGCCGGCGGCGCACCCGCCGCCAACGCGAGCGGGCCGGACCAGGGCTATGGCGGCGGGGGATCGGAGCAGTCGAGCGCCGCCGCGCCGAGCGAGGAGGAGCCGTCGACCGAGCTGCCGGTGCTCTACGTCACCAGCGTCGAGATCCTGCGCACCCAGACCGAGCCCGAGCTCGACATCGTGCGGGTCACCGGGCTGACCGGGTCGCAGGGATGGAGCTCGCCGGAACTGGTCCCGACCTATGTCGGCAAGCCGCTCGACGGCATCCTCGATCTGCAGCTCATCGCGACGATGCCGTTGCAGACCGAGGAGGCGACGGGCTTCGTGCCGATCAGCGCCGTCTTCCCCCTCGAAGCCGGCCATACCTTCAAGGGCGTGCGGGTCCGCTCTTCGGAAAATGCGATCGAGATCGACCAGATCCCCGGCACCAAATCGGTCCAGATTTCCATCAACGGCTGCAAGGACTGCGTCGGCAAGAAATTCGTCGAGCGGGGGCAGGCCCCGCCGGGCTCGCCCGGCGTCGTGCGCCAGGAAGACCTGCCCAAGATCCTGCGCTGGATCCCGGTGAACCGCGGCATCAGGGGGATCACCCACGACCCGAACCGACTCAACCTGATGCTCGGCGCCGACAACACGATCATTGCCGCCTATTGGGAATAGGCGCGGGAGCCGCGGCGCACCGGCTCGGCGGCGCGTGCCGGGCCTGATCGCGGCGAGCGTCTTGCAAGCGGTCCAGGCGATCCGCGGGCGAGGACGCGCGTCCCTTGAGCGCGGGTGGCCCGGGCTGGTCCTGGCCCTGGCATTTGTCACACTCGGCAGCGCCGGGACGCAGGCCGGATCGCTCGTCTTTGGAAACGCGGCCGCACTCGACCGGGTGGCGCTCGCCGTCGACGGCGCCGAGTTCGAGCTACGGGACCGACGCAAAAATGTGGCGTCCCGAGCGCGACGGACCGCAAGGGCCGATGCAGGTCTCGGCCGCTGCTGCGGTCGATGCCGGCGGCGGAGACCGGTTCGATCCGATCGAGAACCAGATGGTCGGCCGCGCCTATCTCGCGCTTTTGTACCGCCGCTATGCGGATTGGGCCGACGCGGTCGCCGCCTACAATTGGGGCCCGGGCCACATGGATGCCTGGATCGACAGCGGCCGGCCAGTCGACAAATTCCCACAAACGGTAGCGCTCTATCGCGTCCGCGTGCTGCTGGCCGCGACCTCGGGCGGCCGGCTGCTCGGGATGCGGGTGCGGATGCAGCCGCGCCGGTCGCTGGCCGACCGCCGCCACCCGAGCCGCGACAGCATCGCCGTCGAGCAGCTCTACGACGCGATCATGCGCGACAGCCGGCCCTGAGCCGCTCCGCAACTTGGGATGACGGCTGTGAGCCGGGCCGCCGATAGACGGGATCGGGCAGACGGGAGACGCCCCGCGATGGCCAGGATTGCGAAAACGCTGCACTCGTTGGGTGATCGGCTCCAGGCCGGCGCCAGCCTCAGAAATGTGTTTGGCGATCCGGTCGAGCACGGCGGGCGCATGGTGATCCCGGTGGCCCGCCTGCGCTATGGCTTTGGCGCCGGCGGCAGCGGAAAGGCCCCGTCGGGGCGGGGCGGCAGCGGTGCCGGCGGCGGTCTCGTCATCCGCCCGGTCGGGGCGATCGAGATCACAGAGTCCGGGACCCGCTTTGTTCCGTTCATCGACCCTGTGCGGCTCGGCACGGCGCTGCTGATCGGGTTCCTGCTCGGCCTCGGGATCGGCCGCCGCTCAAAGCGGTCTTGATCGGTCGGCGGCGAACCCCGGCAATCGATCGCGCAATCTGGTATCCTACCGCCGTCCGGCCACGAGGGGCAGCGATGCAGTCGACGCGATTAACCGTGAATGGAAGCAATCTCGAGGTCGCCGCCGATGGCGATACCCCGTTGCTCGATGTGCTGCGCAATCATCTCGGTCTGACCGGAACGAAATTCGGCTGCGGCCTCGAGCAATGCGGCTGCTGCATGGTGCTGGTCGACGGCCAGCCGGCGAAATCGTGCGGGAAATCGCTGTCAACGGTGGCCGGCTGCGAGATCGTCACGATCGAGGGCCTGGGCACGCCGGACCGGCCGCACCCGCTGCAGCAGGCTTTTCTCGACGAGCAGGCCGGGCAATGCGGCTATTGCCTCGCCGGCATCCTGGTCTCGGCCAAGGCATTGCTGGATCGCAACCCCTCGCCGTCGCGGACGGAGATCGCCGCGGCGCTCGACGACAATATCTGCCGCTGCGGCAGCCATACGCGCATCCTGCGCGCCGTCGAGCGCGCCGCCGCGCGGATGCGGGAAGGAGCCATGCGATGAGCCTTACCGCCGCACCGCCGCTGCCGCCGGCGCTGGCCGCCAATCCGCGCCTCGATCAGTGGGTGCGGTTCGCCGAGCGCGGTCAGGTCGCGGTCTCGACCGGCAAGGTCGAGATCGGCCAGGGTGTGCTGACCGCGATGCGGCAGATCGCGGCCGAAGAGCTCGAGGTGAGCCCCGAACAGATATGGCTTCTGGCCGGTGACACCGATCTGACCCCGAACGAAGGCTACACCTCGGGCAGCCAGTCGATCCAGTTCGGCGGCGTTGCGTTGCGCCTGGCCTGCGCCGAGGTCCGCGCCCTGTTCCTCGACCATGCGGCGACCAGCCTCGGCTATTCCCGCGCCGCGCTTTCGGTGCGCGACGGCGCGATCCTCGATCGCGGCGAGCCGACCGGCCACGATTACTGGTCGCTGGCTGCTGCCGTCCGCCTCGACCGTCCCGCCACCGGCGGGGCGCCGATCAAGGAGATCGGCGATTATCGCGTCGTCGGCGGCAGCGCGCCGCGCATCGACCTCGCGGCCAAGGTGTTCGGCCAATCGGTCTTTGTCCATGACATGACGCTCGACGGCATGGCGCATGCCCGGGTCGTGCGCCAGCCGCGCCGCGGCGCCGCGATCAGGACCGTCGACGAGGCCGCTCTGCGGCGCGCGGCAAAGGGCCGCCCGATCGAGATTCTCCGCGAAGGCAACTTCCTCGCCATTCTCGGCGCGGATGAAACGGTGGTTGAGGCGGTGGCCGCGGTGGCGCCCGAGCATGTCGCCTGGGACGGTGTCGATGCGATCAACCCGTTCCAGGAAGAGGCGCGCTGGCTCTTGCAGCAGCCCTCGATCGATCAGGCCGTCGGCGCCCCTTTGCCGTCCGACCCGACGCCGGCGCAGAACCGGCGCGAAGCGACCTTTACCCGGATGCACGTCGCCCATGCCTCGGTGGCACCGTCCTGCGCGGTGGCCGTCTATCGCGACGGGCGGCTCTCGGTGTGGACGCATTCGCAGGGGGTTTATCCGCTGCGCGCGGCGCTGGCCCGCACCCTGAACCTCGATCCCACGGCGATTTCGGTCAAGCACGTGCAGGGGCCGGGCTGCTACGGCCATAACGGCGCCGACGATGCCGCTGCCGATGCGGCGGTGATCGCGTTTCGCCGGCCCGGCGAGCCGATCCGGGTACGCTGGCGGCGCGAGGAGGAATTCGGCTTCGAGCCGGTCAGCCCGGCGATGGTGGTGACGGTGCGCGCGGCGCTCGACAGCGCGCAGCGCCCGGCTGGCTGGACCACCGAGATCTGGAGCGGCCGGCATTCGAGCCGGCCGGGCAGCGGCGGCAACCTGCTCGCCGCCGAAGCGATGCCGGACCCGCCGCCACCGCCCCCCGCTTCCGAGTTGCCGGGGCCGCCCGGGGCCGGCACCCGCAACGGCGAGCCGCTCTATGATTTCCCAGCCAAGCGCATCATCCACCACCTGGTCGCCGAGACCCCGGTGCGGACCTCGTCGCTGCGCGGGCTCGGCGCCACGCTCAATATCTTCGCGATCGAATCTTTCGTCGACGAGCTGGCCGAAGAGGCCGGCATCGACCCGGTGGCCTACCGGCTGTCGATCCTGTCGGACCCGCGCGCCTGCGCGGTCGTCGAGCATGCGGCCCGCATGGCCGGCTGGGAGCCGGGGCGTCCGCCCGGCACCGGGCGCGGGCATGGGGTCGGCTTTGCCCGCTACAAGAACCTCGCCGCCTATGCCGCGATCGTCGCCGAAGTCGAAGTCGATCAGCAGGTCCGTCTGCTGCGCGTGTGGTGCGCCGCCGATGCCGGCCTCGTCATCAACCCGGACGGCGCGCTCAATCAGCTCGAAGGCGGCATCATCCAGGCGGCGAGCTGGGCGCTGAAGAGGGGGTTCGCCTCGACGGCAGCGGCATCAGCTCGCGCGACTGGGAAAGCTACCCGGTGCTGCTCTTCAGCGAGGTGCCCGAGGTGACCGCCGAGCTCGTCGGCCCCGCCGCGGACCATCCGCCGCTCGGCATCGGCGAGGCGGCGGGGGGCCCGACCGTGGCGGCGATCGGCAACGCCGTGGCGCACGCGCTGGCGACGCGGATTCGCGACCTGCCGCTGACCCGCGACCGCGTCATGGCGGCTGTGCTCCAGGCGTGATTTCGTCGCGGGTTGGGTCTTGCAGCGGCGCCCGGCCGCAGGCTGCGGAACGGCGGCGCGGGGGGCTATGCCGGCGATATGGCCAAACCGGCAGCGGTGCGGCGCAGCTCAGAACGATCGCGGCGAGACCAGCGATCAGCCACCACCACACCAGCTCGCGGCCGATCCAGAACAACAGCTCGAGGCGCAGGCCGATCTGGGCATTGGGAATGGCGCCGGCGATCAGCTGCGACGCCGCGGCGCACCGGGTCGGCCCAGGCGACGAACAGCACCGCGACGATCATCCGCGCGGCGAACTGTCGCCCGGCAGGATCGACCGCCAGCCGGTGCAGCCGGATCAGCCCCGGCATGATCAGCAGCAAATAGATGCCGCGGTAATCAACGTTCTGACCGGCAAAAAAGCACGCCGATCACCAATAGCGCGCCGACCAGCAGGCATTGCGGCTCAGCGCAACCGGCTCGTCGAGCGTATCGAGCTCGGGCATCGCCTGATCGAGCAAGCGCATGGTGCGGCGGATTCGCACAAGGGCGAGCGCCGCGACGACGCTCAGCACCGCAAGCGCACGCGGTGTGCACGCGAGGGCCGAATGCGGCCTCGGCAATGCCGAACGGCAAGTTCCGGGCCGAGAACGAATCGGCGAAATAAGAGAGCGGCGGAATGTTCGCCAGAGCCTTGACCAGCTCTGCGCGGTCGAAGCCTGCGAGCCCGAGCACGATCACTGCAGCGAGGCCGACGCCGATCAGCGCTTCGCGCCGCCGCTCGCGCAGCAGCAGCGCCAGCAGCACCAGCGGGTAATATTTGAGCAGGCCGGCGAACAGATAGAGCGCGGAAGCGCCGAACCGCCACGGTCGCCGTGCCTGGCCGAGGGCGCAGCCGCCGACGACCAAAAGGAAGACGACCAGGTCGCAGTTGGCGCGTTCGAGCGCGTAGATCGTCATCGGCGACAGGGCTATGAACATCAGGATCAGGACTTCGCCGCGCGTGGCCGGGCGAAGGATCACGCCCAGCGATAGAATAAACATCAGGTCGAGGCCGAGGCCGGCCGCGGCGGTCGAATTGGTGTCGAGAAAGCTTGGGGTGATCGCGAGCCACAACGGCGAATAGACATGCACCCGGCCGAGCGCGTCGCACGGGTTCGAGAGGTAGACATCGATCCCGAGGCGCTGGCATTGCGCGGCGGCGAGCACGGCGTGGATGTCGAGAAACGGAAAGCGGAACGGCTCGAACCCGAACAGCGTCAGCGCAGCGAAATAAGCCGTGTGCGGACCCCACCGCCACAGCATCGCCAGCGCGGCAAACAGCAGCAGCGCCGCAACCGGGATCGCCAGACGGTACGCCCATCGCCAGACCGCTCGGGGCGCAAAAAATATCGGCTGAGGCTGGACCATGACGCCAGCGCGAGTCTACCGCAACCTCATTAACCGGCGGTGAACGGGTGGTCCCTCGACCGCATCTCCGTAGGGTGCGGTTCATCCTTCGTTAAAATTGTCCGACTTAGACTGGGGCGCAGCGCAAGTTGGCATTGCATCCTATGGCCAAGACGATCGCGATCGTGACGCCGGTGCTCGACGACTGGGTGTCGTTTGCCGCGCTCGTGAGCGAAATCTCCGAGCGGTTCACCGGGTCCGATTTTTCATTCCGCATCTGCGCCGTCGACGATGGCTCGGCCGAGCCGTTCGATGCCGACAGCATCGACCTGCCGAGAGGCTCGTGCGTCGAGTCGATCGAAATCATCCATCTCGTCGCCAATCTCGGCCACCAGCGGGCGATTGCCATCGGATTGTGCGCTGTCGCCGAGGGCGGCGAGGCCGATGCGGTCCTGGTCATGGACAGCGACGGCCAGGACCGGCCGGCCGACATGGCTGCGCTGTTGGCCGCGAGTCGCCGGCAGCCGCGCCATGTCGTGTTCGCCGGGCGGGTCAAACGCGCCGAATCCTGTGTCTTCCGGTTCTGGTACGGCCTTTACCGGCTGCTGTTTTATGCGCTGACCGGACAACGGATCAATTTCGGCAATTACTGTGCGATACCGATGCCGGCGGTCCGCCGGCTGGTGCACATACCCGAGCTGTGGAACAATCTCGCGGCCTCGATCATGCGCTCGCGGCTCCCCTATATCAGCGTCCCGACGGTGCGCGGCAGCCGCTGCGCCGGCCGCTCGCAGATGAACCTGGTGATGCTGATCGTTCACGGCCTCAGCGCGATGTCGGTCTACGCCGACAAGATCTTCATCCGCATTCTGCTCGCCGCTGGCCTGGTCGCCGGGGTCGCCGGGTTCGCCATAATCGCCGTCACCGCCATTCGCATCGCGACCGATCTCGCGATCCCTGGCTGGGCCTCGACCGCGGTCGGCGATCTGCTGATCATCATGTTGCAGACCCTCGTCATCGTGATCGCCGCGAGCCTGACGGTGCTGACCGGGCGGAGCAATCGCCCGATCGTGCCGACCCTCGATTGCCTATGCTTTATCGTCGAGCGCGACTCCTTTGTCGCCGAGCGCGACTCGCCTGCCGCCGAGCACGGAGATCGCCAGCTCGATCGCCGGGCGGTTGCACCGATTGCGATGAGGCCGGCCGCGTGAGCCGCCATTATATCGGTTCGGAGCTCGAGCTGTTCGCAGCGGCGACCAACTGGAAGACTTATCTTGCCGCAATTCTCGGCCGGTTTATCGCCGGGCGCGTGCTCGAGGTCGGCGCCGGCATCGGCGCCAACATCGCTTATCTGTGCAATCCTCGCGTAGACAACTGGACCAGCCTCGAGCCCGACCCCGACCTCGCACGCCGGATTTGCCGGCGTATCGACAGCGGCGAACCCCCGTCGCCCTGCCGCGTCGTCACCGGCACGATCGGCGACATCGACCCGACCGTCACGTTCGACACGATCCTCTACCTCGACGTGCTCGAGCACATTGCCGAGGACCGGGCCGAGCTGGCTCGCGCCGGCGACCATCTGGCGGCCGGCGGCAAGCTCGTCGTGCTGGCGCCGGCCCATCAGTTCCTGTTCAGCGCGTTTGACGCCGCGATCGGCCACTATCGGCGCTACGACCGGACGGGACTGTGCGCGCTGAGCCCGGAGGGATGCCGGCTCGAAACCTTTCTGATGCTCGATTGCACCGGGTTCTTCGCTTCGCTCGCCAACCGGATCATGCTGCGCACGGCGCTGCCGACAAAGCGGCAGATCGCGGTCTGGGACAAGCTGCTGATCCCGGTATCGCGCCGGCTTGATCCGCTCACCGGCCATAAATTCGGCAAGACCGCGCTGGCCGTGTGGCGCGCCGAGGCCTGAGCTTCGGTAGCCCCGAAAGCGCAAGCCGCGCCTGAGCCGGGTCTCGCCACGGTGGAGACGGGCACCGCGGTGCAGTCGGCCGCGTGAACCGCCATCATGTCGGTTCGCAACTCGGGCTGCGCGCGACGAACACCAGGCGGCCCGCTCATTGGTTGCCCAGAGGCAAGCGTGCGGGCTTGCCGGCGTCCGTTGCGGATTTGCAGCAAGAACCAGCAGAACAAGCTACAATAGAAAAGGTTGATCGACCAATCCGCAGGTCGGGCCGATCAGGGGCGAGCCTCACCGATTATCGGGATAGAGATGGTTGGACGGTTGGCTCTCGCCGTCATCCTGGGGACAGGCTGGAGCGCTACCGGCATCAGGACCGTCGCCTGAGAAGCCGAATGAGCCGGCTCCGAGACGTCTTCTTCGGAGGTCAATACCGACGTGCTGGCGACGGCTCAGCTGATGGCGAAGCGACGACGCGGATCAAGGCAGCCGGGTGGCAATCTCGGGGGCGATCGCATCGACAGCCGTCGAGCTGGCCGATGGCGTCATGCCATTCCTGTGGCGCAGCAGCGAAACATTTATCCGGCCGGTCAGCGCCCGCCACATGCACCGCAATGAGGTGGAGCATCGTGAGAAGGAAGCCGCCAAAGCTGCGGAGCGATGACGAGGCCGAGTGATCTTGTCGGAAAATCCGACCCGACGGAATACGATTGGTCGGGATGCGGATGTGCGCTTCGAATTCCAGGCCAAAGCGCGAACGGGTCGACACGCGCCGGCCGCGCCGGCTGCTGGATGCGGCGAAAGCGCACGGCCGCCGAGGCGGGCCTTCCTATCAGCGTTTGATTTGTCAGGTGCGCGAAGCGGCCGTGCAACCCGGCAAGAGGCCGTGACGCCTGCTCGCGCGGAGATCGCCGGGTGGGGCTCCGGGCCGGCTTTTCACGGTGGATCTCGCCTTGACCAGCGGAGACGGCTGGGATTTGGAGCCGGCCTCCCTCGGAGCGATGGCTGCCAAAGACGTACGTTCATCCAGGAAGTTCTGCCGATGCTGATCCAGGTCGTTCACTGCCATCCGCTGACGGACAGCTACAATCATGCGCTGTTTCGCACGATTGTCGCGGCGCTCGAAGAGAGCGGTCACCAGGTGGCGGCAACCGACCTCTATCGCGAAGGGTTCGACCCGGTGATGAATGCCGAGGAGCGCCGCAGCTACTATCAGCAGCGCTACGACGACGCCGCGGTGTCGGACGCCACCGATCTGCTGCGCCGCATCGACGGCATCATCTTTTGCTTTCCGCATTGGTGGTTTTCGATGCCGGCGCTGCTGAAGGGGTATTTCGATCGGGTGTGGGCGCCCGGCATCGCCTTTGAGCGCGATCGAGCACGGGGGCGGATCCGGCCGCTCCTGACCCACATCGGGCTGTTCGGCGTGGTGACGACCTATGGCTCGCCATGGTGGATCACCCGCCTGGCGGCCGGCGATCCCGGCCGCAAGGTGCTGATGCGTGCGCTGAAGCCGATGTGCGGCCGGCGCGTCCGCTCGTTCTTCCTCGCGCAATACGATCTCGACCGCTCGACGCCGGCCGCGCGTGCCGCGTTTATTGCGCGGGTGCGCGCCCAAGCCGCGCGGGTTTGAGCAAGCCGCCGGAATTTCCGCCGCTGCGCGGCTCCTGGTCAGGACCGCGAGGATCGTTCGGCCGCGGGCCGCGTGGCTCGCTGATCCGGCAAAGGCGGTCCCGGACAGTGCGGCCGCCCTTGCACATCCCGAAATCGGCGCAGCCCGGCGCTGCGCCCTCTTGCACTGTCGCCGCGCGAGGCCACAATCTGTCATATGCCGACGACCAACGATATCCGCACCGCGTTTCTCGATTATTTCGCTCGCAACGACCACGAAGTCGTGCCGTCGAGCCCGCTGGTGCCGCGCAACGACCCGACCCTGCTGTTCACCAATGCCGGGATGGTCCAGTTCAAGAACGTCTTCACCGGCATGGAGAAGCGGCCCTACGCCCGTGCGGCCACGGCACAGAAATGCGTGCGCGCCGGCGGCAAGCACAACGATCTCGAAAACGTCGGCTATACCGCGCGGCATCACACCTTTTTCGAGATGCTCGGCAATTTTTCATTCGGCGACTATTTCAAAGAGCGGGCGATCGAGCTCGCCTGGAACCTGATCACTGGCGAATTCGGGCTCGCCCGCGACCGCCTCTGGGTGACGGTCTATGCCGAGGACGATGATGCGGCGGCCTTGTGGGCCAAAATCGCCGGGCTGCCGCGCGAGCGCATCATCCCGATCGCCACCTCGGACAATTTCTGGGCGATGGGCGATGTCGGGCCGTGCGGGCCTTGCTCGGAGATCTTCTGGGATCATGGGCCGGCAATCCCCGGTGGCCCGCCGGGCAGCCCCGAGGCCGAGGGCGACCGCTTTGTCGAGATCTGGAATCTCGTCTTCATGCAATACGAGCAGCTCGGTCCGGGCGACCGTGCTGCCTTGCCGCGTCCGTCGATCGACACCGGCATGGGGCTCGAGCGCATCGCCGCGGTGCTGCAGGGCAAGCACGACAATTACGACATCGACCTGTTCCGCGTCCTGATCGAAGCTTCGGCCGAGGCCTCGGGAGTGGCGGCGGATGGCCATCATGCGGTCTCGCATCGGGTCATCGCCGACCATCTGCGCGCCTCAGCCTTTCTGATCGCCGACGGCGTGTTGCCGAGCAAGGAAGGGCGGGGCTATGTGCTGCGCCGGATCATGCGCCGGGCGATGCGCCATGCCCATCTGCTCGGCTCCAAGGAGCCGCTGATGTGGCGGCTGGTTCCGGCCCTGGTGCGGCAGATGGGGGCGGCCTATCCCGAGCTGGTGCGCGCCCAGCCGCTGGTCGCTGAGACCCTGCGGCTCGAGGAGACGAATTTCAAGCAGACGCTGGAACGCGGGTTGCGCCTGCTGGAGGAGGAGACCGCCCGGCTCGGCCCCGGAGAACCCGTCTCCGGCGAGACCGCGTTCCGGCTCTATGACACCTTCGGCTTCCCGCTCGACTTGACCGAAGACGTCTTGCGCGGCCAGGGCCGCAGGGTGGCGATCGCAGGGTTCGAGGCGGCGATGGCACGGCAGCGCGAGGAGGCGAGGCGCAGCTGGGTCGGCTCGGGCGAGGCGGCGACCGAGGCGGTGTGGTTCGGGCTGCGCCAAGAGGTCGGACCCACCGAATTTCTCGGCTACGAGACCGAAGCCGCCGAGGGCGTAGCGCTGGCGATCCTGCGCGACGGCGCGCGCATCGGCGCGGCCGTGGCTGGCGATGAGATCGCGCTGATCGTCAACCAGACGCCGTTTTATGCCGAGTCGGGCGGGCAGATGGGCGACACCGGCGTCGTGTCTGCGGCCGGCGGAGCCGAGCTGGCGGTGCATGACACAGTTAAGAAGGCGGGCGATCTGCACGTTCATCTCGGTCGCGTGATCCGCGGCATGTTGAAGGATGGGGATGCCGTCGAGCTCAGGGTCGATGCAGAGCGCCGGCGGCGCTTGCGCGCCAACCACTCGGTTACCCATCTCTTGCACCAGGCATTGCGCCGGCGGCTCGGCGCGCATGTGACGCAAAAGGGCTCGCTGGTCGCGCCCGACCGGCTGCGCTTCGACTTCAGCCACCCGAGACCGGTGACCGCGGACGACCTTCGGGCGATCGAGGCCGAGGTCAACGAGCGCATCCGCATCAACGCCGAAGTCGGCACCCGTCTCTTGACCCCTGACCGGGCCGTGGCCGAGGGAGCGCTGGCGCTGTTCGGCGAGAAATACGGCGACGAGGTGCGCGTGGTGTCGATGGGCGGGACCCTCGACGGCGAGGGGCAGCCGTTCTCGGTCGAGCTATGCGGCGGGACCCATGTCCGCCGCACCGGCGATATCGGGCTGTTCAAGATCGTCGCCGAAACCGCGATCGCCTCGGGCGTGCGCCGGATCGAGGCGCTGACTGGCGCCGCGGCGGAGGCCTACCTGGCCGAGGAGGAAACAATCCTGCACCAGGCCGCCGCGGCCCTGCGCACCAGCCCGGCCGAGCTGCCGGGGCGGATCGGCACCCTGATCGACGAGCGGCGGCGTCTCGAACGCGAGCTGGCCGACGCCCGGCGGGCCTTGGCGAGCGCCGGCCCAGCCACCCGGCCGGCCGAGAAGCGGATCGGCGAGGTCGCCTTCGACGGCCGCCTCGTCGACGACGTTCCCGGGCGCGAGCTGAAACCCCTGGCCGACGATCTGAAGCGCCGGATCGGGTCCGGCATCGTGGCGGTGGTGTCGCGCGCCGCGGGCAAGGCGGCAATCGTGGTCGGGGTGACGCCCGATCTGGTGGGTCGCTTCGACGCGGTCGAGCTGGTCCGGTCCGGCGCCGAGGCTCTGGGCGGCAGAGGCGGGGGCGGTCGCGCCGATATGGCCCAGGCGGGCGGCCCCGAGGCGGGGCATGCCCAGGCGGCGCTCGATGCGGTCGAGCGGGCAATCGCCGCCAGAGCGCGGGCAGCTCCAACGCAGGTTGCCGATTAGACACCTCGATTCGCTGCTGCGCGCTGCCGTTCGGAGCGGGGCTGCCGCGAACCGTTTGACTTCGCTGGATCTCGCAATTCAGGACGGATTTCTGACGATCGTTGATTAACGAGCCATAAGGCTGCTGTTGTTGACGAGACCGGCATGATCGGGATAAAGCGCGGCGAATGGCCTGGTTGGCGAATATTCGCTTTCAGTCCAATACTCGCAATGACTCTGGTGGCGCTGGCGGCGGGGTGCGAGCCGCTGCCGTTCCATCTCGATCCGCTGAGCGTCAACGGTCGTGACGGCGGCGGGGCGGCCCCCTCTTATGCCGCGCTGATGCGGATCGGCGAAGCGGCCCGCTCGGGCGGCGACTTCGCCAATGCCGTCAGCGTTTTCCGCCGGGCCGCGGAGATCGAGCCCGGCGCCCCGGCGCCGTTTGTCGCGATCGGCGACACCCTGCTCGCGACCGGTGCGGTCGACGAGGCGATCCTGGCGTATAATTCGGCGCTGGCCCGCGATGCCGGCAGCCAGCCGGCGCTGCTCGGGGTGGCCAAGGCCTATCTCGAAACCGGGCGCCCCGAACTGGCGTTCGTCCCACTGGCTAAGGCCGCGGCGCGGAGCCCCGACGCCCCCAGGCTGCTGGTCCTTCTTGGCGTCGCCGAGGATTTGACGGCTCGCCATCAGCAGGCGCAGGCCGATTACCGACGCGGGTTGGCAAGGGCACCGGGCGATGCGGCATTGACGGTCGATCTGGCGCTTTCGTTGGCTCTGAGCGAAGATTATCCGAACGCGATCGCCGTGCTGCAACCGCTGGCGATGGCGTCGGCCGCCTCGGCGCAGGAGCGGCAAACCCTGGCGCTGATTTACGGTCTCGACGGCAGCATGGCCGAAGCCGCTCGATTGGGCCGGATCGATCTCGACGAGGCCTCGGTCGAGCACAACCTCGCCTATTACCAAACCCTGCGCGAACTGCCGCCGCAGGCCCGCAGCCGGGCAATCCTGTCGGCCGGCAGCAGCCGGACCGCGGCCGGCAGCAGCCGGACCGCCGCCGGCCCGCCCTGACCGAGGCCCAGGCCGATCATTTCGTGGCGGCCGATCAATGCTCGCTGGCCGGTCAATGTTTGCTGAACGTATCGATGATGTTGATCGCGGCCGGGCCGAGCAGGACGATGAACAAAGTCGGCAGGATGAAGACGATCATCGGCACAGTCAGCATCGCCGGCAGCCGCGCTGCTTTCTCTTCGGCGCGGGTCATTCGCGCGGCGCGCGATTCGATCGATAGGACGCGCAGCGACTGGGCCAGCGGGGTGCCGAATTTTGCGGTTTGCTGCAAAGTGTTGACCACCGCCCGGATGGCGTCCGAAGCGGTCCGGTTGTCGAGATTGTCGAAGGCCTGGCGACGGTCCGGCAGAAAGGTCAGCTCGGCCGCAGTAATCGCGAACTCCTCGGCGAGCTCGGGCCAGCTGGCGGCGAGCTCGCGCGAGACGCGTACCAGGGTCGCATCGAGGCTGAGCCCGGCCTCGGCGCAGATGACCATCAGGTCCAGCCCGTCCGGCAACCCGAGCTGCAATTGTTTGGCGCGTTTTCCCGCGGCATTCCTCAGATAGATTTTCGGTGCGTAAAAGCCGAACAGAACTGCGGCCAGCGCCGGCACAAACCTGAATTCGGCCGAGGTCGGCAGCAGGTGCAGCGCATAATCGTTGGCCAGCACAGCGACGCCGAACATCGACGGCAGGCAGAGCCGCGCAAACAGGTAACCGACCATTGCGTCGGGCGATCTGAGCCCGGCGCGGGCGAGCATCAGCCGAGCGTCGCCGGCATGCTTCGAGCGCAGCAGGTCGAGGCGCGTCACCGCCGCGCGCATCAGCCCGACCGGCCGTCGCGATTGCCGTCGGTTGCGCGAGGCCAGCGCCCGCCGGCGCAATGTCTCCTTGCGTTGGACGATCTGCTCGAGCCGGCGCTCGAACGCGTTCTTGGGCCGTACCGCCTGCCACATCGCGACACACGTCGCCAGCACCGCCAGTGCTGCGAGCACGGCGATCGCGTCGTCGAGCCCGACGCCGGCGGGCAGCCAATGGGCGGTCTGCAAATCCTCCGGCTGCAGGTTGATCATATCTCGAACCGTGCCATCCTGGTCATGATGGCGATGCCGACGACCAGCATCGCCAACGCCACCCCATCGAGGATATAGCCGCGAACGTCGTGAAACAGCGGCGCCAGATAGCTGGGCGAGGTTAGCATCAACAGGCCGATCACCACGACCGGCAATCCGCCCAGGATCATCGTCGTCGCACGCGTTTCGCTCGACATCGCGCGCACCTTGGCCCGCATCTGCCGGCGCCGGCGCAACGCGTCTGCGAGGTTGGCGAGGGTCTCCGCGAGGTTGCCGCCGGTCTCGCGCTGCACGCTCAGAGCAATGATAAAAAAGCGAAATTCCGGCGTGTCGATCCGCTTGGCGATGTCCCAGAGCAGAGCCTCGAGGTCGCGCCCGAGCCGCATCCCGCTCTCGACGATGCGCAGCTCGGTGCCGACCGGGTCGGCGATTTCATGGCCTGCGCCGACGATCGCCTCGCTGATCGGCAGGCCCGAGCGCAGCGCCCTGACCATCAGGTCGATGGCATCGGGAAACAGCGCGGTGAAGGCGGCGACGCGGCGCCGTCCCATCCGACTGACCACGAGGTGCGGGATCGCCATCCCGAGAGACAGGCCGACCAGCGCGCAAGGGACGACCCCGAGCGGCGCAAAGCCGGCGAGGCCAACCGTCGACAACGTCGTCGCGCCGGCGATCACCAGCACATATTGTCCGATGGTGAGGGTCTTTCCGGTACGCGCCAGGCGGGCTGCGAGGAGGTCGCGACGGGGCAGCCAGCGTCGCGCGGCGCGGTCGATCTTCGGGGTGGCGCTTTGGGCTCTGGTCAACCGAGCGGCTTCGGCAGCGACCGGAATGCCCTTGGCCCGCTCGCGCATCAGGCTGAGCCGCCGCTTGAAGCGCTGGCGTGCGGCGCTGCCGCGGATCGCGAGCGCGGCCGCGGCAAAGATCACCACCACAACGGCGGCAGAAAGTGCGGCGAGCCAGTCGGCCGCATCGAATCGGGCCACTATTTCACCCCGCAAACGACGCTCGGCGCGGCGCGAGCAACCGTGTGCGGCCGAACATCGTCAAATGATCTCGAGCAGCGGGCGATCGAGGCCATAATATTCGGCGCGCGGCAGAAAGTGTGGGCGCACCCCGCTCGACTTGAAGATGCCGCGCAACCGGCCGTCGGCGTTTTCGCCCTGGAACTGATAGCTGAACAGTTCCTGCGTGGTAATGATGTCACCCTCCATCCCGACCACCTCGATCACTTCGGTCACGCGCCGCATGCCGTCGCGCATCCGACTGATTTGCACGATCATGTGGACGGCGGCGGCGATCTGTGTGCGCACCGCGTGCGACGGCAGATTGATCCCGGTCATCCCGACCATGTTTTCGAGCCGGGTCAGCGCCTCGCGCGGACGGTTCGCGTGGATCGTGCTCATCGATCCGTCATGACCGGTGTTCATCGCCTGCAGCACGTCGAGCGCCTCGGCGCCGCGGATCTCGCCGAGGATGATCCGGTCGGGCCGCATGCGCAGAGTATTGCGCAACAGCTCGCGCATGGTGATTTCGCCGGTGCCTTCGAGGTTCGGCGAACGCGTCTCCAGCCGCACCACGTGGGGCTGCTGCAATTGCAGCTCGGCCGCGTCCTCGATCGTCACCGTGCGCTCGGCCGGGTCGATCAGGCGCGACAGCGCGTTCAGGAGGGTCGTCTTGCCCGATCCGGTGCCGCCGGAAATCAGGATGTTGAGCCGGCAGCGTGCGGCGATCTTCAGGAGTGTCGCCATCTCCGGCGAAATGTTCGCCTGCTGCGCCATGGTGTCGAGGGTGATGGTTTTTTTCGAGAATTTGCGGATCGAGATCGACGGCCCGTCGATCGCCAGCGGCGGAATGATGATGTTGACCCGGCTGCCGTCGGCCAGCCGCGCATCGACCAGCGGCCGCGATTCGTCGATGCGGCGGCCGATCCGGGTGACGATCTTGGTGGCGACATTCATGACGTGCTGATCGTCGCGAAACGAAACGTCGGTCAGCTCGAGCTTGCCCCGCCGCTCGACATAGACCTGCTTGGCGCCGTTGACCATGATGTCGGTCACGGTCTCGTCGTCGATCAGCGGCTCGAGCGGACCGAGCCCGAGCATGTCGGCAATCAGGGACTGCACCAGCTCGCGTTGCTCGAGAAAATTCAGCTGGTTTTTGGTCTCGCCGAGCAATTCCTTGACCCAGCCGTCGAGCTGCGCCTCAAAGGTGGCGCGCGGCATTTCGGCGGCGGCCGCGACGTCCATGTGCTCGAGGACGAGCGGCTGGATCTGCGCCTTGGCGGCCTCGATTGCCGCACGGTTCAGGCGGCGCTGCGAGGTGGTCGTATCGGGGTCGGCACCGGGTCGTCCCGGGGTTCAGGAGCGCCTGCATCAGCCCGGTGATCAGATCGCGGCGCTCGAGCGCGTTGGCCTCGATCCCGTGGCGCGGCAGGTGCGCCTGCACCGCGGCGTCGACGATTTTGGCGAGCTCACCTCGGCTGAGGATCAGGCGCCGCTCCGGGCGGATCTCGCTCGCGAGTCGCGCGAGCAATTGCTCGCGCGCCGCCAGCAGGCGGTCTTCCTGGGTAGCCTCGGCCGACAGCGCGAGCGCCGGCGGCGGCGCCGGCGTGGGCGTTGCCGAGGGTGCCGTTGCCGCTCGCCGCGTCGACAATTCGGCGATGCGGGCGTCGAGCGCGCTCTCGCCGTCGGCTCGTTTGAAAAAGCCTACCACAGCGAGCGGATGGCAAACCGGCGGCGCTTTGGCGCCGCCTCTGCCGGGCCGGCGAGCAGCACCGCGAGCTGCCGCAACTCGCGCACGACCGGGCTGCGGGGTGCGGCCACCGGCAATGGCCGGCCCGAATTGACCGCAGCGCCGGCCGATTTCGGATCGTAGGAAATCACCATGTCGAGACCCTTGCCGATCCCCTTTTCGAATTCGCTCTTGCCGATCAGCGCGCGTTCGCCGGTGGCGCCGGCCTCGACCAACCACAGGCGCGCCTGCGGCGTCTGCTCGCGCATCAGGGTCTGCAGCCGGATCGTATCGCGCAGACCGGCGAGGCTGCGCTCGCAGATCACCACGATGTGGCTCGCGGCGGCGAGCACGACGCGTTGCACCGGGGTGGCTCCGCGCGGCAGGTCGACCACCACGCGAACGAATTTGCGGCGCAGCTCGTAGAGCAGCATATCGATCGCGCCGGCATCGATCGCCAGATGCTGCGCCGCCGACGCCTCGGCCGCCAGCACCCGCAAATTCTCGCTGATCTTGACCATGGCCCGGTCGATGAACAGGCTGTCGATGCGCGAGGGCTGCTCCAGGGCTTCGCACAGCCCGCTGCCGGGCTCGATGTCGAGCTTCAGCGCCGCGGTGCCGAAATGCAGGTCGAGATCGAGCAATGCGGTGCGTCCCGGAAGCTCCTCTGCGAGGATCCAGGCGCAGCCGACCGCGGCGGTGGTGGCGCCGACGCCGCCGCGGCTGCCGACAAAGACGATGACCTGGCCGAGCCCGCCATCGGGACCGGCCGCTGTTGACGTCTGCCGCTTGTCTCCAGCACGCTCGCCAGCGCCTCGCGGCTCGGCGGCTTGATCAGATAATCGTCGGCGCCGGCCGCCAAAAGTTCGCGGTAGAGGGTCACGTCGTTGACGGCGCCGAGCGTGACCAGCCGCAGATCGAGGCCGCCGACCGCGCGAGCCGCGCCGATTTCGGCGATCGGCGCCGGCAGGTCGGCGAGGTCGAGAAGCAGAATGCGCGGGGCCGAGCCGGCGCGGATCCGGCGCAACGCCTCGTCGAGCGTATCGGTGACGGCGAGCTCCTCAGCCAGTCGCAAATCGCGGATCACCCCTTGTAGAGCGTCCAATGTCGGCTGGTCGCGCAGTACCGCGAGCACACCCTCGCGCGCCGGGCTGAGCGCCGTCTTCGCGCGCGCGGTGGTTCTCACGGGCCGCCGCCTGGATGCTCGTCCCGCGGGGGCCGGAGCGGTCGGGGTGGCTCCAGTTGGACTGATCGCGGGCTAACGTCGGCAGCTGGACCTTGGTCGTCCAAATAGCGGTCCACGGCAGCGACCGCCGGTTTACCGTCGGCTGTCCCAGCCGCCGGCCGCCGGCGAGATCGGCCGGGCTCGCCACCATCAAGCCGAGATTGACGGCAGTGGCGCAGCCGAAATTGCTGGAGGGTGCGTTGGTGAAGTCGCTGGTCGGCCGCATGCTCCAATTCGGGCAGGCCGGAAAGGTCACGGCATAGCGGCCGACCGTGACGATGGCGCGGTCGCGCGGTCTCCCGGCGACCGGGTCGGCTTCGGCGACAATCCCCCAATGCAGCAGCCGGTTCGACACATCCGCCGCGCGTGCAGCCGCGAGGCCGGGCGGCCCCGCCGCGGCGACCATGACCCGATCGGCCGGGCGGATCGCACCGGCGGCGACGAGCCGGTCGAGGCGTGCGGCTTCGCCGCGAGCAAGGCGACCCGAGCCGGGGACGAAGGCGAGCGCCACCTCGCTCGTGGCGCCGTCGACCCGCAACTGAGTTGGCGCCTCGGCCTTGGTGTATTCGGCAACCCCCGGCGCGCAGGCGGCGAGCAGCGGCAGCAGCGCTGTGGCGATCGGATAACGGCGCATTCTCATGAACTCGACCTCCGCCCTCAGTCGAGCCGGAACCCGGCGGGGCCGATCAGCCCTTGGCCGCCGGAGTCGAACGGGCCGCGCGACTGCGCCGGCAGCCCTTGCCTCCAGGTGTCGCCCCACAGCACCTGCTGCGCGTCGTGCGGCGCCACCCAGCCATTGAGCGGGGTCGCCAGCGCCGTCGCCGTCGGCCCGACCAGATAGGGCGTGACGATTACGACCAGCTCGCTTTCGTTGTTGTTAAAACTGTTCGAACGGAAGAGCGCTCCGAGGATCGGAATATCGCCAAGCCAGGGAACCTTGGAGACGTCCTGCGAGGTATCGTGCATCAGCAGCCCGGCGAGCGCGAAACTCTGCCCGCTCGCAAGTTCGACCGTCGTCTGAGCTTGGCGCACGGTGAAAGCGGGCTCGAGAACGCCATTCACCGGCACCGCGTGGGTGTAGTCTAACTCGCTGACTGCCGGCGCCACCTTAAGATTGAGATGGTTAGCGTCGATAATTGTCGGCGTAAACGCCAGCTGAACTCCATAAGGTTCAAACTGAACCGTGTAAATTGCGGAACCTGCTCCTCCCGGTTGAGCCACCTCGAAGGGGATCTGGCCGCCAGCCAAAAAGCTCGCGGTTTGCCCATTGACCGCGGTCAGATTGGGCTCGGCTAGCGTGGTGATGAGCCCCTCGTCGCCAGCGCCGAGATCGTGGCCTGAACCGCCCCTGCGATATCCTTTCCGACTTCGAACATCGTCGTCGCCGGCGTCGTCCAGGGGGTTCGTCGTAGAGAAATTTACCGAATTGCCGGCGGAGGGAACATTTGCCCAGTTGATGCCGAGCTCCTTTACAATGTTGCGGTCGACTTCGGCGATACGCACCTGCAGATCGACCTGGTTCGGAGTGTCGACGACGATCCGGTTGATGACCTTCTCGCCCTTGACCGCGCCGCCGATCGCGGCGGCGAGCGTGCTGGATCCTTTCGGCCTGACCGGCGCTGGCGACCGCACCGCTCAGCACCAGGTCCGAAGCGACCTGGGTCACCGAGATCGGCGCTCCCGGCACCAGCTGGCGCAGCGACTGGCGCAATTGCGACAGGTCGAGATCGACCCGGACCGGGGCATTCAGCAGCACCTGGTCGTTGGCGTCGACGGCGTAGATCACAGTCTCGCCCGGCGCTTTCGCGCTGACATAGACGAGGGTCGGCGATTTGACCTGAACGTCGGCGATATCGGGGCTGGCGACAAAGACGGTGCTGGCCGGCCGCGGCAGCCGGATCAGGGTGCCCTTGCCGACTTCGAGCCGGATCGGCCGGCCGTTGGCCGGGATTTGCGTCGCCGGCCGGTATAGGCACGGATCGGCGGCAGAGGGCGGCTGGGCCGCAGGAGTGGGCAAGGTGGCCGCGGTCTGCGGCTCGGCCGCGATCGCAACGGCGGCGAGCCCGCGGATCATCGCCGCGGCCGACCGGCGCGCGGCAACC
Organism: uncultured Alphaproteobacteria bacterium; assembly: GCA_963703665.1. Taxonomy (GTDB): domain Bacteria; phylum Pseudomonadota; class Alphaproteobacteria; order ATCC43930; family CGMCC-115725; genus AP-15. The sequence goes on along the minus strand of CAVPFB010000002.1, from coordinate 161,467 downwards.
GGGGCGAAATCGCCGCAGCGAGATAAACCGGAGCGAGGCAGACCGGAGCGCGGCAACGCAAACATCAGGAACCTCGAGACGCGGGTTGCGATTCGCAACACATGTGCTCGAACTACCGTTACCGCGCAATATACAAACTTTATCATCGTAAGGGTTTTGCTTAATTCGGAACGGCCTCGGCAGCAGCTCGGGGGTCACCTCGCTGTCGAGGGTGAAGCTGGCCGGACCGCGGTCCCCGGCAAATCGGCGACGAATCGGAGTTCGGAACGCCGTCAGGATCGGCGGACGCAACGACCGCCCGCACGTCGTGCGGAGGCGCGGAGAGGCTGCGCAAGCTCAGCGACAGCTTGCCGATTTCGGCGGCGACGGCGATGATCTCGCTCTGCTTCGGCGTCACCTCGAAGGTCACGTTACGGGCCACCACCGCCTGACCGTCCTTGCTGTCGAGCCGCTGATCGATGGCGATCACGCGCACGTACCGCAGCACCGTCTCGGCAGCCTTGTGCTGATTGCCGTTGTCGTTGGCGCCCGCCGCCGGCAATGAGAGGGTGATCGAGGATGTCGACCCGGTCGCCGGCAAAGACAAAGCCCGAGATGTCGGAAGTCGCGTCGACCGGGACCGAGACCGCGCGCATGCCCCGGCCGCAGCACGGCGGCGAGGAAGCCGTGGTCGCCGGGCCGCACGAGCTTGGTCGCGATGATCGGTTCGCCGGCCACGAACGGATCGCGGGCGACCGAGCCGGCGAGCGATTTCTCCGGCCCGCTGCCGGCGAGAACGTAGTCCGCGCTGATCGCCGCCTCGGGCCAGGGCCGCGCGACCAGATCCGCGGGCTTCAGGATCTGGCCGCGAGCGATCGGGGCGCGGGCGACGAGGATCGACTTTTGCGGCGGCGGCGGGCGGCGGCGCCGCGGCGACCACCGGCCGCTGCGCCAGCCACGAGCGCACCGTCGACGCGGTGCCGCCGGCGAGCAGCGATGAGCGATCACGAACAGGATCAGGGTGCGGCCGCGCATCGTCCGTCCTCAGCCGAAACAGGGTCGCGATGGTCACGACGACGGCCGCGGCGGCGATCGCCGCTCCGTACGGCACCGGCGTTCCGCTCCCGATGCAGGCAACCGCCTCGGCGGAGATCGGCGCACAGCGCCGCCGGGCGCCGACCCACGCGCCGAGCGGGGTCAGACAAAGTATCGCCAGGACCCCGCCGAGCAGGCCGGTCACGGCCAGCAGCGGCGCCAGCCCGCCGGGGCCGGCCCACAACGAAGCGACCGAGAACAGCTTGACGTCGCCGCCGCCGATCAGGCCGCGAGCGAAAATCATCGCTCCGGCGAGAAACACCGCCGCGGCGCACGCTATCGTTTCGAGCCCAGTTGCCAGGCTGGGGTCGGCGGCGGTCGCGAAGCGCAGCGGCCACAGCGCGCACAGCGCCACGACCAGCGGGTTGGGGATGACCAGCCGGCGAATATCCTCGATGGCCGCCGCGGCCATCAAGCCGGCAAAGCCGAACAGCGCGGTCAGCTGCAGGCCGGTCGTCATCACCTGCCCGAGGGCGTGGGAAGTCGCATGGCGACGGGGATGGCGGCGCACCGCGACCCGATGTTGCAGGGTGCCGCGACGGCAACCGTCAGCGTGGATCGAGGTCCGAACTCCGGCCGACCGGTCATCTAAAGCTCCGAAACGATGATCAGCGCGATCGCATCTTCGAGCCGGGTGTCCTAAGGAGTGCTTAACCGTCGAACGCACACCGCGACGGCAGCAGGCCGCCCTGGCGACCCTCTTGATTTCGCGGCGCCCTCAAAGGATCAGTGCGCCCTGTCCCCGGTGGTCGAGCACCCGGCCCGGCCACCGACAACAGCGATGGCGGCGATGAACAGACTGCGCAGCTCCGAGCCCGGCGACAGCGCAGCGCCGGCGCCCGCCGAGGCCGCGCGGCGGAGCGCGCGCTCGGACTGGCTGCTGCTGGGCGGCGCCTTTACCGCGTTCACCGTCAGCGCCGGGCTGATGCAGTCCTACGCGGTCTTCCTGGTCGCATTCATTCAGGATTTCGCCTGGGGCCGGGCCGAGACCTCGCTCGCCTACTCGGTCTCCCAGCTGGTCGCCGGCGCCAGCTCGCCGCTGGTCGGCGCAATGGTCGATCGGCTCGGACCGCTGCGCCTGCTGCTGCTCGGGGGAGGCCTGTTGGTCCTTGGGCTGCTGGGCTGCGCCCATATGTCGTCGCTGTGGCAGATCATCGCGTCCTACGGGGTGGTCATGACCATCGGCGCCAATTGCCTGGGCTTGGTGGTGTTTGTTCCGATTTTATCGCGGCGGTTCGTGCGCCGGCGCGGCATGGCGATCTCGGTCGTCCAATCGGCCAATGGCTTCGGCCGCGCCTGGTCGGCGCCGCTGGCCCAGCTGCTGATCTCGTCGGTCGGCTGGCGCCGGACCTATCTGGTCCAGGCCGGGTTTATGGCGGCGATGCTGCTGCCCTTGGCGTGGCTGTTTCACCGCTCTGCCGCTCCGCTGCCGCCCCGCCGGCCGCCTTCGAGCATCGCAGCGGCAACGGCGCCGATGGCGCCGCCGTCGCCCGGCTGGACCTTGGCCGAAGCGGTGCGCACGCCGCATTTCTGGCTGTTGTTTGCGGTCTATCTGTTTACCGGGCTCGGCAGCTTTCTGGTTTCGCTGCACCAGCTGGCTTTTGCCGTCGACCGCGGCTTCGACAAGCTCTATGCCGCCGAGGTGCTGGGATTGGGAAGCTTCCTCGCGATCGCCGGCACGATCTTCACCGGCACCCTGTCCGACTATATCGGGCGCGAGCTGTCGGCGATCCTCGCCTATGGCGTCTCGATCCTCGGCGTCGTTTGCGCGCTGTTCATCACCGGCCCGCAGCAGGGCTGGCTGTTGTGGCTGTTCGCCTGCTGTTTCGGGCTGACCTGGGGGGCGCGCGGGCCGGCCATCACCGCCAAGACGGCGGACCTCTTTCCCGGCCGCCAGCTCGGCACGATCCTCGGCGTGATCACGGTCGGCAGCGGCATCGGGTCGGCCGCCGGCTCCTGGGCGGCGGGCTGGATCTTCGACCTGTCGGGCAGCTACGAGCTGGCCTTCGGCCTGTCGATTGGTTCCTATGTCTGCGGCTGTATCGCGTTCTGGGCGTTGCGCCGCCCGCCGGCGCGATAATCCCGAAACGGGTGTGACCCGCGCGGACAAGTCGGAGAGGCGACTGTCGCCGCGACGCCGGGATCACCATTGCTCGGCGGCCGAAGGTCAGCGCCGATCCAGCCAACCCCGTCTCGACCGGCCGATATACGTCTCCAAGACCTTGAGCTGACGCATCTGCTCCGTATCGAGGTTTTTCCTTAAACGCAGCGTGTCGTAGGTTTGCGTGACCCGGTCCTTCAGGACGATCAGAATATCGCTGAGGCTGTTGGCCGAGGTCGAAATATTCAAGTCCGGCACTTCCGCGACAAAATGCCGGTTGCCCAAAGATTCGACAAAAACCGGGATCGGCTTGTTAAGCTCGTAGCTGCCCAGCGAGTCGATGGTCAGCTCGACCTTGGCGATCGCCGGCGGCTGCTTGGCGGGGGCGGGAGCGGGGGGTGAATCGACGAGATCCGGCGCATTTGCGGCGGCGGCGTGCGGTGTCCGCGGCGATGGGCGCGTTGCCGCCATGCCTTCGACGGCGAGCGTGTCCCCGACCCTGGTCCAATGCGAGCGGTGAGAAGCGGTGCGCAGGCGTTGTGTCGACGCCGGCCGATCGAGGCTGACCCGCGCGGTGGACGGCTTGACCGCAGTCACCGAGATCTCCGGCGCATTGGTGTCCAGGCCCGATACCCGTGCAATCGGGTGCAGGTTCGACGGGACCACGACCGAGGGCGTCCAGGTGGTCGACCTGATGATATTGAGCCGGTTCATCCTATGGTCCGGGTTTCGGCGCGGCCGCGGCCCTGACATCGGTGATCAGCGTCGATTTCATGTTGTACACCGGCTCGCCATCGGGGGTGGGATGGCCGTCGTCGCGGAACACCGCGATCACCACGGATTTGATCCGCATCGTGGTGCCGTCGGCGAGCCGGTATTCGCTCCACCTTTCCTTGGCGTCGATGACTTCGATTTCAGTAGTATTTTGCAAGTCGTCACGGATTTCGCTCACTGCCCTCTCCAGCATCCTCGCAGCGGGAAGCGCCGCCGGCCGATCGCCCGCACCAAAGAGTTTGGGCCGGCTTTGTTGACGAAATATTGACGGCGCGGTTTGTTCGCCCGCTCGCTGCTGAGCCTTGCGGCGCCGGGCCAAACCCGGTCGGCGGCGACCGCTGGGATTCGTGCTGATCGGGCCCGCGCTTAACCTTCCATCAACATGATTGTGGCCAAATCGGAGAAAGTGCGCCCGGCACTCGGGGTCATGACATGTGGACCATCACCGAAACCGACATCGAGCAAGCGAAAGGCCGGCTGCAGCTCCGCCGCGCCAACATCGAGACGAGATATGCGGAGGAGACGAAGGCGCTCGACGCCGAGTTCGCCGCGATCGCAACCCTCGAGCGAGCCGCCACGGAGTTTGCCCTGAGGCACGGCCGGAAGGAGGCGAGCATCGCGTCGGAGGCGGCGGCGCCGACGGATTCGCCCGGCGACGGCGAGGTCGGCGGCGCCCGGGAGGAGACCGGGCTCGCTGGCGTGCTCCCGACGGAGATCGAACGGCGCGACGGCGGCGACACCGCCGGCGGCCTCGACATCCTCAAGCCCGGCTCGCGTTGGCGCATGTACCGCAGCACCCGTCCGATCGACGCCGAAACCGGGCCGGGCATCGGTTCCGCGACCGAGTGAAGATTGGACACGAGATCCGCCGCCGTCGTTGGGGCGGTTCCCCGCGATACCGGCCGATCGCTCGATCACGAGCACACCCGCTCGTGGAAGCGCAGCTCGCGAGCCGCAGCAGCCGGTGGTCCTTTGCGCGCGGCTGCTGGCTCCTCTGAATGCTCCGGCGGCGCGCGCCTGGTCAGAAGCCCTAGTCAGAGGGGAGGCCTGGTCAGACGGCGGCGAAATCGATCAGCTGACGCACCGCCACGCCCGATTTGAGCGCGGCGAACCCGTCGTTGATATCACCGAGCTTGATCCGGCCGGAGATCAGATGATCGAGCTTGAGCCTGCCCTGGCGCCACAACGACAATAGCCGCGGCATGTCGACCCGAAAGCGGTTGCCGCCCATCGAGGTGCCCTGAAGCTTGCGGTCGCGCAGAAAATCGTAGCCGTGCAGCTCGATCTTCACCCCCAGCGGGACCATGCCGATGATTGTCGCCGTGCCGCCGCCGCGCAGCATTTGAAACGCCTGCTCGGCCGTGGTCTTGGTGCCGAGCGCCTCGAACGAATAATGCACCCCGCCCCCGGTCATGTCGCGGATCGCTTTGACCGGATCGGCGTTGCTGGCGTTGAGGGTGTCCGTCGCGCCGAAAGTCTGGGCGAGATCGAGCTTTGCCGGCACCGTGTCGATGGCGATGATGCGCTCGGCGCCGGCGAGTGCCGCGCCATTGATCGCCGACAAGCCGACCCCGCCGCAGCCGATCACCGCGACCGTCGAGCCCGGCTCGACCTTGGCGGCGTTGAACACAGCACCGACCCCGGTCATCACCCCGCAGCCGACCAGCGCGGCGCGGTCGAGCGGAATGTCGGGGTCGATCTTCACGATCGCGTTTTCGTGCACCAGCATCTGCTCGGCAAACGACGACAAATTCAGGAACTGGTTCATCAGCTCGCCGCCCTTCCACGACAGCCGGCGCGAGACGCCGGGCGGCAGCTTGACCTCGGTGTTCTCACACAGATTGGGATGGCCGGTGACGCATTGCGGACAGGTGCCGCAAAACACCGAGAGGCAGGTGATGACGTGGTCGCCGGGCTTGACGTAGGTTACGCTGTCGCCGACCGCCTCGACGATGCCGGCCGATTCATGGCCCAGCACGCACGGGGTCGGATGCGGATAGAGGCCCTCGATAAAGTGCAGATCGCTGTGGCACAGCCCGGCAAAGGCGGTGCGCAACAGCACCTCGCGGCTGCCGGGCCTGGTCAGCGCCACCTCTTCGATCGTCAGCGGCTGGTTCGCGGCGTGCAGAACGGCGGCTTTCATGATCGGCCTCTCGAGCAGATCCCGGAGCCTTGATTTGTCGTTCCTGCGGCAGCAGGAATCCAGGGCTGATTGGCTCTGCGGTGGCCCTGGGCCCCCGCTTGCGCGGGGGAGACGAAGTAAAAATCAGTATTGATTGACTGCACCTTCACACCATGAAATTAAGGCGCAGGCCGGGCTCCGGCCAGTCCATCTGCGCGAGCTCGCCGGTGCCGGAGAGGGTGATATAGGCGGTTTTGAGGTCCGGCCCGCCAAAGCAGATGTTGGTCGGGTAGACGTCGGGCATCTTGACCTGGCGCACCACCCGCCCGTCGGGTGCGACGACGGTGATGTGGCCGGTGATCAGGGTGGCGACGCAGATGTTGCCCGAAGCCTCGACCGCGAGGCTGTCGAAGCGCTGAAACCCCGGCAGTCCGCAGACCAGACGCCCGGTATAGGGCGCCGGGAACGGCTCCTTGCGCAGCACTCCCGGCTCGACGATCTCGAAAGCCAACAGCCGCGAGCTCTCGGTATCGGCGACATAAACCGTCTTTTCGTCGGGCGACAGGCCGACGCCGTTCGGGCTCAGCATCGGATAAACCAGCTCGACGATTTTCGACCCGTCGGGCAGGGCGTAATATAGCCCGCCGTGATCGCGGTCGCGCGCCCGCCTTTTGCCGAGGTCGGTGAAATAAAAACCGCCCTGGCGGTCGAACACGATGTCGTTCGGCGCCGACAGTTTGTGGCCCTGGCACTCGCTGAAGAGAACCCTGGCGCCGCCGGTTCGCGGATCGATCCGCTGAATGCTGCCGCCCCGGTAGTCCTTGGCCGGTCCGGTCGACAGAAACCCGCCCTGGGCATATTCGTTGCCGCCGTTGTTGCAGACATAGAGGGCACCATCGGGGCCGGTGGCCAGGCCGTTCGGCCCGCCGCCGGCGTTGCCGACCGGCGATTTGGCGCCGCCGGGTGCAACCCGGGTGACGGCAGCGCCGGCGATCTCGCCCAGCACGACCGAGCCGTCGGCCATCGCCACCGGCCCTTCGGGAAACCGCAAACCGTCGGCGATTATGCGTATCTCAGCCATCGCATGTTCCTCCCCGGAGCCTATCGGCGTTGAGCGGCGGGAATTGTGTCGCCGGGCATCGACCGGCGTCAAGCCAGGCCCTTCGTTGTGCCAGCCGAGCGCCGAGCCCGTTATCTGCGGCGGGGCGATGAGGTTCGCCCTGCCGCCGCCCCAATGGCTGATCACCCCTGTCGTGTTCTCCTGAAGATGGGGAGGGGCCGATCGCGGCATTCAGGCATCCCTTCGCAAGTGATCGCGGCAGCGCCCGATGCGCGCGCGACATTCTGCTGCAGATCTCTGCTTTGCCGCCCGGCTGGCGTTTACTCATCAGGTGGCACCGTCTTCGGGCCCTATTTGTTTCAGTTTCAGCCGGCGACGCGGATCGTGCCGTTTCTGGCCGGCCGGCTCAGCCTGTTTCAGTCCGAAAATCTGAACTTTTATCTGGCGGTGGTCGGCGCTCAGCAGCTGATCGTGCTGGCGCTGGTGGTGACATCGGCCCCGAGATCATTGGCCCGCGCGAAGATTGACACCTCGCAGGCCCGGAGTAATCATCGCTCATGGATTGGAGTTTCTCAAACGCGGCAAAGGGGCCGATTACCCCCGTCCTGCCGCCGCCGGCTATGGCGGGGCCTTGCCGGCACGCCGGCCGCCTGAGCGCAACCCGTCCCGACAAGCAACTTGGGCCGACCCGATATCGTTAAGGAGTCGTGGGGGGAAGGTGCGCCGCCTGGCTGCGGCGACAAGATGGCGAAATGGTAACGGAGAAGATAGGAGACCGCGATGCCGTTCGATGGTACGTATTTTCCTGCGCCGACACCATCCGACACTGGGCTCTTTCCGATTTGGAGCCGACACGGCTGCCGGCTATGGTTTGGGGCCCGACTGCCCCGTGACCGGCGGGGTGCAGCCAACCTGTTGCGCGCGCCGCATCCGGCGGATCGCGATCTCGCCGTGGCGGGGCTGTTGCGCGAGGCGAGAGGGCTGATCAGCGATCCGGAAAACTGGACGCGCCGCACCTACCGATCGTTCGGCGGCCAGCGCTGCGCGGTGGGCGCGCTTCGGGCGGCCGCCAAACGGCTCGAAGACCCGAGCATCGCATGGTCGGCGCACGCGCTGTTGATCGATGTGGCCCGGTCACGCGGCTTTACCAATGTCGAGACGATGAACGACCGCTCCTCCCATGCCGCGGTCCTCGCCGTCTTCGACCAGGCGATCAGGACGGCAGAGCGCGCCAGATAGGCCGCATTGCGGGAATCCGGGGCGGGCCGGGACTCTCCCGCTCCGGTCTGCCCGGGCCGCCGACGCCCGATTGACCACGCATCCGACAGAGCGGCAGCGAGTGCCGGTCGGTATTTGCCTCTGAGCGCTCTCGACCGCCCGCTAAACCCCACAAGCGATCCTCGCACGCTGGAACGGCGCCAGCCGGGAGGCATTTGAGTGGCGCCCGAGAATAGATCCGCGATCGCCCTCCGCGCCCGCTTATCGGGGCCGAACATCGAAAGCCTGCGCGACGGGCGCGAGGTCTACATCGACGGCGAGCGGGTCGCCGACGCGACCGCCCATCCGGCGTTCCGCAACTCGGCGCGCTCCTTGGCCCGGCTCTACGGAGAACATCCTCCAGGCACTGACCGGCGCCCGGCGTAACGGGACCATGGACCAGATGACCGCGCTGGTCGACGATGCATGGCCGAATACGACGAAAACGGCTGGATCGGCGATACCTGGGTCGGACCGGGCGGCTGAGCGGGGCGGGTGAGCGAAGCGGCTCCCGGGCCCGTTCTCCGGCGAGGGCCGGGCTTGTCGAATTGGCGATCGGGGCGCGGCGGCATTATGGTGGCGGCAGACGGCTGTCACAGGAGCAACCGATGAGCGATGCGACGATGGTGGCGCTCGGCGAGGACTATCCCGAATTGCGCCAATCGATCCGCAGGATCTGCGAGGGCTATCCCGGTGAATATTGGCGCAGGCTCGAAGCCGAGCAGGCCTATCCGACCGAATTCATCGAGGAACTGACCGAGGCCGGGTTTCTCGCCTCGCTGATCCCCGAGGAATATGGCGGCTCGGGCCTGCCGTTGCGCGCCGCCGCCGTGATCCTCGAAGAGATCAACGCCTCGGGCTGCACCGCCAGCCAAGGCCACGCCCAGATGTACATCATGGGCACCCTGTTGCGTCACGGCAGCGTCGAGCAGAAGGAACGCTATCTGCCGAAGATCGCGTCGGGCGAATTGCGATTGCAGGCTTTCGGCGTGACCGAGCCGACGACCGGCTCCGACACGACCAAGCTCAAGACCCGCGCGGTGCGCGAGGGCAACCACTACGTCGTCAACGGGCAGAAGGTGTGGACTTCGCGCGCCCGGCATTCCGATCTGATGCTGCTGTTGGCGCGCACGACCCCGGTCGACCAGGTCAAGCGCCGCACCGACGGGCTCTCGGTGTTTCTGATCGACCTGTGCGAAAATCTGGGCAAGGGCATCGAGATCCGCCCGATCGAGGCGATGATCAACCACAACACCACCGAAGTCTTCTTCGACAATCTGAAGATCCCGCCGGACAGCCTGATCGGCGAGGAGGGCAGGGGCTTCCGCTACATCCTCGACGGCATGAACGCCGAGCGCATCCTGGTCGCCCAGGAATGTGTCGGCGACGGCCGCTGGCTCTTAAAAAAGGGCATCGACTACGCCAAGGAGCGGGTCGTGTTCGACCGGCCGATCGGGCAGAACCAGGGGGTGCAGTTTCCGCTCGCGCGCGCCTATGCCGAGCTTGAAGCCGCCGACATGATCTGCCGCCGCGCCGCGGCGCTGTTCGACGCCGGCGAGGAATGCGGCGGCGACGCCAACATGGCGAAATTGCTCGCCTCGGAGGCGACCTGGCACGCCGCCGAGGCGACCTTTGCGACCTATGGCGGCTTCGCCTTCGCCAAGGAATACGACATCGAGCGCAAATGGCGCGAAGCGCGCCTCTATCAGACCGCGCCGATCTCGACCAACCTGATCCTCGCCTATCTCGGCCAGCACGTGTTGGGAATGCCACGCTCGTATTGAGCTTGATCTGGCAACTCCTGCGCATCCTCGATGGCCCGATTGCTGGGCCTCGGTGCTTTCCTGATGCCGGCCTTCGGCATCCTGCGATCGTCGCCGCTCCGGGAAAAGCCGAAAAGGCTGTTCATTCGGAGGCGTTGCCTGCGGTGACTTTGCCGGGCTGGTCGGATATGGCCGGTCTTGCGGCCGTCCTCGACCGCAGCCGCCATTTGAACATGACATCTTCGCCGACCGCGAGGGCGCGTTGCACAAACATCGGCCGCAGCTGCTCACATCGCTGTCATCGTCAAATTATTCGTCTTTCCAAGCAGGAATGGACGAAATAACGCCGGGTACATCATCGAGATATCGATCAGCTCGACCGCGGTGGCTTCGGCATAGGTCTCTCCTTTTAGTTGGCGGTGTTTGTCTACCATACGACGATGAGCCAGGAGAAACCGCCAATCCATGCTGTTGCCGAAGTCTACTTTCAGCGCCGCCATCCCGTACGCGAACCGCTCGTCGCATTGGTTTGCGAGCACCTGGCAATTGACCGCCTCGTCGCCGGTCAGCGAACGCGAAAGAAAGCCGAACCCGCGCTTGGCCCCGTAAGCGAACGGAATGGATGAGTAGATCGCGCCATAGAAGTTGCCGGCCGATTTGGCGGCCATGGCTTCGTCCAGCTTCGCCTCGTCCCTATCCCTCAGCTCCTGCGCGGCCTCCTTAATCCAGCTCGCGCCTCCTGATTGCGACATGACGCCTGACAGCACGAAGTCACCAAACCCAGCGAGATCGCAGACGGGCGTCTTCGGAGTGCTCTGAAGGGCAAGCGTCAGCGCGGTCTGCGGATCGGCTTTTCGCGCGACGTGGCAAAGCATCAACAGGATCCCGACGATCTCGCCGCGGACGCCGAGGTGGTTGAATTGCCCAAGCAACGTATTCTCGTATTCTGCCATTACCAACGCTTCAGGGACGCGAAGCCCGGCCCCGGTTGCGAGGGCACCCGTAAGTTCTCTCGTCGCCAAATAGCCGGCGTCCTCTTCGGACTTCAGCAGCAGATCACGGTAGGGCAGGAAATCTCTAGCAGCGACAGGGTCCTGTGCCGCGAACCGATCGATCATCGAAGATAGGAACCGGCGCAGAACGGTCGGCGGCGGATCCGGCATATCCAACGGACGGATCCTGTTTTGGGAAACCTTCTCGGGCGGGGTCGACGTGTAGCGGCCGCGGCTCTCCTCGGCCTGAAGATATCCGGTCGGAATGCCGCCTCTCCGCAGCTCGAACCATTGTCCAGGCGCGGCAGCCATTACGGCTTGAGTGGCCCAGCTTTGTTCTTGGTAGGATGGTCGTGCCGCCTGGAGGAAGCGCAGCAGCGATATGATGCAATAGCGAATGTCGGCGGGCACGGTCAGCCGCAACAGGTCTTCCGGGTGCTCGAGCAGGTTGAACTCGTCCGACATGTCAGCCTCACTCGGCCGCGAGCTTGCTTTCGACCTCCTGCGTCACGGCGGCAGCGATTCGCTTTGCCTTGCCATCGGGGAGGTTATCTTGGCGCAGTCGAGCCTCGACAGCCGCCTGTCCCGCAGAGATGAACGCCTTGAGGTAACGCTTCTCGACCTCGCGCCCGAGCTGGCCCAGGCCAGACGAGACCTCTTTGATCCGGTCGATCTGTTCGGCATCCGACCTCGCCTCCCCTTTGCCGAGAACAACCTTGAGAGCGCCGACCGCCTTCTCCCAGGCGACGTCGACCAGCTTCTTGGCGCCCTCTTCTTTCAGCTTGTCCCAGAGCTGAGCGCCGGCCACTGTAACGAAGGTCAAAAATAGCTGGCCACCATAGGAGGCGACGAAGCTGACGCCGTCGAAGTGCCGCTCCTTGGCCGCCGAGGTGATAAAAATGCTGTCACGCCCGATCGCGGTGACAATTCGCAGCCGGACGGCTTCGGCGGATTCATCGTCCAAGGGATGGTGCATAGCGTATCTGCTCTTCCCGACAGGGCGTCTCTCTCAGAGTACGTGCGCCCTCAGTAAGCGTTATAACAAATTAAGACAAAAGTCCGACGTGAAATCGGCGGCGCCCACAGCCCCGGTTGAAAGCCGCCCCATTGGACTGAAGGTGGGACGCGGATCGCTTGGCCCGCTTCAATGGACCAATGTAGCCGATCCTTGCGGTATTCGTCGTTAACCAGCCCGATGGCGACCCGTCCCCAGCGTGAGAGGATCGCCAACCGGCAATGCATCAGAGGGATAAGTCCATGTGGTCGAGGAGGGCATTCGGCTCGACGGTCGCCGCCATCGCCTGCGGTGGCAGCCTTCGGGCGGCTTCTGCCGCGGCCTCGCCGCGTCCGATCGATCTGTCGGCGATCCCGGTTTCTGTTCACGAACAGGCGATGCGGCTGGCGATCGCGGCAGCGCGCGGCAATCCGGCCTTTCCGTTCGGCGCAGTGATCGTGCGGGCGGCGGATCGCCAAGTCATGGCCTCCGGCGTCAACAGAAGCGCTCTCAACCCAACCTTTCATGGCGAGATGGTCGCGATCGACGACTATGTCGCGCGTAACGGCAATCGCGGCTGGAGCGAGGCGATTCTCTATACCACCGGCGAGCCCTGTCCGATGTGCATGAGTGCGATGGTATGGGCGGGGATGGGCGGCGTGGTGTGGGGCACGTCGATCGAGCAATTGCGCCAATTCGGCATCCACCAGATCCTGATTGCGGCGACCACCGTCATCGGCGCCTCTGCATTCTACCATGGCAACATCCTCGGCCATGTCCTGCCGGCAGAGACCGACGCGCTGTTCCGAAACCGCAAACGCTCCTGACGAGAAGCGCGAGCCTCGCGGCGCAGATGCGTGACGACCAGCTGGGTTGCTTGACTGCCGACGGCCATAATCGTGATATGCCCATCGTCGTATGAGCTTTGGCGCCATGCCAATGGCGTTCACCGGCCGTGATGTCCAATCATCCGCGAGGGCGCTGACCTTTGTCCGATCTCGGCGGGCGGACCGCATAATGTCCTGGCTGCAAGATGCCGCGATAAAGACGGTCCCCGTTCCGCGCCCGACGACCTCGCGGATAGATTGCCGCGCCGCGGGACGATCCCCGAAGGAACGCTCTCGCGACACCTGTCAGGCCAGTTCGGGAACCCCCTCGCTGACGGTTTCCAGCTGGCCGACGGTTTCCTTGCCAAACAGCACCGGCACGAAGGCGCCGATCGACGCCACGACCACCAGGGTACCAAAGAAGATCGTCGGGCGAGCCGGTGTACGGCTCCAACAGGAAGGGCGCCAGCACGCCGGCGACGAATCGCCCGCACGACTCGCCAAAATATTGCCCGCGCCCGCGCAGCGCCGTCGGGAACTGCTCGGAGAGGTAAACCCGCACGGCCGTGAAGGTCGACAGCACGGTAAAGCCGGTGATCAGCGCTCCGGCGACGAACACGACCGTCGCGTAATGCCCCGCGGAATGCGCCATCGCCATCATCAGAAGGCCGGGAAGCGATCCGGCGAGGCAATAAGTGATCGTCCACCGCCGCCCGATGATCTCCATCAGGAACCCGGTAAAGCCCTTGCCGGGAATGCTCGCCAGGAACACCAGCGAGCTCAGCCCAAAGCTCAGAGGTGACGGCAGCGCCCTGATCGATCAGAGCCTTCGGCAGCAGAACCGAGATCGTAAAGAAGGAGACTTGCGCGCAGACGAGGCTCAGAATGCCGACGACGGTCCAGCGCAGCTGACCCCGGCGAAACAGTGCCGTGAACGGCGGCAGCTGTTCGCGCTGCCAGCGCGACGTTTCTCCCCGAGCGCTGTGACCGTCAGCGGCGCCACGCGATTGCCGCACCGGCCGATGATCCGGTTGACGACGGCGACCGCCGCCTCGGGATTGCCCCGCCGCAGATACCAGCGCGGGCTCTCGGGGATCAGCAAATACACCAGCACCGGCACGACGAACAGCCCGAGAACGGCCGGCAGAGCCAGCAGCCGGAAACCGTTCGGGTTGCCGGCGACCACGAAGCCGACCAACGGCACCAAGGTGAACGAACTGGCCAGCATCATCTCGTAGATCGCGCCATAGGTGCGCCGGTGCTGCGCCGGCATCAGCTCGGCGGCGATCGGGAACGGCGCCGAGGCGGCAAAGCCGCCGGCAAGACCGGTCAACAGGCGGATGATGATCAACTGCTCGCCGCTTTGCGCCAGCGGGATCAGCAAGGTGAAGAAGTTGATCGCCGCCACCCCGAGCAGCATGACGGTGCGGCGGCTCCAGTGGTCGGAAATCGCCGCGGCCACGAACCCGCCGATGCAGGCCGTCAGGGCCGCTGCGACGGCGAGCAGGCGAATCTCGCCGGGGGTGATGTGCAGCGGCTGCTTTGCGAGCACGAGCAACGTGCCCGTCATCGAACCGTCGTAGCCGTCGACCAGGGCGACGAGCCCGAGCACCAGGATCACCCCCAGGTGGTATGGGCTGAACGGGATGCTGTCGAGCTTGCCGCCGAGCACATGGCTGGCGGGAATAGCCGTCGTACCGATGGTCGGGGTTGCTCTCATGGCGCTCTCCCGATTGGCCGCGCTATGCGAATGTCGGATGAAGGCTCACGCCCGACGAGCAGCCGCGCGCGGCTGGCTTCAGCTGCTGGGAAGATCGTTCATTCGGGGCGAGTTTGGAAAGCTGTTGGTTGCCCACCATGGCAAACCGGGCCGGAGCAAAATGAGATCCAGGCCTCGGCAAAAGCAGCGAGCACGGGGTCAGTCACTCAAGGTTGGCTCCGCCTGATTTGCTGCGGTCCGGGCCGCGCGCCGGGTGATCAAGGTGACCGGCGCGCACAGCACAATCAAAACGGTACCGAGAATGACAAAGCTCTGGCCCGCACCCCAGTGGTCGGCGATGGCGCCCATCGTCGGCGGGATTACGATCGCCGCCAGCCGGTTCATGGTCTGACGCAGCCCGACCACCGAACCCTGACGGTGAGGACCGACGGCTTTCGCCTGCACCGAGAACATCATCGGCTGGACGACCCCTTGCAGCCAGCCGCGTAACGCCTGCGCCATGAACAGCAGGGCGAAAATGCCGCCGGTAAAAGGCGTCACGCAGATCAGCAAGATCGACAACACGGTGCCGCTCAGCATCGTGCGTTGCGGATCGCCGAGCCGCATCGCCCGCCCCGCGAACAGCGAGCCAAGGCCGCTTGTTATCTCGACGGCAGCGAACAGGATGCCGATCGACGTGCCGGTCAGCCCGATCCCCTTCAGATAAACGACATAGAGCGAGCTCTGCACGCCATTGGTGGCGGTGCGCAAAAAGATGATGGCCATCGTGGTCGCCACCGCCGGGATCGCCATCAGTGCAAAGCAGCGCACGTAGTCTGGCAATCGGGGGAGCACGTCGCTGAACCGGAACCGGACGCGTCGATACGGATCCCGGCCCTCGCCCGCGGCAATCTGCGCCTCGGGGGCGCGCAGCAATGCAACCGTCAGCGCCACACCCCAGGCAAAGCCGAGCGCGTAAGAGGGCCAGGCGCCGCCGAAATCCCAGGTCGCACCGGCGATCATCGGCGCTACGGTCGTCCCGAAGCGCGCAAAGAAGCTGAACCGACCGAGATATTCGGCCTCTCCTTCGGCCAACTGGGCGATCAAGGTCTGCGAACCCGACCAGGCGAACTGCAGCGCGCCGCCATTGACGATCTGCAGCAGCAGCAACGGCCAGAACGAGGCAGCAGCGGGAAGACCGGCGCCAAGGCCATCGCCGTCCAGACAAAGAACAACGTCACCCGGCGGGTGCCGAGCCGGTCCATCAGCACGCCGACATGGATCGACAGGAACACCGCCAGCAACGAGCGTGCGCCGACGAGCATGCCGATCTTGCCCGCGCTCATGCCGAGCGAGAGCCCATAAAGCGGGATCAGGAAGTTGTAGAACTCGGTGTAGCCCTGGGCGAACGGCCCGGCGACGTAGAGCGAGGCCGGTGGTCGCGATCGCAAACTAGGCATGGAGAGAGATTAACCCGCCCGGCGCTCGGCTGAAACTGGACAGCCGACCTTGCTCGCGGGGCGAGTTCGAGTTGCGGCCTCGTCGCAATCGCTGTGCGCTCGAATTGGCTGGGTTTCAGGAGTGATGTTGACGCGACCGAGATCCAGGCATCTGCGGCTGCGCTCCGGGTCGACAGGGAAGGCGCCGCCGTTGCAGGATGCGACGCCGATCCACGCCAGGGAAGGAAGCCCGAAATGCCCGACACGCCAACCTTTGGCCGCTATGCCGAAATTCCCGTATGACCAGATGACGCCGGAGCAGCAGGAAGGCTATCGCTCGCTGATCGAGACCCGCGGCGCGCTCGGCGGGCCGAACAAGATCTGGGTGCACAACCCGAAGCTGGCGAAGGTGATGGGGCCGTTGGGCGCTTATTTCCGTACCGGCTATTCGCTCTCCGAGCGCGAGCGCGAGATCGCCGTCGTCATCATCAACAGCAAGTGGCATTCGATCTACCCGACCAACGCGCATGAGCGCGCCGGCAAGGCGGCCGGGCTGCCGGCCGACAAGGTCGAGGCGCTGCTGTCCGGTCTGCCGACCTCGTTCTCCGACACGCGCGAGCAGGTCGTCTACGAGATGGCGACCTGCCTCGCCAATTCGCGCTGGGTCCCCAAGGGACTTTACGACCGCGCGGTCGAAGCGCTCGGCCATGAGGGCATCACCGACGTCATCTGCCTGATGGGCTTCTACACCAGCGTCTCGATGACCCTGGCTTTTTACGACGTGCCCGCCGGGGCGGCGGGAATGGCGCGCTGAGCAACTAAGCGCCTCGCGCGCCTATTCCCCTGCGATCGGCGGGCGCTGCCTCCGCGCCCAGCGTCGAGCGGCCGGTTCGGCGAGACCGGCAAATCATGTCGGCTCCAACGAATCGGCACGCGTGCACGGCGAGCCCCGCTGGCCATGATCATGAGACGTCGATCACGAAGCTCCGGGGGATCGTATTGCTGGCGTAGGAGCCTCGTGTGTTCGACCTGGAGCAGCTGCCGAGGGAGGGCATGGAGAGGAGCGGATCGTAAAATCACAGATTTGCATACCAATTGCCGAAATCGGATCGCTCGGCTTACGCTGAGACCCTCGTCGTCCGACGCTACCAGCCTCGGCCTGCCATAGAAGACCAACCAGCGAGGGAGAAAACCATGACCGGGTCGCTCGAGGAACGGTTTCAGAACCTGCACGAGTTCGTCACCCAGGCGCGCACCAACCTCAATCGCAACAATTGGGACTATCTGATCGGCGGCTCGGAGACCGAGACGACCTTGGCTCGCAACCGTGCCGCGCTCGATGCCTGGGGGTTTCGCCCACGGGTCCTGCGCGACGTGTCGAACGTCGACTGCAGCCGCACTTTCTTCGGCAAGAAGCTGCGCATTCCGGTGCTGTGCTCGGCCGTCGGCGGCCTCGAAGTCTTCGAGCCGGGCGGCGGCGCCACCGTTGCCGCGGCCACCCGCGAGTTCGGCAACGGCATGATTCTGAGCTCCGGGGCGCATCCTGGTATGGAAAAAACCGCACAAGCCGCGGGCGATGGCTTCAAAATCTTCCAGCTCTACGTCCGTGGGGATGCCGACTGGGTCGACGACCATGTCCGCCGCGCCATCGACCACGGCTATGACGCCTTCTGCTTTACCATCGACACCGACAGCCACAGCCGCCGCGAGCGCGACATCGCCAAGCGCCACCAGCGGCGGCGCGCGCGTGCAAGCGTGAGCGTTGAGGACGCCCGCATCCACCAGGCCCGGTTCAACTGGCGCGACATCGAGCGGATCAAGAAGACCTTCGACATCCCGATCGTGCTGAAGGGCATCGGCACCGCTGAGGACGCCAAGACCGCGCTCGAATGTGGGGCCGACTGCGTCTACGTGTCGAACCATGGGGGACGCCAGCTCGATCAGGGCGTCGGCTCGATCGATGTCCTGCCCGAGGTCGTCGAAGCGGTCGGCGGACGCGCCCGAATCATGGTCGATGGCGGCATCTATCGCGGCACCGACGTGGTGAAGGCGCTGATCCTCGGTGCCGACGTCGTCTCGGTCGGTCGGCTCTATATCTACGGGCTCGCTGCCGCCGGGAGGCCTGGGGTGGTCCGGCTGTTCGAGATCCTCGAGGACGAGATTCGTATCTGCCTGTCACTCCTGGGTGTCACCGGCTACCACGAGCTCGACAAGAGCTACATCCGCCCCGCGCGCCAAGTCGTGACGCCACACGTCCACAGCGTCTTCCCGCACCTCAACCTGCCGCGCGAAACGTATTAGGAAACCGCGATCAGCAGCTCTCGAATTGGGCGACGGCGCCCTGCGGCGCCGTTTGCGCAAATGATGCGCAGGACCGATCACGCCGATCTCGACCAACCCGATCCGCTGCTGTATCGGTCGCACGTGCGGGGATGCCGCGATCGCATCGAGGCGGCTTGCGGCGCGGTCCCGGCGGTCTCATCTGAGAGTGAAAGACGGCAAGGAGAGCGGCTCATGGCCATCCATCTCGACCACACCATCGTGCCGGCCCGTGACAAGGAGGAATCGGCGCGGTTTTTCGCGCGGATCTTCGGTCTGGAATACAAGGGCCCGATGTCGCATTTCGCGCCGGTGCGGATCGATGAAAACCTGACTATCGATTTCGACAATTGGGACGAGTTCGAGCACCATCATTATGCCTTCAAGGTCAGCGAGGCCGAGTTCGACGGCATCTACGACCGGGTCAAGGGCGAGGGGCTGACCTATGGCAGCGGGCCGCGCTCGGCCGAGGACATGGCGATCAACCATCGCCACGGCGGGCGCGGCTTTTACTTCCGCGACCCGAACGGCCACCTCCTCGAGGTGCTGACCGCCTAGCCGGCTCGAGGTCGGCCGCCGGCCCGCCGCGCGCGTCAGTCCTCCATCGTGCCTGCATGCCGGACCCGCCCGAAATGCGCGAGTATGCCGGAGCCTCGGTCCCATATCCGGTGCCAGGCGGGATGATGCGCGGGGCCGCGGCGGCGAACGGTCGATGCGCGAGGCCAATTGCGTTCCGCAATCCTCCCGGCTACAGCGGCTGCGGCCACACTGAACCATCGGATCTGACAAGGAATAGTGGGCGTGCGCTGGCTATTTTCGCGACAGGACCATTTACCGCGGCAGCTGATGCGGCGCCTCGACGAAGCCGCGCGCTGGATGAACCCGTTGCTGGCGGCCGTCGTGATTGCCTTGATGATCCTGGATTTTGCTTGCGCCGTCAGCCTGATCGATTGGCGCAACCTGCCGCAGACCGCGGCGGCGACGGCCGGGCCGAGCGCCGCTGCCGGGCAGGCGGCCGACCCCGGCTCTTCGGCATCGACGACGGCCGCAGCTCCTGCGATCGCCTCGTCGCCCGACTAGCTGGTTGATCTCGCCCCTGTCTGAGGCGGATGGCTCAAATTTTGGCGCGGGCTCCTGCCCGACGGGCCGAGGATGCGCCGACGGACGAGGCGGACCGGTCGCCTGCGGTCGATCCGCCGCGGCGGCTCCGGGTCAATCGGGCAGGCCAAACACCTCCTCGGGCTGGAACAGGCCGCGCACCGGGTGAAAGCCCAGTGAAACCAGCGGATGCGGGCAGATTTCGGCAAAAGCGGCGGACGTCAGCAACGGGCGCAGCAGACGCTTGGTCAGCCCCTCGATCCGCGAGGCGAGGTTGACCGCCGGTCCGATCACGGTGAAGTCGAGCCGGTCGGCGGCGCCGACATTGCCATAGATCACCTCGCCAAGATGCAGCCCGATGCCGGTGCGCACCTCGGCCAGCTCGTTTTCCCGGCGCACCTGGTTGATGCCGCCGAGACGCTCGAGCCCCTGCATCGCCGCTTCGAGCGCGCGCAGGCTCGACGGCGCGAAATCCTCGTCGTCCTCGGCGGGAAAGATCGCCAGCACGCCGTCGCCCATGAATTTCAGGATCTCGCCCTTGTTCTCCTGGATCGGCGACACCATCGCGTCGAAATAATCGTCCAATAATTCGATCACCGCGTCGCCCGGCAGCCGATCCGACAGGCCGGTGAAGTTGCGCAGATCGGTCATCATGATGACCGCACGCATCCGTTCGCCCTGCGCCCGCAGGATCTGCCCGGCGAGGATGCGCCGGCCGGCTTGTGGGCCGAGATAGGTATCGAGCAGGCTGGTGCTGATCCGGCGCTCCGCGCGGGTCTCGGCGATCGCGGCCAGGGCCGGGTTGATGTCCTCGAGCTTGGCGATATCGTCGTCGGCGAACCCGCCCGGGCGGTCCGTGCTCCAGGTCACGGTCGGGAACCGGTGAAAGGTGCGGTTCAGCGCCAGCGCAAAATAATCGGTGCCGCCGGCCTTGCGAATTTTCTCCAGGAGCGGGAATTCCGGCGCCGGGCGATCGAGGCGGCGGCGAAACGGGGTGCCGCGCTCGATCGTGGCGAGAATCGGGCTCAGCCGATATTCCTCGGTGTCTTCGGAGCCGTGCAGGACGCGGTAGTCCTCGACGATCTTGCGGTCGCGCCACCAGCGCACGCCGACGCCCCGGATCTGCGGGTGCAGGGTGCCGGTGTGAAACGTGGCGCGCCACAACGGCACATCGTCGCCGAGGAGCCGCCAGCACAGCTCGTCGAACAGCTCGACCCCGCTGTCGATGTGCGGCCCGTCGACCAGCAGCCAGCGCGCGATCTGTCCGCCGGGGATCGGCGCGCCGAGCCCGGTGTAAGCACCCTCGATGCGGAAAAACTCTTCGCCGCCGATCCGGGGGGTGAGCTCGACGGGGACGGCGAGGGAAGGCGTCGCGGACAGCGGTCGGGTCCTTTGTCGGTGGCAAGGCCAGCGGTGGCCCTGCGGGGGAATACGGGCCGCGGCATAGATAGGGGCGCTCTGCGCCGATTGCGACGGCCGGGACGTTCCCATGACGGTCGACGTGGTCTAATTTCGACAGCGGCGGCAGCTCGCGACCGCGCGGAGAAGCAATCAATGGCGGCTTTTACCACCCGGCCCGAGATCCGCGGCACGTTCGGGGCGGTTGCTTCGACCCATTGGCTGGCCTCTGCGGTCGGCATGAGCATGCTGGAAAAGGGCGGCAACGCCTTTGATGCGGCTGCCGCCGCCGGCTTCACCTTGCAGGTGGTCGAGCCGCATCTGAACGGCCCGCTCGGCGAGGCGCCGATCTTGGTATGGAGCGAGGCCAAGCGCCGCTGCGAGGTGATTTGCGGCCAGGGGGTGGCGCCCGCAGCCGCGACGATCGGCCATTTTCGTGGGCTCGGGCTCAACCTGATCCCCGGCACCGGGCTATTGGCCGCTGCGGTGCCGGCAGCGTTCGGCGCATGGATGCGCCTGCTGCGCGATTGGGGGACGATGCCGCTCGACGAAATCCTGATGCCGGCGATCGCCTATGCCGAAAACGGCTACCCGCTGGTCCCGCGCATCAGCGAGACGATCGCGGCGATGGCCGCAATGTTCCGCCGCGAGTGGCCGAGTTCGGCCGCGGTCTACCTGCCGCAGGGCAGGCCGCCGGTTCCGGGGCGGCTGTTCCGCAACCCGGCGCTCGCGGCGACCTATCGCCGGGTCTTGGCCGAGGCCGGCGAGGGCAGCCGCGAAGACCGGATCGAGCATGCTCGCGCCGCGTGGTATCGGGGCTTTGTCGCCGAGGCGGTCGACCGGTTCTGCCGGCATGAGCAGGTTCTCGATTCGTCCGGGCGGCGCCATGGCGGGCTGCTGACCGGCGATGATCTGGCGCGCTGGCAGCCGCCGGTCGAGAGCCCGGTGGCTTTCGATTATCATGGCTGGACCGTGCTCAAGGGCGGCCCGTGGAGCCAGGGGCCGGTGTTGCTGCAAACGCTCGCCCTGCTGCAGGGCTTCGATCTCGACGCACTCGATCCGCTGGGGCCGGATTTCGTCCATCTGATCGTCGAATGCCTGAAGCTCGCCTTCGCCGATCGCGAGGCGTGGTATGGCGACCCCGATTTTGTCGATGTGCCGATCGCAACGCTGCTGAGCGCCGGCTACAACGACGCACGCCGCCGGCTCGTCGGCGACCGCGCCTCGCTCGAACTGCGCCCCGGCAGTCCCGATGGCCGGGTGCCGCGGGTGCTGGTCGGCGGCGGAGAGGCGGTCGTCGGCGACGCCGGGATCGGCGAGCCGACGTACGTGGCGATCGGCGAGCCGACGGTCACCCGCGAAGGCGTCGTCGCCGGCGACACCTGCCATGTCGATGTCGTCGACCGCTGGGGCAACATGGTCTCGGCCACGCCCTCGGGCGGCTGGCTGCAAAGCTCGCCAGTCATTTCCGAATTGGGCTTCTGCCTCGGCACGCGGATGCAGATGTTCTGGCTCGAGGAGGGGCTGCCGGCGAGCCTCGAGCCGGGCAAGCGTCCGCGCAGCACCCTGTCGCCGACGCTGGCGTTGCGGGACGGCGCGCCCTGTCTCGCCTTCGGCACGCCGGGCGGCGACCAGCAGGACCAATGGTCGGCCTTGATGTTCCTGTACCACGTCCACCACGGCATGAACCTGCAGGAGGCGATCGACTGCCCGGCCTTTCACACCGAGCACGGGCCGAGCTCGTTCTATCCGCGCGCCGCGCATCCCGGCCTGGTCGCGATCGAGGACCGTTTTCCAGCGGCGACGCGAACGGCGCTCGCCGGCCGCGGCCACCGCCTCGTCACCGGCGGCCCATGGTCGGAGGGCCGCCTCTCCGCCTGCGCCCGCGAAGACACCGAAGAGGGCCGCCTCCTCAAAGCCGCCGCCAACCCGCGCGGGATGCAAGGCTACGCCATCGGTCGGTGAAGTGGGGAGAAGGAGTCGGAGAGCGCGGCCCGGCCGAAAGCCCGCGAAGAGGAGGTGGCTGGGCGGGTGGCGGGCGAGGCCGCGACGCTGCCGAGTGCGCCCGGCTAAACGTCGGAAAAAGCGCAATTTCGCGACTGTGACGCCGAGGCGTCTTGCCGATTAGCCAAGCAAGGGCGCGCGGATGACGCAGCATTTCTCAGGGCCGAGCCGATCTCGCCCGAAAACCTAAAACGCGCTGGCGACGTGTTTCCACGTTACCGGGCGCTTGACAGTTGTACGGTGTAAGCGTACACCCGGTTGTGACATGATCATTCGGAGCGTTCGGCACCGAGGCCTGTTGCGCCTGATCGAAGGCGACGACAGTCGGGAGCTCCGCAACGATCTTGTTCGGCGGTTGCGCAACATCCTCGCGGTGCTGATCGCGGCGCCCGACATGGGCGGCGTTATCGGCCCGCCCGGCTGGCGCGTCCGCGAGCTCAAGGGCGACCGTGCCGGGACGCGGAGCATATCGGTCAGCGGCAATTGGCGGGCTGACCTTTAATGTTCGGCGGCATGAAGTCTGCGACCTCGACTTGGAGGACTATCACTGATGAGCCGCGAACCCAGCAGAGTAGCAATGGCCCCGCCGCATCCGGGCGCGTTCATCCGAGAGGAAGTTCTCGACGAGCTCGGCTTGACGGTCAGCGAGGCGGCAAAGGTGCTGGAGGTACGCCGCGCAACCCTGTCCGACTTGGTTAACTGCAACGCGGCGTTATCGGCCGAAATGGCGCTGCGGATCGAAAAGGCGTTTGGCATGAAGATGGAGACGCTGCTGAACATGCAGGCATGGCACGATGCCTACGCGATGCGGCAGCGCGAAAGTGAGATCGCTGTCAAGCCCTACCGACCGGCTGCCCCCGAGTCGCACTGACCCCTTTCGCGGCTTTGCAACGTGGAGAGGGGCCGCCCCGGGCGACCCCATGCCTCAGCGCGGGCCGGCGACACTCCGCCGACCGTCGACGCGGTGGCCGCCGATTCGTAACTCGATCCGTGCGCCGACTTGCGCGCCCCGAATTCGCCGCTCCAACTCACCGAGTAGGGTCGCCACTCGCATCGAATCATTCTTGCGCTATAAAATACAACGTCGGTTATGCAACAATTCTCCGGAACCCGCCGCGATATTTGGCTCAGACGAGCTGCTGCGGGTTGCGCAGCCGTGGCGCAGGCACGGCCGGACGGCGGCAAACGGTCCGGATTTGAGCGTCGAACAGCAGCGCCGATGAGCAATCCGAAAAAGCGGTCTGAAGCCGCTAATGCCAGCCGCTTTCAGGAGCTCGACGTCTTGCGAGGTTTAGCTGCCGTTGCGGTGCTGCTGTTCCATTACCTGACACGCTACGATCAGAAGTACATCCCGAGAGGCGATGTCCCGTTTGGGTTTGCCGACGGCGCGTACGGGGTCCACCTCTTTTTTGTGATCAGCGGCTTCGTGATCTTCATGACTTTGAGCCGCTGCAAGACCGCATCCGAGTTTCTGGTCTCCAGGTTGTCGCGACTCTATCCTGCCTATTGGGCCGCGGCGCTGCTGACCTGCGCCGTCGGAACCTGGTGGCCTCTGCCCGGCCAACATTACACGGTGATGCAGCTGCTGACCAACCTGACGATGCTGCAGGGATTCGGCCGGGTGGCGCCGATCGACGGGGTTTATTGGACCCTCAACGTCGAGCTTTGCTTCTATGCCGTCATGCTGGCGCTATTCGCCTCGGGCCTGCTGGCCAGTACGGTCCGCCTATCGGTCGTCTGGCTTGCGGCAGCGGCCGGGACCCATTTGCTGTCGTATCTCGGGTTCGCTGTGCCCGAAACAATTCGGCAGGTATTCGTGCTGAAATATGCCGCACTTTTCGTTGCCGGCATCAATTTTTTTGAAATTTATGAAAAAGGGCCGACGCGCCATCCGGGTGGCCTTGATCCTTGCCTGCTTGTCGGTGCATTGGATCGATTATGGCGCAGCGAGCGCGGAGCGGGTAATGGTTATTTTTGGATTAGTCGCGGTTGCGGTCTCCGGCCGGGCCCGGTTTCTCTGTGTGCGCCCGCTCGTCTGGCTCGGCACGATTTCCTATTCGCTCTATCTGACGCATCAGATGATCGGATTTGCCGTGATCAGGTCTCTGAGCGGGGACCGGATCCCGTCGATCGTCGCCGTTCCGGCGACGATGATCCTGGCGCTGACCATGGCAAGCGCGATGACCTATTTTGTCGAGCGCCCGGCGTTGCGGGCCATCCGCTCGAGACGCAAGGCAAGCAGGTGACGGTCGGCTCGTCTCTTCGAGGGTCGTCCTTCGAGGGCCGCTGAATTTTCCGCGGCCAGGAAGAAGCGCGCCGGCTGTCCGGCGTGCGGCTCGGTCGGTGTAGTATCGCTGGCATGGCTCGGCTCAGCGTCAACCTCAACAAGATCGCCCTCTGCGCAACTCGCGCCGGACCGGCGTGCCGGATGTTCTGCAATTCGGCCGGATCGCTCATGATGCCGGGGCCGACGGGCTGACCCTGCATCCGCGGCCGGACGAGCGCCATATTCGCCGCGCCGACGTGTTCGCCGTCGCCGAGTTGATATGCCCGTGGCGGCCGGCCTTCGAGCTCAATATCGAAGGCTATCCCGAGCAACGCCTGCTCGATCTGGTGCGGGCGGTGGCCCCGGAGCAATGCACGCTGGTGCCGGACGCGCCCGCGGTGCTGACTTCGGAGGAGGGCTGGAAGCTCGAGCCCGACCAAAGCCGCCTCCTGGCGCCGGCGATCGCCGAGCTGAGGGCGCGGGCACCCGCGTCATCCTCTTTGTCGAGCCGGACCCGGCGATCGTCGACCGCGTGCGCGACGCCGGCGCCGACGGCATCGAAATCTATACCGGCGGCTATGCCGCGGCATTTCGCGCCGGCAGCCGCAAGCGCAATTCGGGCCTGCGCGGCGACGGCCGCGCGCGCCGCCGACCTCGGCATGACGGTCAACATCGGCCACGATCTCAACCTCGACAACCTGCCGCCGCTGGTTGCCGCCCTGCCCGCTTTCGCCGAGGCCTCGATCGGGCACGAACTGACCGCCGACGCGCTGATCGTCGGTTTTGCCGCGGCGGTCGGCGCCTACAAGGCGGCGCTGGAAGGCCGGTCGGCGCCAACGAGCGGGCGCTGATGCCGCCGCCGGCCGAGCAGGTCGATGCCCAGGGCGCTATCTCAGGCGGGTGCTGAAGCCGAACGAAAGGGTCGTCTACGAGACGCGGCTGCATTGGCGGATCTACACCTGCGGGCGATCCTGTCGCTGATCGGCGCCGCCTTCGCCGTCGCGGCGCGCAGGTCGCCACATCGGCAGCCCGAAATCGGCCTCGCCTCGTGGATCGCTGGCCGGGATGTTTCTGCTGCTGGCGCTATCGGCCGGGCTGCGCGCCCTGGTTCGGCGGACGACGACCGAACTCGCCGTCACCGACCATCGCGTCATCTACAAGACCGGGCTGTTGCGCCGGCATACGCTCGAGATGAACCGTGCCAAGGTCGACAGCGTCGATGTCGACCAGACGATCCTCGGTCGCATCCTCGGCTATGGCACGATCATCGTGCGCGGCACCGGCGGCAGCCTCGAACCGATGCGCCGACATCGCCGACCCGCTGACTTTCCGCAGCCACATCACCGCGGCGAGATGAGGTGCCGCGGCGGGCATCGCCGCGGCCGCGCATTGCCCGGATCGTGCCGATCTGACATCATCGGCCCCGGGCGAGTTGGGGCAGCGGTTGGCGGCGGAGGTTGGCGGCAGACATTGGGAGATGCTTTTGCTGAAGGGCGGAATGCGAACCGATGCTGTTTGACCTCGGCTGGTCTGAGATCCTGCTGATCGGCGTCGTCGCCTTGGTGTTTATCGGGCCGAAGGATCTGCCGAAAGCGATGCGCCTCGCCGGGTACTGGGTGCGCAAGGCGCGCACCTTGTCCCGCGAATTCCAGAGCAGCATCGATCAGATGATCCGCGAGGCCGAGCTCGACGACATGCGGCAGCAGCTCAAAAAGGCGTCGGAATTCGATCTCGACCGGGAATTCCACAACACGATCGATCCGACCGGAAGTCTCGAGCGAAAGCCTGAAACCGCCCTGAGCTGCCGAGCTTTTCGTCGGCGCAGGAATTGCCGGCGCCGCGGGTCACGGACGGCGATCGCAGGCGGGGTCGAGGGGCATCCGAGCGGCCACCGGGGCGGCGGCAGCACGAGAGCCGGCGCACAGCGATCCGGCGGCGGCCGCGCCTGGATCGGCGGCGCCCGAAGCCGGCAAACCGCCTCCTCGCGCAGGCGACCCGCCCGGAACCGGTGGCCACGACCCCACAGCGGTCGCCGTCGAGATCGTGCCGCCCCGGCCGTAGGCGAGCGCGATGGCCGATGAACGGGAGGCCGAGCTCGAAGCCGGCCGGATGCCGCTTTTCGATCACCTGATCGAGCTGCGCAACCGTCTGATGTGGTCGATCGGCGCGGTCATGGTCGCGTTTCTCGTCTGCTATCAGTTCAAGGTGCGGATCTACGCCTTTCTGGTGCACCCGCTGGCCGTGATCTTCAAAGGCCAGACCGGGCGCCATTTGATCTACACCGGACTGACCGAGGCCTTTTTTACCTATGTCAAGGTGTCGTTCTGGGCCGGCCTGTGCATCGCCTTTCCGGTGGTGGCCGTGCAGATCTGGAAATTCGTCGCGCCCGGCCTCTACAAAAACGAGCGGCGCGCGTTCCTGCCCTATCTCTTCGCCACGCCGGTGCTGTTCGCTATGGGCGCGTCCCTCGCCTATTTCGTGGTGATTCCGTATGCATGGCGATTCTTCGTCAGCTTCGAATCGCCGGGCGGCCACGGCACCCTGCCGATCGTTCTCGACGCCAAGGTCAGCGAATACCTGTCGCTGGTGATGACCCTGCTGTTCGGCTTCGGCATCGCGTTTCAACTGCCGGTGCTGTTGACCTTGATGGCGCGGGTCGGGCTCGTCAGCTCGAAGGGGCTCGCCTCCAAACGCCGCTATGCGATCGTCATCATGTTCGTGGTCGCGGCGGTGCTGACGCCGCCCGACATTGTCAGCCAAACCAGCCTGGCCATCCCGCTGATCGTCCTGTTCGAAGCGTCGATCGTTTCCTGCCGCATGGTCGAAAGGGCGCGCGCCAAGCGCGAAGCCGCCGAGGAGGCCGAGCTCGCGGCCAAGGGCAACCCGGCCGGGGGCGAATAACCGGCGCCGCGCATCCTCGCCGGGCCAGTCCAGCTTGTTGCCTCAGTCTTGGACTGCTTTATGCATCTCCTGGGACCGTGCGCGTGTTTTTGTTAATAACAGCTCGCTTATCATCTGCCGCGATTGCACACTTGTAACAGTCCCACTATTGGACCAGTGGCAATATCTTAGCGTCTGACGCGAATACGCGGACAAGTCCATGCGGGAGACCGTACGTCACTTGCTCTGGGTTCGTGCTTTTGCAGGTATGACGGCCGAGCTGGATATTTCAGAACCCTCTTCGATTCCGGCTCGTATACAGTATAGATTATGAGGTCTCGTCTGCATGGCGCGTCCTCGCGCGCGCCTGCCACAGTGACCAAAGCTTCGATTTGGCGGGATTGCGATGGCCCGCACCACAGCGCTCTCCCGGCGAACAACACCAGTGAGATATATGGCCCTCCGCGGCTCAGTAGCGGCGCAGCAGCCCGACCAGACGACCCTGGACCTTGACCCGGTCGGGTCCGAAGATCCGGGTTTCGTAGGTCTTGTTGGCCGGTTCGAGGGCGATCGAGGCACCGCGCCGGCGCAGCCGCTTCAGGGTGACCTCCTCGTTGTCGACCAGGGCGACGACGACGGCGCCGTTCTCGGCGGTGTCGCCGCGCTCGATGATCACGGTGTCGCCGTCGAGGATGCCGGCCTCGATCATGCTGTCACCGGCGACTTCGAGCGCGTAATGCTCGCCGCGGCGACCGAGCAGGCTCGCCGGCACTCCGACCGTGGCGCTCTGGTCGCGTAACGCCTCGATCGGCGTGCCGGCGGCGATCCGCCCGTAGAGCGGCAGATCGACCGCTTCGACGTCGCGGGCCATCGGCGCGCCCGGCAACGTAGCGTCGAAGTCGCCGCGGATCACCGTCGGCGAGAACCGGCCGCGGTCGGAGGCAGGTCCGGCCGCGCTCTCCTCAGGCAATTTGGTCACCTCCAGCGCGCGAGCGCGGTGCGGCAGGCGACGAATAAACCCGCGCTCCTCGAGCCCGCTGACGAGCCGGTGAATCCCGGATTTCGATTTGAGGCTCAAAGCATCCTTCATCTCGTCGAAGGAAGGCGACACCCCGGTCGCCATCAGACGCTGGTTGATGAACAGCAGCAGCTCGCGCTGCTTTGCGGTCAGCATGTCAACCCCCATGGTGCTAGGGTCGGAACGAACCCAAAACGCTGAGTATCGTTCTACTTTAGTTCGCGCGCCGCGTCAAGGGGCCCCGCACGGGCTGCTCGCACGGAAAATCGGCGGCCCGGCGGCTTCAGATCGGCAAGGCCCCGCCCGGGAAACGCAGGATCGGCACCATGCTCCGGCGGCGGCGGCCGAAGCGTGCGGCGGGCGCAGGATCAGGCAATCGGCGGCGGAGAGCAGCCGCATCATCGAGCTGTCCTGGGTGTCGAACGGGAACACCTCCTCGCTGCCGTCGGCGGCGCGGTCGAGTCGCGCGCGCAGATAATCCTGGCGCCGGTCGTTTCGCCGGCAGAGCGGCGCCGAGCCGCGCGGTCGGCGATCGGCTCGGCCGGGCCGACAAGGCCGCTCAGCCGTTCGATCGCCGGCCTGAGGAACAGCATCGCGCAGACCAGGGTCGACACCGGGTTGCCGGGCAGTCCGAGCATCGGCGTGCCCCGATAGCGGCCGACCATCAGCGGCTTTCCCGGCCGCATCGCGATCTGCCAGAAATCGAGCGTCGAAGCCGTCCGGCGCCCAGCGCCTCGCGCACCAGATCGTGATCGCCGACCGAAGCGCCGCCGGTGGTGACCAGGAGGTCGACGCCGCTGGTCGCGGCGGCGATGCGGCGCAAAGCCTCCGGATCGTCGGGGGCGTTGCCGAGCGACGACCGCAACCCCGCCGCAGGCGGCGACGAAGGCGGCGAGCGCCAGGCTGTTGGAGCTGACGATCTGGTGCGGCCCGATCGGGTCGCCCGGCATGACGATCTCGTCGCCGGTCGACAGGATGCCGATGCGCGGCCGGCGATGGACGAACAGCCAAGGCCGGTTCATCGCGGCGAGCAGGCCGATGTCGCGCGCCGTCAGACGCCGGCCGGCCCGCAGCAGCACGTCGCCCACAGTGAAATCGAGGCCTTCGCGGCGGACATAGCGGCCACGCGGCGCCCCTTCGAGCACGCGCACGTGCTCGCCGAGCCGCTCGGCGTCCTCCTGGATGACGATCGTATCGGCGCCGGCCGGCATCGGCGCGCCGGTGAAGATGCGCGCCGCCTCGCCGGCGCCGATCCGGCCGCCGAAACCGGCGCCGGCCGGGACTTCGGCGACGATGCGCAATTCGACCGGGACCCGGCCCAGATCGTCGGCGCGCACCGCATAGCCGTCCATCGCCGAGACCGCGAACGGCGGCTGCGTGCGACGCGCCGCAACCTCCTCGGCGAGGACCCGGCCGAGCCCGTCGGCGAGCGAAATCTGCTCGGGCGGCAGGGCCTCGACCAGAACCAGGAGGCGCGCTCAACGCTTCTTCAACCGAAATCACCGTTGTCGCCTCCCAGTCTCCTGATTTGCCGCCAGCTTTCCGCAGAAGCCGAAGATCGGTCACGACCATGCCGCGATCGACCGCCTTGCACATGTCATAGATCGTCAACGCCGCGACGCCGGCCGCGGTCAGCGCTTCCATCTCGACCCCGGTGCGCCCGCGCAGCCGGCAGGTGGCGGTGATCTCGACCGCGCTGCGCTCCGGCGCACAGCAGAGATCGACCTCGACCGAGGTCAAAGCCAACGGATGGCACAGCGGGATCAATTCGGCGGTGCGCTTTGCCGCCATGATCCCGGCGAGCCGCGCCACGGCCAGCACGTCGCCTTTGGCGACGTCACCGGCGCGGATGCGTTCGAGCGTCTCCGCCCGCATCACCACCCGCGCGCCGGCGATCGCGCGACCCGGTCGGTCTCGCCCTTCGCCGAGATGTCGACCATACGGGCGCGGCCCTGCGCGTCGAGATGGGTGAATTCCGGCAGAGCCTGCCCCGAGCGAAGGCCGGGGCCCAGCAGATGTCGCGTCGCCGCCGCAACATCGGGCGCGCGCATCAGGGTCTCGCCGACCAGGAAGCAGTGAGCGCCAGCCGCGACGAGACGATCGAGATCGTCCGGGCCGCGGATGCCGCTCTCGGCAACGACGATCCGGTCGGGCGGCACCTCCGGCGCCAGTTCCTCGGTCGTCCGAGATCGACCGATAACGTCTTGAGATCGCGGTTGTTGATGCCGATCAGCCGCACCCCGAGGCGCAAGGCGCGATCGAGCTCGGCGCGCATCGTGCACCTCGGCCAGCACGTCGAGACCGAGCTCGGCCGCCGCCGCCGCCAGCTCGCGCGCCGTCGCGTCGCGACAGCGCCGCCACGATCAGCAGCACGCAATCGGCGCCGATGCGGCGGCTTTCGAGGATCTGATAGGGGTCGAGGATGAAGTCCTTGCGCAGCACCGGCAGCGCCGTCGGCGCCGCGCGCGGCCGCGCAGATCGTCGTCGCTGCCCTGGAAATAGGGGGCGTCGGTCAGCACCGAGAGGCAGGTCGGCGCCGCCCGCCTGCATAGGCGCGCGCCAGTGCCGCCGGATCGAAATCGGGGCGGATCAGCCCGGCGCTCGGCGAGGCCTTTTTGATCTCGGCGATCAGGCCCCGAGCGGCCCTGCGCCAGATGCCGTTCGAGTCGCCGCGCGAACGGCCGCACCGGCGGCGCCGCGGCCGAGACCGGCGGTCAGCACCGCCTCGGACACCGTCGCCTTGGCTCGCGCGACATGGGTGCGCTTGTCGGCGCAGATCTGGTCGAGCACATCGCTCATCGGATCGCCTCGGTGGCTTCGGCCGGGGCGTTGGTGCGCGCCACGAGATCGCCGAGCACGCGGCCGGCCGCACCCGAATCGATCGCTCGCGCGGCCAAGTTCGACCCCTTCGGCGAGATTCGCGGCCCGGCCGGCGACCAAGAGTGCCGCACCGCTGTTCAACAGCACGACGTCGCGCAGCGGGCCGCCGGCGCCGCCGAGCAGCTCGCGCATCAGCCGGGCATTGTATGAGGGCTCGCCGCCGCGCAGGTCCGCGAGCCGCGCTGAGGGCAGTCCGGCGTCCTCGGCCACGATCTCAAAGGTTTCGACCCGGCCGTTGTCGAGTGCGGCGACCGTGGTCGGGCCGGCGGTGGTCAGCTCGTCGAGCCCGTCGCCATGCACGACCCAGGCCCGCTCGCCGCCGAGCCGGCCCAGCACTTCGGCCATCGGCCGCACCCATTCCGGCGCGAACACGCCGACCAGCTGGCGGCGCGCCTGGGCCGGGTTCGACAGCGGCCCCAAGAGGTTGAAGATCGTCCGCGTGCCCAGCTCGACCCGGGTCGGGGCCACATGGCGGGTGGCGCTGTGATGGCGCGGCGCCATCAGAAAGCCGATGCCGATCTCCCAAAGACAGGCTCGCACCACCGAAAGATCGGCCTCGATGTTGACGCCGAGCGCCGTCAGCACATCGGCCGAGCCGGATTTCGAGGACAACGCGCGATTGCCGTGCTTGGCGACCGGCACGCCGCAGCCGGCGACCACCAAGGCGCTCGCGGTCGAGATGTTGAAGCTGCCCGACGCATCGCCGCCGGTGCCGCAAGTGTCGATGGTCCCGGGCGGGGCGTCGATCGTCACCGCCTTGGCGCGCATGATCCGCGCCGCCCCGGCGATCTCGTCGACGGTCTCGCCGCGCACCCTGAGCGCCATCAGAAAAGCGCCCATCTGCGAGGGTGTCGCATCGCCGCTCATGATGATGTCGAACGCCGCCTCGGCCTCGCGCTCGGCGAGACTGCGGCCCTGCGCGACATGCGCCAACAGCGCTTTCAGATCGCCGAAAGCGTCCCTCACGCTTCGGTGTCCGGCATGATCGGCAAACCATCGATTCGCAGCGGCATGTCCGGGCTCGCCTCCGACAGAGCCCCCTTATATCAGGCTGCACCCGACGACGGAACGTTCGGAACCGCTTGGGGCGTCGCCGACCCGCGACGTGATCAGCGAGCAGGTCCGGTCCCAGACCAGATCGCGAGGACAGTTGACATCAACGCATCAAACACTCTATGGCTCGATATATGAGAACCACCTTGACCATCGACGACGACGTGGCCGTCGTGTTGGAGCGCTTGCGCCGAGAGCGCGATGCCGGCCTTAAAGACCTGGTCAACGAGGCGCTGCGGCGCGGGCTGCGGGACATGACCGCGCGAGCGAAGCAGCGCGAGCCGTTTCGGACTCGATCGGTAGCGCTCGGCCGGGTGCGGATCGCCGGCATCGACAATATCGCCGAGGCCCTGGCAATCGCCGAAGGTGAAGGCTTTCGGTGATTTTGATCGATGCCAACCTGCTGATCTACGCCCATGTCAGCTCGTTCGCGCAGCACCTCGCCGCTCGCGACTGGCTCGACCGGCAGCTCGACGGCTTTGCTCCGGTCGGGCTGCCCTGGGCGAGCGTGCTGGCGTTCCTGCGCCTCGTCACCAACCCTCGCGTGTTTGAGCAACCGGAACCGATGGTCGAGGCATGGGGCCAGGTCACTGCGTGGCTGGGGTGCGAGGCGGCATGGATCCCGGAGCCGACCGGGCGACACGGCGAATTGCTGGGTCGGCTTCTCAGCCTTCCCGGGATGCAGGCCAATCTGGTGCCCGATGCGCATCTTGCGGCGTTGGCGATCGAGCACGGGCTGACCCTGTGCTCCGCGGACAGCGATTTTGCACGATTCCCGGGATTGGCTTGGCTCAATCCGCTCGCTCCTTGAAAGGCGGGTCTCCGCAAGCCGGCGGGTAGCTGTTGCGGCTGGGATTTTAGGCTGCTAAGCTGCGTCCATGGTTCGCGTCGCCCACTCGGCAGCTTGGTGGTGGCCCGTCTGATACGGGCGGCCATCGTTTAACATTTCCGATCAAGGCCGCTTCGGAGTTCCGGGCGGCCTTTCGAGTTTTTTGAGGCGAACCTTCCCGGATCTCCCGAAGCGGTCCCGGCGCAGAGGAGAACCTGATGCAGCGCACCAGCCATACGACCGCCAGCTATGTCACCAAGGGCGGCATCGGCGTCAGGCGCGAGATCCGCGAGGGCCGCTATCAGCCGGCCGACGACGCGCTGGCGCAAGCGCTCGACCGGCGGCGCGGCGTGCTGTTTTCGTCGAGCTTCGAGTTTCCCGGCCGCTACACCCGCTGGGACATGGGGTTTGTCGATCCGCCGCTCGCGTTCACCGCGCGCGGGCGCGGTTTCGCGATCGAGGCCCTGAACCCGCGCGGCCGGGTCTTGCTGCCGGCGATCGCCGAGGTTCTGTTGCCGCTGCCGGCCACAAACCTCGAACCGCTTGGCGGCGACCGGCTCAGCGGCGCCGTCGCCGAAACCGCGGAACGCTTTCCGGAAGAGAGGCGCAGCCGGCAGCCCTCGGTGTTTTCGGTGCTGCGCGCGCTCGTCGATTTGTTTTCCAGCCCCGAGGACCAGCATCTCGGGCTCTACGGCGCCTTCGGCTACGATCTCGTGTTTCAGTTCGAGCCGATGCCTCTGAGGCTGCCGCGCGCCGATGACCAGCGCGACCTGGTGCTCTATCTGCCCGACGAGATCCTGGTCGTCGACCATATGCGCCAGATTGCCGCGACCCATCGCTTTGAATTCGAATTCGGCGGGGCGTCGACAGCCGGGCTGCCGCGCGAAACCCCGACCGCAGCCTATCGTCCCGACCGCTCGCCGGCTCGCGGTCTCAGCGAGAGCGACCACGGCCCGGGCGAGTACGCCGCCCTGGTCCAGCGCGCCAAGGAGGCGTTTGTCCGCGGCGATTTGTTCGAGGTCGTTGTCGGGCAGCTCTTGGCCGAGCGCTGCGCCGACCCGCCGAGCGTCGTCTTCCAGCGGCTGCGCCGCGCCAACCCGGCGCCCTATGGCGCGTTGATCAACCTCGGAGAGGGCGAGTTTCTGGTGTCGGCCTCGCCCGAGATGTTCGTGCGGGTCGAGGGCCGGCGGATCGAAACCTGCCCGATCAGCGGCACGATTGCCCGCGGCCGCGACCCGGTCGAGGATGCCGAGCGCATTCGCGAATTGTTGAACTCGACCAAGGATGAGAGCGAGTTGACGATGTGCACCGATGTCGACCGCAACGACAAGTCGCGGGTGGCGGTGCCGGGCAGCGTGCGGGTGATCGGGCGACGCCAGATCGAGCTTTATTCACGGCTGATCCACACCGTCGACCATGTCGAGGGCGAATTGCGTCCCGAATTCGACGCGCTCGACGGGTTCTTGAGCCACGCCTGGGCGGTGACCGTGACCGGCGCGCCGAAATTGTGGGCGATCCGCTTTATCGAGGAGCAGGAGCGCTCGGCGCGGCGCTGGTACGGGGGGGCCATCGGCCGCGTCACCTTTGACGGCAACATGAACACCGGCCTGACCCTGCGCACGATCCGGATCAAGGACGGGGTCGGCGAGGTGCGGGCCGGCGCCACCCTGCTCTACGACAGCGATCCGCAGGCCGAAGAAGCTGAATGCCGGCTCAAGGCGTCGGCGATGTTTACCGCGATCCGCGGGAAGGCGGCGGTCGCGCCGGGCGCCCGCGCCGTGGCGGGGGAGGGGGCTGGGCGAGGCGCGCGGGTTCTGCTGGTCGACCACGAGGACTTGTTCGTCCACACGCTGGCGAATTACATTCGCACCACCGGCGCCGAGGTCGTCACCATGCGGCCCGACCTGGCCCGCGCCGAATTGCGGCGGGGCAAGATGCCCGATCTGGTGGTGCTGTCGCCCGGGCCGGGGCGACCCGCCGATTTCGCGATGGCCGAGACCATCGACCTCGTGATCGGGCGGTCGCTGCCGATCTTCGGCGTCTGTCTCGGGCTGCAGGGGATCGTCGAATATTTCGGCGGCGCGCTCGACGTGTTGCGAACGCCCGTACCACGGCAAGCCATCGCAGGTGCGGGTGCTGGGCGGCAGGCTGTTGCGCGATCTGCCGGCCGAGTTCACGGTCGGCCGCTATCATTCGCTTGCATGCCCGACGCGCGACCTTACCGGCGGCGCTGGCGGTCACCGCCGAAACCGCCGACGGGGTGGTCATGGCGATCGAGCACGTCGACCTGCCGATCGCCGCGGTCCAATTCCACCCCGAATTGGTGATGACCCTGCGCGACGAGATCGGCATGCCGATCATCGCCGCGGTGCTCTCGACAATAAAATCAGCAGCGGCGCGATGAGCGAACGACCGACGCTCTACGCCGGCCGCACCCTGCATGTCCGCAGCTATGACTCGATGAATTCAGACGACCGCCCGGTCATTCGCGGCGATGCGAAATTCTACCTCGACCTTGCCCGCCGCGCGGGCGGAGAAGTGCTCGAGATCGGGGTTGGAACCGGCCGCGCCGCTCTGCAGATGGCCGCGGCCGGGGTTTCGATCACTGGCCTCGACGCCTCGCCGGACATGCTCGCACTCGCGTACGAGAAGGCGGCGTGCCACGGCTTGACCGAGCGAGTCCGGCTCGTTTGCGCCGACATGCGCGCCTTTGAGCTGGGCCCGCGCCAATTCGGTCTGATTATCGTGCCATTTCGTGCCTTCCAATTGCTCCTTACACCGCAGGATCAACTTATCGCGCTTGCCTGCTTCCGACGACATCTGAGGCCCGGGGGTTTGCTCGCGCTGCATCTGTTTGATCCTGACCTGCGGTTCTTATTGCCGGGTGCCAAAGGCCCGATCGACCGGCAGATCGGCGTAGATCGCGACTCCGGGCATCCGGTCGAGGCGGTGCTGGAGACGGCGCTGTTCGACCATGTCAACCAGGTTCGCCGCGATCTGTGGCGATACCGGCTATTTGCGCTGGACGGCGCCGTTCTGGAGGAGGAAGCATTGGAACTCTCCCTGCGTTGGACCTACCGCTGGGAAATGCGCCACTTACTGCAGCTCGCGGGGTTTGCTGTCGCGGCTGAGCACAGCGATTTCGCCGGCTCGCCGGCCGCTTATGGCAAAGAGCAGATCTGGGTCGCCTCCAACTGATAGCGGAGCTGCCGCTTCGTCGATTAGCCTCGACGCGGATTTGCTGCCGAATTAGGCCGCGTCCCGGTCAGAACAGGCGGTCGAGCGTGTCGTGCTGGATCTCGACCGGGAAGCGGGCGCGCAAAGCCTGGGTGAACTCTTCGCCCAGATCGGCCTGCACGCCGGCATCCATTTGGCGGGACAGCTCGGCCGCGGCGGTTTTCGTGACGGCGGCCGGCTCCTCGACCTTGGTCAGCTGGGCAACGTAGGCGGCGCCGGCATCGGCGGCGGTGACGACGGCGCCGGTCTTGACCGCAAACAGCCTGGCGACCAGCACCGGCGCCACCCCTTCGTCGCCGGTCGATTGCCGCGGGAACGGCGGCGAGGCCGTGGCCTTCAGGCCTTTGGCGGCGGCGAGGGCGGCCAGCGACATGCCCGGCTCGACCGCAGCGGCCAGGGCGTGGGCTTCGTTGGCGACCGTCTCGCGGCGCTTGTCGGCCCGCCAGCCGGCGACCGCCACGTTCTCGACCTCGGCCAGCGGCCTGACCGAGGGCGGCATGATCTTGGTCAGGTGCAGCACGAAAATCGCGCCGTCCGGGGTTTGCGTGACCCGAGTGGTGCGGTCCGCGTCGGTCGCAAAAGCGAGCTTCAGCACCGTCGCCGGCGACACCGGCAGCGTCACCGGGTTGCCGCCGCGATCGAGGCCTTTCTCGTCGACGGTTGCGACGACCGTCTTTTTCAGACCAAATTTGGCCGCGGTCTCGCCGATGTCCGCGCCGCCGGCGATCGCATCGTCGACGTGGTTGGCAAGCGTGTAGAGCCGATCGACCGCTTCGTCATGGGCGATGTCAGCCTGCAATTTTGCCTTGGCCTCGTCAAAGCTCTGCGTCTTTGGCGGCTCGATCCTGACCACGCGCAGGATGTGCCAGCCGAGCGGCGACTGCACCGGCGCGCTCGGCTTGTCGAGCGACAATGCGAAGGCCAACTTGGCCAGCGCGTCCGGCAGATCCTCGCGCTTGACCAGGCCAAGGTCGATCGTCTGCGGGTCCTGCCCGGCGATCGTGGTCGCGACCGCGTTCCAGCTCTTGCCGGCGGCGAGCGCCGCCTCGGCCGCTTTCGCCTTGGCCGCGGAGGGCGTAAGGATCTGCTGCACGTCGCGGCGCTCGGGCAGTACGAACTCGGCCTGGCGCTGATCGTAGGCGCTCTTCAGCCTGGCGTCCGGGACTGTAATCGTCTTGGCGAGATCGGAGGGGGTCAGGCTCGCCAGCGTGAACCCGCGATATTCGGGCGCGCGGAACAGATCGCGGTGCGCGTCGTAGAACCTGGTCAGCTCCGCCTGGGTCGGCTGAGCAACATCGCCGGCGCCGGCATCGGGCAGCGTCACGATTTCGGCGACGCGCTGTTCGTTGCGATAGCGATACAGTCGGTCGACCATCGCCGGCGGCGCCGCGGCACCGCCCGTTACCGCCTGCAGCAGATCGTTGCGCGGGATTTCCTGGCGCAGGCGCTGGACATATTCGCCCTCGGTCATCTGGTTTGCCCCGAGCAGCGCGTCGAACGCGGCGCGGTCGAAAACCCCGTTCTGACCGCGGAACATCGGATCCTGGGTGATGGCGTTGCGGATCACGTCGTCCGACACCTCGAGCTGCAGATGCGCCGCCTCCTGATCGACGAGACTCTGATCGATCAATTGTCGCAGCACCTCGTCGATGACGCCCATCTGCTTTGCCTGGCGCAGATCGACCGGGCTGCCGGTCTGGGTGCTCAACCGTTCGAGCGCCGGCTGCACCGCCGATTGCAAGGCGCTCGCATCGACGCTCTGGCCGCCGACCGTGGCGACCGCGGTATCCGGCGCGCGGTTGCGAAAGATGTCGCCGATGCCCCAGATCCCGAAAGTCACGATCAACAGGCCGAAGAGGCCTTTGACGACCCAGGACCCCGCCTTGGAGCGGATTGCTTGCAGCATCGGGGCGAGAGGCCTCTCGATAAGGGCCCGGGCCGGTTGACCCGACCAGATGCCGGTGTGATCGTAGCGGCCGGGATGATAGGGGTGCGCGGGCCGGGCTGCAACACCTGGCCGGCGAAGGGAGGCGGCGGATGCCGAAAGGGACCAAGCTCATCGCCGGCAATTGGAAGATGAACGGGTTGCGCGCCGAGGGCCTGGCGCTGGCGGAGGCGCTGGCGGGGCGGATGCGGGGAGTGCCGGGGAGCAGGGCGCCGCACTGCGAGCTCTTGGCCTGTCCGCCGGCGACCCTGCTCTCGGCGGTGCACGGCCTTGTCGCGGAAACCGGGATCGCCGTCGGCGGCCAGGATTGCCACGAAGCGCCAAAAGGCGCCTTCACCGGCGACATCAGCGCCGAAATGCTGGCCGATTTGGGCTGCACCTATGTCATCCTCGGCCATTCGGAACGCCGCCACGGCCACGGCGAGACCGATGCCGAAATCAGCGCCAAGATGGCGGCCGCGCACCGCGCCGCCCTGATCCCGATCCTCTGCGTCGGCGAAACCCCGCAGCAGCGCCAGGCCGGCGAAGCGGAGGCAGCGGTCGCGGCCCAGCTCGCCGGCTCGATCCCGGACGGCCTCGACCGCGACCGGCTGGTGGTGGCCTACGAACCGGTCTGGGCGATCGGCACCGGGCTCAGCGCCACCCTCGACGATATCGCGGCAATGCATGCGGCGATTCGCGCGGACTTGGCGCCGGCGACGCGAATTCTCTATGGCGGCTCGGTCAACCCGGCCAACGCCGCCGCAATCCTCGGCCTCGCCGATGTCGACGGCGCGCTGGTCGGCGGCGCCAGCCTCGACCCCGAAGCGTTCTGGGCGATCGCCTGCTGCGGCTGAGGTTTTCTTTCTCCTGTGGGCGATCGCACGCGGCAGCGGGTGAAGCGGGTTCGGGTGCCGCTGGCCACGGCGCGGCCAAAAGGTTAGAACCCGGCGATGACCATTCTGCTTCTCGTGCTTCACATCATGATCGCGATCTCGCTGGTCGGGGTCATCCTGCTGCAAAAAAGCGAAGGCGGGGCGCTCGGCATGGGCGGCGGCGGCATGTCGGGGTTCATGACCGGGCGTTCGACCGCGAACCTGTTGACCCGGGCGACGGCGATCCTTGCCGCCGCCTTTATGACCACGAGCGTGCTGCTGGTGGTGCTGCACAATCGCGAGCGCGCGCCGCCGTCGATCATCGGCCAGGGCGTGCCGTCCCTGCCGGCGGGGCCTGCCGTGCCGCTTGCCCCGGCCGCTCCCGCGGGGCCCACCGCACCGGTCAAGCCGGCCGCCCCGAGCGCGCCGCTGGCGCACTGAAGCCGATCGCCGCTCGGCCGGTCGCTCGCCCTCATTTACCAATGGGATTGGCACGCGCGATGCTGTAGGCTGGGATTCCATGACGCGGTTCATCTTCATTACCGGCGGCGTGGTCTCCTCTCTGGGCAAGGGCTTGTCGGCGGCAGCGCTCGGCGCGTTGCTGCAGGCGCGCGGCTTCAGGGTCAGGCTGCGCAAGCTCGACCCCTACCTCAACGTCGATCCCGGGACGATGAGCCCCTACCAGCACGGCGAGGTCTACGTCACCGAGGACGGCGCCGAGACCGACCTCGATCTCGGCCATTACGAGCGGTACGTCGGCGTTGCCGCGCGCCGCAGCGATTCGGTCACCACCGGGCGGATCTATTCGACCGTGATCGGCCGCGAGCGGCGCGGCGAATATCTCGGCGCCACG
The DNA here is from genome assembly GCA_963703665.1 of uncultured Alphaproteobacteria bacterium. Lineage (GTDB taxonomy): Bacteria > Pseudomonadota > Alphaproteobacteria > ATCC43930 > CGMCC-115725 > AP-15. Next base: position 120,731 of record CAVPFB010000002.1, on the reverse strand, counting down.
GTCCAGGTGATCCCGCACGTCACCGACGCGATCAAGGAGTTCATCCAGGCCGATCTCGACGGCGAGGATTTCGTCTTGTGCGAGATCGGCGGCACCGTCGGCGACATCGAGAGCCTGCCGTTCCTCGAGGCGATTCGCCAGCTCGGCTATGAGCTCGGGCGCGAGCGGGTGCTGTTCGTGCACCTGACCCTGGTGCCCTACATCCCCTCGGCCGCGGAGATCAAGACCAAGCCGACCCAGCATTCGACCAAGGAATTGCTCAGTCTCGGCATCCAGCCCGACATCCTGTTGTGCCGCTGCGACCGGCCGATCCCGCCGGGTGCCCGCAAAAAGATCGCGCTGTTCTGCAATCTGCGCGAGGCCCGCGTGATCCCGGCCCTCGATAGCGACACGATCTACGCCGTGCCGGCCGCCTACCACGCCGAGGGGTTCGACCGCGAGGTCTGCCGGCATTTCGGCCTCGACGCCGCGGAGCCCGACCTCGCGCGCTGGAACGAGATCGTCAGCCTGATCCACAAGCCCGAGGGGCGGGTCACGATCGCGGTCGTCGGCAAATACACCCACCTGCCGGACAGCTATAAATCGCTGGCCGAGGCGATGACCCATGGCGGGCTCGCCAACAATGTCGGGATCGACCTCGACTGGATCGATTCGGAGGTGTTCGAAGCCGAGGCCGAGGCGGTGCGCCAGCTCGAAGGGGTGCACGGCATTCTCGTCCCCGGCGGCTTCGGTGAGCGCGGCACGCCGGGCATGATCGAGGCCGCCCGCTTTGCCCGCGAGCGACGGGTGCCCTATTTCGGCATCTGCTTCGGCATGCACATGGCGGTGATCGAGGCGGCGCGCGACCTCGCCGACCTGCCCGGCGCGGGGTCGACTGAATTCGGGCCGTGCCGGCATCCGGTGGTCGGGCTGATGACCGAGTGGAGCCGCGGAAACACCATCGAGCGGCGCAATTCGAACGAGGATCTCGGCGGCACGATGCGGCTCGGCGCCTATGATGCAATATTGGCGGCAGGGAGCCGGGTGGCCGAAATCTATGGCGCTGACCAGATCAGCGAGCGCCACCGCCACCGCTACGAGATCAACATCGGCTACAAGGACCGGCTGGAGGCGACCGGGCTGCGGTTCTCCGGGATGTCGCCCGACGGCATCCTGCCCGAGATCGTGGAGCTGCCCGATCATCCCTGGTACATCGGCGTGCAGTTTCATCCCGAGCTCAAATCGACCCCGTTCGCGCCGCACCCGCTGTTCGCCTCGTTCGTCCGCGCCGCCCGCGACCAATCGCGCCTGGTGTGAGGGTAGTGCCGGAATGACGGCCTCTTTGTCATTGCGACCGCAGCGAAGCAATCTCGTGCCGACTTTGCTTGCCTCGTCCAGATTGCTTCGTCGCCTACCGGCGCGTCGCAATGACAATTGGCGGGCCGCCCGCGGGTCGAGTTTGGATTAGCGCCATGACCCCTCGTCACGTCACGGTCGGTGACATCACGATCGGCAACGATCTGCCGCTCGTCTTCATCATTGGGCCGAATACGCTCGAATCGCGCGCGCACGCGCTGGAAATGAGCGCGGCCCTGGCCGAGCTGGCGGCGCGGCTGAAGATCGGTCTGATCTATAAGACCTCGTTCGACAAAGCGAACCGGTCCTCGATCGCCGGCGCGCGCGGCATCGGGCTCGAGGCCGGATTGCCGATCCTCGCCGAGGTCAAGGAAAAGACCGGCCTGTCGGTGCTGACCGACGTGCACGAAAAGGAGCAATGCGCGCCGGTGGCCGAGGTGGTCGATATCCTGCAGATCCCGGCTTTCCTGTGCCGCCAGACCGATCTGCTGCTGGCCGCCAGCATGACCGGCAAACCGGTCAACGTCAAAAAGGGCCAGTTCCTCTCACCCTGGGACATGCAGCACGTCGCGGCCAAGATCGCCTCGACCGGCAACCAGCAGATCCTGCTGTGCGAGCGCGGCGCCAGCTTTGGCTACAACACGCTGATCGTCGATATGCGGGCCTTGCCGATCATGGCGCGCACCGGCTATCCGGTGGTGTTCGACGCGACCCACGCGGTGGCGCAGCCGGGCGGGCTCGGCGACCGCTCTGGCGGGGAGCGCGAGTTTGGCCCGGTGCTGGCCTGCGCAGCGGTGGCGGTCGGCGTCGCCGCCGTGTTCATCGAGACGCACCAGGATCCCGACCATGCCCCCTGCGAGGGCCAGACCATGCTGCCGTTGCGCGCGCTGCCGGCATTGCTCGAAGAGCTGATCGCTTTCGACCGAATTGCGAAGGCCAGACCGCAGCCGGTCCCTTAATCTCTCTTTGTGCCATCCCGGCGGAGCCCGGGACCCATTTCAGCCATGGGCCCCGGCCTCCACCGGGTGGGCTATGAAAGCGGGCTTGATCGCGCTGGCACCCTCTGGCATTGACGCCGGCAGCGAATCCACGAGGCCCTTCATGACCGCGATTGCCGACATCCACGCGCGCGAGATCCTCGACAGCCGGGGCAATCCGACGGTCGAGGTCGAGGTCACCCTCGACAGCGGGACGATGGGTCGGGCGGCGGTGCCGTCCGGCGCCTCGACCGGCGCGCACGAGGCGATCGAAAAGCGCGACGGTGGCGCGCGCTTTGGCGGGCGCGGCGTGCGCCAGGCAGTGGACGCGGTCAACGGCGAGATCTTCAACGCGCTCTCTGGGTTTGACGCGGCCGACCAGCTGGGGCTCGACCGCACCCTGATCGAGCTCGACGGCACCCCGAACAAGGCCCGGCTCGGCGCCAATGCGATCCTCGGGGTCAGCCTCGCCGCCGCCAAGGCCGCCGCCGCCGATCTCGGCCAGCCGCTATATCGCTATGTCGGCGGCGTCTTCGCCCGCACCTTGCCGGTGCCGATGATGAACATCGTCAATGGCGGGGTGCATGCCGACAACCCGATCGACATCCAGGAATTCATGATCATGCCGGTCGGCGCCGCCTCGGTCGCCGAGGCGATCCGTGCCGGCTCCGAGATCTTTCACACCCTGCGCAAAAAGCTCGCCGACGCAGGCCACAGCACCAATGTCGGCGACGAGGGCGGCTTTGCCCCGAACCTCGCCTCGGCCGACGCAGCGCTGGGCTTCGTCATGCAGGCGATCGAGGCCGCCGGGTACCACCCGGGCGACGATGTGGTGCTGGCGCTCGACCCCGCGGCGAGCGAGTTCCACCGCGACGGCGCCTATCATCTGGAAGGCAAGGCTTTCGATTCGGCTGCGTTGGTCGGCTATTGGCAGGACCTGGTCGAGCGCTATCCGATCGTCTCGATCGAGGACGGCCTGGCCGAGGACGATTGGGACGGCTGGGTCATGCTGACCCGCGAGCTCGGCGATAAGATCCAGCTCGTCGGCGACGATGTTTTCGTCACCAACCCGCAGCGGCTGCGCCAAGGCATCGCACAGGGCGCGGCCAACGCGCTCCTGGTCAAGGTCAACCAGATCGGCACCTTGTCGGAAACGCTTGAAGCGGTCGAGATCGCGCAGCGCGCCGGGTGGGGCACGGTGTTCTCGCACCGCTCGGGCGAAACCGAGGACGCGACGATCGCCGATCTCGCGGTCGCGACCAACAGCGGCCAGATCAAGACCGGATCGCTGTCGCGCTCTGACCGGCTCGCCAAATACAACCAGCTGATCCGAATCGAAGAACAGCTCGGCGGCGCCGCGGTCTATGCCGGCCGCTCGGTGCTGACCTGCCGGCACCCCCCACAACTTGGCGGTTGACCGGCCGCGAAATCGGTGCTCCTGTCTCGCGATGATCGTATTGCGCGAGTTGCGTCGGATTGGGCGCGCCGTCATCGGTCCGCTCTGCGGGATCGCCTTGACCGGCTATTTTGCCTCCAACCTGGTCCATGGAGATCGTGGATTCCTCGCCTGGGTCCGCCTGACCCGCGAGATTCGCGCCGAAAATACCCGAACTCGATGCGCTTCACGCGGAACGCAAGGCGCTCGACCTCAAGGTCTCCGAATTGAGCCCCGATCATCTCGACCCCGATCTGCTCGACGAGCGGGTGCGCGAGACCCTGAACCTCGTGGCACCCAGCGAGATCGTGATCATGCGGACGACACCCGCTCACTGAAAGCGCCCAGGCGCCGCTTTTCGCCGAAACACGCGAGGCGGCGGGTCGCCGTTTCCGACTTTCTGGACAAAAGGTTGAACCGGTCGAGGTTGCAAAGGAGCGGATTTGACACCATGCTCCGGGCCGAGCCTTATGGCGGCGGCAGGGCGGTCGCCCGGAGGGAGCGAGATGGCAGCCACACGCAAAGCCGAGCCGGCCGAGGTCGCCGAGCTCGACGCATCGCCAAAGGAGCTGATCGGCTTCTACCGCGACATGCTGCTGATTCGGCGCTTCGAGGAACGCGCCGGACAGATGTACGGCATGGGCCTGATCGGCGGCTTCTGCCACCTTTATATCGGGCAGGAGGCGGTGGTCGTCGGCATGCAGGCGGGGCTGCGGCCGGGCGACACGGTCGTCACCTCCTATCGCGATCACGGCCACATGCTGGCCTGCGGCATGGACCCCAAGGGGGTGATGGCCGAATTGACCGGGCGGCGAACCGGCTACTCGCACGGCAAGGGCGGCTCGATGCACATGTTCAGCCGCGAACGGAACTTTTTCGGCGGCCACGGCATCGTCGGCGCGCAGGTGCCGATCGGGACCGGGCTCGCCTTCGCCCACCGCTATCGCGATAATGGCCTGGTTTCGGTCACCTATCTCGGCGATGGGGCGATCAATCAGGGCCAGGTTTACGAGAGCTTCAACATGGCGGCCTTGTGGAAGCTGCCGATCGTTTATGTGATCGAGAACAACCGCTATGGGATGGGAACCTCGATCGACCGCGCCTCGGCCCGCACCGATCTGTTCCACCGCGGCACCGCGCACGGCATACCGGGCGAGCAGGTCGACGGTATGAACGTGCTCGCCGTGCACGAGGCCGGGCTCGCGGCCGCCGAGCACGCCCGCTCGGGGCAAGGGCCGCTGATCCTGGAGATGATGACCTATCGCTATCGCGGCCATTCGATGTCCGACCCGGCCAAATACCGAACCCGCGACGAGGTCGACCGGATGCGCACCGAGCATGACCCGATCGACCAGGCGCGGCGGCGACTGATCGATGGCGGGACCGGCGAGGCGGCGCTGAAGGCGATCGATGCCGAGGTCAGGCAGCGCGTCGCCGAGGCGGCGCAATTCGCCCAGGACAGCCCCGAACCGGACCCGGCCGAACTGTGGACGGATGTGCTGGTCGACGCCTGAACCGGCGCCCCTAACTCTGTTCGGCGGGACCCAAGACTGCCCGAGGCCGGCGACTCGGGGTCCCGAGACGCGGCATAGCCCGCGGGAGAATGCGATAAGCCATGGCTACCCAAGTGCTGATGCCGGCGCTGTCGCCGACGATGACCGAGGGCAAGATCGCGCGCTGGCTCAAGAGCGAGGGCGAGCCGGTGAGGGCCGGCGACGTGATCGCTGAAATCGAAACCGACAAGGCGACGATGGAGGTCGAGGCGGTCGACGAGGGCGTTCTCGCCAAGATCGTGATCCCCGAAGGGACCGACCACGTCGCGGTCAATACCCCGATCGCGCTGATCGCCGGAAACGGCGAAGACACGGCCGCCGCGGATCGAGCGCCGCCGGCGACGGCCCACGCCGCGAATGGCGCAAAACCGGCGCCGTCCTTGGAGGCGCCGCAGGCCCGGCCGCCGCGAGGTGTCGCGCCCTCGGCGCCGCCTGCGCCGGCCCGCGCCGCGGCGGCGGAGCCCGAATACAGCGGCGCTACCCGGACGATGACGGTACGCGAGGCGTTGCGCGACGCCATCGCCGAAGAGATGCGGCGTGACGATTTGGTGTTTCTGATCGGCGAGGAAGTCGCCGAATACCAGGGCGCCTACAAGGTCAGCCAGGGCCTGCTGCAGGAATTCGGCGCGCGCCGGGTCATCGACACGCCGATCACCGAGCAGGGGTTTACCGGTCTCGGGGTCGGCGCCGGCTTTGGCGGGCTGCACCCTATTGTCGAATTCATGACCTTCAACTTTGCGATGCAAGCTATTGACCAGATTGTAAACTCTGCATCTAAGACGAGGTATATGTCGGGCGGTCAGATGGGCTGCCCGATCGTCTTTCGCGGTCCCAACGGCATCGCCGCGCGGGTCGCTGCGCAGCATTCGCAATGCTACGCCAGCTGGTACGCGCATTGCCCGGGGCTCAAGGTCGTCGCCCCCTATACCGGGGCCGATCACAAGGGCCTGTTAAAATCGGCGATCCGCGACCCGAACCCGGTGGTCTTTCTCGAGCACGAATTGGTTTACGGCGAAAGCTTTGCGGTGCCCGACGATCCCGAATTTCTGGTGCCGATCGGCCGGGCGCGGATCGCCCGGTCCGGCGAGCACGTCACCATCACCGCCTTCTCGCGCATGGTCAGGCTCGCCTTGCAGGCCGCCGAGGAGCTCGAGAAATCGGGCATTTCGGCCGAGATCATCGATCTGCGCAGCCTGCGCCCGCTCGACATTGGCGCGGTCGTGGCCTCGATCAAAAAGACAAACCGCATCGTCGCCGTCGAGGAGGGCTGGCCGTTCGCCGGGATCGGCGCCGAAATCGCCGCAATCGTCATGGAACAAGCCTTCGATTGGCTCGATGCCCCGCTGAAGCGGGTCACCGGCAAGGATGTGCCGCTGCCCTACGCGGCCAACCTCGAGCACCTCGCGGTGCCGCAGGTCGACGACATCGTCGCGGCGGCGCGCGAGGTCGCCTACCGCTGATCCCTTGAATAACGTCATTGCGAACGGAGCGACGCAATCTCGCGCCTCCTCCCCGATACCCGTCGAGATTGCTTCGTCGGCCTGCGGCCTCCTCGCGATGACCGCTGATTTGGTGATTTGGGCATGCCGATCGAAATCCTGATGCCGGCGCTGTCGCCGACGATGACCGAAGGCAATCTTGCCAAGTGGTTGAAGCAAGAAGGCGACGAAGTGCATTCGGGTGATGTGCTCGCCGAGATCGAGACCGACAAGGCGACGATGGAGGTCGAGGCTGTCGATGATGGGCGGGTCGGTAGGATCCTGGTTCCGGAAGGGACGCAGGGCGTCAAGGTCAATCAGCCGATCGCGTTGCTGCTCGGCGAAGACGAGGACGCCTCGGCGCTGACGAAATTCGCGATACCGGCTGCCGCCCCGGCGGCTGCCGCCGCGCCGGAACATCAGCCCCAGCCCCGGCACGGCCAAACCCCCGCGCAGGTCGGGGCTCATACGCACCCTGCGGCGGCGGCGCCGGCGACCTTGAGGAACGGCGGCGACGGCCGGATCTTCGCCAGTCCGCTGGCACGCCGCATGGCGCAGCTGGCCGGCCTCGATCTCGGCGTGATCACCGGCTCGGGACCGCAGGGGCGGATCGTCAAGGCCGACATCGACGCCGCTTTGTCGCGCGGTCAGGCAGAACCCGCGCCGGCTCGCCCGGCCGTAGCGCCGCAACCGGCGCCGGCAGGCGCAGCCCCGGCTTCGACGGTTCTATCGAAAGAACGGGTCGTAGCCCTCGCCGGCAACCTGCCTCACACCGAGCGGCCGTTGACCGCGATGCGCCGGGTCATCGCCCGGCGGCTGGTCGAGTCCAAGCAGACCGTCCCGCACTTTTATCTGACGGTCGATTGCGAGATCGACGCCTTGCTGAGGGTCCGCGCCGAGCTCAACGCGAAGTCGGATGCTCACCGAATTTCCGTGAACGATTTTATGATCCGCTCAGCGGCACTTGCCTTGCGCAGGGTGCCGGCGGCCAACGCGTCGTGGAGCGACGAGGCGATCATCCTGTGGGACTCGGTCGACATCGCCGTCGCGGTGGCGCTGGAAGACGGGCTGATTACGCCGATCGTCAAACAAGCCGATCGCAAGGGGCTGGCGGCGATCGCGAACGAGACCAAGGATCTCGCCGCACGCGCCCGCGCCGGCAAACTGAAGCTCGAAGAGTTTCAGGGCGGGACCTTCTCGATCTCGAACCTCGGCATGTACGGGGTGCGCGACTTTGCCGCGGTCATCAACCCGCCGCATGGCGGCATTCTGGCGGTCGGCGCCGGCGAGCAGCGGCCGGTTGTAAAAGACGGTGCGCTCGCGATTGCCAACGTGATGAGCTGCACGCTCTCCTGCGACCACCGCGCCGTCGACGGCGCCGCCGGCGCGCGATTCCTCGCCGCCTTCAAAAAGCTCGTCGAGGACCCCTTGACGATGCTGTTGTGAGGCGGGCCGCCGGCATGGCCGACAATTCCTTCGACGTGATCGTGCTGGGCGGGGGTCCGGGGGGCTATGTCGCGGCGCTTCGCGCCGCGCAGCTCGGCATGAAGGCCGCGGTCGTCGAGCGCGAGCATCTGGGCGGGATTTGTCTCAATTGGGGCTGCATCCCGACCAAGGCGCTGCTGCGCAGCTCCGAGATTTATCATCTCTTGCATAACCTTGATCAATATGGCTTTTCGGCGAAGGACATCCGGTTTGACGCGGGCAAGGTGGTGGCCCGCTCGCGCGCGGTCGCCCGGCAGCTATCGAACGGCGTCGCCTATCTGTTGAAAAAGAACCAGGTCGGCGTGTTCGACGGGCACGGGCGGCTCGCCGGGAACGGGCGCCTCGCGGTCGAGAAGGACGGCAAGCCGGTGGCCGAGCTCGCCGCCCCGCATATCATCCTCGGCACCGGGGCGCGGGCGCGCACCTTGCCCGGGCTCGAACCCGACGGCGAGCACGTGTGGACCTATAAGGAGGCGATGGTGCCGCCGGCCATTCCAAAATCCCTGCTGGTCGTCGGCTCGGGCGCGATCGGGATCGAATTCGCCAGCTTTTACCATGATATGGGCGCCGAGGTGACGGTGGTCGAAGTGCTCGACCGGGTATTGCCGGTCGAAGACGAGGAAATCTCGGCCTTCGCCCGCAAGTCTTTTGAGAAGCAGGGAATCAAGATCCATACCGAGGCGACCGTGAAATCCCTGGAGCGCACTGGCGACCATGTTGCGGCGCGCATCGAGTTCGGGCGGAAAGGCTTCCGAAGTGACCGTCGAAAAGGTGATCCTGGCGGTCGGAATCGTCGGCAATGTCGAGGATATCGGCCTTGAAACCACCGCTGTCGAGGTGCAGCGAAGCCATGTCGTCGTCGATCAGTGGCTGCGCACCGACGAGCCCGGCATCTATGCGATCGGCGATCTGGTCGGGCCGCCATGGCTCGCGCACAAGGCAAGCCATGAGGGGGTGGTCTGCGTCGAGCACATCGCCGGGATCAACGACGTGCACCCGATCGATATCCGCAACATCCCATCCTGCACTTATTGCCGGCCGCAGGTGGCCAGCGTCGGGTTGACCGAGAAGAGTGCGCGCGAGGCTGGCTACGAGGTCAAAATCGGACATTTTCCATTCATCGCCAACGGCAAGGCGATCGCCCTCGGAGAGCCCGAGGGGATGGTCAAGACCGTATTCGACGGCAAGACCGGCGAATTGTTGGGCGCGCATATGATCGGCGCCGAGGTGACCGAGCTGATCCAGGGCTACACGATCGCCAAGACATTGGAAACTACCGAGGCCGAGCTGATCCGCACCATCTTTCCGCACCCGACCCTCTCGGAGACGATGCACGAGGCCGTGCTTGACGCCTATGGGCGCGCCATCCACTTCTAGCCGATGAATTCCTCAGCCGGGACAGCAGCGCCGGCGCCGCTGCGCCATCCGGAAAAGGCCGGCCGGCCGGACACCCCGGTCCTGCGCAAGCCCGACTGGCTGCGGGTCAAGGCGCCGGGCTCTCCCGAATACCAGGCGACGCGGCGGCTGATGCGCGAGCTTCGGCTGAACACCGTGTGCGAAGAGGCGGGCTGCCCCAACATCGGCGAGTGCTGGACCCAAAAGCACGCGACGGTGATGATCCTCGGCCGGGTGTGCACGCGCGCCTGCGCTTTCTGCAACGTCGCCACCGGCCGGCCCGACCATCTCGACCCGCACGAGCCCGAGCGCGTCGGTGCGGCGGTCGCGGCACTCGGGCTCGCCCACGTCGTCGTCACCTCGGTCGACCGCGACGACCTCGACGACGGCGGCGCCGGGCAGTTCGCGCAGACCATCGGTGCCGTCCGCACGGCGGCGCCGGGCACCACGATCGAGGTGCTGACCCCCGATTTTCTGCGCAAGGAGGGGGCGCTCGAAACCGTCGTCGCCGCCCGGCCCGATGTCTTCAATCACAACCTCGAAACCGTGCCGCGTCTTTACGCCGAGGTAAGGCCCGGCGCGCGATATTTCCACTCCTTGCGGCTGCTGGACCAAGTGAAGCGGCTCGATGCCACGCGGTTCACCAAATCGGGGATCATGGTCGGGCTCGGTGAGGAAAAAGCCGAGGTCTTGCAGGTCATGGACGATCTGCGCGCGGCTGAAGTCGATTTTCTGACGATCGGGCAATATCTGCAGCCGACGCCGAAACATCACGCGATCACGCGCTTCGTGACGCCGGAGGAATTCGCCCTCTATCGCAGCTTCGCCCTCGCCAAGGGCTTTCTGCTGGTGTCGGCCTCGCCATTGACCCGGTCCTCCTACCATGCCGGGGAGGATTTCGCGCGGTTGCGCGCCGCCCGTGCCGCCAAGCTCGCCGCCGCCGGCTAACCCCTGCCGCGATGCCGACCCACGCCGAGCACCGCGTGCTCCCCTACACCGCGGAGCAGCTCTTTGCATTGGTCGCCGATATCGAGCGTTATCCCGAGTTTCTGCCGTGGTGCATCGGCGCGCGGATCAGGGAGCGCAGCGCCGCTCTGATCGTCGCCGACCTGATCATCGGGTTCAAAGTATTCCGCGAACGCTTTACCTCGCGGGTGGCGCTCGATCCGCCGCGCCAGATCGATGTCACCTATGCCGAGGGGCCGTTTCGCTATCTGAATAACCATTGGACCTTTACTTCGGTTCCAGACGGGTGCCGGATCGACTTCTTCGTCGACTTCGAGTTCAAGTCGAGGCTGATGCAAAAGGTCATCGAAGTTCTGTTCAGCGAGGCGGTGCGGCGCATGGTCGGCGCCTTCGACAAGCGCGCGCGCGACCTCTACGGCGCCCCGGCGCAGGGAGGCGCCCGGAAACCCGCTGCCTGACCGAGCCGGTCGCCGGCTCTCGGGCTTTGATGCCGAGCAGGGCTTGCGGCGGTCTGCTCGAGCGTTGCGGTTCGCTCGCCGTCGCGCAGCCCGGGCGTCGAGAGAATGCGGTCGACCGCTGTCGTGGTCCACCGATAGGAGTTGTCGGTGCCCATGACAATGCGGTCCGGGCCAAATTGGGCGGCGAGATGCCGAAGCGCTTCGGGGGTGAAGCCAGCGAGTGGAAATAGAGGTCCCGCAAATACTCGGTCGGGGCCTCCTCGGCGCGATCGTGGTTTCGAGCGGGTTGCCGATGACGTTGTCGAGCCCGCCATTGCGCTTGAGCCGGGAGGCCAGCTCGGCCGTTCCTTGCGGGTTGATGAAGCGACAGGCCGCATTTGACAAAGGCGATGCCGGCGACCGCGGCGGCGGACTGGCCGAGCAATTCCCGGCGGGTATTCATTGGGGTTCTCACAATGATGCCGCTTCAGTCGCGGAGCGGCGGGTTTTATGGTGGCTGCCGAACCGTTCGATCGAGGTCTTCGGGGGTCTTCAATGCCGCAAAAAACCGTGGTTTATGCCAGCGTCGGACCAGAGCTGACACAGTACGATCTCGATGTCGGCAATGCGACGCTCGCCCGGCGCGGCGCCGTCGCGTTGCCGGCGAATGTGCATTATGCTTGGCCGCACGCTTCGCGCCGGTTCCTCTACGTGGCGACGAGCGACAGCGCTTCGGGGGTGGGCGGCCCGGTCGGCCAGCGGCACAATGTGTCCGCGTTTCGCATCGACGCGACGACGGGCGTGCTGACCCCGCACGGGGAGCCGATCGCATTGCCGACCCGGCCGATCCACATGACGAGCGATATTCCCTCGGCCAACCTCCTGGTCGCGTTCAGCAACCCCTCCGGGCTGCGGGCCTACCGGCTCAATGCCGACGGCACGCCGGGCGCGGAGGTGCTGCAGCGGGAGCCGGTCGACCCGGGCATTTACGGACACCAGGTGCGCGTCAGCCTCGACAATCGGCTGGCGATCCTGGTCACCCGCGGCCACGATGCCGCCGCCGGGAAACCCGAAGAGCCGGGCGCGCTCAAGGTGTTCCGCTATGACAACGGGCTGTTGACCGGCGAGGTCTCGGTGGCGCCGGGCGGCGGCTACGGCTTTGGTCCGCGGCATCTCGATTTTCATCCGACGAAACCGTGGGTTTATGTGTCGCTCGAGCGGCAGAACCGGCTCGACATGTTCGTGATCGAGGGCGAGACGCTGACGGCGACGCCGTTGTTCGGCAAAGGGACCCTCGGCGAGCCAGGCAGCATCCGCGGGCGGCAGGTCGCGGGCACCGTTCACGTTCATCCGAACGGTCGCTTTGTCTATGTCGCCAACCGCGCTTCGAGCACGGTCGAGGAGGACGGCCGACGGGTCTTTGCCGGCGGCGAGAACACTCTCGCGGTCTATGCGATCGATGCCGCGACCGGCGAGCCCAACGCGATCCAGCATGTCGATACGCACGGCATCCATTGCCGCACATTTCACATCGATCCGAGCGGGCAAATTCTTGTCGCGGCGCACATCATGGGATTGGCGGTCAAGGACGGCACGGCCATCCGCGAGGTTCCGGCGTGCCTGTCGCTGTTCCGTATCGGCGCTGACGGCAAGCTCGATTTCGCGCGCAAATACGACGTCGATGTCGGCGACCGGCAGATGTTCTGGATGGGGATGGTCTAGCATCTTTATCCAAGAGGTCGAAATCATGCTGGAAGCTATTGATTCGAATACGGGTGCGCGCTGCTTTCAGGTGATGGTGGCGATGCGCGACGGCGTGCGTCTCAACACTTTCGCGTTCTTGCCGGAAAGCGGCGGCCCGTGCTGGCCGGTGATCCTGCACCGCACGCCCTATGGCATCGCCGCTGCCGACGCCCGCGACAAGTTCGACTGCACCAGAGCTTGGCTGCCGAGCGCCGCAGAACCGATGCGCGGATCGATCCTGCGCGGCTGGCGCGCGATCGTCGCGCATGGCTATGCCGCGGTCTATCAGGATACCCGCGGCCGGCACGGCTCCGAAGGCGAGGACCGCGTCTATGCCGACGATGCCGCCGACGGCCACGACACGCTCGAATGGATCGCCACTCAGCCCTGGACCAACCAGATGGTCGGGATGTCGGGCTCGTCCGCCGGCGCCACCACGACGTTCGCCGCCGCCTCGACCCGGCACCCGAGCCTGCGCGCCTTTTTTGCCCAGGCGGGTGCCTCCAGCATCTATGACGACGTGGTCTATGAGGGTCAGTCGATCGAGATGGAGCGGCTGTGGCTGTGGGTTGCGCGCAACATTCCGGGCCTCTCGCCATCGCACCGCGAGGCGGTCATGCAACGGTTCGGCATCGGTGCTGCCGAACTGGAGACTGCCGCCGCTTTGGCCGCCGCGCGCTATGCGCGGCTCGACTCGGCGCGCCAGGCCGCGCCGCCCTTTATCGGGTCGGACGATTGGCTGCGGCTGCCGCTGACCCGATACCCGGACTTCGCGACCTGGCAGCCGTTCCTCGACGAGATCATTACGCATCCGGCCCCGGACGCCTTCCGCGCGGCGCACAATTTTCGCCGTACGATCGACATTCCCGGCTTTCATGTGACCACGTGGTTCGACATCTTCCAGACCAGCGTGATTGCGGCATTCAGCGAAATCCAGGCCCGAACCGGCAACCAAAAGCTGTGGATCGGCCCCAATGAGCATTATTTCGTCTATGATCAAAGATTCTGGCCGCGCGATCCGTATTTCGCCTGGTTCGATTATTGGCTGAAGGGCGAAGAGAACGCGATCATGGACGGGCCGGCGGTGTCGTACTCGCCGCGCGCCTGGGTCGCGGACCGCGAGAGCTACGCCCCGGACGACTGGCGAGAGACGGAGCGCTGGCCGCCGCCCGGCATCCGGCCGCTGCGGCTCTATCTGCGCGGCGACGGCAGCCTGGGGGGAGACCGGCCTCTAGGGGCGCCGCGCCGCTACCGCTATGACCCGCGCCGGCCGATCCCGACCTTGGGCGGGCGCAACATGCTGATCGACGCCGGCCCGCGCGACCAGCGGCCGGCTCAGGCGCTGCCCGATTACGGCCTGATCTACCGGGGCGCGCCGTTGCCGATGCCGCTGACGATCGCCGGCAACGTTCGGGTCACCCTGCACGCGCAGTCGGATTGCCCCGACACCGATTTTGTCGCCAAGCTGATCGACCTCGAGCCCGACGGAAGGGCCATGCTGCTGATGGACGGTGTCACCCGCGCGCTCTACCGCGACCCGTCGGGTGAGAAGCGGCCGCTGATGCCGGACCAGGTCGAGCGGCTGACGATCGACCTCGGCCACATCCACCACACCTTCGGCGCCGGCCACCGCCTCGAAGTCGATATCACCAGCAGCAATTTTCCGCGCCGCGCGCGCAACACCAACAGCGGCAACAGGGTGCTGGCCCAGGACGGCGAGGCCGACATCCGGGTCGCCATCAACACCGTGCACCACGCCGCCCCGACGCCGTCTTTTGTCGAGATTCCAGTGCTTTGCTGAGCTTCGGGGCGCGCCCGCTCGGCGTCGCCGCGCCGGCCGGCGGCGCGCGCAATCGCGGCACCCGGCATCACACCACGGCAAGCGGCCGGTGCGGTGGGGGAGGGGGCTCGACCCGGATCGGGTCGCCGGGACGGATTTCGCCCTCGGCCAGCACGATCGCCATGATTCCGGCCTTGCGCACCAGGTTGCCGTCGGCGTCGCGGTCGAGGGTCGCGGCCATCAGCCCCTTTTCGATCTTGTCGAGCTGGGCGCAGGGGTTGCGCAATCCGGTCACCTCGACGATCGCCCGCTGCCCGAGATGGAGCCGCGTGCCGGCGGCGAGCCCCAGCAGATCGACGCCGCGCGTGGTCACGTTCTCGCCCATCTGCCCCGGCATCACGGCAAACCCCGCAGCGCGCAACTCGTCGTGCAGTTCCGCGTGGATCAGGTGCACCTGGCGCAGATTGGGGTCGGCCGGGTTGCGTGCGACCCGCGAGCGATGCTTGACCGTCACACCTTGATGCGCATCGCCCTCGACGCCGAGGCCGGCGACCAGGCGGATGCTGTCTTCGTTTGCTTTGACCATGGTGTGCCGTGGGCTGCGGCTGACCGCAGTGACGACCGGTGCCATCAGATCTGTCCTCCCTTGCCAGTCCGTGCCGCGCCCCTCCGTGCTGCGCGCTCGGATCGACCGCTGCAGCTGACGGCTTCCGCTACCGGGTCGCCGGCGGATCGATGCCGGCCGGGCGACCGAGAGCGCGCCGACGCCATCTCCCGAAACGTCTCCGATCTCCGCCCGCGAGGGGGCGTCGTGGCGACGAAGATCACTCTGCCGATCCCGCATCCCGACCCGGGCAGCCCAAAAAATCATGCCGGAAATGCCGGTTGCGCTTCAACGACGAACGATGGTGAACGCGGCCGCGGCGTGCGTCGCGCATCGGCTGCTCAGGCGATCTCGGCGATCTCGACGGCGAGCGGATTACGTCGCCTTTCCAGCATCTGCCGGATCGCCGACACGACGTGATCCACTCCTATTTCCCGCATGCACTGGTGGTCGAAGTCGCAGGAGTTCCAACGCCAGCAGGGCGCGCAAGGGAGTGCCGAGTACAGATTGGCGTTGCACACGTAGCCGGACTGCCAAGGCGCTTCGCGCCCGCCGTAAACGATCACGCCGGGGCACTCGACGGCTCTGGAGAGATGCATCAGGAACCCTACGGTGCCGACGTACAGTCGCGCGTGGTGCAGGATCGCCGCCGAGGCTCTGATGCTGGTGGCGCCGCGCAGATCCTCGACCCGCCGGAGCGCCGGGTCGGCGGTCGAGCCCAGCTGAACAAATTCAAGCTCTCCGCACAACGCATCGACCACACCCTGAATGCGCTCCACATACCATTCCTTGTTGCGCATCGGGTGGCGCGCTCCCATCCCGCTGCTCTGAACGGCGATCCGGCCGGTGGCCCAGGCCGCGGCCGATTTCTCTTCCTCGGTCAACACGAGATAAGGCCTGATCGCAACGGCACCGGTGATTCCGGCGCTCGCGCACATGTCGGCGATAATGTGCCGCGACGGCGGCTCGCTCCGATCCTCGCCGTCAAATGGTGCATAGACGAGACGCTTGAATTCGCCGCCCCAAATCCGTGCCAGCCGTCGGTAGATCGGGATGGTGGAGCCGGCGCCCGAATATCGCTGACCGGCCGGCCGAACGTATGCGACGTCCCGATTGCCGCTGAATAATTGCCGATGGTTTGAAATCATCAGCAGGCCGGTCCGGTTCCGCTTCCGCAGCTCGCGCAGCACCGCCGTGCAGAGGAGATCGTCGCCCGGCGACAATCCATAAAACAGCAGCACACTCGGCAGCGGAGCGCGGGTGACGATCAAACGGAGGCCCAAGGCAAAGATCGCAATCCAATCCCGGATGCGCCGGGCCTCGCTCAAGAGTGCCTGGCGGGTCCGCCACGGCAGGACCCGGCGGGCGAGCGCCCTCGCTTCGCTCAGCATGACCGGGATCTCCGCAACCATCCGATAAAGATCGCCGTCAGACGCGTTGCAACGGCCGAAGGGCCAATCGATGCCGGCCTACCAGCCAACCAGCATCCGCTTGGCCTTGCCGGCCACGCGCCCGGGCAAGGTCCGCTTCGCCCTGCCGATTACGCGCCCGATGAGCGGTCGTCGCCGGCCGGTCATCGCCTGGTAGCTCCGCTCCGCACGCGCCGTGATCTCGAAGCGTTCGCGCCGCTCGGAAGGAAGCAGGATCCCGATCGCCAATCCGCCCCAGAGCTGATCGCGGAAGGCCGGCGCGCAGTTGGCGGTCCCCGCGACGAAGTCGAGCTCGACCGCATGGACGTGCCGATTGGCCGACCATTTCGCCTGCCTCAGACCGAGACGGCACTGCGGATTAAAGCTGTCGTGCATGACGATATAGAACGGAACCGTCGGACGAACCCGGAGCAGATTGTCGATGTCATTGCGGACGCCATCGGTCGAGTGGTCGCCGTCGACCAGAGCAAAGCTCAATTCCGTGCCTTCCTGTCGGAGGCGGTCCAGCAACGGGGGCAGCAGCTGATCCGACCGACCGATCAGGTATTCGACATTCGGAAATTTTCCGTTAAGCCGCTGCGGCACCTCCGGATCGATGTCGATCGAGTAAACACGGTCGCAAAAATTTGCCAGAACCTGCAGGCTGCCGCCAAACCTGGTGCCGATCTCGATCGCGACCTTCGGGCGCAGCTGCTCGAGCAGAAAGATCAATGCCACCTTCTCGGAAGGTGACATCATCCAGTTTTGCAGATCCGCCGCCCCGATCGCCTGGTTGATCAGCGGAAATAAATCCAGGCCATTGCCAGCCTTTTCCTTGTCCGGGTCATCGTCATAATTGACCTTGAGCTCTCCTTCGATCTTTTGATGCGGTAAATCATTGGCCGGCGTCATCATCATCTCCGCGATGGCATCAGGCCGGGGGCTTCCGGGCAACTCACCCGGATCTCGGAGGGGAGAGCTTCCCGATGGCCCTGCCCATCGCAAGATTAAGCCCGCGAACCGCGCGAATGGCAAGGCGCCGAGGCGACCGACGAGGTCCTTGGACCTGGCCGCGACGCATCCGAGGCCTATCGTCGGCCGACGCGATTAGGGTACCATTTCTCTGATGGACGAAGCGACGAAGACCAACAACCTCCGCGGCGAGGCGTTCAAGCGCACGTATTTCTCGGGCCGCGTCATCGATATCGGATGCGGTCCGGACCTGGTCGTGCCGCACGCCGTGCCGTTTGACGTGGAGCACGGCGACGCCCAATCGATCCTCGACTATTTCCCGCCGGAAAGTTTTGCCTGCGTGCACAGCTCGCATTGCCTCGAGCATATGCGCGACGTTACCGGTGCGCTGGCGCAATGGTGGGCGCTGGTGGAGCCGGGCGGCTACCTGATCATCGTCGTCCCGCATGAGGATCTCTATGAGCAGGGCGCATGGCCATCATTGTTCAACCCAGACCACAAGGCGACGTTCAATCTCGGCAGACGCGGGACATGGTCGCCGACCTCGTTCGATATCGGCGCGCTGGTGCGCGACCTCCCCGGCGCCGAGATCATCGAGGCTTGCGTTCAGGATCACGGCCTCGACTATGGTCTGGTGCGGGAGCGGATCGGCGGCCTGGGGCGCATGATGTTCAGAATCGCGCCCCGCCGGCAGCACTTGTTGGGGCGGATGATGAGCCGCGGGCTCCCGGTCTATCGCCTGAACCTGGCGATCGATCGTGTCGAGCGCCTGCTGGGCAAGCCGATCGATCAGACCATCGGTTCCGCCCTCGCCCAGATCCAGGTCGTGGCGCGCAAGGCCAAGCCGCCCTGATCGCAGACGGGGCGCCACAGCTCGCTCTCGTGGTCCGCGCCAAACGGCCGGTTCCCGAGAGCTTCGTCGAGACCTCGATCTCGCCGCTCTGCCTGCTATCCGGACAGGCGGCGGTTGTTCGAGCATTAACCGGCGCGCCGTTCGGGTCGGCAGCGCTGGCGGCAGCATTCGAGCTTCGTCGGTCGGGCGCGGCAGCCGCGCCGCGGCTCAACCGGCATCAATTTTCAACGTTCCATCGGCTACCGAAACCGCGGCGTCGATCGCATCGGCTTCGTGCACCGCGAGAAAACTCTCGGAAAAACGGTAGTAGCGGTAGCCGTGCTGCGCCAGGAAGGACTTGATCTGGTCATGGTCTGATTTCAGAATTTCGATAATCATCGGCGGCTTGTGTGCGTCGATGCTCTCTTCTGCGCCGGCGAGGACCTCGATTTCCATTCCCTCGACGTCGATCTTTAACAGATCGAGACGGTTTAGCTGTAAACCGTCGATCGATATCATATCGACAGTCAGACAAGAGTCTTCATCGTAGTCAATCTTTTGGCCGATAAACTCCGTCGACTCACGTTTGCGCAGTTCCAGGCTGCCGAAGCTGGCCGGCTTGCAGTAATCGGGAACGGGCACCCGCATTTTTCCTGCCGTCGAGCCGGCGGCCGCCAACAGCGCGCGGGCATTCAAGCAATTGTTGACGCTTATGTTGCCGCACAGCGAATAATACAGGCGCTCCTGCGCCTCGATCGCGATCACGCTGCCCCAGCCGTGCATGTGCCGTGCCCATTCCACGGTGTGTATCCCGATATTTGCGCCGCAATCGACGCTGACCACCCCAGGCCCGTGCGACTGCCGCCGCCTGACCAGCAGGGCCAGAGCCAGCCTGACTTCGTCATACTCGCAGCAGGAAGTGTTGAATAGCTGAAATCCGACCCCGTACCCGGCATCACCTGCGCCGTGCGTGTTATAGTCGTTTCGGTTGACGATCATCGTCCCGTGGTTGGTGGCGACGAGCACGAACGGCGCGGGGCGATGTGGCAGCCAGGCGCTGGCCGTCGCGGGCACCGACAGTTTATTTGTCGGGTCCGGCGCCGGTCCATCGGGGCGGTTTGGGATATACCCGCGTACATCCAACCCAATCTTTCGGAACGTATCCTTGACGAACCGCTGGAGCAGCGCTCGGGTCGCACGCCGTTGTCGCATTGAACCAGGCTCCAAAGTCATTGCGGCCGCTCGTGGCGCCAGCTTTTGCCGCCGTCCTCCTGATCTCGGTCCGCGACAGATCCTGCCAACGGAGATTTTCGTAAGGCCGCTGACCCTCCGGTCGTCGGCTGTTGAAGCGGCAGGCCCCCGAGGGAGGGCTGTATCAGCGTGACCCCACAATCTTTGTCGATGGTCACCGCCTGATACCCCTGACAGCGAAGCTCATCGACAAAACGCGGCACCCCCATATCCGGACGGCCCCCCAGATCCGGGGTCAGACCCCAAATCGTGTCATGAAAGACAACAATGCCGAAAGGCTTGACATGAGGAACAAACAGGGTCCAATCGCGCCTCACGCCGTCATACGAATGATCGCCGTCAATGAAAAGCAGGTCGATCTGACGATCCCAATTGCGAGCGGCGTCCTCGGACAGCGAGCGGATCATGACGACCTGCTCGCTGAGCCCAAGCGTTGAGATGTTCTCCCGAAAAATATCAATCGTGTCTTCCCAGCCGGTGTCATTCCACTCGGTCCTGATGTGAGGATCGATCGCATAAAGCTTGCCGCGTCGGTTTTCTTTCAGCGCGGCCCCGATGTAACAAGCGGACTTTCCTTGGGCCGACCCGATTTCGACGCAGGTTTCCGGCTTCATGGAGCGAACCAAGCCGTAGAGAAGGTTCGCAGAATCGCCGAGTCCCGAAGCAAACGCGATGTTCTCTGCACTCGCATGCACCTGGACACGACGCGAACGTCTGCCGAATTGTGAAACGCTGGCGAGTGTCGTCTTGACTGCCGCCCATTGGTCGGGCACTGGCTTGCGCGCAAATCGGGCAAGCCTTGCTTGAATTCGCATCACGGTCTCACTGGCATAAGGGCAAGCCGGTTATTGGATCAGCTGCAGCGGCCCGGTATTTTCGGCAAGTTCCCATGACCATTCGCTCGAAAGGCGCACCCCGGCGCCTCTGACGACAATATAGCCCGGGGTCGTTGGACCCGAGATGACTTCGAGTTGGCAGCAGGCCGGAATGTAGTCCAAATTATGGAAATCTCCCGAACGGCTGCCGACATCCACATTATAGAGATCCGGGGCCAGCGGCAGCGAGCCGATCGACAGGTCGACCGAATATTCCCCGGGCTTCGCCAGATCGGGGCGAAGTCCGCCTTCGAAATTCGAATCGTAGCTCAGCAGCCGGGCGCCCTCCAGATTGGAAAAACCGATTCCGGCCATCACCGCCGACACCGGCGCCAGTGTCTTGACGCGAAGACGCGCCCTGACCGGTTCGCCGTGGCGCAGCGGCACGTCCGAAAGCCATTCGAGCGACTGCAGGCGCAGCCGGTCGTCGGCGGCGGCGTGGGGTCGCGGCAGGCCGGCCAGCGGGATGACCCGATCTCGGTCGGGCGTGCGGCGGGCGAGATACTCGCCGACGATCGCGCGCGCGCTGCCGCGCTCGCGGATCGAGCCTGAGTCGAGCCACATCGCGGTGCCGCAGAGGCTGGTGACGACACCGGTGTTGTGGCTGACGAACAGCACGGTGCGGCCTTCGCGGCGCGAGACATCGTCCATCTTGCCGAGGCATTTTTTCTGAAAATCGGCGTCGCCGACCGCGAGCACCTCGTCGACGATCAGGATCTCGGGTTCGAGATGGGCGGCGACGGCGAAGGCGAGGCGCACATACATGCCCGAGGAATAGCGCTTGACCGGGGTGTCGAGAAACCGCTCGATTTCGGCGAAGGCGACGATCTCGTCGAATTTGCGGCGGATCTCGGCGCGCGACATGCCGAGGATCGCACCGTTCAAATAGATGTTCTCGCGCCCGGTCAGCTCGGGGTGAAAGCCGGTGCCGACCTCGAGCAGGCTCGCGACCCGGCCGCGCAGGCTGACCCGCCCGGCGGTCGGCTCGGTGATCCGGCTCAAAATCTTTAAGAGCGTGCTCTTGCCGGCGCCGTTGCGGCCGACGATGCCGAGGACCTCGCCCTGCTGCACCTCGAAGCTGACATCCTTGAGCGCCCAGAATTCCTCGATCGCGTCGCCTTGCACGACCTGCCGGCCGCGCACCAGGTCGGCCGCTTTGCGCGCCGCGTTGCCGATCTCGCGCCCGATGATGTCGCGAAAGTTCGTGTAGCTGTGGTGGCCGCTGCGCTCGGCGCGGTGCCCGACCAGGTAGCGCTTCGACAGGTTTTCGACCGAAATGACCGGCAGCGGCATGGCGTCGGCTCACCGCCCTCAGATCAAGTCCGCAAAGCTCTTTTCGGTCCGGCGGAACCGGCGAACCCCGAACCACAGGAAGAACGCCGCGATCGCACGGCTCACCGCCAGCCCCAGCAGATCGAGATGGCTCCGTCTGCCGAGAACGCACCAGCGAAAGCCATTGATCACCCCATCATCGGGCTCGGTGGATAGAGCAGGCGCCACTGTCCCGCGCCGGAGCCTGATCGACCCATCCGGCGCGCCCGGTTCACCGGATCGGCCGGGGATCTGTAGCTTGCCGCTGCCGATTCCACAACCATTCGCTTGCGAGGCGCACCCCGGCGCCTTTTCTGACGATGGCGCCCGGCGTGTTCGGGCCGGCGATGATCTCGATCTGCGAGCAGGCCGCGAGGTAGTCCAGCCCGTGGAAGTCTCCGGAGCGGGCGCCGACGTCGACATTATAGAGGTCCGGCGCCAACGGCAGCGAGGCGATCGACAGATCGACGCAGTATTCGCCGGGATGGCCGAGATCCGGACGAACTTCGGCCGGAAAATCGGTTTCGTAGCTCAGCAGGCGGGCGCCCTCCAGATTGGAAAAGCCGATCCCGACCGACACCGCCGACACCGGCGCCCCGATCTTGAAGCAAATGCGCGCCTCCACCGGTTCGCCGTGGCGCAGCGGCAGATCCGACAGCCATTCGAGCGACCGCAACCAAAGCCGGCCGTCGTCGGCGGCATAGGGCCGCGGCAAATCCGTCAACGCGAGCATGCGCTCCTGGTCGCAGCCGCGGCGGGCGAGATATTCGCCGATGATCGCGCGCGCGCTGCCGCGCTCGCGGATCGAGCCTGCGTCGAGCCACATCGCGGTGGGCAGAGGCTGGTGACGACCCCCATGTTGTGGCTGACGAACAGCACGGTGCGGCCTTCGCGGCGCGAGACCTCGTCCATCTTGCCGAGGCATTTCTTCTGGAACTCGGCGTCGCCGACGGCGAGCACCTCGTCGACGATCAGGATCTCCGGCTCGAGATGGGCGGCGACGGCGAAGGCGAGGCGCACATACATGCCCGAGGAATAGCGCTTGACCGGCGTGTCGAGGAACTGCTCGATCTCGGCGAAGGCGACGATCTCGTCGAATTTGCTTGCGGATCTCGGCGCGGCGTCATGCCGAGGATCGCGCCGTTCAGATAGATGTTCTCGCGCCCGGTCAGCTCGGGGTGAAAGCCGGTGCCGACCTCGAGCAGGCTCGCGACCCGGCCGCGCTGAGCGTGACCCGGCCGGCGGTCGGCTCGGTGATGCGGCTAGAGGATCTTTGAGCAGCGTGATCTTGCCGGCGCCGTTGCGGCCGATGATGCCGAGGACCTCGCCCTGCTGCACCTCGAAGCTGACATCCTTGAGCGCCCAGAATTCCTCGATCGCGTCGCCCTGGACGACCTGGCGGCCGCGCACGAGATCGGCGGCCTTGCGCACCGCGTTGCCGCAGCTCGCGGCCCGATGACGTCGCGAAAGTCCGTATAGCGTCGACGCCCGCCCCGCTCGGCACGGTGGCCGACCAGGTAGCGCTTCGACAGGTTCTCGACCGAGATGACCGGTGGCGGCATCGGAGTTCGCGCGCTCGCCCTCAGATCAGATCCGCAAAGCTCGTTTCGGTCTTGCGGAACCGGCGAATGCCGAACCACAGGAAAAACGCCGCGACCGCGACGCTCGACCGCGAGGCCCGGCAGATAAAGCTGGCTCTGCCCGCCGAGGATGCACCAGCGAAAGCCGTCGATGACGCCGACCATCGGGTTGAGCGAATAGAGCAGCCGCCACTGCGCCGGCACGACGCTGCGAGCTGAACCCGACCGGCGAGACGTAAAGCCCGAACTGCACGATGAACGGGATGACATAGCGGAAATCGCGGTATTTGACGTTGAGCGCGGTGATCCACAGCGCCGGGCCGATGCTGGCGAGGAAGGCGAGCAGGACAAAGGCGGGCAGGAACGAGGATCTGCCAGCCCGGCAGGAACCGGTACCAGGCCATCATGCCGACCAGAATGACAAAGCTGACGAGGAAATCGACAAACGCCACGACCACCGTCGCGGTCGGCACGATCAGCCGCGGAAAATACACCTTGCTGATCAGGTTGGCGTTGCCGATCAGGCTGTTGGACGCCTCGCTGAGGCCGGTCGAGAAGAACGTCCAGGGCAGCATTCCGGCAAACACCATCAGCGCATAGGGAGCGCTGCCGTCGGATGGCAGCTTGGCGATGCGGCCGAAGACGACGGTAAAGATCACCATCGTCAGAAACGGCCGGATCAGCGCCCATGCCGCGCCGATCACCGTCTGCTTGTAGCGCACCGCGATGTCGCGCCAGGCGAGCACGTAAAACAGCTCGCGGTAGCGCCATAAATCGCGCCAATAATTGCGCTCGTGCTGACCGGGTTCAATAACGACGACGTATGACATTACCAGTATACTGAGTCCTTTATTTTCTACTTTGGTAGCCTACATCGAATACGGCGAAATAATCAAGATTTACCTTGACCTGGCCGCACTGGAGCGATCATCGGCCGCAACCATTGAAATCAGGTTAGCGGGCGGCCATCGGGCGCGCCCGACCCCCCGGCAAGACGGCAGCAGCCGGTCGGCGCCGGTCGGCTCGCCGCAGCCGTTGGCGGGGGCCTTGTTACCCGCCGCGTGCCTCGGCCGCGAGCAGGACGAGTGCGGTGCGCAGGGCCGCCTCGCGCACCGCCGCGCGGTCGCCGGCAAACACATGGCGCTCGGTCCGGCGAGCCCCGTCGCGCCGCGCCAGCCCGAAATGGACGAGGCCGACCGGCTTTTCGGGGCTGCCGCCGCCGGGACCGGCGACGCCGGTGACCGACACCGCGAGATCGACCGGGGCGCGGGCCAGCGCCCCCTCGGCCATTGCCGCGGCGATCTCGGCGCTGACGGCGCCATGCGCGGCGATGATCGCGAGCGGCACCCCCAACAATTCGCTTTGGCCTCGTTCGAATAGGTGACAAAGCCGCGCTCGACCACATCGGACGAGCCGGCGATCGCGGTCAAGGCCGCGGCGACCAGCCCGCCGGTGCAGGCTTCGGCGGTGCCGAGCATGCCAGCCACGTGCCCGGCAGGCATCGAGAACCGCGTGCGCCAGGGTCAGGGTTTCAGCTGCGAACACCGGGCACTCCGCCGATCGCCGTCAGGGCCGCGAGGACGAGGGCAGCGTAGCCCGCCGCCAACAGATCGTCGAGCATGATGCCGAGGCCGCCGTGGATGTGGCGGTCGGCCCAGCCGACCGGCCATGGCTTGCCGATGTCGAAGATGCGGAACAGCACGAAGGCCAGCGCCCAGGCGAGCGGGTCGAGCGGAGCGGCCAACAGCACCAGCCACTGGGCGGCGACCTCGTCGATGACGATGGCGCCGGGGTCGGCGAGGCCGCTCGCCGCGACGACCACCGCGGCGGCCCACCAGCCGAGGATAAAAACGATTGCGGCGGCGAGGACGAGGCCCGGGGGACCCCAAAGCGTGCGGATCGCCCAGGCGAAGGGCAGCGCGGCGAGCGAACCCCAGCTGCCCGGCGTGACCGGCAGAAAGCCCGCGCCGAACCAGGTGGCGAGCATCACGGCCGGGTGCCAAAAGGGCAGGCCGAGGCGGCGGCGGTGGCGGCGGCGGTTCTCCGGTGCAGCCGCCCGCCGCCTCTCACCCCCGGATCCGGTCCGGGGCAGGCCCTGCGGCGGTGCGGGTCTCGCCCTCTCCGCGCCGGCGGGGAGAGGGCAGGGGTGCCGGGCCTCGCGCTCGTTGGGAGAGGTCACAAGGGCAGGCGCACGGTGGCGACGGCCTGCGCGGCGATGCCCTCGCCGCGGCCGGTGAAGCCGAGCCGATCGGTCGTGGTCGCCTTGATGCTGACCCGGTCGGGCGCGATGCCGAGGATCGCCGCGACCCGCTCGACCATGGCCGCCCGATATGGGCCGATCTTGGGGCGCTCGCAGACGATCGTCGCATCGACCGCGGCGAGGATGCCGCCGCGGGCCTGGACCAGGTCGGCGGCGTGGCGCAGGAACCGGTCGGAGGCCGCACCCCGCCATTCCGGATCGCTCGGCGGAAAATGCAAGCCGATGTCGCCGGCGCCGATCGTGCCCAGCACCGCGTCGGTCAGCGCGTGGAGCCCGACATCGGCGTCGGAGTGCCCGACGAGCCCGGCATCGTGCGGAATCTCGACCCCGCAGATCACGACGCGATCGCCCGGGCCAAAGGCGTGGGCGTCAAGACCCTGGCCGATGCGCACATCGCCCAAGTGGGCGTCGATCGAGCGGGCGGCGATCAGCCGCTCGGCGGCGGCGAGGTCCTCGGCCGTTGTCACCTTCGGATTGTCCTCGCTGCCGGCGACCAGCAGCGGCGCCAGGCCCGCGGCTTCGGCGACCGCCGAATCATCGGTCAGCTCACGCCCGGCCATTGCGCGGTGGGCGGCGAGGATCACGTCGAAATCGAACCCCTGCGGAGTTTGCGCGCGCCACAATCGGGCGCGGTCGACGGTCGCGCGGACCATCCCGTTATCGGCGCGCTTGATGGTGTCGTGCAACGGCAGCGCCGGGATCGCCGCCGGCGCCCGGTCGAGCCCGTTGATGACCCGGTCAATCAGCGCCGCGTCGGGAAACGGCCGCGCTCCGTCGTGGATCAGCACATGGCGAGGGCGATATGACGCCAGCGCCTCGAGTCCGAGCCGCACCGAATCCTGGCGGGTGGCGCCGCCCGCCACCGGGGCCATCACCCGCAGGCCCGCGATGGCGCGCTCGAACCAGGCCCGATCTTCGGGCCGGATCGCCACCAGCACATCGGCGATCCGCGGGTGCCCGGCGAATGCCGCGACCGCATGGCGCAGCACCATGGCGCCGCCGAGCGGCAGGTATTGCTTGGGCAACGAACCACCGAAACGGCTACCTCGTCCGGCGGCGACCACCAGCGCATAAACTTGGTCCATGCTGAAAATTACCCGATCACGCGTTGTTTCGCCATTATCCGGGTACACCGCTGTCGATGTTGCAGTGCAAAAAGAAAGCCGCTAGTATCTGCCCAATCACTGGGCAAGCGGCTCGACTGCATAAATGATGAGCATTTCTGTCGGTTCCTTGACCATCGACGACCCGGTGATCCTGGCACCGATGTCCGGGGTCAGCGATCTGCCGTTCCGGCGGCTGGTCAAGCGCCTGGGCGCGGGTCTCGTCGTCTCCGAGATGATCGCCAGCGAGGCGATGATCCGAGAGACCCGGCAATCGACGACGATGGCGCAGAGCTGCGCCGAGGAGCAGCCGATGGCGGTCCAGCTCGCCGGCTGCGAGCCGCTGGTCATGGCCGAGGCGGCAAAGCTCAACGCCGACCGCGGCGCACGCCTGATCGACATCAATTTCGGCTGCCCGGTCAAGAAGGTGGTCAACGGCCATGCCGGCTCGGCGCTGATGCGCGACGAGCTGCATGCCGCGCGGATTCTCGAAGCCACCGTCAACGCCGTCGACGTGCCGGTGACGCTGAAGATGCGCACCGGCTGGGACGAGAACAGCCGCAACGCGCCGCGGCTCGCCCGGATTGCGCAAGCTTGCGGCATTCGCATGATTACGGTGCACGGCCGCACGCGCTGCCAATTCTATGCCGGCTCGGCCGACTGGGATTTCATCCGCCGGGTCAAGGACAGCGTAACGATCCCGGTCATCGCCAACGGCGACATCGTGAGCCTCGACGACGCCGAGCGCGCGCTCGGCCAGTCGGGCGCCGACGGGCTAATGATCGGCCGCGGCTGCTACGGCCGGCCATGGTTCGTGCATCAGGTTATCGGCTGGTTGCGCGGTCGCAGACAGATCCCCGATCCGCCGCTCGCGGCGCAGCGCGACATCGTGCTCGCTCACTACGAGGAGATGCTGGTCCATTACGGGACCGATATCGGCGCGCGCATCGCCCGCAAGCACGTCGCCTGGTATTCGAAGGGCCTGCCCGGCTCGGCGGAGTTCCGCGCGGCGGTCAACCGGACGGTCGAGCCGGCGCGTGTCAAGGAGCTGATCCACGGCTTCTATGAGCCGCTGCTGGCGCACCGGGCCGCATGATCAAGGCGCCCCTCCGACGACGCCGCGGCGATTCGCGGGCCGCCGCCGGTGCCCAGCCCGAACCCGCCGCAGTGCTCGCAGCACTCGCCGCGCCGGTGATCGTCATCGACCGCAACGGCGCGATCCGCTTGGTCAATCCGGCGGCCGAGCAGTTTTTCGGCGCCGGCGCCGCGGCGCTGCACGCCTGCGCGCTCTCCGATCTGGTGGCGCCGCACAGCCCGCTGTTGGGGCTGGTCGAATCGGTATGGCGCAGCGGCAACACGATCTCCGAATACGACATGCCGCTCGACGGCGCCCGCATCGGCAGCCGCTCGGTCACCGTCCATGCCGCCCCGGCGGGGGAAGCCGCCGAGCTGTTGGTGCTGACCCTGCACGAGCGCTCGATGGTCGACAAGGTCGATCGCCAGCTGACCCACCGCAACGCCGCTCGGTCGATGACCGCGATGGCGGCGATGCTGGCGCATGAGGTCAAGAACCCGCTCTCCGGCATTCGCGGCGCGGCCCAGCTGTTGGAGCAGGACGCCGATGCGGCCGGACGCGAGCTCACTCGGCTGATCTGCGACGAGACCGACCGCATCGTGGCACTCGTCGACCGGATGGAGGCGTTCTCCGATCATCGCCCGATCGAGCGCGACGCGGTCAACATCCACGAAATCCTCGAACGGGTGCGCAAGCTGGCGCAATCCGGCTTTGCCCGCCATGCCCGCTTTGTCGAGGAGTACGACCCGTCATTGCCGCCGGTGCACGGCAATCGCGACCTTTTGGTCCAGGTGTTTCTGAACATCGTCAAAAATTCTGCCGAAGCGCTGCCGAACGCCAATGGCGAGATCATCCTTTCGACCGGCTATCGCCACGGTCTGCGGCTGGCCGGACCGGGCGGCGAGGGCCGCCGGCATCTGCCGCTGATGGTCGCGGTCAGCGACAACGGGGCGGGCATCCCCGAGGAGATGCGCCCCTATCTGTTCGATCCGTTTGTCACGACCAAGCGCAACGGAACTGGCCTTGGTCTTGCATTGGTCGCCAAGGTGATCGGCGACCACGGCGGCGTCATCGAATTTGACAGCCAGCCCCGCCGAACCGTGTTCCGGGTGTTCTTGCCCGTGGTCGCGCAAGACGGTATCGGGTGATGACCTCGACGATCCTGGTGGCCGATGACGATCGCGCGATCCGGATGGTGCTGAACCAGGCGCTGATCCGGCTCGGGCACGAGGTGCGCCTGACCGGCAACGCCGCGACGCTTGTGGCGCTGGATCGCCGACGGCGACGGCGATCTCGTCATCACCGACGTGATCATGCCGGACGAGAACGGTCTCGACCTGATCCCGCGCATCAAGAAGATCCGCCCCGAGCTGCGGATCATCGTCATGAGCGCGCAGAACACGCTGCTGACCGCGGTCAAGGCGACCGAGCGCGGCGCCTTCGAATACCTGCCGAAGCCGTTCGATCTGCGCGAGCTGGTCATGGTCGTCGAACGCGCGCTGAGCGCGCCGCACGATGCGCCTTGCGAACGGCAGCGAGGACGACACCGACGAGCAGCTGCCGCTGATCGGCCGCTCGCCGGCGATGCAGGAGATCTATCGCGTCATCGCCCGGCTGATGGGCACCGACCTGACGGTGACGATCATCGGCGAGAGCGGCACCGGCAAGGAGCTGGTGGCGCGCGCGCTGCACGATTTCGGCAAGCGCCGCAATGGCCCGTTCGTCGCCGATCAACATGGCCGCGATCCCGCGCGAGCTGATCGAGAGCGAGCTGTTCGGCCACGAAAAGGGCGCCTTCACCGGCGCCACCGCGCGCAGCATGGGCCGCTTCGAGCAGGCGCAAGGCGGGACCCTGTTTCTCGACGAGATCGGCGACATGCCGCTCGAGGCGCAGACCCGGCTGCTGCGCGTGCTGCAGGAGGGCGAATTCACCGCGGTCGGCGGACGGGTGCCGATCCGCGCCGATGTGCGGGTGATCGCTGCGACTCATCACGACCTGCGCCAGCTGATCCGCCAGGGCTTGTTTCGCGAAGATTTGTTCTACCGGCTGAACGTCGCGCCGATCCGCCTGCCGCCGCTGCGCGAGCGCAGCACGGACATCGCAGCGCTGGTGCGTCATTTTTCGGCATCGGCGGTGCGCGAGGGCCTGCCGCCGAAGCGGCTCGACCAGGCCGCGATGGAGCGGCTGCAGACCTATCGCTGGCCCGGCAACGTGCGCGAGCTGGAAAACCTGATCCGCCGGCTGGCGGCGCTCTATTCGCAGGAGGTGATCGGCGTCGACGTGATCGAGGCCGAGCTCGGCGAGATGCCGGGCGCCGCCGAAGCGGTCGAGGCGCCGGGCGGGGAGGGGCTCGCCGGCGCGGTCGAACGCCATATCCGAGGCTATTTCGCCGCCCACAAGGGCGGGCTGCCGGCGGCCGGGCTCTACGACCGGGTGCTGCGCGAGGTCGAGCGGCCGCTGATCGTGCTGACCCTCGGCGCGACTCGCGGCAACCAGATCAAGGCGGCGCATCTGCTGGGCCTCAACCGCAACACGCTGCGCAAGAAGATCCGCGAGTTGGACATTCCGGTGGTGCGCGGCCTAAAATGACCGGGCAGCCCAGCCCGCACCGCTGGCGCTGCGGACGGTGGGCCTCCGCCGGGGGCCGGCGGGCGGCGAGGTCTGCCGCCGGAGCGAATCGCGGCGATTGCAGCCAGGGGAATTGGATGCAGCTGATGCGGCGGGTTCGGATGTGGGCCGGCTGGATCGGGTTGCGGCACAAGCTTGCCTTAGCTCTCGCCGTGGCGGCGCTGGCTTCGGGGGTGGCGACCTACCTGGCGCTGACCGGGGCGCCGCCCGTTCGGGGCGCGCCCCAACGCCGTGCTCACGCTGCTCAATCTCGACCTCGTGCTGTTGCTGGCGCTCGGCGCGCTGATCGCCAAGCGCCTGCTGCAGGTCTGGGCCGAACGGCGCCGCGGGCTCGCCGGCTCGCGGCTGCAGATCCGGCTGGTGGTGCTGTTCAGCCTGATCGCGGTGACGCCGACCATCATCGTCGCGATTTTTTCGTATCTGTTCTTCAGCTACGGCGTCCAATCGTGGTTCAGCGACCGGGTGCGCACGGCGATCGCCGAATTGCTCGCGGTCGCCGAGGCCTATCTGCACGAGCATCAGCAGGCGATTCGCGCCGATGCGCTGGCGATGGCCAACGACCTCAATCGGGATGCGCCCGAGCTCGCTTTTAACCAGGCGCGCTTGGAGCAGGTGGTGGCGGCGCAGGCAGCTCTGCGGGGCCTGACCGAGGCGATGGTCTTCGACAGCGCCGGCCACACGCTGGCACGGTCGAGCCTGTCGTTTACGCTCGGCTTCGAACCGGTCCCGGATGGCGCGATGCGCATTGCCGACGAAGGCGACGTGGCGATCATGACCAACGACAGCGACGACCGGGTGCGCGCGCTGGTCCGCCTCGATCAGTTCGGCCAAGTCTATCTTTATGTCGGCCGCTATATCGAGCCGCGGGTGATCGACCACATGAAGGAAACGCAGCGCGCCGCTGCGCAATATGCGGCGATGGAAAGTCGGCGCTCGGGATTCCAGGTCACCTTCGCGTTGATTTTTCTGATGGTGGCGATGCTGTTTCTGGTCGCGGCGGTGGCCATCGGCATTCATTTTGCCACCCAGCTCGCGGTCCCGATCAGCCTGCTGGCGACCGCCGCCGAGCAAGTGCGCGGCGGCGACCTGGCCGTGCGCGTGCCCGAAGGGGAAAAGGACGACGAGCTCGCCTCGTTGAGCCGCGCCTTCAACCGCATGACCGACCAGATCGAAAGCCAGCAGCGCGAGCTGATCGAAGCCAATCGCCAGCTCGACGAGCGCCGCCGCTTCACCGAAACGGTGCTGACCGGCGTTTCCGCCGGGGTGATCGGGCTCGACCGCACGGGACGGGTGAATTTGCCCAACCGTTCGGCCTCGGCGCTGCTCGGCGTCGATCTCGAGCAATCGATCGGACAGGACCTCGCCGAGGTCGCCCCCGAAATGGCGAGTCTCCTCGACGAGGCCGAGCGCCGCCCGGAACGGCTGGCGCAGACCCAGGTTCAGCTCGACCGCGGCAACAGCACCCGCACCCTGCTGGTCCGGATCGCCGCCGAGCACGACGCCGGCGAGATCAGCGGCTTCGTCGTCACCTTTGACGACATCACCGAGCTGCTGTCGGCGCAGCGCAAGGCGGCCTGGGCCGACATCGCCCGCCGCATCGCCCATGAAATCAAGAACCCGCTGACCCCGATCCAGCTCTCGGCCGAGCGGCTGCGCCGCCGGTACCTGAAGGAGATCAAGCACGATCCCGAAAACTTTACGATCTGCACCGACACGATCATCCGCCATGTCGGCGATATCGGCCGCATGATCGACGAGTTTTCGTCGTTTGCCCGAATGCCGGCGCCGGTGCTCAAGCCGGAGAACCTGGTCGAGATCGTCCATCGGGCGGTGTTCCTGGAGCGCACCGCCCACCGCGAGATCGCCTTCGAGACGATTTTCCCGCAGAATCCGGTGCCGATCGGCTGCGACGCCCGGCTGGTCGGCCAGGCGATAATCAACATCGTCAAGAACGCCATCGAATTGATCGAGGCGCGAATCGCCGACGGCGCCGCCGGTCCTCCCGGACAGATCCGCGTCACGGTCAGCGAGGCCGCGGGCCAAATCGCGGTGAGCGTCGAGGACAACGGCAAGGGCTTGCCGCGGCAAGGCCGCGAGCGTCTGACCGAGCCCTATGTGACGACCCGCGCCAAAGGCACCGGCTTGGGCCTCGCCATCGTCAAGAAGATCATGGAAGATCACGGCGGGGAGCTGGTGCTGGAGGATCGGGAGCCGCAGGGCGCGCGAGTGAGGCTCGTCTTTGCCGTCGACGCCCGCCCCGGCGAGCGCCCGGACGCCCCCGGCCAGACGATGGAGCTGAGCGCGGTCGGCCATGACGCATGACATCCTGATCGTCGACGACGAACCCGATATCCGCATGCTGATCGCCGGCGTGCTCAAGGACGAGGGCTACGCCACGCGCGAGGCGGCGGACAGCGCCCAGGCGCTGGCGGTCATCCACGCCCGCCAGCCGACCCTGGTCATCCTCGACATCTGGCTGCAGGCCAGCGCGCTCGACGGGATCGAGATTCTTGAGGCTCTTGCGCGCCGAGATGCCCTCGGTGCCGGTCGTCATGATCAGCGGTCACGGCACGATCGAGACCGCGGTCGAGGCGATCAAGATCGGCGCCTACGATTTCATTGAAAAGCCGTTCAAATCGGATCGCCTGCTGCTGGTGATCGAGCGGGCGATCGAGGCCGCCCAGCTGCGGCGCGAAAACGAAGAGCTGAAGCTGCGGGCCGGCGGCGACATCGACCTGGTCGGCAGCTCGCCGTTGGCCAGCCAGCTGCGTCAGCAGATCGACAAGGCGGCGCCGACCGGCAGCCGGGTCCTGATCACCGGGCCGCCCGGCTCCGGCAAGGAAGTGGTCGGGCGGCTCCTGCATCTGCGCTCGCGGCGCGCCAAGGGGCCGTTCGTTCCGGTCAACTGCGCGACGATGCGCCCGGAGCGGCTCGAGATCGAGCTGTTCGGCAGCGAATTGGGCAGCGACGGCGGAGCGCGCAGGGTCGGCACCTTCGAGCGCGCGCATGGCGGGACCCTTTTCCTCGACGAGGTCGCCGACATGCCGCTCGAGACCCAGGGCAAGATCGTGCGCGTGCTGCAGGAGCAGACCTTC
Organism: uncultured Alphaproteobacteria bacterium; assembly: GCA_963703665.1. GTDB lineage: Bacteria > Pseudomonadota > Alphaproteobacteria > ATCC43930 > CGMCC-115725 > AP-15. The sequence goes on along the minus strand of CAVPFB010000002.1, from coordinate 87,151 downwards.
GAGCGAATCGGCGGATCGAGCCGGGTCGAGGTCGACGTTCGGGTCGTCGCCTCGTCGAACCGCGAGTTCGCCGGCGAGATCAGCGGCGGCCGGTTCCGCGAGGATCTGTTCTACCGGCTGAATGTCGTGCCGATCAAAGTGCCGCCGCTGCGCGACCGGCGCGAGGACATCCCGCTGATGGCCCGCCATTTCATGGCGCGCTCGTCGGAAGCGGCCCGGCTCGCCCCGCGCGAGCTCGGCGAGGACGCGATGGCGGCGTTGCAGGCCTATTCCTGGCCCGGCAATGTGCGCCAGCTGCGCAACCTGGTCGATTGGCTCTTGATCATGGCGCCGGGCGACGCGCGCGAGCCGGTTCACGCCGACATGCTGCCCAACGAAATCACCTCGATCGCGCCGACCGTGGTCAGGTGGGACAAGGGCAGCGAAATCATGACCTTGCCATTGCGCGACGCGCGCGAAGTATTCGAGCGAGAATATCTCCTGGCCCAGGTGACCCGCTTCGGCGGCAACATCTCCCGCACCGCCGCCTTTGTCGGCATGGAGCGCTCTGCCCTGCACCGCAAGTTGAAATCCCTGGGGCTGTTCGGCAACGACCGCCCGCTCAAAACCGGAACCTGAGCCGGTTTTTGCCGCTGTCCGGGAACCACCATCATGGATGAAGCTCCGGTGCGCCCGCGGGCGATCCTGTTCGATTGGGACAACACGCTGGTCGACAGCTGGGCGACGATCCACGAAGCCTTAAACCGGGTCATGGCGGCGATGGACAAGCCGCCCTGGTCGATCGAGGAGACCAGGCGGCGGGTCCGGCTCAGCCTGCGCGAGAGCTTTCCGGTGCATTTCGGCGCACGTTGGGAGGAGGCCCGGCAGATTTATCTCGACCATTTTCGCGCGATCCACCTGGAACGGCTGGCGAGCTTGCCGGGCCGCGGCGAATTGCTGCACGGGCTCGCCGCCGACGGTTTTTTTCTCGGCGTCGTCAGCAACAAGACCGGCGCCCTGCTGCGCCGCGAGGCCGAGCGGCTCGGCTGGTCGGGGTATTTCGGCAGCCTGGTTGGAGCCGGCGATGCAGTCGTGGACAAGCCCGACGCCGCCCCGGTGCATCTTGCGCTCGAGCCGAGCGGGATCCCGCCGGGCGAGGCGGTGTGGTTCGTCGGCGACACCGGGGTCGACATGGAGTGCGCCCATAACAGCGGCTGCGTGGCGGTGCTGCTCGGCGGCGAACCGGGCTCGGACGAGCTTTTGGAATACGCGCCGCGGCTGGCGTTTTCGGATCCCGCGGCGCTGTTTCGCCGGGTCCGGGGCTTGTGATTTACCCTGTCGGGCCCATCTTCCACAGCGGCGGGCCCGCAGCTTCGGCGGCCCCTGCCGTTTCGGCTCGAGCTGGGCCGGCTCAGCTCCAAAAAGCGAATGGGGGATACCCATGTCTGCGGAGAAATCGCAAAACGTGCAGGACGTGTTTCTCAATCACGTCAGGAAAAACAAAACACCGGTGACTGTCTTTCTCGTCAACGGCGTCAAGCTGCAAGGGATCATCACCTGGTTCGACAATTTCTGCGTGTTGCTGCGGCGGGATGCGCATTCGCAGCTCGTCTATAAGCATGCGATCTCGACGGTGATGCCGGCGCAGCCGATCCAGCTGTTCGAGCCGGGCAGGGAGAGCGACGAGCCCTGAACCAGGGAGAAAACGGGCTCGCCAACGGCGCCGCGACCGGCCGGGCCCTCGTGCTCCATCCGGCGCCGAAATCGGTGCCCGGCCGAGCCATGCCCGAAACCCAGGCGCGTTCGGTCGGCGCCCGCTTGGAGGAGGCGGTCGGCCTCGCCCGGGCGATCCGTCTCGAGGTCGTGCGCGCTGAAATCGCGCGGGTCGCCCGGCCGCGTCCGGCGAGCCTGCTCGGCACCGGCACGGTCGAAAATTTCCGCAAGCTGATCGGCGAGAATGCGATCGACCTCGTCGTCGTCGACGGCGCCTTGTCGCCGGTACAGCAGCGCAACCTCGAAAAAAGCTGGCAGGCCAAGGTCATCGACCGAACCGGTCTGATCCTCGAAATCTTTGGCGAGCGGGCGCGCACCCATGAGGGCCGCCTGCAGGTCGAATTGGCGGCGCTGTCCTACCAGCGCTCGCGCCTGGTGCGCTCCTGGACCCATCTCGAGCGCCAGCGCGGCGGCTTCGGCTTTTTGGGCGGCCCCGGCGAGAGCCAGCTCGAAATCGACCGCCGGCTGATCGGCGAGCGCATCGCCCGGCTGAAGCGCGAGCTCGACGGCATCAAGCGCACCCGCGCGCTGCACCGCGAGGCGCGCCGCCGGGTGCCCTATCCGGTGGTGGCGCTGGTCGGCTACACCAATGCCGGCAAGTCGACCCTGTTCAACCGCCTGACGGAGTCTGCCGTCACCGCCGGCGATATGCTGTTCGCGACCCTCGACCCGACGATGCGGCGGTTCGAGCTGCCCTCCGGCCGGCACCGCGATCCTGTCCGACACGGTCGGCTTCATCTCCGAATTGCCGACCCATCTGGTGGCGGCCTTTCGCGCCACCCTCGAAGAGGTGACCGAGGCCGACATCGTGGTCCACGTCCGCGACGCCCACCATCCTGAGAGCGACGCCCAGGCCCGGGACGTGCTGACGGTGCTTGCCGATCTCGGGCTCGCCGATCTCGAGCTCGCCGATCCGGGGGTAGATGGGGCGCCGGGGAACGGGCTGATCGAGGCGATGAACAAGATCGACCTGCTCGATTCCGCAGCCCGCGCCAGCCTCGAAAACCACACGCTGCGAAATTCGCAGACCGTCGCCGTCTCGGCCGCGACCGGCGAGGGCTGCGAGGCGCTGTTGGCGCTGATCGATCGCCGGCTGGCGAGCGACATCCGCGCGGTGCGGCTCGACGTGCCGCTCAGCGACGGCAAGACCCTCGCCTGGATCTATCGCCACGGCGAGGTGCTCGGCCGCCGCGACGATGACGAGGCGGCTCACCTCTCGGTCCGCCTCTCCGAACCCGACATCGCCCGCCTGCGCCACCAGCAGCGGCTGCACTAGCGCCGCCGAGGTAGACGAGCAGAAGTGGTCAGCGCCAATCGTCAAGGACATAGAGGCCGGGTCGACTGAGCCCGGCTCGTTCGGCCGGTGCAACGTGACCACGTGCATTTGGCTGCGAAACCCGCGCCAGCATGTGGCGGTAGGCTTCCTCGCGGGCCGCGTTGACCCCGGCGAGGACGTTCGCCATGCCGACCGCGGCTGCCAACCCGCCGCAGGCGTCGAGCAGCGCGGCAAAGCGGGTGTCGGCGCCCGCACCCGGCCGCACCGCCCCGAACTTGACAAAGAGACAGCCGCTGCTGGCCTCGCTCGCCGGACCCCGATGGCAGACGGCAAAGCCGGCAAGACGAGTATCGCCCTCCCACAACAGCAGCGTGTCGCCTAGATTGCGCGCGGCGACAGTGCGGATTTCGGCGCGCAGGTCGAGACCTTCGTAGATTTCGTCGGTCAAGGCGCGGCTGGCATTTTCGGCCTCCTGCCGCTCGCCGGCGGGCAGTGCGGCATAGCTCGACGACGGCGGCAGCGCGCCCGCCGTCGGCGACACCGGCGCCGCCATGATCGGCGTCAGAAAGCGCGGATAGAACCCGAATTTCTGATAAAGCCAGATGTGCTTGGTGCTGTGCGGGAACGTGCACAGCCCGGCATGGCGCACGCCCCAGCGGTCGAATTCGCCGCAAACCGCGGCGACCAGCGGCTGGGCGATACCGCGGTTCCACAGATCGGGTCGTGTCGACAGCGGCCCGAAGAACCCGACGCTGCCCCAGCGAGTTGCGTAGTTCACTCCGGCGAGCGCGCCGTCTTCGTCGGCCGCGAAGGCAACCGTGTGCTCGGCGGCGAAGCGGCCATAGCAATAATCAAAATCGGTCCAGAAGCTGTCGAGATCCGGGACGCCCAGAAAGGTGCCAAAGGCGTGCCGCACGATGCGCTGCGCCTGCGGCAAGTCACGCTCGAAGAGCGGGCGGATTTCAGCCATATGAAGGTCCTACTTGATCGAAATTGCGAGTTGCGCGCGCAACTCATTGATCATCGGTTCTCGCGACGCGCTCGCCGCGCTTGATCTCCTGCCACAGCGCTTCGAGCGCGTCGAGATCGGCGCCGATGCCGCGCGCGGCGGCGAGCGCCTCGAGCGCGCGAAAGCGGCGCTCGAATTTCGCGGTGGCGCGGCGCAGCGCCGCTTCGGGATCAAGGTCGAGCTTGCGCGCGAGATTGGCCGCCGCGAACAGGATGTCGCCCATCTCGTCCTCGATTTTGACCAGATCGGCGCCGGCATCGAGCTCGGCTTCGAGCTCGGCGATCTCCTCGGCGAGCTTGGCGACAACCGGGCGCGCTTCGGACCAATCGAACCCGATTCGCGCGGCGCGTCTCTGGATCTTGGCCGCGCGCAATAGGGCAGGGTAGGCCAAGGCCACCCCGTCGAGCACGCTCTCGCGGAGGCCTGCGGCTGCGGCATGGGCGCGGCGCTCGTTGGCCTTGTGCTCCTCCCATGCCTCGCTCTGCGCCGCGGCGGAGGCGATCTCGGCGTCGCCGAAGACATGCGGGTGGCGCCGCACCATCTTGTCGGCGATCGCCGTGGCGACATCGTCAAACGTGAAATGCCCGGCCTCCTCGGCGATACGAGCGTGAAACACCACCTGAAACAACAGGTCGCCGAGCTCGTCCTTCAACGCCGCGACGTCGCCGCGGGCGATTGCGTCGGCGACCTCATAGGCCTCCTCGATCGTATAGGGGGCGATGGTCGCGAAATCCTGCTCGCGGTCCCACGGGCAGCCATGCTCGGGGTCGCGCAGCCGCGCCATGATCGCCAGCAGCCGGTCGCCGGACGAGGTCATCGGGTCGCCGGTGTCAGCCGCTTTTTCAGGAACAGGCGCTTGTGCTCGGGCGGGTAATCGAGGGTTCCGTAAACCTCGTACCCGAAGCGCGGATAAAACTCCGGGCCCTGAAACGAGAACGTGTCGAGCATCGCCGAGTGGCAGCCGAGTGCTGCCGCGCGGTGCTCGGCGAGCGCCAGCAACTGGCTGCCGATGCCGCGACGGCGCAAATCGGCATGTACCCAAAGCTCGGCGACAAACAGCCAGCCGGCGTATGTCGTGCCGACCAGACCGGCCATGACCTCGCCCTCCTCGGCGCGCACGAAGAAGCCCATTCGCGAGAAGCCGGTTTCGCCGAGAAACTGGCGATTGTAGCGGTCGAGAGCGTTGCCGAGCCTATCCCAGTCCTCGGCCGACGGGCGGTCCTCGACGGTCAGCGACAGACCGGGCGGCAGATCCATCATTGTCTCCTGTGCTACAATGCCGCAGCCAACATAGGCCGTCGGCCGGGGAGGCGATAGCGGGTGGAAGCCTCGGAATTGGACATCGTGCGCCGCGCCTACGCGATGCAGGTCATGGCCGCCGCCGGCGTCGCCGATGCCCGCGTCGAGGCCGCCTTCGCCGCGGTCAGGCGCGAGCATTTTCTCGGACCCGGCCCGTGGCCGGTCCCGCGCTGGGTGCGCGGCTACGTGTGGACGCCGAGCGCTGACCCGGTCTACCTCTACACCGACGACGTGGTCGGCATTGTGCCGGAGCGCGACCTCAACAACGGCCAGCCATCGTTGCATGCCGTGTTGATGGCCAGCGCCGGCCTGCAATCCGGCGAGCATGTCGTTCATATCGGCGCCGGCGTCGGTTATTACACGGCAATCCTCGCCGAGCTTGTGGGCGCCAGCGGTGCCGTTACCGCAATCGAGTTCGATCAATCACTTGCAGAGCGAACCGCAGCCAACTTCTCAGGTCGAGCGAATGTGAGGGTGGTGCCAGGAGACGGCGCCAGCGCCGACTTCGACCTGGCGGACGTGATTTATGTCAACGCCGGCGCGACCCGGCCTGCGGATTCGTGGCTGGACAGGCTCAGAGACGGCGGCCGGCTGATCTTGCCGGTAACCACGAACCAGGGTTTCCGCGCCAACGATCCGGGGAATGTGCGCCGGCGCGGCGCGGTCTTCCATATCGAGCGACGCGACGTTGAATTTTTCGCCCGATGGATTTCGGCAGTCGCGATCTTTCCCTGTGAGGGCGCACGCGATCCCGCATCCGAAGCAGCACTTGCCGCGGCATTCCAAACAGAACGTTGGCACGAGGTGACCCGGCTCTACCGCCGCGACGACCTGCCGGCCGAGCAATGCTGGCTGCGGGCACCGGGATGGTGCCTGGCGTATCGCTGACCGCCATCCCGGCGAAAGCGCAGGCTGTCGGGAGCAACCGTCGTGGAAGGGAACGTGGGGGGCCCTCATTTCTCTCGCTTTGGCCGGGCTCGTACCTCGGCTGTCCGGTTTAGGGAAATCGGTTGCAGGCAAGGCTATGTGGACAACCCACGATCCCCGTGGCCGGGCTTGACCCGGCCATCCACGCCTCCCTTTGGCGCGGCGATACCGATTGCCAAGACCTGGATGCCCGGAACAAGACCGGGCAAGGGGTATTTTTGATTGCGCCAACATTCGCGGGAAGCCGTTTCAACGTTGCCGCGATTTCTAAACCGGACAGCCGTGGGCTTGGCCCGGCCATCCCGCCTTTCGGGCGCTAGTCTAAGGAACATCTGAACAAGGGTTTGGCGCACGAATGACGGTTACAAAGAGAACCCCTCAGCCGATGACAGACGAGAGATGGCAGCGCCCTGGGGCGGTGTTGGCCGATCTGCGGGGGGAGTGGAGTGGCGTTGACACGCTACGCATCCTGGCAACGCAGCAGATGTCGGCGGGCCATGAACAGATTGGCCAGCGCGCAGGTCACCAGCAGGCGATGCGCGTTCTTTTGCAGCCCGCGATAGCGCACCCCTGTTCGGGCCAGGGGCAGGCTCTTGGCAAAGCCGAACACCCGCTTGATGACCCCGATCGAAGGCTCGACTTTGGCCCGCACTTTCGACTTGGTGCGGTTTTTGGTCCGCTCGGCCTCGTCCACCACGCCGCGCAACCGATAGCGGCGATTGGTGAAGTCGCGCGCCTTCGGAGCCTGCCGGCGGATCACCGCGCGCTGGCCGCGATACGCCTGATCGCCCCACACGCGGGTCTCGCGCCCATGCAACAGATCGGGCAGCACCGTGCTGTCGGCGACATTGGCCGGCGTCGCTACCGCCGCGTGGATCAGCTTGGTTCGGCTGTCGACGCCGAGATGCGCCGTCATGCCGACATACCACTGGTTGCCCTTCTTGGTCTGATGCATCTCGGGCTTGGTTTTCGCGGGATCGCGCGCCTTCGCGGTGTTCTTGGTCGAGGATGGCGCAGTGATGATCGTCGCCTCGACGATCGTGCCGGTGGCGATCTTCAGCCCCTTCTCGGCCAGATGCCGCTGCCCCTCGGCGAACAGAAGCCGGCCCAGATCGTGCTCCTCCAGCAGGTGGCGGAAGCGGCACACCGTGGTCTCGTCGGGCACCGGCTCGCGCCCCAGCTCGATCCCGACAAAGCCGCGCATCGCCTGCGAATCGTAGAGCGCCTCTTCCGCTGCCGGGTCCGACAGATTGAACCATTGCTGCAAGAAATAGAGGCGCAGCATCCGCTCCACCCCGATCGGCGGACGGCCGTTGCCGGGCTTGCGATAGAACGGCTCGATCAGCCGGCACAGCGCCGCCCACGGCACCACCCGCTCCATCTCGGCCAGAAACACCGCCCGCCGGGTCGTCCGGGCGTAGCGCTCAAACCCCACGCTCGCCAACGTCAGCTGTGTCATCGCCCCAAACCTTGCGCACCCCACCCCGCTGCACACTATATCATGATCGCCGACCCAAAGGCTTTTGCAGAGTTTCCTTAACACTCCTCTCCAGTGTGTAGGTGGTCCGATCCATGAAGACGGATGGATAGCCAATAAGCAATGCCCGATCTTCCTATTTATGCGCCGACCCGTTTCGCGGAGCCGGGGCGAGCGACGGGTGGAGGGGTGGGAGCGACCTGGCATGGTCGGTTGCGTGCCATCCGTTATGAAAGCGCCATCGGCGAGCGCGTGCGTCGCTTGTCTTGTCGCTGATAATTTACCAATCTGCCGCGGCGAAAGACTGCGATGCATCGGGAGGGAACATGGGCCGACCCCGCGCCGTCGATAAACTTCGGGCGATCCGGCGGATCGCGATCAAATATGGTCTCGTAAGCCTGCTGCTGGCGGGCGGATTGATGCTGTCGCTCGGCGTGGCGCGCGCCGATGTGTTGAGGCTGACCTCGCCGGCGGTAGCGGACAACGGCACGCTGGCGATAAAAAACGCGTGCAGCGACAAGCGAAGCCCGAATTGCGTCGGCGAGAACGTGTCGCCGCCGCTCGCCTGGTCGGGCGTGCCGGCCGGGACCAAGAGCTTTGCGCTGCTGCTGTTCGATCCCGAAGCACGCGCCCCCGCCGGCGTCTCGCATATGGTGGTCTACGGCATCCCGGCATCGGTGACGGGTTTCGCCGAGGGCGAGCTCGGCCACCCCTCCGACAAGTTTGTCGGCGGCAAGAGCACGATGGGAAAGGCGGTTTATACCGGTCCCGGCACGCCGCCCGGTACCGACTGGCATCATTACACCTGGACGCTGATTGCGACCGACCTCGATCCGAAAGCTTTGCCGCCCGGGCTCAACCGCGAACAGCTGGCGGCGGCGCTCAAGGGTCACATTAAGGGCTCCGCCGGGCTCATCACCCGCTTCAAGCACCCCTAGCTGCGGTCGCTCCTTCGCGCCTCGAGCGCCGCGGCGGACTAGCCGCGAAGACCGCTTTCGGGAGTGGGGGGTCCTCTCGGTGAGAATCGGGGCGATCGCGCGCTTGCAGGTGGGCGTGATCGGTGGAGCTGCTCGGCGACGCTGCTCGATCGATCATGGCCTGGGCGGCGCGGTATCGCTAGGATGCCGCGGGCGAAAGGGAGGCGACGCATGCGTTTTGGGATTTTCGACCATTTGGACGACAGCGGGCAGCCGCTGACCCGGCACTACGAGGAGCGGCTCGAGCTGATCGAGGCCTACGACCGCGCCGGGTTCTACGGCTATCACCTGGCCGAGCACCACAACACCCCGCTCGGCTACGCGCCGTCGCCCGGCATCTTTCTGGCCGCGGTGGCGCAGCGCACCCGGCAACTGCGCTTCGGCCCGATGGTCTATCTGCTGCCGCTCTACCACCCGCTGCGGCTGATCGACGAGATCTGCATGCTCGACCAGTTGAGCGGCGGGCGCTTCATGTACGGGGTCGGTCGCGGCATCTCACCGGTCGAGGTCGGGTTTTACGGCATCGATTTCGCCACCGGTGCCGCGCAATTCCGCGAAGCCTTCGAGGCGATCCGGATCGGCCTGACCGAGGACGAATTGACCTATCACGGCGAATTCTACGATTTCGACCATGTGCCGATCGTGATGAAGCCGTTTCAGCAGCCGTATGCCGGGCTTTGGTACGGGCTCGGCAACCCGGCGAGCGTTCCCTGGGCGGCGGCGAACGCCGCCAACACGGTGACGCGCCGGCCGCCGGAGCAGGTGCGCGCGATCACCGACAGCTATCGCGCCGAGTGGAAGAAGCTCGGCCGCTCCGAGGCTGATCTGCCATTGCTTGGCGTCAACCGGCACATCATCATCGCCGACACCGAGGCCGAAGCACTCGACACCGCGCGGCGCGGCTATCCGGCGTGGCGCCGCCACATGGGGCAGTTGTGGCATCAGTTCAACGTCCCGTTCCCACTCGAGGCGGCGTTGCCCGAGGATTGGGGCGTGCTGCAAAAGAACGGCGACGCGATCGCCGGGACCCCGGCTCAGGTGCGCGACTACATCGACGGCGAGATCGAGGCGACCGGGGTCAATTATTATGTCTGCGACTTCGCCTTCGGCACGATCCGCCACGATGAGGCCATGCGCTCGATCGAGCTGTTCACGCAGGAGGTGATGCCGGCCTTCGCCGACGCCTGATCAGGAGGAGCACCGATGGGTATCATGACCGACTTTGCCCGCCCCGACGGGGTGGCGGCCAAAGGCTACCTGGCGACGGCCGGCCGTGGCCGGCCGGGGATCATCGTCATTCAGGAATGGTGGGGCCTCAACGACCAGATCTGCGGCGTGGCCGATCGCTTCGCGCGCGCCGGCTGGAACGCGCTGGCGCCCGATCTCTACCAGGGCAAGGTCACCACCGCGCCCGACGAAGCCAACCATCTGATGACCGGGCTCGATTTTCCCGACGCGACGCACCAGGATCTGCGCGGCGCCGCATTGCTGGTCGGCGAGCACAGCGCCAAGATCGCGGTGATGGGCTTCTGCATGGGCGGGGCATTGACCATCGCCGCCGCCGTGCATGTCCCGGAGGTCGAGGCCGCGGTCTGTTTCTATGGCATTCCGCCCAGGGAATTCGCCGACCCGGCCAAGATCCGGGTGCCGTTCCAGGGCCATTTCGCCAACAAGGACGATTGGTGCACCCCGGCCGCGGTCGACGAGCTCGAACGGACGCTGAAGACGGCCGGTGTCAAGCACGAGATCTATCGCTATGACGCCGCCCACGCCTTTGCCAACGAGCGCAGCCCCGCCTATGACGTCGACTGCCGCCAACCGGCCTGGGAGCGCATGACGGCGTTCCTGAAGGCGCAGCTCGACTGATCGGCGGCGGCCGATGTTCAACCGGGAGCCGCCGACCGAGCAGGAAATCGACGAATGGTTTCTCAACAACCCGGCGGTGCCGCCGCGGACCTTTGAGCTCGCTCTCGTCCTCGGCGGCACGGTCTCGGCCGGCGCCTACACCGCCGGCGCGCTCGATTTCCTGATCGAGGCGCTCGACACCTGGAGCCGGCTGCGCGACTCCGGCGATTCGGGGGCGCCGCAGCATAATGTCGTCTTGCGTGTCGTCACCGGCACCTCGGGCGGCGGGGTCTGCGCCGCGATCGCGGCGCGCGCGCTGAATTTCACCTTTGATCCGGTCGTCGCGCGGCACGCCGGTGGGCCAGGGTCCGACCGGAAACCCGTTCTATGACATTTGGATCAAGACGCTGACGCTCGACCGGTTTCTCGAGACCGGCGACATCGGCAAGGAGGTCGTCTCGCTCTTGAACGGCGCGGCCATCGACGCCGGCGCCCAGGCGATCATCGATTTTACCGGCACGGGCGGCCGGGCGCGTTCCTGGGTCGCCGCGCCGCTGCGGGTGATCCTGACCTTGACCAATCTGCGCGGCGTCCCGTTCAAGCTCCCCTTCGGCGAGGGTCGCAGCGAGAGCTATGTCGACCACGCCGATTTCATCCGCTTTGCGCTGCATTACCCGGGCCAAGCCGTCGGCGACTTCCGGCCGGATGAGCTCACCCTGGCTTTTTCCGGCGAGCGTCTGCCGCAGGCCGCCAGCTGGGACGAGTTCAGCCAGTTCGCGCGCGCGACTGCGGCCTTTCCGATCGGGTTTCCGCCGCGGGCATTGGCCCGGCCGATGTCGCAATACCGCTATCGGGTGGTGCTGAGCGCCCCGCTCGCTGCCGCGGCGGCGATGGCGGCAGCAACCGGAGCGCTGTCCTATACCGTGCTCACTCCCGATTGGGCGGCGCTGACCCCGGACGGGGCCGCAGATGTGCCCGACGATTATCATTTCCTCGCCGTCGATGGCGGCGTCACCGACAACGAGCCGATCGAACTGGCGCGCACCGCGCTGTGCGGCATCGCCGGCACCAACCCGCAGGACCCGCATCGGGCCAACCGGGCCGTGCTGCTGATCGACCCGTTCGCCGGCCGCACGGCGCTGGGCCCCGAAGGGCTGACGACTTTTGCCCACACGATCGGCGCGGTGGCCAATGCTGTCGTTCAGCAGACGCGATACGATTCGCGCGATCTGGCTCTGGCCGCCGACCGGCGGGTGTTCAGCCGGTTCATGCTGACCCCGCAGCTCGGCACGAGCTTGGGCGAAAAGGCGATCGCCAGCGCCGGGCTCGGCGCCTTCATCGGCTTCGCCTGCCCCGATTTCATGCGCTACGACTATCTGCTCGGGCGCAAGAACTGCCAGGATCTGCTGCGCAAGGAATTCGTGCTGGCCGACGACAACCCGGTGTTCGACGGCTGGAGCGCCGCGCAGCGGGCGGCGTTCGGGCCGAGCGCCGGGAGCGGATTTCTGCCGATCATCCCGCTGATGGGGCCCTGCGCGGTGGCCGAGACGCTCGACCCGTGGCCCAAAGGCAAGCTCGACCCGGAGCGCTACCGCGCGCCGATCGAGCGGCGCTTTCGCGCGATCTCGGAAACCGAGCTGTCCGGCAGCCCGCTGCGCGCGGTCCTCGGCTGGATCGCCGCCCATGCCGCGCAAGCCTCGGTCACCGATTATGTGATCGGCCTGATGAAAGCCTATCTGGCCGCGGCCAACCTCGCGTAACCCGGCGGGCACTCCGTGCCGGCCGGCAATGCGAAGCAGGGAACGCAGATCTATCTCGTCATACCGGCGGAGGCCGGTACCCATTTCCGACCTGGGTCCCGGCCTGCGCCGGGATGGCGGAACAAAAGACCTGGCCGCATTAACGGGAGCTTGACCGTCGGCACCTGAAATATCCATCTGCGCGTGAGACACTGATCGGGTGTTCAAATGGAACTGATGGACGAAAAGGCCGCGAGCGGGTTGGGCTCCAAGATTATTGCCAAAATAAATGAGCTGATCGGTACAATCACTGTCGATCGAAGAGCTGATGCCGCTTGGAGAATGGAAACGGAAAGGCGTATCGCCGCACCTGAAGGTCAGGCAAAGGCGCTTAGGACGCGTAACCTCGGTTTGAAGATTGCCAAGGGCAAGGCGATTGCCGACCAGGCTAGGATCGAGGCAAAACTCGAAGAGGCTCGTCGGCTGTTACACTAATCCCGCCATTTCACGCCTTTCGCGACGGACCTCGGCGACCAATGCGGGATCGGCGTGGCGCAGATCGACCAGATCGACATCATAGGGGATTGTGCTTTCCTCGATGTCCGCGTCGAGCTCACCGAAAAAGCCGGGCGGAAGCTCGCCGCGCGGCAGGATCGCGATATCGATGTCGCTGTGCTGCCGCGGCTCGCCGCGAGCGCACGAGCCGAACAGCCACACCGCCGCATCATGCCCGCCGAGCGCCGCCAGCACCATCCGGCGCCGCTCGCCAAGTGCCCATTCGCGGGTCGGAGTCATGGCCGACGGCATTCAATGACCCCATGGCATGATCGGCACGCTGGACACTGCGTTGTACGGCGAGCCGTTGACGATCTTGTCGCTGATCGCAAGATAGACGAGCGTGTTCCGCTTCTTATCGACGATGCGATAGACGTGCGTGCGCTTGAAGAAGATCGAAGTCCGTTGGGAATAAACCGGTGCCTTTTCCGGCAACTTCGCCAGATCCACCGTGACCGGCCCGGTCTGCCGGCAGGCGAGCGAGAAACGCGAGGGATCCTCGGCTAGGCCCAGGCTGCCCTTGACCCCGCCGGTGCGCGCCTGGCTGATGTCGCAGGCGATGCCCGGCACCTCCGCGTCGTCAAACGCACTGACGCATACCTTGTCGTTGGCACCGAGCAATCGAAAGGTCGTCGAGACGCATGCCAGATCATCCGCCCGCGCCGGCAGCCCGGCTGGAACAAATACAGTAAAGAGCGCTAGTGCGAACCCCAAGGGCAGGGCCGGGGGAACATGATTCAGTTTGCGGCCGATCATCAGAGCATCTGCCTCCGGATCTCCGTTATGCGAGCGTTGGTCTTATCGACATAGGACATGTGTGCGACCCGCTACTGGCGGGTGAGGAAGATAATTTATATTGGACCCTACCCCGCGCGCCGTCTCCGCGCCGCCGGGCGGCGGGCGAGGTAGGGGCGCAGGTAGTCGCCGGTGTAGCTCTTGGCGCTGGCGGCGATGTCCTCGGGGGTGCCGGTGGCGACGATGTGGCCGCCGGCGTCACCGCCTTCGGGGCCGAGATCGATGACCCAGTCGGCGGTCTTGACGACTTCGAGGTTGTGCTCGATGACCAGGACCGTGTTGCCGGTCTCGACCAGCGCGTGCAGCACCTCCAAGAGCTTGCGCACATCGTCGAAATGGAGGCCGGTGGTCGGCTCGTCGAGGATGTAGAGGGTGCGCCCGGTGGCCCGCCGCGATAGTTCCTTCGCCAATTTGACCCGCTGCGCCTCGCCGCCCGACAAGGTCGTCGCCGGCTGGCCGACATGAATGTAGCCGAGCCCGACCTGCTGCAAGGTCAGCAATTTGTCTCGGATCGACGGCACCGCGCGGAAGAACTCGACGCCCTCGTCGACGGTCATGTCGAGCACGTCGGCGATGCTCTTTGCCCGAAACAGCACCTCCAGGGTCTCGCGGTTATAGCGCCGCCCCTTGCACACGTCGCACTGGACGTAGACATCGGGCAGAAAGTGCATTTCGATCTTGATCACGCCGTCGCCCTGGCAGGCCTCGCAGCGCCCGCCCTTGACGTTGAACGAGAAGCGGCCCGGCAGATAGCCGCGCGACTTTGCTTCGGGCAGGCCGGCGAACCAGTCGCGAATCGGGGTGAAGCAGCCGGTATAGGTGGCCGGGTTGGAGCGCGGGGTGCGGCCGATCGGCGACTGGTCGATGTCGACGATCTTGTCGAGAAACTCGACCCCTTCGAGGCGGTCGTGCGGGGCGGGCGGCTCGCGCGCGTTGTTGAGCCGCTTGGCCAATGCCTTGTACAGGGTCTCGACGATCAGCGTCGATTTGCCGCCGCCCGAGACGCCGGTCACGACGCAGAAGGTGCCGAGCGGGATCTCGGCGGTGATGCCCTTCAAATTGTTGCCGGTCGCCTCGACGATGCGCAGAATCTGGCCCGGGTGGCCGCTGCGGCGCAGCGCCGGCAGCGGGATCTGGCGCGTGCCGGTCAGGTACTGGCCGGTGATGCTGTCGGGGTTGGCCATGATCTGATCGGGCGTGCCCTCGGCGACGACATGGCCGCCATGGACCCCGGCGCCCGGCCCCATATCGACGACCCAATCGGCGGTGCGGATCGCCTCCTCGTCATGCTCGACGACGATGACCGTGTTGCCGAGGTCGCGCAGCCGCTTCAGGGTCGCGAGCAGCCGGCCGTTGTCGCGCTGATGCAACCCGATCGACGGTTCGTCGAGCACATAGAGCACTCCGGTCAGCCCCGAGCCGATCTGCGAGGCGAGGCGGATGCGCTGGCTCTCGCCGCCCGACAAGGTGCCCGAGGCGCGCGACAGGGTCAGGTATTCGAGCCCGACATTCTGCAGAAAGCCGAGCCGCTCGTTGATCTCCTTCAAGATGCGCTGGGCGATCTCGCGCTGGCTCGGGGTCAGCTCCTGGTCGATGCCGGAGAACCAGTGCAACGCCTCGGAAATCGACAGCCGCGCGACCTCGCTGATGTTGCGCTCCCCGATCTTGACTGCCAATGCCTCGGGCTTGAGCCGGTCGCCCCGGCACACCTCGCAGGTCCTGGCACTCTGGTAGCGGCCGAGCTCTTCCTTGACCCAGGCGCTGTCGGTCTCGCGAAAGCGCCGCTCCATGTTCGGCAGCACGCCCTCGAACGGCCGCTCGGTCGTGTATTTGCGCAAGCCGTCATCATAGGTCATCTGGATCGGCACACCATCGGAGCCCGAGAGGATCGTCCGCCGCATCCTTTCCGGCAATTCGATCCACGGCGTGTGCATGCTCTGCTTGTAATGCCGGGCGATGCTTTCGAGAGTCTGCGTGTAATATTGCGAAGAGGAGTGCGACCAGGGGCTGACGGCGCCCTCGGCGAGGCTCTTGCGCTCGTCATGGACGATCAGGCCGGGGTCGAAATAGAGCTTGGTGCCGAGGCCGTCGCACGACGGGCAGGCGCCGAACGGGTTGTTGAACGAAAACAGCCGCGGCTCGATCTCGGGGATCGTGAAGCCGGAGACCGGGCAGGCGAATTTCGCCGAGAAGATCGTCTCCTCGCCCGAATCGGCGTTCTCGGCGATCGCTATGCCGTCGGCGAGGTCGAGTGCCGTCTCGAACGAATCGGCGAGCCGGTTGCCGAGATCGGCCGCGACGACGATGCGGTCGACGACCACCGCGATGTCGTGCTTCAAATTCTTGTTGAGGGGCCGCACCTCGTCGAGCTCGACCATCTTGCCGTCGATCTTGACCCGCTGAAAGCC
This sequence comes from uncultured Alphaproteobacteria bacterium, assembly GCA_963703665.1. Taxonomy (GTDB): domain Bacteria; phylum Pseudomonadota; class Alphaproteobacteria; order ATCC43930; family CGMCC-115725; genus AP-15. The sequence goes on along the minus strand of CAVPFB010000002.1, from coordinate 71,092 downwards.
GCGCTTCCTGAGATCGATCAGCTCCTTGCGGTATTCGCCCTTGCGGCCGCGTGCGATCGGGGCGAGCAGGTAGAGCCGCGCGCCCTCCGGCATCGCCAATACCCGGTCGACCATCTGCGACACGGTCTGGCTGACGATCGGCAAACCGGTCGCCGGCGAATACGGGATTCCGACCCGCGCCCAAAGGAGGCGCATGTAATCATAGATCTCGGTCACCGTGGCGACCGTCGAGCGCGGGTTCCTCGAGGTGGTCTTCTGCTCGATCGAGATCGCCGGCGACAGCCCCTCGATCAATTCGACCTCGGGCTTTTGCATCAATTCCAGGAACTGGCGGGCATAGGCCGACAGGCTCTCGACATAGCGGCGCTGGCCCTCGGCATAGACCGTGTCGAAGGCCAAGGACGACTTGCCCGAGCCCGACAGCCCGGTCATCACCACCAGGCTGTCGCGCGGCAGATCGACGTCGACGTTCTTCAGATTGTGTTCGCGCGCGCCGCGGATTCGGATCTGCTGCATGCCTTCGACCTTACCGCGGGACCGCCGCCGGCGCTACCGCGCGAACAGCAGTCAGCGCTTGACCTGCTGTCAAATCGTCACCCCGTGGCCGGGCTCGACCTGGCCACCCACGCCTTCTGCCGCAGACGGTGGCTGGCTCGCCTGTACCAAGCAGTTGTCAGGAAGCGCATCCCGCGGCAACACTGCAAGAATGAAAGGCGGGTGGGTTTACATCATGACGAACCGGCCAAACGGCACGCTTTACGTCGGAACCGCGACCGATCTCGCTCGCCGCGCGTGGGAGCATCGATCTGGCATCGCCGATAGCTTTACGAAGCAGTACGACTTGCACCGCCTTGTTTACGCCGAGCGGCATGAGGACATCCTCGTGGCAAAGCAACGCGAGCGGAACATCAAGCATTGGTCGCGCGCCTGGAAGGTTCAGCTAATCCTCAAGACCAACCAGAACTGGGGCGATCTTTACAATCACCTCGCGTGAGACGCGTGGGTGGCCGGGTCAAGCCCGGCCACGGGGGATGCGTACAGTCAGCCAAGAATGGCTTACCCCGCCGGGCGCGGCGGGGTTTCGCGCGGCGTTACCGGCACTTCGAGCTTTTGCGACAGGCGCAGCACGGTGAACGGCACCGCCAGGCCCACCCGCTCCTCGGTCATCAGCCGGTGCAGCTCGTCGATGTCGGCGACCGGGACGCCATCCGCGGCGACGATGATGTCGCCGCTGACGAGGCCGGCAGTGCGCGCCGCTCCGTCGGGGGCGGTCGACTGGATGCGCACCCCGGTCTCGCGCGACAGCTCGTGGAAGCGCACAACCCGGCGCGGCAGCGGCACGTTCTGCCCGGCGACGCCGATATAGCAGCGCCGCACCCGGCCGTCGCGAATCAGCCGCGCGGCGACGAACTCGACGGTCGCGGCCGAGATCGAGAAGCAGATGCCCTGGGCCATGCCGATGATCGCGGTGTTGATGCCGACGACCTCGCCTGCGGCAGTCACCAGCGGCCCGCCGGAATTCCCCGGGTTCAAGGCCGCGTCGGTCTGGATCACGCTGTCGATCAGCCGCCCCGAGCGGGTGCGCAACGAGCGGCCGAGCGCGCTGACCACGCCGGCGGTGACCGTGCACTGAAAGCCGAACGGGTTGCCGATCGCGATCACCAGCTGCCCGACCCGCAGCCGGCGCGAATCGCCGATGCGGGCAAAGGAGGGCGCCTCGCCATCCAGCCGCAATACGGCGAGGTCGGTGTCGGGATCATCGCCGACGAGGTTGGCCCGCAGCAGGCGGCCGTCGGGGAAGGTCGCCTCGATCTTGCGGGCGCCGCTGACCACGTGGCTGTTGGTCAGCACATAGGCGTCGGGGGTGAAGACGACGCCCGAGCCGGCGCCGCCGGCGCCGTCCTTGAGCGCGCTGACCTGCAAATGCAGGACCGCCGGGCCGACCTTGTCGACCGCGCTCGTGACCGCCCGCGAATAGGCGTCGAGCAGGGCGAAATCTTCTTCGGCAGCGGTGGCGGAAACGGGCGGCTGAACTTCGCCGGCTTCATCGTTGCCGAGGTCATAGTCGATAGCAGATAAAAGCGTCATGTGCGGGGTTCCCTGTGGATAAGAATAAAGTGGGAACATTGGCAGGGTTTGATAAGATGGGGATCCCGGCGACCATTGGAAGTGGGTGAGCCCATGGCTGGCAGCGTCAACAAGGTGATCCTGATCGGCAATCTCGGCCGCGACCCGGAATTGCGCTCGACCCAGGACGGCACGCGCATCGCCAATCTGGCGGTCGCCACGTCCGAGAGCTGGCGCGACCGAACCTCGGGCGAGCGCAAGGAGCGCACCGAATGGCACCGCGTCGTGATCTTCAACGAGCGGCTCGCCGAGATCGCCGAGAAATACCTGAAGAAGGGCGCCAAGGTGTATGTCGAGGGTGCCTTGCAGACCCGCAAATGGAGCGACAATGCCGGCCAGGAGCGCTACTCGACCGAGATCGTGTTGCAGCGCTTCCGCGGCGAACTGACGATGCTCGACAGCGCCCGCGGCGGCGCTGCGGCCGGCCCGGCGATGGATTCCGGCTACGACGAAGGCTTCGGCGACGAGATGCCCACCCGCTCCGCCCCCGCCACGCCGGGCCGCAGCGGCGCCCGCAAGCCGGTCAACGACCTCGACGACGACATCCCGTTCTGATCCTGCCGGCGATCGCGACAGAGCCTCGATGCCGCGGCGGCGAGACGGGTCTGCTGATCGTAATCCGCTGACCGGATTTCATGGCACCGACAGCGTCTCTCGATCGGGCTGCGGAACATCGGCTGAAGGCTGACGCGATCGTGGTTCTGGGCTGCGGGCCGTCGGCGCGGCTGGCGCGGCGGGTCGAGCGCGGGGTTCGGCTGCATTGCGACCGAGTGGCGCCGGTGCTGGTGCTGTCGGGCGGCGGGAGGAGGGCGGAGCCGGAGGCGGAAATCATGCGGCGGGCGGCGCTTGCCGGCGGGGTTGCCGAGACGGCGATGCTGGTCGAGCCCGTCTCGCGCGACACGCTCGGCAACGCGCGCGAAACCGCACGGCTGTTGCGGGCGCATCGGCTCGGTTCGGTGGTGCTGGTCAGCGACCGCACCCATCTCCCTCGGGCGGCGCTGTTGTTCCGGCTCGCCGGGGTCGCGGTCGTCGGCCGGTCCGGGGTGCGTTCGCGTTCGCTGCTCCTGGAAATCGCCGCCATGATCCGCGAAATGGCGGCACTGCCGTGGAGCCTCGCCCGGGCGATGCTGCAGCGCTGAGCCGCGCCGAGGCTCAACCCGGCTCGCCTTCGATCGGCGGCCTCGATAGAGCAAGGCTCGGCAAGATCCGCCAACACCACAGCGCGATGACGAGGGTGGCCGCGCCGGTCAGCAGAAACAGCCCGGGCACGCTGACCCCGGCGGCGATCAGCGCGATCGTCGCCACCGCGGCCAGCACCATCGCCGCGGCGTTGATCACGTTGTTGGCGGCGATCGCGCGGGCGCGCTGCCGGCGCGGGCTCGCCGCCTGCAGCAATGCGTAGAGCGGCACGATAAAGATGCCGCCCGCGACCGAGATCCCGAGCAGGTCGCCGAGGATACGCCAATGCGCCGGGACGGCAATGAAGGCGCCAAGCCCCGCGAGCGCGCCGCGCGCCCCGAGGGCCGGGTTGGCCGGGCTCGCCAGCCACAGATCGAGCGAAAAGAGGCCGATGCCGAGCGCCCCCCACGGCACCGTGCGGGCACTGATCCGGCCGCCCAGAATCCGGCTGCACGCCAAGGAGCCGAGCGCGATCCCGATCGAAAAGACGGTCAGGAACAGGGTCACCACCGCCTCCTCGCCGCCGAGCGTAAAACGCACATAGCTCGGGAATTGCGACAGATAGACCGCCCCGGCGAGCCAGAACCACGAGATCCCGAGCATCGAGCGGAACGGTGCCTTTTCGCGGGCAGCCTCACGGATCACCCGCCCGGTCGCGGCGAACAGGTTCCAGCGCACCGGGCTCTTCGCCGCCGCCGCACCGGTCGGCGGGATCCACCGGCTCACACCCCAGGCGGCGAACGCCACGAACAGGATCAGCGCCGCCACCAGCACCGCGCCGTGCCGCCCGGCGATCAAGACGCCGGCGATGGTGCCGAGCAGGATCGCGATGAAGGTTCCGGCCTCGACCAGGGCATTGCCGAGCAGCAATTCGTGCGGCGCCAGCAGATCCGGCAGGATCGCGTATTTGAGCGGGCCGAAAAAGGCGGCCTCGACCCCCATCGCGCACAGGATCGCCAGCAGCAGCGTGGTGCTGCCGGCGACCACCCCGACGGCGGCGCCCAGCATCAGCGCGATCTCGGAAAGCTTGATCAGCCGGATCAGCCAGGCCTTGTCGTGCTGGTCGGCGAACTGGCCGGCCGTCGCCGAGCACAGGAAGAACGGCAGGATGAACAGCCCGCCGGCCAGCGGGATCAGGATCTGCGCCGACATCGCCGAGGTGGCGACGGCGCGGTACGCGATCATCAGCACCAGCGCGTTCTTGACCGCGTTGTCGTTGAACGCCGACAAAAACTGCGCCCAGAACAGCGGCCCGAACCGCCGCGAGGCGAGCAGCTCGAGCGTCCCCGCGCCGGCGGGTTCATCATGTCTCGACCGAACCGCGCTCATGGCCTTGTCTCGCATGTTCCCGGACGGGACGCGAGCCCAACGTTTTGACAAACGAGTCTCACACCCTCCCGACCGTCGCCCCGCGCAAGCGGGGGTCCAGGGTAAGCGCTCCGCGCCAGCCGCCCCCTGTTCAAGCCAGGGGCAAACTCTCGGTTCCCGCTTTCGCGGGAATGACAAGAGGCACGCGGCTGGTTGCTGAGCGTCAGAAGAGGTTCGCTGGTACTCGATTTGACTACTGGCCCGACCAGGGATGTCAGGTGATGCTCGATCGCATCGAGCGGGAATGGAAAGGCCGGCGCTGATCCCAATCTCGCGGAACTGATCTGCTGGTTCGCGCCGCGTCTGAAATGAAATCGCCGGGGCAGCCCTGACGCGATCCCGAGCTTGCGCGCAGCAGCTGCAATGGGACGCCGCGATCGAAACCGCACGCTGCCGATCCGCCCAGCAAGGCGGAACGCGCTGCGCTCTTCGGCCCTATGATTGCTCTATGGTCAGGCGGCGCTGGCGGACCTGTAATGCAGGAGCCGGCGTCGGCCCACTAAATTCGTCGCGGATGCCAACGAGAGATCGGGATCGAGAGATTCATCCTATCGAGCAGCCTTCTGCTTTGATCAAGTTGAACCGCTCTTGTAGTGTTAGAATTTTGCTGTAACCACGTTTCCATTTCGCCTGCCCAAAGGGCCGCGTTCGCCGCGGTCAAGCGGCCGATCACCCCTTTATCGACAAGCAAGCTGCTACCACCGCCGTCAACATACAACTGTACGAGATATTCCTCTTCCGGGGTAATGTTGCTCGCAGTTTTGAGATATAGTTCCTGGAAACGGCGTTCGGCGTCAGTGTTCCTCTGCCAATTCGCTACAGTCGCCACCACGGTCAGAAATGCTCGCCAACTCATAGGCTCGCCGCCCCACAACATCGAGAGATTTTTCAGCAAAACAGATCATCGTTGATAGAATGTTAAATTGCTCTGTGGCAACTTCGAACCTCATTCAAGCCAGGAAGCCGTATGGCCGCTGACTACACAGGCACGTGGAAGCTGCTTTACGATTGGCAGACGCTTATCACAGGCGTGCTGGCGTTAGTTGCCGCTATTGTCGCTGCCTGGCCCGTGTGGAGGCAGCTCAGGAGCTTAAAGGTTCAATCGGCTGTGATGCAGCGCGAAACGCTCGTTATGCGGATAACCTCCATAGAAGCGCGGCGGGCGGAAACGCGCCAGAAGATGAGACGCATCACGACGGAATTCATGGCACGACTACATCCATATGACGACGGGGAGGGGCCGCCCGACATCAATCTTGTATGGGCTTTCGAGGCGGAAAAAAGTGCCGATGAAGCGGTCGCCATGCTCACCGCTCATCAGGAAACTAGTCTCGATGGGGAATTGATCGATGTCGAGCGAAAGGCCGCGATACGGCAGGCCAAAAAGTTATCTGAGTGTCTGTCTGAAATTCACACTCCCTACAGTTCTGACCTTGAAGGCCCAGACTGGAACCTGACCAAGAACGAAGTCGCGAGGGTGACGGAGGACGCAGAACGCGCGGAGAGGAATTTAGTAGACCGCATTTCGGGCGCTGGCAAAAGTGCCGATGATCTCGACGCCGCCTTTGGGACGAGCCTCGACCAGCTTCGTGGCCGTATCCGCCGGATCGACGCCCTCGTGATCCATAGCAAGCGCCAGAGCGATTGACTTTAGTCGCAAGACAATGATTCCGCGCCCGGCACCGTGCGAGCCAGTTCAGTGGCTTTGTTGTCGCACGAGTCAGTCTCGAAATCGCCGCCGGCACTTTGCACACAATAGAGCGGCTTATAAGACATGCTTTCGCCCGGCCGCATCCGATAAGCCATTGAGGTGGTGCGGATTGGATTGCGCACATCCTTCGAAATGACTTCAAGGGTAAAACGATTTGATGGGAGCGTCGCAATAGCGCTGCCATTGCAATACGCCAGACATCCGGCGAAGCATATTGCCATGGCCCGGTCAACGCGAAGGCTTTAGCAAGGGGCTGGGCTAGGGAAATGCTTCACTTTGATCCCGTCGGATCGCTGCTCAGCCTGCCACAGATCATATTGCAGTTGCAGGTGCAGCCAGCTCTCCGGCGAACGGCCAAACGCCTCGGACAACCGAATCGCCATGTCGGGGGAAATCCCCGCGTGACCATTGAGCAGCGCCGAGAGTGTGCGGCGGGCAACGCCGAGGCCGTCGGCGGCAGCCGTGACCGTCAGCTTTAACGGATCAAGGCATAGCTCCTTGATCACCTGGCGGGGATGCGGTGGGTTGTGCATATGCGACATTGGTTCTCACCGCCTTCCGGCTCAGTGGTAATCGACCAGATCGACATTGGTGACGTGCTGACCTTCAAACTCGAAGATCACGCGCCAGTTGCCGGAGATCGACACCGACCATTGGCCCGCACGGTCGCCACGCAGGGGATGGAGCCGCGCACCGGCAGCGCCATGTCGGACGGCACCGAAGCCGTTGCCAGAGCCGCCAGGACCGCGCGCAACCGCTTCGCGTGCTGGGCGGAAACTCCGCTTGTGTCGCCCCGTGAATACAGCCGCTCCAGCCCCCTATGGCGAAGACGCAGGATCATAGCGATAAATGTGACGCATCACATTACACTTGTCACGTATGTGTAATTGCCACGCGGCTGGTCGCATGGAGTAAGAGTTTTGCCCGAAAATTTGAGGCTTGATCTCGAAGGGCTTTTTGCGCGCGGAAGAGAGGCGCGAAATGACGCCGGTTGCGCGGGTGACGACGGCGGGCGATCGGGCCGGCGGCCCATGCATCGAAATCCAATCTGGCCGGGCCGATCTTGTGGTTAGCGCCGTCCGAAGTGACGGCAGCAGCGTGCTGATGGCGGCGATCCGCGCCTCTGGCTTAACATTTCAGCGGTGCTCGCGCTAAATTTGCTGCGTGATCAAACGCGCCCTCACCCGACCCTTTCGGTGCGAGCCGGGCGAGGGAGGAAATCCCGCGAGGAGCCTGAGGCATGACCGAGGCGGCGGCGGATGGAGCAGAATTTGCGCGGTTCGGGGTCGGGGCGGGGTGGGCGTTCGCGATCCGGCACCGGGTGCGGTGGAGCGAATGCGACCCGTTCGGGCACGCCAACCACCGCGCCTATTTCGAATGGTTCGAGGAGGCGCGCAACCGCTATCTCGAAACCGCCGGCCTGCCAGCGTTGTCGGCGGCGACGCCGGGGCCGGTCATCGCCGAGACCGGGATCAGCTGCCATCGCCCGCTCGCCTATGGCGACGAGATCCTGGTCAGCGCCCGCACGGTCCGGGTCGGACGTACCAGCTTCGACATGGAATATGCCGTCTGGCGCGACGGGTTGTGCGCGCTCGGGCGGGCGGTGCTGATCCTGGTAATCAACGCGACCGGCGAAAAGACGCCGCTGTCATCGGCATTGCGCCGCGCTATGCTGGCGCGCGACCCCGATGCCGGCGAGGCGGGTCGCGACGAAAGGGAGCCCGAATGAAGCGCGCCGTCATCGTCGTCTGCGACAGCCTGCGCCGCGACCTGCTCACGCCGGGCAATGCGCCGTATCTGTGCGATCTCGGGCGCCGCTCGGCGCGGTTCGAGAACCACGCCGGCGTGTTCCCGTCGACCACGCGCACCAGCGCCGCCTCGATCGCCACCGGCTGCCTGCCGGCGCGCCATGGCCTGCTCGGCAACACGATGGCGCTCGACGAGGGCGAGGGGCTCCAATGCCTGTCGGTCGGCAAGCCCGATTTCCGCGACCGGCTCTACCGCGCCACCGGCCGCACCCTGCACGTGCCGACCCTCGCCGAGCGGCTCGCCCGCGCCGGTGAGACGGCGATCGCGTTTTCGAACGTGTCGCCGGGGGCGGCGTACTTTCTCGATCCCGACGGTTATGGCTGGGTCTACAACCCGGCCGGCAGTTTTGGCCCCGGCCGCCGGATATTGCCCGAAACGGAGGGGCTGACGGTCGCCAAGGGCGAGGCCGGCGACACCGCCGTCACCGAACGTTTCTGCGACGAAATCCTGCGCCGGCGCGCCCCGGCATTGGCCATGCTGTGGCTGTCCGAGCCCGACTATACCGGCCACCATATGCCGTTGGGCTCGCCCGAGCATCGCCGCGCCATCGCCAGCGCCGACGCCAATGTCCGCCGGGTCGCCGAGACCGTCGCGAGCCTCGACCCCGGCGGCGAGGAAATCCTGCTCGTCGTCGGTTCCGATCACGGTATGGAGAGCGTCGATCAAACGATCGACCTCGACGCGCTGCTGATCGACGCCGGGCTGAAGCGCGCGCCGGGGTCGCCGGAGGTCGTCGTCGCCCCCAACGGCACCGCAGCGCTGCTCTATTTCGCCGAGCCTGAGGGCACGCTCGTCGGCCGGGTCGCACGGTTTCTCGAAGGCGAACCCTGGGTCTGCCGGGTCTTTGCCGGCGGCGCTGTCGGCGACATCGGCCTGCCGGCGGATTCGCCGGCGCGGATCGCGATCACCTTGACAGCAGACGACCGCGCCAATCCCTACGGCGTGGCGGGCCACAGCCACGTGGTCCGCGATGCGCTGGAACCCAAGGAGGCGACCGGCTTCGGCCAGCATGGCGGGCTCGGCGCCCACGAGCAGAGCCCGTTTCTGTTCGTCCGCGGCGGCGGCTTTGCTGCGGCGACCCATCGCGACCGCTCATCGCTGATCGACATCGCGCCGACGGTGCTGCGCCATCTCGGCCTCGCCGCCGCCGGGCTCGACGGCCGTCCGCTGCCGCGCCGGCCGATCGCCGGCTGAAGGGCGCGGCCCCGCGTGACGGGGTCAGCCGTCGCGGTGGATCGGGTCGACCCAGCGCACTTGTTCCGGGCGCTCGACCGGCTCGATGTCGAGATTGACGACGACCGCCTCGTTGTCGCTGCGCACCAGCACGCATTCGAGGGTCTCGGCGGAGGACGCGTTGATCTCCTGGTGCGGCACATAGGGCGGGACAAAGATGAAATCGCCCGGACCGGCCTCGGCGACGTATTCGAGATGGTCGCCCCAGCGCATCCGCGCCCGCCCCTTCAGCACATAGATCACGCTTTCGAGCGCGCCGTGATGATGCGCGCCGGTCTTGGCGTCGGCGTGGATCTTGACGGTCCCGGCCCAGATCTTCTGCGCCCCGACGCGGGCGAGATTGATCGCCGCCGCCCGGTCCATGCCGGGGGTCTGCGCGGTGTTCGGATCGAGCTGGTCGCCCGGGATGACCTTGACCCCGTGGACTTTCCAGTCGACTGGATCGTGCTCGTGCCTGTCGCTCATTTCGCTCGCCCTGTTGCGAATCGCACCGAGCTTAGCACGGGCCGGTACAGCAGGCCAAAAAGAGCTTGCATGAGACTGCATTTCGATATATCTAAGATGCGTCCTGAATGACACGAACCGAGAAAGAGGCCCATGACCGATACGACAACCGAACCCACCCCGCTCAACGGCTATCACGCTCATCTCTATTACGACGCGGCGACGCGCCCGGTCGCCGAGCGCCTCGCCGACGCGATCGGCCGCAAATTCCCGGTCGAATTCGGCGGCTTTCGCGACGGACCGGTCGGCCCGCACCCGATCGCCAACCTGCAGATCATTTTCGCCGCGGCCGAGTTCACGAACCTCGTGCCCTGGCTGATGCTGAACCGCGAGGGGTTGGACGTTCTGATCCACCCGCTCAGCGATGATTCGGTCGATGACCACAGCCGCTATGCGCTGTGGCTCGGCACCCCGGTGCCGCTGAAGCTCGAGACCCTGCGGCGAAGCTATCGGCGCGAGCTGCTGCCGAAGGACCAGCAGGCGGTCGCCGAAACCAACCCGATCAGGCTCAAGGGCATCGGCCACGTCAACCTGCGGGTCGCCGACCAGGAGGCCTCCAAGCGGTTCTACCGCGACATCCTCGGCTTTGCGATCGCCGAGGAGGACCCGGAGCACGGCGGCGTGTTCATGACCTTGGGCGAGAATTTCCACACTCTCGACATCGGCCAGCACCCGGCGCCGGGCGAGGCGCAGCGCCCGCAGAAGGGCCAGATCGGGCTCGGGCACATCGCCTTCCAGGTCGGCAGCTATGCGGCATTGCGCGACGCCTATACGCACCTGGTCAGGAGCGGGGTCGCGATCCTGCGCGCCACCAATCACGTCAATCAGCGCAGCTTTTACTTTGCCGACCCCGACGGCAACACGCTCGAAATCTATTACGAGATGCCGCACGCGCTGCAGCTGTTCCAGGGCGGGCGGTCGGACGATGACGAGGCGCTGCCGGTCGGCGGCGGGGACGATCCGCTGCCGGCATGGCTGCTCGAAGATTGGCCCGGAGCGGAAATGCAGGCACGGATCGAGCGCCTTCAGCGCGGCGAGCGCAGCGCCCCCACCCGTTAGACGCAGCCGATGCGGGCGGCGTTGGCCAGCCGGCCACTGCCGCGCCGCCGGCGGCAATCACCACAGCAAGAAAGCACAAGAAAATGTACAGACATCTCCATCCTCACGGCGGCACGCGGCAGGCCCGCGGCATTTTCGGCCATGAGGTCGCGCGCTTCGGCAATCACCACCGCGGCGGCCGCGACCGGCGCTCGGGCCGGGTCTTCGACCACGGCGATTTGCGCTATGTGCTGCTGCACCTGATCGCCGAGAAGCCGCGCCACGGCTACGAGCTGATCAAGGCGATCGAGGAGCAGTTCGGCGGCACCTACAGCCCGAGTCCGGGTGTGATCTACCCGACCCTGACCCTGCTCGAGGAGCTCGGTTATCTGCGGCCCGAGACCGCCGAAGGCCCGCGCAAGCTCTATTCGATCACCGCGGAGGGAACCGCCTTTCTCGCCGCCAACCGGGCCCTCGTCGAGGCGATCTTCGCCCGCATGGCCGAGGCGACCCGGGCCATCGGCGACGGCCCGGCGCCGGAGATCCGGCGCGCTATGCGCAACCTCGACATGGCACTGTCGATCCGCCTCGGCCGCGGCCCGTTGGAGGCGGGACAGGTCCGCACCATCACCGAAGCGCTCGACCGCGTCGCCGGCGAAATCGAGCGCGGCTGACCGACGCGAACGCGGTCCCGGCGCCGACGGGTGGGCGATCCGCCCTGTCGAGCAGCTAAGCGCAGCCGGCGGCGACCCGAGGCCGCCACCGCTGTGCGGCTGTTGCGCGTGCGGGTTGGGGCTCCAGTGCGCCCGGCTTATTCAGCGATTGCGTGCCAGCCCGGCCCAGGATTGCCGGGGCTGCCGCTGGCGATCACCTTGGCCCCGTTCATCAGCCAGATATCGATGGCGCCGTTGGCGTTCTGCCACAGGATGTCGGAATGGCGGTCGCCGTTGTAATCGCCGGTGCCGAGAACGTGCCAGCTCGGCCCGGGGTTCGTCCCGACAAAGGTTTCGCTGATCGGGTGGGTGCCGTTCATCAGCCAGATATCCGCCTGACCGTCGGTGTCCTGCCACAGGATGTCGGCCTTGCCGTCGCCGTTGAAATCGCCGCTGCCGATTGCGTGCCAGCTCGTGCCGGGGTTGCCGACGACGGCGCTCGCGATCACCTTTAACCCGTTCATCTCCCAGATCGTGACGGCGCCATTGCTGTTTTGCCAAAGAATGTCGGACTTGCCGTCGCCGTTGAAGTCGCCGGCACCCACCACACGCCAGCTCGGCCCGGGGTTGCCGACGATGGCGCTGGCGATCACTTTGGTTCCGTTCATCTCCCAGATCGCAACGGCGCCGCTGGTGTTTTGCAATAGAATGTCGGAATAGCCGTCACCATTGAAATCGCCGCTGCCGATCACGTGCCAGCTCGCCCCAGGGTTGCCGACATTGGGGTCCCCGGGGATCTGTGTGGTCCCGTTCATCTCAAAGATCGCTACTGCGCCGCTCAGATTCTGCAACAGAATGTCCGAGTATAGGCTGCCGTAGAAATCGCCGGTACCGATCACTCGCCAGCTCGGCCCAGGGTTCACCCCGACCGACGCTTTGCTGATGGGGGTGGCGCCGTGCATCAGCCAGATCGCCGGCTGGCCGTTGGCGTTCTGCCACAATATGTCGGACTTGCCGTCAGCGTTGAAATCGCTGGTTGCTCGCTCCGTGGGCACTATGAAAACGCCGAACGCGGCCGGGCCGCTGCCGACGGGAATCGTGGTGGTTACTGTATTGGTCGCAGTAGCGATCACCGACACGGTATTGGAGGCTCCGTTCGCGACATACACCTTGATGCCGTCCGGGGTGACCGCCACACCGTAAGGAGCTCTACCGACGGGGATCGTGGCGCTCACCGAGTGGGTCGCCGTGGCGATTACCGACACGGTGCCGGCCCCGGTGCCGGCCGCACTGTTCGCGACATAGACCTTGCTGCCGTCCGGGGTCACCGCCACGCCGTTAGGATAGCTGCCGACCGGGATCGTGGCGCTCACCGTGTCGGTCGCCGTGGCGATCACCGATACCTTACCGGTGATCGCGACATAGACCTTGCTGCCGTCCGGGGTCACCGCCACGCCGAAAGGTTCGCTGCCGACCGGGATCGCGGCGCTCACCGTGTCGGTCACGGTGGCGATCACCGATACATTGTTGGAGCCCGCGTTCGCGACATAGACCTTGCTGCCGTCCGGGCTCACCGCCACGCCGATAGGAGCGCTGCCGACGGGAATCGTCTCCCACACCACCGCGCTGACCACGATCACCGACACGGTGTTGGAGCCCTCGTTCGCGACATAGACCTTGCTGCCGTCCGGGCTGACCGCCACCCCGGTAGGAAGTCTGCCGACGGGGATCGTGGCGCTCACCGTGTTGGTCGCCGTCGCGATCACCGATACGGTGTTGGAGTCCAAGTTTGTGACATAGACCTTGCTGCCGTCCGGGCTGACCGCCACGCCAAAGGGTGTCTTGCCGACCGGGATCGTGGCGCTCACCGAACTATTCCCGGTCGCGATCACCGACACGGTGTTGGAACCTGGGTTTGTAATGTAGGCATTTTGCGCGAGACTCCGGTTGCCGCCGAGAAGAAGGCAGCCAACGGCAAGGGTCCCGATCGCGAGCAACTCGGAAATGCGACGCTTCATGGCGTTCTCCCTGACCGCGGCCTGCCGCCAGCGCGAAGGCCAATCCGTGAATTTTGACCGAGATTCGGTAGCGTGGCGGAAACGCGGCCAGGCTCAACAGCGCAATCAGCCGCAATTTCGCGATAAGACGCCTGATAGAGGACATATAAATGTCATATAGATGACTGCGGCGCAACGGAGAAGGTGACCGGTGGAGCTCGCAGCGGTCTTGGAGAAGATCAAGCAGGCGGTCGGCCAGGTGGGATGGATCGCCGATCCGCGCGACGAGGAGTCGTACCTGGTCGAGGCGCGGCGGCTTTATCGCGGGGCGACTCGGCTGGTGGTGCGGCCGGGTTCTACCGCGGCGGTCGCGGCGGTCGTCAGCATCTGCGCCGAGGCGGGGTTGGCGATCGTGCCGCAGGGCGGCAATACCGGGCTGGTCGGCGGCGGGGTGCCGCCCAAGGACCGCGACAACATCGTGCTGGCGCTCGGCCGGATGAACCGCGTCCGCGCGATCGACCCGGTCAACTTCACCATGACGGTCGAGGCGGGGTGCATTCTCGCCGATCTGCAGCAGAGGGCGGCCGAGGTCGATCGGCTGTTTCCATTGAGCCTCGGCGCGGAGGGCAGCTGCCAGATTGGCGGCAATATCTCGACCAATGCCGGCGGCATTGCGGTCTTACGTTACGGCAATACCCGCGAATTGGTCCTGGGATTAGAGGTGGTGCTGCCCGACGGGCGGGTCTGGGACGGCCTCAGGGGATTGCGCAAGGACAATACCGGCTACGATCTGAAGCAATTGTTTATCGGCGGCGAGGGCACGCTCGGCATCATCACCGCGGCGACCCTCAAGCTGTTCCCCAAGCCGCGCGAAATAGAGACCGCCTTTGTTGCACTCGGCCGGATCGAGGATGCGATGGTCCTCTTTGCCCATGCCCGCACCGCCACCGCCGACCAGCTGACCGCATTCGAGCTGATCCCGCGCGCCGGGCTCGATCTGGCGCTCTCGCATATCCCCGGCACGATCGACCCGCTCGCCGCGCGCCATCCCTGGTATGTGCTGCTGGAAATGTCGTCGAGCCAGACCGAGAGCGGCATACGCGCGCTGCTCGAACGGCTGCTCGAAGAGGCGCTCGACCAGGGTCTTGTCGCCGACGGGGTCGTCGCCGCGAGCGGGGCGCAGCGGAAGGAGCTGTGGCGGATCCGCGAGGCGATCGTTGAGGCGCAGCTTTATTCGGGCTCGATCAAACACGACGTCGCGGTGCCCGTCAGCCGGGTCGCCGAGTTCGTCACCCGCGCCAGCGCCGCCGTCGGCGAACGACTGCCCGGCATCCGGCCGATCGCTTTCGGCCATGTCGGCGACGGCAATATCCACTTCAACCTGACCCAGCCGGAGGCGATGGACAAGGCGGCCTATCTCGAACGCTGGCAGGAGTTCAACGACATCGTGCACGGCATCGTGCGTGAATTGCACGGGTCGATCAGCGCCGAGCACGGGGTCGGCATCATGAAGCGCGACGAGATCACCCATTACAAGCCGGCGGTCGAGATCGAGCTGATGCGCCGCATCAAGCACGCGCTCGACCCCAACGGCATCATGAACCCGGGCAAGCTGGTCAATCTATAAGCGGTCCCGATTGCCTTCCGTGTGGAGTGGGTGAAGCCGCTGGAGGCTAGATCGAACACGCGGGGATTTCGATGAGGAGATCGGTGCGTTCGAGGCAAAGAACCGGCTCGGCCAGCTGCTCGATCTGGTCGAGCGCGGCGAGGAGGTGGTCATCACCAGGCACGGCAGGGAAGGTGCCAGGCTCGTGCCTCCGAAATCCGCCTTCAATCGCGCGGAAGCGCGTGCGGCCGCACAGCGCATCCGTGAGATGAGCAAGGGCGTCACGCTCGGAGGACTGAGCATCAAGGATCTGATTAACGAAGGCCGGTTGTGAGTTCTGGTGCTCGATGCTTCACTCGCATTGAGCTGGTATTTCGAGGACGAGCGCACAGCGGCCGCGGACGCGCTGCTCGATCAGGTGGTGAACGGGGGAGCGATGGTCCCGGCATTGTGGCGGCTGGAAGTCGCCAACGCTTTTGAGACTGCTGTCCGGCGCCGGCGGATCGAGCGGTCCTTTCGTGACAAGGCCCTGGCTGAACTCGCTCTTATGCCGATCACTGTCGATCCCGAGACCGACAACTATGCCTTGACGAGCAGCTTGCAGCTGGCCGCTCGTTGCCAGATCACGCTATACGACGCCCCCTATCTGGAGCTGGCGCCGCGTCGCACGCTGCCGTTGGCGACACTCGACAAGGCGCTGGGTGCGAGCGCCCGCGCGCTAGGCATCTCGCTGCTGGAGGCATGAGCGGGTAGGATCGCCGGCAGCGCTGCGACCGTCGCCCGGAGGCCCTCCGATGTCCTACACCGCGCCCATCGCCGATATGCGCTTTGTGCTCGAGGAGGTGGCCGGGATCGGCGAGGTGGCGGCGCTGCCCGGCTATGAGGCGGCCGATGGCGAGCTCGTCGAAGCGATCCTCGGCGAGGCGGCGAGGCTCGCCGAGACTGTGCTGGCGCCATTGAACCAGCCGGCCGACCGGATCGGCAGCGTCCTCGAAAACGGCGTCGTGCGCACCCCGCCGGGATTTCGCGAGGCCTATGCCCGCTATGTCGAGGGCGGCTGGAACGGGCTCGCCGCCGATCCGGAACATGGCGGGCAGGGCTTGCCGTTGGCGCTCGCCGCACCGGTTGCCGAGATGATGGACGCGGCCTGCATGAGCTTTGCGCTGTGCCCGCTGCTCAATTTCGCCGCGATCGAATTGCTGCAGACCTATGGCTCGTCGGAGCAGCAGCGGCTGTATCTGGGCAAGCTCATAGCGGGCGAATGGACCGGCACGATGAACCTGACCGAGCCGCAGGCCGGGTCGGATCTGGGCGCGCTGACCACCCGCGCGGCGCCGGCCCACGATCCGACCCACGGCGACCATTACCGGATCGCCGGCCAGAAGATCTTCATCAGCTACGGCGACCATGATTTGGCGCCGAACATCGTCCACGCGGTGCTGGCGCGCACCCCCGGCGCGCCGCCCGGATCAAAGGGGCTCTCGCTGTTCCTGGTGCCGAAATTCCTGCCCGATGACATGGGTCGGCCCGGACAACGCAACGCGGTGCGCACCCTCAGCCTCGAGCACAAGCTCGGCATCCACGCCTCGCCGACCTGCGTGCTCGCCTATGAGGACGCGATCGGCTGGCGGATCGGCGAGGAAAACCGCGGTCTCGAATACATGTTCACGATGATGAACAACGCCCGCCTCAATGTCGGGGTGCAAGGCCTGGCAATCGCCGAGCGCGCCTACCAGCAGGCCCGCGACTTTGCGCGGACGCGGGTGCAGGGCCGCCCGCCCGGCGCCGCCGCCGATGCCGGCGCCCGACCCGATGCCGGGGCATTGCCGATCGTCTATCACCCCGACGTGCGGCGCATGCTGTTGTGGATGCGCGCGGCGACCGAGGCGATGCGCTCGCTCGCCTATTATGCCGCGGCGACGATCGACCATGCCCGCCGCGATCCCGATCCGGCCCGGAGCGTTCGGGCGCGCAGCGTCGCGCCGATCTCTTGATCCCGGTGGTCAAGGCCTGGTGCACCGATATCGGCGTCGCCGTCGCCTCGACCGGCATCCAGGTGCATGGCGGCATGGGCTACATCGAGGAAACCGGCGCCGCACAACATCTGCGCGACGCCCGGATCGCCCCGATCTATGAGGGCACCAACGGCATCCAGGCCAACGACCTGGTCGGCCGCAAACTCGCTCGCGACAAGGGCACGGCGGCAACGGCCCTGTTCGACGACATCGAGGCGACGACGGCGGCGCTCGATCAGGCCGGAGAGGCCGACTTGGCGCCGATCGCCGGCGCATTGCGCATGGGCCTGGAGACCCTCGAGAACGCGACCGCGGTTCTCGTGGAATGCGATATGGCGGCGGCCGGGGCGGGCGCCGCATGCTATCTGCAACTGTTCGGCGAGGTCTGCGCCGGCTGGCTGATGGCGCGTCAGGCGCTCGTCGCCCAGCGTCTGCTGACCGCCGGCGACGGCGACCCGGCGTTTTTGCGCGCCAAGCTCGCGACCGCACTCTTTTTTGCCGAGCATTTCCTGGCTCTGGCGCCGGGCCGTCTGCCAGCGATCCTCGGCGGCGCCACGGTGCTGGCGTTCGATCCCGACCATTTCTGAGCGCCGTGCCTGCCGCTCCGGCGACCGCACCCCGAGCCGACGACATCCGGCTCGGCATTCTCTACATGGTCGCGTCGGTGTTTCTGTTTTCGATCCAGAACGCGATCGGCAAGTGGCTGGCGCAGAGCTATCCGATTCCGATGCTGGTGTTCTTTCGGAGCGCGGTTGCGCTGCTGCCGTCCTATATCTTGGTCATGCGGGCGGGCGGGATGCGGGTTCTGCGCACCACCCGGCTCGGCGCGCAATTCGGCCGCGCGGCGATCTGGGGCGGCTCGAACGTCGCCTCGTTCTTCGCCTATCACCTGCTGCCATTGGCCGATGCGGTGGCGCTGACCTTTGCCGCACCGTTGTTCCTGACGGCGCTGTCCTGGCCGATGCTCAAGGAGCGGGTCGGGCGCGAGCGGTGGGTCGCGGTCTCGGTCGGGTTCGTCGGCGTCCTCTTCATGGCGCGGCCGAGCGGTGCGGGCAACTGGGCCGGCATGGGCTATGCACTCCTCTGCGCGATCTGCAACGCCGTCGGCACGCTGAGCGTGCGCGGGCTGACCCGCACCGAATCGACCGCCTCGATCGTGTTCTACACGGCCCTGTTCATGACCGTGGGGACATTGCCGGTGCTGCCGTTTTATTGGGTGACGCCGGGGCCATTCGGCCTCGCCCTGTTCTGCTCGATCGGGTTGATCGGCGGCGTCTCGCAATACTGGACGACCCAGGCGCTCTACTACGCGCCGGCGGCGGCAGTCTCGCCGTTCAACTATATGGCCCTGATCTGGGGCTCGATCCTAGGTTTTGCGGTGTGGGGCGAGGTGCCGACCGTGCCGATCGTGATCGGCTCGGCGATCGTGACCCTGACCGGCCTCTACCTTCTGCGCCACGAAGCCTTCCGGCGCGGCCGGCCCCGCCGCGCCAAACAGCGGCGCCCGGCCGGCTGAGCGGCCTCCTTGGGGAGCGCCGACACCGCCACCGACGTTTATTTGACTCTGTTCCCGTTTTATCCTATAAATTGCGCTGCAAATCGGGAGGATAAAGCAGGGCTGATGTCCAATTCGCTGACGGTCGGGCCGGAACCCACCGGCCGCATCCCCTTCAGGGAGATGCTGCCCGCCCTCGTGTTCGATGTGGCTGTGCCGATCGTCGTCTTCAACATCCTCGCCCGCTACGGCGTTGCGACGCTGTGGGCGCTGGCGGCCGGCGGGCTTTCTCCGGTCGTCAACAACATCCGCATCTGGGTCCGAGCTCGCCGGGTCGAGCCGCTCGGGATCATCGTGATCGGCTTTCTCGCAATCGGAACGGCGGTCTCGCTGATCACCCACAGCGTGTTTATCGGGCTGGTCAAGGCGTCGTTCCTGACCGCATCGTTCGGCTTGATCTGCTTCGGCTCCCTCTTTGCCAAGCGGCCGTTGATGTTCTACGTCACCCGGCAGTTCGTCGCCGGCGACGACCGGGCGCGGCTCGCATGGTGGAACGGGCTATGGCAATTTCGCAGCTTTCGTGACGCGCAACGCGTCGTGACCACGGTTTGGGGCGTCGCCTATCTGGTCGAAGCGACGCTCCGGGTCGGCTTTGCGCTGACGCTGTCGCCGGCCCAGGTGGTGGTGGTCTCGCCGATGATCGGGGTCGGGGCGATGGTTGCGCTGATCACATGGACGCGGCGCTACCTGCTGGCGGTCCGCGAACGGCGGCTCAGCGAGCTGCGGCAGAGCCCGCCGGTCGAACCGGCGGCCTGAAATGAATGGTGCGTTTCGGCGAGCTGCGCCCAGGAGCGTTTGCCCGCGGCAGCGCATCGCGTCGCCATGGCGAGCGCGCTCGATGGTTTCGCGCACGGCGCCCCGGCGGCTGGTCGAGCACGCCGACATCGATGCGGCAAAGACTATTGGATCCCGGCCGGTATTGGCACGCGGGTTGCTGCTCCGTGACGATCGCAAGTGAGCCGGGAGGGGCCGATGACCCGTGACCAACTGACCCAGAAGATCCTCGCCGTCAAGCGCGTGAAAGGCTTGACCTGGCGGGCGATCGCCACCGAGATCGGCGGCGGCTCGGCCGTCTATCTGACGGCTGGGTTGATCGGCCAGATGAAATTGCGGCCGGAGCAGGCCGCGCGCGCGGCCAAATTGCTCGATCTCGACCCGGACGAGCAGCGCCTGCTGCAGGAGATCCCGTACCGCGGCTCATTGGCGGGTGCGGTGCCGACCGACCCGCTGATCTACCGGTTTTACGAGCTGGTGCAGGTCTACGGCACGACCTGGAAGGAACTGATCCAGGAGGAGTTCGGCGACGGCATCATGAGCGCGATCGATTTCGAGATGGCGATCGAGCGACAGCCCAACTCGAAAGGCGACCGCGTCAAGCTGACCCTGAGCGGCAAGTTCCTGCCGTACAAGGAGTATTAATTCGGCTCCGCCGCCGGCCGGGGTCAGCGCAGCCGGTCGAGGGCGAGGTTGAGCTCGAGGACGTTGACCCGCTTTTCGCCGAGGATGCCGAGAAAGCGGTCATGGGTCTGTTCGGCGACCAGCGCGCGCAATTGGTCGGGATCGATGTGGCGTGCCCTGGCCACGCGGGGCACCTGAAACAGGGCGGCGGCTGGAGTGATGTCGGGGTCGAGGCCGCTGGCCGAAGTCGTCACCAGATCGACCGGGATCGGTGTTCCCGGGTTGTCCTTCGCCAGCTTGGCGGCGTCGCCCTTGACCCGGTCGATCAATGCCTTGTTGGTCGGCCCGAGGTTCGAGCCGCCCGAATTGTCGGCGGCATAGGGGACCGAAATCGTCTTGGTCGGGTCCTTCGGGTCGGGCTCGGTCGTGGCCGACGGGCGGCCGTGGAAATATTTGTCGGCGCTGAAATTCTGGCCGATCAGGGTCGAGCCGATCACCTTGCCGTTCTGCTCGATCAGGCTGCCATTGGCCTGGTGCGGAAAGATCAGTTGCGCCAGCCCGGTCATGCCGAGCGGATAGACGAGGCCGGTAATGACCGTCATGACGACGATCATCAGGATTGCAGGACGGATTTGCCGCAGCATGAGAAGACCCTCGGCTATAGCTTCAGGTTGCGTCGTTCCCGCGCCAGCGGGAATCCAGGGCCCCGCTCGGAGCGCTCGCCCTGGGCCCCCGCCTTCGTGGGGGTGACGATCAAAAAAGGCTTGTTCACCAGTCGCCCTCTCACGCCAGGCCGATGGCGGTGACGGCGAGGTCGATCAGCTTGATGCCGATAAATGGCACGATGATGCCGCCGATGCCGTAGATCAAAAGGTTGCGGCGCAGCAGGCTGGCCGCGCCGGTCGCACGGTATCGCACGCCCCGCAGTGCCAACGGGATCAGCGCGATGATGATCAGCGCGTTGAAGATGACCGCCGCGAGGATCGCACTCTCCGGGCTGTGCAGGCGCATGATGTTGAGCACGCCCAATTGCGGGTAGAACGCGGCGAACATCGCCGGGATGATCGCGAAATATTTCGCCACGTCGTTGGCGATCGAGAACGTGGTCAAGGCGCCGCGGGTGATCAGGAGCTGCTTGCCGATCTCGACGATCTCGATCAGCTTGGTGGGGTCGCTGTCGAGATCGACCATGTTGCCGGCCTCGCGCGCCGCCATCGTGCCGGTGTTCATCGCCACCCCGACATCGGATTGCGCCAGCGCCGGCGCGTCGTTGGTGCCGTCGCCGCACATCGCGACGAGCTTGCCTTTGGCCTGCTCCTCGCGGATCAGCGCGAGCTTGTCCTCCGGCGTCGCCTGGGCGAGAAAATCGTCGACCCCGGATTCGGCGGCGATCGCCGCCGCGGTCAACGGGTTGTCGCCGGTGATCATGACCGTGCGGATGCCCATCCGGCGCAATTCGGCAAAGCGCTCGCGGATACCGCCCTTGACGATGTCCTTCAGATGAATGACGCCGAGGAGCCGCCGGTTCTTGGCGACGGCGAGCGGCGTGCCGCCCTCCTTGGCGATCCGATCGGCGATCAGGGTCGTCTGGCGCACGGCATCGGACACCGGAGCGGCGCGCACCGCCACCTGCGCTCCCGAAGCGGCGCCGCGCCACAGCGGCCCGGTGCTGGCCCCCTCGGTAAATGCGAGCACCGCATCGACCGCGCCTTTGCGGATCGAAACCCCGTCAACATCAATGCCGCTCATCCGGGTCTGCGCCGAGAACGCCACGAACCTTGTGTCGAGCGGCGCCAACTCACGCCCGCGCAGCCCGTATTTCTCCTTGGCCAGCACCACGATCGAGCGCCCCTCGGGGGTCTCGTCGGACAGCGAGGCGAACTGCGCCGCGTCGGCCAGCTCGGCCTCGTCAATGCCGGGGAGCGCTAAAAATTCGGTCGCCTGACGGTTGCCGAGGGTGATCGTGCCGGTCTTGTCGAGCAACAGGGTGTCGACATCGCCTGCGGCCTCGACCGCGCGGCCCGACATCGCCAGCACGTTGAAGCGTACGAGGCGATCCATGCCGGCGATGCCGATCGCCGACAAGAGCGCGCCGATCGTGGTCGGGATCAGGCACACGAACAGCGCGATCAGGACCACGACCGAGACCGCACCCCCGGCATAGGAGGCAAAGCTCGGGATCGTCACCGTGGCGAAGAGGAAGATCAGGGTCATGCCGGCCAAGAGAATGTTCAGCGCGATCTCGTTCGGCGTCTTTTGCCGCACCGCACCCTCGACCAGGGCGATCATGCGGTCGAGGAAGGTGGAGCCCTGTGCCGCGGTGATCCGCACCCTGAGCCAGTCCGAGGTGACTCTGGTGCCGCCGGTCACCGCCGAGCGGTCGCCGCCGCTTTCGCGGATGACCGGCGCCGATTCGCCGGTGATCGCCGATTCGTCGACCGAGGCGACGCCCTCGATCACCTCGCCGTCGCTCGGGATCAAGTCGCCCGCTTCGACCAGCACGAGGTCGCCGGCTTTGAGCATGGCGGCGTCGATGAGGTCGAAATTCCGCGACTGGGCGCTCTCGATGCGCTTCGCTTGGGTCTCGGTCCGGGTCCGGCGCAAGGTGTCGGCCTGGGCCTTGCCGCGCCCCTCGGCCACCGCCTCGGCGAAATTGGCGAACAGCACGGTGAACCACAGCCAGACCGTGATCTGGCCGGAAAACAGCGCGCTGCTGCCGACCGCCTTGCCTCCGCCGACAAACAGATCGCGCAGAAAGAACACGGTGGTCAGAACCGAGACGATCTCGACGCAGAACATGACCGGGTTCTTGACCAGCGTGCGCGGGTCGAGCTTCTTGAACGAATCCCGGATCGCCGGCACGATCAAGGAGCGGTCGAACAGCGCAGTCGCTCGCCGACCGCGCTTATAAATCCCGGGCGGCGGCACGCCGATTATCGGGGAAAGATCGGTCATTGTGATAGTCCTCAGGAGTTCGGCCGCTCAAGGGCCGGTGTAAAGCTTGCCCTGGTTCATCGCGACCTGCTCGGTCACCGGCCCCAGCGAGACCGCTGGGAAATAGGTGAGGCCGCCGATGATCAGCACGACGCCGACCAAAAGGCCGACAAACAAAGGACGGTTGGTCGGAAACGTGCCGGCCGAGGGCGCCAGCAATTTTTTCTGCGCCAACGACCCGGCAACGGCCAACAGCGGGATCACGAAGATGAAGCGGCCGATCAGCATCGCCGCGGCGATCGTCGTGTTGTAGAAGAGCGTGTTGGCTGACAGCCCGGCGAAGGCGCTGCCGTTGTTGCCGGTGCCTTCGGTATAGGCGTAGAGGATCTCGCTGAAGCCATGCGGCCCGGCATTGGCGATGCCGGCGAGCCCGGCCGGCAGCACGACCGCCAGCGCGGTCCAGCCGAGGATCGACAACGGCAGGCTGAGGAGCGCCAGGATCGTCATCTTGACCTCCTTCGCCTCGAGCTTCTTGCCGAGATATTCGGGGGTGCGCCCGACCATCAGCCCGGCGACGAACATCGCCACGATGGCGAAGGCGAGCATCCCGTAGAGCCCCGAGCCGACGCCCCCGAAGATCACCTCGCCAAGCTGGATGTTGACGAGCGGCACCATTCCCCCCAACGGCAGATAGCTGTCGTGCATCGAATTAACGGCACCGCACGAGGTGTCGGTCGTCACCGTCGCATAGAGGGCGGAGAGCGCCGGCCCGAATCGCACCTCCTTGCCTTCCATATTGCCGCCGGCCTGCATGGCACTCGGCGCCGAATTGACGTCAAAGGCGGCAAAGGCCGGATTGCCGTGGGCTTCGGACCAGTAGGCGACGCTGACGCCGGCGAGGAACAGCAGACCCATTGCGGCGAAGATCGCCCAGCCTTGGCGCTCGTCCTTGACCATGCGGCCCAAGACATTGGTCAATGCCGCCCCGATCGAGAAGATCGAGACCAGCTGGATCAGATTGGTCAGCGCGTTCGGGTTCTCGTAGGGATGGGCCGAATTGGCGTTGAGGAACCCGCCGCCATTGGTGCCGAAGATCTTGATCGCCTCCTGCGAGGCGATCGGGCCTTGCGCGATGACTTGCTTTGCTCCCTCGACCGTTGTCGCATCCACATAGGCGCCGAGATTCTGCGGCACGCCCTGCCAAATATAGAAGAGAGCAATCACCACCGAGATCGGCAGCAGAATATAGAGCGTGCAGCGGGTCAGATCGACCCAGAAATTGCCGATCGCCTTGGCCTCGCGCCGCACAAAGCCGCGGATCAAGGCCAACGCCAAGGCGATGCCGGTCGCCGCCGAGACGAAATTGTGCACGGTCAGCCCGGCCATCTGCACCAGGTAGCCCATCGTGGTTTCCGGCACGTAGGCTTGCCAGTTGGTGTTGGTTATGAAGCTGACGGAAGTATTGAGCGCGAGACTCTGCTCGACCCCGGTTTGCCCTTGCGGGTTGAACGGCAGATACCATTGCAGCCGCTGCAATGCGTAGAGGGTGATAAAGCCGACGACGCTGAACAGCAGCATCGCGACCGCATACGTCAGCCAGTGCTGCTCCTCTTTCTCGTCGACCCCGCAGCACCAATAGACCGCGCGCTCGATCGGCCGCAGCACCGGGCTCAAGAAGGTTCGTTCGCCGGCGAAAACGCGGGTCATGTAGCCGCCGAACGGCCGCGTGACGACGATCACGAGCGCGCCGAACAGCGCGATCTGCACCCATCCGTTGGCGGTCATAGCACTTCTCCTAGAACCGCTCGGGATTGATCAGCGCATAGACGAGATAGACCATAATCAGGACGCTCACGGTCGCCCCCAGGATGTAGTCGAGCAGCATAGTCGTCTCACATTCTTTCGCAGGCGAGCACATAGAGGATTGCAACGATGAAAAAGCCGACGCCGTAAGCGGCCATCAGGAAATCAAGCATGACAGTGACCTTTATCAACTTTCAGCGAAGTGAGCCGACAAGAGCGCGCGCGCATCGAGCACCGTTGCCGATGCTGTGAGCACCGCCGCAAATCCCTCGAAGCTCCGAGACCATGCACATGCCCCACGGGTTTATCGGCGCTCGAAAATGGCATTCGCCACTCGCACGAGCGAGATCGCCAAGTTAAGTGCACGCTTGGCCGTTAAGGTTCGAGCGGTGTTGCCGCGTCCCGCAATAAACAGTCCATAAAGATTTGGCGAACCCCAGGGCGACGCTCCCTGTATGCGGGCGAAACCAGCCACGGCGATGCGGTCCAGGAATGTTCGAGTGCGAACAACGCCGCACCATGCGATCAGCGGCGGTCGGAAGCCAAGGGACCGACCCGTTCCATCGATCCAGCCATGCACCCTCAAAACAGCAAATCATCAGGATCCGCTTCAGCCGGGACCGGATGCGCCTGCTCGGCTTCGGAAACCAGGAGCCGACGAGGCCAGCCACGCTCCTGATGGACAACCAGATAAAATCCGTCGATCAGCAACACGATTGTCGCCGGGGCTGCAGCGCATTTCTCGCGAGCATAGTCGATGCTCTCCGACAAGCTCCGAAGATCGGACACCGGCAGCGGGAGCAGTCCGTGCACGCTCCAGGTTCCGCAGACGTTGCGGCAGATTTTAAGATGCAGACACATTGCAACCGGTCCTCAATTCGCCGTGGCCTGCTTAGAGCGCAGAGCTTGGGGCGAAGCGCCAACCACGGGAAGCACTCGCACGTGGGCGCTTTCGCCTGCAGCTTCGAATAATGCGAACCGGAGCGCATCCTTCTGGCTCCGGAACACGCCGCCGATCAGCCCTTCATCGTCCCTCGCCACCCAGTAGCCCCGCCCGTTCTGGGCGATTTCGAAATGGTACGGGGTCAATATTGCCTGAGGCGAGAAGTTGGACATGCTCACTCTGCCGATCCTGTTGTTCGGTTTGCCCACCATCCCGGGGGCATTCGGGAAAAGGCGATGCGGGGATAAAAATTCGAGCCGTCCCCGACGAAGGAGCCGTAAAAAAGCTATACAATGCCGGAGCATTGCGGGTGCCGTCGTGTGCGCGTCGTACCAATGACGGGAGTTCCGCGCCGACCCCCGAGGCAGGGGGCGGCGAGTTGGGCTTTCTGCGCCGGCCCGCCGGGAACGATCCGCGCGGGCCGGATCGCCTGTCGGGCTGCGCCGGACACCGCGGCCGTTCATCGCAGCAGATCAATTCCGAGCACGGCGCTGATAAGCCCCACCACCAAAACGGCCCAGAACAATGGGCCGGCGAGGTTCATCAGCTGACCGGCGATCAGATGCGCCACCCCGACCGCCAAATCCTCGTTTACCGCTTCCCCGCGACTGGCGGGAGCATTCGGGAGGAGGCAGCCCAGAGATGATGGGGCCTTGCCGCTTTGCATTGCGACCAACCTGTCAACGCGATGACGGTGCCGAGGCTATTGCCGATGCCGATAAACAAGCGATGCCGATCCATCGCCGAACCTATAAAGGCGGCGCAAAGGCGGGGTGCCAAACGGATCAGGAAACGCCCTGCGCCGCCGCTCTGTTGCAGGATTCGCCGGGCGAGGCCTAGAATGCCCGCGTGCTTCCGGACCGAAGGGCCGCTCCGCCATGCTTTCGAAACCCAATACCGCGCTGTCGCAGATCCACCTGCAGATCATGTGGAGCCGGTTGATTGCGGTGGTCGAGGAGCAGGCGCAGACCTTGGTGCGCACCGCGTTCTCGACCACGGTGCGGGAGGCCGGGGATCTGTCGGCCGGGGTGTTCGACCGCAACGGCAACATGCTGGCGCAGGCGGTGACCGGCACCCCGGGCCACGTCAATTCGATGGCGGCTGCGGTCAAGCATTTCCTCGACGCCTTTCCCTTGAAGACGATGCGGCCGGGCGACCACTACATCACCAACGATCCGTGGCTGACCTGCGGCCATCTGCATGATCTGACGGTCGTCAGCCCGACCTTTCTCAATGGCGCGCCGGTCGGCCTGTTCGCCAGCACCGTGCACGTCGTCGATATCGGCGGTCTCGGCATGGGGCCGGACGGGCGCCAGGTGTTCGAGGAGGGGCTGTCGATCCCATTGATGGCCTTGGCGCGCGAAGGGCGGATGAACGAGGATTTGTTGCGGGTGATCCGCGCCAATGTACGCGAGCCGTTGCAGGTCGAGGGCGATGTCTACGCCTTGGCCGCGTGCAACGACGAGGGCAGCCGGCGGCTCATCGAGATGATGGAGGAGTTCGGCATCGCCAATCTCGACCGCTTGGGCGAGCACATCATCGAGACTTCGCGCGAGGCGACGATCGAGGCGATCGGCAAGCTGACGGCCGGCCACTACAGGAACAGCCTGACGATGGACGGCTACGACCGGCCGCTGACGTTGGCCGCCGAGATGACGATCGGCGCCGGCGGCATCCATATCGACTTCGCCGGCACCTCGCCGGCCAGCGCCTTCGGCATCAACGTCGTCTTGAACTACACGCTTGCCTATACCGCGTTCGGGGTCAAATGCCTGGTCGCGCCCGAGGTGCCCAACAACGCCGGCTCCTTGGCGCCGATCACGGTCGAGGCGCCCGAGGGGTGTCTCTTAAACGCGAAGCGGCCGCGCGCGGTCGCCGCCCGGCACACGGTCGGCCACATGCTGCCCGACCTGGTCTTCGGCTGTCTGCACCAGGTCATCGAAGGCGGCGTGCCGGCCGAGGGCGCCTCGTCCTTATGGATCCCGCAGATTTATGGCGGCGCCGATGTGCTCGACGAGCTGGGCGCGCAGGAGGGCAAGGCACCGCCCGAAGTGAGGCCGTTCAGCACCGCGATCTTTCATTGCGGCGGGGCCGGCGCGCGGCCGGGCAAGGACGGGCTCGACGTGACCGCGTTTCCTTCGGGCGTGCGCACGATCCCGGTCGAGGCGACCGAGGCGGTGGCGCCGGTCGTCTTTCGCCGGCGCGAGTTCCGCGAGGGCTCGGGCGGGGCCGGGCAGTTTCGCGGCGGGCTCGGCCAGATCATCGAGCTGGGCGGAGCCGAGGGCACGCCGATCGCGATGCTGTGCAATTTCGAGCGGATCGGCAACCCGGCGCGCGGCCGCGACGGCGGCGGGGCAGGGGCGGCCGGTCGGGTGACCCTGGTCTCGGGCAAGCCGATCGGGCCGAAAGGCCGGCAGAGCGTCCCCGGCGGCGATTTGATTCGCCTCGAACTGCCGGGCGGCGGCGGCTTTGGCGACCCGGCCGAGCGCGACCCCGAGCAGGTCGCCCTCGACGTCGCCGATGGCCTGATCTCGCGCGAAACCGCCCTCCACGACTACCGCGTCGCGCTTGCCGCCGACGGCGCCCTCGACCACGCCGCGACCGAAAGCCTGCGGACGGGCTGAGCACCTCACCACAGGGTCGGGACCCCGTAGGCAAGGACGGCCCGGTCATGGGTGATCAGTGGGGCGCCTTCGACAATCGCTTGAGCGATCAGCATTCGATCAAAGGGATCCCGGTGCAGCCACGGCAGCGACTCAGCGGTCTGCAAATGCCGAAAGCCAATCGGTATCAGCGTGAACGCTTCCTGGCGAAGGACATCCTCCAGGTCATCAGGGAACTGCAACTTTCCGTTGCTCCGCTTTAGGACGATCTCCCACAGAGTGACGATGCTGACGCAACCTTCGTTGCTCGGGTCGGCAATCTCGCGACGCGCACGGACTGAAAGCCTCGGCGAATCTTCACGCCACCAGAGCAAAGCATGGGTGTCGATCAGGTATCGCACCTAGCATTCCCACCTGTACCACTCTGCCAATTCCTCCTCGCTCATCTCATCGAAATCGGGCGCAATCCAAATCCGTCCTTTCGACCGACCTGGAATGCGCGGCTCATGCTTTTTTTCGATCGGGACGAGCCGGACCAGCGGCTCGCCGTTGCGGGCGATTATCACCTCCTCGCCGGCCAGCGCGCGCTCGACTAGGCGCGACAGCGACGATTTCGCCTGATGCATGTTGACGATTTCGGCCATGGTGTCTGCTTAGCTAAGTTAGCTAACGAGGGGATTTGGCCGCAGTTGCCTCGGCTGTCAAGTGACAGGCCGGCTCTGCCGGCGTAGGTTCGACCCATGATATGCCCGCCCGGTCCGGCACCTTATGCGTCCAAGCCGCAGGAGTCCCGCGGGCGGCTCCATCCGGAGCCCGAGCATGCGACGCGCTCGCCCTATCAGCGCGACCGCGACCGGATCATCCATTCGACCGCGTTTCGCCGGCTGACCCACAAGACCCAGGTCTTCGTTTATCACGAGGGCGATCATTACCGCACCCGGCTGACCCACAGCCTCGAAGTGGCGCAGATCGCGCGCACGATCGGCCGCGCACTCGGCCTCGACGAGGATCTGGCCGAAACCCTCGCGCTGGCCCACGATCTCGGCCACACGCCGTTCGGTCATGCCGGCGAGGAGGCTCTGAACACGGAGATGGCCCGGTTCGGCGGCTTCTCGCACAACGAGCAGACCTTGCGCATCCTGACCCGGCTCGAACGCCGCTATGCCGAGTTCGACGGGCTCAACCTGACCTGGGAGACAATCGAGGGCATCGTCAAGCACAACGGCCCGCTGATCGGCGCCGATATCGACCGGCCGGTGCCGCCCTCGATCGCCGAATACGACCAGCGCCATCGACTCGATCTCGACAGCTATGCCAGCGCCGAGGCCCAGGTCGCCGCCCTCGCCGACGACATCGCCTACAACAACCACGATATCGACGACGGGCTGCGCGCCGGGCTGTTCACGGTCGCCGACCTCGCCGAGGTGCCGCTGGTCGGCCCGGTGTTCCGGGACGTCGCCGCACGCTATCATGGGCTCGAGGAGCCGCGCCTGATCCACGAATCGATCCGCCGGGTGATCGACCACATGGTCGGGGATCTGATTGCCGAGACCCGCTCGCGATTGGCCGAGAGCGGGGTCGGATCGGCCGCCGAGGTGCGCTCCCTTAAAGCGCCGGTTGCCGCCTTTTCCGCCGAGATGCGCCAGAACGACAGGGCGCTCAAGGAGTTTCTGTTCGAGCGCATGTATCGGCACTACCGGGTCAACCGGATGAGCTCCAAGGCGCGGCGCATCGTCCATGACCTGTTCGGGCTCTACCTGGCCGAGCCGGAGTGCCTGCCGGGCGAGTGGCGAGGGCTCGCCGCCGGCCCCGACGATCCGCGGACCGCGCGGGTCGCCGCCGACTACCTCGCCGGGATGACCGACCGCTACGCCCTCGACGAGCACCACCGCCTGTTCGACACCTATGTGCCGACTTGAGGCATCTGGCCAATTGGCACGGTCATCGCCATCTGTTCTGCGCGAACCTTGGAGGTCACTGATTGCAGCCCAGCTACGTCGCCTACATCGCAGAACAGCCGTCATGAACACGTCCCAGTTCCCCTTGCCCGGACTTGATCCGGGCATCCACGTCTTCGACCGCTTACAAGGCCCCGTTGAAGGCAGGCGTGGGTGGCCGGGCCAAGCCCGGCCAAGGGGTATGGAATTACTTTCCGGTCCGGCGTATGACCAACATCTTCCATGATGTGCGCGGGCTGGTGGTGGCCGCGATCGGCGACTTGGTCGCGCAAGGCGCGCTGCCGGCGGGGCTCGATCTGACGCGGGTTGCGGTCGAGCCGCCGCGCGACCCGGCGCATGGCGATCTTGCCACCAACGCAGCGATGGTGCTGGCGGGTGCCGTCAGGGAAAATCCGATGGCGCTGGCCGAGCGGATCGGCGTCGCGCTGAGCCGGCGCGAGCTGGTCTCGGCCGATTACCACGGCACCGGGTTCACGGCCGCCGCGGCGCGTCCGGGCTTTCTGAATTTTACGCTCGCGCCGGAAGTCTGGCACGCGCAGTTGCGCGTGGTGCTGCCTGCCGGGCCGGCCTTCGGCGATTCGGCGGTGGGCGGCGGCGAACGGGTCAATGTCGAGTTCGTGTCGGCCAATCCCACCGGGCCGATGCATGTCGGCCACGGCCGCGGCGCCGTCGTCGGCGACGCGCTGGCGGCCTTGCTGGCCAAGGCCGGGTTCGCGGTCGAGCGCGAATATTATATCAACGACGCCGGCGCCCAGGTCGATGTCCTCGCCCGCTCGGTGCACCTGCGCTATCGCCAGGCGCTGGGCGAGGCGATCGGCCCGATCCCGGACGGGTTCTATCCCGGGGAATATCTGGTCGAGACCGGCCGGGCATTGGCCGCGCGCGATCGGCGGAAATGGCTCGATCGGCCCGAAAGCGAATGGCTGCAGCCGGTGCGGGACTTTGCTGTCGCGCAGATGATGGCATTGATCCGCGAGGATCTGATGGCGCTCGGCGTGCGCCATGATCTCTTCGTGTCGGAGCGCCAACTGGTCGACGCCGGCGCGATCGACGAATGCCTCGCCACCCTCGACCGGCGCGGCCTGATCTACACGGGCGTCCTGGAGCCGCCCAAGGGCAAATTGCCCGACGACTGGGAGCCGCGGGCGCAGACCTTGTTCCGCGCCACCCGATTCGGCGACGATGTCGACCGGCCGCTGAAGAAGTCGGACGGGTCGTGGACCTATTTCGCCGCCGACATCGCCTATCACCGCGACAAGTTCCGGCGCGGCTTCGCCGATCTGATCGACGTTTGGGGCGCCGACCACGGCGGCTATGTCAAGCGCATGCAGGCCGCGGTCAGGGCGGTGACCGACGGGGCGGCCGCGCTCGATGTGAAGCTGTGCCAGCTCGTCAACCTGCTCGACCGGGGCGCCCCGGTGCGGATGTCGAAGCGGGCCGGCACCTTCGTCACCCTGCGCGAGGTCATAGACGAAGTCGGCCGAGACGTGTTCCGCTTCATGATGCTGACCCGACGCAACGACCAGGCGCTCGATTTCGACTTTGCCAAGGTCACCGAGCAGTCGAAGGACAACCCGGTCTTTTATGTGCAATACGCGCACGCCCGCGCCGCCTCGGTGATGCGGCATGCGGCCGAGGCGTTCCCGGCTGAAGTACTGTCCGATCAGGCATTGGCCGAGGCGCCGCTCGACCGGCTCGCCGACCCGGCGGAATTGGCCCTGATTCGCCAGTTGGCGCTGTGGCCGCGGCTGGTCGAGAGCGCCGCCGAGGCGCACGAGCCGCACCGTATCGCGTTCTATCTGCAGGAGGTCGCGGCGCAGTTCCACATGCTGTGGAACAAGGGCCGCGACGAGTCGACATTGCGGTTTATCCTGGCCGCCGATCCGGCGCTGACCCGCGCGCGGCTCGCCCTGGTCCGCGGCGTCGCCATCGTCGTCGCCTCTGGCCTCGCCGTGATCGGCGTCGAGCCGGTCGAGGAAATGTAGTCATGTCTTACAATCTCGGTCGCATCGATCCCGATCAGCGCCGTGCGCCCTACGCCCACCCGCGCAGCGAGCGCAGCGCCGAGCCGCACGAGGAGGAACCGCAGGAACGACCGCGGCGGCTCCTGGCCGCGGGGGCAGCGCTGCTGGTCATGGGCCTGTTCGCCGGCGGTTTGTGGTTTGCCTATGTCGAGGGGTTGCGCCACTCGAACGGCGCCGGCAATGGCGGCGACGTCCCGCTGATCCGCGCCGATACCCAGCCGATCAAGGTCAAGCCGGCAAATCCCGGCGGCATGGCGATCCCCGATCGCGACCTGCTGATCTATGGCGAGGGCCGCCCGACGGTCGAGCACCTGCTGCCGCCGCCGGAACAGCCGATGGCTCGCCCCGCGCCGCCACCGCCTGTGCAGGCCCTGCCATCGCCGCCGAGGGCCGCATCAGCGCTGCCGGTATCGGCGGTGGGGGTCGCACCGGCCGAAACCGCAGGGAACCCGGCTGGCGCCGACACCGCGACGTCCGCTGCCGCTGAGATCCGCGATCGCCGGGACCGGCCGGATCAGGCGGCCGCGCAAACCGCAGCCGTGCCGCCGGCGTACCCGCGACGAGATTCGCGCGAAGCCGCTGCGGCCGAAACGGCGCCGGCAAAAATGGGCGGCGTCCGGCTCCAGCTTGGCTCGGTGCGCAGCGCGGGTGTGGCGCGCACGGATTGGGACCGCATAAAGCGCAGCAACGTCGATCTGCTGGGCCATCTGTCGGCGTTCGCGGTCCGCGCCGATCTCGGCGACAAAGGCGTCTACTATCGCATCCAGACCGGACCGGTCGCAGACATGGCGCACGCCGACCGGATCTGCGGCGAGCTCAGGCAGCGCCACCTCGCATGCATGGTTGTCCGATGAGAATTCGGCCGTCGAGCCTGACGCAGACGCCCGATGGGACCTCGGGCCGTGACGCGGACGAGGCGAGACGCCGGCCGGAAAGAGAGGCGTCGTCTTGCTAGCCGCGACCGCCCCGGGAACGCCGCGCGCGGTCGTTCTGGGTTGCGCCGGCGAGGAGCTGGGCGCGGCCGAGCGCCGCTTTTTCGCCGCGGCCGATCCGGCGGGCTTTATCCTGTTCCGCCGCAACTGCCGCGCGCCCGATCAGGTCCGCCGGCTGGTCGAGGCCTTGCGCGATTGCGTCGGCCGCGCCGGCACGCCGGTGCTGATCGACCAGGAGGGCGGCCGAGTGGCGAGATTGCGGCCGCCGCATTGGCGCCGCTACCCGTCGGCCGCCGAGATCGCCTCGTTGCCCGACCCGGCCGCCGCGGACGCTGCGTGGCTCGGCGCCCGCCTGATCGCCGATGAGCTGGCGCTGCTCGGCATCACCGTCGCCTGCCTGCCGGTCGTCGACCTGCCGGTTGCCGGCGCCGACCCGGTGATCGGCGACCGCGCCTACGGCGCCGAGCCGGACCGGGTGGCGCGGCTGGGGCAGGCGGTGTGCGCGGGGCTGCTCGCCGGCGGCGTCTTGCCGGTGCTGAAGCACATACCGGGTCATGGCCGGGCCCAAATCGACAGCCACTATGCCTGCCCGGCGGTGGCGACCGGTCATGTGGAGCTGTCACGCACCGATTTCGCGCCGTTTCGCGCGCTGGCCGCGATGCCGTGGGCGATGACCGCGCACATCGTCTATCGCGCGATCGACCCGACGGCTCCGGCGACATTGTCGCGGCGGGTGATCACCGACATTGTCCGCGGCGAGATCGGCTTTGCCGGTGTGCTGGTTTCCGACGACCTGTCGATGCGTGCCCTGGGCGGCGGCCTTGCCGAGCGCGCGCGGCGGGCGCTCGGCGCCGGCTGCGATCTGGCGCTGCATTGCAATGGCGACCCGGCCGAGATGGAGGAGGTCGTCGCCGCGGTCGGGGCGGTCTCCGCCGAGGCGGTGACGCGGCTCGCCCAGGGCGAAGCGATGCGCGGCGAAGCGATGCGCGGCGAAGCGATGCCGGGCCGGCCGGCCGATTTCGACCGCGCCGAGGCCGAGCGCCGCTTTGACGCGCTGCTGGCGCAGGCGGCGCGCTAAACAACATGCCGGCATCGTGGGCGGCGACGATCTACCAGGCCAGCACCTGGGTGCTGCCGGTGGTCATCGCCGTGACCTTTCACGAGGCGGCGCACGGTTTCATCGCCCTCCGTTTTGGGGACGACACTGCATTGCGGGCGCGCCGCCTTACCTTTAACCCGCTCAATCACATCGACCCGTTCGGCACGATCGTGCTGCCGGCGGTGTTGTATCTGACCTCGGGTTTCTTGTTCGGCTATGCGAAGCCGGTGCCGGTCAATTTTGGCCGCCTTCGCGACCCGCGGCGCGACATGGTCTGGGTGGCCCTGGCCGGGCCGGGGACCAACGTGCTGCTGGCGATCGCCTCGTCGCTGCTGTTCTACGGGGTCGGGTTTTTCCCGCCGAACCCGGCCGAGTGGATCGCCGCCAACCTGGTTCACTCGCTGCAGATCAACGCCGTGCTCTGCGTTTTCAATCTGTTGCCGTTGCCGCCGCTCGACGGTGGCCGGGTGGCGGTCGGGCTGCTGCCGCGCTCGCTCGCCTATCCGCTGGCCCAGCTCGAACCCTACGGCATTCCGATCGTGCTGTTGATGCTGTTCGTACTGCCGTGGATCGGCGCGCGGATCGGCCTCGACCTCAACATCCTCGCCTATGTGATCGGCGTGCCGACCGAGGCCCTCATTCATTTCGTGCTGTCGATCACCGGGCAGGGCGGATGAGCGGTTCCGGACCACCGGCTGCCCTCACCCACCCAGCCCGTCGGGCCGGGTCCACCCTCTCCGGCACTGCGGGAGAGGGTGCTGACCCCCGGATCACAGTCCGGGGGGAGGCGGGTGAGGGCGCTTCAACCGGTGAGCAGCTGGTGCTCGACCTCGACGGCTATGAGGGGCCGATCGACCTGTTGCTGTCCCTGGCGCGCGAGCAGAAGGTCGATCTGGCGAAGATCTCGATCCTGGCGCTCGCCGACCAGTATCTCGCCTTTATCGACCGGCAGCGGCAACTCCGCCTGGAGATCGCCGCCGATTTCTTGGTGATGGCGGCGTGGCTCGCCTATCTGAAATCGCGTCTGCTGTTGCCGCAGCCCCCCGATGGCGACGAGCCGGACATGGCCGAATTCGCCGCCGTCTTGGAACATCGGCTGAAATTGCTCGAGGCGATGCAGACCGCCGGCCGCAGGCTGATGGCCCGCTCGCGCCTCGGCGATGAGTTCTTTTTGCGCGGCATGCCCGACGGGCTGGCGGCGGTCGCGGTACCGGTGTGGCGGCTCGGCCTCCACGAATTGCTGCGCGCCTATGGCGAGGGCTGTCGGCGCAGCAATGCGGCGGTGCTGGCGATCGAGCCCTCGGTGTTCCATTCGATGGATGACGCGCTCCGCCGGCTGCGGCGCTTCCTCGGCCGGGTGCCCGATTGGCGCGAGCTGACGCGGTTTCTGCCGGTCGAGCCGGGTGGCGAGCAGATCCGCCGCTCGGCGCTGGCTGCGACCTTTGCCGCGGCCCTCGAGCTCGCCCGCGATGGCCGGGTCGAGTTGCGCCAGGACCATGCGTTCGACCCGATCTGGCTGCGCAGCGCCGCCCTAGCGGCAGGGCGGGGAGGCGGTGAGGGGGTGCCGCGGTGAGCGGGCCGGCGCCGCAATTGCGGCTGGTCGAGGCCATGCTGTTTGCCGCCGGTGAGCCGCTGAACGAGGAGGTTCTGGAGCAGCGCCTCGGCGACGCGGCCGATCTCGCCGGGCTGCTGCGCGAGCTGGCCGAGCACTATGCCGGGCGAGGGGTCAACCTCGTCCGGCTGGCCGGCGGCTGGGCGTTCCGCACCGCACCCGATCTTGCCTCCGCCTTGCGCAGCAAGCGTCCGGTCGCCCGCCGATTGTCGCGCGCGGCGATCGAGACGCTGGCGGTGATCGCCTATCACCAGCCGGTCACCCGCGCCGAGATCGAGGACATCCGCGGGGTCGGCCTCGGCAAAGGCACCCTCGATACCTTAATGGAAGCAGGCTGGGTCCGCCCGAAGGGCCGCCGCATGACTCCCGGCCGGCCGCTCCTCTGGGTCACGACGCCCGGCTTCCTCGCCCATTTCGGCCTCGACACCCTGCGCGACTTGCCGGCGCTCGACGAGTTGCGCGCCGCCGGCCTCCTCGACCTCACTCCGCCGACCCTCGACGAAGGCGCACCGACGGCCGGTGAAGGCGTGTAAGCGATGAGGTGCGGACGAGTGTCGTCCTTCCCCCGAGGAATCTTCGGGGATTTCCGGAAGCGCGACGAGCGAAACCGAAAACGCCGCGACCGGGAGGTCTTCGGGCGCGGTGGAAAGATGGGCAGGGAAGGATATATGAATGGGATTATCAGCATGCTGCCGTCGAAATGTACGATCGATTTGGCCGGCACCTCGGGGAATTTGATCCAGAGACCGGGATTCGGATCGCCGGTCCCGATCCGACGCGGAGGGTAGAGCCATGAGCGCTTGTGGGGTCCACCGGCTCACCGGATACGACCGAAAGACCGAGCTGTTGGCTATCGCGTGTGACATTCCAGCGAGTGATTTTTTGCGTGCTAAAGAGATTGCCCGGGTTGGCCCGGACGACCCCGATGCAATCGGTTCCTATCCTCTCGACCAAGATCAAGTCAACAATATCGCAAAGTTGCTCGGCTCAACGGTGGAGGTCAGCAGATACGATTTTTTTTTAGAGCCTTTTGCTGAGTAATGGTAATGGAAGATAACATCCAATTTATATCAACTGCAAAGGCTGTTCACGGATTCCTCTTCGCTCCGCCGAGTTCCAGGATCACCCAAGTTGCCAAAGCGGACATATAAGATGGGCTCGGAGAGATACGCCGCCGCAGGAAGAATGCAGCGGCGCTGTGCGAACAGAGGCCGAGCCTATACCGACGCGCGGTCGAGGTGGAAGAATTCGACGCAGTTGTCGGCCCAGATGCGGCGTTTGTCGGCTTCGGGGATGTCGGCGTAGATTTTGTCGATCAGCGGGCGCGAGTTTGGCCACTCGCATTCGATATGCGGGAAGTCGGTGGCGAACATGATCCGGTCGACGCCGACATGCTGGCGCTCCTCGACCGCGACGCGCTCGTACTGCACGCTGAAATAGACGTGGTTGCGCACGTAATGGCTCGGCAGCTCCTTCAACGGCTGGAAGCCGAGGTATTCCTGGGCCCAGCCGAGATGGCGCTGGTACCACAGATCCATGTGCTCGAGCCAGAACGGAACCCAGCCGAGCCGGGTCTCGGCAAAGAACACCTTGAGCTTGGGGTGGCGCTCGAACACGCCGGCGAGCACCAATTGGGCGATGCTGACCGACGGCGCCAATCCGAAATTGCACAGCCATTCGAGAAACGGCCGCCGCAGCCGCTGCATGATGACCGGGTCCTCTTTCGGATACTTGAAGGTCGGCTGGCTAGCTCGCGCGCCGGTGCGGTAGAACTGGACATGCACGGTCACCGGCATGTCCATGTCGACAGCGGCGGCCCAGAACTTGTCGTCCTCGGCTGTCGGATAGCCCTTGGCGCTGGGCAGGGCGCCCATCAGGATGCCTTTGAGCCCGAGCTTTTTGCAGTGCTTCATCTCGGCGATCGCGTCGTCGACGTTGGTGATCGGTATGACACCCATGCCGATCAGCCGGTCCGGCGCGACCGCGCAGTATTCCTCGGCGAGCCAGTCGTTGTAGCCGCGGATCACGGCCTTGTAGACTTGGTCATGGCTGATGTTGCGCCAGAACACCGGCCCCGCCACCATCGCCGCGAACAGCACCTCGGCGTCCATGCCGTCCTGGTCCTGCTCCTTGACGCGCTGCTCGGGCGAGCCGGTGCCGGCGGCGTCGGCGACCTTGAGGCCGAAGGGCTGCCAGGTGCCCTCGGCCCGGCCGGCGCGCAGATCGAGAAAATTCGCCTCGAGCAGCGGTTGGCCCTCGATCATCAAGGCGTCGCCGCCGTCGGGCAGATGGACGGTATGCGGCGCGCGGTCGCGGTATTTTTCCGGGACCCGATGCACCCACCGCTCGGGCGGCACTTCGAGATGCCCGTCCGACGACATCAGAGTGTATTTGCGCGCCATGTCTTTCTCCGTCCTACACGATTGTCATTTCGGGACGGCCCTCAGGCCGGGTCCGGAGCCCGTATGAACATCGCCCTGCGCCCAGCTTTCGGCCGTCCCGTGTTCATAGGTTCCAGGCTCGCGGGCTGCGCCCACGCCCCGGAATGACAAATCTCCTCACTGTACGAACTCGTATTGCACCAGGGCGCCGGGGGCCGGGCAATAGCCGAGGCAGTCGCCGCAGCCGGTGCATTTGGCCGGCTGCACCTCGTAGAGGTGGCGCGGCTCGAGCAGCATCGGGCGGATCGCCAATTCCGGGCAGACCTCGCGGCACAGGCCGCAGG
Organism: uncultured Alphaproteobacteria bacterium; assembly: GCA_963703665.1. Lineage (GTDB taxonomy): Bacteria > Pseudomonadota > Alphaproteobacteria > ATCC43930 > CGMCC-115725 > AP-15. Next base: position 32,266 of record CAVPFB010000002.1, on the reverse strand, counting down.
AATTGCAGATCGCGTAATCGATCCGCACCTTCACTGCCCTCGGCCCCTTACGCCAGATACGCGAGAATAACTGATGCGGAGCAAGGCATTCCCCGTCATTCCCGCGAAAGCGGGAACCCAGGGCAGGCGACCTGCATTGGCCCCTGGACCCCCGCTTGCGCGGGGGCGACAGTAACGTGCCGGCATCGTCAGCCTGGTTCGAGTTGCGCGCACAGCGTCACGCTTCCTCGCGTCGCTCGCGCGGGATGCCGCCGATCTGGTGCAGCAGGTAAGCCAGCGCCTCCTCGACCGGCTGCTGCGTCTCGGGGGTCGCGCACAGGAAGTCGATCTGGAACTTGCCTTCCATGAAGTGCATCAGCTCCTCGTCGCGCTGCGAGAGGTGCTCGTGCCGCACCAACGGGTCGGCAACCCGCTCGAGATAGGCCATGATGCCGATGCAGGCATTCGCCTCCTGGTAATAATTCTGCGCGGCGCGGGCCAAGGGGTGGATGTGCGGGAACATCATCGACATGCCGAAATAGGCCGGCAACGGCTGGGCGTTGGCGGCGGCAATGTCCTCGAGCTCGCGTTCGTTCGCGATCCAGCCCTTTCCCAATAGGACGTCGGCGTGCAGCTTCGAATGCTTGCATTCGTCCCAGATCTGGCGGGCGCGCATGCGCTGCAGATCGATGTAGCGCTCCTGGTCGGCGATATCGACCGACAGCAGCTGCCCCGACATCTGCTTGATCGACATGTGCACGCCTTCGGCGGCGTAGCCGCGCAGCGCGCGGTCTCGTTTCCAGTCCTCGTCGTTGCTGGCCAGCTCGCGCTCGATCTCGGCGAGCGTGCGCTGCAGCAAGATTTCCCAGCCCTTCAGGCACTGCTCGCGGGTCAGGCGCAGCCGGAACGCGGCACCGGGCGCCCCGGGCATCGTCGGCCACACCCACTTGTCGCAGAACTGTTCGAGGATCGGGTGCATATCGCCTCCCTGTGCTGCGTTATCGGGATTGCTTCGCTCCGCTCGCAATGACAAAACCAGTGGTCATTGCGAGGAGCGTAGCGACGAAGCAATCTCGCTGTTCCATTGCCATCAGCTCCGCCAGGCTTCGGATGGGGGCGGGACCAGGGAGCGGCCGGTCTCGGCCTCGACGATCGAGCCTTCGGCCGGGCAGTACATCAGGCATGCGGTGCACCCGGGATAGGTGCATTTGGCGATGTCGATTTCGATGCGGTGCAACGGCTCCAGCGCGACATAGACGGCGTTGAGGTCAATCTCGCGGCAGACGATGTAGCACATCCGGCACTCGGTGCAGCGGTCGTGATCGATCTTGAGACTGGCCATGCCGGTTGCCTCAATCCATCACCTGGACCCGCGGCATCGGCGGCGCCGGCGTCAGCCGGTCGAGGACGAAATCGCCGAGCTCGTGCAAAAAGCGGCCATAGTCGCGCCGAGCGACCGCGCAGGCCCAGCGGCACAGCTCGGCTTCGACCGGCTTCTCAATACATTCCTCGACGATGCGGCGACCCATATTGATGTGGCTGCGGTTCTCGACCGCCTGGCTCTCAAAGACGGCTTTGAGGTCCGGGTCGGCGGTCGCCGCGGCCAGCCCCTCCATCCACTCGTATTCAATGATCTTGGGGCCGAGGTTCAGCGCGGCGATGCGGATCGGATGCGGGTAGGTCGCCAGGTTGCGCAACGAAAAGACGTAATAGGCCAATCCCGAATCCACCGAGAAACGCCCATAGGGCTGGTGAAACGCGTCCTTCTGGGTGGCGATGGCGCCGCGGCGCAACAGCGCGTCCAGATACAGCATCTCATGCGTCAATTCGTCGACGATCTGTTTAGCGAACAAGTATTTGACCGCGGCCGGGAAGTCGTTCATCTCCAGCCCTTGGCCCCAGCCGCCATAGATGTAGTAAAACATCCGCTCGAGCGTCCACAGCCGGCCGATCAGCCGGGCAGCGGCAGCGTCGTCGAGGCTGTCATTCCCGGCGGCCGCGATCACCGCCTCGATCGGGGTGGCGCGGCCCTCCACCCGGCTCGCGCCGATCAGCTCCTGCGCCAGCTCGCGACCCGGCAGATCGGGCATCGCCCGCCGCCGCCTATGGGCTCATGCCTCCCAGACCGCGAAGCATTTGCTCGAATTGAAGATCCAAGTCTCGATAAACTGGGTTTCGCTGGGCCGCCGGCCGAGCGCGTTCATCGCGCCCATCAGGCACATCCAGTTCAGGATCTCCTGCTGGCCGCTGTCCTCGACCGCACTCAGCGGGCGCTCGCGCCAGGTTCCGTAATCACTTTTGACCAGAGCGTCGTAGAGGCGGCGGTCGGCCGGGACATCCGGGTAGAGGAGATAGTTTTTCGGCGTCAAAAACGCGTGCGACCAGCTCGACGAGGCGATCAGCGCGACCCGGTACGGGCTGTCCTTGGCGATCCGGGCGCAGGCCGCACCGAGATCAAAGCAACGCCACGGGGCCGGGGAGGGCGGATCGAAATCGGCCTCGGCCGGCAATTCGCTCAGCGAGCGCACTCCGGCTTCTTGGGCGATCACCCGGCGGCCGTAGCAATTGACCTGAAACGGCAGCACCGGATAGGGGAACCCCTGCCGATCGTAATCCAGAAACAGCAGAGTGTTCAGAAACGCGTGCCCGAGCTGATGGTGCAATGGCCGGTAGGCATAAGAGACGTCGAACCCGGTTTCGAGCAGCTTGCCGGCGAGATATTTTCCAGCGTCGCGATGGCCTTTGTATTCGAAGACCTTGTCGTGCGGTTCGCCCCAGGCGTTGGCGTTACGATAGTACTCCCACGGCTTTGGCGCCATCGATTGATACGCCAGCACGCTGAATGGCGGGATGATGTCTTCCTTGAAATTTTCGTACTGGTCGTCGCCCCAGATCACGACCAGGTCGGGGGCGAACTCGTCGAGCGCGCGCCGGGCGTTGCGAAAGCCGGCGATCAGCGCCTCGCGATGCCGCCTGGCCGCCGACAACCCGTGGTCGCTCCCGTATTCCTCGCGCATCGCCGCCGGCCAGCCCTCGGGATGGCGGTATTGCTCGGGCAGCGCCGGGTCGTCGAGAACCCGCTTCAGGATCCGCCCCATGCTCTCGTCGGTTCCCGACAGCGGCGGAAAATGGGTGACGCCGAGGCCCAGAAAATCTCTCCCATCGCAAATCCTCCCAACGGGTGTGCGGCCCGGCCTCTGCGTTACGTTCGCCGCGGCGTTTTGTCAAGGTTGCGCGAATCCGACCGGTGTGCGGAGCCATCAATTCGCCGGCCCCTTTCGCGGAGCTTGCCAATTCGCAAGATTCCAGCGCCGGAATTCTGGCGCTCCGCCCGCGATATTGCGCGACCCGGTTCGGTTGTGGCAAGAAAGCGTCCGGGGAAGACTGCATCAGGGGGCTCTTGCGATGCGGCTTGGTCGGGTCAGCCGTCGATCGTTGCTCGCGGCACCACTTCTGGCCGCGCCGGCCGCGTTTTTGGGTTTGCCCGCCCGAGCGGCTGAGGATGGCTTCACGGCTTTCCTCTATGCGGTGCGGCGCGACGCGGCGGCGCGCGGGATCCGGCTGTCGACGATCGATCTGGCGCTGCGGTATGCGGAATATCTGCCGCACGTCGTCGAGCTCGACCATCGGCAACCCGAGCAGGTGCTGACCTTTGCCCAATATCTGCAGAAGACGGTCACGCCGCAGCGCGAGGAGAATGCGCGCCGCCAGCTGGTCGACAACCGGCAATTGCTCGACGCGGTCTGGCGGCGCTATTACGTCGAACCCCGATTTATCGTGGCGCTATGGGGTCTCGAAAGCGATTTCGGGGCGGTCACCGGCAACTACATGGTGGTGTCGTCGCTGGCGACGCTGGGCTTTGACGGGCGGCGCGGGCCTTATTTCCGCGGCGAGCTGATCGCGGCCTTGCGCATCGTCGACCAGGGCAACGTCGCGGCCGGGAACATGACCGGCTCGTGGGCCGGGGCAATGGGTCAATGCCAGTTTATGCCGTCGACCTTTCTCGGCTATGCGGTCGATTTCGACGGCGACGGCCGCCGCAATATCTGGACCGACCGCGCCGACGTTCTCGCCTCGATCGCCAATTTCATCGCCCATCTCGGCTGGCGCGACGGCCAGTCGTGGGGGAGGGCGGTGCTGCTGCCGCCCGGATTCGATGCGCGCTATACCGGGCTCGAGGTCAGGCGGCCGACCCTGGAGTGGAGCCGGATGGGGATCCGCAGCGCCGGCGCGGGTCCGCTGGCGCCCGGCGATGTCGAGGCCTCGCTGGTGATGCCGGACGGCGCCGAGGGGCCGGCATTGCTGGTCTACGACAATTTCCGAACCATCATGAGATGGAACAAATCCACCTATTTTGCCGCCGCGGTCGGCTATCTCGCCGACAGCATGGTGGACGGGGAGCGCATCGAGCACGGCTGATCGCCGGCAGGCGGGGCGGGGGGACGATGTCGGGGGTAGCGGAGGCGGGGGGAGCAGGCGGCCGCGCGCGCATTGCCGCACCGATTGTTTTGCTCGGTGTGCTGCTCGCCGGCTGCTCGTCGCGGCCCTATGTCGGATCTTACAGCAGCGCCGCCGGCCCGCCCGGCGACGGGCAGGGCAGCTACCGGGTCGGCCGACCCTATGAAATTGGCGGTGTGTGGTACTACCCCACGGTCGATTACAACTACGACAAAACCGGCGTCGCCTCGTGGTACGGCGAATACTTTCAGGGTCGATCGACCGCCAACGGCGAAATCTTCGATCTGAACCGGCTGACCGCGGCCAATACCACCCTGCCGATGCCGAGCGTCGTCCAAGTGACCAATCTGCAGAACGGCCGCTCGCTGCGCCTGCGAGTGAACGATCGCGGGCCGTTTGTCGACCGCCGCCTGATCGACGTGTCGCGCCGCGCCGCGCAGCTCCTCGGCTTCGAGGCCGAGGGCACGGCCCCGGTCGAGGTCAAGATCGTCAAGGACGCCAGCATCGAAGTCGCCGAGGAGGCGATGCGCAACGGGGGCGAGGGCCGCGTCATGGTCGCCGATGGCGCCCCGCCTGCAGCCGCCGCGACGGCCGCGCCGCGATCCGCAGCATACACCTCCGCCGCGCCGCCCGCGAAGACGACCAGCGCACCCTGGGCAATGGCTCACACGGCGACAGCGCGACCAGCCGTCCGTCCGTCGCCGCCGATGGCGCGGCTGGCAATGCTGCCGCCGGCGCGAACCAGCGATGCGCCGCCATCATCCACCAGGGGCTATGCGGCCAAAGGCTATGCGGCATTGTCCCGATTTGCTCTGATCGCGCCGGCCGAGGCCGCGCCGCTGCCTCGCGCCGCAACACCCGTACCCGAGCGCAAAACCCTCGCCGAGCCGCCTCGCATCCCAGAAATGCCACTTTCTCAGTCGAACGTTAGGCAGGGAGCGAGCGGGTCCTCCGGTCGGATCTTTGTTCAGGCCGGCGCCTTTCTGGAGCGGGACAATGCGCGCCGGGTGCAGTCGCGCATCGCACCATTGGGCAGCGTCCGGGTGATGACCGCCGCGGTCCACGGGATCGAGGTCTACCGGGTGCGTCTCGGCCCGGTGAGGAGCAAGGAGCAGGCGGACCGCCTGCTGCAGCGCGTCGTCGCCAGCGGCTACCGCGAGGCGCGGATCGTCACCGACTGAACCGAGAGCGGCAACCCGAGCGAACGGGTGTAACGGCGAACGGGTGTAACGGCGAACGGGTGTGAGAATGGCAACGATGCCGCGTTTGATCGGGATGCTGATTGCCGCCCTGCTGTTGGCGGGGCTCGCAGGCGCGCCCCCGGCAGCGAAAACCCGGGCCAAGGCGAAAGCCACCGCGGCGATCCCAGCCGCCGTCGCGGCGCCCGAGGCATCGGGCGCGCCGGCCATCGGCATCGACACCCAGGCGGTGCACGCGATCATCGTCGAGGTCGAAACCGGCGCGGTGCTGCTCGACAAGGCCGCCGACCAGCCGTTCCCGCCGGCCTCGTTGGACAAGCTGATGACTGCTTACGTGGTCTTCGACATGCTGAAAAAAGGACAGGCCAAGCTCACCGACGAGCTGCCGGTCAGCGAGGAGGCGTGGCGGCTCGGCGGCTCGAGAATGTTTCTGCCGCTGGGTGCCAAGGTCACGATCGACGATCTGGTGCACGGCATGATCATCCAGTCGGGCAACGACGCCTGTCTGGTCCTCGCCGAAGGGCTGGCCGGCAGCGAGCAGGCCTTTGTCGATCTGATGAACAAAACCGCCAAGGAGATCGGGCTCAAAAGCAGCCACTTTGCCAACGTCACCGGCTTGCCCGACCCCAATGGATGGGTTACGGCGCGCGACTTGGCGACGCTGGCGATCCGCACGATCAAGGATTTTCCCGAATACTATAAAATCTATGGTGAAAAGGAGTATGTCTTCAACAACATCAAGCAGGGCAACCGCAATCCACTGCTGTACGAGAATGACGGCGCGGACGGGCTGAAGACCGGGCATACAGAGGAATCAGGGTACAGCGTGACTGGATCGGTCAAGCGCGGCGACCGGCGCATCGTCATCGTGCTCGGCGGGCTGCCGACGATGCGGGCGCGCGCGCAGGAGAGCGAGAGATTGGTTGACTGGGCCTTCCGCGAATTCGACGACGCTCGCCTGTTTACCGCCGGCGAGACGGTCGAGGAGGCCCCGGTCTGGCTCGGCGCCGCCGCGCGGGTGCCGCTTGCGGTCGCGCAGGACTTGGTGGTGACCCTGTCGCGCCAGGCGCGCGCCGGGATGAAGGTGACCCTCGAATACAACAGTCCGATCCCGGCCCCGATCAAAAAGGGCGAGGCGGTCGGCAAAATCGACGTGACCGCCCCGGGCACGGCGCCGATCGAGATGCCGCTGGTCGCCGCCGCCAATGTCGGCCGCATGGATGCGATCGGCCGGATCGCCACGCTCGCCGGCTATCTCGCTTGGGGCGGGCGGCACTGAAGGGCGATGCCGCGGGGCCGGTTCATCACCCTCGAAGGCGGCGAGGGGGCCGGCAAATCGACCCAGACGCCGATGCTCGTCGACGCGCTCGAACGCGCCGGGATCTCCGCACTGGCGACGCGCGAGCCGGGTGGGTCGGAGGGCGCCGAGGCGATCCGGCGGCTGCTCCTCGAAGGCGAGAACGCGCGCTGGGATGCGCAGCAGGAGACGCTGTTGCTGGTGGCGGCGCGGCGCGACCATGTCGCACGGCTGATCGAGCCGGCGCTGGCCCGCGGAGTTTGGGCCGTCTGCGACCGCTTCGCCGATTCGACACTCGCCTATCAGGGTTACGGCAGAGGCCTGGCGCTGGCTGACATCGCCTTGCTGCACCGCTTTGCGCTCGGCGGTTTCGCGCCGGACCTGACCCTGGTCCTCGATCTGCCGGTCGCGATCGGGCATGCCCGCGCCGCTGCCCGATCGGCGGTCGCCGACCGCTTCGAGCGCCTCGACCCCGCCTTTCACAACCGGCTGCGCCGGGGTTTCCGCGAGATCGCCGCCGCCGACCCCGGCCGCTGCGTGCTGATCGACGCCGCGGGCGAACCGCAAGCGGTGCACCGCGCCATCCTCGATGCGGTGATGCGGCGGCTCGGCGTTGCGTTCGCGACGGGCGGGCGTTGACCGGCAGAGCCGCGGCTGAACGCGACCCGCAGCGTGGCCGATGAGCGGGCCCGGCTGATGGCGCGTGGACCCGATCCGGCGGCCGAAGCGGAGGGTGCGGCACCGGCGCCGCGGGCGAACCCCGATCTCGTCGGCCACGAGAGCGTCGAGCGCGAGCTCGAACGGCTCTACCGAACGGGCCGGCTGCCGCATGCGATCCTGCTGGGCGGCCCGCGCGGCATCGGCAAGGCGACGCTCGCGTTTCGCTTTGCCCGCTTCGTGCTGGCCCAAGGTGACCCCGCCGGGGGCGCGACCCTATTCAACGGCGCCGGCGAAACCGGGCTCGCGGTCGATCCGCAGAGCGGTGTGTTTCGCCGGGTGGCGGCCGGCGGCCATGCCGATCTGTTGACCGTCGAGCGCGCCTGGGACCCGCGGCGCAAGCGGCTGCGCGGCGAGATCGTGGTCGAGGACGCGCGCGAGATCGTCGGCTTTTTTCGGCTGACCGCAGCGGAAGAGGGGTGGCGAATCGTGGTCGTCGACGGCGCCGAGGAGATGAACCGGAACGCCGCGAACGCCGTGCTCAAGATCCTCGAAGAGCCGCCGCGCCGGGGTTTGCTGCTGCTGGTCAGCCATCGCCCGGGGCGGCTGCTGCCGACGATCCGCTCGCGCTGCCGGCGGCTGATGCTTGCCCCGTTGCCGCCGGCGGAAGCGACCCGGCTGATCCGGCAGCACCGCCCGCAGCTCGACGAGGCCGAGGCCGCGGCGCTCGCCGGGCTGTGCGGCGGCAGCATCGGGCGCGCGCTCGCGCTGGCCGATGGCGGCGGCCTGGCCCTCTACCGCTCGCTGCTCGATATGCTGTCGGCGAGCGGGCGGATCGACGTCGGCCGGCTGCACGGCTTCGCCGATCGGCTGGCCCGCAGCGATGCCGAGGCGGCTTATCGTGCGACCGAGGAATTGCTGTCGCAGCTTCTCGCCCGGCTCGCGGCGGCCGCGGTTGGCGAGCGGATCGGCCCCCAGCCGAGCCCGGACGGCGAGATCGTCGCCGGCGAGCGGGCGGCGATCGAGGTGCTGGCCGCCGGCGCCGGCCCGGCGCGCTGGGCCCGCCTGCACGCCGAGATCGCCGATGATTTTGCCGCCGCCGACGCGCTCAACCTCGACCGCAAGCAGACGCTGCTCGGCGCGTTCTTTGCGATCGCCGGGGCGGCGCGCTAGAAACGGGCCGCCGTTCATGGCTGGATCGCGAGCGGTTCCGGCCCATATCTGGGCTTTGGAGAGGATCAATGAGCGCGCAGCGGCCCTGTTTCGTCACGACGCCGATCTATTACGTCAACGACCTGCCGCATCTGGGCCACGCCTACACCACGGTGGCGTGCGACGCGCTCGCGCGCTTCATGCGTCTCGACGGACGGCGGGTCAAATTCCTGACCGGGACCGACGAGCACGGCCAGAAGGTCGAACAGTCGGCGCGCGCCGCCGGGATCTCGCCGCAGGAGTTCGCCGATCGCATTTCCGCGGCGTTCCGCGAGATGACGCAGCTCCTCGACATCTCGCAACGACGATTTCATCCGCACCACCGAGCCGCGCCATATCCGCGCCGTCCAGGCGATCTGGCAGGAGCTGGAGCGGCGCGGCGAGATCTATCTCGGCCGCTTTGCCGGCTGGTATTCGGTGCGCGACGAGGCCTTCTACGACGAGAGCGAGCTGGTCGAGGGACCCGATGGCCGCAGAGCGCCGACCGGGGCGGAGGTCGAATGGGTCGAGGAGGAGAACTATTTCTTCCGGCTGTCCGCCTGGCAGGACCGGCTGCTCGCCTATTACGAGGCGAACCCCGACGCGATCGCGCCGCGCAGCCGCAGCAACGAGGTCGTCAGCTTCGTGCGCGGCGGGCTCAAGGACCTGTCGATCTCCCGCACCAGCTTCAGCTGGGGGATCCCGGTGCCGGGAAACCCCCGCCACGTCATCTATGTATGGCTCGACGCGCTGACCAACTACATCACGGCGCTGGGCTATCCGGACGTCACGAATCCAGAATTTTCGACCTATTGGCCTACCGATCTTCACGTGGTGGGTAAGGACATCCTGCGGTTCCACTCGGTCTACTGGCCGGCCTTTCTGATGGCCGCCGGGCTGGAGCCGCCGCGCCGGGTCTTTGCCAATGGGTGGTGGACGGTCGAAGGCCGGAAGATGTCGAAATCGGTCGGCAATGTGATCCCGCCGCGACAGCTGGTCGACACCTACGGGGTCGATCCGGTGCGCTATTTCCTGCTGCGGGAATTGCCGTTCGGCAGCGACGGCGATTTTTCGCACCGTGCCGTCGTGGCCCGGCTGAACGGCGACCTTGCCAACGATCTCGGCAATCTGGCGCAGCGCGTGCTGGTCATGATCAACCGCGATTGCGGCGCGGTCTTGCCCGAGCCCGGCCCGCTCGGCGGCGCCGACCAGGCTTTGCTCGGCACCGCAGGCGATCTGTTGCGCACGGTGCGCAATCATATGGAAGAGCAGGCGTTTCACCTCGCGCTCGAAGCGATCTGGCGGGTCGTCGCCGAAGCCAACCGTTATGTCGACGAGCAGGCGCCCTGGGTGCTGCGGCGGACCGACCCGGAGCGGATGGGGACCGTGCTCTTTACCCTCGCCGAGACGATCCGGCATCTTGCTATTATGGTGCAACCCTTTGTTCCCGGCTCCGCGGCTAATCTTCTCGACCAGCTGGCGGTGCCGGCCGCGTCGCGCGATTTCGCCGCGCTGGCGACCGCCCCGCTCGTCTCCGGCAGGCGATTGCCAAAGCCTTCGGCGGTTTTCCCGCGCTTCGTCGAAGCGCCGGCGCCGGTCGGCGCAGGCGGATGAGCGCACAGGGCAGGGCGGCGATGCTGGTCGACAGCCATTGCCATCTCGACTTTCCGGATTTTGCGGCGGAGCGCGAGGCGGTGGTGGCGCGCGCGCGGGCGGCCGGGGTCGGCACGATGCTGACGATCGGGACCCGTCTCGACCAGTTCGCGGGCGTGCGCGCGATTGCCGAGGGCGATGCGGCGATCTGGTGCTCGGTCGGGGCTCATCCGCACGAGGCCGCCGCCCACGCGGGCTTGCTCCCCGAACAACTGGCGGCGCTCGCCGCGCACTCCAAGGTCGTCGGCATCGGCGAAACCGGGCTCGATCACCATTACGATCTGAGCCCGCGCGACATCCAGGAACGCGTCTTCCGCGCGCATATCGCGGCTTCGCACATGACCGGTTTGCCGCTGATCATCCACGCTCGCGAGGCGGATCGCGAGATCGCCGAAATACTTGAGGAACTACATCCGCCTCCTGGCGTATTCCATTGTTTTTCGAGTGGTAGAGACTTGGCCGACGCCGCGCTGGCGCTCGGCTTCTATATCTCGGTCTCGGGCATCGTGACCTTCAAGAAGGCCGAGGATCTGCGGGCGATCGTGCGTGACCTGCCGCTCGATCGGCTGCTGGTGGAGACCGACAGCCCCTATCTCGCCCCGGTGCCGTATCGCGGCAAGCGCAACGAGCCGGCTTTTGTCGCGGCGACCGCGGTGGCGGTCGCGGCGCTCAAGGGGATTTCTCTCGAACGTGTGGCCGAGGCGACCACCGCCAATTTCTTTCGCCTGTTCGCCAAGGCGGTTCCGCCGTCCCGATGAAAGTGACGATCCTCGGCTGCGGCGCGTCGACCGGGGTGCCGGCGCTCGGCCCGGACTGGGGAAGCTGCGACCCGGCCGATCCGCGCAACCGGCGTCGCCGCGCTTCCGTGCTGGTCGAAATCGGGCCGGTCGCGATCCTGATCGACACCTCGCCCGACCTGCGCGAGCAACTGGTCGAGGCGCGGGTGAAGCGCCTCGACGCGGTGCTGATGACCCACGCCCATGCCGATCACCTGCACGGCATCGACGACATCCGCCAGCTGAACCGGCTGATGCGCGCGACCATCCCGCTCTGGGCCGACCGCAAGACCCTGGGCGAGATCCGCCGCCGCTTCGGCTACGTGCTCGAGCCGCCAGCAGAGCCGGGCCGCTACTACAAGCCATGCCTGACGCCGCACGAAATCGTCGGCCCGTTTGCGATCGTGAACCACCGGGTGGCGCCGTTCGCGCAAGATCACGGGTTCAGCACGACCTTGGGTTTTCGCATCGGGCCGATGGCCTATTCGACCGACGTGGCCGAGCTCGACGACGAGGCCTTTGCCGCAATCGCCGGCGTCGAGCTGTGGATCGTCGATTGTCTGCGCCGCGCTCCGCACCCGACCCACAGCCATCTCGAAAAGACTCTCGCCTGGATCGCCCGGGTAGGGCCGCGCCGCGCCGTCCTGACCCATATGGATCAGAGCCTCGACTATCGCCAGCTCGTCGCCGAGCTGCCCGACGGCGTCGAGCCGGGCCACGACGGCCTCATCATCGAGCTGCCGGACCCGTGATCCGGACGGCGCGGGCGATCGACCGCGCGGCGGTCGAGGCGATCGTCGCTGCCGCCTATGCGCACTATGTCGCGAGGATCGGCAAGCCGCCGGGACCGATGCTCGACGATTACGCCGCGCTGATCGATGCCAGCGCCGTCAGCGTGCTCGAAGACGCCGACCATGTGATCGCGGCGGTCATCGTGCTGATTCCGAAGGCCGACCATCTGCTGCTCGACAACGTCGCGGTGCGGCCCGACCGCCAGGGAAACGGGTTCGGGCGGGCATTGATGGCCTTTGCCGAGACCGAGGCGCATCGGTTGGGTTTCGCCGAGCTGCGTCTCTACACCCATCAGAAGATGACCGAAAACCTCGCGCTGTATCGACGGCTTGGCTTCGAGGAGACCGGCCGCGGGCGCGAGGCCGGCTACGATCGCGTATTCCTGCGCAAAGCGGTCAATTTTCCATAATATATATTATGCGACAATCTGCGGGTATTCTCGATCACGCATCCACCTTTGCGCGGCTCTCCGAATGACGCGCATCGAGTTGAGAGCCTCAGCACAGGCGGGCCGCTTCGAGACGATCATCCGGTCCGACGCGGATCTGATGCGCCTGCTCGCGGCGATCCGAGCATTGCGACTGCCGCAGTGGCGGCTGGTCGCCGGCTGTCTCTATCAAGCGGTGTGGAATGTTCTGACCAGTCGTCCGCCGCACACCGGCATCAAGGACTACGACCTGATCTATTTCGACGATCGCGATCTATCCTGGGCGGCCGAGGACGCGGTCATCCGCCGCGTGGCCGCGGCGACGCGCGGCTGCGTCGGTCCGGTCGAGGTGCGAAACCAGGCGCGCGTGCATCTGTGGTTCGAGAGCCGCTTCGGCAGCCCGTATCCGCGACTTTCCTCGGCCGACGCGGCGTTATCGTACTACGCTTCGGTGGTTCACGCGGTCGGCGTTCGGCTCGAGGATGATGGTCGGCTCGACGTGGCGGCGCCGTTCGGCCTCGACGACGTGTTTGCGATGGTGATCAGGCCGAACCCCGCCCTCGACAACGCCGCGTCGCACTCGCGCAAGGCATTGCGAGCAAAGGTCACCTGGCCGGAGTTGACCGTGATCCCTTGGTCGGCCGTGAAGAACGGTTAGCGACGGTTTTGGGCGAGATTTGCCGGTATCGGAAGCCAGAGCAGGGTCGATAGCAGCGCCTGGAGGAGGGCGCGCAAAAGCCTCCTGAGCCAGCGCAGGAGGAGGCCGAAGTTGTAGCCGGCGGCGGCGAGGACGGCGTTGATGCGGTCGCCGTCGCGGCCCTTGAGATGATTGCGGTCCATGCGGTGCTCGGCCTTCAAATGGCCGATCACCGGCTCGACGGCGGCGCGGCGCTTCATCTCGCGGCGGATCGGTCGCGGTGACGCGGCGCACTTGGCCGGTGATCCAGACCCGGAACTTCTGCGGATGGTTGTGGCCGCGATAGCCCTTGTCGACATGGATGCGGCGGGTCTCGACCCCGGTCAGCTGTCTCCAGTTCGGCGACCACCGGCCCTAAGGTGTGGCCGTCGAACGGGTTGCCGTGCAGCGCCTTGGCATGCAGCACGAACTGGCCGCCCTTGGGCTTGGTCGCCGGGGTCGCGATCGACACCCTTGCAGCCGAACTCGTAGGGCGCGCGCGCCTTGCCCTTGCCGATGCATTCGACCTCGGCGGCGTGCAGCGCATAGACCTTGGGGCCGCGCTGGCGGTGGTCCTGGAAGCGCACCCGCACCGCCAGAGCGAGCAGGTCGGCGAAGCGCTCCTTGAGCCGCGGGTTGCCGGCGATCTTGCGGCGGATGTCGCGGATCACCCGGCCCAAGCCGGGTGCGCAGGAACTTGAGCTCGCGCCGCGCCCGCTTGAACTGGTGCGCGTGGGTGTAGCGCCCGACCATGATCGCCGCGCGCTTGGCCACGCGCCGGTAGCTCTGGCGCAACGGCACGTCGTTGCGTTTGGCGAGCTCGACCAGCTTCTCCAACGCGCGATGGCACAGCCGCGCGTCGGTCGGATGGGCGATCGCCTTTGGCTGCACCGTGGTGTCGACCACCACCCGCTCGAGGTCGCGCGTCGCCAGCGCCCCGGTCTTGTGCGCCACCGACAGGCTCTCCTGGACCAGAGCCACGAGCTGCTCTTCGCCCAGGCGCTGGCGCCAATGCGTCAACGACGAGCGGTCGAACGGCAGCTGGTGGCAGAAGCTCAATTCGCCGCAGAAGAACTGGTAATACGGGTTCTCCAGCCAGCGATGCGCACAGCACCTCGTCCGAAAGGTTGTGCATGTGCTTGAGGATGAACAGCCCGGCCACCAGCCGCGTCGGCAATGGCGGCCGGCCCTCGCCCGGCGTGCACACGCTGGAAAAGCGCTGATCGAGAAACCCCCAATCGATCTCGCGCGCCAGCCGCGCCAGCGGATGGCCGAGGTCGATGATGTCTTCCAGCGCCGGCCGCAACAAATCTCGTTGACCATCGTCCCGTGGCTTTGCCACCCGCGCCCCCCACGCTGATGACCCGCCACCCCATCCCATGATTCGCTCAATACGCGAACCGAAATCGCCACAAACCGCGCCCTAAATCCACCGTTTCCTGCAAATTCGATTACTGCCCCGCGCGCGATCGATCCAGCCGATCAACCCCTTACCCATTCTTCACGGGCAACTCGATAGCCGGATACCAATACGCTACTGCGCTTTCGGGCGCTGTCCGCTGGACGCACTTGATCGAAACCGGACGGGCAAAAAGCCGAGATAGTTACACGCCGGCGGAGATCCTCCGGCTGCTGCGCGAGCGCTACGCAACGCTACCGTCCTTTGTACAGCAAGGGAGGTCTATCTATTCTGTGACCGCCCAACCTATATCCCTCGTCATCGCGCTTGCTCTACCTTTTTCATAACGCAAACACTCCCAAGGCGGCGATATTTGCCGAAGCGTGGCAGAGTGGGAAATGGGCGGGCAAGTTCAAGCCGATTGAGCTGATGCAAAAAAAGATCGCAGGTTTGCATTCAATGGCAGCAGGACGAGTCCACGACGTTGTGCGCGCAGCACTCGTCATCAAGTCATGGAACCTCTTTGTCGCCGGGAAACGGGGGCAGCCCGCGGATTTACGTTGGGACACGGCGGATCCGTTTCCAGGAATTTCGGCATGAAGGATTGGCGGCCGCGGATCTGGGGTCAGCCCTCGTGCGGCAGACGAGGCGTAGACTGTGAAAGACGGCCCCGTTGCTGTTGAGCGGTGATCACTGCCGCGGCAGGGCGGTCTCGCGCGCGAGTTGGGTGTGCATCGCGTCGGGCGCCAAGTCCGGGCCGTTCGGCCAGCAAACGGCACCGAACTCATCGACCATCGCCTGACGGAACACGGCTTCATCGCGCAAGGGTTGGAACACCTCGCCGTCGAGCTCTGCGGACAGATCGATGGTGGCCGCCACTCCGTCGTCGAATTCGACATGGAGCCGGTATTGCGCAACCGCGGTGACTTTTACGATGCGGGGCATCATCTCATTTACTCCAGCGGTTCGATGTTGCTGATCGGCCGGCGCTGCCGTGCAAGCGTCCAATTGGCCCGAAGCTCATCCCGGTGCGGCGCCGCCCAGTCGAGCGCAAGTCCGAGGGCGCGGCGGGGCAGATACCCGACTATCAGCCTCAAGTTTTCAATGTCTATCTTCGCCTCGTTGCCCTGATAGAACACCTGGAAATGCGTCGGCTCGTGGTCACGGTGATAGATCGAATGGTGATGCCATAAAAGACGCTGATTGTCGGCATGCCCAGATGCTGTCACCCCAGGGATCGGCCGATCACCCGGCCGCCACCATCGCGTCGGCGATCTTTTCGGCGGTCATCAGGGTCGGGAAATTGGTGTTGGCGCACGGCACCACCGGGAAACAGCGAGGCGTCGACGACGCGCAGCCCCCCGACCCCGCGCACCCGGCCCTCTTTGTCGGTGACCGCCATCGGATCGTCCTCGGCGCCCATGCGGCAGGTGCAGGTGGCGTGCCAGACGCCGATCGCCGCCTTGCGGATGAAGTCCTCGAGCGCCTCGTCGTCGCGCATCAGCTCGTCGAAGCGATAGCCCTCGACGATGACCCGCTCGATCACGTAGCGCCGCAGCCAGGCCGGGCCGTCGAGCAGCTTGGCGATGACGTCGGTGATCCGCTTGTTCTTAGTGTTGACGACGCCGATCTTGCGCACCCGCTCGGTGTAGCTCGCCGGGAACGGGTTGCTGGTGGCCTCTTGCAATGCCGCGCTGATCTGCATCGCCCCCAGCCGCCGGAACGCATCCATCAGCCGCTCGAGGTCGCGCCGGTCGGAGAGGAGGTTGAACTCGACGATCGGCTCGGCCCGCCAGTCGCGCGAGGCGAGCTTGACCTGCCCGGTCTCGGAAAAGGTCTTGTAGACCGCGGCCAGCAACGAGCCGATCTGCTCGCCGACCGCGTGCCAGGCGGACTTGCTGACGCCGGCGACGAACATGTCGCCCGCCGGCGCGCCGCCGATCCCCGACGAGTAGCGCAACGCCAGCAGGATATGGCGCCGGGTCAGGTCGTTGAGCCGAGCGTCCGGCTTGATGAACGACGACACCGAAACCGACGGGTGGTCCATCAGCCGCTGGCCGACCCCCGGCACATTGGCGACGAGCTCAATGCCGAGGTCGCGCAGATCGCCGGCCGGGCCGATGCCGGCCCGCAACAGATGCGCCGGCGAATGGATCGCACCCGACGAGACGACGACCTCGCCCCACGCCTCGCCGACGCGGAACTCGGTCTCCTTGCCCCCCACCCGAGCTTTGACGCCGACGCAGCGCGTCCCCTCGAACAGCAGCCCCTCGACTTGCGTCTCGGCCGAGATCGTCAGGTTGTCGCGCAGCCGCGTGCCCGGATCGAGATAGCCGATCGCCGCCGACACCCGGCGGTCATAGAGGTTCGAGATCGTGATCGGGAAATACCCGTCCCTGAACTCGCCGTTCTGGTCCTGGATATAGGGAAAGCCCGCCTCCTCGAAGGCCGTGGCGACCGCCTTGGCGTGGCCGTTCCACAGATCGGGAAAGATGCGGCGGACCGGGATGCGGCCATCCTTGCCGTGCCACGGGCCGTCGAAATCCATGTCGCGCTCGACCTTTTTGAAATACGGCAACACCGCGTTCCAGCTCCAGCCCGCGGCTCCGCGGGCCTCCCATTCGTCGTAATCGGACGGTGCGCCGCGATTGGCGAGCTGGCCGTTGATCGACGAACCGCCGCCCAAGACCCGCGCCTGCTCGTATTTGCGCAATGGCGGGCGGTTTTCCTCGGGCCGGTTGTGCGAAATAACCTCGGTGTGGACCTTGAGCTCGGTCCAGTGAAAGCGCGGGTCGAAATAGGCGGTGCCGGGATAGGAGTCGAGGATCTCGGGCGGCACCTTGCCATGCGGCGTATCCTGCCCGGCTTCGCACAGCAGCACCTGGTTGGCGCTTTTCGCCGACAGCCGGTTGGCCATGACCGACCCGGCCGAGCCGCCGCCGACGATGATGTAATCGTAGTTCATCTCCTCCCTCTCGGACGCTCATCCGTCATACGCGGGTTCGACCCGCGTTTCCACGACTTTTCCACGGCGATGATGTAATCCAATCGCGGCCGGTCGGGTCAAGCCCGGCCGTGAGCTGATAGCGACGGGTTGCTGATGACCGCCTCCGATTTCGCCGTGCCGATCGAAGACCGGTACTTCGAGGATTATACCGAGGGCGCGGTCTACGAGTACGGCAGCGTTGCCGTCACCGAGGCCGAGATCGTCGATTTCGCCCGGCGCTACGACCCGCAGGCGATGCATGTCGACCCGGCCGCGGCGGCGCAGGGCGATTTCGGCGGGCTGATCGCCAGCGGCTGGCATACCGCCGCAATCATGATGCAGCTCTTTGTCGAGCATTTCCTGTCCCGTGTCGCGAGCCTCGCCTCGCCCGGCATCGACGAATTGCGCTGGACTCGGCCGGTTCGGCCCGGCGACGCGCTCGGCATCCGCGTGACCGTGCTCGAAGCCGTGCGCTCGCGTTCGCGGCCCGATCGCGGCATGGTGCGGACCCGGGTCGAGGTGCTGAACCAGAACGGCGAGGTGGTGATGAGCCTGAAGCCGATGAACCTCTTGCGGTGCCGCAGCCCCCTCCCCTCCCCTCCTCCGCAAGCGGGTTAGGGTGGGGGCGGCCGCGTGAAAATCGGCATTGTCTCGGACCTCCACTGCAACCATCAGGGGCTGATACGGGCGCTCGACATGATCGGCGATGTCGACGAGCTGATCTGCCTCGGCGACAGTATTTATGAATACCGCTTTTCGAACGAGGTCGTGCGCATTCTCCGCCGCCGCGGCGCACACGTGATCCTGGGCAACCATGAAGAAGGCTTTCTCGGTCCGCACGGCGTCCGCGCCCGTGCTGCCGAGTGGATCGAGACCCCCCTTCTCGGCTGGCTCGCCTCGTGGCCGCACCGGATCGAGCTCCAGGTGGCCGGGAAAAAGCTCCTCGCCGTTCATTCGACGCCATGGGAGCCGCGCGGCGCCTATGTCTACCCGCACAGCTCGGAGCTGGCGCGGTTCGCCGAGGCCGAGGCCGATTTCGTGCTCTACGGCCACACCCACCACCAGCTGGTGCGCCGGGTCGGCCGGGTGCTGGTGATCAACCCCGGCTCGGCCGGCGAAGCGCGCGACAGCGGCAACGGCCGGCAATTGAGCTGCGCCGTCCTCGACACCGTCGCCGAAGAGGTGGTGGTGACGAATTTCCCCGATCTTCCGCGTTCTTAGAGACCGACCCGAAATGACGCAAATATGCGCGTGAGATGCCGTCATCCCGGCGCGAAAGCGAGGTCCAAAGCCTGCTTCTGACGGCCGCAGCGGCGGCGGGTCGGTTTCTGGGAGGTGTCCATGCACTCAACGCAGGCCTCCCGGCGAAATCATGGTTGCGCTCATTGTCAGTCGGCTCAGGATGCAGCGCGTTCCAATCGCCAATTTTGCGGAGCCGACCATGAGCGCCCATCTCAGTCCCGAACAAGTCCGGTCGAAAATCGACCACCCGATCGTCGACGGCGACGGGCATTGGGTCGAATACGATCCGGTGTTCAGCGACAAGATGCGCAAGGTCGGCGGCGATCTGGCCGCGGACGGCTTTCTGAAGGCGATGGGGGCGACTCGCGACGCGCTCGCGATGACGGCCGCCGAGCGTCGCCACAAGCGCATCGGCCAGCCGGCCTTTTGGAGCCGCCAGGCGGAGAACACGCTCGACCGCGCCACCGCGATGATGCCGAAACTGCTGTACGACCGGCTCGACGAGCTGGGCCTCGATTTCGTCGTCGTCTATCCGACCGCCGGGCTGCGCTTTCCGCGCATCCAGGACGACGCCACCCGCCGCGCCGTGATCCGCGCCTACAACATCGTTTCGGCGGATTATTTCAGCGGTCTTGGCGACCGGCTGACACCGGCGGCGATCATCCCGATGCACACCCCGGACGAAGCCATCTCGGAACTCGAATTCGTGACCAGGCAACTGGGCTCGAAGGTCGGCATGTTTGGCAGCAACATGGCGCGAAAGGTGCCGGCGGCCGCCGCCAACGACCCCGACACCGCGCGCTTTGCGGTGTGGTACGACGTGCTCGGCCTCGACAGCGAGTACGACTACGACCCGGTCTGGGCGAAATGCGTGGAGCTGGGCGTCGCCCCGACCTTCCACAGCGCCAGCCTGAACCAGGGTCTGCGCCTGTCGCCGACCAATTTCTGCTACAGCCACATCGGCCATTTCGCCGCGGCCGGGCACGCGACCGCCAAGGCGATTTTCCTCGGCGGCGTCACCCGGCGCTTCCCGCAGCTGCGCTTTGCCTTTCTCGAAGGCGGGGTCGGCTGGGCCTCTCAATTGTTCGGCGATTTGATCGAGCATTGGGAGCGGCGCAGCGCCAAGGCCTTGGAGCGCATGCACCCGGACAAGCTCGACCGCGCCAAATTGCTGAGCCTGGTCGAGAAGTACGGCTACGGCGACATCGCCGCGGCGTTGCGCGAGCGCGGCGGGCTGCCCGATCCCGAGGTTGCCTATCTGACCGGTGGGCTCGACAATGTCGACGATTTCTCGGCCTGCAAGATCACCCGCAAGGAAGACTGGGTCGATCTCTACGCCAAGCCCTACTATTTCGGCTGCGAGGCCGACGACCGGATGAACGCCACCGCGTTCGGCCGCGGCAACCCGTTCGGGTCGAAGCTCAACGCCATCTTCAGCTCGGATATCGGTCATTTCGACGTGATCGACATGCGCGACCCGTTGCCCGAGGCCTATGAGCTGGTCGAGGACGGCCACATCACCGCGGGCGATTTCCGCGACTTCACCTTCGCCAATGCGGTGCGGCTGTGGGGCACGCAGAACCCCAAATTCTTCGAAGGCACCCGCGTCGCCAAGGAGGCCGCTTCCGTGCTCGCGGCAGCGCAGACCCCGACCCGCGCGGCGGCGGAATAAGCCTCGAACCACATTCCCGTCCCACATACCCGCCATCGACGCAGCGCCGCCGCCGCGGCGCTGCCCCCTCACCGATGGAGCAGCAGCGGATAGGCGGCCAGCACCAGCTCGGCGACGATCAACAGCACGATGTACCATTCGACCCGGGCGCTGCTGCGGGTCTGCACCAGCCCGAGCAGGGTCTCGACGGTCCGCGAAATGATGTCGAGCTTGCGGTCGAGCGCCCGGTCGCGTTCGCGCAGCTCGTATTCGTCGGCAAGGCGCATGTACAAGCGTTCGAGCTCGGGCCGCTCCCACAAGAGTTCGGGCTTTTCGCCGGTTTCGACACGGCCGACCATCTTGTGCTGCATCGCCAGCACATCGCCGATAAGCTGCAGCAATTCCCGGCTGCGCGCGCCGGCGCGCCCGGTCCTGCGCAAAGTTGCGGCGAGCGGTTCGATGCGGTCGAAGATCGCGGCGATCCGGGTCTCGTAATAGGCGAGGACCAAGTTCTTGGCCAACGCGTCCGCCACCAGCTGCACTCGGTCGATGGCGGGTTCGCGCAGAACGATGTTGCCGGCGGCATCGATCGGCTGGTCGGCGCCGGGGCGGATCAGCAGCTGGGCCTCCTCCCGGTCCGGAACCGGCAAGGGCTCGGTGACGCATGGGACGAGCGACGCCAGAAAGCGCTCCGCCGCCTCGCGCTTGACCCCGAACAGCACCGCGACGCCGTAGCGAAACAAGACGGCGACCCCGCCGCCCGGGACCGAGAGCGCCACCGGTGCGGCGCCGAGAGCGCCGTCGCCCTCCGCCGACCGGGTATCGAGCCGCTCCCCCAGCAGATACGCGCGGACCGCGATCGGTTCGGCGCCGTCTTCGGCCGCGACGATGCCTGGCGCCGCAACGTCCGCAGCGGGAGGGGCCGGGGAAGACGCGATCGAAGGAGACCCGGCCGCGGGCGATCGGGGGCGCTCGCGTTCGGCTGCGGTCAGAACTTCGCTCATCGATGATTTCGCCTTGCGTCCATCCGCCGGTCCTCGCTCCGCTGGGGCCCTGAACCCGCGGGCCGGCGGCGTCGACGGTTGGGTCGCCGCTCGGTTTCGCCTGCTCGGTGATATGGGTAGGCCGCGGCGGGGTGTCGAGAATGTCCGCCGGCGCACGCCGCATTGGCAGGGCGGGGTGTTCGGGTCTCGGGAGCGACGGGCGCCGCGCGACGGCGCCCGTCAAACAAAAGTTCAGGGACTGGCGGGGATGACCATCAATGTGGCCGGCGTGACGTAGGTCGCGACATCCTGCGGCAGCAGGAAGCGCTGCGACACCAGCGCATTGGCGGCGGCCGTCACTGCGTTCGACGTAGTTTGCGTTGGTTCCGCTCGCATTCCCGTAGCGCTCCTGCAGCGAGGGCCGCGGGTCGCCGGTCAGCAGGCGATGCGCCTTCGTGTCAGGAAACGGAATGTACTGGCCGCTGCCGTCGCAGCCGTCAATCATGCTGGTCGGCGCCGCCGGGGTCGGGATCCGAGTTGCTCCCGGCGCGCTGGGCCCATCCGGTATAGGTCGCGATCGGCACCGAGACGCTCGGGACGCGAACGCCGGCGATGTCGTTGCCGTCGCTGTCCGTCTTCGACACGAAGATCTGATAGGGCGTGCCGAGCAGGACGGGCGGCGAGATCGAGACGATGCCTTTATAGAATTCGCGGCCCGAAATCCCACAGATCGCCGGTGTGATGAATCCCGTCGTAAAACACGTAGGCGGTCGGCGGCAGCGCCGGGTTCGCGGGCGACGGGTTCGCGGCCGGTCCGGTGGCTGCGTAGGTGAAGACGCCGGTAATGTTCGAGTTCGTCCCCCAACTGTAGTTCGGGATGTTCGGAAAGCCCATGCCGGATTGCGGCAACGCCGGCACCAGCGTTCGGCCGCGGATGGTCGGCACCTGGTTTGCCGGCGGCGCCGTGCCGTTGCTCGCCCATTCGTCCAGATCGACCAGCAGCGCCTTCTCCACCCAGGCCGAATTGAGCGGGTTTTGGAGTTGCCGGCAAATGCCCTCGGAGGTGCCGCTTCCGGTGCCGTGCTGAAAGCTCGCGAGCACGTAATAGCGAACGTCCGGGGTTTTGGTCAGATCGAGGTCGTGCCCCTGGCCGTCGGTCGTCAGCATCGAACCGCCCTTCGACCAGAACTCGTTCTCGGAATTCGTTTCGAAGATTTTGGGACAGGTGTCCGGTCGCCTCACAGCGCTGCAGCCGCCCGCCGGTCTCGTGGGTCACTCGGTCCTTGAACGCCACATCGGCGAACGGGAACTGGAACTCCGGGTCCCAGCGCGCGATATGCTGGCGCGACGTGCGGGTCGGCTGGGCGAAACGGTAGTTCAAGTAAATGCCGTCGCCGCCGCCGATGTAGTTCAGCATGCCGTCGATCGCTTTTTCGTGATGAGGCGGGCGTTGCCAGAACTGGTTCCACCAGCTGCGATCGCCCCATTTGTGCTGGCTGGCGCCGGCCGGAACATCGGCGTCGTTGAAGCCGAACAGCACGAAATCGCGCGTCGTGCGGCAGGGCTGCGAGCTGCAGATGGTGTAGATGTCTTTGACATCGCCGGCGAGCGGGTTGGCGACGCCGAACGTCGTCGGTCTTGGCGTCGCGCAGGAAGGTCGCGAAATCGCGTAGCGCGGCGAGGCCGAGCCCGGCGATGTTCGGATTCTGCGCGATGTAAGTGAATTCGTAGAGCGCCGTCGGCCCGAATGTTCCGGGCGCACCGAAATTGCCCGCCGTCAGCTTGACGCATGTCGTAGAGAAGTAGTCGGTTTGGGCGGTACATGTCGTGCTGTACGTCCATTCCGCCGCCGGAACCACTTGCGGCGTGTCGCCGTAATTCTCGCGCACGGTCAACATGGCTTTGGACTGGTCGAGGCTCGCCGGCGGATAGGTCAGCGGCAGGTCCGCCGGCGTGGTGCCGAGGTCGACGACGAGTTCCTCGGTGGTCGGGCCGGTGATCGCCGAACCATCCTTGTTTTTCGCAACCGGCAGGGTGACGCCGAAGAGCTTGCCGCCTTGTGGTGCGGTGAGGTCCCAGCCGACTTCGACGATCGACCATCCCATGTTCATCAGGAACCCGGTGCCGGCCGTGCCCGCCGATGGCGGGACAGCGGTGTTGCCTCCGGCGGTGATCGGCGTGCCGGCGGCGGTAATGCCGGCGTTGAGCGTGCTCAGCGCGCCGGGACCGCCGCGGTTGGGCCAGTCGTACATGACGCGATGCGCCCCTTTCGACAGATCGGTCGGGCGGATGATCTGGAAATCGGCCGAGAAGCTGACGGTTCCGTCGGCGTTTTTCGGCCCGAGGGCGATGTCGGTGATGACCGAATTGCGCGGATCGCTCGGGTCGACCTCGTCGGTGAAGGTGCCGGTGATCACCTCATAGGTTCCGACCGATCCGAAGCTTGCGCCGCCAAATGTCGGCGACTGGACGCTCGAGATGTTGATCTGCGTGACCCGGGCGTGGGCGACCGACGCCAGCCCGAGGCAAACGGCGCCAAGCGACAGCAGCCCGAGTGTCGGCAGGCGCGCGGAGCACGGCAAAACTCGCGAGGTCATCCGGGGCTTCCTCCGTCGACCGACAGCCTGCGCTGTCAATTCCTTTTGATTGAATTTCAGCATCGCTGAGCATGACCCGCTCGGGTCATGCTCGCAACATCAAATTGCCGCAAATGTGGCCGAAGGGTGGCGGACGGCGCGAACGGACCTGGACAGAATCATCGGCTTGATGATCCAGAAGCCCGTCAAATTCCGGTTGGCTCGGGCTGGCATGCGTCTATCTCGCGTCACATCGCCATTGCTTTTTCCCAGCACGGGATCATGATTTGGACACAATCGCGGCTCGGCCGACAACGCACGCGTGCCTGTAAGGCGAAAGTCGGGGGGATCAGCATGAGGAGCTCGACGGCACTGCCACCGGCGCATCTGGTCCGCTGGTCGCGATCATCGGGCTCACCGGTTCAATTCATCGCTCCAGGGAGGAATCAGTGTCTATGAAGGATCAATTTCGCCCGTTCAAAGCCGTTCTGCCCGCCGCCGCTATCGGTGCGATGCTCGGCTGGGGGCCGCCGGTAGACGCGCGCGTCGCGACGATCGTCATCAATTCTCCGGCCGCGGCGGCCTATGGCGGCGCCGCGATCGGCACCGTCGGGCCTTATGTCACGCTGAAAGGGCGTGTCTTCGGGGAACTCGATCCGAGCGATCCGCACAATCAAATCATTCAGGACATCGATCTGGCGCCGCGCGACGCGCACGGCACGGTGCCGTACATCGCGACCTTCCAGATCACCATGCCGGAGAGCCCGAGTGGCGCCAACGGGCTGATGTTCTATGAAGTGTCCAACCGCGGCAGCAGTCCGATCCCGACGGCCGCGGCCTCGGTGGTTCCGGGCGCCATTTATCTCGAGAGCGGCTGGCAGGGCGATTTGCTGGCGCATTGCACGACCCCCTATCCCTGCACATCTCTGGCCTCGCCCTATACCGGCGCCGAGCAGGTCATCCAGGTCCCGGTGGCCACCAATCGCGACGGCTCGACGATCACCGGCCCGGTCTATGGCCATATCGCGAACGCGACCGGCAATACCGCGCAATTGATCATCTTTACGACGCCGGTGCCCTATCAGCCGCTGAGCCTGGATACGACGAAGACCGACTTTTGGAGCCTCGCCTACCAGTCGATCACCGGCGTCGACGGCCCGCGGACCACGATCCCGAGCGCGGATTGGGCCTGGGCGGACTGCAGCACCGTCCCGTTCCCCGGCACCCCCGATCCAACCCGCATCTGCCTGAAGAACGGGTTCAACCCCAACCTGCTCTACGAGATGGTGTTCACCGCGAAGAACCCGCTGGTGCTCGGGGTCGGCTATGCCGCGACCCGCGACATCATCTCGTTCTTCCACAACGCCACGGCGGACGATCAAGGCACGACCAACCCGATCGCCGGAATAATCCGCAAGGTCATCAGCGTCGGGGTGTCGCAGTCGGGTTCGTTCATCCGGTCGTCGATCCATCTCGGCTTCAACCAGGACGAGGAAAACCGGCAGGTGGTCGACGGCGCCTGGCCGCAGATCGACGGGCGTCAACTTTACATGAATGTCCGCTTCGCCCTGCCCGACGTCATTACCAACCTCTACATGATGTCGGACGAGGCGCCGGTCTGGTGGGCGCGCTATCCCGACCTCGCGCGCCATTACGGCCCAGAGGGCATGCTCGACCGGTGCACGGCAACCAGGACCTGTCCCGAGATCCTGGAGACGTTCGGCTCGTTGGAGTTCTATGACGAGAAGATGTCGCCCGACCTGATCGGCTTCACCGCGCAAGGCGACATCCCGCTGCCCCGCAACGTCCACCGGTATTATAACCCCGGGACGACGCATGGCGGCGGCGCCGGCGGCTTCACCTATACTGCCAGCCCGCCCCCGGCCAGCGGCTGCGTGTACCCCGCCAACCCAAACCCCGAATCCGACACCAACAATGCCCTGCAGGACGACTTCGTCGCCTTCCTCATGAACAAAACCCCGATGCCGCCGAGCTCCTATCCGATGCTCGCGAATGGGCAACTGGTGCCGGCGGTGCAGAAAGCGGAGGGTTTCCCGAATATCCCGAACTATCCGTTTGAGGGCAACCAGATCAACTTTGCCGAGCTGTTCAATTTCGGCCCGGGAATCGACTATCACGACCAGACCGGCATCGTCACGATCCAGCCGCCGGACATCGATCGGGTGCTGCCGACCTATGCGGTGAAGGTCAATTCCGACGGCAACGAATATGCCGGGGTCAGCTCGGTCCTGCTCCAGGCGCCGCTCGCGACCTACACGGGCTGGAACACCTATGCGTCGGGCATCTACAAGGGACAGCAATGCGGCCTGACCGCGTCGTCTTTCCCGTTCGAGGAGACCAAGACCGAACGGATCGCCGCGTCCGACCCGCGCTCCTCGATCGAGGAGCGCTATGGGACCCACCAGGGCTATGTCTGCGTCGTGACCAACGCCGCGAACAAGAACGTCAGCCAGCGTTTCTTGCGGGCGACGGCGGCAACGACCCTGATTGCCGAAGCGCAGGCGAGCAACGTGCTGACCGACATCACGCCGACGGCCGCCGACCAGAAGCTCGCCAATCGCCTCTGTTCGGCGCGGGGCCGCCGATAGCGATAAAGATCAGACCGATGGCGCCCACGATGCCCTCACCGACCCGCCCAGCGGCTGGGTTCACCCTCTCCTGCAATGCGGGAGAGGGTGCCGACCCCGGACTATGATCGGGGGGAGGCGGGTGAGGGTTCGCTGGTGCCAAGTGCCAGGTTCGCACCACTGACGGACAGCCGGTCACAGCCCGAGATAGAATTTGCGGACGAGCTCGTTGTTGTTGAGAGCTTCGGCGGATCCGCCGATAAATGCGATCTTGCCGTGAACGATCACGTAGCCGCGGTCGGCGATGCGCACTGCCTGGTTGAAGTTTTGCTCGGCCATCAGAACCGTCAGCTGGTAGCGCTCCTTCAATTCCTCGATCTTTTCGATCGTGCGCTTGACCAGCACCGGCGCGAGGCCGACCGAGGGCTCGTCGATCAGCAATATTTTCGGCGCCGACATCAAGGCGCGGGCCAAGGCCAGCATCTGCTGCTCGCCGCCGCTCATGCTGCCGGCGAGCTGTCGCCGCCGCTCGCGCAGCACTGGAAAAGTCGCGTAGCAGGAGTCGAGGTTGGCGGCGATCAGGGCCCGCGCGGTCGGCCGAAAGGCGCCCAGCAACAGGTTCTCCTCGACCGTCAGTTTTGGAAACAGGCGCCGGCCCTCGGGCACCAGGCTGATGCCGAGATCGACGATCGTCTCGGTCGAGCGGCCGACCAGGTCGTGCCGTTTGCCGTCGATCTCGGCGACAATGCTGCCGGCCATCGGCGTGACCATGCCCATCACGCATTTGATGACCGTGCTCTTGCCGTTGCCGTTGGTGCCGAGCAAGACCACGGTCTCGCCCGCCGCCACCTCAAGCGACACGTCTTCGAGCACGCGCACCGCGCCATAGCCGGCATCGATGTGCGTGATCGACAGGCTACTCGCCAAGATAGGCCCTTTCGACCTCGGGGTTGCGGATCGCCTCCTGCGGCGCCCCGTCGGCGATCTTCTGGCCGGCCACCAGGACCACGAGCCGGGTCGAAAAGCTCATGACCGCGCGCATGATGTGCTCGATCAGGACGATCGTGATCCCGCCCTCGTTGAGCCGGAACAGGACCGCGAGGATCTCCTCGACCTCGGAGGGCGACAGCCCGGCCATCGAATTCGTCGGCGAACAGCAGCCGCGGAGCGCTCGCCACCGCGCGGGCGAGCTCGAGCTTGCGCATCTCGACCTGGGTCAGGTCGCGCGGCAGCCGGCCGGCCTTGGCGGCGAGCCCGACATCGTCGAGGAGCTGCAGCGAGCGCTCTTCGATCGCGGCAGCGTGCAGATGCGACCCAGCCCGGGCGTTGACCGCGTAGAGCAGCGGGATGCGCAGATTGTCGACGAGGGTCATCGTGCGGAACGGCCGCGGCAGCTGAAAGCTGCGCGCAAGCCCGAGCCTCGTGCGCTTGTAGGCCGGGACGCCGTCGAGCCGGCGGCCGGCGAACATGATCGCGCCATTATCGTGGCGCAGAGTGCCGCACAGGCAGTTGACGAGCGTGCTCTTGCCCGAGCCGTTGGGGCCGATCAGCCCCAGCCTTTCGCCCTCGGCGATCGCCAGATCGATATTGTCGAGCGCAACGAAGCCGCCGAAATGCTTCGCCAGCCCGCTCGCTTCGAGCAATGGCGGCGCCGATCGGGTCATCGCCGCGTCCTGCTCATCGCCGCGTCCTGGGTCATCGCCGCGTCCTCATCGCCGCCCGCCATCAACCTGCTGCCATCAACGGGCCCCTGGGCCCGGCGCCGGGCCGTCACCAGACCGACGATCCCGTTGGGCGCGACGATGACGAAGCCGATCAGCAGCAGCCCGACGATCAACAGGTTCAGCGCCGATGAAATCGTCACCGTCGCCACCTGCTGGATCGTGCCCAGCAAGATGGCGCCGATCACCGGGCCCACCCAGCTGGTCATGCCGCCGATCAGCGGCATCGCCACAGCGTTGACCGCATAGGACAGGTTGAAGCTCGAACTCGGGTCGAGATAGGTCACGTAATAGGGGAACGGCGCCCCGGCCATGCCCATCAGCGCGCCGCTCAATGTGGTGGCGATCAGCTTGAGCCGCAGGGTCGGCACGCCGCCGGCCTCGGCCGCCTGCTCGTCGTCACGGATCGCGGCCAGCCCGAGCCCGAGCCGCGAGCGCTCGATGGTGCGCGCGATCGCCACCGCCAGCCAGCTCAGCAGCAGCATCAAGGAATAGAGGTACTCGATATAGCCGCCGAACAGCGGCGCCTGCTGCGGCCGGATGATGTAGATGCCGCGAGAGCCGCCGACATAGTCCCAGTTGACGATCAGGGTCTGCGCCACGATCGCCATCGCCAACGTGGCGATCGCAAAAAACACGCCCTTCAGCCGCAGGGTCAGGTAACCCATGCCAAAGCCGAGCAGCCCGGAAACCGCCCCGGCGACCAGGATCATCACCGGCACCGGAACCGAGCTCAGCTTGTGCAGCACGACCGCGGTGTAGGCGCCGAACGCGAAAAAGGCGGCGGTGCCGAAATTGGTGTAGCCGGTATAGCCGCCGAGGATGTTCCAGGCGGTCGCCAGCACGATGTATTGCAGCACCACATAGGCGGCAAAATAGAAATACTCGTTCTGGATCTGCCAGCGCGTCAGCATCAAGAGGCCGGCGATGAAGGCGAACGACGCCAGCC
This sequence comes from uncultured Alphaproteobacteria bacterium, assembly GCA_963703665.1. Classification (GTDB taxonomy): domain Bacteria; phylum Pseudomonadota; class Alphaproteobacteria; order ATCC43930; family CGMCC-115725; genus AP-15. The sequence continues at coordinate 3,066 of CAVPFB010000002.1, read as the reverse complement.
AGAACTTGCCGCTGCTCATCGCCGGTTCAGCGGCCGAGGAGCATCGCCCCTCGCCCGCATCGCGGGAGAGGGAGGGGCCCGGCCCGCAGGGCTGGGGGGTGAGGGTTTATCCCGCTTGGAGGATCTCCAAAATAACTTCGACAGCCCCGCTGGTATTGCTGAGAATTTCGTTGTTCCAGAATCGGATTATTGTCCACCCTTGCTCTTCGAGCCAGGCTGATCGGCGTGCGTCCGTCGCACTGTCCGCATGCTGACTGCCATCGAGCTCGATGATCAGCCGGTATTCGATACAGGCAAAGTCTACAATGAAGGGCCCGACGGGATACTGCCGTCGGATTTTGTAGCCCTTCAACCGGCGATCGCGTAGAGCTGACCACATGCGTCGCGCGGCGTCGGTTCCGTGTCGGCGAAGCTGGCGAGCTTTTTCGTTGGCCATCGGAGGAAGTTATCGAGTTTTCGTAAGCAACGCATGCGAAGGGCACCCTCACCCGCCTCGCTTCGCTCGGCACCCTCTCCCGCTGTGCGGGCGAGGGGCTAGCCGAAGCGATCTTCTTCGAAACCTCTCCTGGCATCGTCAGCGGCCGAGGAGGCCGGCGGGGCGGATTGCGAGGGTCAACAGCAGAAAGCCGAAGGCCACCGCCGGCGCCCAGGACGGACCATAAAAGGTGGCGGTCAGGCTCTCGACGATGCCGATCAGCAGGGCGCCGGCGACCATGCCGGGGAAGCTCGTCATCCCGCCCAAGACGCAGATCGCAAAAATCCGCCCGATATAGTCGCGGCCGACCGACGGCTCGACCGGCTGGATGATGATCAAGAGCGCGCCGGCGACCGACGCGGTGGCGATCGAGATGCCGAAGGCGATCCGCTTGATCCGGGTCGGGTTGGCCGCCATCAGCTGCAAAGCGAGGCGATCTTGCGAGACGGCGAGGATCGCGAGCCCGATGAAGCTGCGCCCGAGAAACACCTGCAGCACCGCGACCATCAGCAGCGACACGACAAACGGAATCAGCATGCGCAACGGCAGGTCGACAAAGCCGAAATGCAGGCTCGGGCCGATATAGGCCGCCTCGACAAAGCGGTAATCGACGCCAAAAATCAGAATCAGCGCCACCTCGCCGACAAACAACAGCCCAAAGAAAAAGGCGAGGCCCTGGATCGACCCCTCGCCGCGCCGCTCGAAAGCATAGTAATAGATCTGGTATACCGCCATGCCGAGCAGGAAGAATACGGGCGTCATCAAGACGCCGGTCAGAACCGGGTCGAGACCAAAGCTCGAATTCAGCGCGAAGGCACCCACCACCACGCTCCACGCTCTGACTCCGCGCGCTCCATCCGGTCCCGTCCGCCTCCGCCGCCGGGCTTGGCGACGGCACAGGGCGGCGGCAGGCCGGGGCCAAACCCAATGCCCTATGCGGTGGCGTGGCGGAGCAGCAGCCGGGCCAGCCGCCTCAGCGGAGCGATGACGGCGGCAGGAGCGGCAGGCGCTGGATGTTGCCTCCTCGCCGTGCGCGCTCACCGCGCCTCCAGGAGCTGGCGGTCTCGCTCGCCGGCTCGCACCGCGTCGTCCTGGCAGGCCCTCAGGAGATATTCGTGGGTGCTCATTGCTTGTTCCCTGGCCGCGATTGTCCGGTTCGTCTTGGCCGGGTGAGGCTGTCGATCTGGTGCACCTCGCCGCAGGGGACGCCGAGCGCGGCGTGGTGCTGCCGGATGGCGTCCTGGTCCGGCCCGTCGAGCAGGCAGTACACCTTCCCGTCGGAATTGCGGTACAGCTCGACCTGCCGCACGCCGAACCGGTCGGCCCGGGCGTGGCTGGCGACCTCGGCGATCTGCGCGAGGGCCTCGCGGGAAGCGCGCCGTCGGGCAAGGGCCGGAACAGAGGGAGCGTGCCGAGGGCGCGCACCAAGGCGGCGTCCTCGCCGAGGGTGGTCTTCCATCGACGCCCCTCGGTCACGATCGCGCCGACCGCGACGGGCAGCGCGCCCACCCCGCGGAGCAGCCGAAGCGCGGCGGCCGCCGAGGCCCCGCTCGACACGACGTCGTCGATCAGCGCGACGCGTCGCCCCTGCACGGCGGGGATGCGGCGCCGGTCGAGCAAGAGCTGGTCGACGGCGGTCGTGATCGAGCGAACCGGCTCGGCGACCGCGTCGGCGAGGTGGACCTTCGGGGTCTTGTGCAAGATGACGTACTGGTCGAGGCCGAGGCGGCGGGTCACCTCCAGGGCGACCGGGATGCCCATGGTGGCGACCGACACCACGATCTCGATGCCCACGTCGCCGATGCGGTCCACGAGCTCGGCGGCGGCGCGCTCACAGAACGCGACGCCGAGGTCGACCGAGATGAGCAGGGCGATCGCGAGCCCGTCGTCGAGCGCGACCAAGGGGAAGTCCACCACCTGGCTGCCGACCGAGGTGCGGTAGGTGGGACCGGTCACGGACCGCGAGCGTGAGCACCAGGGGCCCCATCGCAAGCGGCGGTGGTCGGCTCAGCGAGGGGGCACCCAACAGTCGGTCGCCCGCGTCGCCGAGGCCAGGGACGATGTAGCCAACGTCGTTGAGGGTCGCGTCCAGGGCGGCGGCCACGACCCTCGCGGTCGGGTGGGCCGCACAGAAGCGCTCCACGCCCGGGACCGACGCGATGAGGCACAGCGCGGTGATCGCCCGCCCCGCGGTCGACGAAGGCATGTCGGCGACCTGGACGTTCACGAGTACCACCGTCGCGAGCATCGGGTCGCAGACCACGACGTGGGCGCCGTCGATGCGATCGGGCAGCCCGTCCAGGTAGACGTCGGCCTTGAGCGTCGCCTCGTCGCGACGCAGCCCGACCAGGCAGACCCTGCTCCTCGGCACGACCTCTTGGACCGCGGGCACAGAATCATGAGGCCCGAGCAGCCGACGAACTGGGCAGCATGCGCGAGGTCGACAGCCTCAACGGTGGAGAGCGCTGATACGGCGGCGACCACGGGAGCTCTACCGTCGAGAGCGGCGACGACAGTCTCGAGAATGTCGATCTTTTCCTCAAGGCTCAGCGTTGGAGCTTCGCCAAGCGAGCCAAGGCAGATGATGCATG
>CAVPFB010000001.1:0-22696 GCA_963703665.1 uncultured Alphaproteobacteria bacterium | reverse complement strand
GGATGGGCCGCAATTCCGCCTGGGATCATGGCGGCAATGTCGCTATCGCCGCGGCCGCGGGCCTTGTCGGATGGGCCGCATCGCAGCGGGCGGTGTTTCTGCTCGTCCCGGTTTTTGCAGTGCTCGCCACCCTGGCTGTGTTGTCGATACCGGCCGGCGCCATCGACCACGTCCGGGCACGGGGCGGCGAGGAGAAAGACGACGGCGAGCCTCGTCCCTCCGGCCTCAAGATTTTGCTGAGCTGCCGCCCGCTGCTGCTCTACGCCGGCTGCACGATGCTGTTCCATTTTGCCAACGCGCCGCTGCTGCCGCTGGTCGGGCAGAAGCTGGCGCTCGCCCATAAAGGCCTGGCGACGGCGATGATGTCGGGCTGCATCATCGCCGCTCAGGCGATCATGCTGCCGATCGCGCTGTTCGTCTGGATCGTCGATCGCCGACATGGCGGAGCCGACGCCTGGGCCGATCGGGTTCGGCATCCTGCCGCTGCGCGCCGTGCTTTATACCTTATCGAACAGCAGCGTCTGGCTGATCGGGGTGCAATTGCTCGACGGCGTCGGCGCCGGGGTCTTTGGCGCGATCACTCCGCTGGTCGTGGCCGATCTGATGCGCGGCACCGGGCGCTACAATGTGGCGCAAGGGGTGGTCGCTACCGCGCAGGGGATCGGCGCCTCGGCGAGCGGGCTCGCCGCCGGGTTGATCGTTGATCATTTCGGCTATTCGGCGGCTTTGGACCTCGGCCGCGCGGTTGCCGCCATTGCCATGCTCGCGGTGGCGATGCCGGAGACGGTGCCCTCGCCCGACGTGGCGCCGTCCGCGAGCTGGCGCCGGCCGGCGGTCAGGGCTGGGCGACCCACGGACCGACCCCAGAGTGACCGGAGGCGACCCCGCGCATCGTCGCGGGCGAGGCGACGGTGCCGCGTGCGTCCGCACCGGCGCCGCCATCGCGCTGGCGGCGATCATCGCCGCTCTCTTCCTCGCCGCCGACCGATCGGCCTGGGTCGCCGACGTGATCGCGTCGACCCGGTGCGCGCCGCCGCGATGCTGATCTTGCCGCCACCTACTCGTCATCGCCATCGGCAACTTGCCGGGATTCTACCTCGACCGCGCCGGGCGGCGTTGCTCGGCGCCAGCCTGATGGTCGCCCTCGGCATGCTGCCCTCGACCAGGCGTTACGCGCGATCGACTTCGACACGATCGCGTTGCTGCTCGGCATGATGATCGTCGTCGGCAATCTGCGCCTTTCCGGCTTCTTTCGGCTGGTCACCGACTGGGTCGTGCGCGCGCGCCATCCGCTGCTGCTGCTCGCCGCGGTGATCCTGACCTCGGGCGTCTTCTCGGCTTTTCTGGTCAACGACGCGATCTGCCTGGTGCTGACGCCGCTCGTCTCGACCTCGTCCTGCGGCTGCGGCGCAACCCGGTGCCCTATCTGCTGGCGGTGGCGATGGCGTCCAACATCGGCAGCACGGCGACGATCACCGGCAATCCGCAGAACATCATGATCGGCAGCTTCTCGCGGATCCCCTATGGCGGCTTCGCCGCCGCGCTGTCGCCGGTCGCGGCGATCGGGCTGGTCCTGACCTTTGCCCTGATGGCGCTGTTTCATCCGGCCGAATTCTGGACCCGCGACCGGCTCGCCGCGCCGTGCCGGCCCACGCCTACCGGCCGCTGGCGATCAAGTCGGTGCTGGTGACCTTGGCGATGATGGCCGGATTCTTCGCCGGTTGGCGCCGGCCAAGGTGGCGCTGGTCGCCGGCTCGGTCTTGCTGGTGACGCGCGCAGTCCGCAGCGAGAAGATCTATCGCGAGATCGACTGGCCGCTGCTGCTGATGTTCGCCGGCCTGTTCATCGTCGTCGCCGGGTTCGAGAAGGCGCTGCTGTCGCCGCGGATCGTCGCCTGATCGGCCGGCTGCACCTCGACCGCGCCGGTGCTGGCCGTCGTGACCGCGGCCTTGTCGAACCTCGTCAGCAACGTCCCGGCGGTCCTCGTGCTGAAGCCGTTCGTCGCCGCCTTGGCCGATCCGCGGCGCGCCTGGCTGGTCGTCGCAATGGCCGCGACCTTGGCCGGCAACCTGACGATCCTCGGCTCGGTCGCCAACCTGATCGTCGTGCAGCGCGCCGCCCGGCGCGGCATCACGATCGGCTTCTGGCACTATTTCCGCGTCGGCGCGCCGCTGACCGTCTTGACGATCCTCGTCGGCCTGTGGTGGCTCTGACATTCAACCGGTACATCGGATGCCGCCGGGCGATCACCCAGGGCCCCGCCCACCGGGCAAATGCGCAGTTCAGCCCGGCAGCGACGCCCCCAGCCGGTCCAGCAGAAAGCCGGTGCCCCGCTCGCGCGAGCCGCTGTCGTCATAGCCGTCGAGGAATGCTCCCTGCTCGGTGACGACAAGCCGGGCGCCCGTGCCCGCCGGCTTGATTTCCAGGGTGGCCAGGGGAACCGAGATCTTCCGGCCGTCGAGGCTCATCTCGTAGGCGTAAACGATCCATTCATGGCACGACATCGTAGTAGACCGCGTCGAAAGTCGAGATCATGCCGTTCGCCCACCGCCCCTTCAGCGCTCCAGAACAGCCCCGGAGCGAACATCCATGGCGCGCTCGAGCACCGCATAGCCATCGCCGCCCTCGAACCAGCGGGCCTTGGCCGCCGTGTTGGTCAGCGCGTGAAACACGTCCGTCGGCGAGGCCTGATACGTGCGCTCCAGAGTGAAGCTGGCGTGAACGACGGAACCGCCTGCGGCGGCCTGGATGCGCGCCACCTCCTGCTCCAGCTTGTCCAACGTGGTGCGCCAGCCCTCGGGGGCGCCCTCGACAGCGGCCAAAAAGCTGTCATCGCAAATGTCGTAGACCTGACGCACGGTCATCCGGGTCCCAGCCCCGTCCACCTCGAAGGTGACGGTGCTGTGGGCGGTGAATTTCAGCAAGTCGTCGATCGAGACCCCGGTGATGAACACCAGCCGGTCCGGCGGCGAGATCTCGATATATTTGCCCCTGGACCAAAATTCCTGCCCCTCGGGCGAGCGCATGCAGATGGCGCAAACCCCGCCCGGCCGAAAGTCGACCTCGGCCTCGGGCACGGAATAGCCCTCGGGGCAGAACCACCGCTTCATGTGCTCGGCGCTGCTCCACGCCTGAAACACCCGCTCGCGCGGGGCTGGAAAAATGCGGGAAATCACCACAGGTTCGGGCTTTATGCCGCTCTTGACTTTATTCATCTGAGCCATTCTCGCCTCCATCGACTTTCAGTTGCTGAAGATAATTGCCCAGCCGGTCGAGCCTGCGCTCCCACTCGGCGCGCCGGGCGTTGATCCATTCCTCCGCCAGGCTCAGCGCCTGGGGTTCGATCCGGCAGGTCCTGACCCGCCCGGTCTTTTCGGAGACCACCAGACCCGAGCCTTCCAGAACCGCCAGGTGCTGCATCACCGCCGGCAGCGACATGGCGAGCGGACGCGCCAAGTCGCTGACCGAGGCCGGGCTGCGCGACAGCCGCTCGATCAGCGCTCGCCGGGTTGGATCGGCAAGGGCCTGGAAGGTCCGGTCGAGCGGGGACAATTGGTTAAGCATTCTCTTTAGTATGATGCCACGAACAGATAAGCAAGCGCTTTAGTATCGTGGAGCGCGCTCGGGTTTGGGGATCGGGCAATCGAGCCCGGGGCAGCGAGGCAGCCGCGCCGGCGGCACTTGCGGCGATCGCCTTTATCGGCGACATCAGATCAATGCGATCGGTCGGAGGTCAGGCATGAGCGAATTGCGCAGAAACGAGTTCGGCCAGCCGATCGGCGCGCCGCTGCCGGGCTGGTCGCCGCGGCCGGTGCCGCCGCGGACCGCGATCGAGGGGCGGTTGTGCCGGGTCGAGCCGCTCGACCTCGAGCGCCACGCCGCCGACCTCTTTGCCGCCAACAGCGAAGACAAGGACGGCCGCAACTGGACCTACCTGCCCTATGGCCCGTTCGCGTCGCTCGAGCTGTTTTGCGGCTGGGTGGAGGCGGCCTGCCGCACCGCCGACCCGCTGCGCCACGCGATTGTCGACACCGCCAGCGGACATGCCGTCGGGGTCGCGAGCCTGATGCGCATCGATCCCTCGGCCGGCGTGATCGAGGTCGGCGGCATCACCTACAGCCCGCGCCTGCAGCGCCGGCCGGCGGCGACCGAGGCGATGTATCTGTTGATGCGCCGGGTCTTCGACGAGCTCGGCTATCGCCGCTACGAGTGGAAATGCGACTCGCTCAACGCGCCGTCGCGAGCCGCAGCGCAGCGCCTCGGCTTTCGCTACGAGGGGCTGTTCCGCCAGGCCACGGTCTATAAAGGGCGCAGCCGCGACACCGCCTGGTTCTCGATCCTCGACAGCGAATGGCCGCTATTGCGCGCCGCCTTCGAGCGCTGGCTCGACCCTGGCAATTTCGACGCAGACGGGCGCCAGCGGACCAGCCTTGCGGAAGCACGGCGGTGCAGTTGGGCGCTGACGCCCAGCTTTGAAATCCAACGAAACGTCAGCGGCCCGTAAAGCGCGGCTTGCGCTTTTCGTTGAAGGAGGCGATGCCCTCGCGGCGATCTTCGGTCGGGACCATGCGGTTGTAGGCCTCGATCTCGAGCATCATGCCGCTCGCCAGGTCCATCTGCAGCCCATAATGGATCGCCTGCTTGGCCTGGCGCACCGAAATCGGCGCGTTGTCGGCGATCTGCCGGGCGGTCTCCAGCGCCTCCTCGACGACCTTCCCCGGCGCGCACAGCCGGTTGACCATGCCCCACTCGATACGCCTCCTGCCGCGGTGAACGGGCGGCCGGTCAGGATGATCTCCTTGGCGCGGCGCTCGCCGACCGCGCGCGGCAGGTTCTGGGTGCCGCCGGCGCCCGGCATGATGCCGAGGGTCACCTCGGTCAGCGCGAAGCGCGCGCTCTCGGCGGCATAGATGAAGTCGCAGCACAGCGCCAGTTCGCAGCCCCCGGCGTAGGCGGCGCCGTTGACCGCGCCGATCACCGGCGCCGGGCAGGCGATAAAGGCGCGGATCATGCGCTCGAACAGGAGGTGCTGGTGCCTGCCATTCTTCGTCGGTCATGCCGTTGCGCTCCTTGAGGTCGCCGCCGGCGCAAAACGCCCGCTCGCCCGCCCCGGTCAGGACGATAGCAGCGCGCCTGCGCCGGGGCGGCGTTGACCGCCTCGAAAAACGCGAGCAGGTCGTGCCCCATCTGGGTGTTGAGCGCATTCGCGACCTGCGGCCGGTTCAGCGTCAGCAGCACGAGCCCCTCGCCCCGGTCCTCGGCCCGGATCGTCTCGAATTCGCGGTTCATCGCTCGCCTCCCCACGGTCGTCTCGCGGCCAGCATATCATGCAATTCGGAGTCAGATCGCACCCGCGGCCGGCGAACCCGACCGACCGGGGATGGCGCCTCGGCGCCTCCGGGTCCGGTTCCTGACACCGGCCGCAGGCATTCGCACTGATGACCCGGCGCTTCTCGCGCAGTTAACTTAACTATAAATGCGATACGCTTAACCATCAATTCTGTGCGGTATTTCGGAACTCCTGCTTAGGATCGGGCGATCGACAAAGACCGGCCAATAGAGGGGATCGAGATCATGTCGCAGAGCGAATACGAAGCCGCGGTAGCCGCCTTCATTCGCAATAGAGGCGTCACCCGTTGCCCCACAGCCTGCGTCGTGCGCACGCAGGGCACCGTCAGCAATGCCGACCGGGAAGCGCTGCAGCAGCGCGCAGCGGAATTCGAGACGTTGCGCAGTCAACGGCGTCCACACATTCCGTCCGCCATGCTCAAGGGCCGCGGCTGACCCTGGGGGCGCGACCCCGACGCTTGATATCGGCGAACCGCACCCGCCTCCCCCGGATCTAGTCCGGGGTCGGCACCCTGTCCCGCATTGTCGGAGAGGAGGACCCCGCCCTTCCTCTAGCCCTCCCCGCACGAGGGGGGAATGGATGGGGACTGGGTGGGTCAATGCGCGCGTGGGCATCATCCGTTGTTTTTACCACCAGCGCGGTAAGTAATCCGATATCGGCGACGAGGCTCGCAACCGTCTAAGGCGCGATGGACCGCCGGCCGACCGTGGGTCTCGTTGATGCGCGTGCGATGGGTTTGACCGGATATCAGCTGCGGGCGGCCGGCAGCGGCGAGGGTGAGGCTGGAGATGTCGTCGTCTGGCTGTCCGAGGCGGCCGGCAACGGCGGCAGGACCGGCATGCATTTGGCGACCAGCACGGTCAGATCGAGCATGCCCAGACCGATCGCGATCGCGAGAAGCCATGCATTCATCTCGCCGGCGATCCGGTCGAGACGAACCAAGCTATGTTTCATCCGAGACCTCGCGTCCTGATTCTCGATTATCTCGGCGGGCAAGCTAAGGCCGATTATGTTGCGTTGCAACATGCAATTTTGGAATGGCTCTTATAACTTGAAATAACCACCTGTTAAGACGCGATTTATCCGTTCCAAATATACCAAGGTGCCGCGGTCCGTCTCCGCCAGCCGGACGGCGCCTTACCAGAGTCGCCAGCAGCCGGCCGAGCCGCGCGAAGAGCATCCGTCTGGGCGCTCACGACCCGCCATAGACCGGGATCACGGCGCCGCGGGTCACCCGGTTGGCCGGCGAGGCGAGAAACGCGATCAGTTCGGCGACATCAGCAGGCCGCACCCAACGGCCATGGTCGGCCTGCGGCATCGCCGCCCGGTTCGCCGGGGTGTCGAGGATCGAGGGTGCGACCGCGTTGACCCAGATCTCCTCGTCGACCGTCTCCTCGGCCAAGGCCTGGGTCAGTGCGGCGACCGCCGACTTGGACGCGGTGTAGGCGACCATGCCGGCGCCGAGCCGCGGCTCGAGCGCTGGCCGCGCCGCGACATTGACGATCCGGCCGCCGCGCGCCCCGCCCGGGCCCGGCCCCCGGCGTTTGCGAAACGCGTCCACCGCCGCCGCCGAGCATAAAAAGCAGGAGAGCGCGTTCATCCGGAACTGCGCCATGAAATCCGCCGCCGAGGTGTCGGCGACCGGAGCCATCGCAAACCCGCCGGCGAGGTGGATCGACGCCCAGAGCGGCGGCAACGCCTGATAGTACCGTTGGACCGCGGCCTGGTCGGCGACATCGACGTCGCGGCCGATATGCACCCCGGCATCGCCAATCAGGGGGAAGTCGGAGAGCTCGGCGGCGACCAGATTGGGCAGGTGGCAAACCGCACCGGCGACGCGCAGTGCTGCGACGACGGCGCGGCCGAGCGCGCCCGTGCCTCCGGTCACGACGACATGGCTGTCGGCAAAATCGACCATGATGATGATCCCGGCGAAATCGCGCTTATCATATCGGTCGCCCGCTCCGGTTTTCGACACCGGCTTTGGATGGCGGGCCTGCGGATTTCGCGGATCAGAGGCACCGGGTCGAGGCGCCGGGAGCGGACTGGCAACCTTTCGATTGCGGCGCGCGTTTGCGCAACATGACGAAAGTGAGACCATCGCCCGCCACCTGCCGGCGGGGGCAGGGCTGGGCGTTGCGATGATGACCGCCGCCCAATGCCGTTCCGCGCGCACTCTCCTCAGCTGGTCGATAGCCAAGCTCGCATCGGCGGCTTCGGTCAGCGAGAGCGTGATCGACGATTTCGAACTGGAGCGACGGACGCCAGAACCGGGCGTCCTCGACCAGATCCGCCGCGCGCTGGAAGCGGTCGGGGTCGCTTTCCTGGCCGACGACGACATCCGGCTGCGCCCCGCAGCGATGACCTGACGGGCGGCTGGCTCTACCTGTTCGAGCCGCCTCTCGATCTCCCGGTCGATCAAAACGCTTAATCTCGCTCTGCCCGGCTCGACCCAACCTCGCCGACACTGCGGTCGCATTTAGCTCCGCTGCGAGCGCCTCTGCCTTTTGCCTCCTGTCGCGCCTATTATCGGGCTGATCTGCAGAGGAGACCAGCGATGGATACGATCGAGGACCCGCGGCGGCTGCGCGAGATTTACGGAGCGCCGAGCGAGCGGGCGGTGAAAAAGCAGCTGACCCGGTTCGACCGGCATTGCCGCAACTTCATCGCCTTGTCGCCTTTTCTGGTCATCGCGTCATCCGACCCGGCGGGACGCTGCGATGCCTCGCCCAAGGGTGACGCGCCGGGATTTGTCCGAATCATCGACGACCAGACCCTGCTGATCCCCGACCGGCTCGGCAACAACCGGGTCGACACGCTGGGAAATTTGCTCGAGCGGCCCGGGGTCGGGCTGATCTTCTTCGTGCCGGGGGTCAATGAGACATTGCGGGTCAACGGCCGCGCGCAGGTCACCACGGACCCGGCATTGCTCGAACCGCTCGCGGTCAACGGCAAGGTGCCGAGGAGCGGCATCCTGGTCGCGGCCGAGGAGGTTTATTTCCACTGTGGCAAGGCGCTGATCCGCTCCGATCTGTGGAACCCCGATAAGCAGCTCAAGCGCGGCGACTTCCCGTCGATCGGCCGCATTGTTGCCGAGCAGGTCGGCGGCATGGATCCGGAAGAGGCCGAGCGCGCGACCGCCGAGAGCTACAAGAACCGGCTTTATTGACCCGTCAGCGTCACCCGGCGGGGTTGGGTCACGCCTTCTTGCGCCGCCTCGCCGCGGCGGAGGCCGCAGCTCGGGCCGGCGGGGCCGCTTTGTCGCGCCCGCCGGCGACCGGCAGCAGCAGGCTCGGCTGGGTGCGCGACGATTTGGCGACGTGCGCCGGCCCGGCCAACCGGCCCTTTCGACCACCTCTGCGCGGTACGGCGCGGTCGGATTGGCCGCCTTCTTCGGCGAGGCTGCGTTTCAGCGCGTCCATCAGGTTGATGACCTGCGCCGGCCTGCGCTCTGCCGGCCGCTCGGGCAATTTGCCGGCGAGCTTGTGCTCGATCAGGTCACGCAGCGCCGCCTGGTAATGGTCGACGAATTTGTCGGGATCGAACGGTCGGGTCCGGCGGGCGACGATCTGCTCCATGATCGCCAGCTCATCGGGATCGACTGGCTCCTCCCCGATGGCGGCAAAGAATGGCTCGGCGGCGCGAATCTCGTCTTTGAAACGCAGCGCGTTGACCAGCAGGCCCGCGCCGTAAGGCCGAACCGCGACCGCCCGCTCGCGCTGGTTGATCACCACCCGGCCGACCGCGACCTTGCCGGTCCGGCGCAGGGCCTCGCGAAGCACGCGATATCCGGCCTCGGCGAGGCTGCCGTCAGGAACGAGGTAGTAGGGGTCGGCGACCTCGACCGGATCGAGGCCGTCCGCCTCGACGAATTCGGTAATGTCGATCGTGTCGGTCGTCTCCAGCCGCAGCTGTTCGAGATCCTGGGGCGCCACCGTGACGTACCGGCCTTTTTCGTACTCGTAGCCCTTGACGATTTCGCTGCGCTCGACCGGACCCAGCCCCGGCACCACGGTCTGCGTGCGCACCCGTTCACCCGAGGGCTCGTGGATCATGTGAAAATGGATGCGCTCCTTCTCGGTCGCCGCCGCGTAGAGGCGCACCGAGATCGTCACCAGCGAGAGCTTGAGAAACCCGGTCCAGTAAGGCCGGGCGGCGGCCGGCATGATCGCGCCTCCCTGCTCGTCCTTGGGGCTAACGGCGGCGCCGGCAACCTGTTCCGGTCGGGAGTAAGCGACCCTCTCGCACCGGCGCCGATCACGATGTGTCGCCGAAGATCGGGTACAGCACCCGGTCGCCGGGCTCGATGCCGAGCCGCTCGGCGGTGCCGCCATTCAATTCGATCACCGCGCGCACCGGCGCTGCGGCGGCGATCGTCGCGTCGGATTCGGGCACCGCGCGCTGGGCGATGTTGACGATCCGGCCATGCTGATCGACGAACAGCATGTCGAGCGGGATCAGCGTGTTGCGCATCCACATCGTCGCCACGGTCGGCTGCTTGAAATCGAACAGCATGCCGGCGTCCGGCGCCAGGCTCTGTCGGAACATCAGCCCTTGCTCCTGCTGCGCCGGCGTCTCTGCGAGCTCGACGGTAAAATCGTGGCGCCCGTCGGCGCTGACGATCGTCAGCCTCGCCGTCGCGAATTGCTGGAGCTGCGGCTCGGCCGCACCGAGGGGCACCGCAGCCGCAAGCAAAACCACCAGAATCAGAATGGTACGGCGGGTGAACATGCGAGACGATCCTTCGGCTGCCCCGATCGATATTATGGCGCGACCGAACGGGTCGGCGGCAGGGCAGAGTGCCGCGGGTTCGGCTCATGCGATCTGTCGGCCGCCGCACCTTGTGAGGCAGGACCGGCGCCGCTAGGCTTCGGCGGACCGGCATGCACGAAACCGTTCTGACCGTATTCGCCGTCACGGCGCTCCTCGGGCTGGTCAGCCTGCTGCTGCCGCTCGCCGAACGGTTTTCGATCCCCTACACCGTGCTGCTGGCCGTGGTCGGGATCGCGATCGGCGCGGCCACCCACTTCCCCGCCATCTATCTGCATGGGGGTGCGGTCCGCGACATCATCGGCACCCTGCACGATTTCGGGCTCAGCGCCGAGTCGCTCCTGTACATTTTTCTGCCGGCGCTGCTGTTCGAGGCGGCGCTCAACGTCGATGTCCGGCAATTGGGCGACGAGATGGCGCCCGTCCTGTTGCTCGCGGTCATCGGCGTCGTGGTCTGCACCCTCGTCGTCGGCTTTGCGCTGTGGCCATTGGCCCCGGTCGGCGTGCTCGCCTGCATCATTCTCGGCGCCATCATTGCCACCACCGATCCGGTTGCCGTCGTCGCGATCTTTCGCGATATCGGGGCGCCGCGCCGCTTGTCGACCTTGGTCCAGGGCGAGAGCCTGTTCAACGACGCCGCGGCGATCGCGATCTATTCGCTCGCCGTCGCCATTCTGAGCGGCCATCGGCCGGCGAGCCCGTTGGGCGGCGTCCTGACCTTTATCCGCCAGTTCGGCGGCGGTCTCGCGGTCGGCTACGTCGCCGGCTGGGCCACCGCCCTCTTCATGCCGGTGCTGCGCTCGAACCGGCTCTCCGAAGCGACAATGACGATCGGCTTCGCCTATGCGATCTACATCGTCTGCGATCATTATCTCCACGTTTCCGGGGTCGTCGCGGTCGCCGCCGCGGCGCTCGCGGTCAGCGCCGAGGGTCGCCGCCGCCTCGCTCCCTCGAATTTCGAGAGCCTCGTCGGCAGCTGGGAGCAGCTCGCGTTTTGGGCGAGCTCGCTGATTTTCCTGTTCGCGGCGATGCAGACCCCGCATCTCTTGGCGCAGGCGAGCTGGCGCGATCTGGCGCTCCTCGGCGCGCTGATCGCAGCGGCGCTGATCGCCCGCGCCCTGACGCTCTGGGGGCTGATCCCGGTGCTGAGCTTCGCCCGCATCGCTCAACCGATCGACGCTAATTACAAGCTCTTCATGCTGTGGGGCGGGATGCGCGGCGCGGTATCGCTGGCGCTGGCCCTGGCGGCGACCGAGAACATGTCGCTGCCGCCCGAAATCCGCCAGTTCGTCGGCGTGCTGGCCACCGGCTTCGTGCTGTTCACGCTGTTGGTGACCGCGCCGACGATGCGCCCGCTGATGCGTCTCTTGAGGCTCAGCGATCCGCCGCCGGCCGAGGTGGCGCTGCGCGACCGGGTGATCGGCCTGTCGCTGTCGTCGATCCGCGACGAGATCGAGACCGTCGGGCGCAAGCACCAGATCGCGCCGGACATCGTCGGCGAAATCGCGCTCGCCTATGATGCGCGCCGCCGCGACCCGGCCGACATCGCCGAAGAGAACGCCCAGCTGCCGAACGAGATCAGAACCCGCGCGGCGCTCGCCGTCTTGGCCGATCGCGAGCAGGAATACTGTCTCGAATATTTCGAAGGGCGAACCGTGACGCGCCGCGTCGCGGCGAACCTGCTCGCCCATGCGGCGCGCTTGCGCGACGGAGTGCGCAGCGAGGGCATCGAGGGCTACCAACGGGCGGCGGCGCGGCTGCGCGCGTTCGGCCCGGGGTTTCGCTTGGCGCTCTCGCTGCATCGATGGATCGGCATCGCCCGGCCGCTCTCCCGACAGCTCGCCGACCGGTTCGAGGTGCAGCTGGCCGCCCGCTTCGTCCTCGAAAATCTGGCGGCGTTCAACCGCGAGCAGATCGGCCGCCTGTTCGGCAATGGACCCGCCGCGACAATGGCCCGGCAGGTCGAGCTGCGCCTCACCGAGGTCGATCGCGCGATCTCGGCCCTGAAATTGCAATACCCGAGCTATGTGCGCCGGCTCGAGACCCAGTTCCTGGCGCGCACCGCGGCGCGGTTCGAGGAAGAGCGCTATCGCCGGCTGCGCGCCGAATCGATCGTCAACCAGGATATCTTCGAGGACCTGCAGCGTCAGCTGCGCCGCCGCAGGCGCGTGGGTGAAATGCGGACGGTCCTCGATCTCGGCCTGCAGCGCGACGAGCTCCTCGGCCGCGTGCCGATGTTCGCCTCGCTCGACGAGAAGACCCGACGCTCCGTCGCGCGGCTGCTGCGGCCGCGCCTGGCGGTGCCCGACGAGGTCATCGTGCGCCGCGGCGAACGCGGCGACGCGATGTATTTCATCTCGTCGGGGGCGGTCGAAGTGCGCATCACGCCCGAGCCGGTGCGGCTCGGCAGCGGCGACTTCTTCGGCGAGCTGGCGCTCTTGGTCGCCGATCGGCGCAACGCCGACGTCGTCGCTCTCGGCTATTGCCAGCTGCTGAGCCTCGCCGCACGCGACCTCAGCCGCCTGTTCGGCGCTGAGCCGGCGCTGCGCGATCACATCGAAGAGGTCGCTCGAGCCCGCAGCGCCGCGGCCGTATCGGGTGCCGGTCGATCGAGCGCGGTCGAGCCCGTCGAAGGCGGCTCGGCCTGATTAGGCGCGCGCCCTCCGGAGGCGACCTAGGATCATCGACCACGGCCGGCGAGCGGCGTCGCGGTCACAACCAGGAGAGCCGAGATGGGAATGCTGGTGAACGGGGTTTGGCACCAGGAGGACCCGCCGACCGCCGCAGCCGACGGCAGTTTTGTGCGTCTGCAATCCGGGTTTCGCGACCGGGTGACGCAGGACGGCGCCGCGGGCTTCAAGGCCGAAGCCGGGCGCTACCTGCTGGTCACCGCACCTTCCTGTCCGTGGGCGCACCGCTCCGTGCTGATGCGCCGGCTCAAGGGGCTCGAAAATGCGATCGCGATCCTGCAGTCGGATTTGCCGAAGGGCCAAGGCTGGGCCTATTCGCGAGGGTTCGACGATCTGGCCCCGGTCCACGGCGTCTTTCACGCCCACCAAGTCTACAGCGCGGCACGTCCCGGCTTTACCGGCCGGGCCACCGTGCCGGTGCTGTGGGATCGCGAAACACGCACGATCGTCAACAACGAATCCTCCGAGATCATCCGCATGATGAACGCGGAGTTCGACGAATTCGGCGACGGGGCGCCCGACTTCTATCCGGCGCCGCTGCGCTTCGAGATCGACGCGATCAACGCCTTTGTCTACGAGGCGATCAACGACGGCGTCTATCGCTGCGGCTTCGCCACGACCCAAGAGGCTTACGAAACGAGCTTCCGCAGGTTGTTCGCCGCACTCGACGAGATCGAGGCCAGGCTCGGGCGTCGGCGCTGGCTGGTCGGCGACCGCTTCACCGAAGCCGATCTGCGGCTGTTTCCGACCCTGGTGCGGTTCGACGCGGTCTATTACAGCCACTTCAAATGCAATCTGCGCCGGCTCGCCGATTATCACAATCTGTCGAACTATCTGCGCGAGATCTACCAGATGCCGAGAGTGGCCGAGACCGTCGACATCCCGCGGATCAAGCTCGGCTATTGGGGTGGCATGCGCAATCTGAACCCGAGCGGGATCATCCCGCTCGGCCCCGAGCTCGATTTCGCCGCCCCGCACGACCGCGCGCGACTCGCCGCCGCCCATTCGAATTAGTATGCTGATCTGGGTACGGTCCTGATCTGGGCGTCTACCTGAAATGTGGCAAACGAGTTCTGATGCCTCACCGTCGCCCCGGCGAAAACGGGGGTCCAGAGCCTGCCCCTGGCTCGAACAGGGGGGCAAGCGCATCCCGCTTCCCGCGCGCGACTGCGGTCATGGCCGAGCCGGCAATCCTTGGTGGAGAGGTGCGCAGCTCTTGCCGCGATGAAATGCACCAGCGCTCGTGATCTGGGCAACGGATGTTGCGGTTCCATCGGATTGTGCTGGCCTGACCGACGGCGATGGAGGCCTATCGCTACCCGCATTACTATGAAATCGCGTTGGCGCCGGCGGATCTCTCGGGCGAATTGGATTTTTTCGAGGCCGCGATCGCCAAATTTTCCGGGGCGAAGGTTCGGCGCGTCTTCGAGCTCGGCGCCGGGACCGCCCCCTATCTCCAGGAATGGCACCGGCGGGGCTATCAGTATTGCGGCCTCGATCTGAGCCCGGCGATGCTCGAATTCGCCCGCGAAAGGGCCGCCCGCGAAGGAATCGCCGCCGAATTTGTACTGGGCGACATGCGCGACCTCGACCGCGGCCTCGGCCCGTTCGACCTCGCCTACATTATGCTGGGCTCTCTCTACACGCGATCGAACCGTGAATTCCTCGACCACCTCGCCCGAATGGCCGATCTGCTGACGCCGGGCGCTCTTTATTTGTTGGACAGCGTCGTGTGGTTCCGCCCGTTCCACGATTACCGCCGGAGCTGGACCAGGCGGCGCGGCGGCGTCACGGTGCGCACCCGCTATCGCGCCGAGCCGCTGGACCCGATCGCGCAGACCTATAACGAGACTTCTGACCTTCAGCGTCGACGACGGCGGCAAAAAGCTGACGATCGTGGGCCGAGTCCCGGCCAAGGTCTATTTCCCGCAGGAGTTCCTGTGCCTCATTGACCTCAGCAGTCGCTTCGAGTTCATCGGCTGGTACAATGATTTCAGCCTGACCGCGCCAATTACGCCCGAGGGCCGCCACATCGCGATCCTGCGCCGGCGGTGAGCCCGGCCAGGAGCAGCGTCAGCTGCGGGGGAAGAGGCGCTGCAGGTCGGCCTGGGCCAGCGCCGGGTTCAGCGCATCGAACCGGCCGCTCGCCTTCAGCTCGTCGGCGATCTGCCGGGTCGTCGCTGCCGCCATCAGGGCGATGGCGCTCGCGGTGCTGGCGCGGGCCACCCCCAGGGCCTCCAATTCGGCGACGCTTGGCAGCCCGGCGCGCACATTGATGTTGATCGGCGCCGCCAGCGCCTTGACCAGCCGGCCGATCGTCTCCGGATCGCGCAGGGTGATCGGATAAAAGCAATCGGCGCCGGCGGCGAGATAGGCCCTGCCGCGCTCGACGGTCTCGTCGAACCGTGTCGCCGGGTCGCCCAGATTACGCAGATAGAGGTCGGTGCGGGCATTGATCACGATCGGAACCGCGGCGGCACGGGCGGCTTCACGTGCAGCAGCGATGCGGCTGGCCGCATCGACGATCGAGCGGATCGGCGCTGCACCGCTTGGCGTCCCGTCCTCCAGATTGACCCCGACCGCCCCAACCCCGATGATTTCACCGACCGATTTCCCGACCGCGTCCGGCGTGTCGCCAAACCCCGCTTCGATATCGGCGGTCACGGGCACTTGCACCGAGCGCACGATGCGCGCGGTCGCGGCCACCACCTCGTCCCACGGCGCGGCTTCGCCATCGGCGTAGCCGAGCGCCCAGGAGACGCCGCCGCTGGTCGTCGCGATTGCGGGAAAACCGGAGGCGGCAAAGATGCGCGCACTGAGCGCGTCCCAGGCGTTCGGCAGCAGCAGCAGCGAGGGTCCGCGATGCATGCCACGGAACCGTTCGGCCTGTCGGGTCTGTTCCGTCGCGTTCATCGGCTGGCTCGCGGTTGATCAGGGCTGAGGCCCGCAACCCTCATATCATCGCCTGCCGGCGTCAACCCGACAGGCGCCGATCGCGACAGGTCACGACCGAGCCGGATGATTGCCGCAGACCGCCGGTGCGGCTTGCGGCCAAGTTCCCGCGATGTTCGCTATTGCTGCGCGCCAAAATCGGCTAAGCTTACGGCTGGCTGTCGATCGGCATGGTGACGCGATGCACCCCGGCTATAGCGAGCCCAGATCCCCCGAGCGCCTGGTCGCAGGTTTTTTGCTCGAATACTACAACGTGTGGGAAAAACACTTTCCCGGGCTGAACAAGCGCGCCCACTGGCACGTTATGTTTATGGCAAAAACCAGCGGTGACCCCGGTGTTTCCAGCAGGGCGATCCACCGAACGCTGTACGGTTCCTATGGCACCGATATCCGGACCTGCATCGAGAGGATAAAGGACTGCGAAGCGGACGGATTTATCAGGGTGTTCGATGCATCAAACCGGCAGTGCGCGCCAGCGCCGGGATGCCTGGTCGGCCCTACCGACAAGCTGTGGAAGAGCTTCGAGGCGCATTGCCGCGACACGATCGAGGCGATCTGCGCGGTTGCCGGCGACGGGCCGCCGCCGGCGTGCGACAAGGCTGCGGTCGCCGAAATTTACCGCTTTTTTGGAGCCTGCGACCAGAAGTGGCGCGAAACCAGCGAGGAGATCGTCAGAAAAAAGGGGTTGACCCCGGCCTATCTGGACGACGCAATGGATCATCTGGTCACCTACCAATATTGGGCGGTCGTGATGCTGTTGTGGTCTGTGAGCCCGTTCGGCAGCGATCGCGGCGGTCCCTCGGCGCTGGTCGTCGACGAGGTCATCAGCAAGATGTGGGACCGGCTGAAGCTCGGCCACCTGGCGATCAAGGAGCGCGTCGGCGATCTGATCCGCTGAGGATTTTTCGCCGAAGAGACCATAAAAAAACGCGAGGCCGTAGCACTGACCCCGCCGGCGGGTCGGTCAATAGCGCCGGTTTGACCGAGATCATGCCGTTGCTGGCCGATCTCGCGATCGGCTGGTGCGCCAGTCGGCGGCGGCGATCTCGGCAGATCGCCTAGCGCATCGCCTTCGACGAACCGCGGCCTTTCGTCCGGCGGGATCGATCGGTGGGGCTGCTGGCAATGCGGCGCTGTTCGGGCGCCCTCGCGGTGGCGATCCTGGGCCTCTGGACGCCATCGGCTCGCGCCACCCCCCGGCACCGCAGCTGGGCACTGCGGCGCTCGCGACCTGCCTCACGGCGGTCGAGCGGCGGCTGGGCCCTTCGAACCCGAACTGCTGCCGATCCTGGCCTCGCTCGCGCAGCTGCGCTTCGAAGATGCCGACATCGCCGCGGCGACGGCGCTGCGGAGACGCTCGCTGAGATCGCGATCGCCGCCTATGGCAGCCAGTCGGCGCCGGCGGCAGAGGCGATGGCGGCGCTCGCTCGCCTATACATCGAGCTGCGGCAACCTCGACGCCGAGCCGCTCGGCGATCGCCGCCGACAATGTGCTGTCCGCCCGGCTTGGCGCCGCAGACCCGGCGCTGGCGGCGGTACTGGCCGACCGGGCGCGAATTACGCTCGCCCGCGCGACAGCAGCGACGCCGGAAATGAGCCGACACAGCGATCGCGATCAACGCCAAAACCCCGGCGTGGCGCGCGCGACCGGCTGCGATGATGAGCGCGGTGCTGATTCCGAAGGGCGGTTCCGCGACGGCGAGCGGGTCCTGCGCAGGCGCCGCATGGAGTTCCCGGCCAATCTGGCCGATGGTCTTCTCGGTGTGTTTGTAGGCCATCGAGGACGTGCGGGCAATCACGCCCAGATGAACCGGGCTCAGTTGGCCCAGGTCGGTAATGGTTTCCTCGGTCAGGCCATCGCTGAAATATTCCTGGGCCGGGTCGCCGCTCAGATTTTGAAATGGCAGAACGACCAGCATGCTCCGCGCATTGTCGCCGGGAGCATGCCGCGGGCGGATGCGGACCATGTAGAAAACCGCGGCCAGAATGGCAAGCCCACACAGGGCTGGCGCGAGCCATCTCCTCCAATACCATCGGCCGGCTCGGTGGCCAGATGGGGAATCCTGAGGCCGGGCTGATCTCTTTCCCGTATGACGAAACCGGGGTCGACGATAGTGGCGGAATCGAGTGGTCTCGAGGTTCTCTGGCGTGGTCTCCTCGGCAATCTCCGCCACCGGAGCAATGAATCGATATCCTCTTTTCGGCACGGTCTGAATGAAACGGGGATTGTCCAGCGGCCAATCCTGTCGCCCCCGCCGCCACCTCGATCCGCAGGTGTTGGTCTCGGAGTAGTCCGTCGAATTTGAGCCCAGCGTGCGATCAGTCATAACCCTCCGCTCGAATGGTTGGCCCTGTCAGTTTGGGAAACGACTAGTAAGGCGGGGAGAGCGTAACACCCGTTCCAGACAAAATCAAGTGAAATAGCGACCAGAATCCTAAGAGCGGTAAGGAGGACTGATAGTCCGAGGCTTGGTTGGCGAGCGAAACGTTATCTGTGTGATTCGGTTGGCTGCTTCTGAGCCCGAACAGGAAGGCCGGCCGAGGTTGAGCGCGTCGAATCCAGGTGCCGGCCTCGTTCGTTCAACGCCGCAGTGAGTATAAGCCGCTCGCGGCGCAGAAATCTCCCAAACACGCGGTGTACTTCGAATAACCATTTCTGCAGTGACGGGCCAGGCGCTTTCCGGTCGCCGGAAGCCACCAGTCCTGTCTTCATGATCAGACGGCTGTGATGGCTAGTGACTCCGTCGTCGGGAGCACCTGAAGCCAACGCCTTGCTTTAGCTTATTCGCTGGAGGTTGGAGGGGACCCTTGTGGGATCTGCAGAGGCCCCGGAGCGAGACCCTCAGCGGGCATCTCTTCCAGTTCTGGAGTTCATGAGAGCGGCCGTTTTTTCGAACGAATTGAACCGGAACCGGGTGACGGCAGATTTCCTTCATCCTGACAATCTAAGAGTGGCCGGTCCCGCTCGGTTACCTCCCTTGGGCTGCCGCCCTTCCACTCAAGCCAATTTGTGAAGTCGCAAATCTTGACGGCGTGCTCGACCGGGACCGTCGTTACCGATACCCGAACGGCGCTAATCCGTCGGCACGCCCGCGACCCAGTCGTGACCGCGAAAAGCCACGGGCCCGAGCGCCAAAGCTTCGTAAAGTCCCAGGACTTTTCAGCCCACTGGACTCGGGAAGGAGGGCAGCGAAATACGCTGATCTCACCGCCCCCAGGTAGTCGTTTTTTTGTGGAACAAATTGGGAAGATTTTATCCGAGGATCGGGGCAAGTCAAGCGAAAACTCGGGATTAGCTCATGATTCGCCCTGCGCGCCCCCAATTCGCCTCGGCCCGCCGTCTCTATCTGTATTTGACCTTCGCCATCTCGCCTCGGCGGTCACGCGGCGTTACTATGCTGCTGTTGTTGTCGTTTTAGGGGGGACAGCACCTATCAGCGTCACCAAGCAAATCTCTGACCTGCTTCGCGTACCTTCACCACAATCTCGCGTGCGAGCGGAACGGCAATGAAATTGAATCCCACGACCCCGCCCCGTTGAAAGGCAACAGCGTATCCGACCTGCTTAGAGACCTCGCCGAGAAACACAGCCAGCCTGTCCTCAGTTCCAGGGTTCTCTAGGTTGAGAACCGTGGACCCGATGGCGACCGGCAAGTCGAGGTAGTGAAGAACATCCGCTGTATAAGTCTTTCAGAATGTGGTGCGGAGGGCGGGAATCGAACCCACACGTCCCTTACGGGACAAGGGATTTTAAGTCCGGCGCTGGTAGATTGATGAGCATTGATTCTACAGATATTTCCGAGGATTCCCAACAAGATACGGACGCTCCCCTTAGAAGATTTGTCAAGTCTTGATTGGTATTTCTGAGCCTTAAAAGCCCAGGTTCAGCCCAGGTTTTTTGGTTCCCATAAACTGGCTCTCCTCGCAAATACAACATCGAATCCTGGCTCTGAATGACCACGGAGGACATTCCGCAGTCGCGTGTCTCAATCTTCCAACCGGTCCGCTGAGGTCCGAACGCTCTGCTTCATGCCCGGCATGGCGGACGACTCACCGTCAATCCTTCACATAATCCAGGCAATTGTGAATGGTACGCTGGGACGATGCAAATGGCATTAGTCACCGCAGCCAGCCGGGACGTCGGCAGGGGTGCCGCCATCGGCCTCGCCGAGGCTGGCTTCAAGGTCTACGCCACCGGCCGCACGGTGGCCACGGCGGACCTCCCCGAATCAGTCGAGCGCCTCACCTGCGACTACCTATACGAGGACGAAACGGTTGCAGCATTCGCTCGCGTGGAGCATGAGGCTGGCGGGCTCGACGTGCTGGTCAACTGCGCCTGGGGCGGCTACGAGCGGATGGTCTGGACCCTTCCCGCCCGTGACCCGACGTGCATCGCTGACGGGGTGACCTGGGTATTGGAAGCGGCGAAGGACGGACGCTACAAATTGGTGGACAGGCAGTCGCCTGAAGAGGGGCCGATCCGCGAGCTTGGACTGCGTTGAGTGAACTCGCTGGATTGAAATCTCCGGGCCGCGAAAGGTATTGACGGAGGTCTGCGCTCCGCCTTCGCGGCGTTCTCCACGCATTCTGTGGGAGGCCGCCGCCGCGACCCGATTGCGAGGCCGGAGTGCCGGTGATAGACTGCCCCGCTGTTTCGGGATTCCAGTTCCGAGGCGAGAGGCGAAAATTGACCCGTTCCAAGCCCGTAGTCTTCGAGGTCATCCCGCACCCGCACTTTCGTGGCGAATGGCTGCTGAAGCCCACGCGAGGCGCTCCCTTTGGCCTGTGGTACCGGGAGCGGGCGCACGCCATCAGCTACGCGGCGTGGGTCGCACGGGAAGTGGACTGCGCCGAGATTCTCATCCGCAGCACTGACGGCAGCCTTGAGCGGCAAATCCTGGAACGACCATCCTAGAAAGGGCAGCCCAATCGGCTCATGAGGGAGCATTTTTATGGAATCAGGGGTGACGGTTATTTTCCCGTTGCTGCGGGAGGGCAAGCGGGTGGATGTCGAGTGCCGGGTCGAGAGCGGGGTCTGGACCTGTAGCGACCCCTCCCTGCTGGAGCGACTGCAAATGGGAGCCCTGGCCCGATTTGGCGCTCGCCGAGCGGGCGGCGCGGATGCTGTGCGGGCACGGTCCGGGGCCTGGCGGATGTGAGGCCACGGGAGAATCCGCCGGGGCCGGAGACGATTTATTGAGGAATGCCGCCGCCTCGCCCTCCTTGGGACCCACGCCGTTGGCGCTCATCCACAGCACTGAAGGGATGCCTGCCGACCGCCGCTGCCGAAGTTGTCTTGAAACAATATCCTTCCGTAGAAAAACCCATTGGTGAGCGTGACCGTGCCGCCGCTCGTGCTAACGCTCAGGTTCACCCACTGGTCGGTCTTGCTGCTGGTGGGAACCGTCGCCGTGACTTGACTTGAGCTGCTAACGACGTTAGTCGCGGCAACACCATCAATCGTTCGTCTGTATTGGAAATGCATGCCGCTTCCGCACACGAGTCGCAGAGCTGGCGAATCTGCACAACGCTCGACTCACCCAAGCTCATGGCGGCGCGGCGTGTGCGAGCGGCTATTCCGCATTTCCGTCAAGCTCTCCGCCTTTTCGAACGCGGTTGAGTTATGCAGACACGAGCCCGCTGAAAAGATAGCAGGATTTGACTATAAATAGCAGGATCCGCCTATGAATTCTAATTGACACTCCAGGAACGCGTGCTATGTTACACGCACTCGAGCATGATCGGTGTCGGTCCACCGCGCACGGTCTCCGTCGCCGGTTGTCGAGTAAGCCCGGATTCCAAGTGATGATCCGGCTCAAATCTATAACGGAGGCTAGTCAAATGAAGGTGACAAAAGTGAGTGTCTTTACGGCTGCTGTGCTTGTCTTTTTGGCATCGGCACCAACAAAATTGGCCGCTGCAAATCCGCCAGTCGGCACGGTTAACATCAGCTTTACCGGTTTCTGCGACGGCATGCAGTTGACAGTAACGAACAATGTTCTTTGGGGCGGAACGCTCACCGGTTGCTTGAGTGGTTCCGCATCGGGAAGTCAGTCGTTTCAATACAGCGTTAACCCGTTCTTGTCTCCTGCGGTGGGCCTGAATATCGGGTCTACTGCCGCTGCCTCGGGTTGCATACTGTTCTACCTTCTGAACTTCAACAACAACACGTGGGCCAACTACGAGGCTTGTGGCTCGACGCCCGCAATCATCAACAGCGGGTCCTTCACGTACACCAAATCTCCGGGAGGGAGTGGCAAGAGCTCCAATGAGAGATGATGCGGTTTGATACGTCGGCAAAGGGGCTGCCTTGGCTGTGTCGGGGCAGCCTCTCAATCATCAACGCAACCTGTCAACCTGGTCCCCTCTTATCTTAAGCCAGAGGAGTAAATCAGATTTGGCCGAACCATCGACGATAATCGTTCGCAAACCAACCGCGGAATTGGCGAAGTTGGTTGACTGTGGGTAGGGGATTCCGTGTTAGATTAGCGCAGCGGTTGGCTTGCGAGGCTAAGATGATGAGACACAGGGCGGGCACAGTAGGGCTGCTCTTCCTGCAAAGGCGTTGGACAGTAACAGAACCTCGACCCAGCGGGCCGTGTCGTCCGGGCAGAGCCTCGCGTCCTGCATGTTCCTGAGGTACTCGCCCCCAGCGACCGAGCCTTGTCCGAGGGTCCCGGCCTCAACTGCCTCCAGGAGGGCGGCCTCGCGGCCGGGCTTCACGCGGGCCCCTGACGAGATAGCGCATGCGAGGATTGTATCGCGGGATTGGCCTTCGGCACGGCCTCGGGGTGCTGCGGGAGGGGCCGGGTGCAAGGCTGAAAATTTCAGCGTGCCGCCTTGGCCATGTTTGACTGGGCGGCCCCCATTTTCCGGGAGGCTCCCGCTCTCGTCCAACTGATTAAGGGTTCGCGCTTCCGGCTAATTGCTCCTGG